>OY762825.2:0-2902649 GCA_963666425.2 Bacillota bacterium
ATTTCGACTTAATAGACTTCAGTCAAAAAGATATTTTTGTTCGGCTGCGGCAATCCTATCTTTTGCAGCTTGAATTGCTGAAAAGGTATCCTAAGATTCTCGAATTTAATCAGCTTTCTACCTCTGCCCATTCTGTTGAGATCAATCAAGCGCTTGAGGAAAGAACTGTAAAAAACCATTCGTCATGCTACAACAAGATATTTGATACGATAGATGAATCCAATTTCAGGCAAGGTCTTGATATAGAAAAGTGCAAACAATTTATTTTTTGGTCGAATGTAGGTTTTACGAATCAAATTTTAGACGAGATCCTCCATGAAGAGAAATCCGAGTTTGACGATACGAAGATCGTTGCCAGGCTCGATGAATATCTTGAAGAACTCAGGAAAATTTTCTATCAATAAATAAGTCGGATAGAGGTAATTACAGCGATTAGGATTTTCTGTTCTTCCGTTACAGGCAGCGCACTGCAAGTCGCCTCTATTGTCTGCACTGTTGACCTTCTATGATGATTGAATCTGATAGCAATACAAGCCGACACATCAGATAGCGCAATCCTCACGTTATAATTGAAAATATCATCAGATGCTGCGGAGGTAAAGAATGAATGAAATAGAGAAGCCAATAATCGTTGAATTTCCTTTAAGAGGTGAGTGGCTAACTCCTAATACGCCAGGGAAAAGGATTCCCAGCCACGGAACGAACCGATTTGGAACTCGCTACGCTTATGATTTCTTACAAGTGGATTGGAAAAGAAAAGGTTGGCCCAGTTACCGCATCCACTGGCTGCAGTATCTTCTATTTGGAGTCGCTCTCCATCAGTGTTATTGTTGGGGGCAAGAGATATATGCTCCCTGCGATGGTATCATTGTTCAAGCTGCAGATGGATATCGGGAAAGAACCAGAGTGCATTTACTTGCGGATTTATTCGTTGCCATTAAGAATTCCCATAATCAAAATCCAAACAAAGACAAAATCCAGTCCATTACCGGCAATTACATCATAATGCAATGTGGTAAGGAGATCTATGCTGGATTTGCCCATCTTCAAAAAGATTCGATTCGGGTTGCAATTGGGCAATATGTAAAAAAAGGTGATATTTTAGCCAGAGTAGGGCATTCGGGCAACTCGTTTTTTCCGCATCTGCACTTTCAACTCATGGATCATTATGAAATTCTTTCAGCAAATGGTTTACCCTGCGCTTTTGAGCAGTACGAATCATACCAAAACGGCGCATGGCGCACCGTGCTAAATGGTATTCCTATGGATAAGGAGAGAATACGCTTTGTGCCAACACCCCCGTCCCCTTGGCACACGTCCCCTTGGCACACGAATCATACCAAAACGGCGCATGGCGCACCGTGCTAAATGGTATTCCTATGGATAAGGAGAGAATACGCTTTGTGCCAACACCCCCGTCCCCTTGGCACAAGACAGATGAAAGGAAATATGATGAAGAAGAAAACACATTTTTTATTAGTAATAACAATATTACTTTTGATTGTCATAGCAGCAGCAGGAGTGCTATCGCTAGATTTCAGCAAAAGTTATAAAATCACAAACCAATATGGCGATGTAGTAGAAATTTACGGTAACGGTATTTATGCCCACGATTCTTTTTTCAAAGCACCAATCTCCATCGGGACCGATATGTGTATCCTTTTTGTTTTGGTACCTCTGTTTATTTCTGTTTATTTGCAGAATCTGAAGGAATCTAGCAACAAAGTAAAATTGAAACTGATGTCGTTATATGCTGTTGCGTTTTATTATGCAGCCAGTATTTCGCTTGGAGTAACATATAATCAATTTCATTTACTCTATATCGCACTTTTCACTTGCTCGCTGTTCGGTATCTTTTCTGTCATGCGGGAATTGAAAATGGAAGCATTGAATTATACCGCTACCAAAGGTATGGGTGTCTTTCTAGTCATGACAGGGATCGCATTAATCGCTGCATGGATGCCTGATATTATCCCAACGCTGATTTCCGGCACAACACTACCGCTGATTGAGGTTTACACAACCGAAATCACCTATGTGCTGGATATGGGCATCATAGGTCCGCTCTGCTTGGTATGTTTTTCTTTGCTCAAGAAAAAAGACAAACTTGGCATTGTTATTTTAGCTCCATTACTGCAAGCCTGTATCATCGTTGGTATTATGATGATTCCACAAACAATATGCCAAATTCTTTCTGGTTATGAGCTGGTTTTACCTGTGATGATTACAAAATCAGGTTCCTTTGTACTGTTGGGTGGCTTTGCCTACTACTTTAATCGAAAGTTATATCAAGGGTTATGAGTTGCATTTTTCACTTTGTCTTTAAGGGGACTTTATTCACGAAATATTCCGTGAGTAAAGTCCCCTTCTTTTGATGTAAGAGTTTTTGAAGGTACAACAAATAGAGCATGGCTCGCCTTTTTGTGCGGAATCGATCGCTGTAATCTTCACTTTAACGGGCTTGAGGATTTGAAAATTGCAAGGGATTATCTCTTCTGTTGTAATTACAACAGAAGAAACAAGCCAGGCATGATATACTACGATTGTCAAGTGAGTATCCATACAGTGATTGAAATGAATTTCGGCTCAGCTATGCTTATGCTAAGCTTATTTCTCACACGGAATTTCTACGGTTCAAACGCATTTTATTGATGAGTATCCTGTTGCTCGGTTCAGCGCAATGATCGGAAAGAAAAATCCAGTTCTTCGCGTTCGTCATGATACAAAATTCTAATATAAAAAAAGGAAAGAGGGAGAGAAATGAAAAACACACCAGCGTTTCGTGAGGCCAAGAAAAAGGTTCTTCGCAGATTGCAGCAGTTCGTACCGGTTGTGGAAAAAGTCCATGGCGGCAATCACCCGGAATTTCATCAAGTTCGTGCCATTTTTGATCGTATCAGTGAAAAGATAACAGCGGCAGCTGCCAGTCGGCCCGAGTTGGAGGAGGAATTTGCCAAGCTGCGTGAGATTACGGCGCACTACACCATCCCTGAAGATGTCTGCGAAACATACGAAGCTGTTTATCAGATGCTGGCAGAATTGGATCAGGCGTATCATGATTAAATCTCTACGATATGAAAACCAGAAACGGGTGAGATGATGTGCAAAGGTTTATTTTAAGCAAGAAAAATGTCATAGCCCTGATTGAAGCAGTGTTAATTATCATTGCCTTTACCGGTGAATGGGGCTTTCACAATCCGGATTTATTTCTTTGGCCATTAATGATCGCTTCTGTGTTGGGGATCATCCCAATTGCCATACAAGCCTTTCAAGCATTAAAAGTCAAAGTCATCAGTATCGATGTTTTAGTTACTGTCGCGGTGAGTGCAGCATTTTTCATTCAAAGCTATGAAGAATCCGCTATTGTGACCTTCTTATTCTTGTTTGGTGCTTTTCTCGAGCAGCGCACCTTGAATAAGACGCGTTCTGCGATTAAAGAATTGCTCGAAATGGCACCGGAAAATGCTTTGAAGCAGATGGCAAACGGCGAATTTGCAGAAGTAGAAGTAGATCAAGTTGAGGTAGGTGATATTCTGCTCGTGAAAACCGGTGCGAAAGTAGCGGTGGACGGTACCGTCTTAACGGGAGAAGCTTACATCAATGAAGCAAGTATTACCGGTGAGTCGCTGCCGGTAAGTAAAAAGCAAGATTCTAGAGTTTTTGCCGGCACCATTTTAGAAAACGGAACCATTCAGATGATTGCTGACCGGGTTGGCGAAGATACTACGTTTGGCAAGATTATCGAATTGGTTGAAGAAGCGCAGGATTCCAAATCAGAAGCCGAGCGTTTCATTGACAAATTTTCGAGAAATTATACGCCCGTGGTTTTGCTGCTGGCGATGGTTGTTTTTCTCGTCTCGCGGAATCTTGAACTTGCGATTACAATTCTTGTGCTGGGATGTCCGGGTGCCTTGGTAATCGGTGTACCTGTTTCAAATGTTGCCGGGATTGGCAATGGTGCCCGCTATGGCATTCTCTTAAAGGGCAGTGAAGTCATTCACGATTTCAGCAGAGTCGATACCATGGTCTTTGATAAGACAGGAACGTTAACCAGCGGCAAGCCCAAAGTAGCCGATACAATAATCTATACAGTTGATTCCATTCGGGTATTGGCTTACCTAGCCAATCTTGAAAAACAGTCGGATCACCCTTTGGCTAAGGCCGTTGTAGAATCAATCGGAGCCACGGATTTTTACCCTGTGGAAGAAACCGATGTGGTGAAAGGCAGCGGCATTATCGCCAAGGTTGATGGTCATCGGATCGCGGTTGGCAATCTCGCACTGATGCAGCGGGAAAGTGTACAGTTCAATGAAAAAGCGAGCACGGATCTAGCGCGCTTGGAACAGAGCGGCAGCTCTCTTGTGCTGATGGCGGTGGATGGTGAATTAGCAGTTCTCATTGGCATTCGTGATCAGACTCGACCGGGTGTGAAAGCAGATCTTGAAAAGCTAAGGAAATTAGGTGTGAAAAAGCTGATCGTGCTTTCGGGAGACAACCAAGGCACCGTTGATTTGGTTGCGCGTGAGTTGGGCTTGACAGAAGCTCATGGTCACATGCTGCCGGAGGATAAATCGGCCTTTATTCAAAAGCTGCAGGCAGAAGGGCAGATTGTGGCCTTTGTGGGTGATGGTGTCAATGACAGTCCTTCTCTGGCTTTGGCACAAATTGGTATCGCGATGGGCAATGGCACGGATGTGGCGATTGAAACCTCCGACGTAGTCCTGATGAACTCGGATTTCAGCCGCTTACCGCATGCCTTAGGCTTGACCAAAGCCATAGCGAAAAACATGCAGCAGAATATTATCATCGCGGTTGGCGTTGTCCTATTCCTGCTTGCCAACGTTTTCTTCAGTGAATGGATGAACATGTCCATCGGTATGCTGGTCCATGAAGTCAGTATCTTAGCTGTCATCTTAAATGGGATGAGGCTGCTTCGCTACCAAGTAGACTAACAATTCAAAATAGAAATAACCATGAGCAAGAAAGGAAAACAAAATGCAAAAAGCAACGATTCAATTAGAAACATTAACTTGTCCGTCCTGTGCCTTGAAAATTGAGAGCGCAGTAAAATCACTGAATGGCGTGGAAAAAGAAAGTGTCAGCGTATCGTTTAACTCAAGTAAGGTGAAATTGGATTTTGATCAGGAAAAACTGAACATCGGAGAAATTGAGAAAGCGATTACCGTACTTGGCTATGAAGTCAAAAAATCTCAAGTAAAAGCGAAATAAAAGTGTTCCGAAAACGATCCCTGAGTCTGGATTTCTAAGTCTAGCTCAGGGATTTTCTTTTATAATTTATACTAAAAAATACACGAACCGAGCTAAAAAAATATTAAGCTTGATTTTTCACCATGAAAAGCGGTATAATTACATTAGGTGGTTAAGCGATAACAAAAACCATAACAACATGGGAAAAGAATTGAATAAATAGCTTAATCCAACGATGAAGTGACTCTATTGTAGTTATTTCCCAAGGAGGACGGATCATATGAAATGGAAAGGCAGAGAAGAAAGCACTAATGTGGAAGACCGACGAGGGTCGGGTGGCATCTCCATGGGCGGTAAAGGGGCGCTTGGAGGAGGGCTCGGGATTATCGTCCTGATTATTTACCTGTTGTTTGGCGGAGATCTTGGTCAAATCATCAATCAACCTGGATTCACCGATACTTATAACCAACCTTCTCATCAACAAACAGCAGAAGAAGCGGAACTAGTGGATTTTGTTTCAGTTGTTTTGGCCGATACTGAAACTCTTTGGAATCAGTTATTAGCGATCGAAAATATAGATTATCAGGAACCGGTGTTGGTTTTGTACGCCGGTTATGTTCAATCTGCCTGTGGGACAACCGGAGCGTCAACCGGTCCGTTTTATTGTCCGGGAGATGAAAAAGTTTATATCGATCTCAGCTTTTTTCAGGAGATGCAAGCCCAATTGGGTATCTCGGGAGATTTCGCCATTGCTTATGTCATCGCTCACGAAGTTGGACATCATGTGCAAAACCAATTAGGGGTAATGGAGCAAATACAAGCAGCACAAGCGAATTTGAGCGAAGCAGAATATAATGAAATATCGGTCCGTTTAGAACTGCAAGCAGATTATCTGGCTGGCGTTTGGGCACATTACGTTGCCGATTTGGACCTGTTGGAACAAGGAGATATTGAAGAAGCCTTGAATGCAGCAAGCGCTATCGGAGATGATCGGATACAAAAGCAAACGCAAGGTTATGTCGTGCCCGATAGCTTTACTCACGGCACCTCTGTTCAACGCGTAAAGTGGTTTACCATGGGTTATGAAGAAGGCGATTTGGATCTGTGGGACACCTTCACGATGCCCTATGAACAATTATCGCTGATGGGATACAGAAACAATGACTTTTTACTTTTTTCAATTATACAGCAATAATATGGCGTAAGACGAATTTTCTTAAGGAGAAACGTGAATACATTAAAAAAGATGGCTCCGTATACACTGCTGTGTGCAGTTGCATTCAATATTTTACCCTTGTTCGTTAATTCCACCGGTGGGTTTATGCTGAATCTGTTGGTGTTGTTCCCATCTCTTTGCTTTCTATCTTCTTTATTGTATGGCTTGAAACAAGGCTGGAATCTGCTCTATCCAATCATGATTGGTATACTTTTCATTCCAACGATTTCTCTTTTCTATAATCGTACTGCTTGGGTTTACTGTCTGGGTTATTCGCTCCTGTCCTTATTGGGTCTATATCTAGGGAAATCAATCAAGGTTCACAAAGACAGAAAGACTCATTCCTAGAGATTTCGAGATTCTAGATCGGTTTAGATTTGAATCAATTGAATTTTCGAAGATTGGGTGTTGAGCCGCCTGTTTCGTTTAGTACCTCCGGAAGTATAAGCCGGAAAGCAAAAAATAAGTAAATTGGGTGGGGCAAATGCCAAGATACCTAAAAAAGATCGTCGGAAAAATCCGACCTGGTTTCTTAGGGAATCCTCATAAAAGAAGTGTTCGGAAAGGTTTATTCCGTATCGTGTTGGGAATATGACTAATTCTTCATTAATTGGGATTTTTGTTCGCTGCTGAATTTTTCCGTTGCGTATCTAAAAGCGATTTTTGGCATTACAGGTTTCCTTCTTGATAAATATTCATAAACCGCTTTGGCATCAGCCTGAGACAAAACCTTGAGCATCCAGCCATAACCCTTTAAGACGAGATAGTGAGAATCATTCATTAAGAGATCGGAAATGAGAAAGGGATTAAAGCCATGATATTTTTGATGCTTAATAGGATAGATTAAGATCACAGCGGCGGCACGTCTGACACTAAAGTTAGGATGCTCCGTCCATTTTATGACGGATTTGAATAAATCATTGTTTTGGCTGAGCAGGTAGCCAAAGGCATGCGTGCAGAAATCATCGCAGTCATCCCAATCCGAGACATAACGCGTCAACCAGCCTTCAAAGACAGAAAAGGTGTTAGCGTCATAATAGTTTCTTACTCTATAGGCCCAATCATAGGCTATGATGCCTAACGCCCATTCTCGTTCGCTTAACAACTGCTCACAAAGTACTAACACAGGAGCAATGCTCTTATCCTCCAACTCCTTATATAGTGCGGAAGAGATCGCTCGGATATTGCCTGTTGTTATGTGATGATGGATCGATGCATTTTGGATTCTATTTCTTGCTTCCTTTACGATATCAAACATATTTGCCACTGCTTTCTATGTAATATACAATAACTTAGATCAAATGTATCTTAGCATAATAGGAACAGATGTTCAAGATCATACAGTGTTGATAGGATAACAAAGGAAATTCACTTATGAAACAGCTGTTTTTCTTGAATAAGCTATAAAATCTGTTATAATTATAACTGAAACATTTTTGAATTTGAGATTACAAGCTCTGATGAGATTTTTGATTTACGAGGAGGGATAAAATGAATTTACCAGCTGACAAATGCGGAGAATTAATCCAAACATTGAAAACTCGTTTTGAGAAGAATCGTTTTCGTCATGAAGGACTTGGCTGGGCACAGGTAGAGGCGAAACTGGAAGCCAATCCCGATAAAATAGGATCACTGAACGAGATGGAAATCACCGGAGGTGAACCAGATGTGGTTGGGTTTGACGCGAAGACAGGTGAGTTTATTTTTTATGATTGCTCGGCGGAAAGTCCTGAAGGGCGCAGAAGTCTTTGCTATGACCATGAGGCTCTCGAGTCAAGGAAGGTAAATCGGCCAGAAAACAACGTGGTGGATCTGGCTGCTGCCATGGGTGTCGAATTGCTCACAGAAGAAGAATACCGCAGCCTGCAGAAATTTGCTGCGTACGACGCGAAAACCTCGAGCTGGCTGGCAACACCTCCGGGGATTAGAAAACTTGGCGGTGCTATCTTTGCCGATTTTCGTTACGGTATGGTTTTTGTCTATCACAATGGAGCGGATTCCTATTACTCCAGCAGAGGCTTCCGCTCTTCTTTGAGAGTCTAGAGGTAGTATGGAAAAAGAGGGATTGAATCGATGGATAGCAAGATAATCGAATTTTTAAGCAGCCCCGCATTACTTGAGCAAATTAGCGATATTACACGAATTGTTGATCCGCTGCAAAAAACGGTGACCGAGTATAAAGATCGTGTGGCTATGATTGACGAAGCGCATTGTTTTGATTTCTGGGGCAAAAACAAAGCATGTGACAACTGCATTTCAATGAGAGGGTATAACGATAATACTACCTATACAAAAATCGAATACACAAAAGATAAAACGTATATGGTTACAGCGGTTCCGTATAACATAGCCGACAGAAGAATTGTGATTGAGATGCTCAAAGACATTAGCAAAAGTGTTTTTCATGATTTGAGTGGTGATACTGTCATGCAACAGATTGGTATCCATACACTGATCGATAATATGAACAAGCTTGCTTTTCGCGATTCGTTAACCGGTCTTTATAATCGTCGATATATCATGGAAAAACTTCCGGTTGACTTACTGAACTCTGTTCTTTCAGCTACAGATTTGTCGATTATTATGGTGGATATCGATCACTTTAAAAAAGTAAACGATACTTATGGTCATATTGGCGGGGACTATACGCTGCAGCATGTCGCTGCAACATTATCCGGATGCCTGAAAAGAGCCAACGACTGGATTGCCAGATTTGGAGGAGAAGAATTTTTGATTTGCATGCCGGGAGCGAATCTTGAAGCAGCAAAAGCAACTGCGGAAGGTATGCGTGAGTCACTGGAAAAATCCTTGGTTCGATATCAGAATGCAGAATTCAACGTCACCGCCAGTTTTGGAATTAGCAATTTAAAATCAGTAGGACAGGTGAACGCCGAGGATTTAATCAAACAGGCAGATGAAAAACTATACTCAGCCAAAAACAATGGACGAAACAGAGTTGAGTTCTAAATCAAAGTGATTAAATTACTGCGGTGATTCGTATGGTAAAGGAGGAGAACGCGATGAGCAGGCGACTAAGAATTGTTCTGATTACCTTCCTTGCCCTGATCATTTTAATGACCAGTGCATTTTTTCTCTATGTATCCGATTATTACAGAGCGGATACGGCCGCGATTGCCGCGATTCAAAGCGAAGCCGCGCTGCGCGTACAAGATAACCTGATCATCCTTTCACCCGATATACCCAGCGACACTGCCATGGTTTTTTATCCGGGTGCCAAGGTGGAATACACTGCTTATCTGCCGATCCTGGAAAAAATCAGACAGAACTGTGGCATTACCTGCATTCTGGTCAAGATGCCATTTAATCTGGCTATTTTTGATACGAATGCCGCCGATCAAATCATTGAGCAATTCCCCGGCATCAAAAGTTGGTATCTGGGGGGTCACTCTATGGGTGGCGCCATGGCCAGTTCCTATGCTTCCAAGCATCAAAATGAGGTAACCGGGTTGATTTTACTTGGCGCTTATCTCTATGGTGAGTTCCCAGCGGAAAACGCTCTGACCATTTACGGTACCTTCAATACCAGTATCGCAGAAAAGATCAACTATACCGAAAATATCGTTGTCATCGAAGGCGGTAACCATGCTCAGTTCGGTAATTACGGCAAGCAAAAAGGAGACCCCGATGCAACGATTACCAGTGAAGCACAACAGAACTTAGCTGTGGCAGCGATTCAGGAATTTTTGACGAAAAGGAGTGAATGACGGATGATTTACTATTTCTCGGGGACCGGAAACTCAAAGTGGGTTGCCGAACAAATCGCGTTGAAAACAAATGATACTGCGGTCAATATGGTTGAACAGTCGCTCGTTTCATCAGTAGATCAGCAAACCATCGGTCTGGTTTTCCCGATCTATGCCTGGGGTGCACCGGAATTAGTCCTGGAATTTGTCAAAAAACTGGTGGGCCAGCCTCTGTTCACCTTTGGAGTCTGCACCTGTGGTTCGGAAGCCGGCAACGCTATGGAAAAAGTGAGCGCTATTTTCCCTTTGAACAGCATGTATTCGCTGGCGATGCCCAGCAATTACGTGATGGGAGCGGCGGTAGAGAGCAGAGAAATCATCGTCGCGAAGATAGCCAAAGCCAAAGAAAAACTGAAAACGATTGCTGCTCAAATCGTTGCCCAACAAGCGGTCGTTGATGTGAACAAAGGAAAATCACCATGGGTTAAATCCACCTTGGCTAATCTTGGTTTCAACAGGTTTTCCCGCAGCACCAAACCTTTTTATGTCACAGAGAAATGTACCTCCTGCGGCCTCTGCGCCAAAAACTGTCCCGCCAATACCATCAGTATGATTGACGGCAAACCACATTGGGGAGAAAAATGCTACCAATGTACGGCTTGTATCAATCGCTGTCCGGTCAGTGCGATAGAATACGGCAAAGAAACCTCTACCAGAGGCAGATATGAATTCAGTGAACAATAAATCGGTGCCAGGGGGACGGGGGTGTTGGCACAACCTGTTTTCAACTCTACTGTTTTCTGGCTTTGCTTTTCTCCTTTGATTGCTTGTCTGAAAACAGAAAGAATGAAAAATACCAAAAATGATATAATCAACCAAACACAACACCACCTCTTACTATCATTAGCAAGATGGTGGTGTTGTATTGTGAGAGTGAATTGCTTTCATCAAAGCAAAATCCAGTGATCAGCGATAAAAAGTAAGCGGAGCATCTGCAGCAAACCAAGCAGAGAAGCAGTTCACCAAAAAGAGTTTTATTTCCCGCTTGACTAATACCAAAAATGGTATTATAATAATAAATAGTATTAATGGAGGTGCGTAATGAATAAGATAAACGAGATGATGCTAAACCCAGTACGGATGAGAATTATCCAAACGCTGGCAGCAAAACAAACGATGACTGCAACAGAAATATGTGAAAAAATCAGTGATGTCCCTCGTACTACACTCTATCGTCATATTAAGATGCTGCTGGACAACGAAATTCTATTGGTTGTATCCGAACAAAAGATCAGAGGAAGTCTTGAAAGAACACTCGCTATTAATAGAGGAGAAATTATCAAGCATAACACGCTTGATAACGCCGCACAAAATGCGTTTACTTTTTTAATGAATAAGTATGTACTCTTTCAAGACTATTTCACTGGAGAAAATCCAAATCCTGCCAAGGATAAGTTGTTTTTTAATAATACAATCCTGATGACGACGGATGAGGAATTTGATCAATTCCTGGCGGAGTTAAGCAGTCTGCTTCGCAAGTATAGTTTTGAATTTACAGAAGGCAGAAAAGTGAGAGATATTTCAATTATATCTACCCCGGAGGAGAAGCATAAATGATGAAATCGAACTACACTACGGATGGTCAGCTGAAACAACAGAGAGGAAAGAAAATAATGAAGGTCTTTGGAATAATTCTCGCCGTGATTGCAGTTTGTATGCTGATCGGCGCGATTTTGCACGCAACCTATTTTCAGAGTAAAAGGGATAAGATAGTGCCATATGGCCAGATGGTTGCAGTTTTTGATGGGCAAATGCATGTCTACAAAATGGGCAGCGGCAAAGATACCATCATCTTACTGCCCGGTTTAGGGATTGGGCTCCCGTCTGCGGATTTTGGTCCCTTGATGCGGCGCTTAAGTGAGAAATATACAGTCGTCTGCGTTGAATACTTCGGTGTGGGCTTCAGCAGTCAAACGCAAAGGGCAAGGTCAAGTGAGAACTATGTGGAGGAAATTCGTACTGTGCTGAAAAATGCCGGCATAGAAGCTCCTTATATTTTCATGCCTCATTCGATATCGAGTGTATATAGTGAATATTACGCTTCGAAATATCCCAATGAGGTGAAAGCCATCCTTTCTCTGGATGGAACCTCTACCGCTTATCTTGGAGATAAAATGCCGGATTTCGTCAAACCATTGCTTGAAGTAGCTAAGTTTCAGCAAGCCATCGGATTGACTTCGGTAGCGGCAGCAATGGTGACCAATAAAACCAGTTTGATCTCTAGTGGTTATACAGAAAAAGAGATTAACGACTTGATTACCTACGCCGGCTTTTCTGTGAACGATAATACCTTGCAGCAAATTGCAGCCACAGCCGATTGCATCACAGAGGCAAACGCACTAAGTTATCCGGAAAAGGTGCCATTCTTCAAGGTGATTTCCAAACAGACATATGAAACAAAAAACAGTCAAATCAAGATTACACCGCAAGAATATCAGCAGCAGCATCTTGCGCGCCTCGGCAGTCAGGCAGAATATGAGATTCTAGACGGAAGCCATTTTATTTATCTCAATAATGTGAACCGGATTGCAGAAATTGCAGAGAGGTTCTTGTCCAGCCAGAAATAAAGAAATTCACTATCTAGATAATGAACAGTGGCCGTATAAACATTCATTCCGTGTTTTATTTGAACGAAACCGCAATAAAGCAAGGCACTTACGCTGCAATTTGCTAAAGAGAGTGCCTTGTTTTTTTGCTCTAATTCGGGTATAGTATGTGTGGCAGAAAACCGCTTATCCGGCTTGCGATTTGCAGCCAGCTTCTGGCAGCGTAGTTTTATCGTTTCGTGGCAGACAATCTACTGAGACGAAGCACCTGCCTGCGCATAGAGGATTCAATGCGGCCTTTGCTGGAAGCAAAAATACAAGAGAACAGATAGGATGATATAGATGGAGAATTTATCGATAACAACTTTCCGTGATCTCTTGCTTGTTCTCGCCATTTTGCTGCTTGGCTTTCTTATTCTATTTGTCAAAAGAAACTTCGGCAAAAGACGATGGCTCGGGAGAATAGTAAAGACGACAGCCGTCTTGGCAATTCTATTTATGCTGTCAGTCATTGTTTTATTCCCTGATTTGGTAGCTGTCAAAAGTACAGGTGAGTATTCCTACGCCTCCTGCCGATTGGAATTGACAGACGAGTCACGCATGGAAGAATTTAAAAATGATGGCAGTTTCCGCAAATTGTCTTTGCTTGTTTATTATCCTAATGAGATCAGTATCCAAAGGAATTCCTGCCCGCTCATTGTCTTTTCTCATGGCGGTATTTCTACGAACACAAGCAATCTATCGTTATTTCAGGAGCTGGCCAGCCATGGTTATGTAGTTGTCAGCATTGACCACACCTATCACGCCTTAAGCACAGAAATTGATGCAAAGAAGATCTATATTGATGCAGAATATTTGCATGAAATCAATACAGAAGACTCGCACACGGATATAGAAAATTCCTATGCTTGTTTTCAAAAATGGATGAAACTTCGCAGGGATGATATGAATTTTATAATCGATGATATGATTCAAAATTCCGTCAAAGAAAGCAACGCGTTCTATTCTCTGATCGATGCAAAACGGATTGGGACTGCCGGACATTCTCTTGGTGGTTCTGCTGCGCTTGGTGTTGCCAGACAACGCAGCGACGTGCAGGCAGTAATCGCGTTGGAGTCTCCTTTTTTGTGTGATATCACAGGCGTAAACGGAACTGAATTTCTCTGGAATCAAGAACCGTATTCCTGTGCGATTATGAATATTTACAGCGACAGTGGATACCCGCTGCTCGCAGCGGATCATAAATATGTTCAAAACAAAAAGTATCAATATAATGATGAAAATGTGGAATATTACTATATTGAAGGCAGCAACCACTATTCATTGACCGATTTGGTGAGAAAATCGCCGCTTTTATCTGCTTTGCTGGGTGGCGGTTATGAAAAATCCGGATATGCCAGCTTAGAATTAATCAATCAAAAGAGCCTTTGCTTCTTTGATAAGTATTTATGCAGATGATCAAAGTAAAACTAAACCTTGTTCTTTTGCGAAACAACCGGAGGAGGACGATCAGGTGAGACAAAATAAAACACTTAGAAAAATAATCTGGGCTTTCGGTTTACTGTTTTTTATTTTTCTACTGATAGGCTTCGTTAATTTCATACCTACTTTCCAATTAAAGACACAGGGAATGAACGTCTATTCCGGCAAGTGGATTGATATCTATTATGAGCAAGAAAAAGCTGCAGCGCAAGATACATTTTTAATGGCAGATCAACGCGCCGGCGAATTAGCGGATTTATTAGGAATTACAGCAAAGCAAAATATCGCCATATTCATTTATGATAACCAATCGACAATGCAGCAAAAAAAGTATGGATTTCTTGCTCCTCTGCTCGGTCTTGATTGGTATATCGGTGACAATATTGGCACCAATGTAATCTTAACCTCTCCCGCCAATCCTGGCAAAGTGCATGATTATCAAACCGTTAAGAACGCTGTTTTGCATGAGATCGTTCATGCTTATCATTCTGTTTTAAACAAAAACTTATCCTATTGGTTGGATAACGGCCTAGCGGGTTATCTTTCCGATCAGAAACCGGATCATTCACTCTGCAATGATTCGCTGCCGCCAACATTGGCACAAACGCAGGTAAGCGGCCGATTGGCGCCGCTCACATTCGCGAATTTTGGTGGATATGAATACTCCTATACCTATATCGAATATCTTGTAAAAACTTATTCTTGGGCTAAAGTGAAAGAATTCATCAAGAGCGAAGATTACCAACTTGAATTTGGCAGCACGGAGCAGGCCGTCTATCAGGACTGGTTAAGCTTTTTAAAAAGCAATTACACCAAGAGCCAAGGGGACGGGGGTATTGGCACATTATTACAACAAAGTAAATTACAAGTGAAATGAAGAACATGATCTTGCTTCGAGGCTTCCTACGCTGTTTTTCATTTACCTTGAGGAGGAAACGAAAATGGTGTTAAAATCAAGGACAGGAAGATGGATTCTATTTTTGATTCTTTTGGCTGCGGTTATCTGCCTGCTTGGATATCTAAGAAATCCGAAGACAACTTTTTCGGGCAGCAAAACAGGCAACGATACCCAGTTTTTAGAGGATTTTGATGTCTTGAATACCACCTTGAACAGCAGTATGCACCTAATGGTGGGAGATACCATTCAAACCAGGATCGTGATCGAGAAAGGCCGAGTGGAAGTTATTGTCAAGAACGAAAAGGGGAGCATTGCTTATCAAAGCCAAGACATCGAAACCAGTGATTTTAGCTTTACTATTGAAGCAGCCGGTATTTATACTTTTTCGATTACAGGTGTAAACGCCAAGGGGAGTATCTATTTTACGAAATCATAATCAGCTGAGAATTCTTATGCTATGAAAGACAAAGCCATGATGGTTGCTGATCACGTCATATATGAATCTGATTGAGTGACCGGTCAGGTTTGATCCAAGGTCTGCTAGCTTTAGAATTTCAATACCTGCAGAATCAAACTCCCATTGTTCAGCCGAGAGCAGCCCTGCATAAAGCAGAATCTGCTGCAGCGATAAGTTAGCTGACGAGATCAAAACGTTGAATGAAAGCTGCGTGAGAATAAGATGAATATAGTGGAATACGGCAAAGGAAATAAAGAAGTCATTATTCTGCTGCATGGCGGTGGCTTATCCTGGTGGAATTACAGAGAAGCAGCTGAGCTGCTTCAGAGTAAATATCATGTAATACTTCCCATCCTAGATGGGCATGCCAATAGTTCGGCGGACTTTACCAGTATTGCGGCAAATGCAGAAGAAATAATCGCATATATCGACAGGTATTTAACTGGCTCCGTTCTGCTGATGGGCGGTCTTTCTTTGGGCGGCCAGATTTTAGTTGAGGTTCTTAGCCAAAGAAGCAATATTTGTCAGTATGCAATTTTAGAAAGTACTTTAGTATTGCCAATGAAATTCACACAGGCTATGATCAGACCGGCATTCGGTATGAGCTACGGTTTAATCAAACAGAATTGGTTTGCCAGACTGCAATTCAAATCACTGAAAATCAAAGAGGATCTGTTTGACGAATATTACCGAGACACTTGTAAAATCAGCAAAGAAAATATGGTTTCGTTTTTAGAGGCTAATTCCAGCTATGATCTGAAGGAGAATCTGAAAAATACAGAAGCGAAAGCGGCGATTTTTGTTGGCAGCAAGGAACAAGCAATTATGAAATCATCTGCTCGGCAGCTGCACGAAGTAATCAAAAATAGTACTTTATCGATTCTGCCCGGCTACAGCCATGGTGAATTCAGCATCAATCATGCAAGTGATTATGTCAGTCAGATTGAAAAATTGATCGCCAAATAACTACCTGTTGCCTGATGTTTACTTCTGTTCAGCCTTGAGCTGGTTTTCTTTTAATTTTAAAAAGAATGATGCGGGTAATTTCAACAGAGAGAGCAAAAATGGGAGAGCAAAAATGATTATTCAAAACAATATCCTCAAATATATCTTAAAAAATACCTATTTTATCAATGGTACAGCCTATGCCGGCAAGTCTACCATGGTGAAGCTGTTGGCTGAAAAATATAATGGAATTCTGTGCAAAGAGAACTACCACGATGAATTGATGGGTGCTATCGACGCCATAAATCAGCCGAATTTATCTTATTTTCAAACAATGTCAGGTTGGCAGGAATATATCAACCGCTCTCCGGAAGAATATGATGCCTGGATCATAGGTACGTCCAAGGAAGCCGCAGAGCTGGAAATCATCAAACTAATACAATTATCATTACAAAATAAGAAGATTTTTGTCGATACCAATATCCCGATTGAGCTTTTGAAGGAAATAGCAGACTATCATCATGTGGCATTTATGCTTGCACCACAGATTATGTCGGTGGAAAAATTCTTTGACAGAGAGGATCCTGAAAAGCAATTCTTGTATCGGAAGATTCAGGAAAGTGCAAACCCAGCGAAAACATTGGTGAATTTCAAGGCTTGTCTGGCGAAATTGAATAGCCAGGAGCATTATGATGAGTTTGCCCAAAGCGGCTATTTTACCTATGTACGGACAGAACAAAGCACGATTGCGCAGGCCCTTTCGGTGATTGAACAGCATTTCGGTCTGAGCCAGGGGGACGGGGGTGTTGGCACAATCTGATTGGCAAGGTATCCGACGATTGCGGGGGAAAGCAAAAACCACAATTAAGATAGATAAAATAGACCAATATAGGGGATAACTGGAGGAGAAGACCGGTGCCGCTGGAAATAATCCGTAACGATATCACGAAAGTATCTGTGGATGCAATCGTCAATGCAGCCAATTCATCTTTGCTTGGCGGTGGAGGGGTTGATGGAGCTATCCATCGTGCCGCCGGACCAGGATTGCTGGCAGAGTGTCAGCTGCTCGGCGGTTGTGAAGTAGGGAAAGCGAAAATTACCAAGGGGTATCAGCTGCCGGCGAAATATATCATTCATACGGTCGGACCGATTTGGCAGGGGGGCAACAACCACGAAGAACAGTTGCTGGCCGATTGTTACAGAAATTCTCTTGCTCTGGCAAAAGAGCATCAGCTCAAGAGTATTGCTTTTCCGCTGATCTCTTCCGGTGCTTTTGGCTATCCCAAGGAGAAAGCACTGCAGACGGCAACTTCCGTAATCGGAGAATTTCTTTTAACCGATGAAATGATGATTTTTCTTGTCGTGTTCGATCAGGCGTCATTCATACTATCTGCGAAGCTGTTCGCCTCGATCACGCAGTATATCGATCAAAATTATGTCGCAGAGCGTGCTTTACGGCGCCGTCTGCGGCCTACAGAAGAGAGTTGCCTGCATGAATATGATTTGGATGATACTAGACAATTCTATGCGCCGGCACAATCACCGCTAAAAGATCGTAAAAGAAGCCTCGATGATCTCGTAGAGCATATCGATGAGACTTTTTCCCAAATGCTTTTACGCCTGATTTTAGAAAAAGAGATGACAGAGGCGGAGACATACAAAAAGGCGAACATAGACCGTAAACATTTCTTAAAAATCCGCAGTGATGCGAACTACAAACCGAGCAAACCAACTGCGATTGCCTTTGCCATTGCCTTACGGCTGAATCTGGATGAGACCAAAGATCTTTTACTGAAAGCGGGGTTCGCTCTTTCCCCCAGCAGCAAATTTGATGTGATCATTCAGTATTTTCTTGAGGAAGGCAATTACAACATTTTTGAGATCAACGAAGCCTTGTTTGCTTTCCATCAAATTCTGCTGGGCGTGTAATTGGGTTGGTAAATCGATGCAAATGTCGCTTGTTATGCGACCATACCGGAACAACAAAATGTTATTCTAAAGCCAGACGAATGGATAGGAGGATAACAGGATGAAAAAAGGTTTGACGGAACTGGTTTTTATTCTCGACAGAAGCGGTTCGATGAGCGGTCTCGAAGGGGACACGATTGGCGGCTATAATGCCATGCTGGCAAAGCAGAAAAAAGAACCGGGAGAGGCTGTTATCACAACGGTCTTATTTGATGACAAGTATGAACTGCTGCATGATCGCATTAATCTGCGCGGTATCGCGCCGATCACCGACAAAATGTATTATGTCAGAGGCAGTACTGCCTTGCTGGATGCAGTTGGATTAACGATTCAGAAAATAAGCAAGGCGCAGAAACAAACGCTCCCGGATGAACGTGCCGAACGCGTGATGTTTGTGATTACAACCGATGGTATGGAAAATGCCAGCCGGGAATTCAGTTATGAAAAAGTGCATCAAATGATCGAAGATCAGAAAAACCAAGCAGGCTGGGAGTTTATCTTTTTGGGAGCGAACATGGATGCAGCAGCAACCGCTAAGCGTTTTGGTATTGAAGAGAATAGAGCGACAAGTTATATGGCAGACAGTGAAGGCACTCTCTTGAATTTCGAAGTGATCAGCGACACCGTGAGTGAGCTGCGTTGTACACAAGCCATACCAAAAAATTGGAAAAAACGTGTTGATGAGGATTTCAAAAAACGCGGTGAAAAGAAAAATTAATTTGGTGTTGAAAACAGCGGCAGCGCAAGCAAGGTGCCTTACGATCCAGTTTCGTAGGGCACCTTGTTTTTCTTATCTATTTTGTCAGAAGAGGTCACAATATTTCGCATCGGATGCAGCATTTTATACCGAACTGTCACTTAATCTGCACAGGACTGCCATACAGCATCACGTGAAATTGCTTTTCCCCAAAAGGATATTCCTTAAACTGCTTAATAACAGAAGGTATTTGATTATGTTCTGTATAATTTAGGAAAGAATTATGGAAGAGATTATTACTGCTATCCCATTATCACATTTCTCTTTATACAACAGAGTATGTATTTTTTACCTAGGCAGATTCAGCTGGTATAATCGTCTAGAGAACAGACGAGGAATAAATAGATACGCCTGGGATACGGATGTGTTTTATAGCCTTCAAAGTAATCGGATGAATTTGTAATGTGAGCGATGACTGATCTGTTTTTTCGATTGATAGATTACGGGAGGCTTCAGCATGAGATTAAAGAATAAAATCCTGTTAACAGTAATCCCCTTAATGGTTTTATTTGCTGTATTCGTAAATGTAGCATTCGGTTTGTTTTTCCAAAAGTATATTACGCAACAAGAAGACAGCCAGATTAACACAGCAATGAATAGCCTAACCACTTATTTGAATGGAGAGATTACGCAAGGACGGGGAAGTGTTAATGATTGGGGTCATTGGGATGATACTTATCATTTCGTTGAAACAAGAAATGCCGAATATATCCGCTATAATTTAGCGGAAAGTACACTTGCCAACCTTAGCTTGAATTTTATGATTTTTATGAACAGTGCTGACGAGATCATCTACCAACAGTATTATGCGTTGGATGCAGGAAAATTCAGTCAATTTCCTCAGGATTTTCAGGTTACCAGTGATTTCATTTCTTTTGTGAAACTTGAGGAGGATGTCGCAAGTATTCTGAAGATTGGTGAGAATTATTATTTTATCTACTCGACTGATATCACTGATTCGGAAATGATAAAACCAGCGAATGGTAAACTGATTATTGGCAGAGGGATAGACGCTTCCATCATCGAGAATATCGAAACAATCACGGGTAATCAATTGAATGCAATCAGCCCATTAGAGTGGGTTGAAAATAGTCCAATACAGAGTAACCCGACGATTTTAAGTAAAATCAATTCCGCTTCCGGTGAGACAATTGACATAAGACTGGCTGTGCCAAATGCATACCGAAGTCAGGACTCTATTCGGATGGATTTCGAGATGCCGAGAACCTTATATGTTTCTTCTATGAAAAATGTGTTTAATTTTGCAGTATTAGATACCGTATTGTTCGCTATCGCTTGTTTCGTTGTGATTGTAATTTTCACAAATATCTTAACGAAACCATTTAAAGATTTACTGCAAGAAGTAAGTGCTATTGTTACAACAAAAAATGAATACCCTAAACTTGCCGAAATTGGCAATATCGAGTTTTTATATTTAAGGAAATCCATCAATAATCTCTTGACCAAAATTGAGGAGAACCAAGCAAGAATCACAAGCCTGGCTTTATTTGATCAATTAACAGGGATTCCCAATAGAATTTTGTTCAATGATCTATTGCTAAAAGAAATCAGTTTGTCAAGCAAGACCGGGAAAAAAATCGGCGTTGTTTTTCTCGATCTAGACAATTTCAAGTCAGTGAATGATACACTTGGCCATGAAATGGGTGATGAACTGATTCGGCAGGTTTCCGTAAGATTAGCTGATGCGGTTCATAAACAGGATACCGTAGCGCGCTTCGGCGGGGATGAATTCTTATTGATCCTGAACAACCTGCAGGAAATTAATGATCTGCCAATAGTAATAGACAAGGTAATGACTGTTTTTCACCAGCCGTTTGTTTTAAATGGCATGGAATATTTCGTAACGTGCAGTGCCGGCGTTTCTGTATATCCAGAGGATGGCGGAGATTCCGATACTTTGGTGAAAAATGCTGATATTGCCATGTATAGCGCAAAAAATGATGGTAAAAATACTTACTCATTTAGTTCGTTGATGATGAGAGACGATCTCTCCGAGAAAATTGAATTGACTAACTACTTGTATCGGGCTCAGGAACGTAACGAGTTGGAAATCTATTATCAGCCGCAAATTTCCGTTGCCAATCGAAAAATAGTCGGTTTTGAAGCATTGCTGCGTTGGAATCACCCTACCAAGGGACAATTACTACCCAGGAAATTTATCCAGTTGGCTGAGCATACACGCTTAATTAATCCAATCGGTAAATGGGTTCTGGAAACTGTCTGTCAACAAAAAAAGCATTGGACTGATCTGGGTTTTGATCAGATTCGCATTGCGGTCAATATGTCGCTGGTCCAATTTCTCGACCCGGAGTTATTGGATATGGTTAAGAACACTATTATAGCGACAAAAATTGATCCGAGATCCATTGAAATAGAAATTACAGAAAGTATGGCTACGAATAAATCGATTAACATTGAACCGATCTTACATGCTCTGAAGGAGATTGGAATGTCCATCGCAATTGACGATTTTGGTACTGAATATTCCTCATTGGCAAGGCTGAAATACCTTTCAATTGATCGAATTAAAATGGATATGCAATTTGTGCATAGTATTTCCGTCAGTGACAAAGATGATGCAATTGCTAAGATCATCATTCAGTTAGCGAAAAATTTGAATTTAAATGTGATAGCGGAAGGAATTGAAACTGAAAACCAAATGAATTTCCTGTCGATGAATGCCTGTGATGAAGTACAAGGCTACTATTATTATCGGCCAATGAAAGCGGAGGATGCGGAAAAGCTTTTATTGGAGCAAAGATGATAACAAACAAGTAAAATACTGCAACGGAAGATCGACAGTAACAATGTCAGCGTCAAAGAGCAGAAGGAATTGGATTATGTCATGTATAATTTAAGTAGAACAAGGTAAAAGAATAAAATGGAGTAGCTAACGCAATCGAAAGCGGATCGTGCGCGGTTGGAAATTCAAAACTTCAGCCACCCTACGAACCAATCAAAGAGGTAAAAAATGATGTCGGAAAAACCAGTGATCGCGTTACTTTATGATTTTGATAAGACACTTTGTACCAAAGATATGCAGGAGTACAGCTTTATCCCCGAGATAAATATGGAACCTGCTGCTTTTTGGCATGAATCGAATGGCTTAGCGAAAGATCAGAAGATGGATCGTATTCTGGCTTCGATGTACCTAATGCTGCAAAAAGCAAAGAAAGCCGGTGAACCGGTTTGTCGGGATAACTTTGTCACCTTCGGCAATGCTTTACAGTTTTTCCCGGGGGTGGAGAATTGGTTTGACCGCATTAATCGCCTGGGGGAAAGCATGCAGATGACGGTAGAGCATTACATCATTTCTTCGGGTTTACACGAAATTATCGAGGGCTCCAGCATCTATCCGTATTTCCGCGAAGTGTTTGCCAGCGAATATTATTATGACGAAAACGGCAATGCTTGCTGGCCAAAAAACATGGTCAATTATACCACCAAGACGCAGTTTTTGTATCGTGTCAACAAGGGTGTGCTCGATGTCTCCAATGATGACGATTTAAATAAGTTTACGGCACAGGAAGAACGAGCCGTACCTTTCCGTAATATGATTTATATCGGTGATGGCTTAACAGATGTGCCCTGCATGCATTTGGTCAAGGAAAACGGCGGCTATTCGATTGCCGTATATCAGGCGGGGGGAAGAGAAGCAGTGGAAGAACTGCTGATGCATGAACGAGTCAATTTTCTTGTTCCGGCAGATTACTCCGAACAAACTGAGCTGGATGAAATTGTACAGAATATCATTCGCACCATGGCAATGGTGGATGGTTTAAAACGAAAGAATCAGGAGCAATTGACCCAGATCCGCTCGATACCGGGTGTAGAATAGAGGAGATAGCGATGAAGATCAACAAAGCATGGCAGACGATGATGGAAGAGCGATATCGGATTGATTTTAAGCAAGTTGCGGCAGTCATCCAGGGATTGCCGATTAGTGGCTTTTTGAAAGACACCGAAGGGCGTTATCAAATTGTCAGCAACATGTCTTTTTATTTTGAATTTGAAGATGAGCAGTATGTACTGGGAAAAACCGATCTGGAAATTGGTTTTGACTCGGCTTCAGCGCAGCTTTTTTTTGAGGATGACCAGAGAATCGTTTCCGGAAAACCGGGGAGACGTTATATCAAAGAGATGCTCTTAAAAGGGAAGCAGTATTTTTTTGAAGTGGTCAAAAATCCCGCCGTTGATGAAACCGGTGCCATCATTGGCATAGTGGGTCTGATCAATGATGTCACCGAACGACAGTCGGAAGAGCGTTGGAAACAGAACCAAATTGATATGATGGACACACTGACCGAGATCAACAAACTATTACTGAAGATCCATAAAGACGATACGTTCCTGGCTGATATCTTAAGATTAATTGCCGGTTATACGCAAGCCGATCAGGTCTCGATTTTTGAGTTTGCTCCTGAGGGTCATGCCGTTGTCAATTATGAATACTGCGCCCCTGGTCTGCAGCCCCACACTGCACCGCAAGAGATATTTCAGCCGTCACAAGCACCCGATTGGCTGCAGCATCTGCAAAAAAATGAAATCATTCAGATTGATCAACCTGAATCTCTTCGGGAAGACCGCCCGAGCGAATATCAAATGCTGAAAGCACAAAAGATTGAGAGGCTTTTTATAGCTCCGATCATCTCTTCTTACCAAACAAACAGTAATTTAGTTGCTTTCCTGAGAGTGAATAATCCCCGTAACTCCTATAACAATGTGCATTTCATGGAGCACTTGGCATTTGGTCTTTCGATTGCCTATGATAATTATCGTGAGTTTTATCAAATTCAGAAATTGAGCACCTATGATTTGGCAACCAATGTTCTAAATCGGAACCAGTATATTCATTATGTACAGCATTTTTCTGCCGAAGGGATTCGTCAATTGGCTTGTATTTATGCGGATGTCAATGGCTTGCATGAGTATAATAATCAATTCGGACATATCAAGGGAGACGAAATGCTGAGTCGGGTGGCGCGTTTATTGAATCAACATTTTCGGGAAGAAAAAGTGTTTCGCGCCGGTGGGGATGAATTTGTCATTATAGCGGAGAACAAAACCGAAGAATCGCTCAAAAAGGCGATCGAAGCTTTTGAGGCCGAACTGAAGCAATCCGATGTTTCTGTGGCTTTGGGGATGGAGTATCGCAGCGAAGGGTTCAATATTGAAGAAATGCTGAAAGCGGCAGATACCAATATGTATGACAATAAATTCCGGTATTACAGCGAAAAACAGAATTGAACATTTTCTGCAGTGAGCAGAAAAAATGGAAAATTGAGCAGCTGGCATAACCCTTGCATCTGTAACTTTTTTGGGAGGATCCTATGAAATTACTGCACCTGGCTGATCTGCATCTAGGTAAGCGGGTCAGTGAATTCGATCTGATCGAAGACCAACGCGATATCCTGCAGCAAATTCTGCAGATCGTTGAGCGGGAACAACCGGAAATCATCCTGATTGCCGGTGATCTCTATGATAAAAGCCAACCATCGATTGATGCAGTGGAACTGATGGACGAATTCCTCACCGCTTTGATCGCACTTGGCCGACAGGTTTTTCTGATCAGCGGCAATCACGATTCGCCGGAACGCTTGGGGTTCGGCAGCCGGATCCTGCAGAAAAATCATCTTTATATCGCCGGCGTTTTTAACGGCCGGCTGGATCATTATGTACTGACAGATGAATACGGGCCGCTCAACATTTACTTATTGCCCTATTTAAAACCAGCGCTGGCCAGGCCTTATTTCGAAACCAGAATTGAGACCTATGACGACGCAGTTCGCGCGGTATTGGCAGCGAGCCAAATTGACCCGCAGGAACGCAATGTGCTGTTGGCACATCAGTTTGTCACGGGCGGATTGCTGGCGCCGCAGCGCTCCGATTCGGAGAACATCTCAGTGGGTGGGTTAGATCAGATTGGAGCGGAGCACTTTGAGGGTTTCGATTACGTCGCCTTAGGGCATCTGCATGGGCCGCAGCAAATCCTGCGGGAGAGCATTCGTTATGCCGGGTCTCCATTGAAGTATTCTTTTTCGGAAGCACGGCAGCGCAAATCAATCACCTTGCTCGAACTGCAACAGAAAGGTAGCCTGACTCTGCGCCAGATTTTGCTGCAGCCCTTGCATGATATGCGGGAGATCAAGGGACCGCTCGGCGAATTGCTGAAAATTGGCAAAAGTGATGGGCACGGCGCGCAGGATTACCTGCATGTCACTCTGACAGATGAAGAAGCACTTTATGATGCCATCGGGCAGCTGCGCCAGGTCTACCCCAATCTAATGATACTGGATTTTGATAATCAGCGTACGCGCAGCACGGCGGCCATCGCAGTCAGCAGTGCGGCAGAAGTCACTTTAAAAACTCCGCTGAGCTTGTTTGCGGAATTTTATCAATTACAGAATAACCAAGACTTAACCACGCAGCAGCTGCAGCTCATGGAGAAGATCTTTCGTCAGGCAGGAGGTGAGTCTGTATGAGACCGCTCAAAGTGGTCATGTGCGCTTTTGGGCCGTATGCTGCCAGAACGGAACTCGATTTGCAGGCTTTTGGCGGGCAAGGCCTTTTTTTAATCAGCGGTGACACCGGTGCCGGTAAAACCACGGTTTTTGATGCGATTGCTTTTGCTTTATTCGGAGAAGCCAGCGGTTCTACCCGCAGTGTGGATTCTCTGCGCAGCGATTTTGCTGAAGCCGACTGCAAGACCTATGTGGAATTGCTCTTTTTACATAAAGGAAAAACATATACCATCAGCCGCAATCCCAGCTATTTACGTCCGAAAAAGAATAAAAGCGGCTTTACGACAGAAAATACAGATGCGGTGCTCACTATGCCGGATGGTGGTGTGATTGCAGGAGCCAAAGAGGTCACCGCAAAAATCACTGATTTATTGGGTGTCAACTATAAACAATTCAAACAAATCGCCATGATCGCCCAAGGTGAATTTTTGCAGCTCTTACTGGCCGACAGCAGAGCACGCGGAGAGATTTTTCGGCGAGTCTTCAACACAGAAGTATTTCAGGCTGCTCAGGAACTGCTAAAGGATCAAGAAAAAGCGGCTAGGCGGAATTGCGAGAGTAACCAGCAAAGTACTTTGCAGTATATGACAGGTATTCTCGTAGCCGAGGAGCCGGAAAACCAACCGCTGGCAGAGCTGCTGACAAGACAGGACGTCTACAGTGCGGCGGAGGTATTGCTCTTACTGCAGGAACAAAATGCCCGTGACGCGCTGCTGCAAGAGGAATTGCTGCAAGCGAGCAGACAAAACGAACAAGCTTTGGCCTGGTTGATCGCTCAAAGAACCGAGGCTGAATTCATCAATCAGGCATTTTTAGAGCTGCGCCAGGCAGAAGCGCGCCAGGCAGAGTTTGCGGCCGAGGAGACCGATATATTACTGCGCAGGGATGAATTGTTGGTGGCTGAGCAAGCTCTCCGCCTGGTGCGGCCATTGCAGCTGGATTTCCTGCGGGAAGAAAAGCTCTCGGCAGATTTAAAGCGGAGCATAGAAGAGCTGACTGCAGTTGTGGCAAGTCAATTGATAGAAACGGAACGCTTGCGGCAAATTCACCAGACAGAAAAGAGCAGGGAACCACAGCGAGAGCAATTGACGGCCGCTTTGGATCAGCTGGAAAAAACATTGCCGCAATATGATGCGGTAAGTAAACTTAGATTTAAAATGCAGCAGATCACTGCAAATAAGAAGCAAATCCAAGAAAATTCGCAGCAACTCCAGCAATACCAGGAGAGTGCGCTCAAACAAAAAATCGCTTTCCGGGCTGAATTGGAACAATTGTCATCGGTGGAAATCGAACTGGCGCGCTGCGAACAAGAAACACGGCTGCTGCAAAACAGAGAAGAGGATTTGCTGCAGCTGCAAATGAAATTAGCAAAATTGCAGGTCCTGCAAGCAGAATCTACGCAGCTGCAGCAGCAGTATCTGGCGGCAGAAAAGTTCTTTCAGGGAACGGATGCCGAATATAATCAAAAAGCGAGCGCTTTTTTTCGGGAACAGGCAGGAATTCTGGCGGCTGCTTTAGAGGACGGCAAGGCTTGTCCTGTTTGCGGCTCTCTCCAGCATCCACAAAAAGCAGTGGCTTCTCAAGAAGCGCCCAGTGAAGCGGAATTGAATCAAGCGAAACAAAAAAGTCAAAACAGCCGCGATAAAATGCAGACAGCCAGCGAAACAGCGGCTGCGAAACGGACCGAAATACAGTCACTGCAGGAATTCCTGCTGCAGGACGTTCAACGCTGTTTGGCAGAAAAAGCGGATTTTCTGCCAAACGAACAGCTTCGGGAGCAAATCGGCTTGGTACTGACGGAATGCCGAGAACAGAAATCGAAAAATCAAGAGCTGAGGCTGCGTTTGCAAAAAGCGGTCGAACGCAAAGCACTGTGTCAGAAAAATCTAACGCTGTTGGAAGAAACCAGCTCGGAAAATACAGCGCGTTTAGCAGAAAATGAGCAATTGCAGCAGGGGTTCGCTACCGAATTAGCCGCTATCTCCGGAGAATTGAGCGTCATGCAGGCTGCTCTTACATTTGCTTCCCGTGAGCAGGCAGAAGCCAAAGCAGTCCTTTGGCGGCAGGAAGCGATTCAGCTCAAAACCGCGCTGCAGACAGCAGAAAATTGCTTCAATCAGGCACAAGCAGAACTGCAGAGTCAGCAGGCATTGCTGGCTGATCAAAGAATCCGAGCCGTAACGGCACAAGCGCAGAGTGCAGAAACCGCAGCGGCTTACCAAAAGAAACTGGCGGAGTGCGGTTTTGCCGACGAACAGAGCTTTCAGCGAGCCCTGCGGACAGAAGCAGAAATCAAAGCAATTCGAGAAAGCATTGAGCTCTATCAGAACGAGCGAAAGCATCTTCAACTTGAATTGCTCCGGCTGTCGCAAGCTACCAAAGGTAAAGCGAAACAAGATCTCAGTGCCTTGGAACGAGAAAAAGCAGCTTTGAGCCTGCAAAAAAACGTAATCGACAGCAAAGTAAAAACGATCATGACGCGTTTTGGTATTAATCAGACCGCAGCGATGGCCTTATCGAGAGCGCTGCAGGCGCAGCAGGCATACCAGGCGGAATACTTATTGATCTCAGATCTTTCGAAAACGGCAAACGGCAATCTGATTGGCAAACAGAAAGTAGCGTTTGAGCAGTACGTACAGATTGCTTATTTCAATCAGATTTTAACAGAAGCGAATAAAAGACTGCGCCTGATGTCCGGCAGCCGCTTTGAATTATTCCGTAGTGAAGAGAGCGGCAATTTACATGCGCTGTCGGGTTTGGAAATTGATGTTTTGGATCACTATACCGGCAAATTACGCTCGGTAAAATCCTTATCCGGCGGAGAGTCTTTCAAGGCTTCCTTGGCATTGGCTTTGGGCTTATCCGATGTGGTGCAGAGTTATGCCGGCGGCGTGGAAATTGACACGTTGTTTATTGATGAGGGTTTCGGTGCGTTGGATGCGGAATCGTTGGAACAGGCGATTCAAACGCTGAACAACCTGGCGCTGGGCAACCGTTTAGTCGGTATTATTTCTCATGTCAGCGAATTGAAAGATCGGATCGATCAGCAAATCATCATTAAAAAAAGTCATGCCGGCAGCAGCCTCAGCATCAAATGCTGAGGGAGGAACAGGCTATATTGATGTGCACATCGCCGGTCTGTTCCGGATAATTCGATGTCTCAGCAAGGATAGCATCTGCTGAGATTGTCTATTTTACTGTTTACCATTCGCCGAGCATTCCAGAGAGTGGATAATCGCAGGCTCGAAAATTTATCACTACGTCAATCATTACAATTTACTGATGAAATCGGAGGTTCTCAGATGGATCAATTCGACTGGCAAGCATACCAGAAAAAAGTGCAGTGGTTTTGTCAAAGCCGCTTTGGTATGTTTATTCATTGGGGTCTCTATGCCATACCCGCCCGCGGCGAATGGGTGCGCAGCGAAGAACGTCTGACTCTGGCGGAATACCAACCCTATTTGGCAGAATTCAACGCAGATCAATTCGACGCAGCTACTTGGGCAAAGGCAGCCAAAGCGGCAGGGATGCAGTATGCTGTACTGACCGCCAAGCATCACGATGGCTTTTGCCTGTTTGACAGTGCGCTGACCGATTATAAATCCAGCAACACACCTTGCGGCAGGGATATCGTGCGTGAGTTTTTGCAGGCTTTCCGGGCGGAGGGTCTGCGGGTTGGTCTTTATTATTCACTCATTGATTGGCAGCATCCTGATTATCCGCATTACGGTGATTTGCATCATCCTATGCGGGATAACCCGGCTTTCCAAACTGTCAAACATGATTTCAATCGTTATTTAACCTACATGCATGCTCAAGTAGAGGAACTATGCAAAAACTACGGTAAAATTGATCTCTTTTGGTTTGATTTTTCTTACGGCGATCTGCGCGGAGAAGCTTGGAAAGCGACGGAATTGGTGCGCATGATCCGCTCTTATCAACCGGATGTGCTGATCGATAACCGTCTGGAAGTCAGTGGGGAAGGTTTTGGTTCACTGATCAGCCGAGAGCCAAGTGCCTATTGCGGTGATTTTGTCAGCCCGGAGCAGATTATCCCGCCGCAGGGCATCGTGAACCAAGCGGGGGCAGCGGTACCCTGGGAAGCTTGTGTCACCATGAACAATCATTGGGGTTACACGCAACAGGATAAACATTTCAAATCGAGCAAAATGCTGATTCAGAAATTAGTAGAATGTGTCAGTAAGAATGGCAATCTGCTTTGCAATGTGGGGCCTAACGCCAGAGGAGTAATTCCGGCGGAGTCCTTGGCTATTTTAGCCGAGGTCGGATCTTGGATGCAGAGAAATTCAGCCTCCATCTACGGCTGCGGCGCAGCCGGATTGCCCAAGCACGAATATGGGAGAATCACCGCCAAAGGCAACAAGCTGTATTTTCATTTTACGGAAGCGGCGATCGGTTATCTGCCGCTGCCGGGTCTCTGTCTTGAGGATATTCAGAAAATCCGCCTGCTGGCAGACGGCAGTGAATTGCAGCCGATTCGTAATTGGGTGACCAACAATTACGCGGATGTGATATTTGTTTCGTTCGGTGACGATCCCAATTTGCCGGAATCTGTGGATACCGTCATTGAAGTTGAATTGAAAAGCAGATAATTGTAGATTTTTTGTTAACACAGAAGGGATTCTTTCTCGCTATATAGAAGTTATAAAAATGCTATGATTGTGTAGCTATAGAAAGAAGTAAGAAGACTGCAGGACGAGCGATCACTGTCTGGCTCTGAGTCGGATAACAATGGTTTGCTATTTTTAGTTGTAGTGCGACCTCACAGTGATATCGTAAGGATAACGAGGAGAAATAAGCTGCTCGGAACCGATGCGGGATATTTTTAGAGACTGAAGGCAGAGGAGTGTTAACAATGTTGGAAGCTCAATTTGATATGCATGAAATTACAAAAATAAAAGTTGTCGGTGTAGGCGGCGGTGGCAGCAATGCCGTGGATCGCATGATTTCTGCCGGCTTAAAAGGGGTAGAGTTCATTGCCATCAATACCGACGGACAGGTTTTGTCGCATTCCTTGGCCGATCAGAAATTACAGATCGGCTTAAAGCTGACCCATGGTCAGGGTGCAGGCGGCAATCCGGAAATCGGTTTTCAGGCAGCTGAAGAAAGCCGCGATGAAATTCAGCGCGTTCTCAAAGGTGCCGATATGGTCTTCATTACTGCCGGGATGGGCGGCGGCACAGGAACCGGTGCTGCATCTGTTGTAGCGGAAGTATCGAAAGATATGGGTGCTTTAACGATCGGGGTGGTCACCAAACCGTTTGCTTTTGAAGGCCGTCGCCGCGCCACGCAGGCCGAAGCCGGTGTCAGCCACTTAAGAGAAAAAGTGGATGCGCTGATTACGATTCCCAATGAACGGCTGATCAAAGTGATTGATAAAAAAACCTCGCTGCTGGATGCTTTTAAGATGGTGGATGAAGTGCTGCGCCAGGGTGTTCAGGGGATCTCTGAATTGATTATCGTACCTGCCATTATCAACCTCGACTTTGCCGATGTTTCCACTATTATGCGCAACTCCGGTTCCGCCATTATGGGGATCGGTTATGGTCAGGGAGAAGGGCGCGCCACGGAAGCTGCCAAGATGGCTATTTCTTCACCGCTGCTGGAAATGTCCATCCAAGGTGCCAGAGGCGTTCTTCTGGATATCGCCGGTGGTCCTGATTTTACCTTATTTGAAACGGATGAAGCCGCCGCCATCATCGCTGAAGCGGCAGATCCGGAAGCGAATATTATTTGGGGTGCCCGCATTGAAGAAAAATTAAAAGATCAGGTCCGGATTACGGTGGTTGCCACCGGCTTTGATCAGTCGATGCCCAAGACTCCTTATTTTGATAAGAACAGTCGGATTGAAGTACAGACCCAAAAAGGGTTTGCTGCAAAAAATGTCGTACCAAAAATGGAGGATGCACTGGCTAACTTGAGTGTGCCACCCTTCCTGCAAAAGAAATAATTGCTGCTTAAAAATTAAAAAAAATTCCTCGGGCTGTCAGGCTGCGGGGAATTTTTAGTTTGGTGTTGGAACTTATTTTCATGCAAAAAAGGAATTGAAGCGAGGGGTGTCGTATTTAAAAAGGGTACAAGTGCTTCTTTGGAGAGGGGGAACAGAGATGAATTGTCCGTTTTGTAATACAGCAGACAGCAAGGTGATCGACTCCCGCCCGATAGAAGAAGGGACCGCCATCCGGCGACGCAGGGAATGTATTCGTTGCCTCAGGCGGTTTACCACGTATGAGAAAGTAGAAGAAATGGCCATGGTGGTAGTGAAGCGGGATGGCGGTCGAGAAGTCTTTGATCGCAATAAAATCTTAAACGGCTTGCTGAAGGCATGTGAGAAGCGCTGTATCCCCATGGATACACTCAACGAAATGGTCAATGATATTGAACTGGAACTGCGCAATTCACTCAAACAGGAAATTTCCAGCCGCGTAATCGGCGAAGCAGTGATGCGTCGCCTGAAAGAAGTAGATTCGGTCGCTTATGTGCGGTTTGCCTCAGTTTACCGCCATTTTGAGGATATTGATCATTTTATCCTAGAGTTGGAAAAATTAAGCGGTGAAAAGAAAACGGAAGTATAGCGGTGATTGAGTGATGAAGAAAACACACAAAACCCTTTCGCCCAAGAGACGGTTAGCCAGGAAACGCCGCCGTTTCGCTCTGAAAGTTTTTATCTGCTTGTTGACAGCTGTTGGACTCCTTTTTCTCATCCGGGGCGGTATCACACTTTACCGCAGTTTTAATCTGAAAATGATGCGCAGCGAACAATTCAGTGAAACAAAACTGATCGTCTCGCATCCAACCGAAGGCGTCATTTTGCGTGATGAAACGGTTGTAGTATCACCTTACAGCGGTAAATGGCAGGCTCTGTGCGCAGAAGGCAGCAACCTTACCGCAACTGGGCAGGCAGCAGAGATTTACGATTATGCTGCCATGCGTAAGTATGAGGATGCCTTGCAGAAAATAACAGAAAATCGGCTCAACGATTTGAATAGCTTCCAGTCCAAAACAGATTATTATACGAAAACAATGCAGGAAGTTGATACAGACATTGCCAATTTAGAAAAGCAAAAATCATCCGATAAGGTCAAGAATGATGCGGATGCGGTCAGTCGGCTCGAAAAGCAAATTGAAACCTTACAGGCAAATAAACTGACCCTACAGGCAGAGAAAGACGCACTATCGGACAATCAGGCAACCTGGGATGCCGAAGAAGATCTGATCCAAACGGCCCTTAAAAAGGATGCTAAGATTATTACAACCCCATATGAAGGCATTGTCAGTTTTCTCTGTGATGGATATGAAGGATTGCTAACCACAACCAGTGTCGGTTCGATCACTTTGCAGGATCTGAAATCTTTTCAGAAGGCATCCGTAGTGCTGCATCAAACGAAAGAGGAAATTACAGCGGGGTATCCGTTGTTTAAAGTGATCAAAACACCATGGTATTGGTGCACAGCTTATGATAAGAATTATGGGCTGCAATTGCAGGTGGGAGATACAGTCGCACTGCTTTCGTCTCTGGGCAATCAAATTAATGCCACAGTGAACAGCATTGAGCAACTGGAAACAGCAGCGATCGTCACATATCGCTTTGATCAGCTGCTGCCGGAGACGCTTTCCGATCGTTTCCAGAGCATGGAGCTGATTGAAGCTCATGCAACAGGTTATGATTTGCCTTCAGATACTATTGTCAGCAAAGGCAAAATTAAAGGCGTCTATTGTGTGGAAAACGGTGTTGTTACCTTTCAAGCGGTAGAAGTATTGCAGGAACGAGATGCACGAGCCTATGTAACCGGCTTGAGCGGGACAAAAGAAATTATTCTCAATCCACGTTTCGCAATAGAAGGGATTCTGGTAAGTGGTGAATAACTTGAGTAGTATACAAGAAAACGCAGATCAAATTCGAGCGGAAATTCAGGCCGCATGCCGCAGGGTGAATCGTGCTACCAGTGCCGTTACGCTGATCGCAGTCAGCAAAACAGTCGGTCCGGAGGCAGTACAGCAAGCAATTGAGGCTGATTTGACGCATTTTGGTGAGAATAAAGCACAAGAATTCGTCAGTAAAGCGGCGGCTTTTCCTGATGCACATTGGCATTTTATCGGACATTTACAAACCAATAAGGTCAAGGAGATTGTACATCGGGCGGAATTGATTCATTCGCTCGATCGCTTGGATCTGGCAGTGGAAATTCAGAAACGCGCCGGCAGCGACCGGGTGCATTGCCTGCTGGAAGTGAATGTCGCAGAAGAAAGCAGTAAATTCGGTTTGAAAATGGATGAGGTTGTGCCGTTTTGCCACAGTTTAAGTCAGTTTCCTGTTATTGTGGTAGATGGATTGATGACCATTGCTCCTGCTGCCGGTTCGCCGGAGGAAATTCGCTCGGTGTTCCGCTGCCTAAGGCAGAAAAGAGAAGAATTGCAGGCTCTGCAGTTGGCACAAATCCCGTCTTTATGGCTATCGATGGGGATGACCAACGATTATCCGATTGCGATTGAAGAGGGAGCAGATTTTATCCGCATTGGCACCGGTATTTTTGGCAAACGTTTTTATCAATAGACAAAGGAAAGGAATGATTTGAATGGCTGGCATCTTAAGTAAATTCTGGAATATGATCGGGCTGGGTGATGAAGAGGAATTGGAGGACGACTTCGATGAGGAAAGCGAAGTGACAGCCCCGATTGCGCAACCGTTGGAGAAAAAATCGGAAGGCGTCAGGATTTTGAGTAAGACGGGGAATCCTGTGCATACACCACCTGTCAGCAATGGCAATTCCGGCAGTAATCCATCCACCGGCAATAGCGCTCCAGTCAATAACGTGGTTTCCATGCCACCGAAAGGAAATACGATGATGAACGGTAATGAAAACTCCCGCCTGGTCGTCTATGCTCCCAATCGTTTTGAGGAAGTACAGGTTTTAGTCGATCATATGAAAGCAGATCGGCCGGTGATTGTATCCTTGGAAGGTCTGGACGGTGATCTGGCTCGTTCGATGTTGGATTTCATTTGCGGTGCGACCTATGCTTTAGAAGGCAGTATGCAAAAAGTAAGCGGTAACATTTTCCTGGTAGCTCCCAGAGATGTGGATGTTTCCTCGAATTTAAAGGAAGCCTTACTGGCGCGTGATTCCCTGGTCCGCAAACACGATGATAAAGGAGAAATGTCATGATCGGCAGCGTGCTCTCAACCTTGATCGAAGTGACGAAATGGTGCATATTGGTCCGGTTGTTTGCCAGCTTATTTTGGCACGCTCAAAAACCAGACTGGCTGCTGACGCTGGAAAGATGGACGGAGCCTCTGTTGGAACCTTTTCGCCGTATCCTGAAACCAATTGAATTCGGCAACGGCTACATTGATATTTCACCGGTGATTTTATTCTTTGTGCTCAGCTTGCTGCAGGGCGCCGTATCTTGGCTGTTCTAATACGCTTTCAGGTTCATCGATGAAAAAAAGGAGGAATTCCCATGCTGAGTCCAATGGATATTCACAATAAAGAATTTAAAAAAGCACTGCGCGGTTATGATGAAACCGAAGTGGATGCATTTTTAGATGAAGTGATCCAGAATTTTGAAAGCCTCTACCGTGAAAACACGGCTTTAAAAGAGAAGCTTTCCGAAAGCAGTGAACGAGTAGACGGCTTCCGGGGCATGGAAGATACCTTAAAAAAATCAATTGTGGTGGCACAGGAAGCGGGAGACTCTTTAAAAATGAATGCCAGGCGCGAAGGAGAGTTGATCGTCCGCGAAGCCGAGATCAAAGCCAACAAGATCATTGACGAAGCAATGAACCGAGCGCAGAAATTAATAGCGGAGCATGACGCCGTGCGGAAAGATGCAGTTGTCTGCCGAGCACGCTTAAAAACAGTGCTGCAAGCGCAGCTGGAATTACTGGAAAGCGCCGAATGGCAATTTCCCATGAATGATGAAATCAAACAAATCAAATCATAAAAGCAACGGGATTGACAGTAACCAATCCGCAGATTGCGCTTTTTAAATTTCTCTCTGAAAGGTGTCGAACAATTTTGGCTGAAAAAGTAATCGGTATTATCGGCGGTATGGGACCGGAAGCCACCGCAGATCTCTATTTAAAAATCATTCACAATACACCGGCTGACATCGACCAACAGCATATGCATGTCTTGATTGACGGCAATACTAAAATTCCGGATCGGACGGCCGCCATCATGCACGACGGAGAAGATCCAGCTCCCTTTATCGCCGAAGCCGGCCGCAATCTCTTCCGCGCCGGCGCTGATTATTTGGCGATTTCCTGCAATACAGCGCATTATTTTTACGATGCGGTGCAAGCGGCAGTACCGATTCCGGTACTGCATATGCCGAAAATTTGCCTCGAGTATATCCAAGAGAAATATCCCAATTTAACCTGCTGCGGACTCTTAGCCACCAGTGCCACGATTGAAACTGGCTTATACCAGAGTTTAGCAGAGAAGGTTGGCTTGGAAATGCTGCATTCCGTACCGGAAATTCAAGAAAATCTTGTGATGGCAGGCATTCGCAATATCAAAGCCGGCCGCAAAGAAGAAGGCGGCAAATTGCTGAAAGCGGCAGCTGATGCATTGATCGAACGCGGTGCGGAAGTGATCATTGCCGGCTGTACAGAGATTCCCTTGGTTTTACAAAACGGGTCCATCCGTGTTCCCGTTGTGGATCCAACTCTGACTATGGCACTGAAAATTATTGAATTGAGATAATTTACCAATCAAATCTTGCTCACAATTTCCCCGGTATTCTCCGGGGATTCTCTTTTTATTCATATGGGTTTTTCGGAGGAGTTCAAATGGATTTGCTGATTGCCTTGGTTATTTTGCTTAGTGACTTTCTCAGCAAACAATGGGTTATGGCAAACCTTGTTTACGCAGCAGCAACCCGCTTTTTACCGGGTCTGCTGCAGTTTCGTTATGTCTGGAACACCGGAGCAGCTTTCAGTATTCTGACCGGTCAGCGCTGGTTTCTTGTGGTCTTAGCATCACTGGCTGCTGCCGCATTGCTGCTGTTTCGCAGAAAAATCACCGGTGACGACCGACTGATGCGTGTAATCTGGGGTTTGGTTTTTGGGGGTACGGTTGGTAATTTGATCGATCGAATCCGTTTTGGCTATGTGATCGATTTTCTAGAATTCGATTTCATCACCTTTCCGGTGTTTAATCTCGCTGACTCTGCTCTGGTGCTCGGTATGGGGCTCTATCTTGGCCTGACTGTCTATGAGATCTATAAGGAGGGTAAAACAAATGGAGCTGCCTGATCAAGAAACAGACGAAAGAGAAGTTCTGCATTTTGTCGTTCCCACAGAAGCACGGGGAGAACGCTTGGATAAGTGGCTGACAGCTATGACGGACATGACACGTTCTCATATTCAGTTGTTGTTAAAAGAAGAACTGGTGACGGTGAATGATCTGGTAAAGCCCGCTCGGACCGTTCTCAAAGGCGGCGAAGAGGTTTTACTGATCCTTCCCGAACCGGAGCCATTGGAATTGCTGGCGGAAGACATTCCGCTCGCAATTGTTTACGAAGACGATGAATTATTGGTAATCAATAAGCAAAGGAATTTAGTGGTACATCCCGCTGTGGGAAATTGGACTGGCACCTTGGTAAATGGCTTATTGGCTCATTGCAAAGTCTGGCCTGGCATCAATGGCACCATGCGGCCAGGTATCGTGCACCGATTGGACAAGGATACCAGCGGATTGCTGGTGGTTGCCAAGACGGAATTGGCGCAGAATTCGCTCAGCCAACAAATCAAAGACAGAACGGCCAAGCGCATGTATTTGGCTTTAACCTGGGCTAATTTTAAAGAAGAAAGCGGTATGATCAACGCTCCCATTGGCCGCCACCCGCTGAATCGATTGAAAATGGCGGTAGTAGCCAGCGGCAGACAAGCACAGACAGCTTATACCGTTCTGCAGCATTTCCCGCAAATGGATTTTCTCAAAGTGCAGTTGCTAACCGGCAGAACGCATCAGATCAGAGTCCATATGGCTTATGCGCACCATCCAGTAGTGGCTGATCCGCTCTATTCCACCAAGGAGCAGCATTGGGGTCTAGAGGCGCAGGCCTTGCATGCCTATCGGCTCGGTTTCTTTCATCCGCGCTCGAATGAATGGATGGAATTTACCGCCGCACCGCCGCAGGACTTTCAAAACGTTTTAAGAAAATTAGGCAGACCTTGGGTGGAAGGAGGAGAAGAAGATGCCAAACTCGACTTTATTATTGGACGAGATACAAATCCGACGAATCATTAATCGCCTGGCACACGAAATTATCGAGAAAAACGGCGGCTGTATGAATTTGGTTTTTGTCGGCATAAAGCGGCGCGGTCTTCCTCTGGCTCAACGTTTGGCTCAGGTGATGGAGAGTGTTGAGGGGATTCAGGTAGCCTGTTATGAAATTGATATTACACCTTATCGCGATGATCATAAAAAACAACCACTGCAGGATTTCGAGTTCGCTGCTGCCGAGATCACCGGCAAAACCGTCGTTTTGGTGGATGATGTACTGCATACCGGCAGAACGGTCCGGGCTGCGTTGGACGGTGTGATGAAGTGGGGCAGACCGGAACGCATTCAATTAGCCGTGCTGATCGATCGGGGCCATCGGGAATTACCCATCAGACCGGATTTTGTCGGCAAAAACATCCCAACCTCTAAATTAGAAAATATCGAAGTGGAAATCATGGAGATTGACGGCAAAGACCAGGTGACCTTGAGTAAACCAAGCGATTAGTTGACACTGGGAGCAGCCGCGGAACGGTCAGGACCATTGCCTGCCACATAATTTTCAGTCTGCAACAGCCTCCGGTTACCTAACATACCCATTGCTGTAACTTCATTTTGGAAAGGAGGTATTCTTTTGGCTTTGGAAGGTTTGTCGATCCGTGCTTTAACGGAAGAACTCAATGCAAAATTGGCCGATGCACGGGTTGACCGCATCTATCAGCATAGTACAACCGAAATGACTTTAGAGCTGCGCGCGCTCAAGGTTTCTTATAAATTGCTCTTATCCATTCATCCCCAGTTTGCCCGCGTGCAATTCAGCGACACGAAACGAAAAAACCCCCAATCGCCGCCCGCTTTTTGCCAATTGATCCGCAAAAAATTGGAAGGCGCTCACATCATCGAAATCAAGCAGCCCAAGTATGAACGGCTGATTCGCTTTACCTTTGCCGCCATGGACGAGTTGGGCAATCCGATCAAACTCTATTTGATGTGCGAGCTGATGGGAAAAAATAGCAATCTGATCCTGCTCAATCAGGAACTGAAAATCCTTGATGCCATCAAGCATGTTTCCTCCGATCAGAATCGCTACCGTGAAATCCTGCCCGGCCGCATTTATCTCACACCTCCTGAACAGACGAAACAACCGCCGGAAGCCTGGCAGCCTCCCACAACGGATGAGGAACTGTCTCTCTCGGTTTTGGATTGGCTGCGCCGCCATTTGGATGGTGTCGGTCCGGCTACGCTGAAACTGCTGCTGCAGGCGGCGGCAATCGATCCCGATCGGCTGAGTGCTTTTCTGCAGCCACAGGATTGGCAGCATCTGCAGTCCTTAAGCCAAAAAGCCATGGCAGAACGACAGCCCGGCATGCTCTATCTGTCCGGTTCGATGCTTGCCCCCAATCTCAGCGCAGTCGCTTTTTCGCAAAACAGCGCCGACGGCTGCTGGCTGAGCGCTTCGCAGGCAATTGACCTTTTTTATGATCATGCCGACCAGGAATTAAAGCTTAATTTGCTGCGCACCCGCGTCACTTCGGTCGTGCAGGCAGCTTTCAGCAAAGCGCAGCGTAAGTTGAGCGGATTACAGGAAGATTTACAAGCCGGCAAAGACGCAGATCAATATCGCCTCTGGGGTGAATTGCTCAAGAACGCGCCGGATCCGGGTTATAAAAGCGCCGAGATTCGGGTCATCAATTATTACGATGAAAACTTGGCGGAATTAGCGATTCCCCTCGATCATAAACTCTCATTGGCGCAGAATGCGCAGAAGTATTTTAAGCATTACAGCAAAGCCCGTAAGGGTGAAAAAGTGATCCTCGAACAAATCAACCTGATCACTCTGGAGATAGAGTACCTGACTTCGGTACTTTCCGCCGCTAAGCAAACCGGGGAAACAGGTGTGCTGACGGAGATCATTGAGGAATTGATGGAGCAGGGATTCCTGGCACGCGAGCGTCAGCCGGGCAATCAAAAGAAGAAACCAAAGCAACCGACCGTGGCGCCTTTGCGCCTGCTGATTCAGGGCATACCCGTTTCTGTTGGACGCAATAACCTACAGAACGATTATTTGACGATGGAGCTGGCTGCTGCCAATGACTGGTGGCTGCATAGTAAGGGTATCCCCGGTTCGCATGTGGTGATTCATCAGGCGAAACCAAAAGCAGCTGTGCTGGAAAAGGCCGCTGCACTGGCCGCCTGGTTCAGTCAGGCGCGCAGCAGCAGTTATGTGGAAGTAGATTATACTCAGCGGCGTTATGTCAAGAAATTTAAAGCAGCCCGTCCCGGCTCGGTTCACTATACGCAGCAAAAAACAATTTCTGTGGCTCCGCTCTCTCCCGAACAGCTTGCGGTGGAATCTGACACTGAAATTGGATAAACCTCAGCATCTGGAGAGAAATACAGAAAGGAGATTGCCCTCTCCTTGTGGAATATTTATCTATTACAGGTATGGAGGATTAAGATGCTGGTAAGTATGACTGGTTTTGGCCGCAGTGAATCCAAAGAGGGCGTGCGGAAATTAAGTATTGAGCTCAAGTCGGTCAACAATCGTTTCTTAGATATTTCGCTGCGCTGTCCGCGGGATTTGAATAGTTTGGAAGAAAAAATCCGTCAGACGATCTCCGGTTTTGCCAAGCGTGGGCGCATCGATTGTTCTGTTTCGTATCAATACAGCGGCGAGGACGCTTATGAAGTTCAGGTCAACCTACCTTTGGCTTTAGCCTATCAAAAAGGAGTCACCGCCTTAGCGGAAACCACCGGCTTACAGGAAACGGTCACACTGTCACAGCTGCTGACTCTGCCGGATGTGGTTCATGTTGAGCGCCACAGTGAAGAAGTGGATGTCATCTGGCAGGAATTAGAGCCTTTGCTGCGCCAGGCACTGAGTGAGTTTGCAGCGATGCGCGCGCAGGAAGGGCTGCGTTTGGAGGAGGATTTCCGGCTGCGTCTGACATTGATCCAAACGATGTCACAAAGCATTCTGGAAAGAGCCCCCTTGGTTGTGGCGGAATACAGTAAAAAGCTGCAAGCCAAAATGCTGGAACTGTTGAACGGTGTGCAGGTGGAAGAGACCAGGCTGCTGACTGAAGTGGCTATGATGGCGAACCGCAGCGATATCACCGAAGAACTGGTTCGTTTGGCCAGCCATGTGCAGCAATTTTATCAGCTATTGGATGACAAGACAGAACCGGTCGGCAGAAAGTTGGATTTTTTGCTGCAAGAAATGAATCGTGAAGTCAATACCATCGGCTCCAAGGCGAGTGATTATGAAATCGGGAAAACCGTAGTCAGCCTGAAAGCGGAGCTGGAGAAAATGCGGGAGCAAATTCAAAACATAGAGTAAAATGCCGGTGGAGGGTTTTTTATGAGTGAAAACAGTATGGTGAATATTGGCTTTGGTAATTTTGTATCGACCGGAAAGATTATTGCAATTGTCAGTCCGGAATCGAACCCGATTAAGCGTATTGTTCACGAAGCCAGAGAAAAAGGCATGGTGATTGATGCGACTTATGGCAGGCGAACCCGCGCCGTTGTCATCACCGACAGCGATCATATTATTCTTTCGGCAGTCCAACCAGAAACAATTGCCAATCGTCTGGATGCCAAAGAAGAGCGAGAAGAAGATGACGAAGAGAGGATACCTGCAAAATGAAGCGTGGTGTTTTATTAGTCCTTTCTGCTCCATCCGGTGCCGGAAAAGACACTGTTTGTGAAGCTTTACTCAAGGAATTGCCCGATTTAATTTATTCCGTTTCTGCCACAACACGCCCAAAACGCCATTATGAAGTCGAAGGCGAAAGCTATTTCTTTATGAAACGCGCAGAATTCGAAGAAAAACTGGCTGAGGGTGGTTTCTTGGAACACGCAGATTATTTAGGACATCTCTATGGCACACCGCGGGCTTTTGTGGAAAAACAGATTGAAGGCGGCAAATCGGTCATTCTCAAGATCGAAACAAAGGGAGCTGCAAAAGTAATGGAGACGGTGCACGACGGCGTCTTTATTTTCTTGGTTCCACCGACTTTTGATGATTTGGCCAAACGTTTAAACCATCGCGCCTCTGAATCCATCGAAGAAATTCAGAAAAGGCTGCAAAAAGCCAAAGATGAGCTGGCGACCGGTCAGAAGTATGAATATGTTGTTGTCAACGATACGGTGGCGCATGCGGTCGAGCAGATCAAAGCGATTCTTTTATCGGAACAACTCAGATGGCACAATATGTGCGACCTAGAGATATTTTCGCATGCCAATCCCATCCCCCAATGTAATGATTAGATAGGAGTAATGAAAATGAGCCGAATCCCTTCTGATGAAATTTATAAACATGCCGACTGTAAGTATACCGCCTGCATCATCACAGCCAAGCGAGCCAGAGAACTGCAGAACGAGCAACCGAAAGATTCTACCAACAAGCCGCTGCTGCAAGCTTATGATGAATTAATGGATGGGGAATTGACTTATCGTCGCATGAGTCCCGAAGAATTAGCTGCGGCAGAAGCCAGCAAAGGAAAAGACGAAGCGTCACTCTAAAGACGCTCTCAAGAGCGCTCAGCCGATGCAGCTGAAACAAATGCAGAACAAGACAGCAAAGCAGTTGTTTTATAGACAAAAAAAAGCAGGGGAGTGATCCTCTGCTTTTTTTTATTGATCAACAGTTAGTTCACGGTGGCCTTTTCCACATAACTGCAACCGTCAGCATCCTGCAGTACCTTTAAGGCAAAGGGAAAGCTGTCGAATGCGGTGGCCATATAAAAATCCTGCGGCGGCGAAAAAGTAATGTTCTCCGGCTTAAAAAAGCGAGCGCCGGTACCACTGCGCAGGATTTCGATGGCAGCCTGCTGATCATAAGCACGGTTTTCCAATAAGCTTTGCATATATTCGGCGCAGAAGGTGTCTTCCTCTGTGGGGTGCAGGTTTTCCTGTCCCATACAGACCAGGCTGACCTGTGCCGGATTTTGCCGACGGATATAGTCTACATTAGCTTTGGCGTTGGTCAAAGCGCCGACCAAGATTTCTTCTGCCAAAACAGCGGCACCGATGCCTTGCGTACCGGCACTGGTGCAGTGGATTAAGGTTTTGCCTTGCAGATCCTGCAGACTGATTTCATAAGGTGAATTACCAAAATCGAAGCCCGGCATTTTTCTGGAATGACGTTCGCCAGCTAAGAGCCAGTCGGGATGCGCTGCTTTCAAAGCCAAAGCATCTTCGATGGCGGCCACAGGGTAGATACGGCTGATCCCCTGACGGAATGCCTGACATTCAACGGTATAGGCGCGGAATACATCAATGATCACGACAATGCCTTTTGCTTGCGCCGCACCCGCGGTCAATTGTAAAATCTCAATCTTCATGCTGCTGCCTCCTGTTAACCCGGTTAAAAATGTCTATACCGGATTGATTATTTTGTCCTACTATTCTGGAAAAAAGAGAGAAATCCTGCCTTGCTTTCAATACAAAAATCATTCTTATGCTTCCTTTGCTGTCAAACATGAAAAATAAGCGATTCTTTAGAAGCAGCAGCAGGAAAATTGCGCAGAGATTGAGAATTATAGTTGTATTTGGAGTGTGAAGAACAATGATCCAAAGAATCAGAGCAATTATCGAGACAAATCAATTATTCAATAAGGGAGAGAGGCTGCTGATTGGCGTATCGGGTGGCCCTGACTCCCTTTTTCTGCTTCTCGTTCTGCATGCTTTAGCCACGGATTTTCAATGGCAGCTTGCCGTCGCTCATCTCAATCATGGCCTGCGCGGGCAGGAAGCCTGTGAAGAAGAGGCATTCGTGCAGCAATGGGCAGAAAAATTAGGGCTGCCTTTTTTTCATCAGCGTACAGATATTCGGGCGTTGGCTCAAGTCAGAAAACTGGGGGAAGAGGAAGCCGGCCGTTTTGCCCGTTATACTTTCTTTCAGAAAGCGGCAGCCGAATTTCAGGCTACCGCGCTTGTTCTGGGCCATCAGGCAGACGATCAAGTGGAGAATTTTTTTCTGAGACTGCTGCGCGGCAGCGGCTCGGTTGGTTTATCGGCAATGCCAATCACGCGGCCGCTGACAGATCAGCTCCGCCTGGTTCGCCCCTTAGTTTCGATCAGCCACGCCGAAATCATCGCCTGGCTGGAAGCACATCAGATCGTCTATTGTCTGGATCCCTCCAACAACAGCAATGCCTATCAGCGTAACCAAATCCGCCATCATTTGTTTGGGCAACTGCGAGAAATCGCACCTGCTTTTGAACCGCACATTCTGCATACGCAGGAACTGTTGGCGGCAGATGAAGCCTACTTACAGGGTGCCATGGAGCAGGCTGCGGCGGCGTTGCCACAGGATCCTTTTGGCTTCTGCTCGATGGCGACAGCGGATTATTTGCGGATGTCTCCGGTTTTGCGTTCGCGCTGGCTGCGGCAGCAATTTTTTCTGCTCAAGCAAGGAGAAGAAAATCTGCAGTATCAGCATCATCAGGAAATTGAACGGCAGATCAGAGCAAAAACCAGTGCTTGGCAATATTCCCTGCCGGGAAAAGTAATTTTCCGACTCAGCTGCGGCAGATTATTTCTGCTGCCAGCCGAGACAGTGCCGGTGCAGCTGGAGCGAACCTACACGCTGCCGCCGACAGACCAGTGGCCCTGCAGCAGGAGTCTTGCTGGCTGCGGCACACTCTTCTTTGCTTCTCTGCCGGCAGCCATGCGTAAGCAAGCCGGTGTGCTGGGTGAACAGGCCTTACAGCAGTCCTTCCATTTACGCAATTGGCGAAAGGGAGATCGGATCGCGCTGTCGAATGGTGGTCATAAGAGCGTGGCTGACTTCTGGCAGGAAAACTCTATCCCACTGCCCTGGCGCTTTCGATATCCGTTGTTTTTGCTGGGGGAGACGATTGTTTTTATTCCCGGTCTTTATACAGCGCTTGCTCTGCAGCCACAGCAGGCAGAAAAGCAAGTTTATCGCATTCTCCTGCAATAGACATAAAATTGTTAAGAATAAGCACTTATCAGAATGAAGAAATTATGTTACAATAATATATTACAGGTGTAATACCGTCTCGGGAGTGAGAGGAAAGGAAAAATCCTATGAATTTAGAGAACAACATCGAGCGTGTTTATCTTAGTGCTGAGACTTTGGCGGCAAAAGTAGAGGAAATTGGCAAGCAAGTCAGCAGCTTTTACGCGCCGGATGACGAATTGGTAGTGGTCGGCGTTTTGAACGGGTCTTTTTGCTTTATGGCGGATCTGGTAAGGAAAATCCAGCAGCCTGTAACCGTGGAATTTTTCGGCTGCTCCAGTTATGGTAAAAGCACAGAAACCAGTGGCAATCTGAAGATCACCAAAGATCTGGATCATGATATCAACGGTAAAAATGTCTTGATAGTGGAAGATATTATTGATTCCGGCTTGACACTGTTCCGTATGAAAGCCCTGCTGAGCAAAAGAAATCCCAAATCGATCCGGGTCGCGGTACTCTTGGATAAACCCAACCGCCGCAAAGTAGAGATCACGGGCGATTTCACCGGTTTTGAAATTGAAGATTACTTTGTCGTCGGGTATGGTTTGGACTATGCGGACAAATATAGAAATCTGCCTTACATTGGCATTTTAAAACCGCAGGCGTATGCACTGCAAAGTTAACCAACAGAGCAAACGATTTTTGATATTGAGAGGAGTATCCATTTGAAAAAGTTATTGCGTTCAGCACCGCTTTATTTGCTGATCATCCTAATTGCCGTCGCCGTTTTGAATTTCTTCATGACAGAACAGACGCAGCCGTTGGCACTGGAATATAATACTTTCCGGGAGTATCTGAGCAACGGTCAAATCAGCGCAGTCGTCCAGACAGCTCAGGAAATCAACGGCAGCTTAACTGACGGCAGTACGTTTACCACCGTAATACCGGAAGCGGACGAAGAAGTGGTCAATAAGCTGATTTTAGAGAATACCGTCAAATATCAAGTGAAACTGCCGCCAGAAACACCCTGGTGGACCGGTTTGCTCAATACCTTATTTATGTTCGGCTTATTCATTGCTTTCTATTACTTCTTTATGCAGCAAAATAATGGCGGTGGCAATAAAGTGATGTCGTTCGGCCGCAGCCGTGCCAAACTGCAGCAAGGCGGCGCCAAGCAGATCACCTTTAAAGATGTCGCCGGTTACGAAGAGGTGAAGGAAGAACTGCAGGAAATCGTAGAATTCCTGCGGCAGCCAAAACGCTTTGTCGATATGGGTGCCCGTATCCCCAAAGGAGTCCTGCTCTATGGCCCACCGGGAACCGGTAAAACCTGGATGGCCAAAGCAGTAGCCGGGGAAGCAGGAGTTCCTTTCTTCAGCATCAGCGGCTCCGATTTTGTTGAAATGTTTGTTGGTGTTGGTGCCTCGCGTGTGCGTGATTTATTCGAAACCGCCAAAAAGAGCGCTCCCTGTATTGTTTTCATCGATGAAATTGATGCGGTTGGCCGACAAAGAGGCGCCGGTCTGGGCGGTGGACACGATGAACGTGAGCAGACACTCAATCAGCTGCTGGTGGAGATGGATGGTTTTGAAGCCAACGATGGTATCATCATCCTTGCCGCTACCAACCGTCCCGATATTCTCGACCCTGCTTTGCTGCGCCCGGGCCGTTTTGACCGCCAGGTCGCCGTGGATCGCCCCGATGTCAGTGAAAGAGAAGCGGTTCTGCAGGTGCATGTGCGCAACAAACCATTGGCGGAAGGCATTAATTTAAAAATCATCGCGCGCTCGACGCCGGGTTTCACCCCGGCTGATTTGGAGAACTTAGTCAACGAAGCCGCTCTGCTGGCAGCCAGACGGGATAAAACGAAAATAGAAATGTCTGATATGGAAGAAGCCATCAATCGTGTGATTGCCGGGCCGGCCAAAAAATCACGGCTGATGAGTGAAAAAGAAAAGAAACTCAGCGCTTATCACGAAGCGGGACACGCCATTGTAGCGCATTATTTGACGGATTTTGATCCGGTACATATGGTGACTATCGTTCCCCGCGGACGGGCGGGCGGCTTTACTTCCGTGGTACCGGAAGAAGACCGCTATTATGTCACAAAGAAAGATATTTATAACTCCATCGCCTATGCCTTAGGCGGACGCGTGGCAGAAAGCATGGTCTTTGGCGAAGTATCGACCGGAGCCAGCAATGATTTGGAGCGCGTGACCGATATGGCGCATCGTTTGGTGACGGAATATGGCATGAGTGAAAAGCTCGGACCGATGACCTTCGGCAATAAACAGCACGAAGTCTTCCTCGGCAGGGATCTCTCTCAGGGAAGAACTTATAGTGAAGAAGTAGCCGCTGTCATCGATGAGGAAGTGCGTTTGGTGGTGGATTCCTGTTACAAACAGGCGACCGCACTGTTGCAGCTGCATCGGGCGAAACTGGATCTGCTGGCGGAAACCTTAATGGAAAAAGAAACCGTCAAGGGTGAGGAACTGAACGCTTTGTTTGCTCAGATCGCTGCTCTAACCGAGAACGGCCTCAAGACAGCACAGGGAGAGGATGAAACAATTGAATAACTTGCTTGATCTCACGGTCAACGATTTTTTACAGGAACTGTCATCTGATTCACCTGCTCCCGGTGGTGGTTCCGTCTCCGCTTTTGCCATAGCCATGGCAGCTTCTTTGACTGAAATGGTCGCAAATCTGACCTTAGGCAGAAAGAAATACGCCGAGGTTAGCGCAGAAATGACGGAATTGCTGGCGTTGGCAGCGAAGCATGCCTTAGCAGCCAGACATTTGGTAGATTTAGACAGCGAAGCCTACACGCAGGTCATGCAGGCTTATCAGCTGCCCAAAGAGACAGCGGCAGAGAAAAGCGCGCGTCGTGCAGCGATTTTAGCTGCCACCCGAAATGCCATCGAGGTACCCAAACAAACCGCCTCACTCGCTTATGAAGTCATGAAACTGGTGCAGGTTGCTTTAGCCAAAGGCAACAGCAACACGGCCAGTGACGGTCTGGTCGCTTCCTATTTGGCATTAGCGGGCTGTAAAGGAGCGATTGCCAATATCAGGATCAATCTGACCGGGTTGAAAGAGCCTGAGGAAGCGGCGGAGTATGATCAGTTTTGTCAGGATCTGCTGGTAAAAATGGAAGCGTTGGCACTGCAGGCAGAAATCCGAGCGAAACCTACCTTAGGCTAACGCGAATTCAGTAATAGGAAAATCCTCACTAAAGGAGAGCATAAGATGAAAATGTCAAAAATGTTCGGCCGGACGATCCGCGAAGTTCCTGCCGAAGCCGAGATAGACAGCCATAAACTCCTGCTGCGGGCAGGATTAGTCCGAAAAATGGCCTCCGGTATCTATCAATATGATCCACTGGCCTGGCGCTCGATGAAAAAGATTCAGGAGATCCTCCGCTCGGAGATGGATGGCGTGGGGGCGCAGGAAATCAATATGCCCCTGGCGCAGCCGGCCGAATTGTGGCAGGAATCGGGGCGTTGGTATAGTGTCGGTCCCGAAATGGCCCGCTTTAAAGACCGCAGCGGCCGCGATATGGTCTTGGCCATCACGCATGAGGAAGCCGTTACGGATCTGGTGCGCAACGAAATTAACAGTTATAAGCAATTGCCACTGGCTTTGTATCAAATCCAGATGAAGTTTCGCGATGAAGCCCGCCCGCGCGCCGGTTTGATTCGGGTGCGTGAGTTTTATATGAAGGACGCCTATAGCTTTCATCAATCGGAAGCAGATCTGGATGCTTATTATGAAGTAATGACGCAAGCCTATTTCCGTATTTTCCATCGCGCGGGTTTGGATGTGATTACTGTCAAATCGGACAATGGCAATATCGGCGGTAAAGTCTCGCATGAGTATATGTATGTTACTCCCATAGGCGAAGACAGCCTGATTTTATGTGACCAGTGCAATTATGCCGCCAATCAGGAAGTTGCCGAGACTCAAAGCTGGGTAAACTCTCCGGCAGAAATGCTGCCTTTGGAGGAAGTATTTACGCCAGGCAGCAAAACGATTGCTCAAGTAGCCGCTTATCTGCAAGCCGAAGCGCAGGATTGTCTGAAAGCACTCTTCTATGTATCCAAAGGGCAATTGATCATGATTGCCATCCGCGGCGACTTGGAACTCAATGAATTGAAGCTGAAGAAAATTCTGGATGATGCCAATGTCCGTTTGGCCAATGAAGATGAAGTGAGCCGGGCAGGAATCGTAGCCGGATACGCTTCACCCATCGGTTATGAAGGCAGAATTTTAGTGGACGCTTCCATTGTGGCAGGTAAAAACTGGATCGCCGGTGCCAATAAAGCAGAACATCATCTGCGCAATGTCAATCTTGACCGTGATTTCAAGGCCGAAGGACCATATGATTTGGTTTCAGTCAAAGCCGGAGCGCTTTGCCCCGTTTGCGGCGGCTCTTTGCGGGAAGCGCGTGGCGTGGAGGTTGGCAATATCTTTAAACTGGGTACCAAGTATTCTTCCTCCATGAAAGCGACATTCTTAGATGAAAACGGAGAAAATCTGCCTTTGGTGATGGGCTGTTACGGCATCGGTTTAGGACGTTTGCTTTCCTGCACCATAGAAGAACATCATGATGCAGCCGGGATTATCTGGCCGATGACCGTCGCTCCTTATCACGTCTATTTATGTTCTGTCGGTGGCAATGATGATGTAGTGGCCAAAGCGGATCAACTCTATCAGGAAATGCAGGATGCCGGGATCGAAGTTTTATATGATGACCGCGATCTGCGCCCCGGGGTGAAATTTAACGATGCGGACTTGATTGGTCTGCCGATTCGTGTGATTGTTTCCGCTCGCAGCTTAGCTGCCGAGCAGGTAGAACTGAAAGAGCGCAAAAAACAGGAAGCAGTTAAATTGTCCTTGCAGGAAGCAATTCCCTTCATTCAGAATTTGATTCAAACTGAATTGACCGCCTGGAAAAATCAATAACAAGCATCAAATTGCGTGATTCTTTCCATAGGAGATGAATCACGCAATTTTACATAGGTTTTATTATTTTCCTCTTGTTCTCTGAATTTGTTTGGGTGTATAATGAAACCATGGAGAAATCCCATACTTGCCAGAGGAGCGTAAGGAATCAACGCCATTCGCTCCGGAAGAAGAGGAAACTTGACCGAACCAGCAGATGGTTTATCGGTATGAAAGTAATAGAGATCGAAAGAGGAAGGAGTCTAGCGATGAGAAAGACAAAAATAGTCATCACCCTGGGACCGGCAATAAAAGATCTTGAGATGATGAAGAAACTTTTCTTAGCCGGTGCTAATATTGTCAGATTAAATTTCTCCCATGGCAGCCATGAAGAACATCTGGTCAGAATTAATATGGCCCGCCAGGCGGCAAAAGAATTGGGTTTACGGATTCCCATCATGTTGGATAATAAGGGACCGGAAATCCGCATCGGCACCTTTGCCAACCAAAAAATCAGTTTGCAGCAAGGGGATCGCTTTTGTTTGACAACCCGCGCTGTCATTGGCGATCAAACGATGGTAACGGTAGAATACGAAGCGATGCCGCGTGAAGTAACGACGGGGAACTTGATTCTGCTGGATGACGGCAACTTAAGCATGCGCGTCATAGAAGTGCAAAACGGCAGCGATATAATTTGTGAAGTGCTTAACAGCGGCGAACTATCTGACCGCAAAAAAGTCAATCTGCCCGGAGCGAAGATCTCTATTCCGGCGGTTAATCCGAAAGATGTAGAGGATATCCTGTTCGGTATTGAGCATAATCTCGATTTCGTGGCCGCTTCCTTTATTCGCAAGGCGGAAGACGTGCTGGAAATCCGCAAGATCATTGAGGATGCCGGCGGTAAAATGAAAATTATCGCTAAAATTGAAAGTCAGGAAGGCCTCGATAATCTGAACGATATTTTGAAAGTCACCGATGCCTTGATGGTCGCCCGCGGCGATTTGGGTGTGGAAGTGCCGCCGGAACAAGTGCCGATTGCACAGAAGGAAATGATTCGTCTCTGCAATCAAAAGGCAATTCCGGTGATTACTGCCACCCAGATGCTGGATTCCATGATCCGCAACCCACGGCCTACCCGTGCTGAGGCAAGTGATATTGCTAATGCGATTCTGGACGGCACCGACGCCATCATGCTTTCCGGCGAAACAGCCAGCGGCAAGTATCCGCTGGAATCGGTGCAGACGATGGCGCGTATCGCGGAGAAAACAGAATCCGCCTGGCCGATGGGGCTTGATTGGCCGAAAAATCGCTTGACGACAGAGATCTCCGTTACCGATGCCATCAGCCATGCCGTCTGCCAAAGCGCCGATGATCTGAAAGCAGATGCCATTATTACAGCCACTTCCTCCGGCAGTACAGCGCGTAATGTAGCGAAATATCGTCCGCAGGCGCGGATCATTGCCGTCACCTCGCACGAAACCACGGCCAACCAGCTTTGCCTGGTCTGGGGTATTACGCCACTCGTGGTACCGAATATGCCCGATACAGACTCTATGGTGAATGAAGCCGTTGGAACGGCCCTGGATGCCGAATGTATTGCTAACGGCGACCTGATTATTCTGACAGCAGGCGTACCGGTTGGCATACCAGGCAGCACCAATATGATGCAAATTGTTACAGTCGGTGATATTCTGGTGCAGGGTGTTTGTATTGGCGAGTGCAATGTAGTCGGCAGAGCGGTAGTTGCTTTCTCTCCGGAAGAAGCGGAAGCAAAGATGCGTCAAGGTGATATTCTGATCACCAAGAGCGTCGACGGTGATTACCTGCCCGCGATCAGAAAAGCTGCCGCACTCGTGACAGAAGAAGGCGGTTTATCCTCTTCCGGAGCCATCTTTGGTTTGAATCTGAATATCCTGGCCATGGTTGGCGCTGAAAATGCAACTTCCTTTATCAAGAACGGCCAAGAGATAACGGTGGATCATTATGGACGTATTTTCCGCGGCAAAGTCAGAGCGTAAAAAATAAGAACGAGCCAAGGGGACGGGGGTGTTGGCACATACTAATGTGCCAACACCCCCGTCCCCTTGGCTCCCTTGGTTCAGAATGACCTGACCATTGCTTCAGCACCGGCAACCGATAGGATGCACAAAGTAACACTTAAACCAATATAGATTAAAGCGCTGAAAGTCTGTCCGTTTTGAAAAAGCTGATGAGATTCTAGTGAAAAAGTAGAAAATGTGGTGAAACCACCGCACAAGCCTACTTTCAGAAATAAAATCATATGCTCATCGACATGGCTGGACTTCGCTGCGGTAGCTGCAATGAGACCGATGACAAACGAACCGGTGATGTTGATGATTAAAGTCGTGATCGGCAAGTTCATTTGAGATTTGATTGGCATCTGACTGAGCAGATAGCGGAAGATTGAACCCAAAAAGCCTCCGATGCCAACAAAGAAACAATTCAGCATAGTGATCTCCTTTATTTTTGTTGCTTATGGGAGTAATGAATTCTCATTTTGCTAGCTTAACATTTTTCGAAAACAAAGTCAATTCAAAACTGACTGCACCGCATCAATACGTTTCGTATGCAAAACCGAAAATAAAAGGGATCTCTGCTCGAAGAGAAGAATTGGAATAAATGAAATAAAAATGTGCCAACACCCCCGTCCCCTTGGCACAGGGAACAAATTGAGGAATTCTACGACTAACTAATATAACTTCTGCATCAGGTTGATAGGGAGCTGTCTGGCGTGAGGGAAAGGACGGATTTTCCAATTGGGGAGAAGAAAGGATGATTTTATGAAACGCTTGGTTTTTTGGTTAGGCATGGACGATCGAATCAATGCCGTTTTGCATCAGCAGAGCCACGGTGGCGGGGGATTTTACTTAAAACAGGTGTCGAAATGAAGAAGATTGCGATAATCCCGGTCTACAATGAGCAGAATAATATCATACAGGTGATGAATGATCTGAAGACGAATGCTCCTGATTTCGATACTGTGATCATTAATGACGGATCAACCGATCATACGATTGAAGCGTGCAGGGGACATGGCTTCAATGTGATCAGTCTGCCAAGCAATGCGGGAATCGGTGCCAGTGTGCAGACAGGATATATTTATGCCTTGGAGAAAGGGTACGATATTGCTGTGCAATTTGATGGTGATGGGCAGCATGAAGCCAAGTTCTTAGGAAAATTGTATGATACAATGATTAGAACAGAGAGTGACATGGTCATTGGCTCCAGGTATCTCGCGAAGCAAGGTTTCCAATCCACAGCAATGAGAAGAATCGGCATTCGATTTTTGTCAAGCCTGATTAGAATTTTATATCGACAGAAAATAAGGGATGTTACCTCGGGACAGCGAATGGTCAATAGAAAAGTCATGGCTTTTTTTGCCGAATATTACCCTTATGATTATCCTGAACCGGAGACATTAGCTTTATGTATGCGGGAGAGATTTAAAGTGACAGAAGTGCCTGTCATCATGCGCTCTCGAAAAGATGGAAATTCTTCGATTGGCATCAGACAATCGGTTTATTATATGCTGAAGGTCAGTTTTTTTATTCTGGTTGGTTATTTTAAACAGTCCTAGTAAACAAGAGAAGCCGCGAAGCGAAGAAGGAATAGGTGCAAAATGAAGTCCTTCACAAATAGAATATCTGGATTTATTGTTTGGGTTTTATTTTCTTGCACGTTGATTTACGCATCGATTTTTTTAAATTGGCAGCAAGAAAATCAGCAAAACAAGTTAACTGTAGTGATCTTTCTGATCATCGTTTTAATCCTGATAGCTGTGATCTGGCTGGTTCAGAATAGAAAAAAGGCAGGAACGGCAACCCTGACGCTCATGCAGGCACGTCCATCGTCTTTTCTGTTCGCGGGTCTCTTCAGTTTACTGGTTGGGTTTTTTTTCTTTGGCAAAACGTTTTTATATGAAGAAACCGGTTATTGGCTTTCTTTGGATCGTCTTCGTTATTTTCTTCTGCTTTGTATCCCCATTTATGTCTACCTCCTATTCACTTTTACTATGCTCGATCGATTTAAATCGGTCATCGCGGAGCAGCCAAAGGAACCGGTGAGGCAGAAGGATAAGCTGAACTTAAAAACACATTACCTCTTGCTTTGGGTCCTGCAAATTGCCTTGCTTGGGGTTTATTTCTATGCCTTCTATCCAGGCAATATGTCTTATGATACCTATAATCAGGTAAGTCAGCTGAAGGGTTTGATTCCCTTTAATACCTGGCATCCGATTGGCCACACGCTGCTGATTGGTTTATTACTGAAGATTTGGGATAATTACGCTGCGATTACCATTTTTCAGATACTCGTTTTTGCATCTGTTACTTCCGCCTTTTATGTCACTCTGTTGCGCAATCGAGTCAAATGGCAGATCATTTATCTTCTAGCCGTCACCTTAAGTGCGATTCCATCTACCGGTATCAATGTAGTCACCCAATGGAAAGATATCCCTTTTACGGTCGGCCTATTGTGGGGCACGCTGATTCTGTTTAAAATGAGCCTGGAGAAGGCTTATTTCAGTAAGTTCAGTCACGGCGTTGAGTTTCTCTTCTGTTTGCTGACCGTCTCGTTGTTTCGTTATAACGGTATTCTTGCCTTCCTTGGTCTGTTGCTTTTTGCTTTCGTCTATGTAATAAAAAGCCATAACAAAATTCAGATTCGAAATTATACCCTATCGGCTTTGCTGATTATGACGGTTTTTTTTACGATCAACAGTGTGATTCCTGCTCGATTAAGTGCTGATCTGAATCCAGCGGGAATGAAACTGCGTCCGATCTATCAAGGTCTGGCTGCCGTTTATGCGAAGGGAGGAGAAGAAGACCTTAGCCCTGCCAGCTGCGCTTTGATCGAGTCTGTCTGCAGTCAAGAGCAGCTGGAGGATTATTACAATCCTTATTTTGCGGATATTATCTCGAACAATGTTCCTGATTTTTTGATCAACCTATCAGCAATTGATACCGCAGACGCCTTAAAAATGTATATTGAAGCTCTGCTTGTTCATCCGGAAGTGGTGATCGCGGATAAGTTGAATCTGGCAATTACGATGTGGTCGGTTACGAGCGACCAATTCAGTTACAATAACGCCTATACGACGGCGATTGAACCGGAAATGCAAAAGGTATTTGGCGTGACCAGAACCGGTAATGATTTAACAGAGGTGATTGAAAAAATAGCCGGAGCTACATTTCAAGAGAATTACTTTATCAATACGCTGATTTGGCGGCCGGGATTTTATCTGGCCTTGGAATTTATCCTGATGTTTTATTTAATCATCAGAAGAGATAAAAGACTCAGCTTAATGATACCCTTGATTTGTAATGGTTTGATCGTTTTTTTGACGATGCCTGCTCAGGATTATCGCTATCTTTGGTTTATTGCGCTGCTTTTTCCATTTTTGGTTTTGGCCTGCAGTGTTCCATTACCAGAGGAAAAAATAGAGGATAGGAAAGGGAGAGATGTGCTTGGTTAATTTCATTGCCTATATTTTTTTCACTGTGTTGGGACTTTTTATGATGAAATTTTCGGGTCACCCCATGCAGTTCAGCTTCAAGGATGGGTTCTTCAATTTTAACATCGGCAGCAAAATGTTTCTGGCGCTGATCTTTTATGTGACAAGTTTTTTGTTATGGACAGGCATCGTAGCCAAAAACGATTTAAGCTTTATCGTGCCATTTTCTTCGGCAATTGTGAACGTGCTGGCTGTTGGCTTGGGAATTTTCTTTTTTCACGAAACAATGAATGTCTACAAGACAATTGGGATTATTCTGGCCATTTTAGGGGTTATCCTGATGAATTATAAGTAGAAATCAAGATAAAGCCAAGGGGACGGGGGTGTTGGCACAAACTATTTGTGCCAACACCCCCGTCCCCTTGGCACATTCTTTTTAAAGTCGAAAGGAATCTCATTGGCAAGAGAGGAATTTAAGTGCAAAGCTACAATCTACTAGTATTTTGATGAAAATTACTGAATCAGGCGATTGCTGATCAAATAGAAATAAAGCAGAGGAGCGAAAGGAGTGTTGTTATGATACAACGCAGCACAGAAACAAAGCAAAGCTTTCTGTTGGAAGGCTTGAATAGAAAGCAAACTCGGCTATTGGTGATTGTCTTCATTGCTGTTATTTTTGCACTCAGCGGTCTTTATTTACGTTTTGCTTGGCAGCGTTATGAGAACATCGCCTCATCGGAAGCGGTTATGTTGGCGCAGTCGCTGGTTACCTTAATACACTCCGAGGAGATTGCCGAACTATCCGGCAGCCTGGCGGATTTGGAAAAGCCAGCCTACAGAATGCTCAAAAGCAGCTTGATGCAACTGGTGAATACGACGAATCCAATTCATTTTGCTTATCTGATGCAAGAGCAGGCAGGCAGCATTGTCATTCTGATGGACTCGGAATCACCCATCTCAGCCGATTTTTCACCGCCTGGACAAATCTATGAAGAAGCGGATGAAAGCTACCGGGAAGCTTTTCGCACAGGTAAGACGGTATTAACCGATCCGATCATCGATCGCTGGGGAACCTGGATCAGCGCTCTGGTTCCGATCAAAGATCGGCTTGACAATTCTGTCATAGCCGCTTTTGGCATAGATTATGCCGCTTCAGAGTGGTATGCAGACTTGTGGAAGCAAATGATCCCCGACGCGATGATTGTTGCTTGCCTCCTGCTGCTTTTGCTGGCTTTGCTGCGTTCGAGGACACAGCAACTGGTTCTCACGCAGCTAAGTGAGAAATTGTCTTTTGATGAAAACTTCTACCACAGTGTGTTTGATCAGGCTCCGATTGGAATTGCCATTGTCAATGATAAGAGCTTTGTTATTCAATCGGAGTTTGGGTCGATGAATATCAATCCAATGTTCGAACATATTCTTGGCAGGACAAGTCAAGATTTAGGTAGGATAAAATGGACCGAGATCACGCATCCGGAAGACCTTGATAGCGATCTCAGTAAATTTGAACAATTTAAAAATGGTGTCATCAATGGCTATTCTTTAGAAAAGCGTTTCTTAAAGCCGGATGGTTCGAGCCTGTGGACAAATATCCACATCTCTCATCTCTTTGGAAACCATGATAAGCACTCAAAACACCTTTGTTTGCTGGAGGATATCAGTGCTCGCAAGTTAATAGAGAAGTCGCTCTTGGAAAGTGAACGCAGCAAATCGGTTTTGATTTCGAATTTGCCGGGCATGGCTTACCGCTGTAAATATGATCGCAGCTGGACAATGCTGTTTGTATCTCCCGGTTGTATTCCGTTAACCGGCTATCTACCGGAAAGCCTGGTGAACAACAGAGATTTATCCTTTAATGATCTGATCACGCCCGAATATCGCGAACCGCTTTGGCAAGAATGGCAGCGGACACTTATCGCGAGACTGCCATTCAAGTATGAATATGAAATTACGGCTGCTAACGGAGAACGTAAATGGGTAATGGAGTTAGCGGAAGGAATTTATAACGAACAGGATGAAGTGGAAACACTGGAGGGCATTATTCTCGATATCTCAGACCGCAAAGCAATGGAGAATCATCTTAGATATAGTAATGAACATGATAGCTGGACTGGGTTATACAATCGTGCTTACTTAGAAAATCTTTTACGAAACGATGCAAAAGCCCATAAAGCAGAGAAGAGAGCGCTCGTTGGTGTCAACCTGAGTACTGTGCAGCAGCTGAGCATGATCTATGGCTTCTATTACAGTCAAGAATTAATCAAAAAGGTCACCGAAGCAATGACTTTGCTGTGCAATGATCAATGCCAGCTTTTCAATACCTATGTCAATCGGTTTATTTTCTATATCAAGGGTTATGAAGATAAGAACAGTTTAGTCGCTTTTAGCAATGTTGTTGTACAGGTGTTGGAATCGGTGTTTGCCATTGAAAGAATTGGCGGTGGCATTGGAATAGTGGAAATAGACTCAAACAACGAGCAGGATCCGGACCGGATTCTGAAAGACTTGCTGATTGCATCTGAAAAAGCGTTTACTGTGATTGACCGTGATTTTGCTTTCTGCTTTTATGATGCGGAAATGGAAGCGCAGATTAACCGAGAAGAAACGATACGGCGGGAACTTGTGCAAATTGCCGCCGAGGAGAGACTGCAAAGATTATATCTGCAATTTCAACCGATTTTCGACCTAAAGACGAATCGCATCTGCGGCTTTGAAGCTTTGGCTCGCTTAAACAGCGAAAACCTGGGAAGTGTTCCTCCCATGGAATTCATCGCGATCGCCGAGAAAAACAAACTGATCATTCCTTTGGGTAACCAAATCATTCGGCAAGCGTTTCACTTTCTCAATCGACTGAAAGAAAATGGATATAACAATATCGACGTGTCCATCAACATTTCCGCCATTCAATTGCTGCGCAGTGATTTTGTGGAACGTTTATTCGAGCTGGTTGAGACAATGCAAGTAAACCCTGCCAATATCTGTATTGAGATTACAGAATCGATTTTTGTTTCGAGTTATCAGGCAGTCAACCAGGTGCTTGCTCAATTGAAGGCGATTGGCATGAGTATTGCGATTGATGATTTTGGAATTGAGTACTCATCTCTTGCCCGGGAACGTGAATTAAATATCAACTGTCTGAAAATTGATAAATATTTTATTGATAAACTCCTCCTGTTAAAAGAAGAGGAAGCCATTACAGCCGATATTATCTCTATGGCACATCGCTTGGGTCACATTGTGATAGCCGAAGGAGTAGAATACGAAAAACAGCGACAGTATTTAAAAAAACACGGCTGCGATAAAATACAGGGTTATCTGATTGCGAAGCCATTGGATGAAGACGTGGCGATGGCGCTGCTCCACCAACAAGTCAGTCAAGGTTGACGATACGAAACCGGTAAAGAGGTTACCCGCATGACGAAACAAGACTCTCATGGAAAATTACAAAAGCGAACTTTATGGCTCTGCTTTATTGCTTATATGCTGGTCTACACGGGCAGGCTGAACCTTTCGATTGCTTCGCCGCTGCTGCAAAATGGCGGTTTCCTCAACAAAGAGCAAATTGGCGTCCTGGGCAGTGTTTTCTTCTTTATTTATGCGGCGGGACGGATTATCAACGGCAATATTGGCGATCGAATTGCACCTAAACCGTTTCTTGCCTTTGGTATGTTTGCTTCTGCTCTCTGTAATTTGGCTATCGCAACGCTGCCGCCGATCTGGTGCATGTATGTCCTGTGGGGCTGCAATGGTTTGTTTCAATCCATGCTTTGGGGTGCGGCGTTACGCAATGTCTCCCTGACCTACCCGTTGAAAGCCAAAGCTGAGCAGGCAGCCATGATTTTATCCGCATCGGTTGGTGTAGGTAATCTGCTGGCGATTGTTCTGGCCACCGGCATGGCGCAAATCAGCCTGCGCATGATCTTCTTTGTTCCGGGACTATTGATGCTGGTGATGAGCTTACTGCTCTTGCTCTTTTTGCCAAACAACAGGGCAGAGCAGAGTGCAGAAGTCAAGACAAGCTTTTCTTGTCTGCGCAATCCGAATTTGCTGAAAATGTTGCTGCCGGCGGCCATGCATGGCGTGGTAAAGGAAAACCTGACCTTGTGGACTCCGCTGCTGCTGATGGATTTGTATCAATTGGATTTTTATAAAGTGAAGTATTATATTTTCCTGATGCCGCTGGCTACTTTGCTGGGGCGTATGTTGTTTCCTGTCTGGTATAAACTGTGCAAAAACAACGAAACAAAGACACTGGTGAGCGCCTTTTTAGTTTGCATCGTCGCGCTGTTCCCGTTTCTCTTGTTGACACCGCCGATTTGGCTGACCGGTATTCTTTTGGCTGTGGTCTGTATCTGCACTTCGGTGATCAATGCGGAATTGATGTCCGTTTATCCAATCAATTTTCAAAAAAGCAATCAGGTATCGACCGTATCGGGAATCTTGGACTGCGCCACTTACATTGGCTCCGCACTAGGCAGTGCAGCTTTTGGCTTCTTGATTATCGCCTCCGGTTACACTGCCATGATCACCGTGTGGATTGTGCTGTGTATCTTGTCGGTCGGTATCTTATACCCTGTCAAATACGTAAAACTTAAATCCGCCTAAACATGTACCAAGGGGACGGGGGTGTTGGCACAACTGTGCCAACACCCCCGTCCCCTTGGTACATCCTGATCGGGAACATTCGGTTCGATTTTTCGTCTATCTTTTGTGATGCTTTAGTGCTAGAATACTCTTCGAGCATATATCAAGGCAATGACATGAAAGGACATCAAAATGAATGTTCGAAAATTGAAATTCATAGTACTGTGTCTAACAACAATGCTGCTGTTGAGCGGCTGCAGTTTGTTCGGGAATGTAAAGCTGCCGCCCGCTGCTCCTCCAGGAAATGGTGAGCCGGAAGAATCGCCCGACCCCGTTCCAACACCGAAACCAACAGAAACAACAGATGAAGTGAGAGCGAAGGCAATCTTGCAGAATATGACGCGGCAGGAAAAGATTGGTCAATTGTTTTTCGTCCGCTTAAGAAAAGATCAGGCATTTGAGGATATAAAAAACTATCATTTAGGTGGATTAATCTTGGTGGGGAATGACTTCGTCAACGAAAACAAGACAAGTATTAAAAATCTAATAACAAGTTATCAAACCGCCGCGTCAATACCAATGCTGATTGGAGTGGATGAAGAGGGCGGAACGGTCAATCGGCTCAGTATGTATCTGGCATTTCGAGGGGTTCCATTTCATTCGCCAATGGATTTATACAACGAAGGTGGTTTTGCCTTAATCCGCAGTGATACCTTGGAGAAAGCGGAACTGTTACTGAGCCTTGGCATTAATGTAAACCTGGCTCCGGTTTGCGATGTTTCCACCGATCCAAATGATTTTATCTATGCGCGTTCTTTTGGCAAAGATGCTGCAGCGACTTCAGCCTATGTGAAAGCTGTCGTTGAAGTGATGGCAGAGAACAAGTTAGGCTGCGCTTTAAAGCATTTTCCTGGTTATGGCAACAATTCGGATACGCACACAGGTGCAGCATTGGATGAGAGAGCGTATCAGACTTTTATCACCAGTGATTTTCTGCCCTTTGAGGCAGGCATCAAAGCGGGTGCGGGCAGTATCATGGTCAGTCATAATATTATCACGAGTGTGGATCAGGAACATCCAGCCTCTCTCTCTGCCGCGATCCATGAAATTTTGAGAAAAGATTTGGGTTTTACCGGGGTTGTGATGACCGATGATTTAAGTATGGATGCCATTAAGGGATACACAGGAGTCAGTGAGGCTGCGGTCCTGGCGATTCAGGCGGGCAATGATCTCTTGATTGCCACAAACTTTGAACAACAGATCCCCGCTGTTCTGGCTGCCGTTGAGCAGGGAACCATCTCTGAGAGCAGAATCGATGAATCGGTTATAAGAATCCTGGAATGGAAACTCGCTCTCGGTGTGATCAAATAATACAAAAGTGTACCAAGGGGACGGGGGTGTTGGCACAAGTGTGTGCCAACACCCCCGTCCCCTTGGTACATTGGGCAAAACGATAAACCATCGCTCCCTACCGTGTGATTTTAGGCGTAAATGAAGGTAATCATAATTTGATGTGGAATTTGGCAACATAAAATATAAGATAATGATACGAGGAGAGTACTTATGAAAACATTAATAATTTATACATCGTTTCATCACAGCAATACAGAAAAGGTTGCACTTGCTATGGCGAAAGTGCTTGGGGCAGATACCGTGAAATCCAAAGACTTCAAAAAAGGAAAAATCAGCAAGTATGATACAATTGGGATCGGTTCTGGAATCTATGGAGGAAAAATTAAAAAGGATATAGCAGAAATAATAGATAGTGTTAATTGGGAAAACAAGAATGTTTTTGTATTTTCGACCAGTGGATGGGGGAGTATCAAGTATAACGATAGTATGACCAGTATGCTGGAAAAGAAAAAGGCAAAAGTAATCGGGAGTTTTACCTGTAAGGGATTTGATACCTTTGGCATTCTTAAATTTTTCGGTGGAATAGCAAAAGGGCATCCGAATGCAGAAGACATCGAAAATGCGCAGAATTTTGCCCGAAATCTAATCGAGGCCAAGGGGACGGGGGTTGTGGCGCCAAACATTCTGTCTTAACGATTTTGTCAAAGAACGAAACTTAAAAAGTCATGCGAAAGAATGCAGGAATCGGATGAATCAATGCCGCCGTCCCTGTGGATCCATATTTAGCACGAAAATGATAATTGCAAATTGTAAAAAAGGTGCTTGGTTCGCTGCATGATGTAACGAATCAAACACCTCTTTTATATTTCAGATTGATTGAACAGGATTCCCTACGCTCTAATAATAACAATTTCAAAAAGAAAAGGAATTTTATTGCTTAATACACAAAGAATCAGAGCCTATCATATCTTATCACAATAGGAGAACGCTTTTTTAGGGCTGTTTACCCGCATTCTATACTGATCTGATTAAATAATCTAAGTAGGTATTCAATTGAAGTTTTCTTTTTTTCCTCGCCTGACTTGTCTAGGATGATTCTGCCTTGATGCAGCATGATTAGGCGATTACCGTATTCTGTCGCGTATCTCAGATTATGCGTCACCATGATCGTCGTGATACCCTTACTGCGTACGATTTTATCCGTCAATTCCATGATGATTTCCGCGGTTTTGGGGTCTAGTGATGCAGTGTGCTCGTCTAAAATTAAAAACTCAATCGGTGTGATGGTCGACATCAAAAGTGCCATCGCTTGACGCTGACCGCCGGACAGCGAACCGACCATCACATCCAGCTTATCTTCTAACCCGAGTCCGAGCTGCCGCAGGTTTTCACGGTAATACTCGATCCGCTTATTATTTGTGCCAAGACCGAGGTCGAACGGTTGTCCCTTATTGTCTGCCAGGGACATGTTTTCTAAAATCGTCATCTCTGAACACGTACCCATTGCGGGGTTTTGATACACCCTGCCAATACGCTGATAGCGCTTGAAATCTTTCATTTGCGTGATGTCTGTTTCACCAATCAATGTTTTTCCCGAATCGATTTCGATACAGCCGCAAATAATGTTGAGCATCGAAGTCTTGCCGCTTCCGTTCGAGCCAATTACGGACACAAATTCTCCGTCTTTGATCGCGAGATTGAAGTCTATAAAAAGACAGGTTTCGTTGATCGTGCCTGGGTTGTAGATTTTTGAGATACTGGTCAGATTAAGCACGATTCTTCCCCCTTGAATGCCGTTCTTGCCCAATGATCAGAATGATTAAAAACAGGGCTGCGGTCACAAGTTTCATGTCTGTTGCAGCAAGTCCGCAGGCAATTGCGATTGCTACACAGGCCTTGTATAAGATACTCCCAATAATCACCGCGCTTGTTGGTTTAACCTTGGGCATACGCTGAAATAGATTGATTCCTATGATGACCGACGCGAGACCGATGACTACGGTTCCGGTACCCATTGAGATTTCGAAAAAACGCTGTTGCTGTGCCATGACACTTCCGCTCAGCGCGACTAGCGCATTGGCTATAACGAGACCCAGAATCTTTATCGTGCCCTTGTCCTTTGCGAGTGAGGTGACAACCGTTGAATTGTCACCCACCGCACGCAGCAAATAACCAGATTTTGTTTTTAAGTAGCAATCTAATAGGAATTTAGCAAGCAGTACAACGATGCAGATAATCATCAGCGTTTTATAGGGTGCGAGTAGGCCGGAAAATATCTGATCAACAAATCTATTTTTGAAGATGGTTGTCATGCTGAAGATCGGCACATTCGCCTTACCCGCAATATGCAGATTAATTGAATACAGCGCGGTCATCGTGATGATTCCCGAGAGTAAATCGCGGACCTTTAGTTTAACATGGATCAGCCCGGTAACAAAACCCGCTGCGCCACCCGCAGCAAAAGCGACCATCATCGCGAGGATGGGATTGCACCCGTTTGCTATGAGGTTTACCGTTACCGCAGCACCCAGGGGATACGTTCCGTCGACGCTCAGGTCAGGGAAGTCTAAAATTTTGTAGGTGATGTAGACGCCGATTCCAATAATCGCATATATCATTCCCTGTTCCAGTATGCCAATTAACATAGCCACTGCTACCTCAATCCATAAACCAAACCAAATCACAATCTGGCTTGATTATTCTTTTATTTGGTGATGTATCTTATATCCCAGGTCAGTTTACTGCTATTGATAAGCCTGCTCCGCCTTTTGAAAATGTTCAAACTATTTAGTTACATCGTTCGCAGTGGCGGCCATTTCCGTTGGCAGTGTCAGCCCCAATTCAGTCATGACCGCCGAGTTGATGTATAGTTTACTTTCTTTGATCACTTCGTAAGGTAGGCTAGATGCTTTTGCCTCACCCTTTAGCACCTTTGCCGCCATCTTACCTGTCTGCTTACCAAGTTCAAGATAATCAAGCCCCTCTGCTGCAGCACAGCCGGATTTAACCTGTTCAATTTCACTGCCGAATACCGGGATTTTTTTCTCTTTTGCCGCTTCCAGGATCACGGGAAGGGAGCCAACAACCGTATTATCCGTCAAGTTCGAAATACAATCAACCTTGCTGAGCAAATTTCCAATTGCAAGCGGGATATCTGACGCAGTGCTGATCCCGCTGTCTATGATTTCAAAGCCATATTTCTCAGCAAGTTGTTTGTAAATTTTAATGGCAGATTCGGAATTGACTTCGCTTGTGGTATAGAGGATACCGATTTTCTTTGCTTCCGGCATTATTGCACGAATGAGCTTTAATTGCGCTTCCACCGGGAGCATATCGCTGGTTCCTGTGATGTTGCCTTTATCGAGTTGTGCGGCGATCGGATCGGTTACCGCGGTAAAAATGACCGGTATGTTCTTGCTTTCTGCTGCGTTGTATGCTGCCTGTGCCATTGGTGTCGCAATTGCACAGATCAAGTCAACCTTTTTTGAAATGAAGGCTTGGGCGATCAGGTTGGAGGTTCCACCGTCAAAGTTTGCATCTTGATAATCTACCGTTAAGTTTTTGCCTTCTATAATGCCCGCTCCTGCTAAACCTGCCAGAAAGCCCACGCGACAGTTATCTAGTGATGGGTGCGGACCAAACTGTCCGATTCCGATTCTATACTCGGTTTTTACCTGGTTGTTGCAACCCGACATAACGCTAAGTACTAATATTGTTACACATATCATTGCTAAGAACTTTTTCATTTTTCATTACCTCTTTCATAATTTAGTTTGATCTGCAACTATTTTCACAATTCCACCAGCCATCAATCATAAAAGACCATCCCCTTTACACATAAAAAAATCCCAAGTATCTTACAGAATAAGATACTTGGGACGAAATTTCAGCTTCGTGGTACCACCCAAATTGGTTTTTTACAAAACCCACTCAATACACATACAAACATATGTGCCTAATTGATAACGGGTTTGGTTCCCGTCAGCGCCTACTCTCATGATGATTTCAGGCTGCCCTCAAAAGTCCATTCACTGCTCCGCCATATGCCGCAATCCCACCAAATGCAGCTCTCTGAAATACGGTGTTGAACAGTTACTCTTCTTTATCGCCAGTTTTGTCAATTCAATTGCTCCGATGGTAGCATACAATTCTGTTGGTGTCAATATCTATTTTTTGCTTCGATATTGATTGAACAGAGCTATCTTTGTTTTAATAAAAATAATTTCAAAAGGAAAGGAATCTTATTGCCAAGAGAGGAATTTAAAATAAAAAGAACGATATAATCAAATTTTAAGGAATAGATACTAAATCAGACAAGAAGATAAACAAGCGAAGTAGCCATTATGCAATCATATAAGAGGATTTTCTGGGCTGAGATAGTTTCGAACTAAAGTGATTGACTCAAAAAGCAATTAACTATTCCTCTCTTTGTGTTTATAAGAAAAATCAAATAAATCGAGGGGGATTCTAGTTGTAACATAAAAGTTTCTACTGTGCAAATTTTGATAAATAGGGAGTAATGAGATGGAGAATTGATATTTACGAATGTACCTATCCCAATCCACGCTTCTCTTGTGACCGAACAAAGAAAAAACAAAGATCTATATAAAAAATCATGAGATTTTTTGAAAAGTATTTTAGCATGGCTTGGATTTTTTGAAAAAAGGTGATTTGAATAAAATATCCTATAGTTCTCTTCGAAAAAGAAAAAGGTTTTAAGGTTACGACAATACTCTTTCTTTCGGATGGTGGCTTTTCAGTTGTTGTTCCGTATCATAATATGGGAAAATGTATATTAATGAAAACACCTGTTGTATATAGAAGCCCAGAAACCGTCAAAGTGCCTCTAGACTCATTAATTCAAGAGTTTTACGCATCTCAGAGACCGAAGCTAAGCATCCATCATGATGGCTTCTGCCAGTTTTCATCAGATCTTCAGGGCTCAATTCGTTCAGGTAGAGATCCTGAAACAGGAGAACCTAAAGGAATTGGTATATTTATTTCTCCATTGAATAAACCAATAACGACTGGACCAACATTTGGAATTAATTTATGGGGGTTAAATGATTTTAAGGCTTGGACTAATGTAAAAAAAGACGAAAGCCCGTTAAGGTTTCACGAGTACTATAGTCGTAAATCTGTTGCTACTACACATGATTCATATCTTATTGAAGGTTATCTTTTTCCTAAAAAAGAAGCAGGCCCCAATATTGTGATTTCAAATGGTAAATACTATTTGTCAGTTAGGCATAAAAATTTTGAAATTCCGGGGACTGTTTTCAGATATTCTATTATTCCGGAGTTTAATAATGATTATTTAATTGGAATTATGGTTAGCAAATCTAAAGTGGGATTTAAAACAGAATCCGGCTTTTCGCTTGGAGGACCTAGTCAAATTGTTGGATATGATAATATGGGACATCAAATTGGACATTCGCTAAATGCAATTTATCCCGTACCTGACACAGCATACTTACCTGAAATGAGTCTTGATTACGTGGCTAAAGAATGTCATGACGAGGTACTGAATGAAACTAAGTTGGAACCCCAATGATACGAGGTGTTATCTCTCTTTTCTATAACACTTTTTCGGATTTTGCTTTAAAAAACAATAAATTACGTAAGTGATAGTTACAGATAAGTAATGTATGGTGGGAAATTTAACTTGCACTGCTATTTTCAACTTATGGAGAAAAAATTAAACTTATTGCAATATTTGACATTTCACGGTATTATTAAAATTTAAATAAAAAAGAAAGGATTTGCTATAGTGGCACTAATTATTTGCCCTGAATGTGGAAAAGAAAATGTAAGCGATTCTGCACCTACTTGCCCTAAATGTGGTTTTGCTATTAGAGAACACTTTGAAAATATTGAAAAAATAAGGATTGCAAATGATCAGGAAATCCAAAAAAGGAAGCAAACTGAGGAAAAAAGGCTTAAGGATATTGAAAATGTAAAACAACAAGAGCGGCGAAGAATGGCAAGTATTACCATTCCTGAAAAACCAAGATTTCCTAAAGCTGCTTTCATAACCGGAAACATTTTTCTTATTATGGGTGGTTATTTATTGTATGACAGTAGTTTTTTCACTTTACTTTTAATTATAATTGGCTTGGTAATTTTAAGATATGGATATTCTTTATACAGCAAAAAGCAATCAGAGTATAAACTTGCCTTATCAAATTTTGAAGAATATCAAAAACAAAAAATCAAAGAACAAGATGAAGCAGAAGCACAATTAAAACAAAATGCTAAAAATCGAATGGAAGCTGCTAACAACGTACCCAAATGCCCATACTGCCATTCTATAAACATAAAATTCATATCAATGATAAATCGTTTGATAAGTGTAGGAATGGTTGGCATTGCAAGTTCTAAAATCGGTAAAACAATGGAATGTAGAAATTGTGGATATAAATGGTAAGTAAGAAACGATTTAGATTTTGATTCATTGACGAAATATGGAGAACTCATGCAAATACCCCTATCCCCGTAGCATTTTCCGCTTTTCAATATAAACAACACTTAGCTGTGATCCACTGACCTAAATAATACGAGGAGGGACAATATGGGAAACAGAACTGGAACCTATGTCGCCTTCGACGGATTGGGCGAAACTGACCCTACCAAGTCCGACTTTAGATACTATGCAACAATTCAGGCATGGTGTGCGAATAGTAAAATTGAATTTAACATTGTAAACAGTCACGAAAAAACATATGCTGTCCGTGATTCAAGTTCAAAGGCTACTCTTTATGCTCGAATTCAGGAGCGATTGCGAGCATCAAAGAATATGCTTGTCATTCTTACAAAAGACACACGCTATACAGGTAGCGTGCTTTCGTATGAAATTGAGCAGGCAATAGATAACTATCAGATACCGTTGATTATTGCGTATCCCAGTTTTTCATCGATACTCAACGTGGATTCTCACAGCGATATATGGCCAAAATCTCTTGCTGATCGCATCAACAGAGACAGTACAGAGGCTATACATATCGCTTTCAAGAAAGACTGTATTTTAGATGCTATCTCACAATTTTCAGTAAACGGCAAGCACCTAAGTAATGGGAAGAATTACTACGGTCGAGAAGCATACATCCAATGGAGATTAATATAATAGGGAGGATGCAAAATGATGAGTAGCGTTAAGAAAATGATATCTTCACTTCCTAAAATCTTTATTGACAGCTTAAAGGTTGCTTTCACGATACTTGGTGGGTTAAGTATTATTTTGAGTTTCACGGCGTTCTCACTTGATAGTGTGGGCAAACTGACTGCTCAAATTGGGGTGGTTATTTTTGTATACGTTATACTTGTTGTTGGAACGATGCGCGTGAAGCATAATCATACGAAAAACGGGATTACATTGAAAATACGCGGCATAAAGGTCATTATTAAAGAGGGCGATATATTTACCGCTACTGGTTGGAAGCTGATCCCCTTCAATGAGCATTTCGACACTCAGGTGGACGATGTAATCATTGCTCATAGCTCGCTTAACGGAAAATATATTGACTCTCTTTGCGATGATGATGTGAAAGCGCTAAATAGGGCTATTGCTGATGATAACAAAAGCCCTTTACAGAGATATGATCCGTCCGATTGTGCAAAAATACGATATGAGTTGGGGACAATCAAGATCTTTCAAGAAGTTATGATGTTGGCCTTAACCCACTTCAACGAGCAAAACGAGGCGCACACAAACCGAGCCGAATATGAACATACTCTTCGAAAGATGTGGAAAGAAATCCGCCGTACATACCAAGGAAAACCGATTAACATTCCGCTAATCGGAGGTGGGTTAACACAACTCGACGATATGACGGAAAAGCCAAATGAGCAACTACTTAATTGTATTCTCTGTACTCTTCGAACGAGTAGCGTCACTTTTGACGAAAGTGTTCTTTTAACTATTATTCTTACGAAAAAGGCACTAGAAACGATAGACCTTTACGAATTAAAAGGAGAAAAATAATTATGACCTACAGAACAAGAACGTACATTGCGGCAGATTGGGACAATGACAAAGATGCAGTAGAAAAACTGCGTGAATGGAATGACGGTAAGAAATGGAGTTTATCGTTTACTGATGCCCACGACCTTACTCAGTCACGAGATGATAGCTTGAATTGTAGTATCAAAGCATCCCTTGCTTTAAGAATGGATGCTTCAAAGACATTTGTTTTGATTGTTAGCAATAATACGAAAAGCCGTAGAGCTGGAGAATGTACCTATTGCTCGAGTTTCAATAACGGCAAGTGTAAAACAGGGCATACTATCAACAATGATAGTTTCATCGAATATGAGTGCAAAAAGGCAGTTCGTGACAGTGAAAATATCAAACTCGTTGTTCTATATAATGCTGCAACAGTGGATAAGAGTAAGTGTCCTGATGCTATTAAGGCTTACGGTACACATTCACCAATGCAAAAAATGGAAGATGGCAAACATTATTGGGATTATCAATCCGTTAAGACAGCATTAGGGTTTTAATAGGAGATGGCCCCTGGGGAGAAAGATGCAAAATTCTTTGCTTAAACATATAGAAAAGACTAAATTTTGTCAAAGAAATACAAAAAACTAATTAGCAAATACCCTATTATTCGTAGTTTTTTTAATTTCGAAAACCCTAATTGTGGAGTGCGATTCTAAGAAACAGATTCTTGCTCTACTATTAAAGGATTCGGATCTTCGCCTGCCGAAAGAAAAATTGTATTAATCTCTACCAAATCCATCGATTCTCGGTTTGGACTATGGTATTTCATGTGAAATATTCAGAGTTTTTTCAAAATAATGAATGGGAGGCATGCGTAAAATGAGTGATTTATTCAAAGTAGCGAATCTTTCAGTTGAGCAGGGGAAGAAAATCCAAGGCTTTTTAAAAGTTTATAACAGTGAAGTAGAGATGCCAATTACCTTAATCAATGGTGCAAAACCAGGAAAAACTGTAGTAATTACCGGGGGAACCCACGGTGGTGAATATCCGGGTGTTGAAACGGCTATCCGGCTCGCATCCCAGTTGAATCCAGCGGAAATCAGCGGTAAAATCGCCATCGTTCATCCTGTCAATGTCAGAGCCTTTTTAGCCAAAACACAATATGTGGGCCCTGACGACGGGAAAAACCTCAACAGAATGTTCCCCGGAAATGCCACAGGTACTTTTACGGAACGAATCGCCTATACCATCACGACAGAACTCTTCTCCCAAGCTGATTTTTATATGGATTTGCATGGCGGAGATATTCATGAAGCACTGGTACCTTTTGTGATTTATTCGCTTGCAGGAAAGCCTGATGTTCAAAAAACATCAGAAGAAGCATCGGCCGCGATGGGAATCAAGTTTCTTGTCGGCTCCATGTCGGTCACCGGATCCTTTGGTTCGGCAGCTTCTTCGGGAATTCCGGGCTTTTTAGCGGAAATCGGGCAGTGTGGCTTATGGAACGAAGAAGAAGTTGGGATGTATCTTCGGGGAGTCAAAAATGTCCTCAAGTACTTAGGAGTACTGCCGGGTAAACCGGAAAATTTGGGTTCCACCGTGATCCTGCCAAAGATGATTGGTTCTAACGCAGAACAAACCGGCTGTTGGTATCCAACCGTGAAACCGGGTGATTTGGTTGTGAAGGGGCAAAAGCTAGGGGAAATTCGTGATTATTTTGCGAATGTTCTCGGAGAGTATCTTGCTTCACAAGATGCGACCGTATTGTATGTTATCAGTTCGCTTGCGATCAATATCGGTGAACCGATTGTTGCGATCGGTTAGGCTAGGGACGCGGAACGGTCAAGACCGTTCCCTACCTTGCGTTATTTTGATTAATTAACAGGACGAATTAATTGAAAAGAATTAAGTGCGGAACGATTGAGAATGTTATGCAGTTGCGCGTAGGTAGGTTAACTCCGTACGAAAGAATGGCACGTTAAGTCGGAGAACGCGGAACGGTCAAGACCGTTCCCTACCTTGCGCATTGGTAAGGATTGAATAGGTTGAATCAATTAGTAAGAGTGAAGTACGGAACGGTTGAGAATGTTATGCAGTTGCGCGTAGGTAGGTTAACTCCGTACGAAAGAATGGCACGTTAAGTCGGAGAACGCGGAACGGTCAAGATCGTTCCCTACCTTGCGCATTGGTAAGGATTGAATAGGTTGAATCAATTAGTAAGAGTAAAGTACGGAACGATTGAGAATGTTATGCAGTTGCGCGTAGTTAGGTTAACTCCGTAAGAAAGAATGGCACGTTAAGTCGGAGAACGCGGAACGGTCAAGATCGTTCCCTACCTTGCGCATTGGTAAGGATTGAATAGGTTGAATCAATTAGTAAGAGTGAAGTACGGAACGGTTGAGAATGTTATGCAGATGCGCATAGTTAGGTTAACTCCGTAAGAAAGAATGCACGTTAATTTGGAGAACGCGGAACGGTCAAGACCGTTCCCTACCTTGCGCTTTTGTGATTCATTGATAAGTGTAGAGTGAGGATCAGTTAAAAAAGAGGCTGCAGCTATTGTTCATAGCTGCGGCCTCTTTCATATACGATTACGATGCAAGATTTTTCTGCATTTATCTAGTGAGAATTTATCCTAATTATACGGTGCAAGGTTTTTTTGCGTTTATACGATGAAAATTTACCCTATTTTACAAGACGAGTTTTCTCTCTTCATAGGGTGCAAGGACTACAAATTCATCAAGAGTGTTAGTAATGCACCTTAACCCGCTCTGACGCGTTCTAATTCGCCCTTAATACCCCAACTTGTAATCCACCAAACCACGCAGAGGTTCTTTTTTTAGATAATGCTCCACATTTTCCACAAAAATCGCGGCGGCACGTTCGGTGTAGTCTTCCATGTCACCGGCTACATGCGGGGTCAAAATTACATTGTCCAGCTGCCACAGTGGGCTGGAGACCGGCAGCGGTTCCACCTGGAAGACGTCCAGAGCGGCGGAAGCAATGCGTTTATTTTGCAAGGCAACAATCAAGGCTTCTTCGTCCACTACCGGACCACGGGCAATGTTGATCAGGGAAGCGGTTGGTTTCATGGCGGCAATCGCGGCGGCGCTGACTAAGCCGGTGGTTTCGGGGGTTAAGGGGCAGCAAACGGCCACATAATCGGAAGCGGCCATAAAGTCAGTCAAATGGTCATTGTGATAAATACGTTCCACATGTTCGGCTGCTTTGTTGCTGTTGCGCAAGCCAATCACATGCATACCCAAAGCGGCGGCTTTGTCGGCCAGCACCTGCCCAATGCCACCCAAGCCAATGATGCCGAGTGTTTTGTCTTTCAGCATCGACTGACCAAACTTCTGCCATTTGCTGGCCCGTTGGTTTTCCAGCACATAGGGTAATTTACGGTTCAAGGCAAACATCATGGCCAAGACATATTCGGAGATGCAGTCGCCGTGCATGCCACGTACGTTGGTCAAGAGAATCTTACGTTGTTCCAGTTCCTCCAGCGGAACATTGTTGACCCCGGCACTGGAGACCTGCAGCCATTTCAAATGGGGGGCAGCCTGCAGCGAAGCGGCGGTAAAGCGCGATTCCGAGAAACAAATTTCCGTATTTTTCAATAGAGGAATCGGATCTTCGCCTGCCGAAAGAATAGTCAGATCGATATCCCCTAAACTTTTTAATTTGTCGGTCTGGGCTTTGGTCATGGGATGGTATGAGAGAATCTTCATGTTGAAAACTCCTTTCCGTTGTGTTGTCACTTATTTCGAGTTATGAAGTAAAAAATCCTTTAAGGAGGGCATGTCAATGAAAGAGAAACTGCGTAGTTATCTGAATAACCTAATGCTGATTCCCGGTGTTTCCGGTCAGGAACAAAGAGTTGTCAAAGCCTTATATGAAAAATTCCTCCCGTTGGCCGATTCCGTGGAAGTGGATGCCTTTGGCAATCTGATTGCGGTCAAAAAAGGCAAAAAAGCTGGTCCGAGCCTGATGATCACGGCGCACAGTGACGAAATCGGCGCCATCGTCAAGAGCGTGGAAAAGAGCGGCTTCATCCGTTTTGAAAAAATCGGCGGCACCGTGGATTCCCTTTTACTGGGCAGACAAATTGGCATCAACGGCCATTTTGGTGTGGTCGGAGTCAAAGCCGGTCATTTGATGAGTGAGAAAGAGAAGAGCGAAGTCATCAAGCACCGCGATCTCTATATCGATATTGGCGCCAACAGCGACGCGGAAGTGGCTGAAATGGGGATTAAAATCGGCGATCCCATTTATCAATGGCCTTATTTTCATAGTTTCACGAATACCGACCGGGTCTGCGGTAAGGCCCTGGACGATCGGATCGGCTGTGCTGCCATGTTGGTTTTATTCGAACAGCTGCAAACCACCGATTTCGCCGGAACCTTGTACGGCGTGATCACGGTGCAGGAAGAAGTGGGTCTGCGCGGTGCGACCATGGTCAGCAATCGGCTGATGCCCGATTTTGCCATCGCTTTGGATACCATGCCGGCCGGTGATACCCCGGATGTGAATTATATCAAAGAACTGCCGGTTGCCATCGGCAAAGGTCCTGCCATTCAGGTCTTAAGCGGCAGTGGTGCCCGCGGTATGCTCTTAAATCCCATCATGAAGCATATCCTGATTCAGTGCTGCGAAAAAGCCGGTGTGCCTTATCAACAGACGGTGTTCATTGGCGGTAATACCGATGCCGCAGCCATTCATTTAGCCGGACACGGCATTGTCACCGGCGCCTTAACCATTCCGCGCCGCTATTCTCATTCCCCCATTGAAGTAATGGATCTGAATGACGCAGCCGGCACGGTGGCGATTCTGCTGCAAATCGTCAAGGATATTCATCTGTATGCCAAGGTAAAGTTTATCGATACCATCGATTTATAAAAACAAGCCGCCCGTAATTTTTAAAAAGCGCAGCCGATGAAAATAATCAATTTCGTCGGCTGCTTTTTTGTGTTGCAATGTGCTACAGGGAGAAAGAAGGAAAGGGCAGCACTGTTGTGGAAGTAATCTATATCGCGTACTTTTTTAGATTGTCGTGTTGCAGATGACCTGAAAATCGAAACAAACATTCGATTTTAGTATAAGAAATCAGATAAAGGATGGAAGTAAAAATGTCTATTGGTCAAAGTATTAAATTAATCCCGTTGGGCGGCTTGGGTGAGTTGGGTAAGAATATGATGATCGTCTGTGTGGGAGACGATTGGGTGATCATCGATTCCGGCTCCGCTATGCCGGAAGATGGTATGCTGGGAATTGATGTTGTCATCCCGGATGTCAGTATTCTCCTGGAAAACCAGGACAAGATCAAGGGTTTGATCTTAACACATGGTCATGAGGATCATATCGGCGCTTTGCCGTATCTGCTGGAGCAGCTCAATTTGCCGGTTTACGGCACCAAGCTGACTTTAGCAATGGCGCGTTTTTATCTCAACGAATATGATTATTTCGAACCGGTGCAGATGAATACCATCGAAGCCGGCAAACCGTTTATGTTGGGACAGATGCTCTGTGAATTGATTCATGTTAATCACGATATCGGCGATGCCTGCGGCGTGGCGATTAAAACCGAAATGGGCTGGATTATTCATACCGGTGATTTTAAAGTCGATTATACGCCGGTGGATGGCAAACGCACCGATCTGGATCGTTTTGGGACCTTAGGCCGCGAAGGGGTTTTGGTTCTGCTTTCCGATTCTGTCAACGCGGAATACATGGGCAGCACGCTTTCGGAAAAAGCAATTGGCGACCAGCTCTCCGGCATGATTCGTCATGCGGCGGGGCGTGTGATCATCCATCTCTATATCACCGATTTGGTGCGTGTGCAGCAGGTGCTGACCATCGCTGAAGAAACCGGCCGCCGCGTCTCCATTCCAACCGAGCAACTGCTGAATGTGATGGAGCGGGCGGAGAGCGCCGGTTGTCTGACCTACAGCCGCCGTAATGTGGCTTCGGCACAGAATAAGAATCACCGCGGCAATGTCAAAAGCAAACCCGGCATCGTTTTACTGGCTTCCATTCCGGGCGAGCCTTATCTGAGCCCCTTAAGCGGTGAGAGCGGTCAGCGCTTTCCATTGGAAAAAGAGGATACGGTCATTCTGACCGGTTCGTATCATGCCGGCACTGAGAAAACTTTCATTCGCACCATCGATATGCTCTATCGTCAGGGAGCAGAGCAGGTTTATGACTTGATTTCGCGCAATCATATCAGTTCGCATGCCGGACAGGACGAGCTGAAGCTGGTGCTGTCGCTGACCAATCCCAAGTATTTTATCCCCATTCACGGCGAGATGCGCCATATGATGCAGCACAAATACCTGGCTGAGCAGCTGGGCTGGCTGGATGAGAATATTTTCATTCTGACCAACGGTGAAGTCTTAGAATTCAGCGACCTGGGCGCCGCCATTACCGACCGGGTACCGGCTGAAAAAGTATTGGTGGACGGTTTAGGTGTGGGAGACATCGGCAATGTGGTGCTGAAAGACCGGAAATTATTGGCACAGGATGGCGTGGTGATTGTGGCTCTGGCCCTGAAACGGCGCAGCAAACAATTGGTCGGCTTACCCGAACTGATTACCCGCGGTTTTGTTTATACCAAAGAATCGGAAGCGTTGATTGATGATGTGACATCAAAACTGGCCGATTTTGTGCGGGCAACGGATATGAAGAATTACGATCCGGCACTTTTCCGCGGTCTCGTCAAGGATGCCGTATCGAAAATGCTGTTTGAGAAAACCAGGCGCAGACCGATGGTGCTGCCGGTTATTCTGGATATTTAAGTTATTTAACTAAGAAATGAAAGCTGCCGTTAGCGGTAGCTTTTTTCTTGTATAGTTCTTATCGCTTGTGGTATAATCAGCTTATGCATTAGAAAATTGACAGAGGTGATTGATTTGACCGAGACCAAAAAACGCCGCAGAAGAAAGTCGGCACCAAAACCTTTTTTCAGCGAAGGTTTTTTGCGTTCCGCAAAATGGCTGCTGCCTTTGGTGGGCTCCTTTGTTTTAATTTACATCGGCATCAGTTTGTTTTACGATAAAACAGGCAGTATCGGCAGCGTGTTGGCCGATTTTTTCCGTTATATGTTTGGCAGCGCAGCCATCCTGCCGATTGCTACCTTATTATATGTTTGTCTGGCTGTTTTATTGGCGCGCCCAAATGGCATCCGCGCCGGGTTGTTGATTGGTATTGTCATTTTGAATTTTGTTGTGATGATGTCGGTCGCCTTAGGGTTTTGGTTTCAGCGGCAAGATATTATGGCGGAAGAGTCCTTTCGCCGGGCGGGTGGAATTCTCGGCTCTTCCTTGCTGAATGCTATTTTACAGATTGTTGGCACCGCCGGCAGCGTATTGGTCTTGCTTTTACTGGTTTTTGTGGCGGTTTGTCTCATCAGTCACCTGGCACCGTCCTATTTCCTGACGCTGTTTGGGCGGCAAATCAAGCGCTTATTCCAGGCCAGACCCAAAATCAGCCTACCTGTTTTTAACAAAAATCAACAGACTCAAAATGCTGTCCAACCCGCAGAAGCGAAACAGCTGCAACTGAGTATAGCGGCCAATCGGCAGCCGGCAGAGGCTGCCGCAGAAATTTCACCGGAGAAACGGCTGAGTTCCATTCGGATTGCGGGAGAGAAGATACAGCAGTCAGGCTTATCTGTTTCGCCGGCCAACGAAGTGATGCAATTGACTCCGGATTCGGAGTTGATTTATCAGCAAAACACAGCGCAGCTGAATTTAGACGCAGAAGAACCCGCGATGCAGCCGCCAAAGCCTCGCTTCACCGTGGAGAGTATCGCCATGGATGCGGCACCGCCAACCGCTGGCAATCCTGTTGCCGCTGTTCCGGAGCGGATGTCTAGCGGTAAAGCGATGAACTCACCGCAGCGCAAAGAAAATCCGTTGACTGTCGTCGGAAAAAGCACTGCTAAAGATGATGTGGAAACAAGTGTGATGCCGCAGCATAAAGTAGCTGCCTATATCAAACCACCCCTGGAATTGCTTGCCGCCGGTTTAGCGATGCCGAAGAACCGCATGGCGGAGTTAGAAGAGAAAACCGATCAATTGGAACAGACACTGGCCGTTTTTGGCGTCAAAGCCAAAGTGGTGCATGTCAGCTGCGGCCCGGCAATTACCCGCTATGAACTACAATTAGCGCCGGGAATCCGCGTCAATAAAGTGGCGAATTTAGCCGATGATATAGCGCTGAGCCTGGCAGCGACCGGGGTACGGATTGAAGCGCCGATTCCCGGCAAGCCTGCTATTGGCATTGAAGTACCGAACAAAGAGGTCGCCATTGTGGCCATCCGTGATGTCTTATCTTCCCCTGAATTCCAGAATTCCGATAAAGGGGTGATCGTGGCGCTGGGCAAAGATATCGCCGGTAGGACAATTGTGACGGATTTGACCAAGATGCCGCATCTCTTAATCGCCGGTGCTACCGGTTCCGGTAAAAGCGTCTGCATGAATTGTATTATTACCAGTTTATTGTATCGCTTTTCTCCACAGCAAGTGAAAATGATCATGATCGATCCCAAGGTGGTGGAAATGATCAATTATAACGGCATTCCGCATTTGTTGTCACCGGTAGTGACCGATCCTAAAAAAGCGGCCGGCGTGCTGCGTTCCGTGACCAAAGAAATGGATCGGCGTTACGAATTGTTTGCCGTGCTGGGTGTCAAAAGCATTGGTCAATTCAATGAACGAGTCAATTTAAGCGGCGAGCGCGAAGCGCTGCCCTATTGGATTGTTTTTATCGATGAATTGGCGGATCTGATGATCGTGGCCAAAGAAGATGTGGAAGAATCGATTATCCGCATTGCTCAATTGGCGCGGGCCTGCGGTATTCATTTGGTGATGGGCACGCAGCGGCCTTCCGCCGATGTAATCACCGGCACAATCAAGGCCAATATTCCTTCCCGTATTGCTTTTGCGGTTTCCTCCGGCACCGACTCCCGTATCATTTTGGACATGAACGGCGCCGAGAAATTGTTGGGCCGCGGCGATATGCTGTTTCAGCCAATGGGTATTCCCAAACCGATCCGCATCCAGGGAGCCTATATTTCCGAAAAGGAATTGGATGCGGTGATTGCGCATGTCAAAATGCAGGGTGCACCCGTCTTTAACGAGGCTATTCTGACGCCGGAAGAATTGGAAAACGAAGAAACCGATACGGGTGATCTGGATGATTTCTTCCTGCAGGCAGCCCGCATCGTGATCGAATCCGGGCAAGGTTCGGTTTCCTATTTGCAGCGCAGATTAAAAGTGGGTCACAGCCGGGCAGGCCGCCTGATGGATCAATTGGAAGAATACGGCGTGGTCGGTCCGGCGCAGGGCAGCAAGCCGCGGGAAGTGACGATGTCGAAAGAACAATTGGAGAACAAATTCAGTGAATAACGATATCAACAAACAATAAGGAGTAAACAATGGCTTTTTTACCGATAACTGCAGCCGAAATGCAGGCAAGAGAATGGGATGAATGTGATTTTATTATGGTCTGCGGTGACGCTTATGTGGATCATCCCAGCTTTGGCAGCGCGATTATCAGCCGCATGTTGGAAGCGGAAGGGTTCCGGGTGGGGATGATTGCCCAACCCAACTGGAAAGACGATAAACAATTTACGCAGCTCGGCAGGCCGCGTTTGGGCTTTTTGGTTTCCAGCGGCAATTTAGATTCGATGCTGAATAATTATACGGCCAATAAAAAGCGGCGCAGCGAAGACGATTATGCGGCCGGCGGAATCGGGGGTAAAAGACCGAATCGGGCGGTGACGGTTTATTGTCAGATCATTCGGCGCTTATATGGCGATGTACCGATTGTACTCGGCGGCATCGAAGCGAGCTTACGTAAAATGGCGCATTACGATTACTGGGACGATAAAGTGATGCAATCTATTTTAGCGGACAGCAAGGCCGATCTGCTGATTTACGGCATGGGCGAGAAACAGACGAAGGAAATTGCAAGATATGCGCGAAGAGGCGTACCCCTGACCAAATTGCACGAAATTGCCGGCAGCGCCTATCTGCAGGATGAGTTCAGCCCGGAAGAGAATACCGTCGAGCTTCCTTCCTATGAACAGGTTGTCAATGACAGAAGAAGTTACGCCACAGCATTTCGCCTCAGCGAACTGGAACAAAATCCTTTTTCCGGGAAGAAGCTGGCGCAAAAACAGAAAACCAATTGGCTGATCGTCAATCCCCCGGCGAAACCGCTTTCTACCGCCGAATTGGATGCGGTCTACGATCTGCCTTATGAACGAGCCTGGCATCCCAGCTACGATGCTTTGGGTGGTGTTCCGGCGCTGCATGAAGTGGAATTCAGCATCACCAGTCATCGCGGCTGCTTTGGTGGCTGCAATTTTTGTGCTATCACCAGCCATCAGGGCAGAATCATCCAAGCCCGCAGCCATGAGAGTATTTTGCGTGAGATTCGGCTGATGACCAACTCCCATCGCTTTAAAGGTTATATTCACGATATTGGGGGACCCAGCGCCAATTTCCGCATTCCATCCTGTCAAAAACAATTGACGGTGGGAACCTGCAGTAACCGTCAATGTTTGTTCCCCGAACCTTGTCCCAATTTGGATGCCGACCACAGCGATTATTTTGCCCTGCTGCGGGAGGCACGCGTGATTCCCAAGGTAAAGAAAGTTTTCGTCCGTTCCGGCGTACGTTATGATTACTTGCTGGCGGATCCCAAGGGCAGAGCCTATTTGAAGGAACTCTGTCAGTACCATATCAGCGGACAATTAAAAGTGGCGCCGGAGCATGTGGCCGATTCGGTGATGCAGACTATGGGCAAACCCGGTGTCAGCGTCTTCAATCGCTTCCGCAAAATGTACGAAGAAGTCAATCGGGAATTGGGCAGAGATCAGTTTTTGGTGCCTTATTTCATGACATCTCATCCCGGCTGCTCCCTGCAGGACGCCGTGACACTAGCAGAATATGTGCATGATCTCGGCTTTCAGCCGGAGCAGGTACAGGATTTCATCCCAACTCCAGGCAGTGTTTCCACCGCAATGTATTACACCGGCTTGAACCCGATGACCGGGGAAGCCGTAACCGTGGTCAAAACAGCAGAAAAACGCAAACTGCAGCGCGCATTGCTGCAATACCGCCGTCCGGACAATCGTGACGAAGTCTTGAAAGCCTTACATCAGGCAGGCAGAGAAGACTTAATCGGTTATGATAAAAACAGTCTAATCCGTCCTACGGGCAACGTGCAGCCTAAAAAAACACGGCGCAGCGGCTATAAAAAACCAAATCTGGGGGCTAGAAAATGAAATTCTCGATGATCTCTTTGGGCTGCACCAAAAACCTGGTCGACAGCGAAATGATGATGGGTGTTTTGGCGAACGCCGGTTATACTTATGCGCAGCCGGAAGAATCCGAAGTAGTGGTCGTCAATACCTGCGGTTTTATCGAATCGGCTAAACAGGAATCGATCGATCAGATTCTGGAAATGGCCGAACTGAAAAAAACCGGAGCGTTAAAGTATCTCTTGGTGACTGGCTGTTTGGTGCAGCGCTATGCCAAGGAATTGGCAGCGGAACTACCGGAAGTGGACGCTTTAATCGGTGTGGGTGATTTCCCTTCTGTGTTGAAGATCTTGGAGCAGATCCGCCAGCAAAAACAGCAAGTGGTAGCGGTCAGCGAGCCTGAGAATTATTTGTTTGATCATACCATGCCGCGTATGCAGGCAACGATGCCGGCGATCGCATATGTTAAAATTGCCGACGGCTGCAATAACCGCTGCAGCTATTGTGCCATCCCAATGATCCGCGGTCATTACCGCAGCCGCACGGTGGAAGATATTCTGGCAGAATGCCGCGAACTGGTGGCGAACGGCGTGCGCGAGATTTGTCTGATTGCGCAGGACTGCACGCTCTATGGCCAAGACCTTTACGGCGAATATGCTCTCGGCCGTCTCTGCCGCGAACTGGTGCAAATAGCAGAACTGCACTGGCTGAGAATTCTTTATTTCTACCCGACACATTTTACCGACGACTTTATAGAATTGATGGCAAGCAATCCCAAGATGTGTCAGTACATCGACCTGCCGCTGCAGCATTGCCAGGACAGCATTCTGCAAGCCATGCATCGCACCGGCAGCAAAGCGGAAATTCTCGCCCTGATTGCCAAATTGCGCCAGGCGATGCCGGATTTGGTTTTACGCACCAGTTATATCGCCGGTTTCCCGGGGGAAACCGCAGAGGATGCCGAAGCACTGCGTCAATTTATTTTACAGACGAAATTTGATCATGTTGGTGTCTTCACTTATTCGGCCGAAGACGGTACCGGCGCGGTTGCTATGCCAATGCAAGTGGAAGAAGCAGAAAAACAGCGGCGGCGCAATTTGCTGATGGAAGCGCAGCAAAGTGTGGTGCAGGAAAAATTGCAGCGTTGGCTGGGCAAGGAGATTGAGGTCCTCTTGGAGAAAGAAGTGTCCGAACAGTGTTGGCTGGGACGTTTTCGCGGTCAGGCACCCGATATCGATGGCCTGGTGATTTATCAGGGCAACGGTGTGGTGGGGAGCTTTGTCAAGGCGAGAGCAATCGCAATTCAAGGCTATGATTTAGTGGCAGAAGCAATTAAAGGAGATGGCATCGCATGAATGCGGAATTAATATCCGTCGGCACAGAAATTCTCTTAGGCCAAATCGTCAATACCAATGCCGCCTGGTTGGCGCAGCGTTTGGCGGATTTTGGCATCAATGTTTATCGTCAGATTACCGTAGGTGACAATGCGGCGCGCTTGACGGCCTGCATCCGCGAATCGATGTCGCGGGCTGATATTTTGATTTTAACCGGCGGTCTCGGCCCCACCGATGACGACCTGACCCGGGAAGCGGTGGCGGAAGCAACCGGCCGCGAATTGGTCCTGGATGAAGGTCAGTTGAATTGGTTGATCAACCGTTTTCAATCCCGTCATGGCAAAATGACAGAGAATAACCGCAAACAGGCACTGAAACCACTGGGATCGATGCTGTTGGAGAATCCCAATGGCACAGCCTGCGGTTATGCCGTACCTTACCAGGATAAATGGCTTTTTTTGCTGCCCGGACCGCCTTGGGAAATGGACGCGATGTTCGAGAACCAAGTTGTACCGCTGCTGAAAGAACTGTATAATTTGGAACAGCATTTATTCTCCCGCAATCTCAAATTCTTTGGAATCGGCGAATCGCAATTGGAGACGGAAGTACTCGACCTGATGCGCAGCCAGGTCGATCCTACCATGGCGCTATATGCCGGCATGGGAGAAACCAAAATGCGTCTGACCACCAGAGCCGCCAATCGTGAGGTAGCGGATCTGAAATTTGACGCGCTCACTGCCGAAATTGCCAAACGTGTGGGAGAACACATTTACGGTACAGATGAAGATACGATCTTTTTCGCCGCAGCCAATCTGTTGTTGGCGCGTGGGGAAACCTTAGCGACGGCAGAATCCTGCAGCGGCGGTCTTTTAGCCAGTTCGTTTACCGATATTCCCGGTAGTTCCGGTTATTTCCGGCAAGGTTGGGTCACTTACAGCAATGAAAGCAAAATGCAGCAGCTGCGAGTCAAGCCGGAGACGCTGGCGACCTTCGGCGCGGTCAGCGAAGAAACGGTGCGCGAGATGGCGGAACAGGCCAGAGCGATCAGCGGAACGGATTATGCCATTGCGGTCAGCGGCGTAGCCGGGCCAGGCGGCGGGACGGCCGAGAAACCGGTTGGCTTGGTTTGGCTGGCGGTTGCGTCCGGCAGCACTACCATGAGCAAGCAATTGAATTTGAGCGGTTCACGCAGTCAGATCAAAATGAGAACCGTAAAAAATGCCGCTTATCTCTTATGGCAAACCCTAAAAACAAAATAAAGATTAGAAATTTGACGGCCTGGATTTTAAAAAGGGAAGGAGGATTGAGAAAGCATGAATTTTCTCAATCTTCCTTTTACGTTGACTGGCGAAACCACGGCCAGAGCCCTGGCGCGTTTACAACCGCAAGACGGCAGCAACAATGTGCTCTCGCTGCGTGACTTGGAATTCATTGATCCTTTTGGCTTGGTTCTAACCTTGTCTTATCTGCGCTACCTCGCTATGGTGGTGGAGCGGGTCGGCTTATATCTGCCGCAAAACGATCAAGTCTTATCCTATTTGCAGCGCAGCGGATTTTTAAGTGAAGCCGAAAAGTATGCCACCCTGATTCCCAGCCAGCGCCTGCATTTTTTGCCACAAAGCGGGGAAGAACCCTGGCTGATTCCCATCACCGTGATGAAACAGGAAGAAGATGTGGCGGGCTTAGTAATGATGATGATGAAAAATATGCAGCGTATGCTGCAAAACGGTGAAAAATCTCTCAGCCGCGATCAGCTGCAGATTTGCACGCTGCTGTCGGAAGTCTGCCAAAATGTGCCGCAGCACAGCGGTGATTTTGGCATCGTCGCCGCACAAAGTTATCGCAGCAAGCAAACAGGCGGCCGCAGCATCCATTTTGCCATCGCCGATTTGGGAATTGGTCTGCGCGGCAGCCTTTCCATTCATCATCCGGTGCGGGATTGGTCGGATGAAGCGGTGATCCGCTATGCTTTGCAGCAGGGTGTCTCCGGTACCAATGAAGCCGGCCGTGGTTTGGGTTTGACCCAGGTGGTGAAGGCCTTAGAACGCATGAATGGTGTTTTTTATCTGCGCTCAGGCAACGGGCTCTATGTGCAGAATAATTTTAGACAAGTTTACTACCCTTGCGGGTTTTTCCCGGGTGTACAAGTCAGTTTGGTAATTCATAGCTGACGAAGACAAGATGAAACGTGAATTTTTGCTTCGGGTAGCTAAATATTCGCTGCATGAGAAGGAGAAATTCCAGTAATTGACGAACTGATACGTCGTGTGCAGAAATGAGAAGAAGGGGAGAGCAAGATTGCAGATTGTACTCGTGATCAATCCGGGTTCCACTTCAACAAAAGTTGCGCTCTATTGCGATTATGTCAAAGCAGCGGATCAGACTTTTTACCATACAGCGGAGGAACTGGCGGGTTTTGCCCAAACCATCGATCAATTGGAGTTCCGGCTGGAGCTGATTAAAGCATGGCTGCCGCTGGTTCTACCCGTTGGGGAAACTTTAACAGCAGTGGTTGGACGCGGTGGTATGCTGAAGCCTTTGCACAGCGGCGTCTATTCGGTCAATCAAGCAATGCGGCAGGACTTAATATCCGGTGTTTACGGCATTCATGCATCCAATTTAGGCGGTTTATTGGCAGAACGCTTAGCGGCTTTGCATGCGGTAGAAGCGTTTATTGTCGACCCGGTTTCGGTTGATGAATTTGATCCGGTCGCGCGATTCAGCGGCTTACCGGAATTACCGCGTGTCAGCATGCTGCATGCGCTGAATATCCGAGCCATTGCCCTGCGTCATGCCCAATTGCAAAAACAAAAATACGAAACGCTGAACCTGATTGTGGCGCATCTGGGCGGCGGTTTTTCCATTGCTCCCATTACAGGCGGCCGGGTGATTGATGTCAACAATGCCAATCAGAACGGTCCTTTTTCGGCCGAACGCGCCGGTACCCTGCCGGTTTATTCGCTGGTCCGTTTATGTTACAGCGGTCAGTATACTGAGAATGAAATGATTAAAAAGATCAACGGCAAAGCCGGCCTGATCGCTTATTTGGGAACCGGCGATCTGCGTGTGGTGGAACAGCGGATTGCAGCCGGTGACCGCCGCGCAGCAGAAGTCTATATGGCCATGATTTATCAGATTGGTAAGGAAATTGGCGCCATGGCGGTCACCCTGAAAGGGAAAGTGGACGCGATTCTGCTCACCGGCGGTATGGCGCACAGCGATCAGCTCTGCTGCGGTATCGAGGAATTGGTCAATTGGATTGCAGCGGTTTATCGATACCCGGGCGAGGACGAGATGCGTGCTCTGGCCGAGGGTGTTTTTCGGGTATTGAAGGGCGAGGAAATCCTTCGCACTTATTAATATCATAGAACCTATAGAGAGAAAAAATAAGGAGAGATGGGAAATTTGATCAAATCATTTGATGAATTACTCGAGCAGATCAGTCAGTTGCCCAAGCGTCATATCGCGGTTGCGGCAGCCCATGATGAAGATGTGCTGGAGGCCGTTTGTCATGCCGTTCAATCGGGTTTGGTGGATGCTACCCTGGTTGGCAAAAAGGAAGAAATCCTGCAGATCGCCGCAACGCATGGTTTTAACCTGCAAAGCATGGAAATTGTTGATGCGGTGGATAACATCGACGCAGCCCGCAAAGCGGTGGAATTGGTTTCCAGCGGTAAAGCGCACATGCTGATGAAGGGCATTGTCGACACCGCTAATTTATTGCGTGCGGTCTTGGACAAACAAATTGGCTTAAGGACAGATCACTTGCTCTGCCATGTGGCAGTGATGGAGATTCCAGGGCTGGACCGGTTGATTTTTATGACCGACGGCGGTATGGTGATTGCACCTACTCTGGAACAAAAAGTGGATATGCTGAAGAACGCCTTCTCTGTGGCGCGCGGGTTCGGCATCAGTCAACCAAAGGCGGTGCCTTTAACCGCCTTTGAACATGTCAATCCTAAAATGCTTGCCACAGTTGATGCGGAAAAGCTGCATGAACTGGCGCTGGCGGGTGAATTTGGCGATGCCATGGTCAGCGGTCCGCTGGCTTTCGACGCTGCTTTGGTAGCAGCTGCGGCACAGCATAAAGGGATCAGCGATCCGGTGGCAGGGCAGGCGGATATTATTTTAGTGCCGTTTATTGAAGTCGGCAACGTGATGTACAAATCTTTAGTCTATTTTGGTAATACCAAAGTGGCTGGCATCATTGTCGGTGCCAGAAAACCTATTGTCTTGACCTCCCGCTCCGATACTCCGGAAGCGAAATACCGTTCGATTGCGGTCGCTTCTTATTTAGCGAAAGAGCAGTAGGCGCACCTGATGGAAAAAAACTTAATCCTGGCAATCAATCCCGGTTCTACTTCGACCAAAATCGGTATCTTTCGCGAACGGACGCTGCTGGCAGAAGAAACGCTGCGTCATACGGCGGAGCAGCTGCAGCCGTACCCGCTGATTATCGATCAGTACGAATTCCGCTATCAGGCGGTCAAGGTGTGTCTCGCGCAACATGGGTTCGATTTGCAGCAATTCGTGGCGATTGTTGGCCGCGGTGGTATGATGAAGCCGATTGCCGGTGGAACTTACCTGGTCAACGAGGTGATGAAAGAGGATCTGCGCATTGGTTATGCCGGTCAGCATGCTTCCAATCTGGGCGGCCTGCTGGCGGATACCTTTGCTGCCGAAATCGGGGTGCCGGCTTATATTGTTGATCCCGTTGTGGTGGATGAACTGCAGCCGATTGCCCGCTATACCGGCATGCCGGAATTGACACGGCGCAGTGTTTTTCATGCTTTGAATCAAAAAGCAGTCGCTTACCGGGCGGCAAAATCACTGGGCAAAGCTTATACTGAGACGAATTTTATCGTGGTCCATCTGGGCGGCGGTATTTCTGTGACGGCACATGCACATGGCAAAGCCATTGATACCAATAATGCGCTCGATGGGGATGGACCTTTCTCACCCGAGCGGGCTGGGTCTTTGCCGGTGGAAGGCGTGATTCGTCTTGCCTACAGCGGCAAATACACCGAAGCGCAGCTACGCAAGCATTTTGTTGGCCAGGGCGGTTTGATCGCTTATCTGGGCAGCAACGACGGACGCGAGATCATGGCTCGTATCAACGCCGGTGATGCGAAGGCTAAAGAAGTGTTTGAAGCCATGGCCTATCAGATTGCCAAGGAAATCGGCGCGGCTGCGGTTGTGCTCGACGGCAAAATCGACGCCATCCTGCTGACCGGTGGCTTAGCTTATAGTAAAATCCTGACGGATTACATCCAGAATAAGGTCCGTTTTCTGGCACCGGTGAAGATTTATCCTGGTGAAGATGAATTGCTGGCTTTGGCGGAAGGCGCTTTGCGCGTTTTACAGGGACAGGATGAGGTGAAGATCTATGTTTGATCATCGTGTCACCGTTTTTGTGGGACCCTACGGCAGCGGTAAAACGGAATTGGCTTTGAATGCCGTGCAGCAAATCGCTCCGGCTTATGACCAAATCGCCATCGTTGATTTGGACATTGTCAAGCCTTATTTTCGGGCAAGAGAGTTCCGCGCTAAATTGATCAGCCGCGATATTCGGGTGATTTTGCCGCAAGGAGAAATGGCCGATGCGGATCTGCCTGCCATTTCACCGGTGATCTACACGGTTTTTCAAAATGAAAAATTGAAGGTGATTATGGATGTGGGCGGCGACGACGCAGGAGCAACTGCCTTGGGGCAGTACCGCGACCAGTTCCGCGCCACGGATCATGAGATCTTGTTTGTGGTCAATACACGCCGGCCTTTTTCGCAAACGGTGGAGGAGATCATCAATATGAAGGAACGCATCGAATGGCGTTCGCGTATCCCCATCACGGCCATTGTTGCCAATACGAATTTGAGTATGGAAACAACGGCTGAGGTTATCTTGGAAGGTTACAAAATTGTGCAGCAGGTAGCAGAGCGCTGCGGTTTACCCATTGCCTTTGCGGCGGTGGATCGTGCTTTTGGTGACGTGGTGGCGCCACATATTGCCGAACCGCTATTTTTAGTGGATCGACAAATGCTCCCGCCGTGGGAACGAATATAAGAAGCAGAGAGAGTAGGAGGAGGAATTATGGCTAACAAGGTGACGATTTTTGAAGACCGTTGTAAAGGGTGTGGTCTTTGTACCACTGCCTGCCCAAAAAAGATCCTGGTCATGGGTAAACAAATGAATATCAAGGGATATTATCCCGTCACAGTCAGTGATCCGGAGCAATGCATCGCCTGTGCGATGTGCGCCAGAATGTGTCCGGATTGTGCGATACAAGTAGAAAAATAGAAAAGAGAAAAGAAGGAGGAAACCAAATGGCTGAGAAAATTTTAATGAAAGGCAATGAAGCCTTGGCGGAGTCTGCCATTGTTGCCGGTTGCCGTTATTTTTTTGGTTATCCCATTACACCGCAAAATGAAATTCCAGAATATATGGCGAGAAAATTACCGACCATCGGCGGCGCCTTTGTGCAAGCCGAAAGCGAAGTAGCAGCAATCAATATGGTCTATGGTGCGGCAAGCACAGGCGTGCGCTGCATGACCTCTTCTTCCAGCCCCGGCATCAGCCTGAAGCAGGAAGGCATCTCTTATTGTGTTGGCTCTGAATTACCCTGCGTGATCGTGAATATGATGCGCGGCGGTCCCGGTTTGGGCAGTATCCAACCCTCCCAGGGCGATTATTTCCAGGCAACCAAAGGCGGCGGCCATGGTGATTATAAATTGCTGGTTTTAGCGCCTGCCTCCATCCAGGAAATGGTCAATTTGACCATGCAGGCCTTTGATCTGGCAGACAAATACCGCAATCCGGTGATGATTTTAGGCGACGGTATGCTCGGCCAAATGATGGAACCGGTCACGATTGAACCGACAGTAAGCAATAAGGTAGAAAAACCCTGGGCAGTGGTAGGCACAGAAGGCAAGCGCAAACCGAATATTATCAACTCTCTCTTTATTCAAGCGGAAGACTGCGAAAGACACAACCTGCATCTGCAGGAGAAATTCGCCCTGATTGCCAAGAATGAAGTGCGCTATGAAATCATCAATGAAGATGCCGAATACTTCCTGGTTGGCTACGGCACCACCGCACGTATCATGCGCAACGTGATGAACATGGCCAGAAAACAAGGTCATGCGGTTGGTCTGATTCGCCCGATCAGCTTATTCCCCTTCCCAGACGAAGCGTTTGAAAAAGTGATCGGTCATGCCAAAGGATTCCTCACCGTAGAGATGAGCGCAGGCCAAATGGTCGAAGATGTGCGCTTAGCCGTCAACGGCCGGCAGCCGGTGGCTTTCTACGGCCGTATGGGCGGTATGGCGCCGGAACCCAATACGATTTTAGCAGAACTTTATAAGCTGATCGAAGGAGGAAAATAAAATGGCAATTGTTTATCAAAGACCAAAAGCCTTGGTTGATGTCACGACACATTATTGCCCCGGCTGCACCCATGGCATCATTCACCGTTTGATTGCCGAAGTCATGGACGAATTGGATATTGCCGGCCAGACAATTGGCATTGCTCCGGTTGGCTGCGCGGTGTTTGCCTATAACTATTTCAACTGCGATATGGTGCAGGCTGCCCATGGCAGAGCACCGGCCGTAGCGACCGGTTTAAAGCGCGCTCTGCCGGACCGCATGATCTTCTCTTATCAGGGCGACGGCGATTTAGCTTCCATCGGCACAGCCGAAATTGTGCAGGCGGCACATCGCGGCGAAAATATCACCGTGATTTTCGTCAACAATGCCATTTACGGTATGACCGGCGGCCAAATGGCTCCTACCAGTCTGCTGGGACAAAAAACAACCACGTCTCCTTACGGCAGAAAAGAAGAGCTGGCCGGCAAGCCCATCCGCGTTGCTGAAATGCTTGCCACCCTGGATAGCTCTGCCATGATCAGCCGTGTGGCGGTCAATACGCCTGCCAACGTGATCAAAGCCAAAAAAGCGATCAAACAAGCGTTCCTGACCCAGCAAAAGGGCCTTGGTTTTTCGCTGGTTGAAGTTTTATCCACCTGCCCGACCAATTGGGGTCTCAATCCGATTGAAGCCTTAAAATGGTTGGAAGACAACATGATTCCTTACTACCCCCTGAAAGACTTTAAAGTTCCAGAGGAGGTAAAGTAAATGACACATGAAATTATCATTGCCGGATTTGGCGGCCAAGGTGTGATGCTGATGGGTCAGCTGATGACCGAAGCCGGTTTACAGGAAAAGAAACAAGTGACCTGGCTGCCTTCCTATGGACCAGAAATGCGCGGCGGCACAGCCAATTGCTCCGTCGTCATTTCTGATGAAGAAATCGGCAGTCCGATTGTGCTCAACCCCAGCGCGGCGATTGTGATGAATATTCAAGCCTTTGAGAAATTCGCTCCTTTGGTCAAACCAGGCGGCATGCTCTTCGTCAACAGTTCTTTAATTGAACAGGTCTCTCTCCGCAGCGATATCAAACAATACCGCATCCCAGCCAATGAATTGGCGGAACAAATCGGTAATGGCAGAGTTTCCAACATGGTGATGCTGGGAGCCTTCTTAGGTGCTACCGGGGCGGTAACTCAAGAGTCTATTCTGACTGCGATGAGCCATAAACTGCCGCCGCAGCGTCAGAATTTAATTCCGGTCAACCAAAAAGGGTTGGAAGCCGGCGCTGCCTATATCAAATAGTCTGCAGAGGAACGAAAACCTCGCTGCTATGATGAAAAGCAGCCGCAACGTCAGAATTAAGTTCCAGTCAAACAAAAGGACTGGAAGTTGGCGCTGCCTAGATCAAATCGTGTAGAAAATAAGTAAAAACCTCACTGCTTGTTTTGGCAGTGGGGTTTTTCTATAAAAATGCCAAGATTAAAGAAGCGGCTTGAAAATTCGCAGCGCAGGGAGTATGATAAGAGAAAGAAAAATAGCAGGGAATGAAGGGATGATTGCATGAGAACCATCATCATTGTCTTGGATAGTGTGGGCTGCGGCGCTTTGCCGGATGCAGCCATCTATGGCGATCAAAACGCCAATACGCTGGCGCATGTGGCAGATGCGGTGGGGGGGCTAAAGATCCCTCAGCTGCGCGATCTGGGCTTAGGCAATATTTTGTCGCTCGCCGGAGGAGCAACAGTGGCGTCACCCAGCGCCGCTTACGGTAAAATGGCGGAGGTTTCGCCCGGGAAGGATACCATCACCGGTCATTGGGAGATGGCAGGCCTAAGGTTGGTGCAGCCTTTTGCGGTTTATCCCGGCGGCTTTCCGGTGGAGTTGATAGAGCGCCTGGAAGCGGCCATCGGCCGAAAAACTTTGGGCAATGTCGCCGCATCTGGCACGGACATTATCGTACAATTGGGTCCGGAGCATCAGAAAACCGGTTATCCGATTGTCTATACCTCAGCGGACAGTGTGATGCAAATTGCGGTTCATCTGGAGACGGTGCCCTTGGCACAGCTTTACGCATGGTGCGAAATTGCCCGCCAACTCTGCCGCGGCAGCTATGAGGTCGCGCGGATCATCGCCAGACCTTTTATCGGTTCGCCGGGGGCATATTTTCGCACGGCCGAGCGGCACGACTACCCGATTAATCCGGGTGGCAATCATCTGCTGACCTTGCTGCAGGAACGCGGTATTCCGGTTTATGCGGTTGGTAAAATTGCCGACGTGTTTTGTAATGAGGGTGTCACCGCTTCCTATAAAACAAAAGATAATCTGGATGGCATGCAAATAACCGAAAAGCTGCTGTTGGAGAAAAGGGAAGACTGTTTGATTTTCACCAATCTGGTGGAGTTCGATTCGCTTTACGGTCACCGCAATAATCCCAGCGGCTATGCCGGCGCGCTGGAAGAATTCGACCGGTTTTTACCCCGTTTGCTGCAAAATCTGCAGGCGGATGACTGGCTGATCATCACAGCAGATCATGGCTGTGACCCAACCAGCGTCGGTACGGATCACAGCAGGGAATATGTGCCGCTGCTGCTTTACGGTCCCAATATCTTGCCGGGAGCCCTCGAGACCCGGAGTTCCTTTGCTGATTTGGGAACCACCATCGCTTACCGTTATGGTTGTACAATGCCGCTGCATGGCACCTTGATTCCTGTTCAGTCTAGAAAATAGCTGCAGAGCACCTTGATTCCTGTTCAGTTTAGAAAATAGCTGCATGGCACCTTGATTCCTGTTCAGTCTAGAAAACAGCTGCATGGCACTCTAATTCCCGTTCGATCAATAAAATAGCTGCATCGCACTCTAATTCCCGTTCGATCGATAAAATAGCTGCATCGCACTCTGATTCCCGTTCAGTCAGTAAAATAGCTTAAAAAGGCGGTACTTCGTGTGGAAGTACTGCCTTTTGATTTGGTTGATTCGATTTTGTCACGTTTGCACCATTGTGGTTTGATTTGTATATAAAACTTCAACGTTACAATAATGATATGCTGTGTTGATAAATTTATGGCGAAAATGTAGGGAACGGTCTTGACCGTTCCGCCGTAACAATTCACCATTCCGTTGTAGATTTTTACTATTCCAATGTGATAATTCCATCGCGGTTTAGTTTGCACTTAACACTTCAACGTTGCAAGAATGAAATGCAGTGTTGATCGCTATGTTGCGGAACGGTCAAGACCGTTCCCTACAACTGTTCCAATGTGAATGTTGATCATTACAATGTGAATCGTTACGGTATGGAATTACCGTTTCGGCGTGGTTTGTACTTAACACTTCAATGATGCGATAATGTTGGATTGATTATTGTATTACAGCGTGGTTTGCACTTAACACTTCAACGTTGCAAGAATGATATGCAGTGTTGATAAATTTATGGCGAAAATGTAGGGAACGGTCTTGACCGTTCCGCCGTAACAATTCACCCTTCCAATGTGAAAATTCCATCGCGGTTTAGTTTGCACTTAACACTTCAACGTTACAATAATGATATGCTGTGTTGATAAATTTATGGCGAAAATGTAGCCAGCTATCAAACGTCAAGTGGCAAAACGAAAATTATATTCTGGGAACATAAGGCTTTTTATCCCTTAAAACAGCAAAAACAATGTTGCATAATTTATGTGTAACAGCTCCAATTGCCGTCATATAATCTTTTCCTTCGTCGCGTTTCTTCTGGTAAAAAGCAGACATGACCGGATCTTTTTGCGCGGCAACCGTTGCGGCATTCCAGAGCGCTCTGCGCAGATAAGGTGAGCCTCGCTTCGACATCGTGTTGTGCGTTGAAGTGAAATTACCGGATTGCTTAATCGAAGGGTCAATACCGGCAAATGCCGCCAGTTTCTTTGGATTTTCGAAATTATCAATATTGCCGATTTCCGAGTAGATCACCGCAGCCGAGGTGACTCCAACACCAATAATGGTATCCAGATAGCATTCACATTGGGAATAGATCTGCTCAATCTTATTCTCAATTGCGTCAATCTGTTCTTCAATGAATTGAATCAGATCCACGGTTTGGTGTAATTCAAAGCATAGAGCAGCGTTCGCTCTATTCACACCAACAGTGTGTCTGCAGGCGCTGCGGATCTCCAGCGCTTTTTCCTCACCGAAACTGCCGCGGGAATGCTTCGCTAAAAAATCAGCCAACCGCTTTGTGCCGAGCTTCAGAATGGCATCCGGTGACGGATACTTGCTGAGCAACTCCAGCGAAGTTTTACCGAAAATATTGGAAAACAGCTTGTGATATTCCGGAAAAAGGTGATCCAGCACGCCAATTACATGGTTTTTGTGCTTTGCAATCTCATCAACCAGAGAACAGCGGAAACGGCATAACTCGCGTAAATTCTGGACATCCTCCGTTTGTACCGCTACGTCGGAATAACGTCCCATGCGGATCACATCCGCGATATAACCGCAATCCACCGTATCCGTCTTGGTTTTACGGACAGACATGCGCCGTATGGCGTCGGTGAGCAGGGGATTGACCACATGCAATTCAATTCCTAAATCGAGTAAAACACAATAAAAATTCAGCCAGTAATGACCGGTGGCTTCCATGCCGACGCAAATTGCATCTTGCTTTTGGTAAAGAGCGACCTTCTGCAAAAACAATTGAAAGCCCTCTTCGGAATTTTCAAATGCAAACGAGGGAGCCAGCGCTTGACCACTGGCGTCCACCGCGATCGCCTGGTGACGGAATTTACCGATGTCTACGCCAAAAGTAATCATTTACAGCAACTCCTCAAACTGGAATGCGGCAAAGGATGATCTCTCTGACGCTGACAGTTGCAACCTCGCGTGAAATACAAGGATTTTACCCTATCCAGCCAATACGCAGATTTCTGTCAGATCAGAGGCAACACTCTACATCACAGGAACGATTCCCAGGGAACAGTACGTTGACCTCTGCCTGACAAAATTATACCACAAAGGGCAAACCCCTTGGATACTTAAAGAGTGGCTTTGGCTCGCTTCCTGTACCCTGTAAATGAGTTACCTTGGCACTACTAGTATATACGAGGGAACGGTCTTGACCGTTCCGCCGTAACAATTCACCATTCCAATGTGAAAATTCCATCGCGGTTTAGTTTGCACTGAATATTTCAACGTTGCAAGAATATTAGGTTGTCTTGATCGCTATATTGCGGAACGGTCAAGACCGTTCCCTACAACTGTTCCAATGTGAATGTTGATCATTACAATGTGAATGTTGATCATTACAATGTGAATCGTTACGGTATGGAATTACCGTTTCGGCGTGGTTTGCACTTAACACTTCAACGTTGCAATAATGAAATGCAGTGTTGATCGCTATGTTGCGGAATGGTCAAGACCGTTCCCTACAACTGTTCCAATGTGAATGTTGATCATTACAATGTGGATCGTTACGGTATGGAATTACCGTTTCGGCGTGGTTTGTACTTATCGCTTCGATGATGCGATAATGTTGGATTGATTTTTGCATTACAGCGTGGTTTGCACTTAACACTTCAACGTTGCAATAATGAAATGCAGTGTTAATAAATTTATGGCAGAAATGTAGCCAGCTATCAAACGTCAAGTGGCAAAACGAAAATTATATTCTGGGAACATAAGGCTTTTTATCCCTTAAAACAGCAAAAACAATGTTGCATAATTTATGTGTAACAGCTCCAATTGCCGTCATATAATCTTTTCCTTCGTCGCGTTTCTTCTGGTAAAAAGCAGACATGACCGGATCTTTTTGCGCGGCAACCGTTGCGGCATTCCAGAGCGCTCTGCGCAGATAAGGTGAGCCTCGCTTCGACATCGTGTTGTGCGTTGAAGTGAAATTACCGGATTGCTTAATCGAAGGGTCAATACCGGCAAATGCCGCCAGTTTCTTTGGATTTTCGAAATTATCAATATTGCCGATTTCCGAGTAGATCACCGCAGCCGAGGTGACTCCAACACCAATAATGGTATCCAGATAGCATTCACATTGGGAATAGATCTGCTCAATCTTTTTTTCAATTGCGTCAATCTGTTCTTCAATGAATTGAATCAGCTCCACGGTTTGGTGTAATTCAAAGCATAGAGCAGCATTCGCTCTATTCACCCCAACTGTGTGTTTGCAGGCGCTGCGGATCTCCAGCGCTTTTTCCTCACCGAAACTGCCGCGGGAATGCTTCGCTAAAAAATCAGCCAACCGCTTTGTGCCGAGCTTCAGAATGGCATCCGGTGACGGATACTTGCTGAGCAACTCCAGCGAAGTTTTACCGAAAATATCTGAAAAAAGCTTGTGATATTCCGGAAAAAGATGATCCAGCACGCCAATTACATGGTTTTTGTGCTTTGCAATCTCATCAACCAGAGAACAGCGGAAACGGCATAACTCGCGTAAATTCTGGACATCCTCCGTTTGTACCGCTACGTCGGAATAACGTCCCATGCGGATCACATCCGCGATATAACCGCAATCCACCGTATCCGTCTTGGTTTTACGGACAGACATGCGCCGTATGGCGTCGGTGAGCAGGGGATTGACCACATGCAATTCAATTCCTAAATCGAGTAAAACACAATAAAAATTCAGCCAGTAATGACCGGTGGCTTCCATGCCGACGCAAATTGCATCTTGCTTTTGGTAAAGAGCGACCTTCTGCAAAAACAATTGAAAGCCCTCTTCGGAATTTTCAAATGCAAACGAGGGAGCCAGCGCTTGACCACTGGCGTCCACCGCGATCGCCTGGTGACGGAATTTACCGATGTCTACGCCAAAAGTAATCATTTACAGCAACTCCTCAAACTGGAATGCGGCAAAGGATGATCTCTCTGACGCTGACAGCTGCAACCTCGCGTGAAATACAAGGATTTTACCCTATCCAGCCAATACGCAGATTTCTGTCAGATCAGAGGCAACACTCTACATCACAGGAACGATTCCCAGGGAACAGTACGTTGACCTCTGCCTGACAAAATTATACCACAAAGGGCAAACCCCTTGGATACCTAAAGAGTGGCTTTGGCTCGCTTCCTGTACCCCGTAAATGAGTTACCTTGGCACTACTAGTATATACGAGGGAACGGTCTTGACCGTTCCCTACTACTGCTCCGATGTGGATGTTTGCTATTTCGACATGAATCGTTACGATATGGAATTACCGTTTCGGCGTGGTTTGTACTTATCGCTTCGGTACTGTAAATATTCTGATCATCGCTCTACAAATACCAATAACGCTTCTCACAATTGCTTTTAGTTAAATTCGATTGCTGCTGCCTAACACATCACGCATTTTATGCGCTACCATGGCTTGAATTGCGTTTCTGGCCGGTGTTAAGTATTGGCGCGGATCAAAATCGGCGGGATGGTTGATGAAATGACTGCGGATAGAAGCAGTCATCGCCAAGCGAAGATCGGTGTCGATGTTGATCTTGCAAACTCCCATGCCGGCAGCCTGCCGCAGCATTTCTTCCGGTACTCCTTGAGCGCCCTGAATATCACCACCGTATTGATTGCACATGGCGACGAATTCCGGCAGCACGGTTGAGGCGCCATGCAGGACAATCGGATATCCTGGCATCATCGCCGCAATTTTTTCTAAACGCTGAAAATCAAGCTTCGGGGTGCCTTTAAATTTATAAGCGCCGTGGCTGGTGCCGATGGAGATGGCTAAGGAGTCAACCCCGGTTCTTTGCACAAATTCCACTGCCTGGTCGGGATCGGTGAAACTGGCGTCTTTACCGCTGACTTTGATCTCATCTTCGATGCCGGCCAATTTACCCAATTCGCCTTCCACCACAATGCCTTTACTGTGGGCGTAATCCACAACTTCTTTGGTTACGGCAATGTTTTTCTCAAAATCATATTTAGAACCATCGATCATGACAGAACTGAAACCACCATCAACGCATGCTTTGCAGATCGCAAAATCCTCACCATGATCCAGATGCAGGGCAATATCCAAACCGCTGTCGAGCATAGCTGCTTCCACCAATTTCATCAGATAAATATGCTTTGCGTATTTTCTGGCTCCGGCGGAAACCTGCAAAATCAAGGGAGAGCGTTCCTGCTTTGCAGCTTCGACGATCCCTTGGATGATTTCCATATTGTTGACGTTGAATGCACCAACCGCATATTTTCCTTCATACGCTTTGCGGAACATTTCTTTGGTCGAGACAAGTGCCATTTTGATCTCCTCCTTTTTTCTTATCATAGCACAATCAAAAAAATTTGTCATCAGTTTCAGAAAAAGAAGCAAGCAATCTCTTGATTTGCAGCGACTGGTAGGATTTTTCTTTCTATAAAGCGAATAGCATAGGATGTGATGGGGGAGAGGGATTATGTCCACCGGATGAACAGATTTTTTTTGAGGAGTAATGAAAAATGAAATGGACTGATACTGCAAACTACGCATTTTTGCTGCTGAATTTATGGGCTTTTTTACTGTTTCTTTACGATAAAATGATTGCAGGCGGTAAGAGACGGCGCGTACCTGAAAAGAATCTTTGGCTGGCTGCCTTTTTTGGCGGCGCAATTGGCAGTTTACTGGCGATGAGATGGCTCCGCCATAAGACGCAGCATCGGAATTTCGTCATTGGCATCCCGCTGCTGGCTTTGCTGCAGACGGCAGCTTATCTCTATCTTCGTTTTTTCAGAGGGTAGCAACTATTTACATGAGAAAAACAAGGGCAAGCCGGTCAGTGTGGATGATTCACTCAAGACCGGCTTGCTTTTTTTGCTGCAATTCATTGAAAATTCATTTTTCGATAGATTGACAATCATAGATATGTTGCTTATACTGAATATAGAAAAATCTCTATGACATAGAAAAATATCTATGAAAGGATTGAGCTCATTGCAGACATGCTCGAAAGATACCGTGCGGATTTTAAAAGCATTGGCCGATGAAACAAGGCTTGGAATTATTCAGATGTTGTGCAGGGAAGAGATGTGCGCCTGTAAAATTCTGAAAAATTTCGATATTACACAGCCAACGCTATCCTATCATCTGAGAATATTAACGGAGTGTGGTTTGCTTGACTCGAAACGCGAGGGAGCATGGATTCATTACACATTGAATCAGGCAGCGTTTGCAGCGGTCAGTTCGTTTTTTAGCGATCTTTGTGAGAGCTGTAGCCGAGCACAAAAAACATTGCTGTAAAAGCTGTTGGGTAATCAGCAAACAGTAACTGAAACAAAACGGAACGAATCACATCGTTCATTGAGGAGGAATTTGAATGGATACCTATTTTCTATATGGTGTAACACTGCTTCTTTTAGTGGTTTCTTACTTAAAAGACAAGAAGAAAACGAAAATTTCCTTAAAGAAAGCCTGGAAGGCGTTTGAAAATATTCTGCCGGAATTCCTGGTTGTGCTGCTCTTAGTCGGTGTTTTATTGGCTTTGCTCAATACGGAAGTGATTTCCAGGATTATCGGTTCCGGTTCTGGTTGGCTTGGTGTGCTGTTGGCTTCCATCGTGGGTGCGATTACCCTGATCCCAGGATTTATCGCTTTCCCGATGGCGGCAATGCTTTTGCAGGGTGGTGCAGGATATATGCAGATTGGCGCCTTTGTCTCCACACTGATGATGGTTGGGGTGGTGACGATGCCGGTGGAGATGAAGTACTTCGGTAAGAAGCTGACTATTTTGCGAAATGTTTTGGCGTTTCTATTTTCTTTTCTGGTAGCGTATATTATCGGATTGGTGGTGGTTTAATATGAAAGCAATTTTGATTCGATATCGCGCATTTCTGATCACAATGGCAGCGATTGGTTTACTTACGCTCTTTAACCAGCAAATTGGTTACAAAGCTCTCAGTATTTCTGCTAAGTCACTGAAAGAAATGCTGTTTGTGATTCCTCCGGTGTTTGTCCTGCTTGGTTTACTTGATGTCTGGGTGCCAAAGGAGACGATGGTCAAATATATGGGTGAGGATTCCGGTTTGGTGGGAATCGTTTTAGCCATCTTGATTGGTTCGGCTGCGGCGGGTCCGCTTTATGGCGCTTTCCCGGTTGCGGCGGTGTTTATGAAAAAAGGTGTTAAGTTCAGCAACATTCTAATTTTCATCGGCGCCTGGTCGACAACGAAAATACCGATGTTCCTCTTTGAAATGGCAGCGCTTGGCACAAAGTTTGCACTTACCAGGATGCTGGTGGATATACCGGGTGTGATTATCATAGCGTATCTTTTATCGAAGATGGTATCCAAAGAGGAAATTAAGAAGATCTATGAAAATGCCGAAAATATCAGCAAATGATCAAACAAAAGTGAGAAAAAAACCAAGGTAAAAAGCGAAAAGCAGAGAAGTGACATAGAAACTTTAGGTACTGCAAGCAATTCAGACAACAGTAAAGCCGCACTTCTGCGCCTGGCAAGTATTACTGCCGAACTTGCTAATCTGACCAACGCTGCAAAGAGTGCCAAAGGGATTGCTGGATTGACGGATGCGATGCACTGTGCAAAAGAGGCACTAGAAAAAGTTGGATTTCATCCGGATGAACACATCATTTCTAAGGACCTGAAAATTTCCAAGAACTTTGATTTAAACTCATCTACTGATCTGGAAAGAATGAAAGAAGCAATCGTGGAAAAAACCAAGAAAGTGTATGATAAATAATGGAGGTGCTGTAGATGAGTGACACAAACCAAAGCAGCAAGCAAAAACTTGCAATCAAGTTCATCGTTCCAGTTTTAATTGTTCTTCTTGTGGCTGCAATCTGGATTTTGAAGAACTCACAGAAAAGTAATGCTCCCGTCAGTGACAATCCCGATTTTGCATTACTTGTCACGGAAGAAATCGATCTGGATCAACTAAAATCTTATGGTATACCGATCCTGCTCGATTTTGGTTCTGATTCCTGCGTTCCCTGTCAGGAATTGGCACCTATTATAGAGGAACTGAACCAGGAACTGCAGGGTAAAGTGATTGTCAGATATCTTGATGTCTGGAAATATCCCGCTTTGGCACAAAACTACCCGATTACAGTAATTCCAACTCAAGTGTTTATTGATGCAAAAGGTCAGCCGTATGTTCCGGAAGATGCTAATATCATACCAATGAAGCTATTTGCCATGAAAGACACAAACGAACATGTTTTTACAACCCATGAAGGTGGTTTAACTAAAAATGAATTTATGAGCATTCTAAAGGAAATGGGGATGAAGGAATGATAACGCAGTGGCTAGAATCGTTATCTAACCTCCTTGCGGAAAATTTTTGGCTCGCACCGTTGCTTGCGTTGTTGGCCGGAGTCTTAACCTCTGTTACTCCCTGCGCTCTATCAAGTGTTCCGCTTGTGATTGGATATGTCGGTGGGACTGGCAGCCATGATCCGAAAAAAGCTTTCCGCTTATCGCTTACTTTTGCTCTGGGAATGGCAATCACTTTTACAGCGCTTGGGACCATTGCCTCAATGCTGGGAAATTTGATTGGCAGCTCCGGTAAATGGTGGTATCTTGTGCTGGGTGTTCTCATGGTTTTCATGGCACTGCAAACTTGGGAAATTTATAATTTTATCCCATCCTCCTACCTGATCAGTAAAAGCACAAAAAAAGGTTACATTGGAGCATTTTTTGCCGGCATCTTAGGAGGCATATTTTCCTCTCCCTGTGCGACTCCCGTTCTTGTTGTCTTGCTTGGCATTGTGGCAAGAGGCAGTAATGTTGCTTGGGGTGTTTTACTCCTATTGTTTTATTCGATTGGCCATAGTTTTTTAGTGGTGGTGGCGGGAACCTCGATGGGTCTTGTCAGAAAAATTACCGCCAGTGGGAAATATGGCAACTTTAGCCAGATATTGAAATATTCGATGGGGACAGCAATCTTGTTGATCGCATTTTATATGTTCTATTTGGGGTTTTAGCTGCGAGCGTGTCAGCATAATTAATTTTAAAAATGGAGGAGTCAAAATGATCATTAAAATTTTAGGACCCGGCTGTAAAAATTGTGTTGCTCTCACAGAGAATACGAAAGAAGCTCTTGCGGAACTGGGTATCAAAGCGGAAATTGAAAAGATTACTGATTTTATGGAAATCGCAAGATATGGTGTCATGTCTACCCCGGGGTTAGTGATCGATGATAAGGTTGTCTCGTTTGGTAAAGTGCTGAAATCAAAAAAAATCGTCAAATTACTCGAGAAAAATCTTTAATAGCACTGACCACAGCAAACGATTGCTGCAGCATGCATTCATGCAATAAGAAAATATCAGGAGGAAACACATGCAAAATATGATGGCACTCACAGAAGCAATGATTGAATTCGATCAGGGAGACCCCAAGTTGATTCACCATTTCCTTAAGGTTTACGAATTGGCACGTACGATCGGGCAGGGTGAGCAACTCAGTGAACAAGAACAGTTTATCCTGGAGAGCGCAGCGTTGGTGCATGACATCGGCATTCACGAAGCCATAAAGAAATTCGGCAGCGGCAGAGGAAAGAATCAGGAGATCGTTGGACCGGATCTGGCACGGCAACTGCTTAGCAGCCTTGCTTGGCCGGCGGACGTCACAGAACGCGTTGCTTTCCTGGTCGGACATCATCATACCTATACGGAAATTGATCAGCCAGACTACCGCATCTTAGTCGAAGCCGATTTTTTGGTCAATCTGTTTGAGGGACAGGCAACTTCTGCGGCCTGTCGGGAAGCTTATGACAATATTTTTCGGACCGAAACCGGCAAGCGCCTTTTCCATTGGATGGTACCGCTACCAGAATAGTGTGCCAACACCCCCGTCCCCCTGGAACATGGAACTTTCGGAAAATTGAAGGAGTTCGGCAAATGTTAGCGAAATTAGACTCTGTAGACTGAAATGAAGGACAGAAGAGTTATTTCGCAGCTGAAAAAATGAGCTTCTGTTCCAACGAGATTTGGGAGGGTTTGTTTATGAAAACGTTGAAAATTCAATTGGAGACACTGGAATCGATGGATTATTTTTGGGCTGCATTAAAAGACCGCGAAAAAGTAGCCGATCAGTTCATTCAGGAAGTAACCGCCATGCAAGGTTATCAACTCAGTTATGACCAGGAATTCACAGCCGAATCGGTTCGCCGCGTGATGTCCGCTTTGACGAACCACGAACCGTTCAAGGCTGCCAATAAAAAGGAAGGCCGTTTATATAGCAATCATTTATGGATGATGGATGATTTGGGGATTGAAAAAGCGATGTTGACTCCGGTCAAGCAATTAAACCTTGATCATATCAAAGACGAACTGGCCGATAAAATTGCTTTTGAGGAAGTTGTGGTACATTTTGTACCACTGCATTTGGATACTACCTTCTGCAATAAGAATCATTTGCTGGTCAATTTCTTTAAAGTACAGCCCGGTGATGAAGAAACGCCAACCATGATCCAGGACAAACCAATGGATGAGTTCATCAAAGAAGCCTTATTGGCCGCAATGGCTAAGTAGGCTCTGCAGAGAAGTTTCGTCTGCCGCTAGCGGCAGACGGAGCTTTTATTTTTCCAATTGCAGTTCAGTGAAAATGTGATTAATTTTCTATGGCATTCTTCTTTTGGAAGGAGATTGCCGCTGCGGGATGGAAGTAGTGAATATCAAATAATGAAAAATGAGAAAAGAAAATAATACGCAGAAAGGGAGATGACGCGCATGTTAATTCGCAATTGTGCCGGTGGGGTAGTTTTTCATGGTGATACGGTGTTGCTTCTGAAAAACGACAAAGAAGAATGGGTTTTTCCCAAAGGAGTCATCCGTTCCAATCAATTGGCTCATGAAGTAGCTGTCGCCAGAGTTCAGTATGAAGCAGGTGTCACATCTAAAATTGTCGAGCCGGCAGGTCAAACCAGTTATGAATTTTACTCCACTTCACGCAGACGTCCGGTCTGTAACCGAATTACCTGGTATTTGATGCTGAGCGATTCTGATAAAGCGTTACCGAATAGCGAACAAGGTTTTACCGACGGCGGTTTTTATCCATACGCACAGGCGTTAGAAATGGTCACCTACAGCCAGGATCGATCATTGCTTTCTTTTTCGCATAAGCGTTTAGCAGAACAAAAAGAGAGCGCAATCTAGTGAGATCTTTGCACTCGCTTGGACAGCAGTGCAGCGGTTCTTTTTAAAGCGGCTAATCTTTCGTTTTAGATAAGGCAACTCCAGTCTGTCGGCTGTGGTTGCCTTTTTTTCGTAAAGAGCTTTAAAATAGGCAAAAAAAACCGGCGCTGTTTTTAAAGCACCGGTTTCGATTGGGTGATTAGGTGGTATAGAGGTAATGCCCTTCGCCGTTGAAGGTGTAGAGCCCATTTTGTTTGCGCCATTCGCCAAAATCGAGGTAAGGCGTTTCGTATTCTTTGAAATCGATAGGGTAACCGCTGAGCGGCGTGTTAAAACTGGTGTAGAAGGGAAGCATCCGCCCCGATACCGGCACCAAGCCAATGCTTTTTGCCAATTCTTTGGTCAGGCTGACAAAAGAAGTGATGTAGCCACGCTCGCCATAAAGACAATCCAGGTAAAGCAAATCCTGCTTATGATCCTGCACAATACGTAAAATCGCGCGGGCAACCAAACTGGTTTCTTCATCTTCTTCCGGATTGATCATTTCCAACATCGCCATATTGCTGTCCAATAAATTCGCCCAGAGCTTATGGCTCAGTTCGTGCGTATCCAGGCGAATGGGATTCTGACAGCTGCTCCAATGCGGTGAGCGGGTGCTCATGGTGACAATTGAATAGGGATCCGTCGCGACGCGCATGATATTCAGCGCTTTTCCGCCGCGTTGGTTATATTTGGTCAGGACATTGGGGTATTCGTAAAAAATCTGAAAGAGAAATTCCTCAATTTTATTAGTTTTGGGCAGCTTCTTTTCAGATTTTGCTTGTAAAGCCTCCAGACGTTCCGTCTGAAATTCACCGCGATTAAATTCCGCAACAGTCGTTTTGGCAATGAATCGACTGATCTGATGGGAAGCGATGCTGCGGCTTTCCAAAGCAGCCCAATACCACCACCAGGGCAGTCGGGAAAGGTTTTTGCTGCTGCTGCGGTATTTTTTGACCGGCTCGGGATCAAGCGCAAAGACAACATTGAGGATACCGCCGATTTTAGGCGAAGAAATCAATTTTCGCTGTTCCAAAGCCCATTTGGAGCGGAATTCTTTGAAGCGGTTTTCCGATATTTTGCCTTCCATCATTTCCTGCCAGGTTACGGTATGCAATAATTCCTTTATCCAAGGAGTTTTCTGCAGCTGCGGCGAATTAAGAATACCTTCGGTCCACCAGAAAGGCATCATCGGGGAGGGAATTGCATGCACACCACTAATCTGCTGCAGCAAGGGGTGGCGTGGGACAAAATCGGGAAAAGTTTTGGGACAGCAAGACCGCTGTGATTTTAGAAAAAAAGCTTTTGCCTGCTGTAAACGAAGATCCGGCTCAATCGCTGTGAAATAGTCGGTCATATGATGTTCACCTTCTTGGTTTTTGAGTGGCAGCTTTACCGGATGGCACAACTGATTGTTTCCGGTGCGGTAAAGCTTAATTTCCTTATTTTCCCGGATAGGTTTCCAAGATGTCTAGGACCCAGCGAACACAATTATTAAAGGCATACAAATCGATTCGTTCCAGCGAAGTATGCGGTTGATAATAACCGACACTGAGGTTGACACAGTCCACTTTAAAACGCTTGGATAAGAAATACGCATCCGAATAAGAGCCTACCGTTTCTTTTAAGTCTTTGATATCAAGCTTCAGCCCCGAGAGCAGCACATGCTGCGCGAGCTTTTTCGTGCAGAGCGTTTGATTTTCGATGGTTGTGATAATATCGCCGCTGAATTTGCGATCCAGCACCAAGCCAAAGCTGACATCCCGAAAGAATTCTCTGCGCGCATCCTGGATGCCTTCACCGCCGATTTCTTCCCGGGTAGACAGAATGATTTTTAAAGTCAGAGGTCCCTGATAAGTTTCCAGGATGGAAAGGATGATTTCAATGCCCGCCCGATCGTCACCGCCCAAAACAACGGCCCGTATGGCGCCGCTGTAACGGTCTCTTTCCAGTAAGTTGCGATCCAGCAGCAGATATCCGTTTTCTACCAGATAGAAGCGTTCCTGGCTGGGGAAGAATACGGTATCCTGATGACTGCTGAGTAAAACGGTGGCGGCACCCGCTTCCCCTTGGCGGACGGCATAGAGATTACCGAGTTCATCCCGGCTGATTTCCACGCAATATTTCGCCAACAGAGGCTCCAAATAATCCGCTACCGGTTTTTCCATTTTTGGTGGGCCGTATATATCGACCAATTTGATTAGCCGCTCCAAGTTAAAAGCGGCGTAGTCAAAGGTTTTTTCTTTTTTAATATAATTCATGATAACACCTTAATCTGTTTTTTCTTTGCTCTATCATACACGATTTAACAGGCTAGAGCAAGATTAATCTAAAAATTCACTGGTTTAAAATTAGGAAGAAGCAGGTAGAAGTATCTGCTTTTTGAAAGGAGAGTTCGGTATGACACACGAAGAAGCAATACAGCAGCTGCAGGATTGGAGCCTGCAGTTTACCGGCAGGCAGCAACGCCCGCCGATGGTATATTTTTTAACTTTTGGCTGTCAGATGAATTTTAATGATGCCGAATTGATTGCAGGGGTGATGAATCAAGTCGGTTTTTCTAAAACGGATCTCGTGGAACAAGCAGATTTGATTGTAATCAATACCTGCGGGGTGCGCGAGAGTGCCGAGAACCGGGTGTTTGGTCAATTAGGCCGTTTGAAGGTATTGAAGGAAAGCAATCCGAAACTCTTGATTGCCATCGGCGGCTGCATGGTACAGCAGCCGCAAGTGGCGGAAAAGATCAAAAAGAGTTATCGACAGGTAGATTTGGTCTTTGGTACGCATACGATTGATCAATTTGCCGAATTGCTCTGCCAAACCATGCAGCAGCGCCGGATGGTCTGCGACATCAGAGAAGACAATTTGCTGCCTGCTGAAGGATTGCCGCGCCTGCGCAGCCAGAATCTGATTTGCTCGGTTAGTATTACTTATGGCTGCAATAATTTCTGCAGCTATTGCATCGTACCCTACGTCAGAGGCAGGGAGCGCAGCCGCGAGCCGCAGCATATTATTGCGGAAATCCAGCAGTTGGTCACTGCGGGCTGTAAAGAGGTGATGCTGTTGGGGCAGAATGTCAATTCCTATGGCAAGGGTTTGCAGCCGGCAGTTGATTTTGCCGATCTTTTGGCACAGGTCGATCAGATTGCAGGTCTGGAGCGGATTCGTTTCATGACATCACATCCCCGCGATGTCAGCCTGAAGCTCCTGCAGACGATTGCCGCCGCTCGGCATGTCTGTCATCAGCTGCATTTGCCGATGCAGTCCGGCAGCAGCCGCATATTGCAGGCCATGAACCGCGGTTACAGCAAAGAGCATTATCTGGATTTGGTACAGCAAATCAGAGAGACGATTCCGGATGTTGTTTTTTCCACCGATATTATTGTCGGTTTCCCCGGTGAGACGGACGAGGATTTTGCAGATACGCTGGATGTTGTACGGCAAGTCCGCTTTGACAGCGCGTACACTTTTATTTATTCCCGGCGCAGCGGAACCCCTGCCGCTGAGCTGCCGGAACAAATTCCATATGCTGAAAAACAGAAACGCATCGAAGGCCTGATGAATTTGCAGGCGGATATTTCCAAAGAGATCAACCAAGAGCAATTGGGCAAAATTGTGACGGTTTTAGTGGAAGGTCCCAGCAAGCAGGATGCCAAGATGTTTACCGGCAGAACAGCCGGCAATAAATTAGTCCATTTTGCGGCAAGACAAGAGCAGATCGGTCAATTGCTGCCGGTGAAAATTGAAGCAGCCAGCAGCTTTCATTTAAGCGGCAGCCTGGCAGGAGAAGCAGAAGCAGAAGAATAGAGTATAAAGGAAAGGATCGCCATGGCTACTGATTATACTCCCATGATCCAGCAGTATTTGCAGGCAAAAGCGGAAAATCCGGGTGCGGTTTTGTTTTTTCGATTGGGTGATTTTTATGAAATGTTCTTTGAAGATGCGATTACGATGTCCAAAGAACTGGAGATTACCCTGACCGGCCGCGACGGCGGTGCCGAAGAACGCATTCCCATGTGCGGGGTACCGTATCACGCCGCGGAGACTTATATCAGCAAATTGGTTGCCAAAGGTTATCGCGTTGCGATCTGCGAGCAGGTCGAGGACCCCAAATTGGCCAAAGGCATTGTCAAACGGGAAATCGTTCGTATCGTTACACCTGGCACCGTTGATTATCACAGTGTTTTAGAGGATAAGCGCAATAATTATCTCGTCTGCCTCGCTGCGGAGGAAAATTGCTTCGCGCTGGCCGTAACCGACGTAACGACCGGTTATTTCGCCTGTACAGGGTTTTCCGGCCCGGATGCGATGATGCAGCTGCGCAATGAGTTGACTCGTTTGATGCCAAGTGAAGCCATCTGGACCGGCAACCGGGATCAAGATGAAGTCAGCGCGCTTTGCCGTCCGCTAAATATTCTCCTGACCACATTAACGGCGGAGGAACTGCACAAGACAGGTTCCGATGCCGCTCTGCTGCAGCAAATTCAGAGCATCCTGCCGGCTGGTCCGGAAAGGGAGCTGGAAACAAAGGTTTGCCTTGCCCTCTATTGGTATGTGCGTGCCACGGCCAAAATCGAACGGAAAGATCTGGGTAAATTGGAGTATTATCAGCTGAGCTGGCAGATGATCCTCGATCAATCCACCCGACGCAGTCTGGAACTGATTCAAACCATGCGTGAAAATCAAACGCAGGGCTCTTTGCTCTGGGTATTGGATAAAACCCGCACCGCAACCGGCGGTCGGATGCTGCATCAATGGGTTTTGCAGCCGCTGACCAATGTGGCGCAAATTGAAAATCGCCTGGCCGGTGTGCAGGAATTGGTGGAGAACAGCGAAATGCGCTTCCGTTTAGGCGAAGCACTGGCCAATGTTTACGATCTGGAACGGCTGATGGGCAGAATTGCTTTTGGTTCGGCCAATGGGCGCGACTTATTGGCTTTGCAGCAATCACTGTCCGTGCTGCCGCAAATACAGCAGATTTTAAGCGGAGCCGTTTCTTCCATTTTACAAACCAATCATCACCGTCTGCCCGATTTATCTGCCGTTACTCTCAGGATTGCCACTGCAATCGTTGACGAACCGCCGATTTCCCTGCGCGAAGGCGGCATCATTCGGCAGGGTTATCATGCCGAGGTGGATCGCTACAGCACGGCAGCCCGGGAGGGTAAGAATTGGTTGGTAGATTTAGAAAAGCAAGAACGGGAAAAAACCGGTATCCGCACCCTGAAAGTGGGTTATAATCGGATATTTGGTTACTATTTGGAAGTGACTAAGGCGCAGTTGGGCAATGTGCCTGACGCTTATATCCGCAAGCAAACCTTGGCAAATTGTGAGCGTTATATTACCGAAGATTTGAAGAAACTGGAAGAGACGATTCTGGGCGCGCAGGAAAAACTGGTCGAATTGGAATATGAGCTTTTTGTAGAGCTTCGCGACTGGATCGGAAGCTTTACGGAAGAAATCAGAAAAGCCGCTCAGGTGGTGGCGACGCTCGATTGTCTCGCTTCTCTGGCGGAAGTAGCGGTGAAATACCGTTACAACAAGCCGGTGATCAATCAGAGCGGCTGTCTGCGCATTCGCGAAGGCCGTCATCCGGTGGTGGAACGCACGCTAAAGGACAGACCCTATATTCCCAATGATTTATTCCTGGATAAAGAAACGCAGCGAGTCATGATCATCACCGGCCCTAATATGGCTGGAAAGAGCACCTATCTGCGGATGAATGCGCTGATTGTGCTGATGGCGCAGATGGGTTCCTATGTTCCGGCTGCCGCTGCGGAAATTGGCATCGTTGACCGTATTTTCACCCGGGTTGGTTCCGGAGATGATCTGGCCGGCGGGCAATCCACTTTCATGGTGGAAATGACAGAACTGAGCCAGATTTTGGCATCCGCTACAGCCAATAGTTTGCTGGTACTCGATGAAATCGGCCGCGGGACGAGCACCTTTGACGGGATGAGCATTGCACGTGCAGCCCTGGAGTACATTCAGAACCCCAACCAATTGGGAGCCAGAACCTTATTTGCTACGCATTATCATGAATTGACCGATCTGGAACAACTCTACAGCGGAGTGAAAAATTTTTCGGTGGCGGTCAAGGGCAAAGGAGAGGACATTGTTTTCCTGCATCGCATCGTCTCGGGAGCTGTGGATAAGAGCTATGGCATTGAAGTCGCCAGATTAGCCGGTTTGCCGAAAAATGTGGTAAAGCGCGCCAGGGAAATCCTGAAGCAAATGGAATCGAGCGATGAATTGCGCTTAAAGCAGGAAACCAGTCAGAAGCCGACAGCGAATGCCGACGCGCTACAGCTGCCCTTGCTGAGCGCAGAGGAACACCCGGTTTTGGAGCGCTTGCGCCGAGCCGATGTGATGTCGATGACCCCGATTGAAGCGATTAATTTAATCAATGAATGGCAAAAAGAACTGAAAAAGTAAACTGCTGACCGGCGCAGTAAAGTGAGAGGTAGGAGGTGTCAGCCATGATTCGGATTCTTAGCGCGGATTTAACCAATAAAATCGCTGCCGGTGAAGTCGTGGAACGGCCTGCTTCGGTGGTCAAGGAGCTATTGGAAAATGCCATTGATGCCGGTGCCAGCCAAATCTCGATCGATATTTTCGGTGGTGGTCTGACCAGAATCAGCCTGACGGATAACGGCAGCGGCATGAATCGAGCGGATGCTGTTTTGGCTTTGGAACGGCATGCTACCAGTAAATTACAGGAAGAAAGCGACCTTTTTGCAATACGGACCTTGGGTTTTCGCGGTGAAGCCTTACCCAGCATTGCCTCGGTTTCACACTTTTGCCTGCTGACCCGTCAGCAGGATGACTTAGCAGGAACCAAGGTGCAGGTGCAGCAGGGAGAAATCACGGCAGAAGACGCGGCTGCCCCCAAAGGCACCCAAGTCATCGTCGAGGATTTGTTTTATAATACACCCGCCCGGCTCAAATTTATGAAGAGTGTCGCGGCCGAAGGCAGTCATATCCTCAACGTGGCACTCAGCCTGGCACTTTCGCGTCCCGATGTGGCCATCGAATGCACCAGAGATGATCGCCTGGTCTTGTCCACACCCGGCAACGGCAAATTGGAAGATGTAATTCGAGCCGTTTACGGTCATGATGTGATGCAGCAATTGCTGCCGCTCTCCTATACGGAAGGAGAATACCGAATCTTCGGTTATATCGGCAAACCTACGTTCAGCCGTTCCAACCGCCGCGACGAGCATTTCGTTATCAACGGTCGCTATGCACAGGCCAAAAATATTCAGCACGCCGTGGAGGAAGCCTACCGTCAAATCATGGCGCCGCGCAAATACCCCTTTTTTGTCTTATCCATTGAATTGCCTTTGGATCAGGTGGATGTCAATGTCCATCCGGCCAAGACCGAAGTGCGCTTCCGTGAGGAAGGAAAATTGTATCAACTCTGTATGCGGGGTGTGCGCTCTGCTCTGAATCCGCATCTTATGGGCAATGAACCGGAACAGACTGCCTACCCTCCTCAGCAAACACAAGGTTGGCTGGCAGCTGAAACTATAACCAGACCAGCGGCACAACAGAAGTCCTTACTGTCTTCGTTTCCGGCCGCTGTCAGAACAGCAGATCAGCGCGCTGCGGCGGCACCACCAGCAAGACTTTATTCTCCGCCAGATTTGGCTGCTGCCAACCGCAGCGAGGAAGCAAGCCAAGTTTTTCCACCGACCCTGCCTCCGCTTTCCACGCTGGATTTGAGTAAAACCTCGATTTTTCCACCGATGCGGGTGCTCAGCCAGTTGGCCGGCACCTATCTCTTAGCGCAGTCTATCGATGCCTTTTATCTGTTTGATCAGCATGCCGCGCATGAACGGATTCTATTCAGCATGCTGAAAGCCCAAATGGAAGAAGGTCAAATCAGCAGCCAAACCATGCTGATGCCTTATACCATAGAATTGCCGCTGATGGAATTTGATCGCATCATGCAGCGTCTGGCGGAATTGCGGACACTCGGCTTCCTGCTTGAGGACTTTGGCAATCAAACACTGCTGGTCCGCGAAATGCCGCAGCTTTTAACCGGTGATGGTGCCAGAGAAGGCTTGGTTGAGATTTTTAACGAGCTGACAGCCACGGAACGTCCGCTTTCGGCTGCTGATTTAACCATGAAGACGCTGATCACGATGTCCTGCAAAGGTGCGATCAAAGCCAATCAATGGCTGCCGCAAAGCCGGATGAATGAATTAATCGAACAGTTGGGCCGCACGGCAGATGCAGCCACATGTCCGCATGGCCGGCCGACTTTTTATTGTTTGTCATTAACGGAATTGGACAAGATTTTTAAGAGAGTGACGCCTTGAGCGGCGTATGAAGTGAGCTGAACAGATGAAAGAAAAATTGACGTGCGTCATCGTAATTGTTGGGCCGACCGGGGTAGGGAAAACAGCGGTTTCGCTGCGCCTGGCCGAACATTTCAATGCCGAAATCGTTTCGGCGGATTCGATGCAGATTTATCGTGGGATGGATATCGGGACAGCCAAAGCAAGCGCGGCGGAAAGAACCCGGATTCCGCACCACTGTATCGATTTTTTACCGATTACCGAGCGCTATTCTGCCGCGCAGTATCAGCAGGATGCGCGGGCTGCGATTGCCCAAATTCAGCAAAAAGGGAAACTGCCAATCCTGGTCGGCGGTACCGGTCTTTATCTGCGGGCTGCTTTGGAACCGTATGATTTCAGCGAAGCAAAGCTTGATTTACCGCTGCGCAGCGCCTTACAGCAGCGGGCTGCACAAGAGGGCAGCCTCAGTTTGCTGAACGAATTAGCGCAAGTCGATCCCCAAACGGCTGCCCGTCTGCATGTCAATGATACAAAGCGCATTATCCGTGCTTTGGAAGTCTATCAGACCACCGGCAAGCCGATTTCTCAGGCAGAACAGGCAACAAAAAATGCTGCACCGCTCTACCAAGTGGTTTATCTGGGCCTGACGCGGCCCAGAGAGGAGCTTTATACCCGAATAGAACAAAGGATCGACACCATGTTCGAGCAGGGCTTAACGGAAGAAGTCAGGCAGCTGATCGAGCAGGGTTTGACAGAACAATTGCCTGCCGGACAAGCGTTAGGTTATAAAGAATTTTTTCCGTATTTCCGGGGTGAAAGCAGCCTGGCTGAAGTGGCCGCTCTCTTGAAACAAAACACGCGGCGTTATGCCAAACGGCAGCTGACTTGGTTCAGAGCGAATCCCGAGATTCACTGGTTCAATCTCAGCGCGTATCGGACGGAAGAAATTCTCTTAGCTGAATTGCAAACGCTTGTGCAGCAGACACTTTTTATGTTAAACTGTTGAAAAGGATGGGGAGGGTTTTCTGGGATGAATAAGACATTGAATTTACAGGATGCTTTTTTAAATGTGGTGCGTAAAGAGAATATTATGGTGGCCGTTTATTTAGTCAACGGTTTTCAGCTGCGCGGACTGGTACGCGGATTTGACAGTTTTTGTGTTGTCATTGAATCGGAAGGCAGGCAGCAATTGGTGTATAAGCATGCCATCTCAACCATCTCACCTTTTCAACCGGTTCAGTTTTATCATACACCGGAAAAAGAAACGGAAGAGAGCCAGAGATAGAACATTAAAAAAAGCTGTTTCAGCGGCGGTCCTGCAAACCGTCACGGAAACAGCTTTTTTGGCATAACTGCCAGGAGAAAAATTAGAAATTCCTCATCACCTTTTTTAAGGCCAGTGCAACAGGATACGCGATGATACCGCCGGTCACAACTTGAATGATGTTGCCCGGAATGCTGGTCAGAGGTGCAATCAGATTGCCATACAAGAACCATTCTGCTAAATAATAACCAAAGACTTTGATCAGCAAGGCGACGACCACCGCGAAAATGTAATCCTGTGGTCTCTGCTTTTTTTCCAGAATTAGTCCGCTGACATAACCCATCAAACCAACGATAACGAGCGTAAAAGGTGCCCAACTGGTCCAGCTCGACAGCACATCAAACAAAGCCATGCCGATGCCACCGGCCAAAGCCGCTTTATTTTTACCTAAACAGACGGCTGCCACAAACAGCGGCACATTGCCTAAATGGATCAGTCCCCCATTGGCAGCAATGGGTAAACGAATATTGATAAACATGGTAAAGACCAGGACCAGACTAATAAAGAGAGCCGTAATAACCATATCACGGATCGTATATTTTGGCTGCTTTTTTGCTTGATTGATCATGCAGTATCTCCGCCTTTCCTTCAATTGTTTAAATTTTAACACAGCATTGAGCAGGATAACATAAGTTGTTTCAAGAGTTTTTAAAGCTTATCGTGAGGATGGCGTCTGATCCTGTTCGGCAAGATAGACGGCTTGCAGTAAGGTATGCCGCAAATACGCCATGCGTCCGTCCAAGTCACCGGTCTGAATAAAAAACCCGGAAGGCTTGGCATTACACTCCAACAGCCAGATCTTACCTTGGGTATCCAGCATAAAATCACAGGAAAACTCACTGGCTTGATAAGGCTTCTCTCCGAATAATTGCGTCAGCCCGTGCACGGCAGTCTGAATTTGAGCCATCATACTGCTATAAAGTTCTTGCGAGAGGATGTCAGACAGAACTGCCGCATCCGCAGTAATTTCGCGCGCAGCGGTGATAAACGGCACATCCTGAGCGCCGCTGCAGCGGAGCACATGGCAAGCCTGCAGCCAATTTTCTTGGCAGCGCTGCATTAAAATCCTTTGCTCAAAAACCCGATGATCCCATAAAAAAGAGGTAATCCCCGCCTGAATCAGGTAATCCTGGCTTTGAGTGATTTGCTCTGCCCGCAGCAGCAGATTCTCTGGTGAGAGCGAGTTTTGTGTCGATAAAAATCCATTATCATCATTATAAGCAAGCTGCCAGCCGGGATCAGTTTGCTGCAAGCGCAGCAGACCACGGGATTCGTAACCGGCGGTCGGTTTTAAGAACAGGACCGGGTGCCGCAGCAGCATTTCTGCAAGTGCTGCTGTGGAATAATTCAGTGTTTCCGGCAGGAAAGGCGAGAGCGCCGTTTGATGTAAAAAATGATAAAAATTCAGTTTGTGATCCAGCAGGCGCGTAAAGAGAGGATTATTCAGGCTGGGAATGCCTAAATTGCTTAGTCGCTGCAGCGCCTCGATTCGTTCGCTGTTTTCCTCCAGGTAGATGCTGACGCCGCGATAATAGATCACGTCAGGCAGGGAAAAGCAACCGGACTGCCATTCCTGATCAGGTGTTAAGCAATAACCTTGGATCGTTTTCTGCTCGTAATTCAGGCCTTTGGCGGCAAAGACTACGGTTTTGAAACCATAATTGGCAGAAAGACGAGCGAGTTGACGGAAATGATAATCCTCAAAGCCAAAGCCGACTTCGTGATTGTTGAGAGAAATTTCCCGGTAGAGAACACCGAACACCGGTAAAACTGCAGCTCGATCGGCAGCGCAATCCGTTTCTGTTACCTTCGAAGGATCAGAATCAACAAGGGAGGAATTCAGAGCGGCGAACCTTTGCCAAGCGTATTGCAGCGCCTCTTGGCGTGAATGGCAGATTTGCCACTTGCCATCTTTGTATCCCTGCAAAGGCCAAATTGTTGTATTGGAGGGGCGCAGCAATTCTGCTTCTTGTCGTTTTGTTTCATTGATTGGCAGCATGAGGCACCTCCTTTCCAAGTGTAGCACTCTATTCTAGAAAACCAGGAAAAATCCTGCATTTTCTGGACAGCCGGAGGAACCAGGCGGCGGTAAGTTGTTTTAGCGCAACAATTCTGTCATAAAATGGTCATTTGAAGGGGATGAGGGGTTCGATCAAGAATTAACTAAATTGACTTGTCGGCATAACGTTTTATAATGGTAAAATATAACATATATACTGCCGCAAGTGGCTGAACCAAGCCGCCTTCTTGACAAGGGAAACGAAAAAAGTTAATATGGATTGGATTCTCTCCCAGGAAAGGATGATTTGAAGCATGAAATTTAAGATCGACCTGAAGAAAATCTCCCGAAAAGGGTTCCTATCACTTTGTCTCATTTTATTGTGCGCCTGTCTGACTGCCGGTATGTTGTATCAATACCAGATCAAAGACGTCACCTTGAGGGTGGCTGGCGAAGAAAGCAAGGTTTCCACGATGAAATCGACCGTGGCAGAACTACTGCAGGAACAGAATATTGTGCTTCGCGAATCGGACCGCGTTCTCCCGGCCGCTGATGAGCGATTAGTTGATGAGATGCTGATTACGGTTTATTACAGTGTTCCCTACACGCTGATGGTGGATGGTCTGACAATCAGCGGTCAAACCACCGCAGCAACGGTGCATGACTTATTGTTGGAGGCAGGTGTGCAAGGCAGCGAATTAGATCTGGTACAGCCGGAAGCAAGCACGCCGCTCAAAGCTAACATGGAGATTCGCGTGACTCGGGTCAGACAGGAGACGGTGAGCGAAAGTGTCGCATTACCCTTTGGCACGGTCTTGGTTGCCAGCGGTGATCTCTTTGTTGGCCAGCAAAGGGTTACGACAGCGGGCCATGATGGCCTTGCTATCTGTACTTATCTCGTGACCACGGAGGATGGTACAGAGGTGGCAAGACAGTTGCTGCAGACAGAAGAAAAGCAGGCGATATCAAATCAGATTGTGGAATATGGTACACAAACAGAGACACAGCTAGCGAACGGTGATCTGATTTCCTTTTCGCAAGTCGCTTACATGACCAGCACCGGCTATTGCTCTTGTGTTCTCTGCTGCGGTAAGGAGCCCGGTGATTATGGTTACGGTATTACCGCCAGCGGCCGCGCGCAGGGTTATGGGGTGGTCGGTGTGGATACCAGTACAATTCCATTCGGTACTCGGCTTTATGTTGAAGGCTATGGTTATGCAGTTGCCGGTGACACCGGCGGCGCCATGGTCCCCAACCATTTGGATCTTGGGTTTGATTCCCATGCCGATGCGGTAGCTTGGGCGAAAAGAAATGTTACCGTCTATTTTATCAACAATTAGTCAATGAGAAGTGGAGGTACCGATGAAAAAAACAATTGCACTGCTTCTCCTTCTGATGCTTTTTTTGACAGGCTGCAATCGTTCCAGCCAGTTGTCGGGTTCCGCTGACCATGTCTTTGGTGACCAAGTTGCGTTGAGCGGAGCAGAAGATCCGGAATATCTGCATATCACAGAAACCGCAAAAGTGAAACAAATGATTTCTTATCGACTCTATAGCAATGGCAACCGGTATTGGTATTATCCGGTGACGGAGGAAACAAACTCTAACCAACCTTTACATCTGCAAGCGGTCAACGCTACCTTAAGGTATCTTTGCCAGGCACTTCAGCTGCCCAATGTGGAGGTAGCTTCGATTGCAGTCAGAGATAAAATTGCGTATTTGGATTTACCGGATAGTTTCACTGCCGCTTTGCCTTCTTTCAGTGCTGTGAAAAGCGTGGGAGACGCCTTGGTCATGACACTGACCGAATTTAAATCGATCAATAAGGTCCAATTTCTGCTGGATGGGCAAAACAGTAATTTTTTATCCCGCAACAGCGCCCAATATGAGATCAATTTACCGCTGAGCCGGCCAGAATGGCCCAATGAAGAAACCGTACGGCAGGAAAGCAAAACAGTGGTCTATTGGTTGGTGCCGGAAACGGACTGTTTGGTACCGATTACGGTTCGTTTACCCAATACAGACGATAGCATCTTGCAGACGCTTGCTATGCTGTTAGAAGGACCGGCAGCTTACGCCAGCTCCCTGCAAGCTTCTGTCCTCGGTAATCAAGCAGACGTTCCTGTACGGGTAAATATTAGAAGCTTTGCTGTGAAAGACAAGACGGCAATTTTGGATTTGGATTTTGGCAAATACAATTTTGCTGGCAATCCGGCACAGTTTGAATTGGCGGTCAAGGCGATCGTTCAAACCCTGACCGAATTTCCCGCCATAGAACAGGTTCAACTGTTATTAAATGGCGAGCGGACGGCATTGGCCGTAGGGCAAATGAACACCGGAGATCGGTTGGAACGGCTACTTTACTTAAATTAGCAACGGAGGCAGACGCTGCCAAACGAATCGGGCAGCAGGGTTTCGGTAATAAGTTAAGGCTTCCATATCCAGCTTTACGGGTGCAGTAATTTTGGATACTGAAAAATTTATAGCTAAATTGCGCAAAAACACTGGACTTTTAAAGGGATAAGATGTATAATTCTGTATGGAGATTTTTGGTGAGGTGATTTTTTATGGAAGAAGAACGTGAATTTACCGAAACAGTCGGAGAACTTGAATGGCTGCTGCGGCATGTCAGTAATGTAATTCGTATCCGAGGCAGAGAGATTTTAGCCGACTTTAATATTACGCCACCGCAGCTGACCGCTTTGCAAGTCCTGCAAAAAAACGGTACAATCACCATCGGCGAATTGGGTGAGAAAATGTACCTTGCTTATAGTACAGCTACCGATTTGATTGACAGGATGGAACGGAACGAACTGGTACTGCGCATTCGCGACGTGGATGACCGACGTGTTGTACGCTTACAGATCCTGCCCAAAGGGGAAAAATTGGTGGATGAGGTGATTTACCGCCGGAAAGAGTATTTAGCCGAGATTCTGATTGCCGTCAATGAAGAAGATCAGCTGCATCTTTTGAATTCTTTAAAACGTTTGGACGAGATCATGGATAAAGATAAGAAAAAGTAAACGGAAGGCAGGAATTTCTTACAATGCGCTTCAACGGCAGAAAAGAATGTGAACTACGCCCGGTATTCATTAAGACCGGCTTTAATATTTATGCAGAAGGTTCTGTACAAATTCAAGTGGAAAATACCATTATTTTGGTGACTGCTACCGTGGAAGAGCATGTGCCACCCTTTCTGAAAGGGAGCGGCAAAGGCTGGGTTACTGCCGAATATAATATGCTGCCGAGAGCGACTGCTTCACGCAACCAACGGGAGGGAAGACGCGGCAATGGCATTGGCGGCAGAACACAAGAAATTCAACGCTTAATCGGCCGATCCTTAAGAGCTGTCTGTGATTTGGAAGCTTTGGGGGAAAGAACGATTACGCTTGATTGTGATGTACTGCAGGCAGATGGCGGAACCCGGACGGCTTCCATTACGGCTGCTTGGCTGGCTCTGGTGATGGCGTGTGATAAATTGGTGCGAAAAGGAATTCTCCCTTCGATTCCCATTAAAAATTATCTAGCCGCGGTCAGTGTGGGGATGCGAAATCAAGAGATTTTGATGGATTTGTGTTACGACGAAGATTCCAACGCGGACGTTGATATGAATGTTGTGATGACCGGCGCCGGTGAATTTGTGGAAATTCAGGGAACCGGTGAAGAAGCTACCTTTAACCGAATTCAGATGAACCGCATGCTGGACATGGCGGAAGTTGGCATCCAAAGCTTAATTCAAAAACAAAGAGAAGTCCTGCAAAAAGAAAATATACGCTTTTAGAGGGAAATATACGTGAGAAAAATACTGTTAGCCACCGGCAACCAAGGTAAAATCCGAGAATTCCGCGTCCTGACTCAAGGTTTGCCAATTGAGTTGCTGACTGCCAAAGAAATCGGATTTCACGGTGAAATTGAAGAAAATGGTCATACATTTGCTGAAAATGCCATAAAAAAAGCCACAGCAATCGCAGAGTTTTCGAAAGAATGGACGATCGCGGATGATTCCGGCATTGTGCTGCCTTACCTGGGCGGAGAACCGGGTATTTATTCCGCGCGCTATGCCGGTGAACAGGCCACCGATGCAGAGAATAATGAAAAACTGCTGATCAATATGCAGCCAGCCGAAGGAGAGCAGAGAACTGCCTATTTCGTAGCAGAAATTGCTTTGCTCAGACCCGGTTTTCCACCGGAGACGTTTCATGGCGAAACCAAAGGCATACTGCTGCGTTCTTTACAGGGCGATCATGGTTTCGGTTATGACCCTCTCTTCTTTGTTGAGGAATATCAATTGACCTTCGCTCAGCTGCCGATGACCGCGAAAAATGAAATCAGCCATCGCGGCAGAGCAATGGCCTTACTCAAACAGCGTTTATTACAGCTTTTTCATACAAATGTGATGAATTAAGTCAGGTAGAATAGTTCTGTGCAGTGAAATCCGAGCCATTTCCATTTTTCTTATCTTTTTCCTGGGACTGATGTGACTGCGTATGTCGGAGATGCTGGTATTGTCAGGGTTTCCGATTGTTCTTTGAAATGATAAGAAAAAAATTAAAAACATATACGCACTTTGGGTTTACAAATTCTCATTGCTGTGTTATATTATTTGAGCCAAGAACTGAAGGCACGTAAAATTCTTAATGATTCACTCTCAGCAGAAGCGAAATGTATTCGGGACGTAGCGCAGTTTGGTAGCGCGTCTGGCTTGGGACCAGAAGGTCGGGGGTTCGAATCCCTTCGTCCCGACCAGTAAAGATGCGCTTTCCATTCAGAACATGCGCTTGTAGCTCAGGGGATAGAGCAACGGACTTCTAATCCGTGGGCCGTAGGTTCGATTCCTACCAGGCGCACCATTTATTCCACTCATTTATGGCGGATATAGCTCAGTTGGTTAGAGCACCAGGTTGTGGCCTTGGGGGTCGTGGGTTCGAGTCCCGTTATCCGCCCCATTTAAACTTTTTTTTTGATATGCGCCCGTAGCTCAGCTGGATAGAGTAACAGGCTACGAACTTGGTGGTCGGGGGTCCGAATCCCTCCGGGCGCACCAAAAAACCGGATTGCTTTGCAAAGCAATCCGGTTTTTTACTGTGCTATTGAGGAAAGTAAGAAAGAAAACGCTCTGACTATTGTTTGATGGTATAGTGATCCGTCTGGATTTCTTTGATGATTTCCTGATGCAATCTGCCGAGCGCGCTCTCTTTTTCCTCGGCGGCTAAGTGAGTGAAGCTTTTGGCTAAATCCTCCACCGTTGATTCTAGGGTCAGCATAAATTGGGTGTAGGCGAATTCTCGCTTGCTGTCCGCTTCCTCTGTGCCGTAAACCAAATTGATCAACCCTTCGATCATCTGGTCCATTTGCCAAAGCTTTAAGTGCAGCAATTCGTGAATGATCACTTCTTCCGTATTGCTGCGTTTGGGGTTGCAGACATTAAGCATCAAAACCGCATTGTGATTGGCATCATCGATTTTGATATCGCCCGTCTTGCGCCACTCAACCTCGACCGGCAAGAAGTGCAGATCCCAATCCTGCAGACGTAAAATTCCCTGCCATTTTTGCATACAATTTTGCATTTCTTCTTGATTCATCGCTGCCACCTCTGTTTTGTTTTTTTAAACTTTCGCTGCTGCTGCGATTCATTCCTCTTGATGGCTGTATGCTATAAGGAAAAAACACAAAACAAGTTAGTAACGTTCAATTTGAATGCAAAATCAGCCTTTACGCAGTGGAGAAGCAGAATACAGGTAAATAATGACAAGCCATCCGGCGAAAAAAGGAATTTGTCTCGGGGATCCAGAATGCTCAAAGAAAACTCTTGAAAAGATTGCTGCAACTTTTTTCCTGCAAAGGGAAGGTAGGATTGCGGCAGCGCGTGAATTGGCAGTAAAATATCCGGATCACCTGTGTAATAAGGAGAGATCAACATGAAGAAAATAAGTGTGGTAATTCCTTGTCTGAACGAGGAAGAGTCCATTCCACTGTTTTATGAAGCTTTTTTGAAAGAGACAGCGGGTATGCCGGTTGAATTTGAATTACTGTTTGTTGATGACGGCAGTACGGATCATTCTCTTGAAATCATGAAGGCGCTTTCAAAAAAGAATGCGAATGTTCACTATCTTAGTTTCTCCAGAAATTTCGGAAAAGAAGCGGTCATGCTGGCCGGAATGGAAGCGGCAAGCGGTGACTATGTCGCGATCATGGATGTGGATTTACAGGATCCACCCTCACTGCTCAAAGAGATGCTTACCGGCATTGAGCAAGAGGGATATGATTGTGTTGCAAGCAGACGTGTCACACGAAAAGGAGAACCTAAGCTGCGCAGTTACTTCGCACGCCTGTTTTACAAGTTGGTTAACCTGATCAGCAAAATTGAAATTGTGGATGGAGCCAGAGATTTTAGGCTGATGACGCGTCAAATGGTCAACGCCGTACTCAGTGTGCGAGAAGTAGGACGATTTTCGAAAGGTATTTTCAGTTGGGTGGGATTCAAAACAAAGTGGATTGAATATGAAAATGTGAATCGTATCGCAGGCGAAACAAAATGGTCATTTTGGAAATTGTTTCTTTATGCCCTGGATGGTATGATTTGTTTTACAACAGCACCGCTGGCAATTGCATCTTTTGCGGGAGTTTTATTCTGCGTGATTGCCTTTTTAATGTTGCTGTTCTTCTTTGTAAAAACGATTGTTTGGGGTGATCCGGTTGCAGGTTTTCCGGCCTTGGTTTGCATTGTTTTATTCCTGGGTGGGATTCAGCTTTTTTGTATTGGCATCTTGGGGCAGTATCTCAGCAAAACCTATATGGAAACCAAAAGCAGACCGATCTACATTGTGAAGGAACAAAAATGATGAAGGGTGCTATAGCGAAATTTATCAAGAAATATAAAGATCTCATATTATATCTGTTCTTCGGTGGTCTGACCACATTAATAAATCTGATTATCTACCATATATCATATACTCTGTTTCAAATCCCCAACATTTTATCCACTGTCATCGCGTGGATTTTTGCTGTTGTCTTTGCTTATCTGACCAATAAATTATGGGTTTTTCACAGTAAAGCTTTTGATGTTACTACTTTAAAACATGAAATTCCAACATTTTTTACTGCTCGAATTCTGACGGGAATTCTGGATGTTGGTATTATGTATATCGCTGTTGATGCTCTGCAGAGGAACGCGACCCTGTGGAAACTAATTTCAAATCTATTGGTTGTGATTTTGAATTATAGCGCAAGTAAATTGGTTATTTTCAAGGAAAAATGACCAACATAGGGATGTTAAAGCACGGGAAGAGACTGGTTTGCTTCTGATTCAACGGCTTCCTAATCGTGACGGATATCGTTGTCAAAATGGAAGAAATCAGATGATTCTCTGAGGAAGTGCAAATTTCAATCATGCCGGGTGGATCATCGAACAGGGAACCATGCCGGAAGCTCAGATCAGCAATAGAAAGCAAGCTACCCGCTGTGATGATTTATCTCACGATTAAGATCAGATTATAGCGATAATTTTGATAGGCAGTCAGGAAGATTTCACTGCTCTTAAATGAATAAGCGTCATTTTTGAAAGCACTATTGTAGAAATCGAAATTCTCAGAGTCGATCAGCCAGATTCTTCCCTGATAATCATTCAGAAAAGAGAGATCTGCAACGGTTGTCATTTGCGGAGCATAAGCTTTAAAAGCGCCCACTGCATCCCAATTATCAACATTGTAAAAGTACTGCTCATGATCTGTAAAATGGGTCGCGATCACGGAGCCAATGCCAATATTTGAATAGACGATGATATCATTCGGTTGGATCTCTTCTGCTAAATAGTCTATTTGCTTCATATTGCTGGCGGCATAATTTGCTTTGATTAAAGCAAGGTTGTTGTAGACGGATAAGGCAATCATGATTCCGGCGATAAGGATCACAATTGATTTCTTTTCTTCTTTGGCTAATATGTAACTGAGAGCGAAGATGAACAAGCCGGTAATGGTAAACAAATACCTGGCGAATAGAATCGGTGTTTTTAGCGAAAGAATAAAAGCAAAAGCGATCACGGCAAGATAAAGTCCGATGGCCCAGACAGCCCATTTTTTCTCATTGCTTTTTTTCATTTTCCAGATACGACAGCCAATATAGAGATACAGAACAATTGCAATCATAAAGGCAATATTTGTGTGAATCACGCTGGCAGTCGCGAGATCTCCGCCAAACTGAAAGCTCATGATTTGGATTAATGTCTTAGGGAAGATCAATTCGACCCAGAAACCTTTTTTTAAATCATCCATTTGTTTGAGTAAAATGATCAGCCAGGGCAAATAGAGTAAGATTTGAATGGAAGCTGCAATCAGAAAGATCTTAATCTGCTTGATCTGCTTTGCCAGGCAGAGAGTAACAAAGAGTACTACGTTGATAATTCCAACCGCTAATAAACCATAATAATGGGTATAAGCGCTTGCTAAACTAAATAATGTAAACAGGCACCAGTTTCGATTGGTGCTTGTTTTTAAGATCCTGTAAGCATAAATAAAGGCAAGCGTGACAAAAACCATGGTCCAGGAGTACATTCTTATTTCATTGGCATAGATGCACATGATCGGCAGAAAAAATGCCAAAAAAGAAAATGCTAAGCCGGCTTTTTCTCCCAGATCTTTTCGAATATGAGTGTAACCCAGGGAGGCAAACAAAGCGATTCCAAGCATAGAGAAGATTCTGTAAACAAGGATGTTCGTTCCAAAAATCAGATAGAGGACTCTTAACATCCAGTAATACAGGGGAGGATGCACATCGTTCGCCGTGATTGACCAAATTTCACTAAAACTGTGACTTGCCAGAGATACTGAAAACGTTTCATCGAACCATAGATTGGTATGGAAAATACTGGCTGTAATATAGATCGTTCCCAGAACGATTAATATAAGGTGAATTTTCTTTACGGATTTCAACATCTTTACCCCCTAAATGTTTGGTCATCGTCAATTTGTCAACTGCCCGAGACTTGACAGTAATCTCTCTGGAAAGCAACAAAAAGTGATCCATTTTGTAGATCTTCTTAAGCCAATTGCAGGGCTGCCGACTTCTGGTAGCCGTCTGACAATGCTTTTATTTTACACTAAAGCAAGAGAAATGCAACAAAAAAAGGAAAATATCCTGGATGTACGGAAAGCATTCCATACAGAAATACTCACGTAAATAAGCTGATGCCTCAGTCTTAACTATCTTCAGCCAGTCCTAATACCTGCAAGATGAGGAGAAGAAATTCTTGCGACCCTGATCATGTTTTTGACTGCGGCGAGGATACTTTCTTTTGGCTTCCTGCTACGGAAGATAGGGCATGATCCGGTAAAAAGTCACTGCGGCCAATAAATTTTAGCTGTACGGTGCGGAAGCTCCCTTTTTGTGCAGAAATATTGCGAATTTATCCGACTAAAAAAAGGATTTTGCCTAAATCATCCAGAATGCTGAAAGAAAACAATTTGAATCTTCTTTTTAGAGCGGTGATAGCGATTACCTCGTAACTGCCGACGATTGATAGACTGTCGTTTTTCACTGCTCGCTGATGGGCTCTTTGCTTTGCTTGGAAAGGGGGGGTATGGTAAAGATGTTAGCCAAAATCAACGGGATCAGTCTGCAGGCTTTGGATGGGATCCTGATTGAGATCGAAGTCTCAATTCGTTCGCAGGGCTTACCCAGCTTTGATATCGTCGGTCTGCCGGATCTTTCCATTCGGGAAGCAAAGGACCGGCTGCGCCTTGCCTTTCAGAATTCAGGTTTGCAATTTCCCACACACCATATCGTCGTCAATTTGGCACCGGCCAATGTGAAAAAGGATGGTATTGGCTTTGATTTGCCGATGGCGGTCGGTATCTTAGCCGCTTCGAGTCAGATTCCGGCAATTGAATATACTGATACGGCTTTTATTGGTGAACTCGCCCTGGATGGCCGCATCCGGGCAGTGCCTGGTGTGCTGGCGAGAGCGATCAATGCGGCAAAACTCGGCATCAAACGGCTGATCGTGCCTTATGAAAACCGACAGGAAGCTGCTCTGGTCCGAGATCTGGCGGTTTTTGCCTTTCAAACTTTTAGTGATTTGAGCAAGTACTTAAGAGGTGAATTGAGCGCCACCGTCTGCCAAACGGAACCGGAACAGGAGCAACCGCACCCGCTCTATGATTTTTCTGAAGTGAAAGGGCAATCGTCTGCCAAAAGAGCCCTGGAAGTTGCGGCCGCTGGCGGCCATAATCTGCTGATGATCGGCAGCCCGGGCAGCGGCAAGACGATGCTGGCCAAATGCATTCCCTCTATTCTGCCGCAAATGAATTTTGCGGAAGCGCTGGAAGTAACCCAAGTCGCGAGCGTCGCCGGTTTGCTCAACAGTAAAAGCGGTTTGATCCGGCAACGGCCTTTTCGCTCACCGCATCATTCGATCAGCAACGCAGGGCTCGTGGGCGGCGGCAGCAATCCGCGCCCCGGTGAAGTGAGTCTGGCGCATCACGGCGTGCTGTTCTTGGACGAATTACCTGAATTTCGCAAAGATGTTTTGGAATTGCTGCGTCAGCCGATGGAAGACGGCAGGGTGACGCTGGCCCGAGCCAGCGGTTCTTATACCTATCCCACCCGGTTTATGCTGGTTGCGGCGATGAACCCCTGCCCCTGTGGCTATTATGGTGATTTACAGCACGCCTGCACTTGTAACGAGCAGGTGATTCGGCGTTACCAGGGCCGTATCAGCGGACCCCTTTTAGATCGCATCGACCTAATGGTGGATGTACCGCGCTTGACCTACAGCGATATCACAACGATCACCCCATCAGAAAATTCAGAAAATATCCGCTTGCAAGAGTGGAAACTGCCCGGCAGATTCAGCAAGAGCGCTTTACAGCCAGTGAACTGACCTGTAACGCAGCAATGCACCAAAAGCAAATCAAACAATACTGCAAGCTTTCCAATGAATGCCAGCAGCTCTTGAATGCCGCCTTCCGCAAACTGAATCTCAGCGCCCGCGCCTATGACCGCATCCTGAAAGTCTCGCGCACCATCGCCGATTTGGCGGGAAAAGAAGCAATCGAAACCATCCATCTGGCAGAAGCCATTGGTTACCGCGGCTTGGATCAGAAATATTTCAAATAAGGAGTCGACTATGTCTGTTTATGCTATTTCCGATTTGCATTTGTCTTCAGACGGCAGCAAACCAATGGATGTTTTCGGGCTGCGCTGGCAGCATCATGCCGAGCGATTAGAAGAAAATTGGCGTGCAGTTGTCCGTTCGGAAGACTGGGTTCTGATTCCCGGTGATATCAGCTGGGGAATGCGCTTAGCGGATGCCGCGCAGGATTTCGCCTTTCTCGATCATCTGCCGGGCAAAAAACTGATCGGCAGAGGTAACCATGATTATTATTGGCTCTCTCATCAGAAAATGCAGGAGTTTCTGCCGAGCAGTCTCCAGGCGGCAGATCGACAAACCATTAGTACCGACGAATTCACCCTGGTTGCCACCAAGGGTTGGCTATGTCCCGGCTCTAGCGGCTATACAGCGACGCGGGATGAGAAACTCTACCTGCGTGAGGTGCAGCGGCTGCGGCTTGTTTTAGAGCAAGTAAAGAGCAGCGAGCGTCCTTTGATCGCGATGCTGCATTTTCCGCCGATGAACGAAAAAGCAGAAACTTCCGGTTTTACCCAATTATTGGATGAATTTCAGGTTAAGCTATGTATTTACGGGCATCTGCACGATCCGGACGGTCAAGCCGGTTTCAACGGGATGCTGCAGCAAACCAAGTATCAATTGGTTGCCGCAGATTATCTGGGCTTTCAACCGCTGTGTTTGGATGAGTGGCTCTTTACAGCAAGTAAAGGAGGCGGCCATGAATATGGCTCTGTCAGATGAGGAGGAACGCTACTATCTGGGCTGCTTGTTTCGGCTGACTCATATCGGCAGAAACAGAGGGGAACAGCTGCTGGCTTTTTTTGGTGATGCCAAAACAGCCTGGCTGACGAATCTGGCGGAATGGCGTACCGTTATTCGCCTCAGTGAGCAACAATGGCAAGAAGTCGCTGCCAGTAAATCTAGCTTACAGCCGGAGCAATTTTGCAGTGAACTGAAAAAACGCAGAATTCGGCTGCTGATCAGAACAGATGAAGCCTATCCCAGGGAATTGCTGCAGATACCCGATCCACCTGCCTGTCTCTATATGCAGGGCGATTTATTGCCCAAGTCTTCCTGCATTGCAGTGGTCGGCTCCAGGCAAGCCAGCCATTATGGTAGGAACGCTGCAGAAATGCTGGCAGAAGGCCTGGCGGAATGCGGCTTTGTAGTCGTGAGCGGTTTGGCGCGCGGGATCGATGGAGCAGCGCATCGCGGAGCGTTGAAGAAAGGTGCCACCTACGCAGTCTTTGGCTGCGGTCACGATACTATTTATCCGACGGAACATCAGAAGCTGGCGGAACAGATCCGGGAAAACGGCGCTCTTTTAAGTGAGTACGCGTTTGATCAAATTCCCAATGCCGGTTTCTTTCCAACCAGGAACCGCATCATCTCCGGTTTGAGTTTGGGTGTTGTCGTGGTGGAGGCCAAAGCAACCAGCGGTTCTTTGATCACTGTCAATTTTGCCTTAGAGCAGGGCAGAGAAGTTTTTGCGGTGCCGGGCAGTATTTATTCCGAAAATTCCAAGGGCTGTCATGCTTTGCTCCGTCAGGGTGCCAAATTGGTCTCCTCTTTAGATGATATCATCGATGAATTTCAGTTTATCCTGCCAAAAAAAGCCCCCGAGACGGCAGAATCGCCGTTCCCGGAAGTGGCTTTGAGCTTGATGCAACAGAAAATTTGGAATGAATTGGAGGCTGAACCGCTGCATCTCGATCAATTGTCTTTACAGCTGCAATTGCCGGTCGGTCTCGTCTCGGCAGAACTATTACAGTTGGAATTGATGGGGTTAGCGCTAGGGTTAACCGGAGGTTATTATACAAAAAAGCTTTAGCCAAGCAGATTGGGGCTTGTCAAAGAGCTTTTCTGCGGTTATGATAAAGAAGAACCATGTGCTGAATCATTGAAAATCAGAATTCAGGCAACGAGTTTATAAAGAGAGAGTTGATGAATGATATGGCAGATAATCTGATTATCGTAGAATCTCCGGCAAAAGCCAGAACCATCAGTAAGTTTCTGACCGGCCGCTATCAGGTCAAAGCAACGATGGGTCACTTAAGAGATTTACCCAAAAGTCAGTTCGGCATTGATTTAGAAAATCAATATGAGCCGAAATATATTACGATTCGCGGCAAAGGCGATTTGATCAAAGAATTGAAAGCGGCGGCAAAAAAAGCCAAACGCGTCTATCTGGCAACGGACCCCGATCGCGAAGGAGAAGCGATTTCCTGGCATTTATCCACTTTGCTGGGCATTGATCCCAACAGCAATTGCCGGATTGAGTTTCACGAAATTACAGAAAAAGCGGTGAAAGCCGCGCTGCAGAACCCCAGACCGATCGATCTTGCTTGTGTCAACGCGCAGCAGGCGAGAAGAGTGATGGACCGCATTGTTGGCTATCAATTGAGCCCGCTGCTTTGGCGCAAACTGCGTTACGGCTTAAGCGCCGGGCGGGTACAGTCGGTGGCTGTGGCCATGATTTGTGACCGGGAAGAGGAAATTAAAGCGTTTGTCCCGGAAGAATATTGGACGCTGGCGGCAAAGCTTGTTTTCAATCAGCAGCATTTCGAAGCAAAACTGACAGAATATCAGGGTAAGCAGCCGCAGCTTACAACTGGAGCGGAAACCGAGCAAATTCTGAACCAGCTGGAACCTACCTGCATTGTGTCCGCTCTGAAAAAAGGGGAAAGAAGCAGACAACCGGCGGCTCCTTTCACGACCAGCACCCTGCAGCAGGAAGCCGCCAAACGGTTTGGCTTCACCGCGAAAAAGACGATGATGCTGGCTCAGCAACTCTACGAAGGGATCGACCTGAATGATGAAGGTCCGGTCGGTTTGTTCACTTATATTCGTACCGATTCGGTGAGTATTTCGGATTTAGCCTACGATCAATCCCAGCAATACCTGCAGCAAAAATTAGGGCAGGAATATTGTTTAGGACAGAAGCGCATTTTCCCCGCCCGGCGCGGTGCTCAGGAAGCGCATGAAGCGATTCGTCCCACCGATGTTTGGCGCGAACCGGAGCAATTGCTGCCTTCTTTAAGCAAGGATCAATATAAACTTTACAAACTGGTTTGGGAACGTTTTCTAGCCAGCCAGTGCGCAGCGGTGAAATATGATTATGTCACGGCGGATCTGCAGAATCAGTCTGCGGTTTTTCGGGTCAACGGCTCCATTATTAAGTTTCTGGGCTTTTTGCAGCTGTTGAAATCGGATGAAGACGAGGGTGACGATGATGTCGGTTTTCTGCCTCTCTTTGAAATCGGACAGGAAATTACCGTGGAGCAATGGCTGCCGCAGCAGCATTTTACCCAGAGTCCGGTGCGTTATAATGAAGCCTTATTGATCAAAACGATGGAGGAACTCGGGATCGGACGTCCCAGTACCTACGCGCCAACCATTGAAACCATTCTGAAACGCCGTTATGTAGAAAGAAAAGAAAGACGTTTTTGGCCGACCGAACTGGGCATGGCTGTCACACAAATGCTGAAAGAGCATTTTCACACCGTGATTGATTCCGACTTTACCGCAGATATGGAAAGCGAATTGGATCGGGTGGAAGAAGGAGATCTGCTTTGGCAGGAAGCCATTGATGCTTTTTATCGGCTTTTCTCTGTGCAGGTGACCGCGGCGGAACAGGAAATACCGGTTCAGGAAGTCGCGGATGAAGTGACCGATGTGATCTGTGAATTGTGCGGCCGTAATATGGTGATCAAGCATGGTCGTTTCGGTTCTTTCTTAGCGTGTCCCGGTTATCCGGAATGTAAGAACACTAAAAACCTGACCGAGGATCTGCACATCGCCTGTCCGCAGTGCGGCGAAGGCCAGATCGTGGAAAGAAGAAGCCGGAAAAGCGGACGTCCTTTCTACGGCTGCAGCCGTTATCCCGAATGCAAGTTTGTGATGTGGGATAAACCGGTCGAACGCGCCTGCCCGCTTTGCGGCAATCTGGGCATGAGTCAAAAAATCAATCAAAAAAAAGGAATCGTTACCTATCGCTGCATCAAACCGGATTGTGCGGGAGAAGAGGTTGTGGTCTTAGAAGAGGGAGAAAAGGAGGAGGCCTGAGATGGAAGCTTGTATCCATGTGGTGGGAGGCGGTTTAGCCGGATCGGAAGCGGCCTGGCAGGCTGCTCAGCGCGGTGTGAAGGTAATTTTGCATGAAATGCGTCCTGTCAAACCTTCTCCGGCGCATCAATCCTCTTTTTTTGCCGAATTGGTCTGCAGCAACTCCTTAAAATCAGCCAAAACGGACAATGCGGCAGGACTCTTGAAAGCAGAAATGCGTTTATTGGATTCTTTGATCCTGCGCGCTGCGGATGCCAATCAGGTTCCTGCCGGGCAAGCCCTGGCCGTTGATCGTGAGGCGTTTGCCGCGGCTGTCACGCAGGCAATCGAGCAGCATCCCAATATCACAATCATTCGCGAAGAAGTAACTTCACTGCCGCTGCAATCTGCCGAACCTTGGATAGTAGCCAGCGGACCCTTGACTTCAACAGCCTTGCTGCAGCATCTGCAGCAGCTTTTTGGAGAAGAACAGCTCTATTTTTATGATGCTGCCGCTCCGATTGTTACAGCGGAATCGTTGGACCAAGAGAAAATTTACCGAGCCTCCCGTTACGATAAAGGCGAAGCCGATTATCTCAATTGTGCTTTCAATGAAGCAGAATACACTCGCTTTTGGCAGGAACTAGTCCACGCGGAACAACATCCGCTGCATGATTTTGAAAGAGGTCACTTCTTTGACGCCTGTATTCCGGTAGAAGAATTGGCGCTGCGCGGTAAAGATACGCTCGCTTTCGGGCCGCTGAAGCCGATTGGCTTGCGTGATCCGCGGCAGACAGAACTGCCCTATGCCGTGCTGCAGCTTCGCCAGGATAATCTGGCAGCCGATCTCTACGGCTTGGTTGGCTTTCAGACCAATTTGCGTTTTGGCGAACAGGAGCGGGTGTTCCGGATGATTCCCGGTTTGGAGCAGGCCGAGTTTGTGCGTTACGGTGTGATGCACAAGAATACATTTTTAAATACACCCAAGCTGCTGACCACCGCTCTGCAGGCGAAAGATCATCCGTATCTATTTTTTGCCGGTCAGATGACCGGAGTGGAAGGCTATATCGAATCGGCCGCCAGCGGTTTGCTTTGTGGAATCAATGCGGTGCGCTATCTGCGGCAGGAGACCCCTATCGTACCGCCTGAGCAAACCATGCTGGGGGCGTTGATTTATTATGTGACGCACGAAGCGGGTAAGAGCTTTCAGCCGATGAATGCTGTCTTCGGCATCATGCCGCCGCCGGAGAAAAAGATCAAAGATAAGCGATTGAGAAATCTATTTTATGCCAAACGCGCCCTGGAAAGTATGAATTCCTGGCTGCCAGAGACAATGCCAGATTGAATTCTCTTAAAATAAGAGGAAAAAAGCCTCTTGCTAAACTGCTGCGCTCTTGGTATAATAGCTGTTAGTGTTAATACACACGCCAGCCGATAAACTGTCTCGCGGTGCTTTGCAGTACTTGCAAAGTGAGATGGCTTAGATGAAGCAGCGGAGGAAAAAACCAAAGGAAGGGAGGAGGTGACACCATGTCTGTCATTTCCATGAAACAATTACTCGAAGCTGGTGTTCATTTTGGTCATCAAACCCGGCGCTGGAACCCAAAAATGGCACCCTACATCTTTACAGAAAGAAACGGAATCTACATTATTGATCTGCAAAAAACTGTAAAGAAAATCGAACAAGCCTACGCTTTTATCCGTCAGGTCTCTCAAGAGGGCGGCACTGTGCTTTTTGTCGGAACAAAAAAGCAAGCACAGGAAGCCATGGAAGAAGAATCCAAGCGCTGTGAAATGTATTTCGTCAACCAACGTTGGTTGGGCGGAACGCTGACCAATTTCCAAACAATTCAGAAACGAATTCATCGTTTACAGGAATTGCGCGTGATGGAAGAAAACGGTACTTTCGAAGTATTACCCAAAAAAGAAGTCATTAATCTGCGCCATGAAATGGAAAAATTGGAAAAATTCTTGGGCGGCATCAGCAGCATGACCAAATTACCGGATGCTCTGTTTGTAATCGATCCCCGCAAAGAAAAGAATGCAATTTCCGAAGCCAAACGCTTGGGCATCCCGGTCGTAGCCATTGTGGATACGAACTGTGATCCTGATGAAGTGGATTATGTAATTCCCGGCAACGACGATGCCATTCGCGCCGTCAAGTTGCTGGCTTCCAAGATCGCAGACGCGATCATCGAAGGCCGTCAAGGCGAATCGATGGCTGAATAACTGAATTATCAATCATTTGGGGATCGGCCCGTAGGGAAATTCCCTATGGACCGATCTTTTTTTACAAGATGCCATACATGAAAAATCGAAGGGGGATTATAAAATGATTACTGCTGCTATTGTAAAAGAATTACGTGATCGTACCAGCGTTGGTATGATGGACTGCAAACGTGCGCTGCAGGAATGCGACGGGGATATGGAAAAAGCCATTGAGTATCTGCGTGAGAAAGGTCTTGCCGCTGCCGCCAAAAAAGCCGGCCGTGTGGCGAAGCAAGGTTTGGTTGTTGGTCTCGTCAAAGGTCAGTTTGCTTCTTTAGTCGAAGTGAACTGCGAAACCGACTTTGTTGCTAAGAACGACGACTTCCTGGCTTGGGTCAAAGATATGGCCGCTCTGATCATCGATCAAAAAATCAGCACAGTGGAGGAACTTTTGGCTCAGCCGTATGGCGAGGGCACAATTCAATCTTCCTTAACCAATAAGATTGCTACCATCGGAGAAAATATGGCAGTGCGCCGCTTGGCTTTTTACGCTGTCGACCCCACTTCTCTCTTGGACCTTTATATTCATGGCGCCGGAAAAATCGGTGTTTTGGTGGAGTTGGGCTTATCCGATGACACCTGTAAAGAAAAAGAAGCGATCAAGGAATTGATTCATGACTTGTCTTTACAGATTGCCGCCAGCCGCGCCCAGTATATCGCTCCGGAAGACGTATCCGCCGAACTGGTTGCCAAAGAAAAGGAAATCTATCTGGCGCAGGCGATCAACGAAGGCAAACCCGCCAATATTGCGGAGCGCATGGTCGAAGGCCGTGTGCGCAAATTCTACGAAGAGATTTGCCTGCTCAACCAGGTGTTTGTTAAGGACAGCGAATTAACAATCGCCAAGTTAATTGCTAAAGTTGCCAAAGAAACCGGCTGTGCGATTAGCGTGAAATCTTTTACCCGATTTGAAATTGGGGAAGGTGTAACCAATCCAGAAGGCGAAAAAGAATAGAACATTCAAGAAGGAACATCTGTCTCGGATGTTCCTTTTGAGTATACCAAAAGCTGGGAGGCGTTGGCTATGCAACCGAAATATCACCGTGTCGTGCTTAAACTATCCGGTGAAGCACTGGCGGGAGAAGGAAAACCTGGAGAGAACAAATTCGGTTATGATTCAAAGACATTGAGTACCATTGCTAGTCAGATCAAAGAAATTACAGAAATGGGTGTCGAATTAGCACTCGTGGTCGGCGGCGGCAATATTTGGCGAGGTGTAAAAGGCAGTCAAACCCTCGGTATCGACCGGGCGACTGCCGACTATATGGGCATGCTGGCAACGGTAATGAACTCCATGGCACTGCAAGGCGCTTTGGAATCAATCGGAGTTGTTACCCGAGTACAGAGTGCGATTGAAATGCGGGAGGTAGCCGAACCCTACATCCGCAGGAGAGCGATCCGCCATCTGGAAAAGGGCAGAGTCGTGATTTTTGCGGCCGGCACAGGCAATCCCTATTTTACAACGGATACCGTAGCGGCGCTGCGTGCAGCTGAAATCGGCGCCGAAATTGTTTTTAAAGCGACCGGCGAAGTGGACGGCGTCTATGACTCCGATCCAATGCTCAATCCAGAAGCGGTAAAATATGATCATATCACCTATCAGGATGTGCTCAATCAAGGTTTGAAGGCGATGGATGCCACCGCCATTTCTTTATGTATGGACAATGATATTCCGATTATTGTCTTTCGCTTATCCATTCCCGGGAATATGAAGAAAGCGATCCTGGGTGAATCGATTGGAACTTATATAGGAGGGGAGAACAAATGAAAGACTATTTGAAGAGAATTGATGAACATATGGAAAAAACAATTGCTACCTTAAAAAAAGATCTGATTTCTGTGCGAGCCGGCCGGGCCAATCCCGGCATCCTGGAAAAAGTAACAGTCGATTATTACGGTGCAGCCACACCGCTGTCTCAGGTCGGTAATATCTCCTGTCCGGATGCAAGAACCATCGTGATTCAACCCTGGGACAAGAACCTGATCAAAGCCATTGAAAAATCGATTCTTACGGCAGATCTTGGCTTGAATCCGTCCAACGATGGTATCGTGATTCGTCTTGTTATTCCCGCTTTAACCGAACAGCGCCGCAAAGAATTATGCAAAACAGTCGATAAAAAGGCGGAAGAAGCCAAAGTGGCTTTGCGTAATATTCGCCGCGAAGCCAACGATGAAGCGAAAAAATTGGAGAAATCCAAAGAATTTACCGAAGATGATGTAAAACAGGCACAGGAAGAATGCCAAAAGAAAACCGATAAATATATCAAAGAAGTCGACACCATCATCAGCGCCAAAGAAAAGGATATCATGGCTGTCTAGGAGGATCATCTTACGGATTGAGAAGTGAGGTTGGATATACTAAACTGCCGGAAGGGTGACTGCGTATCTGAAGACTCAAGATCACCTGCCGGCAGTTTAGCCACTTCTGCCTGCATGAGCAAAGGATCGAATTGCAGAAGGAGCAAGCGATGAGCGAAGAACAAGCATTCGGTAAAATGGAAACTAAGAAAGAAACGAAACCATTGCGTCATATTGCTTTTATCATGGATGGCAATGGGCGTTGGGCCAAGCGCCGCGGTATGCCGCGGACCTTCGGCCATCATGCCGGCCTGGAAGCAATGCGCCGGGTAATTCGATCCTGCGGACAACTTGGCATAGAGGTCGTCACCTTTTATGCCTTTTCTACGGAGAATTGGTCGCGTTCGCCGGAAGAAGTCAGTTTTCTGATGAATCTGCCGGTCGAATTTGTTGATCAGGACCTACCGGAAATGATGAGAAACAACACAAAATTGATTATAACGGGTTCAGACGAGCATGTACCAACCAAAACACTGGAAGCAATCGGCCGAGGTGTAAAGCAAACCGCTGCCAATACCGGGTTAATCATCAACCTGGCCTTTAATTATGGTGGCCGTGATGAAATCGTACGCGGTGTGCGCCGTCTGGCTCAAAAGATAAAAAATGCTGCGATCACGCCGGAAGAGATCGACGAGAGCACAATTCGTGCTTACTTGGATCATCCGGAACTGCCCGATCCGGATCTGATTATTCGTACCAGCGGCGAACAGCGGCTTTCCAATTTTCTGTTATGGGAATCTGCTTACAGTGAGTTCTATTTTGCTCCCGAACTTTGGCCGGAAATCAATGGGGATGTTTTGGCGAAAATCATTGCGCAATATCAGCAGAGAGACAGACGATTTGGCAATGCAAAGTAAGCAAAACCAGAGCGAGGAACGGAGGGGAGCAGATTTTGTTTCAAAGGACCGTCACAATTTGCGTCTGGGCGCCGATTTTTCTGGCTGTGGTTTATTTGGGATCCTGGCCGCTGCGCTTACTGTTTATCGGACTGATCATGTTGGGTGCCAATGAAATTAAAAATATGGTAGAACCGTCGGGGATTCAAGTTGACCTGCCGGCCATCACCTTACTGAGCTGCGCCACTTTTTTCTCACAGCCTTTTTCGGAGATGAGTTTGGTTTGGCTCTTTTTTGGTTTCCTGATGTTTCTATTTTTTAAGAAAGTTCTGCTCTTTCCCGCTTTTTCGCTGCCGAGTCTGGCAATGAATTGCTTTGTCGCCATGTATCTGATCATCCCTTTTTGGTTGGCTTGTGATTTGCGGCTGGGCGAGGATGGCTTAGCCTGGATTCTGGTTGTCGCCAGTTTAACCTGGTCCTATGATACGTTTGCTTATTTGGGTGGATATTGCTTTGGCAAGAATCATCCCTTTCCGGAGATCAGCCCCCAAAAAAGTGTCGAGGGGATTTTTGCCGGTTTGTTGGGCTGCGTAACTTCGATGATCGTGGCAGCTATTCTTTTGCATCAGTCAATTCCTGGTTTTGCCATCATGGGTTTGTTCGGCGGTTTGACAGCGCAGGTGGGAGATCTGGCTGAATCTACTATCAAACGCGAGTACGGGGTCAAGGATTCGGGAAAGGTGCTGCCGGGTCACGGCGGCGTGCTGGATCGTTTTGATTCCTTCCTGCTGGTTGTTTTTGTTGTCTTGATTTTTAAACGTTTTGTATTATAAAGAGGTGTCGCGCATGCGTAAAATAACCATTCTGGGTTCTACCGGTTCCATCGGCACGCAAACCCTGTCGGTGATTGCCGCTTATCCCGAACGCTTCTGCGTCGTTGGTTTATCGGCCCATCGCAATCTGACTTTACTGCGAACGCAGATCCGTCAGTTTCAGCCGCAGATCGTTACAGTCTCGCAAGTTACAGATGCTCGGCTCTTACGACAGGAATTTCCCGGTTTGCAGGTCGTTTACGGCGAAGAGGGACTGATCGAATTGGCGCAAGTGCCGGTCGATTGTCTGGTGGCAGCGCTGATCGGTTTTGTTGGTCTACAGCCGATCCTGGCTGCACTGAAGATCGGTCAGAGAGTCGCCTTGGCGAATAAAGAACCGATTGTCGCAGCCGGCGCTTTATTGCAAGCCACAGCGGCAGAGCATCACGGTCTGATTTTTCCGGTTGACAGCGAACATTCCGCAATCTTTCAATGTTTGCACGGCAATCCAAACGAAGTGGAGAAAGTCATCCTGACTGCATCGGGCGGGCCCTTTTATCAAAAAAGCAGAATGGAACTGGCTGCTGTCACCCCGACGGAGGCGATTCGGCATCCACGCTGGCATATGGGAAAAAAGCTGTCGGTCGATTCGGCTACTTTGATGAACAAAGGGTTGGAAGTGATTGAAGCGCGCTGGCTATTCAATCTGAAACCGGAGCAACTCGAAATCGTACTGCATCCGCAAAGCATCGTGCACGCCATGGTCAGCTATGTGGATGGTTCGTTGTTTTGGCATCTGGGCAATCCCGACATGCGGATGCCGATTGCCTATGCTTTGTCTTATCCGGACCGGATCTGTTTGCCAATTCCCAGACTTGATTGGCAGACACTCTCGCACCTGGAATTTACCGAACCGGACAGGGAACGTTTCCCCGCTCTGCAGATCGCCCGCAGCGCACTGCTTGGCGGCGGCATCCTGCCTGCGGTGATGAGCGCTGCCAATGAGGAAGCAGTGGAAGCATTTTTAGAAGAGAAAATTTCCTTTCTGCAGATCATTCCGCTGGTGGAAACGATTCTGGAGCAAGTCAGCGAGAATTTACCGGCAACCTACGAGCATATTATCGCCTCTGACAATTGGGCCAGAGTTCAGACCCGGGCTGCCATCTGCAGCATGATCTAAGAAAAAAGAATGAGTAGGAGATGATCGGACTGATCGTATCAATAATAGTAGCAATTCTTGGTTTTGGTTTGTTGGTTGTGATTCATGAATCGGGACATTTTCTCGTAGCACGCTGTTTTGGTATTCAAGCGGATGAATTTGCCATTGGCATGGGGCCCCGCATCGCTTCCATCAAAAGAGGGAAGACCCGCTATGCACTGCGAGCGATTCCGGTCGGCGCCTTTGTGATGTTTGCTGATCTGGATGACGACGAAGAAGCAACAGCGGTCAACAACGATTATTTGAACGCAGCGGCTTATAAAAGATTTTTTATTTCATTGGCCGGACCGCTGTTCAATTTCATCTTTGCCGCCTTGATTTTTACTTTGATCGCTTTCTTTTCCGGAGTCGCCAGCAATCAGCCGGTGATAGGCGCACTTCTGCCGGGTGGAGCGGCGGAAGCGGCAGGAATGCAGATTGGAGACCGCCTGCTTGCTATTGACGGGACGGAAATCAAGTTATGGAGTGATATTACTGCCTTGATTTCACCCTCTGCCGAGAAAAATATTTTAGTGGAAATTGCAAGGGATGGCGAGCGGCTGCAGTTTAGCCTCAAACCAGTTCTCAACAGTGAGGGCAGAGGTGTCATCGGTATTTCCAGCGGCTTGGAACAATATGCTGCCTGGAAAAGTCTGCAGGCTGGTGTATCAAATACAATGACCTTTATCAGCGAAACCCTGGCTGTCTTTACGCGAATTTTCTCCAAGGATGTTTTGAGCAGTTTGGTCGGACCGATCGGCATTGTTTCGGTGACCGGTCAGGTAGCACAAACAGGCTTTACCAATTATATTTGGTTCATTGCCTACCTCAGTGTCAATTTGGGGATTGTCAATCTGCTGCCTTTGCCGGCTTTGGACGGCGGTAAAACGATGATTGTTCTTTTAGAAATGATACGCGGTAAAAAAATCAGTGCGAAACTGGAAAGCATGCTCAGCATCGTTGGTTTCGTCTTGATTTTTAGTTTGATTATTTTTGTTTCTTTCCGTGATATCATTAATTTGCGCGGTTAAAAATAAAGTAAAGCAGGTGAACGCGATGCTACGGCAGCAAACCAGAAAAATTAAGATCGGCAGCACTCAGATCGGAGCAGGTTCTCCCGTTCTGGTACAGTCTATGTGTGATACCGACACGAGGAATATTCCCGCTACAGTGGCTCAGATTCGCGACTTGGCAGCAGCCGGCTGTGAAATCGTGCGGGTCGCGGTTGTCGACTGGGAAGCAGCCGAAGCGATTGGAAAAATCAAAGCGCAGATCCAGTTGCCGCTGGTGGCGGACATTCATTTTGATTATCGTCTGGCTCTGGAAGCGATCCGGCAGGGGGTCGACAAACTCAGAATAAATCCGGGTAATATTGGCAGCGATGAGCGGGTCAAAGCAGTGGCTGATGCTGCCAAATGTCAAGGAATTCCGATTCGGATCGGGGTAAACGGCGGCTCGCTGGAACGCTCCATTCTGGAAAAATACCAGCATCCAACTGCTGCCGCGATGGTGGAGAGTGCCTTACAGCATGTTGCTTTGCTGCAAAAAAACGCTTTCGAGGATATTGTTCTTTCCTTAAAAGCGTCCAATGTGCTGGAAACGGTAGAAGCGTATCGTTTGGTTGCAAAAGAATGTGATTATCCGCTGCATTTAGGTATTACAGAAGCCGGACCGCCCAGTACGGGAATCATTCGTTCTTCCGTCGGACTCGGTATCCTGTTGGCGGAGGGATTGGGCGATACCATCCGGGTTTCTTTATCCGGCAGTCCTTTGGAAGAGGTGCGGGTAGGCTGGCAGATTCTGAATAACCTCGATTTGCGTCAGCGCGGCGCCAAATTGATTTCCTGTCCGACCTGCGGCAGACGCAAAGGCGATGTTTATGGCATTGCGGCAGAGGTCGAAAAATTGCTGCGCAGCTATCAGGGTCCCTTCTTAACCGTTGCCGTGATGGGCTGTGAAGTCAACGGACCGGCGGAAGCGCGCGAGGCTGATATTGGTTTGGCGCTCGGGAAAGAAAAGGCTTTGCTGTTTGTCCATGGTGAAGTCCAAGAAATTCTTGAACCTACTCAATATCTGGAACATCTGGCAGCAGCCATACAAGTCTATCAGTCAAAAAGTGCAGCAAAATAGAAAGGCAATGCGATTAGGAGCGATCTTGTCGTTATTTTTCGATTGCTTATTGCATCCGCAGCAAATCTATGCTATAATCTTATTCAATAGTCGAGAGTGGGAATTCCCACTCTCTCTTCTTTGTGTAAAGGAATGATGATCGATGAAAACACCGCTGGAACGATGCAAAGAAATTGCGGAAAAAATCGCCTCTGAACTTGGTTATGAAATTTATCAGGTGCAGCTTGTGAGAGAAACAGGCCATTTAATTCTACGTATTAGCATAGATCATCCGGATCAGATCAGCCATGAGGATTGCGAGAAATTTAGCAAAGCCATTGATCCTGCTTTGGATGAGGCGGATCCCATTCGCAGTAATTACTACCTGGAGGTTTCCTCACCAGGTTTGGAGCGCGAGCTGCGCAATGATCGCGATCTGCAGCGTTTTCTTGGGTTTCTAGTCAAAGTGCAGTGCAGTAAAGCCGTGTTGGAGCAAAAAATACAAGTGGGTTATTTATCGGCGTTTGATCAGGAAAGCATAATCCTGGAGCAGAATGGAAATCAGATTGTCATCCCGCGTGGCGTGATAAAAAAAGTCCAACTGGAAATTGATTGGAACAGATAGAGAGAAATTCGTTTATCTGACAGATCAGAAGGAGTCGTAATTGTATGAATACCGAATTCATAGAAGCGCTGCGTGCCGTTGCACGTGAAAAAAATATCTCTGAAGACGTTTTAAATAAAACGATTGAGCAAGCGATCGTATCAGCTTATAAACGAAATTTCAACAACACCGCCAATGTGCGGGTCAGCATCGATCAGTTAACCGGTGCGATCCACGTTTATGCCAGGAAAACGATTGTAGCAGAAATCAAAGATCTTAAGAGCGAAGAGACGCTGGAAAATGCCCAGCTGCTCAATCCCAATTATCAGCTGAATGATGTAATCGAGACCGAAGTGACGCCTCGCGATTTTGGCAGAATTGCCGCTCAAACCGCAAAACAGGTTGTTGTCCAGCGTTTGCGGGAAGCGGAAAGAGGTTTAGTTTACGATCAGTATGCGGAACGCGAAGGTGATATCCTGGGTGGTATGATTCAGCGCTTCGAACATAAAAATATCATTGTGGAGTTGGAGAATCAGGTAGAAGCGCTGCTGCCGGCAGGGGAACAGGTAGCCGGTGAAGAATATCAATTAGGACAGAAAATGAGCTTTTTTGTGGTTGAAGTCAAGCGCTCGCCTAAAGGTCCTCAAATCGTTGCTTCCCGCTCCCATCCCGGTCTCTTGCGCCGTTTATTCGAATTGGAAGTACCGGAATTATACGACGGTACGATCGAGATGAAAGCCGTTGCCCGCGAAGCAGGACAGCGCTCTAAGGTTTCAGTCTATTCGAAAGATGAAAATGTGGATCCGGTTGGCTCTTGTGTCGGTCCCAAGGGTGCCCGCGTCCAAGCGGTAGTCAATGAGCTGAAGGGTGAGAAAATAGATATCGTCAAGTTTTCTCCTGATCCGGCCGAGTATATCGCTAATGCCCTCAGTCCGGCCAAAACAATTTCGGTCGCCCTCAATGAAGACGGCAAATCAGCCAGAGTCATCGTACCGGATTATCAATTATCCTTAGCGATTGGCAAGGAAGGGCAAAATGTCCGCCTTGCTGCCAAACTGACAGGCTTTAAAATTGATATTAAAAGTGAAAATCAATTACAGGCAGAACCTGTCAGCAGACAGGAATAAAAGTGGGTGATGCAGATGAAGCAAAAGAAAACACCGCAGCGTTTATGTGTAGGCTGTCAGGAGATGCATGAAAAACGTGCATTGATCCGCATTGTCAGAACTCCCGAAGGGGAGATCCTCTTGGATCTCAAGGGGAAACAATCCGGCAGAGGTGTTTATCTTTGCCCGCGCACAGAATGCTTTACACAGGCAGTCAAAGCCAAACGGATGCAAAAAGCCTTAAAATCAGAATTGTCCGCCGAACTCATTGCGAGATTACAGGCACAGATTACAGAGCAGGAAGCTTTGGCGACAAAGCCGAATCTGCTTTCGTAAACTGACCTGATATTAATATAGAATCATCTCTCTGTTTTTCAGTGTTCCTTCGTTTCTACATTGATGCAGACTGCCGATCATTCGATTAGGAGGGGTCAAGTCTATTCTATAACTGGATCTGGTAATTTACCGAAAAATGGAGGTGGCTCGATGGGTAATATCACTGTTAATGAATTAGCCAAAAAATTAAAAGTTTCCAGCAAGTTGATCGGAAGTCTCTTGACTGCGCTGGAGATTCCTGATGTAACCAATGAAACCATGATTGAAGATTCTGTGGAAAAAGCAGTTTCTGATGTCATTATGCGAGAAAAAGCCAAAAAGAACGCGCTGAAAGCGGAAAAAGAAGCGCAAGCAGAAACAATAAAAGTGAATATCAAACCGGATGCGGTCCTGCCGGAAGCGCTGAACACGGAAGCGCAAGTTTTGCATGTACAGACCGAAGCCAAATCGGCGGAAGTGGTGCTCGATGGCAAGACAGAACTAAGCACGTCTGAGGAGAAGCTTGCTTCTGCTCTGCCGTCAACCGAAATACAAAACCAGGCGGCAGCTCCAGTTGTCAGACCTGCGCCGGCAAGACCGATGCAGCAAGGTCCGAATCAACCCGGCAGTACCTACGCCAATCAACGTCCGAACCAGCCGGCCGGCACACGCCCGGATGGAACCAGACCGCAATATCCGCGCACGGATGCACCGCGTCCGCAGGGCGATGACCAGCGTCCGCCCTACACACCGCGCCCACAGGGTGATGCCCAGCGTCCGCCTTATACGCCGCGTCCGCAAGGAGATGCTCAGCGTCCGCCTTATACGCCGCGTCCGCAAGGGGATGCCCAGCGTCCGCCTTATACGCCGCGTCCGCAAGGAGATGCCCAGCGTCCGCCTTATACGCCGCGTCCGCAAGGAGATGCCCAGCGTCCGCCTTATCCGCCGCGTCCGCAAGGAGATGCTCAACGTCCGCCTTATCCGCCGCGTCCGCAAGGCGATGCCCAGCGTCCTCCTTATCCGCCGCGTCCGCAAGGCGATGGTCAGCGTCCTCCTTATCCGCCGCGTCCGCAGGGCGATGGTCAGCGTCCGCCTTATCCGCCGCGTCCGCAAGGCGATGGTCAGCGTCCGTCTTATCCGCCACGGCCTCAAGGTGATGGCCAGCGTCCGTCCTATCCGCCGCGGCCTCAAGGCGATGGTCAGCGTCCATCTTATCCGCCGCGCCCGGGTATGCAGCAAAATCAGGGTGCCAGAACAGATAATCGTCAGCAGCGTTCCGGCCGTCCGGCGGTCGTTCCGCCGCCGCCGCAGATTGCACAGCCGGTCACAACCGGCAACAAGATGGTCAAAAAGGACCGCAAATACTCCGACGAACGGTATCGCACACAGGATCGCATGTTTTCTTCCGACGGCGAAGCAGCACGTGCCGGTCGTGCCAATAAAAACGGCCGTAAGCCGAATAACCGCAGTAAAATGGTGGAAAAAGTCCTGAATACACAAACCCCCAGCCATATCGAGCTGGGCGGAACCGTGACAGTCAAGGGTTTGGCTGATTTGCTGAAAACCGATGCCGCTTCTGTGATCAAAAAAATGATGAAGTTTGGCGTCATGGCCACTATGAATCAGGAAATCGATTTGGATACCGCAACGCTGGTTGTCGAAGAATTCGGCAGTACGGTGATTGCCCCCAAAGAAGCGTTTAACCCGGAAACAATTATTGAAGACGAAACAGATACCGAAGAAAACCTGCTGCCGCGTTCACCGGTCGTCACCGTCATGGGCCACGTCGATCACGGTAAAACTTCACTTTTGGATGCAATCCGCTCCACCAGCGTGGCTACGCGGGAAGCCGGCGGCATCACACAGGCGATCGGCGCGTATACCACAGAAATCAAAGGAAAAAAAATCACATTCCTGGATACCCCGGGACATGCGGCATTTACTGCCATGCGTGCCCGCGGCGCTCAGGTCACGGATATCGCTGTTTTGGTTGTTGCCGCCGACGATGGTGTCATGCCGCAGACGATTGAAGCAATCAATCACGCCAAAGCGGCAAAAGTGCCAATCATCGTAGCAATCAATAAAATCGATCGCAGCAATGCCCAGCCGGAACGTGTGAAGCAGCAGCTGACTGAATATGGTCTTGTCGCGGAAGAGTGGGGCGGCGACACCATAATGGTGCCGGTTTCTGCCAACACGCATGAGGGGATCGATACTTTACTGGAAAGTATTATCTTGCTCTCCGAGATCATGGAATTAAAAGCCAATCCGAATCGCAAAGCGGTCGGCACAGTCATCGAATCCAAACTGGACAAAGGCCGCGGACCGGTCGCGACGGTTTTGGTGCATAAAGGTACCTTGAATATTGGTGATGTGCTCATTGTCGGCAAGACATTTGGCAAAGTACGTGCCATGATCGACGACAAGGGCAGACGCATTAAGAAAGCCGGACCTTCCACTCCAGTGGAGGTGGTTGGTTTGAGCGAAGTACCGGATTCCAGTGATTCTTTCTACGTAGTAGAAGATGAACGTCAAGCCAGACAATTGGCTGAAATGCGGGCTTCCAACCAAAAAATCGAAGAACAGAAGCAATCAAGCCGCATTACTCTGGAAGATTTGTTCACGCAAATGTCCACCGGTGAAGTGAAAGATCTTAATCTGATCCTGAAAGCGGATGTTTTTGGCTCCATCGATGCCATTAAAAACGCCTTGGAAAAGCTCTCCACCCCGGAAATCAAAGTCAATATCGTGCATACCGGTGTCGGCGCCATTTCAGAAACAGATGTCATGCTGGCCAGCGCTTCGCATGCCATTATCATCGGTTTCAATATGCGGCCGGACCAAAATGCTCAAAAAATAGCCGATCAGCAATCGATTGATATCCGGACTTACCGTATCATTTATGAAATTGTTGATGATGTGAAAGCCGCGATGAAGGGATTACTCTCACCTGTAATTAAAGACACGATTATCGGTCATGTGGAAGTCCGCGAGGTCTTCCGTATTTCCAAGATCGGCAACATTGCCGGCTGCTATGTTAATGACGGTAAAGTGACACGCAGTTCTTTGGTACGTGTGATTCGTGATGGCACTGTAGTCTTTGAAGGTGAAATTGATTCACTCCGCCGCTTAAAGGACGATGTCAAGGAAGTGGCTGCCGGTTACGAATGTGGTATCATGTTGGAACGCTTCAACGACATCAAAACCGGAGACCGTTTTGAAGTTTATATTAAAGAAGAAGTCAAACGGACCGACCTCTAATTTTCCTTAAAAGGAGAGAAATGCGATGAAACAAAGAGCTTTGCGTCTTGCTGAAATTATTAAACAAGTCGTCAGCGAATTGATCCTGAATGACCTGCGTGATCCTCGCATCGGTTTTGTCAGCGTTTCCGATGTGGAGGTCAGTGGTGATTTGCGTTTGGTCAAAATCTATGTCAGTGTTTTAGGTTCGGAAGCAGAGCAAAAAGCCACCATGCAAGGTTTGGAGAGTGCCAAGGGTTTGATTCGTTCCACCATTGGCCAAGCAGTCAGTTTACGTTATACGCCGGATGTAGTGATTCTCTACGATGATTCCATTGCACATGGCTCCGAATTGATCGACTTAATGAAAAAAGTCAGTGATCAAGCGAAAATTGATCCAAACGAAAAAGTTTAGTATCAAAAAACGAGGTGTCACTATGGCAAATCGATTTGAAGCAAAAGAGGCGGCAGGGATTTTATCCCAGTCGCCCCTTTTCACACTGATTTATCATCAGCATCCGGATGGAGACTGCTTGGGCAGCACGGTAGCCCTGTCGCAAATGCTGCGCTTAGCGGGTGCGACGGTCCAGATTGTTGATGACGAACGGATTATTCCACGTTTATTGCAGCCCCTGTTGGAGGGGATCGAGCTGATGGCCAGTAAAACGATTGAAAAAGTCGGCATTCTGATTTTAGTGGATTGCTGTGAACCGAAACGTACACCCACTTTCTGGCAAAAACTGTTGGATTTGAGTGAACGAATTCTGGTGATTGACCATCATCTAACGGCCTCGAGCTGTGGTTATGATGGTTGGATTGACGTCAAGGCGGCCGCTACCGCAGAAATGCTGACAGAATTGCTGGTGCTGCAGCCAAGGTGGCAAACGGAAAGTATCTGCCGCAGTTTATTTGTCGGCTTGGCTGCCGATACAGGTTTCTTTCACTATGCCAATACGACAGCGGCAACTTTTCAGGCGGCAGCTGTTTTACGGCAAAATCCCAACAGCGTTTATCAGCGCTATTTTTCTAATTATACGCTGCATGAAGTGCAGGCTTTTGGCGTTGCTCTGCAGCGTTTGCAGTCTGAAGAAGGGTTACTGTCTACCTACTTCAATTATGATGAAATGCAGCAACTGCAGGACAGTGATATCATCAGCGAGGTGCTGGAAATGCTGCAGTGTGTTGATGGCTGCAGCATCGTGGCTTTTATGAAAGAAATTGACCACGATGTTTGGAAAATTTCTCTGCGTCAGCGGGACAGCGAATATGATCTGGCCGCTTTTGCCGCTGCGCGCGGCGGCGGGGGGCATCGCCAGGCGGCGGCATTTCAAAAAAATGGCAGTTTGCAGGAAGTGCAGCAGCAGCTGCGCAGCGAATGGAAAGATGTTTGGGTACTAGCATGCATGGAGTGATAAATTTAGCAAAACCTGCCGGACCAACCTCCCATGATCTGGTTGCTTTTTTGCGCCGACAGCTGAAAATAAAACAAATAGGCCATACCGGCACGCTGGATCCTTTGGCTACCGGTGTACTACCGCTCTGTGTTGGGGATGCGACCCGTTTAGCAGAATACTTAACCGGCAGGAGTAAAACCTACCGTGTCACGATGCTCTTTGGCTGGCGTTCCGATTCTTACGATGTGAGTGGCTGTATGACAGAGAGCCAAACCTTCAGCCTTGCAGCGGATGAGGTGCTGCAGGTGCTGTCGCATTTCAGAGGGGAGCTGCAGCAGACTCCGCCGATGCACTCCGCAATTTCGGTCAATGGTATCCGTTTATATGAATTGGCGCGCAAAGGCGAAAGCATTGAACGGGAAGCACGGCCGATTCTGATTGAAGAACTGCAGCTGCTCACAGAATTGCCGGCTAAACTGCAAAAGGGCAGCAGCCTCGCATTGGAAGTCACTTGCAGCAAAGGGACTTACATTCGGACGCTCTGTGAAGACATCGGCAACCAGTTGGGCTGCGGCGCTGTCATGCAGCAACTGCAGCGAACCAGAAGCGGTCTGTTTTGCTTGGAACAGGCAGTTTCCAAAGCAGAAGTCGAAGAAGCATGTGCAGCCAATCAGGCAGCGAAGCTTTTCAGCAAACTGACACCTGCGCATCTTGGCTTACCTGCCTGCATCCTGAATGAGACACAACTACGGGAACTTCATTTTGGTCGGACAGTATTGCTGCCGGCTGCGGCAGGGGCGGCAAAAGAAATGCTTGTTTGTGATGCGGAGGAGAATTTACACGCCATTGCAGAAATTGCGCTGGACGATTGTCGGCAAAACCTAGTTTTAAAGCCACATAAAGTCTTCGCTAATCTGATCGCAATGGATCTTTCTTCAATCAAAGCGGAAGCAAAACAGGTGACAGCATGCAGATAGTTCATGGCTTGACGAATTTACCCAAAGGAAAGCGAGCGATTGCGCTCGGGAATTTTGATGGAATTCACATCGGACACCGTCCGATCATTGCTGCGGCAGTACAGAGAGCGGCTGAAAAATCCTATCGCTCCAGCGTCTTGATGTTCGATCCTCATCCCATGCAAGTTCTGCATAGAAAGAGCGTTCTGCAATTGCTGACAACTCCCAAACAACGTGCCGCGCTGCTGAAAAAAATGCAGGTGGATGAATTGATTCTGGTTCCATTCACGATAAAGATGCAGCAAATGCAGCCGCAGGACTTTGTTGAACAGGTACTGCTGACGCGCTGCGAAGCAGCTTGTATTTCGGTGGGATACGATTATAGCTTTGGCTGCGGCGGCAAAGGCAGAACAGAATTATTGCAAACCTTGAGCAGCCAAAAAGGCTTTGAACTGATCATTCAGCCGGCAGTGGAGTATTTGCAGCAGCCCGTTTCTAGTACACGCATCCGTTCGGCGGTTGCGGGCGGTGATTTGCGCTTGGCTGCGCTGCTGTTGGGCCGACTTTATGAAGCAGAGATCTGTCTTACTGCAGTGGGACCGGAAACCGGCAGGTTAATCCAGACTGCGAAAACAGTCTTGCCAGAACAAGGCAGCTACCCCATCCGTTTTTATCACCCGGAAACGAAACTGAGCTATGCGGGCTGTTTTTTTGTGGTCGGTGAACAAGCGAGAGAATTTCAATTGCAATTGCAGGGATTTCCCTGGTCAAAAGGGAACATTTTTGGACGACTTACGTTTCTGTCAGATTCTCTCTCTGAATAGATCTTGCGTTCATAGCAGAAATAAGCTATAATACTTTTGACATCAAGTCATGACCCAAAGCGAGGTTGCTGGCGCCTCCTGCCTGTTTACTTGGCTTTTGGGACTAAAAAAAGTAGGAGGAACTCAAATTATGTTAGTCAAAGATCTCAAACAAGAAATCATTAAGACTTATCAGCTGCACGAAGGCGACACCGGATCTCCGGAAGTTCAAATCGCCATCTTAACGGAACGGATCAATCAATTGACCGAACATCTGAAAATTCACCGCAAAGACCATCACTCCCGTCGTGGTTTGTTCCTGATGATTGGTCAGCGCCGTGGTTTATTGGATTATGTCAAAAAGGTAGATATTGACCGTTATCGTGTCATCATCGAGAAATTAAAAATCCGTCGTTAATTCACCTCGAAAAACTGCTCTCTGTTTTGCTTTCAGCGAACAGAAGGCAGTTTTTTTAGGTTGTATTTCAAAAAGGTGTTGAAAAATTCCCTTATTTGCATCATATGAAAAATGAGACGATAAAAACGATGATGGAAGCTTTCTTGTTTCTGCAGAGTCGTTTAAGCTTGTCTTGAAAGCTTTAAAAACAGGATGTAATTGATAGAGTATGATATTGGATTTTTAAATCAACGATTCATGCGCTGTTTCATAAAACAAAGATGGAACAGGGATAACGCATTGCTTTTACTTCATAATAAGGAGAACAGGAAAATGAATTTGAACGAATTGAGAATAGATATTGCAATCAGGGGAAAAAAGGGCCTGCATTTTATTATGGCTTCTGTCGTCATCTGGTGTGCTGTACTGGTTGTATCTCTGCTGCCAATTGAAGATGTCCAAACGAAAAATTTTCTGACCTTCTGTTTTACAGCACCACTTCTCCCACTTGCCTATCTGTTTTCAAAAATCATCAAGGCGGAATTTTCAACAAACGATAACCCATTGAATCAATTAGGGCTTTTATTTTCCTGCAATCAATTTCTATATCTGCTCATTGCTATGTGGGTCTATCCAACGGTACCAGATAAGATGGTAATGGTTTTAGCGGTTATTTTTGGAGCACACTTGCTGCCTTTTGGCTGGTTATATCGCTCAAAGGCCTATTCAATCATGTCTATCCTGATTTCTTTTTCTGCACTTGTGATAGGTATTTTGTTTCATGCTGCCGTGGTTTCCAGTCTGATGGTAGGTTATGAAATACTCTTTTGTCTATGGCTGATGCTCGAAAACAAATCATTAGCTAAAACTTCATCAAGGAGATAGGATCTAATTTAAAAACAAGATAAACCTGATCGGTTTGCAGCGTATTGACAGACACTCGGGAAAGCGAAAGAATGCTTAATCAGGAACTCTTACTGAAAGCATCGGCAGAAAACAGGGATTATTTCCGTTCAAGGAAGGAAATCTTTACTGATTGTGGAATTAATCAAAGTTAATAAAAATAAGAAAGTAAAAATCAATAGGAGGTACAAATGGTACATGAAGTAAAACGAGAAATCGCCGGCAGGACCTTAAAAATTGAAACCGGCCGTTTAGCAAAACAAGCCGGCGGAGCTGTGCTGGTCAGTTATGGGGATACAGTGGTGTTGGTCACAGCTTGCGCGTCCAAAGAACCGCGTCTGGGTACAGATTTCTTTCCTCTCACTGTAGATTATGAAGAACGCCTCTATTCCGTTGGTAAAATTCCCGGTTCCTGGGGCAGACGCGAAGGCCGAGCCTCTGAGAAGGCGACACTTTCCGCTCGGGTTACCGATCGGGCAATTCGTCCGCTGTTTCCGGAAGGTTTCCGCAATGATGTCCAGATTGTCGTCACTGTTTTGAGTGTGGAGCAGGATAACGCACCGGAAGTAGCAGCTATCATCGGCGCTTCTACCGCACTTTGCCTTTCTGGTATTCCCTTCAATGGTCCGATCGCCAGCGTGATGATGGGTTATGACGGAGAACAACTGATCGTCAATCCAACTGCCGAACAGGAAAAAAACGGCATTCTGCATTTGCAGGTAGCCGGAACCAGAGATGCGATCAACATGGTAGAAGCTGGCGCAAAGGAAGTTCAGGAAGATGTGATCATCGATGCTTTGGCCCGGGCGCATGCCGTGATCAAAGAGATCATTGCGATGGAAGACGAACTGATCGCTCTGGCAGGCAAAGAACCGATGCAGGTCGCCATTTATACAGTACCGGCAGAAATTATGGCCGCTGTGCGCGTCATGGCACTGAAGCCGATTTACGAAGCCTCAGCGACACAGGAGAAATTAGCGCGGGAAACCGCAGTCGAACAGGTCAATGCGCAGGTTAAGGCTGCTTTGGCAGAGAAATATCCGGATAACAGCAAAGACATCGGCGAAGCACTGAACGAAGTGCTTAAAGAAGTTGTGCGCGATATGATTTTATCGGGCAACCGTCCGGATGGTCGGGTGACGACGGAAATTCGTCCGATCAGTGTTGAAGTAGGCGTCCTGCCGCGGACCCATGGTTCCGGTTTATTTACCAGAGGACAAACGCAGGTTTTAACCTCCGCTACATTGGGTGCAATGGGTGATGTCCAGAAATTGGATGGTTTGTCTGAAGAGGATGATACCAAACGCTATATGCATCATTACAATTTCCCGCCTTACAGTGTGGGTGAAACACGTCCGATGCGCGGACCGAGCCGACGGGACATTGGTCACGGTGCTTTGGCGGAGCGCGCTTTGCTGCCCATGCTGCCGGACGAAGAACAGTTTCCTTATACGATTCGCCTGGTTTCTGAAGTATTGGAATCCAACGGCTCCAGTTCGATGGCTTCCGTCTGCGGCAGCACCTTGGCTTTGATGGATGCCGGTGTACCAATCCAGTCACCGGTTGCCGGTATTGCCATGGGTCTGATCAAAGAAGGAGACCGGATTGCAATTTTAACCGACATTCAAGGATTAGAAGATCATTACGGAGACATGGATTTTAAAGTGGCAGGCACAGCCAAAGGTATCAATGCGCTGCAGATGGATATTAAAGTAGCCGGTTTGGATTTGGATATCATGCGCCGCGCTTTGGCGCAGGCCAAAGAGGGCAGATTGTTTATTTTAAATAAAATGCTGACGGTCTTGCCGGAAGTGCGCAAAGAAATGTCTCCTTTCGCCCCGCGTATTCTGACTTTGAAGATTGATGTGGATAAAATCCGCGATGTGATTGGACCGGGCGGCAAAGTAATCCAAAAAATCATTGCAGAAACCGGCGTGAAAATCGATGTAGAGCAGGACGGCCGCATCTTCATTGCAGTAGCAGGGATGCAATATGAAAACGGACTGAAAGCGCTGAAGATCATCGAAGGAATCACGAAAGACGTTGTGGTTGGCACGGTTTATCTGGGTAAAGTCACCCGCGTCGAAAAATATGGTGCTTTTGTTGAGGTTTTACCGGGTAAAGAAGGTTTGGTCCACGTATCACAGCTTGCCTTGGAAAGAATCGAGAATCCTTCGGATGTTGTTTCCGTTGGCGATGAGATTTTAGTCAAAGTCACCGAAATTGATAAACAAGGTCGGATCAATCTTTCCCGTAAAGAAGTGATCAAAGAGGATGCCATGCGTTCTTAGTCTTTCATCTTTAAAAGGGGCCGTTGACAGAACGGTCCCTTTTTTTACAGAATTCTATTTTTAACCGCTGCACTTTTCCGCAGCGCCGGGAAGCTATTTCCGGACGCAAAGCAAACCTATGATCAGGAGGAGAATAGCCATGCGAGGATTTTCTTGGATTACGGCATGTCAGGATCAAAATGCTGCGTTACCGCAGCGTAAGACGAGCGGCAGCGCCGGCTACGATTTGGAAGCGGCCGAAACTGTCACACTGCGGCCTGGAGAGACAGCCTTGGTAGCGACCAATTTAAAAGCTTATATGTCGGCAAACGAAGTGCTGCTGATTATGATTCGCAGCAGCTTAGCCGTCAAGCAAGATTTGATACTGGCCAATGGCGTTGGCGTAATCGATGCCGACTATTATAATAACCCAGACAATGAGGGACATATCCTCTTGGCAGTGCGCAATCAGGGGGAGCAAGATGCAGTCATCAAAAAAGGACAGGCGGTTGCTCAGGGAATTTTTACGCAGTATCTGGTCAGTGAGCAGGAAGCCATCGCTTCAAAACCGCGCCAAGGTGGTTTCGGCAGTACGGATCCAAAATGAATCAGGCAAATCGTTTGCTTTGCTCTGGTTTCGCTTTTTAAAAATTCTCGTTTTGTTTCTAGAATCGGACCGTTCCTGGTATACAGCCTCTTTCGAGCTGCTGTCAGGAAAGGTTCGATTTTTTGATTATTTTTGCTTTGCTGATAATTTCAATACAGAGTCTGGTATCTGCTCATGGTAACGTCTTAAATAACAGATATCTGATAGAATATAAATCTTTATAAAATAAGCAAGAAAAGTATTGCATTAAAACGGGTAATCTGTTAAACTGAATTTGCTTTCAATGAATACAATGAAAGCTAGGAGGTGATAGCCTTGCGGTTTACGAAAGTCGCTATGGCTGATTTTACACCGGTTCTGGTAACCAGAAAAACCGGAAAAGCGGTGAAAGAGCAACTGGCGGCAATTTTACAGGCATCGAGCGAGCCGGAGGTCTTGATTCTAAATTTTAAAGCGGTTCAGATCCTCGATTTTTCTTGTGCCGACGAATGCATCGCAAAACTCCTGATCGAAATCTGCGGGGATTTTTTTGGACCGAAAGCGTTTCTGCTCAGCAATTTATCGGAAGATCAGCTGGAAAATGTGGCAGCCGCGCTGTCTCAGCGTAATTTGGTAACTTGTTATCTCAACGGGGGTCAGCTGCGTATTTTAGGTGAACTGAAAGAGCCGCTGCTCGCCACGTTGGACGTGCTGAACCAAAATAAGACTGTCACCGCCAGAGAGATCGCAGATTTTATGCAGATCGCCATCAATACAGCCAGCAACCGCTTGAGTGAATTAGCAAAGCGAGGTTTGACCCTGCGCAGGAACGACATGCCGGCTGCCGGCGGAAAACAATACATTTATTGCAGTATCCTACCGGATCAAGCGGAACTCGGAACTCAAAATCAAAAAGAATAGGGAAAGGCAGGGATTCAAAAATGGCAACTCCAACAGCTCAGAACAAACAAAAGGCGCTCGATGCGGCTTTGGCCGGAATCGAAAAACAGTTCGGTAAGGGATCGATTATGCGGATGGGAGAAGCAGAAGCACGTTTGAATATCGATGTCATTCCGACCGGATCATTGGCTCTCGATATTGCCCTCGGTGTTGGGGGTGTACCGCGCGGCCGCGTGGTGGAGATTTATGGACCGGAGTCTTCCGGTAAAACAACCTTGGCTCTGCATATTGTTGCGGAAGCGCAGAAAACCGGTGGGACGGCCGCCTTCATCGATGCGGAACATGCCTTGGATCCGACTTATGCTTCCAATTTAGGCGTTAATATGGACGATTTGATCATTTCACAACCGGACACTGGTGAACAAGCCCTGGAGATTACGGAAGCTTTGGTCCGCAGCGGTGCCTTGGACGTGATCGTGATCGACTCGGTAGCGGCTCTGGTGCCGAAGGCGGAAATCGACGGTGAGATGGGCGACTCTTTTATGGGCTTGCAGGCCAGGCTGATGTCACAAGCTTTGCGCAAACTGGCCGGAGTCATTTCCAAATCACATACCGTTGTGATCTTCATCAATCAGCTGCGCGAAAAAATTGGCGTCATGTTTGGCAATCCGGAGACAACTACCGGCGGAAAAGCTCTGAAATTCTATGCCAGTATTCGCTTGGATATCCGGCGCATTGAAAGCTTAAAGCAGGGAACGGAAATTGTCGGCAATAGAACCAGAGTGAAAGTAGTGAAAAATAAAGTCGCACCGCCGTTTAAACAAGCAGAATTTGACATCATGTATGGCAAGGGAATTTCCAGAGAAGGTTCTGTCCTGGATATGGCTGTCGAATGCGAGATTATCAATAAGAGCGGCGCCTGGTTCTCCTATAACAGTGAACGTTTAGGGCAGGGCAGAGAGAATGTCAAGCAATTGCTGATCGACCATCCTGATTTATTAAACGAAGTGGAACTAAAAGTCCGGGAAGCTTATAAACTGAATGCCATCAAAGCCCTTCCGGCTGAAGAAATATCGGAAGAATCTGAATTAGCGGACGAAGAAGAATGAAAACAGCGGAACAGGCTTGTCTGGCGAAATGTCTGCAGTTGTTATCCAAAATGGCCTATTCCAAACGGCGCCTATGTGAAAAACTAGGTGCCGTTTACGATGCCGAAACGATCGAACGTGTGCTTGCCTATGCCGAAGCGCAGCATTATCTGGACGAACAGCGCGATTGCCTGCTCTGGCTGGAGCATTATCGCCGGCAGAGTAATAAAAGCAATTATGAAATGACTGCCTTGCTGTCACAACGAGGTTATGAGCGTGAACTGATCAAGGTTTGTTTGGGTTCGCTGCCGCCGGAAGAAGAACTTCAAAAAGCAATTGCTCTTCTTCAGGGTCTGATTCATAAAAAAATCCCTGTTGATTATCAGGAAAAGCAGAAAATCATGCAGAAATTACTGCGGCATGGCTTTCCAATGGATATTGTACTGAAAGCTTTGCAAATTGTTTGCCAACCGGAGCTTGATTTCAATGAAAACTTTTAGAAATCTGCTTCCTCATCTTGACGTGAGCATGATTTCAGTATAAAATAGACGAGCAGAGGCGAAAGCGAATCAGAATTTTATGAATGATTCGTTTGCTGACAGTTGAAGAAACAGTCTTAACCTTCTGCCAATCCGTTTTCACTGATTTTTTAGTTTTGTATAGACGGAATGTCACGGTTCATTGAAAATTTAATCAATAGGAGGTGTTAATCATTCAGGAACTTATTATAACAGGAGCAATCGCTTTGATAGCCGGAGGTTTGATCGGTTGGTTCACCGGTAAAACCTATAAAATAAAAACGGACGAAGCTCAATTGGGTTCTGCGCGGGAACAGGCAAAAGATATTTTAGAAAAAGCCATTCGCGACGCGGAAATACAAAAGAAAGAAGCATTGCTGGAAGCGAAAGAAGAAGTACATCATTTGCGGTCCGATTTAGAAAAAGAGATTAAGGAACGCCGCAATGAACTGCAGCGTTTAGAACGTCGGACGATTCAAAAAGAAGAGTTACTGGACAAGAAAACCGAAGCCTTCGAAAAAACCGAGGAGGTTTTAGCCAAACGGGAGCAGGATATTGAGGCACTCAAGGGGAAGGCGGAAGAGGTTTATCAGCGTCACTGGAAAGAATTAGAACGTATTTCTGCCATGTCAAAAGAAGAAGCCAAGCAATTTTTGTTAAGCCAAACAGAAGAAGCCGTTCAACTGGATATGGCACTGATCATTCGCAATGCTGAGATTCAAGCCAAGGAAAAATCAGACCGCAAGGCGAGAGAGATTGTCAGTTTAGCGATTCAGCGCTGCGCTGCCGACCATGTTGCTGAGACAACCGTTTCGGTAGTGGAATTACCCAATGAAGAAATGAAGGGTAGAATCATCGGACGGGAAGGCAGAAATATCCGAACCTTGGAAACCTTAACCGGTATTGATTTAATTATTGACGATACTCCAGAAGCTGTTATTTTATCCGGATTCGATCCGGTGCGGCGCGAAATTGCCCGGGTCGCTTTGACTCGTTTGGTCCAGGACGGCCGTATCCATCCTGCGCGGATTGAAGAAGTTGTCGAGCGGGCAATTCGGGAAGTGGATCAACGGATCGAAGAAGAAGGAGAGTCAGCTACCTTTGAAGTTGGAGTCAACGGAATTCATCCAGAGATCATCAAACTATTAGGCCGGCTGCATTTCCGAACCAGTTATGGTCAGAATGTGCTGAAACATTCCTGTGAAGTTGCTTATCTAGCCTCGATGATGGCTGCAGAATTGGGAGCGGATGTTACGCTTGCCAAACGAGCCGGCTTGCTGCATGATATCGGCAAAGCAGTGGATCATGAAATCGAAGGATCCCATGTGGCGATCGGGGTGGAAATAGCACGCAAATTCGGTGAAAATGCTGAAATACTGCATGCAATCGAAGCGCATCACGGTGATGTTGAAACAAAAACGGTCATTGCCTCTTTGGTGCAGGCTGCAGATGCCATTTCGGCTGCACGCCCGGGCGCCAGGCGCGAAACATTGGAAACATATGTCAAACGTCTGCATAAATTAGAAGAAATCGCTACGGATTTTGAAGGCGTTGAGCAAGCTTATGCGATACAAGCCGGCAGAGAAGTGCGTATCATGGTAAAACCAGAAAAAGTGGACGAAGTGATGTCTTATAAATTAGCGCATGATATCGTCAAGAAAATCGAAGAGAACTTGGATTACCCCGGTCAGATTAAAATTACGGTGATCCGGGAAACTCGAGTGGTCGATTACGCGAAATAGGAGCGCTCGCTCTTGAGAAAGACTGGTAAGCTGTTCAGCAGTCAAAAAGATTGCTGAACAGCTTTTTTTCATGCCGGCGTATTTCCGTTTTCGTTGCCAATAAGAAGGAAAAGCAAACGGGAACGTGAATATAATAAAGTGAGGTGAAATTCAATGAACGAGATCAAAGAGGAAGCACCCCTTGGCGCTGCTTTTCTAATTTCCGCGATGATGATCTATCCCTGCCTTTCTTCGATTTTCCTTAACACAGCCGATAAATCAATAACCCTGGATTTTACTGTGCAAAAAAACGGCAAAGAGAAAGATCACTATCAGCATGCAATCAAACAACTCAAACAGGGAATTCACTTTTTCCATATGATCGATCGGATCAAACCGGAAATCTATCAAGTGGACTTATCTGTTACTGAGTATCAGAATAAAATCAGTGTTCAGCGCGATATGAAGAGCCTGACCCCTTACGAAATCGAAGCGATCTATGATCTGTTTGAGCGCTACTTTGCGGAAGACAGTGAGGAAGAATCGGACAATGATCTGAGCAACGAACAATGGCAGCAGCATAATCAATTATATGAAGCGCTCTATCAGTATGTTTGTCATGCTGATTTTGTGCCGATCCGCGCTTTCAGAGATTATGATTCCATATACATTCATCAGGTTACGGAACAGAAGAAAGGCTAAGAAGGAAAAGCAAGTGATGCGTATTTTATTTATCGGTGATGTGGTAGGTCAGACCGGCTGCAGAATTGTGCAGGAGCAGCTGCCTCAATTCAGACGGAAAAATAATATTCAGAGCGTGATAGCGAATGGAGAAAATGCTTGGCGCGGCAAGGGGCTGAGCCGCGAGGTTGCCGACCAGCTTTTTGGCAGTGGAGTCGATCTGATCAGCAGCGGCAATCACATTTGGGACCAAAAAGCGGTTTTTGATTTTATTGATCAGGAGGATCGTTTGATCCGGCCTGCCAATTATCCGGCAGGGGTGCCCGGTCGCGGCTGGACCAGTTGCTGGGTGGGCAGCACAGGCATTCAGATTGCTTTGATCAATTTGCTGGGCCGCGTTTTTTTGGCAGAAGTCGATTCCCCCTTTACGGTGTTGGACCGGGTCTTAGCGGAGATCCCACCGGAGATTAAAATCCGCATTCTCGATTTTCACGCAGAAGCCACTTCGGAGAAGTTAGCGATGGCTTATTATGCTGAGGGGAAAGTTTCAGCCCTTTTGGGTACTCATACGCATGTGCAAACGGCTGACGAACAGATTTTCAAGCAGGGAATGGCCTATATTACCGATGTAGGGATGACCGGTGCACTGACATCAATTCTGGGTACAAAAGTGGAACCGGTGCTGTATCGATTTTTAACCGCTTTACCGGCTCGTTTTGAACCGGCGGAAGGTCCGGGACAGTTCAACGCAGTGATTCTGGAAATCAGCGAGAACAATGGTCAAACCAGCAAAATCGAAAGAGTCAACTGGAAAGAAATTTCATAATCGCCGTTTCTATTTGCTCTGATGTTAGGGCAATTCAAACAATAATAGTCCACATTGGCCCATTATAAAGGGCCAATGATCTCTGAGTACAGAAATAGACATAATGAATATTGTGATTTTAAAAGGTTTTTGCAAAGAAAAAGAGAAATATGAGAATGATTTCTGTTTCTTGTCTGCCTTGCAGACCAAAATTGGCTTAAGGAGGAAATTGTGGACCTGTCCAATATTTATCTAGACAAAAAGAATGGTGTGCCACTTTACCTTCAGCTTTCTGAACAACTTAAAAGCATGATCCTCAGTGGTACTCTTTCCACCGGCGAACGTCTTGCTACGGAAAGGACAATGTCGGAGAAGCTGCAGGTCAGTCGGAACACGATCAGTCTGGCATACTACGAATTAGAATCCGAAGGGTTAGTGATTTCACGTCAAGGCAGTGGTACTTATGTTGCTGATTTGGAGCGCCGTCTTCAACAAATCGACCGACGCCAGGCATTGATGAAGTCGATCGATAATGTCATCAAAGAAGCAGCGGAGAACGGCTATACCTTGGAGGAATTCACCAGCTTATTTTCGGGTTGTATCCGTGAGTGCCAGGGCCATTTCAAAAAAGTCCATCTTATTTTCATCGAATGCAATCACGAACAGGCGGATTATTTCGCCAAAGAAATCGAATTGGGTTCCGGCGTGACCGTCGAACCGGTCTTGTTGGAAGATTTGCAGAGTAAACGAGATTCTTTACAAAAAGCAGATCTGATTGTTACGACTTTTTATCATTTAGAGGAAGTGACTGCGTTTATGCCGGAACGCAGAGATACCATTCTGGGAATTGCCCAAGATCCTCAGGTGGATACGATTGTGAAGATCGCTACCCTGTCGAAGACAGAGAAAATCGGTTTAGTTTCTTCATCGGATGTATTTGCTACAGATGTCATTCGTTCTATTCAGAATTCCGGAATTCCGGGTTTGAAATTTGTCAGAACAACTTCCAGAAATCCTGAAATTGTCAGACAATTGATTGATTCGGTCGAAGTTGTCGTCGTATCACCTGGCCGCAAAGAAGAAGTGCAGAAGCTGGTGGGACGCCGCCCCATTGAAGTGATAGAATTTATCTATCGTCCGGATATGGGATCGATCAATTTGCTCAAGAATGCTGTGTTGCGTTTGCGTGACAGGAAAGACTAAAGGAGGTAATTTGTGTTATGGACAACAATCCAAAGAATCGGGTTGTGACAATCAACGAAAAATGGTGCAAAGCCTGCGGAATTTGTATGGCTTTTTGCCCCAAAAAAGCGCTGACACCGCAAAAGAACGGGAAACCGACTTGGAACAGCGAGTTATGTATCCGCTGTGGTCAATGTGAAATGCGGTGCCCTGATTTCGCCATTTACTTGGAAGACGGGAAGGAGGAGACAAAATGACGAAGGCAAAACTGATCCAGGGCAATGAAGCCTGCGTGGCTGGTGCCTTAGCGGCCGGCTGCAGTTTCTTTGCCGGCTATCCCATTACCCCATCCACGGAAATTGCAGAATTATTGGCAGAAAATTTACCGAAAACAGGCGGCAGATTCATCCAGATGGAAGATGAAATTTCCAGTATGGGCGCTGTGATCGGCGCTAGTCTGACCGGCAGAAAATCGATGACTGCAACATCCGGACCGGGATTTTCTCTCAAGCAGGAAAATATCGGCTTTGCCGCGATTACAGAAGTTCCATGTGTGATTGTCGATGTGCAGCGTGCCGGTCCCAGTACCGGTGTTCCCACCGCGCCAGCACAGGGAGATGTGATGCAAGCACGTTGGGGAACCCATGGTGATCATCCGATGATCGCACTGTCTCCCTCTTCAGTACGCGAGACATTCGACTTAACAGTGCGTGCCTTCAATTTATCCGAAAAATATCGTACTCCTGTCATCCTCTTAATGGATGAAATCGTCTCCCATATGCGCGAGCGGATGGAAACACCGGAAGTGGGAACTTATGAAGTGATTGACCGCGCGAAGCCAACCGGTTCACCGGCGGATTACTCCGCTTATGATGCACCCGAGGACGGCGTTGCTCCTTTGGCTCCCTTCGGTACTGGTTATCATTATCATGTTACCGGTCTGACTCATGACCGTACCGGCTTTGCCACCACGAAAGCTCCGCAGGTCAATTATATGCTGCGCCGTCTGCACAATAAAATCGACCGCCATCTGGATGACATCCTGCAATGGGAAGAGCTTTTCTGTGACGATGCCGAGATTATTCTCGTTGCGTATGGCTGCACCGCTCGTTCGGCCAAAGCGGCTTTGGAAGAAGCTCGTTTGGCGGGTTATAAGGTTGGTTTATTCCGTCCCATTACCATTTGGCCTTTCCCGGCAGACGCTTTGCTGCATGCCGCCAAAGGCAAAAAAGTAATCGTTCCGGAAATGAATTTGGGACAATTGAGTTTGGAAGTAGAGCGAGTGCTCAAACAGGAAATCATTGGCGTCAACCGTGTCGACGGGGAACCGCTCAATCCACAAGAAATTATCGATGCAATTAAGGGGGTGCAGGCATGAGTAACGGCAGAGAACTTCTTCGTGAAGATAAAATGCCTCACATTTGGTGCCCAGGCTGCGGCAATGGCATCATCATGCAGCAGGTGCTGAGAGCAATTGAAGAATTGGGTTTAGATCGTGATAAAGTGGTGCTCGTCTCCGGTATTGGCTGTTCATCCCGCGCCACCGGTTACTTGGATTTCAATACACTGCATACAACACATGGCCGCGCACTGGCTTTTGCGACCGGCGTTAAATATGCAAATCCCGATTTGACAGTGATCGTCCTGACTGGCGACGGTGACTGCACCGCCATTGGCGGCAACCATTTGATTCATGCCTGCCGCCGCAATATTGATTTGACCACCATCGTCTTTAATAACTCGATTTACGGTATGACCAGTGGTCAATTTTCTCCGATGACACCGACCGGAAGCTATGCTACCACGGCACCTTATGGCAATATCGACCGCAATTTTGACATGTGTAAATTAGGTCAGGCTGCCGGTGCTACCTATGTCGCCCGTTCCACCACCTATCATGCCAATCAACTGAAGGATTTGATCAAGAGCGGCATTCAAAATAAAGGTTTTTCCTTGATTGAAGCCGTTTCAGCCTGCCCGACTTATTTTGGCCGCAAGAACAAAATGGGTGGTCCGGTGGAAATGCTGAATTGGCAAAAGGATCACGCCGTTCCGGTCAAAGCTGCCGAAAAAATGACTACGGAGCAACTGGACGATAAATTCCTGATCGGCGAGTTATACAACAAACCGGAACCGGAATACTGCGAGCAGTATGCCAAGACAATCCTAACCGCGGAGGCGAGAAAATAATGAATAAACAAACTGAAATACGCTTGAGCGGTTCCGGCGGACAGGGAATTATTACGGCCGGAATTATTCTGGCGGAAGCCGCTCTGCTGGATGGTTTGAATGCGCTGCAAAGTCAGTCTTACGGTCCGGAAGCCCGCGGCGGCGCCAGCAAAGCAGAAGTTATTATTTCCGAAAAAGAAATCAATTACCCCAAAGTGACACAGCCGAATATTTTAGTCGCTTTAACCCAACAGGCGTATGATCTTTATAAAACCGGTTTAACGTCTGATTCCATTGTGATGCTGGATGCCGGTATTGTGGTAGACAGTGACGCAGCTTATCGGGTCTACCAGGTAGCGGTGACGGAAATTGCTCGGACACAATTGCGTCCGGTTGTAGCGAATATCATCACCCTGGGCGCTTTGGTCACCTTGACTCAATGCGTTAGTTATGCGGCTTTAGAAGAAGCAGTGTTGGATCGCGTTCCGAAAGGGACGGAAGAGTTGAATAAAAAAGCTCTGGCGGCCGGTGTTGCCGCAGCAAGACAATTAATTGCCTAGTTATTTCTTTCTAGTCGGGTCAAAGCGGCAGAACAGATCCTGAATTTCAGCTATCTGTTTTTGCAGCTTCGGCCGACATGAAAGCAGGATACCCTCTCGAGGTTGCTATGCTTTGAGAGGGTAACTTGTACTTTTTATTAAATCTGAATCAATAAAATCGGAGGCGAACTGTATGTCAAATAGCATGGAAGAAATCAGACAAAACGCAGAAGCCTGGGAGAAAGGTACTGTTGCTAAAACAATATCTCGTTTCCCGGAACGGAAGAATCCTTTTCAAAGCACTTCCGGCTTTGAAGTAAAACGTGCTTATACGCCCCTGGATGTGGAAGAGTTGGATTACAACCGTGATCTGGGTATGCCGGGCGAATATCCCTATACCCGTGCGGTGCAGCCCACGCTCTATCGCGGACGTTTCTGGACCATGCGGCAATATGCCGGCTTTGGCAACGCGGAAGAATCTAATGAACGCTATAAATATCTGTTGAAGCAGGGTCAAACCGGTCTCTCCATCGCTTTCGATCTGCCGACGCAGATTGGCTACGACTCAGATCACGCATTGTCTCAAGGTGAAGTTGGCAAAGTTGGTGTTGCCATTGATTCTTTAGCCGATATGGAGATTCTATTCAACGGCATTCCTTTGGATAAAGTCAGCACTTCGATGACGATCAATGCACCGGCTGCCGTTTTACTGGCTATGTATATTGCCGTCGGTGAAAAACAAGGCGTAGCGGCCAATAAATTGAATGGTACGATTCAAAATGATATTTTAAAGGAATATATTGCGCGTGGCACCTATATTTTCCCGCCGAAACCGTCGATGCGGTTGATTACCAATATTTTTGAATATTGCTACAAGGATGTACCGGAGTGGAATACCATCAGCATTTCCGGCTATCATATCCGGGAAGCGGGTTCCAATGCAGCCCAAGAAATCGCCTTCACCTTAGCCGATGGTATCGCTTACGTGGAAGCGGCGATCAAGGCCGGCATGGACGTAGACGAATTTGCTCCGCGCCTGTCTTTCTTTTTCAATGCGCACAACGATTTGTTTGAAGAAGTAGCGAAGTTCCGGGCAGCGCGCCGGCTCTGGGCGAAAATTATGAAGGAGCGCTTTGCTGCCAAAAAAGATAAATCTTTGATGCTGCGTTTCCATACGCAAACTGCCGGTTCCATGCTGACTGCTCAGCAACCGGATAATAACATTGTGCGGGTCACTTTGCAGGCTCTGGCAGCGGTTTTGGGTGGCACGCAGAGTCTGCATACCAATTCCCGTGACGAAGCCTTGGCCTTACCTACCGAGGATGCCGTGCGTATTGCTTTGCGGACCCAGCAGATCATCGCTTACGAAAGCGGCGCCGGTGATACGATTGATCCTTTGGCCGGCTCTTATTATGTGGAATCGATGACCAATACGCTGGAAAAAGCAGCTGAAATTTATTTGAAGAAAATCGATGAGCTGGGCGGTTCCGTGATGGCCATCGAGAATGGTTATATGCAGCAGGAGATTCAAAACAGCGCTTATCGCTGGCAGCAGGAAATTGAAAAAGGCGAACGCATCGTTGTTGGTGTGAATAAATTCACCATCGAAGAAGGAGCCCCCAAAGGCTTATTGCGTGTTGATCCCAGCATCGGCGTCAAACAAGTGCAGAAACTTCAGGAATTGAAGGCAAAACGCGATCAGGCTGCTGTAACGGCTGCTCTTACCGAATTGCACCAAGCTGCGCAAGGCAGCGATAATTTAATGCCCGTCATCCTGAAAGCAGTCAAAGTTTATGCCACTCTGGGTGAAATCTGTGATGTGTTAAGAGAAGTGTTCGGTGAATACCAGGCTTCTGTTACTATATAAGAAGGAGGTTGTTTGAATGTCAAATCCTATTCGTGTTTTAATTGCAAAACCTGGCTTAGATGGACATGACCGCGGCGCTAAAGTAATTGCCCGCGCCTTCCGCGATGCCGGTATGGAAGTCATTTATACCGGCTTGCGCCAAACTCCTGAACAGATTGTAGAAACTGCGATTCAAGAAGACGTTGACCTGATCGGTTTGTCCTGTCTTTCCGGCGCTCATAATACTTTATTCCCCAGAATTGTCGAATTGCTGAAAGCAAAAGATGCGGCCGATATCAAAGTGATTGGCGGCGGTGTGATCCCCAGCGAAGATATTCCTTTCCTGAAGGAAAGCGGTATTCTGGAGATTTTCACTCCCGGTACCACAACCACGACCTGCATCGATTATGTTCTGAAAAATGTCCGAAAATAAGCTGACGGAAACAGAGAAGAGCTTGCTGACGGGGCTGAAGCAACAAAACCGGCGGGCTTTAGCCAAATCCATTACTTATGTGGAAAATCATTATTTACAGGCGAGACCATTGATGGGTGAGATTCATCAAACCTGCAGTTTAGGTCATGCCGACATCATCGGTATTACCGGACCTCCCGGTGCCGGCAAGAGTACGTTAACCGGCAAATTAATCCAGGCTTTTCGCAAAACAAATCGCACCATCGGCGTCATTTTAATTGATCCGACTAGCCCCTACAGCGGCGGAGCCATTTTAGGTGATCGCATCCGGATGAGTGAAAGTTTTACAGACAGCGGCGTTTACATCCGCAGCATGGGCTCGCGCGGACGTCTGGGTGGTTTATCCGCAGCGACGCAGGATGCGGTCAAACTTTTGGATGCTTTCGGTTTTGATTTGATTTTGGTCGAAACAGTTGGGATCGGACAGGCTGAAACAGAAATTGTGGAAGCCGCCGATATCACCGTTGTGGTTTCGGTCCCCGGTTTAGGCGATGATATTCAAATCATTAAAGCCGGTGTGATGGAAATCGGTGATATTTTTGTTGTGAATAAGGCAGACAGAGAAGGTGCTGAGCGGGTCGTCACAGAAATCAATATGATGCTTGATCTGGCACCGAAGGGGAGTCTGCGTCCACCGGTCTTGAAGACTGTTTCCACAACCGGCGTGGGAATTAACGAACTGGTCAGTGCAATGGAGAGTTTTAAAAACAGAGCCATACAAAGCGGAAAATGGCAGTTGAAACGAGAAGAGCGCTTATGGAAAGAGCTGGAGAGCAATGTCATTGCGCAGTGGCAGGCAAAACTTGAACAAAGCCCACTCTATTTGGAACGCACAGCGCTGCTGGCTGATTTGGCGGCGGGTAAAACCAATGCCTACACGGAGGCGAAGCGGATCTTAACTCAAATGCAATCGTCCGCCGGAAATGAGTCGATGCAAAGGAGGACAACCATGTTACAGAAAATTGATCATTTAGGGATTGCAGTGAACAATTTGCAGGAAGCGTTGAAATTCTATCACGACGTGATGGGGATGGAGTTGATTGGCACCGAAACGGTAGAAGAGCAAAAAGTCAATGTTGCCATGCTGAGAATTGGCGAAAGCAGAATTGAACTTTTAGAACCGACCTGCGCAGAGAGTCCGATTGCAAAAACAATTGAAAAACGCGGCGAAGGAATCGCTCATGTAGCTTATGCTGTCGACGATATCGAAGCAGCATTGGCGCAGCTGAAAGCCGGGGGAGCTCGTTTAATTGACGAGACACCCAGGATTGGTGCGGGAGGTTCCCGCGTTGCTTTCGTTCATCCCAAATCTACTTACGGTGTTTTGGTAGAATTGTGTGAAAAACACTAAAACCATCAGGAGGTACCACTTATGTCGATTGAAAAAATCAATGAACTAATTCAAAAACGTGCCGAAGTAGCAGCCGGCGGCGGCGAAAAAAGAGTGCAGCGTCAGCATAGCAGCGGTAAGTTGACAGCCCGCGAACGTCTGGCAAAACTGTTTGATCCGGATAGCTTTGTTGAATTGGACGCTTTTGTCACCCATCGCTGCACTGCTTTCGGCATGGAAAAAACCGAAGCACCGGGAGAAGGCGTCGTTACCGGTTACGGCACGGTGGACGGACGGCTGGTCTATGCCGCGGCACAGGATTTCACTGTGATCGGCGGTTCTTTGGGCGAAATGCATGCAGGAAAAATCTGCAAAGCCATGGACCTGGCCGTTAAAATGGGAGCGCCTTTTGTTTCAGTCAATGACTCCGGCGGCGCCAGAATACAGGAAGGCGTCGATGCTTTGAAAGGTTACGGTGATATTTTCTATCGTAACACCATGGCGTCCGGTGTAATTCCGCAAATCTCCGTGATCATGGGACCTTGTGCCGGCGGCGCTGTTTATTCTCCCGCCCTAACAGATTTTATTTTTATGACCGAATACGCCAATATGTTCATCACCGGACCGCAGGTCGTCAAATCCGTCACCGGAGAAGACGTGACCGCCGATCAACTGGGTGGTGCCGGCGTACATGCCTCCACCAGCGGTGTGGCGCACTTTGTTGCCAAAACAGACGAAGAATGCTTAAATCTGGTGCGGCGCCTGATTAGTTTCCTTCCTTCCAACAATCTGGAAACAACCCCGGTTGTACCAACTGAGGATCTTCCTACCCGGACGGACGAAGCTTTGCGCGATATCATTCCCGACAGCCCGAATCGTCCTTACGATATGCGCGATATCATTACCAATGTGGTGGACGATCATGATTTCTTTGAAGTACAGCCCACTTATGCCGCCAATATCATCACCGCGTTTGGCCGTCTGAACGGCCGCAGTGTTGGCATCATTGCCAACCAACCGAAAGTGATGGCCGGCTGCCTGGATATTAACGCTTCCGATAAAGCCAGCCGCTTTATTCGCTTCTGTGATGCCTTCAATATTCCTTTGATCACCTTTACCGATACGCCCGGTTATCTGCCCGGTGTTTCTCAAGAGCATGGTGGTGTGATTCGTCACGGCGCAAAATTGCTTTATGCTTATTCGGAAGCCAATGTAGCAAAGCTGACTTTGATCACCCGCAAGGCTTATGGCGGTGCATATATCGCTATGTGCAGTCATCATCTTGGCGCAGACATGGTTTTTGCTCTGCCCAACGCGGAAATTGCCGTGATGGGACCCGATGGCGCTGCGAATATTATTTTCAAAGATGCCATCAAGGATGCAGCAGATCCGCAAAGCATGCGTCAGGAAAAAATCGATGAATACCGCAACAAATTCGCCAATCCTTATGTAGCGGCAGCACGGGGGTTTGTTGACGATGTGATTGATCCGGCTGTGATCAGACCGACTTTGATCAACGCTTTGGAAATGTGTATAACCAAACGGGAAGCGCGCCCGGCCAAAAAGCATGGCAACTTACCCGTTTAAGGAGGCTATCCTATGACGACAGATATGATCCTGAAATATGCCCTGCTGGCAGGTTTTGTCTTGTTTGGTTTGTTTTACTTTATGAGAGCCAAAAACAACACCCCTGCCGATTCGGCAGCGGAAGCAAACGAAGAAGCTCATGCTGAGCAAGAAGTGATGCAAGAGGAAACCGAATTGGGAGCTGCCGATGATTTCGCCTTGATTGCAGTCATCTCAGCAGCGCTGGCCGCTCATTTAGGCCAAGAAGCAAGCGGAATTAAGATCAGCAGTATCCATCGTATTGTACATTTAGATACCGGCTGGGCAGCGGCTGCCAGACAGGAAACGATAGCCAGCCGTCAAAATATCTACAATCTTTAATGCAAGCAAAGTTTGGAGGAGTAATAATATGAAAACTTACCTGATTACAGTGAATGGTGTTTCCTATGAAGTAGCGGTTGAAGAAATGGCTGGATCAGCCACAGCGGCTCCGTCCGTCGCCGCACCGGTACTTACTGTACCAAAAGCGGTGGCCGCGCCGGTTGCCGTAGCACCGAAAACAGCACCTGTTGCTAAACCCACGGCTGCTCCCAGCGGCAGCGGAACGGTGATTGCAGCGCCGATTCCAGGCACGATTCTCGATCTTAAAGTCCAGGTTGGCAGTACAGTCAAAGCCGGCGGCCTGATCTTGATTTTGGAAGCCATGAAGATGGAAAATGAAATCGTGGCAGAGAATGACTGCACGGTTAAAGCGATTTTTGTCAATAAGGGCGACAGCGTAAATTCCGGTGATCCAATGGTAGAAGTTCAATAGAGGGGGAAGACCAGCGTGAAAAACTTAGAAGTAGTCTGCGGTGTTTCGGCTCGCCATCTTCATCTTTCACAGAAAGATTTAATCACCTTATTCGGAGAAGACGCTTGTTTGAATTCTTTTAAAGCGTTGGGTCAACCGGGTCAATATGCCTGTGACGAAAAGGTCAACTTTGTTGGTCCGAAGAACACGATCAAAAATGTGCGCGTTCTTGGTCCGCTGCGCAAGCAAACACAAATTGAAATCTCTCTGACCGATTGTATCACGCTTGGAATCCAAGCGCCGGTCCGCGACAGCGGTAATTTGACCGGATCTGCAGCCATTCTATTAGAAGGTCCCAAAGGCAGTGTTACCCTGACGGAAGGTGTCATTGTCGCGATGCGTCATGTCCACTTCCATCCGGATGATGCGGCGCCTTATGGCATCCAAGACAAAGATATCATCAGTGTCAAGACCAGCGGTAATTCTCGCAGCCTGATTTTTGAAAATGTTTTGGCGAGGGTAGCACCTAATTTTGCCTTGGAATTCCATGTCGATACAGACGAAGCCAATGCAGCCGGTTTAAAAAGTGGCGATATTGTAGAAATTTTGAAATAAGTTACTTCCAAAATACAAGACAGGGAACGCAATTCACTTTGCGCTCCCTGTGGAGAAAAAAGGAGGCATTTTTACTATGCCCTATGAGTATATTGCGGCAGGTGTTGGCTTGATCGCCCTGCTTTACGCGTTTTATCTTGCGCAAAACATTAGCAAACAGCCTGCTGGAAATGCCCGGATGCAGGAAATTGGCAATGCTATTCATGAAGGCGCCATGGCTTTTTTAGCTCGAGAGTATAAAACTCTGGTCTGGTTTATTCTTATTGTTTCATCGGCGATTGTTGCACTCGGTGTTTTTGCTCCGCAAATGATGAAACCGCAGACAGCGATTGCTTTTGTCTGCGGTTCTGTATGTTCTATCCTTTCTGGTTATTTCGGCATGATTGTCGCAACCAAGGCCAATGTGCGAACCGCTGAAGCAGCGAAGACGGGTCAAAGCAAAGCCCTGAAGATCGCCTTCAGCAGCGGAGCCGTGATGGGGATGTGCGTTGTGGGCCTGGGTTTACTCGGCGTTTCTATTCTTTATTTGATCTTCAAAGACCCGGATATTGTCAATGGTTTTGCTCTTGGCGCCAGCTCCATCGCGCTGTTTGCCCGCGTCGGCGGTGGTATTTATACCAAAGCGGCTGATGTCGGTGCCGATTTGGTGGGAAAAGTCGAAGCGGGAATTCCAGAGGATGACCCTCGTAACCCAGCAGTGATTGCTGATAACGTGGGCGATAATGTCGGCGATGTGGCCGGTATGGGTGCGGATCTTTTTGAATCGTTTGTCAGCTCCATTATTGCCGCCATATCGATTGCCTTCAGCAGCAAGTTAGGCAATCAGATGATTTTATACCCACTCTTATTGGCTGCCATTGGGACTGCTGCTGCCATTATTGGCTCACGCTTTGTTACCTCCGGGGAAAGCAGCAATCCACAAAAAGCGCTCAATCTGGGTTCATACGTTTCCGGTGGTTTGGTGATCATTGCTTCTGCCGTTTTTGCCTTGATCGGTTTGACGACCTGGAATATTTTCTTTGCAACCATTTCCGGCCTGATTGCCGGGATTGCCATCGGTTCAATCACTGAATATTATACTTCTTCTGAGTATAAACCGGTAAAAGGCGTGGCGGAAGCTTCTCAAACCGGCGCCGCTACCACCATTATCTCCGGTTTGGCTGTTGGTATGTATTCCACAGCGGCTCCTATTTTTCTGATCAGCATTGCTATATTAGTTGCTTATCATTTTGCCGGCTTGTTTGGCATTGCGCTCGCTGCAGTTGGTATGCTTTCGACGACCGGAATGACGGTTGCCGTCGATGCCTATGGTCCTGTCTCTGATAATGCCGGCGGGATTGCCGAAATGGCAGGCATGGACGAGAGTGTCCGTGCTATTACCGATCAATTGGACGCGGTTGGTAATACAACGGCTGCAATTGGCAAAGGCTTCGCCATCGGCTCTGCTGCCTTAACCGCTCTGTCTTTGGTCTCTGCTTTTGCAGCCAGCGTAAAACTGGATATGATCAATCTACTGGAACCCAATGTAATCGTCGGTTTATTTATTGGCGGTATGCTGCCGTTCTTGTTTGGCGCCCTGACCATGGAAGCAGTCAGCAAGGCTGCTCAGCAAATGATTATTGAGGTGCGCCGTCAGTTTAAGGAAATCCCCGGCATCATGGAAGGCAGCGGCAAACCGGATTATGCGCGCTGTGTCGATATTTCCACGACTGCTGCTTTGAAACAAATGGTTCTCCCCAGTTTGATTGCTGTCGTCAGTCCGATTGCTACCGGTCTTATTTTAGGTAAATACGCGGTAGCCGGCTTGCTGATGGGAGCTACCTTAACCGGCGTTTTACTGGCGATTCAGATGTCCAACTCAGGCGGTGCCTGGGATAATGCCAAGAAATTTATTGAAGGCGGCGCTTACGGCGGCAAAGGCACCCCTGCGCATGCAGCCGGTGTAGTCGGCGATACCGTTGGTGACCCTTTTAAAGATACCTCAGGTCCTTCGATGAATATTTTAATCAAGCTGATGTCGATCGTTGCTTTGACCTTCAGCGGTATTTTCCTCTAGTTTTTTCAAAAACCCGGATGTGCTCGATTTGAAACTTGAGCATCAGAAATTGCTCCTGTCTGCTTTAGTTCAGGAGCAATTTCTTATTTCAAAGCGAGAATCCAATCTTTTTCTGCTCGGACTGCGATTTTTTATCCAAAGGAGTAAAGAACATCATGAATCAAATCTTGGGTATTGCTGCAGCTTTCGTGTGTTTACCTTTCCTGACCCGGATTAAAAAACTCGGGTTTGGCGGCGCCTTAATGATCACCGGTTTGTTGATGAGTTTATTTGCCGGGATTGATTTGGTCACCGTCAAAAATGCATTTCTTGGTGTGTTTACTTCCACCTCTCTGCAAAACAGTATGCTGGCCGTGATTATGATCGGGATGCTGGGAACGATTCTCAAGCATTACGGTATCCTGGAGAAGATTGTACGCAACTTGGAAGTGATCATTCGCAACCCCAAAATCATCCTGATGATTCTGCCGGCTGTTTTAGGCATGCTGCCGGTTCCCGGAGGCGCCATGCTTTCCGCGCCTTTTGTCAAAGACATCGGAGACACACTGCATCTGCCGGCCAATCGCAGAACTGTGATCAATCTCTCTTTCCGTCATGTCGCCGCCATGTTTTTGGTACCCTTCAGTTCCAGCATGCTGCTGATTGATTCCATTTTACCGGAAATCGGTATTTATCATTTGATTCTCTTGAATATCCCGCTGGCGATTTTGTATGTTATTGCGGCTTATCAGCTTTTTTTACGCAGCGTGGCTTATGAACCCACAGTGCAGCAGGGTTCAGCGGTGGAAGCAGTGAAAAATTTAGTCATCAATTTTTTCCCGATCTATAGCATCGTTTTGATTAATATAATTTTTAGCTGCCCCATGTGGGTTTCTGTCTTGGTCAGTGTGATTTTGACCATTTTCTTGTGCGAAGAGAAAAGCACTTATTTGCAGACAGCTTGGAAAGGTGTTAACTTTAACACGCTCTATATGCTGATTGGCGTCTACTTTGTTCAGAACCTGATTAAAAGTCAGGACGGTGTCATGAAGATGTGCGCCGATCTCTTTCTTGCCTCTTCCGGTTTTGGTGTGCTCCTGGTCATCATGCTGATTGCTGTTGTCTTAGGTTTGGCTACCGGCTTGAATCTGGTCAGCATGGGTATTCTGCTGCCTTTGATTCAGATGCTGCCGATCAGCGTGAATGAGAAACTGATCTACGTCTTCTTTGTCTGTGTTTGGGCGTTTATCGGCTATTACTATTCACCGCTGCATCTTTGCCAGATTTTGAGCAATTCTTACATGGGCTGCAGTACGGGCGAAGCAACCAAGGAGAATATCAAACTGATGCCTGTCTTGGCGGTTGCCTCTTTTGCCTTGTTCTATTTCTATCGTTTGATCCTGCTCTAGCAGATCGTGTTTAATTTCTGCCCGAATTACTTTTAGTTCATAAAAAAATGCCGGGTTGCCGGCAGTGCGGCTCTTTTATAAATGAGCTTGCACTGCCGATCACCCGGCTTTTTTACTAAATAATCCAGTGTATTGCAGCTGTTTAAAGAGTACCGTAGAGACGATCACCGGCATCACCTAAACCAGGCACAATATATCCGTTTTCATTCAAGCGTTCATCGATCGCACCGCAGATAATTTCTACATCCGGATGCGCTTTTTCTACAACAGCAATTCCTTCCGGTGCCGCTATAATGCAAACGAGTTTAATTCTTTGTGCACCGTGTCGCTTCATTAATGTAATAGCAGCCGCGGAGCTGCCGCCGGTAGCCAGCATGGGATCCAGTAAAAGAACCTGACGTTCGGCGATATCCGGCGGCAGTTTACAGTAATATTCAACCGGTTCCAAGGTTTCGTGATTGCGGTAGAGACCAATGTGCCCGATTTTAGCCGCGGGAATCAGACTCATCATAGCATCGACCATGCCAAGACCGGCACGCAGAATCGGAACCAAAGCAACCTGTTTATCGATGAAATGGCCGGTAGTTTCGCAGATGGGTGTCGTGATTGCTTTTTCTACCAAGGTCAGGTCGCGGGTTGCTTCATAACCCAAGAGCAGAGCCACTTCGTAAACCAATTCGCGGAATTCTTTGACTGTGGTTGTTCTGTCACGCATCATGGAGATTTTGTGTTGAATCAATGGATGACTCATTTGGTGCACGTGATTGCAGATCATTTTACTGATTACCCCTTTTCCTAAATTATATTATCCGGTAATTCAATGTTTGTCACATCTGCCGGAAAGAAAAACATGAGTGATGTTTTGAAAAATAATCTTCGACAGCAGTTTTTGCAATTCCTTTAAAATAAATAGTATGATTCAGCAAAGAAGAGGAGTGCAGTTGAATCTGACTGCTTCAGAAACCGTTAAGGCAGTACGGCAAATGAGTATTTTCCCTTTATGGCAAAAGAAATACTGCGCTTACCAAAATATAAGCGCAGTATTTCTTTTTAGTGTCCGCCTGGATTGGTTGGTTTTTCTGGTTTGGTGGGGTCTGTCACGGGGGGTTCTGTTACAACCGGATCGGCAGACGTAAACGTTTTTGGTACCTCCAAAGCAGCATCAGCAGGATAATTGCCATAGGGCAGGGGATACGGCAAGGGCTGCGGCCGCTGAATGAACACTTGTACTGAAACATATTTCGCTGGTGTGGAAGGTAAAGCCAATAACCCATTGCGCGTATCGATTTTAACCTGCACATGTGTGGAACAGATATCGTTGACGGCAGGGGCGCTGCCTTTGATAAAGATTTCCGTAACGATTTCATCAGCGGGGCAGATTGAGGAAGGCCGTTTTCCGGAAACACTGCAAACCTGAACTGTCTCAATTTCGCTGGGCGCGCTCCAATCACGCAGGGGAAGATTGGTGTGAATTGTCGCCATGAATTGTTGCCAAATCTTTGGCGCCAGACCGCTGCCGTATAAATCAGTCATCGGAGTTTGCTCATCATGACCAATCCAGACTGTGGCTGCGTAATCCTTGGTATAACCGCAGAACCAGAGATCGTTAAAATCGTCGGTTGTACCGGATTTGGCTGCCACAGCACGATCTCCCAAGCGACCGAGACGGCCGGTGCCGTAGGGCAGGGAAACAACTGTTTTTAATAAGTCGGTCATGATATAAGCGGTTTTCTCATCCAGCACAGCAGTCCGATGCGCTGTGTTTTTATAAATTGTCACACCATTCTTATCTTTGACTTCCAACACCGCAATTGGATCGGTTTTCACCCCATTGTTGGCGAAAGTGGCATAAGCAGTCGTCATTTCTAAAACATTGACACCGCTCGTTAAACCGCCAATCGCGGCAGAGAGGGATTGATCGGCAGAAACCAAAGAGGTGAGGCCCATGCTTTTGGCAAAGGAGAGGCACTTATCGATACCGACCAGCTGCATTGTTTTAATGGCAGGAATGTTCTCCGACCTGGCCAGTGCTTCCCGTACGGAGATCAAACCGAAATATAAATCATCAAAATTGGTAGGCTGCCAGGGTTCTCCTGTATAAGTGGGGTAGGAAGTAGGCACGTCGTCGAAAACAGTGGCTGCGGTAATCACACCGGCAGCAATACCGGGTGCATAGTCGATGATTGGTTTGATGGAGGAACCCGGTTGCCTGAGTGAATCGGTTGCTCTGTTCCAAGCACCGATGGTATTTTTAGGATATTCTCTGCCGCCGGACATGGCTACAATGTAGCCGGTTTCCGGTTCAATTACGACGGCTGCTGCCTGACGTTGATAAATCCCCTCTGCATTCTGCGCCGTATAGGGGCTGAGTTTATCGGCAATCGCCTGGTCCACGGCAGCCTGCGCATCGGCATCCAGGGTGGTATAAATTTTCAGACCGTAGGTTTGGATCGCTGTATTAGCATCTTTTTCGGAGCCGTAATAAGATTTGAGCAAAGAAGGCAATTCCTCCAAGACATAATCAGCAAAGTAGGTGGAAGTAAAAGCGGAAGAACGAACTTGTTCCAAGCCCGCTAATTTAATTTCATACGCTTTGGCTTCCGCAGCTTCTTCTTTACTGATCGCACCTTCCTTCAGCATCAAATCCAGCAGCATTTCCTGCATAAATTTAGCGGTTTCATAATTATTATAAGGCGAGTACTGATTGGGAGAGGGGATGATGGCAACCAACATGGCGGACTCAGCTAAATTCAAATCTTTGGCGTCTTTGCCAAAATAGAGCTGCGAACCCGCTTGCACTCCCTGCGCCCAATGGCCAAAGAAAATTTGATTCAAATAGAAACAAAGGATTTCATCTTTGGTGTAGAGGTTTTCTAATTTCAGCGCTAAAGCCATTTCGCGTAGTTTGCGAGCCATGCTGACATCTAAAGTCAGGTAAACATTTCGTGCCAACTGTTGAGTAATCGAGCTGCCGCCGCCTGCTTTACCAAGGGTAACAATTGCCCGCAACGTACCGGAGATATTGATGCCATGATGCTGATAGAAGGTCTTGTCTTCGGAAATGACGATCGCTTTTTTGATCCAAGGTGAGATCTGATCAAAATCAACAGGCAGTCGATAATCTTCTCCATCGAATAAGGAAAGCAGCACTTCGCCTTCAGAGTCGTAAATGGTGGAAGCTGCAGCCGGATTGGCTAGCTTATCCGGATCCAGGGCTGGCAAATCCTGCAGCACAGCATAAGCCCAGCCCACACCGATGCCGCCTGCCAGACAAGCGACTAAAAGAAATGTAATGAAGATTTTTTTCAGCATCGAACCGTTGCGAAACTTTTTTGCCAGTGCACTACCTCGCACTTTTTCCAGAAAGGCAGACTTTTTCATGCTGTTCAACCAAGAATTTTTTTGATCTTTCTGAGGTTTTTTCTTTTTGGCTAAAATGACCGTAGTTTTATCATTTACTTCGGAACTCATCACAGTTTCCTCCTTTAGGAAGTAATCCTCATGATTATACCATAACAGGCGAAAAAGACCAAGCTGAAATTTTATTTTCGTAGGACTACTTATGCCCGCATTGAGAAGGAGTTTAGCGCTCTTTGCAGAATTTACACAGGTAAACCTTTGTTAAGATGATTTAGAGGAGTGAAATGAATGAATCCCTATGATAAAGCCAATGAGTTAGCGGATGCGCTGCGCCAACAAGCGGATCTCCAGCAAATGAAAAAGCTTAAAATACGAATTCAGAATAATGCTGCCGCCAAAGCCATGATGGATGATTTCTTTGAGCGCCAACAGACGTTGATGAAGTTATATCAATCCGGTGTCGTCCCCGACCAAGCCAAGATGGATGAAGTAGAAAAACTGATGCAGATTATGTCGGGTAATTCTTTATGTAAAGAATATATCGAATTAGAAATGCGGATCGCGCAAATGATGAACGAGATACAGAAAATTTTAGCCGAAGCAGTCAAAGAAGCGACTTGGATCAATCAATAAGAAAAGGGGATTTTTAAAATGTCAGGACATTCGAAGTGGGCAACCATCAAACGGGCCAAAGGAAAAGTAGACGCAGCCAGAGGGAAAGCGTTTGCGGTCATCTCCAAAGAAATCATCGTGGCTGCCAGGACCGGCGGACCCAATCCGGAATTTAACGCAAGATTGAAAGTGCTGATTCAAAAGGCCAAAGAAAGCAATATGCCGAATGATAACATACAGAGAGCGATCCTAAGAGGCAGTGGTCAGATCGACGGAGCCAATTACGAAGAGCTGACCTATGAAGGTTATGCCCCCGGTGGTGTCGCGATCATCGTGGAAGTTTTGACTGATAATCGTAACCGTGCTGCCGGTGATATCAGACATGTCTTTGATAAGTATGGCGGCAATATGGGTGAAACCGGCAGCGTCAGTTGGATGTTTCAGAGAAAAGGTTTGCTGGTAATCGACCGTGAAGAATTCGAGCTCAGCGAAGATGAAATGCTGATGCAGGTATTGGATGCCGGTGGCGACGATATGCAGACGACAGAGGATTCTTTCGAAGTTTATACAGCTCCCGATGATTTTGAACGGGTAAAAGAGGCGCTGGAAGCCGCTAAGTTCACGTTCCTGTTGGCCGAAATTACCCAGATTCCCAGCAGTAAAATTGAAATTGATGCAGAACAATTACCGAAATTAAAAAAACTGTTAGCGATGATGGAAGAATGTGACGATGTCCAGAATGTCTATGACAATGCTGATTACGAAGAGGAAGAAGAAGAGGAATAATAAAGCAGCGGGGGAGATGGTTTAACCCACTCCCCTGTTGTTTCATTAAAAATGAGGAGTTTCTATGATAGTATTAGGCATCGATCCCGGCATAGCCATTACCGGTTACGCTGTGCTGGAAGGGGACGAAGCACAGATGAAACCTCTCTGTTACGGCAGTATCGAAACACCTTCCAGCCAATCTACTTCAGAACGCCTGGCGACGATCTACAGCGAAATCAATCGAATTATCCTGGCCTACCACCCGGTTGAAATTGCTGTCGAAGAACTTTTTTTTAGTCGGAATGTCACCACCGCGCTGATCGTAGGACAGGCTCGGGGGGTTGTTTTATTGTCGGCACAACAGCAGGGACTGCGCCTGACGGAATATAAACCGATGGAGGTCAAGTTAGCGGTCAGCGGTTATGGCGCTGCCACAAAGCAGCAGGTCCAGCAAATGGTGAAACGTTTACTGGCGTTAAAGGAAATTCCAAAACCGGATGATACCGCCGACGCTCTGGCCATCGCGATCTGTCATTTGCAATCGCGCAAATTGAAAAGCCTGGGAATGCGATAAAACGGTAAGGAGGATAAAAGCATGCTTGCTTACATCAGAGGAAAACTCATTGCATCTCAAAGCGGGACCTGTGTGGTTGAAGCAGGCGGATTTGGTTTACGCCTTTTTACACCGGTCACAGAGGATTATCAACGCTTGAAATGTAATGAAACGATTTTCTTGTATACGCATTTGCATCAAAAAGAAGATGGTTCTTCGCTTTATGGCTTCCTGACGGAAGAAGAGCAGAAACTCTTTCTGCTGCTGATTTCGGTTGCCGGTATCGGTCCAAAAAACGGTCTGAATATCCTGTCTTTTGCTGCTCCGTCGCAGATTTACTGGTGGCTGATCAATGAAGACGCTGCCCAGTTAAAAAAAGCGCCGGGGATCGGGGTCAAGACAGCGCAGCGCCTGATTTTAGAATTGAAGAACAAAGTCGGCAGCCTAAATCTCAGCCCGCAAGGGAAAAGCGCCGCTTTTACGGAAGGCAGCTTTGCAGAATCAGCGGCTGGTCAAGCCATTGAGGCGCTGATCACTTTAGGTTATGATCAAAGAGAAGCGACGAAACAAATAAATCTTGTTCTGGAGACAAAGCCGAATGCGCCAGTGGAAGCATTGATTAAAGACGCCTTGCGCTTACTGATGCGCTTTTAGCATGAGAGGGGAGGAATTGTTTTGTCAGAAGAACGCATTTTGACAGCAAACGAATTACCGGAAGAAGAACTGATGGAAAAATCGCTGCGGCCGCGCTATCTGAAAGAATACATCGGCCAGAATAAAGCCAAGGACAATCTCTCCGTTTTCGTCAAAGCCGCTGTGCAGCGTAAAGAAGCACTGGATCATGTTCTGCTCTATGGGCCGCCGGGTTTGGGTAAAACGACGCTCGCTCATATCCTGGCCAATGAATTGGGTGTGAACCTGCGCATGACCTCCGGACCGGCGATTGAACGAGCGGGAGATTTGGCTGCTTTGCTGACGAACTTGGGACCATGCGATGTTTTTTTTATTGATGAAATTCATCGGCTCAATCATATCGCGGAAGAAGTGCTCTATTCCGCTATGGAAGATTACGCCATTGATATTGTAGTTGGCAAAGGGCCCAGCGCCCGTTCGATTCGAATTGATCTGCAGCCCTTTACACTGATTGGCGCCACTACACGCTTCGGTTTTCTTTCCCCGCCTCTGCGCGATCGCTTCGGTGTGATCTGCCGCATGGAATTTTATAATGAAGAACAGCTGCAGGAAGTTGTGCTGCGCTCCGCAAAAATCATGCAGGTTGACATTGACCTGCAGGGTGCCAAGGAAATTGCCCGCAGATCACGCGGTACCCCGCGGATCGCCAACCGCTTGCTGAAACGGGTGCGCGATTTTGCGCAGATTCAAGGCAATGGCTGCATCACCCGTGAATTGGCGGATTATGCGCTGCGCATGCTGGAAGTAGACGACAAAGGTTTTGATCGGATTGACCGCATGTATTTGACTGCGGCAATTCAGCATTATAACGGCGGACCGGTAGGCGTGGAAACACTGGCTGCCTCGATTCAGGAAGAAACGGAAACTTTGGAAGACGTCATTGAACCTTATCTGATGCAAATCGGCTATGTGCAGCGAACTCCGCGCGGCAGAGTCATCACCAAAGCGGCTTACGAATTTTTAGGCCTGGCTTACCACGAACCGGCTGACGCCGAGAAGGCAGAGACGCCCGAAGCAAGCCAAATTAAGCTTTTTTGAGCAAAGGAGATTGGGATGATTTTACTTCATGCCTGCTGTGCCCCCTGCAGTACTGTGGTGGCAGAGCATTTTCGCAGCGAACAGCGTCAGCCTTTGCTTTATTATTATAATCCCAATATCCAGTCCTATGCGGAGTACCAACTGCGGCGTGACGCCTTGCTGCAATTTGCAGCAGCGGAGCAGTATCCGCTCTTACTGGACGAAAACTATCAGCCGCTTGACTTTTTACGTCATGTTTTGAATATGGAAGGCAATCGCTGCGCCTATTGTTATGCGCTGCGCTTGGAAAAAGCTGCCCAAAAAGCCTGTGAATTGGGGATCCGGGAATTCAGTACAACCCTGTTTGTCAGTCCCTACCAGGATCGGGAAAAAATCATCAATATCGGCTGTTCACTCGCAGAGCAGTACCACCTGACTTTTTTGACACCGGATTTGCGTGCTCAGTATTATCGTTCCATTGCTTTGGCCAAATCCATGCAGCTCTACCGTCAAGGTTATTGTGGCTGCCTTTTGAGTGAATACGAACGCTATTTTCCCCGTCAAGAGAAGGAGTAGGTTAATGAGAAGAACTTTCTTGTTTTTTTTGCTGCTGAGCTGTCTGTTCTTAGCTGACTCTTGTCTGGCGGCAGAGACGGCACCGACCGTTCCGGCCATGATTGCGGTTGGTCTGGATTACGGTGATGAGGCCTTGCCGGAAGTAAGACTTGGCTTTCAGTCCGGTGTGCGTTTATCCTGCAATAATCTGGAGATCTGGCATTCTGCTGAACTGCGCTGTCTGCTGCTTACGCCTGAAAATGGCAACTACAGTCAATTAGCGGTCAGCTTTTCTACTTATGAGGCAGCAGCCGCTTATTTGGTGGAGTATGGTTACAACGCCGACGCAGCGCCGGCCTATACGCAGGAAGGTTGGAAAGTCTGGTTGGCGACAACCTATTGCGAAACATTGGCCATTCCGGCGACAAAAGCGGTCGTGAATAGCAGCTGTATCAGGGTCAGGGATGTGGGCGGATTGACCTTGCTTTTTTATCAGCCAACCGCCGGTGACTCAATCGATACGCTAAGAAGTCATATGGCAGTCTGGCAGGATTACACTGGCGGCGATCTGATCTATGGACCGAATCAGCGCTGTTATCCGGCGGAAATGCTGATTCAGCGCTATCATAGCTTTGGTTTGACGGTGATCAACAATCTGCCTTTTGAAGAATACATTGCCGCCGTCATTTCCCGCGAGATGTCGCCTTCCTGGCCGGTGGAGGCGCTGAAAGCCCAGGCGGTGGCCAGCCGCAGCTTTATTCTTACGACGCAATTCGGTACGGCCAGGTATTTGCAGTATGGTTTTGATATCAATACCTATCAACAGACTTATATCGGTATTGATTACGCCAGGGAGCCTTTCGTGCAACAGGCGATTCGTGAAACTGCCGGTGAAGTGATCTGGTATCTTGACAGCAGCGGCAGTCGAAAGATGGCTGCTGCCTACTACCATGCAGATGCCGGCGGCAGCACCGAAAATTGTGAAAATGTTTTTGTGCAGGCTGTCTCTTATATTCGAGGGGTGAAAGAATTCTTCAAGACCGAAAGCCCGGATAACGTTTGGACACCTGTTCCCAGTCATGACCGCTGCAGCAATCCGGCAGAGTTTGCTGGAAGGATATGGTGATATCGGTGAAATTCGTTCTCTGCGGGTTACGAAAACCGGTGCATACGGGGCAGCGATTGAAATCGAAATTGCAGGCAGTCTGCAAACCATCGTTTTAAAAAAAGGTGAGGGACGTTATTACTTCGGCCTGAAAAGCTATAATTTCACCGTGACGAAACAATTGAATCTCGGCATCTTAAGTGCAGGCGGCAAGCTGACCAGCTTTGCCGGTGGCAGAACTGAAGTCATCACGGCGGAGGGCAGCAAAGAGTTAACGGTCAGTGATACGACGATGGTCATGACCGGACAGGGTCTGCAGCAGCTGCCGGGCAATGCTGAGGTTTATAGCTTCCCGGGTGGCGGCTACGGCCATAATCTGGGTATGTCGCAATATGGCGCTCAGGCGATGGCGAAACTGGGTTATAATTACAGAGAAATCCTGCAATTTTATTATACGGGGGTTACGGTAGGAAAATGAGCAACACGGAGCATGAATTATTGGTTTCACAATTTGACTATGACTTGCCGGAAAACCTGATTGCACAGAGTCCGCTGGATCGACGTTCCGATTCCCGTCTGATGATTATCGACAGGGAAAAAGGTTATTTAGCCGATACTTATTTTTACCAATTGTCAGACTGGCTGCAGCCAGGCGATGTCTTGGTGATCAACGATACCAAAGTTATCCCAGCCAGACTGTTGGGGCACAAACCCAGCGGCGGCCAAGTGGAGTGTCTATTATTGGAACGATTGGATGACTGCCGTTGGAAAACCTTAGTCAAGCCCGGCCAGCGGCTGCAGCCCGGAGCAGAGATGATTTTTGGTGACGGTGTCCTGACGGGTGTGATCGAGGAACGCAGAGAAATGGGAGAACGCATCGTGCGTTTTTCCTGGTCGGAAAAACGGCCTTTTGAAGAAGTTCTCGACCAATTAGGAGAAATGCCGCTGCCGCCCTACATTCACCTGCCTTTAAAGGAAAAACAGCGCTATCAGACGGTCTATGCCGCGGCATCCGGTTCTGCCGCAGCGCCGACAGCCGGCCTGCATTTCACACCCGAGTTGATGCAGCAGCTGCAGCAGCAAGGAGTTGAATTTGTCTCGCTGACACTGCATGTTGGCATTGGCACCTTCCGTCCCGTCAAGGTGAATCGCATCTCCGAGCATAAAATGCACTCGGAATATTATCAATTAACAAAAGAAGCCGCCGGACGGATCAATCAAGCCAAAGCCGACGGCCGTCGCATTCTGGCGGTGGGCACTACTTCCTGCCGGGTGCTGGAAACATTAGCCGATACCAACGGTCGTTTAGAGGCTGCCAGCGGATGGACGGATATTTTTATTTATCCGGGCTACCATTTTAAACTGATCGATGGACTGATCACCAATTTTCACTTACCGAAGTCCACCCTGCTGATGTTGGTCAGCGCTTTTTCCAGCTGGGAAATCGTGAAACAGGCTTACCAGGAAGCCGTTCGACGAGAGTATCGTTTTTTTAGTTTTGGTGATGCCACTTTTTTTGCCATTCACAAGAAAATCAACTAGATTTCATTGACAGACCTAAGAGAAACCGTATTCCGCAGCAGCTCCGTTCTGAACGTGAGACTGCCCAGTGAGGATGCGGTTTTTTCTTCTCCCGCACTAAGAGCAGCTGAGTCAAGATTTGTGCAGAGAAAAGATAATGATTGTCATTCGCCGCAAATATTGTTATAATTATCGGTATAGTAAAAATGAAGAATTGAAGCATTGAGGTTTAAAGCATGTTCAAATATGAATTGATCAAACAGTCGACAGAATCCGCAGGGCGGCTCGGCAAAATAACGACCACGCACGGTAGTTTTGAGACACCTGTTTTCATGCCGGTTGGGACACAAGCCTCCGTCAAGAGCTTAACGACAGACGAGCTGAATCAAATGGGCGCCAAAATCATCCTGGGCAATACCTATCATCTTTATTTACGTCCCGGTGATGATCTGATTGCCGAAGCGGGTGGTCTGCATCGCTTTATGAGTTGGAACGGCTCCATTCTGACCGACAGCGGTGGTTTTCAGGTGTTCAGCCTGGATAAGCTGCGTAAGATCAGTGAAGAAGGGGTAGCTTTCCGCTCTCATTTGGATGGTTCCGCTTTATTCCTCTCACCGGAAAAGGCAGTGGCCATTCAAACCGCTTTGGGTTCGGATATTATGATGGCTTTTGACGAATGCGCCCCTTATCCGGCGGAGATCAGTTATATCGAAAATTCCCTGGAACGTACCGCACGTTGGGCAGAACGCTGCAAAATTGCGCACAAAAATCAGGAACAGCAAGCTCTCTTTGGCATCATCCAGGGCGGTACTTATGCCAAGCTGCGTCAGCGCAGTGCGAGACAACTGGTGGAGCTCGATTTTCCCGGCTATGGCATTGGCGGACTGAGTGTCGGTGAACCAAAAGATATCATGTATGAGATGTTGGAAAACACAGTCCCGCTGATACCGCAAAATAAGCCACGCTATTTGATGGGGGTCGGTTCCCCCGATTGCCTGATTGAAGGCGTCATCCGCGGTATTGATATGTTTGATTGTGTGCTCCCAACCAGAATTGCCAGGAACGGCACCGCCATGACAAGCCAAGGCAGAGTAACCGTACGCAATGCTCAATTCGCCAGAGATTTTACGCCCCTGGACCCGGAGTGTGATTGCCCGACTTGCCGCAACTACAGTAAAGCTTACTTACGCCATTTGATTAAAGCGGATGAAATGCTGGGACCAAGGCTGTTGTCTTTGCACAATCTCTGGTTTTTACTGCATCTGATGGAGCGCATCCGCCAAGCCATTGCGGAGGATCGCCTCTTGGCCTTACGGGAAGAATTTTATGCCAAATATCACGCCCGCGGGGCGGGCTTTTAGGTGCGGCCATGAAGAAAAACAATTTTTGGCGGGTTAAGTCTTTTCCAGTGGCAGAGGATGCGCTTATAGCAGAAAAATTGGGCATCAGCGCGGCTTATTCCGCTTTGCTGCGTTCGCGCGGCTATCGTGATGCAGCCGCCATGCAGACTTTTTTACATCCAGAGGATGAACAAATGCCGGATCCGTTTACTTTTCGGCAGATGCACCAGCTGGTTGAACGCTTATTGCAAGCGAAAGAGCTGCAAGAGCCCATCACAATTTACGGGGATTATGATGCAGATGGAGTCTCAGCGACTGCGGTGATGCTGCGCGGTCTGCAGGCTCTGGGCTTTACGAAACTGGATTCTTACATTCCCAGCCGTTTTGATGAAGGATATGGTTTGAATGCCGACGTGATTACGGAAATTGCCGCGCGCGGCAGCCGGGTTTTGCTGACTGTGGATTGCGGCATTTCTGCGGTTAGCGAAGCGGAGCTGCTGCAGCGTCTTGGTATTGATCTGCTGCTGACCGATCATCATCAGCCAGGCGATGTCTTACCTGCTGCTTACGCCATCATCAATCCGCATCTGAAAGAAGAAACCTATCCCTTCCGTCAATTGGCGGGGGTCGGCGTGGCTTTTGAAGTCATTCGCGCTTTGAGCCTGACCTTACATCGGCCGGATCTTTTGGCCGCTTTGTTGCCCTATGTGGCAATCGGCACGATTGGCGATGTGGTGGCGTTAAAGGGAGTCAACCGCACTCTGGTTTACCGCGGTATTAACCAGATCAATCTCGGCAAATCTCCCGGTTTGAGCGCGTTAGCACAAATTGCCGGGATTGGCAGAATTACCTGCGCCTCTCAGATTGCTTTTCATCTCGTACCGAGGCTGAATGCCAGCGGACGCATGGGCAGAGCGGATACCGCTCTTTCTGCCTTACTCTCTGAGAGAGCAGAGTCTGACAATTGGGCAGCGAAATTAGAACGACTGAATCAGGACCGCAAGCGGATTGAACTGACCGTTCAAACAGAAGCACATGCTCAATATGCAGCTTTAAGTGAAGCGGAGAAACATGCTGATGCTTTTCTGTTCTATCAGGCAGACTGGCACAGCGGTGTTTTGGGGATTGTAGCAGCCCGGATGACGGACGAACTGCATGTTCCCGTCTTCATCTGCTGTCAGGACGGCAACAATATCAAAGGTTCGGGCAGAGCGCCACGCGGCTATGACTTGTATCAAATGTTGGATAGAATTTCGAATCTCTTGCTGCGCTTTGGCGGACATGCGCAAGCTGCCGGTATAACCTTTGCAGCGGAGCATATCTTGGAAGTGAAAACAGCTTTCTGCGCAGCTGCGAGCCGCGGTCATCGTTTGGATTACGATGAGAATACCCTGGCTGCGGATATCGAACTGAATCCGGAAATTGATTTGGTGGAACAACAAACCTTATGGCGCAGTCTGGAACCTTGCGGTTGTGAAAACGAGGAACCGTTGGTTTTACTGCGCGGGGCAGAGGTTACCCAGGCCAAAACGATTTCACAGGGATTGCATATCAATGTCACGCTGCAGTATGGTACGCGGCGTTATAATTGTTTCGCTTGGCGCGTCGGTGAGAGGATTGCGGAATTCAGCGGCATTTTGGACGTCATGGTCCGGCTGCAAATCAGCAATTTTCATGGCAGCGAGAGCTTTCGCCTGGAATTGATCGATTGGCGGCCTTCCCGTCTGGAGGCCGGACCTCTCCTGCAAACACTGCGGCAATTGCCGCCGGACAGCAATTTCTTTTATACCGAGCCCAATTCAAGAGAAATTCTGGCGGAATCCGGTCTTATCAGCGCATTTCTGCCTCACACCGCTGTCACAGCAACATTTCCCTATTTGCCTCTGACGCAGCAAATCGCTGCATCGGAGACCAGAACAATTTGCTTATTGGATCCCCTTTATGAGCTGCAGCTGCCGCAGCCCAACCAACGGTTATTCGATGATTTTCAATTACAGCAATGGCGGCAATTGCTGCATTGGCTGCTGCCGGACCGTAAACATTTGAGTGAGTGTTATCGCTGGCTGCGCGAAGGCGGTTCTATTTTCGATGATGATGATTTAATCAATCGACATCCAGGCAACCTCAGCGGCTTTTATGCCCGTATTTGTGCAAAAAATGCACTGCATATTTTTTTGCAGGCGTATTTAGCGACGGTCAGCAATAAAGATTATGATTTTCCCAAGCAAAATGGCAATAAAACAGATTTAGATCAACTGCCGGCCTTTCAAAAAGTGCAAGGATTGCGTCAGCAACTGCTGCAGCTATATATTTAATTTTTAAACAAGGGATTTACGATGGAAAGTGGGGTGATCGCGATGATAACCTGGCAGGAATTGAAAACCGCTTTGTCAACTTATCTTCAGCCGGAGCAGATTCGCTGGATCGAAGAAGCTTATCTGACGGCTGAAAAGGCGCATGCCGGGCAAAAACGCATCTCTGGCGAACCGTATATCATCCATCCCTTGTCAGTTGCTTTTATTCTGGCGGAAAGTAAATTGGATCCGGTTTCCATCGCCGCTGCCTTGCTGCACGATACCGTGGAAGATACAGAGCTTTCCCTTGTCGATTTACAGGAAAAGTTCGGTACAGAAATCGCTCAAATCGTCGACGGTGTCACCAAATTGGATAAATTGGATTTCAGCAATCTTCTTGAACATCAAACAGAAAGCTATCGCAAACTTTTTTTGGCGATGGCGAAAGACATGCGTGTCATCCTGATTAAACTGGCTGACCGCTTGCATAACATGCGCACCTTAAAAGTCAGAACCCTGGCAAAACAGCAAAGTATTGCCAAGGAAACGATGGATATTTATGCCCCCTTGGCAGGCCGACTCGGTATCAACTCAATCAAATGGGAATTGGAAGATCTGTCTTTCCGTTATTTAAAACCGGAGATGTACTATCAGACCGCAGAATTTGTTTCCAAAAAGCGCGAACAGCGGGAGGCAGAAGTAGAGCATGCCGTTGCGCTTTTACGGGAATGTCTCGCTGCCGAAGGACTGCAAGGCGAAGTCAGCGGGCGGCCAAAGCATCTTTACAGTATTTATCGTAAAATGGAAGAGAAGCAGTTGGACTTTTCCGAGATTTTTGATGTCTTGGCGATTCGTGTTCTAGTCAACACCGTACGGGAATGTTATGATGTCTTGGGTTTAGTCCATGCCGAATGGCGTCCGATTCCTGGACGCTTCAAAGATTATATCGCTATGCCCAAAAGCAATAATTATCAGTCTCTGCATACAACGGTTGCGCTGGAAGCCTCCGAACCTTTGGAGATTCAAATCCGCACCTATGAGATGCATGAAATCGCCGAATATGGTGTGGCGGCTCATTGGATCTATAAAGAAAAAGAGAAACCGAAAAGAACAGATGATTTTGAAAAAATGAAATGGCTGCATCAATTGGTTGATTTACAAAATCAACCCTCGGAAGCGGCAGAATATCTGCAGCAACTGCAGAAGAATTTTTTAATCGACGAAGTATTCGTCTTCACCCCCAAAGGAGATCTGTTTGAAATGCCGGCCGATGCCACGCCGGTGGATTTTGCTTACCGCGTGCATACGAATATCGGTCATCATTGCGTAGGAGCCAAAATCAACGGCCGTATGGTGCAGCTGAACACAACCTTGGAGAACGGCGATGTCGTGGAAATCATTACTTCCAAACAAAGCGTCGGTCCCAGTCGGGACTGGTTGAATTTCATCAAAACCGCTTCAGCGCGCTCCCGTATCCGCCAATGGTTTAAGCATTTGGACAAAGACGAAAGTATTCTCAAGGGTTCGGAATTACTGGAGCGCGAATTTCACAAAGAACTGAAGAAAACCGATATGCCACAGGTAGAGAGTTGGAAATCGCTGCCCTTTGCGCTAATTTTGGAAGAATTCAATTATCCCAATCTGGAAGATTTGCTGGCTGCTATCGGTTATACCGATGTCTCACCGCAGGTTGTCGTACATCGTCTGCTGGAAGAAATGCGTAAGCGTCTGCCGGAAAAACCGCTGCCCAATACCAAGGAATTGCTCGACAGTGTGATGATCGACAGCCGCAAAAAAGATTCCGCCGGAATCATTATTGACGATATCGATAATATCGCAGTTAAATTGGCACGTTGCTGCAACCCAATTCCGGGTGATCCCATTGTCGGTTACGTGACCAGAGGCCGCGGTGTTTCCATTCATCACAGAGACTGTGCCAATTTGGAAGCGTTAAAAGGGGAAGGCAGACTCCTGCCGGCCAAATGGGGAACGAAGAATTTGGGGCCGTTCGTTGTGCCTTTGACGGTGACAGCGTTGGATCATGACGGTTTACTGCAGCAGCTTTTAATCGCTTTATCGGAAGTGAAAGCATCTCTGCTGCAAGTGAAAGCGCGCTCCAATAAGAGCGGTCTGGCTGTGGTCGATCTCTATGTTGAAGTGCGGGATATTGAGCAGATGAATATCATTCATGATCGATTGTCAAAAGTCCCCGATGTCTACCATGTGGAACATTTGACTCATAAAAAAGAGAATAAAGGAGATTAAAGCCATGCGGGCAGTTGTTCAACGGGTTAGTCAAGCCAGTGTGCAAGTGGAAGACAGTAAAATTGCTGAAATCGGACCGGGATTGCTGGTTCTATTGGGCGTCGGCAAAGAAGACGACAGCGCCGACTGCCGCTATTTAGCGGAGAAAATCGTTCATCTGCGCATTTTTGAAGATGAACAGGAGAAAATGAACCGCTCTCTCAAGGAAATCGGCGGACAATTGCTCTTGGTCTCTCAATTTACGCTCTTTGGTGATACCAAAAAAGGCCGCCGGCCGGGATTCAGCGATGCAGCACCGCCGGAGCAGGCCGATCTGCTTTATCTCGAGACAGCGGCGTGCATGCGTGCCGAAGGAATTGAAGTGCAAACCGGTCGTTTTCAGGCGCATATGCAGGTGACTTTATGCAATGACGGTCCGGTTACCTTGCTGATCGACAGTAAAAAATAAAGTTGAGGTGGGAAACGTGAATATCAAACGCTTTCGGGTCGGGTCGCTTGCATCTAATGCCTATCTGGTTTCCAATCAGCAGAAGCAGGCTTTTCTGGTGGATGCCGGCGGTGGTGCTCAAGAAATCTTAGCAGAAATCAGCTCAAAACAGCTGTCTCTGCTATATCTGATCAATACCCATGGACATTACGATCATATCGCGGATGATGCCGCCATTGTGGCAGCGACCGGCGCAAGACTGCTGATCCACCAGGCAGACCTGCCTGCTCTGCAGGATACGGAGCTGAATCTGGCTGGCTACTTAGCTTCTCGTTTTACGCCTGTGCTGCACGGCGAAGCTTTGACAGGGGGAGACCGCATTCCCTTTGGTGAAGCAGAGATCCAGGTGCTGCATACACCCGGCCACACGCCCGGCGGCATTTGTCTTTTGCTTGGCGAAGACGTTTTTACCGGCGATACACTGTTTGCCGGTTCGATTGGACGCAGTGATCTGATTGGCGGAGATTCTGCTGCTCTGATGGCTTCCCTCAAAAATGTGTTGAGTGTGCTGCCGGATCAGGTTGTTGTCCATCCCGGGCACAATCGGGAGACTACAATCGGAGAGGAAAAGGCGACAAATCCATGGCTGAAAATGGCGATGTCTGTCAACTGAAACCTTGGGGGAAACTGAACGGGGTGCGTCCGGGTAAGATCGTGCATAAATTATGGCAGCAAGGTAAAACGGATGCAGAAATTTTACGATATCTGCAGGAAAACGATCAGGTCAGCCTGGCCAAAAGCCTGCTGCTGCTGCGTGTCTGCCAGGAGGAAAGGCTCGCTTTTACGCCTGATTTGCCCGTAGAAAAGAAAATCGGTATTTATCTGGGTATTCCGTTCTGTCCCAGCCGCTGTGTCTATTGCTCTTTTGCCTCGCATCCGATCAGCAAGGTGCAAGCCCTGGTGCAGCCATTTTGTGATCAGCTCCTGCGGGAGGTGGAAGCGACGGTCAGCGCTTTTCCGGAAATGTGTCAACTCACGGACCAAATTTACATTGGCGGCGGGACACCCGCTTGTCTTAGCGGTGAGCAGGTGGAAACGTTGCTGGACAGTCTGCAAAGAAATTTCCCTCGTGCAACGGAAATCACTTTTGAAGGCGGCAGACCGGAGTTGATGACCGAAGCGCTGCTGCAGCGCTTGCAGGGACGCGTTAATCGAATCTGTATCAATCCGCAGTCGCTGCAAACCAAGACACTGCAGCGCATTGGCCGTTTTCATACGGTGCGTCAAGTGGAGCAGGCGCTGAATACGGCGCGCCGCTTAGGCTTTCCCTGGATCAATATGGATTTGATTGCCGGTTTACCGGCGGAAAGTGCAGCGGAATTTGACGATACCCTGCAGAAAATTATGCAGTGGCGGCCTGAAAATGTCACCATTCACGCTTTAGCCTTAAAACGTGCCTCCCGTCTGCATCAGGATCAAGCCATGCTGCGGCAATTGGATCATCAGGTTACGGCCAGAATGATTGAAGACTCGCAAAGTCTGCTTGCCAAGCACGGTTATTTGGCGTATTATTTATACCGACAGCGGGATATTATGGCCGGGGCGGAGAATATCGGTTATACGCTGCCGGGTTTTGCTTCCCATTATAATATCCTGATGATTGCGGAACGCATGAATATCATCGGATTTGGTGTGGGTGCCGCCTCCAAATTTCTTCTGCAGCAAGCCGGTGTGAGTAAACCCTATCGTGTCGCCAATCCCAAGGATGTTTATATTTATTTACAGCGCGGGGAAGAGAATGCCGTCAAGAAATTCGCTTTCCTGGAAAAAATACTGAGAGGTGATCAGCATGATGATTAATGCTCCACGCGGAACCATGGATATTCTGCCGAAAGACAGTCGGGTTTGGCGTTATGTGGAAGGCGTTTTTGCCGATGTTTGTGACGCGTTTGGTTATGGTGAACTGCGTCTGCCAATTTTTGAACACAGTGAGCTCTATTTACGCGGGGTTGGTGAGACCACCGATATCGTCCAAAAAGAGATGTACACTTTTAGTGACCGCGGCTTACGCTCTGTCACTCTGCGTCCGGAAGGAACCGCCGGGGTGGTGCGCGCTTTCTTGGAGAATAAACTGCAGAATGAACCGCTGCCGGCCAAGCTCTATTACAACGGACCGATGTTCCGTTACGAACGGCCGGAAGCAGGCCGTTTTCGGCAATTCAGTCAATTAGGCATCGAAGCCATCGGCAGTCATGACCCGGCCATGGATGCGGAAATTATCGCGCTGACCATGGAATTTTACCGCCGCCTGGGAATTGAGAAAGCCGATCTCTTAATCAACAGCGTCGGTTGTGCCAAATGCCGGCCGATTCATCGTCAGGCTTTGATCGACAGTGTCAGCAGCCGGCGGCAGGAACTCTGTCCCGACTGTCAAAGCCGCCTGGAGAAGAATCCGCTGCGGTTGTTCGACTGTAAGAATGAACACTGCCAGGAGATTTTGGCCGCTGCCCCCAGAATTACCGATTATTTGTGTGATGACTGCAGGCAGCATTTAGCGACGCTGCAAGCATATCTGCAGGCTTATGGGCTCGCGTATCGCATCGATCCCAATCTGGTGCGGGGTTTGGACTACTATACCCGAACCGTCTTTGAAGTCTATTATCCGGACAGAAGCGTACTCAGTTCGGCCATCGGAGCCGGCGGGCGTTATAACGGCTTGGTAGAAGAATTGGGTGGCAGTGATTTGCCGGGTGTGGGTGTTGCTTTGGGCGTCGATCGGGCGATCATGGTCTTACAGGCTGCCAAAACAAATCCTGTTCTCCAACCGCCTCTGCAGGTATTTTTTGCCGCGATCGGCCAGGAAGCGCATTTGCTCGCCACCGGACTGATTGCCGAACTACGAAAGAATGGCATTTATTGCGATCAGGATTATCTCAACCGTGGCTTAAAAGCGCAGATGAAATATGCCGACAAGCTCGGTGCCCAAAACGTGGCCATCCTCGGGGAAGAGGAATTGAAGCGAGATATCCTGGTTTTGCGTGATATGGCGACGAAAGAGCAGACAGAAATGACCAAGGCAGCGCTGCTGACCCGTTTCCTAACGCAGCCAAAAAAATAGCACTTGCTTCACTCCGCGCTCTATGATACAATTAAATTAGTTCCTGCGGTGTTCGATCGGATGATTCGTTTTGAGCCAACATCAAAACATAGGAGTTCTATATTTGCTCTAAGTCATGATACTCTTTTCCAAGAGGACTCAGCTTTTGGCGTGCGAACACCACCCTGCCGTCAAAGCAGGTTCAAATAGTCATCCAAAACGGCATTGTGGGAATAGAAAACGGCGTAACAGCCGTTTTTTATTATCCCATTTTATAAAGGAATATCTGATTCGAGAGTCGAAATAATGTTTTATAAAATGAGTCGGGAGGTAATTTCATGAAGGTGCTTGATTTCCGTAGTGATACGATCACCAAACCCAGTCTGGCGATGCGGGCTGTCATGGCTGCCGCTGATGTGGGTGACGACGTCTATGGGGAAGACCCTACCATCAACAAATTGGAAGAACTGGCTGCTGAGATGACCGGTTTTGAAGCCGCACTTTTTGCCACCAGCGGTACTCAGGGTAATTTATTGGCTTTGCTGAGTCATTGCCGTTCCGGCGATGAAGTCATTCTGGAAGAAGACAGTCATATTTTCGTCAATGAAGTCGGCGGCATGGCCGCTTTGGGCGGCATTCAGGCTAAAACACTGCGCGGCCCGCTTTCTGCTCAGGGGGCTCTTGATCCGGCGGCTGTGGAAGCGGCTATCCGGGCGGAAAATATCCATTATCCCGTGACGACTTTAGTCTGTTTGGAAAATACCCATAACAAAGGCGGCGGTGCCGCTTCTACTCCGGCTCAGATGCAGGCAGTGGCCAAGGTTGCCCATGCGCACGGCATGCAGATTCATCTGGATGGCGCGCGCGCCTTCAATGCGGCTGTGGCGCAGCAGCTCACGATCAAAACTCTTTTAGAGGGTTTGGATTCTGCCCAGCTCTGTTTGTCCAAAGGCTTAGGCGCTCCGGTCGGATCCGTCTTGGTGGGAGAACGTGATTTCATCAAACGTGCCAGAAAATGGCGCAAAATGATCGGCGGCGGTATGCGTCAGGCCGGCGTGATTGCTGCGGCCGGTTTATTTGCTTTGCAGAACAATATCCCGCAGCTGAGCGAAGATCACGCCAATGCCGCTTTGCTTGCCGATGCACTGGATCAAGTCAAGGGTCTGCAGGTAGTCAGACCGGATATCATGACGAACTTAGTCGTGGTGAATACGGAAGCTTCCGGTAAAAAGGGTACGGAATGGGTAGCGATGATGGCCGAAAAGGGCATAAAAATCGGCGCCAACGGCCCCTTTAGCATCCGTTTTGCGACGCATTTGGATTTATCCCAGGCGGATATCAAAGAAGCCATCGAGCGAATCCATACTATTTAATAGGAGGAATTGAGGATATGCTGGCATTTATCAATGCAGAGATCTGGACAGCAGCGAACGGTAAGCTTAAAAACGCTAAAATTCTGCTGCAGGATGGTAAAATTAGCGCGATTGGTCAGGATATTGCCATTCCGGCGGCAGCAAAAGTGATTGACGCAGAGGGAAAGATCATCACACCCGGTTTGATTGACACGCACAGCCATGTTGGCGTGATGGAAGAATCGATCGGCTGGGCCGGTGACGATGTCAACGAGTGTACCGATCCCAATACGGCGCAGGTCAGAGCTTTGGACGGAATCAATCCTTATGATCAGGGTTTTGAAGATTGTCTGGCCGGCGGTGTCACGACGGTACAGGTGGGACCCGGTTCCGGCAATGTGATCGGCGGTGAAATGGTTGTCCTAAAGACAGCCGGCAGCGTAGTGGATCAGATGGTGATTAAGCAATTATCCGGTATGAAGGCCGCCTTGGGTGAGAATCCCAAGAATGTCTATGGCAGTCAAAAAAAGATGCCTTCTACCCGCATGGGATCCGCTGCGGTGCTGCGCACGGCCTTGCTGGACGCCAAGAATTATTTGTTGAAAAAAGAAGCCGGTAAAGAGCAGGCTTTTGACATGCGCAAGGAAAATCTGGGCAAAGTTTTGACGCGTGAAATTCCTTTGCGCATCCACGCGCATCGAGCCGACGATATTATGACCGCGCTGCGCATTGCCGAGGAATTCCAGATTGAAATTTCCTTGGAACACTGCACAGAGGGAGATAAAGTGGCGGAATTGATTGCCGCCAAGGGGATTTATGCCGCAGTTGGTCCGACCATGAGCGCAAAATCCAAAGTCGAGTTAAAGGATCTGGGTTATCATACCCCTGTGGCATTGGCCAAAGCCGGCGTAGCTTTTTCCATCATTTCGGATCACCCGATTATTCCGGAAAAATATCTGCATATTTCCGCAGGGCTCGCCATTCGCGAAGGTTTGGATGAAGAAATTGCCTTCCAAGCCATCACCGAAATTCCGGCGAAAATGTTGGGTCTGTTTGATCGGATCGGTTCTCTGGAGGTCGGCAAAGATGCCGATTTGGTTGTCTGGAGCGAAGATCCCTTTGAGCTGATGGCGCAGGTTTGCTATACCGTGATTAACGGAACGATCGTCTGGCAGGGAGGGAAATAAAGATGCTGGCTATCATTAATGCTAACTTATATCCGATTTCTACTAGCAGGTTAACTGGTGCTACCATGCTGGTGGAAAACGGTAAAATCATCGCAGTCGGTCAAAATATTGCCATCCCAAATGATGCGGAAGTGATCGACGCTGCCTCTTACACGATTCTGCCCGGCTGGGTTGACGCGCATACCCACGTCGGTATCTGGGGTGAAGCTGAAGGTCATGCCAGTTATGACGGCAATGAAGGTTCTTCTCCCATCACACCGCAGGTGCGCGGCCTGGATGCTGTCAACCCGGCGCATCACAGTTTTGCCGATGCCAGAAGCATTGGCACCACAACCGTACAGACCGGTCCCGGTTCCGGCAATATCTTAGGCGGTGAAATGCTGACCATCAAGACAGCCGGCCATGTGATTGATCAGATGGTCTTAAGGGCTCCCAGTGGAATCAAATCGGCTTTGGGTGAAAACCCAAAACGCTTCCACGGTCAGGCCATGAAGCGGATGCCTTCCACCCGGATGGGCTCTGCCGCCATGCTGCGGGAATATCTGATCAAAGGCCGCGAATATATGGCGAAGCTCAAAGAGGGCAAAGCAGATTTTGATTTGGGTCTAGAGAATATCGCGAAAGTGCTGCGCCTGGAATTGCCGCTGCGTGTGCATGCGCACCGTGCCGATGATATTGTGACCGCCACCCGCATTGCCGATGAATTTCAGATTCAAATCTCCATCGAGCATTGCACAGAAGGTCACCTGATTGCCGATTATCTGGCGGAAAAGGGTTTTCCCGCTTGTGTGGGACCAACGCTCGGTCATCGTTCCAAAGTAGAAACACAAAACTTAAGCTTTACCACCCCGGCGATCCTGCATGCAGCCGGCGTGAAAATTGCTTTGATTACCGATCATCCCTTCGTGCCGATTCCTTTCTATAATGTGGTTGGCGCCTTGGCGACGGCCAATGGCTTGCCGGAAGCGGCTACCCTGCGGGCGATGACTTTATCACCGGCGGAGATCCTCGGTGTGCAGGCGCGGGTTGGTTCCCTCGAAGTGGGCAAGGACGCCGATTTTGTTATTTGGTCCGGGCATCCTTTCAAAACCCGCTCTCAGGTCCTTGCCACCTATATTGAAGGAAAGCGAGTCTATCAAAGAGAAGATCATCGCAGCAAGTAACGATTTTTGAACGTTTTTTTTAAAGAACAGGAATTGGGCATAGAATGGCTGATTCCTGTTCTTTGTTGCTTTCCACTCGAAAAAATGATATGATTTGAGCAAAGAAACTCCGAAGGGGGAGAGTGCCTTGGCTTTCCAGACTTTTGACGAACTGATCCGCTTTGCCCGGGAAAGGCAGACAAAAAAGACGGTTGCTGCGGTTTGTCCGGATGACCCGGCTACCCTGCAGGCGATCTATGACTGCCAACAGCAGGGGTTGCTGCGGGCGCTGCTAATTGGTGAAGAAGCGAAAATCCGCAGTCTTTGGCTTGCTTTAGGTGGAAAAACAGCTGAACTTGAGATCATCGACGCGAAAGACAAAACACTTGCGGCCGCGAGAGCGGTTGCGGAAATTCGGGCCGGCCGAGCTGATTTTCTAATGAAAGGAAATCTCGATACCGCGGTTTTACTGAAAGCCGTTGTGGATAAAGAAAAGGGTTTGCGCAGCGGTAAACTAATTTCACACCTGGCTTTTTTGCAGATTCCGGGTTATCATAAGTTAATCGTCCTGACCGACAGCGGTATGGTGCTGAAACCGGACCTTACTCAAAAAAAAGCCATTCTGCTCAATGCAGTACTGGCATTGCAGGCTTTGGGTTATACATGTCCCAAAGTAGGCGTTTTAGCGGCGATAGAAAAAGTCAATCCGTCGATGCCGGAAACGATCGATGCGGCTGCCCTGACCGCCATGAATCGCAGCGGTGAACTGCCAGACTGCTGGGTGGAGGGACCGATCTCTTATGATCTGCTGATGAGCCGGGATATCGCCGAAAAGAAAGGCTATAGCAGTCCGGTTGTAGAAGACGCGGATATCATGCTGGTCAGCGATCTGACCAGCGGCAATCTTCTGGGTAAAGCATTGACGGTTTCGGCCCATGCCCAGATGGCCGGGCTGATCGTAGGAGCCAGCGTGCCGATCGCCCTGACATCCCGCGGCTCTCACTTGACAGAAAAATTGAACTCTCTGATTTTAGCGGCTATCTGCTGCTGAGGAGGCATCATGCAGACCATCTTAGTGCTCAACCCCGGTTCCACTTCCACCAAAGTGGCGCTGTTTCAGGACAAAAACAAGCGGTATGAGTGTAATTTGCAGCATGCGTCCGCTGTTTTAAAACAATTTCCTCAGATCAATGATCAGATCGAACTGCGCAAAGCGGCGGTCTTAGCTTATTTACAAGAGATTGGTTTTGATGCCAAAGCGTTGACTGCCATCGCCGCCCGCGGCGGGGTGATCGGTCAATTGGAAAGCGGCGCATATCGGATTGATGCAGCCTTAGCCCAAGCTTCGCGACTTTCCCCGGCACCGCATGCCTCCAATTTGGCGCCGATTATCGCCTACGAATTATCTGAGCAGTGGCAGCGGCCGGCCTATATCTATGATCCTGTCTGTGGCTGCGGCATACCTGAATCGCTCTATACGATTTCCGGGATCAAAGAACTGCCCAGACCGTTTTTAACCCATGTTCTGAACAGCAGAGCGGTTTGTTTTGAATATGCTGCCCGTGAAGGAATTGATGTCCTGCGCAGCAGTTTTATTGTGACGCATCTGGGCGGCGGTATCACCAGCAATCTGATTCGCAACGGCAAAATTCTGGATTTGGTGGGAGACGATGAAGGCACTTTTTCACCGGAACGCTCCGGTGGTGTGCCTTGCCGTGCTTTGGTCAAATTATGTTATTCTGGCCGCTATACGGAAAGAGAAATGCAGACGCTGCTGAAAGGCAAAGGCGGTTTGGTCGCTTACCTCGGCAGCAATGATTTTATCGAAGTGGAAAAGCGAGCCTATGATCAGCAAGACGCAGAAGCCTTGCTGCTGATCCAGGCGTTGGCACTGCAGATTGCCAAGGATATCGGTTCATTAGCGACCGTGGTCAACGGTGAGGTGGATGCGATCCTGCTGACGGGAGGTTTGGCGCATTCCGCCAGGCTTTGCGGCCTGATCACGCAGAGAATTCGCTTTTTGGCTCCTGTTGCCGTGCTGGCCGGTTCGCGCGAAATGGAAGCCTTGGCTTTCGGTGTGCTGCGGGTTTTAAATGGTGAAGAAGCGGCACACACTTTTCAGGAGGCATGAAAGCTGCTGAAAACCGGCGAGTGGAGCTTGAGCAGAATGAACTGGGAGGGAGACCGAACCATGGATCTTTTTGATTTGGCGGCTGCGGACGACAACAAACGCAGCGAGCCGCTGGCCTCGCGCATGCGGCCGCAGACTTTGGATGAAATCATCGGACAGGAAGCAATCATCGGCAAAGGAACCCAACTGCGCCGTGCGATCGAGGCGGACCGCATCGGTTCGATTATTTTCTACGGTCCGCCCGGCAGTGGGAAAACGACCATTGCCCGTCTGATTGCCCATTACACCAAAGCGGAATTTCATTCGCTTAGCGCGGTGTCTGCCGGCGTTGCCGATGTAAAAAAAGTGATCGCCGACGCGGCGGATTTTCGCAAAATGTACCGCAAAAAAACTATCCTCTTTGTGGATGAGATTCATCGCTTCAACAAGGCGCAGCAGGATGCTTTGCTCTCGGCGGTGGAAGAGGGGATCATCGGCCTGATCGGCGCCACCACGGCCAATCCTTTTTTTGATGTCAACTCGGCGCTCCTGAGCCGAGCGCGAATTTATAAATTGAACCCTCTGACAGCGGTGAGTCTGGAAACCATCCTGCGGCAGGCAATGAGCGATAAAGAACGCGGTTTGGGCGAACTGCCTTTAGAAATTGAAACGGAAGCGATGCAGCACCTGATCAACAGCGCCAACGGCGATGCCCGCAAAGCGCTCAATGGTTTGGAACTGGCAGCGCTGACGACAGCACCGGGAGGGAACGGTAAAATCCAACTGACACTGGAGATCATCGCGGAAGCGATGCAGAGCAAAGCCTTACGCTATGATAAAGACGGCGATCAGCATTATGACATTATTTCGGCTTTTATCAAATCGATGCGCGGCAGTGATCCGGATGCGGCTTTGTTTTGGCTGGCTGCCATGCTGGCAGCGGGGGAGAGCCCCCGTTTTATCGCCCGACGCGTGGTGATCTGTGCCAGTGAAGATGTCGGTAATGCCGACCCCATGGCTTTGTTGGTAGCCAATGCCGCTGCGCAGGCGGTTGAGTTGATCGGTCTGCCGGAAGCACGCATTAATCTGGCGCAGGCCGTTTCTTATGTCGCCTCGGCTGCCAAAAGCAACGCCTCTTACAAAGCCTATGAAGCGGCTGCTGCCGCAGTCGAACAGGCGGAAAACATTGAAGTACCGCTGCATCTGCGCGACGCCAGTTATCAAGGGGCAAAATCGTTCGGCCACGGCCAGGGTTATCAGTATGCGCATGATTATCCGGAGCACTTTGTCAAACAGCAGTACTTACCGACTGCGCTGCAGGAAGCTAGTTTCTACCAACCGACAGAAAACGGTCAGGAAGCTAAGATTAAAGCGCGCTTACGGCGGCTTTGGAGAGATCGTTATGATTTTTGAGTATTTTGTGCCCGATCATCCCGCCTCCGTGAAAATTGCTGTGGGGCTCTGCCGTTTCATAGGTAATGCAGCCGAAGTAGAGAAGGAAGCAGATATAAAAAATTTCCTGGAGGAAATGAAAAGAAAATATCCGGACGCTTCGCATCACTGTTGGGCCTACCGGCTCGGTTATGACAATCGCGCCACCTTTCGTTACAGCGATGACGGTGAGCCGTCACAAACGGCAGGTGCTCCGATTCTGACCGCCATCGACCATCTCAAGCTGACCAATACAATGGTGATTGTCACACGTTATTATGGCGGCGTCAATCAGGGGGTCGGCGGCTTGATCCGGGCATACCATGCGGCGGCAGCCGCTGTGCTGCAGGAAGCCGGCTGCAAGACTGTAACGATCCTTACCGAAATTAGAATTCCCTGCCGTTATGATCAAATCGGTTTGGTCACACGGGAATTGGAAGCGATCCATGCCGGCATTGTTGCCACAGAATATCAAATGGAAGTGTTGGTACAGGCAAAAATCCGTCCGGTGGACCTGGCACGCTTCTCGGCGCGCCTGTTTGATTTATCCAGCGGCACCATTCAAGTAATAAGAACAGAGGAAGAAGCAGAGTGATGAAAAAACAACGGGTACTGATGGCGATGAGCGGCGGTGTGGACAGTTCCTTAGCCGCTTGTTTATTGCAGGAGCAAGGTTATGAAGTGATTGGAGCGACAATTCGCAATTGGACCCCACCCGGATGGGAAGAATTGACCGCTGAGGTGGGCGGCTGCTGTTCACTTTCCACGGTAGAGGATGCCAGACGAGTGGCGTTTCAGCTGGGGATTCCTTTTTATGTGCTGAATTTCGCCGATGCTTTTGAGAATGAAGTAGTCAAGCCTTTTGCCGCAGCCTATCTGGCGGGGGAAACCCCGAATCCTTGCGTGCTCTGTAATAAGACCATGCGTTTTGGTTTGCTTTATCATAAAGCGAGAGAATTGGAAGCCGATTTTGTTGCCACCGGTCATTATGCCCGTGTGCACTATGCCGACGAGCGTTATCATTTGCTGAAAGGGCTCGATGCCAAAAAAGATCAAAGTTATATGCTCTATACCGCAACGCAGCAGGCTCTGGCCATGACACTGTATCCGCTTGGCGCTTACAACAAGGAACAGACCCGACAAATGGCACGTGAGAGGGGTTTGGCGGTCGCGGGGAAACCGGACAGCCAGGATGTCTGCTTTATCCCGGATGGCAACATCGAAGGATTCCTTGCTGCTTATCGACCCGGCAATTATGCGGGTGAGATCGTTTACCGTGACGGACGGATTCTGGGCAGACATACAGGCTATCAGCAGTTTACGATCGGACAAAGAAAAGGGCTTGGTCTTGCCTGGCCGCAGCCGCTCTATGTACTGAAGATTGATGCCGTCAGCAAAAGGGTCATCGTTGCTGAAAAAGAATTCCTCTACAGCAACCGCTTACAGGCCGATCAGCTGAATTGGATTGCCTTTGATGCGCTGCAGGAACCCTTGCAGGTATCAGCCAAAATTCGTTATGCGGCAAAGCCGGTGGATGTGCTGATCAGTCCGTCTTGCGACGGCAACTGCAGCGTTGAATTTAAAGAAGAGCAGCGGTCGGTTACGCCCGGTCAGGCCATTGTATTTTATAAAGGCGACGAGGTGCTCGGCGGCGGCAGGATTCGTCAAATATTCGGTGAAGAGGAGAGAGAAGCATGATAGAGACACAAACGATTGATTTTTGTGAAGATAACTTACGTTCAGTGGCAGGCGCTGCCGAAACGGCAGAAAAAATCAAAGCAGCGCTGCGGGATACACCGCTGCGTTTTTATACGCAGCGGTGTATCAATGCCTGCCGACCGTGCCATCGCAGCAGTTTAATCTTAAGATTAAACGATGAATTGATCGAAGCTGAAACAAACGAAGAAATCATGGAAAAAATACTAAAAAAATTCAACCAAAGCGCTTGCGAAAATAGTTAGAATGTGTTATATTCTTGATGCGCCAGAAAAACATGCCGGAGTGGCGGAATGGCAGACGCACTTGACTCAAAATCAAGCGTATTTACGTACATGCCGGTTCAAGTCCGGCCTTCGGCACCATAACAGTTAAGGCAACTGATACAATCGTATCAGTTGCCTTAACTGTTTTTTATGCCCCCCGAAATGAATGGAAAGCAGAAGCTTATTACAGCGAACAAAAAGTGGCTTAAACCTCTTACCTCTATGGCAGGATATCTCACCTGTTCGCTTAAAAAAATGTCGTTCAACTTGGCGATATTTGACCGAAACGCTGCAAACAAGGTTTCTGACGAGTTGCCTGATATTAAAAATAAATACATAGGTGGTCATTCGAGGGGGGGAATGGCAAGCAGTTATGCTGCAAATAATAAAGATAAGATCAAAGGTAATATTTTTCTCGTCGATAAGCAGAGAAGACCAACAGGATATAGCAGTAAAAGTGATTTTAGACTCCATACAGGAGAAATACAAAGAATGATGTTTTGATGTCACTTCATCATAAACAATATTGTAATTAGACAAGTGAAAAGAGGATCAATAGGAAAGCTGCACTTATTTATTTTTCAATTGAAGGTAACACGAAATATGTCGCAGAATAAATAGTAAAAGTATTAGATGCAGACATGATACAGAGGATGCCGGCAAAGAAATATCCAACGGGTAAAGTCAGAAAATTTTTAGGGTGTGAGAAAAGTGCTGCTTTTAAAGAAAAATGCATGCCTTTCTGTTGATTATCTATAGCGGAGTTTTCAGCAACGATGTTCTTTGATGATATAATAACTGCATCGCGGCAAGAGTCTAAAAAGGGTACCAATCAAGAAATTTAGAACAAAACGGAAGGAGGATTTTTAAATGGAACTAGATCAATTTGCACGATTACGCAGGTTTAATTTGATTATGGGGGCGTTGCACTTTGTTCAGGGACTGGCGATGCTTTTTCTTGCAACTTCGGTTATTCAGAATATTGCTGAGTTCAAGCCGACAATTATTCAGTTTTATCTGACGTTTGATCCGCAATCCCAATCACTTGTTTCTGCTTCGAGAACACTTTTTGATTTGCCGTTTGGTATTTTAGTGGCGATTTTTCTTTTGCTATCGGCCTTCTTTCACGGACTGATTGCTTTACCAAAAGGGATGAATGCGATCTATAACAGAGATTTGGCAAAGGGTATTAATAAATTCCGCTGGTTTGAATACTCTCTTAGCTCATCCATAATGATCGTTTTGATTTCCACTCTATTTGGCATATATGATATTGCTACCTTATTATTGATTTTTATCGTCAATGCTTCCATGAATCTGTTTGGTTTGGTTATGGAACAATTGAACGAAGGCAGCAACAAAGACAATGTGCGATGGGGACCTTTTATCTGGGGTTCGCTTGCAGGGATTGCTCCCTGGATAACGATTTTGTTATATATGTTTGGTACGGGTGAATTCAGTCGGGTTCCTTGGTTTGTCTGGGCTATCGTCGGAACCTATTTCGTTGCATTCAACACGTTCCCTGTTAACATGATCCTGCAGTACAAGAGAATCGGGAAATGGAGCAACTACCTTTATGGAGAAAGAACGTACATTGTTCTAAGTCTTGTAGCCAAATCGATTCTGGCCTGGCTGGTTCTGTTTGGTGCAATGCAGCCATGATTGGAGTGCCGGAGCGGTCATATGAGTTAATGGGCAGGAGGGCACATCAATGAACCAATGGTATGAAAAACTAGCGAAACCCTCCTGGTCTCCTCCCGCCCGTCTTTTTGGCCCAGTATGGACGGTGCTCTATATTGGCATTGTGTTCACATATGGTGTAGTAACGGTTATGTTTGCGAAATCGCAAATATCATGGTTTGTTATATTGCCATTTCTGGTAAATATATTGTTTAACTTTGCTTTTACACCTTTGCAATTTAAGCTTAGAAATAATAATCTCGCTCTTATCGATATTATTCTGGTACTTATCACGCTGATTTGGGCTTTGCTAGCAATATTTCCGTTTGCTCCTTGGATTTCATGGGTAAACATTCCCTATCTGCTATGGGTTACCTTTGCCACAGTACTGCAATCAAGTATTACCTGGCTGAATAGATCAATATGAGATGACTGCCTAATCGGTTACATACATAGAAGGGATCGGCACAGATCCAGAAGGAGTCGAGATGAATAGAAGAATGAAACGAGCGCTCATTGGCGGGGCACTGCTGGGACTTGTCTGTGTGGTGGGAGCATATGTTAGGTCTGGGTTTACCGCTTCTCCGATATTTGTGTTCTCACTCTGGTACAACCGGGTTATCCTCGGTCTGGTCGTAGGTGCCCCCTGGATTGTTATGGTCCGAAGTAAGGCATTGTTACGTGGCGCTGTTCTTGGGCTTATGGTTTCCTTTGCATTCTAAAGTTCTACCGGATTTCAAGATCATATAAGTTTTGTAGCAGGAATTTTGTATGGCGTGATACTGGAAGGATGGCTTAGCCGACCTGAAAAATAAATGGAATAGAGAAAAAGTATAAAGCTTATTAGTTGGAGTGCTACGATAAAAGTAGAGTCTGAATCGCGGGGAGATGCTATACTAAAAAGTATACGTATAAGGAGAGCGATAGAGGATGTTGTTGCGTCCAAGTAGCTTTGGCTGCAAACTGACAAGAACTTTTGACCGCATTTTTACAGCAACCATGACCGCTTTTTGCGAAGCTCTTAACTCATTTCACCTTCAATCACCAGACGAACCATATGGTCATCAATAATTCGGTGTTTACCAGTTGCGCCATACAATAAGCAATTGGTGCAGAGCTTGTTAATCAGGTGCGGGATACCGGTAGAATAAAGATAGATTTCCTGAATCGCCGCATCGGTAAAGAGATCGCGCTCCACTCCTGCATAGCGTAACTGGCTTTGGATAAACGCAGCTGTTTCAGCTTTATCCAAGGACTGTAATCGGTATAGAATATCAATGCGCTGCCGGACGGACGGCCACTTCTTCGGCTTTTTGCGATTGCAGTATTGAGGTTCACTCCTTCTGTTTTACTCTTAACAGAAGAATACCTTATCCCTTAAACAAGCAGCAATACCGAACGGGTCTGTGGCAGTAAATTTGAATTGTGCACAATGGATTCTATAGTGCAGCTGCAGTGCCGCCGATAAGGAACGATGCAAGCCGGTAATTCATGATAAATCTTGGCGCAGTCTCTACATTGCAGCCGCCGGATGATCAGGATGATTCGTTCACCGCTTGACTTAATCAACTTTCGCTTACGACTCCCGATTACTTTTATAGTTCCTCCGCAAACGGGGGAGGCACTTTCTTCTTTGCTTCTTACATAAAAATTGCTTCGTTTTCACTCTTGCGCTCAAGGGAAAAATTTGATACAAGTATTATGCTTTTGATGAGACACCCCTTGGGCTCTTGTGCTGGTTACACATTGAGCTCCTTGTTGAGGGGTGTCTTTTCCTTTCTCTTTTTGGCCATCATACCAAACAACTCTCGGTCAGGCAATCTTAGCATTTTGCGGCCTGTTTGAGCTGGCTATAACAATCAGACCACAATATGATGCGATTATTATGGTCAAAGTATCTCTCTAACCACTATGTTACTGTCAGAACCTTTTTAATCTGCATTGAGAAAAATGACAGCATCAATTATCCTACGCTGCATAAGCTGCTCGGTGTATCACCGGAAATTTGGCTTCCGTTCTTAAAATATGCTGAATTATCCCAGAACCTAAAAACCAAACTTAATGAGTCGAGTGTAAAACTGGGAAAGCTTAATCCTCTTTATGGCAGATAGAAAGCGTCCATATCGTTTTCCCATCCGTTGACGCAACTTGATAAAAACCGTACCGCATTGTTAAGAACATCCATATCAATATGTTCTGTAGTATCATCAGAGGAATGGAGAACGGTATCGAGCAGACCAAATATGTTACTCGCAGTAATGGCGACGGTGGGTACACCATAGGTGGCGAATATCATATGATCGCCCATCGGCCATGGCTTAATTCGTTCTATGTCTGTTATTTTTTTTGCACGCTCCATAATCCTATTCTCGATTTTTTTTGAACACGAATAGAACGAAACAGATGTGGCGCTGTTCTTTAACCCGATACCGTCCACATTTATAGCCAAGATGTATTCCGTCGAAAGATAGCCCATAAATGCCATTTCTCCGGGATTGGAATAGTAGTCCTCCCCGTTAAATAGAACGATTTCGATTTGGAAAGGATAGTGCGTGCCCGAAAGAGATTCCGCGAAAGCCAGTAGAGCGGACACGCCGGAAGCGTCGTCAAGAGCGCCGGGGGTCGCCGGTTTTGTGTCAATATGCGCCGAAAAACACACCTTGTCATGTTTCGTCCCATAACTAGCAATCACGTTATGTGCCTTTACCGGAATACGCTCGGTGTGGATGGTCAGCTTCGCCCGCCTGTCAGAACTTTGCGAAAAGACATCCAGCATATCCGAGCATACTACAGCGCACGGAATGTTAAAATCCCCGTCCTGTATAATGTGTTCTTTACCCGAAATAGCCGTAATGATAGCAATTGGATTCTTTTCTTCCAGCAACGCTATGATTTGCTTGTGTTCGTCAGGGTTATAAAACTCAAAATTTTTCGGCATAAAGGGTTCTTTGCACAAATCGCCATGTAAGACCGCTATTTTTTCCGTTAGCTCCGCGTTCCGGAGTGCGTCCACCGTGTCAATACAAATAAACTCCGCAGCAACATCGCATGGCAGAGAATATTCCGCTGGTTCCACCGGTATTTCCCGATTGTCAACCAGCAGCGCGGCACCGGAGTTTATCCAATCCATGCAGTCAAACTCTTGTTTTCGTACCTGGAGCCCGCATTTTTGGAAGGCCTCAAAAGTGTACTCAACAGCAGCTTTATTCTTCGCAGAGCCGGTTGGCCTTGCCCCGATGGTTTTACAGAGCATCTCCATGTTGCTCTGTAATGAAATAACGTGATTCTTCAAATAAAACACCCCTTTGTAAAATTAGTGATTCCAGTACAAATCCTCATCCGGCTAAATTCTTGACCAAAATTGCAAATATCAAAACCTCAGCCGCTCGTCTTGGCGGCATTTCTCCGGGGAATAGTGAAGAAGCTCAATAGCAGAAGCAGAATCCCGCATACGCGAATCACATGCTGAATCTTTACCGCATCGACAAGCGGCCCGAACAACGCCATGCCAAGCGACAGGAATCCGCTCTACATCACCCCGTTTGCAGAAATTCATTATTGACTTTCTTTGCGAAAAATCGCTCAAGCATTTATCAGCGCGCATAGACACGCACCCGTTTGAGAACGGGCTGTTTTTGCCACCGTTTCCGGCGTACCCTGCACGATAATCTCGCCACCGGCGTCGCCGCCCTCCGGCCCGAAATCAACCACCCAATCGGACATGGCAATGACATCGAGATTGTGTTCTACGCAAATCACGGTGTTGCCAAGCTCTACCAATTCATTCAATAGCGCAACCAGCTTTTTGACGTCGTGGGGATGAAGCCCCGTAGTCGGTTCATCCAAAAGATACAGCGAATACCCGCTTGTGCGCTTTCCCAGTTCCTTTGCCAGCTTTATGCGCTGCGCTTCGCCGCCCGATAAGGTCGTGGCGGACTGTCCAAGGCTCAAATATCCAAGGCCGACTTTCTGCAAAACGGACAGCCGATCCAAAATGGGGGGTACGTCGCAGAACACAGCGGCAGCCTCCGCAATGGTCATTTGTAAAATGTCGGAAATGCTGAATCCTTTGTACTCTACTTCTAAAATGCTTTTCTGGTACCGTCGCCCGTGGCAGGCGGGGCATTTAACCTGAACATCCGGCAGGAAATGCATAGATATGGTAAGTTCACCGCTCCCCTCGCATTTTTCACATCTGCCTCCCGGAACATTAAAGGAGAAATGTTTTGGCAGCAGTTTTTTCTTTTTGGATTCATCCAAAGAGGCATATAAATCTCTGATGTAGGAAAAAACATCAGTATAGGTCGCAGCGTTGGAGCGGCTTGTTCTTCCAATGGGCGATTGGTCGATGGTGATAATATCGCTGACATTCTCTAATCCAGAAATTTCTAGGTGGTCGGGCTTTTCTTTGGAATGACCGAAATAAATCTCAGCTTCGCAGCCAAGAATATCGAACAGCAGTGTGGATTTCCCGCTGCCGGATACCCCGGCCAGAGAGACGAGCATTCCCAAGGGTAAGTCCACATCAATGTCTTTCAAATTGTGTTTATGTGCGTTAGATATTGAAATGCTTTTTCCGTTGCCGGTTCTTCTTTTCGTGGGAATATTGATTTTATCCATACCAGAAAGACAACGTCCCGTATCTGAATATTCACAGGCTGCGATTTCATCAGGTGTTCCTGCGGCGACAATCTCACCGCCGCCCTTACCGGCTTCTGGGCCAAAATCGACAATATAGTCGGCAGCTTGAATAATCTCAATATCATGCTCAATAACCAATACCGTGTTGCCCAAATCCCGCAGTTTCTTCAAAACTTCAATCAGTCTTTTCGTATCGCGGGCATGGAGTCCGACAGTCGGTTCATCAAGTACATATAAAACCCCTGTCAGACCGCTGCCCAAAAGAGAGGCCAGTCTAAGCCGCTGGGCTTCACCCGCCGACAATGTGACGGCGGCGCGTTCCATGTTCAAGTATCCCACACCGACATCCAAAAGCCTCTTGATTCGCTGTTCTAAATCGTCAATCACCGGTTTTGCGATCAGCAAAGCCTCCTGGGTTGTGAATGAGGGCAAATTCTTGACCCAGTCTAAAACATCGTCTAATGATTTTTTGGACAGTTCAATAATACTGATTTCCCCAACTGTTACGGCTATGCTTTCTTTTCGTAAGCGTACTCCACCACATTCAGGGCAAACCTCTTCATGGAATAAACCACCTAATTTTTCCTTTGAACCGCTCCCCATCTCAGAATGCCGCCTTACGAGATTGGTAACAACGCCCTCAAACCGCCCCTCTGGAACTGTTTTGGGTGGTTTGACACCGGGGAAATGCCTGCAAAATTGCGGGCTTAATACACCGTACAAAAGATAGTCCATCTGTATCTGCCCATAATTTTTCAGCGGCTGATTGATACTGATAGGAAACCCGTAGAAGCTGCCCGCGTTTTCAATAGCCTCCGAATATCGGTCAATGTGAAACTTATCCCAAATGCGAACCCCACCGTCGCGAATACTCAAATCAGTATTTATAATCCGTTCAAGGTCGGGTGTATTTACAACCCCAAGCCCCCTGCATGCCGGGCAAGCTCCCTCTGGTTTGTTAAAGGAAAAATGGCTCATTAACAGTTCAGGGAGCTTTTCACCGCAGGAGGGACAAACGATCATGTTTTCATCCACATCGGAGTTGCCGGTACTGTCTTCCAACGGTTCATCCCACTGCATGGAATCTGTTTCCATTTCCATTTCAAAGGGTTGGCGTATCAGTTCACCGCAACGAGGGCATTTTCTAACGCCGAGTTTAGCAAACAGTATCCGCAGATAAGTGAAAACCTCCGTGACGGTGCCTACCGTAGAACGGGGATTGCGGTTACTATTTCTTTGGTCAATGCTGATGGATGGGGACAAGCCGATAATGGCGTCAACCTTTGGTTTGCTGATGAAATCTGTTACCATCCCCATGGATTCCATATATTGCCTTTGACATTCTTTTTGAAGGGTATCCAATGCAAGCGTTGATTTACCGCTTCCCGAAAGACCGGTAAATACCACCAGCTTGTTTTTGGGAATCCGCAGCGAGATGTTTTTGAGGTTATTTTCCCTCGCTCCCTTTATTTCAATATACGTATCCATTTGATTTCCTCCCAATATTTTTCTTATGGCACATAACATTATTCGCTCTTCATTATAGAGAAAAACGCGACAGGTTCTTGACTTTCCTTGCGATTTTTCTGCGTGAAAAATGACGCCCGGATAAACCGAGCGCCATATTATGACGACACACAGGTTTTCTATTTGTTTATTTGGCGAACCGGGCGCGCTTCAATGCAGCCTCGATACCCCTGTGGCTCCATCTGAAACCGTGGCGCATCCTCGTTGGCCCATTCAAAACCGTATAGTTCAGGTGAGTAGTTTTTCATCACTTCCCACAAATCCGCAATCGCCTCATCAAAATGCTCGTCCTCAAAGGGCTGCCCTTGAAAAACTATCATTTTGCATGGGGGTAATGGTATAAGCTCGAAGCCATCCGGCACAACACCGGTATAGTCGGCGGGGACTTCGACGCCCTGTGCGTAAGTGGAGGATCCGGGTGTGCGAAAATTGTCCGGCAGCCACACGCCGATTGGTTCATATAACGCTTCTTTTACGCTGCACAGCAATCCCCAATTATCACACCCGACTTCCTCACAATACTCAAAATAATCCTTGGCGTTCGTACCTCTTTTCAATATCAGATTTCTTGCCGGCCGATCGATAACTTGAATAAAAACTGTTTGATTTGCCTGTCTTCTTTTCATTTGATACTCTCCTTTCAAAAAGTAGAGATACCGTTCACGAATAGAGTTGGGCATAAACAGATAGATAGGAGTAGGGTTTTTGCTGTACTTATGTGGCGTTACGCCAAACTCTTTTGAAAACGCTCTCGTAAATCCCTCGTGAGAATCGAACACGAAATCGAGTGCCACATCAATGACCTTGACCTTTTCGTCCCTTAACTTCAAAGCGGCGCGGGTAAGCCTGAGTGTACGTATGTAGTCAAAAGGAGATTTTCCGACAAACTCCCTAAAAAGCCTTGCGCAATGAAAAGGAGAATAGCCTGCACTTTTTGATAAATCATGTAAGGTGATAGAGCTTTGGAGGTTCTGTTCAATATAGTCCTGCATTCTTTGTACAGCTTCAATATTACCTAATTTTTCCATCTGCTCACCCCGTCAGTATAAAGAATGATAGCACAGCGCAAAGATAAATCTTGATTTGGACTGCGATAATTATTTATTTTCTTGCTTCATAAGGACAGAAAACGCATCTCACTGGTGGAAATTTGATTGCACTGACAATGCCAGTTGCATTATTTTAAGTAATGGCTTTAGTCAATTGAGCAAACTAAGGGTAATGATAAAGGTGTTATCGTATCTGCTATTTCCAGAATGAAAATTTTTAGATTGTAACCAAGCTCAGTGGCATCACTTACCGAGACATTATTAAAATCAATCGTATTATCACCAATTTGCAAGATACCGGCATGTGAGGTTAGGGAAACAAGCTTGTTATTACTACTATAAATGGCTAAAAACACATTTACGGTGGAAGAAGAATCTTTATGATTATAAATGTATACGTGAGCATCGCCCGATAAAGAATTGATTGAGCGTGCGAGATTATTATTGATCATAGCTGTATATAAATAATCGGAAGAATCTGTAGTATATCCAGACCAGGATGCCGTATCAAATCCTGTTGATTTTTGCAGATAATGAATCACAAACTCAGTTGATAAATTATCAAACACAGATGTCCCTAAACTGGGTGCATTACCGTAGAAATACATCGAGTTTAATTTGCTACAATTAAAGAACGCATTATTATCAATACTCGTAACATTCTTGGGGATGCATAGAACTTCTAAGCTGCTGCAATTGTAAAAGGCATAAGCAGCAATGCTGACTAAACTTTCAGGAAGAGTAACACCTGTTAAGCCAGTACAATGACTGAAAGCGTATGTACCTATTTTTGTTACAGCGATATCATTGATCGTAATCGGTATGACTACAGCAGCGTCAGAGCCGATATAATCAAGAATTGTTCCCGCATCCGGATCAAATCTAAAATTCATTGTTTCTATGATAGCAGATGCAGAGCTTGGAGCATACACTGCGTGTGAATAAGCACTCAAAATGGAGGTTGTAAAGCCAAGAGCATTTTCCTGGTAATAGAGTATAAAGCTCTCATTCGTATCATAGCGAACATCACCAAATGTAAATAAACCAAGGTTAGCTGGTACATCACCTTCAAAATAGGCAGCCACTAAATTTCTGCACCTGCGAAACGCGTCATCTTCCAGATTAGTAAGACTGCTTGGCAGTGTTATCCTGCTTAAGCTATCGCAATAACTAAAAGCTCCAATTTCAATGTCTGTTACGCCATTTGCGATCGTTACGCTTCTTAATTTCGAGCAATCGGCAAAAGCCCCTTGGCCGATATTTGATACACTTCCGGGTATGTTTACAGATACTAAATTTTGGCAATTATAAAACGCCTCGGTTTCGATACACTTTACTCCATTTGCTATTATGATTGTTGTCAAATTGATGCAATCATAAAACATTCTCTCACTAATACTTTCCAAACTGCCAACGATGTATGCGCTTCTTAAATTATCACAGCCTGAAAATGCAAAACTACCAACATAGGTTACCTTGCTTGGTATCGTGATACTCGTTAAATAAATACAACTGCTAAACGCTCCTTCACCAATGCTTTCCAAGTTGGCGGATAGGTTTACCGCTGTTAGCCCGCAGAAACCCGAAAAAGCATTTTTCCCTATCGTAATCACGCTATTCGGTATGACGATATCGGATAAAAGAAGGCACCCAGAAAATGCATAGTCCCCTATGCTGATTATTTTATCCTGCAGGTCGACGTGAGTTAATTTGCTGCAGCCGGAGAACATAGAATTACCGATGTTTGTTAAATTAGCCGGCAGCACGATACTGACCAAATTCGTGCAATTCTCAAATACACCGTTACCGAAGTTTGTCAAACTGGCAGGCAGTGTGATCTCGCTTAAACTGCTACAGTTAGAAAAGGCCATATTACTGATTAAGGTAACTCTACTCGGTATGTTTACTTCGTTAAGGTTAGTACAAAAAGCAAAAGTGCTTGATTTTATCTCTGTTATGTTATTGGAGAAAACGATATTTATTAAGTCGCTGCAGCCAAAAAAAGCTCCTTTATCAATGCTTGTTATGCTGTCTGGCAGGGTTAGGTTTGTTAATCCAATACAACCGTAAAAAGCATAGGCGCCGATTGCTTCTACGCCGTTGGATATCCTAAGATCAGTCAAGCCACTGCAAAAAAAAGCATCAGAGCCAATTGTTTTGATATTTCCTGCCAGGATGACACTGGCTAAACTTGCACAGGAAGAAAACGCTTTTGCACCAATGCTTGTAATCCCATCTGGAAGGCTAATCGAGCCTAAGCTGTAGCAATTTTGAAACATGCTCTCGGTGATGGCGGTGAGATTGCTGGGAAGTGTTACGGATCCTAGATTGATGCAGTCTTGAAAGGTGCAACTACCAATGAAGGTGAGACTGTTTGGCAGCGTCACTGCTGTTAAACTGCTGCAGCCTTGAAAAATGTTACTACCGATGCTGATTAAGCGATCTGGCAGGGTAATTGACATGAGATTGCTGCAGCCTTGAAATACAGCATTCGCAAAACAGCTTATACTGTTAGGAATAGAGATCGACAATAAACTGCTGCAGTCTTGAAAGACACTCTCTTCCAGGCTGGTTAGGTTATTTGGAAGATTGATCGAGATTAATCGATTGCAGTTTTGAAAGGCATATTTACCGATAATGGTGACACTGTCCGGGATACTGATTGAGGTTAGGTTGAGGCAGTTCCGAAGAGCACCTTCGCTGATCGTATTTACGCCATTTGGTACTGTATAAGCACCACTCAAGGTAGTGGGAACGATCAGCAGTACTGACAGTTCTTTATTAAAAAGTACACCGTTCAAGCTGGCGAAATACAAATTTCCGGCCTCCACTTCGATGGATTGTAAGCCGCTGCAATCCAAAAACGCACCACCACCCAGGCTGCTGAGACTGCTTGGCAGTGTGATGGAGGTTAACTGGCTGCAGCCTTGAAATGCGCAGCTGCCTATATTGATCAGACTATCGGGCAGGCTGACCGTACTTAAATTACTGCATAGATAAAAACTAAACATACCGATGCTGGTAACACCATTTGGGATGCTGACGGAGGTGAGATTCGTGCGCCAGCGAAAGGTATAATCAGCAATTTGTGTTACATTGACATTGTCTATCACACTGGGGATGACAATCGAACTATCGGAACCGTAATAAGCCGAGATGGTGCCGGTTGTTGGATCAAAAGCAAAATCAGCAGGATCCGTTACAGAAGCTTCGACAGACATGGAAGCAAGCAATTCAGGCCGAATTTGTGGTTTTTCAATTTGTTCTGCCAATACCATTGAAAAAGGAACCGTGATATAAAATAGCATACCAACTGCAAGAGCTATGACAAATGTCAATTTAGGTATTCTAAACATAACAATCCCCTCCATCAAATTGATTAGAACCAATTAGGAATAATATACCATTTGTATCGATTAAAAGCAATATAATTTTACCAATATTATGCATAAAATATCGTAATCTGATGGAACAGTTGGAGAGAACACTATGTTAAAAGTATGAATATTAGTTTCTGAGGGTATTTCACTTGGTTGAAAAGTTAGCCATTACATAGTATAATAAAGCAATCGTTCGGACCTTTGCTTTCTTTGTTTTCAAAAAAAACTGAAGTAAAAGATATAGCTGCAGGGAAGCATGATGCTGCAATATTCGCTTCTCCTACTTGTGACGATTTCCACCCTTGGCTGACACCAACGTAATCGAAAGAAGATTTGGTTTTATAAAACTGCCGCCATACACAGCAATAAGAAAATCTCTCCCGAGAAGAAAAGGAAGGTTACCCATGGCATTTCTTGTGCAAAGTCTTCGCATCCCCTTAGAAGAGCGGGGTCGGGTTCTGCCGTACTTAGCGGAACGCATCGGTTGTCCAATCAGCGAGATAGAGAACCTGCAGATCGTTCATGAAGCCATCGATGCCAGGCGCAGCCAGATTAATTTTGTTTATCACCTCGAGTTTGAGCTCAAACAACCGCAAAAATGGCTGCAGCGTTCGCGCATCCCCCTGCTGCCGGCGCCGGTTCGCGAGTATGTCTCACCGCATCCCGGCAGCTTGAAATTGGCGCATGCGCCGGTGATTGTGGGAGCAGGACCTGCCGGCTTATTTGCCGCCTTGCTTTTTGCGGAAAACGGTTATCAACCGCTTTTATTGGAAAGGGGAGGCCCAATTGAAGAACGCGTCAAAGCGGTCGAACAATTCTGGCAGAGCGGAACGCTTGATCCGCAAAGCAACGTGCAATTCGGCGAAGGCGGAGCCGGTACCTTCTCGGACGGAAAACTGACCACGCAGATTCGCGATCCGCGTATCTTTCAGGTTTTAAAGCAATTTGTGGCTGCCGGCGCACCGGCGGATATTCTTTACAGTCATAAACCGCATATCGGGACAGATCGTCTGCGCCAAATCATGATCCGCATGCGGCAGCGAATCCTTGCCTTAGGCGGACAAATCCATTTCTATGCCTGTTTGGATCATTTGTTCCTGGCAGAGGATCGCCTGCAAGGAATCCGCCTGACTGACGGCAATGAAATTGCCGCAGAAGCTCTGATCTTGGCCATCGGGCACAGTGCCAGAGACACCTTTGCCAATCTCTTTGCACAAAACCTGGCGATGGAAAGCAAAGCGTTTTCTTTGGGCGTGCGCATCGAACACCTGCAAAGCTGGATTGATGCAGCGCAATATGGCAGTTTAGCCGGACACCCAAAGCTTGATGCTGCCGATTATAAATTGGTCTACCATGCCAAGAGCGGCAGAACTGTCTATAGCTTTTGTATGTGCCCCGGCGGGCAGGTGGTTGCCTCCGCCAGTGAGCCGGGATATTTGGTCACCAACGGCATGAGCTACCATGCCAGAGACGGCAAAAACGCCAACAGCGGTCTGTTGGTGGCTGTTTCACCGCAGGATTATGGCTCCGATGCTCCTTTGGCGGGTATGGAATTCCAAAGGAAATGGGAAGCGTTGGCGTACGCTGCCGGCGGAGCTGCTTTTCGCGCGCCGCTGCAGCGTCTGGATGATTTCCTGTTGGGAACCGTGACTAAGGAGCCCAAGGCAGTGTTGCCAACTTACCGCCCCGGTGTGGAAATTGCCGATCTGAATCGCTGTCTGCCGGAATATGTCAGTGAGGCTTTACGGGAAGCAATCCCGGCTTTGGCTCGGAAACTCAAAGGATTTGATCAGCCAGAGGCAATCCTAACCGGCATTGAAACACGCAGTTCATCGCCTTTGCGTATTTTACGCAATGAAAACGGTGAAAGCTCGATCAAAGGCCTTTACCCTGCGGGAGAAGGAGCCGGTTATGCCGGTGGCATCGTTTCTTCCGCAGTGGACGGATTAAGAGCTGCCGAACAGATTATCCAGCAATATGCTCCGAGGTGACAGCATGGCAAACGAGCAAAAAAATTACGATATCGCGGTTTTAGGTGGCGGAGCGGCCGGAATGATGGCCGCTATTGCGGCTCATCGCACCAATCCGCTGCTGAAAATATTGATCTTGGATAAGAACGATCAATTGGGGCGTAAATTACTGGCTACCGGCAACGGGCGATGCAATTTCAGCAATGCCGATCAATCGCTGCAGAATTATCGCAGCAACGACCCGCAGATTGTCAGACAAGTGCTGCAGAATTTTGGTTTAGAGCAGACGCTGGACTTTTTCCATCGGCTCGGTCTGCACTTGCATTGTGAAGAAACACGTTATTATCCACGCAGCAATCAAGGAAAAATCGTTCGTGAGCTTTTGAAAAACGAGATTGACAGTTACCCCCTAACGCAGCTGTTAAACACGCCTGTGCGTGAAATCGAGGCATTAGCACAGGGTTTCCGTTTGTCGTCGGTAAATGGAACGCTTGGCACTGCCCGCAAACTGATTCTATGCAGCGGTGGCGCGGCGGCGCCGCAATTAGGAACGAGCGGTGATTTTTATGCTTGGCTGCAAAAGATGAATCATCGTGTTCTTGCGCCGGTCCCCGCTTTGATGCCCCTGCATTTAGAAATGAATCACTTGAAAAAGCTTGCCGGGATTCGTTTTGAGGGTAAAGCGAGCTTACTGATCGATGGCGAAAAGACAGTCCAATCGGAAGGGGAGTTCCTCTGGACTAATTATGGAATTTCCGGCATTCCAACGCTGGAACTCAGCCGGTTTGCCTCAAGAGCGCTTTACGAAAAAAAAGCGCTGCAGCTGCAGCTGGATTTTTTACCGGAATTTAACCTTCAAGCAGCACAAAATCTGGTATTCGACTGGCTGATGCAGGACGCCAGTCAAGTCACTGTCTCACTGAGCGGTTTGCTGCACAGCGATCTGGCAGCTTTCTTGGTCGGGAAGGTGGAGCAGCAAATTGGCGCAATTCGCTTCCTGCATCCCGGGCAAGCCGGTTTTTTAGCAAACCTGCTGAAAGAGTATACGGTCAGTGTCAGCGGCTGTAAAGACTGGTCGAATGCTCAGACTACCTGCGGCGGCGTGCTTTTGAGTGAAATAAATCCTACAACTATGGAATCAAAACGGCAAGAGAATTTGTTCCTTGCCGGAGAAGTCCTTGATGTGGATGGAAACTGTGGTGGGTATAATTTACAATGGGCTTGGTCATCCGGCTTTCTGGCTGGCAGAGGCGCCGCACTGGTCAGCCGGGAGAAGTAATTTCTGCGTTTAAAAAGCCTGAGTCAGTGTCTTTTTTGACAACTCCGTTTTTTAGTGGAGCTTGTCTCTTTCAGACACTGACTCAGGCTTTCCGCTATGCAGTTTTTTTATGTTATCATCTCATTTCCATTCGTTGTCTATTTCTTTAAGATTATGATAGTTTTGTGAAAACTGTTTCGATGCGCTCTAAAGCCCAATCGAGTTCCGGTTTGCTGATGATCAGAGGCGGGGTGAAGCGGATGGTGGTGGCATGTGTCTCTTTGCAGAGCAGACCTTCTGCCATCAGCGCTTCACAGTATTTGCGGGCATTGCCGTATTCCGGTTTGATTTCCACGCCGATCATCAATCCTTTGCAGCGAATTTCTTTTACGGCAGGACAGACAATTGCTTTAAGCCTTTCGGAGAAATAGTCACCCATTTCGGCAGCACGAGCCGGCAGATCCTCCTCGATCAAAACATCCAAAGCAGCGATGCCGATGGCCGCGGCCAAAGGATTGCCACCGAAGGTGGAACCATGATCGCCAGGTGAAAAGACGGACATGATAGCGCGATCAGCTAAAACCACCGAGATCGGATAAACGCCGCCGCCCAGGGCTTTGGCTAAAATCAAGAGATCCGGTTTGACATTCTCATGTTCAAAACAGAACATTTTGCCGGTGCGGCCTAAGCCGACCTGAATTTCATCAAAAATCAGCAGAACATGATGTTGATCCGCGATTCGGCGGAGCTGCTGCAAATACCCTTGCGGCGGGATAATCACACCGCCTTCTCCCTGAATCGGTTCCACTAAAATAGCGCAGGTGTTCTGATCAATCAACTGCTCGATCGCCTGACTGTCGCCATAAGCTGCAACGCGAAAACCGGGTGTGAAGGGACCGAAACCATCCTGATATTGTTCTTCGGTCGAAAAGGAAATCACGGTTACGGTACGGCCGTGGAAGTTATTAGCGCAGACAATGATGTTGCATTGATTCTTGGCAATGCCCTTGACTTTTTCTCCCCATTTGCGGGCGATTTTGATGGCTGATTCCACTGCTTCCGCACCGGTATTCATGGGCAGCGCTTGCTCATAACCGGCCAGATCCGCAATCTTTTTCAAAAATAACCCCATTTGGTTATTAACAAAAGCGCGGGACGTGATCGTGATTTTACCCATTTGCTCGATCGCTGCTTTGATGATTCTTGGATGACAATGTCCTTGATTGACGGCAGAATAGGAAGCCAGCATATCGAGATATTTTCTGCCTTCCGTATCCCATACCCAGCATCCCTGACCTTGTTCGATCACAACGGGCAGCGGCTTATAGTTGTGTGCGCCGTATTGATCTTCTAATTTTAAGTACTCCTGCATAGCATCCTTCCTTTCCTGCAATTTGGCACAGTTCCTTAATATAACTCGGTGTAATCGAATCAAACATGGAACCAAAACGAAGAATAGTGTATAAAAATACTATGAATTGATTTGATATACACGGATATTATATTATTCTATATCATATCAGCCCAAATGCTGTATGTCAAGCCGGAGACTACAGATTATTCAACGGAAGCACTTATTGTGCTTTAACGGCAAATGTGATATGATTATTTTGTTACAGTGCAAACTTATAAAAGTAGAGAAGGAGTGTTTTTAATGGACAGAAATACATTATTGAACGAAGGTATTCTGGCGAAATTTCTCCGTTACGTGGAAATGGATTCACAATCCCGCGATGGCAGCACGACAGTCCCCAGCTCCGACTGCCAGCTCAAATTGGCAGCAGTATTAAAAGAGGAATTACTTACTTTGGGTTTAAAAGATGCGATTGTCGATGAGTTCGGAATTGTTACTGCCACGCTGCCGGCAACCGCGGGCAAAGAAAACACACCGGCGATTGGCTATTTAGCCCATATGGATACGGTTCCGGCTGTGCCTGCTTCTAATGTCAAACCTCAGGTAATTCACAATTATGATGGCGGTAAAATTGTGCTCGCTTCCGGTGACGTAATTGATCCGGACGTTTGTAAAGAATTGAAACTGGCAGTCGGGCATGATCTGGTTACTTCCGATGGCAGTACTTTGCTTGGTGCTGACGATAAGAGCGGTATTGCAGCAATCATGGAAGCAATCTGCCGGATGCTGAAAGACGACAAGCTGGTCCATGGACCTTTTAAAGTAGGATTTACCGTTGACGAAGAGATAGGCTCCGGCATACAGCATTTTAATGTCAAACGTTTTGGAGCAGAAGTTGCATATACGCTCGATGGCGGCACGATCGGCGATTATCAGGATGAAACCTTTAATGCTTACAATGTGAAAGTTCATATCACCGGACGCAGCAGCCATACCGGCACTGCCAAAGGTGTGATGATCAATGCCATGCATATGGCAGCCCAGCTCTGCGCCGCGATCCCGGCCAATATGCGCCCGGAAACGACGGACGGTTATGATGGATTTGTGCATCCCAATACGATTAGCGGCACCTTTGAAACCATCACGATGAGCATGATTCTGCGTGATTTTAACGCGGAAGGTTTAAAGCATAAAGTAGCTTGGCTGGAAGCGCAATGTGCGGCTTTACAGGCAGCTTATCCGGGCTCTTTGGTGCAAATTGTGCACACCGGCGGTTACCGCAATATGAATGAAGTACTGAAAGATCAGAAAGAAATCGTCGAGATTGCCCGTACGGCCATGATCAATTGCCAAGTGGAACCGAAGAAATCGATCGTCCGCGGCGGTACCGACGGCTCTCAATTGACCTTCATGGGTTTGCCGACCCCCAATCTGTTTTACGGTGGCTGCAACGCGCATTCCCGTGCCGAGTGGGCTTCGGTACAGTTTATGGAGAAAGCAACCGATGTGATCGTGGAAATTGCCCGTTTATGGAGTAATCAATAGATGGCAAGTAAACCGGAGCGCCTCGACAAGATCCTGGTGCACATGAACATCGGCTCCCGCAGCGATATCAAAAAAATGGCTCGTCAGGGTATGATTGAAGTGAATGGTGAGATCGTCCGCGATAGCTCCCTGCATTTCAATGCCGAGGAAGTCAGCATCAAAGTAGAGGGTAAACCAATCAAATATAGCCGCTTCGTCTACTGGCTGATGAATAAACCGCAGGGCGTGATTACGGCAACCCGTGACGGACGCGAACGGACGGTCTGCAATTTGCTCAGTGAAGAAGATTTTCTGTTTGAACCATTCCCCATTGGGCGACTGGATCGAGACACGGAAGGATTTCTGCTGCTGACCAATGACGGGGAATTATCCCATTTTTTGCTTTCACCCAAGTTTCATGTGCCGAAAACCTATTACCTGGAGGTAAAAGGTCTTCTGAACGAAGAGTCCGTTGCTGCCTGCAAGCTGGGGGTTACACTTGACGATGGTTACAAAACCATGCCAGCCGAATTAAAACTGCTTTCAATGGATGCAGCAGCTTCCACTGCGGAATTAACCATTCACGAGGGAAAGTATCACCAAGTGAAACGGATGATGGAAGCATTGGGCTGCGAAGTGACCTATCTGAAACGCATTTCTTTTGGTCCGCTGCAGATGGATGCCAATTTGCCGCTGGGGGCTTATCGCCCTTTGAGCGAAGCTGAAATCGCTGCACTGCGCAAAGCGGTAGGGCAGGACGAGAAATAAAAAACTGAAACCATCCGAAAAGTAAAGCTGAATGAATCGCCTTTCGGATGGTTTTGTTATGATCGCGCAGGAAATTTTCCAGCCGCTGCGGAATGATCAAGTGAGGTGATTCTATATGCAGGACGAAATTTTAGTGGTTCATCCCTTACAGCCGATTTATGATCAAAAATCCAAAGTCTTAATTTTGGGAACGATGCCGTCACCGGTTTCCCGGCAGGTCTTATTTTATTATGGCCATCCGCAAAACCGATTTTGGTCGGTGATGGCAGCGATTTGCGGCGAATCTTTGCCAACGGATCAGGAAGGCAAGAAGAGTTTGGCTCTGCGGCATGGCTTTGCTCTATGGGATGTCCTGCATAGCTGTAGCATCCGCGGCGCTGAGGATACGACGATTCGCAATCCCGTGGCCAACGATTTCACCGAAGTTTTGCATTCAAGTGAGATCAGCCACATCTTTACGACCGGACTGCAGGCAACGCGGCTTTATCAGAAGCTCTGTCTAGCGCAGACTGGCATGCCGTCGGTTTATTTGCCTTCCACCAGCGCGGCCAATAGAGGGAACTATCCTCTGCAGGAATTGCTGCAATATTATACAAAAGAATTGCAGGGATTTTTACGATGAACAATGGCTGGAGTGACAAACAGGTATTGCAGCTGGCAGAGCCAGGACTGCTGACGGATTTTTGCTTTCCTACGCAAGGATTGCTCGCCTGGTATGGCAAAAATGCCCGTGCTTTGCCCTGGCGGCAGCAACCGAGTGCTTATCATACCTGGATCTCGGAAATCATGCTGCAGCAAACGAGGGTAGAAACAGTGATACCCTATTATCTGCGTTTCCTTGAGGCTTTTCCCACGGTTCAGGCATTGGCCGAAGCGGAAGAAGACCGCTTATTGAAGCTCTGGCAGGGACTTGGTTATTATAACAGAGTACGGAATATGCAAAAAGCAGCGCAGCTTCTGATGCAGAAGCAAAACAGTGATCTGCCTTCTTCGCCCGAAGAGTTGCTAAAGCTGGCCGGGATCGGTGATTATACGGCTGCAGCCATTGCCTCGATTGCTTTCAGCGTGGTGATTCCTGTCTTGGATGGTAACGTATTGCGGGTGATGGCGCGAGTACTGGCAGTAGAAGCAGAAATAGAAACGGCTGCCGTGAAAAAAACTTTGCAGCAAATTGCCTTTACCTGGATCAGTAAAGCAATGCCGGGAGATTATAACCAGGCGATGATGGATTTGGGTGCGACCATTTGCCTGCCGAACGGTGCTCCGCTCTGCCTAGTCTGTCCATGTCAATCTGTTTGTTTAGCCTTTCGATTGAACCGCAGCGATCTGCCAAAGCGCAAAGTCAAGACAGAACGAAAAAAACAGGCACTGACCGTCTTGTTGTTACAATCCGAAGATCACTTCCTGCTGCGTCGGCGCAGCAGCAAAGGGCTCTTAGCTAACTTGTGGGAGTTTCCCAATTTTCCGGGTCACTTAGAGGAAAACGAAATCAAACAACTGCTGCGAAATTTACAAACCCCCTTGCTTGCGATCAAACAGCTGCCAAAGGGCAGACATATCTTTACTCATATCGAGTGGGAAATGACTGCCTGGAACATCGAAATAGCCAAAGAAAATCCATTTCTTGATGGCGTTTGGGTCACAAAAGAGGAAATGGCCAATGAATATGCCATTCCCAACGCCTTTTCCTTTCTGCTGGAACCATTATTACTGCTGAAAGAAGAGAAACCATGATCAATATCGGAATTGTAGCGCATGTGGATGCTGGGAAAACCAGTCTGACTGAAAATTTACTCTATGTGAGCGGCAAGATTCGCCAAAAAGGCAGTGTTGATCAAGGAACAGCGCAGACAGACCGGTTGGACATCGAGCGGCAGCGAGGCATATCCATACGGACAGCTTCTGCGACGCTGACTTGGCAGGACATTCGGATCAATCTGTTGGATACACCGGGACATGTTGATTTTATGGGTGAAGTTGAGCGCTGTTTTGCGGCACTGGATGCAGCAGTTCTTGTCATATCAGCGGTGGAAGGGATTCAATCTCATACCGAATACTTATGGCAGACCTTACGGGAATTAAAAATTCCATGCTTGATTTTCATTAACAAAATTGATCGTGCCGGCTCGCAAATCGAGGCAATTTTGTTGGAAATGCAACAAAGGTGGCAGATACAGCCTTGTTTGATGAGCGAGGTCAGCAGGGAAGGCGATAAAAGCTGCGACAGCCATAGTAAACCTTTGCGTGAGGTGTTTTCCGAGCAGTTGATCGAGCTGGATGATACGCTGCTGGAACAGTATTTAAGCGGTAGAACCATCAAGGATGCAGATTATGCAGTCGTTTTTCGCAGACTAGTCGCGGACTTAACGCTGGTGCTGGTTTACTGCGGCAGCATGGCCATGGGTTTGGGGGCGGAAGAGCTGTTGGATGCAATCGTCCAATGGCTGCCGGAATCATCCACCGATTGTGAAGCACCTTTGAGCGGTATCGTTTATAAAGTAGAGCATGATACCGCCTTAGGACGTGTGGCGCATGTGCGTCTCTTTAGCGGCAGTCTGCAAAACAGAGATGAAATCATTCTGCCAAGAGAGCAGGAGAAACGCAAGATTTTCCAGATCAGACAATTCAATGGTGCAAAACAAGAAGACAGCGGAATGCTCAAAGCGGGTGAGATTGGAGCCGTTTATGGGCTCAGCAGCATCCGGGTTGGCGATATTTTGGGAAGTGTTGATCAGCCAGACCAAAACCGGAGCTATACACATCCTTTTTTGAGCGTGCAAATTCAAGCTCTGCAAACTGCTCAAGATCCATTGCTGATGCAGGCGCTGCAGGAATTGTCAGCGGAAGATCCCTTGCTGCAGGCAGAATGGAGAAAAGAATCGCGGGCGGCTCAAGTCAAAATTACCGGAACCATTCAATTGGAGATTATTCAAGCCCTATTGCAAACACGCTTTCATTTGCAGGTCCGATTATTTTCACCGGAAGTAGTTTATTATGAAACACCCATTCGCTCAGGAATCGGTTTTGAGGAATATACGATGCCAAAGCCCTGCTGGGCTATATTGAAATTACAAATTGAACCGGGAGAGCGGGGGAGCGGATATCAATTTTCTTCCATCGTCTCCAATGATAAACTTTATTATCGTTATCAGAGACATATTGAACAATCCCTGCAAAACTGTTTGAAACAAGGCATTTATGGCTGGCCGGTGACGGATTTGAAAATCACTCTCATTGATGGAGAACATCATATTGTGCATACCCATGCCTTAGATTTTTTTGTGGCGACGCCGATGGCTTTTCTAAAGGGGATGCAAAACTGCGGCAGTAGTTTATTGGAACCGATTTTGTCTTATCATTTCGAAGGGCCGTCGAACTATGCCAATAAAATCGCAGGCGATATCATGAAGATGCGCGGACGTTTTCGTGGACCGTATATTTTCGATGGGCAATTCACCTTAGAAGCGGAAATTCCTGCAGCAACTTCCATGAACTATCAGCTGACGCTGAGTCGGCTCAGCGATGGCAGGTGTCGGATGAGTAGCCGTTTTTACGCTTACGAACCCTGTGCTTTAGAGGATGGTAAGATCACGGATCGGATAGGTATTTCACCTCTAGATCGGGAAAAATGGATTCTACAGGCGCGTAATGCCTTATCATCATAGAATATGTGCAGGCTATTTTTAATCAGCACTGAACGGTATCGGTCATAAGAAGGATGCTTATTGCGCTGTACGCTTCAAAATTGAAATCTAAAAGGAAGCTAGCTTATGAATGGGAGACTTGAGAAAGAAATTCGTGCGACAAAAAATATGACTGTAAGAATAGAAGACAGTGGCTCTGAAGACGAGAAGAAGAACGATTACAGGCTCATTACTGAACCTAAAATGCAAAACTCCCAACTTCTCAAAATACTAATTTTGAGAAGTTGGGAGGATAGGATAAAGAGGTTTTTACGTTTTCTAAGCCTCTTCTGAAATCGGGTCTATTTCGGTTCCCATGCCATTAGCAGCAAACCTTTTGGCACAGTTCAACAGTTTGCTTTACTTATAAGCTGCTTTCTTGAAATCACAAGGTTACTGTGTAATTAGGTTACGGTGTACTGAAGCATCTCTACTGTCGCTATTGATTCCAGATTCCAATATTACTGCACATAACATATCTTTGTGCAATCTATCGGGAAAACCTTCACTCGGCAGATCAATCGTCACACAATACAATAGTAAGCAATCACTTGGCTATAAAGCAATTTCGCTTGTTGATTGTCAATCCGGGAAATTCCTGTTTACAGGGTCTTCTTGATGTCTCAAACTAATTGCTGATTCTGTAAAAAACAGCAATGACAGATAATTAACAAAATTCGAAGGAAACTGCAAATCACCGTTACTGTTATTAAATTCTCCTCACTTATACACATTAGTACATTTTTTAGGAAAATTCTTTCGTAATATTGTCAAAAATAGATAAAATTACTATTATAAACCATATATTGGCAATATACTCCACGATAATCAGCTGAATATTTCTTAAATAATCCATAATTTAAAATAATTCTTGTTAACCTGTTGACGAATTGGGCTGACTTATAGTATAATGGCTTTCGTTGGGGCAAAGAGTTTGCTTCTGACTTATCTATAGGGGAGTAGCTCAATTGGTAGAGTACCGGTCTCCAAAACCGTAGGTTGCGGGTTCGAGTCCCTCCTCCCCTGCCAAAGAAAAAACCGTCACAATGGATACGTTTTAGTATCTATGTGACGGGTTTTTTTTATAGATATAATGTTTTTACTATCGATACTCCTCAACAATAGTAGTAAGTGAATTTAGAGTATGCAAAATAGATAGAAATTCTTCACTAACTGGTTTTTCAGCGGTATATCCGTTCATCAAAATTTCACGGCTTTCCGCTTTCCAATACCACATATCAAAAATCGGATGACCGATATAAGCGTCCCCAAAATCGATGATCCCTGTGTATTGATGCGTTGCTTCATCCATAAAGACGTGGCAGATGTAAGGATTGGCATGCACAGCTACAAACCGATCTGCACATTGTAGCTTTTGCAGCTCTTTCTCCAGTGCATCCAAAGCAAATTCTAATTTTCCTGCGTTTAGGTTCTCTTTGGCTCGCAAGGCCGCTTGATATCTTCGCCGTAATCTGAATACGACATCTTCAGGTTCATCCTGAGGAAAGAGACCGCTTGCCATCATAGATTTTTGATCGATTTCATGGATCTTGCGCAATTCTTTTCCCAACTCGAAAAGCAGTAAGTTTTTTTCCTTTTTGGATATGCGGGCACGTTCCACCGCAATTCCAGGCATCCGTGTCATACAAATGGCTTCGACGCCGTCTTTCTTTCCGTAGCCAAGCACCCGAGGGACGTTTACATTCGTTTGTATTTCAAGCTGTTTGAGAAAGAACACTTCCTTTTCTAAACTGGTACTGGTGCGCAATTGCTGTGGACGCTGAACTTTTAAGATAATATCGTCATCAACCGCATAGGTGCGTGCCTCGCCGCCCGATTCATCAATATTTTTCACGCTCTTTGCTTTCGGTATATATTGCCGGACAATATCAAGTATCACCGCCTCATCCAAGATTGGGTCAGGGGCATTGCGTTGAAAATAGATGGTTTCTCTCATGATATCTTTCTCCTTTGCTGATCATTCTATTATGACAGATACCACGATTGCAAGCAAAAGGCTCGCACAAGCCGGATACTGCAGCATCCTTGACCGATACGAGTCTCAGTACCGAGGCAGTTGAACCTTTATGTGACGATCAGTATGCACAATGGTGTATTTCAACTTTCCTAGTGATTATTCTTCCGATTGATTTGTATTTCTGATTCTGGCTTTTTGATCCGCTCGATTGAGTATTATACCAAAAGCCATCCCACTGATTAAGCCAATGATCAAACCGTATGCGATGCGCTCAAAAGCAATGCCGAGATAGAGTCCGCCGGCTAAACCCAGCAGAAGGTAGATCGGAAGCCAGGTGAATTTCGGTTTTTCCAGTTCGTAGAGTAAACCTTCCTCCCCTACACCGATCTGCCGAAAATAATTCTTTGCCAATACTTTTTGCGATGCGGTGTTTTGCGCATCGGTCTCGGCCTGCACGTAAAAACAATCCGCATGACGAAACGCCCAGGCGCAGAGCTCTCCCACTGCTTCTGTCATAAAACCTTGATTTTGATATGCTTCTAAAAGGCCATAACCAATTTCGACTTCGTGATTGAGATTGGGAGGACCTTTGAAGCAGGCACCGCCGATGACAAGACCGGATTCTTTCAAACAGATTTTCCAATTGGTATACCACAGATACTGGTCTTGACGATCCTTCATACCTTGACGCATGCAGCGATAGGCCTCGTTCAGTTCATGTTCAGCCGTCACTGCGATCAATTGATCCATTTCTTCTTCATCAAGCGCCGATATGACCAGCCGTTTAGTGGTGACTTTATCGATAAGATACATGAATCTGCCCTTTCCGCCTTATGTTTGCTCACTTTTCTGAAAAGAAATCTTGCGCTCTGAGTGATTCAGCAGTCGCTGGATATTGCCGTGGTGCAGAATCCAGATCAGAGCAGTCAGACAGCCTGCAAAGAGCAGATCAGGCCATGCGGCAGAACTCGCTAAGAGCATCAAGGGCCAAAACAGCGACATTAACAGCGATCCCAAGGAAACATAGCGGGTCAGCCAAACAACGACTACCAGAATGACCAGTGATAGGATACCGATCCAGGGAAAAAACAGGACGATAACGGTTGTAGAGACCGCAACGCCTTTACCGCCTTTAAAGTGTAAGAAAATCGACCAGTTATGCCCGCAAATGACAGCCAATCCGCTGATGTAAAAGGCACTTTGCGGTGCTTTCAGGAAAAAAGGCAGAGCAAGAGCCAGAAAAGTTTTCAGGATATCAAAGAGCAGTGAGATCAAAGCTCCTTTTAAGCCTAAGGTGCGCAGCGCATTGGTTGCTCCTACGTTGCCGCTGCCATATTTTCTGATATCAATGTTCTGCATGATGCGAGCAATCAGATAGGCCGATGGAATAGAACCGCAAAGGTAGGTGTAAATTGCAAAGTAAAGCAAAGATAATTTCTCCATTCAAAATCGCCGTTTCTATCGTTTATTTGTCATCGTTAAAGTGTAGGGGTGGTGGGATTTTTGACTGCTTCTTTCGCTGCTTCTTTCGCTGCTTCTTTCGCTGCTTCTTTAGCAGCTTCCTGCTTTATTTCTTCCGCTACTTGGTGAAAAGCAGCTTCACTGGCGGTATCCGTAACTTTTTTTTGTTTTTTCATGAATTGGTTCGATACTTTATCCACTAATCCAGGCATTAAGTCAATCAAACGATCCAAACTGGTATTTGCTTTTTGATTCTGGACTTGCAGCATGGTAACCTGGTCGCCATTGACAACCAAAAAAGCGATCGGGCAGATTTTCGCACCAGCCCCAGCACCCAAACCGCCGCCTGCTTTGGCTGCATCTTCGGCGTTTTTTTCACTGCCTCCGGAACCGAAACCGAATGTAATATTGACTACCGGTAAAATCGTGATAGCGCCGATGACAATCGGTTCTCCAATGACCGTTTCCGAAGTGACAAGATTTTTCAGGTCTCCAATTAATGTGGCTAGATATTCTTTTTGTTGCATGATCGTCCATCCTTTCTTTGCTTTTCCTTCTTTTGAATTGGGTGAGTATTCTAAAAACAGCTGCAGGCAAAATCACTCGAAAAATTAAAAATTAAAGCTCGGCTGCTCTGTAAAGCCGATAGACCTGAATCAGAGGCCGCCTTAAATCTTTGTCCAGTATAAGATGCAGTAAAATTTCTGTGATGGATATTCTGCATTTCAGTGTTAATTTGAGGTTGCAGATGCTGCCGGTAAAAATAGGTTCTACAGTAAAATAACAGAATGACAAAGAAGGCAGCAGTGTATAGCATGTAGAAAACAAAAAAGCGGTGTCAGCCGGATCCTCTAATCCCAACTGCCCTTGTAGTTGCAGCGGTTTGATGTGCAGTAATCGAAAAAGTTTAATCAGGAAGGTAAAAAACATATCTTTATACTGCATGCCCATGCGAATGTAATCTATAATCTCCTGAAAATTAGTGTCTGAGGAGGAACCGGAGGGGGATGCTTTGGCTTCACTATCCTTTAAGCTTGCCTGTGACGGATCAGCAGAAGCAGTCTTTGCCGGTTCGTTTCGCATATCAGCTGAGGCGCTGCGCGGCGCTGTAGGCTCCGGCTGTTTCGGGATGGTTTTTGTTTCCGTTCTTCTGCTCTTTCCTTTTTTTACTGCGGCCGGTTTTGCAGCCTCAGTGGCTTTTGCACCCGGCAATTGATTTTCAATCAAACGAGAGAGATCAAGCAGCCAAGCCCAGCGGAGCTTGATCTGATAATCGAATTTTTCCTCAAAAAAAGAACAGGAAGCTGTAATATGAAAAGGTAATGCTAAAATTAGAAGGATGAAGAGCAGAAGGCAAGGAAGAATAATGAGCAAAATACTAACAATTCTTCCTATTAACCAAAAAAGCCAAATGGTACTCTTCAGACAAAGAGCAATAAATAGCACGATACCGATTATTTTCAATGGCAACCATAGAAGCCTATTGATACTCCTCACCTCGCTTTCACACTACAGAGGGTGGACTTCCGGTTTTAGGTGCTTTGGGAAAGGATGCTTTTCTTGAGACGATATTATCTTGCGACCGCTGCGCTGCTTCTGGTGACTGTGATTTGGGGATCCACTTTTCCCCTGTCAAAAATCGTTCTGACCGAAATTTCGCCCCTCTATTATCTGGGCATCCGTTATGCCATTACAACCATCGTAATGACAGTGCTTTTTCATCGGCAAATCCATCTGCACTGGCGGACCAGTTGGCAGGCAGCGCTTCCGCTTGGGCTTGCGATTTTTCTTGCCTATCTTCTGCAAACGCTGGGTGTGATGGCAACAACAGCCAGCAAAGCCGGCTTTTTTACAGCCTTCGCTGTCGTTTTGGTACCGCTGCTGTTGTTTTTTTTGCAAAAAGAAAAGCCCCCGATTTCCCTATTTGTTGGTGTTGCTTTGGCGGCGATCGGCTTAGGTTTGCTTTCCGGTATTCTGGAAGAGCAAATGAGCTTCAACCTGGGAGATTTCCTGGTTTTACTGAGTGCCTTGTGTTTTGCAGTCCAGATCATTCTGGTTTCCAGAATGAATTCCAACTCAAATGCGGTCTCTATTGCTACCATTCAATTTGCTATTGTCGCTTTGTTTTCCTTCTTCTTTGCTTTTTTTCTGGAGAAAGTACCAGTTTGGGCAAACATCCCCTCTGCCTCCTGGTTCATTCTGATTTTCTTGGCCGTTTTCGCCACTGCGTTTGCCTTCACTATTCAAATTTTGGCACAAAAAGAAATGTCAGCCGGACAAACGGCCATGATCATGACCTTTGAACCTGTTTTCTCTGCTGGATTCAGTTGGCTGTTTTTACGGGAACAAGTGACTTTGCTTGGATTCTGCGGCGGTGGGTTGATTCTAGTGGGGATGTTGATCAGTCAATTTTACCCTGTACTGGAAGCAAAACGTGCGAAAAAAATTCTACAAATCGATTGATGCAACTCGCAAAAAATCCATCAGATGAATCAAAAAGCGCTTCTCGGTTCGCTCTTGCAGCAAAAAAACCAGGAAGCGCTTCTTACTGACTAAATTTCAGCAAGGAATCTTCGGATTTCCTCCACCGTGTTAAAAAAGGACGGGCTAACCCTTAATACCCCTGCACGGTAGGTTACGATGATCTTTTTACTGTATAGATCGAGGTAGAGCTGTTTATTTTTTTCGGCGTTGCCAGTGCTGAAAATCAGAATGGCAGAGCGTTCGCCGACTTGTTCAATCGGTGAAATGATGCTGTAACCTTTTTGCTGAATTCCTGCAATCAATAGATCGGTTAAATACAGCACGCGTGCATAGATTTCCTCGATACCAATCTCCAAAAGCAGATCGAGTCCGGCTGTCCAGGCATAAAACAAAGCATAAGCAATCGAGCCTGTCTCAAAACGGCGGGCATCCTCGTAATAATGAAGATCACTGAAGATATTCTCCGCGGCAAACATGCCGGGCAGCACCGGTGTGATGAGTGACTGCAGTTCTTGACGGACATATAAGAAACCGGTTCCCGGCATACCGAGCAGCCATTTGAAACCAGCACAACATAGAATATCAATGCCATCTTTCTCAATATTAAGCGGCATCACCCCGGTGGCTTGAATTCCGTCAACTAAGAAGCAAGCTCCGACTTGATGTGCAATTTTGCTTAGAGCCTGCAAGTCGCTGCGAAAACCGGAATTGAACCGCACAGCGGCAACCGCCACGATGCGGGTGTGCTGATCAACTAAGGCGGCCACCGTTTCCGGCTTGATCCGCTGATCGGCTTCAACCGGAACCACGCGCACCTCAACATTCTTCTCTCTTAAGGCCAACCAGGGAAATGTATTATTCCAGTGTTCATCAGCTGGCACAACAATATTATCCCCTGCCTGCCACTGAAATCCGGCAGCTACAAGACCGACTCCCACCCCTGTACTGGTAACCAGAGCATATTCTTCGGGTTTTCCTCCCAATAATTGAGCCAGTCTTTTGCGTACTTCTGCTCGGACGTCTGCCGGTTTGTCCTGTGGCGCCAGACTCGCTGAATTTAAGTATTCTTCCAGTTTTAGCCGAAAGCGCTCATTGAGCGGAGATTCTGCGGCATTGTTTAAAAAAGTGTAATTTTGGGTTACCGGAAATAATTTCCGTAATTCGGTAATATTCATGATTTCTTCTCCTCTTCGATCAGATGATCGGGCTTTATAGTTCTACACCATTCAGTTGCAGTAATTTTCTGGCGCTCTCCAGAGAATCTACACCGGTTGAATTTTTAATTGGAGCAAATTCCTTCTCCCGAATGACTTCGAAGGACAAACAGTTATCCATTAAATGGATCATATCCAGCACCAGCAATTCAAATTTATAGCCATTGGGTTGCTCCGGTTTAATGTGGATGCCATTCTCATCCAGATAAGGTATTTTCTTTTCAACGACATGTACCGGTATTTGCTGATCTGAAATCGCTTCCAGTTGATCCAATTGGAAAAGGTAATTCAGAATCACACCCCAATTGAAGAGTAAATCGCCTTTCGCATCTCTGGAATGGATCAGTTCATCCGTCAATTCAAAATATTCAACGATGGATGGTTTCCCATCTTCCAGGCATAATACACCAACACGTTCTTCCGGATCTGCTTTCCGTACAACTTTGGCGCCGCAGACACAATTGTGCTGCATAGTCGCGCCGATAAACACCGGATCAGCGATCTGCTGCAAGGGATTATCAACGGAGAAAATATTCAGCCATTCTACACCTTGCTGTTTCATTTGCTCAACCAAGCCAGCCTTCTGCAGTGAAGTAAACCAGCCGCCATTGCCGTTCGGTGAGAGCGAAATTTCGTACGGTTTTTCCAAGTAAACCTTACCGTTATAAGCAACAGAGGGTGCCACCTCTTGCTGAAAGAAGAAAATAAAATTCTTCTGATAGCCAAAATAATCGTGTTCCGCTAAGAACTCCATCGTGTCCTGATGATTCTTTTCGCTGGTCATAATATAAAGCGGCAGCCAAGCACCAGCATCCCGCACAACTTCCAGCAGGTTCTGGATCAGAAGCTGAAATAAATAGAGGGTTCGATCGATACCAACATTCAGCATACCCTTTGGTTTATCGAAACCCAAACGAGTTCCCTGCCCGCCGGCCAGGAGAATAGCGGCTACTTTATGCTGTCGGATGGCTGCCAGGCCGGTCTCACGGTAAATCTCTTTGTGGGCGTTGATTTCCGTTATCGTTAAGGCGTTCAGAGGAGCTAGCTTCCCTTTGATGCTTGCTGCCTGTTTGTTTTTAATCAAATCCAACAGAGAAAAATCGATGTGCTCAATTTGTGAGAGAAGATGCTGTTGCTGCGAAGCGGTTAAGTCATCATAAAACTTTAAAAGATGCTGCTGATCATATTTACTTAATTTATTGATTATATTTTGCGCTACCATTGCAATACAACTCCTTTTCTTGCCAACCCTTGTGGCTTCGCTTGATTTCTATCAATTATAACAGATTCTCTTGAGAGTTCCAAGAGCATTTCGCGAATAAAAAAAGAAGAGTCTGTTGCAAATCTGCGTTCTCTGTGCCATACTGAAAGAACTGATTCTGGAGGAGGGTTCAATCATAATGAAACTCGGTTTAAGCAGTTACTCAATTTGCAGCTATTTCCGCAGCGGAGAAAAAACGATTTTTCAGGGGATGGAACTCATTAAAGAAATGGGTTACGAACATATGGAATTGGTTCCTTTCGGCATAACGTTGCTCGATTCGGAAAGTTTTGAAATCGATCTTCCTTTCGTAAAAGCGATTGCTGAAAAATCCCGGCAGCTGGATTTGCCTTTATCTGCCTTTTCATTGAATGCCAACCTATTGATGCAGGATGAAAGTGAACAGAAACGAGAACTTTTTCGCGTCAAACGCCATATTGATCTGGCTGCTCTGCTGGGGGTCGATTCCATGCGCTTTGACATGGCTTCTTTTCGCCATCCCTACGAGCGCAGCACAGCAGCCGACCTGGCTAAGGATCTGCCGCAGCTCGTGCAGAATGCACGTGAAATCATCGATTATGGCGAGTCGAAAGGCTTGACCATGACCATGGAGAACCATGGCTTTTATCTCAACGGTGCCGAGCGTATAGCTCAGATTTTTCAGGCAGTCGATCGACCGAATTATAAACAAACATTGGATGTGGGGAATTTCCTTTGCGTCGATGAAAATCCTCTGACCGAAGTAGCCAAATGTATCAGACAGGCACATACCATCCACCTCAAGGACTTTTATATCCGAAGAGTAGGAACGCCTCAGGATCAGGCGCTCGCAGCTTCTGCCTTCGGTAGGAAGGGTTGGATCACCAGTCATTCCGGCAAATACCGCATCTTAGGTTCGATTATCGGGTTGGGGGATCTGGATTTATTTGATATTATCCAGACGATCAAGCAATCGGGTTTCAACGGCAATATATCAATTGAGTTTGAAGGATTGGAAGAACCCCTGGCTGCTAGCAAAATGTGCCGTGAAAATGCTCTTGCCATCTGGCAGAGTATTCCTGAAAAAGTGTAAAAGCCAAAGGCAGCCTTTCGTTGCAACGAAAAGCTGCCTTTGGGTTCGTACGTACTCAATCCGCAATTGCTGTCTTCCAGCCGTTTACATCTGTTAACTTGGCATCGTTTCAAGTTGACTCTTGTGCTTATATTTGAGCGAAACGAATGTTTAGAAAATATCTGGCAGCAGATAAGTCAGCCAAAAGCTGCTAATAAAGGAAGCAGCATTGGCTGTCAGGGCATAAAGAATGGGGTTGCTTTGCAATAATCCATTCTTTTTCTGACAATACCTGAAGAGATAAAAATAAACTGTTGCTTCAATGCAGCAAACCAATATTTCCAGGAAAACGAAAGCAAGTAAAAAAGCAACTTGCCCTCGATAATAATGAATGAAACTGAGCAGAAGATTCAGGATTGTCTGAGTCACTAGATTCGTCAGGAGAATGATCCACAAATGAAGTTTTGACTGATAATGAAAAAGTAAGGCAATACCGATCTCCAATAGAATCGCGATTCCGCTTAGGATCAGCAATGACACAATTTCTGATTGAAAACTGTAATTATTTTCTGATCTGACGGTCAAAATCTCAGCAGCCGTTCCGTTGGGAGTGAGGGCAACTGCCGCTTGATAATTACTGTCAAAAGCATAACGCTCATAAGGTCCACTCACAGCAAAAGAATTCGAAGCCGGAAAATAAATTAGGATTTTGAAAACCGTCGGTGGATAGTTACCCCATTGAAAGGATTGGTTATTGCTGCATTTGCCGAAATATTGCAGAAAATAAAAGCCACCCTGATCGCGATAAGCCAAAAATCGTTGATAGATATCGTAATCCAGATTCCCTGGTCGATAATAAGTTTTTGTGTAGCCATCGGTCAAGGCGCTGTAGGGCCCGGTTGTGTCTGTTTCGGAGAGTAAGGTAACATAATAAACGACATTCTCCAGTCCGCTAAACTTAATGACAATCGAGGGCTTCTGGCCTACATCGGCATATACTATTCCTGAAAGCAATAGACAGCAAAGGAGCAGAAAAAGCAGCAGCATACAGGTTAGCAGACCGCGTTGTTTCATTTTGCCTCTCCCCTTTCTCCGACTAACAGTTTTATCGTCTTGACAAAGATTATAGCATAACCAAGGCTCGAAAGAAATTCAGAAACTCAAAAAAAAGGAGTTTGCGAAATAAATAATCTTTTGTGATATCATCACAGATAATAGTTCATCTAAACTGTAAAATATAATAATTACTCGATATGCGGAGGTGGAATCATGAAAAAATCTTTGACACTGTTCTTCCTACTTTTCCTTGCTGCCTTGCTTGTCTCATGCAGTGCCTCTTCAACCGATCATACAGCAGGCTATCAGAAAATCAACGCCCAAGCCGCTAAGGAGCGCATCGACAGCCAAGATGAACTGATCATCGTTGATGTTCGCACGGAAGAGGAGTTTCAGGTAAAGCATATTGAAAACGCCATTTTGATTCCAAATGAAACAATTACGACCGAAAAACCTGCTCTCTTACCGGATTTTGATGCAGAAATTCTCATCTATTGCCGCTCCGGTAATCGCAGTGCCGAGGCAGCAGCAAAATTAGCGAAATTGGGTTATCGTAAAATTTATGATTTCGGCGGGATCATCGACTGGCCTTATGCTACAGTAAGTGAACTGAAAAGCAGCACGCATTAGTTTAGCAAAAAAGCACCTCCCGAAAGCATCTGTGATCGGGAGGCGTTTTGATGTACCGTTTTTGTTTCAAGTTGAGCTATGTAATCTGATAGGTGGCAATTTCGACTAAGCCGGATTTTGATTTTTCAACCTCAGTCAGTTGACGTTCAAATTGATATCCTTTATATTGGAGGGCAATTTCTAAAAAGCAAAGGCTGATTCCCAAATCAATTGTATTAAAATAGCCAAGGAAACTGACAGGAATGAACGACCTGATCTTGTTGCTGCGGTACACCTTGATCTGCTGCTTGTCACTCACAAATCTCCAGCTTTGTGTATTCATGGCGCTGGGAGCCAGCCGAACTGCTTCCATCACATCGGAATCAAACTCACCTTGCCAGATTTCCTCTTTGCTTTTACGTTTAAACTCTGAAATGTCCCGGCGAAAATCCTGTTGACTGGACTTACCAAAGGCCAGCATCATCACATATTCCAGCCCATCCAGCATCTTTTGCTTTGTCTTTGCCAACCCATACCAACAGGCGCCAATTTCCTGAGCGGTGAAAAAGAGATCCATTTGTTCCAGCAGGAAACCTGCATTTAACAAATAATGAGGTTTCTTTTCGCTGTAAATCAGGAGGCAGTATTCACCGTATTTCGCTGTGGTAAGAGCACGGCTGACAATTTCAAAACGGACTTTGATCTCACTGTCCAGAGGGATCAGTTGAGTCAGAGCATGCTTAATATGAACCAATTCCTCAGCTTTCAGAGAAAGTGCCGCATCAAATTTCCGGATAGATTTTCTTTTGAAAATCATGTTGTAGAGTTCTTTCAAGATGTTCATTTCCTTTCAGCGATCTTCATAGATGGTTTTGCTCAATCATATCTTCCGATAATTTCTTGGCATTTGGTATAAATCAGATTTACTGGGGATGACTTTAGAATAAATGCATGTTGCTCTTAGATACTATACTATGCAAGCAAAGATTGCAAAACAAATTTTAGTTGGTGACGTAGAGATCATGGTATTACAAAGATAATCTCGTATGTAACAAAATCCGAGTAGAGTATTAAAAGAATATTGGAGATATAAGACGGTAGGAACATAGAAAATTACTATCTACAAAAAAGGAGCCAATCAAAACTTATCTTTCAGCTTTGATTGGTCCTTTTTGTAATTCAATCTATAAAACCTGTAATGACCATTTATTCTAAATGGTAAGCTTCCTCGTGATGGATAGAAATATCCAAACCGTTCTCTTCTACCTCTTTTGACACACGCACTGGCAAAAAACGATTGACCACATACAAAATAAGTAATGTCACGATAAAAGAATACAGTGAAATAATCAGCACGCCTACTATTTGCATTAAAAATTGGTGAATGTCTCCACTGATTAAACCTCCAATTCCATTGATGGATTTTATAGCAAAGACTCCAACCAAAATACTACCTAAAATACCACCGACACCATGAACTCCCAATACATCCAGAGCATCATCCAGATCAAGCTTGATACGAAGTTGAACAGCATAATAACAGACAACTCCAGCAATTAGTCCGATTACGGCAGCTGCCCAAGGTTCGACATAACCTGCTGCCGGAGTGATGGTCGCAAGACCCGCCACCGCCCCGGTTAAGGCAGCTAAAAAGCTTGGTCTTTTATCCTTTATCCAGGAAATGCTCAACCACGTCACCATGGCCACAGCTGCTGCAATATTGGTATTAACAAAAGCAATTGCTGCGATAGAATTTGCTGCCAATGCTCCTCCGGCATTAAAACCAAACCAACCAAACCAAAGTAATGCGACTCCTAAAGCTACATAAGTAATATTGTGTGGTTCATGATCCTGATGAGAAGAAATACTTCTTTTACCTACAAATAACACAGATGCCAGCGCAGCTAATCCAGCACTTGCATGAACCACCATTCCGCCTGCAAAATCAACTACCCCCATTTGCTGCAGAAAACCGCCACCCCATAACCAATGTGTAATCGGAATGTAAATCAAAAAACTCCAGCCAATTAGAAAAAGCAAATAACTTTTAAAGTTTACCCGATTGGCAAATGCTCCTGTAATCAGAGCAGGTGTTATCACAGCAAACATTTGCTGATAGCTAAAAAAGGTAATAAATGGAATGGTTGCACCATAACTGGAATTCGGTACTAAACCAACGCCATTTAAAAAAGCATATTTCAGACTGCCAATCATACCGAAAATATCGGGACCAAATGCAAGTGAAAAACCAACACAAAACCAAATAATTGTTACTACGCCCATAGAAATAAAACTCTGCATCATAATGGTTAAGACATTTTTTTTAGAAACCAAACCACCATAGAAAAAAGCCAGCCCTGGTGTCATAAGGCAAACCAGTGCAGCACAAAGTATGATAAATGCGGTATCCCCGCTATTAATCATTAGAGTCGCTTCCCTTCCCTTAATTGGAGATGTTGTACGATCTCTCTACTTCTAATTTAACCTGATAGAACCAATTCATTATAAAAAAAATAATGGTTTATGGAAATACCATAAAACCATTATTCTCACCGGAAGTAACCCTTATTATTCTGTTTATTTTTCTTACCAGTTGATCTCTAGATCTCAATTATATGATTACGTACTGCATAGAGTACAAGCTCCGTAATGTTTTTGAAATTACTCTTTCTCATGATGCTTGCCCGATGTGTTTCCACCGTTTTTATTGAAATCATCAGCAAATTTGAAATTTCTTTATTACTATAACCTTCTGCGATTAATTTTAGTACTTCTCTCTCTCTAGCAGAAAGATCATTACCTTTTTTTTCATTTTCCAGAAAGCCATGCAGTAAAGTTGGAGCGAGTAAGGAAGAAACATAGATTTTATTCTCCATCACGTCATGAATGGCCTGGATTAATTCTTCCAAAGCACTTTCTTTCAGTACATACCCATTTGCACCATTCATAAAAGCTTCAGCTACGAGTTCTTCATTTTTAAACATGGTCAAAAAGATGATTTTTAAATGGGGGAACTGCTTTCTTAGATGTTTCGCTGCATCAATCCCACTTCTTTTTGGCATAGAAATGTCTAAAATAAGCACATCAGTAATTACTTTCGATAGCTCTTCTTCCACTACAATCCCATCTGCTGCTTCTCCAACCACTTCAAAATCGCTCTCTTGTTTCAAAAGCATGATTAAGGCATCCCGCAATATTTTGTGGTCATCGGCGATGTAAATTTTAATTTTATAATTCATCAATCAGAGGTACCTCCACAACAACTCTTGTTCCTTTGCCTATAACACTAAAAATCTGAAATTTGCCTCCAAGCATTTTCACTCTATCACTCATGGATGGTATTCCCATGCCATATGCTTGATTCTCCGTCTGGAAACCTACTCCGTCATCTATAATCTGAAAGTTATATAAGCTATGTTCACTATCTGCACCAGCCAAAATAAGGACGTTTTGCGCTTTTGCATGTTTAACAATGTTGGTCAACGCTTCTTGAATAATTCGATAGATATTCAGGGTTATCATTTCATCAAAAAGAGGAATCGGTTTGTTTATTTCTAAACTACAATGTATAGACCCCATTTTATTCAAATCCCTTGTCATGGATTCTAATCCACCAATTAAGCCGTTTGACTTCAGTATTTCTGGTTTTAGGTTATTCAATACAGCTCGAATTTCATCTATGGAGTTATCTGTTAAAACAGCTGCTTGCTGCGTTTTCTGCAAAAGTTCTTCCTGTTTGATTTCTGTTTTTGGAGTAAGCAATTGCTTATTTGTTATACCTAAGATAATCTTTAGCGCTGCAAGACTTTGTCCGACTCCATCATGTAAATCTCTAGCGAGTTTTGTTTTCTCTTGTTCTTCTGTTACTGTTAACAAACGCGTCTGTTTGCGTAATAAATCATTCTTTTGCTTAATTTCAGTTTCATATTCGCTGATTTCCAGATATTTTTCCCACGAATAAATATCAGAGAATTCTACAATATTGAGCCCTTTTTGTTCTTCCGCTTCCGTAACACGTAAACCAAAACTATGATCAATGATTCGAAACATGAGATAAGCTGTGCCAAAAACCCAGCAAAAATTCACTGTTAAGCCGAACAATTGAATCAAAAATTGACTAAAACGATTTGCGGCACGCATAAACTCCACATTTATAAAAAAAGGAAGCAATAAGGTACCCGCCAAGCCGCCGAATAAGTGGATGGGGATCGCTCCAACTGCATCATCAACACCCATTTTATCCAGAATGTGTTTTGATAAATGAACGAACATACCGGATAGAAATCCTATCATTAAAGCTGCCATCGGCTCCAAGTAACATGATCCCGCTGTAATTGCGACCAACCCGCCCAGCACTCCATTAAATATAGCGATCAAGTAGCCTCCATTTCTCAACAGAAGCATGTTCATCACCAATGCTCCGATCATTCCGGAAGCAGCTGCGAGATTCGTATTGATTAAGATCAAACCAACCTTTTCGTTAAAAGCAAGCAGACTTCCGCCATTAAAACCAAACCAAGCAAACCAAAGAATAAAAACACCTAAGACAGCAAAAGGAATATTTGATTTGCTGTTTTTCATTTTGATTCTCTTCCCAACAACAATGGAACCGGCTAACGCGATAAATCCTGCTGTCGTATGAACAACAGTAGCACCGGCAAAATCAATAAAGCCCAAAGCAGAAAGCCATGTTCTTTGATTTAAAAACAGACCACCCCATACCCAATGCCCATAAATAGGGAAAATAACAATCGCACTGATAAATGCAGCAATCTGTAAAGGGATCAGTTTTGTCCTTTCTGACATAGATCCTGCAAATATGGTGACTGCGGTTGCTGCAAACATTAATTGAAAAAACACAAAAGCATACCCCAATGAAGAAGCTCCAGAAATACCAGTAAAAAACCAGAAGCCATTGCCGATGAATCCATAAAATGTTCTTCCAAACATCAAGGGAAACCCAAAAATACAAAAGCCAACCGTTGTTACCATGAAGGTTAATAGATTTTCTATCGCAACAAATATCACATTTTTGCTTTGAACAAATCCTACTTCATAGCATATAAATCCCGCTTGCATAAAGAAAACAAAACAGCCACAGATAATAATCCAAAGCATATTTATATTTTGCACATCTTAATCCTCCATAGAATATTCATCGTTATTCGCATCCTCTGATGAAAAACATGCAAGCTTTTTAATTTTCTAAATACAGAATGCTATACTGTATTCTGTATTTGATTCATCTTCCAGTAATAGCCATGATTTGCCAGCAACTGCTCATACGTACCACTTTCTACGATCCCGCCATCTTCGATAACAAGAATAAGATTCGCATGCCGTATGGTAGACAAGCGATGTGCTACGGCAATAATGGTGCGCGATCCAGCCAGTTGGTTGACAAGATCCTGAATATGCAATTCCTTTTAAAATTAAGGCAGACATACGGTGCAATAGCAAGATAAGTTTAAAGCGAATCAGTTGATCAATGGAATACATTTCTCGGTCTCCTGGTTTTGTTATGGTATTTTTTAAAGCAAGTATGACATACTATCTTACAATGTCAAGCTGTTTTCAATCAAAAATCGGTTCGGCTTCTGACAGACTATCGCGTAGACATAAGTATTAGAAACTATATTTTTCAGAAAAGAAAATCATTAATATTTTTTTTGAAAAAACACACTTTTGTCACAGTTATTTGATATGATAGGGTTGCAGTGGGTTCCAGTGCGGATGTTTGCGCACAGGAAATCCAGATAATCTCCACTGCAAATAAGAAAAGGAGGTTTTTGTAAATGAAAAAAATTACTCGGATTTTGCTCGTCGTAACGATGATCCTGGCTGTCAGCAGCGGAGCTTTCTTCGTCTTTGCAGCATCCAATTACACCACACCTGCCGAAATCGTTGCAGGCTTGACCGGACGAAGTTTAGAGAGTGTGATCGCAGAGCATGATGAAACCGGTGATAATTACGGTCAAATCGCCGCAGCTGCCGGTCTGCGCAATGAGTTTATTAATGAAATGGCATTGCTTCGCCAAGATAAAATTGCCGCTAAAGTAGCTTCGGGAGACATTACCCAGGCACAAGCCGATGAAATCCTCACCCTGCTTGCCGCCCATCAGGCGCTGGGTAATGGTTTAGCTGCCAGAATCAGCCAGAAGTTAGGTTTGGGTCGCGGTATGATGAATGGCTTTGGCCAAAATATCGAAGTCCTCAAAGAGAAGATCGCTGCGAAAGTAGCTTCCGGCGCTTTAACCCAAACCCAGGCTGATCAAATTCTTGCTTTGATTGCCGAACGCCAGGCGAATTTCGCGGACGGCAATCCTGGAACAGCGAATCATTCACGTATTGGTCTGAGGACTGATTTACGTCAGAGTATCGGCCGCATCTTGAACAACAAAACTAACCGCTAAACTTCTGCGGAAGCACATCTAATGTGAAACCCCTATGCCTGAATTTTCAGCAGGTATAGGGGTTTCTTGTTCATCAGAGCAACTTAGTTTTCACATCTCATCGTTTTTTTGTATACAATGAACATTCTCTTTATTAAAAGATAAATAAACGTGATCATTGACCTTTCGCTGGCTGGCAGCGGAGTTGCCCGATGTATCCACCATCACGGTCTCCCCTGCCGACAAAACCAGATATCTTGAACTAAACCCCAAATGCTCTTTTTGCAGGATCATACCCGGCATACCGTTTTCGGCAAAATCGATATTCTCTGGGCGCAGCAACAAAGTTTCCTTGTCATGGCAAACGAATTCTCTGCCTAAAACTTGAGCGATTCCCTGCTGACCATAGAAAAAATTAGCTCGACCAACAAAGTCAGCCACAAACTCATTAATCGGCTGTTGATAAACTGCATTAGGCGTATCCGTTTGCCAAATGCGTCCTCGATCCATTACCGAGATACGATCCGCAATACTCATCGCTTCTTCCTGGTCATGCGTTACGTATATAGCGGTGATTCCTAAATTTTTCTGAATCTGCCTTAAATTGGAGCGCATCGTCACCCGCAGCTTTTCATCTAAATTGGATAAAGGTTCATCAAAAAGCAAGACATCCGGTTCTGTGATCAATGCGCGTGCCAGCGCAACCCGCTGCCTTTGTCCTCCCGATAACTCCTGAATCTGCCGGTGTTCCATTCCTTTCAACTCCATCATGGTCAGGATGCGTTCTGTCTTTTGTTGTATTGCCGCTTTTGGCAGTTTTCGTATCTGCAAACCAAAAATAATATTTTCATAAACATTCAAATGCGGAAATAAGGCATAGCTTTGAAAAACCATAGAAGTATTGCGCTTTTGTGCGGGTAATTGCGTAACATCCTGATCGTTAAAGAAAAGTTTGCCTGTTGTCACCGGAATTAAGCCCGCAATCATACGCAGCAGGGTGCTTTTGCCACAACCGGAAGGTCCCAGTAAAGCCATCATTTCTTTGTCATAAATAGTCAGCGATACATCTTTTACTGCTTCGGTTTGGTCGTATTTCTTACTGATTGCTTCAAGATTAATCTTCATCGATTCAGCCTTCCTATTTTCAATATGACGCTTTTCCCATACGCAAGCAGTTGAAAAAGCAGCATCAACAGCAATGTGAGACCGGAAAGCATCAGAGCCAGCACAGCTGGTACTCCCAAGCTTAAACCTCCGGTCATGGATTGGAATAAGACTTGCACTATCACTTTGTTGCTAGGCATCAATAAAAAGATAATCACGCCGAGAGAAGTCATTGTTGATGAAAAAATCTTAATAAAAGAATTGATAAAAGCGTCCTTTAACAAAGGCAATGTAATTTTATGGTAGATATATGCTTCGCCAGCCCCCAGATTTCTGGCTGCATTCTCAATATCTGGATCAATGTGCTGTAAGATTGCGTAGCACGTCTTCATAGAAACATGGATGTTGCGTGCAATGCAGACAAGGTAAAGAATGGCGGTTGTACCTAAAAGAATCACTGGCTCTAAATCGGGTAATAGATAACGTCCGATGCCAAAGAAGGGATATTTAAAAGTAACAAGACAACCTACACCGAAGAGGATACCGGGTACGGCGGCAGGCAGCATTGCCATTGTCTCCAATAAGCGACCTCCCTTCAATCGTCTGCGCTCATTCAGATAAGCGGCAATCACACCCAGTAAGGCAGAACCCAATCCGGTTGTTATGGCTAACAAAATGCTGTTGAGCAGTGGTTTTAAGTATTTCTGCGGCTCACTCTGCAGAACGGTATTTAAGTGCGCGAAGGTAAAAGAATAATCCGATCCCCAACTCACTGTAAAAGCCCCGACAAAAACAAAAAGAAAATTCAGGATAAAAACTGACATCATGGCAAGGATCAGAAGAATTAAACTCTTGGCGACAAGCGGAAGAATGTTTGTATATTCTATACCAATGCTTTGGCTTTGATCTCCCAGATAACTCTGGCGATTGGCATACTTGCTTTGCAGATAGAAAACCAAAAAACAAGGAATTAGCAGCACGATACCAGAGATACTGGCGAGCTGCATATTATACTGCCCTGTGATCTGCAGATACAAATCGGTTGCCAATGTTCTGAAATTTCCGCCGATCACCATCGGGGTGGTGAAATCTGACATGGAGCCTAAAAAAACCAAGAGACCGGCAGAAGCGATCTCCGGCTTCATCATGGGCAGTGTAATCCGAAAGAAAACCTGCTTTTCATTGGCACCTAAATTCCTGGCAGCATCTTCAAGGTTGGTATCAACATGGCGAACTGCCCCCGATATGATCAGATAAGCAAGGGTGGTAAAACCGATTGTCTGTAAGAAAAAGACACCTTGCCAGCCAAAGGGAGAGACATTTAAACCCAACATACGGTAAGTAATTAATCCTCTCCTGCCAAAGAGCATAATGAAAGAAATGCTGCCAACAAAAGCCGGATTGACCAAAGGCAGCAGCATCAGAACTTTCATCGCACTTCTTCCGCGGAATTTCAAGCGATGCAGTGTGAAGGCGGTGATGATACCAAAAAATAAAGAACTGACAGTAACCGCGAATCCCAATAATACACTATGCTGCAATAAACCAAAAGCACGCAGCACTTCCGATAGACCAACCATTTGCTCACTGCTGTTTAAACCATATAAAATCACACTCAAAATCGGCAGAAAACAAAAATAAAAGACAAAGATCAAAAGGAAGGCTGTAAACAAAGGATTGAGAAAATTCCTGCTTTTCATCGAATCTCCTTCAAAACAGGCAGCTGTTACAATACAGCTGCCTGAATGCTTCTATTCAACTATTTAGCGGCTTTTACTGCCCAGAGTTTCAAAATAGCAGTACGCTGTTGGGCATTGGCTTTAAAGTCGGTTGGAAATAAAGCAATATCCTTCAATGAGAGAATTCCTTCCGGAGCCGGAATGTCTGCTTTTACCACCAACGCTTGTTGGCATTTGCCGATTTGTTCCAATCCTCTGGTGGATAAAGCCCAGTCTACAAAGACTTTAGCAGCGTCCGGATGCGCACAACCTTCTAGAATCGCCAGAGGCTGTGGCCACCAACCTGTGCCATCTTCCGGATAGACCAGGATAATATTGGAGTCGTCACCTTCCATTTTAGCCATTCCGGTTCCGGCCGCAATTCCGACCGCGGCCTCTCCGGCTTGGGTCATCGTGGTAGGATCTGAGCCTCTGGGCGTGAAAAACGGTACCTGATCGATTAATTTCTCTAAATAAGCCCAGCCGTCTTTATCACCTTTGGTTTGTAAAATAGCGGATATCGTATTGTAAGCAGTTCCGGAAGAGGCAGGATCCGGCATGGATACCATACCTTTCAATTCCGGTTGCAGCAAATCTTCCCATTTGCTGGGGATTTTTGCGCCCAATTGCTTAATGACTGCTTTGTTGACCACCCAATTGACCACGGTCAGAGAGGTTCCGGTCCAATACCCCTTAGCATCCTTCATATCATCAGCAATCGTCTTTGCTTCCGGAGATACATAAGCTTTCGTTAAGCCCAATTCAGAACCACTAATAAAAGCATCGGCACCACCGGTGAACCAAAGGTCCGCCAAAACCTTGCCGCTGTCTTTTTCATTTTGAATCCGCTGCAGCATTTCACCGTTCTTCAGGGTCAGACTTTCTACCTTGATGCCGGTGTCCTGATAAAATGCTTCCAAAGCTGGAATAATTGCATCCGTTACGGCATACATGTTCAGAACCAAACCCTTCATGGTTTTTGCATCGTAATATTCAGAACTCCAGTCTTTGTTAGCTTTTGGATCTGGGGTAGGCGAAGTTTGCTGATTACATCCGGCTATGCCCAATACCATAAGCACTACAAGTAATAATGCAGTAAATTTTCTCATTTTTTCTCCTTTGCTTTCATCCCTGCTTGATCAATGACAAGAATGTTAACATACCATTCTTGAGAAAGCAAACTCGAAAAATTTATACTTTTTTGTGAAACTATAGTAATGTCTGATAAGCCCTAACCCACAGTAATTCGAGGATTGACCGCTATCGGATTTTATGGTAAGCTTCGAATATTCAAAGAATATAGCAATAAATAGGTGAAAAAATGCTGATTGATTTGCACATACATGAGAAAACCTATTCTCATGACAGTAAGCTCTCTCTTGAAGAGATTGTTCTTGCTGCCAAACAAAAAGGGCTCGACGCAGTCTGTATCACCGACCATGATGATTTAAGTATTGCTCCAAAAGCAAATGCCTATGCGCAGGAAATCGGTTTTCCTATTTTCGTTGGTGTGGAGTATTATTCTTTGCAAGGTGATTTGGTTACTTTTGGTGTGGATACGATCCCCAATCATCGCATCGACGCGCAGAGCTATATCAATTTTATTAATCAGAGCGGCGGCGTATGCTTCAGCGCTCATCCCTTTCGCAATAACCAACGAGGATTGGCAGAGAACCTGCTGACGATCAAAGGGTTGGCAGGCATTGAAGTACTGAATGCCAATACGATAGACGAAGAAAACGAGAAAGCGGCCCTATATTGCAGGAAACTACAGATGCAGGCTTTGGGTGCCAGCGATGCTCATTTTGCAGAAAGAGTCGGACATTTTGCCAGTTGGTTCCCGCAGCAGATTCATTCGACGGACGAATTGGTTGCAGCCTTAAAAGCACGGCTTGGCAAAGCTGTCTTTTGGACCGTAGAAGGCTATCAGTTTCTAAGCGAAACAAATAAACCGCTTTAAAAATCCCCCTCTGCTCAAATGTCAATTGAGCGTAGGGGGATTTCTTGCTATCAAAACAGCAATTTGCTATGCTTTTTTTATTTATAGGCTGTTCGGGAAATCCTTCCTGAACTGGTACACTAATTTTTCCTGCCAATCCGAGGTTGCTTGCAGACGGCCAAAGAAGAATCTAAGGTTCTTGGGTTCCTCAACAAAGCGTAAACCGCCCACCAGGTGGCGGTTTTGATGCAGCCAGGCAATGCGGTCAACCGCATATTTAATCTGCGACAGGGTAAATACCCGTCTTGGCACAGCGAGTCTCAATAATTCCATGGCAGAAAATGTTTCATTCCCAGCCGAATCACGCTGTTCAGACATTGTCCCACGTTCCATACCGCGCACTCCGCCGGCAAGATAAAGCGCCGCCGCTAAAGCGCCTGCAGGATATTCCTGTTGTGGAATATGATCGACAAAAGCCTTTGCATCCAAATGACAACCCAAACCACCCGCTGGTGTCACAACCGGCACACCCCTTTTCACCAGTTCACCGGTCATAAAAGCGATGAATTGCGGTCCCTGGCTGATCACGTCTTCCTCCATGGTTTCATCCAAACCCACGGTCAGTGCTTCCATTTCGCGCACAGACATGCCGCCATAGGTCAGGAATCCTTCGTATAAAGTGACTAGTTCGCGCATTTTCAAATAGAGCTCCCGGTCGTGCATGCAAATACCGCCGCCTTTGGCAAAGCCCAATTTGCGAGCCGAGAAATAGGTAATATCACAGAGTGAAGCAATTGCCAACGTGATTTCTCGGATGCTCATCGATTTGCACTGCTCTTCCCTTTCCTTCATGAAATGCAGATTATCGGCGAGCAAGCTGGCATCGAGCACTAAGAGAAGCTGATGTTTGGCACAAACACGCTTGACATCCCGCAGATTGGCCAAGGAGAATGGCTGACCGCCGATCAGATTTGTTCCTGCTTCCATGCGGACAAAAGCGATTTTCTCACTGCCGTGCAGTGCAATGCAAGTCTCCAGCTTGTCGATATCCATGTTGCCTTTGAATAATTCCTGGCTGGTTACCTCAGTACCACGATCGGAGAGCAGTTCTTCAACTGTGCCGCCATTCAGCATAATATGGGCTTTGGTCGTCGTAAAATGATAGTTCATCGGTGTGATCATGCCAGGTTTAACAAAGACTTGCGCCAGGATATTTTCACAGGCTCTGCCCTGATGCGCTGGCAAGAAAAACTCTGTCCCGAAAATCTGATGGATTTTTTCTTCCAAACGCACGTACGTTTCACTGCCGGCATAACTGTCGTCAGCCACCATCATGGCACCCAATTGACGATCACTCATGGCATTAACACCGCTGTCGGTCAACATATCCAAGAATACATCGCGATTATTCAATAGGAACGTATTGTTGCCGGCTTTTTTGATACAAAGCAGTCGTTCCTCAATGGGCAGCAGCTGCAGTTTCTGTACGATACGGACCTTATGCATCTCCAAGGGAATTTGTTCTCCGCTGAAAAATTGAATGTTTGACATGAAATTAACCCTCCTTATTTATTTGATTGATTTTCTCGTTGATGAAGCTGCAATAATCATAATCGGCTTTCAATTTCATCATCCCTCTCGTCAGAAATTAAAAAAACCGTCCTTTGTGTATAAAACTATACACAAAGGACGGATAATTCTTCCGTGTTACCACCTTAATTTTTTGACATTTCGCAATGCCAATCTTATCAAGTATCGGCCCAAAGGCGAATACTCTAGCACGATAACGGATGCAGATTTCCGGCTTAACCTACTAAGGGCAACACCCTGTTCAGCAAGCAGCTCTGAAGATGTATTCGGAATACCATTCCTTGCCCCTCTCACCTGCCGGTAGCTCTCTGTAAGGAATTATCGTATTCGTACTAGTTCTTCGTCAAAGCCATTCACAATTTTTACTATAGTAACATTACCGGGTAGAGTATGTCAAGTATTATTTTCTTTCCAATCTGGCTCTTGTGGTTTCATCATACTGGAGGTTTCTCTCTTCTTTATCGTAATGGATGGCAAATGGTGTGCTAGGTTATTCGTTATTCCTATGATCTCCGGTAATAGCGAATTCAACCCATTCAGCAATATTAACCGAATGATCGCCGATGCGTTCGAAATATTTCGCAATCATCAGCAAATCGAGCGCTTGTCTTCCCTTTTCCGGAGCAGTCGTGATGATACCAATCAATTCTTTTTTGATGGTATCGAATAAATCATCAACAATATCATCCATTTCCATGACTTCCAGTGCAAGTGCTAAATCTCTTTTGACAAACGCATCGATGCTTTTATTGACCATTTTTATCGTTTCTGCTGCCATCAGCGGTAAATGTTCAATTTTTTTAATATAAGGCTCATCAGCCAGGTAAACGATGATTTCGGAAATATCCCTCGCCTGGTCGCCGATGCGTTCCATATCCGTAATCATTTTTAAGGCGGCTGAAATAAACCGCAGGTCTTTCGCCACCGGCTGCTGCTGTAATAAGAGCTTCAGACAGAGATTCTCAATATGGCGCTCCTTTTCATTGATATCCACTTCGAAAGCAATTGTTTTGTTTGCTTCCTCAACGTTTTTCTGCAGCAAGGCGTTTGAAGTACTTTGAATCGAATTTTCAATCATTGACCCCATTTCAATCAGCTCGGTGTTCAATAGGTCCAGTTGCTCGTCAAATTTCGTTCGCATCAGTAAAAACCCCTCTTCCTAATTTTTTCTTTGCAATGATCAATATTAACCGGTTATTATTGGTATGACGAAGCTTCCCGGTAGTCTGTTTAGCCAAATCTTCCGGTAATATAATCACTTGTCCGCTGATCCTTGGGATTGGCAAAAACCTCTTCGGTAAGACCCTCTTCAATCAGATTGCCCATCAGCATAAAGGCGACTCTATCTGCGATACGTGCTGCCTGCTGCACTGTATGGGGTGCGATAATAATGGTATACTGCTCCTTCAATTGCCTTAAAGAGTCCTCGATTTTTGAGGTTGAGACCGGATCAAGGGCTGAACAGGGCCGGTCCAGTAAGATAATCTCCGGTTCCAGCGCCAAGACACGAGCAATACAAAGACGTTGCTGCTGTCCTCCGGATAACCTGGTTGCCGGTGTATGCAGCCGATCTTTCACTTCATCCCAGAGTGCAGCCATGCGGAGCGCCTGTTCTGCTTTTTCAGCCAAAACCGCATTGCTTTTCAATCCGAGCATACGGGGACCCAGGGCGATATTATCAAAGATGGACATCGGAAGTGAAGTTGGTACATCAAAGACCATGCCCACTTTTCGCCGTAATTCGGTGACATTAACCTCGGGAGAGAAAATACTCTTGCCATCGATCAGGATCTCACCCGTCCTGTGCGCATTGAGGCTCAAATCGCTGAGCCGATTAAGCGTGCGGAGCAGGGTCGTAATGCCGCTGTTCGCCGGTCCGAAAATCGCTAGAATTTCATTGGCCTGGATCTCCAGACTAAGGTTCTGGATCGCTTGATTCTTTGCATAATAAAAATTCAATTCCTTAATTGCTATTTTAGCCTGTTGAATCATTTTTCACCTCTTAACGACCTTTCGATACGAAACGATCGACCAGCATATTGAAGACAACATTGATCAGAAAGATCAGAATCATTAACAGCGCTGCGGTAGCGTAGGCATTCTCCATGGATAAACCTTCTCGTGCCAGGATGTAGAAATGCACCGCCATGGTTCGGGTCGGTGAAAAGAGCGAAGTTGGCATGCGTAAGGCAGATCCGGCTGTTAAGATAACAGCGGCTGTTTCGGATACACAGCGACCAATGCTGAGGATGATGCCATTGGCAATTCCCGGTAAAGCAGATGGAATGACCGTTTTGGTGATGGTCTGCCATTTGGAGGCTCCCAAAGAAAAACCAACTTCCCGATAGAGATTTGGAACTGTCCGGATTGCTTCTTCCGAGGTGCGAATGATGGTTGGCAAAATCATGATTGCCATGGTTAACCCTCCTGAGAGAATCGACCATCCCATATGAAGGTAAGTTACAAAAAAGATAAAACCAAAAAGTCCAAAAACAATTGAAGGAATTCCGGCCAGCGATTCAGCGCTGAACCGGATCACACGTGTAATTTTACTCTCGCGCGTATACTCGGTAAGATAAATTGCCGTGCCGATGCCAAAGGGTGTAGCGATCAGGACAGCGACAGCGGTTACCAACAACGTACCAACAATAGATGAAGAAATACCGCCGGAGCGTCCCATATTGCGCGGAATTTCCGTTAAGAATTGCCAGCTGAGAGCCGGTAAGCCCTTCAGAAGAATATCTCCGATGATCGCAAGAAGAATCACGATGACTAGAAGGGCGGCTGACCAGATAACAAATTTTGCTATTTTTTGACTGGTTCGCGGATTAATCTTCATAATGTCTCATTTCTTTCTTGTAATATATTGTGCACTGGCATTCAGAATCATGATGATGACAAAAAGCACAATACCGGTAGCGAAAAGGGCTTGTTGATGCTCGCCAGCCGCATAACCCATCTCAATGCCAATATTGGTAGTCAGGGTTCGAGCTGGGTCCAGAATCGATTGAGGAATAGCGACGGCATTACCCAACACCATAATCACAGCCATCGTTTCACCAATGGCGCGGCCGAGTCCAAGAATCACAGCGGCAACAATACCGGATTTGGCTGCCGGCAGCAACAGATAATAGATAGTTTGCCAATGCGTTAAACCCAAGGCAAAAGCACCCTCGCGATATTGCCGCGGTAAGGCAAGCAAGGATACTTCAGAGATGCTGATGATGGTTGGCAAGATCATAATCGCCAGGATAATCGATCCGGCCAAGATACTCAAGCCCGGACCTCCTAAATAATTACGGATCATCGGTACTATGAAAAGTACACCCCAAAAGCCAAAGACGACCGAAGGGATCCCAGCCAGCAATTGAATCGCCGGTCTGAATAGTTTTCTAACCGTTGCGGGAGCAAACTCCGTTAAAAAAATACTGCAGCAAATAGCTACCGGAACACCTAAGACTGCGGCTCCCAGGGTTACGGAAACGGAACCAACAATCATAGGAAAAATGCCGTAAGCTCCCTGGCTGGGAGCCCATTTCATACCGAAAACGAAATCGATCACGCCAACCTTGGCGATAATCGGTAACCCATGCATAAAGATAAAGACAGTAATCAATGCCAAAGCCGAGAGAGCCGAAAGGGCAATCACCAGGAAAATGTGTTCCGATAGGTTTTCTTTGAATTTTTTCATTTTATCGTCCCTTCTGCCGGGGGAATCAATCCCTCGTTGCTCAGGATGGTCTGCCCTTGCGCCGAGAGCGTGAAATCGATGAATTGTTTGGCAATTCCGTTTGGCTGACTGCTGCAAATGAATAAGAATGGTCTGGTCAGATTATAACTGCCATTGAGAACGTTATCTCTGGTTGCTGCAATTCCTTCTAATTGAAGCGCTTTAACTGCTGGATTGACTAATCCTAAGGAAATATAACCTATCGCATTGGGATCGTCTTTCACTAGTTGCAGTACCGCTCCATTGGAATCCTGGACGATCGCTCTGGAAGTAATTTCGGTTTTTCCCATCACCAATTCAGTAAAGGCGCTTCTTGTTCCGGAACCTTCCTCCCGCGTGATAACATTAATCTTAGCGGCAGCACCACCCAATTGACTCCAGTCGCTGCTGCTGGCAGAATAGATATCACGCAGTTGATTCAAAGTCAGATTCGCTACCGGATTCGCCGGGTTGACGATAACAGCCAATCCATCGCGTGCGATTTCCACAAACCAGAGGGTTTTTTCTTCCGCTTTTAAAGCACGGGAAGACATGCCGATATCAGCGGTACCGGATTGCGCAGCGTTAATACCGGCGGAGGAACCTCCGCCTTGGATATCAATTTCAGCGCCGGAATAGAGGATCATATATTCTTCGGCTAATATCTCGGCGTACGGCTGCACTGAAGTGGAACCGGCTAAAATGATCCCGTTCGTATCCGTCTTATTGCAAGCAGTCGTCAGACACAGGGCTAGCAGTATAAGAATGATTGCGAGCATGCTGGATATTTTCTTACGAAGTTTTAAGTTTACTATCTTCGATCTCATCGTTTGCATACAACCATCAAACAGCAAGTTTTCTGTGTCAAGTCTGTTTGATTTACTCCTTTTCCTTAAGAATCTATAAAAATTCCCGCAAAGGGAGCAGAAATTCCAAAAATAGAACTTCTTACTCCGATGAGCTGGTTATCAAATTTTAACCGAAACGTCCTGTGATATAGTCTTCGGTGCGTTTGTCTTTGGGATTGGAAAAGAGCTGGGCCGTAGGTGCATACTCGACCAGAGTTCCCGCTTTATCCTGATCCATCATCATAAAAGCGGACATGTCTGATACGCGGACGGCTTGTTCCATATTATGCGTCACAATTACGATGGTATAATCACGTGCCAATTCCTGCATGAGATCTTCTATTTTCATCGTAGATGCCGGATCCAGCGCGCTGCACGATTCATCCATCAGAATCACTTCGGGTTCCACAGCCAATGCGCGTGCGATACAGAGGCGCTGCTGTTGGCCGGGAGCAAGTTCAAAAGCAGAGTGTTTTAAATTGTCTTTCACTTCCTGCCAAAGGGCTACTTGACGCAAACTCCGCTCAACTATATCAGTCAACTCAGCTGGGTCACTGATGTTATGATGTTTCGGACCGAAAGCGATATTATCAAAAACGGACATGGGAAAAGGATTTGGTCTTTGAAAAACCATACCTACTTTTTTTCTTAACGCAACCACGTCTGTGTTCTTTTCGTAAATAGATGTACCGTCGAGACGAACGATTCCTGCTACTCGGACACCTGGGATTTGATCGTTCATACGGTTAAAAAGACGCAGCAATGAAGATTTGCCGCAGCCAGATGGGCCAATGATTGCTGTGATAGAACAGCTACGAATCGCAATCGTCACGTCTTTTAAAGCATGAAAACTGCCATAATAAAGATTCACCGCTTCGGTAGAAAGTTTAATAGGCTGCTTGCTCAAAATTAGGTCATCCATATCTTACCCTCACGTTGTTTCTTATCGAATAGTTTAAAAGAAATGATTTTAGATAGATTTATTATAGCAAAGAATCTAAATAAAGTCTATAGAAACACACGGTTGTATTTCTTCATCACGTTCGAAGCTGGCAAACCCGGTTACATGTTCACACGATAATTTCTAGTCCGCTTCTTTAATATTGATGGCATGCTCTGAACGAGAAAACCAGTCAGAAAACAGTCATCCTTTCTTTGCAGCTTGCTGTTAAATAAAAAACATCAGAATTCTTCAATATTTTTTAATTGACATAATGTATATTATAATATACACTATGTTTGTTTTGAAATACATATAGTAAAAAGGAGTGAGCTTACGATGTCACATCAAGAAAAAAGAACTCTCGTTTCAGTCTTAGCTGAAACAGCAATTTTAATCACCTATTGTATCTATGCAGCAGAAAAGGCTCAAACTAGTTCAGCAATGCCGGTTGATCTGAAATCTTGGGCAATGGCAATCTTAACCTTCCTCAGCATTGGCATTGCAGCCATGATAATCATTCAGATTATCTTTCACATTCTGCTTTCGATTTCACTGGCTATCACAGAACAAGTAAAACACGGTACCTGCAATGATCCTGACCTCGAGAAGAAAATTGGTAAATCGATCAAACTTGAGATGGCAGAAGACGAAATGGATGAGTTGATTGGTCTAAAATCATCGCGGATTGGCTTTGCTGTCGTCAGTCTGGGATTTATTGCTGCTTTGCTTGCGCTTATTTTCAATTACTCCTCGGTAGTAATGCTGAACACTTTGTTTATTTCTTTTATCGTCGCAACCATGTCGGATGGCTTAACGCAGATTTATTTTTATCATAGCGGAGTCAAAAATGGCTAAGAAATATCTAATTACCAACAACATTAGAAAATTGCGTTTCTTTGCCAATGAAATGACGCAGCTGCAGTTGGCAGAAAAAGCAGGAGCTTCCAGGCAGACCATCATAGCAATTGAAGCAGGAAAATACTCTCCTTCACTGGAACTCGCTTTTCGCATCGCTGACGCTTTTGATCTGCAAATCGGTGATGTTTTTCAGTGTGAAGTGAAAGAGAATGAGATTTAAGCATGCTCTGGTTGGGCTTAAATCTTTTCAAGTGCTTTACGACTGAGCAACTGTCAAATTACTGAATGGAGAGGTACAGATCATGACGCAAAAAAAGGTAATTCTCATTGGCGGGGGCATGGCGGGCTTAACGGCTGCTGCTTACCTTATTCGCGCCGGATTGTCTGTAACAATTTATGAACAGCAAAGCCAAGCCGGTGGCTATATTTCTACTTTCCAGCGCAAGGGATTCATTTTTCCTGCCGGACCTAGCAGTTTTGGTTCAAACGGTGTCATCTTCCCTATTCTACAGGAACTAGGTTTGGCGGAAAAACAACGCTTTATCCCTGTCTATCATCAAATCAGTTGGGCTCAGCATGATATACCACTCAGAAACCCAAAACAGACCAGAGAAGCACTGGCGAATTGTTTTCCGGTTGAAAAATCCGCCTTGCGGCTATATTTCCGTTGGGTGGAGCACGGTGCTGCCGCCTTCCATGATTCACTAAAGAGTGGCATGATGTTTGGTCGTCATGTATTTAAATCCCTCCTGCTGACATCCATCCAACATCCTTTTTTTCTTTGGGCTGCTGCTGTTGCCAACAGACACACCAATCGCAGTCTGCATGAGCACTATTTCCAAAACGGTTTGTTGCGGCAATTATTGAATCAGCTTGGTTATCCAGTGATGTCAGGTAAAAATACATTGGGCATGTGGGCATCTTTCTACTACGATTCTTGGCAGCCAACCGGTGGCATGCAAGCCTTTGCCGATCTCTTTGTCCATTATATCCAAGAAAAAGGCGGCGAACTTCGGTTTGGAACACGCATCAAACGAATCAGAATAGAAAACGGTCAAGCCACAGGAGTGGAATTACCAAATGGAGAATTCATTGCTGCCGATTGGATTATCTCCGCAATCGATCTAAAGAAGACTTGTACAGAATTATTGGATGTGCAGTTCATCCCTGCTGCCATGTCCGCCAAATTGAACAGAGCTCATGCTTCCGAGTCGGTCTTTTCTGTCTACTTAGGTTTAGAAAACTCTTCGGAGTTGACAGCTGTTTTGCAGCGTTTTCAGGAAAGTCATGTTGTTTTTACCTGTGCAGATGGTAAATATCTACAGATCGTTTGGCTGAATAAAGACGATGCAACGGTAGCTCCCCCAGGTAAACAGTCTTTGTATCTTGGTTTCCTTAGCCCCTATGAAGATTGGCAGTTGCTTAAAGACAATCACGAAGCCTATTTACAACAAAAAGCAGCTTACAGCCATGAGCTTATCGCACGGGCTGAAGAATTTTTACCGGGTTTGCAAAAACACATTGAGGTAATCGACGCTGCCTCGCCACTGACCTATGAACGCTATACCGGTAATTGGCACGGCAGCACAGCAGGGTGGAATTGGGACCCTCAATATGCCCCACATTTCAAATTTCCAGAGGATCTGCCGATCAAGAATTTCTATTCAATTGGTCATACTGTATTTAACCCGGGTGGTGTTCCTACCGCTATGATCACGGCTTGGTATATTGCGAAAAACATCATCGGCTAAATCAGACTAAAATAGATAAATTTAAAAACGGTAAAGAGCTACAAATCAGCTTCTTTACCGTTTTTAGGATTCCATTCCATAGTTTTTCAATTGAAAGCAAAGATGTACTAAGCTGCTTGCTTCCATCTGAAAGCAAGCACGAAGATTGCTAAATTCCCAAGAATTTCTATCGCTGAGAAAAAAGCGTAGTGAAGTGCTATATTTCCTATAAATAAAGATCCCACTTGGTAGAGAATCATCAGGCTGGAAGCTGCCATATTCGTGATCCGGTTGGCTTTATAAGGCAGAATATTGGCTAAGAACAGCATGAGGAATGGAATCTCAAGTGAAAGACCGGCAATGAGCAAAAATCCCTGTGTCACAGGGATTCCTTCGATATTACCAGCTAACATCATCCGTAACATCGACGCATCCATACTTGTTAAGACATCACAAAAAATGTAGTTGAGCGAGAGAACGACCCAAATCTTTGATATGAGTTTTGCCATGTGATCATTGAGCATAGTGGTGAGTTTACTTTGTACTTTCAGCATTGAACATCCTCGTTTCGTAGTTTTCTTGACACAAGAATACCAACTGCGAGGAGCTTATAACACCTACTAAAGTAGGTTCTTTCGTTCTGAAAAGGAGGGGTCTCTCTATAATATTCCTAATTCTTTCGCTCTGGCAACGGCTTCAGTCCGGCGCTTTACTTGTAACTTGCCATAGATTGTTTGATTATAGCCCTTCACGGTGTTCAGCGCTAAAAAAAGTGTATTGCAAATTTCTTGATTAGATAACCCAGCTGCGATATACGATAATACCTCCATTTCTCTTATCGTGAGGGGCTCGAGGAGGTTACGGTTAGCAGACTCTCTTTTCAGCAGAGGTTCTTCTTTCAAGAAGAGTTTGTTGCTGTCTGCAGCCATAAAACCCTGTCGAGAAGTTACTTTTTCACTTGCAGTCATGGATGTTTGTGCGAGACGGACGGAAGCTTCTGCCTGCTCAATCATGGTTTCCATCTCATCGAACGTAATTTCATTCGGCATAGGATTAGCAAAATAGTTCGCTTTACTTTCTCTGATGCAATCCCGTGCTAAATCATAAAAGCCTTCATTGCAATAAATTCTAGCAAGCAAGAGATAATATTTATATTTCCAGTCTCCAAGAGCGTATTTTTGACCATAAATCTTACTTTCTTCTAGTAGTGCATAAGCGGATGGATATTCGTCTTGTAAAAATGCTGCTTTAGCCAAATCCATAAAAAGGCTGGCAAGAAAAATAGGCTGCTTTTCCTTTTGAACCTTTATTATCAACTGGTTCAATAATTCATTTGCTTCCATAAAGCGTTTTTGTTGTAGATACAATTCAGCGAGAACCATGCAGATGCCATTGTACGCCAAAGAATTTCCCATTTTATCAATATCCTGTAGAGATTGTAGAATCACTGCTTCGGCTTCGGATAAATCACCGATACTCCAATGCGCGACAGCCAACATCATCGCTGCAAGAGCACGTTTTTGCTGCTGATCACGGGGAATCAGCAGCAAAGCATTGCGGGTATGCTCGAAAATACCATCAATATCGCCTCTAGCAGCAGCGATATACCCGCGTGCAGATGCGATCGTCGCTGGTAATAGCTCAAACTGAAGCATATCGTTGATCAGAATACCTTCCGGATGTTCTGTCGATTGATACTGATCATACAAAAGCATTGCCTTGTCAAACCAAATTGCGCAGCTTTCGATATCTCCTAGATCGAGTAAAGCCCAACCATACCCCATAGTAAGCACAGGGCTTCTCTCGATGATCTCTATAGGCAATAGCTTCACCATGTTAAGCCAAGTTGCTGGTTGAAGTTGAAGGTCCATTTCAACCCATTTGCACTCAATCAAGGCTGCGGCTTCCGCATAGGCATTTGCCTCTAGGAAGTGATGAATCGCTTCCTGATCCAATCTTTCCTTTTTGAACCAACAGCCAGCTCGATAATGCAGCTGATCGAGCTCTGTTTTCGGGGTGTGTTCTATACTTTGCCGAAGCAGTTCCCTAAAAAGAGGATGATATCGATACCACTTCGATGATGAATCAGTGGAAACAATAAAACAATTGGTTTTCACGAGTTTCCTGATCAAAGTACTTGCTGCATTCGGTTCGAGTTGAATCACAGTTTCACAAAGTTCAGACGAAAAATAATCGAATAGAGATGTTTTCAGCAAAAAATTCTTCATTTCCGAGGTTTGACGGTCAAGTACTTCTTCAATCAAATAGTCCATAATATACGAATGGCTTCCAGTGAATGCCTCAATAAATCTATCTACATCCTTAAGCCCCTGCATCGAGAGTGCGGCTAACTGTAAACCGGCAATCCAACCTTCTGTCCGTATGATCAAATGCTGTAACTGCAACTCTTCCAATACAAGGTTTGGTTGTTGTAAAAAAAAAGTTCTTACCTCTGTTTCAGTAAATCGTAGTTGTGAAATTCTGAGTTCAAAAAGCTTCTTGCTCGCTCGCAGTTTGGCCAGTGGGAAAGGAGGGTCTTCTCTACTGATCAGGATGACTTGCATCAATTGCGGTAAATGTTCCAGTAGGGTTCGAAACATTTGATGGATTTGTTGGCTTTGGATGACATGATAATCGTCAATGACCATGATGAAAGGATGAGCAACGCTATGCAGCTGAGTGACAAAAACCCGGATTAACATCTCTGGTCCGATGGATGGAAAAGCATCCAGAAGTTGTTCCAGCGCTTCAGCTGCCTGTCTGTCGATCGATTTCATGCCAGCGGCAATATAAGCCAGAAATTGCGTTATATCATTATCCCATTCATCGAGTGAATACCAACAATACGGTTTCTTCTGTTCGGAAAGCCAGGCAGAAACAATTGTCGATTTACCAGAGCCAGCCTGAGCAGACACCAGAATGACATTTGCTGAAGAGCAGCCCTTGAGGAGATCTGTTCTTGCAATGATGTGATCGGGCAATTGAGGTTTCTCTAATTTTGCAGACAATATAGAAAAAGTCATACTTTTCCTCCATTCACATCATAGATTCTGGTTTCGGATTCGTTCATTATTTGCCGCACTATTTTGCATCTATAAACTGCTCCAATTATACAAATTGAAGATCAGGTTGTAAAGTAAAATATTGGTATTTTGCTCTACTATAAAAATTAACCATGGGTAGATAAATCCGTGAAAGACTTATCTAACCATAGTTAATTTAAAAAAGAGATGGCGAGGCTTTGTCTCGCTCAACGAGGTAGACCGCAATTTTGCTTGTGTGGAATTTTTGCACTAATATAGATGCAGCAGCGCCAAAGTCACACCGCTAAAAAGCAGCCAGGGCCTCATCGATTTTTTACCGCTCCACAGAGAATAAACCGCAGCAAGACATGCGAGGAACAAAACACTGACCAGCCAGCTGCTCAGCAAGCGAAGCGGAGTGAAGCCAAAATTGCTGATGTAGAGGAACAGCTTGGAAAGAGCGGTGAGGGAAAAAAGGATGCTCTCGCTCAGCAACAGCGTAGACATCAAGCGTAACGCGCGATGCTGACGAATAGCACTGTCACAACTCAAAACAACGAACAAGAGCAATGTGAAATTCAAGGTTAAAATCCCGCAGAGTTCAAAAAAGCCTTGTCGTGCGTATTGAGCAACGGTGAAGTCTGCCGGTAAGTGATGCAGAAAAGCTCCAAACAAATAGGAACCTTGTATCAGAAAAAAAGACAGATAGAGCAGCGAAAAAGCAGCTAAAAAAAACAACCAGATTTTAGCCGGTATCTTGCGCAGTGATTCGACGATTTTCAAAATAGCCGTTTTTTGTACCTGCAATTGCTCTGCTTCTACTTTCTGTAGACCAATTACCAAGCTATACAAATAGGCGCCAATTGGCAGACTGATCAGAAAGCGCATTAAAATTTCGTTGAAATTGTCAATTTGAAAAAAACGCAGAACATTCCCGAATATATGATCAAAAAAAGGATCCGCTGCCGAAAGCAGTGTTGCAGCCAAATAGAAAAGTAAGAGTGATAAAATACAAACAATCAAGATTCCACCTTTCACTGCGGCAGAATCCTTGCTCCTCATTTTATCATTAACCAAAGTCCAGATCATGCGTAAACGCAGAAAGAATCGCTGAAACGGCAATAGAATGAGACCATTGAACAGGTCGATTACCGCAAAAATTCCCGTCTCCCCTTCCAACATGCGGCTTGAGCGAGTAAGCAGCCAATAAACTGCATAAAGATGGAGAATCCAGATGGCAGCGTAGCCTAAAATCTGGTTTCTGCCAAATACATAACCAACTACACCGAGCCAAAGACAACCCAGCCAAACAAAGCTTTCCCAGCTTGCTTTTCGTTCATGGTAAACCAGTTCCGTAGCCAGAGAGAATCCAAAGACAAAAATGACTAAAAACAATTTACTGTAGTGATTCTGGCTTGTGAAAATATAAGTATAGAGATAGGCAAGCAGATAACTGATCGGCAACGCAGCTTTTTCTAGGAAAGAAGGAACAAGTGTTGTCGTGGATTCACTTTGCGCGAACAGCCGGTTCAATTTAGCTGCTTCGCTGTTATTGCTTTTAAGATCCATTTCAATTCTCCGTTCTGTTTTTTTATTGTGCAATAGAGGACAATTTATAAAATGTCATCCCGAAATTCTAAAATATCACCCGGTTGGCATTGCAATTCGTGACATAGTGCCATTAAAGTGGAAAAGCGAATCGCTTTGGCTCTGCTGTTTTTCAGAATAGATAAGTTTGCCGGGGTAATTCCTACCCGTTCGGCAAGCTCGCCAGCGGAGATTTTTCGCTTGGCCATCATCACATCGAGATTCACGATAATTTCCATTTCAAATCCCCTTCAAACCGTAAAATCCAATTCTTCTTGCATGGCGCGGGCTTGTTCAAACACATTCTTCACGATGCGGACGATTAGTCCAACAAAACCAGCCGCAATTGCAATTAGCATCATCGGAAGGTATAAAAATGCACTGGTAAAACCAATGGTGCAGACTGCAAAGCAGCACCAGCTCGTCGTCCGCAGGTAACGAACATTATCAACCTGAAAAATAACCCCTGCTTTCATATTCTGCAGCAGTTTCCAGAGTGAAAAAAGTAAGATCCAAGCAAATATACTGCAGGAATAAATGACCGCAAAGAGCATGCCGCTATTTTGCAGGCCACCAAGAAGAACAGGGATACTGATCAACCAAGAAACCAACCAGTAGGCTCCAAAATCAATGACAGCTAAAAGAACTGCAAATGCGATGATACAGAGGCGGGACAAGAGAATGCTTTTGTTCTGATTCCAATTCATCGTATAACCTCCCCTCAAGAATTGAACCTAATATAACACGGCGCTTGTTGATTGTCAATATATATATATTGTTTATCGATAATTATTTTGTTGAAAAAATGCAAAACGGAAATTTCACCGAATTCGTTGTTTTATCTCACAAGAGATAAAAAGACTCCCCTTTTCTATCAACCTGACTGTTTACTGTCAAGTTGATAGAAAAGAGGAGTCTTGTAATTTATGCGTTTAGAGTGTAATCTTTGCGTAGCTTTGTTAGTAGCTGCTTTTCGCCGCAGCAGCGTTATATTCTTGTATCAATGTCTTGACTAATTCCTGCACCGATACGATTTTATCTGTCCGATAGGCATTGGCCCCGGCAAATGCAAAACCGTGCTTCATTCTGCCCTTTTTCGCATTGATCAATGCCAGCGAAATACAGTAAGGACTGGTTTGATAATTGCAGGTGCTGATACAATGGAACGGGCAGACAAAGGGTTTCTTTTCACCAGCACTCACATCCTGCAGAAATTCATTGATGATTGCGCGTCCTGGCATACCGACAGGGCTTTGGATAATGCCAATATCCTCCGCTTGACAGGCAAGATAAGTCTTTTTAAATTCCAGCGAGGCATCACATTCCTCTGTTGTCACAAAACGAGTCGCCATTTGCACACCGGCGGCACCCAATTGAAGCATTTGGTAAATGTCTTCTCCGCTATAAATACCGCCTGCGGCGATAACCGGTATCGCTTTTCCTGTCAAAGCTTCAATTCTTTTTGTCTCGGTGATGACTTCCGGCACGATTTTTTCCAGCTGGTAATTTGGGTCCGCAAGCTGTTCGATCTTAAAGCCCAGGTGACCGCCTGCTTTCGGTCCTTCTACGACAATAGCATCCGGTGGATAGTTGTATTTTTCCATCCAAATTTTCGCAATTAGTTTGACCGCTCTTGCGGAAGAAACAATCGGTGCCAGCTTGGTTTTACTGGACGGAGTCAGAAAAGAAGGCAGAGTTAAGGGAAGCCCGGCTCCTGAAATGATCAGATCAACGCCTTCGTCTATTGCGGTTTTTACCATATCTGTAAAATTCGAAGAAGCCACCATGATATTTACACCAAGTACCCCATTGCTCAACGTCCGGGCCAACCTGATTTCTTTTCTTAACGCTCTGATGTTTGCTTCTAAATAGTTCGTGGTAAAATCGGGTTCCGACATGCCAATACCGGCAGTGGAAATCACCCCGATACCACCCTGGTTGGCTACGGCCGAGGCTAATCCGCTTAAAGAGATACCTACCCCCATGCCGCCTTGAATGATCGGTAATTTTACTGGTAAGTCACCGATGGTTAAGCTAGGTCCACTCCAAGAAATCATGCTTATTCTCCTTATGCTTTCATTTCATCAACGTATTATAGCATAAAGCAAACAGCATTGACTAGTAAAATCTATCAACATATCCCTACATGACTCTAAAAGCAGTCAAAGCATTTCCGCATTATTCTTATTGTCTTTTACTGCCAACATACGAACCGACCCCGCCGGCAACGTCCGTCACATCATAGCCCGCTTTAATCAATTGTCGGCAGGCATTTTGGCTTCTCGCTCCGGAATGGCAAATCAGATAGTACGGCTGATCCTTTTGCAGATAGCTTTCCGGCTGACTCAGCAGCGTTTGCATGGGGATATTCTTGGCGGTTTTGATAGAGCCATTACGAAATTCACTCGGTTCTCTAATATCAATTAGGTTGATTTTACCGATCAAACAATCGATGTCATTGACATGAATCGATTTTATCGGGGAACGATTAAAGAAATTAAGCATTTTAAACCTCCGTATAAATATGATTTTGTTTATCTTAACCATTCTCCATGGTGAATTCAGTAACTAAATCACACAAAAAAAAAAAGCTGACCCTGTTGCCAACCTCCGAAGCAATATCGGAACTAGGGTTCGCAGTAGGGACAGCGTTTCATTTTAGAAGAAGAAGCTCATAACTTGGCTGAGTGAAAAAAGGTGATGTCTGCGATCACGAGTTTATTCCGGTACGACTACAACAGCAACTTCGGTGTCACGCACAACCTTTGAAGTGACCGACCCGATCAGCCTGGACAATCCCATTACGCTGGATTTTGTCATAACGATCATATCAAATCCGCCTTCTTTGGCTGTATCGAGAATCACACCGCCGCTCTGGCCTTCGAGTGAGAGTTTTGTCACATGATAGCCTTCCAGCATTTTTTCGCCTTCGTCTACGGTCTCAGTGCTTCTCTTTTTGGAAATTTCATACAATTCACTAAAATCATATAACGGACTTTCTCCAAAAGACGACATTTGCGGTATATAGGCCGAGAGTTCGATCACGTTGAGCAAAGTGACTTCTGCTTCATCCTTGGTAAAGAATTTTTTCAGCCAGAGTAAAGAGTGCGTACTTTTCTCCGAACCATCCAACGGGACTAATACTTTCAACTTCACAGATAACACATCCTTTTCTTTCTAAGATAATTTAACTCTTCGACATTATCCTCCGATTCCCTTCCTGTCGCGGTGAATCATGAGAATTGTTATGACTTTGCCTTTTGACGATCGATATTCCAGACAATTTGGATATTTAAAAAAGAACTAAAACGTTTGGACTTTAAGATCAGGTAACACATCGTTCAGGAAAACATCGACAATTTCACTGTCAAAATCAATCCCGGCGCAACGTTTTAATTCTTTGACCGTTTCCTCAATGCTCAAACGTCTTCGATAGCTTCTCTCACTCGTCATCACATCAAAGGCATCCGCAATGGAAAGAATTCTCGCTTGCAGCGGGATCTCCTCTTCCTTTAAATGATTTGGGTAACCGGAACCATTCCATTTTTCATGATGCGCAATGATGGTATTGGCTACTTCAGAAAATTCATTGACAGAGCTGAGAATGCGCCAGCCAATTTCAGGATGTTTCTTAATTTGATTCATTTCATCCTGGCCGAGTCTGCCCGCCTTATTGAGAATGACTTCATCAATACCGATTTTACCAATATCATGAACCAAACCCGCGATGCGAATCTGACCGACTTCATCTGGTTTCAGCCCCATTTTAACAGCAAGCGCCTGACTGATCGCACTGACACGTTGAGAGTGGTTTGATTCTCTGCTGCTTTTCGCAAATAGTGTATTCAGAATAATATCGATGGTATGGCTCCTCAGACTGGATCGCTCATAAAGTTTATTGCGGAACAGATCATTTTCTGCATTGATCAGCACCTCGGAAATGACTTGTTCCATGCTTTCTTTGGTATCAGTGCCAAGAGAAATAGAAAACCCCGGTTTGCTGGTTTTAAGCTCGAGAGCCAACTCTTTAATTGCATTGATCCTTTCCTGTGCAAAAGCAGGACTGCTATGCGGAAGTATGAGAGCAAATTCATCTCCGCCAAGTCGGCAGCAGATATCTTCGCTTCGGCAAACTTTCTGCATGATTTCAGCAGTACTGCGTAGAAATTCATCACCAACCAGATGCCCAAAAGAGTCATTGATCAATTTCAGGCCGTTGATATCACACATAATGACGGAGAGTGGGAGATTTGCCGGGGCATCAAGACGGCTCAATTCTTCTTCATAAAATCTGCGATTATATAGTCCGGTCAATAAATCGTGATAGCTCATATAAACGAATTTTTCTTCTGCTTTCTTTCTGGCTGAAATATCTCTGACAATACAAAGCAGTACCAATTTATCTTCAAGCATCATGCGACTTTCGCTCACTTCTACTTGAATGGGAACCAGGGTTTTCGTGTAATGGATCGTTTCATAAAAATCGCGGCTAGATTCTTTTTTCCCGTTATCATGCAGAGACAAAAGAGCCGGATTTGGAGAGCTTAAGTTGAAAAACTGCAACTGTAAGAATTCCTCAAAAGAGTAACCGTACATGGCGACCGCGGCTTGATTAATCTCCAGAATATGACCTTCCAGATCGATAAATAACATTGCATCACTCGCCTTGTCAGCCAGCAAATGATAGAGATTCATTCGATTTTGCAATTTCAGATTTTCTTTTCTCAATTTTGCTTCTTGGGATTCACGAAGTACTACGGACGGGATTCTGCTCATGTTATGTTTCATAATACAGTCGCGGCAGCCGCTTCGCATTAATTCAACGGCTTGTTCTTCTCCGATTACCCCTGAGACAATAATAATAGGAAGAAATGGGTTAAACTTCTGGATACTCTTAATTGCCTCAAAAGCATTAAATGATGGCATGGAATAATCGCAGAGGATAATATCCCAATCTTGTTCCTTCAACTGCGCTTCCATCGCTCGCGCGTTATCCACTTGGCTGTATTCAACAGGGATTTTCGCTTCTTCAAATTTGTTCATGATCAGTTCGGCATCAAGTTCTGAGTCATCAATCAAGAGAATTTTAAGCGTCTCTTTCATTTCTATCCCTTCTTTACTTATTCAAATTCCATGTGCAGATTACCACTAAGATTGCGAACCTCTTTCATTTTTTGGTAAAGTGAAAGAAAACGTTGCTCCCACACCGGGAATCCCTTCTGCCCAAACGCGTCCTCCATGTCTGCGGATAATTCTCTGAACATTCGCCAATCCGACTCCTGTTCCTTCAAATTCCTCCGCGTTATGCAGCCGCTGGAAAATCGTGAATAATCTGTCCTTGAACTGCATATCGAAGCCGACACCGTTATCTTTGACATAAATAACAACATATCTGCTATTCATTTCGTCTTGTGACCAACCAATTTCAATTTTTGTTTTTGTTTTGTAGCGTGTAAATTTCAGCGCATTGGAAAGCAGATTTACCAAAACAAGCTGAAGCATACTGCGGTCCGCCATCACAACAGGCAGATCCGCCAAGACCCAGTCAATGTCTCTGTCAGCTATCTCAGCACGAAAGCTTTCGATTACCTTGCTTAGCAGTTCGCTTAAGTCGACTCGCCGATTATTCAAATCCATTCTTCCCATATTTGAAAAATCAAGCAAATTGTCAATCAATCCACCCATATTGTTGCCAGCTTCAGAAATTACTGTCAGATAGTGCTGACTTTTTTCATCCAGCTTGCCCTGTAAACGCGTATTTAATAATTCGGCAAACCCGATGATATGCCTTAATGGCGCACGCAGGTCATGCGAAACAGAATAGGAGAAATTCTCCAGTTCCACGTTAGCAGCCAATAAAACATTTTGCTTGACTAATAACTCTTCTTGATAAAGGAGCAGCTCTTGCTGTTTAATACTCAGTAAGCTAGATTTTTTAAAGTAATTCTGTGCCAAATAGACTGCCATTAAGGTCATCAAAGAAATGAGCAGACCGAAATATAATACCGCTCTGCTTTCTGCAATTTTATTTTTTACCAATACCGGGGTCGGAGCAAAGGATGCATTCCAGATCTCAGAATTCAATAAGACAATATCCTTATTCACTGTTAATTCTGACCGGCGTAAAAGCCAGCTGCTCGATTCAAAAACACTATTCTCGGCATTGGTAATCTTTATCATATATTCTGTGCCAATGTCAACCAAAACAGGTGAGATCAGATAATTGCTATTGATAATCCCTAAAATAAAACCGTTCAGTTCATTTGCTTCATAATGTGGCTGCCATATTTTCACTTCAGAAGGGCTATCGCTGATTTCGGAGGCATTTGTGTTGAGCAGTGCTTCATTGCCCTGTTCGGGAACAATACTGATGATTTTCATATTTTTATCAATTAAAAGTATTTTCTCAATCTCACGATAAGAACTCATTAAAAAAACAGTTTCATTGACCCAATTCTCACTCTGCTTCAGGTCAAGACCAAGGTTTTGATTGGAAAGATTTTCAATTCCCCAATAGATCTTACTATATTGATATTCCGCTTCGCTGGAATAAGCTCTGGATTTCGATAAAGTTTGTTCATATAATTCAGATAAGCCACGTGTTTCTTGCGTTTTCCAGATAAAAACACATAGTAAAATCAGAATAACAGTCAGCAACAGCAAGAAAACTCTTGAGGTAAAGAAATCTCTTATCAATTTAGTAGTATGGTTTTCTCTGTCTTCAGACAACTTCTTCACCCCTTTTGCTTTGCAACGAAATTGATCAAAATCTTAATCTAATTTTTGATTTTGCCAGGCTGAATTCCATATGGTCTCCAGAGAATGATAGCCTCTTTGTGTTAGCTGGCTCAGGTAATGATCCCAATCCAGCTCAATACTCAATTCTCCGGTAATAAATCGCTGACTGGCCTCAGTTACATAAGGATCCAACTGTTCATTGAGGATTCGTATGGCTTCGCTTTCTTGAGAGTTGATTTTCAACCTGGGACTTATTTTGGCAGTCTCATGTGCATTCTGTGAAACGGTCAGAAATTCAACAATTTCGACAGGCTTCTTGTAATCTTCAAATGCTGCATCTTCATTCAGATTAAACAAGAGGTTATAGCCATACTCCTTGCTGATATTCACTGTCCCGGAAGGGTTTTTGGGTGTCTTGACATTGGCTAGAAACTCTTTCCCCATTGCAGTTTTCTTGTAGGTAATACCTTCTTCTCCCCAGGTTGTTAAGGTCATTCCTTCCTCGGAATAAACCGCCCAATCCAAGAATGCCAGTAGTTTTTTGAAATAAGGTTCATTGATCACACGGGATGGAACCACCAAACCTTTTCTGAATTGATCAACCGCAGGTAAAGCTTTGATGCCGATTGTACTGACAGGAACCGGGAGAGCTGTCCATTCGCCATTCGGAAGATTATTTTCTTTTAGTTTTTCGTTCCAGGTCATGAAACCAGAGGTAATCCAAGTTACTGTGACAAAAGCGCTGCCGTTTTCCAGCTTTTTTGTAAATTCAGATTCACTCTGTGTGAAAATCGCTGGGTCCAGAATCCCTGCTTCGTAGCAGCGGTTGAGGAAACGGTATAACTCCCGATAATTTTCGGTTGCCGGCGCGTACTGCCACTGATCATCAGTAAAATTATAATAGTTTTTCCCAGCCCAGCCAGCCGGTATACCATACCCTGCTCCCATCATGGCCAGCAAGTGAGCCCCGCCCCAAGTAGCAGTAATCGGCGTCGAATCAGGATAGATTTCTTTTAATTTGAGCAAAGAATTAAATAGTTCATTATAGGTGGTAGGCATTGGCAAATTATTCTCTGTGAAAGCATCTTTACGATAAATCCATTGCTGCACCTGGATCTCTCTTTGGAAACCTGGCAGAATATAATACTTGCCATTTTTCAGTCTCAGTTTATCCAATTCGCTTTGCAGGTTGTGTTCTTTAATGTACGCCATAAAATAAGGCATTTGTGCTTCATAATCACTGAATGGAAGTAAAATACCGGCTGCTGCATAATTCTCAATCTGTTCCGGCCAACATTTTAAAACAATATCTGGAATGTCGTCCGATTCCAACGTTTGCTGCAGAATTTCACCATACGTTTTATTATCACCCAAGCGAATATCAAAAGTAACATTCTGCAGTTCATTATACTTTTGTAAAATAGCCCAATTTTCTTGGAAAGGAGTATCTTCAGCATCGTTGAGAAGAACCGAAAAAGTAACCGGCGTGGAATCTGTAAATTCCATGTTATTGCAGCCAAACAGCAGCATTATTGCGGAGAGAAGTAAAATAATCTTTATAAATTTCATCAAATTGCCTCCTTTTTAAAAAATGGGGTATTGATGAGGTCGATCTTGCTGCTTTGTATTTTAACACAGATTTAAAGAATTTCCAATACTATTTATATCTTTTGATAACATACAATTCAATTTATTTTTAACTTCATTCTATAAATAAAGCATCATAACCCAAGATTGGTGAAATATTTGTTTTGCAAAGAAAAAGTGAAGAAATGCAATTGTTTTCTTTTCAGATCAGCAGATAGATGGGGGGACATTTGTCACTGCCCAAAACAAGCCGAGTTCCTTAATTGCACGCACAAAATTGACAAAATCAACGGGCTTTACCACATAAGCGTTAGCTCCGCAGCTATACCCGTCCATTATATCTCTGTCCTCTTTTGAGGATGTCAGAATGACGACTGGGATTAATTTTAACAAGGGACTTTCTTTTATTTGCTTTAGTACTTCAAAGCCATTTACTTTAGGAAGCTTGAGATCAAGCATAATCACAGCTGGGTTCCCAAAAGCTCTTTGCACGTATTTCCCACGGGAATTTAAGTAATCCAAAGCTTCTTCTCCGTCTCTGGCTATATCGACCTTATTGGCTAAATTGCACTCAGCTAAAGCCATAAGGGTCAGTTCCAAATCATTACGGTTATCTTCTACCAGCAAAATCCGTTTAAACTCCGTCATAGTTGGTCCTCCTTATACTTTGGCAGTGAAAAATAAAAAGTTGCTCCTTCGTCAATTACTCCTTCAGCCCAAACTCTGCCACCATGTCTTTGTACGATTCTCTTGACATTCGCTAAACCCACACCTGTCCCTTCATACTCTTCAATCGTATGCAATCGTTGAAAAATGCCAAACAGCTTATCCTGGTAACGCATATCAAAGCCCGCTCCGTTGTCTTTGATATAAATTACAATGTATTTTCGATTGACTTGATCTGGCATCGAAGCAATTTCTATCTGAGCTGTCGTTTTCAAGCGTGTAAATTTCAAGGAATTGGATACAAGATTTTCCAAAACCAATTGAATCATATTTCTGTCAGCTTTTACTTCGGGCAAAGGCAGGATTTTCCATTCAACCTTTCTCCCGATGATATCAGGCTGCATACTTGTGATGACTTGCGTTAAAAGCTCATTGAGATTCACTTGTTGATTAATTAATTCCTTCCTGCCCATTTTGGAAAAAGCAAGCAGATCGTCAATTAATCTACCCATGGTCTGACTGGCATCTATTATGACCGCAAGGTAATGCTGGCTCTTCTCATCCAGTTTACCCTCTAAATTCTTATTCAGCATCTCTGCAAAACCCGACATATGCCTTAATGGTGCCCGTAAATCATGCGATACGGAATAGGAAAAACTTTCTAATTCTTTGTTTACAGCGATCAATTGGTTCTGATATTGGATTAATTCCTCCTGATTGACAATCAGCAATCTCGATTTTCTATAATAATTCTGTGCCAGAAAGACGGAAATTAAACTAAAGGTAGAAATGACGATACTATAGATAAACGTATTTTGGGCTAAGCCAATGCTGCTCTGAATATATGCTGATGTAGGTGCAAAGGAAATATTCCAAACCACAGAATTGAGTAGTGTAACCGTCTTCGTGACAGTGAATTCTTCTTCATGCAATTCCCAGTCAACCGAACTGAAGATGGTATGATCCGGACTGCTGATTTTGATCATATAATCCGTTTTCATATCCAGCAGGACCGGTGAAATCAGTTTACTGCTGTCCAGAATTCCTAAAACAAAGCCTTGCAATGCCTGATTTTGATTAATAGCCTGCCAGATGCGAATCTCTGAAGAATTATTGATTTCCTGTAGCGCACTGCTGTGAAGCAGCGATTCATTTCCCTGTGCCGGCACTACCTCGTCTATCTGCATACTCGGATTAACCAGAGCCAGCATGCGCGCTTCCGGAAATGATTGCAAAAATTGTCTAGCTTTTTGAGTCCATGCTTCATTGTTAGCAAAATCGGCTTCAATTGATCGATCAGCCAGCTGAGCAATTCCCCAATAAAGATTATTATACTTTAATTCAAGTTGATCGGAATAACTCTGCGCAATGGAATTAATATGCAGAGAAAGCTCAGACAGACTGCGGTTTTCTTGAATTTTCCAGGTATACAAAGAAACAGCCAGAAGGAAAACAGCCAGAAAGCTTAAGAAAATCCTCGATGTAAAAAAAACAACATGCATTCTGATATCCTTGATTTTTTGATTTTCTTGCGTTTGCTCTCCCCCCTTTGCTGTATCATCGACCGGGACGGTTTTTTCGGATTCGAAGGCTCGTTAATTAATTGAACCGTTTTCTTAAATCGATAAGGGAAAAATAAACGGCTAGACATGATCAGCCTTTAAAAAAGTAATTTCCTGTGCTTTTTAAAGTTTATTGTTAATATTATACATCCGATTACAAAAATAATAAAGTATTATTATTTATTTTTATCTGTTAAAGAAGTAAAAAAAATCACGACAACCCAGTACATCGACTGGTTCATCGTGAATTCGTACTCATTTCCTTGGTCTCAAATCAACAGGTTTTGAGAGGGGGTTTCTTAAATCACAATTTGCTGTCTATCTCAGCATAAGCTAATAAATTGTCTTTACCCATTCCAACACAGGCAGGCTGGCTGTCATACCAGAAAGAAAAATCTAAAAATTCTGCTCTCAATTTTTCATCACGCATGATATTGCGCAGCACCTCGGCAGGAATGGAACGTGATAAAGCACCGGGACCGGCCATGTGGATTTTCTCTGCACCGTTATCATGCAGAATATGCTGCAGCTCTTCCGGCAGAAACGCATATGAAATCGGCCAGGGTGCTTTGCCTTTCGCAAATGCTTCTGCTGTTTGATCCGGTGTTTCCATCAATCCAGTCTGAAAAAAAGCCCGCACCGCTGCCAGATCAGGTCGGTATTCAGCCAGCTGCGGCAGCGCACAATCCACCTGTTGACGCACAAAAGGATCTTTTGCATTGGTATCCAGAATATATTTGACTTTCTGTGCCGGATCAAAGAGATAAGTCCACGCCAAACGAGAATAAACGCTGATGATCAATCGCTGCGAACAGATGCGCAGCAGCTCGCTGATCACTCTTTCATGATTCGGATAAGTATACGAAATCGGTGCATCAAAAGAGAGAACCAGATCAAATTGCTTTGCTCGGAAGTCACTCAGATCTTCCAATGTACCATGGAAAAAGGTCATGTTGTCGCTCACCTTCGCCTGCTTTGCCAGTTCTCTTGCTTTTTCCAACATCGGCAGAGAGATATCAAAATGCGTTACCTGCAGCCCTCGCTGCGCGAGCGGAATGGAAAAGCGGCCATAACCGGCGCCACCGTCAAATACAGTCTTTATTCCATCAAGATGTGATAAAATCTCGCGTTCAATATGCGCCTTGGCGATGATATCATCGATAAAGTTATGCTCCCGATCCATTTCCTCCATGGCTTTTTGCGGCAGATTCCAGAAACGACTGGAGATATCGGTTGATTTGCTCAAAAAGCAACCTCCTTTTATTTCATTTGTTCCCACCAAGTAGATGTAATCAACGGTCTGAAACCGATGCTGTAATAAAACTGCTGCGATGAACCGACAAAGGCTTGCTTTGCACCTAACTCTCCGCAGCGTCGAATCCCTTCCAAAACAGCCGCACGGCCTAAGCCCATTCTTCGGTAGGCGGGATCGGTTGCGACCGGTTCGACCAATGCGTTACCGGAAGCGTCATCCTGCCACATGCCGCAATAGGATACAAAATCTCCATTCGGCGCAACAACGGCGATTTTCAAGTTAAGGTTCACATTGGGACGATTGAAAGAAAGCTCTCTTTCTTGATGAATTCCTTTTCCGAACACGAAGGGGCCTTCTCCGCGTGCTTCATGGTTGAAGCCTTTCCATAATACTTGACCATATTGATAAAGATCAAAGGTTTCCTGCATACTGGTAATCCGAAAACCTGCCGGTAAGGTATAGGTGATCTTTTCTAAATGGATCGGATAAACCGAATCGCATTCTTTGTCTTGGCTGGCAGTAAAACCTTGCGTTGCAGCCATATTTTGAATATCCTGATCGCCATCCAAAATCAGGACAGCAAACTTTCCTTCTTTTGCTAAAGCCGTTTTGGCATATGCAAGCATTTCTTTAAATAAGTAGCGATAGTCCGGCTGCATCAATAGATAAGCTTTACCAAGCGTCGTATCATAAGTGGCGACTGCAACCAGTAGGTTGTTCTCTTCCCATAAGCCGATCTTGGGCAAACCACTGGCATCCAGATAGCTGTGAGTGATCATCCAATCCCAACGGCCAAACGGGTAGTTGACCTGATCCAGGCGAAGGAGAAAACTGCGCAGCTTATGATAATCGTCGCCGAATAATGGCTCCGGTTGGTATTTGCGAAAAATAATCGGCATAGTAAAACCTTCTTTCCTTCTTTTATATAACAAAATAATACATTAGGAATCTCGGCTCGTCAAGTCTCTGTTACGGAGTTTCTTTTCAGAGTATCTCTTTATTCAGGCTAAAATAGAATGCTTCCAATTCAGCCCAGCGATTCTTTGAAGTTCCTTTGACACGGTTACAAATTTGTGGTATAATAATACTTATAATTTGGTGAAATAAAATGCAAAATATGGCAGATGCGATGCAGAGTCATTTTTAGATGCGTGGTTTTTTCAATATATGCCAGGTTGTGATCGTGTGATTCAGAAAAACAAAAGAACACTAAGGAGAGAATTTCATTGAAGAAAAAAAGAGTTTTAGTCGCCAGTCCGGTCTATCAAAAGCCGGCTATCCTCGCTTTGTTTTTAACCTCCCTGAAAAACCTGAAAATGGACAGCATTGCTTTGGATTATCTGTTCGTTGATGACAATAACGATGAAAATTCCAGTACGCTGTTAGCGAATTTTCAAAGAGAAGGTTCACAAGTATTGATTCTAAACGGCAAGGAACAGGGAGCTTATCTCTGCAATGATGAATCTCATCACTGGGATGATAGCTTAATGTTGAAAGTAGCCAACTACAAGAATTCCATGATCAGTTATGCCGTCAAAATGGATTATGATTATCTGTTTTTTGTCGATTCCGATTTGGTTTTAGCTCCCGGTCTGGTCGAGCATCTCCAGACGGAAAACAAAGATATCGTATCGGAGATTTTCTGGACAAAATGGCATCCCGATAAACCGCTGGAACCCAATGTCTGGTTGTTCGATGAATATGATCTGGTACCGAAAAATCTGGGTGAAACGCTGAGCTCGGAAGAGATGGAGCTCAGGCAAAACGGATTTTTGCAGCAACTGCGCATCCCGGGTTTGTATGAAGTAGGTGGTTTGGGTGCCTGTACCCTGATCAGCAGAACAGCTCTGCTCAAAGGTGTCAGTTTTCAGCCGATTCGGAATTTAACCATTCATGGCGAAGACAGATTCTTCTGCATCCGAGCGGCGGTGCTCGGGCTTGATTTGTTCGTTGACACGCATTATCCGGCTTTCCATATTTACAGAGAACAGGATATAGCCGCTGCACAAACTCATTTGCAAAAAAGTGGACAAGATTTGGACTTTGTCCGGCGCTTTAGAACACAGGGGAATAAAATTACCCTATCTATGATTGTCAAAAATGAAGCGGGACGCTATCTTGAGCAAGTACTCAGCAGCTTGGTCGGTCACATCGATGCGGCAGTGATTATCGATGACGGCAGTACAGATCAAACAATCACTTTATGCAGAGAAATCCTCAAAGGAATTCCTTTACAACTGATTGAGAATGAGCATTCGTTATTTGCACACGAAATATCTCTGCGCAAACAGCAATGGGACGAAACGATTAAGACAAATCCCGATTGGATATTGAATTTGGATGCGGATGAAATATTGGATGAAAGTTTTTGGCTGCATGCGCAGGAATTGATCAATCATCCGGATTGCGATTTATACTGCTTCCGATTATACGATATGTGGGATGAACAGCATTATCGTGAGGATGAATACTGGAATGCGCATCGTATTTACCGACCGTTTCTCATGCGTTATCAACCGGATTTTGCTTACAAATGGAATGAAACCCCACAGCACTGCGGCCGATTTCCAGCCAACATCTTTTCTTTCTCCTCTCTTCATTCGGAAGCACGCATCAGGCATTTAGGCTGGGCAGCCGAATCAGACAGAATGGATAAAAAGAAACGCTACGAACTGCTGGACCCGGGTGCAATCTACGGCATCAAAGAGCAATATGATTCGATTTTGGACACATCCCCCAGATTGCTGCAATGGCGAGAACAAGAAGACATTTAGCTTAATTGACACTCCCCATAGTTAAAGCAAGCGTTTTCCGGCTTCACTCGGTAAAGCCGGACACTTCTTCTACGAATATTGGTAATAGCTTCAGCAACAATCTAGTCTACCTGAAAACTGTGGCCATTCACTGAATATTCTACAACCACCTGCGCTGCAGGTGGTTTTTTTAATAAAACTGACCAGATAGTACCCGTGTAAATGTTTCGGCATCATTACAGGCAAAGCGGGGGTATAATTAATGTTTCTTTCCCGTTAACTATTTTATTATTAACATTGTAGCAGCTTTAATGACAGTTTACCGGCAGACGCGTATTCTGTTTATGGAAATCATAAACAAATAAGGTTGAAATTAACTATTGTCTGATTCATTAGGAAGCAATTTTGTTTCTTCTGAAAGCCGAGCTATGATAGCTTGGGCTAAACTTAAAAATGAGCCTTTCGTTATTCAAGTTCCTTTAAAAATGCTCATTAAGGTATGATATTCATTTGCAGCGATCGATATGAGATTACAGCAGCGTTTGATACAGTATTAAGAGAATTTATTTTATAAATCGCTCCGGAATATATAGGTTGACTTGGTGAAACGATTTGAAGGTACCTTGTTTACATTTTAAGAATCATCTGGTTTAATGATGAATTTTCCTATGATACAAGTTGCAATAAATAATGAAACAACATCAGATCCGCTCCTGAGCAGTGAGTCTGACATAGCATCTTTCGTAATTAACCCCATAAAGCTATTAAATATTATCCAATTAAGTCCAATTGTAAATAGTAATCTTATTGGTACTGAAGTCCATTTTTCTTTGTTAAATAGCGTTGGGTATACAATTATGTAAACGTACCCTAATATCACGCCAAATGTTAAGGTCCAAATATAACATGGTAAGGCATAGATATTGCAATTACTTTGAATTATACCTGTTTTATATCCTACTATACGTTCAATCATAAAAGTAATTGTAATAGCAGCAACCGCCCCTATGCGTTCTACCCTTTTAATACTTTGAAATGTGTTTTTTTTTGAATGATTTGCTATTGTAAACAATGCAATTGCCATGCAAAGTAAAAATACAGGGATTGCATCACCGATTCCCATAAAAAATTGGTATTTGACAAATTCAAATCCATAGGAATTGAAAGGTGATGATTCAATCACAACTTCTTGCATGCCAAACAGATAAATTAACGCAAAAGATAAACCAAAACGAACACCTGTAGGCATATTGGAAATCTTAGTTTTATTACAGACATATCGGACTGTGACAGTACATTGAGCATATAATACTAAGAAATAGCAAACTGCTATGGCAGGAAAACCAAAAAGCATTACTAAAGTACTATTAAATAGTTGAACATTTACTGACGCAGGTAAAATGGCATGCAAAACAATTGTTAAAAAAACCGAACATAAAATAGTGAGTATACTTATAAAAATCTCACTTTTTTTGTTTATTTGCTCAAAATTCATAAATGTAACCTCCAAAATAAGTTAGTCGTTTTAACATGTAAACAAGAAATGATGTGAAAAATTCCTGCCCGAGCCTAGGTGTGCACAACAGGAGCAGCATAATGATTATACTAAATGCAGAGCAGTTGAAGATTAGCCTGCTTTTTACCGAAAAAGAAAGTTTCTTCAGGATGGTTTGATATGCAGATATTGATATGCACATCACTTCCATCCTGAAGAAACATGTGAACGCTTTATAAATCCAGATCACTTTCTGCTGGGGTGTTCTACAAACATTTGCTTGTTTTTTGTTCATGAGTTTTTTCACTGACATGAAATTCTATGATTTGTTGGATAATCATCGTAAGCTGATTATCACCTACTTACACTTTTTCTCTGATTAAACCTTGCAGCAATCTCCGTTCATTAATGTGCTTTCAACGATGATGTTATTACAATCAATCTTACAGGAATCAATAATCATAGCAAATATAGGATCGAGGCACCAGCCGTGGCAGGGATTTGCATTTCCCATTTTTTTAGATAATGCACATAACTTGCACATTGTTGCCGTAGCGATATGTCCATCGTGAGTCTTTTCAACAGACCAGTTTGCACAGCCATATATCTCGGAAAGCCTATTAAATACATCTTCAATATTCTTTATACCCAGCTGCTGGTTTAAAACGGAGGCGGTTAACGTTTGCCTTTCTTTTCTTTTTTCGACAATGTTCTTTAGCACTTTCATACTTTCATAAGTGTTTACAGTTTCCGCGATTGCTGCAGCATATGTATACTGCAGCAAAGCAAGTCTTTTCTCGATTTCCATTATTAAATTCTCTCCTTTACATATTTAGTTTGTCAGCAAGGATTGCTGAAATTTCTTCGTGAATTTCATCTTTCGCAATGTACCTGTTTTTTACCACTATGCTTATAATAAGATTCTCAAGAAGATGTATAAGAGTTTTTACAACAATAACATTGTTTTCACAGGATTTAAGATGCGGCAACACCAACTGCGAATGACGATCCACAATCGATTTCTCCCAATTTTCCATAATTGTTGTTAGTTCGTCATCGCCATCAAAAGCAAGATATACCTTTACACCTAGCCGATAAACCTTTTTATCATAACGATTCAAATGGTTCAACTCAAAAACAAACTCGGTATAAAAATCTATGATGTTTTTGGACTCTATTTTCTTCGCTTGTCTGCTCAAAATTTCGAAATAATCCTTTATGATTATTTCATGAAATAATTCCTTTTTGCTTTTGTAATAATAGTAAATCATCGGCAGCGAACATCCAGCATCACTGGCGATTTTGCGGATGGTTGCTCCATAAAAGCCGTCTCTTTCAAAATGATCAACTGCTATTTCTTTAATTTTGACTCTAAATTCATTCTCTTCCATGTGCACCTCCTATCTAACGTACGTTAGTATTATATCACACGTACAAATAGACTGCAAGAGTTTGATTGAATTTAAATCATTAGAAAATTGATAAAGATTGTAAATGGACTCTATTTGCATAACAGTTTTTCAAGCGCTGCTCAGTGTAGAATAGCTTGCGGCTTCAATTTCAGCGTATTGTTGAGCTGTCTGCGCCTTCTGCTGCGCATCGAGCGGCACCAAAATAAGAGACAGACAGCGCACAAAGCACTCCTGACAGATATGCAGTTTTGCTTCTTCCGAGTAATCCCAGAGATAGCCGTAAAAGCGTTTCATTTGCAATATTAGAGATTTAAATCGTCATTTTGAATATCTTCATCCCTTAGTGTGTTATTTTCGAGTTTTGCGGGCAGTAACCTTTTCATATCAAAGCCGAATAAGATTTTAATAATCCAGGTAAAAATCAATATTACAATTAACGGTATAACACAGGAGGTTATAATCAGAACAGCAATTGCCTCTAAGAATGTACTAAGTGTATCTTCTCCCTTTTTTGTTATTTCAGATATGCTATTTCCTATTTTAGAAGTAACGTCGGATAAATAAAGTCCGATTTTTTCCATCCAATTTTTATCTTCTGTGAAAATATCTTGTTTCTTTTCTTCAATATATGATTTATTTTGTTCTACAGTTTCAACCGATTGTTCTATTGAGGCTTGATAAGAAGCATACATTAAGTCACTTACATGTATGCTTGCCGGGATTGCCATAAATAGAACAACACCAAATATAGTGAGCTTTATTGCAAGATTTTTTAATACAACATCCTTAGTGTATAAATAAGAAACACCTAAAATACAAGCAAAAGGAATAATAACATTAAATGACACATAACCAACTACTGCAATTAACATCTTTTCTAATAAAATCGCACATAGTACAACAATGAAGTAAAAACTTAATTCTGCAATTTGATTAGCGATTGGCGTTGCGGCATCTCCGGGCATTAATGAGAGAGCTGTTGAGGTTGCCGCCGCTGCTGCTGTGAGTCCCATAACAATGACTTTTTTATCGTCCAATGATTTTATGGTTGCTGCATTAAAACTTGGGGCTGTTACTATTCTTGATACAACGAAAATTGATAATAACGCTATTACGAGTAGTATTATCAGCATTATAGTTCGTTGAGAAGACTTATTGCTTTTTATCATTCGTACTCTCCTTTGTAAATTCTATATTGATAATCAATAGATCATTTCTTATTTTATATCCAGATTAATTCCAATTATTGTTTTCGTTTTCTGTATCTTTTGATAGTATAGTACCATCTCCCAAACTAGAATTAGCCATAATATAAATAATCTAAATTTATTATATAGAAAAGAATTATGAAAGTCAATCTGCACATATCAATATAGGGGAGGGATATTTGCCGCACTGAAAATATTTAAGTGTTTTGTTGAGATCATATTCCTATAACTGACAGTGTGTCGTACTTAGACGAAATTTCACAGTGCTGCCTTCGTGAGAAGAACAGCGCGAAGTGTTTGCTTTGCAAACATGAAGTTCAGTGTTCAACAAAAAGCGGAACACTGAGTAAAAAGAAGCGGTTATTTGTCTGTAGACAAATAACCGCTTCTTTTTATGGTGGAGACGAAGAGGATCGAACTCTCGACCTTACGGATGCGAACCGTACGCTCTCCCAGCTGAGCTACGTCCCCGTAAATCAACGTTCCTCATTATACATAAAAAGAGTCATCCGGTCAAGAGGCAATCACAGTTTTTTTCTCAGTTCCCTTCGTTTCTTCCGTTTCCTCTTTCCTTTTGTTAAACAGTGTCAGTGTCACAACGGAAGCTAAAATCATGATGGTTCCAAGCAAGGTTCGGCTGGTAAATCTTTCATGGAAAGCCAGAACGCCCACAACAATACTGGCCAATGGCTCGAAGGTACTCAAGATCGCCGTATGCTGCGCACCAACCAGATTGGTGCCGCTTTGGAACAGGATGACGGCGACCAAGGTCAGCGACATGGCGAAAACCACCATCCAAAGCCAAGCCACGCTTGTCATCTGATAAACAAAGCTTCGCGTCAGCATGGAATAAAGAAAGATTAAAACAGAACAGATAGAAGCGGTGTAGAAACTATATTTAAAGGGGTATAGTTTTCCCATTCCACTCTTGGCCAAGTAAACGATATAGGCGGCATAACTGACACCGGAAGCGCAAGCAAGGAATATTCCTCTCAAATTTGCTTGTTGTCCTGGCGTATAGAAAAACAAGATGCCAAGCATACATAAAATAAGGCAGGCTCCGTGCAAAAGATCAATTTTCTCCCGAAAAAACAGCCAGCAGAAAAGAAAAACAAAGACCGGATAAATAAAGTGCAAAGTCGTTGCCATCCCGGAATTAATATAATGAAAGGAGGAATAAAGTACGATTGGAGTCAGGACCGCACCAATCGCGCTGCAGAGAAAAAGCTTGCCAAATTCAGCTCGGCTGACCTTCAGATTGATTTTTTTCCATCTCAAAATGAAATAGAGAAAAGGTAAGGGTAAGAAATTACGGTAAAAGACAATGCTGATGGCATTGCCGCCGCCCAGGTAAATGTTTTTCACAAAGAGCGAAGCGCAGCCAAACATGGTAGCGGAAAGAATGACAAATAGGCATCCTTTCAAATAACGATTCATCAACGAATACTCCCTTTAAACCGATTTTCTTCTCAACAAGTTACTGGGATACAGCCGCTGTTTTTAAAAAGCCGTATCCCAGTTCGTATTTCTAGTACGCTAGACGCTGGGAAACTTTGTTTCCAATAAGGCGACAATCAGTTTGATACCGTTTTCCACATCGTTCATGTCGACCATTTCAGATGGGGTATGAATGTAACGGGTAGCAATCGACATCACGCCACTGGGTACTCCGGCTTTGGTGGTGTGGATTGCGCCGGAATCGGTGCCGCCTGACTCTAAAACCTCCAATTGATAGGGGATTTTATGTTTGGTGGCTACTTCTTTCATGAAGCGGATCATGGTCGGGTGGCACAAGACAGAAGCGTCGCGCACCTTGACCGTCGGTCCTTTTCCCAATGCGACATCCATCGTAATCGATTTGGGTGTATCTCCGGTGCGGGTCACATCAATGGCAATACCAAAATCGGGATCCACGGCAAAGGCGGACGTGCGCGCGCCGCGCAAACCCACTTCTTCCTGGACGGTAAAGACAAAATTCATCTGAACTTTTGCATGTTTTACACGTTTGATGGCTTCAATTAAAATCACGCAGGCGATACGGTCGTCCATGGCTTTCGATACCATACGATTGCCAAGATCAATGCACTCGTAGCAGCCGCCGGCGCAGTCGCCGACCTGAACCTTCTGCTGCGCTTCCGCTTTGCTGTCGGCACCGATGTCGATAAACATCTTGCTTAATTCCAGTGTTTCGCCGGCATTCAATTTTTCCGCGCCAAAAACACCGACCGTACCGTTGGCAAAGACACAGCGCGTCGCAAACAAGACCTGCGGGCTGAGTCCGCCAAGATTGGTGAAACGTAAAAAACCTTTGTCATCGATATGTGTTACCATTACGCCGATTTCGTCCATATGAGCAGCCAACATTACTTTGGGGCCACTGCCATTTTTGACTGCAATAACATTGCCCAAAGCGTCGATTTTCACACTGTCGACATAAGGCTTGATCTCCTCGACGATCAGATTGGCTACATTGGTTTCATCACCGGTTGGTCCATAAGCAGAGACAATTTTTTTGGTTAAGTCTTTCAGCTCGTTCATTTTATTGCAAACCCTCCTCTTTCAATCGCGTGGACAAACGCTTTTACCAATGCGATGGTTTGTTCGTAATCGCTTAATTGGATGATCGATATTGGTGAATGGACATAACGGGTCGGTACCGCCAATTCAATGGCGGCCACGCCGCCGCGTGTCTGGTTGATTTTGCCGCCGTCGTTGCCGCCGGTGGCCGTGTTGCGGAATTGATAAGGTATACCCAATTCCTCCGCGGTCTTCGCTGCCAAGGCAATCAGTTTTTTGTCACTGATCAATGATTTATCCATCAGAGTAATGGATGGACCGGCACCAAGGTGCGTGGAAACCAAATGATCTTCCACATCGGTCACATCATGGGCGGTACAACCTTCAATGGCAATGCCAACCTGCGGATCGATCGCGAAGGCGGCAGTACCGGCGCCGCGCAGACCGATTTCTTCCGAAACGGAAAAAACAGCGTAAACCGGCACAGTGAACTTCTCTTTCAGGACTTCCACGATCACGGCGCAGCCGATGCGGTCGTCAAATGCTTTGGCTTTGGCTTTGCCATCGCCGAATTCTTCGTAGTCTGTATCAAAAACAGCAAAATCGCCAACGGAAACAACCTTTTCCGCTTCATCTTTATTCTTTGCTCCGATATCGATCAATAACGCGTCAATCGGCAGCGGAGATTGCCGCTCTTCCGGTTTCTGCAAATGAATCGCTTTGGCTCCGATTACACCGGGAATTTTCTTAGTCCCAATCCGGACTGTTTTCGCTACCAAAACTCTGGGGTCAATGCCGCCAACCGGTTTAAAACGCAGCAGGCCGGTCGGTTCGATAAAAACGATCATCAGTCCAATTTCATCCATATGTGCATCCAACAAAATCCGGGGACCTTTGGCATCCTTGTTTTGTACGGCGATCAAATTACCCAGCATATCGGTATGGATCTCGTCCACAACACCCTCCAGGGCTGCTCTGATAACTGCACGCACTTCATATTCATCACCGGCCACACCGGCCGCTTCCGTGATCTTTTTTAGTAACATGTCAAGCCCTCCACAAAAGCACTGTCGATGGCGGCAATGAAATAAGCCAACAGCTTGCCGGATTGACGCACATCGGAATAGGATAAGGTTTCCACTGCGGTATGCATATAGCGCAAGGGTATCGATATCACACCGGTGGCAACTCCGGTCTGCGCAATTTGCATGGTCCAGGCATCTGTACCGGTAGCACCCGGCGCCGGTTCCGGTGAAATGGCAATATGCTGATCCGCAGCCACTTTTTTCAGCAAAGCAAATACTTTGGGATGGATATTGGGACCCATCGCCACTGCCGGACCGCCGCCGATCGGTGAAGCATCATAATCAGCTACACCGGGCATTCTGCCGTGGCAGACATCAATGGCAATCCCAATCTGAGGATTGATACCGTAAGCGGAAGTCAAAGCACCGCGGCAGCCCACTTCTTCCTGGACTGTTGCAACCGCATAAACATCTGCCGCATGATGCAGTTTTTTTAGCTCCTGTAAGCATTCCAGCATGACCAGCACACCGGCTCGGTCATCCATTGCTTTTCCGGCCAGCCAATCACCCTGCAGTTCCTGCATGCTCCGCCGGATGGTGATCAAATCACCCACCGACACGAGTTCTCTGGCTTGCACGGCCGAATAACCAATATCGATCAATAAGTCGGAGAGCGGCACTGTTTTCTTGCGTTCTTCGGCTGTCAAAAGGTGCGGTGGTTTGGCAGCGACCACACCCAGGCAATCTCTTTTGCCATGCACGATCACTTCCTGCGCCGGTAAGGTGCGCTGATCAAAACCGCCGATTTGAGCGACATGCAAAAAGCCAAGGTCATCCACTTTGGTTACCATTAAGCCGATTTCATCCATATGTCCTGCCAGCATAACGGAAATATTATGCTCTTTTGCATCCCCTTTGACTTTGGCGATCACACTGCCCATTGGATCAAGGCGAATTTCGTTTGTAAACTCCAGAAAATTCTGATAAATTGCGCTGGCTACCGGAGCTTCAAAACCGGATACGCCGGTATTTTCGATTAAACTCTTGAGTATTGCTTTCCCATCCAAATCAAATACCTCCTCAGCATCATAATCTGACCAACGGATCAGTTAAAGATCTGTTCTAATACCCAGGAACTTCGCAATATTGGCTTGAGTGGATTTTATTCCTTGGATTTTCCCTGTTTTGCTGGTAAAAAGGGTAGTTACACCGGGACCGTGCCCCATAATCACGCAGTTGCTGTGCACCACAACGCCAACGGTCACCGCACCTTTCAGATAACCGCGGCCATAACTGGTATCGCAGTCATGCAGGAGCACCAAATCGCCAAAGCGCAGTTTACCCAGACCGAATTGTTGAAACGATTCCGGATCGGCAGTCATAATGTCATAATCGCCGGTATCGGCTGTAGAAGAGCCGATGCCGGAGCCCATTAAATATGCCGGTACTTCCGTCACCACCGGAATCTGCAGCACCCCGTCTATGAGTTGGAGCTGCATTTTTTCTAAAAGATCCGGATCGCAGTTTTTCACCATGACTTCCGGTGCATCCTCGATTTTCAAACCTAAGCCGACGCTTTTTACCATAATTCTGTCGCCGATCACCATTTTTTCCAGGTCTTCCGGTTTAAACCAGACCAAGGTATGCTCGATACCGCCATGGAAGCCGGTGACAAATCCGAGAGCACCCTTTGCGTCACCGGTCACTACTTTGGCCGTATTGCCAACGCAGGAAAAAGCGTTGAGACCGCTGTTCTTGTCCGGATCGTCCAGCTTCATACTGACACCAGGCTCCACATGGTCGGCGACCAGGTCCATACAAGAGTCACCAATCGCAAAATTATAGGTGATTCCGCCGGTTCCCGGCAGGGGAATCGCCTGTCCGGTGGTGGCAATGCGATAAACATTGGGCTTCTTTGGCTGAGAAATCTCTCCAATCACACCAATCATAGGTAATTTGTCCCGATTTGTTTTCATTCTTTAACGCCTCCTCACATTGATTATGATTCAATTCTTGCATGGCTGACATTACTCCTTCCCTTTCTGCAAGGAATCATATATTTTCCTACATCAAGACAGGACATAAAAAAAACCGGCCGCAGTGCTCTGCAGTCGGGTTTATTTTAGCAAGAAATTAATCGGATACGGAGGGTTTCATCTTTAGACCGATTTTACGTTTGATCCGGCAGAGTGCATTGTCTACTGCCTTGGTAGAGGTTTTGAGTTGATGAGCAATTTCCTGATAGGAAGCCTTTTTTAAGTAAAGCAAGAAAACATTGTATTCAAACTTGCTTAAAGTATCCATCAGTTGGTTCTTGATGGAAGTCAATTCTTCCCGATTCATCACAACTTCTTCCGGGTCGGTCATCCGCGTGCTGGGAATCATATCGATCAGCGTGCGGTCGGTTCCGTCATCATAAACGGGTTTATTCAAAGAAATATAGGAATTCAGAGGTGAATGTTTTAAGCGGGTTGATGTTTTCACAGCCGTAATAATCTGACGTGAAACGCATAATTCGGCAAAATGTTTAAACGGAATTCCTTTTTCGTATTGGAAATCGCGAATTGCCTTATGTAAACCAATCCAACCTTCCTGCAAAATATCCTCTTGGTCCGCACCGGTGAGGAAATAAGGTTTGGCTTTACTGCGAATGATATGTCTGTATTTATGCAGCAGATATTCGGAGGCATATTCCTGGCCTTGTTGTGCCAATAGGACAACTTCTTCATCCTTCATCGTTTTTAAAACCTGGTTCTGGGAAAGGTGTGCAAACATAGCTTATCCTCCATTCGTACCCTTTGGCTTATCATAAAGAGAAAGGCTTAGGAAGTCAAGTAAACGACATCATTTAACACAATGTTACATTTAAATAGAAAGGGATTTGCGAGAGGAATGTCGACAAAAAAGAAAAACCGCTGCAATAGCGGTCTCGAAGCGGCGATTTAAAGTTTTTCAGATCATGTCTATAATATACCTGATTTGCTCGCTGAAGTCAAGGAAGAAAGCAGCGGAAAGTAAGAGTACATCGCTGATTTTTTATGAATTTTCTATTGCAGCCAACTGAAAAAAGAGAGTCGCAGTTTCTCAAAAGCCAAGCAACAAACAAAAAAGGAAGCGAAGTCTATCGACTCTGCTTCCTCATAACATCTGGTCGGGCTGCCGCGATTCGAACGCGGGGCCTCTTGAACCCCATTCAAGCGCGCTACCAAACTGCGCTACAGCCCGTTGGAAAGAATAACGTTATTATACCGAATCGAAGCGAAAAAAGCAAGCGCAATTTGCAAAGAGTTTCGTAGGATTTCCCTAGAAAATGCGCGCAGCTGAGCATTTCATTGCCATAATTTAGCAAGATGCTGGTTTTTTGCTCTGGAATATTCTATTAGGTCAGGAAACGTTTCCAGTGTTCTGCTCGGTTGATCAGATCCTGCGCCAAATTTTGTGCAGAAGCGTTATCCGGATCTCCTGCCATTAAGCGTGTCAGTTCCTTTAAAACTTCACCGCTGCTTAAGGTTTTCAAAATGGTATGGGTACGATTCTCTGCTTCTTCTTTTCGGATCAGGATATGCTGATCCGCCATCGCGGCTACCACCGGCTGGTGGGTCACTAAAAGCAATTGATAATTCTTGGCCAAACGGGCGAGCTTTTCCGCTACTTTTTGCACGGTCTCACCGCTGATACCGGTATCGATCTCGTCAAAAATCACTAAGGGGATCTCCTCATTCAGCATCACGCAGCGCAGCGCCAGCATGATACGGGACAGCTCTCCTCCGGAAGCGATTTTCAGCAGGGGCTTGAGCGGCTCACCAAGGTTTGTGGAAATCATGAATTCACAGTGTTCACTGCCATCTGCTGAAAAACGTACTTGCTCACCGGCTTCGGTTTCACTTGCAAAATCGATAACAAAGCGGCACTTCGGCATCGAGAGATCAGCCAGCTGGGCCATGACGGAAGTACTCAATTGATCAGCCAAGCGATGACGGGAAAGGTTTAAGTCTCCGGCTAGTCTTGTCAGTTGTCGGAGGTTTGTTTCCAACTCAACACGGTACTCTTCTATTTTCTCCGCGCTGCTGTCTGCTTCGCTCAAGCGTTGGCGAATTGTTTGCTCATACGCTAAAATATCAGCAACCGAGTTGCTGTATTTACGTTTCAGCTGAGCTATTTGGCTCAAGCGTTCTTCCGTTGCTTCCAAACGTTGGGGATCATCTTCCAAAGCATTTTTATATTGCTCAATTTCCGTGGCGATTTCCTGCAGCAAATAGAAGCAGGAAGCCAGCTGTTCACTGCTGTTTTGCAGCGTACGATCCGATTGTAAAATGCTCTCCAGCTCTCGCATGGCAATGCGCAGAGCAGAAATCGCTGCATAACAACCGGGTTTATCTTCCTGCAGCAGTCCATAGATTTTTTCTAAACCGGCATGATTGCGCTGAACGTGCTGCAACCGTTTTCTTTCCTGGCTGAGGCTCTCCTCTTCCTCCGGCTGCAGCTTTGCTTTCGCAATTTCATTTTGCTGATAAAGCCAGAGTTCCTTCATCTGTAAACTTTCACGTTCTCCGTTTTGCAGGGTCTGCAGTTGATGCAGATTGTCCCGCCATTGATGATAAACCTGCCTGTATTGCTGCAGAAGCTGGTGATGCTCATGATTGCCGGATTGATCGAGAAAGATCAAATGATTCTTCGGATTGAATAATTGCTGATAACCATGCTGACCATTGATTTCAATCAAAAAGTCCGATAACTCCCGCAATATGTTCAAGCTGACCGGCTTACCGTTGATGCGAATTTGACCTTTACCTTTGTCATTCAGTTCACGCCAGATGCTGAGAAGCTCGCAGTCTTCCTCCTCCAGATCCTGTTCCCGCAGGATGTCAGCTAAGCGGCTGCCTTCGCTGACCGTAAAATAACCCGTTACAGTCATTTTTGCCTTGCCGGTGCGTATCGCTCCGGTGTTGCCGCGGGAACCCAGCAGAAAGGCAATGGCATCAAATAAAATCGATTTGCCAGCCCCAGTCTCTCCGGTAAAAACAGTTAAGCCTTCGGCAAGATCCAGTTCCAGTTCTTCGATGAGAGCAAAGTTTTGAATGATCAGTTTTTCCAGCATTTTTTACTCCATGATTTCATATAAACGCGCGATAAAAGGTTCAATATGTCCCGGTAAGCGCAGAATCACCAGAATAGTATCGTCGCCGGCCAATGTCCCTACCACGTTTTCCCAGCCCATAGCGTCAAAAAGGGCTGCGATGCTGTGGGCATTGCCCGGCATCGTTCTCAGTATAATCATATTGCCGGCGTAATCGATGGAAACCAGGTTATCCAGCAGCGCTCGTTTCACCTTCTCCAGAGAGGGTGTAATCTGACCGACTACACCCGGTAAGGCATAGCGGGAGCGTCCGTTATCCATCGTAACCTTTAATAAACCGAGTTCTTTGATATCCCGGCTGACCGTAGCCTGTGTTACGACCATCCCATGTTTTTCACGCAGCAGTTCAACCAGTTCCTCCTGAGTCTCAACAGAACTGGTTTTAATTAATTGCCTGATCAGTGTGAGTCGTTTTCCTTTCATCGAAGCCACCTCCATTTATTCTTGCTCAATTTGAAAGAATTCTTTGAAACACAGAGTTAAACTGTCTGCATCCAATTCTAAGGATTGATACAGCTGCTCGGCGGTGCCCTGTTGGATAAAGCGATCCGGGACACCAAAGAGTCTGCATTTTGGGTATATTTGATTTGCCTGACAGAATTCCAGGATTGCCGAACCAAAACCACCGCAGGTTGTGTTTTCTTCTACAACAGCAATTTCTGCCGCTGTTGAAAGCAAGGCTAAGAGCGGTTCTGTCGGCAGTGGTTTGACTATGCGCAGATTGATTAAGCCGATCTCCTGATCATTTTCTTGTTTTAAACGCTTTAAAGCAGCTTCAGCTGCAAAGGTGACCGGTCCGCAGGCGATAACCCATTTCTTCTCTGCGGGGATGAGAACCTGCGGCAGAGCGATTTCTGTCGGCTTTAAAGCACGCTCCTCTTTTGTTTCATTTTCAAAAGCGCCTTTCGGAAAGCGCAGAGCGACAGGTGCATTCAGCTGCAAAGCGTAGCGCAGCATTGCAGTAAGATCGGAAGGTTTGAGGGCAACCAACAGCGTCATATTGGGGATCAGACGCAGATAGGATAAATCAAAGACACCATGATGGGTCTCGCCATCCTCCCCCACCAAACCGGCGCGGTCCAATACCAGTATAACAGGCAGATTCTGCATGGCAACATCCTCGATGATTTGATCGAAAGCGCGCTGCAAAAAAGTGGAATAGATGGCGACAATCGGCTTTAATCCCTGCACAGCCATACCGGCAGCAAAAGTAACGGCATGCTGTTCCGCAATCGCAACATCAAAAAAGCGAGCAGGATAGCGTTCGGCAAAGGCGCTCAAACCGGTTCCATCCGGCATCGCTGCAGTAATTGCCACCACACTGGCATCTTCTTCCGCAATTTCCAGCAGACTCTGGCTGAAAGCATCAGTAAATCCAAGCTTGGCAGGCAGAGTACTCTTGCCGCTGGCAAGATCGAAGGGACCGGTGCCATGGAAACGCCGCGGTGATTTTTCTGCCGGCGGGTAACCTTTGCCTTTGGTTGTAATCACATGCAGTAAAACAGGCGACTCCGAACGTTTGGCTAATTCCAACGCTTCCAGCAGCTGACCGATGTGGTGACCGTTGACCGGCCCCAGATAAGTAAATCCCATTTCCTCAAACAGCATACCGGGAACAAAAAATTGTTTGACCGATTCCTTGACACGATCGATCAAATCAATCGCCGGTTGTCCAATCGCAGGAATCCGTTCCAGAATGCGTTTGGCATCATCCTTCGTACGGTAATAACGCGGTGCAGTTCGAATATTGTTAAGATATTCCGATAAAGCACCCACATTTTGCGCAATTGACATTTCATTATCGTTCAGAATCACGATCAGCTTCGTATGATTTCTGCCGGCGTGATTCATTGCTTCCCAGGCCATACCGCCGGTCATGGAGCCGTCACCGATCACAGCTACCACCTGAAAGTCTTTTTTTTGTACATCACGAGCCAAGGCGATTCCCAAGGCGGCTGAAATTGAAGTGGAACTGTGTCCGGCGTTGAAGATGTCATGTACGCTCTCTGAACGTTTAGGAAAACCGCTGAGACCGCCGAATTGCCGCAGGGTGGGAAAGTCAGCATAGCGCCCGGTCAGCAGCTTATGGATATAGCTTTGATGCCCAACATCCCACACGATTTTATCGGACGGCGATTGGAAAGCTTTATGCAGCGCAATCGTCAGCTCGACGACACCCAAATTGGAAGCCAGATGACCGCCTGTTTTACTGACGGTTTCTAAAAGATAGTTTCTGATTTCAACTGCCAGCAGAGTCAGATCGCTTGTGCTGAGCATTTTCATTTTTTTAGGAGAGATAGTGGGCAGCAGTTTATAATTCATAGTTGTGACCTCATACCGAAAATCCAATGATGATTCCCAAAAGTCCGCCGGCAAGAACTTCAATTGGCGTGTGACCAAGAATTTCTTTCAATTGCTTGATCTGCAGCTCCTTCAAATCCGGGATCGTATAGAGAATGGAATTAAGAAGTTTCGCCTGATCACCGGCGGCACGCCGCACACCGGAAGCATCGTACATCACAATAATCGAGAACACGGTGGAGACAGCAAAAAGCACGCTGTCGACCCCTTGATATCGTCCGATTGCGGTTGTTAAAGCAACGACCGCCGCTGTATGAGAACTCGGCATACCGCCGGATTTGGAAGCTAACCGCCAATTCCAATGGTGATCCAATAAAAAATAGACAAAAACTTTTAAAACTTGAGCCAGGACACTTCCGATTAAAGCAGCGACGATATAACGATTTGATAACAGCTGATTCCAAACGTTCATTTCATTCACCACATATTTTCATAAAATTATGACTGCCTTTGGTGCAGCCAATCAAATAACAGCAAAAGCGGCTCTCGCCTGACAGGCAGCGCCTGCAGCAGCAACAGCAGCTTCTCATATTCTTTTTCATACAGGCTTTGCGCCTGAGGCAAACCAAAACAGCTGACATAAGTCAATTTACCGTTTTTCAGATCACTGCCAATCGGCTTACCTAAGAGAGCTTCCTCCCCGATTACATCCAAAATATCGTCCTGAATTTGAAAAAATAAGCCAAAATGAACGCCTAACTCCTGCCATTGCTTTTCCTCTGCCGTATCGACCTGTGCCAGGATAGCCCCGATCAGGAAAGCTGTCTTCAACAAAGCGCCGGTTTTTAATTCATGCATCCGGCGCAGATCTGCCGCTTGTTTGGCAGTGGAAGATTGAATATCCAAAACTTGGCCGCCGATCATGCCATATCGACCGGCCGAGCTGGCAAAAAGCTGTACCAAGCGTAAGGCAACCGCAGCATCATAGGCATTCTGCTGCACGCCAAGCGCTAAAATCTGAAATGCTTCGGTTAAAAGCCCATCTCCGGCCAGTAAAGCCAGCGCTTCGCCGTAGACCTTGTGATTGGTTGGTTTGCCCCGGCGCAGATCGTCGTTGTCCATACAGGGCAAATCATCATGAATTAAAGAGTACGTATGAATGCATTCCAAAGCACAGGCTGGGTAGATCGCCCGATGCCAATCAGTACCATACGTATCGAGCACCAAAAGAGGAATCAATGCCCGCAGACGTTTGCCGCCCGAGAGCAGACTGTAGGACATAGCCGAATCGATGGACTGCAGATCTGTCGGTGTGTTTTGAAAAAACCGCTGCAATTCCAATTCAATCTCTGCCAGCATTGTTTCAAACTGTTTGGGGATCATAATTCTCACCTGTTAAGGGAAAGGGCTGCAGAACCACTTCTCCCTGTTCATTCACTGTGACTTTCTCGATTTTCTGTTGTGCCAAATTCAGATCATTTTGACAAAAGCGGGACAATTTCACCCCTTCTTCAAAACATTTCATCGCTTCTTCCAAAGAAAGGTTGCCGGCTTCCAATTGGCGGACAATATTTTCCAATTGCTGCAATGCTTCCTCAAAAGTCAGTTGTTCCTTTTTCTTTGTCATGCTTGCCACCTCCCGTCAATTGATCATCCATTTCTAAAATTCGTGCGACAGCGCTGCCGTCGGAAAAATGAATTATAATCTCATCACCTAAAACAATTTGCACCAGAGAAGAAATCACTTCCCTGCTCACTGTATTCTGACACATGGTATAACCGCGTGAGAGAATGCGTAAGGGACTCAAGGTATCCAGTTTTCCGTTCAACATGGCGAAGAGAGAATTTTTTTGAGCCAGAAAAATCGTCATCGCATGCTGTAAGCGTTGGCTGGGGTCATGCAAGGCATCTTGTTTTCGGCGTAACCAACTGAGAAAAAGCTCCGGTTCCAGTTTATTCTGATAAAACAGCAGCTTTTCTTGCTTTTGTCTGAGGACATTGGTGGCAACAGATTGCAAACGCACTTGGAAGTCCGCGACTTCGTCTCTTAAGTCAGCCAATTCCGGTACGACTAATTCAGCCGCTGCCGAAGGAGTGGGGGCGCGCAAATCAGCGGCAAAATCTGCCATGGTAAAATCCGTTTCATGTCCGACTGCGGAAACAATGGGAATTTGTGATGCCGCAATGGCACGTGCCACCACTTCCTCATTGAAAGCCCACAATTCCTCAAGAGAACCGCCGCCGCGTCCGACAATCAAGACATCGGCTAATTGCCGGCGATTAAAAAGCTGGATGGCTGCCGCGATTTGTTCTGCCGCACCAGGTCCCTGCACCAAAACCGGCGCCAATAAAATAGCGACACCGGGGCAGCGTCTGGTAATCACGTTGACAACGTCGCGAAAAGCGGCGCCGGTTGGAGACGTAACAACACCGACTCGTTTTGGTAAGAAAGGCAATGATTTTTTTCGGTCCGCGTCAAATAAACCTTCCGCAGCCAGCCGCTGTTTCATTTGTTCCAAAGCCAGCGCCAGGGAACCCATCCCCAACGGTTCCATCTGTGTGGCGTAAAGCTGATATTGACCGTCTCTTTCATACAGCGAAACAGACCCGCGCAGCAGAACTTTCATGGCGTTATCCGGTCGAAAGCGAAGCATCCGTGCTTTGGTACTGAACATCACGCAGCGGATGCTGGATTGAGCGTCTTTCAATGAAAAATAAAGATGTCCGGAATTCTGTAATTTGAAATTGGAAATCTCGCCTTCCACCCAAATATCTTTTAGAATCGGAACTTCATCGAGCAAAGATTTCACAAATTGATTCAGCTGTGAAACAGTTAGGTGCTCCCTTGCTTCCATGCCATTCTCCTTCCTATTCCTGCAAGCAGCCGTTTGAAAATGCTTCAGCCGCTAAAAAAGCGATACCGACCGCATTATCACTGCTCAATTCCGGTGAGGCAAAATAGAGATGCGCACCGACAGCAGGATGCTCCAGTTTATGCCGCAGCCGGTCGCGCAGATAACGATTCGCCGTGACACCGCCAACCAACAGGACATTCTTAATTTTTTCTGTTTCTATAACGCTGCGGATCATTTTTTCAAGAGAATTCACCACACAGTTTTCTATGGCGCGGGCGACTTCGGCAGGCGCTGCTGCAGACTGCAGCAAGCGCAGCGCTTGGTTTTCCGCACCGGAAAAGCTGAGTTTTCCCTGGTGATAAGCAGCTGGAATGGTACTCAGGTTTTGCTGGGAGGTTTGTGCCAGTTGCTCCAAAGCAGGTCCGGCCGGGAATGGGAGACCCATAGCCACCCCGATCCGATCAATCAATTGTCCGGCGCTGATATCGGAGGTTGCCGCCAGGATAGTTTCGCTGAAGTGGTTCTCCTTTTTCTGCACCAACAGCAGTTCGGTCGTCCCCCCAGAAAGATGCACCGCCAGAAATTGTGACAGTTCGGGTTCGCCGGCACTGTATAAACCGGCTTTGATATGCCCTTCCTGATGACTGTAAGTAAAGAGGGGTACCTTCAGCATCTGACTCAAGACAGCGGCAAATTGATGGCCCACCAAAAAGACAGGCATATAGGAATCGGGCAGCGAGCGAGGTTTGTTACTGACACCAATGGCAACTGGCGGATAATCCGGCCTTTTTAACTGCGCAAACAGCTGATTGATACCACGTAAATGAGCAAAGACCGCTTCAGATTGCCGCAATCCACGATCTCCCAGAGCAACGGGAAGCAATTGCCTTTGCTGCTGCAGCAGTTGATGATCCAAAGTAACAGCCGCCAAAGAAGTGGTATAGTTGCTGGTATCAATACCCAAAACCCATTCATTCATTTTCTGTTCCGTCCGGTTTTATTTCTTCCCCAGGCTTGTTTTGCAATACTTTCATATGCTGAATGACATTGCCTAAAATACCGTTAATGAAACGGGAAGCATCCTGCGTACTGTAAATTTTAGTAATTTCAATCGCTTCGTTCACCGTCACACCAACCGGCACGTCATCCATAAACATCAGTTCAAACAAAGCAAAGCGCAAAATGGAACGCTCCAGTTTCGCGATCCGCTCCATTTTCCAATCTACCGCAAACTCATTTAAGGTGGCATCCAATTGAGATTGGTGAGAAATCACACCGTCAATCAGCTGTTGGGCGAAGATCATGTCGTTCTCGGTCAGGTCAGCCGCATCTTCTAAGGCCAATGGTAAAGCATCTTTCGGCGAAATATCATGAAATTCCCTTTGAAACAAGGTCTTCACTGCTGTTTCACGGGCAACACGTCTGGACATAAAACACTCTCCTTAAACGTCGCCACACCAGGATTTTCATGGTTGCAGCGGTCATTAATAATTTATTATAGCAAATTCCATTTTGGAAAGCAACTGAATCCAACTCGATTTTTCAAATATCTTCTTAATATGCATAAAGATACAGGTTATTCAAACAGACAAATCACTGATAGACTGCGGTTTTCAGATTGATTTCGACAGAAAAACGGTCATCGCTGCAAACGATGACCGTCAGTTTCAATAAAACAGTTGCTGCTAAACTCTGGAAAGATAATCGCCGGTGCGGGTATCAATGCGGATCTTATCCCCCTCGTTGATAAAGAAGGGTACCTTCACCGCAGCGCCGGTTTCCAATTTGGCTGGCTTGGTACCGCCGGTGGCAGTATCGCCTTTGACACCGGGTTCACATTCAGCAATCTTCAGCTCGACAAAATTCGGCATTTCCACACCGATGACTGTCTCGTCGAAAATCTGAATCATCAAATTCATATTTTCGATCAGATATTTGATGCCATCACCAATTTGCTCCGCAGTCAATTCCATCTGTTCGTAAGTGGTAGTATCCATAAAGGTATAAAAATCACCGGAAGCATAGAGATACTGCATTTCATGCGTATCAATTCTGGCTTTGTTCAATTTTTCTCCGGCATTAAACGTCTTTTCCTGCACGGCACCCGTTTTAACGTTTTTCATTTTGGTCCGCACAAAGGCAGCACCTTTGCCTGGTTTTACATGCTGGAACTCCACAACAGACCATACATTGCCATCAATTTCTACGGTAACACCATTTCTTAAATCGTTTGTACTTATCATTGGCTTCTCCTCCGCATCATAATTTATTTTTATCAGTCAATTGAATCCGAAAGACAAATCAATGCCTTGTTGGTATGGTTAAAATTCTGATATCCTGTCTCTGTCACCATCACCATGTCTTCAATTCGAACCCCACCCCATTGAGGAATATAGATCCCCGGTTCAATCGTAATCACGTGTCCTGCTTGTAAAACCACGTTGCCTGTTTTGCCGCAGCTTGGTGCTTCGTGCACATTTCTGCCAACACCATGACCCAAACCATGACCGAAATAGTCTCCATAACCTGCTTTGGTGATCACAGCGCGGGCGATCTGATCAAGCTCTTTGCCCATCAGACCAGGTTTCACGGCTGCCAGTGTTTGCATATGCGCATCCAAAACAATCTGATAGATTTTTTTCTGTTCCTGGCTGGCTGTTCCGATCACCACGGTGCGTGTCATATCGGAACAATAACCTTGGTACTTGGCACCAAAATCCAACGTAAAGAAATCACCGTTTTGCAAGATTCGATCCGTCGGCTGACCATGCGGTAAAGAAGCGCGCGGACCGGAGGCAGCAATGATCTCAAAAGCCAAGCCATCGGCTCCCTGCTCCCGCATAAAGCGTTCCATTTCCAGAGCAACTTCACGTTCTGAGAGTCCGGCATGCAGGAAACCAAGAAGATGTAAGAAGGTACGCTCACTGATATCAGTGGCAGCCTGCATTTTAGCCAGTTCGTCTGTTGTCTTCACCATGCGAAGATTTTCTATATAACCGGTGAGCGGTATAAAAACAGACTGCGGGTTTTGTCTGATCATAGAAGTTGCCTGCGCATAGGTCAGGTTATCTTGTTCAAAACCAATCTGGGTTATGTTTTGCTGCTGCAATAATTCCTTTACCGTGTTTTCCAATGATTCGTTTTGCCGAATCAGTTCGAAATCCGGCGCCTGCAGCGCTGCTTGTTCATAATAGCGAAAGTCTGTAATCAGAAAGCTGTGTTCCGCCGTAATCAGCAGCCAGCCGGATGTGCCGTTAAAGTTGCTCAGGTAAGCGCGGTTTTCCGGGTGCGTGACTAAAATCGCTTCGTACTGATTCTGCTGCATCGCTTGCCGCAGCTGCGATAAAAAGCTCATAATGATCCTCCTTCTCTGCAGTGATCAAATCACAGTCAATTTTACCATATTCTTGCTTGGGCTTCAACCAGAAAATTAAGATAGTAAAGCAGGAAGGCTGTCAGATTATGTGGAGAATGCATTTTCTCTGATCACAACCCGGCCGGTCACCGGCTGGATGACAATTTGCAGTGTCTCACCCTGACGATTGCGGAGCGTAATACTGCCGCCTAAATTGATATTACCATTGGCAAGAAAAGTAAAATCAAGCCTGCTTACCGTCACATCACTGCAGATCGTATAAGTTGGCTTGATCACAAAGACACCCCGGTAGCGGGCGAGCCGCTGCAGACCATCGGAACTTGTTGAACAAAGGATACGGATGCTGCAGTTTTCTTTGAGGGCTATCAACCTGGTCTGACGAATTTGCGCGGCGATTTCATGCGCTGTACTTTGCAGCTGCAGACTCGCCTGCATCCGCTGATAATTTGGCAGAGCCAGAACCAACAGCATAGCGAGCAACGCCAAGACAAGCAAGAGTTCAATCAGCGTATAACCTAATTTAGCGCTGTGCAAAGGGGTCCCGGTTCGATAACCCAGAGAAAACGTCTTTTGCGTCCGCATCGGATAAACCTCCCCGATCGATCAGTATTTTGCCGTCCGATTCAAAATGAAGCAAATGGTCCTTCTCCGTTTCAGCTTCTGATTCATAGATCCCCCAGCTATCCGATAGTATCAAACATTTATAAGCATACCAGCACTTTAGAAACTGCATTGTCTCTGTATAACTGCCCTTGGTTTCCAGACGAAAAGTAACTTCACGGCTGGTTTGAGCAGGATCCAAAGCTTTTGGATCACTTAATTCAATCAGTTGGATGACGACGCCGCTTGCTTTTGCTGTATCATCCATGAATTGCAGGAATGCTGCGATAGAAAAAAAGGCACCCGGACTGCACGCCGAGTTCGCTAAAGCTTGCTGCAGCTGTTCAATTTCCAGACTCAATTGTTCCTTTTGTGCTTGATCAAGTCCTGATTGACTGGCAGTCAGTGTCTGTTGGTAAAAATTTTCACTAGAGCGATATTCCTGCAGGATCGGCAAATAGAAATGGTTCAGCAGAGTGATGCTGAGTATAAGCAAAAACAAGCCGAGCAGAAAGAGCTCCCGTTTGGATAAATGTAGTGGTTTGCGCGCGTCGGTATTCATGACACGTCCCTGTTTTTGCTTAAATTCAAACGCAGCGTGAACTCCCAATTTTGGTTTTCTGTCTTGAAAGCAGGATTGCTTCTCTGCAGCTTCGTCAAGTTACATTCAGCATAAAACGCATGCAGTTCCATATTTTGCAGCAAGAGAACAACCTCCTGCAGCTGCTCGCTGGTTCCGGACAGTTCAATTTCATTTTCGTGATAATCAAGCCGCTGCAAAGTAACTGTCGTTGGCAGGAATTGCATCATCTGTGCCAGCAGCGGCAACGCATGCCGCTCTGCAGAAACATTTGCCTGCACCATTTGAACCGCGATCTCTTGCTGCAGGCGATCGCGCTCTGCCAACAAAATACTAAGTTCCTGCTGCGGGTCGCTCTGCAGCAGCAGGTTGGTCTGCTGCTGCAGCTTTTTACTCTCCAACTGCAGCAGAAAACTGCTGCCAAGTAGAAAGAAAAGCATGCCGATGATCAAACAAACAAGCAAATAAGTCTGCCAGGTGCATTCCGGTTGACGGTGCAAAGACTGCGGTAAAAAATTGATTTTCATCACCACTCCTCCTGACCAAGAGAATTCAGCATTAAGCCATAGGCTGCGATTGCGCTGGGATTCCATTCCCGACCTAACAACTGCTTCGTTTGAAAAAAACGTTCCTGAAGAAACGCAGCCAATGAAATCAAGCGCGTGGCAGTGCTGTCAATCAGCAATTTGCGTAATTCTGTCGCTAACGCTGCAAATTGATCTTCACTATCCTGCGGCAACAGCAAATAGAGCTCACTCAGCAAGGCACTCTTCGTTTCAGCTCGGTAAAAGTTCAAAAAGGCTGCCGCGTCTGGCAGGAGATGCAGAAAAACAGGTGATTGCAGATTGGTCAGAATATCACTTGAGGTCAGATTATGCTGTCTGCGCAGAATACCATCATAAAAAATACTGCATTCAATCGGGTCACTGGTGAAATCCAAAATTGCCTGATAAGCAGCAGCCTTTTCTGCTGACACTGGCAAACAGCGATAGAGAGCATTTGAGCGCAGATCCAGCGTCTGCAGTTGCCGCCCCGTTGATTGCAGGTGCAGCAGCAAAGTGTAAATCGGCTCTTTTGGCAGTGCATATAAGAAAAGCTGAATTTGATTGAGTGCTTTCCTTTGTTTTTCTTTGAGCGGGTAAACAGCAAAATCAAAAAGACATTCCTGCGTAGTCCAATTGAAATATTGTTCGATTTCGTTAGCAGCGACCTTTTTTAAATCGCTTTCTTTCATATAAGGCATCAAGGGCAATTCTTTCAGCCTCGACGGATACCCCGTGGCACACAGAGAAATCGTCGCTTGCCTGCCCGGGTCAAATTGATCCAGCTGCTGACAAAGAGCAGTCAAAGAATCGCTGTCCTGCCATAGATTGAAGCCGGCAGAAAAAGAACGGAGGCAGACGCCTTGCTTTCGATTTAATTCCCGCAAAACACCATATTGCTTTTTCGCGCCTAAATCAAGACCAAACTGCAGCAAATTGTGTGAAAAATTCTTCCATCTCATGGCTTCACCTCGTTACTTTCAGACAATTTCGCAAATAGAAGGATTGCTCTGCCCGGAAGGGCCGCTCCGTTGCGGCAGTGAAAACAACCTGCAATAATCGTCTGCCATTACGGCTGAAAACACCGACAGTGAATTCCTCCATATAAAGTGCAGCTTGAATTTTCCCGGATGTGGAAGCGGTATGAATTTCTTCATAGAAAATCTGCGTAGCCGTATTTAAGTAGAAATCAACCCTCTTGTTCTTCTGATCTATACTGTCCCAATAATACATACGCAGGATAGGACTCGATAGCATACTTTGCGGTAAAACTTCTACGCTCTGCGCAAAGGAAGCATAATGTGCAATGCGTTCCAATGCTGCGTCGGCCTGTTGTTCTACCTCATTGCTCACACTCTCCTGCCGCCAAAGCTGAAGGTTACTTTTCACTGCATCTGTCAAAATGTAAAAGATCATCGCCGTGATTGCCAAAGCCAAAAGCAATTCCACCAGGGTAAAACCATGTTTAGTGCGAATAGAAAAAATCGAGCCAGGTTTCTGCATGCTCTTTCGTGCCTCCGATCTGAGCAACACGCAGGCGCAGGATGACTAAATTTCCGTCTGCCTTGACCTCTAGGATTTGCCATGTTTTGCGGTATTCTGCTGTGTTGGTGGTTTGTGTTTCCACCAACTTATGTTCTGACGAAGATTCAATTTGTTCCAAGACGCTCGGAGCGGAAAAGGCATAAAATTCTTCTAAAGCAGAACGGATGATCATGTCAAGCTGTTCCGTAGAGAAAGCGGTTCTCAAATCTTGGTTGCTCTGATTGTTCAGTAATAAGACTGGAATCAGTAAAAAACCGATCAACGCTAATGAGAGGACTGCTTCCAAAAGCGCGATCCCCTTTTTTGGCCCTGGTTGTTTCATCTTCATTCACCTGCCAGTGCAGAGAAAATATGCCGGTATTCGGTGCAATAAACAAAATTTTGCCAAAACAAGACTTCATCCGTCGTTACTCCGCTGAAATTGAACCAATAAAGCAAGTCCGCTGTGGTATTTGGATCGGGTACTAAGCTCAAGTTCGCCTGCCGCAGAATCAGCCTGTCAGCGTAGAGGAAACCAGTGCAGTGAATGGTCTGCTCCGGCCGCGCCAGAATGGTCAGAGATCCAAGACAATAGAGCGAAGGCAGGCTGATCTCATCGTCTGCTGAGGTCAGATCAAGCATTAGGTTTTCTGCAGCCAGCAGGGTATCCACCGGCTGTTCCAAGTGATATTCCTGTTCGTTCGCAATATAGAACAATTTCCTCGCTTGTAAGCCATTCTGCGTCAGAACAGAATAGGTCAGCAACCGATTCTCGCTCGGCAGTACCTCTCCTTCGCTGAGGATCCCGGACGCCGTTAAAATCGGCTGAAATAAAATTTCTGTCGGTTCGATTTCTCTTTTCAGCTGCAATCGGCTGAGCAAGGGCTGATAAGATGCTGCCAAAAGGAATTCGATCGATTCTGTGTCAGTAGTCAGAATTACACCTTCCTGCAGCGCAAGGTCCGAGGTAAAAAAAGAACCGGTGCCTGTGACAGGATATGTCACCCAGGCAACCGGCCGTTTGACCTCGGTGGCAGCAAGCAACAAAACACCGTGCAATCGGTAGTAAGTTTGCTGATACTGACCGATGGTATCGATGGTTAATTCTTGTCTACTCGGGTTATAACTGATATTTGCCTGGCAACTGCCATCGTTCAGGCTGAATTCCGCCGTTATTCTTGCTTCACCGCTCCAACCTTTGGCTTGACAGTTTTGCTTGACAGACGTCATCGCCCATTCCCAAGCACTTTGAGCATTATAAAGAGCCAAGGTCTCCGCGTGTTGGTTGTGGGCGAGCCAGATTTGCATGCGGTCGTAACCGAAAACAGTAACGGCAAGAAAAATCAGTAAACCGCAGGAAATCAAGGTCAGGCTAAGGATACTGCCTCGCTTTTGCTGATCCGGTGTTATAAATCTTTTCATTGCAGTCTTTTTTGCTCAAAAATTAAAACCGCAAAAAACAAAATCAGTGTCACCAAACATGTTGAGATCAGCAATGCCAAGGGAGACGGTGATAAAAGCCAGCAGAGTGACCACGCCGCAACGCTGCCAACCTCTAGCCAAAAATAGCGCGCTGCGATCGGCTGCTGACAATAACGGCAGCGTCCCTTTAGAAACAACCAACTAAACACCGGAACCAGATCCAGCGGTGCCAAGAGGTGACCGCAGTCGCAGCAATGCGAACGTCCCATCAGCGATTCATGATGCGGCAAACGCCAGACCAGCATATTAAGAAAAGAACCGATACAGGCGGCCAATACTAAATAGAACGGTAAAAAAGGGATGTAGATGCTATTCATTCTGTAAAATTCACCCTGCTTATTTCAGTTTCTCCATCTTTGATGATGATTTGTTTTGGTTTTGAACTCTTGTCGAGGATATAAATCAAGCTAAGATCCTTTACTTCCACCTGATAGGCAGCAAAATCCGCTTGATCGAGAGCACCATTTTCCGGCAGCACAGGACTGATCCCTTTCAATTCATCAACGAGCATGGCTCGTTCGATGGCGGCTATAATCTGATACGCATCCAATTCTGCTTTTTTTAGCCGCGCTTCCTGATAAGTAGCAAGTACTTTTGGCACCGCCAAAGTGCAAAGCAGCGCTAGAATTCCTAACACAACGAGAATCTCAATCAATGTGAAACCGGATTTTACCTTTCGCTTTTTCCTCATAACCACCCTTCTTTCTTTATCCTACCAGATCAATTCCTTGCCACTGGTTCAGCATCGGCAGCAGAATCGAGATGGCAATCCAGCCAATAAAAAGAGAAATCATTAAAATCAGAATTGGTTCGAGCAGACGGTTGATTTTTTCATAGGTCATCCTAATTTCCAGATCGTAATAAGCAGCCGCTTCCTGCAGCAGTGGTGCTAAACTGCCACCGTTCTCACCAACACGCAGCAGTGAGATGAAACCCGGGGGAAGATTAGGTATCAATGCTAAACTCGCGCTGAAAGATCGGCCCAACCGCACCTGCTGACTCGCAGCTGCAATCCCTTGCCGCAGCAGCAGAGACCCCATTACCTCAGCCGCCAAATCCAGTGAAGAAAGCATTTCGCTGCCGCTCTCCAGCAAGAGAGCCAGCGTGCGGGAAAAATGACTCCACTCTTGTTTGCAGGCGAGCGATCCCAAGAGTGGCCACCGATAAAGGATTGCTTCCGCTCTGCAGCGGAAGCTGGCTTGTTCCCAGAAGAAACGAATCGTCAAAGCAGCAAGCAGGATCAGCAGCAGAAGCAGAGGCCAAAAGTTTAGTAAAAAAGCAGAAGTCTGCAGCAGCAGCCGTGTGGCAAAAGGCAGCGTCTCCGGAGTTGCTGCCGATAGAGTAAGCAAGCTTGGGATCACAAAGGTAATCAGAAAAATACAGACTGTGATGGCCACCATCAATAAAACAACCGGATAAAGCATAGCATTCTCAACTTTGCGTTTCATTTCGTCTTCCTGTAAATAATAAGCCGCCAACTGCCGAAAGACACTTTCCCAATGACCGCTTATTTCTCCCGCCTTCAGCGAACTAACGAAGAATTGCGGTACGTTGGGGACCCAATGCTGTAAGCTTTGCGCAAAGCTTTCTCCTCTGTCCAAAGCCGCGATCAGATTGGCATAAAAGGAACGCCGATTCGGCTGATTGGCTTCCTCACTGAAAATAATCAGAGCATCTCGCAAAGTCACTCCTGCTGACAGCAAATGAGCCAGTTGTTTGGCGAAAATGTGCAGTTCATAGAGAGTGAAAGAGCGGTTTCGCTGCCAATGAGCAAGCCATTGCCGTCCAGTAGTGGCCGCATACACAGTCACAAGATAATTATGTTCCTGCCACAATTGTTTAGCTGCAGTCTGTTGTGAATCTGCCCAAAGTGTCCCTTCCCGTACTGTTCCGTCCGGACGGATGATACGATAACAGAATAATCTCTGCGTCTCCTCACCTTCTCTTGTTTTGACTCTGCTGCGGCAGCAGCTTGAATACTTCCGTCAGTGTTGTATCACCATGAAAACACTTTTCCAAAGCATCCAGATAAATCGGTACCATACCGGCGCTGCGGGACGCTGCTCTTAAGGTTGAGATATCTGCCTTCCTCAGCGTCAATGCCCGTAATTCTTCCGTATATGGCAGCAATTCAAATACACCGGTACGACCGATATAACCCGTACCGCTGCATTTGCTGCAGCCAATCGTTTCACGAATCAGCGTCAAAGGCAGTTTCTTATCCGCCGGAAACAGATCTGCATAAGAGCTGCTTTCGGCAGCCGTCAAGACAGAACAATGCGGACATGCCAAACGGACCAGGCGCTGTGATAAAATACCGATCAAAGAAGAAGCAATCAAATAAGGTTCCAACCCCATTTCCAACAGTCGGGTGATGGCTCCCGGTGCATCATTGGTATGCAGCGTGCTGAAGACCAAATGGCCGGTTAAAGCCGCCTGCAAGGCAGCTTCAGCCGTCTCAGTGTCTCTGATTTCCCCAACAAAAATAATATTGGGATCCTGGCGCAAGACCGATCGCAGACCACGGGCGAAACCAAACTCAATTTTTGGATTGACCTGTACTTGATTGATGCCAGCCAGGCGGTATTCGACCGGATCCTCAATGCTGACTACGTTGTTTTTTTCGCGATCCAATTGCTGCAGTGTGGTATAAAGAGTTGTTGTTTTACCGGAAGCAGTGGGCCCGCAAACCAGAATGATGCCATGAGTGCTCTGAATTAATTTTTGAAAGGTGGCTGTCACCTGCTCCGACATGCCAAGTTGATGAAAATTACTCAAGAGGAACTCTCGCCGCAGCAGCCGCACGACTGCTTTTTCACCATGAATTAAGGGTAAGGTGGAAAGGCGCATATCAATTTCTTCCATTTGAATCAATTGGCTAAACTGACCATCCTGCGGCAGCCTTCGCTCTGCAATGTTCAAACCAGCCCATAATTTTAATCTGGATAGAAAAACAGACTTGTATTCCTCAGCATAGAGACGATGGATATGCAGTTCACCGTCAACCCGGAAACGAATGCGCAGTCCCTTTTCCAAAGGCTCAAAATGAATATCGGTTGCTCGTTCGATGACAGCAGCCAAAAAAATAGCTGTCAATTCATCCTGTTCCGCACCAAGCGTTGAAAAAGCGGCAGTTGGTGCCTGATTTTCAGCGTTTTGTTCAGCAAACAATGCCGGTGCAGTCTGCTGATATAACTGCTGATAGATCCGCTGCCAATCTTGGCGAGCAATCAAAATCGTTGACACCTGCAGATTATAACTAAATTGAATCGTTTGGAAAATTTGTAAATTGAATGGATCATCAACCGCAATTTTCAGAACATTGCCTTGCAGAGCCAGCGGCAGACAAATCCATTTTGCCGCCATATCTGCATCAATCCAGCGTGCCAATTTCTCATCGGCAAGAAAATCGCGAAAATAAAATACTTCCAGGTGCAGACTCTGGCTATAGAGTTCTTTCAGATCCTCTTCTTTCAATTTCAGCGTCTGCAGCAGATACTGCGTAACGGAGTGGCCTTGACTTTGCGTTTCGATTAAATCCTGATGAAATTGTTCCGTCAGTGGGAAACGAGTCAATAAAAAGGAGAAAAGAGTATCGATTGAAAACATACTCTTCCCTCCTGTAAACAATTTATATTTTTGGTTTTTTTACTTTTTTCAGAGGCAACTCGCTGCTTTTTTCCTCAGTTTTCTGATTCACTTTTGGCTTTTTATCTTCTTTTTTATCTGCCTGTCGATCACCGAGCCGGCTGAATTTACCGGGTTCTCTAGGCATGAACAGCAGCATGATGCCAATTGCCAAGGTTTGAACCACAACAGGCCCCCAAGTAGGATTGATCCAGTCTTTTCCAACCAAATAAGTACTGACAACATTCACCAGTATGGTGGAAAGGAACATGCCACCAAACCAATAAATCCAAGAAGTCATCGGCTTAACATATTTCCGAAACAAAAGGTTAATGCCAATAGAACCTACCAGCATAATAGAAATTTGTGTGATTGCGTCCATGCGATTCCATCCTTTCAATCAATCGATTTACCCTATGCAAAGCAGCCTGTTATCCCAGCGCTGCAAATTCTTTGGATTACATTCGGAATGATTTCTATTTCGGCATTCCTCCTTCCTCTTCCTTCCATGATTGGTATTAAAATGTTATTTATTTTTATTTATTTTCTTAGCAAAAAAGGGAACTCGGTCAAGCGCAGGTTACTGCAGCCATAGGGAATCATTTTTACCAAGTGAGATGCTCCCTGCGGCTCGAGGCTGTCCGGCAGCAGATGGCAGATCCTATTCTCCTGCGCCCAGGCGATCCTAACCATCTGAGCCAAAAGAACAACAGGAGGATTTATACTTGAAAAACCTGCCTCAAACGCCGGTAGATCGACACTAAAATTTGCATCAGTTAAAGCATAGTTCCAAGCGGAATCTGCGAAGATTTCATAATCACAATAAGGGAATTTGCGCATGACTCCTTTTTTCTCATACTCTCTTTTCAGCCAGCGTTCTGCTATTGCCACACTATAGAGCAAGGGACCGCGTTCAACACAGACCAGATCCCTGGGACGTTGGCGAATCTTCGTCTCAAAACGCAGTATAACCTGGATTTCTATACTGCCCTGCCAGAGTTGATCGAGATGGTAATAGCTGCCTGGTTCTGCTTGTCTGCCATTGACAGTAGCAGCGACCGCAGCAGCGGGAATGCGCAAAGTCAACTCAAAACGCAGCGGTTGCTCTACTGTAATTGTATAATGCAGTTCTTCCCGGAAAGGATAATTCGTTTCCAGGCGGCACTGCACCGGCACTCCCTGTACGTTTGTGCTTAATTGTGAAGGCAGCGGCAGCACAGAAGTAATTCCCTGTTCGGTTTGCATCCAGGCGGATAAGGCAAGCTTGGGCCAGCCTTGCCCAAAATTCGCCGTACAACAGCCGTAAGTCGGCTCTAAACCGTATAGATGAGATTCACCGCCGTTCGTACCAAACACAACATGCTCCTTGTCCAAAATTGAGCATTCAATCTGATTGGTCTGCTGATCATACTGATGTGACCACATATCAGGCGAAATCGCTGCCGGCAGTGCATTGAACGCCAGCTTTTCCAGCCGTTCCGCCCAATAGGCATTACCGCTAATACTGAGCAATTGTTCATAGGAATACATGGCTTCCACAACCCCGCAGAGTTCGGAACCCTGCAGCGGACTGTCTCCGGCCAAGCATTCATCACCGGTAAAGTGTCCGTTGGCCATACCGTGTTTTTCATCCAGGAAATGCAGAGCCTGTAGCGCGAATTCATCCGCATTCCGCCCGTCGAGACGTGACATCAGGGCTTCAGATTTCAGCATCATCGCGATATTGACGACATGAGTGAGAAAATTCCATTCTCTTTTCGGCTGATCCAAGAAGCCGGAATGCAGGATTTTTGACCAGTCAAATCCCTGTAATTCTAATTTGTGAGCCAAGGTCAACAGCCAGTCGGCCGGTTGACGCTGATACAGCCAGAAAATAGGGATCAATCCTTCAAACCAGCGGCTGGCACCCCAATCAAAGAGAGTGTTGCTGTTTAAATGCTGATTCAGCTGATACAAAACTGCAGTCAGAGCAGGCTGAATTCGTGGATCACCGGAACAATCCGCATAAACGGTCATAACTTTAGCGATTAGCAGGACAGCCCAGAGATCGTAATTCTTTCTCTCTTCCGGTTTACAGGGACAGATCCAGCCATCTTCGGCTTGCTGAGCCAATATCGCATTCATATATCGTTTGGCTCTGACGATCAGTTGTTCATCCCGCAGCAAATATGCCATTGGGATGAAACCATCCAACCAATAGGGGACTCGTTCCCATCCTTCGCTCTGACCGCCCAGCCAGGCACTGTCTCGGACATCAGGCCAAACCAAGTCCAAATTGCCACATAAACCCTCAGCTTGCAGCTGCAATTGTTTAGCCAACCATCCCATTGGCTGAATTGCAGCGCATTCGAAAGGTGTCATTGCCAATTTCCTCAACATAGGCTGCTTCCCTCCTCACAATCAGAATTGCTTCTTCTTTCTAAAGATACAACAAGTCCATTATACAGAATATCATCAAAAAAGCAATCTGCCCTGCGATATTTCTGCTTTCATACTCTGCTGTGCGCATAGCAGCATTAGCACCTTTGTTTTTCCGCTCGACTGCTGTTTTTGCTACTATTCTGTTGCTTTTTATCTGCTTATTATTTTTAACTGTTATAATTGGCCTGTTTACGTAAACTGGGGAAGAGCACTTGACATTAGGTAACATGTTTCGTATTATATGGGTAACATATTACTATTTAGGGAGGTAAGTAAATGGAAGAATTAGCAGAAAACGCTTACATTTTCGGCACAATTTTCACCCTAGCCAACAAACTGCAGGTGCTGGGAGACGATTTCGACAAGGAGATTACGATCAAGCAGTGGCTTTTTGTGGTTGGGGTTTCCCAATTCCAGGAACCACCAACCGTGAGCGAAGTAGCGCATTTCATCGGTTATTCCCGACAAAATGCGAAGCGGATCGCAATTGCTTTAAACGAAGCTGGTTTTGTCAGTATCAAAAAAGATGATCGCGATGCGCGCGCGCTGCGTATTTTGCTTTCTGCCAAATGCAGCGACTATTTTAGTAAGCGCAGCCAAAGAGAAATTGAATTTTTACAACAGCTTTTCCTTGGTTTTGACTCTGAATTATCCCGCAATGTCTATGACGGGCTGAAACGATTGGAACAAAACATCAAAGACATGCTGAAAGCAAAAGAGGACAAGGAAAATGGAGAAGAAAATGAATAAAAGTAGGTGGCAGAAAAAAATGTTGATCTTGATCGGCAGCTTAAGTTTCGTGTTCGGAGCTATTCTTCTGTTTTGGTATCTCCCCTTTTCCCAGACAAAAACAGAATTTAATCGCATTGCTGCCGGGTTCATCAGCGAAGCGAGTCATTCGCAAGACGTGTTCAGCGAAGCAGACATTGCAGCACTGCCGGCTCCCATCCAGCGCTATTTCCGATCTTGCGGTTACCTTGGCCAGCCAAAAATGTCGTATCTCAAAATTGAGTATCCGGATGTTGATTTTATTTTCAGTAAAGATCAGCCGACCATGAAGATCGCTTACACGCAATACAATTTTCTTGACGAACTGAACCGGATCGCTTATATCGACAGTGCCAAGTACGGAATTCCCTTTGAAGGGCTGGATGCCTTCCTTGGCGGTTCCGGATCGATGAAAGGGGTACTGGCGAAAATATTCACCTTGTTTGATCAAAAAGGTCAAAGCATGGACCAAGCATCCCTGGTTACATATCTTTCTGAAAGCCTTTTTCTGCCCAGTGCTGCCTTACAGGACAGCATAGAATGGGAAGCAATGGATGACTTGCATGCCAAAGCAACGCTCAACGCTTATGGCATGTCTGTTTCGGGTGTTTTTGGTTTTGATCCAAACGGAGAAATGCGCTCGTTCCTCACAGCAGACCGATCAGCTGTTGCCAGCGATGGCTCCAGTCAAAAACTTCTTTGGTCGGTGACTTGCGGCGAATACTCCGAGGAAAATGGTTTAAAGAGACCCACATCTTTTCAGGCGATTTGGCATTATGCCGACGGTGATTCAGTCTACTTCAACGGTAAAGGCGTGATTACAACGCCTACCGCACCATAAAAGAACCAAATTGAAGAGAAAATTTTAAAAATGTCTTCTGTCCATCAATACAAAATCCTTTCTAGGAAGGATTTTGTACTGATAAAGTGTAATAGAATGCAGATACAGTCAAACCCGGCTGACAGCCTTTTTATCTGCTGTTGCGACCGGAAAAAGAAATAAAGGAGTGAAATCTGTGCTTCGAATTGAACAATTGACTAAAATATACAAAGGCGGCAAAAAGGCGGTAGATAATCTCAGCTTACACGTAGAGGCGGGGGATATTTATGGTTTTATCGGCCACAACGGGGCTGGTAAGACGACGACATTGCGGGCTTGTGCCGGAATCATTGAATTTGACCAGGGGAAAATCTCTATCAACGGCCATTCCATCGTGGAAGAACCGGTGCTTTGCAAGCAGCAAATGGCTTTTATTCCGGACAATCCGGATCTTTATCAATATTTGACCGGCATCCAATATCTTAATTTCATCTGTGACATTTATGGTGTCAGCCAACAGGAGCGGGAACAGCGGATCAACGATTACAGCAAACGGCTGGAGTTATACTCAAACTTAGGTGATTTGATCTCTTCTTACTCCCATGGCATGAAACAAAAATTAGCTGTGATTGCGGCCTTGTCGCACAAGCCTAAGCTTTTGCTCTTGGACGAACCTTTTGTCGGCCTCGATCCCAGCGCATCTTTTTCACTGAAAACGATGATGCAGGAAATATGCGCCGAGGGCAGTGCGATTTTCTTCTCCACCCATGTTTTGGAAGTGGCTGAAAAACTTTGCAATAAAATAGCCATCATTAAAGACGGTAAACTGATTCGCTCCGGAACGACTGCGGAAGTTCGCGGTGACGAAAGCCTGGAAACCGTTTTCTTGGAGTTGATTGATCATGAATAACATATTGTCATTGGTAAAGCTCTATTATACCGGTGTCTTGGGCATTAATAAAGTCATTCACAGCAAAGACAAAAAAGAAAAGCGCAATGCGCTTGGTATGTCGGGTATGATTCTCTTCACTGTGGTAATCATGATCGTCTATGTCTTTACCTATTGCTTTGGCATTGCGGACAGTTATGGCGTAATCGCCGGGTATCAGGTCATCATCGCCATGATGATGGCGATGACCAGCGTGATGTGCTTCATCAATACCGCGCTGAAAGGCAGCGGAATGCTATTCCGTTCCCATGATGACGACCTTTTAACTTCTCTGCCCATCTCCTTTGGTCAATTGATTACAGCTAAACTGATTAACCTCTATTTGTATAATCTGTTTTTTTCCGCTTTCATCATGATTCCCACCGCGATTGTTTACAGTTTGCGGGTTGCAGTCGGCTTACCCTTCCTGCTTTTTTCAAGCATCGGTATTCTTTGCATACCAATCCTACCAATGATTGTTGCCAGCGGTGTCAGTATTCTGATTGAGCTCTTCTCCAACCGATTTCGCTATAAGAATCTGATCAATCTGGTTTTAACCTTTGCTTTTGTTAGCCTGATCATGCTCGGTTCTTTCTCGATGCAATCGATGAGCATGGATAAAATCATTAATTTAGCTGATTTTATCATGCAAAAAATCTACACGCTTTATCCCCTGACAAAACTTTTCACCTTGGCTGTTATCAACAACAACACTCTGTATTTGTTGCTCTTTTTTCTCTCTGCTCTGCTGCCCTTTGCGGCATTTGCTTGGCTGACGGCTCGCTATCATAACAAGATCAACGAATTCCTGACACCGATCAGCCGTCATACCGAATACCGCGATCAAACCCTGCAAACTTCTTCTGTGCTGCAAGCGCTTTATCGCAAAGATTTGAAATATTACTTTTCCTGTAATATCTATGTGTTCAATACGATTTTTGCTTCCATCATGATGGTTGGCGCGGCGGTTTACCTCTATCTACAGCGAACGCAGATTCTCTTAGGTTTAGCTCTCACACCGAAGCTGATCGAAGGTCTCTACGCCTTAGTTCCCATTGCGATTTCTGCCTTCATCGGCATGGCTTGCACGACTTCGGTAGCTCTTTCCTTAGAAGGACCGATGTATCCTTTTTTAAAAAGCCTGCCGCTGCCGCCAATCCAGGTCTATTTCAGTAAAATCCTGGTGAATTTAACGATCACGCTTCCGGCTGTGCTGATCTCTGTACCCTTGGTTGCTTTGGCAGTCAAATTATCTCTCTTTCACATCGTAATGAGTTTCCTCATTCCCTGTCTGTTTGCTTTCTTCATGGCTCAGATGGGTATCTTCGTCAATTTGTATTTTCCGAAATTCGATTGGGCCAGCGAAGTCGTCATGGTCAAACAGAGTTTAAATGTGATCGTGGCCATGCTGCTGAACTTCCTGATTCTGGCAGCCATGGCGGTCCCTTTGATGAAAACAGCTCCCAGCCTGCATCCCACCTTGCTGCTCGTTGACACCGGTTTGCTTGTTTTACTCAATGGCGCCCTTTATCGCGGTTTAAAGAGTTGGGGCAGCAAGCTGTTTTACCAAATTGGCTAGACTGAAATCGACAAATCTGGATCTCTCCTCAGAAACATTGAGCATGTTTTACGAAAACCTTTTCTCAAGTGTGTGAAAGTGAATTTGTTGGCCAGCCGCAAAACATAAAAAACCCGGGACACGATTCCGAAGTGCTTACCGCCTTTTTAGGCAGTAGGACGACAGAATCTTGTCTCGGGTTTCTTTCGTCTGTAAAACCAGACCAGACTATTTCAACACACGGATGAGGCTATCGACCGGGACCGGCTGCGCCATCGGTAAAAATACCATCATCTGAGCGTGCGGTGCTACCGTAATCGGCTGACCTTCCTGATTCAATAAATCTTTGGCGATCATTTCCAACCGCTGCATGTCAGGCAGTAAAATTTCCAATCGGTCCCCTGCTGAAAAATGGTTTCTCTGTTCCAGCCAAACGCCCTGATCCGTTGTTTTGCGCACAATGCCAACGAAGGAAATACCGCGCTGCAGTGGTTCTCCCGTATAACTTTGCGCTTCGGCGCCTGGTTTGCCAAAATAGAAACCGGTCGTGAAGGCTCGTGTACCGGTCTTTTCAATTTCCTGCAGCCATTGCGGATCATACTGATAATGCTCCGGATCTGCACAATAGAGATCGATGGCGCGGCGATAAACGCCTATTACAGTCGCCACATAATGCAAACTTTTCATTCTGCCTTCGATTTTCAGGCCCTGTATCCCGCTTTGGATTAATTCAGGCAGATGCTCAATCATACAAAGGTCACGGGAATAAAAAATCGTGGTGCCGTTCTCATCCTGATTGACTGGAAAATATTCCCCGGGACGGTTTGCTTCCAGCAGATGATAACGCCAACGGCAAGGTTGCGTGCAGTCGCCGGCATTGGCGTCCCGCCCGGTCAGAAAATTAGAGATCAGGCAGCGTCCGGAATAAGACATGCACATGGCACCATGCACAAAGCATTCCAGTTCAGCGCTGCAGTTTTCCCGCATCACAGCGATTTCCTGCAAAGATAATTCCCGAGCTAAAATCAGGCGGGAAAACCCTTGCTCCTGCCAGAATTGTGCCGCGCGGTAATTGACCGTGTTTGCTTGCGTACTGAGGTGATAAGCGGTATGGGGAGCGTATTGTTTCGCGATTTGCAGCACGCCAGGATCGGAAATAATCAGAGCATCCACCTCAAGGCTCTCGAGCTGCTGCAGATAGGCCGGTAAATCATCAAGCGCATCGCTGTGCGGCATGCTGTTGACCGTGATATAAACATGCTTGCCGAAGCGGTGTGCCCAACGGACGCCCTCTGCCAGTTCTTCCGCACTGAAATTGCTGGCTCGTTCCCGCAGACCGTAGCGCATTCCCCCGCAATAACAGGCATCCGCACCAAAAGCAAAGGCGATTTTCATTTTCTCCAGATCACCGGCCGGAGCCAGCAATTCAGGTTTCTGCATAATATGATCACTCTCCGTAAATTTTGTTCGTCCAATAGAGATGTTCTTCATAGGTTTTGCTAAAATGATGCGTGCCGTCGGTATCAGCAACGAAATAATAATAATCGCTGACTGCCGGATGCAGCACCGCTTCAATGGCAGCAAGACTCGGATTCGCTACCGGCCCAGCTGGTAGGCCAGCATAAAGATAAGTATTATAAGGTGAATCAATTTCAGTATCGGCTATACTGAGTATGACTTTATGTTCCTTCAAGATATACTGTACCGTAGCGCAGGATTGCAGCGGCATGCCAATCGCCAGACGGTTGAAAAAGACGCTGGCAACCAAAGCGCGCTCTTCGGCATTTTGCGATTCTTTTTCAATGATGGAAGCCAGGGTAATAATTTCATCGCGGCTAAGCGTACAGTCCGTAGGAATCACAACTTCTTCCTGCATGACTTTGTCAAATTGTGCCCGTAATAAATCAATGATATCTGTTGCTGTCATATACTTCGCTAAATAATAAGTTTCCGGATAAAGATAACCTTCCAATGCGTAGATTACCTCCGGCGAAGCATCCGTCCGCTGATAGGTCCTGATGGCATCCAGAAACTGTGTTTTTGTCACCACACCGGTCTTCTCTACCAAGACAGCCAATTCATCGATGGTGGTTCCCTCAGGGATCGTCAGAGCATAGGCGTTCAAGATCATATCTCCCGTCACCATTTTATTAAGAATGGTATTGACCGACATGGCAGCCTTGATTTCATAACTCCCTGCTATGATACGGTTGCTTTTTCCGCTCAGATGAGCACTGATGCTAAACGCAGTGCTGCTGCGAATTAAGCCAGCATTTTTCAGGCCCACTGCGATCACACTAACGCTATCTCCCGGTTTTACCTCAAAGATCTCTTCTGCCGCGTTGTTGTTGGGTGAAAGCAAAAAAGCAAAGATCGCAAGCAACGAAAGCAAGAAAATTGAGAGCAAAAAAATCGCCCTGTATCTTTTTTTATTGGCAGCAAATTTCATTTTTTCACGTTCCTTATCCTGCAGTTTTTTGTAACAATTTTTCTAATTGCACAGAGACCGCCCAGAATCCTTTATTAGCAAAAAATCGTGCGAAGAAAAACCCGATTTGCATGATAACTCATACAAACCGGGTTTCAGCAAGCAATCGAAGATTATTTCTTCTCTTCTTCTTCGTCTTCGTCTTCGCTGTCTTCGGCAACTAATTCTTCCCAAGCAGCGACCACTTTGTTCCATTCGTCTTCATCGGTAATATCTACCAAGACGTCTTCGTCGTTTTCGTCGGCTTCAATACGAAGGATTACAGCTTCATCATCATCGTCGCCTTCCAACGGGAAGAGAACAGCATATTCCTGTTCTTCGATTTCAATGATTTCCACTAATTCAAATTCGTGTTCTTCGCCTTCATCGTCGACTAAAGTAACAACTTCCATCTCTTCGTCTTCGTGTTCGCAATTGCATTCGGCATCTTCACAGCCGCAGGAGCAAGTAGGTTTTTTTTCGTCGGGCATTTTGTGCACCTTCCATTTCTGAATTTTTCTGTAAATTTCAACTTCACTTTAATCGGCAAAGTAAAAACAGTAGATTTCTATTTTGAGCTTTACTGACTGAGCATCATTTTACCATAGTAAATTCTGGTTGTCAATGCAAAAAAACCGTTTATCCACTTAGAGGGAATCCATGTAGGACTGCAGAATCAGCGCGGCTGCCATCTTATCAATTACTTGCTTGCGCTTTTTGCGGGAGACATTGGCGGAAATTAAGAATTGCCGGGCACTCTTCGTGGTCAATCGTTCATCCCAAAAAAGCACGGGAAGAGCAAATCGTTCTGTCAGCTGCGCAGCAAATTCCTGGCTAAATACAGCCTGAGCTCCGATGCTGTTGTCCATATTTTTGGGCAGCCCAACAACAAAGGCTGTGACCGCATATTGTTCTACCAGTTCCTGCAATCGGCCAAAATCATGTTCCGGATCGCTGCGGCGGATGACTTCCACCCCTTGCGCTGTGATCCCCAGCAAATCGGATACCGCTATGCCAATCGTATTACTGCCAACATCCAGTCCCATCAGGCGATTTGCAAATGTCATATTTTCTCATTTTCCTGTGGTTGATCCAATGGTTTTTGTTTTAAGTAGAAGCGAACCAATTCCTCCAAAACTTCATCCCGGTTCACAGTTCGGATTAAATTTCTGGCTCCTTTATGACTTGTGATATAAGCCGGATCACCGGAAAGAATGTAACCAACAATTTGATCAATTGGATTATAATTTTTCTCTTTTAAGGCTAGATTCACCTCGGCTAAAATAGTATGGATGCTTTTCTCTTCATTCTCCATTCCTTTGAAGCGCATGGTCTGATTATGAATGTCACTCATCGTATCAACCTCCTATTCTTTCGATTCGATTTGGTAAGGTGTAATTCCTCTCAAATCCAATTGGTATCGATATGAAATTTCTGTATTGCCTTAACTCTCACTCTGCAAATGCAGCGCGATTTCCAAAATGGCCAGTTTGATATGTTCATAGGTCAAGCCACCCTGAACATAGACCGTATAGGGAGCACGCAGCGGCGCATCCGCGCTGAGTTCAATGGAAGCGCCTTGCACAAACGTGCCGGCCGCCATGATCACCTGATGACTGTAACCCGGCATGTCCCAAGGTTCCGGCACCACATGCGCGTCGACCGGTGAAACCCGTTGCACCGCCCGGCAGAATTCGATCAGCGGTTTGCTGTCTGGAAAGCGAATTGCCTGAATGATATCGCTGCGCTCCGATTGCCAAGCCGGCGATACATCATAACCGAGTTCCTGCATGACAAAACCCAGCAAATGCATCCCCTTCACTGCCTGCGCGACCGTGTGCGGGGCTAGAAACAAACCCTGAAACATCAAGCGCTGGCTGTCGCCAAAGCTGGAGCCCATTTCCAAACCCAAACCGGGCATGCTGTAACGCGAAGCAGCCGCTGCAATCAATTCCTGAGTGCCGGCCAGATAACCGCCGCCGGGCGCTAAGCCGCCGCCGGGATTCTTGATTAACGATCCAGCAATCAGATCGGCGCCAACATCCGTTGGCTCCAGCAAATCGGTAAATTCACCATAACAGTTGTCAATAATCACTCGGGTTGTCGGCTGAAGTGCTTTGACTGCTTGGATCGCAAGCTTGATTTCGGCGATGCTGAAAGCATTGCGCCATTCATAACCGCGGGAGCGCTGAATCAGAACCGCTTTGACATCCGGCGTCAAGACAGCGGCGATGCCCGCAAGGTCAATCTGTTGCTCGGCATCAAGGTCCAGTTGCTTGTAACCGATGCCGTAGGCTTTTAGGCTGCCCGCAGCGGACCCCTCCAAACCGATGACCTGCCGCATGGTATCATAAGGCAGCCCGGTCAGCGAAAGCAGACTGTCTCCCGGGAGTAACGCCGCAAAAAGTGCGGTGCCAACCGCGTGGGTACCGGAAACAAATTGCCCCCGCACCAAAGCGGCTTCGGTATGAAAGACCTTGGCATAGACTTGATCCAATACTTCTCTGCCAACATTGCCGTAACCGTAACCGGTGGCCGGCTGCAGATGAAAATCCGAAACCTGACAGGTTCGCATCGCCTGCAAAACCTTGCTTTGATTCTGCAAAGCGATTTTGTCCATCCGCTGAAATAGGAGTCTTAAACGCTCTTCCCCGCGCAGGATAATTCCTTCTATGTTTTCTTTAGTCATGCTCTGTTTCCTTACTCTGTTGTAAGCGGCTCAGGATACGCTCCTTAAATGCTTCGTTGCTCTCCAATAGGAGATGCATGCCGTCTTCTTCGGCTGTCCGCTGCAAAATCGTCGCATTTTCATGAATTAAGTTCAGCAGTTCTCCCTCCTGATAAGAGATGATCACCGCATAAACCGGCCGCTGGCTGGCGAAATAATCCTGAATTGCCTGCAGCAGCTGTTCTTTGCCCTGGTTCTCTTTCACCGACACGGCTACCGCACTGGGGTATTCTGCCATGACTTTTTCTAAGACTGACGGTGTGGTCAGCGCATCGATTTTATTGAAGACGGGAATGATGGTCTGGGTTACCTTCAGCTCTTTCAGGAGATCGATGCAGGTATGCATTTGTTCTTCGTAATTATTATCGCTAATATCGATCACATGCAGCAGCAGATCGGCATACTGCAGTTCATCCAGCGTAGAACGGAAAGCCGCAATCAGCTGATGCGGCAGATCATGAATGAAACCAACCGTATCGGAAAGCAGAATTTCACGCTTATTGTTCAGACTGAAAGTCCGCGTGACAGAATCCAGGGTGGCGAATAACTTATTTTCCGCTAATACATTGCTGCCGCTGAGCCAATTTAAGATGCTGCTCTTGCCGGCGTTGGTATACCCCACCAAAGCAACCACTGACATGCAGCTGCGTTGACGCGCCCCTTTGATGACCTGCCGGCGCTTGCCGACTTCGTCGATTTCTTTCTGCAGAAAATTGATGCGGTCGCGAATAGTCCGTCTGTCCTGCTCCAGCTTGCTTTCACCGGGACCGCGTGTGCCGATACCGCCGCCTAAGCGGGATAAGGAACTGCCCATACCAGCCAAACGGGGTAAGGTATAATTCATCTGCGCCAATTCCACCTGCAATTTGCCTTCGCTGCTTTGCGCACGCTGGGCGAAGATATCCAGAATCAGCTGATTGCGGTCGAGAACACGGCAAGTGATCACTTCACTGATGTTCCTTAATTGGGATGGGCTCAGCTCATCGTTGAAAATCACCAGATCTGCCTGCATTTCTTCGGCGTAGAGACCGATTTCCTCAGTTTTACCTTTGCCGATATAAAAAGCGCTGTCCGGGTGCGGCAATCTTTGAATAAATGTCTGCAGCACTTCAGCACCGGCCGTATCTGCCAGTGCAGCCAATTCCTTGATGCTTTCGTTGATATCCCAACTTTGCTTTGGCAGCTGTAAAGCAACCAAAATGGCGATTTCTTTTTTATTTTCTTCTGTGTTTTGTGTTGTTTTCATAAATTCCTTTCCTTTGGCAGGGACTCTGTTCCCGTTCTGCTGCAATAGTTGCTCATCAATATCGTTCTATCTATTTTATATTCGACTCCTTGAGTCCAAATCCCTTTTCGAACGGATCAGGCAGAATATGACTCTAGAACTTTACATTTGTTAAAATCTGATGTAAAATCCCCTTAGAATTCGTTTGACGTCATACGCTGTGATTACTTTTTTAGGTGATGAAAGAAAGGTGGGAAAAGGAATGGCGAAATTGAAAGTTGGAATCATCGGCTGCGGCGGTATCGCCAATGGCAAGCATTTGCCGGCATTAGCTAAAAATCAGGATGTAGAAATGGTGGCTTTCTGCGATATCATCTTGGAGCGAGCTGAAAAAGCGGCTCTGGAATATGGCACCCCATCTGCGAAGATTTATCGAGACTACAAAGAATTATTGGCGGATCCACAAATTGATGTGGTTCATGTGTTAACCCCCAACCGCGAACACAGCTTTATTTCCATCGATGCTCTCTACGCCGGCAAACACGTTTTGTGCGAAAAACCAATGGCCAAAAGTTACAACGAAGCGAAACAAATGTTGGAAGCAGCGCAAGCAACCGGAAAATTACTTTCCATCGGTTATCAAACCAGATGCAGCGCGGCTTCGCTTTATTTGAAAAGCGCATGCGAAGCCGGCGAATTGGGAGAAATCTATTTTGCCAAAGCACATGCCATTCGCCGCCGCGCGGTACCGACTTGGGGTGTCTTTCTCAACGAAGAAGAGCAAGGCGGCGGTCCTTTGATCGATATCGGCACGCATGCCTTGGATCTCACGCTTTGGCTGATGGATAACTACCAACCGCAGCTGGTGGTTGGCACGACTTATCATAAGCTGGCTGATCAGCGTCAGACGGCCAATGCCTGGGGTGACTGGGATCCGCAAGAATTCACAGTTGAGGATTCCGCCTTTGGTTTTATTAAGATGCAAAATGGTGCCACCATCATCTTGGAATCCAGTTGGGCTCTGAATACCCTGGACGTGAAAGAAGCGAAATGCAGTCTGTGCGGCAGCAAAGCCGGGGCTGACATGGAAAACGGGGTTCGAATCAATGGAGTCAAATTTGGTAAACAATACATTGAAGAACCGAATTTGAAGAGTGGCGGGGTAGCTTTTTATGAGGGAGATGCGAATATTACTCCAGAAGATCTGGAAAATCGTAATTTCTATGATGCAATCCTCTACGGCAAAGAACTGCGCGTCAAACCGGAACAGGCCCTTGTGGTGACCCGCATTCTGGAAGCTATTTACGAATCCGCCAAAAGCGGCAAAGCCGTTTATTTTAACTAAAGATTCAGTCAGCCTCTCACTGCAGCAACGGCAAAAAAAAACGACCGTTTGCAGCCTGCGTTGATTTTTGATGAAAAGGATGGTGTTATGATGAAACTTGGCGTCTTTACAACTCTTTTATCAGACCGTTCTCTTGATGATGCACTCAGTTTCCTGCACAAAAAAGGTGTAGAAGCCATAGAAATCGGCTGCGGCGGTTATCCGGGCACAGCGCACGCCGATCCGGCAATTCTGCTGCAGGATACAGCAAAACGAACTGCATTTCAGGCAACTGTTGCCAAATATAACATGACAATCAGCGGATTAAGCTGCCACTGCAATCCGCTTCACCCCAATGCAGAAGTTGCTCGTCAGGCAGATGAAACCCTGACCCGTACGATTCTGCTGGCAGAAAAGCTCAACATCCGTGTCATCAATACCTTCAGCGGCTGTCCCGGCGACAGTGCAGCTGCACAATATCCGAATTGGGTCACGTGTCCCTGGCCGGAAGATTTTCAAACGGTGCTGCAGTGGCAGTGGCAGGAAGTTTTGATTCCCTATTGGAAAAAGAAAACAGCCTTTGCCAAAGCGCATGCTGTAGATAAAATCGCTTTGGAAATGCACCCCGGTTTCTGTGTTTATAATCCGGAAACAGCCCTCAAACTGCGACAAGCTGTCGGACCGGAGCTTGGTGTCAATTTTGATCCAAGCCATTTGATCTGGCAGGGTATTGATCCGGTCATTGCGATTAAAAACTTAGGCAAAGCCGGTGCGCTCTTTCATTTTCATGCCAAGGACACTAAAATTGACTGTGCAAATACCGCCTGTAACGGCGTACTTGACACCAAACCTTACAGCGATGAAATGAACCGATCCTGGATATTTCGCACTGTCGGTTATGGTAATGATGCTTCTTATTGGAAAGAAATAATTTCCACTTTAGTTTTGATTGGATTTGATAATTCTTTGTCGATTGAGCACGAAGACAGCTTGATGAGCATCAATGAAGGTTTAAGCAAAGCGATTGATTTTTTGCGTGAAGTCATGATCCGCGAAAAAAAAGACGCCATCTGGTGGGCGTAAAAGCGCGGGTCAGAATTTAAATTAGCATAACATACAATCAGTTTTAAATTAAAGCAAACAAGCATTTCAGCTATTTCCAACCAAAAAAACCGCAGGCATCCTGCAGCGAAGCCTCACCCTTTAAGGTCGAGCTAGCGGAAGGATGCCCAGCGGTTTTGACATCAATGGTTCATCTAGACAATGAGTGACGCGGAATGGTCAAGACCATTCCCTACCTTGCACAATGTTTATAACATATCTGCAATAGTTTATATATAAATGCCAAAATACTCGGATAAAACGATTAAACACATGGGTCAAAACACCAAAATACTTGGATAATACTTGGACAAAACGATTAAACACATTGGGCAGATGTAGGGAACGGTCTTGACCGTTCCGCAACGTATCGCATTTATTAGCTTGATATGTTTATGAGTGCGCGGTATTGGAACGAAACTACAAACAACGAGAGACAAGGTTATGCGGAATGGTCAAGACCATTCCCTATAATTTTTGGGTTGGTCAGAATTTAGACTTTCATGGTCTATTATATGTTTTTCAAAAAAGGTAATCATACAAGCATTTCATGATATTACAACCACAAAACCGCAGGCATCCTGCAGCGAAGCCTCACCCTTTGCGGTGGAGCTAGCGAAATTGATGCCCAGCGGTTTTGTCATGGTATTCCAACCAAAAAACCACAGGCATCCTGCAGCGAAACCTCACCCTTTGCGGTGGAGCTAGCGAAATTGATGCCCAGCGGTTTTATCATCAATGGTTCATCTAAACAATGAGTGAAGCGGAATGGTCAAGACCAGTCCCTAAATTTCTTAGACGCGGACATGCTTCCACTTATTGGATTTGAAACGGTATTGAATCACAAGCGAACGTGCTGTTTGATCGACTGCCATGGCTATCCAGGCGCCAAGTAAACCCATATGCATATACTGCACTAAAACAAGTGCCAAACCAAGACGGAAAAACCAAACACCAATAATGGTAGAGTACAGCGGCCATTTTGTATCGCCTGCTCCGCGTAAAGCGCCAGCCAACACGAATTGGATCGACTGCAGCGGCTGCACCAAAGCGATCAACTTCAAAGCAACCGAAGCACTGGCGATGACAGAAGCATCATCGGTATACAGCAAAGCCACTTTATCACCTGCGAAGAACAGCAGAAATGCAACTCCCAAGGAAACCAACATCGACATATTGCCGGTAGCTTTGGCAAATTTCTCTGCCATATCCGGTTTTTTTGCGCCCAAACAGCGACCGACTAATGAAGTGGCAGACATACCAAAACCCTGACCGGTCGTAAACGATAAACTGGTAATATTGATCGCCACCTGATGAGCAGCGAAGACAATCGTGCCCAAACCGGAAACCGTACGGGTGAAGAAAATCATTCCGATCCGCATCACAAATTGTTCGGCAGCGGCAGGCATACCAACTTTCGCCACACGCTTAATCAAATCCCAATTAAAATGATATCCGCCTTTAAAAGAAACGGTTATCCGCTTACCCGGCACCAACACGAGGGAAAGAGCCATGATACAGCCCACCAAGCGGGAAAAAGCGGTCGCTACTGCCGCGCCGGAAACACCCATTCTGGGGAAAAACCAGATGCCGTTGATCAGAAGAAAATTAAAGACAACGTTAATCAGATTGACTGCTGTGTTATTGATCATCGGCGCTTTGGTATCACCGGCGCCGCGGATCATGGAATTGACGCACATTTGGATTGTATTAAAAACCATGCTGACGGAGACAATCTGAAAATATTTTACGGCGTAAACCATGGTGTCTGCTTCCGCCCCCATAAACAGCAGAACAGGTTTCGCGATGAAAAACATCACGGCGCCAACGAGCAGACCTAATAATGTGACAATGACCAAAGATTGACGGGCGGTTTCGTTCGCATTTTTCAAATCGTGGGCACCGATAAAACGAGCAACCACGGCCGTCGTGCCAACGTTGATCGCCATGAAAATCGCCATGGCAAACATCATCGGCTGATTTGTTAAGCCAACCGCTGTAATTGCGGCAGGCCCGATCCGGCTGACCTGGATCATATCGGCCATACCAACCAGTGCCATCAGTACTTGCTCCGCGACGGCAGGTCCTGCTAGTTTGAGGACGATTTTATCCGCTTCCGCAGAAGTAAGCTCATCCTTTAACAAGAAACTCTGATCGTACTTATCTTTCACCGGAACCGATTCCTTTTTCCCTACTTCCTCACTCATACAAAGACTCCCATTCTTATTAGAAATATTATAAGCTAACATTTCTATACTCGTAACAATTTTCCTTCTTGAAAAATCTGAAACTTTTCTTGCTTTTCTGTTCCATCATAAAGATTTTTGAGAAACTTCACTAAATAAAAGAACCGCTTGAACTTTTTTGTTCAAGCGGCTGTTTTTATCTGCTTTATTTGCGGAGCGGATTGATCGCCCGTAAATGCGACATCGAACCATAACCGTTGATCAGAGCTGCATATTCTGTCTGATTATAGAAGGAACACTTGTTCTCCCCGTAGTATTTGGCAACCTCAATGCAGAAACGTGCGGTTTCTTCGATATCAATTTCATGAGAAGCTCCGGTAGCACAGCCTGGCACGGCAGTTTCCGTCGTGATGGCTACTCCAACCAAAGCGGCATCGGTCACAATGGACGGCTGCAGGATGCTGTTGACATGATAGATATCATTCCCATACGGCGTGATATCCTGCATGGTGACTGGCAGCACCTTGGCTTGCTTGCCGGTAGTCCATTCCATAATCGAAAGCAAATCTTCACTGATGCGCAGAATCCAGCCATCCTTGATCGTTGGCGTAATAGCAAAACCACGGGCATTTAAAACTCGATTGCCTTTGGTTGTATCAACCGATAAAATGGCATCGACGGAAGTATCCACTTCATACTTGTTCATGACCGCAATATCCACAGGAGAGCCCATAAATGGTACCGGATCGTGCGGTGAAGTGGGCGAAAAAGGAGCAATATGCGTGGAGACAATCACATCGCCGGATATCGTGTCGCCATTTCTCTGCATATCAACCAGTTTCAAGGCGACCGCCATGGCTGTAATCGCACCGTCTCCATCAGAAACCAAACCGATACGTTCCGGTCTGGCTCCAACCCCGCCTAATCGTCCAATAATACCTAAAGTTGGGGCTGTCCCTCCGCTTAATTTACCATTCTTCCCTTTAATCAAGACATGGATGAAATCCGTGCTGCCTTTATCCCCAATCACAGTCAGCCAATGACACTGCTCCGCCGGTAATCCTCTGGCAATCAATAACTCTTTTACTTTTTCGCCGCTGGCAAACGAACTATCCAGCAGTTCATGTATTTCCATTACTTGCTTCAGCATCCCATCGATCTCCTTTTTTGTTAATCGTGCTGTTATTTCTCTGAATTATGGGTGATTTCCTGCAGTTCAACAACCGATTTTACTCGGCTGTAGTCTGATAATGCGTCTTTTTCAAAAAGGACAGCCGATGCACAGGACTGTAACCATATTGCTCTAAAGCGCTGTAGTGCGCGGCGGTCGGATAACCTTTATGCTGCGCAAAACCATACTGCGGATATTTCTGATCCAATTCCAACATGATGCGGTCGCGTGTAACTTTGGCGATAATCGAGGCAGCTGCAATGGAGCGTACATAAGCATCCCCTGCGATGATGCCCATTTGATTTTCATTCCAGAAGGCAAGCACCCAAGCATCAATCAAAAGAAAATCCGGTTTGGGCTGCAGTGTTTCCACCGCTCGCTGCATAGCTAAATAATCGGCTTGGCGAATATTCAGCCGATCAATTTCCGCTGCCGTTGCCTGACCGACACTGTAACTGACTTCTGCGGTCAATTGAGCAAACAAAGCTTCCCGCTTCGCTGCAGTCAGTTTTTTGGAATCTTCCAAGCCAGCCAATTGATAAGCGGGTGGTAAGATGACAGCAGCCGCTACGACCGGACCCGCCAAGGGACCGCAGCCGGCCTCATCAATACCGGCGATGGCTGAAAATCCTTTTTGAGCGAGGCTTTCTTCCCATGGCAGCCAAATTTTTGGCGTTTTCACTTTCACCATCGCTATTCCCCTGTTTTTTGACTGACAGGAGGCAATTCAAGTGAGATACGTCCAATTTTCCCAGAACGAAAATCGTCCAGAAGCATCTGTGCGGTGCGGTTGAGGTCAACCAGATTACCCGCGACCAGACAACCTTTATTGCGCCCGATTTGTTCCAACAAAAGCTCTCCATCCTTGATCAACGGCTCCGTCAAACGATATCGTTCTGTCAGTAATTTGGGATAAGCTGTGGCCAACCAGGCAGCCAAGAAGCGGCCGACTTCTTCCAGATTGTATACTTCGTCCGAGATTGCGCCGGTCGCTGCTAATTTCATGCCAACCGTATGATCGTTGATTTTTGGCATCAGAATACCCGGCATATCCAAAAGATCCAGATCGCCGCGAATACGGACCCACTGGATTTGCCGCGTCAGGCCGGGACGGTTGGCTGCTGCGGCCTTTCTGATTCCGATTAATTGATTGATTAAAGAAGATTTCCCCACATTAGGAATACCAACCATCATCAAACGGGCTGCTCTGGGTTTTCTGCCTTTGTTAACCCATTTTTGTAACGCTTCTGCCGCCAAAGGTTGAACAGCCGCAGGCAGACGATTGAGATTTTCGCCTGTTGTGCTGGAAAGAGCAATCGGGATTTCCCCCTGCTCTGTAAACCATTGCAGCCAGCGTTTGGTCTGGATCGGGTCGGCTAAATCAGATTTATTCAGCAAAATTACCCGCGGCTTTCGCTCGGTCAGCGTTTTTATGTCCGGATTGCGGCTGGCTAAAGGTAATCTGGCATCCACCAATTCCATGATTACATCCACCAAACCAAGATTTTCTTCTACTAAGCGTTTCCCCTTGACCATATGTCCCGGGTACCATTGAATTGTCGCCATTTGCCTCACCTGTTTTCCCAAAACTACTGGATGATTCTGATCTGCCGCAACGGCCAATAAACTGCGATTACTTTACCGCGAATGTTTTCTCTGGGGATGGTACCCATCACCGAATCTCTGCTGTCCAAACTAACGGCACGGTTATCACCCATCACAAAATAATGATCTTCCGGAATGATCAGCGCTGCCATTGTCTGCTCAGAAGAAATGGAACCCAGATAAGTTTCCTGCAATAGAACGCCATTGATCGTAACCTGACCGCCAACGATTGAAATTTCTTCATTGGGTAACCCGATCACACGTTTGACAAAATAACGTCGGGGATCGGCAGGCAGCTTAAAAACAATAATGTCTCCTCTTGCGACTTCACCTACTTTTAAGCTGATGATACGTTCACCGCTTTCCAAGGTCGGTCTCATCGTGGAGCCATCTGCTCGCAAGAATTCAGCTACATAAATCCGAAAAAGCAAAGCCGCGGCTGCCGCAATCAACAAGGCAACAATCCACTCGATGATTTCTTTTCGTCTTTTCTGTTCCATATTACGTCCTCTGAATAAAAAAACCGCTTCATTCGATTCGCCTTGTTCGATCTTCTTGTTCAGCACAAGTACCATCGAGGATAAGGAGTTAATCTATGAAGCAGTTTTTGTGATTAGCGAATTTCCTTCACGCGAGTAGCGGCTTTACCAACCAATTTACGCAGATAATACAGGCGTGCACGACGGACAAGACCACGCTTCAATACCTCTATCTTTGCGACTCTGGGTGACTGCACCGGAAAGGTTCTCTCTACCCCGACGCCGTAAGAGATTTTACGCACTGTAAAACTCTCTCTGAGACCGTCACCGGAACGAACAATTACCAATCCTTCAAAAATCTGGATACGCTCTTTTTCGCCTTCTACGACCTTAGCATGCACACGCACTGTATCTCCAACTTTAAAAGCCGGTAAATCAGAACGCATCATTCCTTTTTCAAGTTCCACGATAGTGGGATGCATAATGTAATTCCCCTTTCATCTTAAGTGTTCATACGCATCTTGAATGCCAGCGGAGCACTCGTATATAACATACGAATTATATCATAGATCTTCTTTGTTCACAAGTGGTGCAATCGAGAGGTTTTTGTATAATAAATCATTTTCCGCAAGAATTTCAGCGAGAAGAATTCTATCCTCCCGATTCAGCCGTGCTTTTACCAACAGATCGGGACGAACCTTCCAGGTTTTCAAAAGCGACTGTTTCCTGCGCCAAGCGGCGATTTTCTGATGATTACCCTGCAACAAAATCTCCGGAACCGCGAAACCTTCAAACACAGCTGGGCGGGTATACTGCGGATATTCCAATAAACCATCACTGAAGCTCTCGTCATCACTCGATTCATCGTGTCCCAGAACACCGGGCAGCAAACGAATTAAACCATCGGTTAAAACCATGGCAGGCAATTCACCACCGGTTAAAACATAATCTCCGATCGATATTTCCTCATCTGCCAGTTGATTAATGATTCTTTGATCAATTCCCTCATAATGACCACAAAGCAGTGTAATTTGCGGTTTTTGCGCTAATCTCTTCAAATCCGTCTGCTGCAGCTGTTTGCCGGATGGGCTGAGATAAATCAGATAGGGCGGCTGCGCTAACGTGCTGCGCAGTGCTTGCCAGGCTGCAAAGACCGGATCCGGCTGCATCAGCATACCGACACCACCGCCAAAGGGATATTCATCCACTTTATGATGTTTTTCCAATGAATAAACACGCAGTTGGTGCAGCACGATTTCTACAAAACCCTTTTTTTGTGCGCGTTCGAGGATGCTGGTATGCAGGGGGCCTTCAAACATTTCGGGGAATAAGGTCAGGATGTCGATACGCATCGCTTACACCTACAACAAGCCAGCCAGCAGCTTGACGGTGATGCGCTTGTTTTGCAGATCGGTGGCAAGAATTACCTCATCGATCGCCGGCAGCAACAGTTCGGTCTGTTCTTCGGTCGCAAGAGCGCGCCCTTCGTCACTCAGTTCCACAACATAAACATCGTTGGAACCGGGAGACAGCACATCTTTGACTTTTCCTAAATAAAGACCGTCATCCTGATAAACATCCATACCAAGGATCTGATAAATATAATATCTGCCCTCCGGCAGCGGCATCAATTCATTTTCCGCAATGGTCAGCACCGCTTGCAGCCAGGGCGTTGTTTCGCTCACGTCTTGAAATTCCGCTACTTTCAGAATAATAAAACCTTTATGCATACGTGCTGCCAGCGGATGCAGCCAGATCTCTTTGCCATTGGCAGCCTGGGCCAGCATTTGTTTGGTTTGGTCAAAGCGTTCCGGAAAATCCGTCAGTGGGAATACTTTGATCTCCCCTTTTAAACCATGCGTTCCGGTGATTTTACCAATTTGAAAGCGTTTTTCTTCTGACATTAAGTGCACCCCTTTCCCTGGCGAATTTCTACGATGACCCCATCTTTTAAGATGATTTCCTGGCTGGTTAGATCATGCCAGAGGTCGCCGACTGTCACTTCAAGACTGGCCTCGTTTTGTGAATGCAGCACTTCGCTGCCGAGCGCCAATTGAAAGCTTTCCTTCTTGCGTTCCAGCATTCTTTGCTGCGCGTCCAGTCGCTTTTGTTTTTCCAGTTCCAACTGCTGCAACTGCGCTGCGATTGGAGCTTTCGGATTTTTCGTTTGCTCTAAGGTCAACAGCTTTTGCTGATAGGAAATTTGATCGAGTTCGGTCAGCAAACGTCTGATCTGAGCATCGATCTCCACACGTAAGCTGGTTAAGAAAGGTTCGGTAACAATCACCTTGACGGTGACGGGATAATGAATTCGCATGGGTTTGCCTCCCTTTCTGCCGGTGTAAACCTAAAAAAATGGCAAATAGGGAACTGTTCGGCAGGCGCATGGCCGGCTTCTGCAGTTCCCTAACGATCGATTTCAGTGCTATTCCGCCGTCACCTTGTCAATAATATCCAGATTGACACGTTTTTGTTCTTTGCCGGCAGCTGCCTTTAAAACAGTCCGCATCGCTTTGGCAATTTTTCCTTGACGGCCGATGATTTTACCCATGTCTTCCGGTGCCACCGAAAGCTCATAGCTAATATCTGTTTCCGTCTCGGTTTCATTAATCACGATTTGTTCGGGCTGATCAACCAACGCTCTTGCCATTACTTCTACTAAAGCTTTCATCATTTTTCTCCTATCACGAATCGCTTAGAGAAGACCGGCTTTTTGAAAAAGAATGCGAACCCGGTCAGAAAGCTGAACTCCTGTCGCCAACCAAGCTTTTGCTCTTTCATCTTGAATTTTCAGCGTAGCGGGTTGGGTTGTCGGATCGTAATAACCAATCTCCTCAATGAATTTACCATCGCGCGGTGCATGTGTATCAGCAACAACCATACGATAGAACGGTGCTTTTTTAGCCCCTAAACGACGTAAACGAATTTTTGTAGCCACTTAAAACACCTCCTTTCCTGAATTTGTTCTATGAAACCGCTCCCGAGGTTGGCAGAAATTAAAATTTAATTCTACTAAACGGGTTCAGCGAATTCCCCTTGCCTTGGTTTGTCTTCTGCATTTTACCGCTCGACCTGGTCATCTGCTGCATCATCTTCTTAGTCTCTTCAAAATCTTTCAGCATCCGGTTGACATCCTGCACCCTGGTACCGCTGCCGGCGGCGATGCGCTTCCTGCGGCTGGCATTGAGCAGTTCCGGTTTACGACGCTCTTCCATCGTCATCGATTGAATGATCGCTTCCATATTTTTCAAACCAGACTGATCCAGATCCTCTTCTTTGATATCGGGCATACCCGGAATCATTTTCATCAGTTGGCTTAAAGGTCCCATCTTTTTGATTTGCTGCATATTTTTCAGGAAATCATCCAGATCGAGTTCATTCTTGCGCAGTTTCGCTTCCAGCGATTTTGCCTGCTCCAAATCGACGTTTTCCTGTGCCTTTTCAATCAATGTCATCACATCACCCATACCGAGGATGCGAGAGGCCAAACGGTCAGGATAAAATGGTTCCAATGTATCCATTTTCTCCCCGGAGCTAATAAATTTAATCGGTTTACCGGTGACCGTCTTGATGGATAATGCCGCACCGCCGCGGGTGTCACCGTCCATCTTGGTTAGAATCACCCCGTCGATGCCAATCTGATCGCTGAAGCTGCTGGCGACATTCACCGCGTCCTGCCCGGTCATCGCATCGACTAAAAGCAGAATTTCATGCGGATGCACGCTGGCTTTGATGCGTTTCAGTTCATCCATCATGTTTTCATCTACATGCAGGCGGCCGGCTGTATCGAGCAGCACCGTGTCGCGTCCTTGGGAAAGTGCCACGGCAATACCAAGTTTAGCGATTTCTACCGGGTCACCCTGGCCTTGATCATAAACTGGAATACCGAGTTGTTTGCCTACCACGTGCAGCTGCTCGATGGCAGCCGGGCGATAAACGTCACAGGCTACGAGCAGTGGCTTCTTCCCCTGCTTGCGCAGGTAATTGGCGAGCTTGCCGGCAGCAGTCGTTTTACCGGCTCCCTGCAGACCCACCAGCATGATGATTGTGGGGATTTTGGAGGAAACAGTCAGTTTCGACTGCGTTCCGCCGATCATATCTACCAGTTCGTCATAAACAATTTTTACCACTTGCTGCCCGGGTGTTAAAGACTCCAGGATTTCAGCTCCCATGGCCTTTTCCTTGATGCGGCCAACAAAATCACGGACCACTTTGAAATTGACATCGGCCTCCAGTAAGGCAACCCGCACTTCGCGCATGGCTTCATTAATATCAGCCTCGTTCAGCCTGCCTTTGCCACGCAGACGTTTTAAGGTGTTTTGCAATTTTTCCGATAAGTTTTCAAACAAAGCGCCAGGCCCCCTTCTATAACAAGCGGATCTTTTCTATCAAACAGCGCAGAGCGGCTGTTTCCTCTTCATTCAATTTAACAGCAACTTGCTCTAAAATCAGCTGAAATTCCTTCGCGATGGTCTCGGCAGCTTGATTGCGCTGTAACAGATGCAGTACCGCTTCATGCTGTTCCAGATGTGCGACCAAACGCTGCACCTGATCGTGCACTGCCTGGCGGGAGACGGCAAACGCTGCCGCCACTTCAGCCAACGTGTAATCATCGGAATAGTACATACTGAGCATCTCCTGCTGCCTGTCTGTAAAAAGCTCAGCATAGCAATCAATCAGCTGATTGATCGTTTCAGTTTGCTGCAGTTTGTCCTCCATAACATTCACCCGTTGCTTTTTTAGTCAACTTATTTCTTTGACATCATAGCATGCTGGAATGAGCTTGTCAAGTATTTTTGTTGACAACACTATTTTTTATAAATAATGCTTGCCAAAGCTTGCCAATTGTGCTATATTATTAAAAATCTTGATGAGGGAGATTTTCCTATGATGAATTTCATTCAGTCTGCCAATACAACCACTACCCGAAAGGGCTTGCTTTTGTAGTTTGTTGCCACTGCAACCAACGACAGAGGCTAAGTCCTCTTCGTCGTGTGGTTGCGAGGATAAAAGTAAACACCTTGCAAACACAAGTATTTTGTGTTGGCAGGGTGTTTTTTATTGGAAAGGAGGTGTTTGTCCCGATGCTGAAAGGAATTTGTCTGGTAAGCCTGCTGGAATCAGATTCCCAGGGACAATTGACCGTCAACTTCTTAAAAATTCCGATCGAAAAAAATTTAAGGAGAGACGAAAAAAATGAACGAAAAAATGAATTTAGCCCATCTCTTGTCTGATGTGGTGCAAGAACTCTTCCCGGAAGCAGTCGATTCTGTTTACAAGGAAACAGATGAAGGGTTTTACTGCGATTACGATCTGGCAAGACCATTGAATCCGCAGCGTTTCGCTGCGATCATAGGCGGCATGAAAGGAAAAAATCCTTCCGCTGTTTATGAGCTTTCACATTTTTCCGGTGTCTATCTGGATGACGATGCAGCTAAAAAAATGTTGCAGCGGATTTATGTACTGGCATTCCACAGCCAAGTAGAATTAAACAATTACAAAGCTTTGGCAGCCGAAGCCGCGTTGCATGATCACAAGCTGCTGGGGCAGCAATTAAAGCTGTTTTCCAGTTGTGATGAAGTCGGACAAGGTTTGATCCTGTGGCACCCAAATGGCGCTATGCTGCGTCATATGCTGGAGAAATTTGGGCAGGAAGCGCATCTGCTCAATGACTATCAATGGGTGTATTCACCACACATCGGGAAAGCATCACTTTGGCAAACCTCCGGCCATCTGGATTTTTATCAGGATGCAATGTATCATCCCATTCAAATCGATCAGGAAGCTTATTACCTAAAGCCAATGAATTGCCCCTTTCACATTTGCATTTACAACAGCGAGCTGCGCTCTTACCGCGAATTGCCCATGCGGTTGGCAGAGTATGGCACCGTTTATCGCTACGAGTTATCCGGTACATTAAGCGGACTATCCCGTGTGCGTGGCTTTACTCAGGACGATGCTCACATCATCTGCACAAAAGAACAGATCCAAGAAGAAGTTACCCGCGCCTTAAAATTCTCACTTTATATCCTGCGCAGCTTCGGTTTCGAGCAGTTCACGGCCTATATCGCCACAAAACCGGTCAACAAGTCCATCGGAGCCATCGCAGACTGGGAGCAAGCCATTGCGGTTTTGCAGAATTCGGTGCTTGCCTGTGGCTTAAGCTACCAAATTGACGAAGGTGGCGGTGCCTTTTACGGGCCGAAGATCGACCTGAAGCTGAAAGATTCGCTCAACCGGGAATGGCAATGCAGCACGATCCAGTTTGATTTTAATTTACCCAGCCGCTTTGCGATGTCATATATCGCGGCGGATGGAGAAAAACATCAGCCGCTGATGGTGCACAGAGCCTTATATGGCAGTTTTGAACGATTTATCTCCCTATTGATCGAGCATTACAAAGGTGAATTCCCCTTCTGGTTATCCCCTCTGCAATTCGGTCTGCTTTCTGTGCGGGAGACGCATACGGCTGCCTGTCGGGCGCTGGCTGTGGTATTGAAAAAAAAGGGATTTCGGGTAGCAATCAATGCGGAAGACAGCAATCTGCGCAGCAAAATCAAAGCGTTTGAATTGAAAAAAACGCCCTATATGCTGATCATCGGCGATAAAGAGGCAGCGAATGGCACTTTCTCCGTTCGCAGCCGTCGGAATGGTGATTTAGGCGAAATGACGGTGGAACGCTTGTGTGAGTATCTAAAAGATGAAATCGCTCAAGGGATCCCCCAGTATATCTTTGAATAAGCTGCTTTGAAAAATTCAGAGATCAATCCCATTTTTAGCGAAGCAGAACCTTGCCAAGAATGGGATTGCTCTTTCTATTCTTGCACAAGCAAGTCCACAAATTCAAACTTGTTGCAGTCAACCAAACCTCGGTCAGTCAAGCGCAGTTCCGGAATGCAGGGCAGGGAAACCATCGCCATCGTCATAAACGGTGAGGCCAAAGCACAGCCGATCTCTTTCCAGGCCGCATCCAAGGCTGCCACTTGCTTTGACATTGCTGCTGCCGACAGGTCATTCATTAAACCGGCGATGGGCAGAGATACTAAACCGAGCACCTTACCGTCCGCTGCTACAACCATACCGCCGCTGCTTTGGATCAGCGTGTTGGCAGCCAGCGCCATATCTTGATCATTGGTGCCGATCACCAGCAAATTGTGCGCATCATGCGCTACCGTGGAAGCCATAGCGCCTTTTTGAATTTGAAACCCCTGCACAAAGCCATAACCGACCTTGCCGGTGGCATGATGGCGCTCAAAAACAGCTGCTTTGAGCAGATCACGCCGGCAGTCTGCTTCTAACAATCCGTTTTGGGTCTGTATGGTTACTTCTTTCCCGGTTGTGCCGATTTGGGCGGCATGTACTTCGATGACGCGTACCTTGGCCTGCAGCAGATCGCACGGGATGCCAAAAGAGGTTGCCGTGATTTGCTGCTTGATATGCATGGAATGAGTCGCCGCAGCAGGATAGGTATAATTCTTTCTGTCTTGCAGCATCACACCGTTTTCAGCGACAAGCATCCCATCGATGATTACCCGGAAAACGTCAATTTTCTGCAAATCATGGAAAAACACCAAGTCCGCTGCTTTGCTGGGGGCAATTGACCCGATTTCCGTATCCATGTGAAAGCATTGCGCGCAATTAATCGTAACCATTTGAATTGCCGTCAGCGGATCCACTCCTTCTTCGATGGCGCGGCGCAGCAAGCGGTCGACGTGTCCCTCTGTCACCAGCGTATGCGGATGCGCATCATCCGTAACCAGGATTGCCATTCTGCTGTCCACTTGATGCTCTGTAATGGCTTTGATCGTCGCTTTCAAATCCTGCCAGGCAGAACCCTCGCGGATCATGGCATACATACCCAGCCGCATTTTAGCTAACGCTTCTTCTGCCCGGGTGGACTCATGACAACAGCGGATACCGGCAGCGACAAAAGCGTTTAAGCCTTTACCGGTCTCCGGCATCGCATAATGGCCGGTAGCGATTTTGCCCGCCCGGTATGTTTCTGCCAGTTCGGCATGCGGTTCTGCGGCGGCGGCGAGAATACCGGGAGAATTCATCATTTCGCCTAGACCAACAACGCCCTGCCAAGTCATGCTCTCTTTGATATCCTGCGCATCAATAGCTGCGCCGGTATCTTCAAAACCCGGTACGGAAGGGACACAGGATGGCATGGTCGTCATGGTTTTTAAAGGTGTGTTTTTGGCATCTTCCATCATATATCGCACGCCCTCGGCACCCAAGACATTGCAGATTTCATGCGGATCCATATAGATGCCGGTGGTACCATGAGGAACCACCGCTTTGGCAAATTCTCCGACGCTGAGCATGGAAGATTCTACGTGAATATGGCCATCGAGAAAGCCGGGAGCGACATAACAGCCAGCCGCGTCGATAATTTTAGTATCGGTGCCAATACAATGACGGGCGTCGCCGACCAGGGCAATCCGGCCGCCCGCGATGGCAATGTCGGTCTGCGGCAGAATTTCCGCGGTATGCACATTGATCAGCTTGGCATTGCGAATGACTAAGTCGGCTGCTTGATTGCCCATTGCTACTGCAGACAGCAGTCTGGTCAGTTGATCAAGCGGTTGGGTGGCAAAACAGTTAAACATGAAGAGAACCTGCCTTTGTTTTTTATTTCATTTTTACACTTTTTTCGGCGGAGAAGCTAAATCTCTCTCCTGCCTCAAAGCGATGGTTCTAAACCGCATCCTCAGCAGCTTCGTTTAGCGGCTGCTGATCCAGGCAGCGAGATCATCGATGACTGTCTGGTCAAGATGAGCGGCGATATTATAATCGCTGACATCTTTCGCACCCGTGGTTGGCATAAAGAGATGATTCAGACCCGGATAGACTTTGAATTGCACATTGGTGTGCCCCGCAAGGCATTCCTGCCAGGCTGCAAAATCCGTTTCGACTTTAACTTGAAAATCGGCATCTCCCTGCAGGATCAGCATCGGGATCTGCAGATCGGCAGCCAGTTTCGGCGTATCGATGGCGTTCAAACTCAGCCAATAAGAAGCCGGTTGTCCGGCTACGGTCGTGGCAATGTCTGCTTGGGTTAGCGCTTTGATTTTTGCTGTTTGGGCTTGGTTTTGCGTCAGCAGATCCGCTTTTTCTGCATCGCTGTATTCCGTAGAGGCTGCTAAGGCGTCAATTGTCTGATCCAACATCACATCTTCCAATTTGCGTGGTGTACCGGCCAGGCTCACGATACCATTCACTTGGGGGTTCTTGCTGGCAATATATGGTACCAGCATACCACCCATGCTGTGACCGATGATGTAAAGATCTGAATCCGGCAGCTTTGTTTCGGCCAATTGAATCGCAGCCGCCACATCGTCGGTGATTTCCTGCTGCACAGTCAGATTGGTGAGAGCCGCCGCGTCGGCAGGCGGATATTGATAAAAACGTTTATTGTAGCGAATGGAAGCAATGCCCTTCTCTGCTAAACCGTGGGCGAGATCGCGGAATGGTTTGTTGCCGCCGATGCTTTCGTTCAAATCCGATTGACCGGACCCCTGCACGAGGATGACCACCGCCGGTTGCTCAACACCCAACGGCAGCGTGAATATACCGTCAATCGGTTGATTTCCATCTGCGTTAATTTGAATCTTGCTTTCTGCAAAGCTGCTGTTGGACACCAAGGGCATATCAATGGTGTAATAATTCATCCAAAGACCGGCGATTTTGTAATCAGCTTCAAAAGTGAATTTAATCTGCAAACCGCTTGCTTCGTATTGCAGAATCACCAGGACGACGGCATAATCGCTGCTGTAACTGACTGAGGTTTGATAGACAGACTGATAAGCGCCAATCGATCCAACCACCGAAGTCCAGGAGGCTGCCAAAGCTTCCTGCGATAAGCTTTTGGCAACCGTAGCGTTAAACGCTTTCACCACCGGAGCGAAATCTTGCTTTACCATGCTGCCGGCATAACTTTGGCCGAGTTCTAAGAGTTTCGTTTCATCATAGACCGGCGGTTTACTGCCGCAGCCCGTCAAAGACAAACTAAGAGCTAGCACCAATAAGAGTAGAACTGGTTTTTTCATGGATTTTCTCCTTTCATTTGGACATATTTATCATCATTCTTGAGCAACAAAGGACAGTCGGCTTGCTGTTACGCTGCAAACTTTGCCTTGCAGAGCAAATCATCTGTTTTTATAAAAAATAGTTGCGGCCGATTTTATTTAATTGCTTCCTGCGTTCCGCATAGTCAGGTAAGATTTCAGCAACCACTCGCCAAAACTGTGGAGAATGATTCATCACTCTGAGATGAGCCAGTTCATGTACCACCACATACTCGGTTAATTGCGGCGGTAAGAGCAGCAGTTTCCAATTAAAGTTTAGGTTGCCTTTACTGCTGCAACTGCCCCAACGAGTCTTTTGCGCTTTAATCGTAATCTTTTGATAACTGACCTGCAGAATGGAGGCGTAAAATGCCGCAGTTTGGCTGAATTCGCGCAAAGCAATTTGCCGCAGCTGTTTTTCGGCTTCGTGATGTACCTGCTCCGGCTCGCTTGATTTAACATGTAAAATCATTATACCTGCATCGGTCAGCTGCTGCAGTTCACTGAGAGCGACCTCCGGAGCAATAATAAGCAGCTTTTTACCCAAACAGAAATAACTTTGATTGCAGCGTAATTGAAATTGCGGTTTTGCTTCCAACGTTCGCTGCACAGCAATCTGCCGTTTTTGCACAATCCAGTCTTTCTTACTCTCGACAAAACGGATAATTTGTGCGTCTTTCGCTTGCTTTGGCGCTCGAATCAACACTTCGGCATTTGGTTTTATCTCGATCGCCAATGTTTTTCTGGCACTGTAAAGCAGCCTGCATTCCAGCGTTTGCTGCGGCAGCTGCAGCAGATAATTGCTTTTCATCGTGGTATCCTCAAAGCAGTTTCAATTTGCTGCCGCAGAGGCTGCAAGCGCAGGGCGACAGGAGCAGCCAATTCTCCATCGGCAATCAGCAGATCCAATTCCTGCAGCGTCACCCATTTTACCTGCTCTGTCTCCCCTGGCTGCAGAATGATTTCCTGCAATGAGATATCTTTTCGCACCAGAAAGCTATCCATAAAACAACTTTCTTCTTTGTGGCTGCCTAAAAAGTGTAATTCTTCCGGCTGAACTCGGATGCCTGTTTCTTCCTGCAGTTCCCGCCTGGCAGCTTGCCGCGCATTTTCCCCACTGCGTGCCGCTCCGGCAGTATTTTCCCAAAAACCGCCATATTCTTTCTTCTGCAGACTGCGCAGCGTTAGCAATATTTGTCCTTGGTTGTTAATGGTCCATATTTCTACCACCTGATGATAAACCCCTGCGGGCAGCGGCAAACCACGGAATTGTTTCTTGTGCAGGGAACCGCGTTGTTCATCCAAGAGGTCAAAAATCTCCAAATCATCCAATGTCCAGATGGTATAAAGCAGCGCACATTTTTCACCGGCAGCCTGCTTTTGATAGTATGCCGTCAGTATGCTGCCATCCTGACGCTCGACCGATGAGGGGTAACCCAAGTCGCCATCCGGCGCTCCGGTAAACAGAATATATTCTTTCAGCCAGGTTTCACCGTCATCGCAGCTGAGCATGGCACGTTCTCCATAAGGTTCCTCACGATGACCGTAAACACAGACGAGCACCCCGCTGGAATGGCGCAGAAGATGCGGCGGTGCACCGGCTGTGTCCAAACAAATCGGCAAACTCCAGGTTTTGCCGCCGTCGTAAGAATCGGTCTGAAAAAGAGTGAAGGAACCATATTGTTTTTCATCGGCAGCCGTGTCGCTCTCCTGATAACGCAGCATGCCGATAATTTTCCCGCTCGGTAATTCCAAAGCGTGCGGTTCAAAGAAATGATCCCAACTGGCAGCCTGCGGCAGCTCAGGTCCTCCCAAACAAGACCAAGTCTCACCGCTGTCGGTACTTTCATAAGCCAAAATCCGCTTGCCGGCTGGACTGTTGATCCCTTTGCCCAGATAGAGAATACTGCCATCCTGTTTTAAAATCGGACCGTGCGGTGCAGTGACCGCTACTTGTATTTTTTCACTCCAGGTCAAACCGCCATCCTTGCTCAGGCGCAAAAAGGAACCCCAGTCGTCTTTTCGGCTGCTAATCAGCGCAGTATAGTCTTGAATCAGATCATATTCGGCTGAAGAAAGGCGGCTGCGCAGTCGTTGATCGTAAGCTTCTATGTAATGATAAGAATTGCTGAACCAACTCAGCAGCAACCTGCCTTTGCCAAGATTCAGCAGACCCGCATCGCGGTCATCCATATAAGTATCGTTGACTAAGATAGGCCGGCTCCAGGTGAGACCTTCATCTTTACTGATAAAGAGTAAGGTTTTACCAAAGGGGCAAATATGATAAAGCCGGTGACCGGAACAAACTAAAGCCAAAGTAGCGGCATCCAGTCTCGCCAGCGTTCCCCAGCCATAATAACCGAAAACATCCTGAGTGGAATTGACAATCACACCATGCTGCAGCATAAAACACCTCATTAAAAGAACCACTAGGCTCTTCTTTCATTGAAACCAAACAAGAATTTACAAGGGACTATTCTCCAAAGCGAAGAATAGTCCCTTTTTTTAGAATTGAATTTCGGGAAGCGACGGAAGGCGCGGTCAAGACCCGCTGCAAGTCTGTGCCAACACCCCCGTCCCCTTGGCACATTAGATGAGATTTGATTTTTGCAACAGTTGCTGCGCAATCACTGCTACTTCTGCACGGGTAATGAAGTCCCGCGGTGCCAGTTCTGTACTGCTTCTGCCGGAGACGATTCCTGTACTGAGACAGGCTGCCACATCCGCTTTGGCATAACCTGCAATGTCTTCGCTGTCGCGGAAACGAACAAAAAGGGTATTGACATCGTCCTGTGTCAGAATCGGATACAGTTTGGTCAACTTCATCGCAGAGCCAATCATGGTCATCGCCTGTTCGCGGCTGATTTTGTCCTGCGGTCCAAATTGGCCGTTGCTATAACCGGCAACAATGCCATAGTTACTGGCGGTTTCAATATATCCGCTATACCAGACGCCTACTGCAACATCACTGAATCGGCTGCTGCCGATCGTCTCCTGTAAACCCAATGCCCGCACCAAAATGGCAGCAAATTCAGCTCGGCTGATCGAACGCTCCGGCTCATACTGCGTGGTGCTGACACCGCTGACAATCAATCGGGATCCCAGGTCGTTGATGGCTGCGCTTGCCCAGTGGCTGAGCGTATCCGCAAACTCCATCGGATGATAAATTACGGCATAGGTACTGTTGGTCAGACTATTGATCTTCGCATAATATTTTCCTTCGATGACAACGATCGTGGTTGGCACGTGGCTGAAGCTGCCATCCGAATTCAGTACAATTCCCGTGGTGACTCTGGCGGGGTCGATGCCTTCCGGTATGGCGATCGTTCTCTCCACATAACCGTTGAATTTGGCAACCTCCACAGTTTTCTCACCGCTGGTGCAGGTGATTGCAAAATCAACCGGTTCTACCACGATTTGATATTGATTTCGGCTGGCAGTGTCCCGCACGATTCTCGCTGTATCATTGGAGGAGGAAGAGATGGTAATGTTGACCTGAATGTCTTTTAATTCAATTTGCGTTCCAAATTGCTGCGATACATCGAGGATACTAATCTGATTTGCCGGCAATGTATAGGTGATATTTTCTGTCCTAATCTGCAGGACGGCTTCTTTCTCTTCCATGGCTTTCACTGTTTGCCCATTCAGGTTGCTGACGAAGATATCCGAAGTATTCGCAAAAGGTATGGTAACAATGGCATGATTGCCTTCTTGCGCTAATAGTCCCTCCAGACGGGTGTCGTCTACTAAGATCGTCTCGACGGTTTTCTCCTCTACGGTTGTGATCGCTGAATTTCCGGCATCCTGTTTGACACCATTCACTTCAATTATCACCGGTGAAGGTGGTATTACTGCATCTTCCATATCGGTCGTAATCGATTCTGGTGTAAAGACTGCCATATTACCCGCTTCGTCTTTGACCAGAACATTGAGGTAATAGGTTGTATGGCTTCTCAAATTACTGACGGTCACTTCCGACAGATTCGCAGTCCAATCCGTGGCGACACTACCGCTGCGCATTGCTTCTGTCACAGTTGCAATCGTATCCTGTAAGCAATAGATTACCCGATATTGTAAAGTTCCTTGTGCACTGCAGCTGTCAGTGGCCGCAGTCCAAGTTAAAGCAGCGGAATTGACTGCAATCTCCCCCGTTGTAAGTGTTCCGCCGGCTCCTGTCTGCGGTGCGGTTTGGTCATGCAGCGTCAGGATACCGCTGGATGCGCTGAAGGCAACCGCATTTCCGGCAATATCCAACAGGGCCTGAGCATTGCTCGGTTTGATCTGAATGGTTTCCAGACCGGCTGGAATCCCATTCAGTGTAATAAATACTCGTAAAACCGTTTCTTCGCCGCTAAGGTCACTGGCGCTGGCTTCCAACAAAGAATCCGCTTTTTTAACAGAGCTGATCGCCGCCGTGAGCGCGGAGCCGTTATTTTGTGCGAAAACAAGATTCAATTCAGCAGGACTCACCAGCCTGGTTAACGTGACCGGACCAAAGATCCCTTCGGAGAAAGTCAGGTCAACAAAGGAATTGTCTGTGCTTAAAACAGCAGCCGTGATCGATGGCAAAATGGTGTCAATGAAAATCCCATCGGTAGCTGCGCTGTTGTTCAGGGTTAAAATCGCATCATTACCTGCTAAATCCTTGATACTGGCACCGTTTAAGGTAATCGAAGCTGTTAACGCAAGGCCATCGGCATCATTTTCTCCTGACGCAACAGTATAAACAAATCTTAAAGCAGACGAACCGCTGCCAGAGAGATAAGCTGTATCGGCCATACTATTACCAACAATCACTCCCAGGATTGGGTTGCTGCCATTTGGAACAAAGATGGGTTCTGAAAAATCTACGATGAATTCCAACTCATCAGCCGCGATATAGTATCCATTTGCCGGTACGCTGACACTGGTAATGTAGGGTGCTATCGCATCCAACAAGATTGCCGCCGTGCTGCTGACGTTGTGCAGACGAAGATAGGCCGGATTACCAACCGTATCGTGAATGGATGAGCCAATGATTGTGATCTCCGGAGCCAACAGAATACCATCGCTGTCAGAATCACCGGCAGAGACCGTATAACGGAACAACAGCGTATTCGTGTTGCTGCCATTGACGTAATTTGCCTCTACTGTTCTGGAGTCAAGGGTCACTGTTAAAAATGGCTGTTCTCCTGAAATAAGGATGAAATCACCGACATGAACGGTCTCGGAGAACTGCACATAAAAGTCCAGGTTCTCCCCTGTTTTGTAGGTCTTATTCGGGGGCAGTGTCACAGCAGTTACGACCGGTGCGATACCGTCGATCAGGATCCCATCTGTGTTGCCTGCATTTTGTAGGGAAAGATTGGCCGGATTTCCTGCTGCATCTTTCAGGCTTGCACCTGATGTTGTCAGAGCAGCGGCCAAGCGGATCCCGTCCGAGTCAAAATCCCCTTCAGCAACCGTATAACGGAAGACAAGAGATTCCGTTCCGCTGCCATTAACATATTCTGCGTTAACGGGTGCAGCAGTAATGGTCAAGCCTAATAACAATGAGGAATTCAAAGAATCCAACAAGGATTCCAATTCAACCGGTTCCGAAAACACAACCGTGAATTCAAGCAAGTCGCTAATTCCATAACTGCCATTCAGAGGTAGGATCAGACTGACAATATTCGGTGCAATGCCATCAATCAGAACACCGGTTGAAACTGGAATATTGCTGATTGCATTCACGGCATCATTACCTGCCAGATCTTTGATACTGCAGCCGTTCACTGAAAAATCGGAGTCAATGTCGATCCCGTCATCGTCGAAATCTCCGGAAGCAACCAGATAGGCAAAATTCAAAGCCGTGGAATTGCTGCCAGTCGTGAATTCAGCCCGGACTACTTGATTACCGATCGTCAATGTCAAATAGGGTTTCATGCTGAGACCCTGCGTTAAGTCTTCCACTTTGACAGTTTCTGAGAAATTGACAGTAAACGTCAAGACTGATCCTGCTTTATAATTGCTATTGACCGGTATCACGAGTGAAGTGACAAACGGCAGAACACCATCCACCCTGACTGCCGTGGTAGATGCCGCTTGATTGATCGTCAAGTTTGCGTGATTTCCCGCCGCGTCATATAGAAGATAAGTTCCGTTTATGATTGCGCTGGCCAGCACAATTCCATCGGTATCGAGATCACCCTCGCAAATCGTGTAGCCAAACAACAAGGCATTGCTGCCACTGCCGCTGAGATACTGCGCTTTCTGCTCCGCAGATCCGATTGTCAGGCTCAGGTATGGTTTTGTTTCCGATACTTGCAGCAGATCTTCCACAGTGATTGTTTCCGTGAAAGTAACCGTAAAGATTAGTGTCTCACCAATACAGTAAGTGTCGTCAAGCGGCACGCTGAGCGAAAGAACGGCAGGCGCGACTGCATCGACAGTCACGAAACTCGTACTGGTCATACCATGCAGGGTCAGCTCAGCCGGATTGCCGGCAAGATCACTGATCCCACTGCCTGCCGCTGCGATTGCTGCCGCATAGGCTATACCGTCTGTATCCAGATCATTTTCCTCAATGGTATATCGGAAAAGCAAGCTTGAGGAGCCGCTGCCGCTCGCATAATTGGCCTCCGCTTGTCTGCCGCCAATCGTCAAAAGCATATAGGGGGTGTTTGCTTCGATTTTGACCAGTTCTGAGAAGCGAACCATAAAGTCGAGTGTCTGACCGGCTGTATAAACGCCATCGGCAGGAACAGACACACTGCTAACCGTTGGTGTGATGGCGTCTACCAAAACAGCTGTTGTGCTGCCGATATGATTCAGCGTCAGCGAGGCTGGATTGCCGGCCATATCCTGGATGGTTGTACTGATTGTAGAGATTGCATTCGCGAGCTGAATCCCATCGGTATCCTGCTCACCCGCAGCCACGGTATATCGGAAAGTTAAATTCTCTGTATTAATACCATCCAGGAAGCTTGCCAGCACCGGAGTGCTGCCAATGGTTAAACCAAGATACGCTGTACGAGTTACATACGGCAATTCTATTAAACTGATCGGTTCCGAGAAATGAACTGTAAAGATCAGGCTTTCACCGGTAATATAAGTATCTGGATCTGGCACGCTGACGCCGATGATCACAGGGATGACTGCATCGACTTTGATGCCGACAGTTGGAGCAATTGCATTCAGCGTAAGGCTTGCAGCATTTCCTGCTGCATCTTTGAGATTCTCGCCGACAGAGCGCAGTGCAGCTGCCAAAGCAATGCCATCTGTATCCAGCTGACCCGCTGTAACGGTATAATTAAACTGTAAAGCAGTCGTTCCGCTGCCGGAGAGATAAGCTGCATCGACTGTGCTTTCACCGACAGTGACGTTTAATACAAGGCTGCTTTCATTCGGCAGCAAGACAGGTTCCGAAAAATTGACGGTAAAGCGCAGAGATTGCCCGATGATATAAATGCCATCGGCCGGAACATGAACAGACACGACCACTGGTTTGACTGCATCAACAAAAACTCCCGAAGTAGATGCAATTCCGGTCAGAGCAAGCTCGGCATCATTTCCGGCAGCGTCTTTCAGCGCAGAGCCAAGATTGAGCGCAAGCAAACCGACTGTGATACCGTCGGTATCCATCTGATTCTCCTGCACAATAGATGCAAAATTCAAAACAGTAGTTCCGCTGCCGGATGTATAGTCTGCGTTGACAGAACTGCCGCCGATGATCAGCTCCAACTTGAGACCGCTTGCTTCTGACAGCCAAACGATTTTAGAAAACTGGATGCTGAAATTCAAACTTTCACCGGCAAGATAGGTATCTGCGGCCGGCACACTGACACTCGTTACCTGCGGCAGAACTGCATCGACCAGAACAGCGGCTGTGTCACCCACTGAACTTAACGTCAAATCCGCTTCATTTGTCGCTAAATCGCAAATCTTACTGCTTACAGCATCAATCGGTGAAAGGACGGTAATGCCGTCACTGTCAAAATCGTTCCTGACAATCGTATAAGAAAATACAAGAGCATTCGTATTGCTGCCGCTGCGATATTCCGCCTCTACGGTATTACTGCCTATCCTGAGTGGAAGATAGGCTTGACTGACGCTTCCGCCCAACAGACTGGTCACAGCGACCGGTTCCGAAAAATGAACGGTAAAGAGCAGCGTTTCTGCCAGCTTGTAAGTTTTGGCAGCAGGAACGGTAACCTGAGTTATTACTGGCCGCACCGCGTCCACCAGGACGGAGGCAGTAGATTCAAGCGGCAGATTCGGATTGATTGTATTACCGGCAGCATCAAAAAAATCATAGGTTAGTTTATTTAATGCGCCGGCAACGACGATTCCATCCGGATCCAGGTCGTTTTCTGCAATGGTATAACGGAATAAAAGCGCACTGCTGCCGCTGCCGCTGAGATAATCGGCTTTCACTGTCGAACTTTCGAGAGTGAGTTCGAGGTAAGGATTACCCCCTAAATTCGGGGATGGATTATTCAGGAAGACGTCTTCCGAGCAGTTGAGGATGAAATCGAGTTGGCTGCCGATGCTATAAACTCCTGCAACGGGTAAACTGAGCGAGCTGACGGTTGGCACAATCGCATCCACATAAATCAGGTTCGTGTTAATGACTTCGTTCAGCACCCGGCTGGCTTCATTGCCGGCAGCATCGAAGAGACTTTCTCCCGTACCGCTGATCAGTGTGCCCAAGCCAATACTGTCCGTGTCCGTATCACCAGACAAAACGGTATAACGGAATAAGATCGCATTGCTGCCGCTGCCGCTGAGATAGTTGGCATGAACAATGGATTGACCGATCGTTAGGATTAGGTGCAGCGGATCGGAGTCCGGTCGGGTTTCTGTTAGGGTGACATTTTCAGAAAAATACACCGTAAAATCCAGCGTTTCTCCCATCCGATAGGTATCTGCAGCAGGCACAGTCACACTGGTGATGGACGCTGCCACTGCATCGACGGTCACCAAACTCGTATTGCCCATGCCGTGCAGGGTCAGCTCAGCCGGATTGCCGGCAAGGTCTGTCAGCCAGCTTCCCGCCGTTGCAATCAGCGGTTCACAGCTGATCCCATCCATGTCGAGATCATTCTGCAGCACAGTATAACGGAAAAGCAGGTTTGGAGAACCGCTGCCGCTGCTATAATTTACTTGTACTTGCCTGCCGCCAATCGTCAGCAGTAAATAGGGATTATTCGTGCTAACCGATTCCGAAAACACCACCGTAAAGTCGAGTGTTTGACCGGTTGTATAAACACCATTGGCAGGAACAGCTACACTGCTAACCGTTGGGATTATGGCGTCTACTAAAACAGCTGTCGTACTACCAACGTTATTCAGTGTCAGCAACGCTTGATTGTTAGCAGCGTCCTGAATTGCAGCGCCCGCCAAGTGAATGGCAGTCGCTAGTTCTACGCCGTTATCATCTGCATCATCGGCTGCAATGGTGTAAGTGAAAGTAAGGTTTTCCGAACCGCTGCCACTAAGGTAAGATACTTGCACGGTTGTAGAACCGATTGATAGGCTGAGATAAGCCTGACTGTCTTGATCTGCCAAAACAAGATTGACAGCTTCCGAGAAGTTCACGATAAAGGAAAGCCTGTTGCCAATAATGTAAGTATCCGGACTCGGTACCGTGACACTGTTGACCACAGGAGCGACTGCATCCACTTGGACCCCGGCAGTGGAGGCGATTGAATTCAGCGTCAGCAGCGCAGCATTGCCTGCGGAATCCGTGATATTTTCACCGATTGAGGAAAGGGAGGTAATAACAATCCCATCCGTGTCAAGCTGACCTTCTAAGACGGTATATATGAACTGCAAAGAAGACGTCGCGCTGCCGGAGGAATAGGCTGCATTCACCATGCTGCCGCCAATGTTGATTTCTAAAGCGGAGTTACTTCCATTCACCACCGCAACATTCTCAGAAAAATTCACGTTGAAAGAAAGGGTTGCTCCGGTACGGTAAGTCGCTGCAGCCGGTACGTTAACGGAAAGAACAGTCGGTGCTTGCTGATCGACGGTATAGATTTCTCCCGAGGTAAATGCAGCAGCTGCAATCGCATTGCCTGCGCTGTCACAGATACCGGTGCCGCCCGCATTCAGATCCAGACGCAAACTGCCGCTGCCGGACACGGAAGAAAGCGTGACATCATAAATCGCTCCGCTTACGGAAGATACAGAGATGATGCTGGCGCTGACTGTTCCACTCGTGACAAGTGCGAAATCGTTGGTATCCACACCGGTAACAATCTTACTGAAGGTCACACGGTAAACCAGATTGGAAGCATTGGTCAATGACCCTAGAGGCTGTTTGCGCAGGATGGAAGCAACTGCAGGTGCTGTGTCATCATTAATGATTACTGTTATTACCTGCTGATCGCCGGACTCAATACCGTTTAATATTGCAGAGATATCGATCAGAATCGTCTCGTTCTCTTCCACCAAGCCGTCATCGGTTGAGGTAATCGTAAACCCGCCTTCTGTCATGCCGGCAGAAATAACAAGAGATGCTGCTGCGGTATAATCGGTATCACGTGTTGCTGTTCCGCTGTAGCTGAATGAAACAGTGGTATCTTGGCTGTAGGCGGCAGACAGCGCCGCAGTGACGGTTGCCGTACCGCTGCTTTCCATTATTAACGAATTTTTGATGGATAATGTCACTGTCGGTATGGTAGGATTCCATTGAGCATAGAGCGTTGCATTACCGAAAACAAGATAATCAGAACCTACAATATAATTTGTTCCCGAACCGTTGCTGAGCGTATTCCAGCCGCCAAATTCCGCGCCTGATTTTGCCAACTCACCGGAATTACCGGCAACAGCAATCGTCAATCCGGATGGATAAAATCCAGTATCGATCGGAGCCGAACCGGTGGTGTTCAGATTACCGTCGTAAGTGATCCGATATAAGTTTGTGATGACCGGAGGCGTGAAAGCAAGGATGGGGAAACCAAAATTCTTTAGACTGAGATCAGCGTTCCAGGTTGTGCTGCCGTGATTCAGTGTGGTCAAGAATGTATTGCTCTGTAATTCAGCAACGGTTTGCGGGATGGAATCCCCAGTTAATTTTCCTGCCTGACTGGAACCGACTCCTTTTGCTGCTAAAACTGTTGCATTACGAACGTGCGCTGCTTGGCTATTATGATAGCTTCGGACGATCGTGCCACCATCGCTGTAACCAATCAGACCACCTAAGTATTCCGCTACGCTGCAGGTCACATTACCTGTAGCATAACAAGCTGTGATGGTTGTAGAAGGTACACCTGCGCCATCAATGCCAAGGTATCCGATCAAACCGCCGGCAGAAGGATATTCTCCTCCGTTTGCGATTACACTGCTTGTTGAATAACAATCCGTGATCGTGCCGCTAATCTGCGCCATGCCGAGCAATCCACCTGCGCTTGCATCTGTACCACCTTTGATACTGCCGGACGAAGAACAATTGTTGATCGTACTATAGGCAAAGGAACCCGCTATACCGCCGACATAGGTATAGTTATCCGCACTGGAAATATAACCCGTCGTAAAACAATTGGAAATATGGCTTGTGATCCCGATATAACCGCTGACTGCTCCTGCCAAACCACCAACCGAAGCGCTATTATAACCGGAATAAATTGAAACATTCGCTAAACCAAGATTCTGGAGAGTGCCACCATAAATATAACCAAATAAACCAGCATTACCAAATGTTGTGTTAGGACTCGTGGATGTGCCAATTGCTAAGTTAGTGATCATGTGATTGTTGCCATCAAAAACGCCATCAAAAAAAATCAGATTGCTGTTACTTGTGGCTATGGGTATCCATTGAATTTGCGCCAGATCAAGATTCGCCATTAATTTATACTGACAGCTGCGATAGGTCGCATTTGAATTGTTCAACAAATCAGAAAGATAAGCCAGCTGTTCCGCATTGCCAATCAAATAGGGAGAAGCCACAGAACCATCGCCAGCGGCGAAGGTTGCTGCCTTCGATCCATCCCAAGTATCAGTAGCTGCATATACCGTTGCAGTAAAACTCTTAGTCGCAGTAGTGGAACCATCGCTGACCAGAATGGCAAAAGTATCACTGCCGCAATAACCTGCTGCCGGTGTATAAGAAATCATACCGCCTGGCGAAATGTCCGCCGAACCGGTAGCTGCGGTTGCTGCAAAAAAGGATAAGCTGCCATGCGCAGGAGCGGATTGCTGTGACCAAGTCAAGCTTTGGCTCGCGTCGGTATCGCTGGCATGCAAATAGGGTTTGAGATCGAACGCCGATTCGCTGGCAAAGACGGTCACCGTTTTCACGGCGCTGCTATAGGTAGGTGTCGTATTCGAAATGTAGCCGACACCGATCCCAGTCAACATCGGGTATCCCTGATTGACATTGCCGCTGTCTTTCTGCCAGACATTTGAGCCGGTATTGGTGTTTAAAAGCTGATAAAAAGCATCACTCTGCATTTCAGTGCTGCTCTTTGCGAATGGTGCACTCGAACTGTTGTTCGTACCCACTCCAACGGCAATGACAGTGCTATTCCAGTAGCTTGTATTGGTTACTCCGGAAACCATAAAACCAACAAATCCGCCTACTTTGGTGGCTAACCCAGCAGCAGCGCTGACATTGCCGGTTGCGTAACAATTAGTTATGATGGCATTTGTCTTGCCAACACTGCCCCAATAGCCGATCAAACCGCCAGCCATAGCGGATCCTGTACAGTTCACCGTACCCAACGCATAACAATTAGTCACAGCAGCAGCAGTGTCATTGTTATTGCGCCCAATCAAACCGCCGGCTTGAGTGTATAGTGTTGTTGATGTGAGATCAACTGCAGTGCTGCCGGCACCAGTGATATCGACAACAGTATAAGATGAGGTTACTGTTGCAGGGTTAACATGCCCAATCAATCCACCGATATAGCTGTTGTCTGCCAAACTGCTGATCGTTCCGGTCGCGTAACAATTGCTGACTGTTCCGTTTATATACCCAACTAGACAGCCAATTCTGCTGCCAACAGTTGAATAATTCACATAAATAGCTGCATTCACTACACCTATATTGCGGATAGACGCGGTGTTCTGCGTAAAGCCAGTATAACCGAACAAGCCGTTGAATTTCAGTGTGGTTACATAAGAAGACGAAGTCCCGATCGCAAGATTACTTACTTTATGATTCTGACCGTCAAAATTGCCGTAAAAATCCTTTGTCGCTGTTCCAATCGGAGTCCATTGCAAGTGATTCAGATCAATATCGGCGGTAAGCTGATAATATGCATTCTGATAAGCTGCATTCCCACCACTGACTAAGGTAGCCAAATACGCCAACTGCTCTCCGGTGGCAATTTGATAAGGCTCGCCCACTGTTCCCGTTCCACCGGAAAATGAAGCGGCGACGCTGCCATCCCATACATCCGTTGCAGCTGATACTGTAGGTAATAAATTGGCATTTAAACCCCAGAAAAGAAAAACAGATAAAAGTAAGATCAGAACTTTGCTGGATAAATGGTTTCTCATATTGCTTCGCTCCTTATTCTTCAATTGCTTTAAACTCCAAGGGCAGATTCTTCAGCTGATCATATTTAATTCAAAACAACAAGAACAATTAACCCTAAAATCTCAACTAGCTTTATTCTTAATTCTACGAATACAGAAATAATCCTTGTTAAAAAATCTAAATACAAAAATATATTTCAAATAAAAAAGCATAATTCTTATACGCAAACAGCGTGTTTAAGAATTATGCTTTTAGCTACAATGCAAGAAGTATCCGTCCTCATATTTGCCAGATGATGCAGGTCACGACAAAAGATCTGTGCCAACACCCCCGTCCCCCTGGCTCATTTCAAGCAATTTCTCCCCTGCCACACGATAAACGGTCCAATCCTGCATCTTTTCCGCTCCCATGGCCAAATAAAACTCAATACTGGGCAGATTCGTATCCAGGCACCACCATTCCAAACGTCCACAGCCTCTTGCTACAGCAAGAGCTGCTAATTTTTTTAAAAAAGCTTTGCCGTAGCCTTTGCCGCGAAAAGCAGGCCGGACATAGAGATCTTCCAGATAGATACCTGCTCTGCCCAAAAAAGTGGAGAAATTATGAAAGAATAGGGCAAAACCGATGGGTTGATCCTCTATTTCGCCGATCATAACTTCAGCTTTTTGTTTTTCAAATAACCATTCCTGCAGTAATTCTTCTGTGGCAATGACTTCACTGAGCAGACCTTCATAATCGGCTAACTCTTTGATCAGGCTCAAGATCAAAGGGATATCCTTGGGGTTCGCAGTCCGAAACATTAAGACAGGCTGATTCATTTCAATCACTCCTCTGTTATTAAAAAAACGATAGCACAGCATGACAGCAGGGCTATCGTTTCAAGTTATTTCTTCACCAGGATGGACAGTATGGCAGCTACGGTGAAAAGTGCAAAGGAAGCAGCGATATAACCGGGCTGATTATTCACACCGCCCAGGTAAGCAAAAGCGAAACCAGGCCAAAACAAAACAAATGCGATCCGCAAAAACAAGACACGGTATCTTTTCCGCCAACTGACGGGAAGGGATTTCTTCTCTTTCTCAGTCATGATTTTTCTCCTTTTTGTCGCTATATGTAGAAAATATTGGATAGAATCAAGACGAAGATGCCAACGATCAGCGTATTGATCAGACAATATTTCATCGTTACATTCATAATTTCATTCTCTTTGCCATTCATGCCAACATTGGCAGCTCCGGTCATGATGGTGGAGGGTGACATCGAGACGCCCAGTGAACCGCCGACGGATTGCGCTGCTGCCATGAGGACTGCGCTCTTGCCAAGCACCAGTGCGGTTTCTTTTTGCAGGACACCAAACATGACATTGGAATTGGTATTGCTGCCGGTAATGAAGGAACCCAGGACACCGATAAAAGGTGCCATCACCGGATAAAGCACACCGAAAACCGTTGCCACTCCGCGGGCAATCATATTGGTCATGCCGGAATCACTCATAATCAAGGCCATCATGACCATCGTGGCGATTCCCACACCGGAAGGGACGTTTTTTTCCACGGTTTTTTTCAGAGAAATCTTCATGATGTTGGGGTTTGCCCCGGTTTTCAGGACATAAATGACATAACCGAGCAAGGCTGAGAAGAGTAAAATCGGTGCCGGGTGGGAGAAAAACTGAATTTTGGAATATTTACTGGTTGCAGTTACAACATAACCCAGGGCTGTCTGCACTTCCGGATAATTCAAGCCCCAATTATAAGCAGACAAGGCGGTTTTGATCGGCTTGAGCTGCGAAAGAACGGAGATCAGGATCAAAGCGTAATACGGTGAGAAGGCAACGGTAAAACTCATTTTTTGTTTTTCTGCGTCTTCGTTTGTTTTGGCCTTGATGGTATGCTTTTTTCCGAGGTAGGCCCAGATCATCATTACAACACAGCCTGCTAACCCTGCCATCAGCGTCGCCAGCTGCGGTGTGCCGATATAGACAGTCAGCCAGAGTGTAAAGGACATCACAGCACCGGTGCTCAAAATTTGCGGCACACTCTTTTTCACAGCAAACCAGCCGCCGAAAATATGCGCCACACAGAAACCGGTAGCGAAAATCGCTGCACTGAAGATAATCGCCATCCAGGGACCAATTACTTCACCCGGAATATTCGTCACCAGTTGTATTGAATTATAAGAAGAAGCCATGGAACCGAAAGAAATCGACCAGGAATGACCGACCAGACAAGCAGCGACTGCCACCAATGGTGAAAAGCCCATGACGACCATGATCGGCGCAACGACAGCCACCGGGATACCGAATCCAGCCAAACCTTGCAGCACAGGCGCAAAACACCAGGCTAATAAAAGGCACTGCAAACGCTGATCATCGGAAATGCCGGCGATTTTTTTACCGATCACTTTGATGGCACCGGCTCCGTCGGCAATGTTATACATAAAAACGGCTCCCCAGATGATCAGCAGGACATATAAAGAAAGACTCATTCCCTTGCTGTTGGCCAAGGCCATCAAGCGGAAATCCGTGCCAAAAAAGAAATAAGCATCTGCTACGGCAACCAGCCAGGAAATGGCGCCTACTTTGGCTGCTTCCCATTGAAAAACTAAAATCCCTGTTACCAAAACCAAGACCGGCAAAATGGCCAGGAACCAATTTGCCAGTGTCAAAGGCATGTTCACGATCGCTTCAATCCCTTTCACTGTATTTCAACTGCTCCATTATAATAGGAATCGCCCTGTTATGCAAGCTTTTCGCCTTCCGAAGAAAGGCTTTCTTACGTGATAACAGGGCGTTTTTCGTTATTTTAAGTATTCTGTTTTGGGATAATCCGCATGACACAAAAGACAAAGCGGTCGATGAGCAGAAACAATACTGCCACATTGCGGACAGGTCCACCGTTTTATCTGTTGCTCCAAAAAAACTGTCAGACCATTAGTTTTGATGTTCTGTAAATTTTCCAGCATGCTCATATGATACTTGCCACGGTAGCGTTTATCCAGAGCCTTCAGACGAAGGCAAGGAAATTTGTCGCATTCGTAGCAAAAACCGGAAGTGTTATGCTGAATGGTCGGACAATTCTTAATCACACAGCGACGGCAGCTGATTGCATCGGGTAAGTCTTTTGATCTGCATCCGGGGCAGGGCTTTTTAGCTCTTTTGTATGCGAGACACAGCCGACAGTTCATCCCGCAGGCGGCAATCTGCTCCGGTTTCATTTCATTCATCGATCGACACTTCCTTTGTTGATATGCGAGGGAGTCAAACCTTTTCTCTTCGACTAATTTTGAAAAACAGCTGTCGAGCCGTTCATAATCAAGTCTGTTCAGGTTTTACTGCCAAATCAGCCAAATAAAGATTCGTGTAGCGGCTTAAGCGATTAACCTCAAATTTCATCTTTCTCTCATATTTTTAATCGTCAAATAGATTTCAACCAGCACAAATACGGCAATACAGCCCAGTGTTACCGAAATAACCATCGGGTAACGGCTTGCAAAGCCGGTTTCACCGGTATGCTTCAGCCAAATGCCAAGATAAGCCCAAATCATCACCAAACCATAAGCAAAATCTTGATGCGACAGCATGGTGAAAACGCCAATCAATGTGCCGACCACGAGCATAATTGCTGTCCAAACCGCATCTGTCAGGCCAAAACCATTCCAGCCCTTGCTGACCAGCAGCGTCGTCGCATTGGCAATGGTTGCCACGGTAATCCAACCAAAATAAACACTGAACGGTAATTGCACGAAAAATCGCTCTTTCGGGCTCAGCTCTCTTTGCTGAACTATGCGGTTGATGGCAATCAGGCAGACCAAAATAACCACCATCAGGACCATCGCCAGTGTGATTCGATGATAATGCCAAGTGAAAATCCAAACGGCATTCGCCAGTGATGACAAAGAAAAAATAAAGCCGATTTTACCTAAGAACTTCGCTTGTTCCCCACTTAAATTATCCTGCAGAAAGCCGAGTTGATAGAGTGTATAGGCTGCCAATAAAAGATAAATCACACCCCAAATAGCAAAGGTAATCGCAGCCGGAGCAAAAAGATTCGGATAAGCATTGGAAACATCACCGGTTGTCTGGCCGTTGAATTTCATGATATTTGCTAACACATTGATCACGATCATCAATAGAAATGTCGTGCTGACCAAGATACGAATGTAGCCTTTCACTTTATGTTCTTTCATCTCTCATCGCTCCTCTGCTTTTGTGCCTGTAAGCTTGTCTTCTTCCTGATCCCATTCTTTTTATTAAAAATGCTTGGGTTACATATCCTATTCTCTTCCAATGCCTGTTTTCCTTCCATATTTTTCAGAAAAACTACAAACCTCTACATTGTCCTGTTAAAGGTAAGCAGCGAGCATCACTTTCTGCCGCTTTGACCGCCGACCATAAAACCATAGAAAACCAATGATAACGAGCGAAAACAGACCTCCGCACCGAGGTGGGAGGTCTGTCGAGAAAATCATCCAATCTGCCGAGAACGACGCTGCTAAGGTTTTTCCGATATGTAGATCGTGCCGATTTCCAACCAATAAGTCATTGTATCCGTAGTGAGATCCAGATTGATATTGATCGAGCGGAAGACCAGCAGGATGTTTAATTCCGGTGTTTCCAAGGCAAAACACATGTCCGCTATGGGAGGAAACACTGTATCAGCTTGACTCGGCGGATAAGCAGCCAGTAAGCGATCCAGGTATGCGTTCAGTTTATCTTCCAGAATTAAATTGTCATTCAACTTAATGTTGAAAATCGGCATGCCGGTTTTGGGTTCGAGACTCCATTGGATTAGGTAATTACCCCGATTCCCAGTGAAAACAGCTGTCGTACTGTCTTTGCCGCCTGACTGCATCAAAATCGCCCAACGATAGGTACTGACATCCAAAGCTTCATTTGACATTGCCAGCGACGTACTAAGATAAGAGGTTGGCGGAGAAGCAGGGACCCCGCTGACAAAGGCAGGTTCAAAGCCAAACTTCTTTTTAAAAACGCTGCTGTCGCTGAGATTCGCTGCAAACCATACCGGCAGTTTATCACTATTGGCATAAACAAGGAAATTAACCGCATCAGTAATTGCTTGGCGTACTTTCACTTCCGGTAGACTGACGGCCGCCACTAATTCCCCGTTTTGTAATAAATCCTCCTGTAGCAAAAGTTTTTCCAAACGGCTGACTTGCATACTAACCGGTAAGTCAAGATAACCTACCATCGGCAGGACGGAAAATACAGCGAGAGCGCAAAGCAGTAGGGCAATGAAATTGTGCGAAATTTCCTTTTTCCAGAGCAGTAAGACAGCAGCGACAACTGAAAAAATCCAGATGACGGCGAAGCTATATTCTGCTAATTTTAAACCGCTTTCATTCAAACGCAGGACCAAGGCCCAGAGTTCAAAAATCAAAATGATCAGAGCAGCAAGCGGATAGAATTTACGGTAAAATTTCGCTATGGCGGACTGCTGTCGAGTCACCATAATATGCAGCCAAATACCGAATACGGCATAACTGGTGGCAATCCCGGAAAGCATAAGAAAAGAAGGCCACTCTCTGGTAAAAATGATCTGCCCGATCCAGGCAAACAACACCGCAGTCAAAGCCAGTACGATCGGGATCATAATACCCCCGAAGAGCACTTCGATGAAACGAGGTTGTTTTTCTGCGATAGCCAGATGTTCATCCTGCTGACCTTTGCGGAAGTCCGGGAAATAACCGGTGAAAATGGTAAAGGTCAAAAATCCTGCCAGCGTCAGAATATACTGATAAACTTTACCGCTCATTTCCTGATACAAAAGCGCCTGAAAAGCGCGGACGACACCGGAAGCACCGGCCAGAATCACAAGACCATATAATAAAGCAATAAAGAAAGCTTTTTCCGCCATGAAAAAAGAGCGGTCAAAACCGGATTTTTCCGACGGCAAGCCAGTTACGATGATAAAACCAACGAGACTGAGCAAGATTCCTACTGAGACACGGGCGGCAGCCAGTGCTGTGACCGTGCCATAGCGTGTGCCGGCAACTTCCGCGCCAAAAAAATAAAGGATGAGAAAGGTAAACAGTGTGACGGCAGCGCCGGCCAAATTTGCAATCAGGAATGCTTTTCCGGTATTGAAACGGCTTTGCGCCGTGGTGATCGCCGCCAAACTGAAAACAGCACCGAATGCCAACGCCCAGTGCAGGCAATTAAACAGCAAGTTATACGCTTCCTGCGCAGGCCAGTCCAGTTGAATGCGGATCATGGTAACCAAGGCAAATCCCAGTGCGGCCGTATTGGCAGCCGGGAACGTTTTGAAAGCTCTCAGGGCGTTGCGGAAGACTTGACTGACTGATTTTATGAAAGTATTCATCGCTTACCTCCTTTTAAGATTTGAATTCCTAGAAAATTGATGATTTTAAGACTTCTTGACGTGCTTCTTAATTTGATGATCGGCAGAGAATCAGCAATCGGTTTAGCGTGTTCCTGCTGCCCGCAGCATCAGATTATATTCTACGATGTCACAAATTAAAATTTTGTCCAACTCTTTGCTGTTCGGAATTTGGATGGCACCTTTTGAGGTTTTATACTCTGCCAGACGGTCGGCAAACTGAATAATCGCTTCCGCTCCGGGATAAAGGCCAATATGTTTTTTTTGTGCGGCGAAATGAATAATATTGCCGAGATAATAAAATGTTGGCATGCGCCAACTCATTTTTTCAGTTAAAAGTGGGGAGCAGCTGGCAATGATTTGCCGCAAAGCCTGCAGTTTTGGTTGGATGCCCTCCGGACAGCTGCCGATGTATTCGTCAATCGTGTTTGGTTGTGTTTGTGACGGCATGGTTCGTCTCCTTTTCGTATACCTAACGGGAAAAGCGCTCAGCTTCTGTATTGGTGAAAGAGTATGCGCTTGCTCTGACGCTACCTCTGATTGAATGCATTTTCGATTGCTTTCAAATAAGCTTTTGAAGTGACCGTTGCACCTGCAATGGCATCGAATTGGATTTTTTGCTCATCTATCACTTTAGCAAAAACAGCTTCTGTGACAGCGGCACTTGCAAAAGTAACATCTTTCACTACTTCGATTTTTGTGATTTTATGGTCTTTGACTGTAATATTGAGTTGATTAGAGAATCTGCCGGCATCATATTTGCCGTTATAAACACCATCCTGCACAGCGGATAAGTCAATACCATTAATCACCAGATTGCTGCCTTCCTTTAAGCCCTGTGCCATCACCATACTCATCACAATAGAAAAAAGCACAAATACTGCCACGATCACAAGTAAAATTTTCAAGAATTTCTTCATTTTGTTTCTTTTTTCCTCTTTCCTTTCTACCTATTGTTTTTATCGAAATAAGCAATCGGATTCGATTCGGAAAATATCTCCTTACTAATTAATTCTGCATTTCTTCTGAAAATCCTCCCAAGTGAAGACTTTACTTTACTATTAACAGATGAAATGGAAAGTTCTTTGGCAGATATCAGAGCAATTCTCTTGACTTCAAGCTAAAAAAAGCTATAATCAACCTAAATCGCAGCGCTTTCTGAGCTGTTTCTGAGTTGGACACAAATCTGATTTTTCAAAGGAGATCATTGATGAAAAATTACCCCGTTCGTCTGCTGCGCCTGGCTTTTGGTTTATTTCTTTACGCGCTCGGTATCGTAGTTACTATGAAGGGCAACATTGGTTATGCGCCTTGGGATGCTTTTCACGCTGGAATCGCCAAAACAACCGGCATCAGCATCGGCACCGCTTCGATTTTAGTAGGTATACTGGTCGGCGTTCTATCTGCTCTGCTGGGAGAGAAATTAGGACTAGGTACGCTCTGTAATATGGTATTAATCGGTTTTATGATGGATCTCTTGCTGGATTGGAACCTGATACCGCTGGCCGCCAGCTTCTTCCCCGGACTTTTAATGATGATCACCGGTTTATTTATCATTGCTTTAGCTACCTATTTTTATATCGGTTCCGGATTTGGCGCCGGTCCCAGAGACAGTTTGATGGTTGCGCTGACACGAAAAACCCATCTGCCGGTTGGGATTTGCCGAGCCTGCATCGAATTGCTTGTCATTTTGATTGGGTGGCAATTGGGCGGCATGATCGGAATCGGCACGGTCATTTCCGCTCTCGCTGCCGGGTTTTGCGTCCAAATCACCTTCCATCTGCTCCGATTTGATGTCGTATCAGTAAAACATGAAACCCTTACGCATACTTTTGCTGCACTGTTTGGCGGCAAGTAAAAATTAACCGAACAAGCACTCGCTCGAATGAGGAATTCGAAAAAATAAGACTGGCTGTCTTGCCGATATGAATCCATCGGTCAGACAGCCAGTTGTGTTTTTTGGCGATAATTCCAAGCGTCCACCGGATTTCTCCTACGGCAGCTTCGTTAAAACTCGTTCCAGGAAATCCAATTTCTTTTTGCCGTATTGTTCTCTGGCAATCCAGGAGGCGCTGCCATGCCCGGCAGCATCCACTGCCCAGAATTCTTTTGGCGCACTGCAGTTGCCATAAAGCTTCTGCGCCAGGACCATCGGTACGAAATTATCCGCGCTGCCATGGATAAAAAAGGTGGGTGTCTTCGATTTTGCCACTTGTTCAAACGGAGTATCCTGCGTGAACGAATAATGGCAAAGTAGCTGACACCATTTTTCCAGCAGCCAAAGATGCATTACCTTGATGTAACCTTGTTTGAATTTCAGCATTTCCGGTAATAATTCCTGAACCGAAGGATAGGCACTATCACTGATTATGGCTTTCACTTCTGTTGGGAAATCGGCATCCCCGCTTAAGGCAAGCGCAGTGGCAGCTCCCATGGAAAGTCCGTCCAAGACAAAGACATTTTTACTGGGGTCTTTGCTCAAGAGAAAACGGATCCAGCTGAGAATGTCTTTTCTATCGACACAGCCCATGCCGATGTATTTACCTTGGCTTTGACCATGAGAACGCAGATCCGGCAGGAAAACCGAATAACCGCTGCGATAGTAAGTCAAAGCATCCTTCATCATTGCCTGTGCTTCATCTCGCCAACCGTGCAGCAGGATAATTGTCACCGGTTTGGAGGCAGCGAGGTAATAGCCATGCAATTGAAAACCATCGTTCCTAATCTCCAATTCTTCCGGTTTCTCCTGCATAAAATCATTGATGCCATCTACATAATATTGCGCTATCGCTTTCGCTTGTTCCGACGTTTTTTCCAAGCTGATATGTTTATGCGGATTGAGAAAGACGGAAGCAAAAATCCGAGATGAAAAATAGATCATTAAAAAAGTCGCTGCCACTAAAATAAAGATAAAAAAATACCACAACATAGAATAGTCCTCCTCGATCATATGGCTTTTCTTAAAAAATGAGCTCGCTTGAATTTCAAAACTGCGGCCACCCTGTTCACTCTTTACTTATCTTTATATTCTGCATTGATATGCGATGCATCGCAGAATGGGCTGATGCTCGATTCACCGCAGCGGCATAAGGCGACCCGATTGCGCACTTCGTATGGCACTCCATTTGCTGATTCGATTGGGATGCGGCCTACGACCGCAATAGGACCGCTGACTTTCTTCTGCGGATCCTGCAAAATAAAAATGGCAGGAGCGTACTCTTTTTCGATTTGATTGCCCTCCTTGTCAAATGCTACCAATCTGCCGGATGGGCATTCAGAAGCGGCAATCATCGCTTCTTTTTTCAAAGCGGGATCGTCGGAATTAGCGATCAATTCCCAGACACTGCCCGTATTACGGTGACAAAACCGCGCAAAGGCACAGCGTCCGTCGTCCAACAAGTCCAGTTCCGGACCTTGCTGTACATCTACCAAACGGTCCAGGTAATTTGCTTTGGAAGCTGTTTCTTCGCCATCAAAATGCGTATGCAGATGGGATCCGTCACAAAAAGGAGGCGTCTTGGTCTTGCCGCAGCGACACAAGGCATAACTTTCAGCCTGAGGCAGCGGCTGGCCTTCTTTCAGTTCATACTGCCTGCCATTAGGGGTAATGATCTTTTCCGAGATTGCTACGTTGCCTGTAACCTGATAGGGACCGTTTCTGACAATCACAATTTTCGCTTGGTTCGCCATAATGACCACCTTCTCTATTCTAATTTAAAAATTCTCAGCGGAATAAGTACTGTTTATTGATCTCGGCGCTTGCTGAATTTTTCGCAGCTGCAATAAACTGTTGTTGGGAAGCAGACGCTGCCGCTGCAAAATCTTCGTCATCCGCAAAAAAGAACATGTCATTTTGCAGATAATCGTAAAAGAAAAAATAAAGTTTTGCATCGACAGACGGCTGTATCGCCGCTTTCAGCGCTGCATCACCAACGGTGCAAATGGGACCAATCGGCAAGCCACTGATCTGATAGGTATTGTAAGCACTGATCACCCCAAGATCATCGTTGGTTAAATAGAAGCGCTGGAAGCCAAGCGCATACTCGACGGTAACACAGCTTTGCAGCTGAGCCGCATCCGCCAGACGATTTTGCATCACCGCGGCCACTTCTGCTTGATACCGACCTGCCAGACATTCAGCCTCCACAATGGAAGCGAGAATCAGCTGTTCACTAGGAGTAAGGCGATTCAAAACAGGTTGGTCTACCTGCAATCTTTGCATTCGCGCTTCTGAAGCAGTGATCCATTGCGTGATCAACTGCTGCAATAAGCTGCCGCTCGTCACTTCATATTCACCCGGCAGGATCATCCCTTCCATGCGGCGAAAATCGTTCAATTCCGGATTGATCAGATCGGAATCGGCGCCGGTCAGCGTTATTTTGATCTCTTCCGGTGTTAAGGAGAAAACCTGACTGAGCTGCGGAATGATATCCCTCGTCAGCAGATCTCCGGCTTTGATCCGAATGGTTCCGAGCAGAGCATCCTGCGGTTGGACAGTGAGAGGTTCACGACTTCGTTGAGGCAGTTGACAGCTGCAAAGCGAAAGCAGCAACCCGCATAACAGCAGCAGCAAGATCAATCTGCCTCCGGGTCGGAGCTCCAGTTGATGATCCTCTTGCTTGTCTTGCCTTCTGCATGTTTTGCTTTTTTCTCTCAACATTCTCATCTCATTCCGGTTGCTTTTGAATAATAGATTGTTTGTTTAATTCCATTGAGAGACTTTGCTTCCCTTTATTCTTGCAGATGATTTTTTCTGTCGTCATGCAAAATAAATCATATACGGTTTTGTTTTGAGCTCGCAATATCAGAAAATGAAGTGGAGCCGGATCTTGGTCTAGATGAAACAAAGCAATCCCAAAAGCGAGAAACTACTATTTCTGCGCTCCACCGTCCTCTGCAAATTATGCAAATTCCAGACCGGGTCAGTTTTTCTGCGATAAATGAAATATTTCTCGGGAAAAACTCAAAATTGGGAAATTTTGCATTGAATTTTCCGGAAAATCATCTTATAATAAACAGGTTTAGTTCGGAGTAACTAAAAAAACCAAACACAGATAGGAGTAAGAAAATGAGACAAAAACCAGTAGTCCTCGGTTACTTACCTGATGAGCGGCCAACCCCACTGAAACTGATGCTGTATGCGTTGCAGCAGGTAATCGTGATGTTTCCGGCTACCATCGCAGTCGCATTGATCACAGGCTTCCAAGTTTCCACCACGATCTTTGCCAGCGGCCTGGCCACACTCTGCTTTATTATGATTACCGGCAGAAAAATCCCTCTTTATTACGGCTCCAGTTTTGCTTATCTTACCGCAATTGCCAGTATGGTCGCTTCCGAGGGCAGTGCAGCGCAGATCGCCTCGTTTCAGGCAACCGGAATTCTTCCGGCAGAACTGATTTCCTATGCTCAGTTTGGTATCATCCTTTCCGGTTTGGTTTCTATCGCTGCCGGTTTTTTGGTTCGGTTTTCCGGACGCGATGCTGTTGAAAAAGTCTTGCCTCCTTGCGTGACCGGATCTGTCGCCATGATCATCGGTTTGACCCTTGCCGGTAACGCGCTGGCCGATGCCGCTCCCAAGGCTGCTGCTGTCGGTGCTGCCGGAACCAGTTGGGTCTGGGTTGTCTCTCTCGTAACGCTCTTATCTACCATTTTATTCTCCAGATATCTCAAAGGTTTTTTGTCTCAATTGCCTCTCCTGCTTGGAGCCTTGGTCGGCTGTGCGACCGCTGCTCTCCTTGTAGCTGTCGGCGGTGCCGATCTCAACTTATTCCGTGTCATGCCAGCAGCTGCACTCAATAGCTCTCTCTGGTCCTGGGGACCGCTGGCGGTGCCTGCCTTCACTTTACCTAAAGTTTCTCTGGCCGCAGTCATCGCAATCATGCCGATTGCCATTGCAACAATTCCGGAATCGACCGCACATATCTATCAGCTCGATATTTATGTCAATAATCTTGCCGCAAAAAAAGGAAAAAGCAGATATAATATTGCCGATTTACTCGACCGCAATTTAATTGGCGATGGTCTCTGCGACATGGTTTCCGGTCTCGTCGGCGGTCCGGCTGGTACGAATTATGGTGAAAATATCAGTACGATGGCGATCACCAATGTTTTCTCTATTCCCGTACTGATTGCCGCTGCTGTGATCGCTATGGTTATTTCCTTCTTTACCCCCTTGATGCAAGCGATCTACGGTATTCCGTTGGCAGTCATTGGCGGCTTGGAAATTTACCTTTTTGGCGCCATTGCAGCGCAAGGAATTGCCATCATGATCGACAAAAAAGTCGACATGTTCGACTCCAAAAACATTGCCGTCATTGCTTCCATCATGGTCATTGGCGTAGGTGGACAGTATGCCTTCGGTGGTAACATTGCTTTCTTCGGTATGAACATCCCCTGCATTGCCGGAGCAGCAATTTTTGGTATTCTGCTCAACTTATTGCTCAGCTTCGGTAAAAAAGAAGATACCGTGCAGTAGAAAAAGCTTCTGCAATACAAAATCCGTTCCTTCCTGCCAAAACATCTTTGCATTTCGCAATTGGTGTTTTATAGCCGGAGGGAACGGATTTATTTTTTCTGCAATTCACGATAAACAGAGAAGAGCTCCCCTGCTGTCCTTTTAAAAAAAAGCAATTACGCTATAAAAAACACAGCGCTGGAATTCTGCCAACCAGCCGTTTTTTCTAGACCGAGAAAAATTTCTTCACTGCTTGCGGTAATTGCGACAGCTGAGCAATACTTGCTTGTTCACTGTCCAACCGGCCATAACCGTAAGCAGCATGAATAAAGGGAATTGCCGCTAAACGAGCCGCTGAAAGATCCCCTTCTGTATCACCGACATAGACAGCACGATCAAGTTGATTTCTGGCCATGATCAGCTTGATATTCTCCCCCTTGGGCAAGCCGGTTCGTCCGGGACACTCATGATCGGTAAAATACTCCGCCAACTTATGAAATTCCAAAAAAGACTCAATATAACCGTCCTGACAATTACTGACAATAAAAAGCAGATAGTCTTTTTTTAAATGGGCGAGCGTCTCTGCCAGCTGAGGATAGAGCACTCCGCCATGTTCACGCAAATAAAGCTGTTCTTCCACGGCACATTCATTCATGATTGCTACGCTTTGCACGAGCGGTAGTTCCGGCAGCATCCTCTGCGCAATATCCGCAATGGTTTTACCCATATAACTCTGCATATCCGCTATGGTAATCTGACGATTCGTCTCAGGATGCCGTTGCAGCACTCGGTTCCAAGCCGGTACTACTTGATGGGAAGCATCCCATAAGGTACCATCCAAATCGAAAATAATCGCGTTTTTCATTCCTACCTCATCTCATCCCGTTCGTATTCCAGTCAATCAAAAGGTTGATAATCTAATAAATTCCTTCTGGTGAGTGGCTTTTCCTGCTATCAGCTCAAAATCCCTCCACTGATGGCTCAGCAGAGGGATTTTTTAAACCGCAGCAACAGAACAAATGTTTAGACTTGTTTGACAAAAAGAAAACTGGCAGCAGTCGTATCTCTGCTGCTTTGATAGGTGAAAGCAATGATACGCCCCTCCTGATCCCGGTTGAATTTCAAGTAAACATCGGAACGGCAGGCATTGGGTAGACATAGAAACAGATCTTGCTCAAGCGATAAATAAGTCAAATCCGAAGCGGTATCGTGCTGATTGAGATTGCTGACAACGAGATTATTCTGCATCGGCTCGACCTGATAGGCTGTCTCAAGCGCAGGGCAGCGATAAGTCCCGCGATACTCGAGCCACGGCTGCATGAATCTATCTTCTTTGACGTCCGCTAACCAGGCTGCATCTGATGCCTTTTCTGCGCTGTGTTGACTGCTGCTGCCAGGGACGGTAGAGTCAAACCCGACCATGCGCGATTGATTTTCCGGTTTTTCACTGTTTTGACCGAGCAGCAAGCGCAAAACACGCTCCAAGAGATTATTGTTTTTAAAACCAATATCCATTTCATAAACAAAGTCGCTGTGATTGCCCAAGGTGATCACAGATGTTTTCAGCTCCGGTATTTGAATATAATATGCGCTGTAGCCTCCGGCAGACCCACCATGATGGATGATTTTCCGGCCGGCAAATTCTCCTATGAAGAGTCCGCAGCCATAACCGGTAAGAGCTCCGTTGTTTAGTTTTCCGGATGATGTCAGAAAATCAACCAGGCTCTGTGAACCTTTTCCTAAAATATTATGGTAAAAATTCTGATCCCAACGCAAGAAATCTTCTACAGTCGTCCAAATCTGACCCGCACCGCCCACTTCAACAACTTCTTCATTTAAAGAATAAAAATCGTTGCGGCTGCAATACGGCTTGCGGTGGTCATTGGCATGCATCCGACTGTAATTGCTATAACCGGCTGCTTTGTTTTTGATGATTTTCGTGTGATCATCGCGAATCAAAGTATGGCTCATCCCCAGTGGCTGAAAAATCTGTTCATCAGCAAATTGACTCAAAGACAGATTGGTCAGCTTTTCCACCAATTGCCCAAGTAAAAAATAGCCGCTGTTGCCATAACTCCAGCGTTCACCGCTTTTAAACAAGCGCCAATCACAAGCAGTAAGATAACGCCAGAATTCTGCGCGGCTGATTGCTTCATCTTCATGGATTCCGCAAACCGCACTGGCGGTCTCATAAACATCCGGCAAACCGTTGGTCATCTGCAGCAAGTTTAGAATCGTAATCGGATCACCTCTGTCATTGACCTGAGGAAAATAGGTTCTGATGTCTTGCTCTGCCGTTAGCTTTCCTTCTTCAATCAATAATGCGATACAAGCAGCTGTGAATTGCTTGGCAAGGGAACAACCATGGAAAACCGTCTGAGGCCCAATCGGGATCTGATGCTCCAAATTCGCCAAGCCATATCCCTTACAAAAGATCAAATCCTGGTTCTTCACAATACCAAGCAGAAAGCCGGGGTCATTATTCCTGTTGTATTTCTGACAAATCAACTCGATCTGTGCTAAGTCTTGTTTTACCGACACTCTGTTTCATCCTACTTTCTTGCTAAATTTACGGAAGACAACACACCTATGTTTTCCAAACAAAATCAACTATAAAACAAAATCCACCGCAAAACAAGGTAGAGTTTGATTATAGAGATAAAATACACAAAAGCAGCCGCTCTCATGATTCGGCTGCTTTGCGATTTATACTTTACGATAAAGAATGCTCTTGATCGCATCATAGGATAAATGGTATTCACTAATTAACTCGTCGATACTGGCTCCATTTTGTTTTCTCTCTCTAATTTGACTGTTACGCTCCAGTATGCGATTTTTACAATTGGTAGAAGCACCCCAATTCTTCCTACGGGCTTGATTTTGTGGGATGTAGATGATGCTGCCGCTGACATATTGTTGAATTTGCTGCAGCAGATTCTCCGGTAAAATATCGTTTGCATTAATATATTGCATTTAAATCCTGCCTCTTTTCTTGTCTTGATCAGAAAGCAGGGTTATCAAAATGAAGTCAATCAGCGATTCTTGATTTTAGCTCTATGCAACCAATCGCTGCATTTATTTGCCTAACCCCGCATAGAGCAGCATGCCGATTTTTAACACGTTGTCACCTCCAAAAGCCAATGTGAACTTATTTTCCTACTGAACTCTGCTTCTAATTCGTGAGCTCTGCCGGGAAAGCCTGCTGAATTTTCGATCATCTGACGCAAAATATAAAAAAACCGCTCGCAGCTTTTTAAAAGGCGAGCGGTTTTTTAACGCGGTAAGAAAAATTAGATTTGTCCGGTCGCCTTCAAAGCGATTTGGGCAATGATGGCGGAAGCCATATAGGTTCCGATAAAGGTAAATAATGCGGTAACCACAATCGCCACACCTTGTTTTCTGAAGGCGGGCAGATCTTTACCGATGGAAATACCGGCATAAGACAGAATCGGTGTGCAAAGCGGCAGCAGACCGATTTTGTTGAATTCAGTGGACATCCAGGTAGCGATCGGAGAAAGGCCAGGAATACCAACTAAAATAGCGATCATGGAAATAAACAGAATACTTGGAAGATCGGCCTTCGGCCATTTTTTCTCGACCCAGTCGGTGATGATTAAGCCAACCACACAAATGGCTACCATCAATAACAATGCCGGCCAAACATCCCAAGGCATATAAATTTTTACTTTATCAGGGGTAAGTGATCTGGTTTTGGTCACCCAAGTATTGATTGTATTACCGATGGAAGCAAACAAAATTGAAAAAAACAAAACTTTTAAGCGTGTTGCCCATTTTTCTGACATGGTTTTCCCTCCTTACTCTATTTTACTTTATGAGTTGGTGCCAATTCAGCTTCAGTGATACCGGGGTTTCTGATCTTTTTCAATTTCCGATAGAACCAATTCGTGAAGGGGATGGCTACGAATAAGTTAATATATAAGCCATCAATACCGGTCAAGATTTGGCTGCCGGCAGCATAAGCCTGCATTTGAGCAACCACTTCCGGAACGGTAAGCATTTTACCGGCCACATTGGTCATTAAGCTCGGATCTACCGAGAATTTATCAATCAAAGGAGCCAATGCTGCGGTCATCATGGAAGCGGAACCGGTGCCGCAAGCCATAGCCAAAGCGAAAGGATGGAAAAGTCCGCTGGCCAGAGCAGCAGAAGACATTAAACTATTGAAAATTGTACCAAGCAGAGTGCCGGTAACATAACCGCCCATAACGCCGCGACCTTCCGCAGAGTCCAGACCATATAAATCACCGACAACAGCAAGAGAACCTTCACGGGAAATTGAGAAGGTAACACCAACTGCCTCACGGCCCATATTGAACAGGAAAATTGCAACCGGCATCGAGAAGAGGATCGGGCCTAAGTTGCCGATTTCCTGCAGCAATAAAGCCGGTCCGGCTTTGATAACTTGCTGTAAGTTCGGGCCGATAGTAGAACCGACTTTGCAGGTTAACAAAGTAACGCTGATACCAATGTAAGGAGAAGCGGTCTTCATCATATCCATATCAATGACTTTAATGATGGATAGAATCGCACCGATCACCAAAGCATAGAGCATCGGGAACAAAGTAAAACTTAAGATACCTTGAACAAATTTAAAGTTTCCGATCAGCTCTGATGCAATAACGAGCAGGAGACAAAATAAATGGACTTTCCAGTCTTTTAAATTGAAGCCTTTCATAAACAGTATTCCCTCCTAATTCCAAATTTGTGTGGGTTTCCAGGGAGTTACCCCTTTAGGTTGATAAAACGCAATGATTGATGGTTTAGAGGTGACCCCAGTCTCTGAGATACTCTGCCTTGGTCATTGGGGCTTTGAAGTTGTTTTTAATTTCTAAACCAATCTTAGCGCCATCGGCCAGCAGATCAATCGCTGTGCAGACAAGTGCCTTTGCGGAAGTAATATAGGCTGTTTCTTTGTCGATCAGCATAAATTCTCTGGTATGTGCTCCGCCTTCAGAGCCGCCCATATAGGTATGGATCGTCGGCATCAAATAGGAAACATCGCCGGCATCGGTGGAACCGCCGCCATGCGCACCCTGTCTTTGAACTGCTTTTTCACCGACTAATGTTTTAAGGTTTTCATACATCACATCAGTTAATTGCTCGTCAAAATTCATCGGCAGATAACCGGGAAGTTCTGTAATAATCGTTTTGGCGCCGACTGCGTCACCGCCGGCCTTAAAGGCACGGTTAACTTTCGCACTGGCATCCAGGATTGCTGTTACATTGCTGCCGCGGACATAAGTTTCCAGTCTGACATCAGCAGGAACCACATTGACCAAATCGCCGCCTTTGGTGATGATTGGGTGAACGCGGATATGATCCTCATCTTTGAATGTTTCACGCTGTGCATGGACTGCCATCAAACCGATATTGGCAGCATTTAAAGCGTTGATACCATTATGAGGTGCTCCGCCGGCATGTGCTTCTTTACCAATGTATTGAATCAATTTGCCGGTAAAACCATTGGCTTCATTTCTAACAACAGCTTTGGTTCCATCCGTGTAGCTGGAGGTATGCTGCATCACCATGATGTCAATATCGTCCATCACGCCAAGTTTGATAAATTCTTGCTTGCCGCCCAGGAAGCTGATTTTACCTTCATTCCGTAAACCGGCTCTGTAACCGATTTCAACATATTCTTCTGCCGGAACTGCCATTAAGACGATGTCACCAGACAGTTCTTCCATAATGCCAGTACCTTTCAAAGCATATGCAACGCCGGTTAAACCCGCGATCATACAATTATGGCCACAGGCATGAGCTGCTCCTGTTTCAGCGCAGACAAAAGGATGATCCTGTACAATCACAGCATCAAGTTCACCCATAATAGCAACTTTCATCTTTGATTCTTTGCCTTTACGAGGAGCAATAATGCCGGTAATCCCTACGCCATCCTGATAAGTGTAGCCGAGTTGATCGAATACTTTCTTTACTTTCGCGGCAGTTTTGAATTCTTTGTACCCTAGTTCCGGTTCTTTCAGAATGGAATCACCGATCGCCATGATTTTATCGCGGTTTTTGTCGATTGCATCACAAGCAATTTTCTTGAGTTCCTCTTTGGTGTGTTTCATCCGTAGCCCTCCATTTCAGCGCACGACTTACGTGCTTGCTTTCACCTCTGCATCGTGAAGTTCACTAAAACACCGAAAATTCTGCTGCTGTGCCATGCAGATTCCCAGAGCATCATTTCAAAACACTGACGCTGATGTGAATATGCATTGAACTTAAGTGAACACGCAAATTCTATGGTTGTGTCCGCCGAGAGTATCTTCAGCCGATGCAAATGCAGATGGTTCGTTATACTAGGGACCCGTTTTTCCGGAAGCCAGTGAGCCAGTACTTTTCATGTGTACGCATGCCCCCTCCTTTCCTGATACACATGGATCTTTTCCCTTCCTTTACTAGACAGGAAGCAGTCTCTGACGAACTTTAAGTTTGTATGAAAACGATTGGCGGACTGCCGATAAGATAGGCTGCAACAGTTTGCACAAAGTTAACTGTTTAAAACAGGCGGCACGGGAAAAGAACGGAAGGCAAATCGTGGACTATTTTGCATAAACATTCATATCAATGTATATTTACGTGTTTATTCCTTGCCCTTTACTCTCGCAATGCAAACCCAACAGTAACCGCAGCACCTGACTTTGACCGGTATCCTTTTGTGAATAAATAATGAAGATAAAACTGGTTGATTCGTCATGGACAGGAATTACTTCGCCTTCCGGAATCTCAAATCCTTTTCATACAATAGACTATTTTATCAAATTTGTCAACAATTAATTACGTCAAAAAATGATTTCCCTATAAAATACCAAAGTAATAATAATTCATTTCTAACATAACTGTCACTATCTGTCTTTCTCTGTGGAAAATGTTAATGTAAGAACGAAAAACATTATTATAGATTCAACCTGTTCTTAAAGAAATATTGTATAAAAACTTAACCTGTTGTTCATAAAAAATTCAATTTATCCTGAAAATAAGTTTACTTTTCGCATGTTTCATCATATTCTATCCTGCTTCAATCTAGAACGAATCCCAGCATATTTACTGTAATCACAGTATAATTATAAGAAATTATTCGAAAGTAATTAGGAGAGTGCCTTATTATGGAAACAGGGTAAATCAGGAAAACGAATCTGTCAGGATTTTCGCTACCCTGCCGACAATGCCGCTGACCAATCTGACCTTGATTCCGTGCGGATGCGTAGGTGAATTGGTTAGAATATCTTTGACAATACCTTCGGTTAATTTCCCGCTTGCTTGATGCTGCTTTTGTACAACCATAACAGCAAGACCCGGCTTAATATGATTACGAATTCTTGCATCCATCTTACTTCCTCTTTCCAATCCTGATTAAGATTCCTTTGCATAGGAAATTTGCTCCAGATAGAGTCCTTCCGGTGGAGCCATTTCACCGGTGAGGATACGCTCATCGGAAAGCAGGATCAGGGGAATCTCTTCCGCTTTTTTTTCACCCAAACCAATTTCAATTAAAGTGCCGACGATTTTGCGAACCATGTTATAGAGAAAGCCATCGCCGCAAATGCGAATCTCAACCATTCCCTGTTTTTGTTCGATTTCCAGCGAATGAATGGTGCGAATTTTGTCTTTTTTATTTGATTTTGCATTGGAATAAACCGTGAAATCATGCTGCCCAAGAAAATACTGGCTTGCATTTTTCATTTGCAGCAGATCTAATTTTTGTTCCACCTGCATGCTGTAATATCGCATAAAAGGATTACTGTAACTTTCATTCCAGATTTTATAAAGATAGGTCTTGCTTTTGGCATTGTAGCGCGCATGAAAGCGCTCGGATACTTCTTCTACGGCACAAATGCTGATCGCCTTGGGCAGACAGTGATTCAAAAAGTGCTTGATTTCCTGGCAATTAAGGTTATCCGCTATTTTAAAATTCGCCGTCTGGGCAAGCGCATGAACGCCGGCATCGGTTCGGCTGGCGCCAACAATTTCAATGGGGTAACCAAGCATAGCAGACAGTGCCTTCTCAATGATACCTTGAATGGTATTCTCCGTATTACCCAAACGCTGCCATCCTCTAAAATGTTCCCCATCATATGCAATGGTCAATTTATAATTGTGCATCGGATTTCCTTTCTTATGATCAAAACTGGATTGAAGCGCTTTTAAGAATCAGTCCTCTGCCGGTTGACTTCATACACTGTCTGCTCTGCTTTATCGCGATCCCAGCAAAATATTCCTTGTCTGACCACCAGACGCTGCTTTGTTTTTCTCTTCTCTGGTCTCTTTTTTTTCATCTTACCCTGAAAACAGATCACTGTCAAGCAGACTGCCAGCTGCAGCGCATGCACTCGTTGAAAACACTGCCATCTCAATTCAAAAAAAAAGCCCCTCTCATATATCTGAAAGAAGCTTTTTACTATAAACCACCCTATTACCGATCGGGATAGATGCTGTTACCGCCAAGCGCTCCTTACAGCGAAGCGTGAAAAGATATCAAAAGAAATTCACTGTAAGAGCGTGACATAAACCGCGGTTAAAATCGCTGTGGTAATCACACCGCAAATGTTTGCTCCTAACGCATAATCTAAGACAAATGCCATTTTGTTCTCTTTGCTGACTTCTTTCTGAGCCACTTTAGCTGTGGAGGGAACACAAGATACGCCTGCAATGCCGATCACGGGATTGAAGTTTCTATTTTTAATGAAATAGATAAAGTAACCGCCTAAAATACCGCCGATACCCGAAAGTGTCAAAGCAATAATACCAAGGACCAGTAATTTAAGCACAACCGGATTGAGCAGCGTGCTGGCATCACAAAGCACTCCCAGCATCAAACCCAGGAAGAAGGTAGCAAAATACAAGAAACCGTTTTCGATCAATTCAATATATTTCGTTATGCCGGATTCTTTGATGGCAATTCCCAAGAAGAAACTTAAAAACAAAGGCGCCGCTACCGGAAACAGTAAGCAAAGCACGGAGTTGGCAATGACTGCAAAAATCAATTTCTCCGAGGATGTGATATTGCGTTTCACTTTCTCTGCTTTGATCGCTTTCCCTCTCAGTTCTTTCGGAACGAGCAGGCGGATCAGATAGGGGTAACCGCCATAGGTCAAGCTCAGGTATAAGTATGCGACAATTGTAATCGGCACGAAATACTCCGGCGCTAACTTCAGGGAAGCGAACAAGACCATCGGTCCATCGGCACCACCGATGATCGAGACGGCTGCCGCTGCTCCATTGCTCAGTCCCATCAGTTTCGCAATCGGATAAGTCGCTACCGTGCCGAGTTCAGCAAATAAAGCAATCGTCATACTGGTAAAAGGGTTGGCCAGAACAAAGCCAATATCACACATAATGCCGATGCCCATAAAGACCAGGCAGGCAATCAGGCCATTGCTGAAAGTAAATGTATAAATCGGCTGCAAAAAATCAATCTGCAGATATTTCATCAGGTCATTGGTGGAAGTCAGCATGGGATTGATGATCAGGTTGCCGATTTGGTTGTTTTCCATAAATAAGACTCCGGCATTGATGGTTGACATACCGAGTCCCATTGGAATCATAATCAGTGGCTCCAATGTTCCTTTTTTACCGAGATAGACTAATAAAAAGCCAATAAAAATCAGAGCGATACGGGCAATGACGATTTTAGGTTCCTGCGAGAACATTGTCCCGATGCCCTGAAAAAGGTTGATAAAATTCATGATCGCGCCATGCTTTCCAGCAGGATCAAAGATGCATAAGCATTCGGCTTGTTACATCTTCTTGCTGCTTTTTTGAGTGAATAGTCTGATTACCTCGAGTAACCCTTTTATCAAAAATGCAATCGCATAGGAAATACCGATACCGGTTCCCATGACTTGCAAAGGAACAATAAAGTTCGCCGCCATATTTTTCGCTCCTCCTCTCGTTACAAATTTGTTTTTGTTTCATTTCTCGTTTATAGTATCATTTTCTCCCTATAAACGTCAATTGTATGTTCCGAAGGGAAACCTTATATTCAAGTGATGCAAACTTCAGTTTCCTAATCAGAGAACAGTAATATGTAGCATAGACAAGTTTATTTGTGTGATTACATATATTAGTATAATACACTATAGACAAGGTTTCACTAAAATGTTTACGGCTTTTTAGATATTTTTATGTTAGTTAATCTTATAACAGGTTCATTAAAACAAATCCCATACGTGCCTCTGTATATGTACAAAAAAAGCATCGATGGGAAATCACTCCCACCGATGCCGAGTTCGGGCAATTTCAACCAAAAAACGAACCGCCGAATTGTCGGATTCGATTGGTTTATGGTTGGCGTCCAGCTGACTCAAACTCAGTCAACCAGGACAGCAAATCTTTCTTTTGCCAATAATAATCTGCTACTTTTTCATCCGTATAAGTAATTTCATATTCCTGATACTCCGCCGGCGCAGCTAAATCCGCCGTAAACCAATTGCCGCTTTGCGGGGAACCAAAACAAACCAACATCTTATGATCCGTCACATCAAAAAGCTGTGAACGCAGTGTGCCAAACCAATTGCTATAAGCATGGCAGCACAAACCCTCCGGCAGTTTGGCGGTCAGGAGCGCCTTCAAGTCTGCCTGACTGACTTTTTCATGTTCCTGCAGAAATTGCTGAACGGCATGCTCGCGCACGGCACTGAAATAGCGCGCCTCTGGATAGAGTTTTCTATGTTGCTCGCTGCGATAGTGATTGAATGCACCAAGGGATGCTTTTTCTCTGCGGATTGCTTTGGTTGAGCTGCCATTGCTATTGAGGATTTCGACCACAGCGCATTGTCCGCTGGGATCCGCAAAGAGCATCTGCATATTGGAGGCAATCGGCATCGGTTCAATCCATCGAATTGCTTCTTCGATATCGGCACAGTTGTCCAGAACGGATCGCAGCACAAGCCAAAAAGCCAATCCTGCCGCTTCTCCCACAGAGGAATGCACCACTTCTAAGGAGTTCATCGCCACGCAGAGTCCCTTTTCATTGATTCCGTCAAATCTGCCAACTTGAAATAAAGAAAATCCGGCATGTGCATAGTGATTGGGAACGCGGGTCACACTATAGACCAATTCATCCTCTGTATTGTATTCGTAACTACGGGCGAAATAAGTATGGCCATTGTCGCTCTTGCTCGGCAGTATGGCCAGCATCGAGCAACTGCTAGGTCTTGCCTGATAAGCAAAGCTGAGATGAATCAATTGATCCATTGCCACCCCAAGCCCATCCGCCAGACCATGTAATTCTTCAGCGACACCTGGGCACCATTGCTCCATGACGGCAAGTCGCTCAGCCAACTGCTCTGTTGTCAGCTGTTTTGAGTCTTGCGGCAGGCTGGTGAGGAATTTTACCGTTTCTGGTTTTTGCAGCAGAATTTTTCCCCTTTGCAGGCCAATTTCATAATTTGTCCCTTCCTGAATGAATTTAGCAAATGTCAGTGTGTTCATTTTACTTCTCCCTTCCGATTTTCGTTGCCTGTAGCCTACAGGCAAGGAGCAGCTCCATTCGTTTCTTTTCGTTGAATCCAATAACGCAGCAGTGTATGCAGCTGCTGCGGATTAGTTTTGCGCGCATCCTGCAGGTAAATTTCTTTATGTCTTAGCTCTCTTTGCTGATAACCGTTGATTTTTAGAAATTCGCTTAAGACAGCAAAAGAAACCGGTTCCGTATCGAAGGGGCCGATGTGCAGAATTTGAGCAGCCAATCCTTCCTCTCTTTCAACCAGGTGAATCTCGCTATATAGAGAATTGGGTTCTTTTTTCTGAGCAATTCCCATGGCCGCTTGCGCCACTTCGTCCGTCACAAAATCAGGTTGACCTACCATGAGCGTATATTCAAATTGAGTTTTGTTTAATTGCTTTTGTTCGGCTTGTTCTTTGATGCCCGCCGCAGTCAGACCCCAGATTCCCTCCAGCGGATAAACACCATAATCGAAATATCCTACCGGCATGATTCCTTTTTTCGGCAGAAAACGCACCGCATAGGACAAGCTCATCAAAGCACTGACCTTTTCGGAAAATTCTACAGTATTGGGATCCCCTCTGCCGCTGATCTCGAGAAATTTTCGGGGCAACAACGTGATGATCTGTGGTTTCACACCGCTGCCGTAGATTGCTTTTTCTTGTATTCTCCAATCATATTTTGCTGCCATCTGCTTGCCTCTCTTCCCCCTTTGCTCTCAACAACCTATGCTTATTGCTTGGCGTCCTCCCAGAACAAAGCCAGCAGTGAACCATAGCCTTCTTCTGCCATTTTGTCTTTGGCAATGAAACGCAAGGCTGCACTGTTGATACAGTAACGCAAGCCTCCGGCTGCAGCGGGACCATCAAAAAACACATGTCCAAGATGAGCGTTGCCGCCTTTGCTGCGGACCTCGACTCGTTGCATGCCAAATTTATGATCGGTTAACTCCTGAATCCGTTCCTTGCTGATGGGTTTGGAAAAGCTTGGCCAACCACAGCCGGAAGCAAATTTATCGTCAGAAGAAAATAAGGGCTCGCCGGTGGTAATATCAACATAAATACCCTGGCGGAAATGATTATAGTATTCATTCTGAAAAGCCGGTTCGGTCGCCTGATTTTGGGTTACCTGATACTGCAGTTCTGTCAGCTGATTTTTTAGTTTTTCTTGCTCCGGTGGCTGGTATGACAGCAGCGGGTCCTCAGCTTTCTCTGCCTGGCTGAATTTCTCCTTGCGGATATGACAGTAACCACCAGGATTTTTGGTCAAATAGCCCTGATGGTATGTTTCTGCGGGACAATAATTTTGCAGGGGTTGCACTTCGATTGCTAACGGTTCAGTATAGCGTTTCTGCAATTCCTGCAGGGAGGTCAAAATGATTTCCCGATCCGCCGCATCGGTGTAATAAATGCCGCTGCGATATTGTATGCCAAAATCATTGCCTTGGCGATTTTTCGCCACCGGATCGATCACTTCATAGAAGAGCTGCAAGAGGAACTGCAAGCGAATTTTCTGCGGATCATAGGACACTTTTACCGTTTCAGCATGCCCGCTGCTCTGACACACTTCTGCATACGTAATCTGGTCGCCTGTGCCGTTGGCATAACCGGCTTCGGTTGCTAAGACTCCCTTTACCACCGAGAAGTATTTCTCGGTTCCCCAGAAACAACCGCCTGCCAAGTAAATTTCTTTGCTCGTTACAACATGCCCCGACTCGCTCTCTTCTGCCTTCTTTGTTGCTTTTTGCTGATGTCTAAAAAAACCCATCACATACCTGCCTTTCTGTTTACCCTGACTTTCTTGCACTTTCGAATCTCCGGTTAATTTCTCGACTTTCCTTCTTCTGCAGCCAACTCACACGCATAAAATAGATTGGCTACCGCATCGTCATAATCACTAAGTCTTTCAGCTTTTTTGATTTTTTTAGCATATTTCTCCGAATCGGCAAACAAGTTGATCATGTAAAACCAAATATCTTTCATTTTAAACAATACATTGCGATCAGCGCCAAGCGCGCTTTGGTAATCGATGTAAATGATCTCGTGAAACTCTTGCAGCAAACTCTTTTCGAGTTTCTTCCCGTCTTGAATCTCAGCCAGCAAACCCGGATTGGCAATCAGACCCCGACCAAGCATCACCTTTTCCACCTGGGGAAACTCCTGCTGAAATTGCCTGTAAGCCTGCACTGAGCCAAGATCTCCATTATAACAAACCGGATTTTTGCTGAGCAGAAGCGCTTGCCTGAAGATCGCATAATTGGGTGTGTTTTGATAAAAATCCTGCCGAACCCTCGGGTGTATGATCAATTCCGTGATGGGGTATTTGTTGAAAATCTCGAGCAGCGCATAAAATTCTTCCGGTTGTGCCATTCCCAACCTGGTTTTTACAGAGATGCGCAGTTCGGATTCTGAGAAAATTTCTTCTAAGAAAAGGTCCAATTCTTTTGGTTGAGCAAGAAAACCGGCGCCTCTCCCCTTCGCTACCACGGTACCGGAGGGACAGCCTAAATTCAGATTGACTTCCCGGTAGCCCAACTGCTGGAGCCGATTGGCCGTATGCAGAAAATCTTTGGCTCGATTGGTCAGCAATTGGGGAATTAAACGATAACCCTGGTTATGCTCCGGCAGCAGATCGTTGATCTCTCTCGTTCTCAGACTATCACTTTGATTTGCAGAGACAAAGGGGGAAAAATAGCGATCGATACGATTAAAACAGTGTTGGTATGCATTGCGATAGATATAGCTCGTAATCCCCTCCATCGGGGCAAAATAAAACAGCATAGCAGAGTATCTCCTTTCGGGGGTTCAGCAGGATCCTGATTGACTCTCTGCTTTCACTGTATAATATTACAGAAAATTTTGCCATCTGTCAACCAATTCAATGCAAATCTCAACTGTTTGCTTAGATGACAAAAAGCTTCTATCCGAATGAATCGTTCGGATAGAAGCTTAGCTTTCTAGAAAATTGCGTGTTATTTGACTTGCGGATGTGCAATTATGGCTAGGTAACGCATCAAGACATAGAAGACAATAGCAAGCGCGATCAGCTCTTCTGCTTTGACCAGTGTTGGTAAGAAAGCCAGCTTAATTCCTTGTTTGAGCAAAAAGCCATGACTCAATTTTAAGGAGAGAGCGGCAATCACCAAGGGAAAAGTAAAGGCAGAGTAACTGGGATAAAACTTGAGGTGCAGCAAGCCAGGCAATTTGCTGAGCACAAAGAAATAGAAAACTTGGGAGAGCACAAGCAGAGCATAAAATAGCAACATGTTTTTCTGGTTAAAGCAATTAAGATAGCCGGCCAGACATAAAGCGCCCGGTGCAGCAAAAATCGCTAAAGTCGGCAAAGCCGGTTCCGGAATTCCCTTGACCCAAAAGACTCTTTTACTCACAATAAAAAGCAAAACCAGGTAGCTTGCCAAAGCAAACCAGAAGGCGGCTATACCAACTGCTTGATTGAAGGCTTTGCCGGTGACCGCGGCCACAGCAATGCCAACATAAACAATAAACCAGCTGGGAAACACTTGCTTGATCTCTAATTTAACCACAAATTTCAGCGTAAAACGAATCAACAGAACAAGGTGCAGACCAAGACCGATCAGCCACAGCAAAGCAGCGCCGCCGGCATGATACGGTTTTAAATAAGTCGCCAGCAGCATCAGACTCATGGAGTAGGTAGGAAATACAGATGCACCGATCGGTGTATTTAGTTCCTGCATCAATCCAGGAAAATCACTGATGAACTTTGCTGTGCTGAGGAGAAGCAAAATACCGGCTAAGCTGCCGAGTAAATTCCGGTAATTGTCGCCATACGATTGTACGAGATTTCCCAAGGCAGCCAAAGACAGCATCACACCGACGATTGGCATCGGTATTTTTTTGAAAAAATCTTTCATTTCAATTCCGCCTTTACTATTCAGCTTTCAAAACGCCATCTTCCAGCAAGGCTTTGGCAACCCATGCCGCCACAACACCGGTGATTTTGATACAGTGATTCTTTCTTTCCTCGGATTTAAATTGATCACCGGACCACTCCCGGGTCAGCGCGCGGCAGCAAGTTGCCTGATATTCCTGAATAATAAAGTCATGCAAGGCTTTGGCTTTTTCAAACATTTTTGGGTTCATGGCTTCTCCGTGCACGCGGCCGTAAACAAGGCCCAGTGCCATTTCCCCGCCCGAGACTGCCCCGCACAAACACTGCGCTTTGCCTAAGCCGATGGGAAAGCCAGACGCCATTTTGACGATCGTATCGGGATAGGGTTTGCCAAGCGCATCATTGATGGTCTGCAGTACCGCTTCAGAACAGAAAAATTCACCCCGGCGGAAATAACCCTCCGCAGTCTCACGGATCTGATCCAGATATTTTTGTTCTTTCTCTGTCATGTTGAGTTCCTCTCCTTTTCAAAAACACTTTTAATTTTAGCAAGCCAAAGCAAGATTGTAAAAAAATCGATTCGTATTAGGCTGTCTTGCTTGTCGCGTGGGTTTTACCTTATGGATTATAAACCAGAACTTGGTTGGTGAATAATCAATTATTACTATTTCAAAGTGGCAATTTCATTAGCCATCTTTATGTTTGTTGGTTTCCGCTTGTATCAGAGAGAATCTGCTAAAACCATACCAGGTTTGTAAGTTATATTTTTCCTTTCTTTCAAAAAATGGCTGACAGTATCCTTGATCAACCAGCGGTTTTTCAGCTGTAACAAACAATATTGGAGTAGAAGCAACCTACTCCTAAGCAGTAAAAACGATCCCCCCCTGTTTTTAGGTTGGATCGTTTTTATGCAGCCAGTATTTCGAATAAAAACTATGTCAAGACAGAAATCCGGTAAACTTCCAGCAATTTTCCCTTCACCGTAAATTCAACATGCATCTGCGCAAATTCAAAGGCATAAATCCGCTGGGGATCTGATTGGTAAGAAGGACGCGGGTCGCTGGCCAGAATCGCAATCAGCGCCTGCCGATGTTGTTCGGGCACCAACTGCAGCAATTCATCGGCAAACTCCACCGTCAGTTGATCAGCTAAAACCAGATCAGAAAATCCGCCAAGTGCTTCGGGATGACTGTCCGTATAGGCAAGATAAGGCTTAATGTCATAGATTGGCGTTTGATCGATTAAATCGGCTCCCAAAACATGCAAGATCGGACCAAGCTCACGATGCCATTCCACACATTCCAACTTGACCGAGGAAAGGCCAAGCGCATTGGGACGGAAAGGAGAACGGGTAGCAAAAACACCGATGCGCTGGTTGCCGCCCAGACGAGGCGGCCGCACCGTGGCAGACCACTCCGAGCGCAGGCTTCGCGAAAATTGCCAAATTAACCAGAGATGCGAGAAATCAGCCAAGCCGCGGCAGGCATCCGGGTTACGGTATTCCGGCTCGAAAATAATCTCTGCTTTCAGCGTATCAATCAGCCCGCTCTGCCGCGGCACGCCAAACTTACCGGAAAAATCGGAACGAATGTGAGCGATGATTTTCAAAGGCATTTGCACGATTTCACCTGCCTCCATGTGCATCGTCTCTTCTTTTTTATCTTTCGGCATGCTTCTCTCCCTACCTAGATTTACTTAGTTATGATGCTTCTGTTTCGATGATCAAGTTGGTAATGCAGTTATTTTTCACATCAATCAAGCCATAATCAGTCAAACCAAGCTCGGGAACGGTCGGCAGAGATAAAAAGGATAAAGTCATAAAGGGAGCTTTCATGGTGCAGCCCAAACGGACGACAGCCGCATTGAGCGCATTCATTCGCTGCATCACTTGCTTTGCCGGTAAAATGCTCATCAACCCTGCTAAAGGCAGAGCAAAGGAATCCAGCACTTTTCCTTCCGCTGCCGCCGCAAACCCGCCATGCAGGCGTACGACTTCCTGAACCGCGGTATAGATATCCGTTTCATTGCAGCCAACCGCCACAATATTATGATGATCATGTGAGACGGAAGCCGCCAATGCTCCTTGACTGAGCTGAAAACCCTGCACCAGCGCATTGGCCACCCGACCATTTTTACCATAGCGTTCTACCACAGCCAGTTGCAGCAGATCGCGCTGCAAATCGGCTTTGATCTCCCCTTCCACAACCTGCAGCCACTCTCTTTTTTCCAGATTAATGATCTGATCCGGAATCAGCGCAATCACACGGCAGAGAGCTCGACGCCCTTCGGTTTTAATTAGAAAACTCTCGGGTGATAGTTTTTCGGAAACATGAACGGTATCAAACAACGCAGCCGGGTAATTTTTCATGGTGCAAGAAACGGCAATCCCATTCTCCGCTACGACGCGGCCTGCTTTCAGCACCATAACCGGACGAATCTGCTTCAGATCATCGAGCAGCAGAATATCGGCATAGCGTCCCGGTGCTAAGGATCCGATTTGATGATCTAAATGAAAATGCTTTGCCGCATTGATGGTAGCAATTTGAATCGCTTGGATCGGTTCCATACCCAAATCGATGGTCTTCTGTAAGTTATAGCTGATATGGCCTTCTCTTTCAATATCATTGACATGTTTGTCGTCGGTACAGAACATCAGATTCTCCGTCGGCAAGTGCTGCGCGATGACTCCTTGCATCAATGCCTCGACATTTCGTTCGCTGCTGCCTTCCCGTACCAGCGCTGCCATCCCCAGCCGCAGGCGCTGCAGCAATTCTTCAAAGCGAACCGATTCGTGATCGTCCGCCAAATGGGCGGCGGCGTAAACATTCAGTTCCGCCTCCGTCAGACCGATCGCGTGTCCGTTACAAATTTTGCCTTGCGCCAATGCTGTCAGGATTTTTTGCAGATATTCTTCTTTACCGCCAAGCACTTTCGAAGGATCGAGTTCACCCAAACTGATGGTTTGTTCCAGTTTTAAGAGCTGTTCCACCTCTGCCACACCAAGCACCGCGCCGGTGGTTTCTAATCCGGGCGCTGTCGGCACTCTGGAGGGAATTTCTAAGAAAATACGAAAGGGCAGCGCTTCCGCATCTTTCACGAGAGCCAACAAACCTTCAATTCCCGCCACATTGGCAATCTCCATCGCGTCCACACAGAGTGTCGTACTACCCCAGGGAACAATCACCTCGGCGAGCGCTTCCGGCGTCAGCAGCGTTGTTTCCAAGTGAATATGCGCATCGATCAAACCGGGAATAGCGTATCTCGCTTGGCCATCGATGGTTTTTTTAGCTTTTTGTTCTATTGAAGGATGAATTGAAACGATTTTTCCCTGAAAAATCCCGATCGAGGCAGGGTAAATCTCCTTACTGAACACATTGACCAATTTAATATTCTTGAGCAGCAGATCCAGTTCTCTCTTCCCGGCGGCTGCTTCCAGTTCTGCTTTGAAAGCTGTTATTTCCAACATATTTTCCTTTCCAATACAAGCAAGTTTAGAGTACTCTGTTCCTGCCGCTGTTTTTGGCTTTGTAGAGTTGTTGATCTGCTTTGTCAATCAATGCGATAATTTCTTCCTGTGTATAAACAGCAATCCCTGCGCTGACGGTGATCTTGATGCCGTTTTCCATTTCCAGATTCTCAATCGTTCTGCGGATCCTTTCGGTCACTGTAAAGGCATTTTCCTTGCTTGTATTGGGATAGATGACAAGGAATTCTTCACCGCCATACCTACCGACAGCATCAAGTCCCCGAAGAGAATCATGAATTGTTTTTGCGGTTTTTTCCAACACTAGATCACCAAAGGTATGACCCCAGGTATCATTGACGTTTTTAAACAAATCGATGTCGATCATAGCGATGGAAAGCGGATAATGCTGCAGAATCGCTTGATTGAGTCTGAGCTTCAGCTCATCCAGAATCGCTCTGCGGTTTAATATCCCTGTTAAGGCATCGATGGAAGATTGTTCGGTCAATAGCAAATTTCTTTCGGCTAATTGCAGTTCCTGCAGTTTTTTTTCGGTGATGTCAAAGACAATGCCGGCCAAAAATTCCGGTTTACCTTGCGCATCCCTTTGGGTAATTTTGCCGCGGTCATAAAACCACTTCCAGGTTCCTGCCTTGGCTTGAATGCGATATTCAATCTCATAGACTGGACTCTCACCTTTTAAATGTGCTGACATCGCCTGCATGGTCTTTTGATAATCGTCTGGATGCAATTTTTCAGTAAAAAAGCGAAAACTGATTTTCGTTGGCAGCTCAGTCATTTGATATCCCAGCGATTCCACTTTAAGCGGGTTAAAAACCACACTATCTGTCTTGATATTCCAATACCAGTGTCCTAAATTGCCGGTCCAACTAAATTCCAGTTTGGTTGCCTGGTGTTGTTCAGCCAACAGTTCTCGATTCAGCATCTTCATTTCATCTATCATCTCAACCAGCTGCTCTCTGCTATACATCGAATAATCCAATCTTGCCACCTCGCTTTTTGCTTGATGCCATCGGGTTGGCGCCATAGCTGCTGATCTTCTTGGCGAACGCCTGCTTTTTGCATGCTGTTTAATTTGACAGACGGAAAGCGATTCCCTGCTTGACAGAGAAAATTGCAAACGCTCGGGACTACCCCGTACAAAAATAAGGAGAGTCACTCGTAGAGGACTCCCCTTTTTTATACCAGGTTTCCGACTATTTATACAAATCAACCAGTTTCAGTAAATGTGCATAGCGGTCAGCTGCTGCTTTTTCGGATTTGGCAAACAGGTCGTCTGCGCGTGCCGGGAAAGCAAGTTTCAGACTGCTATAACGGGTTTCGTTATTCAGGAAATTCTGATAAGTACCATCACCCGGCTTGGAAGTCAGAGTGAACGGGTTCTTACCTTCCGCTTTTAAGGCTGGATTGAAGGAGAATAAGTTCCAGTAACCCGCCTTGACTGCCGCTTTCATTTCATCCTGGCAGTGATTCATACCACCTTTGACTCCATGCAGTTCGCAGGGTGCATAAGCGATGATCAGCGAAGGTCCGTTATAAGCTTCCGCTTCTGCAATCACTTTTACCGCCTGCGCCGGGTTGGCGCCGATGGCGATTTGCGCCACATAAACATAACCATAAGTCATAGCGATTTCAGAAAGACTCTTCTTGCTGATCTCTTTGCCGGCCGCGGCAAACTGACACACTTCACCGATATTGGAGGCCTTGGAAGCTTGACCACCGGTATTGGAATACATTTCGGTATCGAAAACCATCACATTGACATTTTCTCCGGAAGCCAGAACATGATCCAGGCCGCCGTAACCGATATCATATGCCCAACCATCGCCGCCCAGGATCCAAACGGATTTCTTGGCCAGATATTGTTTTTTATCCAGAATGGCTTTTGTGAAGGGACAACCGTTGGCGTCCGCTTTTTCCACTTCGACCAACAGTGCATCGGCAGCTGCTTTGTTTTCTTTGGTGCTCTCCTTGGTCTCAACAAATTTCGCATAAGCCGCTTGGAATTCCGGGCTGGACTTTGGCGAAGCCGCCATTTTTTCCAATTGCGCTATGGCTTGACCGCGCAGAGTTTTTTGGCCGAGATAGATACCCAAACCGTGTTCGGCATTGTCTTCAAACAAAGAGTTTGCCCAAGCCGGACCCATTTTCGAATCCTTGTTGATGGTATACGGGCTGGTGGCAGCCGGGCCGCCCCAGATGGAAGAACAACCGGTCGCATTGGAAATATACATATGCTCGCCGAAAAGCTGGGTTAAAATACGGGCATAAGAAGTTTCGGCACAACCGGCACAGCTGCCGGAGAATTCCAACAGCGGTTGATTGAACTGAGAACCTTTGACCGTGGTATCGGCTGGCATCCCGGGTTTCTTGCTGACATTGCTGACCAGGTAATCAAAGACCGGCTGCATTTCGATTTGGCTTTCCTGCGGCACCATTTTGATCGCCTTGGCAGGACATACGGTAATGCATTCGCCGCAGCCCATGCAATCCAGCGGGGAAATACTCATGGTAAATTGATAGTCGCTGGCTTTCGGTTTGGTATCTGCCAATTTGATCTGAGCAGGTGCTGCTTTCACTTCCGCTGCATTCAGCATAAACGGACGAATGGTAGCATGTGAACAGACGAAAGCGCAGTTATTGCATTGAATGCAAACCTGTGGATCCCACTCGGGAATTGCCACAGCGATGCCGCGTTTTTCGTAAGCAGAGGCGCCCAGCTCGAATTGTCCGGTCTGATAATCCATGAAGGCAGAAACGGGCAGACTGTCGCCATCCATTAAACCGATGGGCTGTAAGAGATTCTTGACCATCTTGACTGTTTCCGGACGGCCGGTCAATTCAGCTTTGACAGCATCCGCTTCCGGATTAGCCCAGGCAGCCGGTACTTCCACTTTATGCAAAGCGTCGAGACCCGCATCGATCGCTTTGTAATTCATCTCAACAATCGCATCGCCTTTGCTGCCATAGGATTTCTTGGCGGCGGCTTTCATATATTCAATGGCCTTTTCAATCGGCATGACATTGGCTAATTTGAAGAAAGCAGACTGCAGAATGGTATTGGTGCGTTTGCCCATACCGATTTCAATCGCTTTATCAATGGCATTGATCGTATAGACCTGAATCTTGTTGCTCGCAATATATTTTTTGGCTTCGGCATTCAATTTGGTAGCCAGTTCCTCATCAGACCATTGGCAGTTGATCATAAAGACGCCGCCGGGTTTGACATCCTGAACCAGCTTATATCCCTGGATAACATAGGATGGATTATGGCAGGCGACGAAATCTGCCTGATTGATGTAATAAGGACTCTTGATCGGTTTATCACCAAAGCGCAGATGAGAAATGGTGATGCCGCCGGTCTTCTTGGAATCGTATTGGAAGTAAGCTTGGATGAATTTTTCGGTATGATCGCCAATGATCTTAGTGGAATTTTTATTGGCGCCAACCGTTCCATCCCCGCCCAAACCCCAGAATTTGCATTCTACCGTGCCAGGCGCGGAGGTAATCGGTGCCGGTTTGATTTCCGGTAAGCTTAAGTTGGTCACGTCGTCCACGATACCGATGGTAAACCGGGATTTGGGAGCCGCTTTTTCCAACTCTTTATAGACAGCGAAAACGGAAGATGGCGGCGTATCTTTGGAGCCGAGGCCATAACGTCCGCCGGTGATGACTATGTCATTTAAGGCAGCTTCACGCAGGGTGACGGCAACGTCAAGATAAAGCGGATCGCCTAAGGAACCGGGTTCTTTGGTCCGGTCGAGGATCGCAATTTTCTTCACCGTTTTAGGTAAAACTTTCAGCAGACTGCCGGAGACCCAAGGACGGTATAAGCGGACTTTGATCAAGCCAACTTTTTCGCCTTTGGCGATCAAATAGTCGATCACTTCTTCAGCCACGTCGCAAATCGAACCCATGGCGATGATGATGCGGTCTGCATCGGGAGAACCGTAATAGTTGAATAAATCATAATTCGTACCGAGCTTGGCGTTGACTTTGGCCATATATTTCTCAACCACCGCCGGCAGGTCATTATAAACTGTATTGCAGGCTTCACGATGCTGGAAGAAAACGTCGCCGTTTTCATGGGAACCGCGCATCGCCGGATGTTCCGGATTCAAAGCGCTGGCTCTGAATGCCTTCACAGCATCCATGTTGCACATTTCTTTCAAATCAGCATAATTCCAGCTTTCGATTTTTTGGATTTCGTGCGAAGTCCGGAAACCGTCGAAGAAATTGATGAAAGGAACTTTGCCTTCGATTGCCGACAAATGTGCAACCGGGCTTAAGTCCATAATTTCCTGTGGGTTGGTTTCTGCCAACATTGCAAAACCGGTTTGCCGGCAGGCATAAACATCACTGTGGTCACCGAAAATATTCAGTGAATGCGTGGCGACTGTCCGGGCAGAAACATCAAAAACACAAGGAAGCTGTTCCGCTGCGATCTTATACATATTTGGGATCATCAGGAGCAAACCTTGAGAAGCGGTAAAGGTTGTGGTAATCGCACCCGCCGCTAAAGAACCATGCACTGCACCGGCAGCGCCTGCTTCCGACTGCATCTCAACGACTTTAACCTGATTGCCAAAAATATTCTCTTGTCCTGCAGCCGACCATTGGTCAACAACATCAGCCATCGGACTCGATGGGGTAATCGGATAGATCGCAGCTACATCTGTATACGCATAAGCTACGTGCGCAGCAGCGGTATTGCCATCCATCGATTGTTTGGATCTAGCCATTTTATTTTCCTCCTCTATAATGAAAGATTAGTTTAACCCTATTGACTATGGCGAATTGTATCATTATTTTTAAACTTTGTAAAGGCGCTGCATCGTTTCTATGCCCAATAAATGCCATTGCCCTCTTTTGTGCCTAATCCTGCCATATTCTTAATTTTTACCTGAAAATCCGAACCTATACTTGAACATATCCGCAGAAACACAAGCTAAAAGAAATTGCTCTGCTGTCAACAATCGCCATTTGCTGCAGTGATTGGTTTCAGCGGCAAGTCAGTGTTGTTTTGGTAAGGAAATTGACTCAGCTAACAACTGTTTGACATAGTTTGGTATGGCAAAAGCACCTTTATGAATCTCGGTATTGTAATATCTGGTCGTCAGACCCAAGGCATTCCAGGCGTCTGCGTCTAAATCCGCCACGGGATCAAGAGTCTTCGCCGCAAAGCCAAACAGCCAATGACCGGAGGCATAGGTTGGAATATGAACCTGATACACCTTGGCTATCGCAAAAAGCTCATGAATCCTCTGGTGGGCTCTTTGCATCTGTATGGCATATTCCGGATAAAACGGACTCTCATGCTGATTGACCAGAATCCCGTTCGGTTTGAGCGCCTGATAACAATCCCGGTAAAAATCCCTGGTGAATAAGCCTTCTCCCGGTCCGATTGGATCGGTACTATCCACGATGATCAGATCGTAACAATTCGTTTTCCCTGCAACGAATTTCAAACCATCCTCAAAGTACAAATTTACCCGCTTATCCTGCAAACCGCTGGTTGAGTTGGGGAAGAACTCCCGACACACCTCAACCACCAGCTGGTCAATTTCGACCATATCAATTTTTTTGATGGAAGCATAACGCACCAGTTCTCTGACTGTCCCGCCATCGCCGGCGCCGATCACCAGTACGTTTTCAATTTTAGGATTGGTCGCCATCGGAACATGCACGATCATATCGTGATAGATAAACTCATCTTTTTCCGTGATCATAATCAAGCCATCCAGGGTGAAAAATTTACCCAACTGTTTTGATTCGAAGACATCGATTCTCTGAAATTTACTTTGCCCCGCGTACAACTGCTTTTCCACCTGGATTGAGAGTTTGACTCCCTCAGCGTGCGTTTCCGAAAACCATAAATCCATTTTTCTCCCCTCCATGCTCTGTTAGCATTTCTTGCTGTAAACATTGCTGCCGCTGAAGATTTCAATCATCTCGCGGCGCAGACTGCTTGTAATAGCCAAACGTTCCTTGGGAGTATATTCCCGCACATCTTTCTCAAAAAAATAATCCTGCAAATTCAGTTCTTTGATCATCATTTTGGTATGGAAAATATTCGCCTGATAAATATTGATATCATAAACATCATATTGTTCCAGGGTTTTTTGATCGATATAATCTTGTATCGATGTGATGTCATGATCAATGAAAACTTTCCTGCCATCTTCGTCTCTGGTGAATCCGCGCACGCGATAGTCAATGGAAATAATATCGGAATCAAAGCTGCCGATCAAATAATCCAAAGCATTGAGCGGAGAAACCATGCCACAAGTGGAAACATCAATATCCACCCGAAAGCTGGAAATAGATTGATCCGGATGATATTCCGGATAAGTATGCACAGTAACATGGCTCTTATCCAGATGTCCCAATACGGTTTTGCCCGCATAAGTTAAGCCCAGCCCCGCATTGCAGGAAGGATCGATCTGTTCTTTCTCTACCGGAGTTTCCGAAATTAAAACTACCACACTGGCGCCTTGCGGATCATAATCCTGTTTGGAAATATTCAAAACATTGGCGCCGATGATGCGGGTTACTTCTGTCAGGATCTTGGTTAACCGTTCCGAATTGAACCATTCATCCACATAAGCCAGGTAATCGTTCTTATCTTTTGCTCCTTTAGCATAACAGATATCATAGATATTAAAGCTTAGTGTTTTGGTCAGATTGTTAAACCCATAAAGTTTCACTTTGTTTGTCATCTTATACCCCTTTCCGCCGCAGCAATCTTGCTGTATCTCGAGCCTGGTGATTCCTTTCATAAAAGGATTTTAGATGCCATTCTCTGCCTTTTTGATTCAGCCTGTATGCAGTCTATCTTACCATACTATGCAAACACGAACAAGTCTTCTTTCCCTTTTGATCTGATTTGTCTGAAAATTTCCCGTCTAAACCAAAACCGTTTCTATAATAAAAAAAACCCACGCTGCCAAAGCAGTGAGATTTTTGAAAATTCACTTTTATTCTTTTCCAATCCTGTTTATCGTTGTGACCTATGCTCTTTGGCTAGTCAGCGATTTGCAGTTCCGCCAAACGATTTGCCTTCTGGCCAATCATTTTGAAAATTTGCAGCCAATTCTTGACGCGTGTAACATTTTCCGGCAAGCTGCCCTGATTGTAATTACAATCAAGCATGAGAACCTCGAAGCCTGCTGAAGCTAACTGGATCACATTCTCATAACTATCTTCAATGAATACATCCGATTGCAGCTCTGCCGCTTTGCCCACTTTGTTGGCATGTCCCAATAACGTGAGGGAATCGAGAGGAATGTTGTTTTTGGCTAACCACTCCGAACTAATTCTTTCCATTTTTGCTTCCCTAGCACTGACAAAATGGATTTTTTGACCCGCATCGTATAACTTATGCACGATCTCCGATGCCCCCGGCCGCATTTTTGATTCCTGATGCAATATTTCGCCATAGCGTTGATAAAACTCATTGTAATCCGCTTGCCGCACGCCTAAAATCCGTGCAATATCATAGCTTGTAATGTCGCTTGGCTTCAGATTTGTTTGGAAATATGCATTCGCTCTTTTCAGCCAGTAGTAGGGTTCCGTGACGGTACCGTCAATGTCAATACATATACTTAATTTATTGATTCTATTCACCTCCTTTTTATAAAAATACTATAACACATCATTGTTAAAATCTCAGCACAAAATTGTATCGTTTATGTAAAATTTTGTAGCTTATTTCTCCTGAAAATACGCCCTCAGCGTTTCGATATCCCGCAGGACCTGCTGCTGGGTCTCCTGCAGGGAAGGGAACTTCTTTGTTTCTCTGATGTAGTGGAGCAGATATAAGTCTGCCTGCTTACCCAGTATCTCCTGATCAAAATCAAGTATATAGGTTTCCAAACTAATTCTCTCCTCATCATCAACGGATGGACGTCTGCCAAAATTGGTCAAGCCCAAATAACAAACCGAATTGATCACGATCCGGCTGATATAAACACCCAATTTAGGCAAATCGGTATCGGTCTCCCGCCAAGCCAGATTGGCTGTCGGCATCCCCACTTTTTTCCCATTGCCTTTCCCCTTGACAATTTGTCCGGAAAAATGAAAGATTGCTTCCATTCTATTGATCCTCCTCTTCTATCGAGTGATGCGCTGCTTCTAGGCCAGCACATCATGAAATTCCGCATGCTCTTTCAACATTTTCTCGGCATACGGACAACGCGGTATGATTTTCTTGTGCTCTCTGCGAGCGAGTTCCACCACTTTTGTCAGCAGCTGCAGAGCGATTCCCTGCCCCCGCAATGACTCGTCTACAAACGTACGTTCGATGGTGATCAACCCCGGCGCTGTCGTTGGAAAGTTAATTTCCGCCAATGTGCTGTTATTTTCGTCTGTGATGTAGAATCTTGCATCCGCTGCTTGAATCACCATTGTTGATCCTCCTCTTGCCGGCATTTCAACCGGGAATCCATGTTGAAATACTGTGATCCGATCCTAAAACTCATTTCTTCCGTGCTGCAATTAGGAGCATCATCGGTCGGCGTAGTTCCTCCTGCATAGCTGGCAGCTGCAGCAGGTTCTCTGCCGGCTGCGGCTCTACCAGCTTGATCAATTCAAAGCCGTTCTGCAGCAAGCCATTGCAATAAGTCGTCAGTGTTTTGTGAAATTTAGTGATTTCTGTGCCCAAAAAAGTCGCCGAGCGTACCCCTTCAGCAAAATAGCGGTCCACCGGCCAATGCAGCGCTTTGCCATCGGCATCATAACACCATCGCTGACTGCCTTCGGCTGTAAAAATCGGATGTTCGACCGAAAAAATGAAAAATCCACCTTGTTTCAGGCAGCGGCTGCACTTGGCGGCAATCGCAGTAAAAGATTCCAAATAATGCAGAGCCAGCGAACTGATTACTACATCAAAAGAATTTTCCGGAAAATCATATTGTTCGATGGCAGTTTGGATGTATTCAATCACCGATGATGTTGTTTTTGCTCTGGCTTCCTGCAGCATTTTTGCCGAGAGATCAATGCCGACCACGCTGGCTGCACCCTGTTCTGCAGCATAGCGGCAGTGCCAACCGAAGCCGCAGCCAAGGTCGAGCAGTCGTTTTCCGCTCAAATCGGGCAGCATTTTCTGAAATTCATGCCATTCACCGGCTGCGGCCAAACCGCCAATGGAACGCGCCATTTTCTGATATCGTTCGAAAAACTGATTGTCGTCATATTGATTTGCTGACATCGCTTTCTCCTTCTGCCATTGATCTGCATTATTTGATAAAATAGTTAGCGAAACCGCTGCAATTTCTTTCGACAGTGGGCTTGTTCAATCCTTGTGCAGATTTACCTTGTAAAAAAAAGTGCTCCCCTTCCTGCCTGCACGCAAGCTAACCTGCAGCTGTCATGGGGAGCCTCACTATGTTTTCAGCCAATGAGATTATTCAGCGATTGGCAGGAATGTGAAAAAAGCTTTTGTGGCTTAATTGCTGACGATCCGATAGTAGGTCCGAGAAGTCACCAGATAAACGAAAGCATAAAACACGGCAAAAACAGCAATCGTTGCCATCAGACAAATGGCAAATAAAGCCCGATCCGTCATCGCAAAAAGCGACAGGAGTTTCGTGATGAATTTGAACGCAAAAGCCAAATGCAGACAAGCGACCACGAGCGGCAGCAGAAAAACAGCAAGAACTTGACTTTTTATGGTTTTGCCAACCTCTTCCTTGCTCATGCCGACCTTCTGCATAATCTGAAAACGCTCGTTATCATCATAGCCTTCAGAAATCTGTTTATAATAAATAATCAGGACAGTAGCCATCAGGAATAAAGCGCCAAGAAAAATCCCGAGGAAAAAGAGGCTGCCATAAAGTGAGTAAAATTCACTGCGAGCTTCCGCTCTGGATTCTGAATAGAGAGCAGATGTTCTCATTATATCTTGAATATCATGATATAGATCAATACAGACCGCATCCTCAGCATCTATATCGACGCCAATATAGCGATACAAGTTGGCTCGGTTTTCCCCATAAACTGCCATTTGCTTTTGTTCGATATCCTGCAGTACGCTGAAATCACTGACGATAACGTAATGGGAACTGACCATTTGGGCCGCGTCGAATCCATTGTCTTGCCAATTTTTTAGTTGATTTTTCACTTTATATTGAGAATCGAAAACGCTGAGTGTTGCTTCAGTATAAGTACTGCGGTTTGAATAAAGCATTATTTCATCCGCAGCAAGTGAGAAAGAAGTTGCATAAATCCGATTATAGTCCTGCAGCGGGATAAAATACAATTCGCGCATGTTGCCCATATCAGAAAGATTGCTAGTTTCAGCAGACATCATCGTGCCTTGCTTCAAAGAAGCAAAAGAAAGGCAGCGATAGGTTGTCAGTTGACTCGCTGGCAGCTGATGCGCCTGCAGGATTTCTTCGATCTCGCTGATGACCGTTGCAGCAGTCTGATCAGAATAATCGGACAACTCAAACATCATTTCTTTTGGGTATCTTTTTTCCATGATATCTTCCATGCCCACATATAAACAAACCGTTGTGGAAAGCATGACCAGAACCATGGTAGACAAAATACAAATGTTGGCAAGCCCTGTTGCATTTTGTTTCATACGGTAGAGCATGCCGGAAATTGAAACGAAATGTCTTGCTTGGTAATAAAACTTTTTATTTTGCCGCAGCAGCTTAAGCAGAGCAATACTGCCTGAAATGAAGAGACAATAGGTTCCGATGATGACCAAAATCACTGCAATAAAGAAAAGAATAATCGCAGTCAAAGGGTCTTCTACTGTAATGGCTATATAGTAACCCCCGCCCAGAGACAAAATGCCCAGTAAGGTCAGCAGCCATTTGATTTTGGGTTCTTTCTCTCCGATGGAACTGCCCTTCAGTAATTCAATCGGCTGCGCCGCATAAACCTGCACCAAATTATTTAATAAGGTGAACAAAAAAACAACTGTAAAAAGGCCAAGTGTATTCTTCATTGCCTGCAGAGAAAAAGCAAACCCTAACTGTACTGGGAAATGAAGCAGCTTGAGTAAAGCCAGAAAAACCAGTTTACTGCATAGTAAACCCAGGCTGATCCCAGCAACCATGCTGATGACGGCCACAAACAGGGTTTCAAAAAAAATGACTGTTGCTATGTGGTTTTTTTCCATACCGAGAATACTGTAAAGTCCAAACTCTTTTTTCCGTCGTTTCATTAAGAAACTGTTGGTATAGAGCAGAAAAGTCGCTGAAAAGAGAGCCACAATGAAAGAGCCAAGGTTCAGCATGAGCGACAGGATGCCGCCGCCGGTGAGTTGCTGCAAACTTTGATTCTTGGCTAGCGAGGCAATGATGAAATACATCATCACAGTAGCAATCCCCGTCAAGAGGTAAGGCAGATAAAATTTAGCGTTCTTTTTGATGTTCTGTCCGGCTAATTTAGGAAAGAAAAACTTACTCATTTTCTACACCGCCTGTAGCCACTAAAGTGAGTGTGTCGGAAATTTTCGCAAACATTTCCTCATCTGTCCTATTTGCTTTGTAAAGCTGATGGAACACCTCACCATCCTTGATGAATAGGACACGTTTGGCATGGCTGGCGGCTTTGGTGGAATGAGTGACCATCAAAATCGTCTGTCCCTCCGCATTAATCTCGTCGAACAAACGCAATAATCCGTCGGTTGCTCTGGAATCCAGAGCACCGGTGGGTTCATCTGCCAGAATGAGCTGAGGATTGGTAATTAACGCACGGGCGACTGCGGCTCTCTGCTTTTGACCGCCCGATACTTCATAGGGATACATTTTCAAAATGTCCGCTATCCCCAGTTTCACAGCTATTTTCTGCAGCCGTATCTCCATTTCTTCGTAGTGCTTTCCGGATAACACAAGCGGCAGAAAGATATTATCCTGAATCGAAAAGGTATCCAGTAAATTAAAATCCTGAAAAACAAAGCCGAGATTTTCGCGCCGAAAAGCGGAAATGTCTTTTTGACTGATCGCTGTGATATTCTTGCCGTTCAATTTCACTTCTCCACTGGTCGGTTGATCAAGTGAAGCCAGAATGTTCAGCAAAGTCGTTTTACCGGATCCGGATTCACCCATAATCGCCACATATTCACCTTGCTCCACCGAAAAAGAGACATTGCTTAAAGCTTGGACATGCGTCCCGCCAAAGCGTGTGCTGTAAATTTTCTTTAAGTTACAAACTTCCAACATTGCCATTTGATAACCTCCTGCGTTTTATCTCCTATTCATTATACTAAAACGCAGCAATCGATTTCCATTGATTCATCTTACAATCAATCCGCTAACCTTACAATGTTGAAAGCTTACCTGCGTTTTCTTATTCCACTTTCAGATCAACCGAATGCAAACAAATTTTCACTTGCGTACCTTTGCCAGCGGCAGATTCAATCTGAATAGAATGACCCAACTTCGCACAAATTTGTTTACAAAGATACAAACCGATTCCAGTGGATTTTCTATCGCTTCTGCCATTATAACCCGTAAAGCCTTTTTCAAAAACACGGGGTAAATCCTCCGCTTGAATCCCAATGCCGCTGTCAGTAATAACCAGCGTTTCCTCTGCCACCATAAAAATGGAGATTTTACCTGCATTTGTGTATTTCAATGCATTTGACAGTACTTGTTCAATGACAAAGCTTAACCATTTCTCATCACTGAGTATCACTGTCTTCACCTCCTGATAATCCAGGAGGATTTTCTTCCGGATAAATTGTTTGGCATATTTTCGAATGGCTTGCTTCAAAAGTTGGTCAAGATCGTATTTCTGGATCATGAAATCAGTGGAATCGCTGTCAAGACGCAGATATTGCAGGACCATCTCCACATATTGTTCAATTCGAAACAACTCCTGCAATAATTCTGCACTTTGCTCGTTTTCTTCTGTCTGAAGCAACAATTGCATGGCCGCGATCGGTGTTTTGATTTGGTGGACCCAGGTGGTATAATAATCCATTCTAGCGCTGAAGCGAAGATCCATATGAGAAACTAACTTTATTTTTTCCTCATGAACAGCCCTGATTAAATTCTGATAATCCTGTTCAATCAGGTTGCTTGCCTGCACTAAGCCATCCACGGATAGTATGATGCTCTTACTCAATTCACAAATCTGTTTATGCTTTTTGGCGAAATTGTGGTAATCAAGCACAGCAATCAGAAGGCCAAGACACAGGCACAATAAACCGGCATACAAAACTGCTTCCGTGGGTAAATCATAGAGTGAAAATACAGCTGAAAAAATCAGTAAAAAAGCCAACAGCAAGCCAATATAACCCCTACGGTATCGGTAATAAGCGTAGACGAGATTATTCCACAAGGTAACCGATTCCTTTCTTTGTCATAATGGTATCATGCAGTCCGGCAGCTTCCAGTTTTTTACGCAGTCGGGTCACATTGACTGTCAGTGTATTTTCATCGACGAAACTATCGGTTTCCCACAAGCGCTGCATTAAGCTGTCACGCGTTACCACTCTGCCGTTGTTTTCCAGCAGCACTTGCATGATGCGGTATTCGTTCTTCGTCAAATCGATATTCTCATGCTGATATGAGATGGAATGATCGCTCAGATTGAGTAGGATTCCCTTGTGCTCCAATAAGTTGGTTTGTCCGGCGAAATCATAGCTGCGCCGCAGCATCGCCTGAATCTTTGCGGTTAAGACATGCAAGTCAAAGGGTTTTGCAATGAAATCATCTGCCCCCATATTTACGGCCATGACGATATTCATATTATCCGCTGCAGACGAAAGAAAGATAATCGGCACTTTAGAAATTCTGCGTATTTCACTGCACCAATGATACCCGTTAAAAAAAGGCAGTATAATATCCAGCAAAACCAGTTGCGGGGCATATTCAGCAAACTGAGCCAGAATATTTCTAAAATCACCGGCACATTCGCATTGAAAATTCCAGGTTTCTAAATGATTTTTAATTGCATTCGCTATGATTTCATTGTCCTCAACAATGTAAATTTTGTTCATCGCTTCACATTCTCCCGATTTTGTAATTTCATTACTGTTATACCTTTCCTGTCATGATCATAGAATTGATCGCAGCCAGAATGCACCATTAAGATAATCTTAGGTTCGACTGCGTTTGCCGTCAATCCTTGGTTTGTTTGACTTTTCATCAAATTGTGCTTTCGCGCAAAGGTTTCGGAATAAAAAAAGACTGCTCCGGAAGCTGTCAGCAGTTTTTCAACCGATGGCTTCCAGAGCAGTCTGATCCCAGGTTCGGTAGTAAGATTACTCTTATCTTTGCATGAAACGGGCTAGAAAATCCTTGGTTTCCTGTTTTTCCGGATGCACAAAAATCTGCTCCGGGCTGCCTTCCTCGCAAATCACGCCTTCGTTCATATAGACGACATGGCTGGCAACATCTTTGGCGAAGGCCATCTCATGTGTAACAATCAGCATGGTTAAGCCTTCCTCTGCCAGTGTCCGCATCACGCTGAGCACTTCTCCGACCATCTGCGGATCCAGGGCGGAAGTCGGTTCGTCAAACAGCAGAATTTCGGGCTGCATGGCCAGGGCACGCGCAATCGCCACCCTTTGTTTCTGGCCGCCGGACAGCTGCTTGGGTTTGGCATTGATATAAGGAGACATGCCGACCTTATCGAGATAAACGCGCGCCCGCTGGTCGGCCGTCTTCTCATCCAATTTCAGCACTTGCCGCAAACCAACAGTGCAGTTTTTTAAAGCGGTCAGATTGTTAAACAAATTAAAACTTTGAAACACCATGCCGACTTTCGCTCGATAGGCCGAAACGCCGGTCTGCCGCGCCATTACATCCTGATCATGGAATAAAATCTGTCCGCTGGAGGGAGTCTCCAGCAAGTTGATACAACGCAGCAAAGTGGATTTACCGGAACCGGAAGAACCGATGATGCAAATGACATCTCCCGTTGCTACGCTAAAATCGATATCGCGCAGCACAATGTTGTCTCCGAATTTCTTGCTCAGATGTCGGACTTCAAGAATTTTCTCCTGGTTCAATTGTAATGCGCCTCCTTTTTCTTGGCTTGGAAGCTGTAAAGTCCACTGGTATGCGCCAAGGTATCCGTTGTGGCTAAGTCGTAGCTGTCGTCGCAGTCCAGGCGGCTTTCCAGGAGCCGAAGCAAGCGCGAAGCGACCAGTGTCATCATTAAGTAGATCACCATAATGATGGTTGCAGACTCAAAATACAAATACAAGGCACCAACCACACTCTTATGCACAAAGAAAAGGTCGGTGATACTGATCACGGATAGCACGGAGGTATCTTTGATATTAATAATAAAGTTATTGCCGATCTGGGGTACGATATTGCGAAAGGCTTGCGGCAATATCACCTGCAGCATTGTCTGGAAGTGGGTCATCCCGATGGCTTTGGCACCTTCGGTCTGACCGGAATCCACCGACAGGATACCGCCGCGCACCGTTTCTGCCATATAGGCACCGGTATTGATCGAGACAATGAAAAACGCCGCCGTCCACATATCCATCGCCAGGGAAAACACAATGCGGGCTCCGTAGTAAATGAAAACCGACTGGACAATCATCGGCGTGCCCCGAAACAGTTCGACGTAAGCATGCAGGATGAGATTGACGATTTTCAGCAAAATGCGTTTGGGCAAGCGATCATTTTGGTTGACTGGGATAGTCTGGACGATCCCCACCGCAAAACCGATGATGCAGCCAATCAGTGTGCCAACCAGCGAGATAATCAGCGTATTGCGGGCACCGGTCAGATACGAGGTGTGATATTTGCTCCAGCATTTCACAATACCAAGCCAAAATTCGGACATACAAAAGACTCCTTATCAGCTTCTTACTCTACGCAATTATTCGGAGAGCGGTTGAATGGAAATGGCTTCATTCATCAGCTTTTCAAAATCACTGACGGTCATTTTTGCTAAAACACTGTTGATGACAGACAGCAGTTCCTTGTTCCCCTTTTTAACGGAAATACCCAGATTGACTTCTTCGTCGGATACCTGGAAATTGCCCGCAGCACCGGTAAAATCCAAAATGACCAGATCATCATAAACTTTTACCGCAGCCATCGCGGTGGGTAAATCACAGACCACATAATCCACTGCTTTGGATTCCAGAGCGACCAACATCGAAGAAGCAGTCTCTTGAGCGGCTAGAACATTGGCATTGGCAATCTGTGGCAGGCAAACATCATACCAAACGGTGCCCAACTGAGACGTCGCAGTGCCGCCCGCTAAATCAGCAATGCCTTTGGCAGCGGCAAAAGCGCTGCTTTTGCTTGTCAAGGTAACAATGGAAGCATAATAGTAAGGTGTGGAAAAATCAACTTGCTCCAGACGCTCCGCCGTAATGGATTGACCGGCAATTACAGCATCCACATCACCGGATTTGAGAGCGGGAATCAGAGAATCCCAATCCAACTTGACGATTTCCAGTTGATAACCTAGTTTTTCCGCGATTTTCTTCGCCATCATCACATCGTAGCCGTTGGCATATTGAGAGCTGTCGGCAATTTTCACTGCATCATGGGTCTTTTCGTCCTGAGCCCAGTTGTAAGGAGCGTAGCTGCACTCCATGGCGACACGAAGGGTCTTTGGCTGTTTGTTGGTGTTGCAGGCGGCTAAAGAAAATACCAGAACCAGGAGTAAGAGAATAGAGCTAATCTTTTTCATTTTAATCATCCTTTCCTACTATAAAAAAAACATGAGTATTTTCACTTAAGAAAACACTCATGATCCCGTGCCTGTATCAATACAATAACACGATCGATGATAGCGCTCCACCTAAGTGACAGTCTGCAGCATATTTTACTGCAGCCCAGCATCTCCTGTTCAGACAAATCAGGAAACACTTCGGCGAAGCTCCCCGTTCAGCATCGGCCGATGTTCTGTCGTCGCCGCTGCTTACTGATGGTCTTCGCTCCTCTATCTTTTCATATTTTTTTGTTATAACATCTATTTTAACACATTACAAAACGCTTGTCAAGCAAATTTCAGAATTTTGGAAATTTATACGCGCTGTGCCTCATACTGCCGCAGCAATTTGACAAAGAGTTCCGGCACCTTTCGCATATTCTCCGGTGTTTCTACGAAGGAGATGCGGAATTGTGTGCTGCCGGGGTTCTTCTCGCCTTTGGGGATATCATAAAATCCTTTTAATGGCGCTAACAACAAGGTTGTCTCTACGCCGCCGCAGTTTACCGAACCTTTTTGAGCGCAGTATAAGACAAAATCAACGCTGTCAAATCCCGCTTTGACGATCTTTCTGACATCAATCACCGTATAAATCGAGGCATCCGGACTGGAGACGATCAGATCAGGTTCCTCCGCCAATAAGGCATCATGTACTTCAAAGATCATTTTCTGATAATAATCGCGATTGCTTTTACACCAACTGGCGATCTCTTCTTTGCTTTCATGGGCGAGAGCGCCAAAAATATATTGACCAATGACATTAGAGCAGAGATTTGTCGTGTATTCTGCCACAGAACGATCGTTGAATTCCGGACTGTCTGTAATCAAAGCGCCTACCCGTAAACCGCAGGCATTCCATACTTTAGAAGCAGTCTCAATACTGATTCTTCTGCCTTCGATGCCGGCTACTTCAGCATCCGTGATTCCCCAAATACTGACCAGGTCCTTGCCGCCGGTATAATATAATTCGCGGTAGGCCTCGTCACTGATCATCCACATATTATATTTGACACAAAGCGCTGCCAAAGCTTTGAGTTGTTCATAATCATAAAGCTGGCCGGTTGGATTGTCATAAGGAATCACCAACATGGCGCCGGGCTTGCTTGCCTGAATTGTTTTTTCAATTTCCGCAAGAGAAGGCAGACTGAATTTACCATCATTGGATAAACCGCGTTTGACGGTGACTGTCTTGCGCCCAACTCGCTGTGCAAATGAGATATAATTGGTATAAGCCGGGTCGATCATCAGCAACGGTTTTTCTTCCGAACCGGCAGGGCCACAGACGCCCAAAATAACCAATTCCATCCCGGAAGAACCGCCGTCGGTCACCTGAACGGCTAATTTGCTGGTATCGAAACCCTCGCAGGCCAGGATATTTTTAAACGCATTCTGGCATTCTTCGAAGCCCGCAGTGGTGGAGTACCTGACAACACCTTTGGCAAAGGGGCTGTCGGGTGCATCCAAATGAAACATTCTTTTTTGCATGGCTGGATTGGTTGGTAATGAAACATTGCCAATACCAACATTGATCACCGCCGCCGGTTTGTTTTGACGTTCTTCATATTTCATCTGAGCCAATCGCACGGCTGATGGTTTTCTTGATTCAAAATGAGTTGACAATTCCGGTTTACTCATGAGTTTGTGTCCTCCTAAACATCTCAATCTAAAATCATTGTCATCATATTAGCACTTTATTTCGCTAATTGCAAGATTTGAGTTGAAACTATTTTACTTTAAACCAGCTCAAATTCTCTGCTCTAAAAAAATAACTCAGCTTGTTATATAAGTTTCAATCGGTGACCATACCGACAGAAATCCAACCGCGAAAGACATGCTTCGCTTTTTGCAGCACGACGGTGCGGCGATAAACCTGCCCCGATACACTCTCCACACCGGGATTCATGCGTGCGGCCAGAAAAGACAGCAATTCTTCCCAGGCATAGGGTGGCTGATAAGCCAGTAACAAGGTCAGTTTACAGTGCTTCTTAAGACGATTCTTGTCCTTCCTATGAAGCCGGCACGATGTTAATCTTGGCCTATATTCCTTACGATTCATTCTCCCTCACCTCGTTCCAACGATAGTCTGAAAATTCGTCTGCATCTTCAGTCTCTACTATATTATGCTGTTTGCTCTTACCGATAGGACCTGGGTTAGAATCCTGAAACTCGCTCGGTTGCCGCTGAAAGAGTTTAGCTTTTGCACAACTCATTATTTTGAAGCCAAGGTGACCGTTTGGCACACCGCCGAAACCGCCGCCTTGGCTTCAAAAACTAAAATGCTCTATTGAACAGTCAAATCAGCAATTTTCACAGGTGCGCCATTCCAAGCTCTGAAGCCTGTATTGTTATTGGCGGGATCAATGGCGCTATCGATCTCAAAATTAGTCAGCAGGACTTCTCCGTCCAAGGTTAGCGTCAGCAATTTTTTTCCAGCACTGTCACTGTTTTCTACCGATAAGGATAGTTCTTTTTCAGCGGTCCACCAAGCGCTGTCTGTATGATAAGGGATACTTGTGTTTTTGATGGTGGATGTACTTCTATTCCCAATCCGCGCTAGAATTTCTGCTCCCAGGCTCTCGCTTTCACTTCCGCTCACTCTTTTTCGAATTACAATCTCACTATACCCCTTATCAAACTGCAGAACATAACCCGTGTCCCGGTTATTGTTAGCAGTATCAAGCGATGTTTCAAAAAAAAGCCCCACGCCGCCTGATTCAGTCGAATTTTCTCCCAACTGAAAGTTGGCTTTTAACGTATACTCCTCTTTATTATTGGCAATAAATAGTAAATCGCTGCCATTGGTTCCGGTTGAATTCAAACCATCTGCATTGATCGACCAGGTTGAACCTCCGCCACCACCCCATTTACTGAATAAAAACTGATCTTTGGACAGATCGGCAAAATCATAGTAAACGATTGGATTTTCCGCAGTACCGGCAACTATTCTGTAAAGCCATTTTTGGCTTTCTATATGCCAGACAAATTCCGCATTTTTGTGCTGTGGAGTTAACATTGCATCCAAAAACTTATAATCCACGAGTACAGCCATCCGAAGCGGATTTGTGGCAATCCCTGTAAAAATATCACCGCCAGATTTATTCTCCAGTAAACCATATGAAGTAGTTGCCGTATTGAGCATATGCAGCGCAGTCTGGTCGGCTGCTATTTGCGCTCGTTCAATATAACCAATTAGGCTTGGAATAGCAATCGCCGCAAGAATACCGAGAATTGTCAGTACGATAACCAACTCGATCAGGGTGAATCCATCTTTGCTGCGATAGGCATTCGGTTGTTTCGGCATTTGCTTCTCCTTTATCTGTGAATGCATACTTTGATAATACCAATATATGGGATTTTTTTCTGCTCCCTCTTTGGCTAACGATTGATTAATTCATTTGGGCTATATTAGACTATCTCAAGAAATTCACTATTCAATCCCCTTTGGAAATCAGGTTTTTTATAAGGAGGCCACTATTACTCTGTCTCTGCCATTTTGCTTTGCTTGATAAAGGGCGGTATCCACACATTTTATGAGTTCTTGACTGGTCAAACCATGTTCAGGGAAAGCAGCAACACCAAGCGAAAGTGTACATTTCCCAAGTGGCTTACCGAGATGATAAACCAGAAGCTGTTTTACTCCTGTTCGAAGTTCCTCAGCACGAAGGGTGGTTTCATCCAAAGTAGCACCGGGTAAAACCGCTATGAATTCTTCTCCGCCAAAGCGGCAAACGATGTCCCCGCCACGGGTATTTTTTCTTAAAAACACGCCCAATTCCCGGAGCAAAGCATCCCCCGCATCATGCCCGGAAAGATCATTGAATTCTTTAAAATGATCAATGTCAAACATGATCAATCCCACCGTAGACTTCTCACGAGCAGCACGGCGCAGCTCTCTTTCCAGTGATTCTTCCATATAGCGACGATTGAAAAGACCGGTTAGAATATCCCGTATTGATTGCAGCCGTAATGTTTCGCGAAGATTCAAATTTGATAAAGCAAGCGCAATATGTTCAGCTATTGTAACAATAAATTGTATTTTATGTTCATTATAAAATCCATTTGCAGATTTCTGAAGATCCTGATCTTCTGAACCCGGATTCAGGTGTATCATACCGATGATTTCACCATTCGCTAACATAGGCACGCACAGATATTGACTATTATGTGGGTCCGAAATATGTCCACAGAGTAACCCTGGATGATTGTGATCAATGATATGAGGACGACCACGCCGAATTGCCCAGCAATTGATCGGTAAAAATGTCTTGTCTGTTGTCAGATTGCTACCCCACATTTCTATCGCCTCAGCTAAATCCTTTGATGGACTAATCAGATATAAAGCACCTTGACTTGTTGGGAACAACCTTTGTATATATTGAGCACTGAGAGAACAAGCCTCGCCAATATTCTGACAATTCTGGAGCTGCTCTCCCATTTCACTCAATTGGTTTAATTCACCTGTCCTTTCTTCAAGTTCCTTCACCCAAATGACCAATTTCCGGCTCGCTTCACTCAGCTCAGTTTCAGCTCGTCTCTGTTCCGTAATATCGATTCCTGTTGCAACAATATACTCAACCTTACCCGAATGATCCAATAGGACTGTATTGATCCATGAAATGAGCCGAGATACGCCATCCTTTCTGAGCCAATAGTTTTCATGAATACTGGGGTAATTTCCAATCAACAATTTCTGAAACATTTTTTGAGTCAATGCCGTGTTGCCAGAAAGCGCATCCCAGATGTGTTGACCTTCCATCTCCTTAAACGAATAACCTGTCGTCTTTTCACAAGCCGAGTTGAATCTGGTGATTACTCCTTCCTGGTTTAAAACCAGAATTAGTGACGCCGCAGTATCTAAAATAGCGTTTGTAAAATCGCGTTCTTTGGTTAATTCTTCTTCCACACGCTTCAGGTTGGTAATGTCTCTTATGGAAGTCAGCAATACCTGACTCTGTTCTTTGAAATCGATCAGGTCTGTGTTAATAAGGACAGAAATAACCTTCCCATCTTTCTGCCTAAATTTCGTTTCAAAATCACGCACAACACCTAATTTTTGCGTCAGATCGAGCAAATGTTGCCTTTCAGTAGTATTAAAATAAAAATCGCGGACGTTTTTCTCTATTAACTCATTTGCATTATAATCCAATAGTTCTTGCAACGCTTGATTATTAGCGATCAAATTACCATTAAAATCTGTAACAGTAATTCCAATCGGAGCATTATTAAAAAGAAGATGATACCCGTCCTCGGTTTCTTTCAAATTTTTCTGAATTTTTTTGAATTGAGTCACGTCATGGATGGAGGTTAACAGAAGTTTTGTATTTTCGATATCAAGATAGTCTGAATTCAGTAAAACTGTCAAATAGGTTCCGTTTTTGTGTTTTATTTTTGTCTCAAAATTACTGACACGCCCAAACTGATTCAATAGATCCAGAAGATGATCGCGATCCTTTGAATCCGCATAAAAGTCAGTGATATTCATTGTAGTAATTTCTTCCGGAGTATAACCTACTAATTCTTGTAAAGCTTGATTGACATTTAGAATATCCCCATGTGCATTCGATATTATGAGACTAAGCGGTGCAGTATTAAAGAAAAAATGGAATTTTTCCTCTTGTGTTCGTAAGGTCTCCTTTGTTTTCTGATACTGAACCTTTATCGCTTCCAGTTCAATCTTCTGGCTTTCCAGAATCTCGATCCGCTTGATTAACTGTTCTCGACTCCATTCTTGTTTATCCATCCTATTCTCCTTTTCAACCTATAAAATAAAGATCTCTTCAATCGCTTTGCCTGTCGTATTGGGTAAAGCAATCCCTAAAATTCTCGCCATTGTCGGAGCGATGTCTTTCATTTCAGCCGCCGCGAAACGATAATTTTTCTTGAGAATATCTCCTGAAATCAGCAAATTACAGCGATAGTTTGGCTTATCCGGGGAGTAACCATGCGTGGCATAGGGGATATTTTGCGCTGACAGATCCAGAATAACCGGCAAGTCAAGGCTGTCGTCAAAACTATAACCAAGCTTTGCTTCCAGCATCGCAGGGACGGATGGATCCACATGCAGCTGATCCAATTCCTTACGAGTGATTATTTTTTCGATCCCATAGCAGCCTGCTGCGTAAGCATTCTGCAAAACCGTGAGAGCCATTCTTTCGGCTTCTGCATCACCCGAACGAAGATGCAGATAAGCAGAGCCGCCTGCGCTTTGACAATAGGCTCTCCAGCTTCTTTTGCCATTCTCTTCGCTGATTAATCCTGCTGCTGCCAACAGCTGATTCAGATGAACTTGGTAGCTGACGTTGAATTGACCATGATCCCCTAAGACAAGAAAGACAGTTTCTTCGCGGATCCCGGCTTCCTCCACCGCTTGCATGATTTTACCCAATCTTGCGTCCATCCGCGCCAGCACCGGCTCGATTTCCGGACCGTTTGTGCCTCGTTTATGCTTTGTATCATCCAGGTCAACCAGATGCAGAAGTAAAAGATTGGGTTTCTTGCTGCGAATCGTATCAACTGCGCAAAGGGTTGAAAAATCATCCAGCTGCGGCTGGGCAATTCCTTTTCGATAACGCCCATATTTCCATTCCATTTCAAGACAGTAGAGGGGACTGCCGTTTCTCAGGATCTTCAGGGTTTGATTCTCCTGCTTGATCGCCACAATCTCCGGTAAATTGTAGCGGATGCGCGCCTTACCGCTGACCGGCCAGAGGATGGCTGCCGCTGTCAGGCCAACTGCATCTGCCGCGTCATATATGGTTGCTGTTTTAATTTCACGCCGATACCAATACCAACTCTGGTCCTTTTCACTCACAAACGGTTCAAAATGATTATTATGAATGATACCATGCCGATCCGGATCAACCCCGGTCACCATGGTGGTGTGTACAACATAGGTCAGCGTAGGATAAACGCTTCTCAATTGTGTCGTATAGGCACCGTTTCCGATTAATTGTTTCAGGTTCGGATAACGGCTGGCCTGCTGCCAATGATCTTCTGAAAATGCATCATAAGAGATAACAATCAGGTGTTTCGCTGTCTGCGGTCTCATCTGTTCCTCTGCCGAAAACACGCTAGACCACTTCCACTTCTGCGCTTTTCACAGCATCTTTGGGTAACGTGATGAAGACGAAAAAGCCTGCAATGAACAGCGGAATAATTGCCAGAATACTCAATTTGGCATTACCGGTCAGGGTGGTTGTCAATGCCATTATCGCTGGTCCTACAATCGCTGCAAATTTACCAAAAATATTGTAGAAACCAAAGAATTCATTGGATTGTTCCTTAGGGATAATCTTGGCATAATACGACCGGCTCAAAGCTTGAATGCCGCCTTGCGCAGAGCCGATCAAAGCGCCTAAAATGAAAATATGCCAGACTGAACTGATAAAGAAAGCGGCGATACAGGAAATGATGTAGGTAAAAATGCCAACGATAATCATGCTCCTGGCAGAATACTTCTGCGCCAGATTACCATACAGAATCGCGCAGGGAAAAGCAATGATCTGAATCACCAATAAAATTCCCAGTAGGGTGAAGGTATCCAAGGCGTTTGTGCCCAAGACCGTGGTGGCGTAAGGCACCACCATCTTAATAATCGTATCCACACCGTCAATATAGAGGAAATAGGCAATCAAAAAAACAAAAACGGTCTTGTGCTGTTTGATGTTGCGGAAAGTTTTTGCCAGCCGCTTAAAGCTGTTGCCAATTGGGTTGGGTTCCGATTCAATGTAATGCTTCTGCCGTACATCTCTGATCATTGGCACGGTTAAAAGCCCCCACCAGAGCGCGGTGACGATAAAGCCAATCTGATAACCGATTGCTTTGTCCATACCCAAAAGAAAAACTAAAACCAGACTAAGTCCAAAAGGAATCACGCTGGAGATATAGCCGAAGGCAAAACCGCTGGTAGAGACCTTATCCATTCTGTCATCCGGCGTGATATCGACTAAGAAGGAATCATAGAAAATATTCGAACCGGCAAAACCGATGGCAGACAGAATAAAGAAGAGGATCAACAATTGCCATTGCCCGCTGGCCGGAGAAACAAAAGCCAACGCTGCCGTCGAAAGGATGCCGAGAAAGGCAAAGAAAATGAAAAAGCGCTTTTTCTTATCCTTATAGTCGGCAATCGTGCCTAAAATCGGGCTGAGGATGGCGATAAAAATACTGGCAATGGAATTAAAATAACCCAAATCCATACTGCTCTGCACATTACGGAACATACCGAAAACAATTGGCAGCAAGGCTGTTGTCACTGCCATGGAATAAGCCGAATTACCACAGTCATACAAAACCCAGGATCTTTCCTCTTTCGTCAGCTTCATCATGGAACCTCCCTAAAATTAGCTGCTGATGCGTTGCTGTGCTCAGGCAGCCGAATCACGTCTTCCTGCGGCTTTCACTCCACCGCATCATGTAACAGGATTTCAATAAATAACCCAGCCACTTTGGGATCAAATTGCGTCCCCGCGTTGGCTGCAATTTCCTGAATAGCAGCTTCTTTTGGCATTGCTTTGCGGTAAGCACGGTCTTGGGTCATGGCATCATAAGAATCCACCACCGCCAAGATGCGTGACAGCAGCGGAATTTCTTCGCCGCGCAGTCCCTGCGGATAACCAAAACCATCCCAGCGTTCGTGATGACAGAGAATATACTCGGCGATTTGACTCAATTCCGGCACGGTTTGGGCGATACGATAACCGACTGCCGGATGTTTTTTTATCTCGTCCATCTCTTCCGTCGTGAGACGCCCTGGCTTGGTTAAAATATTGCGGTCAATACTGATTTTACCGATGTCATGCAGCGTCGAGGCTAATTCTAAGGAAACCAAATCTTCCTCATTCAAGCCAAGTACCCTGCCCAGTTGTTTGGATAAATCCGCCAGCCGTTCGGCATGCTCTTCTGTTTCATTGCTTTTTTCAAACATGGTGGTTTTGATTGAGGAGATGATCGCGCTGTGCAGGCTTTTATGCGCCAGCAGCTTTCTCCTGGACATAAACTCTTCAGCGGTGTTATAAACTTTTTCAAAAGCTTCGTTCTCGCTTGTTTTGGTGGCATAACCAAGAGATATACTTGTATAGTAGATTGTTTTATCTGTCCTGGCTGCGTATTCTTCACAAGTTCTTTTGATTTGATCATAAATCATTTTCGCTTGATCATAGTCAAGTTTCGGCAGCAGAATGCTGAATTCATCGCCACCGGTCCGGGCGATAATATCTTGCGGTCGACAGCAAGTGCGCAAGATATTTGCTATTTCTATTAAAAGCTGGTCGCCTTCCATATGTCCAAAGGCATCATTGATCAGCTTTAAGCCATCAATATCGGCGATGATGACCGACAGCGGCAGCTGCGCTGCTGTATCAAGGCGCTTCAATTCCTGATCGAAAAACGTTCTATTATATAACCCGGTTAAAACATCGTGATAGTTGAGGAAAAGAATTTCTTCTTCTTTTTGCTTACGCTCTGTGATATCGCGGCTGACGCCGATCATACCCATTAAACTGCCGTCAGGAGCAAACAACAGTGTTTTCAGCGTATCCAGGTAAACCTGCCTGCCGTCCGGATAAGTGACGAATTCCTCATTTTTTCTTTGACCCTTCTGCATCATCATCGCCTGATCCATGGTGCGAAACAGCTCCGCTGTTTTTTGATCAAAGAGATCATAATCGGTTAGGCCAATGATGTTACTCTCTTCTTTCCCTGTGAATTTAGCAAAGGCTTGATTGCAGCCTAAATATCTGCCCTCGATGTCCTTGTAAAAAATCAAATCCGGGATGGAATCAAAAAGAGAGAGCAAGACGGTCTGTTTTTTTTCATATTCCAGGTATAGGCTTTTATAATTCTCTCTGCTCTCCTTCAGACTCACTTCTGCCTTCATCATTTCAGTGATATCCTGAATCATACATAAATAATTCTTCTCCTGCAGAGGATCGGCAATCAGGGAAACCACCGTCATGTGAACCCAGACGTTCGAACCATCTGGTTTGAGAAATCGTTTATTCATGGTATAGTCATGAATTTGACCGGCAATCAGCTGATGAAATTGGTCGAGATCGCTTTGCAGATCGTCCGGATGCGTATAACTTTGCCAGCGCAGGGCAGTGATCTCCGCTTCGGTACGTCCCAGAATCATTTCAAAGACGCGATTCACAAATAAAAGCCCGTTCACGTTGGCAAAAGCGATCCCGATGGGAGCCTGTTCGAACATGGTGCGAAAACGCAGATCACTTTCTTTTAAATCAATTTCTGTTTGCTTCGTGTTCAAGCCTCTGATGGTGGACAAGCAAATCAGGACCGTGACAATGGGATAGACCAGCAAAATAGGAAGACTGATCGCTTGCAGGACAGAAAAGATCATTTGCCGTGGCAAAGTAACCATGCAAGCCAGCATGGCCAGATGAGTAACCCAACCAAAAAGGTAAAATTCCAACCAGGTCAGTTGGTTTTTTTGCAAAATACGCTGCAGCCGCAATTGCCGCCAGACTAAACCAATGCCAGCCGTGACAGCGGTAACCAAGACACCGGTAAAGGCACCGGCTCCTCCGATCATCATGCGATAAAGACTGATGATCAGCACCGCAATCAAGGTTGGGATTGCCCCCATCAGCAAGCCGGTCGTACTGACGAGAATGGATCGCGTATCGAAAATCACTTCCGGGGTCAGATTCACGGTATTCAGCATTAAAAAGATACCGACAATCCCGATGATGATACCCACTTCCACATCATAGGATTTCTTCTTTTCCTTGGGATGTAAAGAGAGCAAATTCAGCAGTATGCTCATGGCGAGTAATAAAGCTGCATTCAGGATGAGATTTTGCATTAATTCCATTGACATTTTCTGCCCCCTTAATCAATCCGGCAGCTGATTTTAAGGCATACCGGGTTTTCATTCTTTCTGCATTGAACTCGAGCCATCGATTTTTCGGCTCTGAATGGCGGCTGTCTCTAGCAATTAATCTGCTTGTGCATCATTTCGACATGATATCTCTGATTCCTTTTTAAACCGCAATGATATTTCGTAAACAAAGAGAGTCATCCGTTTTAATTCTCTTCCTTCGCTTGACTATTCTTGATGATTCCATATAATATAAAGAGAATCAGATCCTATAATGAGAAGAGGTTACCGCCGTGGACTCGAGCCAAACTGTGCAAAATCGACTTTCTTCTGTCATCCTCAAGCTGGGGGTTGCCGCCTCCTGTCTTTTTGGTATTTTCAGTCATCATCTGAGTTGGAGCGGCGGTTTTATGAATTCTATTTTTAAAGCCTTTACCATTCAAAGCAACCTCTGGATCTCCGTAATTTGCCTGACTTTTTTCGGTTTTGAGCTTCGGGGTCAGGGTCAACGCAAGATTCCCCAGGGACTCCAGCTGCTGAAATTCATGTTTACTTCTTCAATTCTGCTCACCTGGAGCGTATTTGCGGTCTTGTTGTCTCCAACCATGACGACGGCTTACCTGCTTTCCCAGTCGAATTTATTCCTGCATAATCTCACGCCGGTTTTAGCGCTGCTGGATTATCTGAATTTCGATTCCGATAGCCAAGTCGGAGCGAAGCAGCTTCCCTTCAGTCTGGTCATGCCTTTGTTTTATACCATCTTCTTTTGTGTAGCTTATGCCTGCACCGGTAAGCTGCCGGTACAGTACTTTTTCCTTGATTACAAGAAATATGGCTGGTTCCGGATCACAAAAAAAGGAATCGGGGTAATCTATTGGATCGGCTTCCTTTCACTTGGCTTGCTGGGCATTAGCGCAGCGATGCTCAAACTAAAAACCCTTCATCCCAAAAAGCCACTCATTATTTCCCTACTCAGTGCTGCGCTGATGTTGGGTATCAGCGGTTGCTTGGCTTGGATCAGTGCCATTCTGCAAAAAAAAGCGAAACAAAAACCAGCTGCCTCCGTGTGAGACGGCTGGTTTTTATCAATATACTTAAAATAACAGCGCCCGAAAAGAATGCGCAAATGTTCAAGACTCTTCCCAACCCGAGAATTCCTAAGCAATTTATACAGTAACGTATTTCTTAACAAAAGCAACCGCGGCCGCAAGTTCGGCGCTGTTGGGATGGCCTATTCCGAAAAACAGAAAATTCCCCTGACAGACAAATTCATCTGCTGCAACTTCAATGCCATTACGGACCAAAATTTGCCGAATCGTATCCTGTTTTTGCCGATTACTCATGCAAGATGTGATCAAGAGAACTTTTTTAACCTGTTGTTTGCCGAGACTCTCCGCATAAGCAATCATTTCAGGCGAACTGGCACCGGCATAAATCCCACCAACCAAAACGAGCAGATCTACCGCTTCCAAGAGCGGTTTTGCTTTGACATCAACGGCTTGCAGCTGCAAAGAATTGGCAATGGCATCGGCAATTTTCTTTGAATGTCCTGTTCTGGAAAAATAAACGACTGCTGTTTTCATTTTTATCCTCCTCTCTTTTTCATTTTTTAAGCTTCTCATCCTCATCCCGCGCTCGCACATAAAAACGATACTCCAGCGGGGTAGCTTCTTTGGCAACGGCAGTCATCTCAACCACCTCAACCAGTTTTTTCAGTTTATCTTTGAGCAGAGGTTGTAAACAGCTGGGCAGATGCTCGCCATGGTAGCGATGCAGCGCAACGCATTCTCTGCATTTTCCGTGCCATTCACACAGGGTGTTGACACAAGTACATTGCACAACTTCCGGCTGCTCTGCCAAAGCGCGGTTTTGCAGCACCAAATCGTAATATTCTTCTTTTGTCCGCATGGTGACCTCCAAAAATCTAATCTATACTCGTATCCGGGAGTTCGATCTTCTGCCGTGATGTTACCGTTAGGTCGACCCCCGTCATGGGATGCGCAAAACTCAAACTCACTGCGCAGAGCTGCTGACTCTGATAACCATACCTTCTGGAAAATTGCTGCGAAGCAGCGGTGCCGTACTGCGAGTCACCTAGAAGGGGGAATCCTGCATAGGCGCAATGCACGCGCAGTTGGTGGGTGCGTCCGGTTTCCGGCTGCAACCGCAGCAGGCTGCACGCCGCAGTTTTCTGCAGTACCTGGTAAAAGGTCTTGGCATACTGTCCATCCTCGCGCACACAGCGCAGCAGACTGGTCTCTGAGAGGCGGGCGATCGGCTGACAGATGACAGCCTGATCCTGTGCAGGATGACCAAAGACTGCTGCGTGATAAGTTTTCACGATGCAGCCGCTGTTGAGCTGCTCACTCATTTTAGCATGGATATGCGCATTTTTGGCAATCAGCACCACACCAAAGGTATCGCGGTCGAGCCGATTGACCAGATGAATCGCACATTTCTGATTGGTCTGTTGATAATAATATAAGATGCGGTTAGCTAACATGCCGGACTCCCGATTGGCAGTCGGGTGCATGATGATGCCGCTGGGCTTATCCAGGGCAAGCAGGGCTTCATCTTCATAAAGAATGGTCAAATCACCTGCTTCGGCGGCATAGTTGGGCGCCTGCTCTTCGATCTCAATGCTGATCAAGTCGCCGACGGCAACACGATGATAGAGCCTGACCTGTTCCCCATTGACACGGCAAACATTGCGCAGTTTCAGCCGTTTTGTCAAAGTTGCCGAAAGTCCCATTTCACTGCGCATGAAAGTAATCAGCTTTCCCTCCCGCACTGCGGTATGTTCAAGCAGCAAAGGAACACCTCCCCGATCTCAATTATTCCAAGCTCAATTTCCTGCCCAACAGATAGGCTCGCTGCAGATCCTGCGGAAAACCGTTCTCACGTTGCTCACTTTTCAGTTTTGCATCAAACATAGGCGCATGATATTGACTGTAATCAGCAAACTGATACGTATCGCGCGCAGCGAGAGTCTCCACCTGTCCAAACAGCCGCTTTAAGGTTCGCTCCAGGCTCATTTGCTGAAAGGGCCGATACACACTGTCATCCGCTACATTCATCGTATAGATGACTGCTGTTTTCTTGCTTCCGGTAAATAAACTGGGAATTTCCCGATCATATGACGTCAAGGGAAAGACCAGACGTTCAAAGAAAGACCTTATTTCTCCGCTGACATCTCCGAAATAAATCGGTGAACCCAAAATCAGGATCTCTGCCCGCAGCGCTTTGGCTAAAACCTCAGTCAAGGCGTCCTGCATGGCACACTTGCCATAACTTTTGCCGCCCTTTCGTTTACACTCAAAACAGCTAGTGCAGCCTTTGTAAGTATAATCATATAAATGAACCATTTCCGTCTGGGCGCCGGCGTCTGCCGCTCCTTTTAAGGCACTCTCCAACATCTGGGCTGTGTTCCATTTTTTTCTCGGACTGCCATTGATTGCCAATGCCTCCATGCTGATGATTCCCCTTTCCCGCTTGCTTCCTTTTTATTTTCAGCCGGACCTTAGCTTATACTCCCGACTGCTGATTCAAAACTTGTTCAAGAAAAATCTTGACAATGTCCGGGTCAAACTGCGTCCCAGCGGCACGCAGGAGTTCCGTTTTTGCTTCTTCCAGCGTCATCGATTTCTTGTAAGGCCGCTCCGCCGTCATTGCTTCAAAGGCATCAGCGACACTGATGATGCGGGAAATCAACAAAATCTGATTCCCTTTTAAACCGGTCGGATAACCTTTGCCATCCCAATGTTCGTGGTGCTGCAAAGCATGGATCGCTAAATCGGAATACTCATCGGCCGCCCGCAGGATATGATAACCAACTTGAGTGTGGTTTTTGATCAGGTCATATTCTTCCGCGCTCAATTTCCCCGGTTTTTGCAGAATAGCATCCGGGATTGACATCTTGCCGATATCATGATACATTCCCGCCATTTCCAGTTCCTTCAGTTGATCTGCAGATAAATACATCGCCTCGCCAATACGGCGGGCATAAGAACTGACCCGTTCGGAATGTATCTTTTCCAATTGGTACTTATCGGTCAGAGTTTGCAGAATCGCTTGGATCGCACGGTTGCGCATACTGATACCTTCGGTGAATTTTTGACGGTACATATGATTCTCCGCGGTTTTCAGCATTTCATCCAGGCTTTTAAAGTGGCCTTCATTGCTTTCGTAACCGATGGCAATCGATAAAGGAACATTCATAATCAGATTCTCCGACATACTTTGCCTGATCGCATCCTTACAAGCATCCATTGCCTGCAGGGATGTGTTCGGTAATAAAATGGCGAATTCATCCCCGCCGATGCGCGCAATCACATCACAAGGCTGAAACGCCTTGCTCAAAATTCCCGTTACAGCAGTCAGCGCCAGATCGCCTGCTGTATGGCCATAGGCATCATTGATGATTTTCAAACCATTGACATCCAACATCATGACACCCAATGGATATTGCTCTGTGCGTACAAAAGTATCGAAAGCCTCAACAAAATATCTGCGGTTAAACAATCCAGTCAAATAATCATGGTTGCCCAGATATTCAATCTCACGCTGCTTCTGCTTCTTTTCCGTGACATCCCGGAACACCAGGACAGCACCGATGATTTCACCATTGACATGATGAATGGGTGAAGCACAGTCTTCAATGAAATAACGGCTGCCGTCTTTGGCAACTAAAATCGTATGATTCGCTAATTCCACAACATCACCGGACAGGAAGACTTTGTCGACTGGATTTTCACAGGGCAAATTGTTCAGATCAGAAATAATCTGAAACACCTCCGCAAAAGGTTTGCCTTGCGCTTCCTTTTCTTGCCAGCCCGTCAACCGCTCTGCCACTTCATTTATTGACGTAACACGCCCCTGCGCATCGGTAGCGATCACACCGTCTCCGATCGAATGCAGGGTAGCACTTAAGGTTTCCGTTTCCTGCAGCAGTTGTAATTCCAATTGTTTCCGTAGATTGATCACTTCGGTATAGACAATAATGCCGCCGATTTGTTGATTATCTTCATACCAAGGCCGACATTCCCAGCGCGTCCAGTCTACACTGCCGTCCTGATGCAGGTAAGGATCGTCCTCCGCTTTCGAAACGATACCTTTCAATGCCATTTGATGCACATCCCGCCATTTTTGCGGTAAATCCGGAAATACATCATAATGATTTTTACCAATAATATCTTGACCTATAATTCCATATTCCTCCAGGTATCTCTCACTGACAAATAGATAATTCAGCTCTCTGTCGAAAACAGACACCCCGCCATTGCTGTGATTGATGATATAGTCCAGTAAATCATGCGACTGCTGCAAGGCTTTCTCCGCTTTCTTCCGATCGGTAATATCAGAAACCAAAACCGCAAACTGCCCTGGCTTTGTGGCATAGGTATAAGTTGCATAATAGCGCTTGGTCGTCTCCAGGTAATTTTCATAATAGATGGCTTCGCCGCTCAGGGCTACTTTACCAAACACCTCAATCCAATAGGGCTCCACCTGCGGCATCACCTCGGTAATGCGTTTCCCTATTGCATTTTCCCGCGTGACACCCAATAATCTTGTGTAACTATCATTCAGATCTAAAAAAACATAGTCCACGGGTTTCCCGTTGGTATCGGTGATAATTTCATGCAAAGCGAGTCCCTGGCTCATGGAGGAATAGAGCAGCCGATATTTTTGTTCTGACTCCTGTAATTGCTGCTGCAATTTGATTCGCTCCGTGATATCCTGTTGATTGCCGAAATGACCGATGACTTTTCCGGTCTCGTCATACATGACAATGTAATCGCCTTCAATGATCATCACACTGCCGTCGGCACGTCTTTCCTCTGTTGTAATATGCAGATAGCCTGCATCCAACATCTGCCGCCAGAGAGCAAGCCCTTGCTCCAGTTGACCGGCAAACAGATCACGTGGCGTCTTTGACATCATTTCTGCTTCACTTAGGCCATACTGCTGTAACAGTGCCGGATTGACTTTTGTATCGCGTTGGTGATCAAAAATATACGCCAGCGCTTTTTCTTTATCGATGGTATCGTTCCATTCAACCGGCTGATCGAGCATCATAAAAAAGAAACCGGTCAGCGATTGTGTAAAAAATAGGTTGAGCAACCGTTCACTTTTTTCTTTGATCTCCGTTTCAGCCGTGAGCTTTTGGTTTAATTCTGCTAAGGTTCGACGGGCATTTTCCAATTTACTGGTTCTTTCTTCCACCAAATATTCCAAGTGATTCATGATCGATTCTGTTTTTTCAGCCATGGTATTGAAGGCCTGGGTGAGATTGCCAATCTCATCGGCTCGCCTTATCGCCACACGTGGGGAGAAATTGCCTTCTCCATATTCTTTTGTTGCTTTGACTAAAGCAGCTAACGGTTGAAATGCTTTTTGCAAGTAGAACAAATAGAACAAGATCACCGCGAGGACTGCCAGAAAGAACGCACCCAAAGCTAAACGAACATTGTCTCTCCAGCCGGTTTCCAGATAGGACTGCGGAATTGCGGAAAGAACAATCCAATCGATACCCTTATTTTGCACTTCTACGGCACGGAAAAAATAATCAAGACCCTTGTCGATGTAGCGATAATTTTCTGTTCCTGTCGAAAGATACTGCTGATAAGCGCTGGACAAGGCGGAATTCCCCAACTGATCAATCTTTACTCTTTTTAATGTCCCATCTTCAGCAAAAGAAAAATCGGCGAGATTGAGGGAATTGGAAACCAGATATTCAGAATCCTTTTCGATGATTGCGGCAAAACCTTGGCTTTGACTGACTGTCTCCTGCATAAATGTCTCAATACCGGAAAGGATAACATGTGCTCCTAAAACGCCTGCCAATTCACCGTTTGGCTGATAAATGGGATACGCTGCGGATACCGTCAGATCATTCATCACAAAGTGTTTATAGATGGGAGAAAACGTACCGCTTGCTGCTGTTTTGGCTGTTGTATACCAATCCCGTGTTCTCGCATCAAAAACGGTGGCAGTCTGCGAGACAATGGCACCTGTACTCATATCCTCGTTTAGGCTGTAATACCAGGTATGGCCTCCGGTAGCGGCATTATTTCTCATGATTTCGATTTCACCGGCAGCATTTCTTCTGGCGCCATAATATTCGCCGGATTCCGTCCCATAGCTGAAGCTGTAGACTGCCTTCTCGTAAGCAAGTAAAATACCTGCGAAATACTTTTCACGTTCAACCGTGTTATTCAGATCGACAATTCCATTCTCAAGAAGATGATGCTGTACTTCGTTGATTTGCAGCGGAACCTGCATAAATTCTTCAATTTGACTTTCGATTTTCGAATTCAAATTCGCTGCCATTTGGTTCATCATCTCATCGGAGGAGGAACGCCAGTTGGAAAAAACAAAATAGCCAATTCCTATCGTTGAAATCCCCATGATTGTGATAAAAATAACAATAATCGTTTGTTTGATGGTCAACTTATGCTTGAAAATGTTCGCGTTCATAGGGTTCAACCTTTCTGGCTAGCGATAGAAATCGCTCGGGAATTTGGGCAAACGGCAAATCAAGCACGGGAGTGTTAGGCACTCCGCTACGACAAGCATTGCTGGAATATAAAAAAGTAGACATCTGCTTTTTGGTTTTTACCTTGTTAATAGAATCAAAGAAATGCTTCCGGGTGGATTCGTAGTAGGCAAGTCCTGGGGCTTGCTTATTGTTTGCCTCTGGTACAGGTCAAAACGACTATTTTCAATTTTCTGTATGATAAACATATCTGCAAAGCGCTTGATCTTTGCCCTGATATTTCCCGATCCCATCAAAAATCAGCTGAAAACCGCAGTGTTGCAAGACTTTGCTCGAAGCAATATTCGCTTTCAAACAAACACCGTAGAGTTGACTGATCTGCAGTTGATCCATGATCACCGGCAAAAAAGCGGTCACCGCCTCTTTAGCGTAACCTCTCCCGGTATGCGCTTTTGCGATATGATAACCAATCTCCCAACCTTCAGGAATTGTGACTGCCTGCACATAACCGATATTCTCTCCCTCCTGCAGGAGAATGGCATATACCAAAGGGCTCTTCTTGGTTTCGTAGGAGGTTAAGAGCAAAGCGATGGTGCTCTCGGCTTCTTCAACCGTTTCAAATACTTCATCCGGCACGAATTGGCGATTATCGTCATCGAGAGAATTTTGATGTAGTGCCTTAGCCATATCCATACATAACTCTGTGATCATCAATCTTTCACTTTTAACTAAGATACAATTCACTTTCTTTACCTCACAATCTTTCGTAAATAAAATTCTACACCTTTATCAATCAATTTTTGCCTTTTCCAGACTGAATTGGCTTTTGTATTGCTGCTTGTTTTCATACATCAATCGATCCAGCTTTTTTAAGAATTCTTCCGCATTCATGGCAGACTGCTCATCATAGATAGAAGACCCGATGCTCACACTCAAAGCATAGGGCTGCATGCTGGTTTTGTTATATTGCGCAAAAGTCTGGTGGATTCTCTCTTCCATGCCTTGAAGTGCTGTCTGATCGGCGTGATCCAAGATAATGAAAAATTCATCACCACCGAAGCGGGCAACAAAATCCGATAATCGTAAAACACTGCTCAACAAACCGGCTGCTGTCTTCAGTGCATGGTCTCCTGCTTCATGCCCAAATTGATCATTGATGATTTTAAAGTCATTCAAATCAAGCATCATCGCCGCAAAAAAATGATCGGTACCTCTGCCGCAAATTTTGTCTTTTAAATAGAGGTCAAGCTTCTTACGATTGCTGATACCGGTTAAATAATCCGTATGAATGATTTGATTCTGGATATTTAAGTAAATAATCAGCAAAGAAACAGCCAAGCTGTTTAAACTAAAGGCAACTCCATAAATGAGGATCTGTAAAACTACCGCGATACTGGGAGGGAAAGCAAAAAAAGCCAGCGCAAAAAATTGTCTCTCTTCCATTTTGCTTTTGTTTTTCAAAATCAAAACATAAGCAGCCGTCATCATCACAAAAGTGCCGACAAAAATCAGCGGATGATAAATGGTTCTGTGATAAATATTAGCATCATCGATCGAATAAAACCAACCATATTTTAAGGAGAAGGTCACGATCAAACCATAAAATAGATTCGCAGCAACCAGCCACCGCGCCAACTTTTTTGTTTTGATCTCATCGCTGATGATTTGTTGATAAACGTACAAAAGCCATAAGGACGGTAAGCTCCAGTTGAAGAGAAAAACCAGATAATTTCCCAGATGATTCAAGATGGGATAAATGGTATCCGGTTTTCCGTCAAATCGCCCCATCAGATCCACCACCAGGAGTAATATCGCTGCTTTTACCATCAAGATATAAATTCTATTCTGCAAAGATTCTTTTTCTGCATTCTTGATTGATAAAAGATAGATGATGAATAACAGTACTATAGAATAAGAGTTTAAAACAACATTTACGATGAGATTCATGGATCATTTCTCCTAATTTGTCTCGCTGCAATTTACTCTTCCCGGCCTGGAGCGTAATCGTCACGCCTCCTGAGTAGTTTCCTTTTTGACTTCTCTATCCAGATCCTTTATTGAGCGTAGTCTCCATTATAAGAAATCAGCGATACATTCAGCACATTCTCAATTTGGGCGAGTTTATCTGTTATCTGCAAATTCTGATCCTGCAAAAAGAGCTCAATCGTCATTTCGGTGGTATCTTTCTTGGACATTTTCGAACGAATCGTATAATTCATTTTAGCTAAAGCGGTATTGACCTCCGCGGCAGCCTCGTTTTTATAGCTGATGACCAGCAAATAGACCATTTTGTTCGGTTTTAATTTGGTCATCAGCCAAAAAGTCAAACCGACAATCAGATTGCCAAATAAAACAACCCAGTAAATTCTGGCGCCAACACCAATTCCGGCAGCTACAGCCCAAAAAAGAAAAATCAAATCGATTGGATCTTTGATCGCCGTGCGGAAACGAACGATAGAGAGTGCGCCAACCATACCCAAAGATAAAACAACATTGGAGGAGATCGTGGCAACGATCATGGCTGTTATCACTGTCATCATCGCCACAGAAACATTAAAATTGTGGCTATACAAAACCCCGCGATAACATTTACGATAGATGGTATAAATAAAGGCTGAAACCGCCAACGACATCAGCATGACAACTAAAACGCCGATCAGCGAAAGCTCCGTTGCAGAGCCGGTAAGAAAAGCACTTTTGAAAATATCCTTAAATGTTGCCATAATTCAACTCTCCTAAACTCACATATTGGGAAGCGGGGTTCATTTTAAATTGGGCTTCGCGGCAATAAATAAACTTAGATACCGCTTCTCGCCGATGGACGGGAAGCTGCAGCGCATTTTGGATAAATTTGGGTAAATAATCGTCGTATTTTACTTCCAGAACCATCGTATCCGGTTCGAGCGTATTGATCAGAAAAATATTGGGGTCAAAGATATTGCAGGTATTGATACCTGCCTGCAGGTTTTGGTCAAAGGTAATGCGTACATTACCCTCATCCATCACAAAAACCTCTCGAACATAATCGACGATGACAGCCGGAGCCAAAAGTTTCGTCCGCATACTCCAAAACATCTCTTCGGCCATTTCAGAATTCTTATGCAGAAGAAATTCCAAATGTTCTTTACGGATCAAGGCGAAATATTCTGCTTTACTGAGGTTGACTGTTTTCTTGGAGATGAAATCGCCATACTTCTCTTTGCGTTCCAGCTTGATGTTGCCGTCACTCTGATTATAAATGCGGATTCGATACTTTTGTCTCATCTGAACTCCAGATAATTTCTCGTAATAAGCGGTATTGTAAATATCATCAAAGTAGAGACTTCTGATATGATAACCATTTTCACCGCTGTTTTCATCCATCGGCATGATGGTTTTCAAACGGGCCTTCAACCCCTGATACTCTCTGGAATGAATGATGTATTTCAATTCGTGCCGCAGTAAATTGCTTCGATATTGCATTAATTCACCCTCCGTTCCACAAAAATACAGCCATAATAAGTATCGCCTTTGCGATCGGTGCTGATATTCGTACTGAATTGTTGATTGCCATTTTCATCGTTTGCCACAATGCGGGCAAAACAACTGACTTCCGGTAACATTTCTACGGTGATTTGATTTTGGTTTGTCACGGCGGATGTTGCGATAATCACACTAAAATCGGCGGACGTAGAAAATTCTGCGAAATAGCTCACCCTCCGTTCGCTCAGCGGACTTTCCTTGACAAAGGTAAATGTTCCACTTTGCCCTGTCTGCTCAAAGGAAATCAGATAAGGCGCAACAGGCTTCTCTAAATTCTGGATGAATTTCTCATAATTCGTTTGAAAGATCAAAGGCAGACTGGCGATATAAGGTTCGACATACTCGGCGGCCCGAGGCAGCAGCGTAATTTCCGGCATGCTATAGATATATTTCAAAATACTTTTTCTGTAGATCAATGTTTGCTTTCCAATGAATTCGGCATTAATTTTTTCTCTGATGGCATCCATCTTCAGAATCAGTTTTTCTAAATTAGCCGGTTCGGAAAAATAGCGTCGGAACAGCACATTGTTATCCAGAAAACCGACACCAATCAAAGCGTCCGGTATTTTTTGCTCATCTTTACCGACCTGATACATAAAAGCTTCTTCGAAAGATCCCGGCAGCAGATACCAGGTTAAAGAATTCTGCGGAGAATACAACAGATAGTCTTTATTCACCGCCTCAAAATTGGAAAAGAGAATATTGACTGCGGCATAGGTTAAGAGATTCGCTTCGTTAAAATAAGCTGCAATCACATCGTTAATCGGAACACTGTAATCGTTGACTTGTGTCAGCATAGCAAGAAATTTCTCATGCGAGGCTGCTTTGCGGATATTCAAAACACTTTCAAATTGCTCAGCATTATAATCCGCCGCATCTTTACTCAGCAACCTGCTTTCATTGCGCGAAAAATCAAAATTTTCGGCCCGATAAAGCGTCCCGTTGGCATCGAGCTCATGTGCCTCCAAATAGCTCGTATTTGGCTGTTCGATATAGGTAAAGATGCCTAAATCCTCATATGCAAGGGTTTGGTCACTCGTGGTATCCTGCACAAATAATCTGACAAAACCGGTGCGCAGAGAGCCAATATCCTGCAATTCTTCCAGCGCATCGAATCCTAATTTCTGCTTCATGCGGGATAAATCATCTCGGCTCTTCAGTAAATTAATCGTATTGAGATTATTCCAGCGGCCACCGCGATCATAAAGTTGAATCTGATAAGAACGAACCTTGATTTTCTCTGTATTGCCTTTGATGGTAATCTTCGCGTTGGCATCCGTTTCACCAAAACCAAACAAAGATAAACCATAAGAAGAAGTATCCGTACCTTCTCTCAAAATCACATTGCAGAAAGGTTCTTCACCCGCTGCAAGCTCGCTGTCCGTGTAATTGTTCAGATCACTGAAACTGTATTTCTTATCCAGATCTTTATCAATACCCTCCTGAATCGTGAGATAAAGATACCGGATGCTGCCGTCCTCATCATGCTGATAGATGCTTTTATCTTCCGAAAAAGGCAAACCATTCAGCACACTCTGATTTTCATCCCATTGATCCGAATCAGCATAGAGAGATGCATCATACAGATATCGTGTGTCGCAGCCCAAAAGTGACAAAGCTAAGAAAGCAAGAATGAAAACGATCCCGCCCACTTTCAAACCGCAGCTGTTTTTTTTCATGCGATCTCCTCTCCTTCATCCAATCTTTTGCTTTTCTAGTCACCGCTTTGCTGCAATAAACCGTTCTTCACTTCAAAGCGCTTGATACCGAATTCATAGTGCGACGCACCATTTTCGTCGGCGACCTTCAAGCGATCATAAGCAATTTGTTGATTGCCTTTACCGTCAACAATCACAACAGACCAATAATAGATGCCGTCCGGCAAAATAAAATCCAGTTTTTGTTGAGTCAGTGTCACTTCATTGCTGTAGAGTGTACTGCTGGCGGACTGTTGATAATCCGTAAAAATCGAGAAAATATAGTAAAGCCGATCCGCCTGCAGATCTTTGGAGGGGGACCAATTAAAAATGAACGTGCTGTTTTCTGCTTGTTTCTCACTGCCAAGGAAAATCGGCATTGGTTTTTCCAATGTGTTGTAATAAAGTTGATAATACTGACTGATCCGATCTTGGAACTGCTGAATGTTGCTGCTGATCTCACCGGCATCGGTATTAGCCTCTATTTCATCAACCGAACCAAGAAACCCTTTTAGTACGGCATTTGTATAATTTTCCTCCAAGCGATTCCAATCCAAACCCATCATTTGCTCGTAAAGCAGATCCATTTTTTCGCTGAGCAATTGAACATTATCCGGATCCTGAAAAAACTTGCGATGCAGAACGCTGCCCCAATAGCGTGATATACCAAAATAGTCCGTCAAACCTCTTTGTGCGAAGCGTTCCATGCTCATCATACTGGCATCATAATCCCAAGGCAAAAAATACCATTTTTCGCTATAATTAGGAGAATAGAGTAAAAAATTTCTCGACATCGTATCATAGTTATTCAAAAGAAGATTCATAGCACACCAGGTAAGATAGTTATCCAAATCAAAATATTCCTGAAAGGTCAGGTTAAAATCCAGCGCATCATTATTGATTGCCGCCAGCATACGCGCCAATTTCTCATTATCCGGATTCTCGCGGATTTTCAGCAACTGAGAAAACAAATCATAATTAAAAGCCGGGTCATCCACCGCGAGAATATCGTCTGATTCACGGAATTCAAAATCGGTTGGCTTATAGAGCACTCCGTTCAGGTCAAGTCCATGCTGACTGAGAAACGTCTGATTGGGCTGTTCCACATGGGTAAATAAGCCATAATTTTCGTATTCTGCGCCTGCTTTGCTGCCGTCTTTGAGGTAAAGCACAAAAAAAGTTGTGCGCAGAGAAACCATGTCCGAAAACTCCGCGATGCGGTCAAAACAGAATTTCTGCGCGGCCCGGCTGGTATCTACTGTATGTTTGTTGAGATTTAGAACCTGTTGCCCTTCAAAAGTTCCCTGACCATCGAATAGTTTAATTTTATAGGATTTCTGCTCGGCTTTGCGGGCGCTTTGTCCCCGCAAGGAAAGAATGGAATTCACCTGATCGGTATCATTTCCCAAAATGGTTTTCCCCGTGTCTGGGTCAACGACGCGCACAGAAGCATCCAATTGCGGATCCGGCGACAGCGTTGTAATGGCATTTAAATCATCCAGGTTAAAGACACCGCCGCTTTTCTCATCGGTTCCTTGATAGACAACAGCATAGACCGTCCATACTTTATAGGGATCCGTCTCACTGTAGAGAGAACGATTATCCTGCAAAGCCAGATCCTGCAAAATCGTCGGATCAATGACCGGAGGAATGAATTCTTCCTTTTGCCGCTGATAAAAAAAGGAAAAATAGACCGCGGCTGCGCCTGCCATGATCGTCAAAAGAGCAATCGTATATTTAAATATTCTCTTTTTGGTTGACTGATTGATAATGATTCTCATCATTTTTTCCTGATCCCTCTTCCCATTTGCCGTTCATTCGGTCAATGATATTTTCGAAAAAATCATTTTTCTGATCATCTTCAGGATTCGCGGAGCAGAAAATAATGTAATCTACCGAATCCAGTGTTTTCTTCAGATATATCAAGGCTGCAATTAGGGAAGCAATAGAGGCGAAGAGAATACCGGTTCCGTAAAATACCGGTCCAAGCAAGACGGAAAGATTCGTAAAAATCGCGTTCATCACAAAGAACATGCTCATCACTTTCAGACAGTCGCTATAATTCTCAAAATATTGCATTAAAGTACAGGCTAAAAACATGAAGTAAGCAAAAAGAAATCCAGCTACCATATTCGGGAAAATCTCAATCACTTTTGTTGAAATACCCACTTTGGGCAGCAATACCATGCCCAAAACGACACTGACCAAAGAGACCAGAATTTGTATTTCGGCGACAAAGAGAAATTCCTGCCACATCAAACGCTGCATTAACTTTTTGGAGCGATTGATTTCTGCACCGGTTTTCGTGTTGACTGCCTGCAGATAGTCTCTGAAATAGTCATAAAAAGAAGTTTCCATGCGAACTACAAATAAAACAATAGCCGGTAAAATGCTCAGGACGCCCAATGCGGTCGCTAAATCAAAATCATCCGAAAAGATAAAAACGGAAACGGAATTCTGCGTTTGAGGATAAGCCCAAAAGATGAAATTTTGGCAGTAGATCCCCAACATATAAAACGTATTGAGAAGAAATAAGGAAGGGTATTTCTTCAGATAAAGTAGCCAATCAAAATAGCGGTTAGATGGTTTTCGGTAATATTTCTTGATGCCAAGAAATATACCGGATGCGACGATGCTCATACCAATGGCAAAATAACCAACCAGCGTCGTCGCAATTCCAAACAGATTCTCTTGATACTTTACCGTAAAGTAAGAGGCAGCAAAGGTAAAAATCATACCTGTGATGAAGCTTTTGGAAATCTGCGCATAGTCTTTCAAAGCCGAGACATAGACCATCAGGATGTAAATAATCCCAACTGACATGTATAAAAGGTAGGCAAAAAGGGAAAGCAGCCAATCCAGTTTCGCATAACTCAGCAAAAGGAGTGCCGGTAGGGAGGCAAACAGGCAATAGATCGCGACTGCACCGTAGACCGAAGCCAGAATATCCTTGGCATTGTCCTGCCACAGCATATCGGCAAGATAACGTGATATGGTAATACAAAGACCGCTGGTAAAGATCAGTGGAAAAATAAAAGAATACAGAATAATCACGGAATACAGTTCCTGGTCTGCCAGCGGAACATCCGACTGCAGCAGGAATATCTTCACTGCCAACAGTGCCAGAATCACAATCAAGAGATGTCCGATGGTTGAGAAAACCGAATATAAAACCGCAGAGATCTTCGCTGTCAGCGATTCTTTTTTAAACAATCTCTTTAATTCAAAACCTATTCCTGCCATAATTCATGTCCTATTCCCTGTTGATTCTCCGGGCTGACCGCCGCTGTCACTGGAGTGAATTCTTGGTATAATTCGCGGTAGCCTTGAATAAAGCGTTGTTCCGAATAAAAGCGAATCATCCGTGTTCTCCCGATTTCTCCCATGCTTTTCTGTAGATTCGGATTTGTTACGATTTTTACAATATGCGCCGCAATTTGCTCATAATCCATAATGGGAGCCAAGAAGCCTGCCATACCCAACCCATCACCTTGCTTACCGAGAAAAAGATCTTTACAGCAGCCCACATTGGTAGAGACGCAGGCAATCCCGGCTGCCATTGCTTCCATCAAAGCCAGCGGCTGACCTTCACTGATCGAAGTCAAGACCATGACATCCATTCTGCCGATATAATCTTTCACATTGACTCTGCCGGTAAACTGAAGGTCTTGAATGCCCAATTCCTTCTGCAAGGCCAGACATTCGTTATAATACTCCGGTGCTTCCTCCGTAGGGCCAATCAGATAAAAATAGGCGTTCGGAACTTTTTTCTTAACGATATCAAATGCGTAGAGCATCGTCTTAATATCCTTGATGGGCGTGACGCGGATGACAGCGCCGATATTGAGACGGTCTTTTTCCTCTGCCGTCTTGCCTGCCAAAGCGCTGAAAGCCTGCACATTAACACCGTTCGCAATCACTTCACATTTTTGAGCATCGGCTCCCAATTCGATCTGAATCCGCCGATTGGTTTCAAAAAGCGCAATCATCCGATCGGCAGCATAATAAGCTCCGATCGATAAGCTTTTAAAATAATCGATCCACAAGCGTTTAAAATCCCGATTCACCCAAGTGGCAGTGATAATTTCTTCTTCCCGCTCTCTGGAATAGATACCATGTTCGGTAACAATTGATTTACCGCCAAACAGATGCTTGCCTAAAGCACCCGCGATCCCGGCGTAGCCGGTGGATACGGCATGATAAACATCCGCTTTGGGAGGCGGATTGCTTAAGACATGAAAGAGCGCCATATACATCGAGCGCATCGTCCAAAGAAAATCAACGAATTTAGTTGTACTGTATTGTTTGAAATAGACTTCAGAGACAATATCATAAAAATCGCTGCCAAGTAAAAAGTCGCGGATGACGCGATTGTCTCGTTGAAAGAAGTCAAAAATCATGTTCCATTTATCCAAATTGGCTAGCATCAGCCTTCTGATTTCTTCGATTTCCCATTTAGAGGTCACTGCTTTTCTGGGGATTATTCCTGAATTTTTCTCGTTGCGCAGGTTGATATCGTTGAGAAATACTTCTTTCACATCGATCACATTCTTGGGCAATGTATAAGCAAATTTACCTTTTTTGGAAGCATCCGGCATAATGGTATAGAGAATAAAATCATGTTCTGTGAAATTTTGAATCAGCTGCTGCACCCAGGAAGAGACACCTCCCACGATGTAAGGATAGCAGCCTTCACAAAGCAAACAAATTTTCAAGCCGACAACCCCCTGCCTCTATTTTAGAATGATGATATCCGGTTTGTCCAGAACAAGAACATAAAAGTCATCGCCAAATGCTGCAGCAGTATACCCATCGCCGGAGGTAATCCGGCTCTTCGTCCGTAAAGCAAATGTCATTCCTTCAAAACCATGGGAAACATGCAAGGAGATGCTTTCCTCTGTTTCGCTATAAGAAAACTGCATTGCCTGGACGGCTTGAATCTGCTGCGCAGCACTGCTGATCGTCGTTTGTCGGATGGCTGGAAAGGATGCAATCAAAGTATAGACATCCGTCAATGCTTGACTCAATTCAGCAAAGGACAGATCGCTATCCTGCAGGATTTGATTGATATTGAGTGACAAAGAAGCGAAGCCGAGTGCTTTCAGTGAATTCAGCGTCTGCCAGGTCAAACCATTCAGACCGGAAAGCAGCATATAATGAAAATTCTGATTGCTGTCGGGTTGAAAATCGTAGACTGCTTGATCCTGCGTATTGCGGTCATAGGGAGCGGCAATCACCTTCAGATCCGGATCAATGCTGGGAAGCAAAGCTAAAACAGGATCTGAAATTCTCCCCTGCGGCGGCACATAGGTTGTGATCCGGTAATTGGGAAACAATGCTTTGGCCGGAGTAAGCGCCAGCTGAAAAGCGGTTTTTATGCTCTCGATGGACTGCCAGGGAATGAACCAACCGTTTTCAGTCAACTCACCGGGTAAGCCCAAAGGGCGCATATTGTAACCATGTAAGGCCAATTCGCCGCCCGACTGGAGAATTTCTGCAGCGTAAATTTTTAAATCATTGCTGGAGAATGCGCTTATTTCAAAATTTTCCTCTGTATTGTCATCGTAGGAAATACAATAGGAAATTGTGGTTTTCAGATCAAAATTCCGCGTTAATCTGGTTAGCATAGGCCAGAAGTGTGTTTCAATAAACTTATCATAGGTCATTTTTTCTTGATTTAAAATCTCGGAAGAGCTGATCGTAAAACCGGATGGAAATTCTTCCAGGAGTAGTGTGCCGGTGGCATAAAGCGGATAAAGCATAGAAAGATCAGCGCTTTGTTTGAGCGTCTCATAAAGAATTTCAGCAATGACACCTCTGCTCGCATAAGAGCTGAGATAGTCGCAATTGCTGATATATAAGCTGCCGTTGCCCAACTTTCTTTTCCAGAGCAGAGGATTTTTGCTTTCATCGCAAAACAGAACTTCACAATCCTTTCTCAGGCGCAGGAAGTACTGCAAGGGAATCGGTTCCAGCAATTCATAGGTTGCGGCTGCGTCGCTGAGCATTGCGCCAAGATCGGTAATCGAACTGCACTCCAGTTTACTGGATTTTTCAATTACGCCTAGACTGCCGGAGACCGATAAAAAGGAATCGCTGTCTTGCGCTACGATGGGGAAATAGGCAGTTTTTCCCTGTTCCACGCTGTCAAAAACAGACTGCAAAATAGGCGCATTCTCATAATTTCCCACCAGGACAATCAGCATGGCATAATCGTCCAAAACGGCGCTCTGACTGGCAGAGATGCAGTCATAAGCCAGAGCGTATTTGTCCAGCAGATTTTTAAAATTAAGGTAAATATATTCCCGATCATCGGCAGATTGGTCAAAAATCAAGGCAATTTTACCAATTTGATGGCTATTACCGCCGACTGCCTGACTGGAAATTGCTTTTACCGCAGCTGCTTCCGGCTGCGTAAAGAGCGCATTATTCTGCAGAATACCCATTTTGGAAACCTGCAGAGCAACAATGACCAACAGGAAAAGGCAGAGCAACAGGATCGTTTTTTGAGCATTTATTGTGGTATCATTACCAGATTGGGCTTCAAATTTATCCATGAACAGCCTCCTTCCCCTTGTTTTGCGGCTCGATGAAATAACGGAAGGAAGCCAATTTTTCCGGTGATAATTGAATTCTGCTGATTTTGATCTTCTCAATGAGCGCCTGAAAATTCTCTTTTTCTCCCAACATATAGTAAAGCTGCAGCCCGGCAAAGTAGATAATTTCGTGGTCAAATTCCTGCAGCAATTGCTGAATAAAACGGCAGGCCTGAGCAGTTTCACCGAGTTCATTCAGATAGAGCACGCCGTCTTTATAAACCGTCATATCAACGCCATCGGATTCTCCGAATTTGTTTTCGAACAATTCCATGCTCAGCCGACAAAACAAACGCTGATATTTTGCCTGATTGGCAGGGTCTAAAATACCGCTTTCAATATAAGAATGCAGCGCATTCACATAATCATTCTTTTTAGTCAGATCTTTTTCATTTTCCTGGGCTTGTTTACCTAATTCAATTACTAAATTATCGAATTTTCGTTTGATATCAGTCAGAGCGGAGGAAGCATAATGAGATACTTCCGTATCCGCATCAGCCAACGCCAGTTTTAGTTCCTTGACATAATTCATGGAATCGCCGCTGAAAATCTGCATGATCGCGCCGCGTTTGGTAATCACATCTTCATAGAGCAGAACATCCGTCAGCGATACTGCATTGTAATCATTTTGTTGATTGCCAATATAGACCGGCTGCAGCGTATCGTCATTGAATTTTTTATAGAGCTCGACTTCTTTTTCCTGGTTCTGTACCTGTATTTGCAGGATACCCAGATAAATCCCCCCGAGAATGGGCAGAAAAAGGGCAATCAGGCAATTGATAAAATAGAAACGGCGTTTCTTTGTTGTCAGTGAGAAAAGGAAAGCCAGCAAAAGTAAAAAATAATAAGCGATGACACTGTACTGAATCACTGTTTTCATGCTTGCTCTCCTCCTCTTGCTTAGACTTTGATGATTTTAGCTGTGATTTCATTCTTTTTTAGGCGTTCCAACACATTTTCAGCATCTTTACTGGAAGTATTCAACAAAAGCGCCCCTACTCCACCCGCTGGCAGTCTGCCAATCTCATCCGTATCGCGCAGAAAGCGACGCGCCTTTTTGGTCACTTCGCTCATTTCCTGCGTTTCGTCGGCTAAAAACTCAATCATCACAAATTCAATTCCGCTATTCTCAAATCCTCGCTGCGCAAATTGAATCGCTTTTTGTAATTCTTTCGCCAGCATAATATTCGTCGAACCTTCAAATGCAAATTGTGAGACAAGATTTTCGTAGATATTGGCGTTGCGATAAACATCATTCAGCAAGTCTTTCACGATATGCAGAATATTCATTGAATACAAAGTAAGTTTTTCAAATTTCATATCTTCGATCATCACCAACACAACCACACTCTGATTGATGGCAATCGGTAAAATCACAGAAGGCATATTCGGGTTTAGATAATTATTAGTATAAAACAGATTATTCTGCACGATTTCAAATAATGCTTCATTGCTCAAAATATTGACTGACTTTGGGAATTTTTTTGGTGTCTGACCAGTGAAAAGAAATTGTCGCATATAATTGCTGTCGGGCTGCCTCAGGTAAAGACTGATATTCTTCTCCCCGGTTATATCACGAATCATCGTTAAGGTACCCCAAAAAACATCCTGTTTGGATAACGTATTCAACTCTTTAATGGAGGCGTAAAGTTTACCCAAACCAGACTCATATTTCAGAATCCGGGTTTCCTGTTCATTTTTGATCCGGCCTAAATCATTGTTGATCTGCCTTAAATCGCTGATTTGTCGATCTAGTAGTTCAATTCTTCGCTCTTTTTCCTCAATGGTATAGTTTTTTCTTTCAAACACATAACCAATGCACATGGCAATTACCAAGTTCTGCACCATCTGCAGCAGAACATTGAGATTGGAGAAAGTAGCGGTTAAACTGTAACCCGCTGAGACGGATTCGAAAACATAGTACCCGCTGACCAATACGGCAGCAACAATTCCTTGTGAGATGCCGAATGAAACGGAGACGAGGATAATATAAATGGTTAAGTATTGAGTGGACAGCATATCGGTATAACCGGATTGGATATGTGTCAGAAAAGCCAGCAAAAGAAAGATGACCGTGTTTTCAATTGTCCTGAACAACGCGCCATTTTGCCGTTTTCGACGCGGTTTTTCTGTTACAGCGGTTTGTGCAAAATCGCGATACCAAGCAAGGCATGCTTGGATCACTGCTGTGGTATCTCTTCTGATGATAAAACCCATTTCCAAATTTGCTTTTCTGCCTAAGATTTGGCGCTTATTTGTCGTCTCCAGACCAATTTCTACTGGCAGAGCTGACAACACCGCTTGTCCTTCCTGATCAGGCAGTTCCATTGCGATAGCTGCAGCCAATCCGATACCAGAAATCGGTATTTCAGTGGTAATGTTATAGATGCCATCCACACTGTCATTGACACTGCAAAGTATGGCTTCCACTGCATCGCCGGCATCGAGCAGATAATAGCTTTCCTCTAGGCCGGTTGTGATCTTGCTATTCTGTTTGGCTTGATCAATCATCTGAAAAACCACGGACAGATGATCCAGCGTATCGTAGAGTCCGCTCACTTCGGGAAGCCGTAAAAATACATTGAAAAGTTGGGCAGATGTCCGGAAACTGCGCACCGTATTCTCACACAGCCAATGGGTCTTGCCATTGATGCTGATTGGTTCCGGCTGCGCGTCTTCTGTTTTGGCTTGCTCGCCATAGACATCCATACCTGATAAATAAATAAACTTCCTTGTCTGAAATTGATTGGACAATTCTGCCAAAGTCGTCATCTCATTGACTTTCTCTTTGACATCCTCCAGATTATCGACTTTGTTGATGCGGGTATAGACCAGGATATCCGGTTTCTCACTGATGAATAAATCATGGAAACTATTTGTATTATTACAAACATATTTTGAATGCGGGACACTGGAAAAATATCTGGTTTCATTGCTTTGATAGACTCCAACCACCCGATAATGTTCCCTATAAAAGCGCGTAATCGCCTGAATGCCAAGAAAACTCTCCGCTCCGATTATCATTACTTTCATTGTGAATCACCCGCTGCAGGATCGGCCTGCTTTGCTTCAATTTTCTGAGGTGGGCTTAAATAATAACCCTGACCGTAAAAAACACCCAGATCTTTTAAAATATCAACTTGTTCTTTTACTTCGATACCATCGGCAATACAGAGAATAGCCAGAGAAGCACAATAATCAACGATACTTTTTATCATGCAGAGCGCTTTTCTATCAGTCTGGATTTTGTCGATCAAGGTGATGGGAATCTTCAGACCATCAAAATTGATTGACGACAACATCACACTATTGGAAAAACCGCTGCCATAATTATCAGCCAAAATTTTCACACCATAATTACGCAGTTGTTCAGCCTTGAGCAGAGTTTCCGATGGGTTCTTGAAAATATACTCGGTGAACTCGAGATAGAGCGTTTTTCCTTTGCTCCGCAATAAAGCTGCGATTTGCTGAATTTCATCTGAGATGGGTGTATTTGCCAAAAGATTGACGGAAAGATCAAAGTCAATCAAACCGCTTTTGACATCTACCAGGATTTTTTTGAGAATCATTTGATCCAGATTCACGTCGAGTCCGGCGCTGATACAATCACTGATAAATTGTCCTGTATTGGAGTAGATTTCGTTATTGATCCGCAGCAGCACTTCCATAAAAACCGACTGACCGCTGCGAATATCCATCACAGGCTGAAAAACCAGATTAAAATCTCCTTTGAGCAGAATATTCGGCAGGTAGCGGATCCGAATCATTTTTTCATTGTAACGGTCATACTGACTCTGAACGAAAAGATAGAGATTGTTTGTTTCTTTGTCTTCCAACATATAGGTGCAGAAGCGCAGTTTTCTTAAAACATCTTCCACTTCACTCAAAAGTCTGTACTCTTCTGCTCTCCGTATAGAGCAGACCGATTTTTGCTTTCAGCATCACTTGCTTACCGTCAATATCATATCCGGAAGAGAACAGGCTCTCCAATTTGGTGATCGGATTCTGATCTCTCATCATCTGCGGATATTCCGCCAGGGCCAGCATAAACTCCCCGCTCTTAATTGAAAAAATCGCTGCGGAGGGGAATTCACTCTTCAGCAAATTGGCGATGAACTTATAGCAAGCCAATTCATATTCAATTTCGTAAACTGTATTTTTCTGGATATCAAGATCCACTTTTATTGTAGCAAACAAAATCAAATCAAAAGAGTTCAGACAAAGTTCGAGTACACTCTCTTTCATTACCGAAAACGTAGGCAAACCTGTGATACTGTCTTTTGTCTTGGCCCGGAATAAAACTTCGCTGCGCGTTGTTTCAACGGTAATATCACGAATCATTCCGCTGTAACCACCCAATAAGTGAGGGTAGCAAAAGTATTCCAGATAAATCTCTTTGCCGGTCAGCGGTGTTACAAAGAGGGTTCTTTCGACTTTTTGATTGATCACCTGAATCTTCCGATCAGCAGATGCCGACATGATTTGCTGAAATTCCTCCAGCGGCATCACTTCATATTTCAGTTCTAGGTCTTCACAACATTTTCTGGAAAAGGTAATCGTCTTCTCTTGTTGGTTGATGCGAAAGACAAAGACATGATTAAATTTAGAAAAAAGTTCCTCCAAGTAGCGTGTTAGAAAAACTGATTTCAGGAAATTGCGCTGATAAAAAGCCGCCGTCACTAACAGCAGCGTCAGTAAAAACACCCCACCGGCAACGGCCAGAGTAAGCAGAACTTCGGCGTTATATTGATCCAAATAAGAGTAGATATAAATTTCCGAAAAATTGACCGGGGTAATCGTAAAAAAAAGCAACCCGGCTCTATATTCTTTTTTCAGCTTGGAATATTGCAGTAAAAAAGCAATTGCCAACATGGATAGCGCAAACAAGGGTGAAAAAGAAGAAAAATATACGCTGAGCAGATAAAACGGTGTAAATGCCAGCAGCACTTTGACATTAAAACCAATCACCAGGAAAATCAGCAGCAGGAATTTTAAATTCAGTATAGGAATGTCTTGCACGCTGAAATAGAAATAATTAAACAGAAAGCTGGCGCATCCCAAAAAACTACCGGTGATGAGATCCTGCCAATTTGGAGCATAAGCAAGATAATTATGCAGTATCTGCGCTAGGATAAACAAGACGGTCAAAGCACCGAGGCCGCTGATGATGTAAAGTATAAAGTCAAATGTCTGCATGATTTACTCCTTCGCGTTGACAGATATTCCAGTCATTTTGCGGTATCCAGTCAGCTTATCTTCCTTGCATCTGGCGAAACCAAATGCAGCTGATTTTTGATGGATTTTCATGAAAACCAGAACTAAACTTACTCTTTATTTTACTATATATACTGCACAAATACAAGAAATATCGGGAAATATTCCTGCTCCCGCGTATTTGGACAGGTTCGTTCTCTTCTCAGCAATCGAAAAGCAACCAAAAAGGACATTGCTTTTCCAAAGCATATTTGGTATCATAGGTTTAAAGCATGAAGCAAAGCTAGCAGAGACGAGGGAAAAAAGATGGAGAACCAGGAACAACCGCATCAACGCCGTGTTCGCTATACGGGTACACATCCAAAATCTTATCAGGAGAAATATAAAGAATTGCAGCCGGAACGCTATGTAGATACCATTGAAGAGTTGCTGCAAAAAGGTAAAACACCGGCTGGGATGCATCGTCCGATCTGCGTGCAAGAGATTTTACAATTCCTGCAGGTAACTCCGGGACAAATCGGACTGGACGCTACCTTGGGTTACGGCGGTCATACCACAGAGATTTTAAAATGCCTGCAAGCAAAGGGACATTTATATGCTATTGATGTGGATCCCATCGAACTGCCGCGCAGCCAGGCACGCCTGGAGAATTTAGGCTACGGTTCCGACCTTTTGACAACGAGACAAATGAATTTCTCCGACGTTGACCAAATTGCCGGAGAAGTGGGTCCCTTCCATTTTATCCTGGCGGATTTAGGCGTTTCATCCATGCAGATTGACAATCCGGCAAGAGGTTTCTCCTTTAAACGCGAAGGGCCTTTGGATTTGCGGCTCAATCCGCAAAAAGGAAAATCCGCCGCAGAACGCTTGCGAACCATCACACAAGACGAACTGCAGGGACTGCTGCTGGAAAATTCCGATGAACCGAACGCTGCCCTGATCGCCCGCGCAATCATTGCCACCAGAAAAAGCGGCAGCGCGATTGCCACTACCAGCCAATTGCAGCAGATCATCAGTGACGCTCTGAAATTCATCCCGGGAAAAAACAAGGAAGATGAAATCAAGAAAGCCTGTCAGCGCTGTTTTCAGGCCCTGCGCATCGATGTCAATCACGAATTGGAAGTGCTCTATCAATTCTTAGAAAAACTCCCCGCCGCTTTGGCACCGGGTGGCCGGGTGGCGATTCTATCCTTTCACTCGGGCGAAGACCGTCTCGTCAAGAAATCGTTTCAGCACTATTACCGGGAAGGGATCTATCGCGAAATCGCTCCGGACCCCATTCGGCCGTCAGCCGAGGAATGCAATAGCAACAGCCGCGCCCGTTCCGCCAAATTGCGTTGGGCAATCAAAGCCTGATCCGCGCTCCCGGAGCCCTGCAGCGGTAAAAGCGTACCCTGCAGCTTGGTTTGAAGCTTCCTGCGGATCCCACGGTGCGATGGACCTTCTTGGTGCTCAACTAACCCCTTCCCGTTGCCGGTGAATTCGGAACTTTCTCGCTTTAGAACCTGCGCTCATCGGGCGTACATTAAAAAAGTCCAGTGGAATTTTCGTTCCGCTGGACTTTTTCTTATGAAGTTAGACCTATTTTCTCTGTGCTTTTGTGAGCGCACAGTTCCGTCACTTGAAGCGATTTTTAGCGCCGCATCTCCATGGCATAAAAGCAGCCGAAACCGGGTTCGACCTTGATCTGTCGGCTTTGGCTGATCAGCTGACCGCGCAGATAGGTAGCATCAATCCGACCGCGAAACTCTCTGCCATCAAAAGGAGTGTGTTTGTTGAGATAATGCATCCGCTCTGCCTGGCAGAGCCAATTTTGTCTTAAATCAATCAGATTGAAATCCGCGTCGAAACCGATTTCCAAAGCGCCTTTACGGCCATAAAGGCCAAAACGGCGAGCTGGATTTTCAGACATCATCCGCACGACTGCGGGAAGCGGCAAATGGCGCTGTATGACACCTTCATCCAAAATGACCGGCAACATCGTCTCCAGACCGGTAACCCCTTCCGCGGCAGATGTGAAACGTTCCATAGCAACTACTTTTTGCTCGAAGGGATGCGGTGAATGATCGGAGACAATCATATCCACCTGACCTTCCAGAACACAGCGCCAGAGTTCCTGCCGCATGGCATCGCTGCGCGGTGGCGGATCGCATTTGGCGACTCCGCCCAGCCGGAAAAAATCGTCCTCTGTCAAGCCCAAATACTGCGGGCAAGTTTCCACCGTGATATCTAAACCCGCAGTTTGAGCGGCATGCACGGCACGAACCCCTTCCGGTACACTGCAATGAGCAATGTGTCCCTTGGCTCCGGGAGCCTGGCGCAGCAGATAAATATAGCGCAGAACCGCCTCGGTCTCACTGTAGGGCGGATGACTATCGATAAACGCCTGCGCATCCCGTTGACCGCTGGCATTGAATTGGTCGACCAAAACCTGAATCAGCGTATCGTTTTCCGCATGAGCACAGCTTAAGCCACCAAACTCCGCCAGACGGCGCATGCCGGCTAAGAGAATGCCGTCGTTGGTGCTGGGATAATTCGAGCAACGGCACATAAAGCTCTTAAACGCGCCGCCGCCCAGTTGGGCAATTGCTGCCATCTCATCTAAAGCGCCGGGAACCAAACCTCCCCAAAGGCCAAAATCGACCAGAAAATCCGCCTCCGCTGCCGCTTTTTTGGCTAAAAAAGCCTGCGGTGTCACGGTAATCGGCACAGAGAGAGGCTGTTCCAGCACCGTCGTCACACCGCCGGCGGCCGCGGCAGCAGAAACGCAAGCGTATGTTTCCCGCTCCGGCGTGCCATAACCGCCATGCACATGCGGATCGATCACGCCGGGCATAACAAAGCGATTGGCTGCATCCAAAGTTTCTTTGGCAGGAAAATTGCTGCCGGGTGCCGTGACAGCGGCAATTTTACCATCCTGTACATAGAGTTCGCCACTAAAAACCCGCTGGCTATTGACAATTTGCGCATTCATCACCTTTAAATCAAACATACTTCTCCTCCATGTTCCAAGGGGACGGGGGTGTTGGCACAACTTTGTGCCAGGGGGACGGGGGTGTTGGCTCACGACTCTTCGACTACTCTCCTCGATATCCCAGTAATTCTGGCTATTTGTCTGATAGAAAAATTACTTTTGGCTTTAATATTTCTAAGGATTCCGTCTCTGCTTGCTTTTGCAAAACCTTGAATTTCATCGATGTTATTCAAATGAGCAATTTTACACATTGCTTCTCTTGCTTCTAAATCGTTAAATTTGTTACTGGCAAGGTATTCTAAACAATTATCTTGATTGAGCTCATTATGATAAGCAAGAAACTGATCTTTGGCCATCATACTGAACGCAAGGCTGACATCAACTATTTTTTGCTTCGAAAAATAGTCATTATAGCTGCTCCATTGATAATCGGAAACGTCTGCAACAATTCCCGCTTTCACCGGATTCTGATGAATGTAACGGATCACAGTCAATAAGTAGTGCATATTTTCAATGACCTCACTTTTAAAGCGATCCTGATACAAATGACCACATCTCTGATACTTTAAATTATACCAATGCACATAGCTTGCGCATATCTTGCGCATTGAGATGCCTAAATTATCATCCTTCATTAATAGATGAATATGGTTGCTCATTAAGCAATATCCAAGAAGTTCAAATTCGCGTTGCTCTTGATACAAAGCAAGTGTTTGCATAAACCTATCTTTGTCTTCGTCATCTTCAAAAATATCTTGATGATTAATACCACGAATCATAATATGATAGATCCCACTTTTACTTTTCTTTCTTGCTGTTCTTGGCATTTTTATTCACCTCAATTGCTGAGCCAGAAAAACGGGGATTAAAAACACACTCTGTTGATATACACATATTTTAACTGTTTTTATTATCTTTTACTCCGTTTAAAAACAGTATACTCTATCATATTTCTTGTGTCAATATCCTCGTTTCCTGATTCTTAAATCTTGTGCCAACACCCCCGTCCCCCTGGAACAATAGGAATCCAGAGTTCTATTTTGTTAGGTTGCAAACCATAAATTTCTATGGTATCCTGCGGTTCCAACTCATACCCTGAGCCCGGCAGCCACACGCCGTAAAACAGGCGATATGTTTCATTCAGTGGCCGCTTCTTTTCATCATGTACTATTTTAGCGTAGATAGCTGCTGGTATTTTTCTAATGACCAGATCTTCAGCATTCTGATTCCTATCAATAATTTCCACAGCAAACAAATACTTAAAATCATCGTAATTGGTGATATTTGGAGCATATTCGCATATACCATACACAACATCAGTATTCGCAGCTGCTATATCTTTTTTTCGTTCTAGAAATTCAGCCCAATACTCCTCAATCGCAGATGAACCGGGTTTTACGATCCTTTCCAAACCCATCACCGAAAATTCATTTCTCACAGCGATTTGCAGTTCAAAATCAAGTAAACGATCCGCTTTCTTTTGCCATTCTCTGATAAGATCGATCTTGTCAAACAAAACTGCATTCTTTCGTTGCTTTCTGAATCGACCTGGTGAAATTCCATATTCCCGGATAAATGCCCTGGTAAATACCTCCTGCGAATCAAAACCAAAATCACATCCGATGTCGATGATCCTTTTTTCTGTCGTGCAAATTTCATATGCCGCATTGCTGATTCTTCTTTTTCGAATATATTCACCAATCGACATGCCAACCATGGCATCAAAAATTCTATAAAAATGCGTTTTTGAATAATAGGTCCGGCAGATTACTTCATCACAATCAATAACATCCTGTAAATGCTCTTCGATATAGTTGATAGAATCTTGCATTCGCTCATAATAATTCATATCTGCCTCTTATAAACCTACTTTTTATGGACGACTTAGGTGATCCCAGAACCCATCGGGTGCTTCCTCGTCCAATAACTCAGCAGTAAATGTTTCTATCTGATTGGATGAAGCAAATTGGAACTTCCTCCATTGATTGATACTGGGAGTACCAAAACAAATATCTGCTTCTGCCTTGGTTGCATTGAAAATAATCGACCAAATTGTTCCCATTCCATTTCCATAGTAGTGACACCCGAGACCGTATGGCATAGGGTCAGAAAGGATTTTCTTAAGTTCGTTGAATCCGCGTTTACTCGCTGCATCCTGAAACCATTCTTTTAAAAATTCATAGCGAATCACGGAATGACGCGGTGTATATAATTTCATTTTGCTGATCGTTTCAGAGTTATAATGATTTGTCGCAAACAAATATTCTTCTTTGGCATCGCTTCCGGCCAGGATAATTTCATGAGTAGAAGCAGCGGCTTCAATTAAAGCCGCGTTTCCCTTTTTATCAATCACCATGATGTTCCTAAAGTCTGCAAACTTGATTTTCTGAAACAAGCTCACCGCTTCCTGAACCGTTTTACACTCATTCAGCAACGCTCTTACCACAACGGGAAACACAAATCCATCTTCAGAGTAATTTGGATGAATCGCGCCGGCGGAAGTGGTTACACATAATCCCTCCTCGTTCATCCCGTCAAAGCGGCCAAAAACCTGACAGCCAAACCCAATCTGTCGATATTGTCCCTGAATAGAAGATTCTATCAGAATCGGTTCCTCGCTTAAGCCGAAGTCGTAATTGCGCGCCAGATAGCAATTACCATCATCGCTCACAGAGGGTGTTAACGCTATTTGACTGCAATTACCCTGATTTAACTGTAGATACGCATAATATAACGTCATATCCTCAGCCTTTGCACCAACAGCATCGGCAAATCCACAGATTTCCTCATTAATCCCCGGACAAAACCGATCATACAACTCTCTTGTTTTCTGAAATTGCCCATAGGTAAGCCGATTTCCTCCCATGAACGGCGTTGTCAGCTTTTTAATCAATGCTTGATCTCGTTTTAAAAATCTGCCGAGCTGTTGTCCTGCCTCATAAGGACTTCCTTCAATAACGCAGTGCCTAAATACCATTTTTCTGCTTTCCATTTATGAACCTCCCGTGCTATTTTCAGTGTATTTATCAATAACTGACAGTATAGCAAATTGATAAATGGAAAGTTTGATGTTTTTTAACATGCGAGCTCAAAAAAGTTGGAGTAAATTTCTAGTTAAAGGGACGGAGGGTAGCAAGATCCTCTGATTAAACACATGTTTACTTTTAGTATACTGCTTTTCTCTATTGAAAAGCAGTATACTCTCTCCTATTTTCCATGTCAATCTTCCATTTTTTTGGATTTAATCTTGTGCCAACACCCCCGTCCCCCTGGCACGTCCCCCTGGCACATTTATTTTGTGAGCCTTCCAGTATAAGTGAAGCTGTCATCCGAGGTAATCTGAATTGAGTTGCTGGCAATTTCCGTTTCATCCTTATATGCTTTCAGCAATAGGGTGCATTTGCGAGCCATTGGTTCGTGATTTTCTGCCTGCATCGGCGTCCAATAAACCGTTTCGCCGGATTTTATTTCTAATTCCTTTCCTTGCGCCAGCACCCGCCCATCCGGTGACGTCCAGAGCAGCAGTTCTCCCTCACTCACTGTCAACAAAATGTAATCCGCTTGCGTGTATAATATTTTCAATGGGAAACCAGGCACACTGCTCATCGTCACTTGATATTTCCCGAGAGGAAACTCGACAGCGCGCTCGACAGAATAACTGCTGCCGTCGGCGGCATAGGCGGTAATCATGAATCCATTGGCTGTTCGATTTCCTAAATTTTGCAGCAATGGGATGCCGAAGATCATCACTGCTGCCAAGGCGCAGGTAACCGCAAGGGCAGATATTGCTTTCTTAAATGGGAAAAGCTGCTTTCGGCTGCTTTGTTTGGCATGCCGGATGATTTCCTTTTTCTGTTCATCCCCCAGTTTTATTTCATTCATGCCGTTAATGTATTGATTCATTTGCTGCACCTCCGTTTATTTCCATTTTGAGCAATTCTCTTGCTCTTCTCAACTGAGTGCGAACCGTTGCCTCGTTCCTGTTTAATAATTGCGCTATTTCTGCAGTACTGTAGTTCTCAAAATAGTGTAAATAAATCACACTTCGATACTTGATGGGGAGAGCCAAAACCAGAGCGACTACTTCCCTGTTTTCTTTCTCTTGGATCGGTAAAACTGTTGTTTTCTCATCCATTGGCAAGAAGAAATTCCTCCAACCACCCCTTAGGACATCTTTACAGGCGTTGATTGTCACCCGGATTATCCAAGCTTTTTCGTGTTCCAAATCTGTAAATACTCTGTTCTGTTCAAAAATCTTCATGAAGACATTTTGACAGACATCCTGTGCATCAGGCAGATTTCTCAGATAGGTTAAAGCAAGGCGCAATACCATATCAGAATACCTTTGAACTAAATCCGAAATGTAATCGTCCGTACGCGACGATTCAATTTCCATTCTGATCACGCTCCTCTCACCCATAACACGATTCAAAACAAGAAAATGTTTCACTCGGTAAATTTAATTTTTTATCTTTGTTACTTCAGCTTATCATCTATATTTTGCTTTTCAACCTGTTTTTTCCTGCAATCTGCACATTTTCTTGTGCCAAGGGGACGGGGGTGTTGGCACATGCTTGACAAACGAGCGGGCTGTCTTTATAATATGCCCCATAGGGGTATATGGCATCTTGTTCTATTTTTGGAAAGGCGGCGCTCTCTAATGGGATTTATGAGAAAATTACGGGAAGAAGAATCGTTTCGCACGCTGTGTTTGACAATTTTGTCGGGAATCTTTCTCTTGGCAAGCTTTTTTGGCTGGCTTTCGGATCTGCCTTTTGATCCGGCCTGGATCGCCATTCTGATCAGCGGAATTCCAATTGTATTTGGCGCTGTGCGGGGATTGGTCAAAGAATTTGATGTGACGGCCGATGTGCTGGTTGCAATTGCTCTGATTGCCGCTGTTTGGATTGGAGAATACTTTGCTGCCGGCGAAGTTGCTTTCATTATGCAATTAGGCAAGGTCCTTGAAGACGTCACTGCCGGAAAATCACATCAAAGCCTGCAGGCGCTGATCAATCTGACTCCGCAGAAAGCCTGTATCCGCACCGCAGAAGGTGAAAAAATCATTCTGGCCTCCGCAGTAAAAAGCGGCGACCTCATTTTAATCCGTCCCGGTGAATCCATCCCGGTGGACGGCAAGATTATTCACGGTAATACCGCCATCAATCAATCGGTGATGACCGGGGAATCCGTGCCGGTTGACCGCACAATCGGCGACGAAGTCTACCAAGGAACGATCAACCAGCAAGGTGCGATTGAAATTGAAGCCACTCAGGTTGGCGAGGATTCTTCACTGAAAAAGATGATTCATTTAGTAGAGGAAGCGGAAGAAAACAAAGCACCCATTGTGCGTATCGCGGATAAATGGGCACGCATTCTTGTCCCGGTTGCTCTGGGCTGCTCTCTGCTGATTTGGCTGCTCACCAAAGATATTTATCGCGCCGTGACGGCGCTCGTTGTCTTCTGTCCCTGTTCCCTGATCCTTGCCACTCCCACCGCGATGATGGCTGCCATCGGCAATGCAACCAAAAATGGCATTCTAATCAAGTCCGGCGCAGCGGTGGAAGCCGTGGCAAAACTCGATACGCTGGTGATGGATAAAACCGGCACCTTAACCTACGGTAAACTGCAAGTGGAAGAGCTTCAGATTCTTGACTCGAAGCTGGAGCGCAATCGTTTTCTCGCTCTGATCGCCAGTGCAGAGAAATTCTCCGAGCATCCCTTGGCAAAAGCCATCCTAAACTATGCACAAAGTCAGGGTATCGTGGCAAAAGATCCCGGCAGTTTTGAAATGCAAGCAGGCAAAGGCGTTACCGCAATGGTAGATGGGCACAGAATTTCACTTGGCGAAAAAATCATTGGCTCAGAACAGATCCAAAATCATCCTGTGGCAGCCCGGATGATTGAACAAATGCAAAAACAGGGTAAAACTGTTTTACCCGTTCTCTGTGATGGAATAATCATCGGTATCATCTCCATCGCCGATACGCTCCGCAAAGAAGCGAAAAGCACCCTTGCCGAACTGAAACGCAGCGGCATTACGCGCATTGTTATGCTGACCGGCGATCATCAGGCTGTAGCCGACTTCATTGGAACTGCAGCTGGTGTCACCGATCTCTTTGCTTCCCAGTTACCGGAAGATAAAGTAAATTCCATTCGGCGCCTAACGCAGCAGGGGTATTCGGTCGGCATGGTCGGTGACGGCATTAATGATGCTCCTGCGCTTGCCACCGCTTCTGTCGGCATTGTCATGGGAGCCATCGGTTCCGATGTAGCCTTGGAAGCCGCCGATATCGCTCTGATGGGCGACGACATCAGCAAACTGCCCTTTTTGATTCGGATCTGCCGCAAAACAAAAAGCCGGATCGTTTTCAACATCGTGATTTCCATGATTCTCAACTTTGGCGCCATCATTCTGGCAGGCTTTGGCTGGCTGACTCCTGTCACTGCGGCATTGGTTCATAATTTTGGCTCGGTCTTCGTCGTCATAAATTCCGCTTTACTGCTAACTTATCGGGAACCGGCTGCGCTCACTTCACCAATAACTACCGACTAAACACCGGTTCATCCCACAATCAGCGAAAAATGAGGAGGTCATATTATGTCCGCACATCCCCATCACGATACCGAGAAACTCTGCCAACGGCTCAACCGAGTCGAAGGGCAGTTAGGCGGGATTCGCAAGATGCTTGAAAATGATAAACCCTGCGATGAAATTATCATCCAATTGAATGCCGCTAAAGCAGCTTTACAGAAGGTCAGTCAGATTATTTTGGAAGATCATCTCGATCATTGTGTGATTGACGCGCTCCGCGATGGCAAAAGTGAAGTTCAGATTGATAGTTTAAAACGTGCGCTCAGCCAATATACCAAAATGGTCTAGTAAAAGCTTGTGCCAACACCCCCGTCCCCTTGGCACACAAAAGCAGCAGGTCACATAAAAAAGTGACCTGCTGCCTTTTGTTACTGCATTCTAGTGTTCCGACACGAGTTGCCTTAACGCGTCAACCAGTTGATTCCATTCTGCGTAGGAAGATACCACACCGTCGCTGATGGCACCGAGCCGAAGCACCGCAAGCAGCCTTTCGGCGCAATTTTCCGGTTTGAGCTGGAAACGGTCGATCCACTCCATTGTCCTTTTGCGGCTGGGGAAATAGACTCTGTTGAGCGAAAACAGCACTTGTAAAAAATGGTCAAGCGCCAAGTCCAAGGCAAAATGGTAGAAAAGCAGGTCTTTTCTGCTGACTGCGCGCAGCAGATCCTCACGATCGGCGAGCTGCTCCAAATGGTACTCCATTAACTTTTGCGCCAATGAATCGGGATAGCACGACAATCTGTCTTTGATGCTGCCGAAGAAACCAGTTTTATCATAGAACACCTGTATCTCTTGCAGCATCGCACAGCGTCCGGTCGGGTAGTAATAATTATCCAATCTTTCCAGGTATTCTCCCTGGAGAATGGCAGCAACTTCCCGGGCCGTCTCTGCTGTCGTGAAGTACATCAGCCATGTTTCCACCCCGTTGAGCAGCACAAGATCGCCAACACCCCAATGGCCACCCTGAAAAACATTGCTTTGGACTGCCGGCAGCAGGCCGTTCGAGTGGTTGAAAATCGCTTGTCTATTCACCAAATCAGGGATTTCTCTGCAATAAATGAATAGATCGATATCTCCCTCCCCTGCTGCGGGGATTGCTTTTTCGCTCCCGCTTCTGCCAATCGCCTCAACTACCTCAAAAGCTGAAAGCTGCTTCACAATCTCCTGCAGGAGTTGCTCTGTTGCAGGTATCATTTTATTAAATCTCCCCTCTCCCTAAATGCATTAAATGTGCTAAGAAGTCAACGCGTTATCCACCAAAGGATCTGACATGCCAATGATGAACGGAAAGCTAAGTTAACAGACAAAACAAAACAACCCATTACCGTTATCGGTGTGGTAGAATAAAAGCAGAATCGAAATTCGCAGCCAATAGTTGCCGGTTCAGGAAGCCCGCGTTTTGATAAATATGCAGGGAATTTGGATTGAAGGTGATCCTATTGAAATCATTAATTCATGAATTTTCCGGCTTTTCACCGGAAATGCTTGATTTCCTTTTTGAACTTCGGTTTACCAACACAATTGAAAAACAAGCGGACCATCTTGTTCGGTATAAAACACTGATTTCCGAACCGCTGGCTCTGCTTTATGGAGCCCTGCTTACTACGGTTTCTGAGTTGAATTTACCGGTTGAAACAAAACCTGCCCGCTGTATCTCATCACCTTATACCGATCGGCGTTTTTCACCGAATGTACCGCTAAAAGAATATTTCTACATTCGTTTTAAGCAATACAGCAAAAGCACCGATATCCCCGGCCTTTATTTTGACCTGGGATTAGAACATTACGGTTATGGCATCCGTATTTATAAGCAAACAGCTTCTAATATGGCTCAGCTTCGGGAAAAAATACTCGAAGCAACTGACCAATACTCTGTAATTTTGGATGAAATCTACGCTGCCGGTTTTGTAGTAAGTGGTGAAAAATATAAAAAAGATCACTATCCAAGCTTACACGACTGCACTGCAAAGGAAATTCTTAACCGCCGTGGTTTTTATATTGAAAAAGCTGTACCAGTGGGCGGAAATGTGTTTTCCCCTGCTCTTGCTGATGAATTGTCGGAAGCTTTTAGACTACTCAGGAAAATGTTTCTGCTATTGGGAGAATAGCCTTTTGCCAAAGCAATTTCGCTTGTGTTGGCAAAAGGGTAATAGAACAGGCTTGAAAAATAGATTTTCAACTTTTCAGGTTAATTATACCCTATTTTGAGCTGGTTTTAAAGATGATTTTATGTACCAAGGGGACGGGGGTGTTGGCACAAGTTTGTGCCAACACCCCCGTCCCCTTGGTACAGTTACTTAACTCCCCGAATCAAGAGCCAGAACATAAAGGGAAACTCGGCCATCATAGCAGGCAGCAATAACGCCGTCTCCAGCGTACTGCTGGGAATGAGAAAATGGATGATCACAGCAAGCAGGCCGCAGACAGTCTCGATTGCAAACAAGATGCCGAATACTTTGGGCAGAAAACCAGACTGATAAATCAAAATACCCAGCGGCAGCACCCAGAGGGCAAAGAAAACCTGACCGATCATATAACCGTGCTCATAAATCCGGAAAGACAAGATAGCCAGCGACTGCAGCTGATTGCCGGAAAAACCGCTCCAGGCACTGCCTCCGCTCAGAATCAGCAGCGGCGCATATTCATTAAGAAGATTGATCAGAAGCAGCGTGCTTCCCGCTGCAGCGAACAATACCATCACGGCAGCCAAATTCCGATTGACCGAAGCCAGCAGCTGATATAACGCGATTGCCGTGAACAAATAGCACACCGACATCAGAAGATCGCTGACAATCCCCGCCCGAAAGAGAAAGCTCTGCGATATAATTCTGGCTGCGGTCTCCGCCGCATTGGCGGGAACAAAAAGTTTTTGCCGGAAGAAAACCTCAGCAAAAAGGCCGAACACAACCATTAACAGAAAGAAGAATCCCGACAGCCGCGCTGTTTTATTCGCATTCATGAATTACAACCCTCTCTAATATTCTATTTTGTGATCCATCAGCCAGGCGGTTCCGCGTAAGCTCCCAAACAAAACCAGAACACTGACCAGGACAGAACTTAAGGAATCTTCACCCAGCAAGTTGAATCGGATAATGGGGAATTGCAGCATCAATTCATTCAAGAATCCCAGTATTGTGATCACCGTAACGAACATGAGCATTCCGATCAAAACAGCGGCTTTACTTTTATGAGAAAACATCTTAGAAAAGGCAATGCAGAAATAAACAATCATATAAAGCGAAGCAAAACAAAAAATGATGTAGAGAATATCCAACAAGAGCAAACCGGGAGAGGCAAAAGCTTTCTGCAAGGCGCTACGGAAAATATCGAGCACTTTTTTGTCAAACCGGCTGCTGATTAAAATAAAAGCGGTCACCGAGACTGCGCTGCAGCTTAAACCAACGATTGCGCTGGTCAAGACGGTTGCCAATTTTGCTGCAAGCTTTTTCCAGGAAGCAATCGGGGTCAGCAGTTCCAACACGGCTTGCTTGCCGGATAAATCCTCGTTGAAACGTGTAATCCCCTCAAAAAAAGGAAACAAACCAATCAAAATGGCTGCCAGGAAAAAAAGCAGCATGGCAATCACGGCAGGTGTTCCCATGTTTTCACATTCATAATTACTTTCCGTGAATACTCTCGTCATATTGACATTCCAGAAGAAGGTCCTCGCTACAAACAGCAATACAGTCTGGAGCAAAACATATCCCAGCAAAATGTTCCTGGAAGCTTTCCATCTTTTCACAAATTCAAATTTCAGCAATCAGTCAACGCAGTAAACCTCCCTGTAAACTTCATCTAGTGTCATTTTTTTCACATTGCGAATTTCTTCCGTATTGCCGGCCAGGATAATTTTCCCGTCCTGCTGGAAATATGCCTCATCCAGTATGGATTCAATCTCCTGAATATGATGACTGGTCAGCAGGATGGAGCTTTCATAATTGAAACCTTTTAAGATCGCGCCGAGAATCTGTTCCCGGGCAATCGGATCTACCCCATTGAGCGGTTCGTCCAACACAATCAACTTGGCCTCTCTGGAAAGAGTCAGAGTTAAAGACAATTTCTCCAACATGCCTTTGGATAAATCTTTGACAACCATTTCATTCTTCAGCTTCATGAACTCGAGCAGAGTATCAAACTTTTCCGCATTGAAATCCTTAAAAAAGTCAGTATAGAATTTTTTTGCCTCTGCGATCCTCATCCAGGGATAGAGAAAATCGGTATCCGGCAAATAAGCAACCATTGCTTTTGTCTTTACCCCTACCGGTTCGCCGCAGATTTGCAGGCTGCCGGCGCTTGGTCTGCTGAGTCCTGCCAACAGTTTCAGAAAAGTTGTTTTACCGCTGCCATTCGGCCCCAAAAGGCCAACTATTTTACCACTCTCAACGATCATATCCATGCCGTTCAGCACCTGTTTATGCAGGAATTTTTTATAAACTGCCTGCGCTTCCAGAATTCTCATTTTATCGCTCCTCCAAAATCTTCTTGAGATAGCTTACAATTTCCTGATTGGATAAACCCAATTCCAGCATCTGATCGGCAAAGCGCTGTGCATAACCTTGCGCCTGCGTTGCCTTGAGCTGATTGACCAATTCAGCGCCCTCCGCCACAAAGGTACCAATCCCACGCTGAGAATAAGTGATACCCTCTCTTTCCAATTCCTGAAAGACACGCTGAACCGTATTGGGATTGACTTTGAATGTTTCCGAAAATTCTCTGACCGACGGCATTTTTTCTCCCCCTTTGAGTTTACCGGATATGATGTCAGCTTTTACTTTTTGAATGATTTGTAAATAAATCGGCATGTTCTCTTCATACTTGATCATAGATCCACCCCCCAAGCTATTTCACTAGTGTGCTATCATATTAATACACTAACGATGCTTTGTCAATACCCTTTTTTAAAAAAATTGAAATATTCTTAATTTCAGCACAGTGAGCCAAGGGGACGGGGGTGTTGGCACAAGTTTGTGCCAACACCCCCGTCCCCTTGGCTCACTTCACGAGCTCAATTGCTTCTTTACCGGTAATCTGTTCAATGTCAATGGCAATTAAGTACGATTGACTGCAGCCGTCCACTTCTTTTTGCTTGGCTGCCTCTGGTTGATCGCCTGCGTATTTTTCCACAAAGGCCCGGAACGCCTGCCGCTGTTCGTCGCCTTCGGCAATTCTGGCGCGGCCAAAAGCAATCACGCTGCGGAAATAAGTTGTGTATTTTTCACTGACAATTTTGTCTTCATCCGTCACCGCAAAAGACACCTTTGGATTTTTGAGGATGGCATCTATTTTATGGCCGGACTTGGCCGAGTGAAAATAGATTTTCTGATTATAATAAACATAACTGAGCGGCACCGCATAGGGGTAATCATCATCCCCTAAACACGCCAGAACTCCACAGGTGCATCTGCTCATTACCGCTGCCGTATCCTGCGGTGATAACAATTGTTTTACTCTGCGCATGGCTCGAAACATCTTATTTTTCTCCCTTTCATTTTCAGCATTTCCAATCGATTTTAGCAGGATGCGGCTCATCGGCGACTGCTACCGCCTGCAATGCAGCCAACATACGCCCGCATTCTTCCGCTGCCGCAAGTTGCAGCTGTTCCCATTGCGCTTCGGTTCCCAGCTTATCATAGGCAACCGCCAAGGCGCCGTAAAAAGCAAGCCCGATGCAATGTCTGGCGGAATGAATTGTTGAAGCGCATTGGCCGATCGCCCTGGCTGCAGCCTGCGCCACCGGATTAGTTTCGCTTTCCCGGGCAGCCGCGTGACAGGCGAGGATGGCGGCTTTGGCTGCCGGCAGTTTGATGGTTCCGGTTAACCAATTTCGCGCCGCCTGCAGAGCCTGCTGCGGCCGCAAATCGTCCGGATAAGTTTTCGTCCAGAGCGGCAAAATAAACTGTTCGGCATAATTAACCGCCCAATGCGCCAGCGTTGGTTTACTCTGCGTGCTGATCAATGCCATCAGCGCCTGAATAGACGGTGCCTGCCAGTCACTGAGCATTTTTCTTAACCTTTGCATCTTAGTATTTACCAATCGGCGGCTGCACGGAATCGGGCAGCGGACACTGATAAGCACCGCCGTTTTGTTTTAAAACGAGATTTTTCGCTTTCTCTACCAGCTCGGGTCTGGCCATGGTTTTGAGTGCGGCCAGCGCCATCACCGCGGCGGCAGTCAATAAACCTTTTTGAGCAATTTGGCTGCCCGCTTGGGCGGTCATTTGCCAGGAATGCCCCACATTGCCGATACAGGCGGTGGCAAGATTAAAATTGATGGTCGGCACCGCATAGGTCACATCGCCTACGTCGGTCGAACCGGAGGCATATTTACTGTTTTTGCTGTCATAGGGATGGACGCTTGCGTCCAACGGTTTTGCCAGGATTTCCTCCAGATTTTCTTCGCCATATTCCTGGCTGATCGCTTCTTTAATCGAGTTTAGCGTCGTTATGTTATAGCTCTCTAAAAAGGCTTTGGCCAGCTGATAATCCGAGGCATCCCATTTTGGCGCTCCTACTTCCTGCAGCGCTTCGTCCGCAACGGCAGCCAGAGCCGCATTGGGGATATAATCGGAAAATGCCATGGTAACTTCATATTCCATGCTGGTTTCCGTCATCAGGGCGGCTCCCTGCGCCACTTTCACCACACGCTCGAATAATTCTTTGACTTGTTTGACCTTAGGCGAACGCACTTCGTACTTGATCAGGCTTCTGTCCTGCACCACATTGGGCGAAACGCCGCCTGCATCCACGTAGGCGTAATGAATCCTGGCCTGATCAATCATATGCTCGCGCAGATAGTTGACCCCCACGCTCATCAGTTCCGCGGCATCCAGCGCACTTCTGCCCAACTGAGGCGAACCGCCGGCGTGGGAAGTCACACCTTTAAATTTGAAGTTGGCTCCCATGATGGCGACAGAGCGTGTGGACTGCACCTCGTTCTTGCTGGCCGGGTGCCAGGTGTAGACAAAGTCAACCCCATCGAACACCCCTGCTCTGGCCATGAATTGCTTGGAACCGGCGCCCTCTTCGGCCGGACAGCCAAAGAAATAAACCGTGCCGCTCTGCGGATGCGCGCTCAGGTATTGCTTAACCGCAATGGCCGCGCCCATTGCCGCGGCTCCCAGCGCATTGTGACCGCAGCCGTGTCCCGGATTGCCGACCACCAGCGAGCTGCGCTGCGGCTTGCCTGCTGCCTGACTCAAACCATCCAGCGCATCGTATTCACCGAGAAAACCGAAAACCGGTTTGCCGCTGCCGAATTTTGCCGTGAAGGCCGTCGGCATGGCAGCCACTCCCCGCTCGATGCTAAACCCTTCGCTTGCCAAGACGTCGCTCAACAATTTTGCCGATTGAAATTCGGCATAGGGCAGCTCGGCATATTGCCAGATCCGGTCGCTGACTCCTAAAATGAGATCACGCTTTTCTGCTAAGACCCGATTGATGAAATCTAATTGCATTTTACCCGTCACCCCGCTTGTTATTGTAAGATTTTGTTGAGAAATTCAATGGTTCTGGCCTGCTGCGGATTGCCAAACAGCTGCGCAGGCGTGCCTTGTTCCTGAATGATCCCATCCGCCATAAAGAGGACTCGGTCGCTCACTTCCTTTGCAAATCTGATTTCATGCGTCACGATGACGATTGTCATACCGGACAGCGCCAAATCCCTGATCACATCCAAAACTTCTTTCACCATTTCCGGATCGAGTGCACTGGTGGGCTCGTCAAACAACATCACTTTGGGTTCCATGGCCAAGGCTCTGACAATAGCCAGTCTTTGCTTCTGACCGCCGGAGAGTTTAGTAGGATATTCGTCTTTCTTCTCCAATAATCCTACCCGTTCTAAAAGTTCACAGGCTCGCTGCTCCGCCGCCTGTTTTGTCATCTTCTTTACCAGGATTGGCGCCAGGCTAATATTCTGTAAAACAGTCAAATGCGGAAAAACATGAAAGAGCTGAAAAACCATACCGATTTTCTGTCGATGCTGATCCAGATTGGTATTTTTCTGCGTCAGATCGAAACCCTCAAAATAGACTTTGCCGGCGCTGACGCTTTCCAATAAGTTCAGACAGCGCAAGAAGGTGCTTTTACCGCCACCGGAGGGCCCGATGATCGAAACGACTTCCCCTTCGTAAATTGTCTCTGAGATATTTTGCAGCACACGCAATTTGCCAAACGATTTCGACAGATTTTCCACACGAATCAATGCGTTATCCTTCATCACAGCGCAAACTCCTTTCATAGAACTGCAGCCCTCTGGCCAGAATGCTTGTCAGCAAAAAATAAATCACACCGGCAATCAGCAGGGAGGGAATCGCTAAAAAAGTCGCCGCCTGCACTGTTTTATAAGTGGTTGTCAGCTCCTGAATAAAAAACACCGAGGCCAGCGAGGTTTGTTTCACCATCGAGATATACTCATTGCCCAATGCCGGCAGAATGTTTTTAATCGCCTGCGGCAAGATGATCTGTTTCATCGTATGATAAGCCGAAAGTCCCAAACTTCTGGCGGCCTCAGCCTGACCCTGATCCACCGCCTGGATGCCGGCGCGGATCACCTCGGCGATATAAGCACTGGCGTTGACAATCAAGGCAATCACAATGCAGGCCGTATCACTGATCCGCACCGGCAGCAGCTTTGGCAGCACCAGCCAGAAAAAATAGAGCTGCAACAGAATGGGCGTGCCGCGGATCAGACTGATATAGACGGTTGTGAACGCATCCAGGACTTTTTGCTGTGATAATTTCATCAGCGCAATCAAAGCACCCACGACGCTGGCCGCCGCTACGGTCACGGCAGCCAGCCAAATAGTACCCCATAACCCGTGGAGATAGACATAACCGTATTTTTGCCAAAGCAGGATCACAGTTTGCAGCATGGTTCGCACCCGCACTTTCTTATTTGGATTATAAGCCTAATTTTTTGGCATACTCCGTATACTGCCGATACCATTCGTCGTATTGACCGGAGCTGACTACTTGATCGATGATCTGATTGATGCGATCGGCCAATTCCGTTTCACCCAAAGGCATGCCGATTCTGCTGCCATCCAATTCCGGATCAACAACAAAAGTGAAATTTTCAACAATCGCTAAGCCGCTGTCCGGATTAGCATCAATATACAATTGCGCCATGGCTTTCGAGACAACACAGACATCCGCTTTTTGCTCCTGCACCATTAAAATCCCATCCGTAGTGGCGGAAACCCGCTTCAATTCTTTCAGCTTCGGGATTTGTTCGTTGGCAAAGACTTCCTGCAGCGAACCGCTTTGCACAACCACGGTGGCATTGGCCAAATCTTCGGCTGATTGAATTTTGTCCTGAGCCTCTTGCCTGATCAATAAGCCGTTGCCCGGGGTGTCTTTGGCAAAATAATAACCCTTAGACAACAACATGGCCGACGACCTGGCCGGCGTATAAGCCAAAGCTGAGATCGCCAAATCATACTTCCCTTCGGTGATGCTGCTTAGAACAGCCGAGAATTCCAAGGGGATAATTCTCAGCTCCACCCCCAATTGCGCGGCGATATATTTGGCTAATTCGATATCGCTGCCCACATATTTGTCGTTACCGCTTTTGCTGGGGTCGATAAATTCATTCGGCGCAAAATAAGGTTCTGTCACCACCTCCAGGTAACCCCGATCCAAAATTGCCTGTAAGCGATTCTGCGCTTTGGCGGCATTCGCCGCTGGTTTGGCGTTGCAGCCACCAATCAAAACCAGAACAACAGAAAGTACGACCACGAAAACCAATTTGAAACTCTTTTTCATTACAACTTCCTCCTTCATTTTTTGACAAAATCCAATTCTCGTAAAGCAGCATACTTTCTGTGGAGGATAAAAAAAATCGCCCTCTAGCTTAACGCTAGAGGGCGAGAATATTTCATCACGTGGTTCCACCTCAATTTATTGATGCTTCGCAGCATCAACCTCAAAAAGTACTAACATACTTCTGCACTATAACGGGTGCGAGTTCCCGGATCCAACTACTCCCAAAATGGTTTCATCGATCAGCTCAAAGACGTGTTCACAGCGGCTTATTTATGTACTTTCACCAAACGTACACTCTCTGAAAAATAAAACCGCAGCTACTATTTCTTGTCACAGCTATTCTCTGTTTATTAGTTGCAGATCATAGCACGATGTTTTCGCTTTGTAAATACGCGGAGCCATTATTTTTAAATCATTTGCAATACGACAGAAAATAAAGAGCTTTGCTGTTAGGCATGCAGCAGCTGCAGGATGCGATACAGCTCGACCATCACCGTCTTAAGCAGAATGACCGCAGAAAGCAGATAAAATTCAAACTGCCAGACATTTTGTTTGCGGAAGATCAGGGCAGCAATTGCAATGACAAAGCCAAGTGCACCCAAAACAGAAAGCACCGTCATCAGCCAACTGCCGGCCGGGATCAGTGCGGTAGCCGTACTGATATTGTCTTTCATTCCGCTCATGATCGACATCAGCAAGCCCAGAAAGAATAAGCAGGCGACCAAAAGGCCCCAATGGCTGATATTGCCTCTTTTGGCGTAAACAATACAGAAAAAAACACCAAAGCCCAGAATTAAAACCGTTGAGATGATATTCGATAAATTTGAGAAATATAACTTCATTTTTTCTTTCTCCTTCTCTTTTTTCGCTTTCGCTTTTCTCACAACTCTACTTTTTGCAGGGCTGAGCAAAGCTTGCTTGCTTACTGGATTCTCTTGAGAGAAACCAAAATCAGGTTCATGTCCCTAATTCGGTTTAGGAGGGAAAATAGCATCGCCTGATCCGCCAACACGCCCACCATCTGTGTCTCACCCTCCGGCAGATAATGAAATTCCATTTCGGCAAAGTCCCTTAACCGTTTTTGATCAATCTGGCTCTCGACCACAATTTCGTAATAATCCATTTCTCTATGCCGGTCAGCACGTTTCACCTCCCTGATCTGTTTTTTCGAACATGAATATTGACAACCTATTTATACCGCATTCGACGTTTCATTTCGCCATAGAAAATGACTGTTTTGACCAAAAAAGAAAACCCACAGAAATCTGTGGGTTAAAGCAGGCTGAGTTGGTTGGCTTTCAGAACCGCCTGTGTTCTGTTTTTTACGCCAAGTTTGGCATAAATATGAGAAATATGCCACTGGGTTGTATTTTCTGAAATGTAGAGAGTTTTTGCGATCGCGGAATTAGACAATCCGGCTGCAATCAGGCTCAATATTTCCAGTTCTCTTTTGCTTAATGGCTCCGTATCCGCCAGCATGGCCTGCTGCAAGGCAGAAACCGGCTGATTGATGCGCACCGGAGTCTTGGCGGTGAATTTCGAAATTCCCAGGAATTCCTGTAATCTTCGGCTTTGCGGCGCTCGTTCTTTCTGCAGAGAGCAAAGCAGTTGCTGCAGCAGCTCCTCATCCTCCAGAAACAGCCGCCGATACCCTTGCGGTTTTGCTAACTGCAGGGCTTTCTCCAGATATTCGCCGGCTTTTTTATCGTCCCGCACCAACCCATAGGCCTCAGCAGATAAAATCGCGGCCGCCAGCCTCACTTTAAATTTCTTGTTTTGCAGGGGGTCGTTTTCCAAACCGGCCAGCAATCTGCAGGCTTGCTCTGCCTCTTTTAGATAAAGCAGGAATCTGACATAAGCCAGGGAGACTTCTGCCACTGCCGGCTCCGCCGTGGATTCCGTTTGGATTTTCAATTTCAGTGCTAACGTCTGGGCTGCTTCCACCCTGCCGGCCTGCAGCAGCAGCTCGGTTAACACCGCTCTGATTTGACCCTGCAGCAAAGTCCTGTTTTCCCGCTCGGCAGCCAACAAAGCGGCTTCCATCTGCTGTATTGCTGTTTCTCTTTCTCCGGTGGCAAAACGAATCCGGCTCAGTATGATTTCGGTCGAAGGTGTCCAGCCATAAGAGATACTGCGGCATAATTCCATCCCTCTTGTCATACAGTCTTTTGCCTGCTCCAGCTCATTGCGCTCATAGTACAACTCCGCTAAGCTGAGATCAATCACACCAATGTAGGGAAGCAATTTTCCGAATTGCTGCTGCATTTTTTCGATGTAAGTTGCATACAATGCAATGGCATCGCTGCATCGGCCCAGATCATTCAGGCAGGCTCCCAGGTATTTTAAGGACAGCGTGGTGATGAAACTGCAGCCCAGCTGTAAAGCTTCCTGATAGGCCATTTGAAAGGTCTGGTAGGCTTCTTCGGCGCTGCCCCGCAGCTCCTGCGCCCAGCCAAGCGTGTTTAAAGTGGAAATTCTAGCCATCGGATCCCATGGTTCCAGGAATTGCAGTGCTTGACCAGCCATCGCTTCCGGATCACCATAACCGCCTTGCTGCGCGATAATCGCCTTCAGGCTTAACAGCAACCCGATATTGTGCGGTGCTGCCGTTGGCATATAATCTTCTTCCAGGCTGTGCAAATAGGCAATCGTCTCGGCTTTCCTGCCAATTAAGTAGAGCGCCCAAGCTTTGCGCACAGCCAGAATTTCACTTGCCCGGATCCGGTTTTCCGGCAGGGCGCTGATCCAGCTGACAAGGGTTGTCAGCTGAGCATTTTGAAAAGCTTCTTCGGTGCTGTCTTCAATCAAGCGGACAGTATAAGCAGGATCACCCGCTTTCAGGGCATGCTTCACTGCCTCCTGATGATAGCCGTGCGCCCAGAACCACTCTGCTGCCTTTTTCTGCAGCTCTTGTTCCTGCTTTTCGGTGAGCTCCGCTCGCAGAGAATCCGCAAACAGATGATGATAGCGATACCACTCTTTGGCTGCATCCAGCGGAATCAGGAACAGGTTGGCCTTCTCCAGATCACGCAGCAGCTGTTTGCTGTTGTTGGTTCCCAGGATAAAATCGCATAAAGCACCGTTCATTCTGTCCAGAATTGCGGTTTTACATAAAAAATCTCTGATGGATGCCGTTTGACGATTGATGACTTCTTCCACCAAATAGTCGATGATATACCGATGCGTATGGGTGAGCAGATCGATAAATTCTTCTACATCCCACTCTGCCGCACCGGACAGCGACAAACCAACCAGCTGCAGACCGGCTGCCCAGCCTTCCGTCCGACTTGCCACTGCGCTGACTGCCGATTTGCTCAGCTGCAATCCCATGACGTCCTGGAGAAAGCGCTCCGACTCTTCGGCGGTAAAACACAAATCCTGCAGCCTAATCTCTGTAATTTCCTGCTGCACTCTTAAATTGGCGAGCGGTAGATGGGGATCTTCTCTGCTGATGATCACCAAATGAAAATTCGGCGGCTGATGCTCTAAAAGAAAGCGAACCGCAGCATGAACCGGTTCGGAATGAATCAAATGAAAATCATCCAGAACCAATATGATTTTCTCGGGTGAAACGGCAATCTCATTGATGAGCAGAGTCATGGCAGTTTGTACAGAAGCGAAGTTCGCATCAAAGAGCATTGCTTCCGTATCTGCGCCGATCGCCAAGCCGGCCTTTTTCAGAGCGGCAAGACAATAAGACAAAAACTGCGGAAAATCGTTATCGTTGGCATCGAGTGAAATCCAGGCGGATTTGCAGGGCAGTACTTTAAGCAGGCTAAGAACAAGGCTGGTCTTGCCATATCCGGCCGGTGCGGAAACCAAGGTCAGCTTCTGATTTCGTCTGACCCCGCCAGCCATCTTTTCAATCAGATTTGTTCGCTCGATGCGGCTTCCGCGCAGTTCCGGCATATATAACTTGGTTGACAGTATCGCTGCCAAAACAGTCCCACCTCCCGAAAAATCTTCCGGATTGATTCTCTTCTATTTCTCATATATTTCGTATTAACCCCTGAAAATTCCTCTTGCTGTAACCTCAAAATCGCTGATGAAAAAAATAAAAGGAGCCACGAAGTTCAACCTCGTTGCTGTAGTAGTTGCAGTAAGCAAATACAGTCGTAAGAAGGAAGAACTACCTGGCTCCGGAACGATTTTGGTAGTATGCGGCTGAAATCAGCCTTTGTTTTAGCGAACGCAGCCCGCGGTCTCCCCTGCTGCTTCGTTAAGCATCTTGGGTTTGTTCCTGCGCATCTGGGTGAAAAACTAGCTCTCTTTGACGGGTTCCTTTCCGGCAGAAAGACCGGCCAGGTAGCCAAACGTCATCGCCGGACCGATGGTGCTGCCCGCTCCCCAATAGGCATTGGCAGTGGGAGAAGCGATACAGTTGCCGACGCCATAAAGGCCTGAAATTGGGTTGCTATGCACATCCAACACCTGGGCGTGATCATTGATGATGGGTCCGCCATTTGTATCCAGCGTTCCCGCTGCCAGAATGACCGCATAGTAGGGGCCTTCTGTACTCAGCGGATACATCGTATAGTTTTTACTGTCTTTGGGCGGCCACTCCGCACCGGGGCTGTGGGCGGAAAGGTTGTCCACTCCCGGTCATAATTGAACTCACCGCGGCTGAACTCTTCATCCTTACCCTTTTCAGCAAATTCATTGAAACTGACGATCGTCTTCTTCAAATCCGCCAAAAACTCCGACGCTATACTAAAACCGGCAATCTTTTCGGACAATTTGCCTAAGCGCTGCGATAAGGCTTGCGTCAGTTCATCCAAGCTTTGCCCGCTGATGATGTAAGAGAGCAGCGTATCGCTTTGCGGTGGATAAGGTGGGAAACCCTGCCACAATTGCGCCGTTCTCCGATCGTAAATCAGAAAAACAAGCATGTTTGTCCATTTTTCGCTTTATTCAGAAACTGATTTTTTCTGATAAACATACTTCAGTTCTTTCAGATTTTTCAGCTCGGACAGGACTCTTTCTTCGCCGGTGGCAACGAAACCATATTTCTCATAGATTTCCTTTGCTCTCGTATTGAGATTGAGCACCGTCAGAAACGGTGTGGTGTGCTTTTGCATTTCGGGTACGGCAAAATCCAGCATTTGTCGCCCATAGCCTTTTCCCCAGTGACCGGGCTGCACATAAAGCAAGCCGATTTCACCGGTGGTGAAATTCAAGCCAACCATCCCGACTGCTGTCTGCTGATCAAAGCAAAGAAAAAGCTTCCAGCCATCCTTTTGCGCCTCCCTCAAAGCCTCGACCTGCCTTGCCGGTGTGTGCTTTTCTAAAGTGGCCTCCGAAACAAAACTTTGGTGCGAGGATTGCCATGACGCTGCATATATTTTCCCAGCTTCAGCAATGGTCTGTTCGTTCATTTTTTGAATCAAATCATCATAACCTTTCTTTGATGCTCTCTCAGCCTGAATTTTCGAATAGATAATTCATTCGCTTCCAAAGCACAAAAACCTTTGTGCCAGGGGGACGGGGGTGTTGGCACAGGCTTGTGCCAACACCCCCGTCCCCCTGGCACATCGATCTTTAACTTCGCTGATTGTTTCCAGCTTTCTTGACCGGATGCAATTCAATATAACCTCTGGTCCCAATTGGTTCCAACTGAATCCGCGGATTGCGCTCATCCCAAGCATAACCGATTATAGTTGGGTCGTATTTGCGAATTGCCTGCCAAACCTCCTGGATTGCTTGTTCATATTCCTCTTCAGCAAACGGCTCACCCTGAAACATCAGATACTGCGCAGCCGGCAGTTCGATAACATCAAACGTTTCGGGGATGACCCCGTCATAATCCAAAGCCACTTCCACTCCCTGCACGTATTCTGACGTATTCGGTTTGATATAAGCCGCTGGTAGCCACAGACAAACCGGTTCACCGCTGATCGACTTGATACTGGTCAGCAATCCCCAAATATCACAGCCAACCTCCTCACAATAAGAGAAATATTCGCTCGCCTTGATCCCCCGTTTTAAAAGAACTTTCCTGGCCGGTTTCTCGATTAGTTGGACAAAGACTGTTTTTACGTGTTCCATCTGTTTCTCCTTCCGCGTATTTTTCGTACGAATTCTGTAAGGGGTAAAAAGATAGAGGGGAAGCGGCGATTTAGCATACTCCTTGGGATTACAGCCAAATTCGCGCCAAAACGCACGCTGATAACCGTCAACACTGCCAAACCCGTTTTCTAAAGCCACATCAATCACTTTGCGCCGCTCATCCCGCAACTGAAGTGCCGATTTAGACAAACGCAGACGCCTGATGTAATCGGCAGGCGTGCAGTTCAGCAATTGCGAAAACAATCGGTGCGCATGCCAGGGCGAGAAGTGAGACACCTTAGCCAAATCGGCCAGTGTAATGTTCTCCAACAAGTGCTCATCAATATAATCCTGCATTTTTTGAACAGCGTTAATTTGTTCCTCCATTTTCCCACCTCCTTACATCCACGATTATAAAGCAGAAAAAAGAAATCTTCTCGACTATTCTTGCTCAATCCATGTGCCAGGGGGACGGGGGTGTTGGCACACGCTTGTGCCAACACCCCCGTCCCCCTGGCACAAGTTCAGCGTTGATCGATTGTTGCCTGTAATTGCTCGTGCCAATTTACTGTATCGTAAATCTGCGGCTCGGTTGTTTCACCAAAAAGCAGGTCAACTAAGTAGCGCGGGGACTTGCCACCGATATAGATGGATTTGATACAGGAAACACAGTAGACGCAAACCTCGTCACAGGGCATAGAATCAGCCCGTTCCTTCATTTTTCTACCTACCTGTTCCACCGACAATTGCGGAAAGAAGCTATCTCCGCAGCAAATAGAACGTGTGCCAGAAAATTCTGTTTCCACCACCTCAATCTTCATCTTTTTCAATAAATTACGCACTGCCTGGTGGACTTGCGGCTTTTCGCGCACAGGGCAGGCATCATGGACAGATAATTTCAAGCCATGATAGTCGGGAAAAGAAAACGCAGGTGAATTGTCCAAGATTTTCCAAAGTGAAATCGTTGAGATTCCTGGATACAGATTGCTAAAACGCCGATCGCAACCGGCACATAGATTTATAATCAAGGAGCCTGCTTCCAATTGCGGATTATGGCGGCAGCATATCGCATGAAGTTGAACTTCAGCATAATTCTGATTGAGAAAATCAAGAATTTTCTTTTCCGCCTCCGGCTTATAGATATGTAAAGCACAACCAGCATTGAAATACTTCTTCGGCATCGGACTTTTCCTCCATCTCATCGAATCGCTTGAACATGGATGACAAACCAGAAAACACCAATGGTTTTTACTTCCTTGCTAGTGCGGCTCCCTGCTCCATTGCAAACCAGTTTCGGCGTAGTTCCGTTTTCGCCATTGTTTGTTTGATTTTTCTGAAACTTGGCGTTGATTCGTTTGCATATTTAAAAACGCAGGTTGTTTTAGAAATGATTTGAAAACAAACTCTGCTTACTCCGAACCTTTTTTCTGCATTTCAGGAAAATCGACTTCCGCCACAACCCCAAAGTGGTCACTTGCCGCAAGCTGAGTTACCGGAGAAACTTCGGTACCAAAGATCTCGACAGACCTTAACATTTTTTCAGAAAAATCATTCAACAGATAAATCCTATCAGTCACGGTTGGAATTTCTATTGTATTTTTGCCAGCCCAGCGAGGATTGTTGACAAAATCAAGCGTTGGCTTCAGCGGCAACCGATTCAATTCAGCGTAGGAACTGGAAAGTTCATGCCAATATGGTTTTGCTTCTTGGCCGCTGAGCGTCTGCTCTCCGAGTAAATAGCGATGGACACTGGAATTTAGGCTTCCGTTGAAATCGCCAAGCAGAATAAAGTAGTCAACTTCCTTTCTTTGCAGATGGAGGAAGCGATCAATGGCAACAATCTGTTCTTCTTTTGCTTTTACTGAATCCCAAGGCAAGTGCACATTGGTCAACGAAAAGCTTGAGCCGTCAACCTGAAAAAGCACATTGCAGGCAAAACTGCAAGCATATTCTGCCTGCTCGTTTAGAAAATAACAGCATTTCAGCGGATACTTACTTAAGGTCGCCAGACCCTCATCCTCATTCTGATACTTTCTGAACTCATGGTAGGGATACTCGGTTGCTTTCTTCGAGAGTTGATGGAAAAAATCTGAAGTTACTTCCTGTAAACCAATCACGTCGGCATTCACAGCATTGATTACATCGATCAGCTGATGATCACGATGATGATTATCTTTGCTTTCATTCCACACATTGTACGTCGCAATTTTCATAGATCAATAACCTCACTTGCTTCTAAAACAACAGCTCTCCCGGTTTATAGCCTGCGGGTAATTCCTCTTCCACTAAGAATTTGAAATTTTCATCACGCAGGATTGGTAAAAACGCTTCGTAGGGTACTGCAGAAAATTCAAAGATATAATTGCTGGCACCAAACCACTTGCCATCTTTGCTGCTCAAATTTAAATCTCTGGCAAATTTCGTATAATTCGAGCAATCATGCACCGCTACATCCCAGTTCTCTTGATCGGCTATTTTCATGAATTTCAACGTCAATTCCCGGCTCCAAATGGGCGAGAGGTAACCCTGCCGGGCGATATACATGTTTTCACCATAGAAATTATCGATGTTATTCTCATTGAGGTGTAATTCGGCACAATTGATGAAATCGAGTTTTGTCGCCAAAATTGCTTGCTTTTTCTGAAAAAACGTTTCGAAAAATTCCGGCGTCATCGGAGTTTCAATGCCCACATTCGGAATATATTGCTTTGCTATTCTGATATTTTCAATGACTAAATCGGAACAGTTGGTAGCCCCCAGATTGAAACGCAGTTCGTCTAAACCGGCTTCCGCCAAGGCCTTTAGTGATTCTTCCGTCGCTAAAGTGCCATTGGTATAGAGATGCTGATAAACGCCGGCAGCATGGAATTTTTTTATCATCGTGTAGTATTTTTCAATTTCCATAAACGGTTCTAAATAGACATAAGAAACACCGGTTGGTTTCTGTTGGATAGCAAGCAATAAATCGATATCCTTTTCATAGAATTTTGTGCCGCCAATGTCCCACATGTCTTCGCCAATGGGCGGCTGATCGTCAATTTCTCCATAGTTATAACAGAATTTACACTCCAGATTGCAATGATTCGTTTTCCGGATTGCCCCTAAACCAGTACCCAGCAGACAGGAACGACAGCCTTTGGGAAATTTACTTTCATTCCCCACAAAAAGCGTTCTCTTTTGCAGATTTTTTAAACCCTTGATCTCGGCCATCAACAGTTCATTTCTATGATCAACTGCTGCCTCAATTTGGGCAAAAGTAGCAAAGATAATTTCCTGTTGCTTTGTCATAATATCCTCATCTTCCGGCAATTCCGAAAAAAACTCAAACCAACTCAAAGCGTCCTTTTTTGAAATTTTCATTTTAGATCCTCCGCTTATTTTTTATTCTCTGATTATCGCTTCAGACAATCCTCGTTTTCCCGCAATACGCTCGTGGCAAACCTGGCCTGCCAGAGAAATTCTTTCTGGTCTGAGTCTCGCGCTGACAGCGCCTGGCAATAATAATCGCAGACAGCCAATTGATAATAGTAAAGCTTGAACAAATTCTCCCTGTCATAATCATTCAGCTCGATAATTTGTGAGTAGTTCAGAACATATTGATCGAATTTATCCCGATCAATTTTTCCGTATCTGCTTTCTGGGCAGGCATACAGAAAGGATCTGCTAATTTCCCAAACGACCGGATGCACGCAGGCACAGGTCCAATCGACAATACCGTTAATTGTTTTTTCACCGCACAACAGTTGATTGATTGTAAAATCGCCGTGCGTGTTTTTACATGTTAAATCCTCAAGTTGAAAAGAAAGATCCGGAAAATGCTCCAATAACGCAATTCTGTATTGTAAATCATCAACAATCGTTGGCAAACCCTGTTCTTTTGCTTGATCAAGTGTATTTCGATAGGCTTTAATCGCCCTATTCACATTCATATACTGAAAAAATCCTTTTCCCATGCCTTCCGGCAAGGCCGGATATTCTTCAAGCGCCAAATGGATTTTCCCAAGAGCCTCCGCCGATGCTTTCAGCAGCCAATCCGGCGCCATATGTACTGGATAAGTCTTGCCTTCAAGAAACCTCTGTAGATGATATACTCTGCCGTCATCCAATGCGGTGGTATAACAACCATGCTTATTTCTTAAGTACTTTGGCACGGGAATCCCTTTCGCATGCAGAAATTCGCAAATCTTATGTTCATTCGCGGGATGATTGGTCGCGTCGGGTTTTACTATTTTTAAAAAATACTTCTCGTTTTCATCCTCAACAAAATAGCTTTCTCCGCCTACTCCCAACGAGCATCTGTTGATTGCTTTTGAATTGATGCCATACTCGTCAAGCAATGCTGTCATTTTTTCTTTCATGGTTTGCTTCTCTCCGCTCTCATTAAAAAATTCTACCGCTTCTCCAATCGGCTGCTGAGCCGTTGTCGATCGTCTTTTCTAATTCATTCCGGCAAAGCAATGGTTCCTTGCAAAACAACAACCGACTCTCCAATCAGCTGCACTCTCCCCTGCTCTACCAGCCTTAAGACGATTTCTCCGCCCCTTTGCGAGGCCTGATAGGCTCTTAACCGATCCTTCTTGAGTAAACCTGCCCAATAAGGCGCCAGCAAAGTGTGCACGGAACCCGTAACCGAATCTTCATCGACGCCTGCCCATGGATTAAAGTAGCGAGAAGTGAAATCGTAAGGGTCCTTCCCAAGACAAGTAACGGCCACCCCTTTTATTTTGCTGCAGTTTCCTTCTTTCATTCTTAAAAAATTTGGATCCAACTGAAGAACATCAGCCAGTGTTTTCAGATGAATCACCAGTTTATTCGTATTTTTACCCCAAAAAATCGTTTCATAGTGGGATATTCCCATTGCCTTCAATACTTCGAAGGGCGGATTCAGCCCGATTGGTTCATCACTTGGAAAATCAAGCAGAATACCCTCGCTGGATTTTTGGGCAGTAAGTTTGCCGCTTTTAGTTTCATAGAAAATTGTATCCCATTCAGCACCCAAATGATCAAACAAGACCTTAGAAACAGCAAGCGTGGCATGCCCGCATAATGCCACTTCTGTTTTTGGAGTAAACCATCTCAATTTGAATCGGTTAGAAGATAACCTTGCTGCGCCTTCGAACGGAAAAACAAAAGCTGTTTCAGCCAGATTCATCTCAGCGGCAATCAACTGCATGTTCCTTTCACTTATTTCTTTTTCCAAAACACAAACACCTGCAGGATTACCCCGAAATGCTTCCTTTGTAAATGCATCAACCTGATAAAACGCTATCTGCATTTTAATCTTCTCCTCATTCGCCATATCATGCACCGGAGCGACAAGTCAAATAAAAAATTGACGATCAGGATGTGCCAACACCCCCGTCCCCTTGGCACAAAAGAGGCTTTTACAATCCCGATTCAGTTTTTTAGCTTTTATTGTAATCAGCAGTTCTTCTGCGGCGGAAAGAAAGGCAATGCTGCCAAGGATGAGCAACGCAATCCGGCTGCCAAACACTACAATTAAAACCGGTATGGCGAAGAGCAACAACCCGGTTATTTTATTTAAGTAGGTATGCAAAGCAGAAAAGGTGTGATATTTGAAATAGCCGATGGCATACGCGGTCAGTCTTACGATCGCAATACTTCCTACCCAGAACCAGATCCAACTCAGCAGTATTCTCTGCGAAACAATCACTATCGCAATCGCCGCCATAAACACAACATCCGCAATGCTGTCCAGTTTCGCTCCCAACTCACTCTCCTGCTTCAGGCTTCTTGCCGCAATGCCATCCAGTAAATCGCTGGCACCGGCTAAAGCATAAAAAATCCAAAAGCCTGTGGAAAACGGATTGGCGTAAAGCAAGAGCAAAGCAAAAATCATGCGCGACACCGTAATTAAATTTGCCATGTTTCTCATCATACCACATCCTTAAAAAATATAACAGTTGCTTTTGCGCAATTAAATTCACCTTCGGGCTGTGCCAACACCCCCGTCCCCCTGGCACAAAAAAACAGAGGCAGTAAGATTTTCATCTCATTACCTCTGTTATTGTAGCACAATATGCTAATGCATGGAGCAGCGCAGTTTATTTTTTCTTTACCGGAATCCAAATTTCACTGTAATAATTTTCATCCTGATTTCCTTTTGGATATTCTTCTGGGTTATCGTACATTTCAATATTATAACCTGCGGCAATTTCATACTCCTTGCAGTTGGGCAGCCATTCCGAGAAGATTTTTCCGTTTACCTCCTGCAGCGCTTTGGGCATGGCCCCCTTACAGGCAAAAACTACCCAAGTGTGCTTCGGGATGATTTTGGTGACAAAACCCGGCGGCACTTCGACGGATGGATTGTAATTGTCCGCAATCAAATACTCAAATTGATCGGGACCCATGTTCTCATCTATGCACACACCATACATACCACAAACAATTTCGTTCTTTCCTGTTTGATAATGCTCTGTCCAAAACGCCGGAATCTCTGCTTTTGCAGCATCATAGGAAAACACCTTCGCTGCACCGATGACCGTAAAGGAATCCTTTTCTACAATTTTGTAGTCCATGAGATAACCACCTTCCAATGTAAATTTGATTTTGAGAGGCGCAAAGGATTTTATCATGGCGCCCTCTTTCCTAACAGCCGTGGGGGTGACACTGTGAAAACGAGTGAACGCTTTGGTAAAGCTATCGGGTGAATCATAACCATATTTCAGAGCAATATCAATGATTTTTGCATCCGTAGCAACCAGCTCGCTGCCGGCAAGCGTGAGTCTGCGTTGTCTGATGTATTCACCAACCGTAAAACCGCAGAGCATGGCAAACCCTTTTTGAAAATAAAACGCCGAAACAAATGCCCGTTTGGCAATGCTTTCTATGCTGAGTTCTTCGGTGATATTTTCTTCAATATAGTCGATCGCCTCGCCAATTCCTTCAATCCATCCCACCTTCATTACCTCCTCGCTGTGTTTTCATCTTATCAATTATTCTTCGCTCCTGCCCGACTTTTCCTGCTTTGTTTTGTCTTGTGCCAGGGGGACGGGGGTGTTGGCTCAGTTGGGCTGCATACCGGGCATCAGCAGAATACTGCTGCTGTGCAGCGGCATTTTCAAATTACCCATTAAGGAAGCAGAGATCACCGAACGTTTGCCGTAGCGTTGACGCAGGATATCGATTGTTTCTTCCAATTTCATCTGACGGTCGTGTTTTTGGTAGTTGTTCAGCAGATCCAGCTGCAAAGGTTCTTCCTGAGGAATCAGGTTGATGACTCTGACCGTGACCGAGCGGATCGGCAACTGCCACTGATAATTCTCCTGAAAGAGGCTGCGGGCTTTGCAAGCGATTTCCATAATACTCTGGCTGGGCATGGCCAGCGGCGCCTGATACTGTTTGACGGTCAGATCATTGCTGCGGGTGGTAATCTGCACGCCACAGGCCATCAGGGCATGCGTGCGCAGCTTATAGCCGATATCCTGCGACAATTCCAACATCACGTGCCAGACTTCCAGGCTGTTCTGCAAGTCTTCCACACAGGTAATGCCGTGCCCGATGGATTTGATTTCCCTTCTGAAATCGCTTGGCTGTACCGAAGCATGATCGTCGCCGTTGGCAAAGCTCCAAATCTGGATGCCGTTGATGCCAAGCAGCTTGCGCAGCTTTTGCGGATCGGCCCTGGCCAGATCGCCAATGCTGCGAATCCCGATGGCAGCCAGTTTTACGGTGGTGGAACGGCCCACATAGAGCAAATCGCTGACCGGCAGCGGCCACAGCTTTTCCCGAAAGTTTTCGATATCGACTACCGTGACGGCATCCGGCTTTTTCAAATCGCTGCCCAGTTTGGCAAAGACTTTATTAAACGAAACGCCAATGCTGACGGTCAAACCCAACTCATCTTTGACCAAATTGCGGATCCTCTCGGCAATTTCATAGCCTTCTGCAAAATCGGCACAAATCTTGCTGACATCCAGCCAGCATTCATCCATGCCATAGGGTTCCACCCGTTCGGTAAAGCGGCCGTAAATTTCCCGCACCGCTTTGGATGCTTTGACAAATTCATTGTAATTGGGCGGCAGCAGAATCACTTCCGGGCAGAGGCGTTTGGCCTGCCAGTTGGCCATGCCGGTTTTAATACCGGCTTCCTTGGCCAATTGGGATTTGGCCAGCACAATGCCATGGCGATCGTCGGCACAGCCGCAGACTGCCACTGCTTTGCCCCTGAGAGAGGGGTCGAGCATGCAGGCAACCGAAGCGTAAAAGGCGTTCAGATCGCTGTGTAAAATGATGCGGTCGCTCTTCATGCAAAAGACCTCCTTTCCAGGAAGTAGGCGTGTGACGGAAGTTTATAGAAGTTATCCCTTCTTCATCTTAGCAATAGAAAGAAATTTTGTCAAGGAAGTTCAGTAATAAATTGCGCAGTTTTCTTCTCTTTTTTCACTTGACAAGCCGTATTTCATGAAGTATAATGAAATTAACTTCTATATACTTCATTTTATATTTGCAGTTACACGAAGTCGAAAACTTCTATATGCCATAAGGAGGATGAATCATGCAACGCTTTGCAGAGAAACTCAAAGCCGCCCGCGCCGAAGCCGATCTTAGCCAAGCCGCCCTGGCCGAACAGGTAGATGTCTCCATTCGCTCCATTTCCGCCTATGAAACGGGTATGGCCATTCCGCGCGGCTCCACCATGCGCAAGCTGGCCCACGCCCTGGCTGTTTCCCTGGAATACCTGACCAACGACGAAGTGACCGACCCCAAAGCCGGCATGGCGAAAGAAATTGTGCTGGAAGATATTCGCGGCCGCTACGGCAGCAAAGGCGTCGCCGAAGCAGACATGCTGCTGCAGCGCAATCGGGCTCTCTTCGCCGGCGGTGTGCTGACCCAGGACGCCAAAGACGCTTTCTTCCAGGCCGTGATGACGGCCTATGTCACCTGTAAAGAAGAAGCCAAAGAAACCTTCGGACACAAGAAAGATGAGGAATAGATACCATGTCTATCTCCACAATCAGCCAGGAAGTTCGTAAGATTCTCAGCAAATACGATGAAAGCAATATCTATCGCCTCTGCCGCGCCATGAAAATTACCGTGCTGCTCTCCCCCATGGGCGAATTTACCGGTGCCTGCAAGGGATTCTATCTCAGCCAATCGCGCAGGCAGGTGATTATGGTCAACAGCAATTTGCCGGAAGATCTGCAGAGAATCATTGTCGCGCACGAATTGGGCCATGCCGTGCTGCATCGACGCTTAACCGGCATTAAAGCCTTCCACGATTTTGAAATGTTTGATGAAACATCGCAGTTTGAATTTGAAGCCAATATTTTTGCCGCCGATCTGTTGATGCCGGACGAAGACGTTTTGGCCCTGCTGAACGACGATATCTCTTTCTTCACTGCCGCCAATCAGCTGCAAGTCCCGGCGGAATTGTTGGATTTTAAATTCCGCGTTTTAAAACGCAAAGGATTTCAGGTCATCGATCCGCCCATGACAGCCAATTCCGATTTTTTAAAGAGGGTGAGGTGAATAGAATGGAAAATCCAGCCAAAGTCTATGTCAGCGTGACCGCTTCCTTTGATCCGGAAGGCATGCTGCTGCCGCAGGTCATCACCTGGGAAGACGGCACGCAGTATCTAATCGACCGGATTCTCGATATCCGCCCCTCGTATGCCGCCAAAGCCGGCGGCCAGGGGGATCGTTATATGGTGCGTTTGGGCGATCATTACAGCTATCTTTTCTTTGAACGCAGCGCCGCCCTCCAGGGCAACCAGCTTGGCCGTTGGTTTGTTGAACGCAAACAAGCATAAAAAAGGCAAAAACGGCGAGCCCCAGCCTCGCCCGCCTGAAAGGAGTGCTTCCCCTTGTGCGGTAGATATTATGTGGAACCAGAAGAAAATGAAGCCGAAATGCAGCGGATCCTGGCAGACCTGAACCGCCGTTATCCCGATTCCAAACTGCTGCCGCTGATGCGCTTGGGTGATATTTTACCCTCTCAAATTGCCCCGGTCATGGCCAACAGTAAAAGCCTGACGGCGCGGCCTTTCCTGATGAAGTGGGGTTATGCCGAAGGCGAGCGCCCCCTGATCATCAACGCCCGCAGCGAGAGCGCTTTGGAAAAGCCAATGTTTCGCGAGAGTATGCAGACGCGGCGCTGCCTGATTCCGGCGAATCGCTACTTTGAATGGCAGAAAACGCCCGAAGCCAAACTAAAATACTGCATCGCCCCGGACGAACAGCCCGTATTTTATATGGCAGGAATTTATCGTCTGGAGCCCAATCGGGAACTACCGGCTTTTGTTATTCTCACCTGTGATGCAGCGGAAGAAATTAAATTCATCCATCCCCGCATGCCGGTCATTTTACCCAGAGAGCAGCTGGTTGCCTGGCTGAATCCTGCTGCCGATGTGCAAAGTATCCTGGCGGCCGCGCGCAGCAAAATGATCTATCAAAAGAGTTCGTAAAATAAAAGCAACGAAACGGTTGCTGCAAAATGTTTCTGGTGCACTGCTTCGTCGCCTTCTACCCATCAATTACGTCAACATCTTATTATCACATTTTACCTTCGTTGCTTCGTCGTCTCTCAACTCAACAATTACGTTAACATCTTATCTTCACATTTTACCAAATGTAGGGAACGGTCTTGACCGTTCCGCCGTCCTTCGTCACCTCCGTCTTCCGCCGTTCCCTCGCCTCTTCGCTTCCTCCGTCTCTTAACACAATATGCAATAATAAAGCACTATATCCTCGCCGGAATCGTCTTCCCGCAGAATATAGTGCTTTTGTTCTACTCGCTATAGTGTTTCCCACTCAAATCAATCTGTGCCAACACCCCCGTCCCCTTGGCACAACGATTACGTCAACATCCTATCATCACATTTTCTCTTCGTTGCTTCGTCGTCTCTCAACTCAACAATTACGTTAACATCTTATCTTCACATTTTACCAAATGTAGGGAACGGTCTTGACCGTTCCGCCGTCCCTTCGTTCCTCGTTTCTTTCGTCCTATCGTCTTTCATCGTCCCCTCCCGCCATGCCCCATCGTCTCTCAACCCATCAATTACGTCAACATCTTATCTTCACATTTTCCCTTCGTTGCCCCATCGTCTCTCAACCCATCAATTACGCCAACATCTTATCTTCACATTTTACCAAATGTAGGGAACGGTCTTGACCGTTCCGCCGTCCCCCGTCACCTCCGTCTTCCCCCGTTCCTTATCCGTTCTCCATCTCCCGCCGTCCTTCGTCACCTCCATCTCCCGCCGTCCCCCGTCACTGCCGTCACCTCCTCCATCCCATTGTTTTTCCTCACCTCTTAACACAATATGCCAACAAAAAAAGCACTATATCCTCGCCGGAATCGTCTTCCCGCAGAATATAGTGCTTTTCTTATGCCACTTGACAATGCTTTAAATTCACATCAAGCTGTGCCAACACCCCCGTCCCTCTGGAACAAAGCTGTGCCAACACCCCCGTCCCTCTGGAACAAAACTGTGCCAACACCCCCGTCCCCCTGGAACGTAGTTGTGCCAACACCCCCGTCCCCTTGGCACAACTACCAGAGGGGTTCGGCGATAAAGTCAGTCATCGATTCGCTGCCATCGGAATTGGTCAAATAGCGATGGGTCCGAATTGCTTCCTCGGCATGACCGGAGGCCCAATGCGTTGTGGGCATATCCGGGAATGTGGCTTCAGTACCCAGCAGCGGTCCTCTGAACAACATATTGTTGATGATGACAACCGCTTCGCTTCGTTTGGTAAATGCATTTGGCTGGAAGGTGCCATCTTCATAACCTTGAATCAACCCGATTCGTTTGATTTCTTCGATGGTATTTGCCGCCCAATGACCTTGGATATCGCTGAAATCGTTGCTCAGCGGCGTTAATTGATTGGAACGCTCGATTTCAAAATAGCGCGCAATCACGGAAACCAATTCGGCACGTGTAATTCCCTGATCCGGATTGAACAGCCCATCTGTATATCCTTCGAACAGTCCCAATTTGGATACTGCTTCAATATACTCGGCGGCCCAATGGGTCGTGCTGACATCCGGATAGAGCTGAACTCCTGTCACCGTGCTGCGCAAATCCAGAATTCTGGCAAAGATTGCCGCAATTTCTGCACGTGTAATGTAGCGATCCGGTTTAAAGGTATAATCCGGATAGCCAACGATGTAACGCTGATGAATTTGTTCATACCGATTGGAATACAAAGAAACGATCATCGTAGACAGATCATCTTCTAAATTCACCAGAGAATCCGTTGCGGTAATGGTCGCTGTCAAGCGCACAATCACCTGATTCTGGGTTAAAGGCTTAACCCGCGCCGTAACCGTCAGCTTACCGGTCTGATTTGCGGCCAAACTACCCAAGTCCCAGACCAGCGTCGAGCCAAAAACTTGCCCGCCGTCACTGTCGATGATCTCCAATTCGTCCGGAATGCTCAAGGTGAGATTGGCCTGATCAATTTTCAGCTGGTTTTTGTTGATATAGGTGATTTCAAAAGTAACCGTCTTGTTTTCTTCAACGCTCCGCTGCGAAGCGCTCAGCTGCACTCCCACATCTTTCTGAGGAACCACTACGCCCACATCGGATGCTTTGAGGATAATGCTGCCCACACAGAATTGCCCATCCGCTAAAACCCGGAAACTCTCCTGCCCAATTTCTTTTCCGGCCAAATCGTAAACAACAATCTTAAAGTCTTTGCCTTCAGCGCTTGCCGGTAATTCAATGAAGAAAAGACCGGAAGCTTCCTGAAGTTGAATGGCATAGTTGACCGGAAGTAAAACTTCGGAACCTAATTGCTGCAGAGAAACTTGCTGCGCTGTTAAACCCAGCAATTTCACACGCGCGGAATCCTGGTTTGCTGTTAAGGTGTATTGAATGGGACTGCCGCTGACATATTGGAACAAAGCAAAATTCAGCTTGCTGAAATCGTGAATCGTATAGATTTGTCCCGCTTCATTTTCAGCAGCCAAAACAGTGTAATGGATTCTCTCGGAATAGAACGCTTGGCCTACACCGGTGATGCTGCCGTTAACCGTTCCCTTTTGATAGAAGGTAATTGGATATTGCAGACCCGGTGCCACTTCGAAATCAAACGTAATATAGACATCATAGGTTTCGTTGCCGTATGGAACCGCAACGCTGTAACTGCCGTTCTCAGCGGTGAGAGTAGTGGCGCTAAAATCGATGATCCCGTCCTGATCGAAATCTTTGCTCACCAAAACAGAGGCATTTTGAACAATCGTACAGCGATTGGAATCAATGACGATCCCATTTAAGGTAGCCGGCATAAAATAGACGCTGATGGTATCGGTTGCATACAGATTCTTGATGATATCTTCTACCTTGCCAACAACCTGAATTTCTTTCGGCACAATGGTTCCGCTGAGGTCGACTTTACCATACTTTACAGTCGCAATCCCCAGGGCATTCGTCACAGATTGCGTGCCGTTCGGGAACTCCCCTAGCGGTGCTGAGAAAACGACCGCAATATTCGGCACCGGATTCCCGTTCTGATCGTGAACCTGCGCAAACAGAGTGGTTGTGGTTGTACCATCTCCTAATAAGCTGGAGGGAATTGCCCGCATATCAATGGTATAGGCAATGTCTAAAACCTGTACGGTAATGGTGATCTCCATGGAGCCGGACAACCCGTCGCTGACTCTGATCTTGAAATGATCCTCACCAACAAAATCATGATTTGGCGTATAGATCCAGGAACCATTCTCCGCTAGAACCAGCTGACCGGAAGTGGGCTGCAGGATAACGGCGTAGGAAAGACGATCGCCATCTCCATCCGTGGCAGCAGCACTGCCGTGCAGTGCAACATTTTTTGGTGTCTGCAGAGTCTGATTTTTCGCAATCGGCGGCGCATTGTTTAAAGAAATGTTCAAGGTTACGGTAGAAATAGCAAAAGCTCCGGCTTGGTCGGTCACACGAACCTGAAATACTTCCGTACCTTCATAATCCGTCAGGGGAACATAGATATAAGAGCCATTGGCGTTCAAGACGAGTTGCCCGTGAGTTGGCAATGTTTCTACGGCATAAACCAAATCAACTGCCGGCGTTTCAATATCGCTGGCCACAATCTTTTGCTTAAAGGAACCATTCTCTATACCGTAGAGATAATCCGGCACGACCGGTGGGTCATTGACTGGGGTAATGCTGATATGAACAATGGAAATGCTAAAGCCGCCTACGCCATCACTCACTCTGACGGCAAAGCTGTCACTGCTGCAGTAATTCAGGTTTGGTGTATAGGTCCAACTGCCATTGGGCTGCAGGACAACCGTGCCGTTACTGGGCTGTGTTTCCATCCCATAGCTCAACGCATCCCCATCCGCATCCGTCGCCACGATGACATCACTGATGGCAGTGTCTTCCGCAGTTGTCAGATGATAGTCCGGCACTACCGGCGCATCGTTCACAGAGGTAATGGTAATCTCTACTTTGGCTAAATTGGAAGCTGCAGTACCATCGCTGCCTGTCCAGTTGAAAAGGTCGCCGCCATGATAATTGAGGTTGGGCGTATAAACCAAATGATCCAACTGCGCGGCAGGAATGACCTGATTCAACATCACGGCTGAACCGTTCAGACTCAAACTGCCATGGGTTGGCAAACTCTTGAGGCAGACAGAAACCAAATTGGAGGTTTCTATATCGCTGTAGAGGTTATCAAAGCCAATCAAAGTGAAGCTGAGTGCGGTATCTTCCTGGGTTGTACGCTGAGAATCAAGAATAATTGGTGGATCGTTGACCGGTTGCACGGTTAGGTTGACTGTAGAAAGAGCAGTTCCTCCGTTTCCGTCACGAACCAAGACAGTAAACTGATCAGGACCGTAATAATTGGCTGCCGGTGTATAGGACCAATTTCCGTTGCCATCAACCGTAACCGTGCCATGGCTGGGCGCTGTATCCAACAGATAGTTTGGTGTATCACCATCTACATCGGTAGCAACCACCACACCATTGACCGAAATATCTTCGTCTGTCGTGACATTATAATTCGGCACCACAGGATTATCATTGACCGGTGTAATACTAATCTCTGCCTTGGCTAAATTGGAGTAAGCGGTACCGTCAAATCCCTTCCAGTTGAAGAGATCGTCGCCGTGATAATTGAGGCTCGGTGTATATTTCAGACCGTTTAACTGTGCTGCTGGAATCACCTGATTCAAACCCACCGCTAATCCAGCCAGAGTCAAGCTACCATGTGCAGGCAGGCTCTCGATCCGGATGGAGACCAAATTGGGATCTTCAATATCGGTATAAAGGTTCTCAAACCAAGCTAAGCTAAAATCGATGGCGGTATCTTCCAAAGTCACACGCAACCCATCGTCTGCTGTCGGCAGATCATTGACCGGAAGCACTGTCAGATCGATGGTGGATGTCGCAAACCCTAAATTGCCATCGGAAACAATCACAGTAAACTGATCCGGACCATGATAATTTGCGGCGGGTGTGTAGCTCCAATTGCCATTCGCCACCAGTGTCAGCGTTCCGTGGGTCGGAGCCGTTCCCAAAGCATAACTTAACGGATCTCCCTCCACATCAGAACCAACTACAATGCCGGCAACCGTCGTGTCTTCATTTGTTATTTTCGTATAATCCGGCACGATGGGGGCATCATTGATATTGCTGATATGAATGGTCACCTTAGAGAAAGCGGTGCCTCCGTTGCCATCATCCACCCAAACGGTAAATTCATCGTCCCCAAAGTAATCGTGATTTGGCGTGTAGGTATAGCTGCCATCCAAATTGACAAGAACTTGACCATGACTGGGGTCGGAGCGTTTAGAATAGCTCAGAGAATCCCCGTCGATATCTTGTCCCAGCACCGCTGCATGCAGGACAGCATCCTCATCCATGGTCTTGACATAATTGGGAATGGTTGGGGGATCGTTGATTGGATTCACGGTCAGGTTGACGGTAGACAGAGCGGAGCCCCCATTTCCGTCGTGGACCAAAACAGTAAACAGATCGGGACCATGATAATTGGCTGCCGGCGTATAAGACCAGCTTCCATTCGCATTCAGCGAGAGGGTGCCGTGGCTGGGCGCTGTATCCAATGCATAACTAAGCAGATCGCCGTCCACATCCGTGGCCACAATCGTGCCAATCACCGCGGTGTCTTCATTCGTGCTCACATTATAATTTGGCACCACCGGGTTATCATTGACCGCCGTAATGCTGATATCTACCTTGGCAAGATTAGAATACGCAGCGCCGTCGAACCCCTTCCAGGTAAAGAGATCATCGCCATGATAATTGAGGCTCGGTGTGTATTTTAGACCATTCAATTGCGCCGCGGGGATCACCTGGTTTAAGCCCACCGCCATACCAGACAACGTCAGGCTGCCGTGCGCCGGCAAGCTCTCAATCCGAACGGAGACTAAATTGGCATCCTCAATATCGGTATAGAGGTTGTCAAACCAAACCAAACTAAAATCAAGCGCCGTGTCTTCTTGGGTCACACGGTTTGCATCAATTACTGTCGGTGCATCATTGACCGGCGTAATGGTAATGGAAATCGTGGATACCGCCATGCCGCCATGACCATCGGAGACATTGACTTTGATCGTAACCGGTCCGTTATAATTTGCGGTTGGAGTAAAAGTCCAGTCGCCTGTAACGGGATTCAAGACAAAGCTGCCCTGACTGGGGTCGGGAGCCGTATTGACGGAATAAGCGAGCGTATCAAGATCCACATCGGCAGCCACCACTTTATTGGCCACAGAATTATCTTCCGCTATTGTGAAAGTATAATCGCCTACCGTTGGCGGATCATTGACCGGGATAACGACAATCGTAACGGTGGATTCCGCAAAGCCTGTGCCATCACTGACCTGCACCTTGAAACTGTCCATCCCATTGTAATTGAGATTCGGGGTGTATAACCAATTTCCAGCCGCATCGACTGTGACTGTGCCATGGCTGGGATTTGTGCTTTTAAGATAACTTAAAAGAGCAGAGTCCACATCACTGCCTACGACTTTGCCGCCTACTGCGGTTTCTTCTAAAGTTTGCACAACATAGGAAGGCACTGTCGGCGGATTATTCACCGAGCTGATAGAAATATTGACGGTTGAGTAAGCAATACCGCCATGACCGTCCTCGACTTTGACTTGGAAAGAATCGGGGCCGTTGTAGTACGCCACAGGGATATAAAGGTAATTCCCATCTGCCTGCAGGGTCACAGAGCCATGGCTGGGATTACTATATTGCGAATAGGTTAAAGAATCTCCATCCACATCCGTTGCCACAACGGCGCTGGATAAGGTGGTATCTTCCGGAATCACTTTGGCATAATTAGGGACAACCGGAGGATCGTTGACCGGGGTCACCGTAATTTGAACAGTGGCAACTGCGGTACCTCCCTGGTTATCGTTGACCAATACGGTTACAGTGATAGGTCCACCGTTAAAATCGTGTGCCGGTACAAAACGCCAGGCACCGCTGTTGCTGTCCACTGTGAAAGAACCTTGCGCAGCGGATGCACCTGTCTGCACCGAATAGGTCATGGTATTGGCCGGAAGATCAATATCTGCAACGGTAATCAGACCAAGAATCGTGGTATCTTCCGGTGTGCTAACCACCGACCCGGTTGCCACAGGCGGTTGATTCAAAGTCATATTGGCAGTGACCGGTGAGTACTTCTTGGAAGTGATGTTCTCTGTGGAATAATATTCCTCAATACTCAGGGTCACCACACCATTAGAAGGGGTACTGAGATCGCCGTCTTCCTTTAAGGAGAAGCTGAGATACTGACTGGTATTGTATTCAATGGCGGAAAAAATCCACTCGATGGTTTTACTGGTGTTTGTTGTCCCTGTAACAACCGCACCTGGAGCATAAAGCTCTACCGACATACCACTGGGAATCGTTGCCTTCACCTTAACCATGTTTGCTTCGCTCGCACCTGTGTTTTTCAGTTCGGCTTGGAAATTTAAGACTTCTGATACCGAATTGAATGTCTTCTTGACAGCGGTGAAGCTCTGAATTGTCATCTGGGGTTGCTTAACTGAAATATCGCGGTTTACCGACTTCACAATATTCTCATCGCTGCCGGCCGAGTAATCCCAGCGAATTCCGGCTGTATTTCTGGCACTGAATGTAGTTCCAGCGCCATAGGCTCCGTCTGTTTTGGCTTGCGCAACTACGGTGTATTCATAAACAACGTCGCTGCCAATCGCGCTGACATCGCCGATGAGGTTATAGACACCACCCGCAACAAAACCCCCGCTGAAGGAATTCAGACTGAACTGGGCCGGTAAGGTATCTTTCAATTCCAAATCGTAAGCATTCGTACCTTGCTTGACCGTAACCCGAATGGTATAAGTAACCGTATCACCGGGTCTGATTTCGGTCAAAGAACTGCCATTGCTGGTAGAAACAACGGTTTTGCTCACGACAACATCTGGTATTTTTAAGGTAGTATTCGTTGACACCGATGTCTCAAAGCTGACTTTGGCGGGTGTGGTATAGTAATTGCCGGTTTTACCGGTCAGCACAATCGATTGACCAGCAGGCCGGTTTGCATCCACCGCCAAAGTAAAACTGATGGCGCTGGTGGCATTCACGGCTAAACTCGCCACTTCAGGAAAACTATAAACTACATCCGTACCAACCACAACACTTCCGGTAGGTGCTACGCTCCAATTGCTGGGCGTCAAGCCTGCCGGAATGGTGATGCTGGGAACAAAACCATAAGCGGTATTTGCACCGCTGTTGCGTATGGTATAGACCAGATTTTGCGTTTGCCCCTGCACAATACTAAAATTGGTTGTATTCCAGGTACCGGCTAATTGAGGTTTGCTGACATTCAAAGCACTGGTGACCGTCAATTGATGGCTGCTGCCGCCCGCGCTTTTATCATTCCAATGCAGCTCAGCCTGGTTGCTCTGAGAAGAACTGACACCCACTGCAGTATCTACATGGGTTTTAACATAGACCGTATAACTGGCTGCAGAATAATCTCCAACCGCTATCGTCACTTTGCTTCCGCTGCTGCCAAAAGCCACCGGGAAACTGGCAGTATGGCTGGCAAGATCATAATTCGCGTAAACCCCCAGCAGACTTTGTCCTGCCGGCAGTACTTCAATTAACTCTGTAGCATACAGATTGGTTCCCGCCGGCAAGCTGAACTGAATCTGATACACGACCCAATCGTTGACCCGAACCGGATTTGCTTCCGTATCGGTTACACTCTTCGTCAAAGTAGGACTCTTTGCCAGCAAGCTCGTCTCTTTGTTGACGGTTTGATCCAGATAATCGGGTCCCCCATTGGTTTTCTGATAGCTGACTAAATCAGCCGAATTGTTGAAAGTACGGGTGGCTCCCACCGCCGCGCTGACCTGAGCCGTATAAATAATGGTTGCAGAGGAATGTGCGGTAATTTCAGGAATCGTGAAATTCAGTACATTGCCTGCCTGAGTAGCAACAGCACCGGCGGGACCGATCAGATAGGTAAGATTGGTCAATTCCGAATCAAAGGTATCGGCCAATTTCACATTATAAGCAGAGGCATCCCCATCATTGGTAACCTCAATGGCAAAAGTCAACGTGTCTCCGGCTGCCAGATCCGACGCGCTCTGTACCGTAGTATAGGGGGGGATCATGCTGGTAAGAATACTCTTTGTCATACTCAAAACCGGTGCCTGATAAATGAAAGGCAATTGACCGCGCTGACTGTCTATGGCATTTGAAGTATTCAAAAAGGAAGCTTTGGCCATGCTGTAATTTTCTTTGCCATTGATCACCTTCAGTGAATCATTGACCCGTAAAACATATTCTACCGATAAAACAGTATTTCTCTCGACTTCAGGAAATTCCACGCTGAAAAGCTTATCGGTATTGCCATTGCCAAAATAAGCTTGATTTCCTGAAGCGCCAAACCAAACACTGCCGGCAGCAAACTGATAATTCGTCCCATTGACAACTGCGGTTTCCGAAACGGGAGTCACAATGGTGCCGCCATCTTTAAATACTACATTTTCCAGATAATACAAGGGAACCCCGGTGGCATAACCGGTTTCGAAAGGATAAAAATCGTAAAGCTTAACTTCTTTTTGCTTGGTATTCACCTGAGACGCATCATAAGTTAAGCGCAGCCGGATCTCATCCCCTACTTTTAAGGGATAAAAACCCCTGGCATCAGCTGCAATGCCGGCGCCGTTGACACTGATGATTTCCTTGGTGATCAGCGGTTTATTGATCACTGCGGAAGCCGTGGCATTAGTCTCCTGCGCCGGATAACTTCCCACTAACGTCACCGTGTCGGAGGAAGACGTATTAATCAGCTTATCATTGGCATAAATCGGTACTCCGGCCAACGCACCCCGCGTCCATTGAGTCATCACCTCGGCGCGGAATTGAAGCACTGCGGAAGCTTCTTTTAATAAGCTATCCAACGTCCAGTTCAGGACTTCACTGCCGGGGCTGCCGGTATGAGAATAAGCGGTAACATTCGATGCCGCAGCGGTGATGGCGTAATCGGCACCGCCATAAACAGCCTGCGCTTCCAAAAAGTCCAGACCGTCTCCCATTTCATCCAGAATATTGAGATCAATTAAATCATGGTACTGGGCGGCTCGAACCTGCAAGCTATATTCCAGAACACTGCCGTAACCAAGTGGGCTGCCGGAGATCAAGCTTTTTGTCTTGGTCAGAATATAATCTTTTGCTACCGCATTGCGGTCCAAATTAACAAGGTTAATTGGAATGGCTATACCGTTTTTATCGGTTGAGCCTTGATAGGATGTGCGGTAAGTTAAGTTGGTACCATCAGAAATTCTTACACCGGTATTTACAACACTATTATCGGTCAGATTTTCGAAAATCGCCGAATCGTAACTGATTTGAAACTCGGCGTCCGGATCCAGCTGTAAACTCCAACTCAACGCACTATCACCACTGGCTGCTCGATAATAATCTTCGGTTTGCGCAAGAATTGTTCCCGAACCGGAATTGAATCCTGACGTTAAGTTGGTTATTTCCGCACCGTTCGGAACCAAATGGCTCAAGTCAATTACGGTACTGAACTGCTGATTATTTTTTATTGTGATTACATAAGGAAAGGTATTAAAGTTATCTGCTGCTGTTGCGTCTTCTCCCGCGCCTTTTAACTGTTTCCCAGGAGACGTAGCAGTGACAGAAACGGGCAGGACAGAAATTGAAAACGTATCCTGATTATAAATTTCATCAAAATAATATGGGCTGCGGCTTGCCGAACTGGCAACTGTTGCCCCTATCTGGTAAAAACCGGTCGATTCAAGCGCAACTGGATGATCGATATCCACCTGATAATAATCGAGCACTTTCAGAGGAATTGCAAATACAAAGCTCTGGCCCGGAGCTAAATCGGTGATATCATTCCAGACGATTTTCTGCTTGACTGCTCCCGCTACGGTTAATGATTCTTGAGAGATCGGGGAGGGATCGACAGGCAACTGCAGCTGCAAACCATTATCCAACCAGAGTTCAAGATTAACATTGTATAACCAGTTAGTGGGATCGTTATTCTGAATTGTAACATTCATAGAGCTGGAACTGCCTAACAAAATCGATTGGTTCCCTACTGCGACGGTAATGTCCGCATCGACAACCCCATCGGTGACATTTGCTAAAACCTGATAGTTACAAAAGCAGAGTGTAATAATTAAAATCAAAGAGATAATTTTTCTGCTAATTTTAGAAATGATCAAATTGTAAACTCCTTCGCTAAGTTAATTTTTTCGATTAAAAACCGTGTTAAAGCAAGTACTCCTTTCTTTTTTTGTGCATAGTTTTTGCTTTTTTTGACTGTTTGCATACTTTAACTGACTGCTTGCATACTTATTCCGACTTCTTTAGATATTATTATATATATTTATACATGTGAATCGTTTGTTTTTTAGCTATGGTGTTTCAAAAAAGCAGTCAGCCAAAGAGGGGATTCTAGTTTATATTCAAGATGACTGTCCTGTTTCCCTCCCTAAATTAGGATACATTTTCACGCCTTTTTTCATATATTTCTATTTTTACTTTTTATAAACGCGTGTCACTTCCATACGATATAATTATCAATAAATTACTCTGTTTTGAACATTATAAAGCACTGCATTTCGCCGGAATCATCTTCCCGCTGAATGCAGTGCTTTTCACATGCCACTTGACAATATATAAATGTCCTAATCAATCTGTGCCAACACCCCCGTCCCCTTGGAACATCATCACATTTCCCCCTTCGTCGCCCTCTACTCATAAATTGCATTGGCGTATTAGCAACACATTGTCCAAATGTAGGGAACGGTCTTGACCGTTCCGCCGTTCTCCGTCCCTTCGTCCCTTCGTCCCTTCGTCCTTTCGTCTCCTCTCGTTCCTTCTATCTCCGCCGTCCCTTCGTCCCTTCGTCCCCTCGTCTCCTCTCATTCCTTCTTTCTCCTCCATCTCATCGCCGTTTCTTTTCTCCCTCCCTTAACACAATATGTACATCACAAAGCACTGTATCCTTGCTGGAATCATCTTCCCGCTGAATACAGTGCTTTTCACATGCCACTCGACAATATTTAAAACCCACATCAAGCTGTGCCAACACCCCCGTCCCCCTGTAACATGCAACGTAATGCACAAACTTGACAAATTCGCTCATTTACGCTATGATCAATGCACAAAGGAGGTATTCCAATGGAAAAACTAATTCCCCGCCCTACTTATTTGGAGCAGCTAAAAAACTTTAAAGATAAGCAGTTGATCAAGGTTGTCACCGGTATACGGCGTTGTGGCAAATCCACCTTGTTTGATCTCTATTGTAACTACCTGAAGGAGCAAGGCGTTTTACCGGAACAGATCATCCGCATCAATCTGGAAGACCCGGATCATCATGATCTTGATGGCTATTTAAAACTGTATAATCTGATCAAAGAGCAACTGATCCCTGAAAAAATGAATTACATCTTTCTCGATGAAGTGCAAAATGTTCCGGAGTTTCAAAAAGCAATTGATGGCTTGTTTATCAAGAAAAACTGCGATGTCTATATCACAGGATCCAATGCCTATCTGCTTTCGGGCGAACTTGCGACTCTTCTTTCCGGAAGATATGTTGAAATTAAAATGCTTCCCTTATCTTTTTCTGAATTTATTGAAGGAATTGACGACAGCTCTGATCTGATCCTGAAATATCAACGCTATATTCAAAACGGTTCTTTTCCTTATCTACTGAAACTGGAAAGAAAGCAAGATATCCAAGCCTATTTGGAAGGAATTTATAACACGATTGTTTTGAAGGATATCGCCGCCAGAAAACATATCTCAGACATTAACATGCTGGACAGTGTCATCCGATATATGTTTGATAACATCGGCAACCTCTGTTCTTCAACTCAAATTGCCAATACCATGACATCAAAAGGCCGTAAAATCTCCGTCCATACAGTGGAAAGCTATCTTTCTGCTTTGATGGAAAGTTTTGTGCTTTATAAGATTGGGCGGTATGATATCAAGGGTAAGCAATATCTTGCTACAGGAGCAAAGTATTATCTTGCCGACATCGGTCTTCGATACTATCTGCTTGGCACGAAAAAGGCCGACAGAGGACACATCCTCGAAAACGTAGTCTTTCTTGAACTGCTGCGCCGTGGCTATGAAGTGCATATTGGCAAGCTTGGCCAGACTGAGGTAGACTTTCTGGCGATCAACAGCACCGGAGAAGAATATTACCAAGTTGCCTATACTGTTTCCGATGAAAACGGAGAAACTCTTACAAGAGAACTTGCTCCCTTGAATGCGATTAAGGATCACAATCCAAAATATCTGCTGACGATGGATTTTGAACCGCTCACCTCCCATAATGGGATCAAGCAGATCAATGTTTTACAATGGCTTCTCAAAAACTAGATTTAGGGGAAATTTACCCCTTGCCGTCCCCTTGTCTCCACCTCCGTCGTTCCTCTCCCCATCAATTACATTAGCATCTTATCCTTAACATTGCCCGTCCGTCGTCCTCTGCCCAACAATTACATTAACATCTTATCCTTAACATTGCCCAAATGTAGGGAACGGTCTTGACCGTTCCGCCGTTCTCCTTCGTTCCTCGTCCCCTCCGTCGCCCTCTGCCCAACAATTACATTGACATCTTATCCTTAACATTGCCCAAATGTAGGGAACGGTCTTGACCGTTCCGCCGTCCCTTCGTTCTCCTTCGTTCCTCGTCCCCTCCGTCGCCCTTTCCACCCAACAATAACATTAACATCTTATCCTTAACATTGCCCAAATGTAGGGAACGGTCTTGACCGTTCCGCCGTTCTCCTTCGTTCCTCGTCCCCTCCGTCGCCCTCTACTCATAAATTGCATTGGCGTATTAGCAACACATTGTCCAAATGTAGGGAACGGTCTTGACCGTTCCGCCGTTCCTCGTTTCTACCGTTCTGCCGTTCTCCGTCTTCCATCTACCGTCATCCTCACTCATCCCTTAACACAATATGTACATCACAAAGCACTGTGTCCTCGCTGGAATCATCTTCCCGCTGAATACAGTGCTTTTCACATGCCACTCGACAATATTTAAAACCCACATCAATCTGTGCCAACACCCCCGTCCCCTTGGAACATCAGTTATATCTTATACAACAGTATATTTTACGTTGACCAAAAGATATATCTGTTGTAAAATAACCACAGCAAGAATACGGAGGTGTTCCGAATGATTAAACGAGAACGATATCTCAGTCAATTACGCGGCTTTATAGATCAGACAGAGGTAGTAAAAATCATCACAGGCATCCGTCGAAGCGGTAAGTCTGTGATGCTGCAACTAATACAACAAGAACTCCTGGAAAGAGGTGTTCCGAAGAGCAACATCCTCTCTTTTAACTTCGAGGATATGACCTTGCGTCAATACAAAGATGCTAACGTTTTGCACGATCACATAAAAGAAAAAATTGAACATTGCACAGGCCGCGCTTATTTGTTTCTTGACGAGGTTCAGGAAGTTGACAATTGGGAAAGCTGTGTCAATTCTCTGCGTGTAAATTCCGATGTAGACATCTACATTACAGGTTCCAATGCTAAGATGCTTGCCGGAGAATATGCTACACTCCTGGCAGGGCGGTACATAGAAATTCAAATCTATCCGTTTTCCTTCCAGGAATATTGTATTGCAATCATTGAAAAACAACCCAACCTTTCTACGGCGGAATGCTTTCAGAAGTATTTGATTACCGGCGGCATGCCCTTTCTGATTGCCCTTGATGCAGACGAAAACACTGCTAAACAATATTTAAGTGACATTTTTGCGTCTGTTGTGATAAAAGATATTATGAAACGAAACAACTTTCGGGATGTTGATCTTTTGGAACGAATTATCCTGTTTGTGATAGCTAATATTGGCAGAACTTTTTCGGCTACCAGTATTTCAAAATTTCTAAAAAATGATCATCGCAAGGTTGCCCCCGAAACCGTGATCAACTATTTAAAAGCTTGTGAGCAAGCTTATCTGTTTCATCGTGTCGGTAGGCTTGATCTTGTGGGAAAGAAAATCCTGCAGGTTAATGAGAAATACTATATCTGCGATCACGGTATCCGCGAAGCTGTATATGGTAATAATCAGCGAGATATTGAGCTAGTGCTCGAAAATATGGTCTTCTTAGAATTGCTGCGTCATGGTTATAAAGTAACCGCAGGCCGCATAGGCGAAAAAGAGATTGATTTTGTTGCTGATAAAGCAGGCCAGCGTATTTATGTGCAGGTTTGCTATCTGCTTGCTAGTGAAGATACAGTTCAGCGTGAATTTGGGGTGTTTCGGGACGTTTCGGATAACTTTCCAAAATATGTGGTTTCCTTGGATGAATTCAATTTTAGTCGTGAAGGCATTGAGCATAAAAACATCCGCGACTTTCTGCTCATGGAAATGTAGGGAACGGTCTTGACCGTTCCGCCGTCCCCTCATCCCTTCGCCCGTCCCCTCGTCCCCTCGTCCCTTCGCCCCTTCACTCCTTCACTCCTTCACTCCTCCGTCGTTCCTCTCCCCATCAATTACATTGACATCTTATCCTTAACATTGCCCAAATGTAGGGAACGGTCTTGAGCGTTCCGCCGTCCCCTCGTCCCCCGTCGCCCTCTCCCCATCAATTACATTAGCATCTTATCCTTAACATTGCCCGTCCGTCGTTCCTCTCCCCAACAATTACATTGACATCTTATCCTTAACATTGCCCAAATGTAGGGAACGGTCTTGACCGTTCCGCCATCCCTCGCTTCCACCTCCCTCATCTCCGTCGTCTCCTCGTCCCCTCGTCCCCTCGTCCCCTCCATCTCATCACTGCTCCTTTGCCCTTTCCCTTAGCACAATATGTACATCACAAAGCACTATATCCTCGCAGGAATCATCTTCCCGCTGAATACAGTGCTTTTCACATGCCACTCGACAATATTTATAACCCACATCAAGCTGTGCCAACACCCCCGTCCCCCTGGAACACACATTTGCGCTCTTGTCAACTTCAAATAATTTAATTGAGTGTCCCAAAAATACTTTTCCAAATCGGCCGCTCCTTCAATTAAACTTTATTCAGTCGTGCACTGTGCAACCTATTTAATGAAGTGTAAAGGCTATCATTCCTATATTGAACGTAGCTTAATAGGCACAAATATGTCAAGCTGCTTATATCCGAGCCCGCGGTTTATTTTCTCGCCTACAAGCATGTGGAACATTGTCCTGTGTCCTTCACGTTCGTCAAGTTCAAATCCACTATTGTCGATCCATGCTTTAATCCCTTTATATACCCTGCCATTTATATCATCATCACCGTCGATGGATATTGCGTTTGCGTATAGACCACCTTCAAATTCTATTATTTCATAACCGTTTGTATCTTTTTCATTAACCCAGTCTTCTATGGCAACATACCATATCCCTCTGCCATTCGGTTCAAAAAACATAAAATCAAGCGGAGAAAATGATATACCTTTTCGTTTTTCGTCATACTCACAAAACCACTTATCAAAGCTTCCTATAACCTCACTTAAATCGTTAAAGCAACCTGATGAAACCATTCTACACTTAGGTATTTCGACAATCCTGACTTCTGGTGCCTTTTTAAGCTTCTCTGTAATATTTAAAAGACTGTTAAAGTGCGAAGGATTTCCTTCGTACCCAACGTTAATTATCTGCTGTTCAATTTCCTTTGCTTTCTCGTATAAAAGTTTAACATCTGAATCCTTCTGAAAATCACTCCTCTGGATTTGTATTATAAATTCTAAGACTATTTTTTTCAGCTCATGCAGAAGAGCTACTTCATCATCAATATCGGAAACTTTTTTACCCAGAACATTTAAAACCACCTCGGAACCGGAGGCTCGAAAAATTCTCTGAATATCTTTAATGCTGATGTTTAACCTACGAAGTATAAGAATCTGCTCCAACCGTTTTATTGAGGCTTCATCGTACATTCTATACGCATAATCATCATTTCTCTGACTGCTTATCAATCCCATATCTTCATAATATCGAAGAGTGCGGGCAGTCACATCATACCTGTTTGATACTTCTTTGATTTTTAATAAATCAGGCATAGTTTGTTTTCCCCTTTTCGTTTTTATAAACAATATAATAATTGCTTCCCCAACGGAAGAGTCAAGAGGAAAGAGAAGAAATAGTAATTAATGCTAGACTCGTTGCTTAGATGATTGATTGAGTTTGGAAATAATATCCTTGTCATTGTTTTTATATCCGCATCATACATGAGTAATCTCAAATCTCTTTTTACTTCTTCGATATAAACGTCTGCGCTTTGAATCCGTACTTACTTTCTATATATACCTGTATCATTTTATGGTTACTCTTTCGCATGTCACGTCAAGCGAAAACCAAAAAACATCGTTCTTTTTTTCTTTTGCCTTATATAATGCAGTATCGGCCAGCTCAATCAACTCAAATTCATTCTTTATGTTGTTCCAAGCAGTAACTCCGCCAATGGAAACAGTGACTCGAACCCCCGACTTCATCTTTCCGTTATGAAAGTCAAAAGCCTCAATATTTTGCCTGATTTTTTCTGCGATCAATGTCCCTTCGCTTTGGTTAATACCGGGCAAAATAATTAGTATTTCTTCTCCGCCGTACCTGCAAACAATGTTCGACGTCTCAACGCTGTTTTTAATCAAGTCGGAAATATTTATTAGGACGTAATCGCCGCAGGAATGGCCCCACATGTCATTAAATTTTTTGAAATTGTCGATGTCTAACATAAGAGCCGAAATGCTGATGTTAAAATGTTGAGAAGATTTAAATATTTTTTCGATTAAGGGAAAAGCATATCTTCTGGAAAGCAGCCCGGTCAGTGGATCAGTTTTTGCATCCTTCCCCAAGATAATCAATTTGCGTCGAACATCGTAATTAACAATGTTCTGCCTCAGAATTGCAAGTGTAAGCAGAATAATCCCGAAATCTTTTACAGGTTTCATCAGAAACGAAGCATTGGAAAATCTTATTAAACAATAAAAATAGACTACCAGATAAGCCAAAATCAATCCGTTTATTAATGTTGGGAATATTCTGGATTTTGAACGTTCCTGATACAAATCAATTGTAGTATAATCAACATTGGTTTTATTGCTTTTTATTAGTAAGAGAATAATAATAAGCATAACAAATCCAAGTAATTGCAGATAATCCCCAAGTCCATAGGAGCTTACGGGGAATATAGCTTCAAAAGCAAATAATAAATCACCAATCGTCCAGATTAAGGCACTTACAGTTAATGGAGTAAAAATTATTTCATCGCTTAATATATAGACTTTGCTGGTATAAACATAATAGCCTAGCAGCGCAAAATCTAGGATAGGATAAACAATATTTATAGCTTTGTCAAAATCAAAAACGGGAAGCAAAAGTTGCGTGGAAAGTAAAGAACGGTCAAAATAGTAAAATATTAAATATGAAAAAACAGAAACAATTAAAAAATCTATAGTAGGTAGCTCCCAAGTTATAAGTTTTATATTTCCCCCTAGCGTTGGATTTTTTATCAGATTCTTAGTTCTTTGCTTTAAGTATAGAAATATTGAAAAGTAAAATAAACCATAAAAAATGGAATCTATGGGTATATTCATGGGTTTGCTAATTATGTCGAAGCACAATGATCCCAGAATATAAAAGATATCTGCTGAAATAAAGTATAAAAATTCTCTGTCTCTGTCCCTATGATAACGCCATAAGAAAAAGATAAGCGTTAACACGCAGATAAAAAGCGTATAATCCTGTGTAATTAATTTAAGCATTGCTCCGTTCCTCACTGACATCGTAGCTATAATTCGAAAAGCAAGGAAGATCGGTATTGACTTTTACCGATCTTCCTGCTTTTTGCATGATAATTCACGGTGAAAAGCTCTCACCATGAGGGTTATTATAGTTTAGTTATATAGATATTATACTCCAAAGGCACTATTCTCCCAACCACTATCTCAAATCATCTTCGGGGACTGCCAAATGGTCTATGTAGTTTATGACTTCCTCATAAGTAAGCTTACGTCCCTGTTGCCATTCAAGTGAGTACACCGGAGCAGTTGAGCCACCGGTCCGGGAGCCGAGAACCACTGTCCTGGTGGAGTGAGAGCCATCTTACCGGAAAAAAGAGAGCCACTTGTAGGACATATCCTTTATACTGTATTCATGTGTGTTTTGTCAAGAGGAAATCCCTGAACTTTTCAAGATGAATTCCCAGAAATAATCACGAGCAATCCCGGAAAAAATCATCGAGGTTATTTAACAGATTGACGTATCAAAGCATGAGTCATCCGGTAGCTTTGACCCTCAAAAATCAAAAGATGACCATGGTGAACCAAACGGTCAATCATGGCAGCGGCCATCTGTCACATCCATAACAAAAAGTCTCAAACCTGTATTTCTTCCGGCCTCTCGGGTTCCAATTATCAACAATTCTCTCAACAGGCATTCTACAACCCCACATACAACTGCTACACTTACTATCATATGTCCTGGCTGCCAGCCTGTAGTGTCCTCTTTCTCTATATACTTCCAGTTCCGGCGGCACCAGTTCCCAGGGCGATGAGGTGTTGCCGCTGGTATTATTTCGTCTGATGGAGTTTAAGCTTAGCAACCTTATAGAAATCAACCGCTTCCGTGTTTGCGTCGGTTACTGGGTAAACGTCAAATAACACACACATAGTCAAACAAGTCAAGAAATGAGATATTACCTCCAAAAGGAGGTGTAGTCATGGAAACAACAAAAACGCAAAAGTGCAAGAAATACACGAATCCAGAAAAGGCCGAGCTGCTAATTTTGTATCAGTGCAGCGGAATGTCAGCAAAAACATGGTGTGAAGAAAACGGCATTGGCGTCAGCACACTGCAAAAATGGCTGAATCTTGACAGAAAGCAAGCAGACACGAAAGTAACGCAACATTGGGCAGCAATTGCGGTATTGCCTAAAGCCGGAGGCCGCACGGTGCTTTTGCAAGCGGGGAAATTCAGTATTGAGGTGATGTACCGATCGCCCAATCCAATCTATTTCTTCTTACCTAAATTTGCGTAGTACTCCGCTCCTCTAGTTATACCGTGCTGCATATTCTTTCCTTTCTCTTCTCTGAGCAATTTGTCAATCGCTTCGGCCACTCGTTTACTGTCACCTGTATCAACGGGGTATGATGGGTTTTCCTGTTCTGCAATTTTTTTGTCATACACCATCCGGACCTTGATTACTGACTGCAAAATGCCATCCCAGTCCTCATCCCCAACAGAAATTTCATATTCCGTGCCACTCGGATACGGCTTACTTGCCGGAATCGTCAGGCTTTTTCTTGGGAGAAATCTTCTTGCCATTCATATCCTCTTTCCTCTCGTCTTCACTGGTGGTCAATTGATCTTCCTCCCCGTTTTTCACACAGTCACCTGTTTCCTTTCGTACAGCCATACCACCAGCATGCCAATGGCGACACCCACCAACACACCAGAAAAATCCAGCCAGACATCGCTAATCTGATCTCCGCGGCCGGAGAAGATTTGAATTGTTTCGTCAATCAACGCAGCGAGGAGCCCCAGGTTAAGGGCTGAGAACATACGCTTCCAAGAAGCTACAAAGAGCAGCGCCATCTCAAAGCCCAGCAGCGAGAACTCAAACAAATGCGCCATCTTGCGCACGGTCGTATCGGTTACCGTTGCTTTGCCGGTCACGGCTTGTTGGATTGGCTGAACGACCGTACTTGTTACTGCATGGCTGTTAGCAGATGATTCGGCAACAGACAGTGCCGATTGTCCCCAGATAAAAAGCAGCGTGAGAAAAATCAGAACGATCAGGATTTTACGCTTCAATCATTTCACGTTCCTCTCTCTTCGTATTTCGTGCAAGTCATGCCTCGCCCCTACATTTCTCCACGCGCTCCTATTCATCTATATCCCTATGCTCTGTATTTTGCTGGTCAACCCAATCTTCCTCAACATACACCGCCCCGTTCCGACCTTCCACCTTCCGGTTCGGGCCAGCCTGCGGTGTCCTCTTTCTCTATATACTTCCAGTTCCGGCGGCACCAGTTCCCAGGGCGATGAGGTGTTGCCGCTGGTATTATTTCGGCTGATGAGTTTATGCTTAGCAACCTTATAGAAATCAACCGGTTCCGTGTTTGGGTCGGTTACTGGTAAGCAATCTCCGGAGATAGTGTCGTTGACTTTGAATTGATGTTCGGTATGAGCTGCTTTGCCGATGCCGATGGAGAAGTTGGTTTGCTGGTTGTCCAACTCCCCCTCCAATTGAATGGCATAGCCCAAATAAGTATGAGAGGCTTCATGAAATGAACGCGTCAGTCTTATTCTTGGCTGGATTTTATAATTCTTCCTTGAAAGGTTGATTTATCCATGTTGGGTTTGCCTCCTGATTAAAAAAATATTATGGGGTATTTTTCCTGGTTACATGTTCATGTACAAGAAGTAAATAAAAACCGGTTACATTTCTGTAACCGGTTAAGTTGTATGAGAATCAGGTGGGGTGACATTCCCACATCTCCAAACAAAGGGTGACGGCTGCCCGTTCCGTCCTCTGATTCTCATTTCCTTCGCTATTACAGTATAAGTTATTTTAACAAGATTGTCAGCGCCCACTCTTCCCTAATACTTCCTCCAAACCATGCGATCGACAATGCCCGTGTAGCTCTGTATGATCTTGACAACCATGCTGCTCACATTCAAATCGGCATAATCCGGCACGGGAATGCCAAAATTGCCGTTCCGATTCATCTCTACTGCCGTATCCACCGCCTGCAAGACTTGCTCTATGGTAATACCGGCCAGAATGAAATTGCCTTTGTCCATTGCTTCCGGACGTTCGGTAGAAGTGCGGATGCAAACTGCCGGGAACGGTTTGCCAATGGCATTGAAGAAGCTTGCTTCTTCCGGTAGGGTGCCGCTATCGGAAACCACACAAAACGCATTCATCTGCAGATGGTTGTAATCGGAAAAGCCAAAAGGTTTGAGGCTGCGCACGTTGGCATGAAAAACAAACTGGCGCTGCTCAATAAACTTTACCGCCCACGGATGGCAGCTGTAGATCACCGGTATCTGATATTTCTTCGCCATGGCATTGACCGCATTCATCAGCTGCAAGAAATTGGTTTCGGTTGACAGATCCGAAAAAAACATCGATCATTACATTCCTTTTCTAAAGTTATTTGTTCCAAATAACTTACTATATTGATCCAATGCATATTGATCTGTCATTCCTGCAATATAGTCGCATACTTTTCTGTTTATAAGTCGTATAAATTTAGGGTCTCTTTTCTCGTTATTCTGAAAAAGCAAGGCATTCAATTTGTTCCTGCAATCAAAGTCAACTTCTACTTTATTTCCAGAATAATCTTCGATAATTAACCGAATTGTATTGTCTGGAAGTAATTTAGGGTTTCTTACATAAGAAATGAACAATTGTTTGATTAAATAGTCAGCTTTTTCATCCATAATCTGTGCTGTTTCAGAGAATATTACTCTCGAAGACAAGAATTTTTTAAATTCTTTATCTCTCTGAATAAAGTCATCGAAGTCTTCATCATTAATTTCATCAAAATCTTTGAACAATTTCAAAATCTGATCTTTAGTAAATGACTCCGATTTACAGTCAAAATTCTTATGAAGGCTTTTAAATCTATAAGCAAAGTGCTTAGCATAAACAATTCTGTAAAACCCGATGAGAAACGAGGAAAGCCTTGAAAGAAAAGTAGATTTATCTGCTGCTATAACAGATGAGTTAATGCTACGGAGTAACTCAAGTTCTGATCGATTTGGAATAGTGTACGAAGAAAAAAAATCATGAATTTTATCAATCATTTCTGATGGTGTCAACAGCCCTGCATAAAGGCCATCTTCAATATCGTGGTGCCGTTGAGCTATTTCATCAGCATATTGTACTACCATAGCTTCAAAAGTTCTACCTTCATTTACTGAAGCAATGAGTTCATCATATACACTTAGTTCTGTTAACCCATTTAAAGGACAGGTATCGAACTCATTTCGATTTAAACACTTATTCTCAAGTTCGCTATAAAAACCGCACTGTTTGTATTTTAGATCCGTGTGATTGGAAATACCCCATAATGTATAGTTTGTAAGGTTCAAACCATCATACCGCGGAGTTATTTTTTCAAGCGTTTTCAAAACCCGTAAACCCTGCAAATTATGTTTAAATCCTGCACAGCAAGAAAAATCAGTAGGCATATTGTCAACTCGTATACAACCGTTCATGAACATATTTAGGGTTCTTTCTCCAACATGACCAAAGGGTGTATGACCTACATCATGCCCCAAAGCAATAGCCTCCGCAAGATTTGAATTTAAACCTAAATTAGAGGACATTGCTTTAGAAATATGAGCCACTTCAAGAGTATGAGTTAAGCGTGTACGCATATTGTCGTCAAATCCCGCAACAAAGACTTGGGTTTTACCACTAAGTCTACGGAATTCTTTTGAATATAAAATTCTATCTCGGTCTTTTTTAAATTCATCACGTAAGGGATCCAAATCTTCTGCAAATTCTCTTTTTGCTAAGTTTGTTTTTGCACAGAACAGTTTACCCGAATTGAGTATTTCAGTGGAATTCAAAAAAACACCTCACTCATTGAATTTCGTAAGCACATATCAATATAAAACTATTTGCGTAAAAAAGCCTTACGTTTCCAGGCCTTTATTTATTTTTTACTACTTGATCTTTGATATTGGGCTACACTGAGCATTCCGCTGTCTCCCCACGTGCCTCCCCGCTCTGCCCCCCTAATACTTCCTCCAAACCATACGATCGACAATGCCCGTGTAGCTCTGTATGATCTTTACTACCTTGCTGCTCACATTCAAATCGGCATAATCCGGCACGGGGATGCCAAAATCGCCGTTCCGATTCATCTCCACTGCCGTATCCACCGCCTGCAAGACTTGTTCTGTGGTAATACCGGCCAGAATGAAATTGCCTTTATCCATCGCTTCCGGGCGTTCGGTAGAAGTGCGGATGCAAACTGCCGGGAACGGTTTGCCAATGGCATTGAAGAAGCTCGCTTCTTCCGGCAGGGTGCCACTATCGGAAACCACACAAAACGCATTCATCTGCAGATGGCTGTAATCCGAAAAGCCAAAGGGTTTGAGGCTGCGCACATTGGCATGAAAATGAAACTGGCGCTGCTCAATAAACTTTGCCACCCGCGGATGGCAGCTGTAGATCACCGGCATCTGATATTTCTCTGCCATGGCACTAACAACGCTTCTATGGGCTGGGCTCATGAAGTAGCATTCGAACCAATAGTATTTATCTCAAAATTAACATCATCTATCTTGACTCATATTACATTTTATGGTAATATTATGTAGCTAGATGATGTTCTGAAATTATATAGAAAGGAGAAAAGCTATGCTGAAACCTGGGAACAAAGCTCCGAAATCAGGTCAATATGGTATTGTTGGTCCACACGGCGGTAAAATTAACAAAGAAGTTACAGTGGTAAAAGGCGAGCCATTACCACCAACAGAAAAACCAGGTCAGGGTTATGTATTGAATGACCCAACAAATAACAAGTCAGGAAAACCATAAAATCAAACCAGGTTACGCTGCCAATATCTTTTGGCAGCCTTTTTTATAAATACAAATAAGAGATTAGGTCATATATGATCCGGATTTTTTCTCTTCATACTTATTTTGGTAAATTTGCGTGGAAGTGTTCGATAAATTTAATCTGAAGTTTCAAAGGGCATTCCTCTTCTTTGTATCCTTGATCATTAAGATATTCAAAAAAATCAGCATTGAAATCCATAAACAGATTTGTGATTTTCCTTGGACTCCATTTATTTGGGATATCCTCGTTTTCAATAAACCAACTTGTTACTATTTTGATTAATTGCTGTACATCGTTGTTGTGATACTTAAGGTCAATGCCAGAAATATCAGAAATCGCTTTTTCGTGTTTGTATTTTTCTGCTCCCATAATCATGATTTTTTTCTGTTTACCGCTCTCTGAATTCACAAAGTGCTTATAACCATAATCCAAGCCCAATTCAAAGGGCATATTTAACCTATAATACTCAAAGGGAGTAGTCGCTTGTATTCTGGATAAGTCATGTACGCTAATTCTTGCTTCATTAATTAAACCGGTTATATTCTCCATTCTACTTGTTCCAGCATCGGAATATTCAAGAGCAAGTCTGGGTACATAACCTAATGTAACAACAGTAAATATTAAACTTCTTAGTAGTTGAGCAAAATCTTTGTCATAAGGGCAATTAATGAATACATTCATATTCATTTTCTTGCCCCTTTCTTTGTACTACTATTTTTAGTATTCAAAGTTGATGAATCCGCTGACTCGATTCTTCCATCTATTGAATGTATATAAAGACTAACATTTTGATTCATCGCTATTTTTTTCCCATATACAGTTGCTTCACGCTTCGTATCGAATGTTCTAGATGCTTTAAGTGAACCTGCTTTTTTAACACTCCATTTACATCCATTTGGAATGACGTGTTGCGCGTTCTTCATATGTTATCTCCTTCCTACAGGTATAATACAGCATTGGAAAGCAAAAAAGCACCATTCTTATTAATATCTACTCCCTGCAATAATATCTGCTAAAATAAATTTACTTTTAATTATCGTTTCATGTGTTCGATGGAAGTGCTGATGCAAATTGCCGGGATCGGTTTGTCAATGAAGATAAAGAAACTTGCTTCCCCCCTGATAAGGTTCCGCTATCGAAAACTATTTATAGTTGCTTTTTTCTGATATGCAAAACAACTTTCTTAATCTCTTCTAAATAAATCTCTCGTATATACTTTTTCACGCACATCATCCAAGCAACAGTCATATCGATTGGCGATGATGGAATTGCTCTGTTGCTTAAAAATCAGGAGATCGTTCACGACCTTGCTGCCGAAAAAAGTTGTACCATTCTCGAGTGACGGCTCATAGATAATGACCGTTGCACCTTTTGCTTTGATGCGCTTCATAATTCCTTGAATCGAACTCTGGCGGAAATTATCGGAATTAGCCTTCATAGTCAAACGGTAGACGCCAATTATACAATTTTTTTCCTTATTTTTATCCCAAGCACTATTCGCCTCATAATATCCAGCAAGATGCAGCACACGGTCAGCAATAAAGTCTTTGCGGGTACGATTACTCTCCACAATCGCTCCAATCAGGTTCTCCGGCACATCGGTATAGTTTGCTAGCAGTTGCTTTGTATCTTTTGGCAGACAGTAACCGCCATAACCAAATGAGGGGTTATTGTAGTGAGTACCGATGCGTGGATCAAGGCACACTCCGTTGATGATCTGCTGCGTACTAAGACCTTTTATCTCCGCGTAAGTGTCCAGCTCGTTGAAGAAGCTGACACGCAGCGCAAGGTATGTATTGGCAAATAACTTGACCGCTTCTGCTTCAGTGAAGTTCATATACAGCGTGTCAATGTTTTCTTTGATCGCTCCCTCCTGCAGGAGGCTGGCAAAAGTATGAGCAACTTCCACTAATTGTTTGTCCTCCATATCCGTACCAACAATAATACGGCTTGGATACAAATTGTCATATAATGCTTTACTCTCGCGCAGGAACTCTGGGCTGAAGATGATGTTCTTACTGCCGGTTTTTTCACGTATATGTCTGGTATAACCCACTGGGATGGTGGATTTTATCACCATTATAGCATTCGGATTATGCTGCATTACCTGCATAATAACAGATTCCATAACGGAAGTATCGAAAAAATTCTTCTGACTATCATAATTTGTAGGTGCGGCAATTATTACAAAATCCGTATCTGAATAAGCTGCCTTTGCATCCAGGGTGGCAAACAGGTTCAGTTTTCTTGTCGCAAGATACTCTTCGATTTCCGTGTCCTGAATGGGAGATTTTTTTTGATTGATCAAATTCACTTTCTCTGGAATAATATCAACAATTCTCACTTCGTTATGCTGTGCAAGCAAGACGGCAAGAGACAATCCTACATATCCCGCACCGGCAACTGTTATGGTCATTTTCTTGTGTTCTCCCATCTTATTCTCAACTGAAATTTTCTCTTGCTCGAACAATTCATCTATATCAAAGCCAAGCACTTTACCCAGTTTCTCTAATTGTGAAATCGATGGAATATAGTCCATACGTTCTATACGGCCAATCATCGCTCGGTTGATACCTGTATACTCACTCAGCTGTTCCTGAGTATAACCTTTTGTATCACGTTTCATTTTCACAATTTTCCCCAGTGATTCTCGCGAAAAGCTCCTCATATCAACACCCCTCATATGCTTCTTAAATTATCATATACAATACAGCAATGGTACGGTAAACGCCAACAAATGTCAATTAAATAAAATAATATTTACTCAAAATTAACTTATGCTGTTAAAAATAACATCATCGGCAAAATATAAGGGGTTTCCGAAATTGAAACCCCTTTTTTAGTTTTTTGTGACTCAGACCTTGTAATACTCTTTATACCATTCCGCGAATTTCCGGAGACCATCCCGAAGGGAAGTTGACGGCTTAAAACCAAAGTCTCGCTCAAGTGCACTTATATCCGCATAGGTTACAGGAACATCACCTGGTTGCATGGGAACTAATTCTTTATGGGATTCAAAATCGTAATCCGCAGGCAGTACCTTTGCGCGTATCAGTTCCTGCTGTAGAATATCAACAAAATCGAGTAAGCTTTCAGGGTGATTATTACCGATATTGTAAACTCTATACGGTGGAAGCGGTAGTCCATCTTCACCATTGACCTTCTCCGGTGCACATTGCATCACTCGCTTTACACCTTCAACAATATCGTCCACATAAGTGAAATCACGCAAGCAATTGCCATAGTTGAAGATTTGGATAGTCTGACCATTCAGGAGCTTATTAGTAAAGCCAAAGTAGGCCATATCTGGGCGTCCAGCAGGACCATAAACCGTAAAGAAACGCAAGCCAGTGGATGGAATGTTGTAAAGTTTAGAATAGGCATGGGCAAATAATTCATTGCTCTTCTTTGTAGCTGCATAGAGGGACATTGGATTATCAACCTTGTCATCTATGCTATACGGTACTTTCTTATTTGCACCATATACAGATGAAGACGAGGCATAAATAAGATGCTCCACTGGATAAAGGCGGCATGCTTCCAAGATATTATAGAAGCCAAGAATGTTGGATTCGATATACACATCGGGATGATCAATGGAGTAGCGAACACCAGCTTGAGCAGCAAGGTTGACGACAACATCAAAGTGGTATTTTTCGAATGTGGATGTGACGAGTTCCTTATCCGCTAAGTTGCCACGAATAAAAAACCAGGAGGTTTCCGAATGCTGCGCTGCAAGTTCCTCTATTTGGCGAAGCCGGTATTCTTTTAAAGATACATCATAGTAGTCATTTACAGAATCGAAGCCAACGATGTTTATAGGAGTGACTGTTTTCAACAGTTCTGTGATAAAGTTTGATCCGATAAAACCAGCTGCGCCAGTAATTAGGATTTTTTTGTTTTTGAGTTCAACATTAGTCTCAATCATAAGTAACTCCTTTGACATTTTCAAAACTTTCTCCATACTATCTTGTGGCCACACCGTAACAGTCAAATAACACCCACGTAGTCAAACAAGTTGAGAAATGAGATAAATACCTTTTAAAGGAGGTGATGTCATGGAAATAGGAAAAGCACAGATATCCAAGAGACACATGGAGCAAGAAAGGACCGAGCTGCTAAATTTGTATCTGTGCATCGGAATGTCAAAATATGATTACTCTGGAGTAGTTTAGTCACCGGTCCGCACCCTCTCACACTATGTGGCTGTTTGGCTCATGTCAGACGTAAGTTTAACAAAGCTCTGCAGTTTGCGCTGACAAAACAAATTCACCTGAAACAAAAAGGTGAAGCGTTTTGCAATACACTCTTTGAAAAAGAACGACTTACAACAAAAATGTCTGTCTCAGAGCGCTACGACCTGCGCCAGAAAGAATCAAAACCACTGACAGTGGAGTTTTTCGCGTGGGTTGCACAGCAGACAAGCAACAGTTTACCGCAGAGTCTCTTGGGTAAGGTGCTACCGATACTCAGAATCAGAAAAAAACATCTGCTCATCTTCTGAGTACTCCGGAGTAGTTTGAGCCATCGGACCGGAGCCCGCGAGCCACTGTACTGGTGGAATGAGTCCTTTGGAGTACAGACATAGTTTGGATTTAGTAGCTTAGGTCCAAGAATATGTCTTCTCCCCCGATGGCTTCGCCACACCGGAATATCCACCTTCCTAGCAGATGGCCGGCTTAAGCTATCCAACAATAGAGCGGAGCGAGCGATCAAGCCATTTGTAATTGGACGTAAAAACTGGTTGTTTTGAAACACACCCGCCAGTGCCAGATCTTTTGCTGCGATACAGTATTGTAGAGACCGCAAAGGAAAATGATCTTATTCCGTATGCATATCTTGAGTATGTCTTCGAGATGATCTATCGGTATAAAACAGAACCGATAGAATCGCTGCTGCAGTGGACAGTGGAAATTCCACTAAGCTGCAAATAGAAAAATTCTCCTTGAGTTAAAAATATCCATATTAGCAAGGGATGACTGTGCCCCTTCGGGTGGCTTTATTTTTTTCTTGGTGGGTGTTATTTTACGATTATGTTATTTTTATCACGCGCTCAAACTGTACCGGTGTACTCACGCTTTTACATAACGTGTTTCAAACCTACCATCTTTCCGTTGTTGAATGTTGTTACCATTTCTCATTACCCCTCCAAAAGTTTTTTAGTGGTCATCTATTTTTCACTATTAGGTAGTTCGCTGCTCTCATTGTAAAAGTTAATTATCGCGTGTCATCTTTTACACTCGATTATATCTTCTGATGCTCCTATAAGTATCCTTATAAACTGTCAAATAATCCTGATTTTTTGCGGATTTCTTCAGAAAATTTACGATTCACACTTTACTTTCCTCTAATGAATTCTTTTCTATTCAACAAATAATCTTTCTTTTTGGCCTTTGACATATACTTCGTATGTGAAAAATCATTGTCATGTTTAGTTTTATATTCGTCTATTGTTTCAATTATTTTTGCAGGAATGCCTGCAACAATTGAATTATCAGGTACATCTTTCGTCACAATTGCACCACAACCAACTATGCAATTGTTGCCAATTGTCACACCGGGCATTATTATTGCGTCCGTACCTATATGCACATTGTTTTTTACCACAATCTTTCCAAATAAATCTACATCATTATAGCCATTATAGAGGTTTCTGATAACCCACGCACCTCCATCATGAGTAACAAACTTTACACCATAATTAACACGGACATGATCTCCGATTTCAACAAGATATGGTTCAGTACCGAAATCGCAACCTTGCATAAGAGTTGCATTTCCTTTAATGATAAGTCCTTCCCTAACCCAATACGATAACGGATTAATTCTACGTAAATACATTTTGTATATTTTCTCAAATATGTTCATACTCTCATTTTCCTCCTTTATCTGTTAATTTCTATCTTTACCCCACCCAATTAAACAAATGTTTAATCTTAGTCAGCATAATACTTAATTCATATCTGTAAAAAACAAAATTAATAGCAAGCGTAATCGCTGAAATGAGAATAGTAAGCATACAAGCGTTAACAATCCAAGAAAAAGAGTCTTTTACCTCAATATAAGAAAGTCTTTGTAGCATAAATGAAATTCCAATAGTCGCGAAACTTATCAAATACCTTTTTATTGCATACCAAAATTTATATGCTATCAGGTGCTTAGTCAAATAAATAATCAGATCTATGGTTCTATAAACCATCCCCACCAAGGTTCCAACCGCAACACCTACGACTCCATACTTTTGCACCAACAATATAGATACTGCTATGTTAATTCCCGCCTCAATAAACGCACCTTTTTGTGTTTCTCTGAAATGGCCTGCAGCATTCACAATCGATTGATATGGTTGACGCAAACAATAGAACATTTCAGCCAATAGTATAAAAACAGCAAAATCAAAGCGTAAATAATTAGCATCTTGTATACCGGCTGTGTACAGTTTCACAAAGGAAATAATAGTACATAATGCGACAGAAAAAAGAATGCTTGCCACGAAATGTACGATAAATATGTAAATACGCATTGTATCATCTAGTGTCTTTTTCTCACCCTTTGCAAGCATATCCCCCAATGCTGCTTGAAATGGGTTTGTTGTCATAGAAATAATGGCATTCAGTCCGTTAGTTATTACAGAATACACCGAATAAACCGACACTTCTTTTAGCGTCGAAAAAATCGTCAGCACAAAAATATCCGTTTTCCTATGGACGAAATCTGCTAAAGAATAGCCAGCTCCTGCCCATCTCTGCTTAATGGCTGTATTATCAGCTTCTACATGATTATTAAGATGGTATTTTTTTACTGTATAAACTCTCAAAACTATCGGTTGAATAATAAATACTGTCGCGCTACTTGCTGTTACCAAATGAATTGAGCAACCAATATATATTAAAAAAGCTGAAAAAATGATATTTAGTATCGTCGCAATAAGTTGCGTGATGTCGTATACATATGCTCTCTGATCTGCAGTCACTAAAGAGCGATACGTAAAACCAAAAAGATACTGCGTGATAGTACTCGCGCCAATAATGGCAACTAGCGCTGCAGAATAAAAATAACTAAAACTGCTATTACCAAGAAGTGGATAGACAATGGTTAATATGACGACATATACGAAACAAAGAATTGCTATTTTTCTAAAAAAGATTTCTGCTGCTTTGACAACACTACTTATCTGCTTATTATCTGAGTACGCTAATGGTTTATAAAGTGCAGCTCTTATAACACCACCAACTCCCATTTGTAGTAAGGAAGTATACCCCATAAATTGCGTTATCGAAGCAATTAATCCGTTTACCTCTGAACCGAATCTACTAAGGATTAGCCGTGGAATAACAAGCGCAGATACAATATTTACAATTGTCAAGACAAAGGCCACTAATGTTGACACAAATGCTTTTTGACTTCTTGACAGCGACATTTTCAATTTCTCCGTTTCAACACTACGTTCTTTGGTTATAGATATATACTAATCATTGATAGCAGTTCGTTTCCAGCGAAAAGCACTTTCCAATAACCAAACAATAAATATATACACTATTACTTCATAGAAAAAATTCTTTGTTCCGTTTTGCAATGTATTCCTTGCAATATATACAAGCGCAGATAAAGAAGCTACCGAGAATAATTCGCTAAAAGCATTTTTAGATCTCACGTTAAACAGTTTACCAAAAACGGCTCCCAGAGCCAAGGCAAACAAAGGCCCAAATATATAGCCAAAGTTCAGGTATAATTCGGCTATTACTGAAAATCCTACTCCATATTTCAATCCCAAATAAGAAAATGAAAACCAGTTGGATAATGACACATAAGGAATTCCAAAGAAAGTTATCATTCTTTCAGAAATCATACCTAACAAGGCAAGTAATAACGTATTGCCATACGGATATATATTAGTTCCTGCCGACACTAGGCTTACTAAAGGCGCCATTGACCCCCCCATTTCAAACAAAGCACTCGAAATTGGAGAATCAATTGAATATAATGCCTCAAACAAATCACTATATGCAAATTGTGAAGACCTAACTTTTGTAACCGCTACCAAAAAAGCTAATGTCACATATCCCATCACACAAATTACAATCAATTTGCCTTTGTTTACGCGTTTCTCAATTCTTTTTTCCATATGCCAAAACAAAAGTATCATTAATTGGTAAACAAATCCTCTATCTCCAGAAGCAAAACTAATAAGTGATACAAGTATTAGCGATCCATAAGCATATCTTTTTATTCCTTTATGATTTTCAACATTGCCAATTAAAATTCCCATTATGCAGGGAAAAAACATCATACTTATCAATACCAAAACTGTACTTGTAGCATATGCGTGGTTACCATAATATAATGAACTGTAACCATATCTATTTGCAATTATATAGTTTCTAATCGTACAATAAAATGCTATAGGAATAATAACAAATGAAATTATCAAATTCGCATGAAGAAAAGTAGTCTGATTACTCTGATTATTCACTCTTGAAAGTAGGAATACCTCTTTCTGTTTCCTGTTATAGAGAAGAAGCAGTCCAGTATTTAGCATTAATAGTGTAAAAAGTGTAATTAATTGTGTTTTGCATAAGATTAAATCGCTGATAATGAATATATTGTATAATAAGGTTGATCCAATCTCGCGTTCAGCATGGATCCCCAAAGCCCACATAAAGCACTGACCATAATTAAACAAAAAACAGAACATAATAAATAAAATTTGCTTTGAAAACCAACTTTGTGTTATTTTCTTCCATTGAACAGAATGCAAAATCAACTGCATAATTCCTAACCAACAAAATGCGAATTTCATTCCACTCAATATTGAATTATTAAAACCATCTAAACTTATATAAATCATAATATATATTGGTAATGCAAAAATAACGATAATAACATTTGTCTGTTTTACATATTTTCCCATGCCATCCCCCGCTTTTTGGGATTATTAGATATTAATTATGCTATAGCAGAACTCCAGCCAATTATTGCATACGATATCAACTGACAGTCGATCCTTAATGAGTTTTGCATTCTGACTAATTCTTATCCGTAGTGTTTCATCCTCCGCGATTTTTTCCATAGCTTGTAAAAGGCGGTGACAATCTCCAACGGGTACCAAAAGACCATTTTCTTCATCCTCTATCAGAAATTTTGGACCGCCACATGGGCAATCTGTTGAAATACATGGAAGTCCCATCGCCATAGCTTCCATTAAAGCATTTGGCATTCCTTCAAAATCTGACGACATAACAAACATCTCAGCACTTTTTATTCTTTCAAGTACGTCATTGCATGCTTCGTTTATAAAGATTTTATGTTGCAATCCTTTTTGAATCACATAGTCTTTTGTCTTATCTCTCAATTCTCCTGAACCATATATATTTAAACAGAATTTCGGGTGTATCTTAACGAAAAGTGCAAATGAGTCAATCAATAGTTTATGATTCTTCTGCGCCGTTAATCTACCCACTGTTACAATATTTCCTTTCTTAAATTTCGCTTCAGGTAAATAGCTTGCAAGAAGAGGGTTGGGGATCACTCTAGATCTTTTTTGTATTTTCTCACAATAAAAGGCCCGTGCATCCGGGGTTTGAAATACAAAGCCATCTGCAAATTGCATAAGTAAACGCGCTATATGCGCTACAAATTTTTTCCCGAGAAAATGATTCGGGTCATTTCTCTCCGAAATGATATGCGGTACATGTGTGCCAAATATTGCTGGCACTGTATAAATGCAAAGTGGCACACCCATTGTAATTACAACTGATGGGGATTCGGAAGAAATAATATCATGTAACTTTCTGACTGTGTTTATTGCTTCCTTTTTGCTTTTCTGTTCAAGTTTGATTAATTTGATATCATTACCCACTTCATAATTGTTATACGAGCTGCCCAAAGCAATAACAACTGCATCAATGTTTTGTGAAATCAACCATCTGGCTAATGTAAATGCAACGCGTTGAGCACCTCCCATAGATATATTAGATATAATTATTACTATTTTTTCTATTGAACGCATCTCACATTACTCCCTGCTATTTTACATTTTCTTCTTTTTCCACTTCTATAATGGATAACGATAGTGCTTATTGGACAGGGAATCAAGTTATCAATCAGAATTTCTTACATCAAATGGAAAATGTAATGGAGTCTACAATTGCTACGTCAATTTTTTAAATAATCAAGCATCCGATTTCTCTCAATTTGTATTTTTTGTATATAATATTTCTGCGATTCGCGATAATTACGAAGAGCTTGCTGTTCCATGACATCTCTATTCATTCCTTGCAACACATGACATATATCAAAAATACAATGATTATCGTTTCTAATAATAAAATCCTTTTCTAGTAATTCTGGAATTCCTCCGGTCATTGCTCCAAGCGCAGGCACTCCTCTACTCATTGCTTCAATAAGAGCACGTGGCAACCCCTCTTGCCGACTAGGTTGTGCATATATATCGATAGTCTCTATCCAGTTTAGAACTGCATCATGTGAAATCGCACCTTTAAAAACAACTTGTGCTTCGACACCATTCTTAAGCACTACGCTTTTTAAGTAGTGATTGTCACCTCCACCTACAAGCTCATATCGATAATTTACAATACCTTGTTCTTTTAGTTTCCCCATAGCCTCAATTACGTACTGCTGACCTTTATACCTAACATCAACAGCGGCTGCAGTTCCTATTGTGATAATCTCTTTGCTGTTTCTTATCCTTTCAATACGTTGCTTAATAATATTATTATGAGGTTCTGTAATTTGAACATTAGAACAGCTTGTAGAAATACCTTTTGTCGGATAACGTTTCTGTAGAAAGCCATTCGTTACGTAAATAACATACGGGGCGTTATGTATAACCTTTTTTTGTGCAAAAAAAGCTTGAGGTGCTAATATTTTTCCTTTCCAAGAATAGTTCCATAATGAATCCCAACTACAACCCACCACTTCGGTCAAATATGGTTTTTTATATTTTTTTGCATACTCAATTGCATAATTTGCTACATAAGAAGGGACACGCGCTACAACATAATTGCTCTTTCGCACCTGTTCTTCAATTATTTTTTTACATAATCCAACATAAAAAAGCCGTCCACGTAATGTGTTCAAGTTTGGGATTTCTACATATTTTACATTACTGTGTTTTAAAACCGTGCTTTGCCTACAATCTTCTGTCGAACTAATTCTTGTAACAGATACAAATTCATCTGCTAAGTAAAAATAGCGGTCGATGATTTCATCATTTAGTATTCCAGCATGCATATTCCCTTCTATGTCTTTGTATAACGGGCCATCATGAAAAAAAGCTAATTTGCTCATTTATCTTCCTCACACCTAAACATGTCATCTACTTTTTGATAGATTTCATACATCTTAAAAGCTGTATTATCAATGCTCAGCAATTCATTCACAAATCGAAATCCTTTATCTGCCATCTTCAAAGCATCTATTGGGTGCTCTAAATTCCAAATTACCCGATTTGCTATATCCACTGGTGAATGTTTTGGAACAAGCCAACCTGTTTCTCCATTAATTACTATATCAGGAAAACCTCCTACATATGTTGCAATTGTTGGTACTTTATACGCCATAGATTCACCTGCTCCTCCTAAATTCTCACTTAAAGAAGGATGGACAGCTATACGAAATTCATGGTATATCTTTGCTACATCAGATCTATATCCAGTGAAAATTATCCCCCCCGGACATTGCTTTTCGGCATAAGCTTTTACTTTATTTTCGTAATTTTGTGCTGTTCCCCAAGAGCAACCTACAATAATCCCAATTACGTCAGGATAAGACTTTCTAACGATTTTTATTGCGTCTATAAAATCCTCATGCCCTTTAATACCGCGAAACTGCATTAAGTAATATTTAGGTTTGTAAAAAAGGCTTACCATGCCAATCAGGATTTTATCATTACTAATGAAATAGTCTTTATGTAATCTGTCTTCAGTTAAGTCAATATCCATTTCTCTACTTCCACCATAATAATCCATATAAACTCGGTTATCGGGAATGCCTTCTTTCCTATATATTTTCGAAGTATATTTGCATGTTCCAACAAAAACATCCCGGTTTCCTGCTGTAAAAATATCTACTTTTCGAAACAACCAATACTCTAAATGTAATGGTCCAGGAATTTGAAAAATTCTTGGAATTCGATGTTGCTTACCGAGCGAAAGACGTAACATAATCGTCGTCGATACAAAATGTGAGTGAATTAAATCAGGAGATATCTCATTAACAAGCTTCTGTATCTCCTGTCTTCGTTTCCAGAAAGACCACGGACGATTTAGTGGTAACGATATATCACATTGAATTACATTCATACCAGCTTCGCGATATTTTTCTGCAAAACCACCTTTTCCATTAGGTAGTATCGTAATAATCTCAATGCCGTGCTCATGAAGCCATTTCGCTTGTCGAAATGCCCACCCGGCACCAATATTCGTTTTGACAACATTCATGACCTTCATATTAAATCACCTATTAAATCAGATTAAAATCATTGAGTGTTCTACCATACTTAGTATACTCTCAATAACCTAATAAGTACAGAGGATATTGGTATCATAAAGGGGTTTCCGTTCACCGGGATTACCAATTAAATTCTAACACCTTCTGAAAGTACAATTAGGACGAATATTTGGATATTCTGGTGGCTGAGCTACAAGGGATGCGGAATACTCATATTCCACTGAATACTTCTCTATACAAACCATCTGGATTGTTAAAATAAATATTGCTAATTAATAATATCTATATACTATCCAATTACCATATCACTTATCGAACCATACTGGCCATGTCCTGGATACACTATCATGTTTCGATCTAGTTTATTAAAAAGCGGAACAGTAATACTTTGATAGTCATTTTTGCTTCCACTAGGCAGTTTGGTAATAACAGGACAATTCAACATACTATCTCCGGAGAATAAGCAATTCTTATCAAATAGAATACATATGCTCCCTTTTGAATGACCCGGTGTTTCAAACAACTCTAATTGGTGGTTACCAAACGGCAGTTGGTATTTTTCTCTAAACACAACGTCCTGCATAGCAAACTGAAAGGCTTAACATGCAGTTTTTTGACTTGTAACTTTATTTCTTCGGAATGCATACAGAAAAAGCGCCTCAAAAATATGCGGAGCGGTTTTTTTTTTAGGGTCCTTAATCATCTCTGCACAGATTTTATTCGAAATGATACTGCATGCGAACAAATTTCGAAGATAATTCACACCAGATATGTGATCATAGTGTTCATGTGTTAATATAATGTTAAGATTACTTATTTCCCTATCATGTAGTAAATCGACAGCTTCTTTCGACTTGCAGGGATCAATGACAATCGCAGAGTCAACACTCTCTTCATTCAGCAGTAGCACATACATGCAAGAGTCTATTGGCTGGAATTTAAAAACATGAATTTCTATATCACAAATCGGACTTGAGCATTTCACAGAAATCCATACCTCCAAGTTTAATTGTCATCGCACACCAACTAAGCCCCGCACCAAATGCACATAAACAGCAATTCAGTTCCTTCGGTTCCAACATATGAGAAGACAAGTTGTGTACAATATCAACAGGAATAGACGCACCGCTTGGATTGCCATAATTTTTCAACAATATCCATAAACACTTTTTCGCGTGGTATTCCTATCCTATCTGCCAATTTCTGCAACATGAAGCGGTTAGGCTGATGGAAAATAAACCAGTCAATGTCTTCTTTCTTGATTCCAGCAAATTCAAGAGTATCGTTAATAAGTGGTGGTACTTCTGTCTGAACAAAAGTAAATACGCCAGAACCGTCCATGCAAAGATTGTCTAATGCTCTATAGTTTTCCACTTCCATCGTCCTTTAATTCTGCCCGTTTCAGCTGAAGAAGGCAATCTGGAGCCACCTGCAGGAATAATCAATGCATCACGTCGACTACCATCAGTTTTATAAACCATATGAATAGTCTCAGAGTTTTTGTCGTTTTCGATAACAGTGACAGTAGCTGCATCACCTATGAGTGGATAACTATTACGGTCTTTCCTGGAAACTTTATGGCTAAGAACATCGGCATTGAATAACAGCACCTTCTTATTATCAAGATGTTCAAGTAAAATAAAAGCTTCCATAAGACCAAGAATATATCCGCAGCATCCTTGAGCAAGATCAACACAGAGAACATCCTCCGATAATGCGCATTCACCATGAAATCACATTACTTACATGCGGCATAAAGTAGTCCGGTGTAACAGTCACAGTAACAATTGCACCTATTTCTTCTTTTGTTATCTTCCCAGCAGATAGTAGATAGTTTAGGACCATACACACATAAATCCGAGGTAGATGTCTCTGGCTTTGCGACAACATGCTTCTTATATCCCATGATTTTCTTTAGGCGCATTGTCTGCGATTCTGGAAATAAGTAATTACTTACCTCATCTTCAAAGAAAATTTCATTTTCTGGTAGTACCGCCAAGACACCATTGATTCTTTTCCCCGAAAACTTTGTTTTCATACCGCTCTACCATTCTTAGCAACTAATTCTGCTATTGCTTTTATGTTATAGAAATTCTCCGGAACTATATCGAGCGCATCGATACGAATGTTGAATTTTTCCTCCAACTCTGTAATAAGGGTGATGCGATCAAATGAATCTAAAAGCCCGTCTTCAATAAAATTGTCAGAATTATGATAATCGAATTCTGGTCTCAATCCATTTAAAATCTCGTAAATCTCCTCCATAAATAATCTCCTCCCTTTACGCGTAAATAAGAACTTTAGTCTTTAATCCGTCAAATCTGAAACCATACTTTTCGTAAATATGAATTGCCGCCGTGTTTTTGTCCTCAAACCACACGGTAAAACTCCTGCATTCTTGATAGTGTTTAAGCGCATACAGCAATAGCGTTGAACCAATCTTATTGCCTTGATATTTCTTATCAACAGCAACTTGGTAGATATATATACTTGCTGCACTTGTCCTCTCTAATAATACTACTGCTGCTATTTCTTTATTAACCCTGTATGTGTATACAAGATTCCGCATTATTAGTTGGCTCAAATAGTCGTCATTCGGCAAATGCGAAACATACTTATTAAAACTTAATGAAAGTAATTTCTGAACCTGCTCTACATCTCCCGGTGTAGCATTGCAACAATCCTTTCAACAACTCTCCGGTTAATGGCAACGCGCTTATTTTCAAGGCACTCATTCTGCTTAAACAGGTATAATCAACAAAGCCAGAATTACACAATGAATCAGAAAATCATATTCACTGGTTTATCTTTGCCAATGCATTCTGTGATTAATGGACGCTTCATTACTTCATCTAATAAGTTTCTTAGTGATTCTGTGCAACTAATTGATTTCATAAAAAAAATACAAGCGCCACACGCTATTATCATTTACAAACAATGCCTCCGTATCTGAATTAGAAACATAAGTAGAGTTGTAAGAATTCGCCAATTGTTTGCAAGGATGATAATGGCAAATAGTTATTTGACACATAATCTTTATTACTTCTAATATTATTGACTCCTGAAAAATATGCGTTTATATCAAACATTATTTTGTCATTTCCTTTAACTTAAGTCGGTCTATCTTTCCATTTTTGGTTCCTAGGCATCTCATCAACACGATGATATACAGTCGGAATCATGTATTTAGGCAATACACTACCGATTGCTTTCCTCATATCAGCAAACAAATAAATCTTCGAGAGCTTCGTAGCAAAGTATAATTTCCTTTTTATCATGATCATAAATAACACAACCGTTTTTTCCACGATTCCTAATGTATTTATGATTACATGTTCAATTTCTGTCAGTTCTATTCTGTATCCGGAATGCTTTAAAAGAGTATCTTTCCTACCACGAAACATGATTTCTCCACGTTCATTAACTAACGCGATATCTCCTGTTCGATAAATAATTTCAGGATATGAAGCATTCAATGGGTTTTGCACAAAAACTGCGCCTGTTTTCTCAGGGTTATTATAATAACCCATTGCCAACGATGTACCTCTTACGCACAATTCACCTTCTTCTCCTGTTGCAGCAAGCTGATTATTGTCGTTTAAAATCAAAACATCGGTATTTTTTGCATGCCCGCCCAATAGGAATGGGCTCATCATCTGATAATTCACGATCCACGATATAGTAGGTACAATCTAGAGTGATCTCTATTGGCCCATATAGGTTTACAAATATTGCTTGTGGCAATGCTCTCCACCAAATATTAAACTGTTTTTGTTTGGAATACCTCACCAGCAAACCAAACCATATGAAGATGCGGCAATGGAATCCTACCAAGTAAACCCATGTTCGCAATATTGGTCATAATAGTCGGAACCCAAAAAATGAAGGACACCTCATGCTCACTCATCATTTGCAGAATCCGTGCAGGAAAGGCAGCCAAACTTTCTTGAATGAGTACCATCGTTGCACCTTTGGCCATCATCAAGCATAACTCATAGCTATAAATGTCAAAAACAACCGGCGAAAGGCACCCTATTATTTCATGATCTTTTAAATCAATGGTTTCCAAAGACCATTCCGTAAAATCGATGAAACTCCTGTGATTCAAAACAACTCCTTTGGGTATCCCGGTTGAACCTGATGTGTTAATAATGCAAAGTGGATCCGTGTCAATAACCGATAGTAGCTTTTCATACTGTGTTTCATAACAATAATTCAAATCAGTCTTACTAAGATTAATGATCTTCCCACGCGGCCAGATACCTTCAACACGCGAAATATCCGAATCATTTGTAATGATGAGTTCTGGTTTGATCAAGTCAAGGATAGCCTTAATTCTTGTATCCGGTGTCTTGATATCGAGGTTCATGTACGCATTTCCGCTCTTTATGATTGCTATATCAGAAATAACGGATTCAGCACATTTTGGTAGAAAGACCGCAATAGGTTTCCGAATAACACCATCTACTGCAGTTTCAATGTGTTCTAGTAAAGCATTCGACATTTTATTGACTTTGTCAAAAGTAAACTTCCGTTCTTTATCAATAACTGCAAACCTTAAAGGTTCTCTATTCAGCATTTCAAAGAAATACTCTAATAAGTTGATACGCATACTCTTCGTCTCCCATAGTTTCATCCTATATAAGCATTTTTAAAATAATCATCGGTTGCGATAATTGGAAGGATGTCTGCCTTATCCATGGAAAAATCAGTTACACCCCATGAAAGACCAATACCAAATCCGGCTGAAATGAAGCTTATTTTCTGTGGACAATTCTCTCTCTCAGCTAAATCTGCAATTGTTAATGGGATGCTGACACTGCTTGTATTACCATAGCGATCCATTGAAATGGGCATCTTTTCAGATGCAAGTTTGATTTTTTTTCTTATATGTTCAAGCATGAATAAGTTAGCTTGATGGAAAACGCAATAATCGTAATTATCAATTGTTCCACCAAAGATTTTGAAGAATTCCTTGAAAGCACGCGGAACTTGAATAATTGCAAACTCAAAAACAGCGCTTCCATCCATGATAGACTTAATACGATTCAGGTCAAAATGATCAATATCTACTTTAACCCGTGAATTTAACCCTGGTGTAAGAAGTGCTTGGTAACCATTTCCATCTGCTTTCAGTAATGTGTGTATTGTGTCATCTCCTGCTTCAATTATTGTCGCAGAACCAGCATCCCCAAATAAAACAGAATTAGAGTGATCAGCATTATCAGTCAAATATGGAATTAGCGCATCGGCGCAGCAGAAAAGGACCCGGTGTACCAAACCTGCAACTATCATAGATGCAACTACACTCACTCCGTATACAAATCCGGAACAACCTAGGTTAATATCAAAAGCCATACAGTCAACATTTAATCCCAATCGCTTCTGCAGGATATGCGCCGTCGCAGGAGTAGAATAGTCTGGGTGTTGCGTTACTAATACGATGCCATCAAAAGTATCTTTGGAATATCCTTTGTGGGCAATTAATTTCTCGGCTGCAACATAACAAAGGTCTGAGCAAGTTTGTTGGTCAGACAAAACATGGCGTTCTTTTACACCAGTTGTGCTTATAAACTTTTCAATACTCTCTCTAGTTAATTCATCTGAGGAATCATATATACTATCCACATGAGTTGGAACCGCGCATGCAAGACCTGTTATCTTGATTCCTTGAAATTCTGATGAAGCCATAGTTCTTTCCCTCCTTGAGTATCACAATCCGGCATAAACCTGTAGCACTGAACCTGTAATATATTTAGAAGCTTCACTTAGTAAAAAAGCTATCGAATATGCTGCACTATCCAAATCGATTAAGCCAAGATATTGTTTCTGCAACAATACATCCATATTTCCACCACAATCATCAAAATTATCATGCCATGTAGGTGTATCTACATTCGCAAAAGCAACATTATTAATACGTATCTTTTGCTCTTTCAATTCTAGTGCTGCTACTTTAATAAACCCATTCATCGATGCTTTTGCAGCAGCGTATCCACACTGCAATAGTGCTCCATTATCAACTGCTGCAGATGAGATACCCACTATAGAAGCATTGCCATTTAACCTCTTTTTTTGTGATAAACAACGCACCAATTCGAAGAAAGCAAAAGAATGAATGTTAAATATCTTCTGTATAAACTCAGGTTTGCTTGCTTTTAAACTACGGCCTTGCATAATTCCGGCTGCATGGCAAAAACCATCCACCGCACCACGCTGCAGTATTATTTTATTAATCAATTCTTCTATCTGTTCTGTCTCATTTAAGTCGGCTGTATAAAATTCATGACAACCGAGATTGTCCAGCTTACTTAACGTTTCCTTAAGTTTCTCCTCGTTCCGCGCAATTATTGTTACATTCGCTCCTAATTGACTCACTATAATTGCACATTGCCTCCCGATCCCGGAGGAAGCTCCAGTAATAAGAATGTGCTTATTTAATAAATTCATTGGATTAATCATTATAGTAGCCTCATTAACAATGCGTTATTCGCTCACCATTTTTTCCAAACATATACTCATGTGTGAGATCTCTCTCAGTATACGGCAAAACAAAAGTATTAGGATTATTATCTATTCTCGTAACAACCTCACAATAGATGCTTTTTTCAGAAGCACATGCAACTTCCAAATTGCCAAGTTTCGCTACATTAAGAATCCCATCCTGCATAAGGTCTCGTTTCAGCTCCGCAAAATTCTTTAATGTTACTCCACCGCATTGAGTATTGATAGAATGTACATGTTCAAATCGGTTCCCATCATAATCTATTATATAACCTGAAAACGATTGATCATATCGATAAGGAACCTTCAGCACTTTTTCAATATGGTGTATATAGGTAAAACACTCATCGAAATCAGCTCCAAAGAAAAGGAATTTGACATCATTAACAAGATGAATCCTTTCAAACCCACTGCCTGGTCCTAATGCCTGAAAGCCAATTTCTCGATCAACTATACCAGCGTTCTCTCCAACTGCAATCATGGAAAGAAGTGGATCAAATGACCTGTGAACATTAGGTTGTTTACGTATATATTCAATTAAGGCTCCCATGCTGGTTTTGCTATTGCGCACATCGTAATCTTCATGATTACAGAAACTATATGAAAAAGCTGGGAAAATAAGCGTCCTTACATTGAGGCTCAATAAAACGTCATATAATGCTTGTAAATATCCTTTGCGTCCCAACTCTGGATTTGGTACACCGAACATTACATCGGTATGAACAAAGAGAATGTCGCATTGATCTGCACCAATACCCTTTAAACATTGAAGAATATCATTCTTTTTATACTTTCTGTTGTTCGTATCAAGAAAAACATAATCCTCACTCATCTCAGTAACCTCCATCTGAGGTAATCATTATATATATCCTCCATCCACTTCAATGACTTTGGCGGTAATAGCAGATGAATCATTACTTAGCAAAAAAGCACATACCTTGGCAATTTCTTCTGGCTGTAACCATCCAAATATAGCCCGGTCAACAGCAACTTGCATTTGCGCTTCGTTGTGTTGTTCTTTTATGACTCGTTCTATCATCTCTGTTTTTACACTACCTGGTGATACAGAATTCGCTCGAATACCTCGTGAGCCACACTCTAATGCTATAACTTTCGTCGCAGCCTCAATCGCTGCCTTTGAGGCAATATATCCCAATTCATATGCTCTTGGATGATTCACTAACGCTGCCGAAATACCAACAATACTTGCGCAATCATTACTATATTTCCTTTTCGTAAACTGTCTAGACAATTCAACAAAAGAATAGAAATTAACATTCATTATGCTGTGTAATCTTTCACGTGTAAGCGATTTGAGTGGCATGATATACGGGATCCCCGCGCAATGAACCATTCCATCAAGTTTCTCGCCATTAACGAGCATTTGATCGAACAGATCTCCATAATCTTTCTCTTGACTGAAATCTTGAAATAAAGAAATGTGTCCTTCGCCAGATAATCCTGCTATTATATTTTGTAAACGCTCGTTATCCCTACCAATCAATACCATTCTTGCTCCAAGATTGGCACAGAGAACAACGGTTGCACGTCCGATGCCGGAAGACGCCCCCGTAACAACTATTCTCTTTCCTGCGAGTGACATCGGCGAAGCCATAGTTATTCCTCCATCAGTGCCATCAAATCTGCTACTGTCTTTTGTTCTTTTACTACAGAACCTTTTATAACTTTCCCAAACTCATCATCCATCATGGCCATGAATGAAATGAGAGCAATACTATCCCATTCATCCATATCACCCAATACACTAGCTGGTTGCAAGATTGCTGCTTCAACATCCAATACATCCGCTATAAGTTCAATCTTTCTTTCATCTTTCATAATTATTCCTCCATCAGTGCCATCAAATCTGCTACTGTCTTTTGTTCTTTTACTACAGAACCTTTTATAACTTTCCCAAACTCATCATCCATCATGGCCATGAATGAAATGAGAGCAATACTATCCCATTCATCCATATCACCCAATACACTAGCTGGTTGCAAGGTTGCTGCTTCAACATCCAATACATCCGCTATAAGTTCAATCTTTCTTTCATCTTTCATAATTATTCCTCCATCAGTGCCATCAAATTTGCTACTGTCTTTTGTTCTTTTACTACAGAACCTTTTATAACTTTCCCAAACTCATCATCCATCATGGCCATGAATGAAATGAGAGCAATACTATCCCATTCATCCATATCACCCAATACACTAGCTGGTTGCAAGATTGCTGCTTCAACATCCAATACATCCGCTATAAGTTCAATCTTTCTTTCATCTTTCATAATTATTCCTCCTGTTTGCTTAACCTTTTGGTTGCCTAATTTTCAATTGTAATAATTTCTGCTTCAGGCAAAGTCTTTTTCACAAAACCTGAAAGTGTATGTCCCGGACCGCATTCTATAAATGAATCAATTCCATCGTCCCACATATTGAGAAGCGTTTGCTGCCAGTATACAGGTGATGTTACTTGCGCAATCACCTTCTCAATCAGCTGATCCTTACTATGTATTTTCAACGCATCAACATTCATATAAATAGGAATTTGTGGATCATTGGTACTGATTTCTCTTAAGACTTTTTCTAGTTTTTTCGTAGCTGGTTCCATCAGTTTACAGTGGAAGGGAGCACTAACAGCCAATTTCACAGCACGCACTTTCCTACTTATGGCTTTTGCGACTAATTCATCGATAGCACTGTTCTCACCAGAAACCACAATTTGCTCTGGAGAGTTTATATTAGCAGGAACAACATAACCGTCAACTTCATCACACAAAGCTTGTACTTCCTTAAGTGACAGATTCTTGATGGCCGCCATCGCACCTTGTCCTACTGGAACGGCCTCCTGCATAGCATCTGCCCTAATTTGAACAAGTTTAAAAGCATTCTCTATTGACAAACATCCAGATACTACCAATGCAGCATATTCTCCCAATGAAAATCCTGCTACAGCATCTGCACTGTAACCTTTTGATTTAGCAGCTTCATACGCAGCTAAATCTGCCGCCAACACACACGGCTGCGTGTTGTGGGTGAGATTCAGTTCTTCTTGTGTTCCTTCGAAGCATAAGCTCGATATACTTCTATTAAGGACCTTATCTGCAATATCAAATACTTTTTTGGCCTGTAAAACAGATTCATAGTACTCTTTCATCATTCCAGGTGTTTGTGCACCCTGACCGCTAAAAATCATCGCTGTTTTTCTCATTGGAAGCCTCCTAAATATCTAAAACTCTTGCTGGATTTCCAAACACCTTTTTCCCTGGGGCGACACTCCGTATAACAATACTACCAGCTCCAACATATGCGCCAGCCCCGACTATCTTGTTTGGGATAACTGTCGAATGACTACCAATATATGCGCCTTTTCCTATATGAACATGGCCACAAATATCACATAATCCGCTAATTGTCGCATAATCTTCGATTACTGCATCATGGCCTGCTCCTGAAATTAGTGTTACAAAGTCACCAACTTTAGTATTAGGACTTAGCCCAGCTCCAGGATACATGACAATTCCTTCACCTAATGAAACAAAATCAGAAATAATAGCCTCTGGATGAATCACAGAAGTGAAGATAGCACCTTTTCCTTTTAGTAAACTAACAACCTTCTCCTTAATCACTGGGTTAGCCAAGGCTAAAGCAAACATTTCATTCTCCCCCGGCATCCAGTCTTGAATAGAACCAATAACCAAATAGTCGCATTCATATTTCTCTAAAGCCATTGGATTATCATCTATAAAGCCTTTGATGATCCAAGTTGGGTTTTTCTTATTAATTTCTTTACACCATTGAAGCACTTCTCTGCCATAGCCACTTGCTCCGACAATTATTAATTCTTTCATTAGTTTTACCGTCCGTTACTTCTATCTTTTAATTTAACCCATAAATTCTTCCATCGTTGCTGAAGTCTCGCTAGTAATACCGTCATGTTTCAGCACAATCTTTATTGTGTCAAAAAAGATTTTCATATCTGTTTTAAAAGTAATGTGCTTTGTGTACCATAAATCCATTGCAAACTTATCACCCCAAGATACAGCATTTCTTCCATTAGCTTGAGCATAACCAGTAAGACCAGGTCGCACGTCATGTCTGTGATGTTGCTCTTCGTTGTATCGCTCAAGGTATCTGACGAGGAGCGGCCTCGGACCAATTATCGACATGTCTCCCATAAGAATATTGATTAGCTCAGGTAGTTCATCGAGTGAAGTGACACGCAAAAACTTTCCGTAGCTATTTAACCTTACTTCGTCCGGGAGCAATTCTCCACTTGCATCTATCCGGTTATCCATTGTCCGAAATTTGATGAGTTTGAAAATCTTCTCATGCCACCCAGGTCGCTCTTGAATAAAGAACGGATCGCCACCCATGAATATAGCGCCATTGACAATCAGGCATAAAAACAATGGTGAGAGAACAATAAGAATACCCAGCGTTAATGTAAAATCCAATAGCCGTTTTATATATCTAGCATACATTTCTGAACCTCACTCAAAACACAATCTAGTTGTCTCAATAATCTTGCTCGGCTCAACCGTGGTAAGCTAATTACCAGATGGTAAGCATAGTCCAAGTTGAAAAAATCCGCGTTAATATCAGTGTTTGTGTTAGCCGGAGTGATGAAAGTGTCAAGCAGATTTCTACCATTACGAAACAGAAACAAATGAATTCATTAGTACATAGGTTGGAGATTTCATCGACTTCTGGATTTAGCGGTCTTCTGCGCCAAGAATCAGGGTATCAAGGCATCTTATCAAGCGCAATATTTACTTATCTTTTATGTTTTCTTATCAATGACATTGTTCTTTCTCCTGCTTTGGAAGGCAATAAAGCTACATCACCTACGCAGTCCATGCGAGCTAACAACCTCGCCACAATCTATCAAAGTCCAGTCCTTAACCACTGCATATCTGTCAATGGTGGAACCACTTGAAATGATACTTCCCATACCAATTACAGCTCCAGCGCCAATAGTTGCGCCTGCGCACACAACTGTTCCTATGCCTATCGTTGCATTAGAGGAAACCACTGCGGCTGGATGAATCAACTTCGGAATAATAAAGCCCTCATTAATCAATCTCTGCATCCACTTAGCACGCAAAGTGTTATTACCAACAGCAGGAATTGCAACTGTGTATTCATCTGAAAACCGGCCGGAATCATCACACATTCCTAAAGTATTTGTTTTTGATATGTCATCATCCAGAAAGCTTATCTTACGAAACAGACGAAGGCTCTGCACCAACTCCAATACTTCCTCACCGTAGCTACCTGCTCCAAGGATTAGCAAGTTCAGTTCTTTTATGATAGGTGGTTTGTATACGATTTTGCTACGCTTTTGTTCTGCCTCTTCGTACGTTTGGCCGTAACAATAGCCATATTGAATCTGACCGTTTTTATCACGCGCTTTGATGTAACGTGCTTCAAACCTACCGTCTTTCCGTTGGTGAACGTTGTTACCAGTTCTCATTACCCCTCCAATAGTGGTCTTAAGTGGTCATTAATACAATTTAACAATGAGATTATAACCCAAAACAACTTATATTACAAGAGTTTCTGAAAATATGCATCAGATACTTATTGATGACCACTTTTATCGCCATGTATAGTAGTCGTTTATGTTTAGCTGTTAATTTACCCGCCGCGCTCCCTGGCGTGGTAATTAGCATGGGTTGCCTTTAACATCCGGTTATCTCTTCTGATACCCTCTATATGTATTCACCTAAACTATCCGTAAACCCTGATTTGTAACGGGTTTCTTCAGTGAGTTTACGGCTCACACTTTACATTCTTCTATTGAGTTCTTTTTGTTCATCAGATATTTTTTATTTTTTTGATATATTCTTCGCATTTTAAACCGTTTGAAAAAACCTACTAATAAGTGTTTCCGCTTCACAGGCTTTTAATTATCCTACATACTCTATTTAAATCCTCAACAGTCATCTTCGTATCGCTTGGCAAGCAAACTCCCATCTCGAATATTTCTCCTGAAATACCAGCGCCAATAAAATCATATTTCTCAAAGAATGGTTGCAAATGCATTGGTTTCCAAATTGGTCTTGTTTCAATATTTTCTTTCTCTAAAGCTAATATAACATCAAATGGCTTTATTTTTCCACTTAAAGTAATGCAAGTTAGCCAACAATTAGGATTATTCCAGTCATTAATAGGCATAAAATGAATTCCATCCAATTTGCCTAATTCTTTTTTATAAAAATCAAAAATATACCTTTTCTTAGCAATTCGTTGCTCCAATACTTTGAGTTGCCCTCTGCCGATACCTGCCACAATATTACTCATCCGGTAGTTATAACCTAATTCGCTGTGTTGATAATGCCTTGCTTTATCTCGGCTCTGAGTTGACCAAAATCTTACTTTTGTTATTCTCTCTTCATTATCGGAAACCAACATACCACCACCTGAGGTAGTGATGATTTTGTTTCCGTTAAAAGAAAAGATGCCATAGTTCCCAAAGGTACCCGTATGTTTTCCTTTATAGGTGGTACCTAAGGATTCCGCTGCATCTTCGATTAATGGAACATTATGCTTTTTGCATAACTCCATGATTGGGTCCAAATCGGCTGCAAGACCATAGAGATGAACAACAATTACCGCTTTTACATTTGGATATTTCTCAAATGCTTCTGCCAGCAATTTAGGATCCATATTCCAGGTTTTTTCATCGCTATCGATGAAAACAGGAATCGCATTTTGATAAATCACCGGATTGATGGTAGCGGAGAAAGTTAAGCTGGGGCAAAACACGATATCTCCTGCTCCAACTCCAGCAGCTACGAGTGCCATATGAATTGCTGCTGTACCTGAAATTAAAGCTGCCGCATGTTTTGAGCCAACATAGGCAGCTAATTCGGTTTCAAATCCTGTTACATTTGCTCCCAAAGGAGCAATCCAGTTTGTGTCGAAAGCCTCTTTTACATATGCTTGCTCATAACCTTCATCACTCATGTGAGGTGATGATAAATAAATCCGCTCTGCCATAACATCACTTCTCCTTAATTATAAATTAGATTTATAAAAATAACTGAACTTCTATTTTCGGCATGATTAATATGGTTTCCTGCAAAAAAATTCTCTTAAACTGCATTTTATTTAGAAAAAAATTTGTAGATAGTATTATTGAACACTAATCCATTTCACTCATTTCTGGTGCTTCCGCAGCAGAGAAATTGACTTCATCCGCATTGTGGTAAGTTGATACCACTTGCATCATGGCGGAACGAATGGTTGCATTGCCGCCTTCTTCCAGCGCTTTTGCTAATATTGCCAGTTTTTCTTCTAGAATAGCTCTGGTAATTGGCTCATCACGCTCAATAAAGATGAGTTCATTTTCGGTTTTATTCAGATCCTTTTTCCTCATCAACAGCTCTTCATAAAGCTTTTCGCCGGGGCGCAATCCAATTTCTACAATCTTAATATCTTCGTAGGGCTTTAAGCCGGAAAGTCGAATCAAGTTTTCGGCTAGATCCAAAATGCGCACCGGGTTACCCATATCGAGTACATAAATTTCGGATTTGGCCGCCATAGCCCCAGTCTGCAGCACAAGCTGTGAGGCTTCAGGTATCGTCATAAAGTAGCGGATGATGCGGTTATCGGTAATGGTCACCGGTCCACCACTTTCAATTTGCTTTTTAAATAATGGGATTACAGAACCATTGGAACCTAAGACGTTGCCGAAGCGGACCGCCACAAAATCGGTCTTGCTGTCTTTACGGCTTTGGATGATTTTCTCGCACATGCGCTTGGAAGCACCCATAATATTGGTTGGGTTAACGGCTTTATCGGTAGAAATGAGGATGAATTTCTGCACTGCATATTTCTCGGCCAGGTTCGCTAAAACGTAAGTACCAAAGACATTGTTCTTCACAGCTTCGCTGCAGCTTTGCTCCATAAAGGGTACATGTTTATGCGCAGCGGCGTGGAAAACAATTTCTGGCCGGTAGATAGCGAATAGTTCATCCATCTTATTTTCATCCCGCACGGAGGCAATTTCCACCGCCAAATTCAATTTTAAGCCGTAAGTGCGGATCAGTTCTTGCTGAATATCGTAAGCGTTATTTTCGTATATATCAATAATGACGAGTTGTTTTGGCTGCAACTTTGCAATCTGCCGGCAGAGTTCGCTGCCAATGGAGCCGCCGCCGCCGGTGATCAGAATCTTCTTGTTGCGGTAAAACTCCTTGGCTTCCGGGCTGTTGACGGTATGCGTGTTGCGGAAAAGCAGGTCTTCAATGTGCACGTCGCGCAAGGTCAGTTTGTGTTCGGAAAGGCCGTCTTCCAATAAGGGGTAGTCATACATTTTTACTGGGCAATCGGTGACAGAGTATTTTTCGTAGATCTCTTTTTTTTGCTCGGGTGGCAGATCCGGCAGGGCAATGATAAATTGCTGAATTTGATATTTGGTAATCATTTCATTTAAATCGGCAGAAATGGGAATTACCCGGACGCCTTTGATCAGGCTGCCAATCTTGAGGGGATCGCTATCGATAAAACAAACAGGGTGATATTTCTTTTTGCGGTCGTTGATCAATTCGGTAATTAGTAAAGAGCCCACTGCACCGGCGCCTACGATGGCGATGTTGAGCTTTTCAATGCCGGTTTGTTCCGCGGTTTCTTTTTGGCGCAGATAACCGCGCAGAATTTGGTAGAGGAAACGAGCAGAAAGGGTGGCCAGTGTTGCCACTGAGATTAAGGCAACGCTTCTGAGGAAGGTAATATGGGTAGGTAGGACATTGCTGAGCAACAGATAAGCGATGCCGGCAATCAGGTCGGAAATGACCAATTGGAAGTATTCGCTGGCTTGGGCATAACGCCAGACATTGGAATAGATGTGGAAGAGGAAGCGGCAGACGCTAACCAAGAAGAGGATGAGTAGGGCATGGGTAATACGCTCGGTCGTAGAGAGCTTGGTGACTTCGCTGGGGTAGTAGCCCAGCATGAGTAAGCTCGAGACGAGAAAGCAGGTAAGGTCAACGAAGATGAGGGTAATTTTGTGGCGGCTTTTGCTGTTCATTATGTAGTCTCCCTAGTTTAGTGGAGGTAAAAATATTAGAGGGGTACGAGGACGGAGAGGACGGGGATGATAGTGGGAAATGATATGAGTAGAACATGAAGGGTGAGATGGGGACGAGGGACGAGGGACGGAGGACGGAGGACGGAGGACGGAGGACGCGGAATGGTCAAGACCATTCCCTACATTGCGAGATCGTTGGAAATATGATGAGTAGAATTTGAAGGGTGAGATGGGACGATCGTTGGAAATAAGATGAGTAGAAGATGAAGGGCTAGATGGGGGCGGGGGGACGGGGAACGAAGGGACGCGGAATGGTCAAGACCATTCCCTACATTGCGTGATAGTGAGAAATAAGATGAGAAGAATGAGGTAGATGAATAAAGGCGAGGGAACGGAGGACGGGGGACGGGAGGACGAGGTCAAGGGACGCGGAATGGTCAAGACCATTCCCTACATTGCGTGATAGTGAGAAATAAGATGAATAGAACGTGAAGGGTGAGATGGGACGAAGGACGGAGGGACGCGGAATGGTCAAGACCATTCCCTACATTGCGAGATCGTTGGGAATAAGATGAGTAGAAGATGAAGGGAGGATGAGGACGGAAAGAGAGAAATAAGACAAGTAGAATTTTAAAGGTGAAATGGGGGCGATGAAGAAAATGAATAGTCATTTTTCTGCACATTTCCATGTTTGGATTTCTATTCCAACCGGCTACATATTGCAGCCAATTGCCTTCTTTTTTACGAAAGCATTGGTCTGTTTAATCAAAATCGCGAAGTCGAACTTCTGCCTATTTCTACTTCCATTTTATTCATAAACCATTCGCTTGAAATCCGGGGAACTCCTTTATTTCAATTTAAAGATAATAGATTCTTTTTGTTTGTTGGTTTATGGTAAGGAAAAGCATGTTATTCCTGTTGTTTTAACATTTATTGTAATGTTAATTTTTGTAAGGACGCGGAATGGTCAAGACCATTCCCTACATTGCGAGATCGTTGGAAATGATACAAGAAAATATGTGCATATGCAAAACGGCCGGGAATGCTCGATACAGTTAGAGGGTTTCGGCGCATGAACCCCGCGAATCGCGCAGAATTGGTCTTCTTCTTGATTACAATATAATAATACCTTAATATAATGTGTTTTATTCCGTTAGGTAATAATTGACATTTTCTATCTATTAATTTAAGATATTTCAAGGTGTTAATTCCAAATTAGTTGAAAGGGGTGTTTCGTTTGGTGATCGACTTTCAGTCTGTAAGAAAACAAATTGTGGCGCTTCTTCCCTGCTATTTACCGGAGGGGGGTAATGGCTGCCGCGTCTTGCTGCGCAACGGTCAGGAGCTTCTCTTTAGAAACCGCATTGCAAAAGTATGGAACGACTACCTCATGCTTTGGGGTTTGGCTGACGATGCCCTGGAGCATGCCTATGCCCACGGTAAATTAACCCCGGTGCCGCTGACCAATCAGCATACCTTTCTTTGTCTGCGCGTGCGCAAGGCATTGGTGCAGGGCGACAGCGTTTATGGTTATATCGAGCACGAAAGCCTCGATTACCCTATCGGCTCCGCGCGGGAAGCGCTGCACGAAATCACCTGCTGCGGACACCATATTGAAATCATCACCAGCATCGGCCATCTGCAAATGCAGCGCCAAAAGGCAATTGCGGTGCAGCAAGCCTGGCAGGAATATCATAACAGACCGTCGCAGAAAATGACCGAATCGCTGCTGATGCGGGATTTGCTGATTATGAAGTATAAATTGCTCAGTTTCATTCTCAATAGTGAACAGCCGGAGCAGCGCCTGACAGAGATCAACGATGATTATGCCATTTTGCAGAACAGAACGGCCGCTTTCCTGCTGGAGGAACCGATTCAGCCTTTGAGAAAATAAACAGCCGAATTGGCTGAGAACATATAAAACAGCAAGACAGGTCCTGAAGAGACAAATCTTCGGGGCCTGTCTTGCTTTATGGGGCGACGTGTTCGGGTGCCCTCTAGAGGAAGTTGCTTGCTTTATTCGTTGACTTTATGACCAGTGAGTGTGCCAAGGTTGCTGAAACCGCTCTCACCCATAACGAAAATACTGCAGTTGTTGATCAGGATGCCGCTGCTGCTGTTGAGGAAAGCGCCGCCGCTGACCCGCAGGAAGAAACCGTCGAGGATTATAGTGGCTTCATTGCTAAAGCTGCCGCCGATCACATCCAGCATGCCACCGTGTGTGTTGACATTACCAGCTTTGAGGAAGATCGAACCCCGGTTAATCACTTCGCCGCTGAAGAGACGCAGCTGACCGCCAATGGGGCCGTTGTCGCTGAGATCCGGCAGTGAACTGGCCGCCAGGTTGATGGCGCCGTTGTTGATCAGTTTGCCGTTGTTCTGCACCGCCAACACGGAATAGTTGATGAAATCCGGGCGGATGCTGTCGGCACCCAGGATGTTCAGCGTGCCGTTGTTGGTGAGTGTGCTCTCCACATAAAAATCGTTGCCGCGGTTGACGGTAACGGTTACCCCGGCCGGAATGGTGAGTTCGCCGCTGATGATCACGGGTGTGCCGATGGAATCGACGGTGATCAGGTTGTAACTGCCGGATGCCAGTGCCGTTTTCAGGGTGTCGTAAGAGGAAACGGAAATGGTGCTGGGAGCCGGTTCGGCCACAATAGCTATGGCATTGGCGTAGGCATCGTTCGTGAAAATGTTATCGGCAATCAGCTTTTTGGCCAGGTTCAGGCTGCCGGTTTTCAAATCTGCCTGCAGAGCCGCCCAGGAAATCAGGCTGACATCCGAGCGCAGAAAGTTTGTTGTATCCACACCGCTGGGCAAGATGCCCACCGCTGCCGCCAGTGTGTTCGGTTCGTTCCAGACAAAATCGCCTTCCGTATCGCTGTAGTTGAGGGCGCGCAGCATAAAGGTGAGATACATGTCGGCATCGGCATTGCCTTTGCCGAATTCCGTGGCGGAAATGCCCATGGTCAGACCCTTGCTGTAAGCGTAACCAACATAATTGTCGGCCCAGGCATCCACATCGGTAAAGGGATGTGTCCAGGTTCCGTTGAGCGCTTCCGTTTCTTTACCCAGGGTGCGGATCAGCATAATCATGGCTTCGGTGCGGGTGGGTGCTCGGTTGAGAGCAAAATCGGTATCCGATACCCCCTGAAATAAGCCGAGGGTTTTCAGCGCCTGCGCTTTGGTTTCGGCTTCCGCGCTGTTGGCGGCATAGACCGGTGTCAGCAGGCACATGCTCAAAGCCAGCACAAAAAGAAAGCTGATGAGACTCTTTGCTGTGATTTTCATTGTTTGTTTCCCTTGCCTTTCCTGATATTTCGTTTGCAACAGCTCTATTTTACAGAAACGGGGTAAACAAAAGGTGAGCTGGCAGCCCACCTTTTCAAGACAATTTGCTTTTCTATTCTGTTTTTGCCGCAAAGAGGCGGTCGGCGTTGGCCAGGAGAACGGCAGTCTCGCCTTTGCTAATGTCTTCCGGACGGCCGACACCGCTCAGCATGCCGCTCTTTTCGGCAAATTGTAGGGCAACCCGCACACCGGGGTAAACGCCGTTGTCGTCTTTGAGGCTGGTATAATCGGTTACCTTTTCCGGCCAATAGATTTTCACCGCCACATAGGTCATCACATCGCGCGGTAAATATTGCTCGTCGCCCATGCCCCAGGGCAGGAAATTGTGCTCGCTCTCGTGCGGCAAACCTTCTTCCGGCAGGGCGTAGACATAGTCGCGGTCGTAGCCGTAGAGTTCGGTTAAGATGGTTTTCACAAAACCAATGTCGGCATAGGCAGCGGAATCGTCAAACAAATGGGTATTGAATTTTTGCTGCAGGTAGGTGATCGCGTCGGTCACGCGTTCTGCATCGGTGGCGACGGTGGGGATGATTCCCTCGGCAAAGGGGTTGTAGGTGGCGGCGCGATACCAGCGTAAGCCAGCCCACACAGAGAGCGCAACAGCTGCCAACAGGCAGACGCTCAGCAGGATTTTATGCCGCAGCTGCGCCGCCGGGTTTGCTTCTTGCAGCGCTTTCTTCAGCGCCGCTGCGTTGCGGAAGCGTTCATGCGGCGCAAAAGCGGTGCACTTGTTAATGATTTTGGCCAGCGGCGGGTAGATGGCGCACTTGTTGTTGGCTTTCTCGCTGCCGGTAAAGAGAAAACGCAGCAGGATGCCGAAGGAATAGATATCGGCGCGGCCATCTGTCTGCGAAAAACCGTATTGCTCCGGCGGGGCATATTCGCGGGTGCCGAAGAATTGCGTATCTGTTTCGGCTTGCTGGTGATAGACGCGGGCAATGTCAAAGTCAATCAGCACAAGTCTGCCATCCGGACGGATGATGATGTTTTGCGGTTTGATATCGCGGTGAATCACGGGGTTTTCCTGGCCGTGCAGGTAGATTAAAATATCGCAGAGCTGCAGACAGAGCGCCAGTTTACTGGCCTGATCGGGCGATTGCTCTGCTAAGCAGCGGTTGGGTGGACAGAGCGGCAGTTTACTGGCCTGATCGGGCGATTGCTCTGCTAAGTAGCGGTTGGGCGGACAGAGCGGCAGTTTACTGGCCTGATCGAGCGATTGCTCTGCTAAGTAGCGGTTGGGCGGACAGAGTGCCTGTTTGCTGGCCTGATCGGGCGATTGCTCTGCTAAGTAGCGGTTGGGTGATTGCTCTGCTAAGTAGCGGTCGAGCGATTTGCCTTCGATATACTCGCGGACAATGCAGACTCCCCTGTCGTTCTCGAATTCATCCGTAAAAGCCGGCAGACCACTGTGATGCAGCCCTTTCAGGATGCTGCTCTCATGCACCAGGGAGTAGAGCTGCTTATCGTAAAATTTCGCCACATAGAGCCTGCCGGTTTGCTTTTGCCGCACCAGAAAGGTTTCGGTACCGTGGCCGTTGGCCAAACACTCCAGCTGATCGTATTGCGCTAAAAACGCAGCGGGATAAGCTGTTTGATCGAGAGAATTGAGAATTTCATTCACCGCTGTTTGCAGATTGTTCATTTGCTTTCACCGCTTCCAATTAGGGGTAATTTTATTTCGTGTAGGACAAAGTTGGTTGGTTGTGCAGAACGCTGGTAGGTTGTTCAAAGCGACGTTGGTGGAGTGATCATTTACTTTCGCTGCTAGCAGGCCATTCATTTGCTTTCGCCGTTGCCAATCAAGGGTAATTCCATTTCGTGTAAAATGCTTTGGGTTTCCACAATAGTCATGCCATGATGTAAGCAGTAAAGGATGGCGGCATCGCGTTTGATGCGTGGATAAAGCAGGCTCATACCGGCGCAGCGTAGCAGTTCCTGCGCCGTTTCCACATTGGCGGCAAAGCCAAAGGCCAACTGCAGCACAGTATCGCGGGAGGGGTTGCGCGTACCTTTGAAGAGCTGATGACCAAAGGAACGCTCGATGTTCGCTCGTTTGATGATGCGCTCCGGCACCAAGCCTTGTTCGCGGCAGAGCGATGTGATTTTTTCGCTGAAGGCAGGCAGCTGCATTTCCTCGGCGTTTTTTTTTCATGAATTGCTCCAGATTCGAGGTTTTAAACAAACGCTTAAAAAGCATGCTGGTTTTGCCTTGATTTGCCGATTCACTCATGCTGCTCACTTCTTTCTTTGCCTTTGACGGTACTGCGCGGGGTGTGGTGGCGGAGGATGGGGACGAAGGACGGGGTACGGGGAGGTGTAAATGTTTTGGACGGGATGGGTGTTTGGGACGGTATGGGACAGAGTTACGCGGAATGGTCAAGACCATTCCCTACCTTGCACAATGTTCATAACAAACCTGCAATGTATTTATGAAACGCCAAAATACATTGGTTAAACGATAAATCACGTTGGTAAACCACCAATTTACATTGGGCAAAACGATAAATCACGTTGGTAAACCACCAATTTACATTGCGAAACGATAAATCACGTTGGGTAAACCACCAATTTACATTGCGAAACGATAAAACACATTGGGTAAATGTAGGGAATGGTCTTGACCATTCCGCAACGTATCGCATAAGTCCGCAAAGGTATATAAAACCGTCAAAGCATGCTGCATGGTTACCCGGACTTGAAACATGGGAACCCATGCTTGGGACGGGGTTACGCGGAATGGTCAAGACCATTCCCTACCTTGCACAATGTTCATAACAAATCTGCAATGTATTTATGAAACGCTAAATCACGTTGTTAAAAACGATAAATCACGTTGGAAAATCACCAATTTACATTAGCAAAACGCTAAAACACATTGGAAAACCACCAATTTACATTGGCAAAACGATTAATCACATTGGACAAACCACCAATTTACATTGCGAAAAACGATAAAACACATTGGTCAAACCACCAATTTACATTGCGAAAAACGATAGAATATGTTGGGTAAACCATCAAAATACATTGGCAAAACGATAAAATACATTGGGTAAACCAACAAATTACATCGGACTAAACGATTAATCACATTGGGCAAATGTAGGGAATGGTCTTGACCATTCCGCAACGTATCGCATAAGTCCGCAAAGGTATATAAAAACGCTAAAATACGTTGGTCAAATCACCAAACCACATCGGACTAAACGATTAATCACATTGGGTAAATGTAGGGAATGGTCTTGACCATTCCGCAACGTATCGCATAAGTCCGCAATGGTATATAAAACGTCAAAGCACATTGCATGGTTACCCGGACTTGAAACGTGGGTATCCGAGCATGAAACATGGGAACCCATGCTTGGGACGGGGTTACGCGGAATGGTCAAGACCATTCCCTACCTTGCACAATGTTCATAACAAATCTGCAATGTATTTTTGAAACGCTAAATCACGTTGTTAAAAACGATAAATCACGTTGGACAAACCACCAATTTATATTGCGAAAAACGATAGAATATGTTGGGTAAACCATCAAAATACATTGGCAAAAACGATAAATCACATTTGGGAAACCACCAATTTATATTGCGAAAAACGATAAAATACGTTGGACAAACCACCAATTTACATTAGCAAAACGCTAAAACACGTTGGGTAAATGTAGGGAACGGTCTTGACCGTTCCGCAACGCATCGCATAAATTAGCTTAACCATTCCCTACCCTTTCAATTTCGGTTCGGCATGATATAAGCGGAAGTAATCAAACACGCAATCCTCGCCATCATAGGGCAAAACACGCGTGTCGCAATAAGTAAATCCAAGTTTTTCAATCACGCGGCGGGAAGATTTGTTTTCTGGTTTGACAATAGCAGAAAGCGCAGTCTGACCCGCTTCTTCCATTGCCCACCCGATCATCGCTTTGGCCGCTTCCGTAGCATAACCTCTGTTTTGCTGCTCATCGCTGACGGCGAATAAAACTTCAATTTCACCATTTAACTCCTGCTTTGGCGCAGCGCCCACATAACCAATCAGCCGGTTGTTCTCTTTCAGCTCAATCGCCAGCAATTGGCAAGGCTCTTCGTTATTGCATTTGGTCTTCAGCCAGCGGATCCACTTCTCTGCCGCTTCTTTGCTTACCAGCACCATATCGGACATAAAATGCGCCACAATGGGTTGTTTGCTGAGGTGAGATGCCGCTTCAGCATCCGCTTCGTCAAAGGAACGCAGCAGCAAACGTTGTGTTTCTATTTGTAACATGAAAAATGCCTCCATATAAAATAAATCCTCCTCAGCAACATTGCCAAGGAGGATAGATAAAACGAAACAAAGCAAAGACGCAGACATTTTAATGCGACAGCCCGCTGCGATTCTATTCTCTTCTTGACAATAAACTAAGGTTCCTGAAATTGCTTAACCAATTTCTTTTTGTCAGAAAGATTTATAGTATCATTGGTATGCCCCTTTCAAGTGAAGTTAAGGGCACTATAACAAAGGCAGCGGTTATTGTCAAGGAAAAAAAGTCTTAATTTTTCCAGTTTATTTTGTGGTTTCGTAGGTTCTTACCGTCATTAATATGGCTGCTTCGCGGGTTGCCATGCCATAACCGGCTGCGATCTGCGCCGTGGTGGTGGCTTTCGGCATGAAATTACCGGAAGTATCGCCCAGGATGATGCCAAGTTTAAACATGTATTTGGTAGCTTCCGCTGCCCAGGAGGAAATCTCCTTTTGATCCGGGAAATCCGGCACACCTGTGATGCTATAATCGGCATTGGGCCGCATGGCGGTGATGGCACGGAAGAGCATTGCCGCGCATTGTTCGCGATTGATCAGCATTTGTGGTGAAAAAGCGGTTGGTGAAGTTCCCGCCGTAATTCCCAGTGCATAGGCTTTGAGTATGACCGGATTAGTGGTATCGGTAAAGGGATTGATCGCCACCGGTGCGGCAGTGGTCAGCGTGACTTTTTCATAGAGCAGCACGGCCAACTCGCAAAATTCCTCGCGTGTGGTGGGTTTGGTTAGATCGGCTCCTTGCAGTATTTTTGGAATCAGACCTAATTCGTTGGCTTTTTTCAGCTCCGGTTCGGCCCAAGCACTGGCATCGGAGTAGAAAGCGGTGGTTCCGATGCTTACTTCATTAGAAACAGCAGAATAGATCGGGTCTACATCTGGCCAACCTTCGTAATAATCGTAATAAACATGCAGCCGATAGGTATAGACATGGCTTTTAATGTCAACGGAGGTCAGGCTGCCTTCATCGATGGGATCGAAAGTCACGGCAAAATCAGTGGCGATGACCGGTGTTTCGCCATCTTCGCCGCCGGTAAAGACATTGATATAACCACCGCCGCCATAGTCACCCCAGTCGCCCTCATCCAGCTTCACGGCGTACTCCCAAAAGACCGAACCACCGGCGGGCGCTTCGCTGTCCAAATTGAGCACGCTTTGGGGCAGATAGACCAGCGCTTCAAAATAAGGCGCACCGCTTTCGTAGTATTTCAGCTCAATGCTCTTCATGGTGGGTGCCTCCAGCACAGAGGGAACGCCTTGCGGCAGAGCAGCCAGTGTGTTCATCGGCAGCATAATGATCATCAGCATGAATATAATGAAACAAGCCAGGTAATTTTTCTTCATCTTGATATCCTCCTCTTGAGATAATTGAAATAAGTGATTTGGTATTCGACAAAATGCCAGTCTGGTTCAGACGTTTTGCGGCATATTGCTGCGATAGCGGATGATCAGCTCAGCGCGGGATTTGACCTGCAGTTTCTTATAAATACTCGTCATATGTGTATTGGCCGTGGAGTATTGCACGGAAAGCTGCTTAGCTGATTCTTTCAGCGTAAAACCTTCCAGGAGAAGCAGAAAGAGTTCCCGCTCACGCGGGGTTAAGAAAGCCAATCGCCGGGTTTGTTCATTACCGGAAAGAGTGGATGATGCCGCTGCCAATAGCACTTCACCGGAACTGAGCTTTGGTTTGGGTGCGTTTTTTCCGGATGGCGCGGCTAGCTTTTGCCGGAATGCCTCCCATAGTTTCACATTTTCACACCTCCTACTGTTGCCACATTCGTTTTGCTATGTTTTGGATCACGTTTTGATTTTGCCTGTTTTTAGACCAGCCGTCTATTCATTAGTTCTGCTGAAATGTAAAATAGCGCCTCATTAGTTCTAATGAGACGCTGTTTTTATTGAGTTTTCGAGACCGTAATATGGAAAACCACCAATATGCATTATGCAAAACGATGAACTACGTTGGGCAGAACGATAAAAACATATTAGTAAAAAAACGATGAACCACGTTGGAAAACCATCACTATGCATTATGCAAAACGATGAACCACGTTGGGCAGATGTAGGGAACGGTCTTGACCGTTCCGCAACGTCCCGCATAAATCGGCTTGATAGGTTAACAGCTGCGTGGTATGGGATCGAGGTTAAAAAAGAACGAAGAACGAGGAACGAAGAACGAGGAACGTGGTCACGCGGAATGGTCAAGACCATTCCCTACCTTGCACAATGTTCATAACAAATCTGCTTTGGCTTATTCCGAACGCCAAAGCACGTTGGGCAAAACGATTAATTGCATTGCGAGATCACGCGGAATGGTCAAAACCATTCCCTACGCCGGAGTGATTTTACCATAACATGCTTTCTTATTCGGTGAGGTAATCTTTGAACATCAGTAACAATTCTGCTCTGCTGTTGATGCCCAATTTGCGATAGGCAGAATTATAATAGGTGTTGACAGTAGAGTAAGCAATTGGCAGTATTGCGGAAATTTGGCGCAGCGTGTAGCCACGCAGCAGCAGATCACAGACTTCTGCTTCGCGCTTGCTTAAGCCGTATGGTTTGAACAAAGCCAATTGATCGCCGCTTACGTCTGTGTAAGCGGAATCTCTCCCCCAATCGTTGACGTATTCCGCCCGCTCCATCAGCGGTGAAACAAACATAAAAGCAATCATTACTACCGCGGATAGAATGGAAGCGTAAACGGAAACCTGCATCGTACCAATTCGACTGATCAGATTACCTAAGACAATACCGGAAATACCGCCGCCGATGCCAATAGAAAAGATGAATAATTTAATATAGCGCAAGCTGTTGTATTTTTTGCCAATCACCCCAAGGATGTAATACATATTAATCATGCCAACCGTGCTTCCTAAACCCAGTAAAACAGCAAAAGGCAACGCCAGTTGCGGTAGTTGCTGGCTGAATGCGTTGCACATCAGTCCAATGGTGACGCTGGAAAAAGTGATGTTTCCCAGCCAGATATATGCTTTTTTTGCATAGGCATAAATCAGCAGATAAAACACGCAGCCCAAAATGCCACCGAAATAATAACCGGTTAGAATACCGATGTTAATCCCACTGGGCAAAGCATTGAGAATTCCCTTACCCACACCTTTACATAAAATGGCGATAGCACAGTTGAAAAGCAGTGACAAATAGATACGAGAATTCATGACCGACTGTGTTTCAGGGGGAGTTGAATCCTCATTTTCTGTTGCGGTCTCGTCTGTTTGCGGCCGAAAAAAAAGAATCATCAGCAGAGAACTGAGCAGCAGTGCACCGGAGAGCAACGGTTCCGTCCAGATAAATAGGTTATTTTCTCTGAATATGGCAGTAAACTGAATGAGCAGGTTGCTGGCGACCACCGCATAAAGCTTTTCGGTGTTATTGAGCGTGAACACAAACGGAATCAGAATGCAGATGTTAACACAACCCATAGCAACAGCACTAACGGTCGCAGCGATTATTCTTATTTGCGGATTAACCGAAATGTAGAAGGCAATCAAACCAGCAAAGATCAGGAGCGCACCAATGCGGGCAGCTTTGGCGAACCATTGCCTGCGGATCAGAAAAACAAACAGCGCCGAAGACAACAGGATGGTGATATGCATCAGATTTCGGATTTGTTGATCAAAAGCGGTATCCCTGAGGGGAGAACCCAACCACCAGGAAGCAAAAATGCCGATCCAGGCATAATACAACACCCAGATGGCAAGGTAAGGTAGATTTTCCAGGCGAAGGCCATGCGGATGAACTACATTTTCCGGGGGCAATTGATATTTCATTGTCGTTTCCTGCAAAATGATTCCTCCTTGTTAGCAGCACGGCATTGGTAAGGTTTGGCTAATGTTATAAGGAAAATACGGAATGGAAAACGGAGCCACAAAGAATGAAGAACCAGGGATGGGGGATGGGGGATGGGGAACGGGGTGACGGGATGACGGGATGACGGGATGACGGGATGACGGGATGACGGGATGACGGGATGACGGGATGACGGGATGACGGGATGACGGGATGACGGGATGACGCGGAATGGTCAAGACCATTCCCTACCTTGCACAATGTTCATGACAAATCTGCAATGGATGTATAAAACGCCAAAGCACGCTGGGTAGAAATGATAAAACGCAATGGTAAACCGCAAAACCACATTGGGATACCATCAAAATACATTGGGAAAACGATAAATCACGTTGGAATACCATCAAAATACACTGGGAAAACGATAAATCACAATGCTAAACCGCCAAACCACATTGGGATACCACCAATATACATTGGGAAAACGATAAATCACGTTGGTAAACCGCAAAACCACATTGGGATACCACCAATAAACATTGGGAAAACGATAAATCACGTTGGGTAAATGTAGGGAACGGTCTTGACCGTTCCGCAACGTATCGCATTAATTAGCTTAATAGGCTAACGGTTGCGTAGGATGGGAACGAGGTTACAAAAAACGAGAGACAAGGTTACGCGGAATGGTCAAGACCATTCCCTACCTTGCACAATGTTAATGACAAATCTGTAATGGATGTATAAAACGCCAAAGCACGCTATGTAGTTGTAAGGATGGTTTGGTTACATGCGCTCCACATCACTACTCATCGAGGGGAATAATGCTCATCGTCTTCCCACTTCAATGGATTTTCATCGATATATTGCCAAACGCCTAAATATCCTTTTTCGTCGCGGATGACATGATCATAAAACGACTTTTGCCAAATTTCCGCATTCGGATTTGTTTCGTGAATTCGTTTGGAAACACCAGCTTTATACAAACCAACAATGGTAGACAAATTTGGAAACGATGTTGATTGTTCCACTGTATCGTTGCACCCGATGATAACGATTGCATGCACATGATTTGGCATAATAACATATTTATCAATTTGCACACCATCAAAATGCGCTGCAATTTTCAAGATTTCCGCTTCGGCAATTTCACCATATTCGTTGAGCGCATTAATCCCGCCGAATAAATGCGCTTTTTTGTGTGTGCATAGAGTAATATGGTAATAGTTTTGATTTGAATAATCATAATCCGGCAATCGAGGTAATTTTCGATTTGGCAAGTCCATACAGTAAAACCTCCGATTCGAAACGGGAAAACGTGGGAGCGGGGCGAGGTTGTGGTAAAACAAGACTGTGGGGCGAAGAACGAGGAACGAGGAACGAGGAACGAGGAACGGGGAACGGGGAACGAGGAACGAGGAACGAGGAACGGGGAACGAGGAACGGGGAACGAGGAACGAGGAACGAGGAACGAGGAACGGGGAACGAGGAACGAGGAACGGGGAACGGGGTTACGCGGAATGGTCAAGACCATTCCCTACCTTGCACAATGTTCATTACAAATCTGCAATGGTATATGTGAGGGCTACAAGGTACGAGGTTACAAAGAACAAGGAACAAAGAACGGGGAACGAGGAACGAGGTGACGCGGAATGGTCAAGACCATTCCCTACCTTGCACAATGTTCATTACAAGTCTGCAATGGATGTATAAAACGCCAAAATACATTGGCAAAACGATAAATCACGCCAAACAGCATTGGGAAACCATCAATATACATTAAAAAACCGATTAACCACATTGGGCAGATGTAGGGAACGGTCTTGACCGTTCCGTAACGTCCCGCATTAATTAGCTTAATAGGCTAACGGGTAAGTGGCATGGGAACGAGGGATGAAGAACGAGGTTATGGGGAACGAGGAACGGGGTTACGCGGAATGGTCAAGACCATTCCCTATCACTAGAATTTTTCAGACAAGCGCATTAATCTCAGCTTCCATTCGTCGCAGTGTAAACATGATTTCTTCAAAGCTCGGTGACGCTCCGAAGATCATATTTTTCATATGCTCATAGCCCTCTGCAAGAATGGGAATGCAGTCTTCTGGCGGGATCAACCGGATTGTGCCGGGGTGAGCCATGTCATATCTTGCAGCGTTGGTCGGATAGAAGCGAGCTTTAAATGCTACGACGTGCTCCAAAAGCGGTAAATCGGCATAGGCCTTTGCTTTCACAGGAGACTTATCTATACAGTATAGGTCGTAATAATGCCGCGAATAGCGGCTGGAAAATTTGTCTTTAGCACGGAACGCCTCTTTATGAAGGATAGTCACCTTCTCCCAAAAAGTGCGCTCCGCCATGACGGTCAGAACGCTTGTAGAGGAAGTCTTGAAAGTATGCGGATATCGTTCCGCGGCGTATGAAGTAATTGTGGTGGTCTGCGTTGGTGTCCATGCCACCAGAGCGCCAATTTCCATGCGTACAACACTCACGATTGCGTTATCGTCAAAAATCCTAGGGTATGCAAAACACACGGTCTGCGGCTCGTTGTCGTCTATAAAGAGCTCGAAGGGATCTGACAACTGCAGTGCAAAATCCACTTTAAGGCGTGGCAGAAAAACATCTTTTAGAAAGTTGCCGGTTCTGATGTCCATGTCTTTATTAAACTTATCCTGCCTGGTTTTAGTGCGTTCATTCCATGGTTCTGAATCAGCAAACCCAAGGACTCGCCAGTCGAGGATGATGTCGATATCCTCAGAAAAACGCTCAATCAGCTTATAGCACTTAGAGAGGCTGGTACCTCCCTTGAATGCCATATGCTTTGCCCATGGGCTTTGATGAAACAAGTAGCCCAGTACCCAACATACCCAAAAGTCTTTTTCTGCCATTGCCTCTGGCAGTTTAATGTCATGAGCCGTTGCGAGAAAGAGTTCCTCGCGCTCATCGCGGCTGAGTTTTGCGACACTATTCATAGTCGCCCTCCTAACATATTTTTCGTATGAGATCATAAACCCACGACGTGATACGCTTTGACTCATTCAGCATTTGTGCTTTTTCATCATCGGATAGGAGTTTCGAGATACCTAGTAGCTCTTTGTCAGTGACGCTGCCTTTGCCCAGTGCTTTCAATGCCTGGACTACGAGCGCGGTTTTATATGATATGTTTATAAGCTCATTTTTGTTGTCTGTGTGTTTGAATTTCAACATCATTCCATTCACTTCATAGACCTTATACGGACCGTCGCTGACATAAAGCCAAACAGCGGGAACTTGTGTCGATAAACCCAGCATATTCAAAGCGGTATCACCGTAGGGGACAATTGTCCAACCGTAGTTACGGGCTATCGCTTTGGCGATGTCATCTGTGCGTGGTGAAACGTACTTGTTCAGGAGTTCGCTAAAGCGGGGTTTCACATAGATACCGCGCATGATGCGCTGCAGATCTCCCGTTTCTTGGAGACGATCTAGACACATATTTATTTTAACAGATTCAGCAATGTCGAAAAAATCAGATGGAATAAAAACGGCACCTTGTTTTGCATCCTGTATACGTTTTTTTACTTGCTCCAAATAATCTGGGCGCTTCATATGCTCACCTCGTTTCGTTATAAAAAGTATATACTATTTATAACCAATAATCAAGATTTTATGTGAGAAATTTATATTGTCAAAAAACACATCATTGAATTATTCCATTTTCAATGCCGATATTTCGTTACGGGATTGGGTTTTTAATTGAATAATATCAGCATTTATTGCATCGAAACGATTTAGTCATAAGTGGCGAAAGGGGGTGACGCGGAATGGTCAAGACCATTCCCTACCTTGCACAATGTTTATAACAAGTCTGCAATGGATGTATAAAACGCCAAAATACATTGGCAAAACAATAAATCACATGGGTCAAAACGCAAAACCACATTGGGATACCACCAATATACATTTAAAAACCGATTAACCACATTGGGCAGATGTAGGGAACGGTCTTGACCGTTCCGCAACGTATCGCATTTATTAGCTTGATAGGCTAACGGGTACGTGGTATGGGAACAAGGTTACGGGGAATGAGGAGCGAGGAACGGGGTGACGCGGAATGGTCAAGACCATTCCATACCCTGCACAATGTTCATGACAAGTCTGCAATAGTATATATGAGGGTTACAAGGTACGAGGTTACAAAGAACGAGGAACAAAGAACGGGGAACGAGGGATGAAGAACGAGGAGCGAAGTTACGCGGAATGGTCAAGACCATTCCCTACCTTGCACAATGTTCATGACAAATCTGCAATGGATGTATAAAACGCCAAAATACATTGGCAAAACGATAAATCACATGGGTCAAAACGCCAAACAACATTGGGAAACCATCAATATACATTAAAAAACCGATTAACCACATTGGGCAGATGTAGGGAACGGTCTTGACCGTTCCGCAACGTATCGCATAAATTAGCTTGATAGGCTAACGGGTACGTGGGTTGGGAACTAGGGATGAAGAACGAGGTTACGGGGAACGAGGAACGAGGTGACGCGGAATGGTCAAGACCATTCCCTACCTTGCACAATGTTCATTACAAATCTGCAATGGTATATATGCAGATTAAGAGGAACGAGGGACGAAGAATGAGGTTACAGGGAACGAGAGACGATGAACGTGGTTACGAAAAACATGGTTACACGAATTGAAAGCCCGTCTGAATTGTAATAATTCAGACGGGTTTTCTGTTGGTGGAGGTAAGCGGGATCGAACCGCTGACCTCTTGAATGCCATTCAAGCGCTCTCCCAGCTGAGCTATACCCCCATGTTTATGCAGTTTTGCGGCAACAGTGAGTATTTTAACTTAGAAGCGAAAATTTGTCAAGGGGTTAATGGCAGGAATTTCGCTCTGCCGGTAAAAATCCGCCCATCAAAAAGAGGCAAGTTCCGCTGACGCCTGCCTCTTTTTGATGTTTATTGCTTAATTCAAATAATCCACCGTATAACCTGCTTCGCTCAGCAGATCCAGAATCATGCAGCTGGGTGGTAAAATGCGTTGCCCCGGTTATCGCAAAGTAAGTCTTTGAATCTTCTCTCTGCAATGGGGAGTATTACTTAATTCAAATAATCCACCGTATAGCCTGCTTCGCTCAGTTGATCCAGAATCATGCCACTGGTGGTAAAGTGCGCTGCGCCGGCTACCACAAAGTAAGTCGTTGAGCCTTCTCCCTCCAGCAAAGAGATGAGGATGTCGGTCATTGCTTTGTCTCTTTGCCCCAACAACAGGTTGCTGAATTCGTCGTTCGGGTCCACTTCGGTGCCGATGATTGCCTGAAAAGCAGCCAAATCGCCTTGAATCCAGGCCTGCTGCATGTTTTTGACCTGTTCGCCGGAATCGGCTGCCGGGTCTTGGCTCAAGGCGCTATCCAGTTGGCTGTTCAAATATTCAGTCTGCAGCTGCAGAGACATATTATCGAAGAGCTGGCCTTGTTTGGCGTAGCCTTCCAATTGAAACACCTGCTTGCCGTTGACATAGGCGTCCTGCAGGAGTTGGTAATCCACGCCCAGCATGGCGGCGACTTGGGCATCTTCGGTATCTTCAGAGGAGCTGGCTGCCAGGGTCGAGACAAGATTTGCTACATACCAGGGTTTGTAATTGCTCAGGTATGCTCTGGTGTAGCCAAAAGGCGACAGATAAGCGTCCAATTTTTCCGCGGTGCTCGCATCAATGACATCATAAAGACTTTGTCCGTCCGGATAAGTCGCCAGCGCCATAAAAACGAGGGAGCCGTTGGGGTCGAATAAATTCACTTCCGCCCAGAGCGAGCTGGCTGTCGCATAGGCATCTTGAATCTCCTGGCTCAAGGGATACATGGAATAGTCACCGATATGGATCGAACCCAGCAGATAGAGCGTGTTCTCGGCGCTGCTGACCTGCCAGAAAAAACCTTTCGCTCCGCTGTCGGCTGCTTGGTAGGCGTCGGTAATCAGGCGGCTGGCAAAAATCACCGCTTGTTCCGTTGTGCATTGCCAACCCAGCTGATAATCGCCTGCCGTTCCGTAGCCCTCTAAGAGACCGCGGCTGCTGAAATATTCCGCTGCCGATGTGGCTGTCTCGTATTCCGGCAGCAGACCGTTCCATTGGTAGCGATCCAGACTTTTATAGAGACGCGCGATGACATTGCGTCTGGTTGTGTTCAGATCATAGCTCTCCCGGTAGTTTTCGTTCAGCGGCAGGCCGATTGCATCCAGTTTGCTTTCAACAGCATCCATCAGTGCGCTCAAGTTGCGCTGTGTAATGGGATAACGGAAGCTCTGATTATACCAGTCGAGCGGGTAGATGCCGTAGGTTTCGGCGTCCAGCAGATCGTTGACCGCCCAGTTGCTGACGGTCGCATCGGGCTCCTCCGCTGCGGTTACCGTGCCGCCAAAGACGGCGAAAAGCAGCGTCATTCCCAATGCTAAGAGCAGAATTCTGCGATTCCAATGCAATAATTGTTTCATAGGAGTTCAGTTCCTTCTTTCGGGTAGTGATTGGTCTCTAACTAAAAGTGCGCAAGGAGCGCAGCGCTTTGGCATAATCCGCGGCGCCAAAAACAGCGGAGCCGGCCACCAGCACATCAGCGCCGGCCTGGATGACTTGTGCCGCATTCTGCGCGTTGATGCCGCCGTCCACCTGGATCAGGGCATGCGCGCCGCAGGCGTTGATTTTCTGCCGCAGCGCTGTGATTTTTGCCAAGGTAGCCGGGATAAATTTCTGGCCGCCAAAGCCGGGATCGACCGACATCAGCAAGACGAGATCCAGTTCCGGCAGCAGGTAATCGAGTACGTCAAGCGGCGTATGCGGGTTGAGGGCAAGGCCGGCTTGCAGGCCAAGTTCTTTGATTTTAGCAATGGCGCGGTGCAGATGTGGCGTCGCTTCCGCATGAATGACCAAAAGGTCGGCGCCGGCAGCGGCAAATTGCTCGATAAAGCGCTCCGGTTGGGTGATCATCAGATGCACATCCAAAGGGATGTTCACGCGGCCCCGCAGCGCCTGCACAATGGGCAGACCGATGGAGAGGTTCGGCACGAACTGTCCGTCCATCACGTCAATATGAATCCAATCGGCGCCGGCGGCAACAACCGCCTGCACTTCGGCTAAAAGGCATCCAAAATCGGCCGAGAGGATGGATGGTGCGATCATGGTCATGAGTAAAGCCCTCTTTCTCTGTCTTTCATTTCCGTCAGGAACTTCAGGTAAGCCGCATAGCGATCCGCGGCGATTTTACCTTCGGCTAAAAGCTGTTTGACGGCGCAGTCCGGTTCTTTGTCATGCACGCAGGAGATAAAGCGGCATTGACCCAAGGCCGGGCGCATTTCCGGAAAATAATCAGCCAGGAGGCGCGGTTCCACCAAAGGCAGATCGAGGTGATAAAAGCCAGGCGTATCGGCAATCAAACCGTCTTCCGGGCGGCCGTAGAGTTCCGCATGCCGGGTGGTGTGTTTGCCGCGCTGCGATTTTTGGCTGATTTCACCGGTTTCCAACTTCCAATTGGGGTAGAGGCAATTGAGCAAACTCGATTTCCCCACACCGGAAGGACCGGCAAAAACGGAAATCTTGCCCTGCAGCAACTGACGCAGTTCGGCAATGCCAAGTTGTTCCAAAGCGGAGGTGCGCAGGATGGTGTAACCGGCCAGAGCATAGTCGGCCATCATCCGATCGACCTCTTCCCTGTCACTGAGATCGCTTTTTTGCAGCACGATAATTGGTACAATGCGATGAATTTCCGCCTGCAGCAGCATTTTATCCAAGAGTTCCCGTTGCAGTGCCGGCTGGCTGTAGGCAAAGACCAAGATCAGCTGATCGACATTGGCTAAGCTCGGACGATCCAGCTCATTGCGGCGCGGCAGGACTTTTTCGATCATCGACTTGCCGCCCTCCGTTTCAATCTCCACCAGATCGCCAATTAAGATACCCTGTTCTTTGTGTTTGCCGCGGCTGCTGCCGCGATAACGATTGCCCTCTCGGTCCTGCATTTGATACAATCCGCCCACTCGTTTGATTACGATGGCTTCTGTCACTCATTACACCTCATCAATATTTCTTGGTCGATTCCAATACGCCATTGCGGTAAATTTCAATGGTAGCCGGTGCCACAATGGGGATATCCAGCACCAGCGGTGCGTCGCCTTTATGATGCGTTTTTTCATAGACGGTGCGGACCGGCGAAGAGATGCTGTTGTCGCGCACCACAATACTGATTTTGCTGACGCCAAAATCGTCAAAGGTGATGGTGATGTGTGCCTGGGTGGCGCCCAGATTTTCCACCACATTCACCGCGCTGCCGGCTGCCACTTCATACTGCGGTGCCGGTTCCTGAGAAACGATGGTTTTAGCGGCTTGGGTTTCATCTACAGTCGAACCGGTGGCGCCCAGTTTTAAACCAACCGAGGTCAGGGCTGTCATCGCCTGTTCCAGTGTCATGCCGCGCAGATCGGGTACTTTGACCTTCTCCGGCCCGGAAGAAACCGTTAGGGTGACCGAACTGCCGGTCGGCGCCCGTTTGAACGATTCCGGGTCTTGCTTGATGACTTTACCGGCTTCCACCGTGGTACTGCTTTCCGGTTTGATCACGACATTAAATAACTCATTGGTCAGGGCAATGCTGGCTTCGCGTTCGGTTTTGCCGGTGACCAGCGGTACCTGACGCAGTTCCGGCCCTTTGCTGACCGTGAGATAGATGGAGCGCGAGCGCTTGACTTCGGTATCGCCGGAGGGTGTCTGGTGGATGATCACATCCTCTTTGACCTCCTGATCGTAACGTCTTTCCGTAATTTCATAGGAGAGCCCGGCGGCGTCAAAGAGTTTATCGGCTTCGGTCAGGGTTTTGCCGATCACCGATGGCACCATCACAATGGTATTGTCGCGGCTGCTCTGCCACCAACTGTTGAAAATCAGGATGCCGCCGGAAAAGAAGATGATAGCGGCCAGCAGCTGAATCAAGAGGCGCATCCAGCGCTTTTTTTTGCGCACCGCCTCTGCTTTCTCCAGTGAGGTTGGATTGCGTTTGGGCCGCTTGGTGACGGGCTGCAAACCGCTTTTTTGCACGCTCTCCAGATCCGCCAATAAGTCGCTGGCGCTTTTATAGCGGTCGCGCGTGTCTTTTTCCAACAATTTCATCACAATATCTTCCAATTGCGGTGGAATATCGGGACGGAAATCTTCCAGCGGCGGTACCGCTTCGCGCACGTGCTTTAAAGCCAGTTCAATGGGGGTGTCGCCGATAAACGGCACCCGCCCGGCCAGCATTTCGTATAAAACAATGCCGACCGAATAGAGATCCGATTGCTCGTTGACCGGTTTGCCCTGCGCCTGTTCCGGTGAGAAATAATGCACCGAACCGATGATGGCGCGGGTATTGGTCAGGGTGGAAGTGGAGACGGTGAGTGCAATGCCAAAATCGGTCAGTTTGATCATGCCGTTTTTGTCCACCAGAATATTGTGCGGTTTGATGTCGCGGTGAATGACCTTATTGGTGTGCGCATGCTGCAGGGCTTTGGCAATCTGACAGGCAAAGTTGACGACTTGTTCGTAGCTAAGGTTGCCGTTGCCGATCAGTTTATCGAGGGTGGTGCCTTCCACCAGTTCCATCACGATATAATAGGGCGGCGTTTCTACCTGCACGTCGTAGGTCGTAACCAGATTGGGATGGTTGAGGCGCTGCAGTGATTCGGCTTCCCGGCGGAAACGGCGCAGAAAATCTTCATCGGAATCGAATTCTTCCCGCAGTACTTTGATGGCCACAAAGCGGTTCTCTTTTAAGTCTCTGGCTTTGTAAACATGCGACATGCCGCCGCTGCCCACCAATTCGAGAATTTCATAGCGTCCTTGCAGTAATTTTTCCATCATCATTGCGCACCTCTCGTTTCAGAGAGATAGAGAGCCGTTATAGCGGAAATATTATCAAAACCACCACGCTCGTTGGCCAGTTCAATCAATTCATTGGCTGTGGCGCTGGGGTCTTTCATTTTTTTTAAGGCGGTCTGCAGTTCGTTGTCCGTCACCAGCGTGTAGAGACCGTCACTGCAGATTAATAAACGCGAGTAGGGCGTTAGTTCCAGGACTTTGGTTTCCGCCAGCAGCTTGCCGGCATAACCCAAAGACTGGGTGAGGATATTACGGTTGGGATGGGTTCTGGCTTCTTCCGGAGAAATCTGGCCGGAGCGCAGCAATTCAGCCGCCCAGGAGTGGTCGGAGGAGATTTGGTGCAGCTTGCCTTCATCATAATGGTAAAATCTGCTGTCGCCGATATGAAGCATGTATAAAAACTGATTGATTTCCACGACAGCGGTCAGCGTGGTGCCCATCGCCGTATAGCGGGGATCTTCTTTGGCCGCCAAGAGAATGGCGTCGTTGATTTCGGCCGCCATCTGCTTGAGCAGCTTGGGCCAGAGAGAAATCGCATCCTCCGCCGGCCAGAGCAGTTCCGGGTTGCGCAAAAATTGCAGAGAAGTTTCAATGGCTATTTTGCTGGCGGTATCGCCGCCCAAATAACCACCGATGCCATCGGCAACGGCCAGAAAATGAATCGCTTTCGCATCATCGCGTTCCAAACGCCCGGCAAAAAGAGTATCCTGATTCATCGCACGTACTTTTCCGGTGTGAGTGGCAACACCATAATGTAGTTGCTTCATTTTCTGTTTCCTTTCCGTATTTGGTGCTGCCCGCGCAATTGACCGCAGGCGGCAAAGATATCGGAACCCATTTCCCGGCGCAGGGTGACTTCAATGCCCATTTGTTTCAGGAGATCGGCAAAGGCTTGCGTGTTGTCCGGTTTGGAGCGGTATAAGTTGCTTTCCGGCACGGTATTGAGCGGAATCAGGTTGACATGACAGAGCATGTTGCGCATTTTTTGCACCAGTTCGCGGGCATGTTCCGGTTTGTCGTTGATCGAATCGATTAAGTTATACTCAAACGTGATGCGGCGCTTGGTGGTATCGCTGTAGACTTTACAGGCGGCCAGCAATTCGTCCAAAGGGTAATGCTTGGCAATCGGCATCAGCTGCTGGCGGATGCTGTCATTTGGCGCATGCAGCGAAATGGAGAGGTTGATCGGCAGATCTTCCTGCATCAGGCGTTCAATCTGCGGTGTCAAGCCACAGGTAGAGACGGTGATATGCCGGTAGCCGATGCCCAAACCCCAGTTGGCGTTGGCAATCTGCAGAAAGCGCAGGACCTGATCGTAATTGTCCAGCGGTTCGCCCATGCCCATCAGCACCAGATGGCTGATGCGGTCGCCGCCGTCGAGATCGCGCATGACCAAGACTTGGCCCAGCATTTCACCGGCCGATAAATTGCGCCGAAACCCGTTCAGTCCGGTGGCGCAAAAACGGCAATTCATTTTACAGCCGGCCTGTGTGGAGACGCAAACGGAATTGCCATAGTTATACTTCATTAAAACACTTTCGATCATCTCATGATCCCAGAGCGACATCAGCGCTTTTTTGACGGGATCCTGCTTCGATTCGTAATACTCTTCCACAACCGGCATGCCGATTTCGCTGACTTCGGCTAATTTTTCGCGGAAACTCAAAGAAAAATCGGTCATTTCCGCAAAATCGGCCGCGCCTTTGCCATAAATCCAGCTGCATAATTGACGGGCGCGAAACGGCTTCTCCCCCATTTGCTGCATGGCGGTTTCCATCTCGGGCAACGTCATCCCTAACCAACGAATTTTTTGTTCACTCTGCATTACAATACCTACTCCTTCAATATTTAACATTTTATAGTATGAGAGGATCACCTCTCCTCGGGGGTCATTTCAGATCAGGGAGCGCTGTTGGTTCACTCTTCTTGCTGAGCATGGCCAGAAAGAAGCCGTCGCCATCAAAATAGTGCGGTAAGATGGTGAAATAACCGGCATTTTCATATCTCTGTTTCGGTCCGCTGATGGTAAACGGAATCAACTCGGCGGTTGGTTCCTCTGCTAAAAACCACTGGATGTTTTTCTCGTTCTCTTCTTGCTCCAAAGAACAGGTGCTGTAGATGAGGTGGCCGCCCGGTTTCAGACAAGCGTAAGCGTTTTGCAGCAAAGCGCGCTGTAAGTCCACCAGCGAAGCCAACTGTTCGTAGGTTTTGCTCCAGCGGGCATCCACCTTGCGGCGCAGCACACCGGTACCGGAGCAGGGGGCGTCCACCAGAATTTTATCAAAATAAGCTGCCTGCGCCAGAGGTTTGGTGCCGTCGTGAACCTTCGCCTCGATGATCGTAGCGCCGGTACGCCTGGCAGTGGCTGCAATCAAACCAACCCGCTGCTCGTATAAATCGCAGGCGACGATTTCGCCCTGGTTTTGCATCAGCGCGGCCAGATGCGTTGTTTTGCCGCCGGGAGCCGCGCAGTAATCCAATACCCGTTCGCCTGGTTTTGGCGCTAAGGTTTGGGCAATCAGCATGGCGCCGATGTCTTGAATCACCAGATGCCCGTTTTCTATTTCGCCCATCAGATCGCTGATAGGCGCGTTGATTTGGCAGGCTTGCGGTACCGTTTCGTTAAAAATCGCTTCGATGCCATGGGCGGCAAACCATTGCTGCATGGCTTCCACTGAGCAGCCGAGGGTATTGACGCGGGCAAACAGGTTGGGTGTGAGGTTGTTGGAAGCCAGCAAGTTTTGCGTTTCTTCTATGCCGAAGCGTTTCAGCCAGCGCTGTATCAGCCAGAGCGGATGAGAATAGGTAATGGCAAGAAAGCCGGCTTTACCTTTTTTGGATTTGACCGTCCAATCGGTTTGGGCTGCCGCTTTGTGCAGAATGGCATTGACCATCCCGGCGGCATAGGGGATTTCCTGCTTGACCAGCTCCACCGTTTGATCCACGGAAGCGTAGGCCGGGATGCGGTCCATATAATGAATTTGATATAAACCGAGCCGCAGGGAAACAAGAACAGAGAGATCCAATTGCGCTAACGGCCGTGTACACCATTTTAACAAAAAGAAATCCAGCCAGGCTTGCCGTTTCACACAGCCGTAAACCAGTTCGGTATAGAGTCCCCGGTCGGCCGGGATCAGCAGTCCGCTGTTCAAAACAGACGCTGTTTCCAGATTGACGTAGGACCCCTGTGCGATTTTTATGCAGGACTGCAGGGCAGCCTGTCTGGCGCTTAGGGTTTGAGTCGTTTGCAAATGTTTTCCTCTTTTCTAACCTGTGGAGCAGCGCAAATCCGCTCTCCGAACCTTCTTGCTTTAATGTAGTAATTCGCCTTGGATGACTTTATTCCCTCTGATAAAGGCAGCCGCTGCCATTTTGTTTTTTCCGGCCGGCTGGATTTCGGTCAAGCGCAGCCTGCCGCTGCCGCATTGCACCAGCAAACCATACTGATCCGCCTGCAGAATTTCACCGGGCAGAGGCGAGCTGGGTTCGGCTGCGGCGGGTTGAGCTGCGGCGGGCTGAGGCGAACTGGATTCAGCTACGCTAGGTTGAGCTGAGCTGGATTCAGCTACGCTGGGCTGAGCTGAGCTGGGTTCAACTGTCAGTCTGCTCTGCCAGAGTTTCATGTTTTTACCGCGGAAAAGGCAGAAGGCTCCCGGTTCAGGATTTAAGCCGCGGATGCGGTTGAAAATTTGTTCCGCACTCTGCTGCCAATTGATTTTCTGGTCTGTCGCAGTGATGGCGGCGGCATAGGTAACTTTGCTTTCATCCTGGGGATGCGCCGTGATAGTGTTATTTTCATAACGATCCAGGGTTTCCAGCAGTAGTTTGGCGCCAATTTGTGCCAATTTCTCATAGAGGCTGCCCACGGTATCGCTCGCTTCAATGGCGCAGCTTTGCTGCAGCAGCACATCGCCGGCATCCATGGCATGCACCATCAGCATGGTACTGACGCCGGTTACCTGATCGCCGTTGAGCATGGCGCGGTGAATCGGTGCGCTGCCCCGATAAGCCGGCAGCAGCGAGGCGTGCAGATTGATGGCGGCCACCTTAGCGTGCTGCAGAATCCGATCCGGCAGCAGTTGGCCAAAGGCGGCGGTGATGATGTAATCGGCTTCGCAGGCCAGAATCGGCGCCTGGCTTTGAGCAGAACGCAATTTTTCCGGTTGGTAGATGGTTTCAATGCCCAGCTGCTGCGCCGCTTGCTTGGTGGCGGACAGACCAAGATGCATACCGCGGCCTTTGGGGCGGTCGGGTTGGGTGACGACCATCACCACCTGATAAGCGGATTGCACCAGTGCTTTCAATACGGTTGCCGAAAAATCCGGTGTACCCATAAAGATTACACGTTTTTTACTCATTTTGCGATTCCTTCGCGGTAAGCGGTGGGTCGGCTTGCGGTGCAGTCGCCGATTCGTCCGCAGCTTCGGCATGGGGATCGGTGAAACGAATCACTTTATCAACAAAAACCTCGCCGAGCAAATGATCCATCTCATGCTGCAGAATGACGGCCAGCCGTCCTTCACCTTCGATGGTGTATTCTTCTCCAGAGCGGTTTTGTGCTTTCACGGTAACCTTGGCAAAGCGTTTGACTTCGCCCCAGATGCCCGGGAAGCTCAGACAGCCTTCTTCGGTGATGATTTCGCCCTCGGCAGCAAGCAGGACGGGGTTAATCAGTTCATAGACTTTTTCTTCAAACTCGATGACGATCACCTGTTTGGAAATGCCGACCTGAGGCGCTGCTAAGCCAACGCCGAAATACTTATGCATCGTGTCCAGCATATCATCCAATAAGCGGATAGTACCGGCGGTGATTTCCTTGATCGGCAGAGCCGGTTTCCTTAAAATGCTGGCGTCACGGTATCTCATAAAACGAATTGCCATGGGGTATCTCTCCTTTATTTCTATAAAATAGTAAACTGGAATTGGTTACGCGGAACGGTCAAGACCGTTCCCTACAATTTACACAATGTGATATCAGCAACACAAAATGATGATGTTACGTTGGGATGGGGTTAGGTTGGGACATCAATTGTTTTCAGCACCAAGCGATGGAATAATTATAGCACAGCGCAGTAGCAGGATAGCGCAAATGTAGGGAACGGTCTTGACCGTTCCGTACGGTTTAATTACCACCGCGAAATGATGAAGCCACGCATGGACATCAATTGTTTTCAGTACCAAGCGATGGAATAATTATAGCATATGCAATCGTAGGATAGCGCAAATGTAGGGAACGGTCTTGACCGTTCCGCACAGTTTAATTACCACCGCAAAATAGTGGAGCTACGTTGGGACATCAATTGTTTTCAGTACCAAGCGATGGAATAATTATAGCATATGCAATCATAGGATAGCACAAATGTAGGGAACGGTCTTGACCGTTCCGCACAGTTTAATTACCACCGCAAAATGATTGAGCCACGCAGAGACGGAGTTACGCGGAACGGTCAAGACCGTTCCGCACAGTTTAATTACCACCGCAAAACGATGGAGCCACGCAGAGACGGAGTTACGCGGAACGGTCAAGACCGTTCCGCACAGTTTAATTACCACCGCAAAATGATGAGGTTACGCATGGACATCAATTGTTTTCAGTACCAAGCGATGGAATAATTATAGCACAGCGCAATCGTAGGATGGCGCAAATGTAGGGAACGGTCTTGACCGTTCCGCACAGTTTAATTACCACCGCAAAATGATGAAACCAAGCTGGGACGGAGTTACGTTGGGATGGAGTTACGCAGAGACGAAGTACGCGGAACGGTCAAGACCGTTCCCTACAATTTACACAATGTTATATCAACACCGAAAAGCAATTGAGCTACGCATGGACATCAATTGTTTTCAGCACCAAGCGATGGAATAATTATAGCATAGTGCGAAAGCAGGATGGCGCAAATGTAGGGAACGGTCTTGACCGTTCCGCACAGTTTAATTACCACCGCAAAATAGTGGGGCCACGCTGGGACGGGGTTACGCGGAACGGTCAAGACCGTTCCCTACAATTTACACAATGTTATATCAACACCGGAAAGCAATGGAGTCACGCTGGGACGGAGTTACGCGGAACGGTCAAGACCGTTCCCTACAATTTACACAATGTGATATCAGCTACACGAAATGATGATGTTACGTTGGGACGGGGTTACGCGGAACGGTCAAGACTGTTCCCTACTATTTACACAAAGTAAAATCAACACCGCAAAACGATGAGGTTACGCGGAGACGAAGTACGCAGAGACGGAGTCACGCGGAACGGTCAAGACCGTTCCCTACAATTTACACAATGTGATATCAGCAACACACTTTCCCTACAGCCACATGGGGTCCAATGTTAAGCCAATTGCAACACCGCTTTGACACTTTCCCTACAGCCACATGGGATCCAATGTCAAGCTCAATTGCAGCGCCGCGGGCAGCGGATTTTTCTGCAGTACCATTTTGACACTTTCCACCAAAACCGGCCGGGTCGGCGCTTCCACTACAATCTGAAAGCGATAACGTTTCTGGATGCAAAACACTCTTGCCTTGGTCGGCCCCATCACTTCAATTGTGTGATCAAACTGGCTGGCCAAATTTTTCAGCCAGACCTCCGCTGCCGCACCGTCTTCACTGCTGACTAAAATCGTCGCCAAATGGCCGAAAGGTGGCAGATGATGTTTCTTGCGCTGCTCTATTTCATCCCGATAAAAGGATTTGTAATCGTGTTTACAGACAGCCTGGATGATGGGATGTTCCGGCGAATAGCTTTGTAAAAAAACCTCGCCCGGAAATTCACCGCGGCCGGCTCGACCGGACACCTGCAGCAGCAGCGAAAACGCATGTTCCCCAGCCAAACCGTCGCTATTGCGGATCATGCTGTCGGCCGACAAGATGCCGACGCAGGTGACCAGCGGAAAGTCAAAGCCTTTGGCGACCATCTGCGTGCCAACCAGAATCGCCGCTTTGGCTTTTTCAAAGCTGCTGACAATGGCGGCGTGGCTGCCTCGCTTGCGGGTACTGTCTCGGTCCATGCGATAGATTGGTACCCCCGGGAATGTTTTTTCGCACTCCTCCACTACTTTTTCCGTGCCTAGACCAAAGAAACGGAAGTAGGCGGAACCGCAGCGCGGGCAGGTGGGCGGCATATTCTGTTCATAGCCGCAGAGATGACAGCGCAGTCGCTGCGTATCTCCTTCGTGATGCTGAATGAGAGGTACTTCGCAGTGCGGACATTCTAAAACATAGCCGCAGGAACGGCATAAACTCATTCGGTGAAACCCGCGCCGATTGTGAAACAAGATGACCTGTTGATTTTGCGCCAGGGTTTCGCTGATCCGCTGCTTTAAGGCTTCGCTGAAGATGGAACGGTTGCCGTTTTTCAGTTCCAACCGCATATCTACCGGAATAATCTGTGGCAGTTGAGCGTCACCGATTCGGTCCTGCATTTCCACCAAGTGGTATTGCTTCTTTTCCGCCAGATAGTAGCTGGTGACAGCCGGTGTGGCGGAACCGAAAACGACGGCCGCATGATGAAATCTGGCGCGCAGGATGGCTACTTCCCTGGCGTGATATTTGGGGTCTTCTTCCTGTTTATAGGTCTGCTCATGCTCTTCATCGAGAATGATCAGGCCGATCTTTTCTGCCGGAGCAAAGATCGCGGAGCGCGCGCCGAGGATAATGCATGTTTCCCCTTTGCGCAGGCGCTGCCAAATTTGCGCCCTTTCTCCCCCGCTTAAACTGCTGTGCCAGATCATCACCCGCTCGCCGAACCGTTCGCGAAAACGGCTGATCATCTGGGCAGTCAGGGAAATTTCTGGTACCAGCATGATGGCGCTCTTATCGTTCTGCAGCGTTTTGGCTATTGCCTGCAGGTAAACTTCCGTTTTGCCGCTGCTGGTGACGCCATGGATGAGAATCGGCAGCGGATTTTTCTGTTTCATGGCTTTCAGAACCAATTGCAGCGCTTGCTGCTGCTGCGCGGTCAGGGTCAGAGCGCTTTGCAGCGGCGTGTCTGCTGTGGGTTCCTGCCAGGTTAAAAACTGCAGTTGCAAGAGTTTTTTTAAGAAAAGACCGGAGTATTCCGGCCAAGTTTTTACTTCGCTAAAAGGAACCGGTTTTTGATTTTGCAAAAATCTCTGCCAAAGCAGCCTGATTTTACCTCTGCCCGGTTGATCTTCGCGTTGAATGGCCACCAGCTGACGATATTCCAAAGCGGAATTGAGTTTGATCTGATCGAGATCGGTTAGAAAACCGGCTTCGCGCAATTGTTTGACTAATTTCTTGCCAAAGACAGCCGTTATTTTATCTTCCGCAATCGGCTGCTGTGCCTGATCGCACCAGACCAGCGCTTCCTGCATCGCTTCACTAAAGGTTTCTTCCGGATCGTTTTCCGCGATCTCGGGATGAAAGTCGAACGAGCGGCTGACTTTGGCTTTGGCGATGGCCGGCAGCACGGCCTGAAAGGCTGCTGCCCAACTGCAAAGATAGCGGCTGGCCAGCCAATCGATCAGCTGCAGCTGTTCCGCATTCAGAGTCGGTCCGTTTTGGTCGAGCAGCTGACTGACCGCGCGCATCTGCACATCCGGTAAGGCGCTGTCTTCTGCTACCACAATTCCCCGGCAGCGGCCGCCCTGCAGCGGGACTTCCACCAAGGAGCCGATGCAGAGTTTTTCGCTGAGTTCTGGCGGTACAGCATAAGTCAGGCCGCTCTCCAAAGCAGCCACAACCCGATCCAATTTAACACGCACATATTCCATCGATTCAACTCCATCGTTTGAGAGAATACTCCTGAACCGTCTCATTTTACCTGCTTAAGCCCAAAAATCCTGAGCAAAACTGTCCTGATTGCTCTGATGAACGGATGAGTACAGCACACTAAATGTACTACGGATTCCCCGAATTGTCAATTCATTTCTAAAGAGCAGCGGCCAAACGCCTGAGACAGAAAAAACCGCAGGGGCTTTGACGTCCCTGCGATTTTCCTATTTGCGAATCAGGTCTTTGATTTTCATCAGGCGGGTGGTAGAAGCGCGTTCCTGTTCGGAAAGCTTCATGGAAATACTCTTGATGGCGGTTTCCAACTGCGGGATCAAGACATGTTCCAAGGCGTTGACGCGTCTTCTGGTCCGTTCGATCTCCTCGGCCAGCAATTCTACGGAACGTTCCATGCCGGCCAGTTTGACCATCAGGGAAAGCACTTCGGAGAAAATACCAAGGCTTGCGTCCAGCTCGCTGGAGGTATTGGCTAAGCCGTAAGCATAGACTTCGCCTTCCTGATGCAGTTCAAACACCGGAGCCGTCAGGTTGAGCATGCGTTTTTCACTCATGGTCAGGCTGACTTGCTGTTTGGGAAACATGATGGCTTCTTCCAGCATTTCCGGCGACATCACCGCTCTGGCTACCAGGAAGCTGCGGTAGGCTGTGGTCAGTTTGTCGTCCACTTCCCGACGCAGATCGCGCGCCTGGCGGGTGAGCGCCAGGAAGGTTTTCATCAGTTCATCGCGTTTGTCCTTCAGGAGCTTATGACCGCGCTTTGCGACGGCTGCTCGTTTTTTTAAGCGCAGCAGCTCCATGCGGGTGGGGTTAACACGAATTTCCATCTTTATTCACCCCGCCTAAGCATCGGTGTCTTTGGGCATATACTTGGCAATATGCTCATCACTTACTCTCTTCAGTTCTTCTACCGGCAGCAGCGCCAGCAGTTGCCAAGCCAAATCAAGTGTTTCGATGATGCTGCGGCTTTCATGGTCGCCCTGCCGGACAAAACGGTTTTCGAATTCATCGGCGAAGCGATAGAAACTCTTATCTGCATCGGAAAGGGCGGCTTCACCCAGGATGACGGCCAGTTCTTTGGCATCTTTGCCGCGGCTGTAAGCTGCGAACAATTGGTTCAGGACGCCGCTGTGGTCTTCGCGGGTTTTGCCTTTACCGATACCTTTGTCTTTCAAACGGGAAAGAGACGGCAGCACGTCGATGGGCGGGTAAATGCCTTTGCGGTGCAGTTCGCGTCCTAAGATAATCTGACCTTCGGTAATATAACCGGTTAAGTCAGGGATCGGATGCGTTTTATCATCTTCCGGCATGGTCAGAATAGGAATCTGGGTTATGGAACCCGGTTTGCCCTGGATTCTGCCGGCGCGTTCGTAAATACTGGATAAGTCGGTGTAAAGGTAGCCGGGATAACCGCGGCGGCCGGGAACTTCTTTGCGGGCGGCGGAAATTTCACGCAGCGCTTCGGCATAGTTGGTCATATCGGTGAGGATAACCAAAACATGCATGCCTTTTTCATAGGCGAGATATTCTGCGGCAGTCAGCGCCATACGCGGAGTAGCAATTCGCTCGATGGTGGGGTCATTGGCCAGGTTCATGAACAGAACCGCACGGTCGATGGCGCCGGTCTTGCGGAATTCGCTGATGAAGTAATCGGCTTCTTCAAAGGTAATACCCATGGCGGCAAAGACAACGGCGAAGCCTTCATTGGTGGAAAGCACCTTGGCCTGGCGGGCAATCTGCGCTGCCAGTTGAGCATGCGGTAAGCCGGAAGCCGAGAAAATCGGCAGCTTTTGGCCACGCACCAGGGTATTCATGCCATCAATGGTGGAAATGCCGGTCTCGATGAATTCGGAAGGATAAGCTCTGGCGTAGGGATTCATCGGGTTGCCGTTGATATCAACGCGCTTTTCCGGAATGATGTTGGGACCGTTATCAATGGGACGGCCGAAACCGTCAAAAACGCGGCCCAGCATATCCATAGATACGGGGAGCTCAATGGATTTACCCAGGAAGCGGACTTTGCTTTCACGGATGTTGATGCCGGAGGTGCCTTCAAAAATCTGCACCAGGGCTTTGCCTTCCATGGCTTCTAGGACTTTGCCGCGGCGAATCTCACCGTTTGGCAGTTCGATTTCCACCAGCTCTTCGTATTTGACTCCCTCTACTCTCTCCACTAACATTAGGGGGCCGGCTATTTCGGTTATGGTACGGTATTCTTTTTGCATCGTTCTCCCTCCCCCTATTTTAGTTGCGCCTGGATATGGCTTTCGATGGCGTCAAAAGCCGGATCAAGGTCTTTTTCCGGAATGTATTTGGCTCGGGCAATTTCTACCCGCACCGGCAATTTGAGGATTTTTTCCAAGGCAAAGCCGCCGGCCATGGCCAGTTCCGATTCCCGGTAGAAGAACAGGATCAGATGCAGCATGCGGAATTGCTTTTTCAGTGACGTGTAGGTATCGATTTCGTGGAAGGCGTTTTGATGTAAAAAGTCTTCCCGAATGGATTTGGCGGTTTCCAGGGTTAAGCGATCGGAGGGAGACAGTGCATCCAAACCAACCAAACGCACAATTTCATCCAATTCGGCTTCTCTTTGCAGCAGACGCATGGCATCGCGGCGGGAGTTGGCCCATTCCGCATTGACATGGCGGTCAAAGTAAGTATCCATGCGGTCGCTGTAGAGCGAATAGCTCTGCAGCCAGTCGATGGCGGGGAAATGGCGCGCTTCGGCGAGGCGGGCGGCCAGAGCCCAGAAAACTTTGACGATACGCAGAGTCGATTGCGCAACCGGTTCGGAAAGATCACCGCCGGGAGGTGAAACGGCGCCAATGGCGGATAGGGAGCCTTCGCTGCCGCCTAAGGTGACGACTTTACCGGCGCGTTCGTAGAATTCGGCCAGACGGGAACCCAGATAAGCCGGATAACCTTCTTCGCCGGGCATTTCTTCCAAACGGCCGGACATTTCACGCAGGGCTTCTGCCCAACGGGAAGTGGAGTCGGCCATTAAAGCGATGGAGTAACCCATATCGCGGTAGTATTCGGCAATGGTGATACCGGTATAGATGGAAGCCTCACGCGCTGCCACAGGCATGTTGGAGGTATTGGCAATTAAAACGGTACGTTCCATCAAGGGTTCGCCGGAGGTAGGATCTTTTAATTCGGGGAATTCCAGCAGAACATCGGTCATTTCGTTACCGCGTTCACCGCAGCCAACATAGACGATGATCTGAGCTTCCGCCCATTTGGCCAGCTGATGCTGCACAACCGTCTTACCGGAGCCGAAAGGACCCGGAACACAGGCGGTGCCGCCTTTGGCGACCGGGAAAAACATATCAATAACACGCTGGCCGCTGGTCAGCGGTTCTGTGGGAGTAAGTTTTTGTTGATACGGCCGTGGACGGCGCACCGGCCAAAGCTGCAGCATGGCGATTTCTTTTTCGCCCTGTGCCGTTTGGATGCGGGCAATCGGTTCCACGACGGTGGCATCACCGGCATGTAACCAGGTCAGGGTGCCGGAAACACCGGGCGGGACCATGATTTTATGCGATACCAAAACGGTTTCCTGCACGGTACCCAACGTCTGTCCGGCTTTTACTTCGCTGCCAACAGTGGCAAGCGGTACAAACTGCCAGACTTTCTCGCGGTCGATGCTGTTCACCTGCACACCACGCGGAATGAAGTCGCCCGCAACAGCGCGGATCTTATCCAGCGGACGCTGAATCCCGTCATAAATGGAGCGCATCAGACCGGGAGCCAGTTCCACGGAAAGCGGTTCGCCGGTGGAAACCACAACTTCACCGGGGCCGAGGCCGGATGTCTCTTCGTAAACCTGAATGGAAGCCTGGTCGTTACGCATTTCAATGATTTCGCCGACCAGCTGTTGTTTGCCGACCTTGACCACGTCGTACATTTTGGCATCCTGCATGCCTTTGGCGACGACGAGAGGGCCGGATACTTTGATAATTGTTCCTTGCGACTGAGCAATATTTGCCATCTATTTTCCCTCTTCCTTGAACAGAATGTCCGCACCGACGGCCTTCTCTACCATGCTGCGCATTCTCTTCATCCCGAGACCCAGATTGCCGCGGTTATCGGGTATGATGTTGATAACGGGCAGACTTCTCTCGCGGAATTCGCGCAAAAGATCAGGAACCAGGGCGTAGGTTCTTTCGGTCATGAAAATCAGAGCATAGTCTTCTTTCATGACGCTCTGCAATGCTGCAGTGGTGTCTTCACGGGTGATGACTTCGTAGGTTTCAAGACCCAAAGCCCTGAATCCCATGATCGTATCCCGATCACCGATTAAGCCGATTTTATACATAACTATCACGCAGCCTTTCGCGGATGACAGCGGTCGCGACATCATTGAGTTTCCCCACCATGATGATGCGGATGTTGCGGACTTCCGTCTCTTTCGCCATCAGGTAGCCGATGACCGGCTCCGGTCCGAGCGACAAGACTTTGGCCTGCTTGACCTGCTGCATGATTTTATCGTCGATCAGTTTTTCCAGCAGGGTCAGCTGACCCACGGCGAGAAAATCGACAATGCCTTCCTTGACCAAGGCGGCATGCGCCGTATTGGCAAAGCCTGTGATGATCTGATCCCATTCCGCATCGACCAATTCCAGATACTTGGCCATGGGAATTGCACCGCCGGGCAAGAGCGATTCGTTGAGGTAATCTTTGTCTCTGCCCATCCGTTTGGCGCGGATCATGCTGCGCAGGTTAGAAAGATCGATCTGATCGGTGATGATTTTAGCGTAGAAATCGTAGTGATTCTTTTTGGCTATGCTGGTTAAGGAACTATAGAGTTCCCGATCCAGGATCGTATCAATCACCTTGGGATCATTACTGGCAGCAAAGGCAAGACGTGCTTCGGCTGCCGCTTTGAGATAACGCTCCGGCACCCCCGGGACTGTTTCGCCTTGGGCGACATATTTCATCAATTCAACCGGGACCAAACCAACGTCCATCAGAAGATGATCGAAGTTTTTTGCCTGATACGCGGCTTTTAATAAAACTTTGAGATTGTGAATGTCATATTTGACACAAAATAAATCGGTCAGCGGTTCATTGGGCAGCATTTTACGAATCAGTTCGTAAACTCTGCGAATTTCACCCGTGGTGACCAATTCAAACTGATGCGGATTCTTGGCCATCGCCACCAGGTCTGCGTATTCAGTTTCTGCCAAAACATGAAAGGCTTCTTCCGGGGTTTTGGCTTCCAGCATTCGCTGCATTTTGGCCTGATCCAGGAGCTTCATTTCCAGCACCCGGATTCGTCCAACAGCATACGCAAACTTAGAGTCCTGTGACACAGCCATGCCATCAACTCCTTCGTCAGCAGCCAAACCGCAATCGCAATCGCAATTGCAGCCGGTCTGATGACAGCATTTTCATTTCTTTATTCGTTTTGACCGAAGAGAATTTTGACCACTTGCGGTTCCAATTCGTCGCGGATCTCTTTGATCAAAGCCGGATAAGTGGCGTTGATTTCAATGTCTTCCGCTTTCAGGATAAAACCACCACCGGTACTGCCGGTTTGTTCCGACAGCTTTAAGCCAGCTTTACGGCCGCTCATCATCAGCGCCAGGTTCACCTTGGCTAAAAATGTCAGGTTATAGAGCTTACGATCCTGCTCTTCCACCACAATTTCTTCGTTACCGGTGACAGCCGCTTCCAATAAGAGTTGTTTCAGTAATTCCTGACTCTCCTCTTGAGGTAAGGCACGCAGTTCTACCAGTGCTCGGTCAAAGGACCCTTGAATTACTTCCTGCTGCGCTAAAAGCCTGCTTTTGCGGGCTTCCAATTTGGCGATGGAAAGAAGAGGCAGCTCGTATTCATCCGCCTCGAGATTTGCTTGCTGTAGGATTTGCTGACGACGGATTTCTGCTTCATCCTGTCCCTGCTGCCGGATTGCTGCTGCGCGCATCTGGGCTTCGGAAATCAGTCGGGAGCCTTCTGTCTGACCGTCGAGGATGATTTTGCTTAAAATACTTTCTAAGGACATCTGACCAACCCCTTCAGGTAAACCGTGCTGTCATTGCAGCAACGGATTTGCCCTTTACTTTATTTGATCCTGTTAAACAGCAATACCGTTGACCAGAAGAATACTGGCAAGTAAGCCAAGGATAGCATAGGTTTCTACCAAAGCGGGAAGAATCAAAGCCTGGCCGGATGCTTCGGGATGTTTTGCTACCACGTTCATAGCGGCAACAGAAACGCGGCCCTGCCAGATAGCGGAAATCAAACCACCAAAGGCAACCGGGATACAGGCGCAGAAGATCTGCCAGCCGGTATCAACGCTGAGCAAGGAAACATTGCCGCCCAGGAAACCGATTTTTAAGATAACCCAGAAAGCAACCAAGAAGCCATAAATACCCTGGGTGCCCGGCAACGCCTGCAACAGCAATAATTTACCGAATTTTTCGGGATCTTCGGTCATAATACCGGCAGCCACTTGTCCGGAAATACCAACACCAATACTGGAACCAATACCTGCGACTAAAACAGCCATAGCGGCACCAAAAATTGCGAGGCACCAACCGGCGTTGACGCCAAACCATGATACAACTGTCATGAAAAATTCCTCCAAACGTATTTTTTTTGTTTTGAAACCTCTAAGTATCAACAGCTTCTTTCGCTGTAAAAACTTACTCTTTGATGACGGTATATTTGGTTTCCCGTCTGAAAGGACGGAACGGGGTTCCGCCGCCTTCGAAAAACTTGGTGAAGAATTCCACATACTGCAAACGAGCAGAATGGACAAAACAACCAAGCAAGGAAAGAACGATATTAAAGAGATGACCGCCCACTAACAGGGCCAGCATCAGGATCCAGCCAACAAAGGGGATGTCTTTCAGCATGACCGCAAAGGTATTGACGACCATAGCAATGACGCCGCCCGATAAGCCCAAAGCCAGCAAACGAGTATAGGATAAGGTATCGCTCAAGGGTCCGATGGTATTATAGAGCGCATAGAGTCCGCCGCCTAGTTTACCGAAAATGTTGCTGGAACCGCGGCCTTGGGTCAGCACGATGCCTAAAGCACCGGCAATGGCTCCGTATTTGCCAACAGCAGCTAAACCGCTAAGGGCGGGTACGGTGGCAGTGAGAACAAAGAAGGTTAAGGCTGCGATCCAGACCATCCAGGGTCCGCCATCGAGCAGAGCACCGATTTTATCGCCCCGGCGCCAAGCACCGATCGATTTCATCAGGTAGCCGGTCCAAACTTGGACAACGCCCAAAGCAACGCAGAGGACCATCATGCCAATGGGATTGGACATGGGATCGATCAGCACGATTGAATCTTTGATGCGGCGCAGGAAGGCGAGTGACGGCAGCAAGTCCAATAAATTACCGAAAAAGCCGTTCAGACACAAACCAACCACGATTGTTAAGGCGCCGCAGGTCATAAACAAACGGAAAAATTTCTTGCCACCGGCGTCGAGATCGTATTTCCGCATGAAATAGAAACCTAAGATCAATAATAATAAACCATAACCGGCGTCGGCCAGAGCAATGGCAAAGAATAAGGCGAAGAAAGGCGCCAAAACGGCGGTGGGATCCTGCTCACGATAATTCGGCCAGCCATACATATTCATAACGAATTCGAAGGGAGTGGAGGCAGCGTTATTCTTGAGCACGATCGGCGGATTATCGGTCTCTTCCGGTTCGGTGATAAAAACAACCACCTCAGGGTAGTGCTCCTGCATCTTCTGCAGAAACTCTACGCGGTATTTTTCCTGCAGCCAACCTTCAAGCAAAATAACGGTCTCAGTGGAGACGATCAGCTTTTTTACTTGATATTTCTGGACTCGCTGACCGTAATAATCGCTTAACGCTTCCAGCTTCAGTTGGTCTGCCAGCATTGCGGTGCTGGTTGCCATAATTTCTTCGCGCTCTTTTTGCAGCAGCTGTGTTTCGTTTTCGATTTCCGTTAGGGCATCACTGGGTGTTTTCTCAGGCCGTGGCAGCATGACCGCTGAAAAATTAGTTTCCCGCAGTGCCTGTTTGACTCGCTCATCCTGGCGAATCGCCAGTACAACCATCAGACAATCTTTGTTGTTTTGGTCGATCAGCTCAACATGTACCTGCTGATCGGTCGCAGATGCTAATTTGCTAAGCAAAGCCTGATACTGTGCGATTTGAATACTGCCCAGCAATGCTTCGGCCTCTTTCAATTGATTCAGCTGAGCCGGAGCCAGATCAAGTTTCAGCCAGGGTGTCAGCTGACTGCGTTCACCTGCTAAACGGCTCAAGAGATTGGCGATTTCAGCCAGACGTTTTTCATATTGACTGAAGCGGGAAGCGACTGCCAAACCGTCATAATTCTGAATAATATCAGCCATTTCATCTTGACTGATCTGCTTTTTCAGGTTCATAAAACTGACGATCAGACCTTCGGATTTTTTGTTAAAACGTTTGAGATATTCCAACGCTGCTTTGATTCTTGCCTGCGCTTCGGCAGCGGCGCTGAGATCAAGATCGAGGTCGCCGGAATCAACTTCTACGGCGAACTCACTGTCTTTCAGTTGCTGCTTGACATCCACTAATTGGACAAATCCCCACTCCTGCAAGGAAGTAATCAGCTTTTTTTGCCAAGCCTGGTGAGCGACGAGGCGGACTTTTTTCATCTCAGCGATTGCCAACGCGCTTCACCATCCTTTCCTTAATCAATGCAATTGCTTCGGGAATATGCTGCTCCGCACCGGAGACGATCTGACGTCTTGTTTCCTGGTTTTCCAGACTGATCGACTGTAATTTCTCTTCTACGAGAGTCTTACGTTCAGATAACAAATGCTCTGCTTCGCTGCGCGCTTGCTCAATGGTTTTTTCCAACTTGAGTGCTGATTCTGTTTTGGCGTGATAGATCAGTTCTTCAGCCTCTGTTTTGGCTTTTTCCACCGTGGTTGCTGCTTCCTGCTCGGCATTTTTCACCTGACGGAGTATTTCTTTCATAGATACCTCACCACCTTTCCTGCTCCATTTGAAGTATTAAAGAAAATGAAATTCAGGATCCTCCTCGAGGATCGGTTACACAAAAAATTCGACAAAGCCAGTCAGACTAATAAAAACGATACAATTATACCGATAATTCGATATCGATTCATAAAAAAAGATGGACTGAAGAAGCAGCACCCCTCCCGTCCATCCTGAATTGGCTGAGTTGTTAGGATCGCTCCATGCACTCAAAAACTGACCGCCTTTGCTGTGAGAAAAAGAATTATGATGTCGTGATAAAAATAAGAGACAAGATATAATACCTTGACGCAAGAGACTTTGTCAAGTTCTATTATTTGATATTTTGAGTGTTCTACCCGAATTTGCAAGATTCTTTCAATTGCCGTTTTTGGGGCGCAGCAATGGGGCGGCGGAGTGGCGGAGACGGGGTACGCGGAAGGGTTCTGTGGGATAGCAGTTGCATTTTCAGCACTAAGCGATGGAATAATGATTGCATAGCGCATAACGATGGAATGGCGCCAGAACATCCATCACATTTTCAGCGCCATGCGATGGAATAATGATTGCATAACGCAAAACAATGAAGCTACACCAGGACGGGGCACGCGGAACGGTCAAGACCGTTCCCTACCTTGCGAGTTGGTTGAAGTAACACCGCAATGTAATGAAGCTACGCCGGGAACGCAGGGACGCCGGGACGGGGCACGCGGAACGGTCAAGACCGTTCCCTACCTTGCGAGTTGGTTGAAGTAACACCACAAAACAATGAAGCTACGCCAAAACGGGTTACGCGGAACGGTCAAGACCGTTCCCTACCTTGCGAGTTGGTTGAAGTAACATCGCAATGTTGCGTGTAGGTTGAAGTAACACCGCAATACAATGAAGCTACGCCGGGACGGGGCACGCGGAACGGTCAAGACCGTTCCCTACCTTGCGAGTTGGTTGAAGTAATACCGCAATGTAATGAAGCTACGCCGGGGCATCCACCACATTTTCAGCACCAAGCGATGGAATAATGATTGCATAACGCAATTGCAGGTTGGAGCAATGGAATAATGATTGCATAGCACGAAATAGGTTGGAGCAAATGTAGGGAACGGTCTTGACCGTTCCGCACGGTTCAATTAACACCGCAGAACGATAGAGTTACGCCAGGACGGGGCACGCGGAACGGTCAAGACCGTTCCCTCGTATATACTAGTAGTGCCAAGGTAACTCATTTACAGGGTACAGGAAGCGAGCCAAAGCCACTCTTTAAGTATCCAAGGGGTTTGCCCTTTGTGGTATAATTTTGTCAGGCAGAGGTCAACGTACTGTTCCCTGGGAATCGTTCCTGTGATGTAGAGTGTTGCCTCTGATCTGACAGAAATCTGCGTATTGGCTGGATAGGGTAAAATCCTTGTATTTCACGCGAGGTTGCAGCTGTCAGCGTCAGAGAGATCATCCTTTGCCGCATTCCAGTTTGAGGAGTTGCTGTAAATGATTACTTTTGGCGTAGACATCGGTAAATTCCGTCACCAGGCGATCGCGGTGGACGCCAGTGGTCAAGCGCTGGCTCCCTCGTTTGCATTTGAAAATTCCGAAGAGGGCTTTCAATTGTTTTTGCAGAAGGTCGCTTTTTACCAAAAGCAAGATGCAATTTGCGTCGGCATGGAAGCCACCGGTCATTACTGGCTGAATTTTTATTGTGTTTTACTCGATTTAGGAATTGAATTGCATGTGGTCAATCCCCTGCTCACCGACGCCATACGGCGCATGTCTGTCCGTAAAACCAAGACGGATACGGTGGATTGCGGTTATATCGCGGATGTGATCCGCATGGGACGTTATTCCGACGTAGCGGTACAAACGGAGGATGTCCAGAATTTACGCGAGTTATGCCGTTTCCGCTGTTCTCTGGTTGATGAGATTGCAAAGCACAAAAACCATGTAATTGGCGTGCTGGATCACCTTTTTCCGGAATATCACAAGCTGTTTTCAGATATTTTCGGTAAAACTTCGCTGGAGTTGCTCAGCAAGTATCCGTCACCGGATGCCATTCTGAAGCTCGGTACAAAGCGGTTGGCTGATTTTTTAGCGAAGCATTCCCGCGGCAGTTTCGGTGAGGAAAAAGCGCTCGAGATCCGCAGCGCCTGCAGACACACTGTTGGTGTGAATAGAGCGAACGCTGCTCTATGCTTTGAATTACACCAAACCGTGGATCTGATTCAATTCATTGAAGAACAGATTGACGCAATTGAGAATAAGATTGAGCAGATCTATTCCCAATGTGAATGCTATCTGGATACCATTATTGGTGTTGGAGTCACCTCGGCTGCGGTGATCTACTCGGAAATCGGCAATATTGATAATTTCGAAAATCCAAAGAAATTGGCGGCATTTGCCGGTATTGACCCTTCGATTAAGCAATCCGGTAATTTCACTTCAACGCACAACACGATGTCGAAGCGAGGCTCACCTTATCTGCGCAGAGCGCTCTGGAATGCCGCAACGGTTGCCGCGCAAAAAGATCCGGTCATGTCTGCTTTTTACCAGAAGAAACGCGACGAAGGAAAAGATTATATGACGGCAATTGGAGCTGTTACACATAAATTATGCAACATTGTTTTCGCTGTTTTAAGGGATAAAAAGCCTTATGTTCCCAGAATATAATTTTCGTTTTGCCACTTGACGTTTGATAGCTGGCTACCTTGCGAGTTGGTTGAAGTAACACCGCAATATTGCGAGTTGGTTGAAGTAACGCCGTAAAACGATGAAGCTACGCCTTATCCCTTACGCGACGATACTTCTCACCCAGCTGTCGGTTCTCAGCATGATAAAACCGATGACCGATTTGATACCGTCGGCCATGTTCACGATCAGGTAAACAGTCACAATCGGCAGTAAGGTATAGCGTGAAAGAAAAAAGGCCAAAGGGACGCTGACGATACAGGTGAAAACACTGTCAAAGAAAAAGGTGATGATCGTTTTGCCGCCGGAGCGCAGTGTAAAGTAAACACTGTGGTTAAAGGCGTGCAGCGGGAAGGCCATGGCCGACACAATCAGGAAGCTGGATGCCATTTGGCGAACCGCAGCTTCTGTATTATAAATCAGCGGAATATAGGAAGAAAACAGGGCTAATAGACAACCCAGCACCACGGAAGTGCCGACATTGAGGAAAATCAATTTATGATCGGTATCTTTGGCTTTAGCGAAATCACCAGCTCCCAACTGCTGCCCGACCAAAACGCCAACCGCATTGCCCATCGCCATAAAAAAGATGGCAAATAGTTGAGAAATCGTGGATGAAATATTCAGCGCGGCTACCACTGTGATACCGCGGAAGGCATAGTTGGCGGTGAGTGAGGCAGTCGCGATCGACCAGACAAATTCGTTGAGCAGTAAGGGAGAACCTTTGATGGCAATGCCTTTGAGGATTTTCGCCGGGATGTAGGCACTTTGGAAGGCTTTACGCACAAAGTAGAAATTGTCTCGCTGCAGCCAGGTTGCCCCAACAATGAAACCTGCTTCTACCAAACGGGATATTACGGTGGCTATGGCGGCTCCCTCTACGCCCAAACGCGGGAAACCGAAGCTGCCAAAAATGAGCAGGTAGTTGCCGACCAAGTTGGTCAAAACAGCCAGGATGCTGCCGGTCATGGCAATGACGGTGTTGCCGCTTTCACGTAAGGTGGAAGAAAAACATTGCGAAATCACAAATGGCACGATACCCCAAAGCATGATCTTGAGATATTGCCTGGCTAACGTCATGGTTAACGCCAGATCCGCCGCGTCCCCCGCTGTCTCATTCAGGAAGAGATGAATCAATTGCGTGTCCCAAATATTGAAGACCAAAATCGCCGCAAAACAAATGGCAATACCAAAGAGAATTTTGTAGCGGAATGTGTGCATGACGCCTTCGTAATCCTTGCGGCCAAAGAATTGAGCCGAGAAAATAGAGGCGCCGGAAAGTCCACCGAAAATTGTAACATTTAAGACGAAGAAAAATTGACTGCAGATTGCCACGGCAGAAATCGCTTCTGTGCCGAGCCGACCCACCATGACATTATCCAGTAAATTGACAATACTGGTGATTCCTTGCTGAATGATCATGGGAACGACCAGCAGCAGGACCATCTTATAAAAGGCTTTATTACCGATAAATTTTTTCATAACTACCTACATTTCTATTTTTGCCAGTGCCTGATCTAAATCAGCAATTAAGCTGTCTACATCCTCCAGACCGACATGAATGCGGACCAGATTCGCCGGGCAATCTACTTTGGCGGCTTGTTCTTCGCTCAAGCCAACCGTGTTGCCGTGAATCAAGCTTTCAAAGCCGCCCCAGCTGACGCCATATTGGAACAGTTTGCAGGAATAGATGAATTCCTGAATCTGTTCGGTGCTGCCGTGGGGTACGATGCTGATCAAGCCGTTTGTGCCGCTGAGATATTGATTAAATAAGTCTTGTTGTTCGTAACTGGCAGACCCTGGATAAAACACTTGTTTCACTTTGGGGTGTTGTTCCAGAAATTGTGCCACTTTCAAGCCACTTTTGCCGTGCTGCGCCAAACGCACCGGCAGCGTCCGCAAACCGCGGATCAGGAGCCACGCCTGATGCGGATCCATGTTGGAGCCGTAGAGTTCGCGTTCGTTATGTTGAATGCTTTCAATGATTTCGGCATTGGCGGCCAGAGCGCCGGCGACAATATCACTGTGACCGCCCATATATTTGGAAGCGGTATGGCAGGAGATGTCGATGCCGTATTGCAAGGGGTGCTGATGCAGCGGCGTAGCGTAAGTATTGTCGATCACCGTTCCGATCTGATGCGCTTTGGCAATTTTGGCGACAGCAGCCAGATCCTGCATGCGGAAAACGCTGCTGGAGGGGCTTTCCAGGTAAATCAGGGCGGTGTTCGGCTGAATTGCCTGTTCAATGTCCTCCACGTCACTGCCTCTGACTGCAGTGTAAGTCAGTCCGATGCGATTCGCCAAGTAACCGGTGATAAAGCTGCGGGTAGGACCGTAGCTGGAAGCGACATAGACGACATGGCTGTCTTTTCTGACAAAATGCATGATAGCAGATGAGATGGCCGCCATCCCGGAGCTGAAACAGAGCGCACCTTCCGCGCCTTCCAGAGCAGCGATTTTCTTTTCGGCAATCTCAATGGTGGGATTGCTGACCCGCGTATAAGCATAACCCGTATCCGGTACACCGTTATACGGAGTTGGTTTGACAAATAAGGAGTTCTGAAAGATCGGCGGTACAATGGAACCCAGATATTGTGCGTAGTCATCTCCCAGATGGGTGCAGATATCATCAACGGAATGAAAAGTACGGTCTTTTGCGCTCAAAATAGCCAAAATAAAAAGCCTCCCCGCAATATGATCTTTTTCTCTCTGTCATCCTTGATTTTTCTCACTTTGTGAATCAAGTGATCCTTTTTCAATTCTGGATGAGAAGGAAATTTCCTCCCATCTGCCAGAAAAAAATTAAAATGTTTGCGAATTAAAGTTTCTTATTCGATGAAGCGGCAAAAAGGCCGGAACAGATTTGTTCCGACCTTTCAGAGCTGATGACTGCGATTACCTCGGCAGCAAAACCATTAATCCGGTTGCTTTGCCATCTTGCTGTGCATGGCAAAACGCTCGTTGGCTTCGGTTTCCGCCTTGGCAAAGAGGCGCTCCGCTTCCTGCGGGAATTGTTTCGCCAGGGCGGAATAACGGACTTCGCTCATCAAAAATGTCTTGAAATCGGCTTGCGCTGCCTGATAGTCGATTTGGAAGGGATTTTCGTCGGCTGCTGTCCGCTCCGGATTGTAACGGTAGAGCGGCCAATAACCAGCTAAGGTGGCTTTCTTGGCTTCCAACTGCGATTCGCTCATATTGATGCCATGATTGATGCAGGGAGAATAACAGATCAGCAGTGACGGACCGTTGTAACTTTCCGCTTCCGCCAGCGCCTTGACAAATTGACTTTGATTGGCACCCATATTGACGGACGCGACATAGACGTAGCCGTAGGACATCGCCATCATACCGAGATCTTTTTTCTTGTTTTTCTTGCCGGTGGCGGCAAATTTAGCCAAAGCACCGGTCGGCGTCGCTTTGGAGGCTTGACCATTGGTATTGGAATAGACTTCCGTATCGAGCACCAGCACATTGACATCAAGGTTCTGCGCCAGAACATGATCCAAGCCGCCATAGCCGATATCGTAAGCCCAGCCATCACCGCCAAAGATCCAAATGGACGGTTTGACAAATAAATCGCTGCGCTCTAGAATTTCCGCAAAGGCCTTTTGCTCGGCCGCAGGGACTTTGACCATCGCTTCCGGCAGCAATGCTTTTAATTGCTCGCCGTAAGCCCTAGAGAGTTTGGCATCCATGCGATGCTGCAGCCAATTTTCCAAGGCTGTTTTTACTTCGCCAATGATCGGTGTCGTCAGCAGTTGGGTGACCAGTTCGGCCAATTGATCGCGGCGCTGGATATAGGCAACCGCCATGCCAAAGCCGTATTCCGCATTATCTTCAAAGAGGGAATTGCCCCAGGCCGGGCCCTGCCCTTTTTGGTTACTGCAGTAGGGATTGGACGGCGCGCTGCCGCCGTAAATGGAAGAACAGCCGGTGGCGTTGGCAATCACCATGCGGTCGCCGAATAATTGAGTCACTACTTTGATATAAGGCGTTTCGCCGCAGCCGGCACAGGCGCCGGAGAATTGGAAGAGCGGCAGATTGAACTGACTGCCTTTGACGGTTGCCGCATTAAATTGATTCTCTGTTCTGGGCAGTTTTTCTACGAATTCGTACTTCGCAATTTCGGCTTCCTTCACGGTCTCCAGATTTTGCAGCAGCAGCGCTTTGTCTTTGGCGGGGCACACCTCTACGCAGTTGCCGCAGCCGGTGCAGTCCAGAGGCGACACTTGAATGATGAATTGTTTGCCGGCCGCTTCTTTGCCGATGGCCGCTTTGCTCATCAGGCCGGCAGGTTTTTGACTCAAATCAGCTGCATCTGCTAAATAGGGGCGGATGGCTGCATGTGGGCAGACAAAAGAGCATTGGTTGCATTGAATGCATTTCTCCATCTGCCAAACAGGGATATCCACCGCGATACCGCGCTTTTCATAAGCGGTTGTCCCTACCGGATAGCTGCCGTCCGCCGGGAAAATGCTGACCGGCAGCTGATCCCCTTGCAGAGCAGCCATCGGTTGAGCGATCTGGCTGATAAACAGAGGCAGATCCTCTTTGATTTTAGCTGGTTCCGGCAGATCGCGCCAGGCAGCCGGTACGGGAATTTCCTGCAATCCCGCAATGGAAAGGTCGATGGCGGCAAAGTTCATCGCCACCACTTTTTCACCTTTTTTGCCGTAGGTCTTGACCACAGCCTGCTTGATGTAATCAATGGCTTGCACTGCCGGGATGACGTTCGCGATGTGGAAGAAGCAGGACTGCATCACAACGTTGATGCGATTGCCCATACCAACTTCGCGGGCGACTTTTAAGGCGTCGACCGTATAGAAGCGGGCTTGCTTTTCAGCCAGTGCCCGTTTCAGGTGAGCGGGCAATTTCTCTGCCATTTCTGCGGCTGTCCAGGGCGAGTTGAGCAAAAAGATGCCGCCTGTTTTGAGATCGGCAGCCATATCATATTTATCCACAAAGGAAGGGTTATGACAGGCAATCAGGTCGGCTGCTCCAATTAGATAGGGCGATTGGATCGGCGTCTTGCCAAAACGCAGATGAGAGACGGTAATGCCGCCCGATTTCTTGGAATCGTAAACAAAGTAACCTTGCGCATAGAGATCGGTATGATCGCCGATGATTTTGATGGAATTCTTGTTGGCTCCCACTGTGCCGTCGGAACCAAGCCCGTAAAACAGGCAGCTGTAGGCGCCGGCTGGAGCGGTGTCGATTTTCTCTGAGAGCGGGAGGCTGGTGTGGGTCAGATCATCCTGAATCCCCACCGTAAAGCCGGTCTTTGGCTGTGCACGGTGCAGATTTTGATATACCGCATGTATCATGGTCGGCGTAAAATCTTTGGATCCCAAACCGTAACGCCCTCCGACGATCAGAGGATGCTCTGTGCGATTAGCAAAGACGGCGCAGACATCAAGATACAGCGGTTCTCCCAGCGAGCCGGGTTCTTTCGTGCGGTCCAGAACGGCTATTTTTTGTACGGTTTTTGGCAGCACGCGCAGGAAATCCTGGCTGGAGAAGGGGCGGTATAAGCGGACTTTGATCAAACCGATTTTCTGTCCCTGCGCAGTCAAATAGTTGACCGTTTCTTCAATGGCTTCGCAGGCAGACCCCATGGCGACGATGATTTCGCTGGCATCCGCAGCACCGACATAATCAAAAGGCTGATAATGCCGGCCGGTCAATTCGCCGACTTTCTGCATCATTTCCGTTACAATCGCCGGAACCGCCTGATAGTAGGAGTTTGCCGCTTCGCGGCCCTGGAAATAAATATCGGCATTTTGAGCGGTACCATGCTGCACCGGGTGTTCTGGGTTGAGCGCTCGGGCACGGAAAGCTTTGACTTCATCCCAATCAATCAGTTTAGCCATTTCCTGATAATCGATCAGTTCAATTTTTTGAATTTCATGCGAAGTGCGAAAACCGTCAAAGAAATGCAGGAAGGGCAGGTGAGCTTTTAATGTGGCAAGGTGCGCCACCAAAGCCAGGTCCATCACTTCCTGCACGGAAGCGGAAGCCAACATGACAAAGCCGGTCTGACGGGTGGCCATCACATCCTGATGATCACCAAAGATCGATAAGGCATGGGTAGCAATGGCGCGCGCCGAAACATGGAAGACCGTCGGCAGCAATTCACCGGCAATTTTATACATATTGGGGATCATCAGGAGTAAGCCTTGCGAAGCGGTAAAAGTGGTAGTCAGAGCGCCGGCGCTCAAAGCACCGTGCACTGCTCCGGCAGCGCCGGCTTCCGATTGCATTTCGGTGATTTTCAGGGTTTGGCCGAATAAGTTCTTGCGGCCGGCAGCAGCCCACTCATCGCAGACTTCCCCCATAGTGGTGGAAGGGGTAATCGGATAGAGCGCCGCAACATCACTAAAGGCGTAAGCTACATGGGCAGCCGCTGTATTGCCATCGATGGTTTGTTTTGTGACCGGCATCATAATCTCTCCTTTTCCTGATTGATTCGCATTTCTGTCATCTGCATCTGTGGAACTTTGAGTCGGACTTATGCAAGGTTATTCTTTTTTGGCTTCGATATAATTACTGCTGCTTTTTCATAAAATCAGCATTGGAAACAGCGTAGCTCACCAGGGTCGCCGCAGCGGAAACATTGAGTGATTCCACTTTTTCCGCCATGGGGATGGTGATAAATTGCTGACAAATCTCTCGTACTTCCGGAGAAATACCGACGCTTTCGTTACCCAAGACAAAAATCGCTTTTTCGGCAAATTTCGTGCCAAAAAGGTTTTTGCCTTTGGCATCACCGGATAAACCGTAGATGGTAAAACCGGCTGTGACAGCCTGCTGCAGCGCTTCCAACAAGGTGGGGTGGCGGTAAATATTCGCCTGGAAAACGGTTGCAGCCGCTGCTTTGATTACGAAGGGCTGATTGATGCTGGGCATACCCGCTTCCGGAATCAGCAGGCCATCCAAACCGGAGGCCACCGCAGAACGGATGGTCATACCCAAATTCGCCGGGGTAGTGATGCCATCCAGGGCAATCAAACGGGCATTGGCAGGCGCTGTAGCCAGCCAGGCTGACCAATTGTTATCGATTTTGCCAATTACATCCGCAACAACACCCTGATCTTCATCTTTGTTTTTGGAAATCCGGGAAAGTTGCTCGCGGTCCATTTCTTTAACCGTGATTTTGCGTTGGTTTGCCAGCTGCACAATTTCACGAATCGCTTCGGAACGGCTGTCTTTAGCAACCAAAACCCGTTCCACTTTCACATCGGCATGGAATGCCAGCAGATCATGCACTGTTTTTTTACCGTAGACGGTAATGAATTGTTTGAAATATTCTTTCTTGGCTAAGTATTCCGGAGAATCTACAAATTGCCGCTCCGTTGTTTTGTCTTTTGTCATTTTTTCCTCCTCCTGATCGTTCCCTTTGGAAAACGATCTCACGTAAAAAGGCAGGGAGTAATTTCTCCTGCCTTTCTGTTACGCATTATTTAACTTGAAACTCAAAACTCAATTGATAAACCGTTCCTGCCTGCAATGCTACACAGCGAGAACCGATCGGATAGACACTGACCTCGTTTTGGTCGGCGGTTTTCTCCGAATCTCCCGTTGGCTGTAAACTGAAGACAGGTAAAGAAACCGTAGAATCGGCAGGAATCACGATTCCTTGCAAGAGTTCGACGAGTTCCTCCCCGGTTCCTTCTATTTTTAATTCTGTCAGAGATCCTTCTGCGGTGGCCGCTATGAGTTCATAAGCTAAGGGACTGTGCTCCGCCGCCGTTAAAATTGCTTCCTGCAGCGTCTGATCCAGTTCAATTTGCACGCTGCGCGGCTCTGGCTGCACCAAAGCGGTTGGCGGTGCTGCCGCTAAACCATAGAGCGCAGTCGGTTCTGACAAGCCATCCGGGTCAGCCGTACTGTTTGGTGCCGCCGCACTGTCCGTGGCAGCAACGCTTGCTTCCGGCAGCAGTGTGTCGTTAGTCACAGTTGGATCGGTGAGGTTTGCTTCGGGAGGTTTAGCCAACATTTTACTGCCGCCTGTCGCTTCCTTCACGGGTGCTGTCTCGCTGTCACTAGGCGGTTCACAGGCTGTTGGCACTCCCGGCAGAGACGGAATGGCTCTTTTCATGTCTGCACTATTCGCATCCTGCTCTGTTTTTGCTGTCTGCTCCGCGCTTTCGTTTGTATCCGCCGCCGCGTCATATTCTTTTGCTGTATCCGTGATGCCAACCTCAGCCGTCGTTTGCTCCGGCCGAACCAAAAGACCCGAAGTTTGGATCAGCATCGCAACCGCGGCGATTGCCGCGATCGCGGCGGTAGTCCAAAACCGCCAGTGCCGCTTCCAGCTTTTTGCCTGAAGCGCTTTCGTTTTGGCGCTGTCGCCTGTCTTGTTCGCTGCCGCAACAGCCGTCATTTTTTCGGCTGCGATAGCCGCCATAATACTGCTATGCAGATTTGGTGGAAGTTCCGTCGGATGATCCGCTCTGATTGCAGCTTGAACTTTCTGCAGCCAAAGAATTTCCTGACGGCAAGCGGCGCATTCCGCTAAATGCTGTCTGAGTTCTGGGGGCCATTGTTCTTCCGGCAGGGATAAAACGGCAGATAATTCTGCTCTGCAATCCTGACAATTCATCATTCAGAACCTCCTTTCTGATCAGTATGACGCAAATACCCTTGAAAAAGTTCCGCCCGGCTGAGAACGATCTGCCGCAGCGCGCTGCGGGCACGGAAAATACGGGATTTGACCGTACCCAATTGACATTGCAGCAGCTCTGCAATTTCTTCGTAACTTCTGTTTTCGATATCGCAGAGGATCAAGATGATTTTTTGATCCGGGTTGAGCAACTTTAAGGCTTCCTGCACCAAAGACTGCAAATCGGAGCGTTCTAAAAGTTCCTGCGGCAGCGGGGAAGCATCGCTTGGCTCCGTCTCTTTTTCAAAAACATCTTTCTGATTTAAACTAAAGGCCACGACCTTCTCCACCCGCTGCCGTTTTCGCAAAAAATCGAGGCAGGCGTTGGTAGCCAGGCGGTAGAACCAGGTATTGAACGTGGATTCTCCTTTAAAACTGTCGAGGGAACGGTAGAGTTTCAGGAAAATCTCCTGCGTCATTTCCAAAGCATCATCCGGATTGGCCGCCATCCGATAAGCCAATTGATAGACTTTTTTTTCGTAGAGATGAACCAATTGCTCAAAGGCCGCTTCGTCTTTGCGCTGAGCCGCCAAGACCAGCTGAGCGAGTTCAGTCGCTTCGTCCTGTATCATCGCGTTCCCTCCTTTCCCCCCTGCCTTGCGGCAATCGGACAATTTCTTCTGCCATCTTATCATGCGCTGATTTGCCGCGCAAGTAGCTTTTAGCGCTGCAGGGTGATGATCTGCGTTGCAATTCGCTGCACGAAAGCAGCGTCATGTTCCACGAAGACAATCGTAGGCGCATCCTGTAAAATAATCTCTTCAATCTGCATGCGCGACAGCAGATCAATATAATTCAGCGGTTCATCCCAGAGATAAAGGTGCGCTTTTTCACAGAGGCTGGCCGCGATCACCACTTTTTTCTTCTGTCCCATGCTATAGGTCTGCATCGGTTTTTCAAATTGCAGGCGGGAAAAATCCAGCTTGCGTAAGATCGTTTTGAACAAGCTTTCATCGATACCGTTTTGCTCGGCAAAAGCTTTTAAATCACCTTGCAAAAAAGACGTATCCTGCGGCACATAAGAGATTTTCAGCTGGCTGCCGCGGTAAATGACGCCTTGATATGGGATATCTTTATCCAAAATTAACTTGAGCAGGCTGGTTTTCCCGCAGCCGTTTTTACCCGTCAAAGCGATGCGGTCGCCGCGGTGCACTGCCAGGCGGATGTTCTGACAGACGATGCGCTGATCGTAGCTGACGCTGACATCCCGCAGTTCCAGCAAGGTATCTGCATGATAACGCAGGGGATGGATGGCAAGCTTTTCTGCCGTTTCCCGATTTTTCAGCAGCTTCGCTTTTTCTTCAATGCTGCGCTGCACGCGCTTTTCTGTGTTCTTGCTGCGCTTCATCATTTTTGCTGCCTGATGCCCGATGTAGCCGCGGTCGACCGGACCTTGCCCTATCTTTGTGTTCTCAATTTGCTGGGACCAGACGGCAGTTGCTTTGGCCAATTCCTGCAAACGCCCGATTTCCTTTTTCTGTTTCTCATTTTCGTCCCATTCAAATTGATCCTGCCGGTTTTTATTCAGCCACCAGGAGGAGAAATTGCCGCGTTGGATTTCAATATTGGCTTGATTGATCGCCAGGATATGATCGACACAATGGTCCAAAAAGCTGCGGTCATGCGAAACCAGAATAAAACCGGCTTTGCGCTGTAAATAATCGCTGACGATCTGCCGTGCTTTCAGATCGAGATGATTGGTCGGCTCATCAATCAATAAGAAGGAATCCTGCCGTAAAAAGAGTGCCGCCAGCAATATTTTTGTCTTTTCTCCTTCGCTTAAGGTGGAAAAAGGCCGCAGCAAAACGTCGTCTGTCAAATCCAAGAGGGAAATTTCCCGATTGATTTGCCAAACTTGCGCTTCCCCGCAGATCTCTGTCATGATTTGCTGCGTGTTTTTTTCCTGATCGGGAACCGCAAAGGGAAAATACTGAAAATCTACAGCGGCCGAAATTGTTCCCTGATAAGCATAATCGCCTAAAAGCAAGCGCAGAAAGGTCGTTTTCCCCCTGCCATTGCGGCCGACAAAGCCCAGTTTCCAATTGCTGTCCAATTGCAGATTGACCTGCTTAAAGATCGTATCATAGCTGCCTTCATAGGCAAAGGTTAAATTTTGTATGGCAATCAAGGACATTATTTTCACCTCATATCGTAAAAAGACTGCAAGAAAGCAGCTTCTTGCAGTCTGGTACAAGGTCAGGAAGCGGTGCCGAGCATTCTTTTTGCAAATTCGGCTTCCCTGCTGATGTAAGGCTGATTCTACTCTCTTGCTTTTGACACAAAGAATCAACGGCTCTGCTGCCGTTTTATTTCTTTGTCTGATTAGAGCAAGATTAGCTGCGCATCCTTACATCTCCTATCGTCAATTTATTCTATTTTATCATTGGCAGTCTCGACTGTCAAGAATGCTTTGCCAGCCAATAAAGATAGGATGGATGCATCAAGCCGGTAGGCGCATAATATTCGTCTTTCAGGTAGCAAAAGCCCAACCCTTGCAGGACTTTTTTGGAACCGCTGTTGTTGGGGTGGTGACCGGCAAAAAGCGCTTTGGCCTGCAGTACTTCTGCGGCATAAATCATGGCGCGCCGCGCCGCTTCGGTTGCCAAACCTTTTCCCCATTGCGCACGGACTAAATGCACCCCAATTTCCAGGATTCCCTGCTCCTGATCATAAGGGCGTAAGCCGCAGCAGCCTAAGAATTCTCCCGTTGCCAAAAGAAAGATCGGCCAATACTGCATCTGATGATTTTGCTGATTTTCAATTTCTTTTGCCAGTCTGGCGCTGATCTCCGCTTCGCTGAAAAGGCCGCTGGCGCAAATCCAATGCGTCACAGCGGCGTCACCCCATAAGCTGCGCGCCAACGACAGATCTTCCCGGTGCCAGTATCGGAAGCCGATGCGTTCGCTTTGCATAAAATATTCTGTTGGCATTTCATTTCGCCTCACTCTGCTGCTATTCGACTCATTCTAACAAATTAATAGAATTTTGACAAGCTTTCTCTTGATTTTTTTTGCAATTTCCACTAGAATTAAAGAAATGCGTTTAGGAGGCTGACTCAATTGAATAATCCTCGTCAGGAATACCCACGGCCGCAGCTGGTACGACCGATTTGGCAAAACCTTAATGGTACCTGGAACTTTGAAATGGATCCCGGGAAAAGCGGACGAGCGCGCGGATTACCCGAAGCAGAACATCTCCGGCAAGAAATTCTGGTCCCCTTTTGCCCGGAAAGCAAACTCTCCGGCATCGGCTGCACAGATTTTATGCCCTGCGTCTGGTATTTGCGCACGATCACAGTTGAGCAGGATTGGCTGCTCAATCACCGCCGCACACTGCTGCATTTTGGCGCCTGTGATTACCGCACGGAAGTTTGGCTCAACGGCCATGCGGTCGGTAGTCACAGCGGCGGCTTCGTCTCTTTTTCTTTTGATCTGACTGACTGGCTGGTTCCGGGAGAAAACCGCATCATCGTCTGCGCCGAAGACGATTTACGCAGCCGGCAGCAGCCAAGTGGCAAGCAGAGCCGCAGTTATAATTCGTACGGTTGTTATTACACCAGAACCACTGGCATCTGGCAGACGGTTTGGTTGGAAAACCTGCCTGACGCTGCGATTGTTACCACCCGCTATACCCCGCTGCTTGCTGAACAGTCTCTGTTAATCGAAGCGGTTTGTGCCAACGCTCATGGTATGACCTGCAAAGCGGAAGCGTTTTTTGCCGGTAGAACCGTAGGCAGTGCCGAAGCAGTCGTTTCCGGCAAGAAAGCTGTGCTCTGTTTACGGCTGCATGAACTGCAGCTATGGGCTCCCGGTCAGGCGAATTTATATGATCTGCGCCTGACACTCGGCGAGGACAGCGTAGAAAGCTACTTTGGCATGCGGGATATTGTTTATCAGCAAGGGAAACTGCTGCTAAACGGCCAAGTTTTATTCCAACGTCTGGTGCTGGACCAGGGTTTCTATCCCGATGGCATTTATACTGCCGCCGACGATGAAGAATTGAAAAGGGATATCCTACTCTCGCAGGCGATGGGCTTTCAGGGCGCGCGTCTGCATCAGAAGGTTTTTGAGCCGCGCTTTCTGTATCATTGTGATCGTCTTGGTTATTTGGTTTGGGGAGAATACGGCGATTGGGGGCTCGATTTAGCTCAGGCCGAAGCCTGGCAGAGCTTTCTGCCGGAGTGGCTGCAAATTCTGGAACGCGATTACAATCATCCGGCTCTGGTGGGATGGTGTCCCTGCAATGAAACGCAAGAAGATCAGAACCAAGCTTTAGTGCATATGGCGGTTGCTCTCACACACGCTTATGATCAAACCAGACCGGTGATTGATACTTCCGGTTGGACCCATGTCAGGGGGTTGAGTGATCTCGTCGATACCCATGATTATGAACAAAACCCCGCTGTTTTTCAAGCCCGCTATGATAAGCTGATGCTTGGCGAAACGGTAGCCATGGTCAACGGCGAACCGGATCGGCCCACTTTTATGAGTGAATATGGCGGCATCTGGTGGTGCCCTGCGGCAGCGGACGGCTGGGGTTACGGCGAGCGCCCGCGCAGCGAAGAGGAGTTTTTAGACCGTTTCAGCCGACTGACGCGTGCCATCCTGCAAAACCCGAATTTCTGCGCACTCTGTTATACGCAGCTGACCGACGTGGAGCAAGAAAAAAACGGACTCTATACCGATCGGCGGCATCCCAAATTTGATCCGCAGCGGATTGCTGCCGTGCTGCAAGAAAAAGCTGCGATTGAATCTTAAAAAACAGACCTTCTCTTTTAGAGAGAAGGTCTGTTTTTTAAATCTCTTTCGCAATGATCTGGGTCACCAATTGATGTTCTTTTTTAAAACGCTCATATTCCGCAAAGGAGCGGAAGGGTTGTTCACGGAAACTGTTTTTTCCTCCCGACTTGATGCCGGAGATGTCATAACCTAAATCCAGGACGGATTTTCGATCCTTGGAAAAATAGACACACAAATCCAGATCGAAAAAGCCTCCCTTCCACTCCACCAACTGCAAACCGCGGCTGCGATGAATGATGTATAAGGCGGTACCGCTATCCGGCAGAACCGCGCGTTTGGGGCGATTATGAAAGAGCAAATTCTCCGCTGCTGGCTGATTTTGAGTGTGGCTGATGCGGTAAACCACCAAAGCAGCACAAAGCAGACTGAGAATTATTTTTACGATGATCATGCTCTCACTCCGTCATTCAGTTTCTCCGCCAGCTCCGCCACCGCTTGCAGCGCTTTTTCATCCTGAGCCGCTACGAGGTGATCTGTATCGAGAGAAACTGCTTCGCCGACCAATTTGGCATTCATTTCGTGCAGAAGAATCCTGGCAGTATCGCGCGCTGTGTCGGCCTTGCCGTCGCCGCCACCGCACAGGATGATGCCGCCGCGTTTCGGTTTGATCTGCGGTTTGATCTTGCGGATTCTCCGGTTGGCATAATAGGTCTGTAAACGGGAGGTGAGTGCCAGCAAAGCCCCGGATAATTCAGAAAACTGGATGGCAGAGGCGATTATCACATTGTCGCAGCTTTCAATTTCCCGATAAATTTCCTGCATCTCATCCTGGATGGAACAGCCTGTATGACTCCAGCAATAGCGGCAGTCGATGCAGGGACTGATCTTGCTGCCATAGGCGTTGACAACATGCACCTCACCATTCAATTGTTCTTTCAGTTTTTCAATTAAGTAGACTGTGTTGCCATTTTTGCGGGGAGAACCGTTGAAGATCAGCGTGCGCGGACAGGGCGCCGTTTGGTTCGACAAGAGCGGCTGCGGCTGCAAGCTATCCCGCTGTAGCCCGGGCTGTTCCGAGGTGAGTTTGATTTCTTCCGGCATTTTCATACACCCTTTCTCTATTAAGAATTTCGATATGAGTAGGAATTTGTTTTCTTTATGCTAAGATGTTAGCATGGCTTTTCAGAAAAAGCAATGGCCAGAATATTTTACCTTAAGCAGTTGCCGCTTTGGCGGCAGGAAATTACCGGAGAAAATGGAATAGGATAACAAACAAGGTTGAAATGAGGGAAAGCGATGTATGATTTTTCAATTGGCGTGATGCTGGATTCTTTTCGCACCGGCATTGCCGAAGCACTGGATCAGGCGGTCGCTGTTGGCGCGGAGGGGATCCAAGTCTACACAACCACCGGCGAGCTGTCGGCAGCTCATTTAACTCCCACGAAACGCAGAGAATTTTTACGGCAGGTGCAGGGACACGGTTTGAGCATCGCTGCTCTTTGCGGTGATTTGGGTCAGGGATTTGGTGATGCGCAAAAAAATCCTCAGCTGATCGAAGATTCCAAACGGATTCTCGATCTGGCGAAGGACCTGGAAACCGATATTGTCACCACACACATCGGTGTTGTGCCAAACAATCCGCAGCACGCCCGATATCAAATCATGCAGGAAGCTTGTTTTCAGCTCAGCCGCTATGCGGACAACCTACAGGCTCATTTCGCGATCGAAACTGGTCCGGAACCTGCTGCAGTCTTAAAAGAATTCCTGGACAGTCTCAACTCCACCGGCGTGGCGGTCAATTTGGATCCCGCTAATTTTGTCATGGTGACCGGTGACGATCCGGTTGCCGCCGTTTATACCCTGCAGAAGTATATTGTGCATACGCACGCCAAAGACGGACGGCGTTTGAGAATCAAAGACCCCGAAAAAATCTATGGGATCCTGGCGGACAGCGATACCGCCGAACCGGATTTTATCGAACTGCCTCTGGGTGAAGGGGACGTTGATTTTGCCAATTACCTAAAAGCACTGCATGAAATTGGCTACCATGGTTTTTTGACCGTGGAAAGAGAAGCCGGTGCCCATCCCGCCGAGGATATCGCCAAGGCGGTGGCATTTTTGCGGCGATGGCGGCGATAACGAGCAATTGAAAAAAGGGCTGTAGCGAAACGAAAATCGCTACAGCCCTTTTCTTCAATTAGTATAACTTCCGCCGGAAGACGCATCAGTACTTTCGCGTTCGATACTGAGTAACATTGTATTAAGTACTTTTCGGAACAGTCAAGACTGTTCCCTACATTTAGGCAATGTATATTACTGTTTTGTTAGGGTATTATTGCGCATTTATATACCATTGCAATGCGATTATAATCATTCTGCAAGGTAGGGAATGGTCTTGACCATTCCGCGTAACCGAGCGATGTGAGATTGTTATGCATAGAAATTTGTTTATTTTTCGGAACAGTCAAGACTGTTCCCTACATTTAGGCAATGCTTATTACTGTTTTGTTAGGGTATTATTGCGCATTTATATACTATTGCAATGCGATTATAATCATTTTGCAAGGTAGGGAATGGTCTTGACCATTCCGCGTAACCGAGCGATGTGAGATTGTTATGCATAGAAATTTGTTTACTTTTCGGAACAGTCAAGACTGTTCCCTACATTTAGGCAATACTTATTACTGTTTTGTTAGGGTATTATTGCACATTTATATACCATTGCAATGCGATTATAATCATTTTGCAAGGTAGGGAATGGTCTTGACCATTCCGCGTAACCGAGCGATGTGAGATTGTTATGCATAGAAATTTGTTTACTTTTCGGAACAGTCAAGACTGTTCCCTACATTTAGGCAATGCTTATTACTGTTTTGTTAGGGTATTATTGCGCATTTATATACCATTGCAATGCGATTATAATCATTTTGCAAGGTAGAGAATGGTCTTGACCATTCCGCGTAACCGAGCGATGTGAGATTGTTATGCATAGAAATTTGTTTACTTTTCGGAACAGTCAAGACTGTTCCCTACATTTAGGCAATGTATATTACTGTTTTGTTAGGGTATTATTGCGCATTTATATACCATTGCAATGCGATTATAATCCTTCTGCAAGGTAGGGAATGGTCTTGACCATTCCGCGTAACCGAGCGATGTGAGATTGTTATGCATAGAAATTTGTTTACTTTTCGGAACAGTCAAGACTGTTCCCTACATTTAGGCAATGCTTATTACTGTTTTGTTAGGGTATTATTGCACATTTATATACCATTGCAATGTATATTACTGTTTTGTTAGGATATTATTGCGCATTTATATACCATTGCAATGCGATTATAATCATTTTGCAAGGTAGGGAATGGTCTTGACCATTCCGCGTAACCGAGCGATGTGAGATTGTTATGCATAGAAATTTGTTTGCTTTTCGGAACAGTCAAGACTGTTCCCTACATTTAGGCAATGTATATTACTGTTTTGTTAGGGTATTATTGCGCATTTATATACCATTGCAATGTATATTACTGTTTTGTTAGGGTATTATTGCGCATTTATATACCATTGCAATGCGATTATAATCATTTTGCAAGGTAGGGAATGGTCTTGACCATTCCGCGTAACCGAGCGATGTGAGATTGTTATGCATAGAAATTTGTTTACTTTTCGGAACAGTCAAGACTGTTCCCTACATTTAGGCAATGTATATTACTGTTTTGTTAGGGTATTACTGCGCATTTATATACCATTGCAATGCGATTATAATCATTTTGCATGGTAGGGAATGGTCTTGACCATTCCGCGTAACCGAGCGATGTGAGATTGTTATGCATAGAAATTTGTTTACTTTTCGGAACAGTCAAGACTGTTCCCTACATTTAGGCAATGCTTATTACTGTTTTGTTAGGGTATTATTGCGCATTTATATACTATTGCAATGCGATTATAATCCTTCTGCAAGGTAGAGAATGGTCTTGACCATTCCGCGTAACCGAGCGATGTGAGATTGTTATACATAGAAATTTGTTTACTTTTCGGAACAGTCAAGACTGTTCCCTACATTTAGGCAATGTATATTACTTTTTTGTTAGGGTATTATGGTTTTTGTACATCTAGTGCTGTTAATTTTGCGCGGCGCTTTTTAAACTGTTTTGCGAGAGCCGCTTTTTCATTTTACTGTATTTACTTCTTCTGCAGGAAAGGCGGCACAGAAAAATCAGCGCCGGACTTGGCCTGATTCTGTTTCATCGCCATGGAAATGGTCCGCTCATCCCGCATCTCTGGTTTCTTGTTCGGATCAAAATAGGGAGACCGCTGTTTCTGGTCGAAACCGGTTGCTACCACGGCCAGACGCACTTGGTCTTTTAATTTTTCATCAATCGAAGTACCCCAGATGATCTGGGCATCCGGATCGACCGCCTGGGTAATGATATCGGCCGCTTCTGTCGTTTCATATAAGGTTAAATCCGGTCCGCCGGCAATGTTCAATAAAACACCGCGGGCTCCTTCGATCGATGTTTCCAGCAAAGGACTGGAAATCGCCATTTTGGCAGCCTGTACCGCTCTGCCTTCACCCTGACCGTAGCCAATACCCATGATGGCAGTCCCGGAATCACGCATAATCGATTTGACATCGGCAAAGTCCAAATTGACAATACCGGGAACCACAATTAAGTCGGAGATGCCCTGCACACCCTGACGCAGGATTTCATCCACCATTTTAAAGGCATCCAGTAAGGTCGTCTTTTTATCAATCACTTGCATCAGGCGATCATTGGGTATGGTGATCAGAGCATCCACTTTTTCCCGCAGTCTGCTGATACCAAGATCAGCCTGCGCCGCACGGCGGCGACCCTCAAAAGCGAAGGGTTTGGTGACGACGGAAATGGTCAGCGCACCCATTTCTTTGGCAACTTCTGCTACAACGGCTGCCGCGCCTGTGCCGGTGCCGCCGCCCATGCCGGCCGTGACAAAGACCATATCAGCGCCTTTCAGGACGCGAGCCAGTTCATCCCGGCTCTCCTCGGCAGCTTTCAAACCAATGTCCGGATTGCCGCCCGCTCCCTGACCGCGGGTTAATTTCATGCCAATCTGCAGCTTTTGATCTGCCAAAGAATGCTCTAAAACAACACCGTCTGTATTGACAGCGATGAATTCTACCCCTTTTAAGCCGGCTGCGATCATGCGGTCTACCGCATTACTACCGCCGCCGCCGACGCCAATGACTTTAATTTTTGTGATTTCCTGCATATCAGATTGAACTTCCAACACGAGCTTCACTCCTCTTCTTAATTCTTACTGCCGATGACATGACATTTTTATCGCTTGAATGACCTGATTTTCTCTGTTCGTATTGAAAACCGGCTTACGGAAAGCCTTTGCCTAAAATTTCGTCCTGCCAATAAGGGATTCCTCCCTGCTCTCTGAAAGAATATCCTGTAGAAACAGCAGCCGTTTTTTGACAGCAAGCTTTCCAGCGTTCAGATGCTTGTTTTCCAACCTGCTTTGGCAGTGGTCAATCCGGGATAAAGACTGGTTTTCCTTCCTGCAGGATGATCGTGCCTTTCTGGTTTTTCTCACGCATCAGGAGAATAATGGTGCGCATACTGTTCAGTTGTTCGGTACTGACTTCGCTGCCTTGCACCTGTATGCGATAATTATCCACCGAAACAATGGTAAGATAGCGGGCATCGGTCAGCTTGATTTCCGCTACCAAATTTTTAAACGTATCACTCATTTGCTCGATCAGCAGTTTAACCCGGTTGATATCCGTATCAGCCGGAATGCGGTCACCTACACCGAGGAAAGGCAGTTCGATGCCGGTCAGCAGAATCACCTGTTCGTTCGCCGGTAATTGCGTTGCAATCTCTAAGGCAATCCCTTCATCTGAAATTGCCAGGTAATTGCCATGATAGGGAATATAGGCCATAATTTGACGTTCTGTCAGCGTGATCTCCATTTTATTGGGCAATAGATAGCGAATCTGCGCTTCGGCAATCCAAGGTGTCTTGGTCAGTTTCGCTTCCAACGGCTGTAAACGTAAGAAAATCAAAGGCTTGCCAATCGGTTCGTCCAACACATAGTAAATCTGATTGACGTCTGCTTTGACGTTGCCGACAATCGTCAATTCACTCAAACGAAAGATCGGCAGCAGCCAAAGAGAAAGCAGGAACAGCAAAGGCAGCAGCAAAAGGAATCGGATTTTCCAACTAATCTTCAGCGATTTGAGCCGTTTCAATTCGTTGCCTCCTTTCCTTGCCTGCAACGACCTGACGATCTTACGCTTCCAAAGCCAACTGAATCAATTTCTCCACCAAATCCGCATAGGAATAGCCAATTGCTTTGGCTGCATCCGGCACCAGACTGGTACCCGTCATACCGGGCAGTGTATTCACTTCCAGCAGCCAGCAGCGGCCTTCCTTATCTGCAAAGAAATCCGACCGGGAAATACCGCGGCAGCCCAAGGCACGGTGCGCTTTCACCGCCATCGCTTTGGCTTCCGCTTCCACTGCCGGCGCGATGCGGGCGGGTATTAAATGCTTGCTCATATTGACCGCGTACTTCGCTTCATAATCATAAAATTCATTGGAAGAAACAATTTCAATACAGGGTAGAACGGTCAGTTCGTGATTTCCCCAGATGGCCACGGTCAGCTCCGTACCGCTGATCGCTTCTTCAATTAAGACTTCGGTATCATACTGTAAAGCCAGGCGCAGAGCCGGCAGTAAGTCTTGCCGCTCTTTCACCAAGGTCAGACCAATGGAGGAGCCTTGGGAAGCCGGTTTCACGATCAAATGATCTACGCCGGCAAAGACAGTCTCTACTTGTTCATGAATGCGATCCAAATCTGTATATTGATCAACAGGCAGCCATTTTGGCGTTCTGATCTGTTCAAATTCAAAGACTTTCTTCGACATGATTTTATTCATCGCCAAAGCGCTGGCTAAAACACCGGAACCAACATAAGGAATTCCCATGATTTCCAATAAACCTTGCACAGTACCGTCTTCTCCGAATTTTCCGTGCGAAGCAATAAATGCCACGTCGACCGGCATGGCCTGCAGTGCGCCGGGCAACTGCGCGTCAATTTCCATTTGATAAGCGCGATACCCTCGCGACTGCAGCGCTGCGATGATCCCCGCAGCTGTTTTTAAGGAGATTTCTCTTTCCGATGATCTGCCCACTAAGACTGCAACATTTTTCATAATTTGATTTCCCCTTCTTCATTTTCTCCGCCGGCAGGAAGTAGATTTTGCAATTCCTGCAATAAGGGAATGCCAAATTGATTGACATCGCCGGCTCCCATTAAAATCACCATATCGCCAGGCCGTAAGAGCGGCGCCAACTGCTGCGGTAATTGCGTTTTATCCGCGATATAAATGACTTGTCTTTGCGGATCCCATTCATGCACTGCATTGACCAACATTTCACCATTAACGCCAGGTTCCGGTCTTTTTTCCCTGGAAGCAAAAATATCGGTCAGAATGACCAGATCGGCGTCAAAAAAAGCTTTGCCGAAATCATTTCTGAGATTTCTGGTGCGCGAGTAAAGATGCGGCTGAAAAACAACCAGCAATCGCTTGGGCTGAAAGGTTCTGGCCGCCGCCAGGGCTGCTTTGATTTCCGTAGGGTGATGGGAATAGTCTTCGATGACGGTGATCTCCCCTACACTGCCAATCTTTTCAAAACGCCGTTTGGAACCGCCGAAAGCAGCCAAACCCTGCTGAATCTCGGCCATGGTCAGACCCAAGTGCAAGCAAATACCCACGACAGCCAAAGCATTTTCTACATTGTGCCTGCCGGGCACCTGCAGCTCGATCTCACCCAAAACAGCATGATCCAGCACGACCTGAAATTGACAGTGCCCATTCTGCAAAACGACCTTGGCTGCCTGCAGACGCGCATCGGCGGCAAAGCCAAAGCTCAGATAGGAACAAGTCAGCTGCGGTATGATTTTGCGTACGCTGTCGGAATCGATGCCCAGCATGGCAAAACCATCTGCCGGCAATTGATTCAAATAGGTCACGAAAGCCTGTTCAATATGGTAGAGCGATTTATAATAGTCCAGATGATCGGCTTCAATGTTGGTGATCACAGCATATTTGTAGCTCAGGTTGAGAAAACTGCCATCGCTTTCATCTACTTCGGCGACCAGATAGCGTCCTTCTCCCCAGCAGGCATTGCCGCCGATCTGCGCCAACTCGCCGCCCAGGATCGCGGCAGGCTCTTTGCCGGCACTGAGCAGGACCGTTGTCAGCATGGAGCTGGTGGTTGTTTTGCCATGCGCACCAGCAACGGTGATGCTTTCTTTTTCCGCCATCAGCACATTCAGCATTTTGGAACGATGCCAAATTGGGATTCTCCGTCTCTCGGCTTCTTCCACTTCCGCATTTTCATATTTTATGGCTGATGAAACCACGACCAACTCCGCATCACCCAATTGTTCTGCTTTATGACCGCAGTAAACCTTGGCACCCAAGCGGCGTAAATCTTCTGTGATATGAGATTCATTTTCATCCGAACCGGAGACTGTCATGCCGCGTCCCAATAAAATACGCGCCAGGGCACTCATCCCGATCCCACCGATGGCGATAAAATGGACTTTTTTATATTGGCCCAAATTTTCCATATAAAACACCTTTCCCTCACAGCGCAGGCTGTTTTCTGTCAATCCGATCGATCGCCGGCTTCCCACTTGCCGGGATAGCGGCGTGCTTGCTTGCTGCGGTCGGTTTTCTTTATTTCTGTTTTATCGCGATTTGACAGGCTAAGTCGGCAAATTGCCTGGTCGCATTCGGTTTTGCCATGGCTAAGGCAGCCTGATGCATCCGCTGCGATTTTTCATCGTCGAACAAAATCTGGTTGATTGTCTGCAGCAACAGCGTTGGGGTTAAATCCTTTTCCCGAATCATCATGCCGGCGCCTTCATTTTCAATCGCCTTGGCATTGTATTCCTGGTGATTATCCGCTACATGGGGTGAGGGGATATAAATAGCGGGAATACCGACCAGATTGATTTCTGCAATCATACCGCCGGAACGGGAGATGATCAGATCGGCCGCCTTCAGACCGGCTGCCATATCGAACAAATAAGGCAGCAAATGCAGGTTTTTATGCTGCAAGTAACCGAGCGCGTTTAGTTTCGCTGAAATCTCGGCAAAATGCGCTTTGCCCGTGGCAAAAATAATCTGCTGACCGCTCTGGGATAAGAAATCGGGCAGCACCGCCAAAACGGCTTCATTGATTGGCTCCGCTCCGCGGCTGCCGCCGACCACCAGCAAAGTTTTCAGTTTTGGATTTAGCTGCAGACGCCGGATTGCCTCTTCTCTGCCGGTTGCCATGATTTCCGGTCTGACCGGATTACCGATCACGTATTGCGGCTTATTGCCGGGAAAATAACGGCTTGATTCAGGGTATGAGAGTGCGATGGCCGTCACAAATCGGGCTAACAGACGGTTGGTCATACTGGGCAGCGCATTCTGCTCATGGATTAAGGTCGGGATTCTCATCAGGGCGGCCTGCAGAACCACAGGCCCGGCAACATAGCCGCCGGTACCAACCACCACATCCGGTCGGAATTCCTTCAGGTAAGCATGCGCTTGAAAGAAACCGCTGGCTGCTGTGACAATTGTTTTTAAGGTATCCAAAGAAATCTTACGCTGAAAACCGCGGGAAGAAATCACAGAAAATGGGATCCCTTCTTGGGGAACCAGTTCTGATTCCATTCCTCTTTGCGTACCAAGATATAAAACCTGAAGAGGTTCTGGCCTCGCTTGTAATTCCTTGATTAAAGCAATGGCCGGATTGATATGTCCGCCCGTCCCACCGCCGGTCACAACCAGTCGCATGACAACACATCCTTTCCGACACTAAGATGCACTTGGTTTGGCGCGGGAGGCATTCAGCATCATCCCCACGGCAATCAGTGACATGACCAAAGAAGATCCACCCGCACTGATAAACGGCAGCGTGATCCCTGTTGCAGGAATGGAGGAGGTAACCACCGCCATATTGACAATTGCCTGCAGACAAATCATGGAAGTAAAGCCGATCGCTAAAAAAGCGGCAAATAGATCGTCTGTTTTGCGGGAAATGCGATAACCGCGCCAAAGAAAGGCAACGAAGAGCATAATCAGGATGCTAGCGCCGAGCAAGCCCATTTCTTCCGCGACAATGGCAAAAATAAAATCGCTCATGGCTTCCGGCAGATAACCGTACTTCTGCCGGCTTTGGCCATAACCCAAGCCGACCAGCTTGCCGGAAGCGATGGCGTATAACGACTGAATCACTTGCCAGCCATGTCCGGATGGATCTTTCCAGGGATCGAGAAACGTCTTGATTCGGTCCAGACGGTATTCTTCACCAACCGCCAGATAAACCAAGCCTGCTCCGCCGCTCAGACCGGCTAAAATCGTATAAATCCAAGGCAAGCCCGCGATGAACATCATGATTGCTGCCGTACCGATCACAATCAGCATGGTACTGTAATCCGGTTGCTTCAGAATAAAAACACATGGGATCAAAATCAATACGGCGCAGTAAGCCACGTCTTTCAATTTGCGCAAATTACCTTGTATCTCACTGAATTTTTTAGCCAGCAGGATGACAATCGCCATTTTTGCTGCTTCGGACGGCATAAACGTAGTAAAACCGAGGTTTAGCCAACGGGTTGCTCCGTTGCGGTTAATGGCCAGAGCGGGAATATACAACGCAGCCAGGAGCAGCAAACCAAAAATGTAGAAAGGCATTGCCCCTTTTTTAAACCAATCCAAAGGAAGCAAAGCAGTAACGAACATGACAGCAAATCCCATGATGGCCCATTTGACCTGATTCAGCGCGAAATAACTGCTGTCTACACCCAACTGCGGTGCTGTCACTGAGCTAGAGGAGTAAACCATGATCAAGCCAAAACCCACCAACATCGAAACGGTCAGAAACAACCAGATATCCGGTAAACGCCTTTTATATCCAGCCACTGTTCGACCTCATTTCCTGGTGACAGCATCCATAAACGATTGACCTCTGACCTCAAAGCTGGGATACATATCCCAACTGGCGCAGGCCGGCGACAATAAGACACAATCGCCTGTCTCGCTTAATTTGCGGGACTGTTCCACCGCTTCTTCCATATCATTGACCATCGTTATGCTGTGAAAATCCACTGCTGACAGGGCCTGCCGGATCCGCTCTTTGGTTTGGCCCAACAGAATCACTGCCTTGCAGTGCTGTTTAATACTTTGGGCAAATTCCGTAAAATCCTGTCCTCTGTCCAAACCGCCGGCAATCAGAATAATCGGCTCGCTGGGTAAACTCAAAGCTACCAAGGCAGCCTGTGAATTGGTCGCTTTGGAATCGTTGATATAGAGGACTCCGTTCAGCCGCGCTACAATTTGGAAACGATGCGCTACGCCTTGAAAACTGCGTAAACCTTTACGGATAGCATCGTACGATGCTCCTGCTGCATAAGCAGTCAGAGCAGCAGCCATGGCATTCTGATAATTATGCGCATAGCCGATCCCCAATTCTTTTAAAGGTAAAATTGCTTCGGTAACCCCTTTGATGCGGAACATCAGCAGATCATTTTCCAGCCAGGCTCCTTCTTCCTGCGGCTGCAGATGGCTGAAAGTTAGCTGATGCGCCTTGATTTTGGGTGACAGCGACATGACTTCCGCATTTTCCGCATTGAGAACCGCCCAATCTTCCGCAGTCTGATTGAGAAAAAGATGTGATTTTGCTTCCAGATAATTCTCGGCCGTATGGTGCCAGTCGCGATGCGTATTGAAGATGTTGAGCAGGGTGGCGACTTTGGGACGAAAATCCAGCACATCATTCAGCTGAAAACTGGAGAGTTCCACCACCACAATATGACTTTCATCCAGACCATCCACCTCTTCGCTGAGCGGAACGCCAATATTGCCTGCGACATGCACCTTGGCTCTGTCCTGGCGCAGAATTTCACCGACCCAGGCGGTCGTGGTTGTTTTGCCGTTGGAACCCGTAATACAAACCAGCGGCGCTTTGGTAACCTGCCAAGCCAGCTCTACCTCACTGACCACCGGAATCCCTTTGGCTCTGGCAGCTTGTAAAAACGGAATATCATAAGGGATCCCCGGATTTTTGACGATCAAATCGAGTCCCTGATCGAGCAGTTCCATCGGATGCTGCTCCAAAATAATCTCTACCGGCAACCCGGCCAATGCTTCCACGTCTTTTTCCACCTTGCTCAGCTTGGCAGAATCGTTGGCGATCACTACGGCACCATGCTTGAGCAAAACATGGATGGAAGCCACCCCGCTGCGGGCCAGCCCCAAAACAAGTACCTTTTTCCCTTGTAATTCCATATGAATTCCCCCCTATGCGATGAATAACCAAGCGCCTGTCAAGGCAAAAAACAAGCCGAAAGCCCAGAAAACAAAAACGATTTTCCACTCACTCCAACCGCACAATTCAAAATGATGATGAATCGGACTCATTTTAAACAAACGTTTGCCTTTGGTTGCTTTAAAATAAAGCACCTGGATGATGGTAGAAAAAATATCGACAATAAACACCATACCGACCCAAAGCATCAAAGTTTCTATTTTCAGCAGCAGCGCCATGGCTGCCAGCGCCGCGCCTAAGCCCAGCGAGCCGGTGTCGCCCATAAAAATCCGCGCCGGGTGCAGGTTAAACAATAAGAAACCGGCTAAAGCGCCAATCAGAGCTGCGCAAAAAGCAGCCAGATCGGTTTGCTGCTGCAGCAGCGCAACAAAAAAACAAAACAGGGTGGCGATCATGGTCTGACCGCTGCATAATCCGTCCACACCATCGATGATGTTGACGGCATTGCTGAAAAACACCAAATAGAGCAGCGCCAGCAGCCAATAGAAAGCGCCCAGCGGCAGCTGCCAATGCAGGATGGGAAGCGCAAGTTCTGTCGTTAATCCCTTACCGGCCAGCAGCCAACAGAAAAGCGCTGCCAGACTGAATTGACCAATCAATTTCGCCCTGGCCGATAATCCCTCCGGATTTTTCAAAGCGGACTTAATATAATCATCCGCAAAACCTAAGATACCATGGCCAAACACAAGAAGCAGCAAGACACCAATGGCTCTGGTCCATTGACCGGCATACAGCAGACCGGCCATCAGGCCAAGATAAATAATGAATCCGCCCATCGTGGGAGTACCGGTTTTTATATAGTGACTCTGCAGCCCTTCCTGACGGATACTCTGACCGAATTTTAAACGATGCAGCAAGGGTATCAGCAGAGGGCCGGTAACAGCCGCTGCTGCTAAGGCAATCAGCATCACGACCAGATAACGGTTAACCATTGACTTCACCCCAGTTTTGCAGCATTTGCTCTGCCACTTCTTCCAAAGCCAGACTGCGCGAACCTTTGATCAAAAGAATTGCGTGCTGCGGCACCTGCTGCAGCACAGCGGCTGCCATGGCTTGATTATCGGCGCAGAAAATGACGCGTTCCTGCGGCATGCCCTCTGCCAGAGCGGCTTCAGCCAAAGCCGTTGCCAGGCTGCCCCGGACAAATAGGTAATCGTAATGCTCTGCAGCCAAACGTCGGCCGATGATTTGATGTTCCTCTACTTCCTGTTCACCCAATTCCCGCATATCTGCCAGCACAGCCACCGTGGAGCGATCGGCTCGTACTTCTGCCATCAAATCCAGCGAGACCTGCATGGATTTCGGGCTGGCGTTATAGGAATCATTGATCAGCAGCCGGTCGCCGCCCAAATGCCGGATACTGCCGCGCTGATCAGCAGGTTGGACGTGGCTGAGCCCCAAAGCAATTTCTGCCGGAGTCAGCCCGTTGAGATAACCGATGGCTGCGGCAAGGCCGGCGTTTTCCACCATATGACGCCCCGGCAAAGGAATGGTTGCTGTCACTTTTTGCTGATTGGGAAAACGCAGCGTAAATTTAGAGCCGTATAAGCCAAGACTGATCACTTCTGAAACCGCCAGATCGGCTTCTTCGGAAAAACCATAGGTATAGCATTTTCCGCTCAGCTTTTCCAATAAGAATTCTTTCCAAGGTTCGTCCCAGCGCAGCAAAGCAATGCCGCTGCCGGTCTTCAATCCATCAAAAATTTCTCGTTTGGCAGTTGCAATGGCTTGCAGGCTCCCCAGCCGTTCCAGATGAACGCCCAAAACATTGGTAATGGCGGCAAAATCCGGCGGAGCAATGGCAGTCAGATGGGCAATTTCGCCCAACCCCTGCATGCCCATTTCCAGAACCGCGATCTGATGCTGCGCGTTCAGCTGATAAAGCGTGATCGGCAGGCCTGTTTCGGTATTCAGGTTGCCTTGGGTTTTTAAAACGACATATTTTTCCGCCAAAACGGCAGCGATCATATCCTTACTGCTGGTCTTGCCAACACTGCCGGTAATGGCTACTACCTTGACGGGATGCTGCTCCAGACAATATCTACCCAGGCGAGCCATGGCTTCGATGCAGTCGTCTACGATAATGGCCGATACATCATCCGGTAATTCCGTTTCCTCTGTCAGGGCGGCAGCGGCTCCGGCCGCCAAGGCCTGTGCGATGTAGCAGTTGCCGTCTACCCTTTCTCCTCGCAGAGCAATAAACAAAGCGCCGTCTTCTGACCGACGGCTGTCGGTTATAATTGAAGTGACGATTTTATCTTGATGCATTCCCCGGATCGTTCCCTGAACGACTTGAGCAATTTCACCTACTGTCATCCCAGGCATTGCTTCCACTCCTTCTGCAACAGATTTGAATTGCGTATCAAGATAGATTCGTTCTTTTGTGACAAATTCCTTTTAGCAAGATGTATCCTCCGCAAAAGCGGTCGCTCAAGACATAATCCCGTCAATGTTGACAGGCCTCTGCAAGAACCGCTGCCTTTTTTGCTGTAATGGCTTGCTTTCTGAACGCAGACAATCAGTTGTTCGTTTGCAGTAATTCGAAAGAACGGCCGAGCGCTATGATAGTTGCCGTAGGATGGCATTTTCTCCTGAGACTGCAAAACCGCCACTCGAATATCGAGGGCGGTATGATCCTGCTTTCTTAGTACACAGACCTGTCCGGTTTGGTTTGATCAGTCCGACAAATTAACTGACAGGCTTGGCAGCTTAAGATACTGATCCATACTGGGTTTGTGAAACCCCAGCCCGATTGCTCTTTGTTCGATATTTTCCAAAGAGGAAGCCTGGTAAATTTTGATGCGCAGCATCTCGTTATTATTCCGCAGCGTGGTGATTTCGCTCTGTTCTGCTTCGATTGCCTGTGAAACACTGTATAAATAAGCCGACCGTGTGGAGGAGATGAAGCCTGCCAGCACAAAAGCACAAATAAACAAGATAATCGATTTGGCTAAAGGCAGATTGACCGTTTCCTGCAGCGGTTTGGGCTTTTGCTGGGGAAAAGCAATTACATTTTCTTTTCTAAACGGTTGCTGATCAATCAGTTCTTCCTGCTGAATCTCCGGTATTTCGATGATGGCCCTTTTTGCTGATGCCATTTTATCTTTCCTCCTTGCAATCAATAATGGGTGTCGCTAATCTTCTGGCGAGGCGCAGCTTGGCGCTGTGCGATCTTGGGTTCTCCTGCAGCTCTTCTGCCTTAGGTAAAATCGGCTTGTTGTTGACCAATTCCAACATCGGTTTGCGTCCGCAGACACAGACCGGCAGTTTGGCTGGGCAGATACAGGGATTGACCAATTCCCGAAATAAATCTTTGACAATTCTGTCTTCCAGAGAGTGAAACGTAATCACTGCGATCACACCCTGCGGCTGCAGCGCGTCGATCGCTTTTTTCAAACCGATTTTCAGTGCATTCAATTCATCATTAACGGCAATGCGTAAAGCCTGGAAGATTCTGCGCGTCTCGTTACCATCCTCGCGGCGGACCGCTGACGGTACCGCTGCTTTGATGATCTCCACCAATTGGTCCGAGCTTTCGATCGGCGTTTTTTGCCGTTCCTCTACGATGAATTGCGCAATTCTGGCACTCCAGCGTTCTTCGCCATAATCGTAAAAGATTTTTCTCAATTCCGCTTCTGAAGTATTCGCCAACAGCATAGCTGCCGTGAGGCTAGAGGATGGGTCCATGCGCATATCGAGCGGCGCATTTTCCCGAAAAGTAAAACCACGTTCTTTGACATCGAGCTGCGGTGAAGAAACGCCTAAATCGAATAAAACACCATCCAGCAAAGTAATTTGATTCTCCTGCAAAACACGGTCCAGGTTCTTAAAGTTGGCTTGCAGCGGGCGAAACAGGTTGCCATATTGCCGCAAACGTTCTCCTGCGGCTTCCAGTGCGGTAGGGTCCTGATCCAAACCAATGACGAGACCGTTTCCCTGCAGCTGCTCTAATATGGCTTCGCTGTGACCGCCGCCACCCAAGGTGCAATCGAGATAAATTCCACCGGGATGGGGCGATAATCCTGACAATACTTCCTGAAGTAAAACACTGTTGTGCCGGAATTGCTGCAAAATCATCTCTCCTCCCTGTTGTTGATTAGATCGAAATCAGTCTCTCCAAATGTTCTGCGGTTTGTTCGTAAACCGAAACCGCCTGACTTTGGTAATGCTCCCACTCCGGCAGACTCCAAATCTCCACGCGGGATGAGACACCCAAAAGAACGGCTTCTTTTTCTAAATTTGCATGTTTTTTTAAGGTGGGCGGCAAGAGAATTCTGCCTTGTCGATCCGGTTCGCATTCAACGGCGCCGGAAAAGAAAACACGGCTGAAGGCGCGCGCATCCGAACTTGTTATCGGCAAGCTGCGCAGTTTATCCTCGATTTTTACCCATTCCGCCATCGGATAGAGGAAAATCGCTTTGTCCAGTCCTAAGGTGGCGATGAAATGATTGCCCAATCCCTCGCGGAAGCGGGAGGGTATAATCAGGCGCGATTTCTCATCCAATGCATGCTGATAGGTCCCTAAAAACACAGCGCCGCCTCCTTATTCCACACATTTCCCCACTTTGCCCCACTCTTACCCCTATATTCCATAACGAATCAAAAATCCCTTCATCATGAAAAAAATATTTATAAAAAAACAGCTCCGCAGTAGGTATACTAACCTGCCACGGAACTGTTTTTTCGTTATTTTCTCTTTTATTGAACAAGGATCGTCAATTTATGCAGCTTTTGCCCAGAAATGCCAAAGCCCGCCATAATTCGTCTCCCTCCGGAGGCGCCACGATCGTACTACCCTCCGCTTGGATCAGGATTTTTTCCGGTTCGGCCGTAAATTTGCCGATCACAGCGGCAGAAATTCCCGCAGCCACCAGCTGTTCCACCAACGCCGCTCCCCGCTCTGTCGCGATCAGCATGCTGCCGCTGGCGATCAAACGCAAGGGATCCAATTGCAGCTGCCGGCAGAACTGTAAGGTCGCCGGATGCAGCGGCACTGCTTTTTCTTGCAGCCAAAAGCCTTTGCCGGCGCCTGACGCCATTTCATAAACAGCGCCTAGCAAACCACCTTCGGTGATGTCGTGCATGGCATGCACACCAAAAGCGGCGGCGACACGCCCTTCGGGAACCACACTGATCTGCTTGCCCAGTTGGGCAGCGGTTTCAAGCAAATCGGCCGGAAACCATTGCAGCAGAACAGACGCTGCGTCTTTGGCTAAAATAGAGGTTCCCTCTAGGCCGATGGTTTTTGTTACCACAATATCATCGCCGGCCAAAGCGCCACCGGTTCTGATGATTCGGCTGCGCTCGACCTTGCCGACCACGGTCGAAGAAAGCACCATTTGGTTAACCGCCGCCGTCAATTCGGTGTGTCCACCGCTAATTTCAATTTTGAGTTCCTCTGCCGCCCGAGCGGCATCCTGCATCACCCGATCGATTTCTGCCATCGCACAATCGGCAGGCGCCAGAATCGTTAATAAACAGCAAACCGGTTCTGCGCCGTTCGAGGCAACATCATTGGCGGAAATATGTACCGCTAACCAACCCGCATCCTCCACCGCTCCGGTGATCGGATCGGTGGACATCACACAGACCTGTCCGCCAAAATCAAAAATTGTGGAATCCTCTCCCAGACCGGAGCGCAAAGACACCTCCGCACGCCGTTCGGTTAAATGGCGAAACACGTTCTGTTCCAATTCCGCTGGTGTTAATTTGCCTACACGCATGACCGTTCCCCCTCATCCGCCGGCAGTCTCTCCTGCCGGTCTGACCGAATTTTCTCTTCTGTCAGTTTCTTTAACCCGACAGAACTAAAAGCTGACATGCGCAGTTGCTAGAGTGCTGCAACAAAGGCGCGCGCCCACTCTTTCAGTTTGCTTTCATCTTCCTCTGTGGGTGTAAAATTCACTTTATAGGGTGCCAGCGGTAATTTATAGCGCAGCCCTTTCAGGCGCTCCGTCAGTTGCCCGCAGGCTTCCCCACTCCAGCCATAGGAGCCAAAGCAGGCGGCAGCTATTTTGCCGCGGTTGGCCAGCAGCGGTGTTGCGCTGATCACATTCCAGATCGGCGCCAAAGCGTCGCCATTGATGGTGGGAGAACCAAAGAGGATGCCCTGTACCGTTTCCAGTTCCGCCTGACATTGCAGCGGGTCCAGCGCGGTTGCCAGCAGCAGTTTACATTTTACACCCATTTCCGAGATGGCAGCGGCAGCAATTTCCGCCATTTTCTTGGTGTTGCCATACGCAGAAACGTAGATCACGGCCACCGTTTTCTCTTGGGGCAGCGCTGCGTGGCTCCAGTCTTCGTAGGCTTGAATATAGCGTCCGAGATCTTTTGTCAGTATGGGTCCGTGGCTGGGGCAGATCATCTTCAATTCCAATTGACGTACTTTTTCACAGCCTGTGATGATTTTATCGGCGAATGGACGCATGATGTGCGTATAATAGCTGACAAAATCCGGCCAGAAATCACCGCTGCGCTCGTCGGTCATGGTTTCTTCCGCATAATGGCAGCCGAAACCGTCACAAGAAAAGAGCAGCTGTTCTTCTTCCAGATAGGTAAACAGAGTATCCGGCCAATGCCAAAACGGGCTGAGGATAAAGCGCAGCGTCCGATCCCCCAGGGACAGCGTTTCTCCGTCTGCCGCGATATGCAGCGGAAGTTCCTGATTCAATTGCGCTTTCAGAAAGAGTCCGGCCGATCGGGTGGCAATGATTTGGATTTGCGGCGCCGCTGCCAACAGCTTTTGAATAGATCCGGCATGGTCCGGTTCGGCATGTTGGACAATCAGATAATCGATCTTGGTCAGATCGACGACACTCTGGATCTTTTCCAGCTGAATCTCGCTGAAATCCTGATGTACTCCATCGATCAGGGCGATTTTTTCACTGCCCTGGATTAAAAAACTATTGTAGCTGGTGCCGTTGACAGCCGGCACAAAAACATCAAAAACGCGTAGGGTGGGATGCAAGACTCCCACTGAGGCGACGCGGGGTGTAATCTGCAATGCATTCATCATTAAGTCCCCTTTCTTTCTTTCACGATTCAGAAAGCCAGCCGCGAAATATCAGCTGATCTCTCCTGCAGCATTCTTACTTGAGCTAAGAGTAAATTTTCTCTTTTTCTGCGCGCGATTCCTTCCCTTCGGTTGAAAAAGCAAAAAATCAGCAAGTGGTCTTTGGTTTCTCATCCGGCAATTCCCACCAGAGCCTTTTTTGTCCGCCGCGCAGCAAAGGCTGCCAGGCAAACAGCAAAATCACCGGCTGATTTGAGACTGCCGTCACAGCTTGCGCCTGCAGCAGCTGCGCTATGGCGTGGGTAAAAACCTCCACCCGGATTTTTTTCCTGATTTCTTTTGCCGATAACCCCACAAATTCCGGCATCTGTGTGCTCCAATCAGAGGCTGCCAGATAACCATACACACGCTCTCGTTCTGCGTCCGTCAGGCTTTGCTTCATGGTCGGAAAGGGAAAATCATCGTCTTTATAAGCCAAACAAAAATCGAATTTCAGTAAAGCGAATAAATCTGCTTTTTCCGTCTCCTGCTGCAGCGTAAAGCAAATGAATTGCCATAAACGCTGCCAATAAACAGCTTCCCGGACCGGGCGGCCAAACCAATTTTGCTGCCGCCAAAACTCTTCCATGGCTGCGTAACAAGTAAATGGCGATCTGAATTGCTGCAAAAAGCGGTGCAGCGTCTGCTGATAACGCCCAGAATTGCCATAGCGCTGCAGTAACTCTTCCATGCGGTGCAGACGCAGCAATTCGTCGCAGCCGAGCCAGTTGGTACTGAGCACTTCATATGGCGCTTCGCTGTCAGAGACGATGCCATATTGGGCAGCATCCCGCTGTAAGCCGGTGCCTGGCAGCAGTTTTAAGAAACCCAACTGCAGATACTCCGCACCCAGGGCATAAACATCATCGAAAGACTGCGCAAAGCTCTGCCAGTCTTCTCCCGGCAGTCCGGCGATTAAATCCAAATGGAGGTGAATCGTGCCAAGTTGCCGCATGGCTCGCACAAAATCGCTGATTTGTGCAAAATCCATCGGACGCTGCACATAACTCAGTGTATGGCGGTTGGTGCTCTGAATGCCGATTTCAAATTGAAACAGACCCGGTGGCGCCTGCCGCAGGAGTTCAACATCCGCTTCGCCCAAGAGATCGGCTGCCAGCTCGAAATGAAAATTGATTGGCAAGCTGCCGGCTTCATCAATTAAGAACTGCCAAATCTGACGCGCTCTGACCCGATTGGCATTAAAAGTGCGGTCAACAAATTTCACCTGATGTACGCCGGCACTGATAAATGCGCGTAAATCGGCAAAGACGCGCGGCAGCGGCAGCGTCCTGACGCCTTTTTCTACCGAAGAAAGGCAATATTGGCAGGCATAAGGACAGCCACGGCTGGATTCATAGTAAAAGATCCGTTCTTTTTGACCGGATAATTCTGCTTGGGTATAGGGAAACGGCATTTGCTGCAGATCGTTCAGCTGCGGGATCAAAATCGAGGCAGCGTGGCTGTTGCTGCGCGTCACGAAACCCGGCAGATCTGTGGTCGCTGCTCCCTCTGCCAGCCGCTGCAGCAGTAACGGCAGCGTCTCCTCCGCTTCTCCTGCCAAGACTCCATCCAGCCAGGCATAGCTGCAGACGAGTTCTTCCGCGCGATAAGTCGCTTCCGGCCCTCCGAATAGAATGATACAGCGCGGATTAAATTGCTTCAAGCGTCTCGCAATGGGAATTGTTTCTTTGATGTTCCAAATATAACAGGAAAAGCCAACCAGATCCGGGTGCGTTTCCTGGATCTCAGCGGCAATTTGTGGCCAATGATCGTTGATGGTGAATTCCGCACAAGAGATTTCCCAAGTCCCAAACGCCGGTTGTCGCCTTAAGGCTTCCCGTAAATAGCGAATGCCCAGCGCCGTATGAACAAACTGGCTGTTCAGCGCAGTCAAGAGTACACGCATGCTCCTCACCCTTTCTTCAGGACCATTATGACGTACCCTGACGAAATTGTCCAGAATGTTTTAATAATTGCTCGGGAATCCTTGCCGCTCGGGAAGGATAATCCTGTGAAAAAGGAGAAAAGTATAGTTTGTAAGATTAGGTGATAGGGAACCGATTTTCGGGTTTCCTGAATTTATGGAGGAGGCATTTTCATGAAAGAGAATCAAAGGTATCTGTTGGAGAGAACGGAAGCGTTAAAAGAATCCGGTCTGTATAACAATATCAAGACGATCGAATCTGCACAAGGCGCTTGGATTCAAATCAATGGCAAACGCGTTCTGAATATGTGCGCCAACAACTACTTGGGTTTAGCCAACAATCCGCGTATGGATCAGGCTGCCAAAGACGCGATCGACAAATTCGGCGTAGGTCCCGGCGCCGTCCGTTCCATTGCCGGCACGCAAGCGATTCACATTCAGCTGGATCAGGAAGTAGCGAAATTCAAACATGTTGAAGCTGCGCTGACCTTGCAAGGCGGTTTTGTGGCGAACCAGGCTGTCATTGCTCCTCTCGTCGGCAAAGGTGATACAATTCTTTCCGATGAATTAAATCATGCTTCCATTATTGACGGTGCCCGGCTTTCCGGTGCTAAAATTAAAGTATTCAAACATTGCGATATGGAGTCATTAGAAGAATTGCTCAAGGGCGAAAATGATGGTCGCGTCTTGGTTATCACCGATGGCGTTTTCTCCATGGACGGTGATGTAGCCGATCTGCCAAAAATCGTGGAATTATGTGAAAAATACGGTGCCATGTCTATGGTGGATGATGCCCATGGCGAAGGTGTTCTGGGTGAAGGCGGCCGCGGTATTGTTGACCACTTCAAACTGCATGGCCGCTGCGATGTTGAAATTGGCACTTTCTCCAAGGCGCTCGGCACAGTCGGCGGTTTTATTGCCGGTTCCACTGTTCTGATTGATTATCTGAAGCAGAAAGCCCGTCCGTTCCTCTTCTCTTCCGCTTTACCTGCTGCCGACGTAGCTGCTACATTGGAAGCTATCCACATTTTAAGCGAAAATACCGATTTAGTTGATAAATTATGGGACAACGGCCGTTTCTTTAAAGCTGAAATGCAAAAATTAGGCTTTGATACCGGTCATTCCGCAACACCCATCACTCCGGTTATGCTGGGTGAGGCCAGTATCGCGCACGAATTCAGCAAAAGATTACTTGCCGAAGATGTTTTCGCCAGCGCGATTGGCTTCCCAACCGTACCGCAGGGCAAAGCCCGTATCCGCGTGATGATCTCCGCCGCGCATGAAAAAGCCGATCTGGAATATGCTTTGGAGAAATTCGCCAAAGTCGGCCGCGAAATGGGAATCATTAAATAAGACAATTGTTCAATCATTAAGAAGGAGCTGCAGCAAAATTTAGATTTTGCTGCAGCTCCTGCTTATACTATAGCGACACAGACCGGAATAAGAAGCTACCCGGTTCAGAAAAGGCGGTTATCATTAGTTTTTGCTCTGCGATCTATCGAAAAATCCGACTGAACCATTCCCAGGCTGCCGAACTCATCTCGCTATTCCTGCTGGTGTAGCGACTGCTCTATTTTTTCAAGAAGCCGGCAATCAGAGAAGCAATATAGAGGCCACAAAAAACTACGATCGTTGGGAGCATTACAGCAGTAGATGTTATTTTCAGAAACACATTCATAATAAAGATGATAGGTGCAAGAATCACGACAGCTCCAGTCAGCTTTTCTTGCAGCGGCGGGAAGCGGTAGGGATGTCTGGGTTGTTCTTCCATTTCTTTCACCTCCTAATCTTGATTATACTCTCTCAATTACGGTATGTTATACTGAGTCGGTTCTCAGATTTTCAATTGCTTAGCTTCAGGATTCAGGATTTGATATATTTTTCTCTTTGGTAACAGATATCAACATATCATTAATAATTCCAGCATTATCTATATTTCTCCTTTAAATACTCCCTAATTAAAATATACATCATCCTAATATGTTAACTAAACAATTTGCTATTTATAATGTTTTCCGACATTACAATTTTTAATGATTAAGTAGAATGTATATTTATTTAATTTTTCGTATTATTTTCGATTTATTATACAAGACGCGCTAAGAAAACCTTTATTTCAAACTCTTTTATTCTATTCTCACATTTATATTAACATGATGAAAGCATTTTAAATAATTTCAACAGACCAACAAATCACTACATAATTTCATCCGACTGCCGTGTTTTATTTTCTATGTGCATCTCACCCTCAGTAAAATGTGTGACAGTCAGCGTGACGCCAGTCTTCTTGTTTACAGATATCAATCGGTGTTGTTGTTATTTCCCAATACAGCACCAAGAATTTTAACAAAACAACCACGTTCAGGGGTTGTAGCAAAACGAAAAATTGCTTCAGTCCCTTTATGCTTTTGATGAGACACCCCTTGGGCTCTTGTGCTAGTTACACATTGAGCTCCTTGTTGAGGGGTGTCTTTTCCTTTCTCTTTTTGGCCATCATACCAAACAACTCTCGGTCAGGCAAACTTAGCATTTTGCGGCCTGTTTGACTTGGCTATAACATTTTACAATATTGATACGTTTTCACACAGTCTGCCGTCCCCTTGGTGCAATCATTCTACCGCGATAGCTGATTTAATTTTTGCTATCAACTGCTCAGATTTTTCAGTGCTATCTCCTAAATTACCCAAACATTGCCAGCGTTCCATGATGACACCGTTTGCATTAAGCAATACAACGAGAGGCGTCTCACCTAAAAAGCCCTGTAATTGAAGATCGACATCAATATAGTAGGGATAGTTATCGAAAGGGCTCAGTAATTCAGGCCAAGTTTGCATCCATTCCAAGTTTCGTTTCTTCAAATTTGAATATTGCGCTGTATATTCTGCGTTAAGTAAATCAGGATATTGTTCAGAAATTTCATTTTTCTTCATCATCTGCTCCGTGTTACGAGTGAAAATCGGCACGATATCTACTTTTTGGAATAACTCTTTCGCCATATTAAGCCATTCAATAAAAAGCTGGAGTTCGCTCTCCAGAGAGATAATAACTAGCATGGTTGGTTTATTAACAATTAAATTGCTCTCAACATCCTTCCTAAGCAGTGTAATTTGAGGAAGTATCTCTCCAACTCTCAGTAGATATCTGCTGTCACGTTCATCAGTCAACCATTCTTTAACATGATTAACACTTAATACCGAATAGCGGTTAAATACTTTTTTGACTACACCATTTTCCAACCAGAGTAAGAAAATATTACCATTCACTGTTTTCAGTTTTAAAGCAGATCTATCTTCCACACTAATTTGGAGAACCCGGTTTAATTCTCGATATGGCTCATCATACCTGATGGCATTTTTCAATCCTCAGGTACCTGAATCCGCAACCGGTACATAGAGAAGATATTTTTCTACTTCTATTTCAAGAAGACTATATAACTCCAAATAATCTTTTGTACCATTACTAATAATAACCAAGCCGTTCTGAATACCTAACTGCGTAAGTGGAAACACATCACCCGGCCTTAATCCCATTTCCTCTTCAGATAAATAACTAGTTGCTTCAGGGAATGGATTCTCAATTAGATAATTTGATTTATGAATCATTGGTACTTCCCCATCTGGAGCTACGGCTAGATTACATCCCGCTATAAAGATAAGCAAAAGAATCATGATTAAGAACTGGAATGGTGTTTTCATACTTCGCTCCTTTCTTATTTTACTATAACCACTCGGCTGGTGTTCTTTTACTAAATCTTCTTGCTGGCAACCAGAAAGCCAATATCACAATGATCATTTCAAGAAGATTGATTAAAATGACCGGAAACTGATTCAGTTGTGAAAATTGCGCTATACCACTTTTTCTAATGAAGAACAGATACCCGAACAATGCTCCAAATAATCCAACCGGTATAAAGGGTAATCCGGTCTGCAGAAGCAAAGTCAACTCAGCAATACCGGCTCTTGCACCTAAAACCCTGAGTATCGCTATGGTTCGTGATAATTCTCTGCTTTTGACTAAGGAAAAGGCGAATAACCCTATTGCGGTAATCACTATGGCAAGAAATATTAGACTGTAACTGCTAAATAAGAAAGATTTTTCCACACGATATACATATTGCATGTCATCAAACGGTTGTCTAGCGACTAAAGGAATCACTTGTTTTGGCAGCCAGTCTTGCACCAAGGTGCGAGCGATCATCAATTCAGCGTGATTCTGATTTCTTATAATTACCTGCGGTTGATAAAACTCTCCAAAACCAGCAATATCATGCTCTTCAGCTGTACTCCCCTTGATAATGAGTGCAGTATCCAATGAGAATTGTTGGCTTGTCTCCTTTTCCTGGATAATTCCCACTATTTGCAGTGGAATTTCATGACTACCTTTTCCCACATAGAGTATTTTGCCAATCGAATCCCCTTTTGGAAATAGTTTTTGTGCTAAATCATATCCAATTACAAGATCGTTTGAATCCTCCAGCCACTGACCTTCTATTAGCAATAGGTTAGCGTTTTTTAAAAAATCCCCCTCTACAAAAGCAATGGGACTTACATTTTGATAAATCATGTAGGAAAAATCGATGTTTTTCCACGCTGTTTGCCATGATATTGAGCCATAATTGGCAACATCCTGATTTGCTAATTCTTTCAAATAAGTGCTGGAGAAATCTTCTGTGTTCAATTTAAACTCACTCTCAATGATAAGTAGATCTTTCCCTGCTGAACTTAGTGTTGCTTCTATGGAGTGTAGTTGTTGCACTCCATAGAGTGAGGCAAAGGTGAGCGCGGTCGATATTACTAGAAACGCCATTAACATGAAATCTCTACGGAGGTCAATCACTTTTCGTTTTCTTTTATAAGGGTTGTTCATTATGTTCAATGGTGGTATTTTTACGATAAAATAGATGGGTATCAAACAACACAAAGGTCCGATCATCAGCGTAAGTACCATACCCAGTAAAGTTTTCCACCATTCTATTTGTAATGGTATATTGAGAATACTGGATAAAAACGGTAGTATTAATCTCGATATAGGAAATGTCAATAATGCCGCTAAAGCAGAAAGACTCAAATAGCGTTTTACATACTCGCGCTCTATTTCTTCTTCAGAAGCGCCTAAGGCTCGGCAGATACCAATGGGTTTCAATTCTTGCTGAATATGTATCATGATTAAACTAATAATGATGAGCAGCGAGATCGATACTGTTAGGTAACACAAGGTAGCAATCGGTACTGTTGATTCGACGATAAACTGATAGCTTTCGCCACCAAGATTTGATACCTTTTCAACAGTTACACGCATTCCGTATTTTGCTTGCATTTCATTTTCGGCTAACTGCAAGGTCTGATCTTGTTTAGCAGCATCAGTTATGGTGAAATAAATATAACGATAAGGGACCGGTTGTATCAATGTGCTTTGGAGAATTCGACCATCTTCGTCGCGTAATTTGAAGAAATCAACTTCGTTTCCTAACTCTGTCTGGTCTTCTGATTCTGGACCAAACGTCGTATAAAAATCACTGGTATGAATTTCCTGACTAAACACCTCATCGGAAGGTAATGGTAAGTAGATACTCACGTTGTATCGATTGTATATGCCAATGCCGTATCTTCGATAATTTTCTTCTTCTTGTTCTCGCCAAGATAAAACACCGATAACGCTACCACGAAAGCGATTTTCGGAGTTCAAAATGACTTCATCGTAATATTCTTGAACGGCAAGGTTGTTTTCTTTATAATAGGCTTTTTTGTATTGAAAACCAATCTCACTAATGCTGCTGCCGAGCTGAAGCTGTTCCCAATTTTGAACATCGCTGCCGATCACTACCCAATCTTTATCGGTAGCACTAGGAAATGTACCTTCTTGCAGCGTCAAGCCTAGTGTATCAAAATAGGAAGGTTCTACATATTGTACATGATAAGGAAATACGCTCATCCAAACTTCTTCATATGGACCATATACGGAACCTTTCGGTACATTAAAATTCTCAGAATAGCGTTTTTTAAAAAATTCAATTGTTTGATCAGTATCAAATCTACCTACAAGACTGCCTAAAGAGGCACTGGCGATGTTTTCAATATTCTCTATCTTCTCTCGATCTTCCCGACTAAAAAAAGTCCCCTCTTCTGCTTCGGAGGGTAGACGCAATGAATATACCTCTGAAAGATTTCTGTTAATTTCTTCAAAGACTTTTTCTTTATATCCTTGCCCAATACCCAATGCAATTTGAATGGATACCCCAGCAAGGGTAATTGTAAGAATAATCGTCCAAACCGTGATTCGCGATATCTTATTATGCGGGAATAGTATTTTCATATTCACTCCTCTTTATATTGGAGTTTCGTAAGGGTAATTCCCTTACAATTACCCTTACATCACTTTCTATCTAGGCAGTTGTATTGCAAGATTCCAATCGCGATCACAGGTCACATCCCAAGTGCAATATGCATAATCATATTTATTACAAAACTACGAAAATAGTATTTAAATAGTAAATTTAACATCAATTTGAATCTTTTAGAATCCTGCTTTATTCTTAAAGAACAAAGAGGGGCTGAAGCAAAACAGCCCCTTTGTAGCTTAACGACAGGCTAAAATATAACTCAATTTAGATAATTGCTGTCCATAAAGGACAACTACCTTACTTTTTCATTTTTCCCGCAATCAGGGAGGCAACGTAAACGAGGCCCATCAGTACAATCAGGGGAATCATCACAGCGGAAGAGGTTACTTTCATAAACACGTTCAAAACAAAAATAACACCGGCTAAAATCACAACAGCACCGGTCAATTTTTCCTGCAGCGGCGGGAAACGGTAGGGATGTCTGGGTTCTTCCATTTTTCTCACCTCCTAATCTTGCTTATAACTTTTCAATGATGAAATACGATACTTATTCGATTGGCAGATTTTCAATTGCTTTGGTCAATGATCTCTTCAATCCTGCCATCCTTCAGTTTGACAATGCGATCTGCGATTTGCGCCAGCTCCGGGTTATGTGACGCCACGATCACGGTCATTCCCTCGTTATTTAATTTCTGTAGTAATTCTAAGATCATTTGATGATTGATACTATCCAGATTGCCTGTTGGTTCATCAGCTAACAGTAAGGATGGTTGGTTCATCATCGCTCTGGCAATGGCTACGCGCTGTTCTTGACCACCGGATAATTCGTTGGGATAATGATCCATCCGGTCTTTCAGGCCAACTTGCTGAAGTAAATCGATTGCTCTCTCACGATTCTCTTTCTCCGGTTTCAGGGATGTCACATATTTTGCCGGCTGCATTACATTTTCTAAAGCAGTTTTATCTTCCAGTAAATTATAATCCTGAAAAACAAAGCCAATACGTTCTGCCCGAAAGGCGGAGAGCTTTTTATCATCGATGTAAGAGATAGAGCCCAAGCTGCCATCACCAGCTAAAACTTGGTCTTCAAAAAGGTAATTACCCTCTTCCGGTTGCAGCAAAGTACCTAATAAATAAAGAAAGGTTGACTTACCGCTGCCCGAAGGACCCCATAAGGTGATCCATTCGCCAGGATAAACTTCCAAGCTCGCCCGATCCAACGCTCTTATTTCCACATCACGTTTTTGGTATATTTTGCTGATATCTTTCACCAGCAATAACGGTTTGCTGCTCTCCATCCTTCATGCTCCTTTCTGCCTAATGTGTTAACTCGGTTATCGCTTTTTCTAACATGCTTTGCATCAGCATGCTTTCTTCTTTATTTCCTAAGGTCATGCGGCAGAGCCATTCGTTGATCAGGACTCCCTGTTCATCAAACAAGAAAAAATTATTCAATTCCGCATCACGATCATCTGTTTCTTTCAACGTGGGGTGAACAGTATGAATCAGATTGAATCTGCGCACCATTTCGTAAGATTGATCTTCGTAAATCAATAAATCCGGATACTTTTGCTGTAATTTCTCTGTTTCTTTCAGGAAAGCTTCCATCTGGTTTATATAACTATCACGGTAATACCACTCGGTTTTTGTGTTCGCATTCTCTCGCAGCGCCAGCTCTTGCAGTATGATTGGATATCTTGTACGCACTTCGGTGCTTTGTAAAACCACCGCCACTCGTATCTGATCTTTCAGAGCGTCGAGCAACGCGTTTAATTGCGAAGTATTTCCTTCAAATGTCCAATGAATCAGCAAGGTAGGTTCGGTTATTTCCAGTTTTTCTTTTGTTTGTGTTTGTGACCGAACCAATGTGAGGTTCTGTAAAGATTTGCCGATTTGCACCAGTGTCGTAATTTCTTCTTCCGTAACAAAATAGGAGTAAACATCTTCAAAATGGTTCACCGCATAATAGAAATACTGCCTTTGTATTATCCCGTCTGCCAACAGCCAAACCGCAGGTTGAAAGTATTTCACCAAACTCAGATAATCCTGCTGAAATCCTAATTTCATGAAGTCACTCTGCTGCATTTTGATCAGTTCGGTATTCGCAGGCAGATCCAGCACCTCATAAAAAGGTAAGCTGCGCAGCGGCGCTAATCCGCCAATCAGGAGCGTGACAGGAGCAAGCTTGGCAAGCTGCAATAAGTCTTGCATGACCAATTCTTCGTATAATGAATCGCTTCCCGTGGTCAGGATGACAAAGCCGTCCTGAATACCTGAGATCGGAAACGCGTCACCCGTTTGCGTCTGTATGTACTCCCGTTGTTTTGAAACCTCTTCTTCTGAAAAAGGTTTCAAAACGCTCCATAATTTGGGAGCGTCCCGGGAATTAACAGGTTCTTCTTTCTGCGGTTGACATCCGCTGAGCAGAATGATAAGCAGCAGCAAAAGTATGCCGCTCTTTTTTACTTTAAACGAACGCTGCATCAGTTCCACCCCCTTCTCTACAGCAAGTCCCCGGGTTCTTTGCGAGAAAACACAACTGCCGGCGCCCAAGCTGCCAAGACCGCACTCAATAAACACATCATGAGCGGAGCAAATATCAGAAGTGCGGCATCCGGCGTAAACCTAATACTTTGACCCGATGTATATTGCTGTAACAGCGATATCCCTGTAGCCAAAAGCCCAGCCACAACAAAGGGATAACCGGTTTTTTTCATTAGCAAAATGATGGTTTGCCGCGCGGTAGCGCCGATGGTTCGTTGTATACCTGTATATTTCGAAATCTCCCGTGTTTTAACAATGGTAAATGCAAACAAACCAAAACAAGTTTGCAGAATCAGCATAGCAATCAGAAACCACAAGGTATACGTGTAGCTGCGCTGCATTTCAAGAGTCCGTTGCAAATCATAAGATGGTTCTGTCACTTTAATATCCGCTGTTTCCCGCAGTTGCTCGCTGAGCTGTGGATACAATTCTTGGATTCTTGTATAGTCGCTGTTTCTGATGAGGATTTGCGGTTCAACCTTGTTCTGCCAAAAAGTATCTTTATTTTTCTCGTCGGTTGCATAAATGCTGAGCAAAGGGTAAGTTAATCCCGGTCGCTCCATATACTCACCCAGATCGACGATCCCGACGATTTTTTTAATTTCCTTCGGACCGTAACTGTAAAATTCCGCCTCTTTTCCTAAAGCGTTTTCGGCTGAATCAAATAGAGCGGCTGCCAACTCTTTACCTACCGCTATTTCTTCGTATTGTTGCGGCCAGCTGCCTTGACTGACTGTTAACCCCTGGACTTTGGCGTACTGACCGGCGGTCACGATAAGGTCGGTCGTATACTGTACGCCATTCGCTTTAAAGGTGTATCTTGAATAAGCGCCTTGCCAGGCAATACTTTCTTCTTCTACTCCCAGATCAACCAGTTTGCCGATATAATCACTCGGTAAGTGGATTTCGTTTACTTGATGAATGCTTTGAATCTGTATGAGATCAAATTGTGAGGTTTTCAGTTTTTCCTCCAGACGGCTTGTTTCCATGATGGTTGACCAGGTGCTTTGCTGGATGACAAGAATGAGCAGGAAAAAGGTCAGTAAGCTGAGTTCACGCCGAAAATCAATTTTCCCCCATTGGAATTTTGATTTTCCCTTTAGGGCATCGATGGGACTCTGGCCCAAAACAAAGTAAGTACAGATCGTACTGCTGATGGAAGCAAAGAACAATGTGATAATTAAAAACGGGATAAGCGCGCTGATTTGAAACACATAGCGGATACCCAATAAGTAATAACAGACATTTAAGACCAACCATACACCCGGAATTGCGAAAACCGAAGCGGCAGATGAGAGCTTCAGATAATTCGTAGCGTATTCCAGTTCGATCTGCTCAGTACTGGAGCCCATCGCTCTGCGGATTGCAATGGCTTTTCGTTCCTGATATAAATGCAGCATGAGCAATGATGTGATCAGGAGCATAGAAATAACTACCATTTTTATAAACAGATCGGTGAGAGGAGCCAATTCTTCATTTTCCATGCCAACCTTAAGCGGCGGAGTCAGATCGATCGGGATAGAATAAACCTCCGTTTGAAAGCGTCCTTCGAAAGTGTCTAGCACTTTGCGCAAGGTTAAAGGGATATTCTCTTTTTGATCGATTTTGATCAAAAGATAGTTAGAAGGTTCCGGATTAAAAATAGCTTTGGCTGATTCTTCGTATTCGCTGCCTTCCAGGTATAAACCGGAGTCACTGGGTGATTTCCAAGCAGAATGTAATTCTTCGTTAGTTGCCGATTTTCTCTCAAGGGGATAATGCAGCTTTGCCATCAAGCGGCTCAAAAAAGCCGCGTCATCACCATAATCAAGGTAGATCATACTGTCGACTTCATCTGGATAAACCTGAGAGCCCGTCCATTGTAAGGAAGTCAGGATTTTCTGCGGGTAAAGATGCTCCAGTGAGGTCATAAAGCTAGGTTTCCAATCGAATTTATCCGATGGAGCCCCCTCAAAATAAAAACCTGCCGCATCATAGATATTCTTCATGGTTGACCCGAATTCCCATTTGTGCATTTCGTTGGCATAGGCTCCCAACACAGCCCAATTGTAATCCAATTCGTCGGGTAAGCGGTCTGTATCAGGGCTTAATTGCATAATTCTGAAATAGCTTGGCTCAACATACAGCGTCTGAACATAGTGGCGAAAATAGGGCAATCGACCTTCAATCGAGTCTGTGGGGCGATTCGCCTCATAATGCGTAAAAGTGACGCGATTCTTCGCTACCAGAGAAACCTCTTCCACATGTTCAATCGCTTTGATTTGTTTACTGTCCGCTTTGGTAAAGTACTCTGATGTGAGAAGTGTCGTATCATAATCCCATCCGATAGCATAGATCAAAGTCTGATCTTTTTCTTTTTCTTCATCGAGCTGAAATTCAATTCCGCTGCTCAAGCTGGCTGCAGCCATGACGCAGATCTCGAATAAGAGTATACTTGTAAACAGAATCGCAGAAATCGTCCTTGTTATCGGTTCCATGGAGCGATAGTGTTGGAATAAACGCCTGATAGTTTGCTTTGCTTTTCTCATGTTACACCTCAATATGAACACCTATAATTAGTAAGGATCATTACTTACTTACCAAAAAATTGTTCAACAATCATAAGTGGATCTTGATAATCGCCGGTTTTTAGAAAACGTGCTATTTACCAAACTTGGTGATCGATCCACCAAGATTAACTGTTTATCTCACCCAATCTACTGCTTTTATTACCACATCGCTTTTTTGGTATATTTCACTTATATCTTTCACCGACAATAGCGGTTTGCTACTTTCTATAATTTACACTCACTTTTGCTTAACGAGTGACATCGACTATCGCTTTTTCTAAAATGTTTTGCATCAGCAAACTATCTTCTTTGTTTCCTAAGGTCATACGGCAAATCCATTCGTTGATCATGATTCCTTTTCCATCGAACAAGAAGAAACTATACAACCCCACAGCTCGATCATCTGCTTCTACCAACATGGGGTGAATACTAGGAACCAGATTGAATCTCCGTACCATTTCGTAGTTCTGGTCTTCGTAAATCAGTAAATCCAGATACTTCTGCCGCAAATTCTCTGTTTCTTTCATAACCTTATCTATCTGTATCTCATAGGCATTACGATAATACCACTCGGGTTTTGTGTCTGCATTCTCACGAACCGCCAGTTCTTGTAGTATGATTGGGTACCTTGTCCGCACATCGGTAGCTGGTAAAACAATTACCACTTGTATCTGTTCTTTCAAAACATCGAGTAAAGTGGTTAATTGCGTAGGGAAGTTTCCAATTGTCCAATGAATCAGCAAGGTAGGTTTGGTTATTTTCAGCGCTTCTTTTTTTTGTGTTTGCGACCAAACTAAGCAAAGATCACCTAAAGGTTTGCCAATTTGCACCGGTGTCGGTGTTTCTTCTGCCGTTACAAAATAAGAATAAACATCTTCATACTGATTCACTGCATAATAGAGATATTGCCTTTGAATTACCCCAGCTTCCAAGAACCAAATCACGGGATGAAAGTATTTTACAATGTCCAGATAATCTTGCTCAAACCCTAATTTCAGTAAATCACTCTGCTGCATTTGAATCAGTGCGGTATTGGCTGGCAGATCCATCACCTCATAAAAAGGCAAGTTGCGCATCGGCGCTAATCCGCCAATCAGGAGCGTGACAGGAGCACCCCGGCAAACTGCAATAAGTCTTGCATGACCAATTCTTCGTATAATGCATCGCTTCCCGTGGTCAGGATGACAAAACCGTCCCGAATACCTGAGATAGGAAACGCGTCACCTGTTTGCGTCTGTATGTACTCCCGCTGTTTTGAAACCTCTTCATCTGAAAAAGGTTTTAACACACTCCAAAGTTTGGGAGCGTCTTGAGAAATAACAGGTTCTTCTTTTTGTGACCGACACCCGCTGAGTAAAACCATGAGCAACACCAAAAAAAGGCTGCTAATTTTCACCGAGAGCGAGCGATTCATAGGTTCTGATCTTCCTTCCTTACAGCAAGTCTCCGGGTTCTTTCCGAGAGCATTCTCTTGCCAAGCAATTATCTAATTTGTCCATTTTGCTTGCCAGGGCTATTGTGATTTTGTCCGCTTGAAGCACACAACAAAACATAATCATTAATTCCAGCATTATCCTTATTTCCCCTTTTTAATTTCTTAATTAAAACATACTCTATCCGATTTTGTTACTTGAACAATTTGCTTTTTATATTATATTCCGACATTACAATTTCTAATCATTATGTAGAAAGTATATTTACTTGATTCTCTGTATTTTTGCTGGTCAATTATGCACAGCGTTAAAAAGAAAACTCTATTTCAAACTGTTTTATTTTATTTTCACATTATTATCAACAAGACGAAAGCATTTTGAATCTTTCAATAAAACCAGCAAATCGCTGCATGATTCCTTCTATCTGTCGCATCCTATTCTCTTTATTGATCTCCTTCTTAGAAGAACGTCAATCAATTTCCGTGACGCAAGTCTTTTTGCTTACAGGAATCAATCGGTGTTGCTGTTATTTCCCGATGCAGCACCCGGAACCGCAGCAAAATGGCTACAGATAAAAACAGGGCTGAATGTCTGCTTTTGCAGTCACTCAGTCCTGTTTATTTGGTTAATTACAGATCACTCCATTGTTTTTACTCCCTATTTTAGGGCTGCGATATCCAGAGCCAACGCAGTAAAAATGGCGGATCCCAAGGGTAAGCAACGCTCGTCGATATCAAAATCGATGGTGTGCGCACCACCGGCAGCGGATGCATTGGCATCTTCGCCTTTGTTCAAACTGGCGCCGATCCCCATATAGGTAACTTGACCGCCGTTTTGTTTGACGCGCTCCATCATATAGGTGAAATCCTCACTGCCGCCCAGTTTGCCTTCGGATGGAGAAACTTGGTCGAAGCAGCCTAGTTCCGTTGCGACTCTAATCACTCTCTGCATCAATTCCGGGCTGCTGCTGCCGCTTTTGGCGGAGCCCATTTGTTTTAACTCCAATTCGCAATCATACATCATCGCCGAACCCTGCAGTACCTGCATGGCACGACCGTACATATATTGATCGAGTTCGCTCGTATCGCCTCTGGTTTCAATCGCCATTACCGCATGATCCGGTATCACATTTCTGCCGGTGCCAGCTTGCAGGCGACCGACATTGATCCGCGTGGCTCCCGCTTTGTGCCGGGAAATGGCGTATAGGTTAAGCGCCGCATTGGCAGCAGCTAAAAGCGCGTTTTTGCCGCCGTCCGGATTGCCGCCTGCATGTGCAGCCTTACCGGTGAAAATGGCATCAAATTTACTGGTAGCCAGCATGCCAGCCTGCCCCGGCAGCAAACTGCCAACCGGTGAACTGCTGCCGAGATGCGCTCCCAGCATATATTCTACATCATCCAGAATACCGGTTGCCGTGAGTGGTCTAGCCCCACGGCCCCCCTCTTCTGCGGGTTGAAAAACCAATTTGATCGTACCTTTAAACTGATTACGGTATTGCATAAGCAGTTGAGCAACGCCTAAGCCGATGCTGGCATGACCGTCATGACCACAGGAATGCATCATCTTGGCATTAACGGAAGCAAATCCATCTCTGCCGGGACGCCGTTCCTTTGTCTGCGGTTCATTCATTTCCACGGCATCAATATCAAAACGCATACCGATGATGGGGCCTTCCCCATTCTTCAAGATTCCAACCACACCGGTAAATCCACCACGCATCTTCTCAGCGTATTCCAGCACAGCTCCCTGGGAGAGAGCGCGCTGGTATTGCTGTTCCAATTCCTCTTCGGTAAGCAAGCCCATGCGTTCTTCGGCGCAGATCACTTCTCTGCCCAGTTTCACTTCATAGCCAAGCTGAGCCAGTTCACGCGCAATTAGGGAAGCTGTGCGGAATTCTGTCCAGGCCGATTCGGCATAGTGGTGGAAATCACGCCGCAAAGCCGTTTGATGCTCCTGCAGTGCGAATGCTGCTGCTACTAAATTCTGCATTGTTACGCTCCTTATTTGACGGGAGATGGCTGAATACCGGCGGGAATGGGGCAAACGTAAGCGCCGTCGCTCAGGCGTTCCGACAATTCCTGCTTTGCTGCGGTCAATTGTTCCGGCTGCAGAATTAAATCCAAACCGACGCCAGCCATGGCTTTCGCCGCTTCCAGCATGCCGGTGTGCGCCCAGTGGTTCTTGCCCTGCGCTACCAGCTGCCAGGAATGGCCGGGGGTATTCAAAGCGGTGCAGCTCGTATTGCATTGCACAGTGGGGGTGATCCAGGAGACATCAGAGACGTCGGTAGAACCGGACATGGCTTTCTCCGATGTCTTATGCGGAACAATCGCATCGGTAATCGGCTGTTTCAGCAGTTCCGCAGCCAATTTGCGTCCTTCTTTTTCGCCGAAGATCGCAATCAAGCCGTTATAGGAACTCTTCTTTTCTTCTTCCGAAAGAGTCGTTTGAATTTCAGCCGCAAAATCAAGTTCAGCCGCGCTTGGCTGACGTCTCGGAATCAAATTCAGATTCGAAAACATCAGATTTTCCATAACTTCATTGGGGATCAAATTGGAACAAGCTTTGTCAATTTGAATGATTAGTTTGGTGGAGGTCATCAGAGCGGCACCGCGCGCGATATCGCAGACGCGTTCGTAAATATCCTTGACCAGATTGTTTTTGGGAGCGCGGATCAAATAGAGAACTTCGGCTTCCGGCTGAACCACGTTCGGGCTTTTGCCGCCGGTATTGACAACAGCATAATGCATGCGCGCTTCGCTGATCACATGTTCACGCAGGTAATTAACGCCGACATTCATCAGTTCTACGGCATCCAAAGCACTGCGGCCCAAATGCGGTGAACCACCGGCATGGGAAGCGCGGCCGATAAATTTAAAATAAACCTGGATATTTGCCAGGGAAGAACCGGTAGAAACCATGGTTTCACTGCCTGGATGCCAGGTGATGGCGGCATCTACTCCGCTGAAAACACCTTCTCTGGCCATGAAAGCTTTGCCGGAACCGCTCTCTTCGCCGGGTGTACCGAAGTATTTGATGGTGGCAGACAGATTGTTTTCTTTGATGTAATCGCGCAGCGCCACAGCAGCTGCCAAAGCGCCGGCACCCAGCAAGTTGTGTCCGCAGCCATGACCGTTAGCACCGGCAGTCAATGCTTCCCGCACGGCAACATCCTGTTTCTGACTCAAGCCGGACAGCGCATCGAATTCGCCAAGAAAACCCAGCACCGGTTTGCCGCTGCCCCAAGTACCGACAAAGGCGTAAGGGATCTGACCGACATTTTCTTCCACCGTAAAGCCTTCTTTGCGCAGTAAATCGCAGAGTACAGCGGAGGATTTTTTTTCTTCAAAACGCGTTTCAGCATAACCCCAAATGGTATCCGCAGCCTGGATATACTGCTCCTGTTTTTCATCCACCAAGGAAAAAAGATGTTCTTTCGACATAATACCCCTCCATCATCATGAGATTTATTATCCATTGAGCCAAAAAGCACGGCCGTAAGGGGATTGCTCCCGGCTCAAAAATAACCATCAGCAAGAACCCGATTGCTTTAGCTTTTGGGTTTGATCAGCGGAATTTGCTTTTGGCAAAGCGGGCATTCTTCTGCTGCATAGCTCGCAATATCCATGGTCATCAGTGAAACAAAGGGAACTCCGTCAAAGGAGACCTGACCGCCGGTCCGATCAAACAGGGCGGCAACGCCGACCAATTCCGCCGGGCTGTTCTGCACCAGATCGATCACTTTGCGAATGGAACCACCGGTGCTGACCGCATCTTCAATGATCACAACGCGGTCCTGCTTGGTTAAGGTAAAGCCGCGCTTCATCGCCATCTTATCACCGTCTTTTTCGGCAAACATGGCGCAGCAGCCTAAGATTCGCGCCAATTCATAGGCCAGGATGACACCGCCCATGGCAGGTCCGATGATGATGTCGGGATCCAGGGCTGCCACTTTGGGTGCCAGCAGCCGCAACAGCTGTTCGGTTGCGTCCGGATGCATGGTTAATTGGCTGCATAATAAAAACTGGTCACTGTGCCGCCCGGAAGTCAGTAAAAAATGGCCGTCGCGCAAGACATCCAATCGCTTCAACAGGCTGACGATTTCTTCTTGTTTCATCATAACCCCTCCTTCATATTTTGCAATACTACCTGCACGGCTGCCGCGGGATCCGCTGCCGCTGTAATTGCCCGTCCAACCACAATATAGTCACTGCCGCCCGCCATTGCCTCGGCCGGCGTGGTCACTCGCTTTTGGTCATCCTGTACGGTGATCATGCGAATACCGGGGGTGACTGTATACAAGGTGCCGCCGGAGAAACGCTTGACCAGCGCCGCTTCGCGGGGGGAACAAATAACGCCATCGGCGCCGTTTGCCTGTGCCAGCAAGGCGCGGCGCACGACCAATTCATCAAGTCCTAAGCTGTTGCCATCCTGCAGTAAATCTTCCTCGTTCAGACTGGTCAAGACGGTAACACCCAAAATCAACGGTCTGGCAATACCCAGCACCGCGGCACGGCGTTCGGCGGCTTCTCTGGCAGCCTGAATCATAGCGGCTCCGCCGCTGACGTGCAGCGTCAACATATCCACGCCATAATTGACCAATTGCTCCACCGCTTTGCCGACCGTATTGGGAATGTCATGCAGCTTCAAGTCCAAAAATACTTTCGCATCGTTTTGTTTGGCGAGGGCGATGGCTTTGGGACCGGCCGCCAGATAAAATTCAAAACCAACTTTAAAATAACCCACCTGACTGCTGACGGAATTGACCAACTGCTCAGCGCTTGCTAAATTGGGGTAGTCGAGTGCGACGATCAAACGATCGCGCAAATTCAATTGTTCCATTTCATTTGCTCCTCTCCGCATTAGCGCGGGATGTATTTTTGAAACCAGCTTTTCATATGGTTTAAACGTTCCAGACGTAAAGACGGACTGCCGCTGCGGGAAAGTTCATGACTGGCTCCGCTGAAGCGGACCATGCGTACTTCACGGCCTAACATTTTTAAAGAGGTGAATAATTGTTCACCCTGTTCAATTGGACAGCGGTAATCCTGCTCGCTGTGTAAAATCAACAAGGGTGTATGGATGTTCTGAACATAGTTGATCGGACTGTGCTTGATGCATTTTTTCATATTGGTGATGGGATTCGCCAACAACTCATCCTCTGTAAATGTATAGCCGATATCGGAAACGCCAAAAAAGCTGACCCAATTGGAGATACTGCGCTGGCTGACCGCCGCCAGAAAACGGTCGGTATGGCTGATGATCCAATTGGTCATGAAGCCACCGTAGGAACCGCCGGTAACGCCTAGGCGGGCCGCGTCCAGAAAGTCATATTTCTGTAATGCTTCGTCAAGCATTGTCATCAGATCCAGATAATCCTGACCGCCATAATCCCCCAAACAGCCGCAGGCAAATTTCTGACCATATCCGTGGCTGCCCCTGGGATTGGTATAAAGCACCGCATAACCCAAAGCAGCCAGCAGCTGAAACTCATGGAAGAAGCTGTAGCCGTACATCGCATGCGGGCCGCCGTGAATCTGTAAAATAACAGGATATTTTCTGCTTTTGTCAAACTGCAGCGGTTTGATCAGCCAAGCTTGCAGTGCATGTCCGTCTTTGGTTTGCAGCCAAAACTCTTCCGGTTCGCTGAGTTCTACCTGATGCAGCCAATTCTGATTGCTCTCGGTCAGGCAGGTTTCTTTTAAAGAGCGTAAGTCAAACAATGAAATCTGGTTGATGTCCAGCGCCGTGCCGGAGAGCAAAGCCGCCGTATTGCGGTCGGCAGCGAAACTGTAACCAAAAATTTGTCGTTTCCCGCTGACAAGACAATCGACCGTGCGGCTGCGCAGTTTCAATTCGTATAAATTGACGGCGCCTGCCTGAGCGGAAAGAAAATAGAGGGCGGTTCCCCGTTTGTTCCATTCAATCCCGGAGCGGCTCACCCCAAAACGCATGTCACTGCAGCCCTGGTAACCAAGCTGCTGATCAAATTTACGGGTCAGGCAGAGCGGTTTTTCCGCACCGTTTGCCGCCGCCAGCCAAAGCCGCAAATAGGTGGCGCCGCCATATTCGCGTTTATTGCCAAAATACGCGATTTGACTTCCGTCCGGCGACCAGGCAGGTTGGTCGGTGACGCCATCCGTTTCGGTCAATTTCAAGAGTCTGCCCTCGGGTAGTGTGACCACATACAAATCCTGAAACGAGATTTTGAAATCCGCCGAAAAGGAGCGGTTCGCAACAAATGCCAACCGATCTCCGTTGGGAGACCAAGCTGGCTGCCGATGATCAAAAGGACCTTCGGTAATTTGTATCGGCTCGGCATCCAATTTCATCACAAAAATTTGCACGTTTTTGCTTTCCAGATAACCGGTTCCATTGCTGCGGTAACGAATACTGTCGATCACCAGTCCGCGCTCTTGCTTCTGCTGCTCAGCAGCGTTTCTTTCCGCAGACGTCAGCACCTGAAAACGTTTCTTACCAAGATCCTCCGGTTCGAGCTCGGCACAGAAAGCTAAGCTGCCGCCATCCGGAGACCATTGCGGGTTAAAAGCGCCATGCCTCATGTGCGTCATTTGCTGTGCTTCTCCGCCGCCTAAATTGAGCAGCCAAATCTGATTGATGCCGGTTCGATTGGAGACAAAAACAATTTGCTTGGAATCGGGAGACCAGCGCGGCGACGCGTTATAGGATCCGACGGAAGTAATTTTGCGCAATGCGAAAGGTTCGTTCACAGGCAGCAGCCATAGCTGCGATTCATATCCCCCTTCCGGTGAAGTACAGCTTTGCACATAAGCAATCTGTTTTCCATCGGGCGATAAATGAACATCAGCCAGCCATTGCGCAGTAAGAAGATCCTCTGACTGCATACCGCGTTTTGTCTTCATGCAGGTACCTCCACCAAAATACGATGTGCTGCTTTTTCTATTCCACTTAAAGAACTCTTCTTCCTGCCATTGCAGGAAAACTGCCGCACAATTTCAAGAAAACATTTGTAAAGTGATCAGTTCTTGCCCCATCACCATGTTGTATCCCCCAATTAAAAAATAAAGCCAGAAAATCTTGCAAAATAGACTTGAATTTCGTCTTGCTTTTCTCTATAATGAACAAAGCATAACCGCAAAGCAAATTTTCTTAGCTTTTGTTGACACACCAGAAAAGGAGCGCTGATTTTATATGAAAGATATGATCCGTTACGCTGTTATCCTGGCTTTGATTGCCGCTTTTTCCGGAGGAGCCATTTCGGCAACGGTCGGCATTACCACGCCGATTACCCAGGCAAGAGAAGCGAAAGAATTACAGGAGAGCTTAACCACCCTGCTGCCGGAAGCAACCAGCTTCACCACAAGCGAATCGGATGGTGAAACTTATTATGTCGGAGCAAAAGACGGCAAGACCGTCGGCTACCTGGTCAATGGCAACGCCAATGGTTATGGCGGCGCCATCCGCGTTTTAGTTTCCTTCAACGCGGGCGGTACGGTCAAGCAAATTAAAATTCTCAGTCACAGTGAAACACCCGGCATCGGTTCCGTCGTGGTTGAAAGCACGGATTTTGCCGCTCAGTTTGTCGGCAAAGAAAAAACGGCTGCCTTTGAAGTCGGTAAAGATATCACAGCTATCAGCGGCGCCAGCCGTTCCAGCCGCGGGATCACCGGCGCTGTGAAGGATGCGGTGACTTTTTTAAACAAGAATGTGCTGCCGTAAATTCAGCAGTTGATGAAAAACAGCTCCCGGACAGGATTCGATTCCTGCCTGGAAGCTGTTTTTTTAATCTGTCAGGAGAGCGGTGCTGCGGCAGCACTGCTGCCAACCGGGAAAATTTCTACCCGATGCAATGGTCTCAGCGCATTCCAATCCTGCAAAAGAAAGAGTTTGACGGTTGCAGCTTCCATCGTATTCAGGAGCCGCTCGATGATCAGCGAACCTGCCGCATCCACCGTAGCTGCCTGGCAAGAAAATTCCGCCATTCTGCCGGAAGGCAAATAAGAAGCGAGCACCAGCTGCAGCGTATCACCGGCGCTCAGGTTATAGATTTCCGCTTTGAATTCAATCCCGGCATCCTTTGTTTGCGCTGTACCGAAAACCGTCACGCCGAATAACTGCAGCAGTGTTTTTTCCAGATCGAGCAAGCCGCTGCCATAGGATGTATCATAACCGGGCGCACCTAAATCTTGCGCCCCTTTGCTTAAGATGTCTGAAAATTCGCTCGGAGTCAGACCGGGATCGGCTTGTTTGGCTAAAGCCGCCAGGGCGGCAACCTGTGGTGCGGCAAAAGAAGTACCGGAATCGCTCGCCAGATAAGCATCGGAGCTGCCAGACCATAAACCACCGAGGCTTTCCCCCGGCGCCACCAGATCGAGCGCATCGTTTCTTTGCGAGAAATAAGAAACCTGTTTGGTTTTGCCCACAGAGCCGACAGAAATGACTCCGTCATAGGATGCGGGATAAAAATAATCGGCAGTACCGCTGTTCCCCGCCGCCGCCACAATGATCACATCCTTACTCACTGCATAAGCGATTGCAGTTTGCAGAGACAGCATCGTGCCGGTGCTGCCAATGCTCAGATTCAGCACATCGCAATCAAAGACATCAACGGCGCCGTAGATGGCCTGCACGATTTGGGCAATTGTTGTGCTTTGATTGGTATCAAAGGTTTTTAAAGGAATCAGCGTCACATCAGGCGCGATGCCATCATAGCCCAAACCATTCTGATTCACGGCGCAAATCAAACCGCTGACAAACGTACCATGACCGATGGTATCCGTGGTATTATTGTTGTTATCCAGATAATTCCATCCGGTTTCAATTTTGTTGTAATCCAAGTCCTGGTGTGCCGGATTGAGGCCGGAATCAATCACAGCCAGGCGCACACCGCTGCCGGTCAAGCCCAGTTCCCGGGTATGACCGAAATGGATCATCTCCAGATTCCAGGTGGACTCGGCCGCTGCCGGCAAATCCTCCAGGATGCTGACGTAATAATTCGGCTCCACAAAATCCAGATACTGCGCCGGAATCCATTGCTCAATCAATTCGAGTGAAGAAGCCAGGTAAAGACCGCTCCCTTCTGAGAGCTTCTCAAAATGCTCTGTGCTCACTGCCTGCGGCAGCAGCGAAGTCAGTTCCATTTCATCCTGCTTCAGGCTGAGCAGATATCCGTCATAGACCGGCGACGTGCCGATATTTTCGCTGGGTTCGGCGGCGATGGCCGTCGGTAAAATAAAACAGAGCAGCAGCCAAGCAATGACAAAGACTGCTCTGATTGCCGGTTTACAGAGCAATTTACTGCAGCCCTCCCGATGATAGCAATTCCATTCCCTCATGCTGATCCTTCCTCAACTGCGGCTTTTTTCTTTTTTCTGCTGCACCGGTGCAAACCGGCAGCGACATTCAGCGCATCGTTTGCGCAATGCTGACCATATCCAGGAGTACGGTGGCTGCAGTACCGCTGGCTGAGGCGCCGTAACTGTAGTGCATTTGTTCACCTAAATGGCGGGTCTTTAAATACAAGCCTTTATCATGCCATTTGACAGCCGCCAAGGGATGTGAGAGCGCTATTCGCTCCGGTTCCACTCGGAGCTGCGCCTTGCCGTCCTGCCAGCGTACGCTGCCGATCAGACGCCAAGTTTCACCGGCGGCTGCCGCAGTCTGCAGATCCTGCCGCGTCAAGCCGGAAATCCCCTGCAGGGTCAGGTCAGCAAAACCGAGTGTGCTGCCCCAGAAGGTATTGGCCAAAATGATCGTCTTCATGGCTGTATCATAACCTTCGATATCATTCGTGGGATCCGCTTCGGCAAAGCCTCTTTGTTTTGCTTCGGCAATGGCACTGTCCCACTCTATCCCCTCTGCCATTCGCTCTAAAATAAACTGACTGGTTGCATTGAAGACACCGGACATTTCCAGCAATTCACCGTTGCGGCCCAAAAATTCCCCCATCTGCAGTACCGGCAGAGCGGCTCCGGCTGCCGCACCATAACGGATCTGCACGCCATAGTGTTTCGCTGCTGTCATTAATTCGCTCCAGGCCAGCACCAGAGGTGCTTTGTTGGCTGTCACAACCTGCTTATGCAGCGCCAAAGCCTGCCGGATATGGGTCAAACCCGGTTCTCCCGATGGCAAATGTGCCGGTGTGCATTCTACAATCAGATCGGCGGGGCATAATTCAATCATTTCCAAGGCGGTCATACCTTTGACACCGAATTCGGGGTAAAAGGCAACCGAACCGGTATCCCACTTGATCACCGCCAGTTTGGCAGCCGGCAGCCCTTGCGCCGAGCAGGCGGCGCCTTGGCTGTCGGCGACTCCGACGATGAGAAAGCCAATACCATAATCATGCCACAAACGCTCGCGTTCCTCAACGAGCAGATTGAGCAATTGCTTGGTCACACTGCCAAAACCGGCAATGGCAATTTTCACGATTTTCTTCATTGTCTTCCCTCCCCCTGATTGCTGCTGCACCTGTCTTTTGCTTCTTTTCTTTTGTTCTAGACGCTTTGCTGAGATTCCTTTCCCTGAGGGCAGCTGCTTTTTTTGAAGAAATCACTTTTTCGTTTTCTGCGGGAATGCAGGAAAAAGCACTTCTGTAAACGAAACAAATAGCAAGATATTTTTTAGGAGGATGAGTTTAAATGGAGATTGATAGCAGTAAGAAACGCCCCATCGAAATCAATGATCTTTTTAAAGTACATTGGGTCAGCGATCCTCAACTGTCTCCCGACGGAAGCAAAGTCTTATATGTGCAGAAACAATGCCACCCCAGCGATAAAACCAAATACACCACTCAAATCTGGTGTGTTGCTGCCAGCGGCAGTGAACCACACTTAATGACCGGTGAAACCTCCGGCAACAGCACGCCCCGTTGGTCGCCCGATGGAGAAACCATTGCCTTTAATTCCTCCCGTAATGTCAGCAATCAGATTTGGCTGCTGTCCGCCTTTGGCGGTGAAGCGCAGCAGCTGACCAAGTTCAGCCGCCCGCTTAGTTTAGTCGCCTGGTCACCGGACGGCAGCAAGCTCCTGGCTACCTGCAAAATCAAACCGGAAGATCTGGTGGAGAGCAAAGAAGAAAAAAGCGATGTCAAGGTGATCACCCGTCTGCATTATAAGATGAACGGTGTCGGTTATCATGAAGACCGCAATACCCAGCTCTATGTGATCGACGCGAAAACAGGCGAAGTCAAACAAATTACCGACGGCGCTTTTGACCACAATTCCGCAGCCTGGTCACCGGACGGCAAACAGATCGTCTTCGCTGCGAAACGCTATGACGATGCCGATTACGTCAGTTACAATGACCTCTACAGCGTGAGTCCCGAAGGCGGCGAAATCAAACAGCTGACTCATTCCAACGGCAGTTTCTCCGAACCCAGCTTCAGTCATGACGGCAAGTGGATCGCTTATGTCGGTCATCAGAATGAATTCGGCAGCGCAACCATGGCAAAAATTTGGGTCATGCCTGCCGAGGGCGGCGAAGCAAAGATGATTTGTCAGAATTTCGATTACTCCGTCGGCGGCGGCATCGGTTCGGATATGACAGCCGGCAGCGAAGTCCGGCCTGCCTGGACTCTGGACGACAGCCGCATCCTTTTTGCCGCCACTACCGGTGCTGTGACGCGGATCTTTACGGTGGACACGAAAGGCAGTCGGCCGCAAGCCCTCACCACGGCAGAAAAAACCGTTTATGGTATGAGTTATCATGCCGGGCTCGGTTGTCTGGTGACCGCTTTGAACGAACCGAGCAATATGGGTGATCTCTATTATGCTTTGGAGTCTGGCGCAGGAGAAAAGCGCCTCACCGCTGTCAATCAAAACTGGAATGAGGAAGTTTGGATTTCTTTGCCGGAGCAGTATGAATTTACTGCGGATAACGGCGTCAAGGTGGAAGGCTGGCTATTGAAACCCTATGGCTTTACCGAAGGCAAGCAATATCCGATGGTATTGGAAATTCACGGCGGCCCTCATGTCACCTATGGTCTTGCCTTTAATCACGAAATGCAGTGCCTCTGCGGCTTGGGTTATGCCGTACTCTTTGTCAATCCGCAGGGTTCCATGGGTTACGGTCAGATGTTCAATAACGCAACCTATCATGATTGGGGCGGTCAGGATTACCGCGATCTGATGCTGGCCATTGAACAAGCCCTGCAGAAATGGCCTTGGCTGGATGCGGCGCGTTTAGGCGTCACCGGCGGTTCCTACGGTGGCTATATGACGAACTGGATGATCGGTCATACCGATATTTTCAAGGCTGCTGTGACCCAGCGTTCCACCAGCAACCGTTTTTCCATGTTCGGCACTTCCGATGTGGGCTACAACAATGGCTCCTTTGAATTTGACGGCAATCCCTGGGTCAATTATGAGCACTATTTGATGCACTCTCCGATTATGTATGTGGAAAACATCAAAACACCGCTCTTAATGCTGCATAGCGAAAACGATTATCGCTGCCCGATCGAACAGGGAGAACAATTCTTTACGGCTTTAAAATGGTTAAAAAAAGAAGTGGTGCTCGTTCGCTTCCCCAATGAAAACCATGAACTCTCCCGTTCCGGTCAACCCAACCACCGGATTGAACGTTTGAAACACATGATGGGTTGGTTCACCAAATATATCGCTCCAAACCAGGTCTAAAAACCGGTGCTTGCTGCTGCTGGTTCAAAGGCTGCGGCAGCAGCCGGAAGGAGGTTTCCCTTTGCAGTCAAATGAGAAATACTATATTGACCTGCATTGTCACAGCACAGCTTCGGACGGTACTGATACACCCAGCCGCTTGCTGGAGCATGCCGCCAAAAATCGCGTCGACGTGCTGGCACTGACGGACCACGATACCATTGACGGTCTGGCGGAAGCAAAACTGGCAGCCGACCGGCTGGGGATCCGCTTTATCCCGGGTGTCGAGATCAGTGCTTGTTTTGCTGCGGGGGAAATGCACATCTTGGGGATTGGCCTGCAGGATACAGTGCAGCTGCGGACGTTCCTGCAGCAGATGGTCAAGAACCGGGATGCGCGCAATTTGGAAATCCTGGCGAAATTGAACCGGGAGGGATTCCGGATCACGTTGGCAGAAGTGGAAGCGATCGCCAAAGGGCGGATCGTTTCGCGCCCGCATATGGCGACCGCTCTCTTAGCCAGAGGGTATGTCTCCAGCCGTCAGGAAGCTTTTGATCTCTATTTAGCGAACGGTGCCAAATGTTATGTGCAGCGCGACTCTCCTACGCCGGCTGAAGGCATCACCGCCATTCTGGCAGCCGGCGGCGTGCCGGTACTGGCGCACCCCATTCAATTGGGTTTAAGCCGCAAAGCACTGCGTCAGACGCTGCTCTCTTTGCAGACTGCCGGTCTGCAAGGCATGGAAGTTTGGCACAGCGATCAGAACGGCGCAGTCCAGCACGATTTTTTAGAGTTGGCAGAAGACTTGCATCTGCTGCCTAGCGGAGGTTCCGATTATCACGGCAGCAACAAACCGCATGTCGCCATTGCCCGTGGTATTGACAAGAATATTTCGATCACCGATCATGCGATTGTAGAACGCCTGCTGCAGCAAGCCGGTATGAATCAAAGAAAAGATATAGAGGAGGTTTCTTGATGAAAAAAGTACTGTTAACCGGTTTCCAACCTTTTGGCGGTGAAATGGTCAATCCAGCCTGGGTAGCAGTCCAGGAAATGACCGGTAAGGTCATTCTGGATCATGAAATTGTGACCGGCGAAATTCCGGTGGTTCGCTACGCCGCTTTAATCGCCACAGAAAGGCTGATCGAACATTATCAGCCGGAGATTGTGATCAATGTCGGTCAAGCCGGCGGTGCTTTGGTAATGCGGGTTGAACGAATCGGCGTCAATTGTGACGATTATTCCATCCCGGACAATGCCGGCAATCAACCAATGGGAGAAGCAGTCGTTCCGGATGGCCCAGCCGCTTATTTTGTGACGCTGCCCATCAAAGCCATGGTAAAAGCAATGAACAGCGCCGATATTCCTGCCGAAGTCTCCAACTCCGCCGGGACTTATCTCTGCAATCATGTTTGTTACGGCGTCTCCCATCTGACCGCCACGAAGTACCCTGAGATCCTCAGCGGATTCATCCACATCCCTTTCCTGCCGGAACAGGCTGCCGGAAAAAGAGGGCGTCCCAGTATGGCTTCAGCCACTGTCGTCAGCGGTCTGGAAGCAGCCGTTACCGCAGCCATTCGCTACCGCAAGGGTGATATCAATGCCGAAGGCGGCGCGCTGCATTAAGATCAATCGTTGCTGGCAAAACTGCCATTTATGTTGATTCATAATAAAAAGTCCGTGCCGATTTTTCAATTGGCGCGGATTTTTCTATTCTTTTTAAACAACCAGAGAAAAAACAGAGTGAGATAGATTCCTAAAACACAGCCGGACCAATCCAGCAGCAAATCACTGATTTGAAAGGCTCTGCCCGCGACAAACAACTGATGAATTTCATCGCTGAGTGCATAACCGCAGCTGAGCAGAATCGCTTGCCACAGCGGATGTACCGCTTGACTCTGCGTCAACGCAAGCTTGACCAGACAGCCCAGGACGAAAAACAAACCAAAATGAGCGGCTTGACGAACAAGACTTTCATAAAATTCAAGCGTTTGTTGGCTTGGCGTTTGACCGAAAAAGCGCAGCAACCGCTCGGTAACGCTTAAGCTGGTTGCTGCCGAGACCGGAGCCGCTGCCTGGGAAAAAGAAAAGATCAGCAGCATCCAGGCGATGACAGCCAACCAGCTGAGCAGACGGTAAATCCCGCGTCTGTCCCGCCTTTGACGCAAACCGGAATGATTCTCCTGCTGCACTTAAATTTCCCCCTTCTGCCGGCTTATGCCAACGGCGCCAGACTGTCTTCTTTGCGAAATTGCATCAGATTATAAACACATAAACCAGTCGCCAAGAGAAAAGCCAGGGAAGCTGCAATAAATGGCAGCTTAGGGTTGGAAGCAAAAACCAAACCGGAAAACAAGGGTCCGGTACACATACCCAGCGCTTTGGCTGCATTGAAGACACCGGAGATCTCACCTTTGCTGCTGCTGCTGTTGCGGACAACGAGCGCCTGCTGGATGGGGACGTAAATGGCATTGAAGATATAAAAGATCAGTGCAGAAGCCAGGAAAAACACTTGGTCTTGCGCAATCACCAGGAAGATTAAAGAAACCCCGCACATAGCGATGACCGGAATGATCGATTTGCGGCTGTCCGTATGCCGGGTAATCCAGATATTGATGGTCAAATTGGCCGTTAAAGCAATAATACCGACCACAGCTTTAAAAATTCCGTTATAGGAAGGCGGAAAATTCAACTGCGCTTTTAAGAAGTAATTAAACGATTGATCCTGCGCATTGGTAGCAAAACTCGTGATGAAAACGATGACTAAAAACATCATCATAGAACCGGTAACCAGATGAGACGAACGAATGATATTGCTGATCGGATTAACCTCGGCAAGTGATAAACGCTTTTTAGAAAAGACTGTTTGAATCTCTCCAACAAAGGCTGAACTGACCAGGACCGTCAGCAGCAAACCCGCAACCTGAAGATAGAAAACAATCCGCAAATTACCTCCCCAGGAGGCTAACGCGAGATCACCCAGAAAACCGCCGATTAAATAACCGATGGCCGAGCCGACAGAGGCCAAAGCGGCAAAGATCGCCATATACTGCCCCTTGGCTGCATTGCCTTTCGCGGCGGTAGCCAAATAAGCCATCACGCTGACAGCCTGCCCCGACATAAAAGTACCGGCGATGAAACGCCCGATCAGAACGGTGGCGGGACCGTTGGCCTGTCCAAATACAAATTGACCGGCCGCATAACCTACACAGGCGATTCCCATCGCTTTGACATAGCCGTAATTGTCACCGAAACGTCCCCAAAAGGCTGCCATCAGAAAATTCGCCAGTGCCATCGTAGCAAAAGCAAGTCCGAACATATAATCCGGACAATTAATTTTTTGCAGGAACGTAGGTGTGATCGGGTGAGCAAAATTGGCTACGATACAGATCATAAAGTAGTATGCTAAGAGTCGAAAAACAGATGCCTTACGCAAAGAGAAAACCTCCCAGATTGCCTTATTGGTCATTGAGTCGTCTACCGAATGCAATGAATTGTGCAGCTTTGTTTCTGCGAAGTCAAGTGCAGAGGGCAAACCTACTTCTTGTCGTGCAATTTGACAGAATAAAGCACTGACAGCCGGCAGAAAAAGCATGGGCTAAGCCTGATCTACACGCTTTTCTCATTGCAGTTCGATACAGCAAAGCCCTTGTGCACCTCGCAGATTTTGTCGTTTTTTCATCTGCGGTAAGCAGGTATGATAGACCGCCTGCAGCTGCCAGCCCGCTGCGATGGCTAACTCAGCCAGGATTTCATCCAGCCAGCGGCTGTTGACGCGGCGTTCCGCCACAGCCCAAACATTGCGCGCACCAACTTTGCAGAACCGTCGCTGTTCCTGTAAAACTCGTGTCATATAAGCGGACCACTCCGGCATGGTATATAAACGGGGTAACCGCGCCGTAAAGTCTTCTTCCGAAAAACCGTTCAGCCATAAGCGCAGCCAATTCTCATCGACATACTGCAGGGTATTCAGAAAGGGCGGTGAGGTGAACTGCAGATCCACACTGTGGTCCGGGATAGCCGCCAAATGGGCGGCGTCGGCAACCAGACAGCACCCTGCTGCTGCATTTGGTGCCGCCTTGTCCTGTAAATAAAACGCGCTGCGCTGCCGGAGCAGGTCGGTGATCTGCATTTCCCGGTTGTAATCGATCTGATTTTTCTGATTAAGCCTTTTTTGCTGCTCCGGCCGCGTGGCGTAACCGGCAGGCAGCGTCGGAAAGGAAAAATAGTGCGCATCACTGCCGAGCAGCCGTTCGGTCAGCACAAAGCGCAGCCAGCGATCGATGGAATCCAAGCTGCCTGTCTGCTGCCGCATCAGGAGATATTGCCGCATGGAGAGCAGCTGCCGCAGAATTTGAGGAGAAAAATAAGCGAGCAGATCCTGTCTTGATGCCTCATCGATCCATACGGGGGTATCAAAGGGAATTTCACGCAGACGCTGTTCAATTGCTTGTAAATCAGGCGGCTGCAACCGCGCTTCGGCTAAGATCGGCATCAATGGATTTAAGTCATTCAAAAAAAAGCTGCGGCCCTGGCGCGCCGCCTCAATCCCGGTGGTACCGCGCCCGGCAAAGACATCACAGACCAATTCGCCCTCTTTTGTTTTTTCGTGAATGAACCAGGCGGCGATCTGACTGTGCAGACCGGCAAGGTAGGCAACCTGATGAATGATCGCTTCTTCTCTGCCTACCGCCGGAAAAATCAACTCCCAAGAGGGTAAATCCGCTGCATAACCATGCGATTGACCTTGATAAGGCTCCGCTTGTAGATATTCCATGCGGCTTCTCCTCTCCTCAATGCAGTACAGATGTGAAAAAACGCCGCGTAAAAAGATACGCGGCGTAGCATAAACTGGCTCCACAAGTAGGATTCGAACCTACAACCTATCGGTTAACAGCCGATTGCTCTACCGTTGAGCTATTGTGGAATGTCAAGAATACGTTTATTTTAGCAGACGAAGAACCGCTTGTCAACGCAATCGAAATGTCTTTTCTGACAGGTTTCTTTCGTCGTTTGTCTTTGGCGAAAAACCTTGCTCTTATCTGTCCGATTGTTCAAAGGTACCCCAGACAACCGGCTGTCCCTGATCGACCATGCAGCGGCCTTTTGCCCAAACCTGATGAATGTTCAGTTCCTGATCGGTTATCAAGAAATCAGCATCGGCCGCGACGGCGACACAGCCTTTCCTGCCGCTCAGACCAAAGAAGGCGGCCTGATTGACACCGAAAAAGTGCAGTGCCTGCGTCAGCGTCATGCCGGCAGCGACAAATGCTTTGAAGTTATCATAAACCGTGCCAATAGAGCCGACCCCGATACCGATATAATTGTTTTGCGCATCGAAGCGCGGCATCGAGCCGTTGCCATCGGAGCTGATGGTAATCTTGTCAATCGGAGCGCCTGCCGCGAGGACATACTGAACCGCTTCAATCGCTTTCTCACTGGCGGTAATGTCCATGTGACCACCCATTTTGGTGAAGCGCACCCCTTGATCCAAGAGCATACGGCTGCGCGCCATATGCGTTGGCAGCAGATTCTGAATTGGCAGATCGCAAACCTGCAAGAGATCAAACAGGGGTTGAATACCGGCTTGCCCCGGACCGACATGTAAATGGGTGATGCCGGCTTTGCCGCCGATTAAGCCGCCGACACGGGCTTCCATGGCCATGCGGCCCAATTCATTTAAGGTAGGATGCGCGGAGCGGTGATCGGAAATCGCCACTTTCACTCCGATCACTTTCTCAATCAGAATAACATCATCCCGGACACTTTTAGTGATAGTAGGAGAAGGGATTTCATAGGAGCCGGTATAGCAGAAGGTGGTAATCCCCTCCGTTTCAAGCGCTTTCGCTTTGGTTATCAGAGATTCTACCGAGCGTGTGGTGCCATCGGTGCCTAAGACGCCAACAATCGTGGTCACACCATAGCGCGTGATCTGCGAAAGCGTAATCTCCGGTGTGCGGGTAGCCGGACCACCTTCGCCGCCGCCGCCTAAAATATGGACATGCCCATCGATCAAACCGGGCATCAGGAGCCGATCCTGACAATTCACCACTTCCACTTTTCCCAGCCCCTGCGGAATTGGAATATGCGGAGCAATATGCGCAATGCGGCCGTCGGCAATCAGAATATCCTGGATGCCAAGATCTTCCGGCGCGTAAATATGAGCCTGCTGAAGCACTGTTAACATTTTTTGAACTTCCTTCCCATCCGATTTTTCATATGTTGAAAATGGTTCGCTTTTCCGGTCTGGTACTCCTGCAAAAACGATTTTTAAAAACCGAATGATACTTCAATGCGTGCGTGTTTCGAGATAGCGCTGAATGGCTTTGATCAAAGGCACCCCGAGCAGCAGTACCACCACGGCTTCCGACACAGCGATATAAAGCGCCGTGCTCCAATAGGGTAAATCATTTAAATAAGCAATATAACCGGCCACAATAATCCCGTTGAACAGCACCGGCATGGCGGCAGCCAACCAAAAATGTTTGCGGAAGTAACGGCTGCAGAGTGCTGCCAGGATGGTTGCGAGAGTGCCCAAGACCCAGTCCCAGGCGCCAAACGGACTGGCAAGATTAGCTAAAAAGCAGCCCAAACTGACACCAACCACACTTTCCGGCAGCAGAATCGGCAGCAGGGTCAGCGCTTCTGAGGCGCGGAACTGCAGCGGTCCAAAAGAGAACGGCTGCAGGGCGAGCGCCGCTACGGCATACAGAGCGGCAATCATGGCCATTAAAGCCAGCGAACGCAGAGGAGTTTTCATTTTCACAAAATAACACACCTTTCTGCTATGTACACGAAAAAAGAGGCCAATGGCCCCTTGTACTGCTTTTAGGCAGCGGTCCATAGTTTTGTTTTACGGCAGGCGGATTTCGAACTGCCGGTATAAAGGCATTACTGCCTTGTTTGTAGCCAGTATAGCAGAGCGGCTGCCGGAATACAACCGGTGTTTTCGCTGCTGACGGATTGATACAGATTTACAGAAAATCAATCAGCGAAACAAAGGATTTGCTGTTTGTTCTGTCGAAAATCAGAAAAAAATAAGAAAATTGTGGTGATCATTTTGTTGTATCCTGCGAAAAATCAAATAAAAAACCCTCTGCTGCTGGCTCAATACAAGCAGTACTGCATCGTCGATATCGAAACCAGCGGTCTGGATCCCGCCAAAGCAGAAATCGTGGAACTGGCCTGCAGTATTGTGTCCGGTGCCAAGATCATCGGAGATTTCAGTGTCTTGCTGCAGCCCTCTCAACCCATGTCAGAAGAAGTGATCGCCATCCATGGCATTCGCAACGAAGACGTGGAATCTGCTTTTTCTCCGGCAGACGCTTTGGCAAGATTTGAATTCTATATCGGCGATCTGCCATTGGTGGCGCACAATGCCAATTTTGACTTCACTTTTATCCAAACTGCTCTGGGTTATCCCCTGCCGAATGCACTCTTCGATTCGATTGCCTTGGCGCAGCAGCTGCTGCCCGCACAGCCGCGTTACAGCGTTACCGCTCTTTGCGCTTATTTTGATATCGTCAATGAGCAGGCGCATCGGGCGCTTTCGGACTGCCACGCGACGGCGGAAATTGTAATTCGCCTGCTGCAGCGTTATGCGGACGGCGCCATAGCCGAACCGCTCAAACTGTATAAGGTAGTGGAACCGAATACTTATCAGATTCGTGCGCAGCTGAAAGCAGCCGGTTTTCGCTGGTATCAAGAGCAGCGCTGCTGGGGAGTCGAACAGCCGCAGCAGACAGAGCAGCCGCAGGAAATCATGATTCAGGGTTTCCTCTGCCGCTTGCTGGAAACATAGGACAGCAAGCGTTTTTAAAAACCTACCACAGCGGTCGTCTTCTCCACCCGCTTCAGGCGTTTGTCAGGTAATCGCAGGCGGCCAGAATACCCAGCCAGGTTTTGCTGTCCTGACGGATCGCTGGATTTTGCCGGGCTTCGGCCAGCGGCAGCTTAACCAGATCCAATATCTCATCCTCATCGCAGGGCAGCGGATCGGCTGTTAATTCGCGTGCCAGAAAGAAATAAAAGAGTTCGCTGCAATAACCGGGTGAGACATAACTGGCAGCCAACAGCAGCAGATTATCGCTGCGCAGACCGGTTTCTTCCCTGATTTCACGCTGGGCTGCCGTTTGTGGCGATTCTCCCGCTTCCATCACGCCGGCAGGCAATTCCAGCATAATCTGTTCGGTTCCGGCGCGCCATTGTCTAACCAGCAGGACATTGCCCTCGGCATCGATGGGGATGAGCACCACTGCCGGTCCTTTTTCTACGACGGACCGCTCGTAGCGATGCCCCCGCGCATCCTCGACTGTTTTCTGTTCCACGCGAAAAATCGCTGTCTGCAGCTGCGTCTTGGTTGCTAAGACAGTGCAATTCAGTGAATCCATTTTCTCCTCCTATGCGAAAAGAAGTTGTCACCGACCAGCGGCAGCAACCTCTTTTTATGCTTATTTCAAATTTAGTTTTTGGATGCCTGCTTGCAGACGTTCCACCGCTTCTTCCACCAACTGATGTGGACAGGCTACATTGACTCGAATAAAACCTTCGCCGCCCTCGCCAAAGGTAGTGCCATCATTAAAGACCAGCTGCAGATCTTCCAGCAGCCACTTCATTAAGTCCGGCTGACTCTTTTTTAAGCCGCGGCAGTCGATCCATAAGAGATAGGTACCTTCCGGCATCACACATTTGAGTGGAGCGCAGCGGGTATTGATTGCCTGAACCATGTAGGTCAGATTGGCGTCGATGTGTGCGTTCATTTGATCCAGCCATTCCACACCATCGGTATAACAAGCTTCCAGAGCAAGTTTTCCCATGTAGTTGCCGCCGGCGCGGCCGATACGGAATTTTTTATATTTCTCTCGGAGTTCCGCATTGGGAATCACAATGTAGGAAGTCCGCAAGCCAGCCAGATTGAAGGTTTTGGAACCGGCAAACATGACTGCCATGCGCTGTTCAATTTCCGGACCCAAAGTGCCGACGGTATGATGTGTCACACCGCTGCGGAGAATGTCAAAGTGAATCTCATCAGAGATCAGATAACAATCGTGTTCCAGCAGAATTGAAGTCAGCTTTTGCAGCTCCTCTAAAGACCAGACGCGGCCGGTTGCATTATGCGGAGAGCAGAGTAAAAATACTTTTGGTTTGGGCTGAGCAGTTAAAAACAGGCTCTGCAGTTGTTCAAAATCCATTTCATAGCGTTCACCGTTAAACTTGAGCGGATTTAAAACAATATTGCAGCCGCTGTTTTTGGTATTGGAATAAAAAGGCGGATAAACCGGATTCTGAATAATCACGGAATCGCCGGGCTTGGTCATCACCGACAAAGCGCTGAAGCAGCCATCCATCACGCCGCTGTTAAAATCAATCCAGTCGGCTTCCACCTGCCAGCCAAAGCGGCTGCTAAGCCAGTTTTGTATGGCCGGGATCAGGCTTTTTCTGTCCGTGCTGTAACCGTAAGCCCCGTGTTCAACATAGGCTTTCAAAGCGTCGATGGCAGGCTGGCAGGTAGCAAAATCACTGTCGGCCACCGGCATCGGCAGCAAATCTCCCTTTTGATAAGGCCGGTTGTTCTTATTCCATTTTGAGGAATTCCAGGGACGACGATCCAAAAATTGATTAAAATCGTATTTCATAACAGGAACCTCCGCTCATAAAATTAACTGAATCCTGCACTAATTACTTCAAAGCAGTTCGATCTTCCTGCCTGATAAAAAAAGTGACAAGATTCAGCAAGAAGCCGCGAATTGCCCTACTTTTTCTCCCATCCGAATTTCATCGCCAATTTTCAGACTGTCCGAAAAAGAAATCATCCCCGGTTCAAAGAGCAGGATCACCGTAGAGCCGAAGTCAAACCAACCAACCTCTTGACCTTTGCCAAAGCATTGAGCAGAAAATCGCCTGGCTTCGATGCTCTTTCCTGTTTGCTTCTGCGAAGCGGTATCGACAGCCATCCGGACCGAGCCGACCTGGCAGGAACCAACCATAATCAATGCGGCAGCACCGGCAGCGGTCTGCAGATAAGCAATTTCTCTGGCGTTGCGGCAGTAAAGACTCTCAATTCTCTGCCGGCTGAAGAGATTGACCGGGTATCTTAAGCCGTCGATCCGGCAAGTTTCTGCAATTTCACAGTCAAACGGAGCGTGGACATGATGATATTTTCCGGGCGACATATAGATGGTCAGATACTGACCGTTCAGAAAACGTTGGCTGTTTTGCCTGGAAGCCAGCAGTCTCTGTAAAGAATAACGCTTGCCTTTGACTTGCAGCAGGGTGTTTTGACGGATCTTACCCATGGCAATGACGCAGCCATCCGCCGGGCTGACAATGGCTGCCTGACTGGAACAAATTTCCCTGGCGCCCTCGCGCAAGCGGCGCAGGAAGAATTCACGGATGGAATGGTAACTGCCGAGCGGCTGCTCTGTTTCCTGTTGGTTAACTTGGAAAATCAGGCAAAACAGGGGAATAAAGTGTCTGCTGACCGGTAAAGAATAAAGGAATCGAACCAATTTCGATACGATCGGGTGAGACACGACCCAAAGCGAAAGATTTTCTATTTGAGTCCTGATGCTTTTTGGCATGGCTCACACTCCTTGAGTAAATTAAAGCCGCAGACTCACTGTCTGCCGTAATAGCGTAAAGCAAAATTACCGATTTGACCATAGAGACCGTTATGACTTTGCTGGGTCAGATATTCCAACTGCTGGATATCCGTCATCCGCCATAAACAGTTATACATATGATAGAATTGAGCTTTGACCAATTCGCTCATGCGATGTTCCAAATCACTGCGCTGTCCGCTGCTTAAACCGGCATATTCACTGACTAACTGCAGGCAGGCGTACATCGTGCTTTCGGACATCACTTCAATCGGCTCCGTGGCGGTTGTATTGCGGGGAGTGCGCACCTCACGGCGTTGGTGTTGTCTCTTTGCTTCGCGTTCCAAATCATCATCGTTGCCAGAGGAATTAAAATTACGCGACTGGTTCATCGTACGATTTTGTTTGTTTTTCTGCATCAGTTTATTACCAACAACGGCAAGTATAATCAGACCTATGATATCCATCCCATGCCAAAGCTTTCATTGGAAAACTTCAGCCTCACCGCCTTCCGGATTGTTTTGTTAACGTATATCATACCATAAATTTCACTTTATGCAACAGATTTCCTGGTAAATCGATGTAAATTTAAGCATAACCTCCCATTCGAAACAGCAAAACACGCCAGCGAAGCGCCTTGCTGCTCCTATCAATCAGGCACTTGACAGAAAGTTGAAAATGAGTGACAATCGGACCAGAGATATCAATTGACCAGCGGTCGGAAAGGTGGTTTGCGATGGATCAGTGGCCGTCCCGTTTTCAGTTGCCCATGTTGGCCGGAGAGTTACTATTAGTCAACGGCGCTGAGATTTTCCGGGTGGAGCAAACAATGGAACGTATGGCTTATGCCATGGGGGCCGAACGCGCGGATACCTTGGTTGTCTTATCCGGCATTCAAGCCAGCTTTACCGTACGCAATCAGGTCTATACCTATGTCCGCCGCGTGCGCAGCCGTCGGACCGGTTTGCGCATCATCATCGAAATCAATTCGATCTCCCGCCGTTTTTGCAGTGATGAGATTACTTTTGACGAAGCCGAAGCAAGTCTGCAAAAGCTGGCCATCGCTCCGACCCATCGTTCTCCCTTGCGTAAGGCGTTGGCTTCTGCGTTTGGCACGCTCTCGTTTTCGATCTTATTCCAACTGCGCGATCCCCTCTCCTTGTGCTACGCCACGATCAATGGTTTTCTGGCCAGTTACCTGACCGATCTCTTTGCTTACTGGCATCTGCCGGATTTTATCTCGACTTACTGCACCAGTTTCTGCCTGACCGTCCTGACCTTCCTCTACCCTGCCTTGAGCAGCGGCGACATAGACCGTGTCTTATTGGCAGCCTTGATTTTTTTGCTGCCCGGCGTACCGCTTACCATCAGTATTCGTGAATTGACGAACGGCGATCTGCTCTCCGGCACAACACGCTTGACAGAAGCTGTAATCACCCTGATTACCATAGCAGCCGGCGTCTATACCGTCTTCACGCTGTTCTCCTGGAGGTTGCCGGTATGATTTACGACTTTCTCTTTTCTTTTACCGCAGTGATTTGCTATGCTTATCTTTTTGATGTCCCGCGGCGTCCAACCATCATAGCAGCATTCAGCGGTTCGCTTGCCTGGGTGATTACCCAGGTATGGCTGGCTGATTCTATCTTTGGTACCTTCCTGGCAGCTTTTCTGATTGCCGCTGTCGCCTATCTGCTGGCGCCTCGCCTGCATGTTCCGGTCACTTCGATGACAATACCCGGCATTATTGTTCTGGTCCCGGGCACAATCGCTTACAGAGCTTTGCGCGCCATGATCGACGGCGATTACATTTCCTCCATTATGGGCATCATTTCGGTAGCCGCCATCACCTTTTCCATTGCAGGGGGTTTGAGCACAGCCGAGCTGATCATGCTGCGGTTCAATCGTCTGATACAAAAATGGCAGCAAAACCGAAAAAAAGGCAAGTAAAATAGATCATTTCTTCTGCTGAAAACAAAAAAACTCTCCCCGGCTTTGGCTGCGTACGCCAGGCGGAGGAGGTTTTTTTCATTGTTAATCTGCCATCAGGTTGATGCGGTAGCGGATTTCCCGCACGGGAGTTCCGATCACAGCTTCTTTCGTGCTGCCATCCGGCCGGAAGCCAGCCTTTTCATAGAAATGAATCGCAGTTTGATTGCTGTCCAAAACCCAAAGCATCACGGAGTGAAATCCCATTTCCTGCAGCGCTTGCAGCGCAGCCTGCATCAGTGCCTTACCCAAACCTTTTCGCTGCGCAGAGCGCAGCAGATAGAGCCCGCCAACTTCACCATAACCTTCTGGTAAGTCCGTATCGCGCGTTTTGCCGTAGCGGGCAAAACCAACCGGTTTGCCATCCAACTCGGCAATCAGTACATTTTCAATACCCTGCCGTTCGGCGGCGGCGATACTTTTCGCCTCACTGCGGCGATCGAGATAATCCTGATCGATCAGGCCGGTATAAGTTTCTGTCCACGCCTGAAAATGGATTTGACCCAAAGCAAGTAGATCCGCCGCTTGGGCCGGTCTGATCTGCTCCATCCCTTTTACCTCCTTTTTTAGTAAGCAGGGATATCTCGGTTCGCGAGACATCCCTGCTTGTTGTTTTATTCGCTGAGGAAGCGCTTGAACCAACCCATCATATAATCCAAACGGGTTAAGCGATTAGCCGGTTTACCGCTGCGGGATAATTCATGGTTCTCACCATGGAAGATCACCATTTCCGTTGTTTTGCCCAAACGTTTCAAGGCCACATAATACTGCTCCGCTTGTTCCAGCGGGCAGCGATAATCCTGATCGCTGTGCAGGAACAAGAGCGGTGTCGTCACTTTTGGCGCATAGCGAATGGGAGAGCGTTCCATCAATAAGTCTTCGCTGTCCCAAATATCGGCGCCGCCCATACCGCGTTTATCGTGTGCCCAGCCGTTGTCGGCTGTACCGTATTTGCTCAGCATATTGGACATGCTGCGCTGCGTGACCGCGGCAGCAAAAAGATCGGTATGTCCAACCAGCCAATTGGTGAAATAACCGCCTTGACTGCCGCCGGTCACACCAATTTTCGCTGCATCGACCCAAGGCAAATCGCGGACCTGTTCTGCCATGAATAAGAGATCATCGGCATCGATACCGCACCAATCTCCGATAATGGCCGTCGCGAAGGCTTCTCCGTAACCGATCGACCCTCTGGGATTGCCGAAGAAGACGCCATAACCCATGCCGGCTAAGACTTGGAATTCATGGAAGAAAGAATTACCGTAAGCGGTGTTTGGTCCGCCGTGAATCTCCATCACCAAAGGATAGCGATTGCCTTCCTCGTAACCGTAAGGTTTCAGCAGCCAACCTTCCAAATCAGTACCGTCGGGATGGCTAAAGTGAATATTCTCGGCTTTTGCTACCCAGCGTTCCGTAAACAATTTTTCGTTGACAGCGGTGATCTGATGGAAGCAGCTTTCTTTTTTCAAATCCGCTAACCACAAGTCAGCCGTTGCTTCCGGTGTGGTTTTATTGGCGACGATCACGCCTTTGGCTTCATGAAAACTAAAAACAGCCATCATCCCTTCTCCCCAAAGCCGGGAAATTTCCCCGCTGGCTAAGACAAGACGATAGAGGTAAGAATTGCCGCCTTCGGTAGCGGTGAAGAAAACATATTTGCCGCAGGCAGCGACCATCGGTCCGGTAGAACCGCTGTCAAAGCGAACATCCGATCCGGCAGCCGTACCGATCAGCAAATCAAAACCGGCAGACAGCAATTTGTGTTCACCCTGCAGATTGACCTGCCAAATTTCCGCAACGGCACCATTGATCAATCCTTTGTGATGACCGCCATAAACCAAGCCGCTGCTGTCTTTCAGCCAGGAAGCGCTGTAGAGCGAGACTTTCTGTTGCGTTAAATTGGTCAGACTGCCATCGCCGAGCGCCAGCAGCCATAAATCGGAAGTCGGATTCTGTTCGTCACCGGTCCGGTTGGAAACAAAAGCCAGCCACTTCCCGTCGGGAGAAGGAATCGGTTCACCGCAATGGAACGCTCCGCTGGTCAGACGCTCCAACTTGCCGCTGGCGATTTCGATAGACCATAACTGATTCCAATAGCTGTCATAAAAACCGACGCCGTTCATTTTATAATTCAAACGGGTAACATGCTCGAAAGAGGCACCTTCTCTGGGTTTGCTCTCTGCCGCTATTTCTTCTTTGGCTGTAAAGTAAATCTTACTGCCATCCGCCGACCAGTTGTACGCGCCTACCCCTTTAAACATTTTGCTTAAAGCTCTGGCTTCGCTGCCGGCGGCCGAAATCAGCCAGATCTGATTGTTTTTCTCCCGATTGGTGGTAAAGGCAATCGTGCTGCCATCCGGTGACCACTTGGGATTGCCGTCCCTGACAGCAGCCGTTTGGGCGTTGGTCAATTGACGCTGCTGCTCGCCTTCTCTTAACCAGAGGCAGGAGCGGTAACCATTTTCTTTCTCCAACGTTTCACTGACGACATAGACTATTTTCTCGCCATCGGGAGAAACCTGAGCCGCGCCGACTCCTTTGATGCTGACCAAATCACTGATTGTAAACGGTTTATTCAATTGATACACTCCTTCATACGATTAGCGCAGCAAAGATGCAACGACAGAAATCATCGTTGGTACTACCATTGCCGCAACGAGAAGCCAAACCAGAATTACTTTTGTCTTTTTGCCCATTTTATCCCTCTATCGAATCAAATGTAGAGCTTCCTGTCGACCATCCAGGAACCATGTCTTGTCATCCTTTAGTAAAATCGTCTGCTCCAATGCCATCGTCACTTCCTGATTATCCCATTCCGCTACAGGGAAGCGAACATTTAGTTCCAAGGCATAGCAGGTAGCGTCGAATAACTCATAATCACCCCGGCCGGGGACTCCATCCTGCTGATCATAAAGACCGATGGTTGGCCCGGCAGCATGGCCGTGATAGCCGATGGGATGATTGTAAATACAAGGCAGTAATCCTTCCGCCATTGCCCGCTCCCGGCTCAGATGTAAAACCTGATTACCGGTTCGCCCCACCTGCATCTCTGCTCTGACGATATCCTGCAGGCGATTGCCGGCTTTCAGGGCATCTTTTAGACCTTGCGGCGCATCCGTTTCCTGCCGATGCAGCACATAGGCGTTCTGCTGTGTATCGGTGTTTAAGCGCAGATAAGCGAAACCTACGTCACAATGCAGCAAATCACCGGGTAAAATGATGCTGTCCGCCGGCAGCCGCTCGGCGCCTCTGCGCTGGATATTGACATCCGGCTGAAACCAGGGTTTCAAACCTAAATCGACGAAACGCTGCCGAATCCACCACAGCAGATCGGAGGCTGTCGTGATTCCGGGATGCACTATCCGGCTGGAAAATGCTTCGGCAATGACACCGTGCGCGATTTGCATGATCCCTTCATAGGAAATGATTTCCGCTTCAGTGCGGGTTTCCAACCAACCTACCGCCAAACGTTCCGCACCAAAGCATCTAGCCGCGTACTTATCACCCAAAGCGGTCATCATCTCTTCATACAGAGCATGGGAAAGACCATCGCCGAAAGCAAAGGTATGGCCTACATTGATCCCAATCCGCTGTGGCTGCCACGCTTCGACCAACGCCCGCAGATTAGCCCATTGGTCACCCAAGGCTTGCTTCCAGACCGGTTGGTAGAGATCTCCACCGATGCCCGTTTTTGCTAAGACAAACCGCTGCACAGTCTGATCCGGTAAGAGCCGAAAAACCAAAATTGTCATGCGTCTGGCACTCATGCCGGGTTCGGGAATCAAGGATAGAAAGGTAGGGTCTTCGTTATATTCCCGACAGGCTACGACCCACAGATCAAAATGCTCCCGCTGCATGATGGCGGGTAAAACTGTGTCCAGACGCAGCTTCAGCCAGCGATTGATTACCTCAGCCTGTTGCCGTAATGGCAGTATTTTATCCTGCCACTGACCATCGTGATTGGCAACCCGATGCTGTTCCGTTGAATAAGCCATGCATTTTGCCTCCTTAAAAATAATTCCATATGGCTGCCTTTATACTTCCACAGTTGCCTAAATTCTCCCTGCCGGATTTTTATTTTCTTTTTCCTCTTTGCTAAAAACAGGTGCAGGCAATGGCGGCTGCTTACGCCGCGTTTTTCTATTCAGCGAACATTCGGAAGAGCGCCATTACCGCCTGCAGATCCGTGCCGCTGTAGTAGTGCACAATTTCGCCTTTGCTGTGGTTCGTGTAGGTGCCGACATCACGGTAATCATTCTCCTGATAAATCACCGTACCGGCATAAGTGCCATCCAACAGAATTTTCCAACTGATCGCATCTTCCCAGACATAATATTGTTTTGCCGTATAGATTGTGAGATGGCGTCCCAGATTCAGTTCGGCAATGGCGGTTTGGGTTGTCGTTTTTGCTTTGCTGTCTTCCAGTTTAACGAGTTCAGCTGGCTGTAAATTTGTGGTTGCAGCGGTAAAGGCAGCCAGAACTTCCGGCCATTGGTCAGCATTTTCACCGTTCGCTGCAATATAGCGCTGTTTGGCAATATCCGTCACGCCGGCAATACTTTGCGTCAACTGAAATTTCGCCTGATTTAAACTCTCTTCCTGCACGGTCAAGCAGTTCCCCTCTGCATCGAAAACCAGCAGCTGATAATCGCCGATCTGTTCCGCATAGTTCTCAATGGCAAAGACAAAGGAGACAATATTGTTTAAACCGGCAGCGGTTGTGACTTGCTTGACTGCCGTTAACTGCTCCCCTTTGGGTGTTTGCAGCGTAACACTGGCACCGTTCTTTTGTTCCACCGTACCATAATAGTAGAGTGTCCCATCCCTGGCGGTCAGCCCCTGCAGATTTTTGGTGGAAGGATAATGATACACCCAAAAAATCAATTTATGCACCATCGCATAGACCGATACCTTACTTTGGTTTTTCGTAAAATAGGTATAAAAATCATCGGTCTTATATTCCAGAATAATCTCTGCTTCCGATGTTTTCTCCATGTCGGCTACCCCTTCGGTAGACATGAAGATCTGTCTGGTTTCTGCACCGTCTGTCATGACAAAAACGAAAGTATACACAGCCAGAATCGTGATGACCAGAATCACCAATACTTGCAGCATACTCATTGCCGCCGGTTTCAATACTTTTTCTTCCAATTCGCTTCCTCCTCGATTCCCTGTTTATACTTTCTCTTTTTTATCCATCAGTTGGATCATTAAAAACGCATATAAATCTGTCTGTTCCTCAATTAGCTTAGAAATCGGTTTGCCATGGCCATGCCCCGCGCTTTTTTCCACCCGCAGCAAAATAGGGTTGCTGCCGGCATCGGCAGCCTGCAGTGTCGCTGTAAATTTACGCGCCTGGCAAGGCACCACCCGATCATCTGTATCAGCCGTCATAATCAGAGTCGGCGGATAAACTCGGTTCATTTTGACATTATGCAACGGCGAATAGGCATACATAAATCGAAAGTGTTCCGGATTTTGCTCAGCATTGCCATATTCACCGGTCCAATAACGACCGACCGTAAAGCGATGATAACGCAGCATGTCCAGGACAGGTACCCAGACGATCACAGCACCAAACAAATCAGGCCGCTGCGTCAGGCAGGCTCCGGTCAAAAGACCGCCATTCGAGCGTCCCATCATGCCAAGCCGCTGGCGGCAGGTATAATTCTGAGCAATCAGCCATTCGGCCGCGGCGATATAATCGTCAAAAACATTCTGTTTGTTGGCAAGCGTCCCCGCTAGGTGCCAGGCTTCGCCGTACTCTGAACCGCCGCGCAGACAAGGTTCTGCATGAACACCTCCGGCCTGCAGCCAAGCCAAGACCTGCGGAGAAAAATTCGGCGTGCGGTTAATATTGAATCCACCATAACCGTAAAGCATCGTGGCATGACTGCCGTCCAGTTTGATGGTTTTACGGCGGGTAATAAACATCGGAATCTGCGTACCATCTTTGGAGGGATAAAACACCCGAATGGTTTCAAATTGATCAAAAGGAAAATCAAGCTGCGGACGGAACCAAACGCCGGTTTCCTGTGTCTTGAAATCAAAGCGCAGGATGGTATCGGGATATAGGAAACTGTTGAACAGGATAAAGCACTCCTCATCCGCCAAGCCTCCACTCAAGCCCCGCACCGATCCCAAACCAGGCAGAGGAATTTGCTGCAGATAATTCCCCTCCAGATCATAGCGCTCCAGCACATGCGCAGCGTCTTTGAGATAGGAACAGACGATTTGATCATGCACCAGCTGGATCTCGTCCAACAGATCCGATTTTTCCGCTAAAATGATCTGCCAGTTTGGTTTAGCCGTCAGCGTCAAATCAACCGCCAGCAAGCATCCCATGGGAGCATGCTGATTGGTGCGCAGCAAGAGGCGGTCCTCCAACCAGCCGACCAAGCTGAAAGCAGCCTGAAACTCATTGACCAACGGAATAAATTCTGCCCGACTGTCCAGGGGGCGGAACCAAACCAAACTGCGCGGATCGGTGCCGATATGGATCAGCAGCAACTGCCATTTGCCGTTTTCACTGACCGACAAGCTTAAACCCCAATCCGGGTGTTCTTGATTCTCATAGATCAGCGTATCGTCCGCCTGGGCTTCACCCAAGCGATGCAGATAAATCTTCGCATTGCGGCTGATATTTTCTGCGGCTACCGTTGCAGGATCCGGAAAACGGGTGTAATAGAAGCCAGTCTCGTCCGGCAGCCAGGCAATTTGGGTAAATTTAACCCAATTGAGTTCATCGCTGCGGACTAGATTCTGCTGCAGATCTTTGACCAGAATCCGCTGCCAATCACTGCCGCTTTGGGAGAGTCCGTAGGCGCAAAAACTCCCCTTGGGGCTGACTGCAAAATGAGCTGCTTCTACTGTACCATCCTCACTCAACAGATTCGGATCAAGGACGATACTGCCAAGCTCATTTAAATCCTCATGCTGATAGATCACAGCCTGATTTTGCAAACCGCTGTTGCGGGCAGAGTAGTATTTCCCGGCTTTTTTCACAGGCAGACTCTGCTTCGGATAACAGTAGAGAGAAGTCAGGCGCTCCTGTAACTGGCGGCGAATTGCATATTGCTGCAAATAAGCATTCGTCTCTGCGTTTTGAGCGGTTGTCCATGCCCTGACTTCAGGATCAAAATCATCCTCCAGCCAACGGTAGGGATCCGCCACCGGTGTGCCATGAAAATCATCAATTTGATCCATCCGCCGAGTCACGATGCGTTGACGCATCCAATCATCTCCCTTATTTTTGCTCTTACCTAGTATTCGCATTTACTAATTTGTTTCCTTCCTAACTTGCGCCGAAAAGATGCTATTCTCTTTTATTCGCTTTTATGATACACTGCAATTATGATTCTATACTGTATAAGGAGGATTCAGAAAGTGAACTTAGCGGCAATGATTGATCATACTCTGCTGAAGGCGGATGCGACCGCTGCGCAGATTGAACAGCTGTGTCGGGAAGCTAGACAGTTCAGCTTTGCGTCGGTCTGTATTAATCCTGTTTATGTCAGTTTCGCTGCCAAATTGCTGACCGGCAGTGCGGTCAAGGTTTGTACTGTGATTGGATTTCCCTTAGGCGCCATCTGCAGTGAGGATAAAGCGGAAGAAGCACATCGAGCAATTGCCAATGGCGCTGCAGAACTGGATATGGTGCTGGCGATTGGCGCCGCTAAAAGCGGCGACTGGCAAAGTGTGGAATCCGATATCCTGGCCGTCTGCCGGGCTGCCGGGGGACAGGCGATTGTCAAAGTAATCTTAGAAACCTGCTTGCTTACCGACGAAGAAATCGTTGCTGCCTGCCTATGTGCGCAAAGAGCCGGTGCGGCGTTTGTTAAAACCTCCACCGGGTTTTCCAGCGGCGGCGCAACCGAACATCATGTGCAGCTGATGCGTAAAACCGTTGCTGCAACTATGGGTGTCAAAGCCTCCGGCGGGATTCGCAGCGCGGTTGCGGCGCGTGCCATGGTCAAGGCAGGAGCCAATCGCATCGGTACGAGTTCCGGACCGGCAATTATCCTGGAAAATGAAACTCATTGAGGTTATGCCTTTTGAGCATATCAGAGATTAAAAAAACGAAAGGGTGTCTATGATGTCGAAACTAGTCAAAGGTCAAACTGCTCCTGATTTTATCTTCCGTACCCCCTGGCTGGAAAACCAGAAATTCTCCGAATGGGTTGCTAAAGCAGACAAAACTGTGCTGATCTTTTCCCGTTACTATGGCTGCTCGCTTTGCCAGCTCGATATCGCGGAAATGGCGGAGTCCTTTCCTAAATTCGCTGCTAAAGGAGCCCAGGTACTGATGGCTCTGCAGAGCGCGCCGGAGACCATTCAAGCGGAACTGAAGGAAGACAGCCTGCCTTTTCCGATCATTCTTGATCCGGAACAAGCAATCTATCATCTCTATGATCTCAACGTCGCAGAAGATTTAAAAAAAGCAATCAATCTGAAAACATTATCGCGCATTGCGAAAGCCAAATTAAAAGGCTTTCAGCATGGTAAATATGAAGGCGAAGAGAATCAGCTGCAGGCGGCGTTAATTCTGGATCAGAACAGGCAAGTTCTCTTTGTAAAATACGCAGAGTCTTTATCGGATGTACCGGATGCCGAAGAGCTGCTGGCATTGCTTTAGAGCAGGACAATTCGCCTGGAACAGGCCACTTGAAAATCTTTGGCTACCGGAACAATCACAGACTTGCTTGTTCCGGTAGCTTTTTTATGCAATGAGCCCTGCTTTGTACCGCAGGCCAAAGGTGCCCTTTTTTTGTCGCCTTCCTATGAAAACCGGATGGGTTTTCTGTTCCGCGGACTGCATTATCGATGAGTGGCTGCTCCGCAGCAGAGAAAGCAGTTCATCTATTTTTCGTATCATCTTAAATGTTTCGACTTATATTGGCATATTTTACTATATTAATTATATTTTTCTGAATGTTTACCAAAAACAGTTGCAACTGCTGCCGCTTGCGACTATAATAGCAAAAACACAAATCGCATCTTCGTGACTACGAACGACGCAAGGAGGCAAACAGTGCTATTACAATTTGAACGCTTTAATCAGCTGATTTGGTTGATTTTCACTGTGCTATATTTTTACCAATTCATCTATGTCATGGTTTCCTTATTTCCCGGCAGCCCACGTCAGAAAGATACTACTCCGCCGCGTCTTCACCGCTACGCCGTGATCTCTGCCGCACGCAATGAAGAAAATGTGATCGGCCATCTGATTGCCAGCATCAAACAACAGAATTATCCTGCCAATTTGCTTGATGTTTATGTGATCGCCGATAACTGCACAGATAAAACCGCAGCAGCCGCCCGGGCTGCCGGAGCCATCACTTACGAACGGTTCAATTACCAACAGGTTGGTAAAGGATATGCTTTGGATTATTTCTTCAAGCAATTGCATCAAGACAATCTATTCGATCAATATGATGGTTTTTTTATTTTTGATGCCGATAATCTGTTGGATGCCAATTACATCAGCGAAATGAATCGGTTGTTCGATCAGGGTAAGAATAATGTTATGACCAGTTATCGTAATTCTAAAAATTATGACACCAATTGGATTTCGGCGGGTTCCTCCCTATGGTTCATGCGGGAAGCGCGCTTTTTAAACTATTCCCGCACCTTGCTGAACACCAGTTGTGCGGTTTCCGGGACCGGCTTTTTACTGAAGAAAAGCATAATCGAAAAAAATAAGGGTTGGAAATACCATCTACTGACTGAAGATATCGAATTTTCCATCGACTGTGTCCTGCACGGTGAAAAAATCGGTTACTGTCCCACCGCTGTTTTTTATGATGAGCAGCCTTGCACCTTCCAGCAATCCTGGCTGCAGCGTTTGCGTTGGGCCAAAGGATTCTATCAGGTTTTTCAAAATTACGGCGCAAAATTAGCCAAAGCTCTTTTTCAGGAAAATCAGCATTTACTCTCCAGCTATGATATGCTGATGACCATCCTGCCTTCGATGTTTCTCACTTTGCTCAGTTTCGTGGTCGATATCGGATTTTTGGTATTTGGCCTTTACGGTAATTTGAGTACAAACCTCTTTTCCATTATCGTACCGACGGCAGCTTTGGCGCTGGCCGGAGCCTTATTCAACTTCTACGCGGTTTTATTCCTGATGGGGGCGCTCACCACAATTGCGGAATGGAAAAGAATCAACTGCGTCTGGTGGAAAAAAGTCCTCTACAGCTTTAGTTTCCCTATTTTTATTGCTTCCTATATTCCGATTTCTCTGGTCGCTTTATTCCAGAAAGTGGAATGGAAGCCAATCAGTCATACGGTGACGAAAACAATCGAACAAGTCAGATAAAAGAAAAAATGCCGCTGCGAAAACCCAATTTCGCAGCGGCTTATTTATGTACTTAATTGATTGTTTTACAGGAGACAAAGATCCGGTTACTGATCAGCACCGCCATTTCTCGTGTCGCTACCGCGCGGGGTGAAAGATAGGCAAAATCGATTCCCTGTACGATACCGCCGGCCACCAGGCGTTCGACGGCTGCACGCGCCTCGGCTGTCACTTCGCTTTGATCGACACTGATCAAAGCAGCCGGCTGCTTTACCGTGCCCGAAAAGTGCTGTCGAACCGCGTCAAACAGCTGCATCAGCTGCTGGCGCGGACAATCCATGGCTGCTTCTGCCGAATTCCAGCTCAGGTCAGTCAATAAGGTTAGCCGGCGCGCTTGCTCAAGATACGTTTTTGCGCCAGGTAAAATCAAATCCGTCTGCCCCGCCAAACGCTGATAAAGCGAGACAGCCAATTGACAGGCTTCTTCTCTGCTAATCGGCTCCGTATAGCGCCGCTGCAGGAGGAGCGGGACCAAATCATTGGCTTCCGCCGCTGCAATTTCCGGCTCTGCCCAAGCATCTGCCGGAAGATCCTGCAAACTAAGATAGACAGCATTGCTCAATGGCCGCGTCGCTTTGGTATAAAAAACACCATCCACATAGAAGGCCGACGAATCGCCGCCATCCAAATTGATGGCATTCTCGGCGCCGAGTGCCTGCATCGCCAGCGCCAAATCCGCGATGGAGCAAGCGGCTACCGTACCGAAGACCAGTTCACCCGCTTTGGTCATCGCAAGAAAGCTGCGCTGTTCTTTGCCTGAGAATAAATGCTGTTCTGTAAAACCTTCCGCTGCCGGATCACAGGCGATGACGCCGTTTTTCACCAGCGTCGGTCCGGCTCCTAAGCTAAAGACGATATTGTTCCAATCCAGTAATTGGCCCGGAGCAGCGATCCCGTTGCTGATTTGGTTTTCGTAAGTCTTGATTTGGTAGGACACCTGATCCCCCAGCTGGAAACGCTTAGCATACTCGCTGTCATCGATCAGCAGGGTGAATCCTTCCCGGTCGATCGCCGCTTCACCGCGCACGATCTCACTGACAATCCCCTGGCGCACGACAATGGATGTTCCGGTATGACTGCCGGTCGTGCTGCCGAAATCATGCGTAAACAGAATGATTTCACCCGCAGTCTGATAGCGATGGTTCATCCCCCAAGCAGTCCAGCTCTGATCTTCCGCGCCGCTTCGCTTGATGCTGCCGCTGATTTCGGTATACAAGCGTTCCACCCTGCTCTTGCCGGACGAATCCACCGCAAAGACCGAACCGATATTGCCCAGATGCAAAAATTCCCCCTCCAGCTGAATCACACCATACGGCAACGGCAATTTCTCGTAGGCTCCGTAATAACCGCCGTTGATCATCGCCAGCGAGGCAATTTCGTTTTGCAGCAGTTCTGCCGCCATGACCTCCAGGTTTGCCACCGCGGCAATCCGATCCTGCGCCAGGATACCGCCTAATTTCACGTTAGGATCCGATAAATCGACCTGAACAAATTTCAGTTGATAAGTGGTTCCAGCCAGCTGTATTTGCTGGCTTCTCGCTTGCAGTTTGTTTTCAGCGGCGCTGACTACAAAAGTGCTGCTGCAGAACAAGCTTAAGAGTAGGATGCAGAGAAAAAGACGTTTTTTCACTCAATCACTTCTCCCTTAAAAACCCGAAGGGCAGCAGCGCGTTTTCTTATTTGCTGCGTCTGCTGCCTTAAAGGTCAAACTGACCTAGATCTGTTTAATTTTTTCCATGGCGTCTTCCATGCTGATCTCGCCCTTACCCAGTTGTTCCAGAATGGTCCGACGCTGAGCAGCCTTCTGATCTTCGCTGTCTGGCCTGTCTACCGTATAACCCAACGCTTCAATCACGGTATCCAGGCGGTTGCGCACGGTGGGATAGGAAATTCCCAGTTCGCGTTCGACTTCTTTAATGTTCCCTCTGGAACGGATAAACACCTCAACAAATTCTTTCAGTTCCGGACTTAACTGGCAGAATTTACAGACATCAAATTCCCCTTCAATGGTGGTGCCGCAATTATCGCAGTGCAGTCGGGTGACGGAAAGAGCTTCGTAGCATACCGGACAGCGCCCAAGTACTTTACGTTTCATTTTTATCATTCCTTTCAGCGGAGCTTTCTTTCATTTCTTCTTATTATTGTCTCTGTTTTTACAGAGTTTGTCAAGTGCCATTTTACCGCTTTGATTTGAGCAAACAAAATTGATTTGCTTAATCAGGAATGTTCGCCTTTAACGTTGACTTTTCTGATATAGCATGATATAATGTTCATGATTCGACGAATAACCGAACAATTTTAGGGTTTTACCCATCAAATCGTTCGTGTTCGACAAGAAAGGGGTTATTCATACGGAAAAGAAAGTTTGGCTGATCATGGGCAGTGATTCCGACCTGGCTTTGATGGCTTCCGCTGCGAAAATCCTGGAGGATTTCAGTGTGCCCTATGAAATGACAATTGCCTCTGCTCATCGCTGCACCAATTACGTGACCGAGCATGCTGCCGAATTGGCAAAAGAAGGTTTTGGCGTCGTGATCGCTGCTGCTGGCTTGGCTGCTCATTTACCCGGAGTGATCGCCGGCAGCACCAGCTTGCCGGTAATTGGGGTTCCGCTTGCTTCCGGAGCATTACAGGGCGTGGATGCGCTCTACGCCATTGTGCAGATGCCAACCGGCGTGCCCGTTGCTTGTGTCGCAATCAATGGTGTGAAAAACGCCGCTCTGTTAGCGGTGCAAATCCTGGCGCTTGCCAATCCCCGCCTCGCAGAAGCCTTTGCAAACTACAAGGAAAACCTGGCACAGGAAGTATTGACAAAGAATGAAAAATTAGCAAAAATCGGTTATGCAGCTTACCTAAAGGAAAAGGGGGTCACTTCCATATGATTGAACGTTATACCAGACCTGTGATGGCAAAGTTATGGTCAGAAGACAACCGTTATCAAAAATGGCTGGAAGTTGAACTATTGGCAGCCGAAGCCTGGGCTGAGTTGGGTGTCGTCCCGCGCGAAGCGGCGCAGCAGCTGCGCAAGAACGCCCGTTTTAATGTCCAGCGCATCAATGAAATTGAAGCGGAAACACGTCATGATGTGGTCGCCTTCACCCGCTGTATCGCAGAGAACCTGGGAGAAGAATCGAAATATCTGCATTATGGCCTCACCTCCACCGACGTCGTCGATACCGCGCTTTCCGCTGTTTTGAAAGAAGCAGTCAGCCTGATTCAGGAAGACCTTGATCGCTTTGCGGAAGTACTGCGGCAGCAAGCAATTCGTTATAAAGACGTGCCTTGCATGGGCCGTACCCATGGCGTCCATGCGGAACCAACCACCTTCGGCCTGAAATTGGCCCTGTGGTACAGCGAAACCCGCCGCAATATCGTTCGTTTGGCTCGCGCCAAAGAAGCGATTGCCGTCGGTAAAATTTCCGGTGCGGTTGGTACTTATGCCAATGTCGATCCTTTTGTAGAACGTTATGTCTGCGAAGGCATGAATTTGCAGCCCGCTCTGATTTCCACGCAGATTTTACAGCGTGATCGCCACGCCGAATTGATGACCACGCTGGCGATCATCGCTTCCTGTTTGGATAAATACGCGACAGAGATCCGCGGCCTGCAAAAGACCGAAATTCGGGAAGTAGAAGAGCCCTTCCGTCCCGGCCAAAAAGGATCTTCCGCCATGCCGCACAAACGCAATCCGGTCAACTGTGAACAAGTCAGCGGCTTAGCCCGTGTGATCCGCGGCAATGCGATTGCTGCGCTGGAGGATATTCCTCTCTGGCATGAACGCGACATCTCCCATTCTTCCGTCGAGCGGATTATCCTGCCTGATACTACCACTCTGATCGATTATCTATTGGTTAAGTTCACCGGCATTGTTAAAGATTTGCTGGTTTACCCCAAAAATATGCTGCGCAATATCGATAAGAGCCATGGTTTGATCCATAGCCAGCAAGTCCTGCTCAAACTGATCGAAAAAGGCCTGCTGCGGGAAACCGCTTATGATCTGGTGCAAAAAAATGCCATGCGCGCCTGGGAAGAAGAGCTGCCCTTCCGGGAATTGCTCAGCCAGGAACCGCTGATTACCGAAAAACTGACTGCGGCAGACTTGGATGATTGTTTTGACATCCGGCATCACTTAAAGTATGTTGATGATATCTTTGCCAAGCTGGGCCTAGTCTAAAATAAAGCAAAAAGCGGTAGCCTCAAAGCTGCCGTTTTTCCTCTCCCTGATCAGGTTTCGATCTGTCTATTAAAAAAGATGAATGAGAAGGAGTGTTTTCTGATGACATTTAAAGCTTCCCTAAACATTACACTGCGCCCCAGCATTTTGGATCCGCAAGGTTCTGCTGTCTTGAATTCCTTACGCAGCCTGCATTACAGCGATGTCAAATCGGTGCGGATCGGCAAATTTATGGAGGTTGTGGTAGAAGCAGCCGATGCTGCCGCGGCCGAAGCAATGATCCGCCAGCTCTGCAGCATTCTCCTGACAAACCCGGTAATGGAAGATTATACACTGACCCTGACGGAGGTATAAATCATGAAATTCGCTGTGATCCTCTTTCCCGGTTCCAACTGTGAGGTTGATTGTGTGCACGTGATCAAAGAAGTGCTGCAGGAACCGGTTACCACTGTCTGGCATAAAGAATCCGATTTATCCGCTTACGACGCGGTAATTCTGCCGGGCGGGTTTTCCTATGGCGATTATCTGCGCTGCGGCGCCATCGCCCGTTTTTCACCGATCATGGATGCCGTGATTGCCCATGCCAAAGCCGGCAAACCGCTGCTGGGTATCTGCAATGGTTTTCAGATTTTAACCGAATGTGGTTTGTTGCCCGGTGCTTTATTGAGAAACCCCAGTCTGCAGTTTATTTGTGAAGACCGCTGGCTGCGCGTGGAAAACAATCAGACACAGTTCACCCGACTCTATCAGGATCAACAAGTGATCCGCATCCCCATCGCGCACGCGGAAGGCAATTATTTTGCGGATCCCGACACGATTGCCCGCCTGGAAGATCGGCAGCAAATCGTTTTTCGCTACTGCGACGCAAACGGTGCGCTTACGGCAGAAGCGAATCCCAATGGATCGCTTCATCATATCGCCGGGATCGTCAATGAAGCCGGCAATGTGCTGGGCATGATGCCGCATCCGGAACGTCTGTCGGAAAAAATCCTGGGCGGCGACGACGGTCTGCTGCTGTTTGAATCGATGCTGAAAACCTGGAGGGAACGTCAATGAGTAGCAAACAAGCAACCTGGCGGGAAATGGGTCTGTCTCAAAGTGAATATGATAAAATTCTGCAAATCATGCAGCGGGAGCCTACTTACCCCGAACTTGGCATGTTTTCTGCCATGTGGAGTGAACATTGCTCTTATAAAACCTCCAAGAACACGCTGCGTCTCTTCCCTACCACCGGAAAACGCATTCTGCAGGGCCCTGGTGAAAATGCCGGCGTGATCGACATCGGTGACAATCAGGCGATTGCTTTTAAAGTGGAAAGTCATAACCATCCTTCCGCGATCGAACCGTTTCAGGGGGCTGCCACCGGTGTGGGCGGCATCATCCGCGATATCTTCACCATGGGTGCCCGTCCGATCGCTTGCCTGGACTCGCTGCGTTTCGGTGATTTAAGCAATGCGCGGGTGCGTTATCTGGTCAATGGTGTGGTGGACGGCATTGCCGCTTATGGCAACTGTATGGGGATTCCGACTGTTGCCGGCGAAACCGGTTTTCATTCCTCGTACAATGGCAATCCGTTGGTCAATGCCATGTGCGTCGGTATCATCGAAGACGGCCGCATCCATAAAGGCCTTGCCTCCGGTGTGGGCAATCCGGTCATGGCGGTCGGTGCCCGTACCGGGCGCGACGGCATTCATGGCGCCACTTTTGCTTCCGTAGAATTGAGCGCCGAATCGGAAAGCAGACGGCCGGCGGTGCAGTGCGGCGATCCTTTCATGGAAAAGCTGCTGTTGGAAGCCTGTTTAGAATTGATGCAGACCGATGCCGTGATCGGAATTCAGGATATGGGCGCGGCGGGACTCACCTCCTCCAGCTGTGAAATGGCCGGGCGCGGCGGCTGCGGCATCGATTTTGATGTCACTTTGGTTCCCCAGCGTGAAACCGGAATGACCCCCTATGAAATTCTGCTTTCTGAATCGCAGGAACGCATGGTTGTGGTGGTAGAAAAAGGACGCGAAGCAGAAGTAACCGCCATTTTTGATAAATGGGGCTTGGAAGCGGCTGTGATCGGCCATGTCACCGATGATCATTATGTTACTGTGCGGGAAAACGGCAACATCGTCGTGCATATTCCAACCAGCGCCTTAACCGATGAAGCACCGCTCTACAATAACGAAGCCAAACGCCCCGCTTATCTGGATGAAAAGCAAGCTTTCGATCCGATGAGCCTCGCCGAACCAACCGACCCGAATCAAGTGCTGCGTCAGCTGCTGGCTTCGCCCAATATTTGCTCCAAGGAATGGGTTTACCGTCATTACGATCATATGGTCCGCACTTCGACCGTGATTCGCCCCGGCAGTGATGCCGCTGTGCTGCGCATCAAAGGGACACAAAAGGGCCTGGCCATGACGATTGACTGCAACAGCCGTTACGTCTATCTGGATCCCCTGACCGGTGGGAAAATCGCCGTCGCCGAAGCGGCCCGCAATCTGGTCTGCAGCGGCGCCGAGCCTTTGGCTATCACCAATTGTTTGAATTTTGGCAACCCGGAAAAACCGGAAGTCTTTTATACCTTCCAGCAGGCTGTCACCGGCATGGCCGAAGCCTGCCGGGTGCTCGATACGCCGGTAACCGGCGGCAATGTTTCTTTTTATAATGAAAATCAGCATGGCGCTGTTTACCCGACCCCAACCGTCGGTATGATCGGCCTACTGAAAAACATCGATCATGCCACCAGGCAGGGATTCCCATCAGCTGGTGAAACGATTTATCTGGTGGGTGAAAGCAAAAACGAATTGGGAGGCAGCGAGTATCTGGCGCAGATTCATCAGATCGAAGCCGGCATGCCGCCCAGCATTGATTTGGAGCGGGAAGTCGGCGTGCAGCATTTGGTGCTGACGGCGATCCAAAACGGTCTGGTCAGCTCCGCGCATGACTGCTCAGAAGGCGGTTTGGCGGTCGCCTTGGCAGAAATGGCCATCGCCGGCCAACTGGGTGCCATGGTGAAACTGCCAGGTACGCTGCGCAGCGACGCCGCTCTCTTCAGCGAAAGCCAGTCCCGCATTCTGGTTACGGTGCCTCAGCAGGCCGCTGCCGCCTGGCAGGCGCTGACGGCTGCCGGCAAGGTGCCGATCCAGGCTCTGGGTGTCTCGGGCGGTGATCGCCTGGAAATCAGCCATAACGGCAAGACCCTGATTCAACTGCCTCTCAATGAAATCACAACCCTTTGGAAGGAGGCTCTTCCTTGCGCATTGATGACTACGAAATAATCTCAAGCGACTCTGCCCGGCAAGATCCGTCTGACACGCTTGAAGCGGCGGATCGGCCGGAAGAAGCCTGCGGTGTTTTCGGGATTTGGGCTCCCGGTGAACCGGTCGCTTTGCATACCTATTATGCACTGATCTCCCTGCAGCACCGCGGTCAGGAAAGCGCCGGCATCATTGTTGCTAATCAGGATGGCTTGAGCATCCATAAAGGCATGGGTTTGGTGACCGATGTCTTTGAAAATTCCAGTTTCCTCTCCCAGCCGGGTTTTGCCGCTCTGGGACATGTACGCTATTCCACCACCGGCGGTTCCAGTTTTTTGAATTCTCAGCCTCTGCTGATCCGCTACAAAGGCGGCCAACTGGCGCTGGCGCATAACGGCAATCTGGTCAATGCCGCCGAACTGCGGGAAGAATTGGAACAGAAAGGTTCGATCTTCCAATCTACCATTGACAGCGAAGTGTTTGCGCATCTGATTGCCCGCAGCGGTTTCGCCGCGCCGGAAACGGCGCTGTCGGAAGCGGTGCAGCGCATCCGCGGCGGTTACGCAATCATCTTCCTGACAGAAAACAAACTGATCGCCATGCGGGATCCCAATGGGATTCGTCCCCTGTCTTTGGGCAAATTGGGAGAAAATTACGTTGTCGCTTCGGAAAGCTGTGCCTTTGATACCATCGGAGCCACTTTCCTGCGGGAAATCGAACCGGGCGAAGGCATTACAATTGATCACAGCGGTTTACACAGCTTCCGTGCCGCACCGGCCGGACGGCATAATCTTTGCGCTTTTGAGTATATCTATTTTGCCCGTCCGGACAGTACCATGTATGGCAATAATATTCACACCATCCGCAAGCTGTTGGGTAAAGCGTTAGCCAAGGAAGCGCCGGTCGAAGCCGATCTGGTCACCGGTGTGCCGGACAGTTCGATTTCCGCCGCCATCGGCTATGCGGAAGCCAGCGGTATTCCCTATGAAATGGCGCTGATCAAGAATCGCTATATGGGCCGCACCTTTATCAAACCGACGCAGGAAATGCGCCAAACGGCGGTGCGCTTGAAACTCAACCCGGTGCGCAGCATTGTGGAAGGCAAACGAGTTTTGCTGGTGGATGATTCGATCGTGCGCGGCACAACCACGACTTACATCATCAAACTGCTGAAGGAAGTGGGAGCCAAAGAGGTACACGTGCGCATCTCTTCACCGCCTTATCGCTTCCCCTGCTATTTTGGCATTGATACCTCTTCCCGCGGCGAATTGATTGCTGCCAATAACACGGTAGCCGAAACCTGCAAAATCATCGGCGCCGACAGTTTACACTATTTATCGCAGAACTCCCTAACGCGCATCTTGGCGGAACGCGGCGTGCAGCTCTGTGAAGCCTGTTTTGACGGCGATTATCCGGTGCGTTTGAGCAATAACCCCTTAGGCAAGTCAGCACTTGAACGGAGGAAATAGCATGTCTGAAGAAAAAAAATCGATGAGTTATGCCGATGCCGGGGTGGATGTCGATGCCGGCAACCGTGCTGTGGCTCTGATGAAAGACAAAGTGAAATCAACCTACCGCCCGGAAGTGTTGGGTGATTTGGGCGGCTTTGCCGGCTGTTTCCGTTTACCCAAACGTCCCATGCTGGAACCGGTTCTGTTGGCCGGCACCGATGGCGTTGGTACCAAATTGAAATTGGCTTTCCAAACCGGCCTGCATCAGACGGTCGGTCAGGATCTGGTTGCCATGTGCGTCAACGATATTCTGGTCCAAGGCGCGGAACCGCTTTTCTTCCTCGATTATCTGGCCTGCGGCAAATTGATCCCGGAACAGGTCGCAACCATCGTCGGCGGCATTGCGGATGGCTGCAAGCTGGCCGGCTGCTCGCTGATTGGCGGAGAAACTGCGGAAATGCCTGGCTTTTATCAAACCGGCGAATATGATTTGGCTGGCTTTGCGGTTGGTATAGCCGATGCAGCCAAACTGATCAATGGCAAAGAGATCACAGCCGGTGACGTGATCATCGGTCTGGCCTCCAGTGGGGTACATTCCAATGGTTTTTCTCTGGTTCGCCACATCATCGAAGCCTCCGGTATTGATTTGCAGGAAAAAGCGGCCTGGAGCGATCACCCTTTAGGTGAGACGTTGCTGACTCCGACGAAAATCTATGTCAAAACCATTCTGCCCTTGCTGGAGAAGCTGACCATCAAAGGCATGGTGCACATCACAGGCGGCGGTTTCATCGAAAATGTGCCGCGCGTGCTGCCGGAGACTTGCGATGCAGTTTTTCAATTGGGTTCCTGGCCGGTGCTGCCTGTTTTCGAGTGGCTGCAGCAGCAAGGCAATGTCACTTTTCATGAAATGTACCGAACCTTCAACATGGGCATCGGTTATATGATTTTTGCCGCACCCGATCAGGCGGAATTAATCCTGGCAGAGCTGCAGGCGTCCGGAGAAACAGCTTACCGCATCGGTCAGGTGGAAACAGGCAGCGGCCTGGTGCGCTTTACGGAGGCTTAAGATGCGACATTTAAAAATCGCCGCCTTTGTTTCCGGTTCCGGCCGCAATCTGCAGAGTATCTTGGATGCCATCCGGGACGGGCGGCTGGATGCCGAAGTCTCGCTGGTAATTGCCAGCCGGCCGCAGATTGCGGCGATTGAACGGGCAGAACGTTATCAAATTCCTGTTCTGGTGATTTCCCGCAAACAATACGGTAAAGATATTGCCGGGTTCAGCCAGACCATTGCTCAGGCGCTGCAGCCGTATGGCGTCGATCTGATTCTGCTTTGCGGTTTTCTCTCTTTTCTCAGCCCGGAGTTCTGCAGCAGCTACAAAGAACGGATCCTGAATATCCATCCTTCTCTGCTGCCGGCCTTCGGCGGTAAGGGAGCTTACGGGGCCAATGTGCACCAAATGGTGCTAGAGTACGGCGCAAAAATCAGCGGCTGCACCGTGATGTTTGTCGATGCAGGCGAGGACAGCGGCCCAATCATTCTGCAAAAGTCAGTCCCTGTTTTGGATACGGATACGGCGGAGACGCTGGAAGCACGAGTGATGCAGGCGGAGCAGGCAGCTTATCCCGAGGCAGTCCGCCTTTTCGGTGAAGGACGCCTGCAGGTCGTAGGGCGGCGTGTCTTGATTGAAAACTAGCGATTCCACAGCTTTTTTCATTGCAACAAAAAATGAGAGGAAGTCTTTTTTATGGCAATCAAACGTGCCTTATTGAGCGTATCCGACAAAACCGGTTTAGTTGAGCTGGCTCAAGTCCTGCATACGCTGGGTGTAGAACTCGTTTCCACCGGTGGGACTGCCAAAGTACTGGCTGCTGCCGGTCTGCCGGTTCGCCCGATTGATGATCTCACCGGTTTTCCGGAAATGATGGATGGCAGGGTCAAGACCTTGCATCCGCGCGTCCATGGCGGTCTTTTGAACCGCAGAGACAATCCTGCCGATCGTCAAGCCATGCAGGAAAACGGTATTGTCGATATCGATCTGGTGGTTGTCAATCTTTATCCCTTCCTGCAGACGGTCAGCAAACCCGGAGTTACCTGGGCGGAAGCCATTGAAAATATCGATATCGGCGGACCTTCCATGGTCCGCAGCGCGGCCAAAAACCACGCTTTCGTGACCATTGTGGTTGACCCTGCCGATTATGGCGCCCTGATCCTCGCTTTGCAGCAAAACGGCGATACCACCGCAGAACAGCGCAAAGCGTATGCGCTGAAGGCTTTCCGTCATACGGCAGCCTATGACAGCGTTATTTCCAACTGGATCGGCAACACCTTGGGTGAAGGCGTGCTGTCTTTCCCCAGCGAAATGGCGTTTGCCGCCGAATATCAGCAGGCGCTGCGCTACGGTGAGAACCCGCATCAAAAAGCGGCTCTTTACCGGCAGCCGCTCTATCAGGGCGCCAGTATTCTGAAAGCAAAACAGTTACAGGGTAAGGAGCTGTCCTTTAATAATTTAAATGACAGCAATGCGGCTTTGGAGCTGATTCTGGAATTAAAAGCCGGACCGGCAGCCATTGCGCTGAAACATGCCACTCCCTGCGGTGCCGCTTATGGTCAAACACTCGCCGAGGCGTTTCAGCATTGTTATGATGCCGACCCGGTCTCCATCTTTGGCGGTATCGTTGCCTTAAACCAAACGGTCGATCAAGCGACGGCCAAACTGCTGGCCAAGGTTTTCCTGGAAGTGATCATCGCTCCTGATTTTGAACCGGCTGCCCTCCAAATTTTAGCCAAAAAGCCTAACTTACGCCTGCTCGTTTTGGGTGATGATTTCCAGAAACCCGCATCCGACGCGGAATATACCATGAAACAGATTCGTGGCGGTTATCTCTTCCAATCGGCTGATCAAATGCCGATCGATGCTTCCACCTGGCAGCTTGCCTGCGGGACTGCGCCGACCGCAGCGCAAATCGAAGACTTGAGTCTAGCCTGGACAGTAGTCAAACACACCCGTTCGAATGCCATTGTCGTGGTCAAAGACGGCATGACGCTGGGTATTGGCGGCGGACAGGTCAATCGGATTGATGCCGCCCGTCATGCGATAAAAATGGCAGGCAGCCGCTGTCAGGGAGCTGCTTTGGCTTCCGATGCTTTCTTCCCGTTTACCGATAGTATCGAAGCCGCCACAGCAGGCGGTATCGCCATTGTGATTGAACCGGCCGGCGCCCAGCATCAAGCTGAGGTGATCGAAGCAGCTGCCCAAGCCGGTATTACCGTGATGCTGGCCCCAGAGCGTCACTTCCGTCATTAAAGGGAGATTCTATTATGAAGATTTTAGTCATCGGGAGCGGCGGACGTGAGCATGCGCTGTGCTGGAAAATTGCGCAATCTCCCCTCTGCAGTAAACTCTACTGCGCACCGGGCAACGCCGGAATTGCCCAGATTGCCGAACTGCTGCCTATCGCCGCCAGCGACGGTGCCGCGATCTGCAAAGCAGCGCTCGACTTGCAGATCGATCTGACCGTAATCGGACCGGATGACTGTCTGGCGGACGGTTTGACCGATCGCTTGCAGGCTGCCGGTCTGACGGTATTCGGTCCCAGCCAAGCTGCCGCCGAATTGGAGTGGTCCAAAGGCTTTGCCAAAAGCTTTATGCAGCGCCATCAGATCCCGACAGCCCGCTGGGCTGCGTTCGATCAGGAAGAGGCTGCCTTGACTTATCTGGAAAAATCCGAACTGCCGATCGTGATCAAAGCGGATGGCTTAGCCTTAGGTAAAGGCGTGATCATTGCGCAGGATTATTCGGAAGCGGTTTCTGCCGTGCATCAGATGATGTCGGAAGATGTTTTCGGCAGCTCGGGACAGACCATTGTGATTGAAGAATTCCTGCATGGCCGGGAAATTTCGGTCTTAAGTTTTTGCGATGGCATCCATGTGCGCTGTATGCTGCCTGCCGAAGACCATAAACAGGTTTTTGATCATGATCTCGGCCCCAATACGGGTGGCATGGGCGTCGTAGCGCCGCCTGACTTTGTTTCAGCTGCCTTGATGCAGCAAATCGAACGGCACCTCATGCAGCCGGTGCTCGACGGAATGGCTGCCGAAGGCAAACCGTTCTCTGGTATTCTTTTCGCCGGTATTATGCTGACGGAACAGGGTCCCAAAGTATTGGAATACAATGCTCGTTTCGGAGATCCGGAAACACAAAGCCTGATGCTGATGCTGCAGTCCGACCTGGTGCCAATTTTGCTGGCCTGCTGCCGGCAGACGTTAGCAAAGACAGAGATTCGATGGTATCCCGGGGCTGCTGCCTGCGTGGTGCTGGCTTCCGGCGGCTATCCCGTGCATTATGAGAAAGGTTATCCCATCACAGGTTTGGATCAATTGCCCAGCGATTTGGTCGCTTTTCATGCCGGCACAAAAAAGCTGGATGGACAATGGCTGACCAACGGTGGACGCGTCCTGGGTCTCAGCTCCCGTGGGCTTACTCTGAACGATGCTTTAGAAAAAGTTTATGCTGCCTGCGCTGTCGTGGATTTTGCCAAGAAACACTACCGCAAAGACATCGGCCGCAGGGATCAGGCTGAATCAGAATAAAATACGACAGATGCTGACCTTTCATGGTTTGCATCTGTTTTATTTTGCATATTTTCCGCTAAAAAAAGAAGGAAACTGATTTCAGCACATAGAATAAGGTAAAGGATTCCATAGAATCGTTGAAATAAAAAGGAGGACACTGTTATGTTTTTCTATGTCATTGGCGCACTCGCTATCATAGCTATCTTGCTTTATATTGTTAACTATAACGGATTCATCTCTTTGCGCAACAAGTTGGATGAAGCCTATGCTACCATGGATGTCTACCTGAAAAAGCGTTATGACCTGATTCCCAATTTGGTCGAAACCGTCAAAGGGTATGCCGCTCATGAAAAAGACACGCTGGAAAATGTGATCAAGGCCCGCAATATGGCATTGGCATCACAAGGTCCGGAACAAAAACAAGCCAATGAAACCGCTTTTGCCGGCAGTTTAAAATCACTTTTTGCCTTATCCGAGAATTATCCGGAATTGAAAGCGGATGCCGGTTTCCGTCAATTATCCGATCAGCTGATGAATTTGGAGAACGAGATCTCTCAAGCCCGCAAATATTATAACGCGGTGGTTAAAACCTTTAACAGTCAAATCGCCATGTTCCCCGGCAATATTGTAGCCAACATGATGAATTTGACTCCCTACGAGTATTTTATGGCAGAAAGCAGTGAACGCGAGAACGTCCAGGTTAAATTCTAAAGATACCAATCAAACGGCTGCTTCGAAATTTCCGGTCGGACCGGTTGTTTTGAGGCAGCTTTTCTTACAGAGAAAGGATCATCTGATGAAGAAGCTACGGATCTTTTTGTTCACACTGCTCCTGACTTTTTTGCTTTGTCCTCTCGTTCTTGCGGAAGGTTTTGTGATTGATGCTTACCGGGTTGAGATGACTGTAGAGGATGACAATTCCTATCTGATCACGGAAACGATCGACACCAGTTTTACAGAGCAGCTGCATGGTATCTATCGTACAATTTTAAATAAATCCAATCAGGGCTATCCGATTTCCCTGCTCGATGTCAAGCTATTGAGCGGACATCCGTTTATGGTGGTACAGAATGACAAGAACCAGACCATTCAGATCGGTGATGCCTCTCTTTGGGCTAAGACCAAAGAGCGCTATATCCTGAGCTATCGCTATCTGCTGGGGGACGATCATAACAAGAAAGCGGATGAGCTTTATTACAACCTGATTGGCAGCGGTTGGACTACCACAATCAGCAATGTCAGCTTTACGATCCGCATGCCGCATGATTTTGATGCCAAGAACCTTAATTTCAAATACGCAAGCGGTGCGAATGAGGATGGTTCCAGAGTCAGCTATACGATTGCCGACAACCGGATCAGCGGTACTCTGCAGGGCAGTTTAACTTCTTCTCAGCCACTGACGGTTCTGCTGACTTTGCCGGAAGGCTATTATGGCAGTATCCCGCTGCAGACCGATTATACCGCTCTGATCGCCCGTTATGCTTTTCTGATTTATCCGATCCTGACATTGCTCGGAGCAATGGTCTGGCTGCGCTGGGGGCGTAATCGCCCGTTGATTCCAACTGTCGAGTTTTCTCCGCCGGAGGGATTAAATTCAGCCGATGTCGGTTATCTTTACGATCACAGTGTCGACAACCAGGATATTCTCTCCTTAATTCTCTTCTGGGCAGCGGGTAAAAAACTGCAGATTGAGGAGCACAGCACGGAAACGGAATTTGGCTCAAAGAATGAATTTACCTTCACCCGCCTGGCTGATTTGACGGACACAGCGAAACCTTACGAGCAAGCCGTTTTCTTTGATCTTTTCCATCGCTTTGGCAACGGTGAACAGGTAACCGATCAGCAGCTGACCAACGATTTTCATAAAACCGTGACGGCAGCCAAGCAGCAAGTCCAGGATGCTTTCCAAGCCAAAAAGGAGACCGCAGCTTATGATAAAAAAGGCGGCCTCTGCCAAACAATCCTGATTGCGCTGACCATGCTCTGCACGTTTTTTGTCTGTTCCCTCTTCAGCAGCAGCTTTACCGATGAGGGCAACCTGGCAATTTTTTTGGCAGCTTTTTTCATTACCTTGTTTGCAGCGTTGTTCTGTGTGGTTACCGCTCAGTTGACAGTCAGTTTTTTACAGCGCAGAAATCGGAAAATTATCATCCCGCTGGCTGTTCTTTACCCTGCCTTGTTGGCAGCGAGCGGTTTGGTATTGACCGCGCAGCCAGAAAAAATGCTGCCGCAGATTTTGGGCATGCTGTCCATTGCTGTCCTGGCGGGGCTTTCTGCTTTCAGCGACAAGCGAACCCCTTTGGGAGATGCTTATTTGGCGAAAATCCTCGGCTTCCGCAATTTCTTGATGTCGGCGGAAAAAGATCGGATCGAAACCCTGGTAGAGGAAAATCCCTCTTATTTTTATGATACGCTCCCCTACGCCATGGTGCTTGGCGTCACCAGCCAATGGGCAAAGCAATTTGAACACATCAGCCTGCAGCCCCCGAATTGGTATCAAAGCGAGTACAGCACAGTGAGTTTCAGCTCCCTGGCTTTTGTTGGTGCGCTCTCTACCGGCATGATGCAGACAATTGGTTCGATGAGTGCTGCTCCCGGTGCTTTTGGCGGCTTTGGCAGTGGCGGTGCCGGCGGTGGTTCTGCCGGCGGCGGATCCGGCGGTGGCGGCGGCGGCGGTTGGTAAACAAAATTAACTGATAAAAAAGAAGCGGTCCGGCGACGGGCTGCTTCTTTTCCGGTTGTTTTCTGCAAGGCAGGAGAAAGGAATCTGACAAACGAATTGAGGATGTATAATTACTCTGCAAGAAAGTGTGATCAACATGCTGCCATCTCAGCCAATCCGTTTGGTTGCTATCGACCTGGATGATACGCTGCTGAACAAACAAAAACAAATCAGTGTCCGTAACCGCAACGCGCTGCAGCGTGCCAAAGACCAGGGCGTGGTCGTCACCTTGGTGACTGGCCGCATGTACGCCTCTGCATTGCCCTACGCCCGCAGTCTGCAGCTCGATCTGCCAATTGTCACCTATCAGGGCGGCTTGATCCGCAAATCGATCAGTCAAGAAACTTTATTTGAATCTATCCTGGATCGCAATTTAACATGGGAAATTTGCCGCATTCTGGAGCAATTTCCCGGTGATTTGAGCCTGACCATTGACGATGAATTTTATGCAGACAGCGAAAATGAAACTGCCAAGCGTTATCGCGAACTGCATCACGTCAAGGTGCACATCATCGGCTGTTTGAGTGATTGGCTGCAAGGCCAGAACGCACCGAACATTTATAAAATTATCTATACCGATATGCCGGAGCGAATTCTGCAGGTGATGGAAGCATTGCGGCCTTACGCCAATCGCGCGAATTTGACCCGCAGCTACCCAGCTTTTCTGGAGATCGGTCCGCGCGGAATACACAAGGGATTTGCCATCCATTGGCTGGCACAGTATTTTAATATCCCGGAAGCTGCCATCTTAGTCATGGGTGACGGCGGCAATGATATTGACATGTTTGAAGCAGCCGGTTTTTCCGTCTGTATGGGTGACGGACAGCCGGAAGCCCGTGCCGCCGCTTCATATGTTGGCAAACCTTGCGAAGAAGATGGGGTAGCGGACGCCTTGGAACGTTTTGTGCTGCGGGAGGAATGAAAAATGGACTGGAAATTATATAAAAAGGAAGCGGAAACCTCTTATACCTTCGGCAGTTTTCCCACCTTAGAGCTGTTGCGGCAGCGTCCCGACACCGTGCGCCAACTTGTGCTGCATAGCAGTTTCAGCGAGCGTCCCGCTGCCGCGGAAATCAGTGCGCTCTGCCGACAGCATCAGATTCCCTTGCTGGTGCAGGATAAAATCTTCAAACGCCTGAGTCCGAAAGAGAATTGTTTTGTCATCGCTGAATTCCAAAAACAGGAACAGCCGCTGCAAGCTGCGGCGCCGCATTTGGTTTTAGTCAACCCCAGCAATATGGGCAATTTGGGCAGCATCCTGCGCTCCGCCCTGGGATTTAACTTTCTCAATTTAGCCATCATCACACCGGCTGTCGATTTATTTGATCCCAAAGTGGTACGCGGCAGTATGGGAGCCCTATTTTCGCTGAACATCAGCCGCTATGACAGCTTTACAGCTTACCGCAGCGATTTTCCTCAGCACCTCTGCTTTCCTTTTATGCTGACCGCTGCGATGCCGCTGCAGCAATTCACCTGGCCGCCGGCAGCGCAGCCGGCTTTGATTTTTGGTAATGAAGCAACCGGTTTAGCTCCGGAATATAGTGCAGTCGGCAGCGCAATTGTCATCCCGCACAGCAAAGCGATCGATTCGCTCAATTTATCCGTTGCGGTTTCCATTGCACTCTATGCCGCCTCTCAGCAAAAAAAATAAACAACAGACGACTCAATCTCCCGAGCGCTGAACTCGTGAGAAGGTGCCGTCTGTTATTTTCATCCCACTAAAATCAATACGTTATCGCATTTTTCCGCCCATGGGAGCACCACCCATGGCGCCGCCTACGGTGCCAATGGTTGTCGCGATCTGACTCAGCTTGACTGTCTCAATTAAGGCCGCTTTGCTGATATCACCCGCTGCGTAGGAGCCACCCAGATCAGAACCGCTGACGCTGCCGTCGCTGTAGAGACTGTAGGTTTGTCCCTGTGCCAGCTCAGGTGTGGAAATCAATACCCATTGAAACGCTTTCGAGGGTACGAAACTAATCAGGACCTTGCCATTGGCATCCGTCAGTTGCACCGCCGTATTGGCAGCTTTCGTGCTGAAAGCCGCAGCCAAAGCGGGTTGGGTTGAAGTATCCGAAACATTCTGCGCCATACCGGAACTGCCCGCTGCCAGTAAGATCCCCCCATTGAGCTGGAAGCTGCCGTTATAATCCACAGCGCCGTTGCCATTATCGGTCGGACCATGCACAATTACCGTGCCGCCATTCATTTCTATGGAACCATTGGAATCTAATCCGTCTCCCGCTGCATATACCACGACTTGCCCGCCATTGATCACCAGCATTTGATTGCTGTCTGCAGCAAACGTATTTTGTCCCGGACGATTGCCCAGAGAAGACGCATCATTGCCACCGGCAATATTGATGCCATCATCCTTAGCATTGACCAGAACCTCTCCGCCGTTGATGGTAATCTTGCTGCTTTCCAGACCTTCGTAGCTTTGAAGCAATTGCAAACTGCCGCCGTTGATCGTCAGTTCACTGTCAGCATGCACGCCGTCATCGCCGGAGGATAGAGTAAAGCTGCCGTCTTCGATTACAATTGCTGTATCGCAATGAATCGTGTCATCCGCTGTATCCAGCTGAAAAGTCCCACCGGAAATTTGGATTAATTTCGCTGCTTTCAAACCTTTGGCGCTGGCACTGTCCGCACTGACAACCGTTGCAGCCGGCGTCCCCCACCATTGATTCGGCATGTCACTGTTTATGCTCTGCTGATCACTGCTGTTGACGCTGCCGCCGCCGCTGACAATCTGAAACGTACCGGTGCTGATGGCAAGCCCGTTTGCAGACTGTACACCGTCACCGCCCGATGTGAGCATATAATCACCGCCGTCCAGATAGATATTTCCTTTAGCGGTATCGCTGTCATTGCTGGATTTCAAGCTGTCTCCCCCGGCATCGATGGTAAAACTGCCGGCCAGAATTGCCAGAGTATCTCTGCTGACGATACCATCATCAACAGAATTGATTGCATAAACACCGCCTGTGATCACGAGATCGTCTTTACACTTGATCGCACTGTCGTAATTCGCCGTAACGGTCAGTTTACCGCTGCCATTGAGGATTAAGTCATCCTGGCTGAACAGGCAGGCATCCGGTTCCTCTTCTCCAGCTGCGAGCGTATAAACCGTGCCGTCACTGAGCGTATTTTCTGTTCCGTCTGCCAAGGTAACAATCGTGTTTTTCGATTGTTTGACCACGATCGCCGCGCCGCTCTCATTGTGAATCGTTACACCATTCAAGACAAGCCAGACATTGCCGCTGTCACCGGCATCGACAGTCACAGAACCATTGCTTAAGCTGCCCTGCAGCAGATAGGTGCCAGGCTCATGGATGGTGATTGCGCTGCCCAGCACCGTTACGGCACTGTTGGTTTTACTCACACTCACCGTGTCTTGCTTGAACTCTATGGTGATGCTGCTTTCCTGCTGCCAATTGGTATTCATCGCGGTGTCATCATAATTGTCGTAACCAACATCCGTTGAACCGCCGGTGACCGACGCGTCACTGCCGGTGGCTCCACTCACCGCTGGTGTGTTTACTGTCTTATTACAACCGCTCAATAAAGCCAGCAGCAGCAGCAGCGCCATGGCAGCTGCCAGATGTTTCTTCCCTTTGCTTAGAATTTGCATTGCTTTTCGTAGCCTCCCCATTCAACTTGGTTGAAACTGGTGCTCAACCTTGCTCACAGTATAGGCTGCAAAGCTTAAAATCAACTGAAGTATAAAAAACTCCCTTTCCCTGGCAACAGCGATTTCATCTGTTGTTTTAGGAAAAGGAGTTTTCGTTTTTCTAGAGACACTGGTTACGGATAAACCGATAAAATTCTTGATTCGCTGCCGCTGTAACGGCGGGCGGCAATTCACTGCAGAGCAGGTCGGCCCAGGTATATACCGCTTTCGCACCGTCGCAAAGGCGGTTCGGTGTTAAGGAAGCAAGTGTATTGCGCAATAAATCAGCGCGTTCTTCCTGCAGTAAGGGCAGCAATCGCTTGCAGCCCAATTGAGCTTTTTCTGGCTGAAGCAAAAAGCGCTGCAATTTAGCCAGATAGCCAAAAGCATGATGAAAATAGCGGGTTGCCAACAACCAATCCTGTCTTTGTCTGGCGGTATTCCACTCCATCATGATAAAGCTGAATTCATTGATCAACACTGCCGCCTCCTGCGCCGAGATTGCCAGAGGTAATTCATGATAATCGGCAAGCAACCCTTGCGGGTCATAGAGTACTTCAATACAATCCGTTGTCGGCAGGCTCGTTGCAGTGACCGTATAGAGATCAAAGTGCAGGCCATTGTCGAACACAGCAACGATTTGCGGAGCAACGAAATTTTCCTCCGACCAATAAAGTAAGGAGCGATAAGCTCTTAAATAATCCAATCGTTTTGCTAAAAAAGCAGTGTGATTCTCCGGCTTTACTAAAACATAAAAATCAACATCCGACCATTGATCGGATTCTGCTCTGGCCAACGACCCCTTCAGGAAGATCGCTTCCGCCAGTGCATCGTTCAGTATTTTTTCTTTCACGATCTCCACTGCAGCACGCTGCATCATCTTGAGTTTCCCTCTTTCTGATTGCCTTAATTTACCAGCGACCGCCGCCGCCGCCGCCCGAGCCACCCCCAGAAAATCCGCCGCCACCAAAACCGCCGCCGCCGGAAGACATACCCCTACTGGCAGATACCGGGACTGTATTCAAAGAACTGCTCATATGATTCATCATATAAATCATACTATAGTTCATGCGGGTCGGATCGTTGGAATAGGACCAGCTGGGCGGTGCCAGGGTGATACCGTCAAATTTCTTTTCCCAGATTGCCGAAACACCCAAAACTTGGGCATAGGGCAGGATTTTATAGTAGTATTCCGGATCGTCCGCTAAAAGCAGCTCCAACCTGTCTTTCTCCGCGGTGCGCAGGAAATCTTTAAAACCGAGACATAATTCCAGCAGATGTGACCCGTAAGCGGTTCGCCTCCTGATAAAAGGAGCGAGCACGCCGGTCAGGAGCAGCGCAGCGCCACTGAAACCGGCGCTCCACTTGGGCAGTACACCGCCTGCATATCCCATCATAAACAACAGCCAACCGAAACCTGCAAAAACCAAACAGAACAACAGTATGGCAATGGAGGCAATCGAAGTGATTTTCAGTCGTTTACCAATCAGATTAGACAAAGAAGCTGTAACACCCCAGCTGCCAACCACCAGCAGAACAGAAGCAACCGCATGCTCGATCAGATCCTGATAACCGTAGAAGTAAGCTGCCAAAGCACAGACGGCCATGCCAAGCAACGGCCAGAGATAACCAATTAAACCGGCTTTGATGCCTGCACTCTGATTATGCAGCGCTTTTTCTCCCCGATAGGTATTCAGGACACCGCTCAGCGTGGTATTGAGCACAGCGTAGAATTTCCCTTTCAGCTGTTCTTCGCTGACGCTGATTTCATCAATCTCTGCTGCTGCATCGCCGGTCTCATTCGCTGGCTTGGTGCTGCCGAAACCCCACATAGAACGATACATGCTCTTCTCATAGGCGGGATGAGAGGCCTCCAGTTCATTTTTCTTGTGCAAAATGAAACTGTCTTTGCCGGTGAATTCCACCTGTAAGTGCCCCTGAGAAGCCCAATAATAGATGAGGGCAGTCAGATCTTTGCCCGAAAGCGAATCGTCAATGATATAACCCACTTCTGCCGGGTTCAGCCCTTCCGGCGGATAAAACTGCACCGGCGGTGTTAAAATCGGATCTCTTTGCTGAATAAACGCCAGCCAAAACGCCGCCAGTAAGACAGCCAGCATCATCACGGGCAGCAGATAATCCCAAATATAGAAATGGCGGGCAAATGTGCTGCCTGCTTTATAAGCAAAACTGAGTTTAAAGGCATCACCTTTGCTGTAACTGCCTTGCATTCTGGCAGTCAGGGTATTGCCGACGACCTGTTTTGTGAACAGTTCAGTCGATCCTTCACTGAAATTGGAGGTAGATCTAAAAGAAGACGAAGCATAATCAAAAGGGCTGCGTAAGGAAAGCGAAATCGCGTCATACCAGCAAAAATCGGAATTTTCCATAAAGTAAAGCTGCCAGTCCTCCTGCGATTGAGGTTTCGCGTATGCTACCGTATAGCGTACGGCAAATGTCAGCGTTTCCCCGGCTTTCGCGCCGCTGACCAACAGCGGAGCGGTAATATCAGCTGTATTTTGCCAGGTATCGCTGCCGGGCAGCATCACTTCCGTTTTGTTGATTTTGCTGATACCGCTCTGCTCATATTGCGATAAAGTACGCTGCAAAGAAGCTCCGTCCAGATTGGCAACCGCCTTATAGGTTTCTGTAACAGTCAAATCGGCATATTCATTCATCACTGCAAAGACATCCAATTGCTTGACTTTAAAATCAGACTGCCAGACCGGAGCCAGTGGGAAAGCGCCTTCCATCAATTCGGCATTGATTGTCAAACCTTCGTAAGGCTGCAGCTGTTTTGTGCCGGTAATCTGGATTTGATTGCCCTGCACAATGACCTTGCATAAGCCGTTGGCGGCAGTACTGCCGTAAGCACCGCCCGTAATGGTGTACTTGTTCAGCACGGCAGCGGGCGGTAAAGAAACCGTGGCGGTAAATTTCTCGATGCGGGTATTCCAAGAGGTGCCGATTAAATTGACATAGATATAGTCATAAACGCTGCTGGTATCCGCATAGTGCGAGAGCGTATAAGAAATCACATAGGTGACACTGCCTTTGACCAGTTTATTCGGATCGCCGATCCGATACACCCCATAACTATCTTCACTGAATGGTACATCTTTGACCTGAAAATTCTTCAGCATGACTTCTTCCACACTGCTGTAGGGGGAAACATCACGGGTGATACCATGGGAAGATTCATTGAAATAAACTTCGATTGTCTCGACCACATCGAAGCTTCTGTCCGAATTTGCTACCAGCTGAACGTCATAGTTTTTGATATAATAGCCGCTATCTACCTGATTCGTCGCAGCAAGAGTAGTGGGACAGATCAGGACAAACATCAAACAAATCCATAAAACCACTCGTTTCATCTTTTTCTCCTCCTTTGTCATCAATACTCTTTCATTCGGGTCTCCATGGTGAAAAACCTTTACTGCCTTTAAAATCATTTGCATATAAATCAATTGATTTTTATTTCGCAAGAATTTTTTAGGTCAAATTATCATGCTGTTTTAACTAAAACGTTTGAAACTCGATGTAATTTAATTGTAATATAAAAAAAGAAGGATTATTTCCATTTTTTTTGAAATTGTAAGACGGGACAGAACAGTCATTCCATCAGAAATAGCCGAATGCAGAAGAGGAGGAAAAAATGGATCTGACTTTATGCACAAAAAGATTAGCTTTAGTTGCCATGACGGATCAGGATATTGATTTTCTCACTGATCTGCTGACTCTGCCGATCGTCAATCGTTTCGAGCAGAAAACCCAGCCAAGCAGAGAAGAGGCAGAAGAAAATTGCCGCAGTCTATTGGAAAAAGCTAAAAAAATACCAGAAGCAGGTGCGCTGCGCTGGATTGTCCGTACTAGCGAGGGGGATCGTATTGGACAGGTACAGATTACCTGTAACTGGGAGGATACTCGAGAATGGGAAATCGGTTATACTTTCTTACCGCAGCATTGGAGCCAGGGTTATGCTACGGAAGCCGTTGAACGATTGATCCGTTTTGCTTTTGAAGATTTAAAAGTGCATAAAATCGTTGCATTAATCAATGCAGAAAACAAACGCAGTGTTGCGCTGGCCAAACGCCTGAAGATGGTACAAGAAGGCTTTTTGCGTGAAGCACGCTTGATTGCAGGAGTCTATTATGATGAAATCGTTTTTGCTTTGCTGAAAACGGATCTGGATTGATTTTACTGCACCACATATTCTTGAAAAATAGATATGCGGTGTTTTTTTACGAAACCGGATGTCCCGAAAGGAGCTATCGCTTGCGAAATTTCAAAAAAATCGTTACACTCATTCGTCCTTATTGGTTGCTATACACGGCAGTCATTCTCGCTCTGGTTGCGGGTAATTTAATTAAACTGGTACCGCCCATGATTCTGCGTTCCATTATCGATCAAGGTATCCCTTCCGGTAATCTGCAGCTGGTCGTAAAATCTTTATGGCTTTATATCGGACTCTGGATCATCCGCGGCATTTGCAGTTTTATTCAATGGTACGGCTCGGAAAATGTCGGTCAGAAAATTGCACTTTCCTTACGCCAAAGTTTGCACGATAAACTGCAGACCTTATCGGTCTCTTGGTTTGCTAAAACGCAGACCGGCTCGATTTTAGCCAAACTGACCGAAGATGTTGATATTGTCCAGCAATTTGTCTGCTGGTCGTTTCTGGAATTGCTTACCAATATCATTTCTGTTTTAGGGACGGTCACGATGCTCGTTTACATCAGTCCTACACTGGCTGCCAAAGTACTTTTGACCTTACCGGTTCTGTTTTTTCTGGTTTATCGTTTTAATCGGGTCGTCCGCCCAGCTTGGGAGGCTGTGCGGGAGCAGATGGATCATCTCACCTCTGCTTTGCAGGAGAATATTTCCGGCGTCCGCGTCGTTAAAGCCTTTGCCAGAGAAAACTTTGAGATGGGCAAATTCGATCAGCAAAATGTAATTTACCGGGACAAGAATATATCCCGCGCCCGCTTGGAAGCACGCTACAATCCGATGATGGAGTTTACTTCTGCCGTTGGGATCATGCTGTTTCTTTTTTTCGGTGGTTTGGAATATCAAGCCGGCCGCATCAGCATGGGAGATTTGCTTTCCTTTAACATGTACCTCTGGGAATTTATGTGGCCGGTTCGTATGCTGGGATTCCTGATCAATATGCTGGGCCGTGCATTGGCCGCCGCACCGCGTGTCTTTAATATTTTGGATATGCCGGTAAAAATTCATGACCCGGAACACCCGATCGAACCGGAAGCAATTCGTGGCCATTTGCATTTTGAAAATGTCTCTTTCCATTTTGAAGACGATCTCCAGACAGAAATTCTCAGCCATATCAATCTTGACGTGCAACCGGGAGAACGGGTCGCCATTGTCGGCGGTACCGGTTCCGGTAAGACGACGATGATGAACCTGATTCCGCGTTTTCATGATGTCACGGAGGGCAGCATCACCTTGGACGGTGTGGATCTGCGTGATTTCTCGCTGGAAACCCTGCGGCAGAATATTGGCATGGTACTGCAGGAAACCTTCCTCTTCTCTACTTCGATTGGGGATAATATTGCCTACGGTTCGCCCAATGCGACGGTGGCTGCCGTAAAACATGCGGCGGAGGTCAGCCAGGCCGCCGAATTTATCGATACCCTGCCGCAGGGTTATCACACCATGGTGGGTGAACGCGGCATCGGTCTTTCCGGCGGACAAAAACAACGGGTAGCTCTGGCGCGCGCCGTTTTATTGGACCCGAAAATCCTCATTTTGGATGAGGCTACTTCCAGCGTGGATGTGGAGACAGAGCAAAAGATCCAGTCTGCTCTGGAAACCGTCATGGCTGGCCGCACGACGTTAATCATTGCCAAACGGCTTTCGACCATTCAAAACGCAGACCGGGTCGTCATTCTGGAAGGCGGCCGTATTGCCGAAATGGGCACCCATCAAGAATTACTCTCACTGGGCGGGCTTTATAAGCGGCTCTTTGAACAGCAAATGTCCAACCGCAGCGAAACGCAGCAGAAAGGAGCGTGAAGCAATGGCAGACAATCAGGAAGCAACCGCCGTCGAGAACTTATTCGACGTGGAAGAAGAACAACCGGAAACAGAACAAAAGGCTTTTGACAGCCACTTATTTTTACGGATGCTGAACTACATCCTCCCCTATCGCAAATCTGCAATTCTTGCTGCCGCTTTCGTCTCTTTAAAAACGTTCATGAGCGTGCTGGAACCGCTGATCGTCAGGAATGCGATCGATCACGGCATCAGCAACTTCGATTATCCTTATCTGGTCAAAATGACCGCGCTCTATTTTCTGATTTCCTGCGTCAGCTGGCTTTCCAACCGAGAGCAAAGCCTGATCATCAACCATACCGGCGCCAAAGTTCTTTATGATTTGCGGCGGCAGTTGTTTGAACATATTCAGAAACTCTCCTTCAACTTTTATGACAGCCGCCCGGTCGGCAAAATCATCGCGCGGCTCACCACCGATGTCAACCGCATCGCGGAACTGATCAACGGCAGTCTGATCAACATACTCAGCCAACTGCTGATGCTGATCGTTCTGGTCGTGATGATGCTGGCCTTGGATCTGCAGCTTGCTTTGATTTCCTTTGCCTTGATCCCTTTCATCGCCTTCTTCGTTTATTACGAACAAGGACCGCTGAAAGGTCTCTGGATGAAGTACCGGCGGATCGGTTCTTCTATCACAGCGCACCTCAATGAAACGATTACCGGCATGCAGGTAATTCAGGCATTTTCCCGTGAAAGAATCAATACCCATAAGTTTGCCGCACTGAATGAACGTTATCGCAAATCCTATTTGAAAGCGGTATTTGTGGAGATTTTGGCTTGGCCGGTAATCGATATCACCTGCGCCGTCGCCACCGCGTTGGTTTTTTTCTTTGGTTCCAAGCGGATCATCGCAGGGACCTTGAGTTTTGGCACCCTTTATGCCTTTTACACTTACCTGAATAAATTCTGGTCTCCCCTTTCTACCATTTCCAAATTTTACAGTCAATTGCTGTCTGCCAATGCTTCGGCGGAACGCGTTTTTGAATTTTTAGATTTTTCTCCCTTAGTACAGGATCTGCCGCAGGCCATCCCCCTGCCTTCGATCCGCGGTGAAGTTGAATTTGATCATGTGACCTTTGCTTATCAGACTGACCGGCCTGTTTTGCATGATGTTTCTTTTCTGATCAAACCCGGCAGTACCGTTGCTCTGGTCGGTCCCACCGGCGCCGGTAAATCGACTATCATCAATCTGATTTCACGTTTTTATGACCCCACCGCCGGTGCGGTGCGGATTGATGGTCATGATTTATGCGATGTCACACTGCAGTCTTTGCGCAGTCAACTGGGAATTGTGCTGCAGGATTCCTTTATTTTTTCCGGGACGATTGGTGAAAACATACGTTATGGTAAACTGGAAGCAAGCGACGCAGAGATCGAAGCTGCGGCAAAAGCCGCCAATGCGCATGGCTTTATTCAAAGAATGGAGTTGGGTTACGCTACCGTCACGGAAGAACGCGGCAACACACTCTCTACCGGCCAGCGCCAATTGATCGCCTTTGCCAGGGCAATTCTAGCGGATCCCCGCATTTTAATCCTGGATGAAGCAACGTCCAGCATCGATACAGAAACCGAACAGTTGATTCAGAAAGCCCTGGCGACAATCCTGAAAGACCGAACTTCTTTCATAATCGCTCATCGGCTTTCCACCATTCGCAATGCCGATCTGATTATGGTGATCGATCACGGTCAAATTCAGGAAGTCGGCACTCATCTGGCTCTGTTGCAAAATCCCGACGGACTCTATCGCCGGCTTTATGAAACGCAATATGCGCAGCAGGAAAAAATGATGTCTGATTTCATCGCTTAGGAGGCGCGACATGGATCTTTCTTGCCTAACTACCGTCTGGTGTCCTTTACCGGACCATGCAAGTCTCGTCATCGTGACCGATCAGCAGCAGGCTGCCCTAGCTGCCCGCTTGGCAGCAGACAATAAACCGGCTTTGGGCCGCTTTCAGCTGTTCAATTTGGATTTGGTTTGCCTGACATCCCTGGCTGAGCTGCCGCCGCTCGGTCCTGACGATCTGTTGGTAATCCTGCTTTCGGTGCAGGGATATCTGCACGGCGCCAACCGTTTATTTCCAGCCTTTCATAAACCAAAAGGCCTTGCCGCCAAATATGTGATGATTCGTCCCGATATTGATGAAGAATCTCTGGCTGCCGGACTGCGGACTCCCTTAGCACGAATTTCAGCCTTGGAAACAAACTTAAAAACGACCGCGGCCAATCAAACCATTCGGCTGACCGCGCCGGGAGGAACCGATCTCACGCTGCGTACGCGGGAATTTACAGCCTTGCCCTATCGCTTTACAGAAGAACAGGATACTGCTTATTTAACTGCCGCGGAGGTTTATACCGCCATCGAGGAGGGATCTGTCAACGGTTCTATTGTCGTTGATTTGACTGTGGGAGAATTACGCTTGCAAGGCAATTTGCTGCAGCCATTTGGCTTGGTTAGAGAACCGTTAACCATTCAAGTCAAAAATGGTTCCATTGAGCATTTTTCCGGCGGCCTCTTTGCCTGCTTGCTGGCAGAGGAATTCAGCAAATTGAGCTGGAACTGTAAGTGTGTCGTGGAATTGGGTTATGGTCTTTCCGCGATGCAGCCAACCGGATTGATCGGAATCGATGAAAGCATTTTAGGAACCTGCCATTTTGGTATCGGTGACAATCTGTTTTATGGTGGCTGCAATAAAGCACCCATTCACTGGGATGTTGTCATCCGCAATCCTTCTTTTCAAGTCTTGTCTGGTCAGACATAAAATCGAGTCCAAAGGAGAACATGATGAGCCATTTTTTCGCTTACTTAAGCCGCATGAAATACATCAATCGCTGGAACACGATGCGCAACAGCAAAGAAGAAAATATCCAGGAACACTCTTTGCAGGTGGCCATGATTGCGCATGCCCTTGCTTTGATCAAAAACAAATATGATCAGGCCGCGCTCGATCCGGAACGTATCACGCTGTTGGCAGTCTATCATGAGGCAAGTGAAGTAATCACAGGGGACATGGCCACACCAATCAAATACTACAACGACGAAATCAGGGATGCCTATAAAAGACTGGAGCAAATGGCCAACGAACGGCTCTTCAGGATGGTTCCCAGTGAATTCAAACAAGACTATGCTTCCCTGCTTTTTCACACGGCCGCCGATCAGGAGTCCTTGAAAATTGTTAAGTATGCGGATAAAATCTCTGCCTATTTGAAATGCGTGGAAGAGGTAAAAGCAGGGAATCTGGAGTTCGGCAATGCCAAAGAAAGCATCCTACATGACCTGCAGCGCTTACAAGCGCCTGAAGTAGACTATTTTATGCAGCATTTTGTGCCTGGCTTCAATCTGAGTCTGGACGAACTGAATGCTGAGAACGCCGTTGACCCGCAATAAAATCCGATGTCCCTATTTAAAAAAGCAAGTTCGTCCTCTGTTTTTTGCAGAGCATACGAACTTGCTTTTTTTTGATTCATTCTAAGCTTTCACTTTCAGCTTCAGCTCATAAATATCGTTGCGCCGCGCAGAGAGGATGGGCAGCTGCTGCCGCACCGAGCGGACTTGCGCAAAATCAATTTCCAAGGTGTGCGCCGTTGCTTCGCTGCCTGCCTGATAAAGCAAATTCCCCCAGGGGTCTACGGCAATGCTATGACCGTAGGCGACATAACAGCCATCTTCTTGCCGGGCGGGAGAGACACCAATCGTGAAAAGCTGATTGTCCAGCGCTCTAGCCCTAAAATGCAGCTGCCAATGCGCCGGTCCTGTTGTCATATTGAAAGCGGCAGGAACGATGACCAGTTCGGCTCCCTGCAGTGCCATCAAACGAAAAAGCTCCGAAAACCGAATATCGAAGCAAATGCAGAGGCCAATTTTACCCCAGGGCGTGGGAAAAATCGTCACTTGATCGCCTGCGGTCAAAACCTCTGACTCACAGAATTTTTGGCCGCCCTGGACATCAATATCGAATAAATGCATCTTGCGGTGTCTGGCGATTTGCTTGCCCGTTTGGTCATAAACAAAGGAAGTGTTGTAGACGCGATCCGCTTCCAGTTCCGGCAGAGAGCCGGCCACGATCATCACAGCCAATTCGGCAGCCAAGGCAGACAGAGCTGTTTGGGCTTCTCCCCCCTGGTATTCACCATAGGCTCGGAAATATTGAGTGGCATAAGGACAGCAGAACATTTCCGGCAGTACCACGATTTCCGCACCGGCCTGTACTTCCTGGCGAATCAAGGCGCAGGCATGTTGAATCGTTGCCGTTTTATCGAAGCTGCTCTGCATTTGAATTAAAGCAATTTTCAGAATAGTCAACTCCTTTTTTGGCAATATGAAGAAACGCTGCTGCATGATGGGATGCAGCAGCGTTTTGCTAATTTTTTAAAGTAAGCCGACACCTGCCAGAATTTTTTTCAGTTCGCTTGTTTTCGCTTCGTCCAAAGGCTGCAGCGGCATCCGCGGCTGACCGCCCTTTAGACCGATGAGATCCATTGCCTTTTTTAAACCGGGTATACCAAAGCGGGAAGTGACGGCGGCGTTCACCGCCATGAGCTCTGCTTGTATCTCAACTGCACGGGCATGTTTTCCGTCCTGCACCGCTTGCATTAATTCGACACAAAGATCCGGCAGCAAATTTGCTACCGCCAAGGTGCCGCCAACACCGCCCAAAGCCAGGGTGGCATAGAGGAAACTGGCTGAACCGGCAAAAACACTGAAATCAGCCGGAGTGCCGTTGATAATGTTCGTGATTTGTACGATGTCACCGCTGGAGTCTTTGACACCGGCGATATTGCAGTGCTTGGCCAAATCGCAGACCAGTGATGCCGACATATTGACACCGGCATTGCGCGGCATATTGTAAAGCATGACCGGAATGACGCAAGCATCGGCAATCGCTGTATAATGCGCTTTGAGAACATCATCTTTATAGCTGTCTTTATAATACCACGGAGTCACGACTAAAGCAGCATCCGCCCCCACATCGGCACAACTGTTGGACAGCTGAATCGTTTCGCGGGTTGATTCACAGCCGGAACCGGCGATGATTTTTTTGTCGGAACGCAAATACTTGCGCACATAGCTGACCAATTCGACCTTTTCATCATAGGTGAGCATAGCAAATTCGCCGTTGGAACCCAGTACGACCAGACCGGCTAATTTCGATTGATTATAAAAGTTAATGTTATGTTTTAACGCATCCCAGTCAATTTCACCTTTTGTAAATGGTGTGGCGATTGGCGCGTATATCCCTTGAAATCGGTGCATTCTACTCTCTTCCTTTCGGTATCTATGATCAGATTAAGCTGCGGTTAATTGATCCAAGTCCTTCAAAATCATGCTCATTTCCACCTTGGAAGGATGATCATGTTCTAAAACTTGCTCGAGACGTGTGAGCACTTGTTCGAAGCTCTTTAAGGTCTCGTTGTTTTGGCTGTCATTGCCGACAGCACCCATGACGAAGTTGAGATAGTTCAGCAGACGGGTCCAAACTCTGGATAGTCTGACATCAGCAGTTTCGAGAGTGGAGATACGAGCCAAGACGGAACGCCGAATCGCCAGAAGTGTTTTTGCATCGGAAGTTTCCCACTTGCCATTGTTCGCTTGGCGAATGAGATGACGCAGTCCCTGCAAATCCATCACTAAGCCATTCCGATTGAGTCGCACCACATGCTTAATCCGCTGACGCTGCACAGCTACGCTGGTGAGCAAGCATGATCCGATTAAAATCACAATGGAAATGCTTAGCACACGCACCAGAAAAGAACGGCGTTGAAACTTTTCTTCAATGATTTCCCGTAATTGCTGCATCTGCTCCGCCCAGGAATTTTCTTTTAAGTTTTGCATAGGATGCCCCCCTTATTACTTTATGCTTCCGCGTATATTATACCGCATTTCATAGAGAATGAAAAGACCTGTCTGATTAATTTTCTCTAAAGCTTATTTTGAAAAGAATTGCAGGAAACTCTGGTCAATGATTGCGGGAAGTGGTATAATAAATCAAATTCTTAAGGAGGTTTTATCGATGAGTATTGTGAGTAAATTAAAAGAACTCGGTCTGGAAATTCCGGTTGCAGCCAAACCCCTGGCGGCTTATGCCCCTGCCGTACGGGTTGGCAATTATGTTTATACATCCGGCCAGTTGCCGGTGATTGCCGGTAAACTGCAGTATGTCGGCAAAGTCGGCGCTGAAGTAGCACCGGAGGCCGCTTACGAAGCAGCAAAGCTCTGCGCCATCAATTGTCTGGCTGCAGTCAATACGGTAGCTGATGTCGAACAAATCGAAAAAATCGTCAAAGTCGTCGCTTTTGTCGCCAGCGCGCCTGGTTTTAATGGCCAACCCGGGGTTGCCAACGGCGCTTCCGAATTGATGGGCAAAATTCTTGCCGAAGCTGGTGTTCATGCCCGTTCAGCAGTCGGCGTAGCAGAATTGCCGCTCAATGCTCCGGTAGAAGTAGAAATGATCGTGAAATTAAAAGATTAGTTGACAGGAAACCATTAGTGCCTTACAGCTGCTCCTTTTTAGAGAAGCAACGGTAAGGCACTGATTTTTTTGTTGTTCAGCCCATCATCTGAACCGATCCATCTGCCAATCCTTAAGCGAGAATAAATATTCCTCTGTCAAGCTGCGAATGGCTTCGGCATCCTCTTTAGAGCTTTCATCATAAACACCAATGACGCGGAATCCTGCTGCTTTCGCGGTGATCACCGCATGCAGTGAGTCTTCGAACACCAAGGTCTCTGCCTTGGGAGTCGCCAGGATTTGATGAGCCTGATAGAAAATTTCCGGCTGATCTTTGCCGCAGCCGATCTCCGTACAGGTGATCAGCGCAGAAAAGAAATCCGTGAGACCAAATCGCTGCAGAGCATCCTCTACCAGGGGGCGATGATTGGCTGTGGCAATACACATCCGTACCCCTTGCTGACGCAGCTGTGTCAGCAGTTGCAGCGCGCCATCCTTTAAAGCCAATTGATTGCGGTAGGCGTCCTCGGCCATGCTGTTAATTTCCGCTAAGATCGCTTCCTGCGATTCCTCAATACCGTAAACGGTCTGCAGATACTGCAGCGTTTCCTGCATGCTCATTTTCTTAAAAGTGTCGGAAAGCTGTGGTTCCGGCACCCGTGATTTGCGCAGTAAATAGGCGCGGTCCAACTCACTCCAAAAATGCATGGAATCCAATAAGGTTCCGTCAAAATCAAAAATCGCTCCCTGAATTCTGCTCACTGATTGATCGACCAACTTTCCTATTTTTCTAATTAATGCAGATTGCGGAGAAATGTGAGATACGGCTTTTTTTCCAGCCATAAAACCGCCGCAGAAAATCCGAGAGAAAAAAGATAGACACTGCCAAAACGGATCAGGCTGTTGGAGTAAAATCCGGATAGACCAAATAGCTGAAAGACAACCGGCGAGACAAAGATAAAAATACCATGACTGCAATAAACCAAAACACTGGTTTCCCGCAGCCAGTGATAAACGGGGTTCTCTTTTAATTTTTCTTCTTTCAGCCACAGTAGGAGAAAAATCGCGGCTGGGATGGCAAAAAAGTAAAAATTATAGTCGCGCTGAATTTGATAATAGCGCAGGATTTGCGATTCCACGATCATCAAAGCAAAACTGATCATAAAAATCAGGCGGGAGATCTCTTTTCTGACTCGAAAATTTTTCCAAGCCAGCAAGACGCCAATGGAGATAAACAAGGTAGCGTAAAATACACCGTTCCTTGTCGTATAAAACATCGAGATATATTGATTGACCCAGACGCGCACCGGCGGTACATAGAGCGTCATGCCATAATAAGCATCGGCAGGTGTACCTAATAAAAACAGAACGGCGCTGATGGCAATCACCCAACCAATCCGTAAGCGGCGCAGCAGCGCGTAAATAATCGCCATACCCAGCATCAACGAAGGAAAATACCAGAGATGGTATTGATTGAAGGTGTGCACGATGTTATAGATAAAATTGGACAGCTGCGGACCGCTAAGACCGCTTTGCCACCAACCGATCAAAGAATATTTGGCGTAATCCACGATCAGGCAGGGATAGGTGACGATTGCAAAAAAGCTGCGCATAAATTGCAGAGAACCACCCACTACACCATTGCTCATATAAACTAAGGCGATTAGACTATAAATGATAATGCTCCAGAAAAAAAACAGGATGCCCAAACGTTCGATGTAGCGCCATAAATAGCCTGCCTGCCGCCAACTTTTGGGCAACGCCGCCGGATAATGAGAAAAGAACAGATAAGCTGCGGTTAAAAAGAAGAAAGGTACCACCACACGGGCAATCCCCTGAATAATCAGAAAGTCTCCGGCTTCACTGTAGGTTCCCAAAGGGAAAGTGTGACCTGCCACAACGAGGATAGAACAGATGAATTTAGCAATATCCACTGCGTAATATTGCTGACGCTTCTGTTTTGCAGGCGGTGCCTGCGCTTGTTCATGCAAAGAGGAAATCACCTGCCTGTCTAATCTGCTGCGGCTTTCGGTCGCACGTTACGCTTTTCTATTATAAAACCACAGCCGATAAAAAGCAATGAGAACTTGTCTTTCCTGCCGTTCTTATGCTATACTGAGTATGATAAAAAAAAAGAGGTGACGATATGGCTCTGCTGCATTGCGAAATTCATTCTGAGATTTTGCAAAAACAAACCCAGTTCCGCGCGATTTTGCCGCAAACCGGCGATGATTTTCCGGTTCTTTACCTGCTGCACGGCTTAGGAGATGACAGCAGCAGTTGGACCCGCTTCACTCAGCTGGAAAGCTGGGCCAATGAATATGGTATCGCCGTGATGATGCCGGACGCCGAACGTAGTTTTTATGCTGATATGGCTTTTGGCGGCAATTATTATACCTATATTCAAAAAGAATTTCCACAAATTTGCGAGAGTATGTTTCGAATTGGCCGCCTACGGGAAAAACGCTTTATTGCAGGGCTCTCTATGGGTGGCTACGGCGCTGTCAAATTGGCTTTGCGTGAACCGGATCGATATCGCGTGGCTGGCAGTTTCTCCGGTGCCTTCGATATTGAATTATGCCACACGCAGGTAACTGCTCAGGAATGGCAGGCGATCTTCGGTAAACGATTTATCACCGAAACCGAGAATGACATCCACACCTTATTGAACAAGTGCGAAGATTTCGCTGCTCTGCCCCTTTTCCACCTCAGCTGCGGTTCAAAAGACGCTTTTGCTTTTTCCCATAAATTGTTCTACAAAAATATGTTGAAATGGAAATTGATGCCGGAGTTATTTTTGGATGAAGGTTATGCTCATACCTGGCCTTATTGGAATATTTGTATTGAGCGCTTTCTGCGCTATCTGCGGGAGGAATCTATGATTTAGCTCTTTAGCTAAAAACGGGAACTGTTGCCAACAACAGTTCCCGTTTTTAATTTAAATGCGGATAGCTCAGCGAAGTGAGCAGCAGCTAGGATAATTGAAAGCAATCCATATATCTCAATTTAAAGGCATTATTGCGATGCAGCGTATCAATTTTCTCTTTTATAACAGGGTCCTGACAAACACCGGTGCGAATGTACTGATCCAAAACTTGATAAGTAAAACCCAAATTATCTTCATCGCTGAAACCGCTGAGCCCGTCGGCAGGCGTTTTTTCCACCAAAGTCTCGGGTAAATGCAATGCACGTCCAAGCTCTTTGACTTCCGCTACCGTAAAGCAAGCGAGCGGACTGAAATCTCCTGCAGCGTCTCCGTAGCGCGTAGAATAGCCGACCCAATCTTCGGATAAATTACAAGTATTGACGACGCGGCCATTATTTGACTGCGAAACAGCATACAGGGTTGTCATTCTCAATCGCGCCGGCATATTTGTAGCAGACTGCTTTGAAAATAAACCGATTTCCTCAAGAATAGCCGTTTCGAGTGCCAAATAGGCGTTGGCAATATTAATCGTATAATTTTTAATCTTCAGGTGATCAACTAGAAGCCTGGCATCCTGAATATCTTTTTGCACTCCATTGGGCATCAACACGCCAATCACCCGCTCTGCTCCCAGTGCTTCCACGCACAGAGCAGCGACGACGGAACTGTCTTTCCCTCCGGAGATACCAATCACAGCATTAGAATCGTGCCCATTTTTCAGAAACCAAGCTTGGATCCACGACACGCAAGCGTTCTTTGCCTGCATTGCGTCAAATATCATCTGTATTTCTCCTTTTATTTTGCTGTAAAATGTGATCAATTATCAAGTCCAATCCGAACTAGGCAGCGCGTATCCGGCAGCGGCAGGAACGGCGGCCTGATCAAAACCATTCCCTACAACTTCGCACCGTACAATTCGTGCGTTTTGATATAAGCCATCACAACCTCTTCCAAAGCATCCACCCGCTCAGCGCCATTGGCAATCTGCCGGCGAATCTCGGTCGCACTGATATCCAACAATGGTAAAAAATTCAGGAAACGCAGATGGGATTGATTTTTTTGCAGGAGCGGTTCCTGCTGCAGCAAAGCAGCGCAGTCAAAACCAAGCCGCGGCATCACCCAAATCTGAAAATTCTCTAATAACCGTTCTGCTTCGACCCACTTTGTCAGATAAGAGAAATTATCAGCTCCCGTTAAAAAAGCAAACTGCCGGTTTGGATTTAGCTTTTGCAGAGACATCAAGCTATAATAAGTGCCGAACTGCGCCTGACTGTCGGACTCTAGGGAAGATACTTCAAAATGCTCGTCATGCTGCGCCATCAGGCGGCACATCGCCAGACGATGTTTGGCTGCAATCAATTCCGGTTTATCATAACGATCCCCCACCGGCATAAAAATCAGCTTTTCTACCTCCGGCTCCTGCAGGATTCTGGTCGCAAAACACAAATGTGCTTTGGTAGGCGGATTAAAAGCGCCGCCATAGACGATCCACATCAATGCACCCTCCAATTGTACAAGGCCGTTTCATCTATGAAACGGCCTTTTCATCGATCAACCGAGCCAGAGCGGTGGCTATTTCATCATTTCCGCAAATTTCGCAGTCGCTTTTTCGATGCTGACTGCTTTACCCTGCGCTTGTAAGGCTTCCCCAATTAAGACGATCGCTTTCTGCAGCATTTCGGGGGTTGTGTTGCCCATATGTCCGAAACGGAAGGCTTTCCCGGCTAAACTTGCCAGTGAACCTGCAAACACCACACCTTTTTCAGCCAGATAACTGCGGAACTGAGCATCGTTCACACCTTCGGGATATAGAATGCAGCTTAAGGTTGGTGCGGCAATCTCTTCCGGAGCCAATGCTTGCATGCCATATTCGGCCAAAGCAGCACGGACCGCCTTACCGGCTTTGGCATGGCGCGCAAAACGAGCCGGCAGACCTTCTGCCATGACTAATTTCATACCGGCCTCATAGGCGTTAACCATATTCACAGCAGGTGTGGCATAATATTTACCTGGGTTTTCCATCACCGGCTGCCACATTTTGATATCGGCATAATAAGCCGGAATGGTTTCCATCGCTGCTCTGGCGGCCAGCGCCTTTGCTCCAAAAGCTAAAATCGCTAAACCCGGCGGTACCGCAATGGCTTTCTGGCTGCCGGTCAGAATAACATCAATTTTATAATCGGGATGATTCGCATAGGCTTTATCCATATCTTCTTCCAATGCTGCGGCAGCGCAGACACCATCCAAGATAAAGAGAGCACCGCTGGCTTTGACCAAAGGAACCAGTTCTTCCAGGTTTGCTACCACACCGGTCGAGGTATCGACATGCGTCACAGTAACGGCTTTATAATGGCCGTTCGCCAATTTGGCTTTTACCTCGGCAAGATCTACATGTTCACCCCAGGCAGATTGGATCGTATCGGTCTGGATGCCAAAAGCTTTGGCAAGCTGCAGGAAGCGATCACCAAAATAACCATGTGATAGAACAAGAATCTTCTCACCCGGTTTGACCGTATTCACAATTGCCATCTCCATGGCTAAGGTTCCGGAACCGCAAACCACAAAGACTTGTCCATCGCGGCAATGAAACATTTCTCTGGTCATTTTCAGTGCATTGGCATAATTCGCCACGAATCTTGGATCGGTATGTGCATATGTTTCACCGGCCAAAGCCTCATAAACCTCATCAGAAACCGGAGTGGGTCCCGGAATCAACAACATTTCTTTGTTCTTGGTCATTGTCATAATAAAACGCCTCCTAAATTGATTTTTATCACTTCAGAGCTGACTTTCGCTCTGCAAGTTTCAATATCCGTTCAATCCTGTCCTCGGGCTGCGGCAGGATAGAGCGCCGGTTGATGACGGCGATACCAAAGTTCAGACCAGCGCAGCTGCTCTGCGCGGGATTGTTTTGCGAATTGCGCCGCTGCGCTTGCATCGACGGGGATTCCTTGCTCTGACAGTAAATCCAGACGCGCTGTTTGCGCCGCCAATAGCAATAAGCGGCAGGTATTTTCCAGTTCCGCCAGAATTTGCACGCCATTGCAGGTCCGCATTTCTAAATAGGATAATTGCGCATGCTCTGTTTCAAGTCTGGCGATAAAATCAGCCAGGCGTTCCGGGTTCAACTGACTGCTGATTTTTGCTTGTACCAGCAAATCATCCAACAGTAAATCCGCCGGCATGATCTCCATTTTGTCAGAATCAACAGCTTGTAAACCTTGATAACAATTACCTAAATCACGCAATGAGCTTCCGACCGAACCGCTGCGATCCTGCAGCAAGACTGCGTCCAACCAAGGGAAAACATCGTTTTCCAGATTGGTCTCCCGGCACCAAAAGATACCCGCCGCAAAAACACAAGGGTAATAGCAAATTGGTTCACAGACCGGCCAACCGGCTTGGGGCTGCAGATCTACTAAGATGCCTTCACAAGCTGTGCTGAGGCTCTGCTCCGCTGTCTGAGTGAGCTGCCGAATCGCCAGATCCGTCGCGCCTGCCACTGTGTTGCTCAGATAACAATCGCCATAAGCCAAGTGTTCGCTGCGCATGACCTCCTGTATCGTTTGCTGTCGGTGCGCATGAACCCGGATAAATTGCCCGGCGGCATAATCAGCCAACCGATAGAGTTCCTCTTCAGAGAATTGCTGCAGACCATAGGCGTCCTCTTCGCACCGTGCGAAGAACAGATCGAGACGATTATACTTTAAAGCCGCCAGGCGGTCAACCCAAGCCAATAGATTCTGCAGCGTTTGGGTTCTGCCGTTAGAAAAGTGAAAGGCAGCGCTGCGCTCTGCAAAGTCCGGCCAATCGGTAACATAACAAGTCGGCAGCGTTCGCCCGCTGAATAAAATGATCTGCCTTAACGTCTGCAGGCCAAACGCAGCGCCGACCGCATTTTTCGCACCAATATAGATCCGTTTTTGATCAATTTCCAAACGATAGCCCTGTTCATGGCGCAGCCGCGCTGCATTGCAGTCTACTACGGCAGAAAATCCTGCATCCTGCGGTAAGACCGTGCTGATCCTGACTTCAATTCCGATTTCCCGGCTGATTTCCTGCTGAAAGGCAACCGCCAAAGGCCATAAGACAGTCCGCTGTTCTTCCGGCAGCAAGAGAAAAAAAGGGGAAGGCAGCTGAGTGTCCGGACGATGCCAGATCACGGTACGCGGAGCCGGGGTGAGAGGCGGCGTGAGTTTTGGATAACGGGGCATAAAAAGAACCTCCGTAATCAGAATCCATACAAATATCTTTTACTTCTCTCTTATACGTTCTCTTCCCTTCTTTCACTGCCAACCGTAGTTCTAGTTTTCTGACTCTGCCTTTTTATTACAATAAGAACCGAATTAAGACAAGTAAAAAGGAATGAGTCTCCTGAAGAGCAGACTCATTCCCCCTGCATGTTGCTTCGCAGCAGACAAAAAGCCGCAAAGAGCGATTGACGTACCGCTTTTTAGTTTTTACAGTTCTTCTTTTTGCTGCTTGCGGCCGCAGACAATATTCAAATTGCCGTTGCGGCAGCGCAGTTCATCCAGGAATGCCTTACAGATGCCGGTATCCCGCAGTGTAATATGATAATGTAAATCATAGAGCGTGCCCATATTGCTTGTCTTCACTTTATATAAATCGGCATCCGTGGTATATTTAGCAAAGATATCGTCAAAGATTCCTTCATACTCTAAATTCTCCGGGATCGTGATTTTCAGGTCTTTCTCCGCCTCCGACATTTCACCAAACTGCAGCGTAGAAAGCAGCAGCATAACCAATCCGATCACGATGCAAAATAAAATGGCCAAGGCGATATAACCCATACCGGTTGCTAAACCAATTGCCATAGCAAAGAAAATGCTGCTGATCTCTTTGGCTCCACCTGCTACGGAACGAAAGCGGACCAAACTGAACGTACCCGCGACAGCGACTCCGGCACCGATATTACCGTTCACCATCATGATCACAAACTGCACCAGCGCAGGTAAAAGTACCAAGGTTACCACAAAACTTTTATTGTAGCGATTTTTAAACATATAGGCTGCCGCAATCGCCAGACCTAAACTCAAAGAGACTGCGGTGCAGAGGAAAAATACCGGCAGCGTAAGACTGCTTTGAACGATGCTAGCCAACATTCACTTTCACTTCTTTCTGCGAAAATTCTTGGAATAATAACTTCTGATAACAAATACCATATTTAGAAAACGAAGTGGGAAATAGATTCAGCTCAGATAAGAGGCGGCTCAGCCAGAGCGGCGCTCCTGCGGGGATTTTGATTTCCATCAGAATCTGACCCGTCTGCAGCAGCGGTGATCCCCAATCACCTTGACTCAATTCCAATTGCGTGGAACGGGCACGGATATTTTGATCAAAGGTCAACCGCAGTTCGCTGTCCTCTTGACCAAAGAAAGCGATACGGTCATAAGCGATGAATGCTTTGGCTTTGGGTTGATAGAACTGTATAAACCAATCGATTTCACGCATGATCTGCCCCTTTTCTGCCGGATGCAGACCAGCCCGGAAATAATTACGCGCTTCCTCCAAACTCATTTTCACTCTGCGTTTGTAAACAATGCCGTCGTATTTTTTTTTAATTTCGAGAAAAACCGGATCACCTTTTTGAGGAATTCCATAACTGCGCAGCCGCAGTTTTTCCTTATAAATCGGTTTTTCAATAGAATTACGGATCAGCGTATATTGGTCCGTATCAAAATAAAGATTGCAGATGGTGTGCCGGCCGTAAGAATCCATCGCCATATACCCTTTGAGGCGAGCTCTCAAAGTTTCAAATTGCTGTTGATTCAAGAGATATTTCACTTCGTAGCGCTGAAACACACTCTCTATTTGCTGTGCCATACTCTTCCCTCCTCTGTTTTACTGCAGCACCTCGGCTCTATTTACTATGGCCAGCATAACGGTGTTTCCTTAAAAACAACTGAAATCAAACTGCTATTTTATGAAAAAATCATGGCAAGCCACAAAAAGAAAAAGGTGACAGAATCTGCAATTGCAAATTCTGTCACCCTTTTTGGTTTTTTTCTTTAAACGCTGTAGTTTGGCGCCTCGCGTGTGATCTGGACGTCATGCGGATGGCTTTCTTTCAGGCCGGCAGAGGTAATACGGATAAACTGCGCTTTCTGGCGTAATTCGCTGAGCGTGCGGCAGCCGCAATAACCCATACCGGAACGAATGCCACCCATCATCTGGAATAAGGTTTCGGAAACCTGACCTTTGTAAGGCACTCTGCCTTCAATCCCTTCCGGGACGAATTTCTTGGCTTCCTCCTGGAAGTAACGCGATTTCGAACCTTGTGCCATTGCACCTAAGGAACCCATACCGCGATACAGTTTATAACTGCGTCCCTCATAAATAATCGTCTCACCGGGTGATTCTTCTGTGCCAGCCAGCAAATTGCCGACCATGACAACCTGTGCCCCGGCAGCCAGCGCTTTGATCATATCACCGGAATATTTGATACCGCCATCGGCGATGATCGAAACACCGGAACCCAGCGCCGCTTCAGCGCAGTTTGCCACAGCGGTGATCTGCGGTACGCCAACGCCGGCCACAACCCGGGTTGTGCAGATGGAACCGGGACCAATCCCTACTTTGACCGCGTCGGCACCGGCTTCGATCAAAGCCAGCGTAGCGGCAGCGGTTGCCACATTGCCGGCAATGATCTCAACACTGGGGAAACTGCGCTTTACTTCCCGGATTTTATCGATCACGCCTTGGCTGTGACCATGTGAACTATCCAGCACGAGCGCATCAACCCCTGCCTGTACCAGACGCTCCGCCCGCAGCAGACAATCTTTGCTGATACTCAGCGCAGCAGCTACCACCAGACGCCCTTTGGCATCGCGGGAACTGTTAGGATATTGTCGGGATTTTTCAATATCCTTGATGGTAATCAACCCGCGCAGGTTCATCTCATCGTCGACTAAAGGCAATTTTTCGATCTTATGCAATTGCATGATATGCTTTGCTTCGATCAAAGTGATACCCACTTTTGCGGTAATCAGCGGTTCGCGCGTCATCACTTCACTGATGGGGTATTGATAATTGTCCAGAAAGCGGATATCCCGATTGGTCAAAATACCCACAAGTTTTGATCCTGATACGATTGGAACCCCGGAGATTCGATATCGCTCCATTAATTCCAACGCTTCATAAACTGTATTGTCAGGGGAAAGATAGAATGGGTCTGTGATCACTCCATGCTCACTGCGTTTGACCCGCAGCACTTCCTGTGCCTGTGTTTCAATATCCATATTGGAATGGATCACGCCGATGCCGCCTTCTCTGGCCATCGCGATCGCCATGCGGCTTTCCGTTACGGTATCCATAGCGGCACTCATGATTGGAATTCCCAGTTTGATTTTCTTGGTCAGCTGTGTGGAAACATCCGTTTCACGCGGCAGGATGTCCGAATAAGCAGGCACCAGCAAAACATCATCATAGGTTAAACCTTCTCCAATAATGCGGTCTTGTAACGACATTGAAACCCCCTCTTTTCTCTCTAAATTTTTGTAATGTTATCACTTTCCGCTCCAGAATGCAATCCTTTTTAATGTTGCTTTTCACAGTATTTTGTAGGTTGTGTTTTGTCAACTGATATTTCGGCAGTTCAACTTAAAAGATCATGATAAATCATCTGTTTTGAACCAGCGAGACGCGTTTTCTCTCGCGGCTTTGCTGCGGGAGATTATTTCAGTTTACGACAAAAAAATTCAAAAGCTAAGAAAATGACACAAACAATTCATCATCCGCCTGCCAGGTTTGCTTTTTTCGTAACTGCTTTCTTATACTATCTTGCCTTGAAAGTGCTATAATTTATAAAAAGCAGATTGCAAAGGCTGAGCATAGAAAAACACAAGGGAGGGTATACCAGTTGATTGAAGTAAAAGGACTGACGAAGCAATATGGCAGCCATACTGCCGTATCGGATCTCACATTCACAGTCGATAATGGCCAGATCTATGGCTTGCTCGGACCAAACGGAGCCGGCAAAACAACTACGATGAATATCATTACCGGCTGCCTGGCAGCGACTGCCGGTCAGGTCAGCATCGATGGTCATGATATCTTCGAAGAACCTGAGGCTGCCAAACGGTTAATCGGCTATTTACCGGAAATGCCGCCGCTTTACCAGGACATGACACCAAAAGAATATCTTGAATTTGTCGCCAGAGCCAAGGGTGTCAAAACAGCGGATTTGTCGGAGCAGTTGCTGCAAGTGATTCAAATCACCCAAATTGCCGAAGTGCAGAACAGGCTGATCAAGAATCTCTCCAAAGGTTATAAACAGCGGGTTGGAATTGCGCAAGCCCTCTTGGGCGATCCGGAAATTATCATTTTAGATGAACCAACCGTCGGTCTGGATCCGAAACAGATCATAGAAATCCGTTCCCTAATCAAAACATTAGGCAAGACACACACGGTCATTCTCAGCAGCCACATTCTTTCGGAAGTCCGCGCGATCTGCGACTCGATTATGATCCTGTCCAATGGTAAATTGGTTGCCAGCGACACACCGGAAAACCTGGAAAGACTTTTTGCCGGTTCTTCCACGATGGAATTGACCGTTAAGGCGAGCCGCGAAGAAGCGCAGCAGGCTTTCTTCACCGTGAGCGGACTTTCACAAATTGAGTATGCCCCTGGCAAATCAGCAGACCTTTTGGATATCACGCTTTCTTATGCCAAAGCCACTGCACCGGCGGAAGAAATCTTCTTTGCTTTTTGCAGGCTGCAGCGTCCAATTTTAAAAATGACCGAAACCCATGTCAGTCTGGAAGATATTTTCATTGAGTTGACTTCGGAAAAAGAAAACGCTCCGCAATTGCTCGAAGAAGTCAAAACAGAGAAAGGAGAGAGAGCATGAAAGCGGTTTTTCAAAGAGAAGTAAAATCCTATTATGATGGCGTGCTTGGTTATATTTTCACTGCTTTCCTTTTACTGTTTGCCGGAATTTATACCATGGTCATCAACCTGAATGCCAGTTACACCAATTTCGAATATGTGCTTGGCAATATGACATTTATTTTTTTAGTGATTACACCAATCCTCAGCATGAGAGTCATCGCGGAAGAAAAACGGCAGAAAACCGATCAGCTGCTTTATTCCCTGCCGATCAGCATGACGAAAATCGTCCTGGCTAAATATCTGGCAATGTTGTTCGTTTTAGCGGTTCCCACTGTCATCATTGGTTTTTATCCCCTGATCCTCTCGTTATACGGCTCGGTCCATCTGCTTGCTTCCTATGGTACCCTGCTTGCCTTCTTCTTACTAGGTGCCGCTCTACTGGCGATCGGACTGTTTATCTCCTCCCTGACAGAAAATCAGGCTTTTGCAGCTGTCCTTTGTTTTCTGGTTTTATTACTCAACTATTTTCTGGCAGACTTAGTCAGCTATCTGCCCGTTACCGTCGGTGCCTCCTTTGCAGCCGCCACCGCGGCAGTGCTGCTGCTGGCAGTCATCGTCTGGTATCTGACCAAAAGCAGTCTGTCGGCGGTCTTGCTGACGGTGTTGGGGGAAGGCGCTTTGCTTCTGACGAAGATCTTCTCCTCCGCCAGTTTAGAAAATCTCCTGCCTACTCTATTAGGGAGCCTGTCCTTATTCAAACGTTTCTATGTTTTTCCCAATGGCGTTTTTGATCTGACTGCGCTGGTCTATTTTTTGATGGTCATGCTCGTTTTTGTCTTTTTGACCATACAGGCAATGGAAAAAAGGAGGTGGAGCTAAATGCAGAAAAGCATAAACCGTTTTTTGCAGGATCTGAAAGCCGGCTTCCAACGCTCCACTGATCCCAAACAATTTCACAGCAAGGCCTTTCAGATCGGCAGTTACAGTGCCTCTGCTTCCTTCATCGTTATTGCCATTGCCATTGCCATTGTTCTGCTGGTCAATCGTTTACCGACCAAATACACCCAATTGGATATGACGAGAAATCAGCTCTTCAGCCTATCTGAACAAACAGAAACGTTGGTATCCTCGTTAACCGAACCGGTAGAAATCTATCTGTTGGCCCAAAGCGGAGAAGAAGATGCCACGCTGCAGCAGCTCCTGAGCCGCTACAAGGATTTAAGCGATCAAGTCAGCGTGATGGTAAAAGATCCGGTCGCCAATCCCGGCTTCAGCAAGCAATATACGACGGCCACGGTCAGCAACAACAGTGTGATTGTAGTCAGCGGCAGCCGCAGCCAGTTTATCAGCTATGGTTCCATCTATGTCACTGATTACAGTAATTACAGCAAAACCGGAACCTACAGCACGTCATTTGATGGAGAAAGCAGTCTGACCAGCGCTATCGATTATGTCACCAGTGAAAATCTGCCAACCATGTATCGTTTGAGCGGACATGGTGAAGCCGATTTAAGCAGCACGATGACAACAGCCATTGCCAAAGAGAATATTAATCTGGCTGATTTGAGTCTGCTGACGGTAGATGGCGTCCCGACTGATACAGCCTGCTTATTGATCTATGCACCGGCTTCCGACCTTTCCGCCGATGAGAAAACTAAAATTCTCAGTTATCTGCAAAAAGGTGGAAATCTGATGCTTTTCACCAATTACACCGAAACCGAGATGCCAAATCTGGCTGCCGTGATGGCTTATTACGGTACGGCAGCGGTCAATGGTCTGGTTTTGGAAGCGGATGCCAATTATTTCATTCGGGGTTACAGCCATTATTTGCTGCCGAAAATCAATTATCATGAAATCACTTCCCCGCTGCAAAGCGGCGGTTATTATGTCTTGGCTCCCTACGCGCACGGAATCACAACCTTAGCCGATTTACGCAGCACACTGAGTGTGACAAAACTTTTAACGACCACGGACAGCTCTTATGCTAAAATGGCTGGTTATCAAATGACCACCACAGATCGGGAAGCGACGGATCTGAGCGGACCTTTTGCGGTGGGGGTTGCCATCACTGAAACCATTGACAGTGTAGAAACGCAGATTGTTTGGTATGCGACTTCCAGTCTGCTGGACGATACCGTCAACCAAACCGTATCAGGAGCAAATCAGGATCTCTTCCTCAATTCGATCAACTGGATGTGCGGCCGGGAAGACAGCATTACCATTCACTCCAAGAGTATGACTACCGAAACCCTGACGATCCCTTCCGGCATGAGCGCCAGGTTGAGTCTGGTCTTTATCGGGATTATCCCCCTCACCTGTCTTGCCGCCGGCGTTAGCGTGTGGCGGGAAAGGAAACGCAAATGAGAAATCGGAACCGCAGGCTGCTGATACTACTACTGCTGCTTTTCAGCCTGATTGGCTGCTATGAATTCGTCAGCTATCTTTCGGCAAAAAACGCCAGTGCAAGTGAGGCAGCCAAAACGATCGCCATTCTGCCGGATTTACAAGCGGAGGAAATCAGCCAGCTAATGTGGGCATACAAAGGAGAGACGGTTACCCTCCATAAATCCAATCAGACCTGGCAGGCAGCAGAAGATGCCGCTTTGACAATCGATCAAAGCTACCCGGCGGCAATGCTTGCTGCACTCACCTCACTGACAGCCTCCCGCGAATTGAGCGGCATCGAATTGACCGGTGAATACGGTTTGACTGCTCCTTCTTATGTTTATGTGATTACAACCAACGATCAGCAGGAAATCGTGCTGACGGTAGGCGACAGAAGCAGCATCAATTCGGATTATTATCTGAGCGTGAGCGGCAGCGATTCTGTGTATTTGGTCAATGACACACTGATCTCCGCTTTTTTATACAACTTAGCCGATCTGACAACCCCCGCTGTGACGACGCCTTAATCTAGAAAAATAAAGCAAGCCGGAACACAGAAAACTAATTCTGCGTTCCGGCTTGCTTTATTTTTCTAGGACAGCACAGGGCGTTGCCAAACACTTACCACAAACATCACACCAACCCAGATCGGTAAATTCTGCCGCGTTCGCCAGTAATCTCGCATTGCACTGAAATTTATCGAATCCGTTCAGCTGCAGCGCTCCGGTCGGGCATTGGGCAAGACAGACTAAACAGCTGCCGTCTCGATAGTAAAGGCAGTTTTCTTCTGCAGCAGGAGCATCCGGTTCCAGCTGAATTGCCAGCAGGATCGAACCAAACCTTCCTGCGCAGCCTTTTTTGGTAATCAGCATGCGGTTCACACCGAAACTGCCCAAACCGGCAATATAAGCTGCACTGCGATGCGACCAAGCAGAAGTCAGTGTTTTTTCGTCATAAGTATGGGTGGGCGGAATCGCAGCAGCAACAATTCCCTGGTTTGCCAAATGCTGGATCACCGTTTGAGACACTTTTTCAATCAGGAGATTGGCATCGAGATAACTTTTCGCCCAACCGCGTGACGGTTGCTGTCCTTGCTGATTTGCTTCGGCAATCTCCTGCGCAAAGGGAACAAAGAAAGAAAGAATTGTTTCGACCGTTGGCAGAAAAAACTGCGGCGGTGCGATCCAAGGTCCCACAATCTGCGGCAACTCGGTATATCTTGGATCCAAAGCAGACGAAAAGCCAATCAAAGGCTCACGGAAACTGGCGGCCTGCGCATCGGCAGCCACGGTGTCCCGAACTAATTGAGCCAGTTCAAGCTTCGTAGCCATCCCCTTACTCCTTGCTTTCCAGCCAAAGGTCCGCGCTGGTGGCAGCCAAAGCACCATCGGCAACGGCAGTGACAATTTGTCTGAGCTTCTTCACTCTCAAATCACCGGCCGCATAAACACCCGGCAGCGAAGTCGCCATGGTAGCATCGTTGGCAACGATATAGTTTTTATCCATCTCCAACTGACCAACAGCGAGCTGCGTCATCGGTGTAAAGCCGACATAAACAAAGATGCCGTCGCAAGGGATCAGTTCGACAGCTCCGGTCTCAACATGCTGCACTTTTAAAGCAGTTACCTTACGCTCGCCGATGACTTCTTTGCTGACATAAGGGGTTTTGATCGTAATTTTAGGATGATTTCTTACTCTGTCCTGCAGTACTTGCGCCGCTCTGAATTCATTGCGGCGATGCAGAATGGTGATGCTGGCTGCAAAACGGGTGAGGAACAACGCTTCTTCCAAAGCGGAATCACCGCCGCCTACCACCACGATGTGGCGGTCTTTAAAGAAAGCACCGTCACAGGTCGCACAATAGGATACGCCTAAGCCAGTGAATTTCTCCTCGCCCGGGACATCCAGCTTTTTAGCCATGGCACCCATGGCTAAAATCACCGCTTTGGCTGCCAGGGAACTGCCGTCGGTAAAAGTGATGATCTTGGGATCCGCCTGCAGATCGACGGACGTCACTTCGTTGGTAATCATTTTGGTACCAAAGCTCAGGGCCTGCTCACTCAGGGTCTGGGTGAAGTCGGGGCCACCGATGGTTTTGATGCCAGGGTAATTTTCAATCAGGTAAGTAGTAAAAGCCTGGCCACCGGGGTAGGCTTTCTCCAGAATCACAGTTTCTTTCCCAGCCCGCCCGGCATAAAGGGCAGCCGCCATGCCGGCAGGACCGGAACCGATGATGGCAATCTCAACGGGATTCGGCATTTTTCACGGACTCCTTTTCCTGTTTCTGATTTTGCTGATAATTCTCAATGGCAACCTTTAAAGCGTCGGCAGCCAGATTGGAACAATGTAATTTCACCGGCGGCAGACCGCCTAATTCTTTGGCAACATCCGCATTGGTGATTTTAAGTGCTTCTTCCAATGTTTTGCCTTTCGCCATTTCGGTCAATTGTGAAGTGGTCGCAACCGCTGCACCGCAGCCGTAGGTTTGAAATTTGATGTCTGTAATCACATTATTCTCTACGGTCAGATAGATCCGCATAATGTCGCCGCAGGTGGCATTGCCAACCTCACCGACTCCGCTGGGGTTTTCGATTTGTCCCATGTTACGAGGATGTTGAAAATGATCCATTACTTTTTCTGTGTATTGCATTATTAAAAGCTCCTTTCAGATTTTAAAAATTACTTTCTTAAGTTCTCAGGGTAAATCGGTGACATTTTACGCAGGCGCTGGATAATTTCCGGCACAACCTGTAAAACAAAATCCACATCTTCTGCTGTATTTTCCCGTCCAAGAGTCAGGCGCAAAGATCCATGCGCCGTAGGATGATCGAGTCCGATTGCCAGCAGAACATGAGAGGGTTCCAGACTGCCGGAAGCACAGGCAGAACCGCTGGATGCGCAAATGCCTTTCAGATCAAGCGACAAAAGAATGGATTCGCCTTCAACATAAGCGATGCTGACATTGACATTGCTCGACAGCCGCAGGGTAGGATGACCGTTCAGCCGCACGTCAGGAATCTTGAGCAGCCCGGCAATCAGCTGATCCCGTAAAGCGGCTTCCCTGGCGTTTTCCTTTTCCATTTCGGCCACCGCAATTTCGATTGCGCTGCCTAAGCCGACAATGCCGGGGACATTCTCGGTGCCGGGACGCAGTCCCTTTTCTTGTTCTCCGCCATGCAGATGCGGCTTGATCCGCACACCGCGGCGTAAGTAAAGAGCACCTACCCCTTTGGGGCCGTAAAATTTATGAGCTGACATCGAGAGCAGATCGATATTCATTGCATTCACATCAATCGGCAAATGTCCGACCGTCTGCACAGCGTCGACATGAAAAGTTACCTTGTGTGCTTTGCAGATAAGACCGAGCTCGGCGATTGGCTGGATCGTGCCGATCTCGTTGTTGGCATGCATGATGCTGACCAAAATCGTATCCGGACGGATCGCTTTTTCCAAATCAGCCGGATTGACCATACCGAATTGATCAACCGGCAGTTCGCTGATCTCATAACCGTTTTCTTTCAGCCAGGCAAAACTATTAAAAATAGCGTGGTGTTCGATCCCTGTCGTGATCAAATGTTTGCCTTTGCGGCTGGCCATCGCTTCGGCTACGCCAAGCACAGCCAGGTTATCCGCTTCGGTGCCGCCGGATGTAAAGTAAATTTCATTCGGGGTTGCTCCGATCGCTTTCGCTACTTTTACGCGCGCTTCCTCTACCAATTTTCGCGCCGCTTGGCCCACATGATGCATACTGGAGGCATTGCCATACACCTCGGTAAAAACCGGCAGCATCGCTTCCACTACGCGTGGATCAACTGCTGTCGTCGACGCATGATCCAGATAAATCGTTCTCATAATATCCTCCCTTTCTAAAAAGCGATCGATGACTTAATTACTGATATTTGCCAGTCTGCAAATCATGCAAATTCATACTTTCCAGGATTTCGTTCATACCGTTCTGCAGCCGACGCCAGACAACCTGAATCAGGCAGGCTTCTTCTTTGCTGCCGCAGGAAGTAAAGCCAAGTTCCTGACTTAAACAATCGCAGGGCACAATGGGTCCTTCCAAAACCTCCAGGATCTGCCGCACTGTAATCTCTTCTGCGCTTCTAGCTAAACGATAGCCACCATAAGCACCCCGGATGCTGAGCACCAGATCGGCTTTTTTTAACTCCATGAAAATTTGCTCCAGGTACTGCTCTGAAATATGCTCATCTTCTGCTATTTGCCGCAGCGAAAGCGGATTACCACCCTCATTGCCAGCCAGAACCACCATGGCACGCAAACCATATTCACTGCGCGTTGAAAATTTCATAAGCACCGCCTTCTCGATATCCTATCAAATTGCTAGGCTTTATTACAACCATATCCTACTCCTTTACTAGGAATATGTCAAGTTCGGAATCTGATTTTTTACGATAGTTGCTGCTGCAAAATTATGTTAGCAAAATAGCAGCTCTCTTTCCTCAAAACGACAGGAAATAAAAGAATAAACCGTCTCCGAACACCTTTTTGAGCGATGTTCTGAGACGGTTTTCTTATTCCTCATTTTTAAAAACCAAAACGTATTCACCATTTTCCGCTAGAGTAACCACCCTTTCGATGTCCTCAAGATACATCGAGGCAACATCAAAAGGATCTTGGAAACGAACGCATACACCGCAGGAAGCGCTCAATGCCCGTGGCACCGGCATCATCACAGCCGCAATTCCCAGTTTCATTAAACGATTCCGAAAAGACATGGCGCCAAAATGGGTGTGGAAGGTCGCTATTGTAACCATCTTGTCTCTCCCTATTGACTGATTGTCAATTCGAAATCTTCTCCTATGACTTGATAAGAGACCTGATAACCGGCACTGGCGGCAAAGCGCATGATGTTTTGCACCGGTATCATACTATCGACCAAAACCAGCAGCGGCGTACCCTGCCGAAGAGCTTGCTTTGTCATGATCACAGGTTCAGGGCAGGAGTATCCACGCGCATCCACTTTATTCATCAGACTGCCTCCTTCTTCAAATTAGCCAACCCAATGGCGATTGTTACAGCAAAACCAATTCCAACCGCAATCTGACCATTGAGAGTCGGGCCGGCAGCCGAGGAAGCCAGACCGAAATTATGGCAGAACGCAGCACCAATGATCATGCCAATCACCGTAATGGCTGAATCGGAATTGCCGCTGCCGGCCAAGATCAATTGGCGCAGAGGACAGCCGCCCAACAAAGCGGAAGCGAGACCAACCAGCGCCATGCCCAAGAAATTCCATAAAGCATTATGGAAAGCAATCGGCTGCGCGTCGAAACCCAAGGTGAATTTTCCGAGGATTAAATTGCCGATCAATGCAGCCAGCAGGATGCCAACAAAACCAATCAATAAGTAAAAATCTTTAAAAAGCACTGCATCTCGGATGCCGCCAACCATACAGAGGCGTGTCTTCTGCGCCAAAGCACCGACAATCAAACCACAAATCAAAGACAGTGCAATGGGAGCCGCCATTGATCCGGGGCCAGTGCTGCTGAAAACTAAGAAAGAAGGTAAGAAAATCAGCAGAGCAAAAACCAGAATCGCCAGGATGCCCATCCAAAGGCCTTCCAATTTGGCCTGCGGATGTGATTTTCTCAAAGTAAATCCTTTTTTCAGGAAAAGTACACCTCCGAGAATACCGGCAATAAAACCAACTAAGCCAATCACCGCATTCAAATCACCGCCGGCAATCCGCAGGACCATCCGCAAAGGACATCCTAAAAACATCAAGGCGCCAACCATGACGAAAAAGCCAAGCACAAAACGAGTGACAGGAGAAGATCCCCCTCTGGCATTGAATTCTTTGCCGGCGATCGACATGACCAGAGCGCCAAGGATTAAGCCGATGATTTCCGGCCGCGCATATTGCACAACTGCCGCATTGTGCAGTTTCAGAGCACCGGCCGTATCGCGCAGAAAACAGGCTATACAAAAGCCCATATTCGCAGGATTGCCGAATTTCACCAAAACGACAGCAATGATGCCAATTAAAATACCGGTGACAGCCATGAACAGATTTTGTTTCCCCTTCATTTACCTTACCTCCATTTTTTACTTTCATCAGTATAGTACGAAATTGCAGGAAAGTAAAATACATAATTTCGATAAATTTTCATTATTTATAGATATTATCTATAAAGACTGGCTTATCAACGGATTTTCATGTATAATAACCGCATAAAAAGACAAAGGAGGAACTCTTCTGATCATGCAGCACATTTACTTTGACCAAGCCAGCAGTTCATTTCCCAAAGCGGAGGGTGTTTCTGATGCCATCAAGCACTTTCTGGATCAGGGTGCTTTTAATATTAACCGCGGCAGTTATGAAGCGGCTTATGAAATTTCACAGCTGGTCCTAGAAACCAGAGAACTGCTCGCCGATTTGTTTCATTTTGCACCGGTAAAAAATGTGATATTCACACCCGGCGTGACCTATTCCTTAAATTTTCTGATCAAAGGGCTCTTTCATACCGGTGATCATCTGATCTGTTCTTCCATGGAGCACAATGCCGTCATGCGGCCGCTGACGCAAACCGCCAAACTTGGTGTTCGCTTTGATGCAGCGTTATGTCGGCCGGATGGCAGCTTGGATCCGCAGCGGATCGAAGATCTGATCCAGCCCCAGACCAAAGCAGTCATCCTCACCGCTGCCTCCAATGTTTGCGGCAGCTTTTTGCCGCTGGCAGAAATCGGACGGATCTGCCGTCAGCATCAGCTTTGGTTTATTCTGGACAGCGCGCAGATGGCCGGTACATTTCCTTTGGATATGCAGGCACTGCAGATTGACGCGCTCGCTTTTCCCGGGCATAAAGGTCTCCTGGGTCCACAGGGAATTGGTGGAATGCTGATTTCCGAGGAAATCGCCCAGCTGGCTGAACCCCTGATCAGCGGTGGCACCGGCAGTGCTTCCCATTTGGAAGAGATGCCTGCCCTGCTGCCGGATCGGTTCGAAGCGGGAACCTTGAACCTGCCCGGGATCATCGGCTTACGAGCCGCTCTGCAATATTTAGCCAAGCAGCCGGCAGCTGCTATAGCAGCAAAAGAACTCGCTCTCACAGCAGCATTTCTGCGGGGAGCCGCTGATTTACCACAGGTCCGGATCATCGGGTTACCGGGCTGCGCAAAACGTGCGCCTGTCGTCTCGCTTGATTTTTGCGGTGATGACAATGCCCGCATCGCTTATCAATTGGAAAGTGATTTTGGCATCATGACCAGAGTTGGTTTGCACTGCGCCCCTCGCGCTCACCAAACCTTGGGGACCTTCCCACAGGGAACCGTGCGCTTTTCTTTCGGGCAGCAGAATACAGAGGATGAAGTGAACTTTTGCTTGGCAGCACTGAAGAAAATTCTGCGCCGTCAGCCGTGTAGCAGCAGCAAAGGAGACTCCCATGCACTTTAAACAGATCGAAGCCTTTGTTCAGGTTGCTCGCGAGAAAAGCTTCTCCAAAGCCGCCAAAGCGATGTATCTGTCTCAGCCAACCATCAGCGCCCATATCACTGCTTTGGAAGAGGAACTGCAGGCAAAATTGCTGGTGCGCTCAACAAAGGAAGTCTACCCATCGAAAGCAGGCAGAATCTTTTACCAATACGCCTTGGAAATTCTCACCCTGCGCGACAAGGCACTGCTTGAGGTGAAGAGTTATTCTACAGAACTGAAAGGTACCCTGACCATCGCTGCCTCCACCGTGCCGGCCCAGTATCTCCTGCCGGAGATCTTACCCTGCCTGGTAGGAAAATATCCGGATATCTGTTATTCTATTCTGCAGTGTGACAGCATTGAGGTGCTGCACAAAATACAGAATTCAGAAGCGGAAATCGGGCTCAGCGGTACGGCTTTTGAGAAAAATTCCTGTGTCTTCGAGCCGTTTACCAATGACCAATTGGTTTTAATCACCCCCAATACTGAGTACTACCGTTCCTTTCACGGGGTAATACCATGGGAAGAATTTAAAAAAGTGCCATTTTTGTTTCGGGAGTCCGGTTCCGGCACACGCAAGGAATCGGAGGTATTTCTCAGCTATTGCGGTATTGACGCCAAGCAATTGCATTGCTCGATTCAGCTGCAAAGCACCGAAAGCATTATTCAAGCGGTAAAAAACAACCTGGGCATTTCCATTGTCTCGGCAAGAGCCTGTCAAGACCAGCAGAAATTCGGTATGATCCTTAGCTTTCCAGTGGGAGCTCCCTGTTTGCAGCGAAGTTTTTATCTTGTTTATCATAAAAGTCGACCGCTCTCTCCGGCTGCGGAAGCCTTTCTGCGCGAGGTCAGAAAAATCTACTCCCAGCAAGAAAAAGCAACCAACGTTATTTGATTTTAATATCAGAAAAAATACAATCTCCCTGTGGCAGCCTGATCTGATGGCTGCCACAGGGAGATTTTTTGATCTTGAGTTCAACGATTCACTCAAGCTGAAAAAGCCAATCACTTTCTCCGTTATTTTTGATATTTTGCGAACAATTCCCGGAAACCTTCGATCGGCTCCGAGATGTGATAGGCATGCTGATCTTCCGGGAAGACACCGGTTTTGACGTCCTTGACATACTCCTTGAATGCTTCCGTTTCCACTTGCGCCACATTGGCGTATTTTTTTACAAATTTCGGCGTGAAGGCTTGGAATAATCCCAACATATCACCGCAAATCAGCAATTGTCCGTCTGCCGCACCGGCACCGATGCTATAGACAGGAATGGTCAGCAGTTGGCAGAGGAAAGCAGTTACTTCCGGTGGTACGGCTTCGACTAAAATAGAATAAGCTCCCGCTGCCTCGACTGCCAGAGCGTCCTCAATCACGGCTTGAGCGCTGGCAACTGTGCGTCCCTGCGCCATAAAGCCACCCAATTGTCCGGAACTCTGCGGAGTCAGACCGATATGGCCCATGACGGCAATTCCGGCATCGGCTATGGCGCGGATTCTGCTTTGGACGCGAACACCGCCCTCCAGCTTAATCGCATCGACCTGCGCTTCTTTGAGGAAGCGGCAGGCATTGTAGACAGCGTCTTCATTGGAAGTTTGATATGAGCCAAACGGCATATCGCCGATGATAAAGGTATTGGGAGCGCCACGTTTGACAGCTTGACAGTGGGACAAACAGTCTTCCATGGTAACAGGATTCGTCCCCTGGTAGCCCAAGACGATCATACCGAGCGAATCTCCCACCAGAATCATATCCATGCCGGCTGCTTCCTCAAAGGTTGCCATCGGATAATCATAGCAGGTCATCCAAGCAACCTGCTCGCCTTTTGCCTTCATTTTCCGAAAATCAAGCACCGATTTTTTCTTTGCCATTCTAAAAATTCCTCCTTCATACTTACTGAACTAGACTGTCGCCTGCAAACTGGCCGTAAACGCTGCGATGCGGGCGGCTGCTTCCTGGATATTCTCCATTGAATTCGCCGTGGATAAGCGCAGATGGTCTTTGCCATAGAAACCAAAGGATTCTCCGTCCAATGCCGCTACACCGGCTTCTTTTAACAGGCGATCAGCGAATTCCGCACTGCCGATACCGGTTTTTTTCACGCTGGGAAAGACGTAAAAGGCGCTGTTCGGGATTTGGCATTCAATTCCGTCAATTTGATTGAGCGCTTTTGCCAGCCAAACGGAACGTTCCGCAAAAGCATCGCGCATCATCGTCACACTCTCCTGCGGACCACGCAGGGCTTCAATGGCAGCGATCTGACTGAACGAAGCGGCACAGCCATTGCTGTTGACCATCAGGGTAGAAAACGCTGCGGCAATATCCGCCTGCATCACGCCATAACCCAGACGCCAGCCGGTCATGGCATAGGTTTTAGAAAAACCATCCAGTAAAATGGTGCGATCCTTCATCCCTGCAACGGCTGCCGAAGACAGCGCTTGGGTTTGATCGAAAATCAGTCGGTCATAAATCTCATCACAAAGAATATAAGCTTTGGAATGATCACGGATGATTTCCACCAACTGCAGCATCCGCTCTTTACTGATCATATGGCCGGTTGGATTGGACGGATTGTTTAAAATGACGAGTTTCGTTTTCTCATTCAGCAGCGATCTCAATTCGTCCGGGTCCGGCTGAAAAGAATTCTCAACCAGCAGCTTTAAAGCCACCTCTTTGCCTCCGGTAAAATGAATGCAGGAGGCATAGGTTGGAAAACCGGGATTGGGGCAAATGACTTCATCGCCGGGATTGATCAAAGCCAGCATGGTATAAAAAATGATCGGTTTGGCGCCGGGCGTCACCACGATCTCGTCCGGATTCGTTTTCACCTGCTTGTATTTCCAACAGTATTCGGCAATGGCCTGCCGCGTTTCCAGCAGTCCCTGCGCCGCGGTATAACCCGTCTTGCCCGCCGCAATCGCCTGAAACGCCGCCTGTTGTATATTCAGCGGTGTGTGAAAATTCGGCTGTCCGATTTCCAGATGGATAATATTTCGGCCCTGTGCTTCCAAAGCGGTCGCCTGGGCTAAAACCTTGTAAGCGCCTTCTCCCTGCAGCAAGGAGATACGCTGCGCCAGCGGACTATCCTGCATGAACATCCCTCCTATTCCGGTCTGATCTCGTGCAATTCGATTTGAAAAAACGGTAATGACATGGAATCCAACACAGATAAACTAAAAATACCACCTTGCATGATAACTGTCAATAGGATATCGTCAGAAAATGTTGCGAAAACCAGAACAGCAGAAAGGAGAATGCCGGGGGGAAAACTAACTAAGAGAAGAAAGATTTACTGAGAAAAACAGCAGGGCAAGGAGATGATTCCATGAAAAAAGGCATTAATGAAGTTGGTATTCCCAAGGGGTTGAGCCGCGCCGAGGAATTCGCCTGGGTATCTGCGGCCGGATTTGACGGAATCGAATTGAATTTAGAAAATCCTCTCTCCCCAACAGAAGTTGCGGAAATTCTGCAGTTATGCAGAAAACATCATTTGGAAATCATCGGCCTGGTTTCACCTCATCTGTGGCAGTACCGCCTGACCTCCAATGACTCTGCCAAACGCAAGCGGGCGCAGGAAATTGTGAAACAACTGGTCATCGACGCCAAAGCATTGCAGGCCAGCTGCATTTTGGTTGTACCCGGTATGGTGGATGAGGAAACTTCTTACCTCGAAGCCTATGATAACGCTTTGCAGGCGCTGCGGGAATTGAAACCTTTTCTGCAGCACTACGGCGTATTTGTAGGGATTGAAAACGTTTGGAACAAATTTTTACTGTCTCCCTTGGAAATGCGGCATTTCATTGAAGAAATCGATTCGCCGCTGGTGGGAGCTTATTTTGATGTTGGCAATGCCGTGGTCAATTCCTACCCCGAATATTGGATTGAAATCCTCGATGATATGCTGCTCCGCATTCACTTGAAAGATTTTAAACGCTCTGTCGGCAACCTGGAAGGCTTTGTCGATTTATTGGAAGGGGATGTCAATTGGCCGCGGGTGATGTCTGCCCTGCGCGCCGCCACCTATGACGGTTATCTCACTGTAGAGGTCCCCTTCGCAAAATTGGCACCGCAGCATTTTTTGAACAATACCATCAGTCATCTGGAAACCATTTTCAGCATGTAAAGGAGTATTTTGTATGAGAGCAGCTTTAATCGGTCTGGGAGCCATGGGCAGAGGTCATTTGGATAACTATCTTCGTATGCTGAAAGACAGCGGTCCGCTGCAATTGGTGGCAGTCTGTGACGTGGATCCGGCGAAATTTGAGAATTTTCAAGGGCAGCTGAATCTGGAAGGGATCGGCGACAGTCATTATGATTTCAGCCAATTTCACTGCTATCACGATCTGGATGAAATGCTGGCTAAAGAAGACTTGAAATTTGTGACGATCGCTCTGCCCACCTTTTTGCATTGTCAGACCGCAGTGAAATGCCTGCAGCGGGGCTTGCATGTTTTATGTGAGAAACCAATGGCGATGGATGCAGCGGAATGCCGCCTGATGATAGAGACGGCGCAGCGCTGCAATCAACAGCTGATGATCGGTCATTGTCTGCGCTTCTGGGGTGAATACGAATTTCTCAAACAGACGATGGAGAGCGGGATTTATGGCAAAGCGATTTCCGCCTATTTCTACCGCGGTGGTTCCACACCGATGTGGTCGTATGAGAATTGGCTTTTAAAAGCCGACCGTGGCGGCGGCGCCGTCTACGATCAGCATGTGCATGACGTGGATATGGTGCAGTACCTCTTCGGTATGCCGCGAGAAGTCTGCACACTCGGTCAGGTTGTCATACCCGGCAGCAATTTCGATACCGTATCGACCAATTACGATTATCCCAATCTGGTGGTCAACAGCCAGAATGACTGGACCCTGTCCGGTATTGCCTTCAGCATGGGATTCCGGGTAAATTTTGAGCACGGCACTGTTCAGATGGATCAGGACGGTCTGCACGTTGCGGCAACCGGCGAAGCCTTCCGTGAACCGGCCTATGATCATGAAAACGCTTATTACAAAGAAGTGCTTTATTTTGCCGACTGTATTCTGCATCAAAAGCAAAACAGCATCAACCCGCCGGAGGATTCATTACAAACCATTTTGCTGGTCCATGCTGAAATCGAATCTGCCAAGCACGGCGGCAAACCGGTTGCACTATAATCCATTATTACAATTTCGGTAAGGAGTTGCCGCTTACATGAATCAAATTCGCCAGTTCGTTTTAGAAGCTTTGGAGTACGCTAACGTTGCTTACAAGATCACCGAGCATCCGGCTGTCTATACGATAGAAGAAATGGATCGGCTGCAGATCGATCCTCAAAACGAGGTAGCAAAGAATCTTTTTCTTCGTGATGATAAAAAGCAAAGATATTTTCTGCTTGTGCTGCCAAAATACAAGCAAGTAGATTTGAATGCGATTCGAATGGCAGTAGACAGCCGACGGTTAAGCTTTGCTTCGACAGACGATCTAGCTCATTACTTAGGTTTAAGCAAAGGTGCGGTCTCGCCTCTGGGTGTTCTCAATGATACTGAGCGAAGTGTAGAAGTCGTGTTAGATCAGGAGCTGCGCAGTTACGAACGCATCGGAGTTCATCCCAACGAGAATACAGCCACGCTTTGGCTGCGCCCGGCCGATTTGCTATTGATCATTCAACAACATGGTAATCCGGTCAGCTACTGCCGGTTTTAAGCCGATTATTTATGTCGATATACGGTTTTTGCCAGGAGATTTCACCCGAAAAATCAATCAAATCGATGCGTGCGGAACGGTCAAGACCGTTCCCTACATTTTTCGAGTTGGTCAGATTATCAATTTATATCACTGACGAGATGCTTTTAAGAACGAAGCATACAAGTATTTTACGAGATTACCGTAAAAAACCGCAGGTATCCTGCAGCGAAGCATCACCCCTCGGGGTGCAGCTAGCGGAAGGATACCGAGCGGTTTTTGTTATGGTTAGATTACCCCGATAGGCCAATCAAATCGATGCACGCGGAACGGTCAAGACCGTTCCCTACATTTTTCGAGTTGGTCAGATTATCAATTTACATCACTGACGAGATGCTTTTTAGAACGAAGCATACAAGCAGATGCAATGCATACAAACAAATGCAATGCATACAAACAAATGCAATGCATACAAACAGATGCAATGCATACGAGCTGGGGTAAAGCATACAAGCATTTTACGAGATTACCGTAAAAAACCGCAGGTAACCTACAGCGAAGCATCACCCCTCGGGGTGCAGCTAGCGAAAGGACGCCGAGCGGTTTTTGTCATGCAAAGTTGAGCCTGATAGATTGAACAAATCGATACATGCGGAACGGTCAAGACCGTTCCCTACCTTGCGAGTTGGTTGAAGTAACACCGCAATGTAATGAAGCTACGCCAAAACGGGTTACGCGGAACGGTCAAGACCGTTCCCTACCTTGCGAGTTGGTTGAAGTAACACCGCAGAACGATAGAGTTACGTCAGGACGGGGTACGCGGAACGGTCAAGACCGTTCCCTACCTTGCGAGTTGGTTGAAGTAACACCGCAATGTTGCGTGTAGGTTGAAATAACACCGCAATGTAATGAAGCTACGCCGGGAACGCAGGGACGCCAGGACTGGGCACGCGGAACGGTCAAGACCGTTCCCTCGTATATACTAATAGTGCCAAGGTAACTCATTTACAGGGTACAGGAAGCGAGCCAAAGCCACTCTTTAGGTATCCAAGGGGTTTGCCCTTTGTGGTATAATTTTGTCAGGCAGAGGTCAACGTACCGTTCCCTGGGAATCGTTCCTGTGATGTAGAGTGTTGCCTCTGATCTGACAGAAATCTGCGTATTGGCTGGATAGGGTAAAATCCTTGTATTTCACGCGAGGTTGCAGCTGTCAGCGTCAGAGAGATCATCCTTTGCCGCATTCCAGTTTGAGGAGTTGCTGTAAATGATTACTTTTGGCGTAGACATCGGTAAATTCCGTCACCAGGCGATCGCGGTGGACGCCAGTGGTCAAGCGCTGGCTCCCTCGTTTGCATTTGAAAATTCCGAAGAGGGCTTTCAATTGTTTTTGCAGAAGGTCGCTCTTTACCAAAAGCAAGATGCAATTTGCGTCGGCATGGAAGCCACCGGTCATTACTGGCTGAATTTTTATTGTGTTTTACTCGATTTAGAAATTGAATTGCATGTGGTCAATCCCCTGCTCACCGACGCCATACGGCGCATGTCTGTCCGTAAAACCAAGACGGATACGGTGGATTGCGGTTATATCGCGGATGTGATCCGCATGGGACGTTATTCCGACGTAGCGGTACAAACGGAGGATGTCCAGAATTTACGCGAGTTATGCCGTTTCCGCTGTTCTCTGGTTGATGAGATTGCAAAGCACAAAAACCATGTAATTGGCGTGCTGGATCATCTTTTTCCGGAATATCACAAGCTTTTTTCAGATATTTTCGGTAAAACTTCGCTGGAGTTGCTCAGCAAGTATCCGTCACCGGATGCCATTCTGAAGCTCGGCACAAAGCGGTTGGCTGATTTTTTAGCGAAGCATTCCCGCGGCAGTTTCGGTGAGGAAAAAGCGCTGGAGATCCGCAGCGCCTGCAAACACACAGTTGGGGTGAATAGAGCGAATGCTGCTCTATGCTTTGAATTACACCAAACCGTGGATCTGATTCAATTCATTGAAGAACAGATTGACGCAATTGAGAATAAGATTGAGCAGATCTATTCCCAATGTGAATGCTATCTGGATACCATTATTGGTGTTGGAGTCACCTCGGCTGCGGTGATCTACTCGGAAATCGGCAATATTGATAATTTCGAAAATCCAAAGAAATTGGCGGCATTTGCCGGTATTGACCCTTCGATTAAGCAATCCGGTAATTTCACTTCAACGCACAACACGATGTCGAAGCGAGGCTCACCTTATCTGCGCAGAGCGCTCTGGAATGCTGCAACGGTTGCCGCGCAAAAAGATCCGGTCATGTCTGCTTTTTACCAGAAGAAACGCGACGAAGGAAAAGATTATATGACGGCAATTGGAGCTGTTACACATAAATTATGCAACATTGTTTTTGCTGTTTTAAGGGATAAAAAGCCTTATGTTCCCAGAATATAATTTTCGTTTTGCCACTTGACGTTTGATAGCTGGCTACATTTTTTGAGTTGGTCAGATTATCAATTTATATCACTGACGAGATGCTTTTAAGAACGAAGTATACAAACAGATGCAATGTCATACGAGCAAGAGCAATGCATACAAACAGATGCAATGCATACAAACAAGAGCAATGTCATACGAGCATTTTACGAGATTACCGTAAAAAACCGCAGGCATCCTGCAGCGAAGCATCACCCCTCGGGGTGCAGCTAGCGGAAGGATACCGAGCGGTTTTTGTCATGCAGAGTTGAGCCTGATAGATTGATCAAATCGATGCGTGCGGAACGGTCAAGACCGTTCCCTCGTATATACTAGTAGTGCCAAGGTAACTCATTTACAGGGTACAGGAAGCGAGCCAAAGCCACTCTTTAAGTATCCAAGGGGTTTGCCCTTTGTGGTATAATTTTGTCAGGCAGAGGTCAACGTACTGTTCCCTGGGAATCGTTCCTGTGATGTAGAGTGTTGCCTCTGATCTGACAGAAATCTGCGTATTGGCTGGATAGGGTAAAATCCTTGTATTTCACGCGAGGTTGCAGCTGTCAGCGTCAGAGAGATCATCCTTTGCCGCATTCCAGTTTGAGGAGTTGCTGTAAATGATTACTTTTGGCGTAGACATCGGTAAATTCCGTCACCAGGCGATCGCGGTGGACGCCAGTGGTCAAGCGCTGGCTCCCTCGTTTGCATTTGAAAATTCCGAAGAGGGCTTTCAATTGTTTTTGCAGAAGGTCGCTTTTTACCAAAAGCAAGATGCAATTTGCGTCGGCATGGAAGCCACCGGTCATTACTGGCTGAATTTTTATTGTGTTTTACTCGATTTAGGAATTGAATTGCATGTGGTCAATCCCCTGCTCACCGACGCCATACGGCGCATGTCTGTCCGTAAAACCAAGACGGATACGGTGGATTGCGGTTATATCGCGGATGTGATCCGCATGGGACGTTATTCCGACGTAGCGGTACAAACGGAGGATGTCCAGAATTTACGCGAGTTATGCCGTTTCCGCTGTTCTCTGGTTGATGAGATTGCAAAGCACAAAAACCATGTAATTGGCGTGCTGGATCACCTTTTTCCGGAATATCACAAGCTGTTTTCAGATATTTTCGGTAAAACTTCGCTGGAGTTGCTCAGCAAGTATCCGTCACCGGATGCCATTCTGAAGCTCGGTACAAAGCGGTTGGCTGATTTTTTAGCGAAGCATTCCCGCGGCAGTTTCGGTGAGGAAAAAGCGCTCGAGATCCGCAGCGCCTGCAGACACACTGTTGGTGTGAATAGAGCGAACGCTGCTCTATGCTTTGAATTACACCAAACCGTGGATCTGATTCAATTCATTGAAGAACAGATTGACGCAATTGAGAATAAGATTGAGCAGATCTATTCCCAATGTGAATGCTATCTGGATACCATTATTGGTGTTGGAGTCACCTCGGCTGCGGTGATCTACTCGGAAATCGGCAATATTGATAATTTCGAAAATCCAAAGAAATTGGCGGCATTTGCCGGTATTGACCCTTCGATTAAGCAATCCGGTAATTTCACTTCAACGCACAACACGATGTCGAAGCGAGGCTCACCTTATCTGCGCAGAGCGCTCTGGAATGCCGCAACGGTTGCCGCGCAAAAAGATCCGGTCATGTCTGCTTTTTACCAGAAGAAACGCGACGAAGGAAAAGATTATATGACGGCAATTGGAGCTGTTACACATAAATTATGCAACATTGTTTTCGCTGTTTTAAGGGATAAAAAGCCTTATGTTCCCAGAATATAATTTTCGTTTTGCCACTTGACGTTTGATAGCTGGCTACATTTTTCGAGTTGGTCAAATTATCAATTTACATCACTGACGAGATGCTTTTAAGAACGAAGCATACAAACAGATGCAATGCATACAAACAGATGCAATGCATACAAACAGATGCAATGCATACGAGCTGGGGTAAAGCATACAAGCATTTTACGAGATTACCGTAAAAAACCGCAGGTATCCTGCAGCGAAGCATCACCCCTCGGGGTGCAGCTAGCGAAAGGACGCCGAGCGGTTTTTGTCGTGATGGGTTTATACAATCGGTTTTTCCTGTGGCATCAGCCTAAGCGCCAATGCATCGCCGTTTCCATTCGGCTGGTAATCGATGTTGGCTTTTCTAGCCTGACTACCCTGCAAATTGCGGGGAATTCGATACTGTCTGCCCTCTTTGCGAAAATTCGCCCCGGTTTGCTTAAAATGAAAAGCAACCCGATGCGCAATACACTGCTCCCGGATCTTTAAGACCCAAGCATAATCGCAGACCCGCACATCCACCCCCGACTCGCCGCCAACCACCACCTGCTGAATTTGCGGTGTCAGAAAAGGTGAAAGATCTTCCGGTCCCAGCAAAGGTTCACAAATGATCAATTTCGTGCGAATTGCAGCTTTGAGAAAAATTGGTAAACGGTACTCCACCATCTCCTGATTCTCTACCGTGCAGCCGATCGTCACATTGGCGTATCCTTCACCCCAATCGGGCGGCAGACACTCCTGCATGCGGTGGATCCGCTTCGTGATAAAGAAAAAATTCAAGTCAGAACGCTGCCGCATCATCTGCCAGGCTTGCGGCCGCCAAGCGTCGGCATCCTCCAGAAAAAAATCAGAAGTGAAGCAGGTATAAACCGTTTCCCCGCTCGGAATCTTATATTCACCCTGGCGGTTGCGTTTGAGCGGCAAGTCAAAATAGTTGGTTTTCCGCACGAGACTGCTGTCCAGTTGATGCCGCCCATCCATCCGGTAAACATAACAATTCAGACAGCCTGCGCTGAATTTATGACAGCCGTGCCAAAGATTCCAAGACGCCATCTTTGCACCTCCTGAGCAACACTTGTGATCAGACAGCCTGCGCTGAATTTATGACAACCGTGCCAAAGATTCCAAGACGCCATCTTTGCACCTCCTGAGCAACACTTGTGACTAGACAGCCTGCGCTGAATTTATGACAGCCGTGCCAAAGATTCCAGGATGCCATCTTTGCACCTCCTGTGCAGCGCTTGTGATCAGACAGCTTGCGCCGATTTTATAGCTTTTGTTCCCACAACTGATAACCCTGACCGGCTTTGGCCTGGTAACCGTTTTTCAGTAAATAATCCACCACCGGATCGCGGGCATCTGCCCAGAACATCGCAGCATTATAATCATGTTTGACTACTTCCGCTTCAATCGCCGGCAAAGCCCGTTGCCAAACGGCAGGCTCCTGCGCCACCTGCCCCATAATCAAATAACCTTGATCAGCTAAATCATCTTCGTCTCCGTAAAAGGCATCGATCCAGGCCAGTGTTCTACCGTTTTCCTGATAGCGAAAGAAATGCGGCTGATCATCATAGAGGATCGCCTCTTTCATCTGATCGTTTTTACCCAGCACAATAAAATCAAAGCATACCATAAACCCATTGGCAGCAATTGCGGCAGGATTTTTAGCCATCGCTGCCGTATAACCCGCAATCTCTTCTGCGCCGGCCGGTTCCCAGCCTCCTACCACCTCATTTGGCTGCCGGATGCCGTTTTTGATGTAAGCCTGATACTCGAATACTTTTTCAAATCCCGCTAAACCTGTAACATGCTGTGAAACGTGATTATCGGCATCGATGCCACAGCGAGCCACTCGAAAACCTTTGCTCCTGGCAAAAGCCACGCTGTTGGCAGACATCGCTTTGCCGATGCCTTTGCCCTGCATTTCCGGTGCAATGCGAATCCCCTGCAGCCAGCAGTTCTCCTCGTCTAAATAAGCGATGTGTGTGGTTCCCACCGGTTTGCCATCCCAAAGAGCGACAAAGGTCATTCCCTTTTCCGGATGCTGCAGCCACTCTTGCCAACTAAAAATAACATAATCGTCTTCATCTGCCACCCGCGGCAGCATTTCCTTAATCTCCGGCCAATGACACAGTTGTGCCTCTACGATTTCTAACATTCTACATCCTCTTCCTCTTGGTCCGGCTCGATTTCCTGCTCCATTTCACCCTGCCAGCCTTCTTCCAAGGCAAATTCCCGCAGTTTTCGCAAACGGTGATTCAAAGCGGATTTGCTGATACCAAGCCGCTCTCCTAATTCTTTCAAAGATAAATTTGTGTGTTCCAACCTACCCTCGGCGGCTTGGATTAAACCTGGCGACAGCCGGCTAAGCGCTCCGTGCCGTTCCAGCCAACTGATATAGGCACATTGCTGCAGCGAGGCTTCAATCACCTTATCCAGATTGGCCATTTCACAGTTGGTGGTGCGGTTGATCGCATTGCGGGTCTCCTTCAGCACGCGGGTGTTTTCATATTCCAGCATGGAATTGATGGCGCCAATCATGGTCAGAAAATCCGAAATACAGTTGCTGTCTTTCAGATAAACCACCTGGCTGCCCTTGCGTTCGATAATATGCGGATTCAGCTCATGCTGATCCAGTAAATGGCAGAGCTGCACCGCATGCTCCGGCCAATGCGTGATTAATTCCAAATGATAGGTTTTCTTGATCGGATCACTTAAAGAACCGGTCGCCAAAAACACCCCGCGCAAATAAGCATGCCGGCAGCAATCCCATTGAATCACCTGATCGGAAATGCTATGCGAGTTGAGCAGCATCTGTTCGTCTTTACCGAGCAGTTGCAGCAAATCCTGAACCTGCTGCGTACCATTCACCGCCACCAGATAGCTGTTGACTTTATAAAGCCGTTCTTCCTGGCGGGAATAGATTTCCGCTTTGAAGTGCATCTTCTCACTGATCAGCCGATAAATCCGATTGGCGATGCGGCCGCTCTGCGTGATGATATGCAGGGAAAGTCCCAGCGACGACAACGTCAGGGTGCCAATGGTATCGATTATCCCAGCCAGTTCCGCTTTGTAACAGCAAGGCCGAAAATCCCACTTGCTGGCCAATTCTTCTTTCACTTTGGCCGCAAAAGACATAAGATCACCTTCTAAACCACCGGTAAGCCACGTTTATAAACACGATTGACATGATTCATGGCAAAGTGATAGGGTAAATATTCAAGGCTCGGGGCATCCATCACGACCAAATCGGCTTGTTTGCCGGCTTCGAGACTGCCGACCCGATCCGCCATACCGATGGCATGCGCTGCATTTAATGTAGCAGCTAAAATAGCTTCCGCCGGGGTCAGCTTCAAATACAAACAGGCCAGCGACAAGACAAACTGCATGTTTTCTGTTGGTGAGGAACCGGGATTGGCGTCGGTGGAAAGCGCAATGGCCATACCGAGTTCGATCATCCGGCGGGCTCTGGCATATTTGCCTTTGGCGAGATTAAACGAAGTGGCCGGCAGACAGACGCCAATCACCTTGGCGCGCGCCATCGCTGCCATCGCCTCATCCGTTGTCTCCAACAAGTGATCGGCAGAGATCGCCTGAATTTCCGCCGCCAAAGCGGAACCGCCGCTCACCGCCAGTTCATCGGCATGCACCTTAGCACGTAAGCCATACTGCATTCCGGCCAACAGGATGCGTTTGGAGTCGGCCGGGCTGAAAACGCCGGTTTCGCAAAACACATCGCAGAAGCGGGCAATGCCTTGCTGAGCCACAGCGGGCAGCATTTCATTGATGACCAGATCAACATAGGCGCCTGGGTCCTGCAGATACTCCGTTGGGGTGGCATGGGCTCCCATGAAAGTCGGAACAATATCCATCGCTTGTTCCTTGCTCAATTCGAGCATCACCTGCAGCTGCAGCAGTTCATGTTCGAGATCCAAGCCGTAACCGCTTTTGATTTCCACGGTGGTAATGCCGCCCTGCAGCATCCCCTGCAGACGCTTGGCGGTCTGCAGCTTCAGTGCTTGTTTGCCGGCGGCACGGGTTTTTGCCACACTGTTCAGGATACCGCCGCCTTGTTTGAGGATTTCCAGATAAGCTACCCCCTGCTGTTTCAAAGCCCATTCGTGCGCGCGGTCACCGGCATAGACCAAATGCGTATGCGGATCGACAAAGCCCGGCATCACGAGCCGCCCTTCGGCATCCACCACTTTTGTCTTGGCATCGGCCAAAGCCAGAATCGCCTTTTCCGTGCCGACTTCGTAGATCAAACCATCTTTGACCGCTATGGCCATGCCGGATTGAACACCTGCGTCCTGCAGCGCTTCTGCTGTAATCGGTTCGCTGCCATGTCCGGCACAGCTGACCAGCGTGCCGATATGATGTAAAATAAAGTCCATCTTTGCCCTCCAAAAAACGCTAGAAGCGGTAGACTTGTTTTTCCAATACCTGCTCCGGCTTAAAATTCTCTACCTGCAAATACCAGACCGCCGCCTCCATTAAGGCTTCCATCGGCAGCAAGCCGATGATTTCCGAACCGACTACATTGACTCCGTAGCGGGCAGCTTCTCTTTTGACGAATTCAAAGGCATGATAAACCGATGTCTTCTTATAATCGACCAGATTCATCGAAACCTGTACTTGCTGGCGCTCTTCCAAGAGCACACCCAGCGCTTTGACATGCATAAAACCGCCGGAAGAACCGCGGATTTTTTTGGCAATGGCATTAGCAATTGCTAAATCATCAGTTGCCAGATTGACATTGAAAGCGACCAACGGTTTGCGGGCACCGACTGCGACACAGCCGGCTGTGGGATGCATCATCTGCGGACCAAAATCCGGTTTGCGCTCCGGTTGCTTGATTTCTTCCAATAAACCTTCAAACTGACCGCGGCGGACATCCGCCAGATTTTTCCGTTCCGGTCTGGTTGCTGCATTTTCATATAAGTAGACCGGAATCTGCAGTTCCTCAGCGATGCGTTGTCCTAAGAGATTGGCTAACTTCACACAGTCTTTCATCGTCATGCCGCTGACCGGCACAAAAGGAATCACATCGGTAGCACCCATGCGGGGATGTTCACCGGTATGTCGGCGCAGATCGATCAATTCGGCCGCTTTGCGCGTCGCCTTGAAGGCAGCTTCGAGAGCCGCTTCCGGCGTGCCGGTAAAGGTCACCACGGTACGATTATGGGAAGCATCCGATTCAGAATCCAACAATTCACAGTCCGGTGTAGAACGGATTTCATCGAGAATCGCCTCAATCACTTCAGGACGGCGTCCTTCGGAAAAATTCGGGATACATTCAACTATTTTAGCCATCTTCCATCACTCCTGTTCGCTTGTTTCTGCATTCGCAGCCGGCTTGCCAAGCTGTTTTGCTTTGATCAGCGCCGTAATGGCCGCCAGATCTTCATACATCACGCGGTCTTTCTCCAAATAAGTCACCTTGGCGCGGATTGCCTGATAGACCGGCTGCGTACCATGTCCGAGCTGCTTTTTGCCGCGCAAATCCACGCTCTGACAACCTGCCATCAATTCCATGGAGAGAACATGGGTGGCGTTCTCCAGGATTTCGCGTGCTTTGCGGGCAGCAATCGTTCCCATCGAAACATGATCCTCCTGATTGGCTGAACTGGGGATCGAATCGACGCTGGCCGGATGCGCCAGCACCTTGTTTTCCGAAACCAGCGAAGCGGCAGAATACTGCACGATCATAAAGCCGGAGTTGACGCCGCCATTTTCGATCAAGAAAGCCGGCAGTCCGTTGGATAAAGCAGGATTCACCATGCGTTCCAAGCGGCGTTCGGAAATGTTTGCTAATTCAGACACAGCGATTCCTAAGAAATCCATAGCCAGCGCAATCGGTTCGCCATGGAAATTTCCACCGGAAATCGCCTCTTCCGTGTCGCAGAAAATCAAAGGATTATCGGTTACACTGTTGATTTCCGTCTCAATGGCTTTTTTGACATAAGCGATGGCATCGCGGATGGCGCCGTGCACCTGCGGGATACAGCGCAGGGCATAAGCATCCTGCACTCTTGGGTGGTCATTGGCAGCGGTATATTGCGAACCCTGCAAATGGCGCAGCAAGATTGCTGCAGTTTCCATTTGCCCGGGATGCGGTCGCACCGCCTGGATGCGCGGGTCGAAGGCGCTGGGAATACCATTTAAGCTCTCCATGGTTAAGGCCGCAGCCAGATCGGCAACCCGCAGCAACTCCTCGGCATCGGCAATGGTTAAGGCAGAAATAGCTGTCATACACTGGGTGCCATTATTCAATGCGAGCCCTTCTTTGGCTTCTAGAACAATCGGCTGCAGACCGGCAGCGGCCAAGGCGGCGGCACCGCTCATGCGCTGACCCTGGTAAATCGCCTCTCCCATGCCCAACAGAGGCAAGATCATGTGCGACAGCGGTGCTAAATCACCGCTGGAACCGAGAGAACCTTTTTCCGGTATGATGGGATGAAGACCGGCATTGAGCGCGTCCAGCAAAGCCTGCACCGTGCTTAAGCGAATTCCGGAGTAACCCTGACTGAGGGAATTGGCCCGTAATAGCATCATAGCCCGCACGACATCTTCCGGCAGAGGATCGCCAACCCCAACCGCGTGGCTCATGATCAGGTTTTTTTGTAAATCCTGTATATCTTGCGGACCGATGGGTACCGTAGCGAATTTACCGAATCCGGTGGTGATCCCATAAACAACACGCTGCTCGGCGATCATTTGATCGACCATTCGACGTGAAGTATTGATTAATTCTACCATTTCATCCGCCAGAACAACTTTCGCATGCTCACGGGCTACCCGAACGACATCATCAATGGTTAATCCTGATTTCCTTAAGTAGACAATATGCGCAGGCTCCATATGAAATCCTCTCCTTTACTCTTCCAGGTTTCTTTATTACCAATTCCATGTAGTCTAGTTTTTCCTATTGTTCCTTTTTAGGCAGTTTTTCCTGGCTGCCGTCCGGTTTGAGCACAACAATATTCTCCAACTGCGCCTCGAGATTGCTGCGGTAGGCTGCAATATATTGCTTGCGCAGCAGATCACGTTCCGCCAATTCCGCTTCTGTCAAACCTTCCGCCTTTGCTTTTTTGGCAAGTTGATTCAAACGTTCAATTTTAGTTTGTTCCATTGTGATCGCCTCCTGTTTAAAATAGTGTTAATTGATCTGTTTCACTTAACTGACCCAGGCAGCCGTGCAGCCGCAGCGTTTCGATTACGGTTTTGTTGGCGCGGCTACGCACGGCGATATCTTCAATCGAGGTAAATTCACCTTCCGCTCGTGCCGCTACGATGGCGGCAGCTGCATTAGCGCCGATTCCCTGCAAGGCAGAGAGCGGCGGCAGCAGGGTGGCGTCGTCCACGATCAGCCATTCGGTGGCATCGGAACGATAAAGATCTACTTTTTCAAATTTGATTCCCCGGCACATCGCTTCCAGCGTCAGTTCCAGATGCGTCTGCATACCTTTCTCATTGGCCGTCGCTTCATTGCCTTTGCGCTTGATGTTGACAATTTCACTGCGCACGGCATTGATCCCCTTGCTAACCAGATCGGCATCATAAGTACCGGCGGCACGCACCGTAAAATAAGCGGCATAAAAAGCGGCCGGACGGTGCATTTTAAACCAGGCGATACGAAAACCAGACAAGACATAGGCTGCCGCGTGCGCTTTGGGAAAGAGATATTGAATTTTGCGGCAGGAGGTAATATACCATTCCGGGACGTGATACTCCCGCATGATTTCTTCCTCTTCCGGTTTTAAACCCCTGCCCTTGCGCACAGCTTCCATGATCTGAAAGGCTGTCTTGTTCGCCAGCCCTTTGCCGGTTAAATAAAGCAGAATGGAATCCCGCGTGGAAATCGCTTCAGAGAGTGGCACATTCTGGTTGACAATCAATTCTCTGGCATTGCCTGCCCAGACGTCGGTGCCGTGGGAGAAGCCGGATAGCCGGATCAGATCTGAAATGTACTTCGGCTTGGCATCCATCAACATGCCGCGGGTGAAGGTTGTACCAAATTCGGGTACACCAAAGGTACCTGTTTCGGAATCAATATCCTCCGGTTTTAAACCGAGTGTCTCCGTGCCGGTAAATAAGCCCATGGTTTCCGGATCATCCAAAGCGATCTTGCGGACATCCAAACCGGTCAGGACCTGCAGATGGCGTAGAATCGTCGGATCATCATGCCCGAGCAGGTCGAGTTTCAGCAGATTGTCATGGATGGCTGTGTAAGTGAAATGCGTGGTGATCGTATCGACGCCGTCTTTGCCCGGCGGATGCTGCACTGCGGTAAAGTCATGAATATCCATATCATTCGGCACAATCATCAAACCGCCGGGATGCTGACCCGTTGTGCGCTTGACACCGGTACAACCCAGCGCCAAGCGATTGATTTCCGCTTTGCGCAGCGTATTGCCGGTTTTCTCCATATACTTCATGACAAAACCGTAAGCGGTTTTCTCAGCCACAGTGGAAATCGTGCCGGCGCGGAAAACAAATTCTTTGCCGAACAATTCTTCGGTGTATTTATGCGCCTGCGCCTGATATTCACCGGAAAAATTCAAGTCGATATCCGGAATCTTATCACCGGCAAAGCCCATGAAAACTTCAAAACGGATATTGAAGCCATCCTTCAGCAAGGTTTCGCCGCATTTCGGACATGGCATATCCGGCATATCCGCACCGCAGTCATATTCTTTTTCGTGTGAGAAATCGGAATAACTGCATTTAGGACAGCGATAATGCGCCGAGAGCGGATTGACTTCTGTGATTCCGGTCAGGGTCGCCACCAAAGAAGAGCCGACCGAACCGCGCGAACCCACCAAATAACCATCTTCCATCGATTTCTTGACCAAGCGATGAGCGATGTAGTAGTTAACAGCATAACCGTAACCGATGATGCAGTCGAGTTCCCATTTGATACGATCCGCTACATTTTGCGGCAAGGGATCGCCATACATGGCATGCGCCGTCTCATAGGTAATGCGCTGCAGTTCCTCAGCCGCGCCCGGAATATTCGGTGGATAGAGCTTATGCAGCATGGGATCGAAGGCTTCGATCGCATCGGCAATCTTTTGCGTATTGCCGATCACCACTTCCAGTGCTTCCTCAGCAGGCCAATCCGGGAATTCAGCCAACATTTCTTCTGTGGTGCGCAAATATAAGAGCGGTTTGGATTCATCCGCTTCGTAATCCTGACCAGCCTGCAAAATGTCGCGGAAGATGACATCCTCCGGTTCCAAAAAATGCACGTCTGAAGTAGCGACCACGGGTTTGCCTAATTCCTTACCGATTTCCCAAAGGGTTCGATTGATCTGCCGCAGTCCGTTTTCGTCTGCAACCTGACCATTCTGGATAGCGAAGGCATTATGACCGATTGGCATGATTTCCAGATAATCATAAAACTGCGCCAACTCTTTGGCAGTGGCTCTGGCACGGTTGAAATCCCCTTCAAAACCATCTATCATCGCCCCATAGACTTCCCCGTAGGCACAGGCCGAACCGATCAGGAAATGCTGCCGCACTGCCTGCAGGTCCTGCCGCAGGACGCGGGGGCGCTTATAAAAGTTCTCCAGGTGCGCCTTGCTGGTCAGCTTATACATCTCTTTTAAGCCGGCTCTGTCCTTGATCAAAACCACACAGTGATGGTATTTGCGATCTTCCAGGTGATCAATCAGGTAAATTTCACAGCCATAGATGATTTTTATGCCGTATTTTTTTGCTGCCGCCGCCGCATCGGGATATGCTTGCAGCACACCGTGATCGGTAATGGCAATGGCTGGCTGACCAAATTCAGCTGCCCGCTTGATCAGGGCAGTCACATCACACAAGGCATCCATGCTGCTCATATTGGTATGCGCATGCAGTTCCACTCGTTTTGCTGTGGCTGTGTCGTGGCGTTTGTTGGGCGGTGCTTCGGTATCGTTGATGGCATCGGCGCTCATCGTGACTTCATTATCCTCAAAACGGTCGGCGGCTGCTTTACCGCTGACTCTAACCCAAGTCCCCACTTTTAAATCATCCATACGCTGCGGCTGCGGTTTATTGCGATTGCTCTGATAACCATTATTATTATTATTGTAATTACTGTTGGCGCTGTTCCGAATAAACGCTTTGACGGTGAGAGAATCGCTGCCATCATAAAGGTCGAATTTATAAACCGTTTGACCATTGCGCAGCGCCTGTTTTTCCAAAGCAAACACCTGGCCCTGAATAGTCTGCACATAGGGGCTTTCTTCTATTTTTTTCAGAGGAACGGCGACCTCCATGATCGTCTTGCCCAGATAGTTTGCCGCCGTCGAAACGGGATGCAGGACAGCTTGACTCGCCTCTTTGCGTACTTTATCTACTTCCGCCCGGATTTCTTCATCCCGTTTACGACGGAATTCAGCGGAGGCATCACTGGCTGTCCGGTCAATTTTGGTAGCAGGCTGCCAGGGAACCTCCTCTTCGGGTGCATTGTCTTCAAAGAAAGGTTCTTCCTCCAACGCCATTGGTTCAGCTGCTGTTTCTGTATCGCTCTCGTCGATCGCAGGTAACACCGGTATGAGCAGAGCTTCCTCCGACAATGCAACCTCATCGGTCTTTCTGATCACCTGCGCTTGCTCTTCTTCTCTTGACCAGGGTGGTTCTTCGCTTTCATTTGCTAAAGGCTCCAAGCTGTCCGCATTCTGTTCTGCTTCCAGCCAGGTAATGACAATCTGCCAGCGTTGGCCGATCACCTGTTTCAGGCTGTTTTCACAGCGCTGACGCGACGGCAGATCGTTCAGCCCCTGTAAAACCAAATGCCAGCGATGCGTCTCCAGATCGACCGTCAGATGTTCTACTTCGCAAATTTGCGGTAAGGCTTCTTTCAATTGCTGACAAAACTGCAATAATTCATTGGTCTGTTCTCCCACGGCTCCACCTCCTTTTCGCTGCATTCTGCTCCGCTCAATAAAATCGCCGCTGCAAACCTTTGAGACAGTCCTTGCTATGCACAGTTCAGCAGCGATTGCTCAAGTTTGATTTATTTAGCATTCTTGGTTAAAATCTTAATGTTAGCATCCTGGCAGGCCAATTCGACCCGTTCCATATCGCCATCAAATTTCACGATCACCCGCAGCTGCTGATCATCCTGCTCCAGCATTTGAATTGGCATCAAGCCTTCAATATTGGCACCGGCACGCACCAATTGGCGCAGCAAACGTGCCAATTCCCCTTTTTCATTGTTCAGACAAACCGTGATTCGGTTCCCTTTATAGTCCATGCCAATTGAGGTCATAAAAATTTTCATCAGGCGATTGATCGGTAGGATGCCCATAAACTGGTCCTTGGTATCATCCTGCAGCACGGGCAGAAACATCACGCGCTGCTGCGTCAGCAATTTGGCGGCCACTTCAATCACATCGGTGCCGTTAACATAAGCCACATCCGTATGCATGACATCGCTGACCAGGGCCTTTTCCAAGTCCACATCGCGCTTGACATAAATATGCTGGTAAATATCAAACATATCAACCACACCAACAAAGCGTCCGTAATTGGAAACCGGCAAGGCGCGGAAGCCGTACAAATCCATCCGTTTAAGCGTGTTCGCTAAACTGTAATCCTCCGTGACCGTGATAACTTCCTTACGATCGATCATAAAATCTCTGCAATACATTTTTGTTTCCTCCTCTTTTTATTTTAGTGACATGGAATCCTCAGTTGCAGCAGCGCCGCAGACTAGACACATTGTAGATAATCTCTCTGTCTAGACTTCCATCGTCTGCCATTTGCCCTGCGCATAGCGCAGAACGACCAGAACAAAACGCACAAACAAATCAATGGTCATCGCCCACCAGACACCCATGATCCCAAAACCCAGATATTTACCTAAGACATAGGAAAGCGGAATGCGCAGCAGCCACATGCCAATGGCCTGAATATACATCACCCACTTGGTGTCGCCGGCCCCTTTGAGCGCGCCGTTGATCACACCGGCCATATCGAGAGGAATCTGGCAAAATCCCATCAGCAACAAATATTTGGCGCCTAAAGCGATCACTGCCGGGTCGTCTGTCAGCAGGGAAAGCAGGAAGCGGCCGCCAAAAATCAGCATCAGCGAGGCAAACGAGCAAAACACTAATGCCCAAAGAAAAATTTCCTGAATATAGCGCTTGGTGAGATTCAGGTTTTTCGCCCCCAGGCTTTGACCGACAAAAGCGGTCGCGGCGATGGTTAAGCCAATGGACGGCATGTAGGAGATCCCTTCCGCCTGCATCCCCAGGTTATGCGCCGCCAACGGCACCGTGCCGAAGGTGACAATCAAACCCGTCATCACGATGGAAGCCATCTGCCAGAATAGATCACCGGCAGAACTGGGGATGCCGATGCGCATGATGCGTTTGATTTCTTTGAAATTCAGCGGTCCAATATCCTCTCTCTTCAGCTGCAGCTTGGAAATGGGCAGAAAAATCACGGTGAGTGCCAGAATGGCGCCGACACCCTGTCCAAAGAGAGAAGCAATGGCCGCACCGCGGATACCGAGCGCCGGAAAACCAAGGTTACCGTAGATCAGCAGCCAGCAGCCGGCTACATTGACCAAATTGACCGCCAGAGAAACCAACATGGGGATTTTTGTATCCCCCATGCCACGCATAATGCCGCCGCTGATCTGAATCACAGCGATCAGAGGCAGCGTGAATAAAGCAATACTCAAATACTGCAAACAGGCAGTCAGCAGCTCTCCGTCGACATTCATACTGCGTAAAAAAGGTTCGGCAAAGGCAAAACTAACCGCAGTCATCCCGGCTATGAGAATCAGAGCGCTGATCAAGCCCTGATAAGCAATTTTTCTGGCTTCTTCGATCTGTTTGGCACCCACGCAGCGGGCGACCAAAACAGTTACACCGGTGGCGATGCCGGCAAATAGCGCCCAGCTGATTTGGGTCAGACGCGAGGAAAGTCCGACTGCACCAATGGCAGTAGCTCCAAGCCTACCCACCATGGCCGTCGCTACCATGCCGACCGTCATTTGCAGCACGGAATCGATGGTCACCGGCCAGATCATGCGGAAAATATTCCGACGCAGTTGTTTCTGCGTTGGCTCTCCCGGCTGCGGCCGCGCCAGGTTAAAGACGGGCACGGGCTTCACCTCTCATACTTGTCATAAAATTTAAATCTCACTTTCCTGATAAAGCTCCGCAAAAACAGCCGCCATGGGATAGGTTTCGCGTTTGAAATCGCGCAGATTTTTTTCAAAGGCATCGAAGAAACGGAATAGTTTCTCGGCACGGGCGCCTTCCCCCATATGACCGATGCGCCAAACCTTGCCGGCCAGGCTGCCCCAGCTGCCGCCGATCATCACACCATACTTTTTCCAGAGCTGCCGCCGAAAACGTTCATCGTCAATACCCTGCGGCACCATGACCGCTGTCACAGTCACCGCCCGGCAATCCTGCTGTGGCATCAGTTGAAATCCGGCGCGGCTTAAGGTTTCCCGCACGGCGGAAGCAATCATGCGATGACGCGCATAAAGACCTTCTCCCTCTGCTAAAGCGCGGTTCACAGCTTCATCCAGAGCGTATAAGTCGGAAATCGGCATAGTGTAGGGAAATTCTTTGCTGCCGGAGAGCCAGCCGTTTTTCCAGATGACCAAATTCAAATAATAACCGCCGTAGGGAATTTCACGCTCCAGCATGCGCTTCCAGGCATGCTGCGAGATCGCCAGAATGGTCAGGCCGGGAGGTGCTGAGAGTGCTTTCTGCGAACCGCCAATCACGATATCAATCTGCCAATCGTCGAGTTCGATCTTTTCCCCTGCCATAGACGCAACCGCGTCCACGATGGAAATTACGCCTCTCTCACGGCAAACCCGTGCCAGTTCTCCCACCGGATTCAACATGCCGGAAGGTGTATCACAATGCACCATGGTAGCCACTTTGATTTCCGGGTGCTCGATCAACGCCTGCCTGATTTCCTCCGCCGTGATCGCTTCGTTATAATCTTTACTGAGAAAGACAACCTTGCCGCCGCAGCCGGTGACAAAATCGGCAAACCCACGCCCAAAAAAGCCGTTATCCAAGACTAAAACCGTCTCTCCGGGCTGTACCAGATTGACCACTGCCGCTTCTAAGCCAAGGATGCCTTCGCCGTTGAGCACCAGGACATCGTTTTCCGTGTGCAGCAGTTTTTTTAATTTGCCGCATAAATTTTCGTAAAAGTCAAAGAAATCCAGATCGAGATCCGGATTGAGGATGGGTTTGGCCATCGCCAAACGTACCGCCTCGCTAACCTCAACCGGTCCGGGCGTCAGAATCATTTTATCCATCGAGAAGCACCCCTTTATTTTAATATGTCCAGTGTAACCTGCGCCATCACCTTCGCTCCGGTTGCCAACGCGTTTTCATTGACATCGAAACGATTATGATGAATGGGATATAGACCTTTTTCGTTATCGCCGATCCCCAGGCGGTAATAAACACCCGGAATATCCCGCATAAAAAAGGAAAAATCTTCTCCGCCCATGGAGGGTTCCAGCTGTGTGATTACATGATCGCTGCCCAAGACGGCCGCAGCAGAAGCAATCAGCTGTTTGGTTAGGGTAGCATCACTGGCGGTAAGATCATATTGATCGGTATAGTCCAGCGTATAGCTCGCACCAAAAGCAGAACAGGTAGCAGCCAGCAGTTCCTGCATCCATTTTTGGCAGTTGGCCTGCGTCGTTTTATTCAAAGTCCGTAAGGTCCCGTTGAGCACAGCCTGTTCGGCAATCACGTTACCGCGCACACCGGCCGTCATCTGACCGATGGTCAGCACAACCGGATCGAACGGATTGGTTCTGCGGCTGACAATCTGCTGCAGTCCGCTGATGAACTGTACGGCCACCGCCAGCGCATCGATACACAGATGCGGCTGCGCCCCATGCCCGCCGCGTCCGTTGATGGTAATGGTAAAGTTATCCGGTGCTGCCATGATCGGACCGGCCTGAGCAGCAATACTGCCGGCCGGCACATCATGCCAAACATGAGCGCCGAAAATATAGTCGACCTTAGGATTTTCCAGGACACCCGCCGCAATCATCGGCAGTGCGCCGCCGGGGCCTTCTTCGGCCGGCTGAAAAATGAACTTGACGTTGCCTTTGATTTGTTCTTTCAGCGAAGCTAAAATCATCGCCGCTCCCAACAGACTGGCTGTATGCACATCGTGTCCGCAGGCATGCATTACACCGGCTTGCTGTGACTGATAATCGGTCTCGTTCAATTCCTGGATGGGCAGCGCGTCCATATCGGCGCGTAAAGCAACGGTAGGGCCCGCGCCGCTGCCGCGCAGCAAACCGACGACGCCTGTTTTGGCTACGTTGCGCGTGACTTCCAGACCACAACCCTCTAGTGTTTCTGCGACCAGTGCCGCAGTCTTGAATTCCTGAAAACCCAGTTCCGGGTGTCTATGAATACGCCGCCGCAGTTCAATCAACCGAGGTTGAATCTGATCTGCCAGGCGAACGACTTCCTGACTTGCCATTTTTCCATGCTCCTTTTTTTATTTACCGGTTAAAAAACCAATTGCCGCCGAAGTCTTCTTTCCTGCAATCTGTTTTAGTTTCGACGCAATCAAAGCTTTCTCCTTGTACAAGCAATGAAGATTTTACCCTCTGCCGCAGCGGAAAACCCTCGATAAATTTTCGATCCCAAGCCCGGAATTGCAGCAGCAGACATTGCTCATTCCAGAAAAGTATGTCATAATAGGACACGAAAACGAGCTGAAAGAAAAGAAAGAAGGCGAACTCATGCAATCTTTTTATGATGTCATTATCATCGGCGGCGGCGGCGCCGGTCTGTGCGCTGCCATTGCCGCCCGGGAACAGGGCGCTTCCGTTTTACTGATCAGCAAGACAGCACCCGGCAAGGCCAATTGTACCGCCTTTGCCGGCGGTGGCTTCAGCTTTGCCGGACCGGGCACTGCCTGGCAGAGTCACCGCGACAAAACACGCGAAATCGGCCGCCAGATCAACAACCCGGAGCTGCTCGATCTCTATTGTCAGGAAGGTCCGCTGGCGGTGCTCAACCTGCAGCAATACGGTATGCGGATGAAAGTGCATGCCAGCGGCGCGGGTGTCGGCGCTTATGCTCCCAACTCGATGGTTGGCGGGATGGGCATGACGCTGCCGCTGCTGCAGACTTGTCTGGAAAAAGGTGTGGATCTTTTAGCCGAACATACCGTTTATGAAATCCTGCTGCAGGAAGACCATGTCTGCGGTGCTGCCGTGCTCAACCTGAGAAACGGACAAAAACAGCTGCTCCGCTGCGCCTCCTTGGTGGTAGCAACCGGTGGCGGCGGCCGCACTTATGGCCGCACCAACAATCCGCTGACCACCACCGGTGACGGTTATCATTTGCTTTACGAGTTGGGGCTGCCTTTTCGCGATATGGAATTTGTGCAGTTTTATCCCATGGGTTTGGCGGAAGAAGCGCTGCCAATGTGGTTCATCGATTTGGGTGTGATCGACGATGTTGCTTTTACCGACCGCAGCGGCGAGGAATTCCTGAAAAACCTGCTGCTTAGTTGGGGCATTGCTTCGGGGCGGGAAGGTAATTTGTACGCCCGCGACCGCACCTCCATTGCCATCGCTAAAAAATGGCAGGAAGGCGATGCGCCGCTGCTGCATTTGGAAAATCTCACCGATAGCCAATGGCAGCGGCGTTACCGGGGGATTCTACGCTTGAATCGGCCGGAACACGACTTTACCAAAAAGCCAATCCGCATCCGCCCGCTGGTGCATTATATGAGCGGTGGCGTGATCATCAACACGGAATGCGAAACCGGACTTGGCGGTCTCTACGCCTGCGGTGAAGTAACCGGAGGGATTGACGGCGCCAATCGGATTGGCGGCAACGCTTTGACCAATATCAGCTACTTTGGCCTGAAAGCGGGCAAAAATGCCGGCAATTACGCCAAAGAACATCAAAATCATGTTACTGGCAGCTTGAGCAGCAAATCAGCGGCTATGACCGGCAGCAGCGGAAAATTCCAACCGGCAGATTTACGCCGTCAGCTGAATCAAGCCATGGATCGTCTGGCAGGACCCTTGCGCAGCGCAGCCGGACTGCAGGAAGCGATGGCTGTGATTGCTGATTTACAGCAGTCTCTGACTGAGGCGGCAACTACGACACCGGAACAATTGAAAGATACGATCGAGCTGCAATCGATGCTGACCACCGCAAAACTGGTGACGGCGGGCGCTTATGAGCGCAAAGAAAGCCGCGGTGTACATTTCCGCAGCGACTATCCCAATGAAGATCCGGCTTGGCAGAAACCCATCCTGCAAAATAAAGATCAGGGGATTCTGAAATGAAGTATACCGCTTTACTAAAAGAGATCCAACCGCTCAACCAAGCTGCCATGCAGCTGGCACAGCGTTATCAAAACAGTCTGGTCAAACCACCGGGCAGTCTGGGCAGCCTGGAAGAGATCAGCATCCGCCTGGCCGGTATAACTGGCCGCGTCAAGAACAACCTGCCGCGCAAACTGCATGTTTTGTTTGGAGCCGATAACGGCATCTATGCTGAGGGTATCGCTTCTGCACCGCAGAATTTCACCAATCTGCTGATGACCTATTACGGCAACACCGAGAACTGCGCCATTAACCTGCTTTGCAAACAGGCGAAGGCGGACCTTCGTTTGTTGGATATGGGCATCATCGGACCGGTAGCAAGCAGCAAGGTCCTCAACTGCAAATTAATGCAAGGAACGGCCAATTTTGCGGTCATGCCGGCGATGCCGCTGACCATTGCCGAGCGCGCCGTGGAAATCGGCTTTGAACAGGCACAATATGCTTTTGATCAGGGTTATCAACTGATTGGCAGCGGAGAGGTCGGCATCGGTAATACCTCCAGCTCTGCCGCCTGTATGATGGCTGCTTTAGATTTGACTGCCGAAGAAGCAGTCGGCCGCGGCGCCGGTTTGAGCGATGCGGCATTCGCCAACAAAAAACGTATTCTGACCGCAGCGGTGCAGCTGCATCAACCGGATCGGGAAAATTACCTCGATATTTTAGCAAAGGTTGGCGGTCTCGATTTGGCCGCGCTGACCGGTTTATTTTTAGGAGCCGCCTATTACCGCCTGCCGGTCATTGTGGACGGCTTTATTTCCCTGACTGCTGCCGTTTTAGCAGCCAAAGCAGCGCCGCCGGTGCGGGAGTATCTGTTTCCTTCCCATGCTTCTGCCGAGCCGGGCTTCCGGAAAGGCGCCGCTTACCTTGGTCTGCAGCCAATGCTGCAGCTGAATATGCGTTTAGGAGAAGGCAGCGGCTGCCCGCTGGCCATGCAGCTGATTGATGATGCCTTACTGATCATCAACGAAATGCTCACCTTTGACAATTCTTTGCTCAATGAAGAAGATTATAAGAAGAGTCTTGGCAGCGAAATACAAAAGGACTGAGATCAATGCGCATCTTACTTTGCGGCGGCAGTAAAAGTGGAAAATCCCTACAGGCACAGCGTCTCGCCGCCCGGCTTGCTCACCTAAATGCCGCTCCGCTTTATTATCTGGCTACCATGCAGCCTATGGATCGGGAAGATGAAGCCCGCATCACCCGCCATCTGCGTGAACGGCAAGGTTGGGGTTTTGAAACACTGGAATATCCTTTTGAGATTCAGCAGGCCTTAGGCGTTTGCCGTCCCGCAGCGGTCGTGATGATCGACTGCATGACGACGCTGCTGGCCAATGCTGCGTTTTTGCATTGGCCGCCGGATTGGCAAAGCGGCGATCATCTGTTTTGGCAGTGGCAGACGCTCAGTTCCGGCTTGCAGCACAGTGTGACCGTCTCCAACGATGTCTTTTCAGATGCTCACATTTTTGCCTCTGAGACCGAACGTTATCGTGCCATGCTGGGCAAACTGCACTGCCGGATGGCAGAAGCCGCCGATCTGGTCCTGGAAGCACAGTTCGGTCAGCTGATCTGCCACAAAGGCAGCTCGCTTTGGGAGGCTTTGCGATGATCAAACGCATCTGGCAGGGGTGGCTGATGAATCTTGGCATGTTCACCAATCTGCCTTTTCTGAAAAACGTCTGGCAGGAAGACGCCGCCGTCTATGTGCTGCGCTTGCTGCCGCTGACCGGCTTGTTGTTGGGCGGTCTCTGGTGGCTGCTCTACCGCGCACTGCTGCTGCTGTCTCTGCCCTTGCCGCTCGCGGCAGTACTCCTGGCGCTTTTTCCCTGGTTTGCCAGCGGTTTTCTCCATTTGGATGGATTTATGGATACCAGTGACGCGCTGCTCTCGCGGCGCGACAGAGCAGAACAGCTGCGCATCCTGAAAGATCCCCATACCGGTGCTTTTGCGGTCATTTCTCTCGCCTGTTTATTCAGTTTCCAGCTGGCAGCCGCTTTTGTTTGCCTGCAAAGTCCCTTGCCGATTTGGCTGTTTTTCTGGATTCCCTTCACCTCACGCTTACTGACAGCCATTGCGTTGCTGCGCTGCCCTGCCCTGCCCAGCAGCAGTCTGGCCGCTTTCTTTCAAAAGGGCAATGGCGCCAAGCAGGCCAATCTGCTGCTTTTATTGTTTGGTGCCAGTTTGATTCTTGCCTATTTACAAGGCGGACCACTCGCCTTACTGCTGCTGCTGCTGCAGACCTTCTTCTTCCTACTGCCCCTGCAGAATGCGGTCCGACAATTGGGCGGTATCTCCGGTGATCTCTCCGGTTATGCCCTAACATTCTGTGAGACAGGCGCTTTCTTTGGCTTCGCCTGTCTGACGCATCTATTTTACTAGGGGTGACAAATGATGATCTTAATCTTTGGCGGCGCTTATCAGGGTAAATTGCAGTTTGCCTGCAGCGAATTCGGCTTACAGCCGCAGGATTGCTATACCTGCAGCGCTGCGGACACTTCTCCTGATGCTTCGATGAAAATCTGGCAGCAGCTGCACACTTTTGTTTACCAGCTGCGCCGGGAAAACACGGATCCGCTGCTTTGGTTTGAAGAGCATCAGGCTGTTTGGCAGGATAAAATCCTGATTTTTGACGACATCGGCAGCGGCATCGTGCCAACCGATGCGCTGGAACGGCAATGGCGCGAAGACAATGGCCGCTGTCTGCAGTATCTCAGCCAACAAGCAACAGAGGTATACCGTTTATTCTGCGGCTTACCGACGAGGCTGAAACCATGATACATACTTTTCAATTAGTCTTGCTGCGGCACGGCAAAACCGAGGCCAATCTCCGGCATATTTTCTGCGGTCAGACCGATCTGCCGTTGGCGGTAAGCGGCCGCCAATTACTGCTGGCAGCCTCTGCCGCCGGTATTTATCCGCCAGTGGAGCAGGTTTTCTGCAGCAGTCTGCAGCGCGCTGTTGAAACTGCTGCTATTTTAGTCCCCCACCAGACCCCGCTGCTGCTGAGTGACTTGCAGGAGTATAATTTTGGTGATTATGAAGGGTTCAGCCATGATCAGCTGCAGGATCGCAGCGACTACACCGATTGGGTCAACGACGAAATCGGCGATCTCTCTCCTCCCCATGGGGAAAGCCGAACGCAGTTTATGCAGCGTGCTTTGCGGGGGATGCAGCAGATCGCTGACACCTGTGCTGCAACCGGAACAAAAACAGCGCTCTTGGTGACACACGGCGGCATCATTGCCAGCCTGTTGCTGCGTTGGTTTCCCGGTCAGCAAAACTACGGACAATGGCAGCCGCAACCGGGTTATGGCTACCTGCTGCAAATTACGTATGGCAAGGATGCTCCATCCGAGATGCAGGTCACGATCCTGCGCCGGATTGAACCCCACTAGGAGGCAGATCATGCAAAAATTCCTACCGGACATTCCCGGTTCCGATGCTTGGCTTTCGCTGACCCCTTTGCAGAAGGGCTGGTCGCGTGATGAGAAATATGTCGTCACAACCAAAGAGCATCAGAAACTGCTGCTGCGCATTTCTCCGGCGGCAGAAAAGGAAGCAAAAGAAAAGGATTACCACGCACTCAGGGCGATCCAACACCTGAATATCCGGATGAGCCGCCTGCTCGCCTTTGGTTTGCTGGAAGACGGCAGACCCTATACTCTTTTGACTTGGCTGGAAGGCAGCGATGCGGAAAGCAGATTGCCACTATTAAGTGAAAACGAACAGTATCAACTGGGCTGGCAAGCCGGAGAGGCGCTGGCGGCATTGCACAGCATCCCAGCACCTGCCAACCAGCCAGCCTGGCAGCAACGCTTTCAGCGCAAGACTGAAAGAAAACTGGAGATTTACAACAATTGCCCCATTAAAATCCCCGGTGGCGAAGCCATCATAAATTACATTACAAACAACTTCCGGTTATTGCAGAATCGTCCGCAGTGTTTCCAGCATGGAGATTACCACTGCGGCAACCTGATTGTGACATCCGACAACCAAATTGGTATCATTGACTTCAATCGTCTGGATTACGGCGACCCTTTCGAAGAATTCAACCGCATCACCTGGTGTGCCGCCATCAGCCCCCACTTTGCCTCGGGACGAATCGACGGATATTTTCAGGGGAAGATCCCGGCTGATTTTTTCCCCCTGCTGGCCTTCTATATCGGCAGCAATCAGCTCTCCTCCATTCCCTGGGCTATTCCTTTCGGAGAAGAACAAGTGCTAATCCTGCGGCAACAGGGAGAGGCCGTGCTGCAGAGCTACCGGCAATTCACCTGCCTCATTCCCAGCTGGTATACTGCCGGAAATCCTGACGCAACTCAAAAAACTTCACACTGACGATAATGAACCCAAGCTGTTAATTCTGCGCTGCAACAGCTTGGGTTCATAGCATCTGTCAGACAAAAAAGAAGCAATGCTAAGACTCTGTATGTAGTATTTCTGAAAAATGAAGCGACCACAGGAATCAGTGCTTACACTCTCCGAACCCGGAAGCTGATTAATTTATGCTGCTGTCAGTATCGCTGCTCATAAAAAACTTATAGTTTTCCTAGAGAGAATCCGGCGATAAAAAAATCTTCACCCGAACTTAAATACAGGTGAAGACTTGCGCATCCTGAACACATCGTTCACGCTTTGCACTACAAGAGGTGAAACTGCCTCGAGATTAAAGAACGTTCCACTAACTCAACTTGTGCGCAACGATTTCATGAAATATCCACTCATTGTAACCAGGGAGGCAATCACGCCAAACAAACTGATAACAAGCCATGCTGGTAAGAAATCGCCAGCAAACCCTGCTACAACCGTTCCAAGAGGACTTAATGCTGTTGATAACATGGTTCGGAATGAATAAACCCTTCCTCGCATTTCATCAGCCACTTCTCTTTGATAAATCACAGATGAACACATACCGCTGATCATTCCACCTGTTAAGCCTAAAGCATATAAGAACATGGATAAAGATAGATTCGTGCTGAATCCCAGAAACATTTGAGACATTGTCATCACCAGACAAGTACTGATCAACAGTATTCCAACTCGGTCGATCTTTTTAAGAAAGGTTATTAAAACCGAAACAATCAGTCCCGTAATACTTGCAGCAGTAGCCATGGCAGCGAAATCCCCCACTCCACCCAAACGCTCCGTTATATAGAAGGGTAAAAGCAGGTTCTTTGCTGCACCCATGAAGTTCGCAAATGAGAAGATGAACATTAATTGCATTATCACAGTATGCTGTTTTATATATTTCAAAGCGTTTATTATATTCTTAAGTTGATATGATTTTTCTAAGACTCGACATACTAAATATTCTTCCTTCGCTGAAACAGCAAAAAGTGATAAACAAGAACTTATATACAAAATCGCTTTTAAAAAGAATACATAGCTGTAATTGTATTTTGCTAAAGTCAATGCAGCCAAGGTTGGGCCAAGAAGAGTTCCGGCTCTTAAAAACCCTTGCTTCATAGCATTGGCTTGTGTCAGTGACTCTTTATCAACAATATTAGGAATGATTGCTTCCGAAGCTGGCTGATAAAACGCATTCGTAGCCGAGTTGATGAAATAGTAACTCGCCAGTAAATAAACATTTGCCTGATTATCCAGTAAAAATAACCCAACACAAGCAGAAAAAACTGCATTGGCTAATTGTGACCACTGCATCACTTTTTTTCGACTAACCTGATCCAAAACATTACCTGCAAAAGGGAGTAACAAATAAGTAGGTAAATAGCTTGCTAGGTAAGTTAAACCCGCTAACGATGTAGAACCTGTAGTCTCTCTTAATAGCCACATCACTGCTAATGATGCAACAGATGTCCCAAGGGTGGATAGTAAATTTCCTGATAGGAAAATCAAGAACCCGTGATTTTTCCAAATGCTGACTTTAACTTTTTCGTGTGAATCTGTATTCATGCGTTACCTACTTTCTATAATCAGGTTGACAGTAAAATTTGTTTAATGGTCTACCACGTAAATCAATATAAAAGCCACAGATTCCTATATCCACATTTCTAGATTGTTTCTTTTGTGACCATTTAGCAGTGCCAAATACTGTTATTTCTATATCTAAAGCTTCAAATTCGTCTGGCTGGTAACAAATTAACTCGCCCCATAAGCCAACGATCTCGTTTGTAAAGCCACTACTATTTGAAAATCTAATCATAAGCGCTTTAGTACCTTCTACTCCATACCCCGTTGGTGCTATTACAGTTCCTAAGGTTAATAAGCATTCGGACGAAGCTATATGAATTGCCGCTTCAACGTCAAGCTTTGAAAATATTCCAAGATGTGGCAACATGAAATTTGTATCGACCATTAAATAAGTTAATCCAACAGGTTCAAAAGCATCAATCAGAATTTGCGCAGTCTGCCTTTTTTGTGGTGCATGTGAAAGAGCTCCTCCGGAACCAATAATTGTATTATAACTTTCAATTGTTACCTTTTGATCATGTTCGATTAATTCATTTTGAGCAAATACTTGCTTCTTATTTGATTTAGCGATTTCAACATGATCCACAAAAGCCAACCGTAAAGCTTCTCTGCAAACACTTTGCTCCACAAGTAATTCTTCCTCTGTTACCGGCAATTTTGTTGGTCTGATGAGCTTATTGCCAATGATATCCAACATTTCTTTACGTTCTATTCGCCCAGCAGGAAGCCAACGCTGCAAATTATCATAGCCGGCTATTGTTGTTACATGCCCAATACTATAACTCATACCGTAATTTGCACTAACCGTTCGATGTAGTTTTCCATCTAGGATTGAAAATACATCCGTTGTGGCACCTCCAATGTCAATACATAGAAGATTTTTATTCTTTTGTTTAGCATAAGCAGTCAATATCTCCCCAACTGCGACTGGTGTAGGTAACATTTCAATGGATACGACCTCTTTTAACTGAGCATATCCTGGAGCGTGCTCCATTACATGCTCAATAAATAAACTATGAATTGCATTTCGGGTTGGCTCAATGTTTTCATCCTGAAAGGTTGGCCTTAGATTTTCTACCACTTTAACAGTAAACCGATCACCAAGAAGATCGTTCACCATGTCTACCGCTTTTGATGTACCGGCATATATGATCGGCAGCGTATATTGGTATCCAAATTTCGATTTTGGTTGAGCTGACCGTATGAAATCACACATTTCAATGAGGAATAATCCTGGTTCAGCTCCTTCAACACCACCTGACAACAGGATAATATCAGGTTTAAGACTCCTGAGCTTCTCTAATCTCTGAAACAGACTTCTGCCATCGTCAGCTGAAAAAACATCTAAAAGTACCGCGCCGCCACCCAAAGCTGCTCTTTGTGCACTTATAGCTGAAATCCTACCAACATGACCACAAACGACCATTTGCAGACCTCCGCCAGCTGAACTGGTAGAAAGATACTTAGCATTAATAATGTCAAAATGGTCAATGTCACCTTGAAGTAAAGATAAGTTACACTTTTTCTCCAATTGTTCAACCGAATTCCATACTCCAATCATTACGTCATTATATGGGTTTTCGACTGTTGTCGAAGCTTCACCATGACTCACCAAACTCCATGCTCCATCTATTTCTTGGAAGAGTAAAGCCTTGGTTGTGGTACTTCCAATATCTGTAATTAATATATATTTTATACTCAAAGTATCCCTCCTTAGCTTTCCGAGTTTATTATTCTTTTTTCCCAAAACTTCCTGTGGTCTCCATAAATTATCAAGCAACCTGTAAAATACTCATTGCTTGTTGTATGGAAGATTCTGGGTAGATACCGTTTCTTTGTCCGTCGAGTGGTAACAATTTCTCTTTGCACTAGTTGCTCCCACAGAAGCTGACTGAATATTCGGAAAGATTCGATACTTTCATTGTCATGAAAAATATTTTTTTTAGACATGGCATATGAATCAATCAATTCTTTCGGCTTAATTGTTGAACAAACCCAACTATTCCATTGTGTATCAAATTTTTCTAAGTCAAGTAATGGCATAGTGATATCTCCAGCTCTCGTGATATCATGACCCAATTGAAGCAAAACATCATACGCTTTAGCGTAACGAATGACCTTTCCTTCATTGTTTAAAGAACGCATCATCTGACAAAAGGACGGTAGTAACAACTCTTTAAATATCCTTCGTTCTTCCAATACTCCGGAAGTTGACAGTAATACTAGAAGAACATTTTTATGATATGGTACTGAAAAGCATAACCAAGGCATAGTATCTTCGGATGCTTTTTCAACTAATACAGATCGCAAAGAATCAGGGACAGAAAAAGAATGGATCCAACCTTGCCACAAAAGGACTTGGATACCAATAAATCCGACTAACGATGAAAAAACGGTTTCTTGATTCTCCATAAAATTTTCTCTTATACCTGATAAATCGGAAGACCAAGTTTCGGAAATTCTACCAGCTAAAGTCTGTAATTCTCTTTTATCAATCACTTTAACGATCCTCCTCAAAAGGTATTAATATTCGGGGGCGTATAACACCCGCTCTAAATTGGGTAGCTCCATCAATAGAGATTTCCCTTCCACAGTGTTGCCTTAAATGCATATAGGTATTCAAATCCATGATTTGGCCAAATCCTTGCATAATTATTATGGTAAAAGGAATTTCTAACCTATGACCATGCAACTCTAGGGGGTCTTCGTGACTGAATTGATGTAAAACATCCAAGTCAATTGAACCCAATATAAGACCTTTTGCTTCAAAAATTGCTAATTGTTCAAGAGCAGTCAAATCTACTCCACCTCTATGAAGGATCACTTTATCCTTGACTACATCCGTTATTTGCTCCCCGGTCAAATCTGTAGTGGTATTCGAACAGATCATTAATTTTCCAACGTTTTCATTACCAAATCCTATCAGCCCTTGATACTCCTCACCATAGGATTCTATTGTCACTTCACCGTCCGCTAAGATGCCTTTCACCACTCCAGTCATGTGTGCGAAGAGTTCGGTGGATTGATATAAGGGAACTAAAACAAAATAACCTTCTGTCAAAGATACTTCCCGAATCCGCCCTACAGCCGGAGATATAATAGGCGGTTTCGTGTTATGTATAAGCACTCTACCCTTATCAACAATTGTACCTTGTTTTACCGTGATACCAGTAGTAAAAGTAATTTTTGAGATTCCTAATTCTTCTGCAGAAAACCTAATTGGTTCTTTCGGACCTGAAGGCAAAGGTTCACGTATAAAAACAACTCCCATGTATTTCGATAGCAAGGCTAGATACCCAGAAATGGGACTTCTTACTTGTAAACGCGAATAAAACAATTCGTTTACAGCTATCACCTGATCTTTTTCGACCCATTCACCAATTTTAGGTAGAATGGCACTATCGATGTTTTGCCCATCAATACCAAGTGGTTCTGCAATAGGGATACGGTGCATTTGACCAGGAATATAATTCATTTTACCGATAACGGAATTATGCCTTACCTGATCTTCCAAACTCACTAATATCTTACCTGGAGCAACTAATTTTCTTATAACCGAAATTTTACGCATGCTATACCCTTCTTTCTATACAAGGGAAAAAAATATACTACTTATATCATATTCGATACAAGTAGTATTGTAAATTATAAACAGTTTAACCATAGCTTAAACTTTTTTATTGTTTATATTCTTTATTCAATAATTGTTATTTAATCTTACTACAATGAACAATATTATCCAATTTGTGGGGAAGGATGTAATAACTGTCAACGCCGGAATAAATTTAACCTAAAACGCCGATCAAAACAGGCCGTGTATTGTCATGAAAAAATCCCGGGAATTATCACAGACAATCCCGGGAAAACTCATGAGGATTATGTTGCTGCCAAGTAGCTTTGGCCGCAAACTAACAGGAACATTTGACCGCACTTTGACAGCAATCGTGACCGCTTGAGGGTAAGCAGGTTGGCGGTGCCAACCTGCTTAGGAAGAGCCAAAAGCTCTTAACTCATTTCACCTTCTATCACCAGACGAATCATATGGTCATCAATAATCCGGTGTTTACCAGTTGCACCATACAATAAGCAATTGGTGCAGAGCTTGTTAATCAGGCGCGGGATACCGGTAGAATAAAGATAGATCTCTTGGACCGCCGCATCGGTAAAGAGATCCCGCTCCACTCCGGCATAACGTAACTGGCTTTGGATATCAATGCGCTGCCGGATAGCCGCAAAGGCTTTCAGTTCCAACCGGTCCCATAATTCACTTTGACCTACCAAAATCAGAGCAAGCGGCGAAATGGAATCCATCTTAAAGTTTAGCAGAAAGCGAACCTCCTCCAGCATCTCTTTGTCGAGAAGATGGGCTTCGTCTACTACTACCACCAGTTTGAGCTTTTGTAAGCCGCGAATCAGTTCAATTTCATGGTGCAGCTTTCTTCTGGCATCTCCACGGTAAAAAGCACCGTTTTGTCCTAATTGGGATAAGAGGCCGTTGTAGAAATGGCGTGGAGTTAACTTGGAATCTGTCAAGTAAAGCAGGATAAAGCTGTTTTCATCCAAGCTTTCTTTGAGTTTGCGCACTAAGGTGGTTTTGCCGGTGCCGCATTCACCGGTTAAAACGGCGAACAGCTGGTGCTCCGCCGCATAACGCAAGCGCCCCAGGGTTTCTTCCAGCATGCCGCTGGGGTAGAGTGACTGAGTCGTAATTTCTCGGGAAAACGGCGTTCTTTCGCATTGGTAGAAGCTTTCATACATGGCGGTCTTCTCCTAAATCACGAAAGGAAATGGCATTCTTTTGTTGCTTTTCCCGTATTTGGTTTTTCAGCTTCGCCGCTGTCAGATAGCGGGATTGAGCGGGTTGCTCCACTTTACCCACAGGTAAGACAGGTCGGCTAGCGGATCTCGAACCTATTTGTAATGGTTTGGCGGTTAAACGCGGCAAGTCATCCGCTTCCACCCAGAACAGATCCGGGGCTTGGCTGTCATAAAGCAACGTGACTTTACGGCCTACCAAGAGTAAGCCAAAGCAATCGTAGCATTGTTAAAAAATCAATGCAAATATAACTATTTAAAAAAACATAAAAATGTTTAATCTTGTTTCCTCAAAAACCTATTCATTCTTTCCTGCATTTTATGTCTCGCTTGTATAGCATCATAACCGTCTTTGGCATATTCCTCCGGTAACCAATTAATTGAGTCCTTTAATATTTCAGTAATTTCCTTGTGATCGTGTTTTAGTAATAAAATACGATATAATACTTCATGTGCTCTAATAATAATCGATGCATTATAGTTTAAGCGTTTTTTTAAAATCAACAGCAAATCACTTATTGCCTCATCCAACTGACCAGCATTCCGTTTGCATTCAGCAAGAAGAATATCAAACTCCGGTGATAACCATTCTTCTTGCGATTTTTTGCATAATTGCAGTGCATCTAGACTGTGCCCTGTTATTAAGAAACCTTGAATTAGCTTAAATCGATTCATTAAAGAAGGAGCAATTTCATTTTCCTTTTTTAGTAGTTCTAAAACAAATGCTCCACCTTCATATAGAACCTGCAACTGTAATTTTTGACGGATGATACGAAATGTCATAGATTGATGATTATCTCCATAATTGCTTTCAAATGAATCGAAGCGACGTATCAGTTGATGGGACTGATGGGTAATGTGTGTCATCTCCATAGATAATAGTCTAAACTCCATTTCAGCATCTGATGATATCTTATCGTTAAGTTTAACTAAGTCTAGTGCCTTTGCATATTCATCTAAATCTAAATCGAAAAAGTATTTTGTAATAGACTGTTTGATTCTATCTTTGCTACTGTACAGCATAATACTATCAATAGTGGTATTTAGAACTGTTGCCAATGACGGCAACAGCTCACTTGCAGGCAGATTTCTTCCCTGTTCCCAATTGTATATGGTAGTGCTGGTCACACCCAATTGAGATGCCAACTCGCTTGAAGTCATATTTTTACTCTCCCTCAATTCACGAATTCGATCTCCAATGAATTGCTTCACAAAGAAACCCCCTTTATTATATTACTTTTGCTTAAATTTCTCCATTATTTGTGTAAAATCCTTTTGATAGAAAAATAAAGACTAACTATTAAAAGTCAATCCCCAAAATGAAAAAACCTGTGGATAGGCCGCCGCTCTATGACAAGCAGCAGCCAAATGCTGCGGAAAGATCAGCGAGGGCGACGGAGGCAATAAATTACCAGACCCAGCCACCCTTGAGCTTTCCAGCCTAGCATTTGGCTGCTTCTGCTTGTCAAGGGTTCGCTGCGCCGGCTGAGGTGTACAAGTTGTCGGCGAAGGTTCAAAAGGCAATTATGCTGCTCTTCGGTAACCTTCACCGGATTTCTGCATTGCGTAGATTAAGCGTATCAACTTCTTGACTGCATGAGAAATAGCGACATTGTAGTGCTTCCCTTCGGCTCGTTTCTTTGCCAGATATGCGGCGAAGATTGGATCCCAGATACAGACAAACTTTGCGGCATTAAACAGAGCGAAACAGAGATATCGGGAACCGCGTTTCTCCATATGCGAATGGCTGTTATCCATCTTGCTGGATTGGTATGTGGATGGAGACAGGCCTGCAAATGCAAGAATCTTGTCCGGAGAATCGAACTTGGCAAAGTCTCCAATCTCGGCAAGAATCATTGCTCCCATACGAGTACCCATGCCTGGAATGGTAGTAATTGGAGAATGGAATGCCTGCATAAGCTCGTCAATCTGAGCTTCAATCTCGTCAATTTTCAGTCGCACATATTGCGTTTCTGTGTCATAATTGACATGGTATTTATTTTTGTTCACAACTGAATTGTACCAAAAACAGAGCCGTTTGTCTGCTTTTGCAGTCATTTCGGCTCTGCTTTTTTGGGATGTTTTTACTACAGCCCCTTAGTGTTGTATAGCAAATAAAAAATTGCTTCTGCATATCAAACTGATCACGGTTTTAAAAGAAAGAAGTGACCGCCAAAACCACGGAAAGACTGACCAAAACGAAAATGGCTGACCAACCGATGATATTCTCGAATCGCTTATTAACGAATTTCCCCATTACCTCTTTTTTATTGATGATCAGCATCATACAGATGAGAACGACCGGCAGCAAGATTCCATTGATCTCTTGCGATAGTAAAGAGATTTTAATCAGCGGTGCGTTGGGAATCAGGATAATTCCGGCACCTAAGGCAATAATCACCGTGTATAACCAATAGAATTGCGGAGCATCCTGCCATTTTTTATCAATACCAGCCTCAAATCCGAACGCCTCACAGACATAAAATGCGGTTGCCACGGGCAAAATAACCGAAGCAAAAATGGAAGCCACAAATAAACCAAAAGCAAAAACCTGTGATGCCAATTCTCCCGCAAAAGGTTTCAGCGCCATGGCAGCATCGCTTGCATCGTTTATTTTAATCCCATTCAGATGCAGAGTGGATGCACAAGCTATCATAATGAAAAATGCTACCACCACAGTGGCCACACAACCCACCAGGACATCCAGACGCACAAATTTATAATCTTCAATTTTTAAACCTTTTTCAATCACAGAAGACTGCATATAAAACTGCATCCAGGGAGCAATTGTTGTTCCGATTAGGGTGATAATCATGGTAATATAAGCAAAATCATACTGCATATGCGGTTTGATGAGGGCGGTTCCCACTTCTCCCCAATTTGGGTGTCCCATGATGGCCGCCGCGATGTAGATCAGCAAAGCAAAACTAAAGATTAAAAATACTTTTTCCGCCGTGCGGTAGGTCCCTTTCACGACCAGCGCCCAAACGGCTATGGCAACGAGTGGGACAGAAATATATTTACTGATGCCAAAAATCTGCATACTGCCGGCAACACCGGCAAATTCTGTTGTTGTATTCATAATATCGGCAATCAAAAGACCAACAAAGATAAAAAAGGTAATTTTAACCCCTGCGTTCTCCCGAATCAAGTCCGCCAATCCTTTGCCCGTTACGATACCCATTCTGGCATTCATTTCCTGAACGATGAACAACACAACAAAAGCCGGAATCAACACCCATAATAGTTTATAGCCATAAACAGCGCCAGCCACGGAATAGGTCGTAATTCCGCCCACATCATTATCCACACTGCCGGTAATGATTCCGGGACCAAGAATGGTCAGAAAGATCATGATATTTCTGATCAGACTGGATTTTTTCTCTTTTGCTATTTTCATATCGGCATTCATTATATCTTCTTCCTTCTGTTTTTCAGTAGATTATGCAGCATGTCATTGATGATCACCACGCCCAAAATCTGTTTATCCGAATTCACCACCGGAATGGCCAGAAGATTATACTTGGTAATAATCTCATGCAGTGAAGCAATTTTATCATCATCAAATACATAAATGAGATTTGGATTCATAATCTGTTTCAATTCAAGCTCCGGCTCCGCCACGATCAGATCTCGAAGGGTCACAGTGGCAACCAGCTGATTGAAATCGTTCACGATATACAGATAATAGATCGTATCCGGTTCCGGTTTTAACCTTCTCAATTCTTTGATGGTTGTTTCCACTGACTGATTTTCGTTGAACAAAACAAACTCGGTAATCATGATGCTGCCAACAGAATTTTCCGGATAGACCAGCAATTCCCGGATATCTTCGGAAGCTTCTTCTTCCATTTCCATTAACAATTCTTCTACTTTATCATCCCGAAGTTCATCCAGAATGTCAGCGGCTTCGTCAGCGGGCATCTTTTCCAGTAAATCTGCTGCTTTATCCACCGGCAGGTTTTCTAAAACACTTCTTTGGATTTGTGGTTCCAATTCTTCGAGAACATCGGCCGCTCTCTCCTCGTCCATCGAGGAGATCAAAGCAATTTGGGCATATCGATTCATATCCTCGATGATGTCGGCCAGGTCGGATGGATGCAATTTCTCGAGATTTGAATAATCCTTTGACAGTTTAATCTCTGAATGACCGTCGTCAACCGTTTCCACATCATCCCAGAGAATCAGATGACTCGGCAATTTGATTCCCATTGGCCGTAATAATTTACTGCAGAGCAGAGCAACCCCAAGCCTTCTCAGAAGTCCTTCGACCCCCACATCAGCCGCAAGCAGAAAGGTTCCATTGGCAATGATCGCAAGTTCGAGATCATTGACTCTGACCAACTTTCTGCCATCCATGTCAATGATCTGCCTGTCCAGCACATTTTTAGCCAAGAAGAAGACATTTTTGCCCTCGGGTGAATATTCTTTGAGCTCGGAAGTTTTGATCTGATATTGGTTATTTTGCTTTTCTATTGTAAAACCGGCAAAATCGATAATGATGACTCCTTCTCTGGTGCTCAGCCTGGCAGCGACCACCTTGGGTTTGGGAAAATCAATATCGACTACTAAATCTATTAATTTCCCAAGCAGAGTACCTGCTTCGGAGTATACTTTTTCCCCAGCAATGCGGCTGAAATAAAAAGTTGATGCGATAGGCATAGTCATCCCTCCCTCTTCGTTTTCTCTCGGGAGCATGCAAAGGCAAGCGAAACGCTGCTGACTCCACTAGCATCCTCCCGACCCAGGAGCTGATTTACTTATTCGACTTTCAGGATCGCTGTCCATAAAACCAACTCCTTTCTTTGAGAAAACCTGGAGATAAAAAAAGTCTCCACCCATGCTTGAATCTGGGTGAAGGCTTGACATCCCTTACACATCGTTCAAGCTTTAGCACTGTAAGGCGTGAAATTGCATTAGGTAATACCTTGTTTTTCGGTAAAACCTGCTGACCAGTTCAAAGTGTCTCCACTCTTTCACGGCAGCAATCCATATCCCTAGAGTAACCTCACCTACCGAGCGAAACCGAGTCAATCAAAAAACCACTGCTAACCTGGCAGAATATCAGTCAATTGAGAAAACCTGTGGGACTAAAAAATTTCGTTTCTAGTCACACAGGTTGTTTCCCTGCTGTCGGCAAACCGGCTTCAGCACACTAATTATTAGAAAAGCATCACCGATTTTCAATTCAATTGAACCTGAACTTTGTTTTATTATATTCTCTTCTGCAGCCGATTGTCAAGATAAAAACAATCAGGGAAGGCAGAGAGCTTGGTCTAAAAAAAGTCAATCGTGCTGCGGATTATCTAAGAATTACGCATTGCTGAAGGCATTTTCGCTCTGCCGAAATAATGCCAAACTTAAAAAGCAATAATAAACTGCCCCAGCATGATTGCTTTTTAATCATGCTGGGGCAGTTTCTTTTTTAGCGATCTCTATTTACTTGAAATAACGATGCAGTAAGCCTTGAAATGCTTTTCCGTGTCTGGCTTCATCTCTGGCCATTTCGTGCACCGTATCGTGAATGGCATCGAGATTGGCGGCTTTGGCCCGGTGGGCTAAATCCGTTTTACCGGCGGTCGCGCCATTTTCGGCTTCCACTCTCATCTGAAGGTTCTTTTTGGTGGAATCTGTGATCACTTCACCCAATAATTCGGCGAATTTTGCGGCGTGTTCCGCTTCTTCGTAGGCTGCTTTTTCATAATAGAGGCCGACTTCCGGATAACCTTCTCGGAAGGCAACCCGTGCCATCGCCAGATACATGCCCACTTCTTTGCATTCACCGGCAAAATTCGCTCTCAAATCGGCCATAATATCTTCGCTGGCTCCTTGGGCGATCCCGACCACATGTTCGGCTGCCCAAGTCATTTCACCGACTTGTTCCGTAAATTTCGAAGCCGGAGCACCGCATTGAGGACAGTTTGTCGGAGGATTTTCTCCTTCATGAACATAACCGCAAACACCGCATACCCATTTTTTCATTTTCAATTTCCTCACTTTCATTTTATATTGATTTCATACTATCGTAAGATCAAAGCAAGTTTGAGAGAGGGTCAAACCTTAATTTTCGTTCTGTAAAGACTATTCTGCTTCAAACATTTCTTTGGCTGCACCGCAGACCGGACAAACCCAATCACTGGGAAGATTTTCCCATTTGGTACCGGGAGCCACACCGCTGTCGGGGTCTCCTGCTGCTTCATCGTAAACATAACCGCAAACTGAACAGGTGTACTTTTTCATGATCATACCTTCCTTTTCTATTCCTATTTATATTAAGAAAGCAGTCTTGCTTTCCAATATACACCGAGCGATACCTTGGTGTTTTCCAGCGACAGTGCCGGCTGAATGAAACGAGCGACTAGTTAGACTGTTTTGTTTTTGGTAAGGCGGCGAAGCAAGCCTTACAGATCCCCTGAAAATAAACATTTCGATTCATGATTTGAAAACCGTTAAGATAATCGGAGGTAAAGCCCTGCAGATCGATCGCGAAATCATAGATCTCACCGCATTGCCGGCACTTAAAATGGCCATGATCCTGCAGATTGAATTCATATCTGATTTCATTCTCTTCGATGGTGATCTCCCGCAGCAAATCGGCTTGGACAAAAGCTTTTAAGGTGCTGTAAACGGTTGATCTCGATAATGTTGGCATTTCCTTTTTTAGTGAATCATAGACCTGATCGGCATTGGGATGGACAAAATGCAAGGCCAGATATTCGTAGATTTTTACCCTCTGATGAGACGGCTTTAAGCTGTGCTTAAGTAGCTCAGCGGCAATTTGTTCGTATGGCAGATTCATGCTCAAGCTTCCCTTCAGAGGATTTCTTTATTTCGGAATTATTACAATATCATAATCATTCCTGATTGACTTTAATATAGCACAAGCTTCTCTGCCTGTCAATAGTCCGCCTCTATTAATTTTGAAGGAATTCGCTCTGAAAAGTGATCGCTCTGCCTTTGATTCATCTGCTTGACAAGCCAAAGCAGGGGCTGTATAATAGTTGAAGTTTCAACTGTTGAATTTTCTACAAAGGAGAAAAGAATGAATTATCAAACCATCAATCGGATTGCCAAATACGCGAAGGAATATGGCCACAACAAAATCCGTGATGCAGGGTTCAGCGATACCGAACACAAAATTTGCACTTTCCTTTATTTTCACAGCGATGTTTCACAGGATATGGCAGTCAAGGCGCTGATGCTCGACAAAACCACCCTTGCAAAAGCACTGGTTGCACTGGAGGAGCGCGGCTTGATTCTTCGCATCCAGAACCCCAGCAACAGGCGTAAGAATATTCTCAACATCACCGAAACAGGCAAAGCAACCATCGCCGACATCGTCAATATTTACGATGAGTGGTTTTTGTCGGTGGCTGCCTGTTTATCTGCAGACGAACAGGTCCAGTTTGACGACTACAGCACAAGACTGCTGCAAAAAGCACAAGAAATCAGCGAGGAGAAATAAAATGAGCTCTTTCAAGAATTTAAGAATTGTCGATAATTTCTATCAGACTTCGGCCTTCTTCCCCATGCCGACCGTACTTATCTCAACCCTGGACGATGACGGCAACACCACAATCGGCTCCTACTCGCTTTGCTTCCCTTATTATATTGCAGGCAAAAGCGATTACGCCATGCTGCTGGAATGCCGCAACAGTTCAAACACCGCCCAAAATCTGCTCAAACGTGGAAAATGTGCGCTGAATTTCATTGAGGATGCGGAAGATGATTTTAAAGAAGCAGTCCGGCTTGGTTTCCCCGGTGAAACAAGCAAAGAGAAGATGCTTGGCTGCAAATTTGAACTGGAAGCAGGACAGTGCGACGGTAACCGACCGCTCGTGGTAAAGAAAAGTTATCAGGTGTTTGAATGCAGTTGGGACGACACGCTGGAGCGGGCGTATGAGGATAAAAGCCGCACGGGTCAGCTGGAAGGAATTGAACCGCCTTACCATGATTTCAATGGCATCACAAGCAAGTTTGGCTGTCATTTTATCCTGAAAATTGATAAGATTTTAATGAAAGAAAAATATTATGACGCGATTATCAACGGCGTGCGGGCATCAGAATTCCCGCATGTGCCGGTTGATTACGGCTATCGCGATAGTACCAATTTCTGGTACAGCAAATTCAGCCGTCCGCTGGCTGTAAAGATTCCCGCCGGAAAAGAAGCGGATCTGCAATCAGTGCTCTACGCGGCAAACCGAATGGATGCCGAGATTAAATTCAGCGAAGGTGCCTGTAAAATGATGGCAAAAGTTCCGCGGGTATTCCTGAAAATGGCGCTGAAGGGCTGCATCGATTGGGCAAGAGAAAACCAGATCAGCCTGATTGACGTCGAACAGATGCAAATCATCAATGATAAACGTGGCAAAGAAAAAAATCGATGAGGAAAAGAGAGAATATTTCTTACGGAAACGTAAGAACTGTTCTCTCTTTTTTTCGGCCGCACCCCGTTCGCCCGCAGCAATGATTGCTGATCGGAAAGAAATCCTCTTATGTTTCTCGGACTAAATGGATAAAAAGGTCTTCTCCTCTTTTTTCTACTGTGGCTTGATCAACCATCGTACCGACCAGATAAAGCTCGTCGCTGCTGTCATTTTCACCGGCCAACTGCCAATAATAACCTTCCACTTCCTTTTGCCGCGGAGTATTCAAGTTAAATCTCAATCGCTCGATAAAACGCTGATCATGACAACAGTGATGTTGGATCATGGTGATCTCTGTTTTCTGGTTTTGTTTTTCTATCTTGATATCGATCTCGTTCGATCCATCCTGCAATAACAGCGTCAGTAATTCATCGACGATTAGTGTAATTTTCTTTGTTTCATGCTGCATACCTGGCTCACTCCCTCTTAAAAGCATCCACGATCGGAACCAAAATTCCGGCTACCAAGCCTCCCGAAAATCCATTATTATAGAGATTAATCCCGCCATGAATCACACCGACGTTGGTAACCAAAATCATATGCAGAATTCCGGCAATAAAACCAATCACAGGGCCATAGGTTCCTGCAATCGGCGCTAAAGTTGTAGAAAACAGAACCGAAATCACGATACTGGTTGCAGAAAGCTCAAAGCCAAAAAACAAAGCGGTCATGATCACGCCTGCCATCACAGGCCAACAATTTTTCAGGTGTTTGCCGAAAGCGCCAAAACCTACAACAGTGAAAATACCGGCCAAAACAGGTCCATTCACGGTTCCGCCAACCAGAAAAACATAAAACAAGCTGAGAAAGCCAAGCATAGACATATTCACGAAGGTTGTGCCATAACCAACCAAGTGCGTAAAATCCGTAATCAGTCTGCCTCTATAGGCAAAGATCTTCGGATAATCCCTGACGGCGCGGTGATTGATCCAAAGACCTATCGCCATGAGCCCTGTAAAAATCAACAGCAGGAGCCAGAGAATGACCGGGTGATTTTGCTCTGAGACGATATAAACCGGTTGAACGGTCACACCGAAACTCCGCAGGATACTGGTTAAAACAGTGCCGATAATACCCGAAGTGAAACCGATATTATAGAGATTATAACCGTCGTGAAATTTCAGCATATGAGAGGATAAGGGCACAATCACAAAACCAATAAAGACACCTGCCATCATGGCGACTGCGATCGCTGAAGCGGGCGGCAATAGACCGGAGAAGCTAATTTCACTGATGATCGGCGCCAATGCCGTACCAAACATCACGATAACGAAAATATCTTTGAAAGAATTCTTCTGGTAGAGCGTATAGAGAAAGCCGCCAAGATAAATCGGCAGGATATTATACAAATTCTTACCAAAAAAAGAAAAACCAATCGCCGTAAAAAAAGCGGCAATCAAAACCCCGTTGATCTTTAAACGATAACGCTGCAGGATCAGAAGATTCATCAGCCCTACCAGACCAACATTGATAAACGCAGCGGCAATCCCACCGACTTTGATAAAATCGGTGATCAAAATGGTGGGGGACAGAATGATGTTGGCGAAACCTCGAATTGTTTCTCCTAAACTGCCGGAGTTGTTCGCATGAGCAAGGCCAATGATTAAAAAAAGGATCGGAACTGCCGCGAGGATCAAAAGCAGATGAGAGCGTTCCATGTCTTTTTCATTGAGAGCAGGATAATCCAATGTTTCGCCTCCTCTTGATGATCTTTCCTTCTGTAATTGTGTGCCAACACCCCCGTCCCCTTGGAACGACTATGTGCCAATACCCCCGTCCCCCTGGAACGCACGCTTGGCCCAATCGGAATCACGCAGGATTGCTCTGCCGACACCAATGAAATCGGCTTTTCCGGCAGCCAATAGCTGTTCGGCGGCATCCGCTTCTGTAATGCCTCCGGTGAGAAGGATCGGGATGGTAACCACTTGCTTGATGGCTTCGCTGAGAGGAGCGAAAAATCCCTGCTCATTCGTGCCGCCTGGAATTTGATAACCGCACAAGCCGCCGGAAATATCCAAAAGATCGACGCCGGCTTTTTCAAATTCGCGTGCTGCAATTAAGCTGTCTTCGATGGTGGCGCCGCCGCCTTTATAATCGGCTGCCCCGAGCCGCAGGAGAATCAAGAAATCCTCTCCGACCACTTGCCGAACCGCAGCAATCACCATCAGATGAAAGCGGATGCGATTCTGCACCGTACCACCGAATTCATCCGTCCGTCGGTTGCAGAGCGGAGAATAGAATTGGTTGAGCAGATAGCCGTGTGCCGCATGGATCTCCACCCCGTCAAAGCCGGCTTCCTTGACGCGTTTGGCTGCTTTCTGGAAGTCCAGCACAATTTGTTCAATTTCTGCCCGCTCCAGTTCGTGTGGAATATCGCTGCCGCTGCGCGGATGCAGAACCGCAGAAGGGCCAACTCCGATCGTACCGGTTACTTCCTTTGTGGCCGCACTGCCGGCATGATTGATCTGCATCACACACTTGCTGCCGTTCTGGTGAATGACTTCCGCCAATTTTTTCAGATTCGGGACAACCTCATCCTCTGCGACGGAAAGCTGAAATTGACTGGCTTTCCCCTGCAGGGAAATAAAACTGTGTTCAATAATCACGAGGGCAAGGTATCCCCCTTTGGTTTTCTCCGCATAATAATCCAGGTTGGCCTGATTGACTTTACCATCCGCATCCGCTTTTGAAGTTGCCATCGGCGGCATGACCAAACGATTTTTTAACTGCAGCGAACCTACTTGTAAAGACTTGAGTAAAAATGTCATGTGCATCTCCTCTTCATTCCTTTTTTGTATCGTATTGTCTGATTGGAGCTGATTTTTTCTATTTTTCTCGCTGTAAGCGCTGTTTTGCGCACTGTGAGAATTGTGCTGTCTGCCAATCGCAAGCTGCAGAGCCGCAGATGGATGCCGCTCTGCTTTCCTCTTTTTAAAAAAACCGGGAAAATCTTTTCACTTCTGCAAAGAATTCCCGGTTAAGATACCTTTAATCAATTCTCCAGCGCAGCAACCAGTTCCTGCACCAGCTGCGCTGCCTGATCGGCTGCTTTTTGTTCAAATTCCCGGTAAGTCATGCCGGAAGGATCATCCGCCAGATCGGAAATGGAGCGAATCACCAGAAAAGGAATGGCATTGATATAAGCAGCGTTGGCTACCGAAGCGCTTTCCATGTCAACAGCCAACGCCGGATAGTCTTTGAGAATCCTTGCCTTTTTTTCAGGGGAATCGATAAAATCATCCCCTGTTACTGTCAGTCCTCTGTGGTAATCCAGTTGCCGTGCTTTGGCAATTTGTTCCGCGGCTGCCAGCAAGTGCGGGTCAGAGGCGAAGGATGCCTGATGCGGATAAAAATTGATCATTTGACGCGGCCGGACGTCATGATACGTCACCTGTTCCGCCAATATAAGCGCTAAACATTTCACATCAGCCGAGAGAGAACCGGCTATCCCGGTATGAATGAGCCGATCGATGTGAAAATGATCCAACATTAACTGCGTGCCGATGGCCGCATTCGATTTTCCGATCCCGCAGTTGCCAATTACAACCTCGCGGCCGGACATCTTGCCCAGATAGTACTCGAAGCCATGGATGGTTTCCACCCGTTCCATGACCATTGCCTGTAAGAGCAAGTGATATTCCAAAGACATTGCCGAAATTATCCCAAGCATCGTTTCGCTCCTCACACTTTATTTTCTCTGCTCTGGCTTTTCTGCCCGGCATCAACCGCGGCTTTGGACTACACCAACCTAACTGGTTTGTCACTGCCAAAGTCTGCAAAGCCAATTCTAAGAACTAATCGTTTCGTTCTCTACTTCTCAGCTTCTCTGCTGCCCCAATTCTTCACAACGGCTTCTTTTAAGTTTTCACTGTCCTTCACCGAAAGCAAACCGAGCGCTTCCAATTCATTGACTCCTTCGATTGCCTGCATCCAAAAATCCTTATTTTCCAGCAGATTATGCTCTTCCACAATGCGCAGCAGTTTTGCCGGAGCATCCACCCGATTCAAATAGACTTCCAACGCATTGGCCATTGCTTCCCAAGCTTTGTCGCGGCAAAGATAGGGAATATTCAAGCGGTTCAATAACGAGGTCAGGAAACCTGTGAACTGATTCTTACCTTTCAGACGCCCCGGCGCCAAGACATAATAACTGTTTTGATAAAGCGTGCCGGCTTTGGCTACGATAAAGGGCAGTTCCAAATTAACTTCATCCGGTAAATTCGCTCCTACCACGAAACTGCGCTCAATCAAATCCTTACCGGAAGCCTGCACTTTCAGCTGTTCTTCCTGCAAAGCAGCAATCAAAGCTTGTTCCAGTGTTTTCTGCCGGGCAATCGTAGCTTTCCACTGCAGTTCCGCTTCCTTCAGCTGTTCCTGCATCATTTCCAAAGGACGTCGGGCGATATAGGACTGCGCCGATAATTCATCCATCCAGCCGGTTTCCTGTTGATGCAGCAATTCCTCCATGCGGGCAAACTCTTCTTTTCTGTTACTCAATTGCGCCGCATAATATTCCTGCATTGGGCTTTGCAGCTGGCGATAGCGTTCCAGGCTGCTTTGCAGCTGCAGCATTTCCTGCTGCAGCGCATCCATTCGCAGCTTCATTTCGTGGCTCTGATCAGTCGTAACCTGATATTGTGTATTTAACTGATTGAGTCGCTGCTCGATTTCCGGTTTCAATGATTCGATTTCTTCCTTCAGCAACAGTAAGGCTTTGTCACGCTGACGGATCAGATATTCCGTGCGCAGCAGAGATTTTTCTTTGATCGCCTGCAGCATTTGATCAATTTTAAAATCTTCCGCACGGTAATTTTTTACCCAGGTTTCCAGCGTTTCTTTTTCCTGCAGAATGGCTTCATTCTGCATTCCGGTTAGTAAAGCACCCCAATCCTGCACTTCCAGCGTACGTTCCTTGCCGAGCACAGCCGGCAAACCAAAGACGGCAGTCACCAAATGGCTGGGATATTTCGGTGGATAAGGAGTAACGACATTTTCTGCAATTTGCAGCAAATCACTCTCGTAAGTATCTCCCTGATTGATCTGCAGCACAGTCGTATCGAGTGATCTGGCAGGCGAAACCGATAACTGCAGCTGCTCGCCCATAATATTCAACAGGTCAAATAAATAAGCCCGATCCTGATCAAAGACGCGCTTCAGTAAGATCGGCCAACGCACTTGGGTGAGTGCAAGCAAGGTTTCTCCCGCCAACTTTTCTCTGGGGATGGTATTATCAAACACCCGGCTGTGTACGAGACAAGTTGCGATTGCTTTTTCAACATTGGCACTGACCGGTAAGTCATTCGTGCCAATCAAAAACGGAAAAATCTGATTCATATCCAACTCCACCTCCACTAATTTTATGCTCGATTCATTAAATGACTGCCGGATAAGGGCAGTGATTTCGCTCATAACCCCTTTGCCAAGGTTTTTTAACTTGTATTTGACGGTATAATATAAAAATCACCAGTGTTTCAGGGCTTCTATCTGCGCTGAAGCCAGCAATTGCTGTAATTTCAAACCTAAGGCAGGTCCTTTTTCCGAGCGGCCGCTGCCATGAATTCCGGCTTGCGCCAAATAAAACGGAATGATCTCCAAAGCATGATCGATCATTTGCCAGACCGTATGCAATTCCGCTAATCTGCTTTCGCATTGCTCCGGATTTTTGCCCATGATATCGGCTGTTTTAAATAGGTAGAGCTGCCGCAGAAAAATGCTCAGTTCCAGACTGTTTTTGAATTCAACGGCGAGGTGATTCAAATAGTCTGTCACCGCCTGCGGCGTCAGCGCCATCGGCAGGCTCATATGCCAGGCAATCAGCTTTCCCACCTGTTGACGGATTGTTTTCGCTACTTCCCAACCGAGCATTGACTGCTCACAAATTCGGCAGCCCATCAAATCATGGCCATGATCGCTGGGCTGACAGCTGAACGGATCGATGGAGCGAATCCCCGGCAGCCCTTTGGCGCAGTCGTGAAACATCGCCGCCCAGGTCAGAACATCGTCTTGGGGAATTTTCGTTTCCACATAAGTCAGCACAGCCAGCGTATGTTCCCAGGCATTCAAGTGGTGATAGGCCGGATTTTGCGTAACGGTTTCTAAATGGCAGATTTGCGGCAACACCTTATCCAGCAGCTGACAATCCGCCAGCATGCTCAAGCCCTTGGCCAGAACTCTTTTTCGCACCATTTTGTGCAGCTCTTTGCCGACGCGTTCCTGCGGGACGCCATCCAGTAAATCAGCAGATTGCATCATGGCCGTTTTGGTGTCTGGTTCCAGGCTAAAATCAAAACGAGCGGCAAACGTGACAGCCCGTAAAATGCGGATCGGATCTTCCTCAAAGCGCAGTTTTGCTTTTCCTACCGCCCGAATTTGGCGATGGAGGATATCCTGGCGGCCGCCAAACGGGTCCAGCAAATTCTCGTTGATATCCATCGCGATGGCGTTGATCGTAAAATCACGCCGGGCAGCGTCAGCGGTAAAACTGCTGACTGCATAAACCAGGGGTTTGCCGGGATCCAGATAGGCTTCGCCGCGAAAAGTGGCCACTTCGGTGCCATCAACCAACAAAACGCCGTATTGTCTCCCCACCGCATTCAGCTTGGCATCCGGAAATACCGCGGCGATCTGAGTAGGAATGGCGGAGGTCGCCAAATCGATATCGGAGGCAGTCAGTCCCAACAGATGATCTCTGACACAGCCGCCCACATAATAAGCAGCGTACCCGGCTGCCAACAAGCGTTGTAAAATCTGTTTTGGCTGTAATGTCATCCGTACCACCTCCCCGTCCTCTTTTATTGTTCTAGAAATCAGAAAAAGATTCCTTCTACCAGATTTACCAATCATCACAAGCATTGCGCAGAAAGTGCATGCAACATTGATCATGTACAATAAAACAACCGGCTTGTGGATTTCTTAGCTCCATTTAACCGGTCGTTTTGGTCCCTTATTGAATTATCTGTGCGCGCAGCCGATGATTTCTCTGATCGCGCTTACCTTCTCTTTTTGGCACCAAGCCGCCAAGCCGCCTGCCACTTGACCGATACTGTCCGGTTCCACAAAATTCGCTGTTCCCAAAGCAATCGCACTGGCTCCCGCCATCAGAAAGCTGAGGGCATCTTCGGCCGTCATGATACCCCCCATGCCGATGATCGGTAATCGGACTGCCTGATAAACCTGATAAACCATCCGCAAGGCAATCGGTCGGATCGCCGGACCGGATAAGCCGCCAAATGTATTGGCTAAGACCGGTTTACGTAATTTGAGATCAATCACCATAGCTAAGAGGGTATTGATCAAGGAAATCACATCCGCCCCCTCCGCTTCCACGACTTTAGCCATCAGAGCGATATCGGTCACATTGGGTGACAATTTGACAATCAAGGGAAGCTTTGTATTCCTGCGGGCAGCCCTGACAGCCGCCGCAGCAGTTTCCGGTTTGGTACCGAAGGCCATGCCGCCTTCTTTGACGTTTGGGCAGGAAATATTGACTTCCAAAGCGGCAATTCCTGCTATTTTATCCAAACGGGCTGCCATTTCGCCGTATTCTTCCGCTGTTTTACCATTGATATTCACGATCAAAGGCACATCCTGCTGCAGCAGCCAGGGCAGTTCATCAGTTAAAAAAGCTTCTACCCCAGGATTCATCAAGCCGACGGAATTAATCAGACCGGCAGGTGTCTCAATTAAGCGCTGACCGGGGTTGCCCTGACGAGGTTCCGGTGTGATACCTTTGACGGTGATTGCTCCCAACTGACGCAAATCGGTCAGATCAGCGTATTCCTGACCGAAGCCAAAGGTGCCGGAAGCAGTCGTAATCGGGGTCCGAAAGTGAATTCCCGCGATTTCCACGCTCAAATCAACTTGCTTATTCATCAAAATCCACCTCTTCCGCCGCTATGACAGGACCTTCCTGGCAGATCAAAGCATACCGCCAACCGCCATCCGCAGTTTTTAAGCGGACGGTGCAGCCAAGACACGCACCCAGACCGCAGGCCATATGCGCTTCCAATGAAAGCCAAACCGGAATCGCCAAGCTTTGGGTTTCCTTTTTTAAGGCTTTCAGCATGGGCATCGGACCACAGGCATATACCGCTTTTGTCTGCTGCCGCTGCAGGTTTTCTCTGAGCTGGACTGTCACATAACCTTGCTTACCACAGCTGCCGTCTTCGGTTGCCAGTTCCAGCTTGACGCCAAGCTGCTGTAATTCCTCCAGGACCAATAAGTCTGCCCGGCTGCGGCTGCCGTAATAGACAGTAAGACAATAGCCTTTTTGGAGCAAATCCTCCGCCAAAGCGTAAAGCGGTGCAATGCCGATACCGCCGGCAACCAAAGCAATCTGCTGACCATTCGCTGCCGGTTCGTCCGGCAGAGGAAAGCCGCTGCCTAAGGGTGCTAAGATTTGCAAGCTTTCTCCGGTTTTGATCGTAGTCAAGGCTTCAGTTCCTCGACCGACCACCTGGTATAATACTTTAAACCTGCCGGTCTCGGTGTCGACCGCATGGATGCTCATTGGACGTCGCAGCAGCGGATCGTTTAGACCGCTAAGTCTGATATTGACGAACTGACCCGGCTGCATCAAATCGACCAAGTTCTTTTCCGCCAGGGTCAGCAACCAATAATTACCTTTGAGATGTTGATTCTCGATCACCAGTGCCGCTTTATTCTGCGCTTTATTTTTCATGGAGATACTCCTGTAAACTAACGGGTTTCAGATGTTCCGTATTCTGCAGATAGCTGAGACAGCGCCAATAAGCGAGCAAAGTATCCAAGGAAGTAAAGTAACGGCAGTCATGCTCCACCGCAGAACGGCGAATGATAAAACCATCCCGTTCCGGTAATTTACCTAAAGTAACGGTATTGATGACGAAATCAATCTTACCCTCCGCAATCACATCTAACACCGTCCGCTCTTTGCCGCCGATCTTCGCTACCTCTTCCACTTTTACACCGGCCTGCTGCAGCGCTTCCGCAGTTTTGCTGGTAGCATATACTTTATAACCCGCCCGCCAAAATTGCTTGATCAGCGGGATCGCTTCTTTTTTATCACGGTCGGCTATAGTTGCCAATAAGACTTTTTGCTCGGTAGGTTTCCAGCCGGCTGCCCAGAAAGCGCGCGCCAAGGCTTCGTCTTTGTTTTGACCCAGACCGATGACTTCGCCTGTGCTTTTCATTTCCGGACCTAAACCAATTTCCACACCGCGCAGTTTCGCCCAGCTAAAGACCGGCGCTTTGGCTGCATAGAAATCACCGGCAGCCCATAATCCGTCCGGATAACCCTGTGCTTTGATGCTCTCACCCAAAGCAACCCGGGTAGCAATCTGCACCATAGGCAAATTCGCCACTTTGGAGAGGAAGGGAACGGTTCGGCTGGAGCGGGGATTCACTTCAATGATATATAAGTTTTGTCCCTGCCGCACGAACTGGACATTGATCAGGCCTTTCACCTGCAGCGCCAAAGCCATTTTTGTGGTGGCTTCGCAAATTTCTTCTACCACCCAGGGATCGATGTGATACCAGGGATAGACTGCGATCGAATCACCGGAATGCACCCCGGCCCGTTCTACATGCTCCATGATTCCGGCAATTAGAACCGTTTCTCCATCGGCAATTGCATCGACTTCCAATTCCTGGCCTAAAATATAACGATCAATCAGCACAGGATGGTCGGGAGAGATGCGGACAGCTTCCTGCAGATAACCTTCCAACTCATTGACAGAATAGCAGATTTCCATACCGCGGCCGCCCAGCACATAGGAAGGACGGACCAGAACCGGAAAACCGAGTTCCTGCACGGCGTTCTTGGCTTCTGCAAAAGAGCGTACCGCTTTGCCTGCCGGACGCGCCAAGTGTAAGCTCTCCAGGAGATCATCAAAGCGTTCTCTGTCTTCGGCCAAATCAATCGCATCCAGCTGCGAACCTAAAATTGGAATGCCGCTTTCATCGATGCAGCGCGCTAAATTGATGGCAGTCTGTCCGCCGAATTGCACCAGAACTCCCTGCGGTTTTTCTTTTCTCAGGATATCCAGGACTTCTTCTTCCATCAGGGGTTCAAAGTAGAGGCGATCGGAAACATTGAAATCGGTGGAGACGGTTTCCGGGTTATTATTGATCATAATGGAGCGATACCCGGCTTTCTCCAGTGCCTGCAAGGCGTGCACGGAACAGTAATCAAATTCGACACCCTGACCGATACGGATCGGACCGGAGCCGATTACCACTGCTTTTTTGCCTTCCATCGGCTGCGCTTCATCCTCCTGTTCGAAGGTGGCATAATAATAAGGCGTATCCGATTCAAACTCACCGGCACAGGTATCAACCAATTTATAGGTGCGCTCTATTTTCTCGCTGATGCGCCGTTCGTAGACTGCTTTTTCCGTTTGCCGGCTCAGACGAGCCACTTCACTATCGGCAAAGCCGAGCCGTTTTGCGTCACGCAGCAATTCCTTGCCAAACGGTTCGGATTGCAGACGCTGCTCCATCACCGGGATGCGCTGTAATTGATGCAAAAACCAGGGATCGATGCGGGTAATTTCGTAAAGCTTCTCCAGTGAGAAACCGCGGCGCAGTGCTTCCATCAGATGAAATAAGCGCAGATCATCGGCATAGGTGATCTGACGGATCAACTCTTCTTCACTGAGCTGAGCGCTCTCCGCTGTCCAAACCGCGGTGTAACCCTGCTCCAGCGAGCGCACAGCCTTTTGTAATGCTTCCGGGAAAGTGCGGCCGATGGCCATCACCTCGCCGGTTGATTTCATTTGTGTATTCAGCTGACGGTTGGCCACCCGGAATTTATCGAAAGGAAAACGCGGAACTTTCGCCACGATATAGTCGATGGTTGGTTCAAAGCAGGCGCTGGTGCGTCCGGTTACCGGATTCACGATTTCATCCAGGGTATAACCCAAAGCAATCAGGCTGGCGATGCGGGCAATCGGATAACCGGTCGCTTTGGATGCCAGAGCGGAGGAACGGCTGACTCTGGGGTTTACTTCAATGACATAGTATTGCTGACTGTAAGGATCCAGGGCAAACTGAACGTTGCAGCCGCCTTCAATCCCCAAATTGCGAATGATGTTGAGGGAAGCGGAACGCATCATCTGATAATCGCTGTCATCGAGCGTCTGCGTCGGTGCTACCACAATCGAATCTCCGGTGTGGACGCCCAAAGGATCAAAGTTTTCCATGGAGCAGATGGCGATACAATTATCTTTCGCATCGCGCATGACTTCAAACTCGATTTCTTTCCAACCTTTCAGAGATTTTTCAATTAAACATTGATTGATGGGACTCAGTCGTAAACCAATGGGCAGCAGTTCGCAGAGCTCTTCCTCGTTGTAGCAGAAGCCGCCGCCGGTACCTCCCAGGGTAAAGGCAGGCCGCACAATGATGGGATAACCGATTTTTTTAGCAAAGGGGATGGCACTGGGCAGATCGTTGACCGTGTAGCTTTCCAGTACCGGTTCACCAATGCTTTCCATGGCATCTTTGAATAATTGCCGATCTTCCGAACGTTCGATGGCATCCAGCGGTGTTCCCAATAATTCCACATTGTATTGTTTAAAAATACCTTTTTGCCCTAACGACAGCGCCATATTCAGGCCAACCTGGCCACCCAGCGTGGGCAGAATTCCATCCGGCCGCTCTTTTTCGATAATTTTCGTAACAATTTCCGGCGAAATCGGCTCCAGATAAGTCTGATACGCCATTTCTTTATCGGTCATAATGGTGGCTGGATTGGAATTGACCAGAATGACCTGCACCCCTTCTTCACGCAGAACACGGCAGGCCTGGGTACCGGCGTAATCGAACTCCGCCGCCTGACCGATGATGATCGGACCGGAGCCGATCACCAGGATTTTTTTCAGGTAGGATTTCTTTGGCATTTAGCGCCCCTTCTTTCTTTGGAACGTTTTGATGAAAGAACCGAAGAGGCTGGATGAATCCAGCGGACCGGGTGACCCCTCCGGATGATACTGAACCGACCAGATCGGCAGTGTCTTATGACGTAAGCCTTCCACTGTATTATCATTCAGCTGTATATGGGTGACTTCCAATTGCGTATGCTGGACACTGGATAAATCCACGGCATAACCGTGATTCTGCGAAGTCATGCGGACTTGTCCGCTCGCTAAATCCTTGACCGGATGATTGCCTCCCCGGTGACCAAACGGCAGCTTATAGGTGGCTGCCCCCATGGCCAGGGCGATGATCTGATGACCAAGGCAGATGCCTACAATGGGAATCCGTCCGGCCAAATCCCGGACCAGTGAGATGGCGGCAAGCTGCACTTCGGGAGCACCGGGTCCATTGGAAAGCAAGACTCCGTCCGGCTGCTCTGCCATGACCAGCGCCGCTGTGGCGTTCGGTGGAAAAACAGTAATATCGCAATCCAGCGCCTGCAATTTACGAATGATATTTGACTTGGCGCCAAAATCAATCAATGCCACCCGCGTACCGCTGCCTTTGATGCGGTGGATCTCTTTGCAGGCGACCTGTTTAACATAATCGGGATGCGCCATGCCTTTCAGCATCGCTAAGGCGTCCTGCTGTGACACGCTGGCCGGTACGATAATCCCCTCCATCACACCGTAGCTGCGCAGCAGGCGCACCAACGCTCTGGTATCCAATTCGCTGATCACCGTGATCTGCTGCTCGAGCAGGAAATGTTCCAGGCTGCCCTGCATTAAAAAATGATTGGGAAAATCGCAGAGTTCTCTGACGATCATGCCTTTGCACCAAACATGTTCCGATTCTGCCTTCAGCGGATTGACACCGTAATTGCCCTGCAGGGGATAAGTCATGGTGACCAACTGACCTGCATAAGAAGGATCGGTGAGTGTTTCCCAGTAACCGGTCATGCCGGTCGTAAAAACGACTTCACCCATCGCGGCTTGGCAGGCTCCGTGCAGCTTTCCGTCAAACGAAAGGCCATTGGCTAATATGAGTTTTCCGTCCATTAAACTCCTACTTCCCTTCTGTAGCGAATTTCTCCCTCTACGATGGTGCAAACCGGCCAGCCTTTTAGCTGCCAGCCGCCGTAAGGTGTGTTTTTACCTTTGGAGACAAACGCTTCCGGTTTGACCGTGCGTATTTCCTGCGGATCAATTATTGTGATATTGGCACGGCTGCTAAGGCTCAGGCGATGGTCCGGCAAGTTGTAAATTGCCGCCGGACCGCTGGTAAAAGCTTTGATCACGGTCTGCAGTGGGATCAGTCCGGGTGCTACCAAGCGGTCCATGATCAAAGCCACCGCTGTGTCCAAACCGGAAATACCAAAGGCTGCATAGTCGAATTCCATGCGCTTATCATCCAAATGATGCGGCGCATGGTCCGTCACAATGGCGGTGATGACGCCGTCTCTGACGCCCTCAATCAAAGCCTGACGGTCTGCCGCGGAGCGCAGCGGCGGATTGATTTTTGTATTGCTGTCGTAATCGGACTGTGCTACGATCTCATCGGTTAGAATCAAATGATGCACCGTCACTTCACCGCTGGCTTTGATTCCATCCTCTTTGGCTTGCCGCAGCAGGCGAACCGAATTCGCTGCGGAGAGATGGCAGAGATGAATCCTGCCGCCCACCAATTTCGCCAGCTGCAAATCCCGGTACGCCATCACTTCTTCGGCAGCGGAGGGAATCCCGCGCAATCCCAGACGGGTGGAAACCGCACCGTGATGCATCACACCGCCTTCGGCTAAAACCGGATCCTCCAAGTGGCTGGCGACCGTTAAGCCAAACATGGCACTATATTCCAGCGCGTTGCGCATCACTTCGGCATTGACCACCGGTTTGCCGTCATCCGAAACGCCAATCGCACCGGCAGACTTTAGGTCAGCCATTTCGGTCAGTTCCAGACCCTTTTCCCCTTTGGTAATCGCGGCCAGAGGATAAACACGGGCGCCGCCGGCGATTGCCGCCTGGCGCAGGATGTATTCCACTACGCTGCGGTTATCACATATGGGGTCGGTGTTCGGCATACAGCAGACAGCCGTAAATCCACCGGCTGCGGCTGCTTTGCTGCCGCTGGCAATGTCTTCTTTATATTCATAACCGGGTTCCCGCAGATGCACATGAGCATCAATAAATCCCGGCGCCACGATTTTTCCCCGACAATCCACGATCTCTGCCCCTGCAGCCGTAATCTCCGGCTGCAGATCGCAAATCAGACCGTCTTCGATCAGAAGATCACAGATTTGATCCAGCTGCTGCATCGGGTCGATCACACGCCCCCCTTTTAATAAGAGCTTAGTCATGGCTTTCCCCTCCCACTAAAAGATTCAATAATGCCATCCGCACAGCAACGCCGTTGGTAACCTGTTCTTCGATGGTCGACTGCATCGAATCTGCTACCGCAGAAGCAATTTCCACACCGCGGTTCATGGGACCCGGATGCATCACCAAGGCATTGAGGTGCGCCAGACGCAAACGGCGCTCATCCAAACCCCAGTTGGCGTGGTATTCCCGGACACTGGGGAAGAGCCCCTTCTTTTGCCGTTCCAACTGCAGACGCAGCACATTGATCACATCGGCATCCTGCAGCGCTTCTTCAATATTGCTGGTCACTTTCACACCCCATTGCGCGGCTTGCACCGGCAGCAGCGTCTGCGGACCACAGAGCGTGACCTTTGCACCAAACTTCAGCATCGCATAAAGATTGGAGCGCGCCACCCGGCTGTGCGCAATATCACCCAGGAGTACTATCTTCTTGCCTGTCAGGTCGCCTAGTTTATCCAGCATCGTATAGAGATCCAATAAGCCTTGCGTCGGATGCTCATGCATACCATCACCGGCATTAATCACGCTGCAGTGCAGCTGTTTTGCCAAAAAATGCGGCGCACCGGAAGCAGCATGACGCATGACTAAAATATCGGTCCCCAGTCTGGCGATGGTGAGAGCGGTATCCAATAAGGTCTCCCCTTTGACCACGCTGGAGGTGGAAGCCGTGATATTAATTACATCCGCTCCCAGGTACTTTCCCGCTAGTTCAAATGAACTGCGCGTACGGGTAGATGGTTCAAAAAAAAGATTGACGACGACTTTGCCTCTTAAATCCGTCCTCTTTTTCACCGGCTGCTCGATGAGCCGCTTCATTTTTCTCGCTTCTGCCATGATCAATTCCATTTCGCTGCGGGACATGGTTTCTAAACCAAGAACATCTTTACTGTTAAGCTGCAAGAACTGCACACTTCCCTTCTTTGTCATTTTTCCCGATCCGTCCGGTTTGCTTACCTGAAAAAGGGTAATAAAAAACGTCTACCCCTTGTATAAAAAAGGATAAACGTGTACGTCAACATGATTGGTTACCCCCTCACCTTGCTCGCCTCACGGGGTCGAACTTAAAGGATATAGCTGGTTACTACCCTGTAGTATAAGAGATAGCAAGATACTTGTCAAGCGTAATTTTTATAAAAACAAACAGCAACCTTACTGGTTGGCGTAAAGCGCAGACGATTTTTTTGGCAATACAGCAACTGCGGTCAGGTTTTAGGTAGGCATCAACGCATCGAAACGCTGTCCTGCCGGCAAGTTTTTAAGCTGATTGTCAAGTCAAGGCGGAAAGTCAGTGCTGATTCTGCTGAATCGCATTCCTATGGCAGCCAGAGGAGAGCAGTATCATTGTTACAGATTCTGAATAATCCATAAACTTTCCTCTTATGGATTTGATTGAGTCAATGGCTTGTGCTATACTAGATTAAGCTAAGATGATTCCGAGTCCGGTTGACTCAAAAAAGAAATGAGGAAAGTAAATGCACAAGGTGAGAACAAACAACCCGAATCCAGAAAAGCATCCTTCTTTCCTTCCTATCATACTAACCACACTGATGGCAATTTTAGCCACTCCTTTGGCGATGAACGCTTTCGTGATGCTGAGCGTACAGCAACGCATTTTGAATACAGATAAAACCGCTTCTCTGGCCGCAGACTGCATTTTGATTCTGGGAGCAGGTGTAAAAGCCGACGGAACTCCCAGCGATATGCTGGAGGACCGTTTGCTGCAAGGCATAGCGCTTTATGAGCTTGGCTCCGCCGAAAAATTACTGGTCAGCGGCGATCATGGTCAGGTCGACTATGATGAGGTAAATACCATGAAACTGTTCGCCATCTCGCATGGAGTACCATCCAGCGACATCTTTATGGATCATGCCGGTTTTTCTACCTATGAAAGCTTATACCGAGCGAAAGAGATTTTTCAAGCTGAAAAAATCATCATCGTTACCCAGCGCTACCATCTCTACCGCGCTTTATATGTTGCCCGTGCGCTCGGACTGGATGCTTACGGTGTTGCTTCTGATTATCGCAGTTATGCCGGCCAATCTTACTACAGTGCCAGAGAAATGGCAGCACGTGTCAAGGACTTTTTTCAGGTGATTTTAAAACCGCAGCCCACGATAATGGGTGAGGCGATTCCACTCGATGGCGATGGTGATTGCACGAATGATCGCCCCAAAGGGATCTACCAAATCGAATGATGGCAGAAAAGAAGCAAATTCATTGAAAAACCGAATTTAAAACATACAAAAAATAGGGAAATCATCAAAAAACCATTGCAATTTGGGAATATTTGTTGCAATGGTTTTTCTATTTCCAGCTACTTTTTGTATGTTTTAATTATTATTTCTATGATCACTTTTATTTATGCCGCTTACAGTCCATCATAAAGAGTGAATTTTCATAAAATTGGCTCTGCCATTTTGTGAAATTCGGGCAATTGGACTTGATATCAAGAAATTTTTCACAAACAAGGGTGCCTTTGCAAAAAAATAGAAATAAATAGTAATACAGTAAAAAAGTATCGATTTTTTCGACAATTTGACTTGTTTCCTCAGAAAGATTATACTTTATCTAGAAGTCTCTGGGAAAAATAGCTCCCGAGCTGACAATTTATTATGAATTACAATCGAAGGGGAGGGATTTCACCTATGGCGTGCAATTGCATGCAAAGCAAATTCACCGAATTGGATCAGTATATCGATACATTATCGATATCCAATAAAGGATCTGCTTTGATTCCTGTTCTGCATCACGCGCAATCGCTTTTTGGTTATCTGCCGCAAGATGTTCAATCTCATATTGCTGAACGTTTGGATATTTCCACAGCGAAGGTATATGGAGTCGTCAGTTTCTACACCTTCTTTACCATGGTCCCCCGCGGTCAAAGCAACATTAATGTTTGCCTGGGTACCGCTTGTTTCGTAGGTGGTGCAGAAGCGGTTCTAAAAGAATTTGAAAATCAACTTCATATCAAAAGCGGAGAAACGACACCCGATTTTAAATTTTCCATCACACCGGTGCGCTGCGTCGGCGCCTGCAGTTTAGCCCCTGTCGTCATGATCAATAACAAAGTCTACGGCCATGTCAAACCCGAGGACGTCGCTCAAATTATCAGCGAATACAGCCAATCCGAAGGAGGTGTATAAGAATGCAACCGATCACTTCTTATGCACAGTTGCTCGCTCTCTATGAACAGGAAACAGCCAAGACGAATCTTCGCTTACGGAAAGAGAATCTCGCACCTGATTTTATTCAGCTGCCCGAAGGCTGCCAACCGAACAGCGGTGAAATCCATGTCATGGTTTGCGCCGATACCGGCTGTGCGGCTTCCAACTCACTCGGCATAGCCGACAAATTCGAGGCTGCCGTCGTAAAATATGGTTTAACTGATCAAGTGAAAATTATTCGGACCGGCTGCTTTGGACTTTGCTCGCAAGGTCCTGTGGTTGTGGTACATCCGGAACGCATCATGTACACGAAAATCACACCGGACAATGTAGAAGAAATTGTTACTTCTCATCTGCGCGATGGCCATTATGTAGAACATCTATTGTTAGGTGCCCAGGAAGGGAACGCCATTACCAACTACGATGACGCTGTTTTCTTCAAGAAACAAGTCCGCATCGCCACCCGTAACTGCGGCGTGATCAATCCTGCCAGTCTGGAAGAATACATCTCTCAAAAAGGTTATTTGGCTTTGGGAAAATGCATTACCTCAATGACACCGCAGGATGTTATCGAAACGATAAAAAAATCCGGTTTGCGTGGCCGCGGCGGCGCTGGCTTCCCCACCGGTAATAAATGGGCTTTTACTGCCGTGGAAAAAGAACCACAAAAATATGTCTGCTGCAACGCGGACGAAGGTGATCCGGGTGCGTTTATGGACCGCTCTGTCCTGGAAGGCGATCCGCACAGTATCCTGGAAGCCATGGCCATCGCCGGTTATGCCATCGGCGCCAACCAAGGTTTCATTTATATCCGCGCCGAATACCCCAGCGCGATCCGCCGTTTGGTTTTTTCGATCGAAAAGGCCAAAGAAGCCGGTTTACTCGGTCAGCATATTATGGGCAGCGATTTCTCATTTGAGATTGAATTGCGCTTAGGTGCCGGTGCTTTTGTCTGCGGAGAAGAAACAGCTTTGATTGCTTCGGTAGAAGGAAACCGCGGAGAACCGCGCAACAAGCCACCTTATCCTGCCAATAAAGGTATTTATGGTAAACCGACCGTGATCAACAACGTTGAAACATTTGCCAATATCTGCCCCATTATCAACAATGGTCCGGATTGGTTCAGAACCATCGGAACCGAAAAATGCGCCGGCACGAAAGTGTTCGCTTTGGCTGGGAAAGTCAATAATGTCGGTTTGATCGAAGTTCCTATGGGCACGACCTTACGTGAAATCATTTATGAAATCGGCGGCGGCATCGTCGACAACAAAGCCTTAAAAGCAGTACAGACCGGCGGTCCTTCCGGCGGCTGCATTCCTGTACAGCACTTGGACACGCCGATTGATTACGAATCTTTGCAAAAGATCGGCACCATGATGGGTTCCGGCGGTATGATTGTTTTGGATGAAACCGCTTGTATGGTCAACATCGCCAAATTCTATCTCGGTTTTACCGTGGAAGAATCCTGCGGCAAGTGCACGCCCTGCCGTTTTGGCAATAAGTATTTACTGGAAATCCTGCAGCGAATCACCCATGGCGAAGGTACCATGGCAGACTTGGATAAGTTGGAATCGCTGGGCAACATCATTAAAGAAGCTTCTCTCTGCGGTTTGGGTCAGTCTTCTCCCAATCCGGTATTGAGCACTCTGCATTATTTCCGTGACGAGTATATCGCGCATATTCAGGAAAAGCGCTGTCCGGCCGGTGTCTGCGCAGCTCTGCTGCATTACGAAGTACAGCCGGAACTCTGCATTGGCTGTACCCTTTGCGCAAAGAATTGCCCCGCCAACTGCATCAGCGGCGCCGTTCGCCAACCTCATGTCATTGATCAAAGCAAGTGCTTAAAATGCGGTATCTGCGCCAGCAAATGCCCCAAGAAAGCCATCATAAAGAAATAGGAGGAGATCGATCATATGTCTATCGTCAATCTGACCATCAATGGCTTACCGGTCTCCGTTGCAGCCGGTACTACAATTTTGGATGCCGCAAAAACCATCGGCATAAAAATTCCCTCGCTCTGCTATATGAATTTACCGGATGTTGACGTGAAATGCCAGTCCAGTTCCTGCCGTGTCTGTTTGGTGGAAATCGTCGGGCGCAAGAATCTGGCTCCCTCCTGCTCCACCAATGTGATCGAAGGCATGGTCATCCGTACGGACTCTGCACGTGCCGTGGAAACCCGTAAAACCATCCTGGAACTGCTGCTTTCGAACCATCCGCACAACTGCCTGACTTGTAAACGCAACGATTCCTGCGAATTGAAAGCGCTTTCCAGCGAAATGGGCGTTGAACATTTACCCTTTGAGTCGCCGGTTCCCGAAGCGGTAGCGGATACTTCCAGTTTTTCCATCGTGCGGGACACCACAAAGTGTATCCTCTGCCGACGCTGCGAAACAGTTTGCAACGAAGTGCAAAAAATGGGCATCTATTCCGGTGTACGCCGTGGTTATGACACACGCATTGATACCGCCTTCCATATCCCCATGATTGACACATCCTGCACTTTCTGCGGACAATGTGTTGCCGTCTGCCCTACCGCTGCTTTAACCGAAGTGGATAACGGTCCTGCTGTATTTAAAGAAATCCGCAATCCGGATAAAATTGTGGTAGTGCAAACTGCTCCTGCCGTGCGGGTCGCTTTGGGCGAAGAATTTGGTTATCCGTCCGGCACTAATGTTACCGGCAAAATGGTAACTGCGTTAAAACGCCTGGGCTTTGATAAGGTTGTTGATACCGATTTTGCCGCTGATCTGACCATTATGGAAGAAGCCACAGAGTTGATCACCCGTATCAAAGAAGGCGGCGTTCTGCCCATGATGACCAGTTGCTGCCCGGCCTGGATTAAATTTATGGAACACAAATTCCCCGACCTGCTGCCTCATCTTTCCACCTGCAAATCTCCGCACGAAATGTTAGGCGCTATCTTAAAAGCGTATTATGCCGAGAAACTGGGCTACGATCTGAAGAATTTGGTTGTTGTTTCCGTCATGCCGTGTTTGGCTAAAAAATACGAAAATAACCGCCCGGAGTTGAGCAATCAAGCCTTACAGGATGTCGATATCGTCATCTCAACCCGCGAATTGGCCCACATGATCAAACACTCCGGTATCCAATTTGACGCTTTGAGCGATAGTGAATTTGACCGTCCGATGGGAGAAAGCAGCGGTGCTTCCGTTATTTTTGGCAACACCGGTGGTGTGATGGAAGCGGCTCTGCGCACAGCTTATGAAACCCTGACCGGCCAGCGCCTGGAAAAAGTAGAATTCTGTGCTGTGCGTGGTTTTGAAGGCATCAAAGAAGCGACTGTGATGATCGGTGACTTGCCTGTCAAGGTTGCCATTGCCAATACGCTGCGCAATGCCAGAACCTTAATGGAATCGATCCAGGATGGCAGCTGTCCGTATCATTTTATCGAAGTCATGGCTTGCCCCGGCGGTTGTATCGGCGGAGCCGGCCAGCCCTACCATCATGGCAATATGGAAATTTTAAAAGCAAGAGCTGCCGGTTTGTATCGTGCGGATGAAGCCAAAACAATTCGCCGTTCACACGAGAATGTCGATCTGCAGAAACTCTACGCTGATTTTCTTGGTCAGCCGAACAGTCACAAAGCGCACGAATTACTGCATACGCATTATATCCAACGCAAACGCGACTAAAAGGCAGGCGGTTCAGGCAACAAAGTTGCCTGAACCGCCATTTTCTTTCCCCTGGCAAAATGAAAAGTAACGATGCCACCCCAAAAGTGACACCGTTGCTTTTTTTACTGGTTTATTTCATACTGTTCGCCATCATGGGAATCGCGATGGTCACTTCATTTTGGTTCGGCCATACGCAATGCAAGGTATAGTAGAGATAGGTATATTCGCCATATGTTACCTGAAAGCTCGCACTGCCACCGCTGCCTTTTTCCTCTTTGCTCAGTTTCACTTCGGCGGTAAGGTCAGTTACCGGTTGCTGTGCGTCAGGCTGCAGGATATCAAAGGTATAAAAATCACGTTCCAGTTTGATCTCCTGTGGCAAATTGGTGAGAAACTGTAGGTTCACCTTGCTGCCTTGAGCTATGACCTGCGGCAAGCTGTTCTCAGTCACAAACTGCTGATGAAAAACGGTCCGGTAAGCATCAAATACGTAAACTTGATCCTGCCAGCGGGCCGTGAGAATCAAATAATCTTTCACCTCTTTGACCACACCGCTTAATTCGGCAGTAATTTTCAGAGATAGTTCCGGTACGAAATTTCTCTCCGGTTCTGCTTGCGTTTCCGGTTCAAGCGGTTTTGGGCTGAAATAGTAGACTGACAATCCCGCCGCGAGCAAAAGTAAAACCACCAGGCCAAGCCATACATTCCGATTCATCTTCATATTGCTCACTCCTTTCCCGGTTTCGACTGCTTTGCCGCTGATGCAAAGCTATTTAGAACAAGATATTTTGCATTGCTGCTGTTTCTTACTTCATCAGATCGTCTCGCTTGACAAGGTGAGTTGCTGTGGCTTGACATGGATATTGCCTTTAACTCAAAATAATCTCCGGTTTTCTCTCGATGAATTCGGACTTTTTCAGGTTACATTTTCAAAAAATAAATCATGATTTAAGCGATTCAAATATTGTTTTTCTTGCTGAAATATGATAAAATCAGATTACGCTCTTTTTTATTCGATAATACATCCTATGATAAAAGCATCAACCTTAAAACCGTCGCATTGCTGTTGATAAGGAGGATCTCATTTTGATTAGTGTGACTGACTATGCCTTAACTACTCTGACAGCCAGATATGATACGAAACCGGATCTTTTGACCTTTCTCGGCGGAGGCAGAGAAGATTCCGATGGTATTGTTTATAGCTTCCCAGTGCGCAAGGGGAAAATGGTCCTGAAAATTATCGCAATACCGCAGGATGATTTTACGACTCTCAGAAAGTTGGACACCAGATTGAGATTCGCAGATTATCTGGGCAAAGGTGGCATTGCGATCGCTTGCCCTGTAAAAGATTCGTATGGCAATCTTTACGAAACTTTTTACGACCACAATACGATCTATACCAGTTATATGATGCAATTTTGCGAAGGTAAAAGCCCAAAATGCGCAGAATTAACAGGAAAAATCGCGGAGTCCTGGGGAAAATTAATCGGTAGAACACACCGAATCAGTAAAGATTTCAGCAAAAACCTGGCACCGACGTCGTTATTTGGCTGGAACCAGGAAATAAATGCCCTCCGTAATCGCTGTCAAGATCCGGAGATCAAACAAAAATGGCAGGAAATGGATCAGCAATTTGACTTGTTCCCGAATAGCCCCGACGACCTGGGTTTTATCCACAATGACAACCATCAAATGAACATATTGTTATCCGGCTCGGAACTGATACTGCTCGATTTCGATGTAGCCAATCTCGGCTTTTTCATGTCGGATATCGCCACAGCGCTGCAGGGGATGCTATTTGATTACGGCGGTATGCATTGTCCTTGTAGAGAACCAGAGCGCATCAAGCGCTTTGTCGCTGCTTTTCTGAACGGATATGAGCAGGAGAATCACTTGGCACCTGCCTGGCTGAATCAATTTGAAACCTTTATCGCCTACCGCCGCTTGCTCTTATTTACTGTGATGCAGGATTATCTCAATACGAAACCGGATTTGAAAGAAGCCTTCAAAACAGCGCTTTTGCTAAGCCCGACTGATAATTCTCTTTACGTTTAAATGGAACAGAGAACAGAATGGTCCTGATGACCGGCTGACTATTGTCAAAAGAAGCACCGAACACAACTAGAATTAGCTTGTGCTTTGTGCTTCTTCTTTATACCTTGGTTTATTCAACAAAGATGGTTTGCTCCCCTTGCTGCCAAGTTACTGTCAAACCTAAAAACTCCAAACAGCGGATATGGATAAACGTGCGATCATTGATGATCTGCGGAGCAGTCACCGGTATACCTGTCCGGGGATTGCTGCTGTAGACGACATCATCCAATTCTACTTTGGCTTGCCCGACCCACATTTTCAATTGATGTCCGTGCAGGATAACCGTGGTACAGCGTTCGTTCTCCTCAAAGGAAATCGTACCGCCAAATGCTTCCACAACCGCCCGCAACGGAAGTAAAGTTGTGTAGTTCAATAAAATCGGTACAGTAGCACGGCCGGGGTCCACTTCCTGCAATTTACCCATCGCCAACATGGTTTCCCAACCGATACGCAGCACAAGCTGATTGGCTTTGCCAGTTAGCGGCCGCAGGACGGTCTGCCAATCCTGATAGACCATCTGTTCTCCCTTGCCGAGCTGTCCGCTCACACCGCTGCCGAACAAGAATAAAGTGCCATCCCGTGCAAGCGCATAAGTCGCATACTCATTTGATACCGCGCTGCTGATATTTTCCATCAATTTTGCCGGTTTATTGATCTGCAGTGGGTTCTCTTCCAGCAACTGCCCGTAATTGTTGGCACCCCAGCCAAAAAGAGTTCCCTCCAAGCCAATAGCTAAACTGGTGTTTGCTTCGGCACTGACGCAGCGAATGGCATCCATCACCTTAACAGGCAGATTTTGTGGTTCATAGGTCCCAATCCCCAATTGACCGGCCGCATTGGCGCCGCAGGCAAAGACGGTGCCATCCAGCAGAACATAAAGCGTTGAGGCACTTCCTGCCGCTGCCTGGGATACCGCTTCATCCAATAACTGCGGCTTTGTGCGGGGAACGTTATCACCCAAGCCCAGCTGCCCGGCTGTATTATCACCCCAGACCCAGAGAGAATCGTCCGCTAGAATCGCCATGCTGTGCTCATCACCGGCGGCAATCGATTCTACGCCGCTCATCAATAAAACCGGTTCCTTACAGACAGTGATGGCGTCCCCCAATCCCAGCTGACCTTTGGCATTATCACCCCAGACCCAGAGTTCACCGTTTGCTTTTAAGGCCATGCTGTGGTTTTTTCCACCCACAACCTGCACGGTTGGATTGGTTTCCACCAAATAGGAAATACTGTCCGTAGCCCCGGTTAGGTTCGTTACCGTTTCTGTTTTGCTTTTCACATGCAGAGGATCGACGAACAATTGTGCCGGGATTTGGCTATTAACATTGGACCGATTGCCCAATTGATAATGATCATTGATTCCCCAGAGCCATAAGCCGCCGTTGGTATCGATTGCAGCGCTGTGATTGCTGCCGCTGCCGATACTGCTGATGCCGCTTTTCAGCAGAGTAAGTGCACCGACTGCGACCGCGGCACCGAGTCCCAGCTGACCGGCGCCGTTCTCACCCCAAGTATAGAGCTCGCCATTCTGTTTTAGTGCCAGAACATGGCTGTTCCCGGCTGCTACTGCTTTGACATTTTGCAGAACCGCTGTCGCGGTCGCCTCTTTCAGTGGTTTGCCATTACCCAGCTGTCCTTTGCGATTGTCCCCCACAGCATACAGAATGCCGTCCTGCTGTAATGCCAGCAGATGATATGCACCGGCTGAAATTTTCAGGATGCCATGTTGGACCACCGTAGGCGTGGCACTGCTTTTCTGATTGCCGGTCCCCAACTGGCCGAAGTCATTATTCCCCCAAGTCAGTAAGTCACCGTTCTGAAAGAGTGCCGCGGAATAATACTCACCGGCTGAAACAGCAAGCACCTTTTCCGCCAACAGTTTTCGCGGTATACTGCTTTGCAGCAGATCGCTATAGCCCAATTGACCATCTTTATTATATCCCCAGGTCCATAAAGAACCATCCTCTTTGACCGCCAGGCTGTGCCAACCGCCGGTTGCTGCAGTCACGACATTTTCCAGTACGCGCGCAGGCTTTTTCACAGCGGTCAGATTACCTAAACCCAACTGGCCATAATCGTTGCGGCCCCAGCACCAAAGTGAGTGATCGGCAGCGAGAGCCAGCACCTGATAATCTCCCGCCCAGACTTTTGCCATATTGCTCATCACCGAAGCCGGAATACTTTTTTGTGTGGTAGAATCGTTGCCCAGCTGACCGTAACTATTATCTCCCCAGGCAAATAATTCACCCTTCACCGTCACCGCTAGGCTGAATTCATGTCCGGCAGCGATCGCGCTGACTGTTTCAAACAGCAAGCGGGTCGGTGTAGTTTGCGCTGCCGTCGTAGCAAGTCCTAGCTGGCCACGACTGTTCCAGCCCCAAACATAAATTTCACCTGTTTTTGTCAAAGCAATACTGTGAAAAGCTCCGGCCGCGGCAACAGCGATATTGCTCATAATATGCACCGGTTCGGTATGACTGATGGTATCTCCTGTCCCCAATTGATAATAACGGTTATCACCCCAAGCCCATAATTCACCGTCGTTCGTCACGGCGAGCGTATGGGTACTGCCGGCTGATAGAGATGCCCAATCATAAGTCGGCACTTCAGAAGAAGCCTTTGCCAGAGGGAGATTGCCCACCGTCAGGCTGCAGCTCAACACAATCAGTATCACAGTTCGCAGCATCCGTTTTAGCCGTCTTCCGGCTGCTTTCGCTGTCACTTCCTTCGCCTCCATTCTCTCTTTCGTTCTGCTGGTTAACCTCGTATCGCAATCAGTATGGTAGAAGGTGAATTTTCCTGCCAACTGCTGGCATCCATTCCTCCGTAAAAATCAATGACACTGAAACCGGCTTCATTCAGCATCTTCTGCATCTGCAGCCGCCGGATTGGGTAAAGAATGATCTGTTGATAGGAAAGTTCCTTGGCATCAATCCGCAGCAACGACAATCGGGTCGTCAGACAAAGGTCCCCTTCCGGCTGCAGTTCCAGATGACGTTTTAAACGAATCCCCACTTCGGTATTGGCCAGATCCGGCAGATCCTGCTCCTTGCTTGCTGCCAGCAGGTCATAATTGAATAACTGCATGACTAAGCGGCCGCCTTTCGTCAGCAATTTGGCTGCCTGTTGGAAAAAATCGCTGTACTCCGCTTCATCCTGCAGGACAGCGGAGGCATTATTCAAACAAAGTATGACATGATAACTGCCGTTGCTGCCAGGTAAATGCAGTAAGGGAGCAGCCTCAAATTGCAGCGCCCGCGGTACACGATCACGGTTAGAGAAAGCAATCGCTTTTGCCAACATCGCCTGTTCACTTTCAACTGCAGTCACCACAGCTCCGTTCACCGCCAAGAGATGCGCCAGTTCACCGCCGCCACAGGCTGCATCCAGCACATGAGCCGTCGAGATATTGCCGATTTCCCTGCTTAAAAAGTCTACCATCTCCAGGGACGGTTGTAGCAAAGCTGCATAATAATCAATAAACCCATTCATTAAATCGGACATTTTCATCCCTCCAAAATGGTTACTTTTCGAATCAATCTCTTAAAAATTTCCGTGCCAGACTGAGGAACTCCTCCTTTAGAAAGAAAGAATTCTCTTTTCGATAGATCAGGGAATTGCAGCGGGCGGCAGGGATAAATCTCTCTCGATAGATCACCTGTAATTTCCCTCGTTCAATGGCTTCCTTGACCGCTCGCAGCGGCAAGAGAGAATAACCTAAACCGGCAATTGCCATTTCACGCAGCGCTTCGATGCTGTCCATCTCCATCACATTCTGGGGAACAAATTGATGCGCGGCGAAAAAGTCATCAATATAGGTACGGAAACCGGTACCGCGCGTAAAAATCAGCCAGGGTCCGACGGCGAGTTGGGCCAGGTCTTCCGTCACCAGAGATGGTGTTGCCACCAGCACCATCGCATCATGAAACAACGGTTCGATCTGTAAATGATGGTGAATGACTTTAGAACTGACTAAGCCGATATGAGCAATCCCTTCATCGACCATGCGCACTGTTTCGGTGGTTTTACCGGCAAAAACAGCCAGCTGAGCCTTGGGATAAGCGCGTCGAAAAGCAGTTAAAACTTCCGGCAATAAATAAGCTACCGTCACACTGCCCGCCGCTACCACCAAACGGCCTTGTAAAGGGTCGATCGCCTGTGCCGCTTGTTGCTGCAATTCTTCTACTTGTTGGATTACGCTGCGCGCTTGCGGTAAAATCAGTTGTCCCAGAGGGCTTAAACTCAACTGCCTGCCTTGCCGGACGAATAATTCACCGCCCAAATCGCGTTCCAGCATTTGAATTTGTTTACTGACCGCAGGTTGGCTCAAACAGAGGATTTCTCCCGCCCGGGTCATATTGAGCGTCTCAGCGGTCCGACAAAATGCCTGCAGATGCTGAAAATCCATTTGCATCCCTCCTTAAGCATTCCATATTGTTATTGTTCTATGCAAAAGTATCATTTCCCTTCTTCTAATTAGTTATGATATAATGCAAATGTTGGGTCAGGCCGGTTGACAAAGACGCCGCTGATCTACAAAGCGCTGATTCGTTCAGCAGCAAGGAAAGGAATGATTTTCATGTCCGTTCGTGCGATCGTTGGTGCCCAGTGGGGTGATGAAGGCAAGGGTAAAATCGTCGATTTACTGGCGCAGGATGCTGATGTTGTAATTCGCTTTCAAGGCGGCGATAATGCCGGTCATACTGTGGTCAACCCCTTTGGCAAATTTGCGCTGCATTTGGTTCCCTGCGGGATTTTCAATCCGAAAGTTTTAAATATTATCGGTACCGGTACGGTCATCGATCCCGCCAATTTGCTGGCAGAGCTGCGTAAACTGCATGCAGCCGGCGTGGCGACTGAAAATTTGATCATATCGAACCGTGCTCATTTATCTCTGCCTCTTTACAGCCGTCTGGATCAGCTGTTGGAAAAAGCGCGCGGCGGCAACGCACAGGGTTCCACTCTGCGCGGAATTGCACCGGTTTACGCTGCCAAAGCACTGCGGGTCGGTCTGCAAATGGGTCAAATGCTCGATCGGGAGCAATTTACCAAGGACCTGTCTGAATTACTGGAACAAGGAAATCACCTGATTAGCAGTTTTTTCGGCGGTGAATTGCTGGATGTCGCCGTCATTGTGCAGCAATATCTCGAGTATGCCGAAGCGCTGAAGCCCTACATCAAAGATACCCTACCGGTCATGGCGGCTGCGCTGAAGCAGCAGAAAAATATTCTGCTTGAAGGTCAATTGGGTGTGATGCGCGATCTGGATTGGGGTATTTATCCCTATAGCACTTCTTCCAATCCTACCGCCGGCGGAGCAGCTTCCGGCGCCGGTATCGCACCGCAGCAAATCACCGGTGTCACCGGCATTGTCAAAGCCTTCTCTACCGCTGTCGGAGCGGGACCCTTCCCTGTTGAACTGCAGGATGCAACCGGTGAATATCTGCGCAATTTTGGCGAAGAATTCGGCGCCACCACCGGCCGACCACGCCGCTGCGGCTGGCTCGATTTGAATGCCTTACGCTATGCGGCGCAGCTGAACGGATTCACCGATATTGCGATTACCAAGCTTGATACCTTGGATCAATTGAAAACACTGAAAGTCTGCACAGCCTACAAGATCGACGGCAAAATTGTCGAGGGAATGCCACTGGCCTATGAATTAACCAAGGCGGAACCCATTTATATTGAAGTAGCCGGTTGGAACTGCAGCACACAAAATGCCAGATCCTGGCAGGATTTACCCGCTGCTACCCAAGCCTATGTGCAATTGATCGAAGAGGCCTGCGGCGTCAAAGCCAGCTGGTTATCGGTTGGGCCATCACGCGAAGCCACCTTCCGGAGATAAATTTACCTGCTCTTGCCGACAGCCGCTGATGATCTTGATCTGAGGCAAACAAAAAAATCCGCTTGCCTTGGTGAAAAAAAGCTGTTACAATCTAGGCAAGAGTTGATTGGAGGAAGATCGTATGGCTGCTATGAAGTATTCTTTCAGTGAAAAAGGTACGTTGATTCAGATGGAAGGCAAGCAGGACCTATTGGTCAGTAAAGAAAACTTTGGACCGATGGACCTTTTTGAAGCCAGCATCGGCGCCTGAATGGGTGCGGGTATCGTAGGTTACGGTACAAAAAACCAGATCGCGATTGACGGAATCACAATGGAACTTTTTGTCGAAAGAGATCCGGAGACGAAAATGGTCAATCAAATGAGTTATCAGGTTCATTTTCCGGCAGAATTTTCAGAAGAACAAAAAGCACTGATCCTGGATAAAATGGGCCATTGTTATGTTAAAAAACACCTTTTCACGCCGCCGACGGTCACAGTCAGCGAAGTATAGGGCGACTGAATCGAAAAATCCGACACAGCCAAGCAGCGGTGTCGGATTTTTCTTATGCTTTGACAAATCGTTTGGGATTGCGGATGGCCTTGCCGCCGCGGACATCGTGATAAATACCCTTGTCCCAGGTTAGTTTGCCATTCACCAGAACATAGACGATGCCATTGGGATATTCTGTCGGCTGTGTTATACTGCCGTTGGTTCCAAACGTCTCGAAGTCAAAAATCGTGAGATCTGCCCAGGCGCCGACGGCAATGCGGCCCCGGTCACTCAACCGCAGTCGATCCGCCACCATACCGGTCATCTTATGGATGCAGGTCGCCAGGTCGAGCAATTTTTCTTGCCGCACATACTTGGCGATCGTATAGGGATAAGTTTCATAATTGCGGGGGTGCGCTTCCAGGAGATCGATCCTGCGCTCATCCACCACAAAGCTGTCGGTTCCAACCATGGAGTAGGGATGCTTCAGGATACGGGCAATATCTTCCTCTCCCATGATACCGGCAGTTTTGACTTGGCCTTCATTCTCCAGGAATAAGCGCAGCACCAGCTCGGCGTAATTACACTGCCATTTTGCCATCACCTCGCCGAGATCGAGACCTTCGAGGCCGGCTGTTGTCCGGCACCAGAGAATGCCGTTGCCCAGCACCGATTGATAACGCACCGGATTGGCTGTGGCAAAAGCAGCCAATTCCGCAGCAACTTTTTGATAAATCTCCGGGTCATTGAGCGCTTGCAGCGCTGCTTCCAGACCGTTTTGCAGCAGCCATTCCGGCATTTGGGTGGCAATGGGATAAATCTGCGTATAAGGATGCAGATAAAGATCGGATAGGATATCGATGCCTTCTGCTCTGGCCGCTTCCATCAGAGCCAGGCATTGTTTCGTCTTGCCCCAATTGCGCTTGCCGCAAACCTTCTGATGCGCCAGATGCGGTCTGGCACCGCTTTGACGGCCGACATCGATCAGATCGGCGACCGACTGTTCTACCTGCAAATCCTGATTGAAGATATGGGAATCATATAAACCGTCGTATTTGGCCACCGGACGGCTGACAGCCACAATTTCCTCGTGGCTTGCCAGAGACCCGGGCAGATAGCGGCGGCCGCTGGATAAACCATAGGCGCCGTCCTGCATGGCCTGATCAATCATCTGACACATCCGCGCCAGTTCTTCCGCGCTGGGCTCAGCGGGATTCATGCCCATCACCTGGTAACGGATTGTGCCCTGCCCGATCAGCATGGCCAGATTGATGGCGATGCCGTCCGCTTCCAGCCGATTGAAAAAATCATCCATCGTATGCCAGTCAACGTTCACTTCCCGCTTCTCCTGTAATTTGAGACGCGCTGCTTCGGTCAGCGGTGCTTCCGAACCGCCGCATTGACCGGCCAGAACAAAAGTAATGCCCTGGCGGATGGCGCTTTCTGCTTTAGGATTGGCCAGAATAGAGCGATCGGCATGACTGTGCATATCCATGAAACCCGGGCTGACTATCAAGCCGGCTGCGTCAATTTCACGTTCCGCTTTGCCGCTTAAGGGGTAACCGATGGCTGCAATTTTACCGGCCGCTATCGCCAGATCCTGTTTCAGACCGGGAGCACCGCTGCCATCCAGCACGAAACCGTTGCGAATGATCAGATCAAACATGCGAGTACCTCCTCTTTATTTGCCTTTGCGCAAAATTTTTCCCGCTTTGGCACCGGTGTGTCGGCCATCCTGGGCGGTCAGCACGCCGTTGACATAAACACGCAGAATACCTTGACAGGCTTGTTTCGGCTTCGTATAGGTCGGTGTGTCGATAATGGTTTCTGCATCGAATAAGACCAAGTCAGCCCAAAATCCTGGTTTGAGAAGACCTCTGTCCGGCAAGCCCATCCGCGCTGCCGGGAAACCGGTCATTTTCCAAACGGCTGTTTCCAACGGGAATAGCCCGCGCTCACGGCAATAATGCCCTAAAACGCGCGGGAAGGTACCGAAATTGCGCGGATGCGGAATATCACTGCCGCTTAAGGGCAGAGAACTGCCGTCGGACCCGATCATCACCAGCGGATGCTTCATGATCATTTCCACATCTTCTTCACACATGCCAAAAGTAATCTGATTGACGGTGCCTTTTTCTGCAATGATCAGATCGAGGGCGGCATCGACCGGTTCTTTGCCTTGCAGCGCGGCGATTTCTTCGATATTCTTGCCGATCAAGTGTTTATTGGCTGCACTGGGCAGATCGGCTACCACGATATCGCTGAAGCGGCGCATTGATTTATCAAAATTAGCCAGTATTTCGGCGCGCATCTTGGCTCTGCTGCCCGGATCCTCTAGCCGTTTGATCATTTCATCCATACCACCCACAAAAGCCCATTTTGGCAGCATCGAAGTCAGGGTCGTAGCAGACGCGATATAGGGATATTGATCGAGAGTGATATCGATTCCTTCCCGACGGGCGGCTTCGATACAAGCCAGCGTCGCGTGACTGGAAATACGCCAGTTTTTGCGGCCGGTGACTTTATGATGGACACACTGCACGGCAATGCCGGCGCGGCGGCCGACTTCGATCGTCTCGCGCACGGAATCGAGGATGTAATCATTCTCATCCCGCATATGTGTTTCATAAAAGCCTTTGTACGGCGCGATCGCTTTGGCAACTTCCGCCAGTTCATCCAGATCAGCATAACAACCGGGCGGATAGATCAAACCGCTGGAAAGGCCAAAAGCGCCTTGCTGCATGGATTCGGCGGTCAAGCGCTGCATCTGGGCCATTTCTTCTGCACTCGGTTTGCGGTCGTCAAAGCCCATTACGGCCAAACGTACCGTACCATGTCCGATCATACCGCCATAATTGCAGCTGTAACCGGCCGCTTCCATCTTATCCAGATATTCACCAAAACTCTGCCAGGAAAAGTCCATACCCGGATCCAAAAAACCGACATAGCGTTTCAGTAAATCCATTTTTTCCGGATTAACCGGAGCTGCGGAGAGTCCGCAGTCACCGCCCAGTTCCGTGGTTACTCCTTGCAGGATGCGGCTTTCCGCCAGTCCCACTTGGGTGATGGAAAAATCAGAATGAGAGTGAATATCGATAAATCCCGGGGCGAGTACCAGACCGCTGGCATCTATGACTTCTTTGGCTTGCTCGCATGGGACATAACCGACTGCCACGATTTTTCCATCCTGGACAGCTAAATCCCCCTTCTGCCAGGGTGCGCCGCTGCCGTCCAGTAAACAGGCATTTTTAAACAGTAAATCATACATCAAAAAGCCCTCCTTTTTGTCAATTCAATCGGTGTCGAACCGAATTTGAATTACGACTGCTCTTCTTTTCCACAAAACAGCCGCTGATTCCTTGTACTTTATTCCAATTGCATGAAGGTTTTTTCCTTAAGAAAGAGAAATATTCTACTATCTAAATATGTGGAGGTGTTTTTAAATTGGCGCGTAAAGTCCCCATCTCATTTGACCGTTACTACAAATACGAAGAGATCATGCAGTATCTCAATGATGTCGTCGCCGCCTACCCTCAGCTGGCTTCCCTGGAAAGCATTGGTAAGAGTTATGAGCAGCGTGAGATTCCGGCTCTGACACTGACTGACCGCAGCAGCGGCACACCGGAAAACAAACCTGCGCTCTATGTGGAAGCAAACATCCACGCCGGAGAAGTCACCGGCAGTATGACTGCTCTCAATTTGATCGACCTCTTGCTGAGCGGCGCCGATCAGGATGCGAAAATTCATCGTTTGTTGGAGAAATATACCTTCTATATTCTGCCGCGCGTCAATCCGGACGGAGCGGAATATTATCTGACCACGCCAAACAGCCTGCGCTCCTCCGTGCGGCCATGGCCGGAACTCGGTATGGAAAATCTGCCCGGGCTGCATCCTCAGGACATTGACGGCAATGGTATGATTCTGCAAATGCGCTTGCGCGATGACAAGCGCGGCGCCTGGAAAATCAGCAAACGCGATGCCCGTTTACTGCTGCCCAGAGAACCCTGGGACAGTGACGAAGCCTTTTATCGTCTGCTGCCGGAAGGTTTAATCAATAATTACAGCGGCGAGCCGTTTGAAGTTGTCCGCTCCCCCTTCAATTTGGATATGAACCGCAATTTTCCCTCCAACTGGAATCCGGGTGTCCAGGGCGGCGGCGATTATCCCACCAGCGAGCCGGAAGTTCGCGGCGTGGTGGAATTTATCACCGCTCATCCCAACATCGCCCTAGCCAATTCCTACCACACTTCCGGCGGCATTTTCTTCCGTAATCCTTACCAGTATGGTGATGAAGCAATCGATGCCATGGATTTGAAGTGTATCCGTGCCGTTGCTGCCGAGGGAACCAAGGTCACCGGCTATCCGGATGTAAAATCCAGCAACCGCGCCTGCCTGCCGGAATGGCTGTATGAACATAAAGGTGTGATCGGTTTTACAACCGAGCTCTGGGACAGAATCGGTCAGGCCGGAATCGACCGTGCCGCAGCGGCAAAAGCGGCCACCGCGGAAGAAAAAGAAGAGATTCAGATTCGCCTGCTGCAGTGGAATGACCGCGTTTTAGCCGGTGCCGGCTTCTCTGATTGGCAAACCTTTGAACATCCGCAGCTCGGCAGTGTAGAAATCGGCGGTTGGGATCCCAAATATAACCTGCAGAATCCCCCCACTTTCCTGTTGGCCGGTGAAACTTATAAAAACGCCTTATGGGCGATTCGGGAAGCGGCTTGTCTGCCCCACCTCTGCTTTGATGAAATCAAACAGGAGAAATTGGATGACAAGCTTTGGAAAATCACGGCTACCGTAATTAATGATGGCTTCTTGCCGACCAATATCACCAACAAAGCTCTGAGCTTAAAAGCAGTCAAACCGGATTGTGTCAGTCTGGAAGGTGCCGAGATTCTCAACGGCAAAAAATCGATCCCACTGGGAAACCTGCAGGGTTATGCCAACGCTCATTTCAGCGGTGGCTGGGGTCCTGCGGTTCCCACCAGTTTAGGCAAAGCCGTCTGGTTGGTCAAAGCTGCGGCTGGCGATCAGATTACCTTAACCGCCAAGAGTGTCCGCGGCGGTAAAGATGTCATCAGCTTCAATTTAAACGACTGATCCGATTATTCCCTCATGCAGAATTAGCCAGGTTTCTTGAGAATCAACCCTATTTCCATTTTGAAAAAGGAGGAACTATCGTGTTGTTTGAAAAACCGGGTAAACAGAACACAGAAGCGACCGTGCAGGCTGTCATCACCAGGGCGCGGGCTTTGGGGATCAAACAGATTGTTGTCGGTTCGTATACGGGTTATTCCGCAGCTTTCTTCCTGCCTTATGCCAAAGAGTTCCAAATCTTCATCGTTGGTGAAGTCAGTGGCTTTCATCCGGGAGTAATCGCCATGTCAGAGGCAAAACATGCCGAATTTCGCGCCGCCGGGATGCAGGTCTATCACACCACGCACGTGCTCTCCGGTGCAGAACGCGGTATTTCTGCGCGCTTTCAAGGTGTTTATCCGGTTGAAATCATCGCCCACAGTCTACGCATGTTGGGACAAGGCGTAAAAGTCAGCACAGAGATCAGCATCATGGCACTCGACGGTGGCTTAATTGCCGAAGACACCGACATCATTGCTGCCGGTGGGACTGGCGGCGGTTTGGATACGGCACTCGTGATCAGACCCGCGCATGCGCAAAGAATCTTTGATACCAAGATTCAGGAAATCATCTGCAAACCTTACCTGGGATAACTGATTTTCTCATATTACAGTGTACAAAAAAGCAAACCGCCCCGATCTGGCATCGGAGGCGGTTTGCTTTTTTGCTTAATTTAATTGTTCAGTGGGGAAACTGTTAACCACCGGTTCTTTCGGTAATTCGGCTGGCAGAATGGGTGCTTCCGGTGTGCTGGGCGGTTTGACCTTTTTAGGCAGGAAAGCAAAGCCGCTGATGGCGCCAACCAGACCGCCGGCGATATGCGTGATTTGTGAAATGTTGTCTGTGATGGTGACTGCAGCGTAAATCTCTCCGCCCAGATAAATGCCGGTGATGATTAAAAAGGTCAGGGGAATGCCGCCGCGCTCTAAACCCGTCATCGAACAGAGAATGATGAAGGCGAACACAATACCGCTGGCTCCCAGCAAGGCGGTATCAAAAAAGACCATCTGGACCAAACCTGTGACAATGGCCGTAATGAACATAATCAGAAATAAACGCAGACTGCCGTATTTTTCTTCCAGCATCGGTCCGGTCAGCAACAGCAGCATCATGTTGCTGCTCAGATGTGCCCAATTGGAATGACCGAAGGTATGACAGAACAAGCGTAAATAGGTCAAGGGATCCGACCAAGAACTGCGGTAAACCGAGAAGACCAGACGATTGCTTTCGCCATTGGTCAGTCGGTTCAAACCCAAGGCCATTAAGGCAAGCGCGACAAAGGTTAGCACCACCGGGGAATTATAACGTATTTTTCTCAACATCATTTCCCACCTCCCTGTTCATCACCCGAATCCGCAAAATTTGCAGCAGATTCACCGGGATTATATTCAAATACAGATCATTGCCTGCCGACCAGGCAGCATCGCTGCTGCTGTGACCCCTCCCGTCAGCTTTGCTGAAGGCTGCTCTTGCACAGCTCTTTTATTTTTGTGAAATCATCAATTGCGAGATTGAATTAGAGAAAGCGACCGGATCTTCAATTGGCATGCCGGCAATCAGGAGTGCCTGATCATAAAGCAACTGAGCATACATGGCAATTTTCTCCGGCTGATCCGCCACCGTTTGCGCCAGCACGGCAAACAGCGGATGCTCGGCGTTAATTTCCAAGACCCGTTCCGCTTTCACCTTCTGTTCGGCGGCAGGCATAGCGTTCAGGACCTTTTCCATCTCCAGCGATAATTCCCCATCGTTGACCAAGCAGACCGGATGTTTTTTCAGGCGGGCAGACAGGCGGACTGCCTTGACTTTACCGGTTAACGCTTTGCTCATTTCCTGCAGAAGCACTTGATTGAGATCCGTCTTTTTTTGAATCTCGGCTTTTTCTGCTTCGCTTTCCAAGCCCAGATCACTGTCTGTCACCGATTTAAATTCCTTATCGGCATAAGTACGCAGGACTTTGATGGCAAACTCGTCGACTTCTTCTGTCATAGAAAGAATATCATAGCCTTTTTCCTGGATGGCATCGCTCTGCGGCAAAGCGGCGATTTTCGCTTCGGTTTCACCGCTGGCATAATAGATATGCTTCTGTTCTTCCGGCATCTTGGCGACATATTCCTGAAAAGAAATCAATTTGTTTTCCTTCAGGGAGTGGAAAAGAATCAAATCTTTCAGATCGTCTTTATGCATGCCGTAATCCGCATACATACCATATTTTAGCTGCAAGCCGAATCCCTTCCAGAATTTTTCGTATTTTTCTCTTGTATCCTGCAAAATTTTAGTCAATTCGGCGCGCAGTTTTTTCTCAATGTTCTTGGCGATCAGTTTCAGCTGCCGGTCGTGCTGCAGCATTTCGCGGGAAATGTTCAAAGAAAAATCTGCGGAGTCAACAATCCCTCTGACAAAGCCAAAGTAATCGGGCAGCAATTCGCCGCAATTCTCCATGATCATGACGCCGTTGCAATAAAGCTGTAAACCTTTTTCGAAATTCTTGGTATAATAACCAAACGGCGGCTCAGCCGGTATAAAAAGCAAAGCATTATAGGTGACGGATCCTTCTACCTTAGTATTGATCACATGCAGCGGTTCGCGATAATCGCCGAACTTATCCATGTAAAAGCCGTTGTAATCCTCATCCTTTAAATCTTCTTTTTGCTTGCGCCAGATGGGAATCATACTGTTGACGGTCTTGATTTCTTTGACGGTTTCATACTCTTCCTGATTCTCTTTTTTGGGAACCGAAGTTTCCACTTCCATCCGAATGGGATAGCGGATATAATCGGAGTATTTTTTAATCAAATCCGTTAAGGTATATTGCTCTAAATATTCACTGTACTTCTCATCTTCGCTGTCCGGCCGCAGATAGAGGGTCACCTCTGTACCATGCGATTCCATGTCACAAGGTGTCAGGGTATAACCATCCTCACCGGAAGATTCCCAACAATTTGCTGTCGGCTGACCGTAGGCTTTGCTCCGGACAATAATCTTACTGCTGACCATAAAAGCCGAATAGAAGCCAACGCCAAATTGACCGATCACATCGGTTTCTCCTTCAAAAGCCTTGCGGAAATCCAAGGTACCGCTCTTCGCAATTGTACCGAGATTATCGATCAGTTCATCTTCCGTCATACCGCAGCCATTATCACGGATAGTCAGCGTCCGTTCGGTCTGATTCACCGTCAAATCGATTTTTAAATCGTCGCGGCTGATGCTTTCTTTGCCTTCTGCTATTTCTTTCAGATAAAGCTTATCCAGCGCATCGCTCGCATTCGAGATCAGTTCGCGCAGGAAAACTTCCTTATGCGTATAGATGGAATTAATCATCAATTCCATCAGCCGTTTTGACTCGGTTTTAAACTCTCTCTTTGCCATGGCAATCACCTCAATTTTTAATCTTGTTAGCACTCCATCACATCGAGTGCTAACAATCGAATTATAAAACTTTCTTTCGTAAAATGCAAGGCTTTGTCAGAATTATTTCTGTTGCCGGCTGCCTCTCAGTTCGCTTCTGCTGACTGCAGCAAAACCTGATCGATGAACACTCTGGCAATCTTGGGATCAAATTGCGTTCCTGCCGACCTTTCAATTTCGGCAACTGCGTCTGCTTTACTCATTGCTTTGCGATAAACCCGATCCTCTGTCATCGCATCATATGCATCAACCAGTGCAATCAATCGGGCAGGCAAGGGGATTGCTTCTCCGGCCAAACCTTGCGGATAACCTTTGCCATCCCAACGTTCGTGATGGGAATGGATGATGTCTTTGACTGCTGCAAATTGCGGAACAGCCTGCGCAATACGGTAACCGACTTCCGGATGTTGTTTCATCAACAGCCATTCCTCTTGATTCAGCTTACCCGGTTTGTTGAGAATACTAAAATCGATATTGATTTTGCCGATATCGTGCAGCGCGGATGCCAAAGCCAATGTGTCTTGGTCTTTCAAGGACATCGAGAGCTGGCGACCCAGCTCTTTCGCCATCCGGGCCATCCGCTCCGCGTGTTCCTGCGTTTCATTGCTTTTTTCATGCAGGGCAGCCATCAGTGTTACCAACAGTTTGCTGTGAATACCGGATTGGGCTAACAGCTTGCGGCTGTACATATATTCTTCGGCGATTTTCAAAGTATCATCCAAAGATTGTGTGCTGTTGGTTTTGCTGGCATAGGCAGCGGTGACGTTGGCATAATACCGATGCTGAGCCGGTTCGGTTTCCAGGATGGCGATGGATTTACTGATTTGCTCATAAATTGTAACCGCCGTCTCCGCATCCGTCTCGGGCAGAATAATGAAAAAATCATCCCCTGCCGCTCTGGTAATCAGGTCCGACGACCGGCAGCAGTGCTTCAATTCTTTGACCAAAGCCATGATCAGCGCATCGCCTTCCTCATGGCCGTAAGTATCGTTGATTTGTCTTAAGCCGTTGATGTCGCAAACGATCAGGGAAACAGGCAAGGTATTGGCTGCTTCCAGGCGCATCTTTTCTCTTTCGAAATAAGCTCTGTTGTAGACACCTGTCAGGGCATCATGATCGCTGAGATATTGGATTGCCGCCTCTTTTTGCTTGCGCTCTGTGATATCACGGCCAACCCCAACAATCCCCTGAATTTTCCCCATTTCATCATAATAGGGGCTTTTCAGTAATTCGATGCTGCGTTGTCTGCCTTGTGCGTCGGTGTACTCACTTTCATAAAGAGTGGCTTTTTGCGCTGTAAAAACGGTCTCCTCATAGAGACTGAATGCGCTGATGCGGGTAGCATCAAAGATATCATAGGGTTTCTTGCCAATGATCTCTTTTTCAGGCAAACCGGAAAAGCGTTCAAATGCTTTATTGCAGCCAAGATATGCATTATTCAAATCTTTGTAGTAAATCCAATCGGCAGTCGAAGCAAACAAAGACTGCAGCAGAGATAACTCTGTTTTATATTGATGATATAGAATACGATAATCCTCCAGCATTGTTTCTTTTTGGTTTTTTGCAGTCACCATTTCCGTAATATCCTTCATGAGATAGGCATAAGCATGCTCACCGAAAATATCTTTCTCAGTCAGACTGAGGATGGATAAATGCAGCCAAATCAACGAACCATCCGGTCTGAGGATTCTTTTTTCCACGACATATTCATGGATCGTGGCTGTCAGATGGTTTTTCAACTGAAACAGCGTTTCTACTGCATCATCAGGAGGAGACAAATTAACCCATCCCTGCTGATAAATATCCTGCTTTGATCTGCCTAAGATTTTTTCGCAGAGCGGGTTGCAGTAAATAAAGCGGTCTTCTACTTCAACGGCAATCCCAATCGGAGCATTGTTATACAGGGTCCGAAAGCGCAGTTCGCTCTCGGCAACTTTTTTCTTGGATAAGCGGAAGAAAATTTGCGCCGTGATCATCGTGCCGGCAATCAAAACAGCGAGCGGATAAATCAATAACATCGGCAAGGCAAAATTGCTCAGCAAATCTTTCGCTACTGCAGCCGGCAAAGCGGCAAAACACAACAAATTCAAAAACGACAACAGCCAACCGAAGAGATAAAATTCGATATAGACGGTTATTTTTCCTGACAGAAGCTGGTTTCCTCGGCAATGCTGCCAAATCAAACCGACGGTGGCAGCAACGATCAGCATCAGGATACCGATCCATGCGTCAATGCCGACCAAAAGTAAGAGGAGTACACTGAGCAGCAGAACGGTGATAGCAGCCGGTATGATGCCAAAAAAAAACGCAGTCAAACCAGCGATGGTAAACTTGGCATCCATGACATACATAGGATCAAAATGCGACATACTCCTGATCATGATCATACCGAAGATGGCTGGCACCACGCCCCAAATGGTCTCGAAAAGCAGAGATTTTTTGCGGTAATTTTCCAGAGGGGCTAAATAAGAAGCAGCGCAGACGAATAAAATCACTGCATTGACAATCAGATGCTCCAGGATTTCATGATGCATATGGTCACCTTCGTACTTTCTGCTGTGGTTCCATCAACCGATTTGCTGAAAAATATTCTATCATACTCAAAATTGCCAGAATTTCTATGTTTGGCTATACAAATCACTAGCGCTGTGCTGCCTCGATGCAGTTATACTTCGGGTCGCAAAGCAAAATGAGTCATCCTGACTTTTTTTAGTATACTACAAATTATGTTTGATTCGCAAGAGGAAATCCATCAATTAAGCATGGTATTATCTAACATATCTATAATTTTGGATTTTATCCTGAATTTGTCATATTATTTACACATTATTCCATATACTATTTTATTCTCCGACAAAGTAAAATACCTAAAAAAACAGAGTGGACTCGCTGTTGCGGCATTCGCATGAACTGATCTGGACTTCTGGAATAAAATATGATATATTGATAGCAGGTGCAGGAATCTTGACATCTTTACCTGACTGAACGGGAATATCGCATTGATTTTCAAGCCAAACTCAATCACCCGATTCGATCAGATCTTTGTAGGAGGTAAACTATGAATAACTTCGTCATCCTGACAGACTCATGTTGTGATCTTCCTGCCGCGTTGGCAGCAGAATGGAAGGTTGAGGCAGTTCCACTTGCTGTGACCATCGCAGGAAAAACATACCGGAATTTTCTGGATGAGAAAGAAATCAGCTTTCATGATTTTTATCAATTGCTGAGGGAACATCAGTCTGCCTTAACCACCGCGCCAAATATCGATGATTTTATCAATTATATGAAACCCCACTTGGAAAACGGTGAAGATATCCTTTTCCTTGGCTTTTCTTCGGCGCTCAGTGCTTCTTACAATGTCGGAACCATAGTGGCAAAAGAATTGTCCGAGCAATTTCCAAAACGCAAAATTCTAACCATTGACAGTCTGAGTGCGTCTCTTGGACAAGGTTTGCTTGTCTCTCTGATGGTGGCAGAGCAGCAAAAAGGCCGTTCGATTGAAGAAGTCGCTGCATTTGCTGAAAGAATGAAATATCATATCTGTCATTGGTTTATGGTGGAGGATTTGAATCATCTGAAACGTGGCGGCAGGATTTCAGCCACCACGGCGATGGTTGGCACTGTTCTTAATATCAAACCGATTTTGCACTTTGATAACGAAGGCAAAATGATCAATATGGAAAAAGGTCACGGCAGAAACAAATCAATCAGACGTCTGGCTGAGATCGTTTTGGCAACGGCAAAGAACCTAAGTGAACAGACTGTTTACATTTCTCATGCCGACTGTTTTGAAGATGCCGAACGCCTTGAACAGCTACTAAAAGAACTTGGCGTTCAGAAAACAATGATCAACTACGTTGGACCGGTAATCGGCGCGCATGCAGGGCCTGGTACCATGGCAGTCTTCTTTATTGCAGATCAACGCTAAAAAGTAAGAGCAATCATTTGGCCTTGCTTCGAATTTGCCGGAACGCAATTTGACAAGCCGCTGTTTTCGTGTTATACTGCGCTTAATTTCATAACAACGGGGGAGCTTGTCAGCAGGCTGAGAGGAAGTAATCGAACTTCGACCCTTATACCTGATTTGGATAATGCCAACGGAGGAAGTGATAACTGCTTTGTTTAGCATGGATATACCAGTCGGTATATCCTTTTTTTATGTTCTAATCCGAATTTGTCTAAATTCTGCAAGGAGACTTCTATTATGGAAAATAAAAAAACTTCTACCTTCAGCCATGGATTGCTCTGGTTTGGCGCTGCAGTCTCGTTAGCTGAAATTATGACCGGGACGCTGCTGGCGCCTTTGGGTTGGCAGCAGGGAATTACCGCTATCCTCAGCGGACATCTGATTGGCTGCCTGCTTTTTTACCTGGCCGGCTTGATCGGAGCTAAAACCGGACGCAGTGCGATGGAAACGGTGAAACTGGCCTTTGGGCAAAAAGGTTCGCTGCTTTTTGCCAGTCTGAACATTCTGCAGCTGATCGGCTGGACTGCCGTGATGATTTACAGTGGAGCTAACGCAGCCAGTATGATTTTTTTGCATGCCTCCAGCTGGATCTGGAGTCTGCTGATCTGCGGTTTCCTGATTCTCTGGCTGCTGATCGGGATGAAAAATCTGCATTGGCTGAATACAATTGCTATGACTGGTTTGTTTGCTTTGAGCATCCTGCTCAGCGTTTTGATTTTCCGGCAGCGAGCACCGGCAGTTCTCAGCAGCGGTATCCGATTTGGCGCCGCGGTGGAGCTATCGGCAGCCATGCCGCTCTCCTGGCTGCCGCTGATTTCAGATTATACCAGCAGTGCCCGCCATCCCAGAGCTGCTGCTCTGATCAGCGCTGTCGTTTACTTTTTTACCAGTTCCTGGATGTATCTGATTGGCATGGCAGCTGCCATCTTAACTGGAGAATCTGACGTCACAGCGATTATGATCAAAGCCGGGTTTGGTTTAGCTGGCTTGTTCATTGTGATTTTTTCTACCGTCACCACGACGTTTTTGGATGTCTTTTCTGCCGGTGTCAGTGCTTTCAGTATTACGAAACGCTGGTCTGTCAAGCAGACTGCCATTGCCGTCTGTTTGATTGGCACTCTGTTGGCGATTTTTACCCCGGTGGAGCAATTTGAGAGCTTTCTTTACTTCATTGGCTCGGTCTTTGCACCGATGATTGCCATCCAGGTGGTTGACAATTTGATTTTTAAGCAGGATGCTTCACAGCAAAACTTGGGAAAAAAGAATCTGCTGCTTTGGCTGATTGGCTTTTTGCTTTACCGCTATTTTATGACCATCAACACTCCGATCGGTAATACGCTGCCCGTCATGCTGATTATAGGCGGACTCTATCTGATCATCAGGCGATTCAAAGGAGGAAAATAGAAATGTTTGCTCAAATGCTGGAGAATACCAGGAAATTAAGTCCATTGATTCATTGCATCACCAATTATGTGACAGTTAATGACTGTGCCAATCTATTGCTGGCCTGCGGCGCCTCCCCTATTATGTCCGACGATGCCGCAGAAGTCGAAGAAATTACCTCAATCTGCAGCGGATTGGATTTGAACATCGGCACGCTGAATCAGCATACCGTTCCTGCTATGTTTTTAGCCGGGAAAAAGGCCAATGCCTGCCAGCATCCTGTCCTACTCGATCCGGTTGGGGCAGGCGCTTCCCGTTTCCGCAGTGAAACCGCTTTGCGCTTACTGCAGGAAGTAAAATTCACGGTCGTACGCGGCAATAGTTCGGAAATCAAGGCTTTGGCTGCCGGCAGTGCTTCCACCAATGGCGTCGATGCGGCATTGGCAGATCGCATCACCGAGCAAAACCTGGATGAATCGATTGCTTACCTGCAAGCGTTTGCCAAAAAGCTGCAGAGTGTGGTGGCAGTAACCGGCGTGATTGATCTGGTTACTGATGGCGAAACGGTCTATATCATCCGCAATGGCCATGCCATGATGAGCCAGATCACCGGCAGCGGCTGCATGCTTTCCGCTCTGATTACCGCTTATTTGGCAGCAAATCCAAAGCATGCGCTGGAAGCAACGGCTGCGGCAGTCAGCGCCATGGGCTTATGCGGCGAAATGGCCTATACGCGCTATCTGCATCATCATGCCGGCAATGCTTCTTACCGCACTTACCTGATCGATGCGGTCTATCAGCTGGACGGCAAGCAACTGGAAAGCGGTGCCAACTATGAACGTCGCTAAAGATGCTTTGCTGCTCTATGCCGTGACCGATCGTTCCTGGCTGGCGGGCCGGACACTGACCCAAGCGGTGGAAGCATCGCTGCAGGGAGGGGTTACCTTTCTGCAGCTGCGCGAGAAAAGCCTGGATTTTTCAAGCTTTTTGAAGGAAGCCTTCTGCCTGAAAACACTCGCAGCCGCTTATCATGTGCCTTTTGTGATCAATGATTCCGTTGAAATAGCACTGGCCTGCGATGCAGACGGCGTGCATGTCGGGCAAAGTGACCAAAGCGTGCGTCTAGCCCGCGCACTGCTGGGAAATTGTAAGATCATCGGAGCCTCTGTTCAGACGGTTGCACAAGCAAAACAAGCGGAGGCAGAGGGAGCAGATTACCTCGGTGTCGGTGCCGTCTTTGCTACTGCCTCCAAGCAAGATGCCGATGCGGTATCCCTCACACAACTGAAAGCCATCTGCCAGGCGGTTCGCCTGCCGGTGGTTGCCATCGGCGGCATCCAGCCACAGAATATTCTGCAGCTTGCCGGCAGCGGCATCGCAGGTGCCGCGATGATCTCAGCTATCTACGCCGAACCAGACATTCGAGTGGCTGCTGCACAATTGAAAACTCTTTGTCAACAGTGGCTGGCAAAATGAAAATAGGAAAGGGTGACTCCTCACGATGAAAAAAGTACTGACCATTGCCGGTTCCGACTGCAGCGGCGGGGCGGGGATTCAGGCCGACATTAAAACCATAACAGCACATAAAATGTATGCGATGAGCGTGATCACTGCTCTGACGGCGCAAAATACCACCGGAGTCTACGGCATCATGGAAGCAACACCGGAATTTGTTGCTCAACAGATCACTTGTGTTTTCCAGGATATCCGCCCCGATGCGGTAAAAATCGGCATGGTATCTAGCAGTCAGATCATCCAGGCAATCGCCGGCCAGTTAAAAGAATACAAAGCGGAAAACATCGTGCTCGACCCGGTGATGGTTTCCACCAGCGGCAGCCAATTAATTTCCGAGCAAGCGCTGCAAACCTTGATCAAGGAATTGCTGCCTTTGGCTGCGGTGATCACACCTAACATTCCGGAGGCTAGCATTCTTTGCGGTTTTCCCATCCACAATCAGGAAGAGATGCAGCGCGCGGCAGCTGTCATCGCAAAAACGTTGGATGGCGCCGTGCTGATTAAGGGAGGTCACCTGGTCAGTGAGGCAACCGATTTGCTCTATGTCAACGGTACGGCAACCTGGTTTTCTGCTCCACGCATCAACAACCCCAATACGCATGGTACCGGCTGCACCTTGTCCTCTGCGATTGCCTGCAACCTGGCGGCCGGCAAGACGCTGGCAGACAGTATCACCGCTGCAAAAAAATATCTTTCCGGTGCCCTAGAAGCCGGTCTTAATCTTGGCCGGGGCAGCGGGCCTTTGGATCATACCTATCGGATCAACGACTGGGTCTGCTAAAACCTGCTATTTCAGATGAAACCTCTTATCGCCTCACCATCTTATCGGATCCGGGCAACCTTCCTGTCAGTAAGCTCCTTTTCGCTTCGTATCGCACTGTCGCTTTTCGCTTTATACTGAAGATGCGCAAGAAAGAATTGATTTTTAACGCATGGCTGTATATAATATGTTCGAACTAATTGACTTCGAAGCAAAGGAGCCTCTGTTATGAAAAGATTAATCGTATTTCTGAATGCCATCCTGGCCGGCTTTTCGATCGGTTTGGGGGGAACGGTTTTCCTGAAATTAAAGGATGCCTTTCCCGGCGGCAATGTAGTTGGCGCGCTGCTTTTTACCGTAGGTCTCTTCCTCGTTTGCACCAGAGGCTACAGCCTTTATACAGGAAAGGTCTGCTATATCTTCGACAATAAGCCTTCCTATTTATTGGATGTGCTGATCATCTGGATCGGCAATTTACTTGGCTGCTTATTGATTGCGGGATTGGAAAATCTGACAACCATGAGCGGAGTGACTGCCGGGATCAATGTCACCGCTGCAGCGATGGTGGCCGGAAAACTCAATTCTTCCCTGTTAAGCCTCTTTATCTTAGGTGCTTTTTGTAATATTTTCATCTTCATTGGCGTCAACGGTTATGTCAAGAATCCGCATGAACTGGGTAAATATCTGGCGATGTTCTTAGGCGTTTCCATCTTTATTATCTGCGGAACCGAGCACAGCGTAGCCGATATGTATTATATGGCCGTTTCAAAAACCCTCTTCACGCAGCCGGCCGAATGTTTTTTACGTCTCTTTGTGATTACGCTCGGCAATCTGGTCGGCGGTGTCTTCCTGCCGCTGATGGAAAAGCTGAGAGAAAAACTGGCGGAAGAGAAAAAAATAGCTGCTTGATTTCGTAAAAAAAGCACGACGCATGCATCGTGCTTTTTTTTATCGATTGACTCCTTTTTTTAACAGAGTATAATGAAACCAATGCAACAAATTCACGCCATCAGGAGAACTCTATGAACGCAAAAAGGAATCTGATCCTGTCCATGACGGCATTCGGTACCATCGGACTCTTTGTTAGAAATATCCCACTGACCTCGGCAGAAATCGCTTTTTTTCGAGCCGTGATCGCAGCGGTTTGTTTGCTCATCTATAAATTGGTCACAAAATCTCAACTCCGATTCTCCGAGATTAAAAGTGATTTACCGCTGCTCTTCTTATCCGGAGCAGCCATGGGTTTCAACTGGGTTTTCTTGTTTGAAGCGTATCAGTATACCAGCATCTCTCTTGCTACGATGAGTTATTATTTTGCACCGGTGATTGTCATGGTTGTCAGTCCGCTTCTATTCCATGAAAAGCTGACGCGCGCTCAGATCTTTTGCTTTATGATGTCCACTATCGGCTTGATTCTGGTGATCAGCAACGGTAGTTTCTCCGGCGGCAGTCAAAATTTAAAAGGCATTCTGTTTGGGCTCGGCGCGGCGCTGTTCTATGCCACTGTCATCCTGCTCAACAAAAGCATCCGCAAGGTTAGCGGCATCGATCGTACACTGCTGCAATTTTTGGCAGTGATTTTCGTCTTATTTCCTTATTTGCAGCTCAGCGGCGGCATTCATACCGCAACGCTGACAAGCTTTGGTTTGATCAATCTCCTCTTCGTGGGTGTTCTGCATACCGGCATCACCTATTGCCTCTATTTGTCTTCCCTGAAAGACTTGAAGGGTCAGGAAGCGGCACTTCTCAGTTATATCGACCCTTTGGTGGCGGTGCTGATTTCCGTCTTATTTTTAAAGGAAAACATTACCTGGCAGCAAATCCTTGGCGGTCTGATGATTTTAGGATTTACGCTGCTCAATGAAATCAAAGCGAAACAAACCCCCACCAATGCGGACGACTGACGCGATCCACCGCGGCCATCCGTTGCAGAATCGATGGCTGTCTCCTATTACCCAACAAAAAAAGCGTTGCCTTGCATCCAGCGAGACAACGCTTTTTCTATTTTCCTTATTGCAGCCATTCGCCGTTCAATAAATCCTTGGCGTCCCGTGTCAGCGGAATTAAATCCTGCCGGTTCAGATAAGCGAGATCGAATTTGCGGTTGAGGGCGGCAAAATGCTTTACACCAAAAGCAATTTTATTCAGGTAGGAGAAGACACCGATGGCACCCGGAGAAAAATCATCGGCTTTTTTGCCGTAAATCGCCCGCAGATCGGCTAAGTCACCGTAAATTTCTTCGATCGTGCTGCCGTATTTCTTGAATTGATTGGGAACTTTGCCTTCCTTGATCTGCGCTCCGATTTTCTTACCCATCATGGCAGCAGCCATCGAGGCACGGCAGATGCCAATGGCAGTAACCATACCATTGCCCAAAGCCAAAGACTTAAATACCTGATCTTCGGAAGCAAATCCTCCCGTGATCGCAATAGCAGGCAGCCAGTCCACTTCTTTTTTCAAGCTCTCCACAATGGAACAAATTTTCTCTTCCATCACAACGGTAGGATAACCCCATTCGTTCATCATTTTGTTGGGGCTGTAGCCGCTGCCGCCGCCTGCACCATCAAAGGTGATCAGATCGACTTTGGCTTTGCTGCCGATCAACAAGACCTGCTTCAGATCTTGCGGATCGTAACCTGCCATTTTAAAGTAGATATTCTTGGCGCCCATAGCTCTTAATTCGGCAATCCGCGCTACCAAATACGCTTCATCCCAGAGCGGCAAACGAGAATAGGAATAGAAATTCGGACAGACACCTGCCTGAGCCGCCTGTGCCATGGCTGGTGTGCCGGGATCCGGATAGACCAAAACCCCTGCGGCTTGTTTTTTCAGTGCTTCCTCGTAGTTTTTCAGACGGATCACCGGCTGCGTACCCTTAGCACTTTGACCAAATTTGAACTCGATGGCTTCGGCACCTTCGACTTGGATGGCATATTCCGGCACACCCATCCTGTCATCTTCGGTGTTGCACTGCAGAATGATCTGACCATAACCGCGGTCATATTGACGGAAAGCATCCAGCATTTGCTTTAAAGCGGGAAAATGGCTGACCTTACCGTCTTTGACCTGCAGCAGCGGATCTTTGTTTCTGGCATCTTCTCCGATGGTGCAGCAGACGCCCGCCATGGCGGCACCGGCAAAATAATCGGGCCAATTCATTTTGATCAGCGCCGGCAGAATGATTGGCATGGCCAATTTCACCGGGTGGCAGCTGCCGAATTCACGTTCCAATTTGACATGGTAGATATTTGCTTCCTCAAAAGTTGGATTTGCGCCCTGTGCGCCAAAGACATGCCCGTTGATGTTGAAGTGAGAAAAATCAATGGGATAATCTTTTTCCGAGGCGATTTGATTGGCGCCGGTATTGGTAGGATAGACGGCCTGCATGCCCAAAACGGCAGCCAGGGCAATCTCGCAGGTGCCGTTGCATTCCTCTGTACAAAAGGAACACATACCGGACTGGGGAGAGATATGAACGCTGCGATTGCTGGTGTCGTTAAAGGCTGACGATAGCTTTGGTGAATAACTCATTGGTGATCCCCCTTTGATTGCTTCGCATAGTCGGATCGATTGAATTGCGCTTGCTTCGCTGCCTTCTAGTTTTCACTTTTCTGCTGTGTTTTCCTGCTCAATTTAACTGCGAAAGAAAAAAACGCTTTGAATGCTCTTACAATGAGAAAATGAAACTCACTGCATTCGCTGCTGATAGAGTCCGTCATGAATGTCAGCCAACAAAGTAAGCTTGCCTTCAGCAAAAGCACTGAGATTATCCTGTAAGGAAGTACCATCAATTTCATAGATCTTAATCTTGGCAGATTGTATCAATTCTGCAGCATTTTTTCCGCAGCGCGGTGTCAGCAAGGCATCAACTTTTTCGTCCACTACCAGCTGAGCAGCCTTCTTCCCGGCCCCCTCTTGCACAGCTGCGCTGCTGTTGTCTAAAAAGCGACTCTCTTTGGTTTTGGTATCATAAATCAGAAAATACGGTGTGCGCCCAAAGAGAATACAGATATTTGTGTTCATGTTGCAATCACTCACTGGTATTGCTAATTTCATCGAAAACTCCCCCATTCAATTTGATTTTTTATATAAAGCGTCCTTCGCTGCGAGCTTGACTGGAGACTCTGGTTGATTCCCAAACAAGTTTTTCCCTGTTGTTATGTTACAGAGGACAATCACACTTCAGTTTTAACGAAATTCCTGCCACAGCGGTTTCTCCGACAGCTGCCGCCTAAACAAGCTTCACCCAAACCATCGCATAGTCGATATTCGCCGCCTTCGATCAGCAAAACTTTTCCGTTGACCAAAGACTCGGCCAGCTTTCTTCTTGCTTCGGTATAAATTCCCTGCACGGTTGTGCGGGCAACATTCATTTGAGCGGCACAGGCTTCCTGTGTAAAACCTTCTAAATCAATCAAGCGGATCGTTTCATATTCATCCACGGTCATAATCATCTGATTTACTGGATCAGAATGGACATCCAACGGTCCATATTTATTGCTGTCCGGCAGGCAGCAGACTTTTCTCCATTTTAGTGGCCTTGGCATCGCTGTTTCACCTCCCTTTTCAAACTGTACTTTCAATGTTCTGATCTGCATGCGAACGATTTCCTAATGCTTTTCGCTCATTTCCGAGCCGTTCTTCCGCTTGATTTGCTGCTGCGTTCCTCCTCTGCTTCGAAGAAAATGAATCCGTCTCACAGCTTGGAGAAGCAGCCACGCTCCAACTGCTTTCTTCGATCTTGCTGCAACCGCCTTCCTTTGTTATTGACATATACCATTTATGCTTTGATTATACTCGATTTCCGAACTATGTCAATAAACAGGAAGATTTTTTTCAAAAAAAAGCGGAGGAGTGACTGAACGCCACTTCCCCGCACGGATCAAATTGTTCTGTAAGCACTGCATTTGCTTCGCTTTTACTGTCACCGAATCTTTGGAGATGCTCTCCCTTACTAATCTGCTAAGACGCGGAACAACAGCATGGCAATAAAACTGACAGTATAACCTAAATTCTCCATATTTTCCTGTGAAACCTTGGCCAATTGCCAATTACTTGTTTTGCTGTCTAATTGCACAGTTTCCCTTTGAAAAGCTCGTTTGAAGGCTTGTTTGACTCGGTAAGAACGGTAACGTCTGATGCTGCTAAAAAGAAATTCCGCCAACGCAATACCCAGCAATGTCAGGTCCGGTATTTTTCGGAAAAGCAGCCAGATAACGCCAAGAAAAAAACTCCATAAAAGAATATTACTCAATTCTCCCAGGATAAAATCCCTGGCAGGTGACAGGTTTGCACTATATTTCTGATTGCTCGCATAAAAGCGAGCATCATCTGCCATTCCATCAAGGCTCGAAAAAACAGCATATGTTTTGTTTAAGCCAAAATAAGACCTTTTTTTAGAGTAAACCAAATCCCAGCCATCCGCATAGAATGACTCCAATAAGGAGCTTTCCAAGACAGAGGCATCCAGCAGCAAGCGATAGGAACGTTTCTGAGGTCCCAGCTGATCGTAAATCAATACATTTCCCAGTTGATTTACCTCCCGCAAGAGGAAGCCCTTGCTGCTTTTATCTGCAAGATAAGCCTGCATTTCCGCAAAAAGAAACATATCGAATGGAATCCTTTCCTGAAAAACCGTTGTTTCGATCGGCGTCTCACGATGAATCGTTGCCTCTCCGACTGTATCCTCACGGATGAATGTCTGCTTTTCCATTTTTACTCCTTCTGTGCCAAGGGGACGGGGGTGTTGGCACAAACAATCTTTTAGTCTTCGCTATTAATCAAAGCTATCAAATTTGTCTTGAGACTAAAAAGCAGCAGAATCTGTGTGCCAACACCCCCGTCCCCTTGGCACATAATCGATTCGGCGCAGTTCATAATCCACCGAGGACTGCCAGACACCCAACTGATCCTGCCAGGCATCGCGATTGACCGCCTTTTTTTGAAAACCGATTTTCTCATAGACATGCTGGGCTCTCGTATTGAGCAGATTTGTATCCAGTAAAATTCGGTCGATGCATGCTGACTGATTCAGCGCTTCATCCAAAAACAAATAATCGATCAGCATAGAAAGCAAACGGCTGCCATAACCTTTATTTTGATAGGAAGCATCGCAGATTTTAATCCCGATTTCTGCAGCATGATCCGCAATCCGGTAACTCATTTCACCAACTCGTGTAGAATCAATTTCAATGATACACAATTGCGACAAGCCATTGGCATTCTTACCGATTTGCTGCAGCGTCCGCTCGATTGTTTGGCCAAGTCCATTGGGAAATCCGGCATGTGCCATGATTTCACCATCATTCCACCAAGTTGTTAAAATGGCAGCGTCTGTCGCAACAGCGCTGCGGATGAGTAAATTCTCTTGCTCTATCTTCATCATTGACTCCATCCATTCTCTGAATTGATTGCTTACCTGCTTTTCTGGATTCGAGGAGAAAAAGCCCGCATAGCCTGATGGATCCAGTATAGCACTGATTCTTTGCGTAGTAAACCCTTCAGTTACCATGTTCCAAGGGGACGGGGGTGTTGGCACAACTTTGTGCCAACACCCCCGTCCCCTTGGAACACGTCCCCTTGGAACACTAGGATCCGAGATATGCTTTTTTTACCGCATCACTTTTGGCAAGCTCCGCTCCGCTGCCGCTCAGCCCGATTTTACCCGATTCCAGGACATAGGCGCGATCGGCAATGCGGAGGGCCATTTCCGCATTCTGTTCGATCAAAAGAATCGTTGTGCCGGAGCGATGCAATTCACGAATAATTTCAAAAATCTGACTGACTAAGATCGGCGCCAATCCCATGGAAGGTTCATCCAGCATCAATAGTTTGGGTTGGCTCATCAAGGCGCGCCCAATCGCCAGCATCTGCTGTTCGCCGCCGGACAGTGTTCCGGCAATCTGATTTCGCCGTTCTTTCAGGCGCGGAAAGCGCTGGTAGATTGCTTCAAAATCTGATGGGCTGATTTTTTTTTGGTGATAGGCTCCCATCTCCAGATTTTCCTGCACGCTCATGCGCAAAAAAATCCGGCGCCCTTCCGGTACATGCGCCAAACCTTTGGTCACTAGCTGATAAGCCTCTGTCCGTCCGATTTCCTGATCAAGAAAGCGGATACTGCCTGTTTTAGAGCGCAGCAGACCGGACACCGTCTTGAGCACCGTCGATTTGCCTGCTCCGTTCGCCCCAATCAGAGAGACGATTTCTCCAGGTTTCACTTCGAAGGAGACTTGCTTGATTGCGTGGATGCTGCCATAATAGACATTCATCTCTTCTACCTTCAGCATTTAGTCCGCCTCCTTTTTCCCCAAGTAAGCTTCAATCACGAGGGGATTCTGCTTGATTTCCTGCGGAGTGCCTTTGGCAATCAGCTTACCGTAATTCATCACGCAAATTTGCTCGCAAATTCCCATCACCAAGCGCATATCATGTTCGATCAGCAGAATCGCTATCTGAAACGTATCCCGTATTTTTTGGATGTTTTGCATCAATTCGGCGGTTTCGGCCGGATTCATGCCCGCTGCCGGTTCATCCAACAAGAGAATTTTCGGTTGTGTGGCCAACGCCCGAACGATCTCTAAGCGTCTTTGCGCTCCGTAGGGTAAACTGCCGGCAAGGACATGAGCCTTTCCCTGCATTTCAAAAACGCTCAGCAGGTCATACGCTTGGTCATCTGCTTGTTTTTCGTCCTTGTGATAATGGAAGCCATGCGTTACAGCATCCAGAAAATTCGTCTGCATCCGATTATGCAAGCCAATCTTGACATTATCCAACACGGACATCTGGGAAAAGAGACGAATATTCTGAAAGGTGCGGGCAATCCCCAATCGATTGACCTCAGCCGTCGTTTTCCCTGCCGTATCCAGTTCATCCAAATAAATGTTGCCACGTGTCGGCTGGTAGACATTGGTCAGCAAATTGAATACGGTAGTTTTACCGGCGCCATTCGGACCAATCAAGCCGGCAATCTCGTTGCTGCCAACGCTGAAGGAAAAATCATGTACTGCGCTTAAGCCACCAAAATCGATGCCTAACTGACAGATCTGTAAAATCGCCTTGTGATCTGTCTCCCGCTCCCCCGGAAGCTGTTTGCCCGGCAGCGCTACAAGCTGCGCTTTAGTCATCGAGGAACGCCTCCTTTGGGTTTTGCTTCAGAAATCTCATCACCTTACTGCCGATTTTTCGCTTGATTTCACGATATTTGGGGGAAGCATTGAGAATCATCATCACAATCAAAATCAAAGCGTAAAGCAGCATGCGATAATCGCTCATAAAGCGCAGCGCTTCCGGCAGAACCGTTAACAGAGCAGCGGCAATCATGGAGCCGCGAACGCTGCCCATCCCGCCCAGCACGACAATCACCAGAATTTCAATGGATTTGTTATAGTCAAAGGTGCTGGCAGTCAGAATAGAATAGTTATGCCCGTAGAGTACACCGGCTGTTCCGGCAAAGAAAGCCGCTAGAATAAAAGCAGCCAGCTTATAAGTGTGGACGTTGATGCCGCACGATTCGGCAGCAATAGCATTCTCGCGCAGCGAGCGGATCGCTCGCCCGTGCTTGGAATCGATCAGGTTCAGAATAACAAATAAAGTAAGCAAGACGACCAGGAAAGCGCTTGTAAAACTGACATCCTGGGGAGTCCCCTTCAGCCCGGATGCACCGCCGGTGAATTTGAGATTGATTATGACACTGCGCACAATTTCACCAAAGGCAAGCGTCACAATCGCCAGGTAGTCCCCTTTCAAGCGCAGCACCGGAATACCGATCAGAACACCAAAACAAGCAGCAACCAAGCCACCAACCAGAATCGCCAAAGGAAAACGCAAGACAGTCGTCAGGCTGTCTTGTGTCGCCTGGGAAAACAAACAGCCGGCATAAGCGCCCAGCGACATAAAGCCGGCATGCCCCAAAGAGAGGTCACCCAGCACACCTACGACCAGGTTCAGGGAAACCGCTAAGATAATGTTAATACAAATCGGTACCAGCATCGACTGCAGGTGACGGGAAGCATTGCCCGTTTGAATGAGAAGCAGCATCAACAGGTAAAAAAAGATCGCCAAAGTATAGGTGATAAAATTCCGACTCGGTCTTTTAATTTGTTTCATCACGCTCACCTACACCTTCTCTTCGATTTTTTTACCAAGCAGTCCGGTCGGTTTAAAGAGCAGGACGACGATCAAAACCGCAAAAACGATCGCATCGGAAAGTTCTGCGGAGAGATAGGCTTTGGATAGATTTTCGATCATGCCCAGAACAATGCCGCCGATCATCGCTCCCGGTATGGAACCGATACCTCCGAATACGGCGGCAACAAAGGCTTTGATGCCGGGCATGGAACCGCTGTAAGGACCGATAAAGCCATAGGTCGTGCCATAAAAAATGCCCGCTACGGCTGCCAAAGCACAGCCAAGCGCAAAGGTCAGTGAGATGGTGCGATTGACGCTGATTCCCATCAACTCCGCAGCGTCCTGGTCTTCCGATACCGCCTGCATGGCTTTGCCCATCCTGGTTCGACGAATGAACCAGGTCAGTCCCAGCATGATCACACTGGTTACCGCCAGTGTTAAAACCGAATCGCCTCGCATGCTCAGACTGCCCAAGGTGATGGTAGGAATCGAGATGATTTTTGGAAAACTTTTCTGTGCCGAGCCAAACAGCAACTGCGTCAGGTTCTGTAAAAAATAGCTGACCCCGATGGCTGTGATGAGAACAGACAGCGACGCTTCTTTGCGCAGCGGCTTGTAAGCGATTTTTTCGATCAGCGTCCCCAGCATCACACAGCAAAGCAGGCTGAGAATGACTGCCAGCCAGCCTGGTAAGCCAAAACTTGAGACAGCGACAATGACTGTATAAGCTCCTACCATGATGATATCGCCATGGGCAAAGTTCAGCATTTTAGCAATGCCGTAAACCATGGTATAACCTAGGGCAATCAAAGCATAAATCGATCCCAGACTCAGTCCGCTGATTAAATTCGAAAGAAAATTCATCATCATCTGCTCCGTTTTGCTGCTCCGGAACAAAACATAGGTGTTTATTCCGGAGCAATTCTTCTGTTATCACACCTATTTCGCATAGGCGACATAAGCGCTGTTCTTGATTACCACCGCCGTCGCACTTTTGGCGGGTTCCCCGTCGGCAGACCAGGTCATTTTGCCGGTCAGGCCGTCCACAGTGATTTTTGTCATAGCTGCGACCATTTTGGCATTGAAATCTTTATCGGATAAAGAAGTAATTTTCGCCTGCTGCATCGCTGCGGCAATGGTGTAAACCGCGTCATAGGCATCGGCAGCAAATTGATCCGGAGTGCTTGTGTAGGCTTTTTTATAAGCGGTTACAAAAGCAACTGTCTTTTCGTCTTTGGCATCGGCGGCAAAGGGAGTCAGCAGCATGATACCTTCGGTGAGTGCTGCATTTTCCGCTCCCATTTGCGCGATAATACCATCCATGCCATCAACCCCAAAGTATCTGATATCAAGATCGCTGGATTGCGTCAAAATCATGGCAGCTTCCTGATAATAGATCGGCAGGAACAGAAGGTCTGCGCCGGAATTGCGCACCGCTTGAATTTGCACACTGAAATCCGTGTTGCTTTGATCGGTAAATGCCTGTTTTTCCACCACGTTCAAGCCTACTTTTGCAGCTTCTGCCGTAAAAGTATCGGTGATGCCGGAGGAATAATCGCTCGATTTATCATAAATGATGGCTACTTTATTGGCAATTTTGTTTTCTTGAATAAAATCGGCTGCATAAGTGCCTTGCACCGCATCGGTAAAACAAATCCGGAAACAATTATCATATTGGGTCGCTTCTTTCTGAGAAGCAGAAGGAGTAATCATTAAAAATCCATCTTTTTTCACTTCTTCCGTCACCGCAACACAGGCACCGCTGGTCACACAACCCAAAGAGGCCTGCATACCGGCGTCCACCAGCGTAGCATAGGCATTGACCGCCATCGCGGGATCTGCCTGATCATCTTCAAATTTCAGTTCGAATTTGATTTTTTCCACGCCGCCTTTGGCATTGATTTCATCCACAGCCATCTGAGCACCTTGTTTGACAGAATTGCCATAACTGGCTGCACTGCCGGTCAAAGGACCGGAACCACCGATGACTAAAGTTTGCTTTGCATCCGCAGCACTTGGTGCTTTTTGATTACAACCGGTCAGGCTGATCACGGCGATCACAGCGATTAAGATAAAGCTCAATATTCTTTTGTATGTTTTCATTACGATTGCCTCATTTCCTAATTTTGTTTTTGCACTTCACTCTGTACTCTTTGTTCTTCACTCTTTGCTTTTCTCTGATTGTTCCCGGGACAGCCAGAGAAAAAAGTATAAAAAAAACGGCACCGCTATTTTAGCAGTGCCGCTTTGATTATTATTGTTAGGTTCTAACAATCGTTGCGGTAAGGCTCTTTTAGCGTTATTGTCTGATTCTTAATTAAGACTAGGACTAGCAGGCTGACTAAGCTGATCAGGCTAATCAGGCTAATTAGGTTAATTAGGCTAATGACAATAATGCTAATGAGGACGCATACAAAAATAGACACTGTACTAACAGTGTCTACAGAAACAGTCATGGTAAAATTAGCAGAAGCAAATTTGGGGCAGAAAGAAAGCGTCGGCGCAGATGATTCGCTGCCGGCGTAAGCACTATTCTTTTTTGTATCTGTAAGATTGAACATTGCTTTTTCCTCCTGTCAGGTATTGTTGACAATCATACAGGCGCAGAGGATTTTTGTCAATCAATTTTTTTGGAGTATTTCAATTTTTACAGCATAGAATTTGAAGTCGGCAGGAAGTACGACTTCCGCTTTACATCTGATTGCCTCATCTTTTCTTCCTTCTTGGCAAAATATACCGATTGCTGCTAGCCATTGAACGTTGTCTCGGGCAGCTCCCCTGCCAAATCCCGTAAAAAAGGATCGGTCAAAAAGTAGGTAAATTGATCAAAACTGCCAATCTTTCGGCTTTGGAATCGGCTCGGAAGCTGACTTGAATTCGCCCTGTGCATTTCCTGCAGCAGCTGTTCAAATACATACCAACGTAAATGAGAAAGCAGAGAAGTTTCAATCCAATAAAAATACCGCGGTCCGGGACAGCCTCGCTCTAATTTTTTCAGGCGGAGGTAAGCTGCCAGTCCATCGGAAACATCATGCCAAAGGTCGGCAAATACCAGATTGTAGCTTTCTTTTGCCGCGTATTTTTCCAGATAGTCAAACGCGTCCATGGCAACGATACTCACTTTTTCCGGGTGAGAAAACTGGGGCAGAATATATTCTTGAAACAACCGAATCACTTTTTCATCTTTTTCCACTACAGTGATATGGGTTACTTCGGCTTTTTCGGAAGTCATATAAGGAAAATAGCCAAGTCCCAAGCCAAAGGTGACGATCTTACCTTTTGCGGCATCAATCACCGGCTGCATGGTTTCAATTTCATTGGGTGTGATGGTCATCCATTCCTGCCCGGCTTGCAGGACGGCCGGAAAGGAAAACGGTTCACTAAAAAAACCCAATTGCGGTATTTCCCGAAAATTGTGTTCCAGCTTGATATCGTTGTAAATAAACGCCTGATAGGGCTGCAAGCACTCGGTCTTCAATTTCCAATCAGACAGCATTCGCGTCGGGATGCTGATCTTGCGGTAATAAGGATTTGCCTGGTAGCAGCTCACGTCCAGCTTCCTGATGGAAGGGAGGAAATACTCTCTGGCAATCTGCAGATCCCGCTGATTTTGCTCGGTATCCAAGCCACAAGCAGTGGTCAATAAACCAAAGAAAGCATATTCTTCTGATAATCCGGCTTCTTGTTGCAGCGGTTCGATTAATTCTTTGGTGATCAAAGCCGCATGATGAGTCAAAAAATAACTGTACATACCAATGACTTCAAAATTTCTCGCCTTCATTTCGGCGATTTGCCTGACCTTCTCCCGGTCGGCTTGATTCAGATTGATTTCCATATCTTTCTCCATTGCTTTCATAGACATAAAAAGCCATTGCAGTCTGAAAAAACCAGAACTTGCGGGAAAACAAAAAAGGGAAACTCAAAAGCTTCCCTTTTTTGTCTGCCCGAGCAAAGTTGAATTGAACTAACTCCTATTGATTCAAGAACTGATTGTAAATACCTCTCTTGGTATAATGCGTATGCAGCAATTCATGCGAAACACTGCCCAGAGGGGTGATCAGAAAATCTTCATACAGTTTGATGATGGAAGGATTTTCATGGGATTTACGCAGAGCTTTGCCTTCGTCTTCCCGATAAATTGCCTTCATTCTCTTCAATCTGATTTTCTGATTGGTCTGTCTGGGCTGACCGCCGCCGCTGATGCAGCCGCCGGGACATCCCATGATTTCAATGAAATGATACGGCGATTGACCCGCCGCGACTTGGTCCATCAGTTGTTTTGCCCCGCTTAAGCCGCTGGTGACAGCGATCTTCAGCACAACGCCATCAAGGAAGGAAAATTCCGCTTTGGGCTGTTCGATCTTAATTTCCGTAGTTTTAATCTGATCCAACCCCATAATCGGTTTGACATGCAGCAGTTCAAACGGCAATTCCCTGCCGGTGACCACTTCATAAACTGTGCGCAAGGCCGCTTCCATTACACCGCCGGTGGTGCCGAATATATCGGCTGCTCCGGTAGAAAAACCAAGCGGACTATCAAATTGAGATTCCGGCAGGGATGTAAAATCAATCCCGGCTCCCTTGATCATTTTGGCAAATTCGCGGGTAGTCAGCACGGCATCCACATTAGGATATCCCCCGTTTTGCATTTCCGGTCGGGTGATTTCAAACTTTTTCGCGGTACAGGGCATGATCGAAACGACAAAGATATCTTTGGGATCCACGCCGATCTTTTCGGCATAATAAGACTTAATCAGCGCGCCAAGCATCATATGCGGCGATTTACAAGTCGATAAATGACCAAGTTCCTGTGGATAGGTATGTTCCATATACTTGATCCAACCGGGGCTACAGCTGGTGATCATCGGTAAATCAGCTTCTTTGCCGGATAACGCGTCAGTCAGTCGTTTCAGCAGCTCGTTGCCTTCCTCGATGATGGTCAGATCGGCTGCGAAATTAGTATCAAACACATCGTCAAAACCCAAATCTCTCAGGGCAGTAACCATTTTACCCGTGACCAGCGTACCTGCTTCGTAACCAAATTCTTCTCCCAGCGCCGCTCGCACCGCCGGCGCCGTCTGCACGATCACTCGTTTCGTTTTATCAAAGATGGCGTTCCAGACTGCTGCGATCGAATCCTTCTCCTGCAGTGCTCCCACCGGACAAACCGTGGTGCATTGCCCGCAATAGGTACAGTCAACCGTATTCAGTGGCAACTCGGCTGCCGGACTGACAACGCTCTTGAAACCTCTGTTCTGCACATTCAGAATGCCGACACCCTGAATCTGGCTGCACATGGTCACGCAGCGGCGGCAGAGAATACACTTGGCGCTGTCTCTAACGATGGAAGGAGATGTTTCATCCAAATAAGCTTTGGAATGTTCGCCTTCAAAGCGCGACTCACCAACCTGCAGCAACTCACCCAGCTTTTGAAATTCGCAGCTCTGATTGCGTGAGCAATTCAAACAATCTTTCGGATGATCCGAGAGCATCAGTTCATAAAGCAGCTTTCTTTCTTTCTGCACAACGCTGGAGTTGGTATGCACAACCATCCCTTCCCGAACCTCTGTCATACAGGAAGCCGGTAGGTTTTTGGCTCCTTCCACTTCAACAACACAGATGCGGCAGGAACCAACCTTATGCACACCTTCCAGGTAGCAGAGAGTAGGGATTAAAATATTGTTTTGTTTGGCAGCTTCCAGAATGGTCTGGCCTTCCTCCGCCACGATTTTCTTATTGTTGATGGTCAGATTAACCATAATCAACCCCTCCTGTCGCATCTAAGGCATCTCATGGCTTCAGCGATTGCATTTAATTTATGGAATCCCACGGCTACCTCATCGAAGTTATTTTTCCTCTGTTCAGCATCTAAAAATTTCATTGGGAATCTCTCGTGCTCAACAACTTCTTCGTCATTGGTCGCAGCTGGTATTTCAATTTCTTCTCCCGTATTGAGGATCCCCTTGCCGCCCAGATATTTATCGATGGATTTGGCGGCATTCTTACCGTCCGCGATGGCGGTAATGACAGTATCCGAACCCCTCGCTACATCTCCGCCGGCAAATACACCTTTCATCTTGGTCATCAGCGTGTCCTTGTCGGTGACGAAGGTGCCCCATCTGGTTAATTCCACTTCATCTTTGTTGATGAAAGGTAAATCGGAAGATTGGCTGACCGCCGGTATCACCATATCCACTGGCAGCAAAAACTCGGAACCGGCAATCGCTTTGGGTTTCCGCCGGCCGCTGGTGTCAAATTCCGTCAGTTCCATTCTATTGCATTCGATGGCGGTGACTGCTTCTGTACCGATAAAACGGATCGGAGCAACCAACGGAATGATTTTAACGCCTTCTTCGATGGCATCGTGAATCTCTCTGCTGTCTGCGGGCATATCCTCAATCTGTCGGCGATAAAGGATGGTAACCTCAGAGGCACCCAGACGGATGGCGGTGCGGGCTGCATCAATCGCGGTATTGCCGCCGCCGATCACCGCAACTCTGGCGCCAACCTTAACTTCGTGGCCAAGATTCACATCTTTCAGAAAATCCAAGCCATGATAAACGCCATTCAATTCCTCACCGGGTATATTGACGAGGTTGGAGAATTGGGTACCGGTGGCGATATAGACGGCATCATGTTTGCTTTTCAGCTGATAGAAAGTAATATCCGTACCAATTTCCGTATTCAGATGAATCTTGACGCCAACTTGCTCGATTTTTTGAATTTCTTTCGCCAATACTTCTTTGGGCAGCCGGTAAGCCGGGATGCCAAAGGCCAGTACACCACCCGCCACCGGATGAGATTCATAGACATCAATATCATAACCCAAGCGGGCTAGATAATAGCCGCAGGTTAAGCCTGACGGTCCGGCTCCAATAATGCCAATGCTCTTGCCGTTTTTGGGAAAAACTAAATCCATATAAGGTTCTTCATCGTTTAAGACGTAGTCTGCGACATAACGTTTGAGATCGGCGATGGAGATCGGCTCGTCGAGCTGTCCTCTTCTGCATTTATTCTCACAGGGATGCGTGCAGACTCTGCCGCAGATCGCAGGGAAAGGATTTTCTTTTCTGACCAAATTATAGGCATCTCTGAACCTTCCGGCTGCGATCAGCGCCACATAACCCGGCACATTGATCCCGGCAGGACAGGCATTCTGGCAGGGCGAGATAAACATATCCGCGCAGACGCCTGCTCTGCAGTGCTTATATTTAATATGCTCTTCATACTCGTCTCTAAAATTCTTGATCATGCTCAGCACAGGATTGGGAGCCGTCTGACCAAGTCCGCAGACAGCGGTATCCCGAATCGCAGCGCCGAGTTCTTCAAGCTCTTCGATATCCCCCTCTTTGCCTTCGCCGTGGGTGATTCGTTCCAGTATTTCAAGCATTCGTTTCGTGCCAATTCTGCAAGGTACACATTTACCGCATGACTCATCCTGAATAAATTCCATGAAGAAGCGCGCCATATCCACCATACAGGTGTCTTCATCCATGGTAATCAAACCGCCGGAGCCCATAATCGCACCTAATTTGACCAGCGATTCATAATCCATCGGCGTGTTGAGACTTTCACTCGTCACACAGCCGCCGGAAGGGCCGCCGCTCTGAGCAGCTTTAAAATTCTTATTGCGTCGGATGCCACCACCGATATCAAAGATGATCTCACCCAGCGTCGTGCCCATTGGTACTTCTACGATGCCGGTATTATTAATATTACCGGCCAGTGCAAATACCTTGGTCCCCTTACTTTTTTCGGTGCCGTAACCGGCAAACCAGCTGCTCCCGTTGAGAATAATCGGTGGAATGTTGGCCAGTGTTTCCACATTGTTGATGATCGTCGGTTTGCCAAAAAGACCGCTCTGGAAGGGGAAAGGCGGTTTTTGTTTTGGTTCGCCTCTTTCACCCTGAATCGAGGCCATCAGAGCCGTTTCTTCACCGCAAACAAAGGCGCCTGCTCCGATTCTGATCTCAATGTCAAAATCGAACGTGGAGCCAAAGAGCTGTTTACCCAATAAACCGGACGCACGCGCGCTGTCAATCGCCAAACCGAGCCGTTCAACCGCCAAAGGATATTCTGCCCGCACATAGACAAAACCTTTACGGGCACCGATCGTATAGCCTTCGATGATCATCCCTTCTACAACGGAATGCGGATCGCCTTCCAGCAGACTTCTGTCCATAAACGCCCCAGGGTCACCTTCATCGGCATTGCAGACAAGATATTTCTCGTCGCCCGGTGCTTTCATGCCGGATTCCAACTTGATACCTGTAGGAAATCCCGCACCACCTCTGCCGCGCAGACCCGATTTTTTAACTTCATCCACCACATCTTGCGCTGACATTTCCGATAAAACTTTGGCTGCCGCAAAGTAACCGTCTCTGGCTATGTACTCTTCCAGAGAAGAATAATCAATGCTGCCGCAGTTTCTCAGGGCAATTTTGACCTGATTTTTAAAGTAATCAATTTGATTCAAGTAAGGCACATGCTCGCCGGTTTTTTTCTCGAGATAAGTATTTTCAATTTTAATCTTGCCCGCAATCAGATGGGATTCCACAATGGCGGGGATTTCTTTGGCACTCAGTTTGGTATAAAAAACGCTCTCGTTTTCTGATGCCCCAAATGGTTCCACCACCATCACCGGTCCGAGATCGCAGGTCCCGATGCAGCCCGTTTCCACGACGCAAACGCTTTCGGAAAGTTGATTCTCTTGCAGCGCTTTGAGCAAAGCGTCTTTAACGGCGTGGCAATTGGAAGAAATGCAGCCGGCACCGGAGCAGACCAATACTCTGTAGCGATACTTGCTTTTTTCTGCTTCATATTGCTGCTTAATCAACTTGAGATCATCCATACTCTTGATCTGTTTCTTCTCGACCATAGTCTCACCCCCCTTATTCATATTCTGCGATGATCGATTGAACCTTGTCGGGGTTCACCTGTTTGTAAACTTTATCATTAATTGTCATGGCAGGTGCTAATCCGCATGCGCCAATACATCTCATCACTTCGAGGGTGAATTTCCCATCCGGTGTAGTTTCTCCCACATAAATACCGAGCAGTTCCTTTAGCTTGTCGATAATCTTTTTACTTCCTCTGACATAACATGCTGTTCCCAGACAAACCCTGATCGTGTTTTTACCTCTGGGTTTGGTTGAAAAAAACGAATAGAACGTAACAACCCCGGTCACTTCCGATAAGGGTTTTCCTACCCTCTCCGCGATGAACTGCATAAGTTCAATCGGCAGATAGCCATAAATCCCCTGGGCGATATGCAATATCTGAATCAGACTGCCCTCTTGATCACGGTATTCTTCAATCACAGCAGCGATACGGTCATACTTTTCCTGGTCGGTTTCTTCTTTGCATGTACATTGGTTCTTCTGTTCGCTCATAATGCCTCCTAAAACTACCTTCAAAGGTAAAATTAACTAGCCTAGTCAACCACTTTTGCAGCAACATCAAAGCTGAACACCTTTACCCCGCCCCTCCTCATCAGAAGTAAATTCGAAAATCATTTTCCTCTTTTTAAACACATTTAAAAAACGGCTGAGACTTCCGTCGCAAATGCTACCATATAATGCCACTAATGTCAAGATAATCTGACTGTTTTTGAAGTTTTTTTTATGTCAACCTGCTTGTCGTCTTTTCTCCGGTTCAGAACATTACCTTTCTGATCTTTTAAATTCCGCCTCAAATCACTGATTTCTTTCTGCTTTTTGAATCTTTCAGCTGTCGCTTTTGAGCTGCTTTGTTACAAAATGACACTTCTCTTTGCTGCACTTAAAAAAAGCTTACGGTTTAAGTTACCGCAAGCTTTTTTTGAGTTAAAATGTAGAATTCAGACAATTTCTTAGCCTGTTTATAATTCAAAAAATTATCCTTGATCCAATGAATCGGCAGGACAGTTGACTGCTGCTCCATTGTAATGAGTACCTGCGTCATCTGTTCCAAATGATACGATATGAGTGTGGTAACGCCAATGACCTCTGCCAGATCATGGATTAAAGGTCACTCACGCATGTCTTGAAAGATTATTGCACCAATGAAAAAGACTTTTCCGATGAGATTTCTGTTTCGTGATGGCAGGATGCCATCTGATCAGACATGAGCTGAGCAGCCGAAAGATCCGAAGTTGGCTCGATAAATCTAGATTGATAACAAAGAACGATAAATCTCCTCATCTTCTTGTTTAAACACATTAAATATGACGCGTTCGATTCCGTTCGCTGCAGCAAGAAAACGTTTCGTCTCTGTAATCGCTATTTTAGTCGCTTTCAAATTTGGAAAACGGTACTCACCCGTTGCAATGCAACAGAATGCTATACTTTTCAGCTTGTGTGCCTGTACCAACGTAAGACAAGAACGATAACAGCTTGCCAAATCCTCACAAACTGCTTGGGTCAATTGACCGCGGATTCTCGGTCCAACCGTATGAATAACATATTTACTGGGCAAATTGTATGCTTTCGTCAGTTTTGCTTGCCCAATCGGTTCATCATATCCCTGTGCGATCATCAGGTGATTACACTCATCTCGCAGCTGTAATCCAGCCGCTGAATGGATCGCATTGTCAATACAATCATGACAGGGATAAAAACACCCTAAAAGGCTGCTGTTATCCGCGTCCACGATCGCATCCACCTTTAAACGCGTGATGTCTCCTTGCCAAATCACAAGCTGTGAATCTGATGTAGTCGGTAAGTGCATCGCATCGACCACGCCTTTTTCTTCTCGTTCAATCAAAAGCAATTCATCCTGTAAATGCAGGAAATTGGCCTGCAGTGGCCTTGGCGTGCGCACGTTCATCAGAGAACGCAGCAACTTGCGCTGCAAGACAGCATTCTCAGAAAATTGAACCATTTGATCCTGATATTGCGGCATCTCATCAAGTAATAGCCGGATTAATTCTTTCATTAGTATGAGGCTTTCCATAAAGTATCCCTGCGCAATCCGATTCTTGCTTCCCTCGCAAAAGTTCTCTATCCATCGGCGAAAGTTTTTTTGCCTTGCTTAACGAATAAAGTTCGTGTAAATTGTTGCTTCCTGTGTGGGTAAAGCAATTCCGTTTTTCAAACCTGCTTGCTTGCATTTTAAGAAGAATGCCATATTACGGCCAAGCGTTCTCATAATCTGCAGGCCTTCCAAATCCTTTTTTACCTGATCCGGGGTCGAGCCATGAACCATATTCCAATATTGTGATGAAATAACCGGCATTTGCATGATTCCGAAGTATTTGTTTAGTTGATCATAAGCGGCTGTGCTGCCTGATCTTCTAGCCGAAATTACACATGCCGCTGGTTTCAAATAAAAAGAATGGGTTCCGCTGCATAAATCTGTATAAAATACCCGATCCAGAAAAGATGTAATTGCTCCTCCCGCAGCAGCGAAATGCACCGGAGAACCGAAAATAAAACCATCGTAATCTTTTGCTATGCTTAAGAATTCATTCACTCGATCGTCGAATACACAGCGTTTTTTCGTTGCACAAGTTTTGCAAGCGATACAGCCATTGAGCGGCTTATTGCCAATCCAGAAAATTTCTGCTTCAATTTCCTCTTTGATCAAAGTATCTGCCAGTTCTTTTAAGGCGGTATAGGTACATCCTTCTTGATGGGGACTTCCATTAACCAAAATGACTTTCATAATCTCTACCTCTTTTTTTCCCTTTATTTTTAGCATGATTGCTTTTCTACAGTATTGGCTCTTTTTAGGAGAGTATCAACGATCATTTGCATATTTTCGTTAAAGGCAATTGTTTTACTCGTGTTTTCCTTTACACCCATCGGATAGTCTCTATTGACCCGAATAAGAACAGACTTGTCAGTTTGATAGGTCATCTGCTCAAAAGGATAGCGGATGATACTAGGCGTGTTATAGCCAACACCCAAATCAAGAAAAACAGTTTCACGATCTGCTATTTGACTTAAAAATTGTTCGTAACGTTCTTTCGCCTTATACCATTTGGCATCTTGTACAAAAAAAGCATTGTGCCGCACATTGATATCCATTTCGCCGCCACAGACCGGACACTTGGGGATTAATTCCAGTGGTATTTTACATTCTTTTGTTTTAGCCAGCATTTGCTTGATCAATTCTTCGTTATCATAAAGCTTATCATGACAACCTACAGCGCATTGCAGAAAAGCATAATCCCCTTGAACCGCAAAAATTGTCTCCTGCAGGAAACCTGCTTTTATAAACTGCGCTTCTACATTGGTTGTTAGGATAAAATAAGCTTTCTTTTGAACCAGCTGCAGCAAATTCTGGTAGAGTTTGGTAGCAGGCTGTGAAAAACGATTGACATCGATATGACGCGCCCAATGTGCCCAGTGTTCAGCTGGCGTTTGAAACGGATAAAATGTAGCTGCATACATATCTTTTATGCCATATTTCACAATGAAATCAGCGAAATTATCTGTAAAACGTTCACCGGAATAGGTCAATCCCGCCGCAGCAGATAAGCCGGCACCCGCACCAATTAAAATGTAATCAGCATTTTGCAATGCTTTTTGAGCGGCTATCAGCCTCTGTTCATAATCGTACATCAATTTATTCCTTTACATCGAGTAAACTATCTTCGAATCCACTATAGCGGATTCGATCTTCTTGACGAGGTTTCGCTGCCACTTTGCTATCACTTAATGAATAACCCAAAATAACATGGGCTATCGCCGCATAATCGGTTGGAATCTCCCAATCGCTCAGCAATTGCTGCCCTTCCTCACAGGAGAAAGTTTCCTTTGCTCTTGCAATGAAGCAAGAGCCGACATGAAAACTTTGAGCGGCTAACATAATATTCTGTGCCATCATACAGCAATCCGCTTCACTGTAAAGAAAGTCTTTTGGTCCGAACAGTGTTAGTAATGTCGGTGCGCCATAAAAACCGTCAGTGATAGCCGGATCATCGGCGATGCTGGGCTGATTCTTTGAAATATACACTGTTGCGGTTGAAATTCGTCCCTTGAACGAAGCGGCGTTATATTTGCCCAGCTTCTTAATGAGGCCAGGGTTTTGACAAACTCCAATTATCCCAGATTGACGGCTGCCTGCACTGGGGGCATACAATCCAGTTTCAAGGATTTGTTTCAGAATGATATTTTCAATCTGATTGGTTTTGTATTTTCGAATTGAGCGGCGTTCGATCATATTGGTGATGACTGTATTCACAATACTCACTTCCTCATTTTCGTTTGATTGCCTGCACGGGACAATTTTCATAACAATATCCGCAATGCAGGGTCAATAATATGGACCTGGGGATTGCTATTTTCATCGACCGTAGCAAAAGACGCTTCGATAATCCGCTTTAAAATCTGCAGGCATTCTCTTGCTTCCATCATGCGTCCGCTTTGACCTCTTTCCAGCATTGTGGGTCAGGAGCATACATATTGCCTGTATAGCCAAAAGCAACCGCAGGACAGCCACGGCATAACTGGAATAACTCACACCTTGAGCATTTTTCGAATTTCTTATAGTCGCGGTAACAATCGAGCTCATGCCCGGTAAACAAATCATACATAGAAGCTTCAAACACATTTCCTATTTTACTATTCATTCGACGGCAAGCGAAAACATCTCCAGATGGTAAAATAGTGATGTGATCACTGCCGCAGTGACAGCCATCATAGATTGTGTCGCAATCCATCCCTGCTGGTAAATTGAAGATGTTTTTTTCATAAAGGTATAGCGTCCAAAGATGATCTTTCAGTTGAAAGGTAGTGTCACAGTCTTTGTATTCTGCATATTTAGACCATATTTTGTCAAGAAAAGCTTGATAAGCAAGCGGCTCTATATGGTATTCTTCACTTTTTTGTTCGCTTGTTGGGCAGTAACGGCCAAAAGTAAATACATCTGCATGATGAGCCACCACTGTGTCAATCAATTCTGGAAATTCGTTGATGTTCTTGCAGGATACCGTGCTCATTATAGCACAGTACATACCCGCTTTTTGAATGCAGCTGATTTTTTCGAGTGTAGTATAAAATGAACCTGGTTTGCGGAACAAATCATGTGTTTCGCGCATGCCATCCAGAGAGAGTTGGTACTTTTTGCAGCCATAATGTACGAGCCAATTGCAAACATCATCATTCAGATGAAATGGATTACCAAGAATACCAAAATCAATGCTCTGTTTTTTAAGCAACATACATAGCATCCAAAAGTCCTTGTGCAGAATTGGGTCACCACCTGTAATATAAAAATACGGAGTACGCTTCAGCTTTACACACATCTCCATACAACTGGCAACAACTTTTTCCATGTCTTCATAAACCACACTTTTGAGACAGATGTTGTTTTTTTCAGAAAAAATATAGCAGTGCTGACAGCGCTGATCACATTCATCGGTGATATGCCACTGAAAGGCAAAATAGGGATACAAGATAGAACCTCCGATCATTATCTCAACGCTTGAAATCAAGCGATCGATTCAGGAATTTCTCAACTTCTCAATGATTGGGAAGTTGAGAACCTGTGAGCAGCACGATCAATCTAAGTGCTGTCCTATTTCTTTTTTGGATCCGCTGCACCACAGGCTGATGCCGGCGCTTTCTTTTCCGGGTCCGCTGCACCACAGGCTGATGCCGGCGCTTTCTTTTCCGGGTCCGCTGCACCACAGGCTGATGCCGGCGCTTTCTTTTCCGGGTCCGCTGCACCACAGGCTGATGCCGGCGCTTTCTTTTCTAAGTCGGAATCAAACAATGCAAATTTCATATAATTACCTCCACTGATCTGTTTACAAGATTTTTATCTTGCTATCTATAAATATACAGGGACGATGACATTTCCACAAGTATGCACTAATCTATTACATAGTTACTTTTTGTAACCAATGAATTGGCTCTTGCGTGCTTTGATGACTTGCTTTATAATAACAGTATGGTAGCCGTTAAAATTTGACATTGCATTCAGTACTAAGGAGATATTAAGATGCTTACAAAAGAAGAAATGCCAGCTTGCCCGGTGGCAACAACGGTACAATTGATCGGAAGCAAATGGAAACTACTAATAATGCGCAATTTACTAGGTGGAATGCAGCGTTTTGGTGAACTGAGAAAAACGATACCCGGTATCAGTTCTAAAGTATTGACAGACAGCCTTCGTTCCATGGAAGCAGATGGCATTGTTAAGCGTGTTGTCTACGCCGAAGTACCTCCACGCGTAGAATACTCATTAAGCGAGCTTGGCGAGAGCATGCGGCCGATCATCAAGTCAATGGAAGCTTGGGGAGCAAACTACAAAGATTCGTTTCTTATTTAATCAATGAAGTACTAAACAAGCTGATAAAAAGCGCTCACTTCCTTTTTTGTAGTGTCACACCCATTGACAAAAGGATGATTCACCTTTCCCGAATTTCTTTACCAATTTTTACTTGGCTTCCTTCTACGGCTGGATACGCTCTACAGTTTTGATCTTCTCTTCTGATGTTGCTTTCGCTTTGTAGATAATAATAGCTCCCCATTGTGTAGTCTCGAACTTTTGTTATTTCGAGTGTCTACTCTATGGGGAGCATATCATTTTACAGTTACTTCGCTCTGTTTTCGGATTTGTTTTGCATCAGTTTTCTTATTCACCTGAAGTCTTGATCTTTGTTATTTTAACTCTGTTTCTTTGTGGCTTGCGGGTTTTAAGCAGATAGCAGCAGATAATCTCTGAGACTTAATTTTTGACTAATTCAATTTCTGAAAGCACAACCGAGCCGTCTAGTCCGCTGGTGCCGATCGCGTAAACTTTCGTTGCACCGGTCTGGTCGATAAAACTAATCGCTCTTGTTGGTAAAACCCCGGGGAAACTCACCCAGACTACCAGAGGGAGATCTTTAGTAAAGTTTGGTATGAGATAGAGCGCCTTGTTTTCGATGAAACGCAGCGTGTTGGTATCTGCTTCGTTGAAACTGATGTCCAGAAATTTAAAATTCGTCAAGGCAGTGTTCGCGGTGATCAGGATCCTCTGGGCGTAATCATCCTGAGGCACTCCGAATTCGTTGTAAGATTCGTATTGGCTTAAAAGTTCCTCCGTGGCATAGTCAGCAAAAACGACGCGATCGGCCTCAAGATATTTTTGATACAATTTCATAGTCGCTGCAGTGTAGGCATTGCCATATTGCTCCAGCATGATCGCCGTACCGTACTCTTGCGTGATGATTTCTGTATTCGTGACGCAGATATGCCGCCACTCCGCTGCTTCAGAACCATGGTAGAGCAGCAGGTAAGGCTGACCAACGCTGCTTGCTTCGGTAAGCCATTTCTCGCCAGCAATCTCCTGAACATTCATACCGCCAACCAAAACGCTGTCAACATCACCCGCCGTAAGCAGACGATATTCCAGCCTGTACAAGTTCAAACTATAGTTCTGTGATGCCGTGCCGGTGTTCATCTGCGTCAGCCCGTTGATTTTGGCTGCCGTAATCGAAACCCCCGGAGCAATTTCAGACCACGCCGCACGATCAGACTCAATCTGCTGCCAAACGTATTGTTTTGCATCCGTTCTGACAGCTTCCGGAATGCTGTCATCCACTTCGACTACGATTGCCGCCGCATCAGCGATCCATGGCAGCGCTTTCTCTTTTGCTCCCGTAAAGGTGCAGTAGACGGCGACAGCGGCGATGACTAAAACGGTGACCAGGGTGTAGATGGCCATTTTCGGCTTTTTAGCAATCCGAGTGATCCGCTCCTTGATGCTCTGGGGGCTGCTCGTCATGGTGGTAGCCGTCACTAAAAAAGCTGCGCGTTTTTTGCAGGTCATATCGATCAGCGTACGACCGTATTCGGCACGGGCAGCTTCGCCGATGCGCTTGATGGTGCCTTCATCACAAGCCAGTTCCGCGTCCTGGCGCGAAAGCCTTGCCGCCCACCAGACAAATGGGTTATACCAATGCAAAGCAAGACTAATGCCGCGTAAGGCAGCCCAAACATGATCCCCATGATAGAAATGGGTCGTCTCATGAGCCACACTATGCCGAAACAGAATCGCGTTTTCAGCGGCTTCGGGTGTAAGATAAATTGCCGGAGCGAAAAGGCCAAACAGACAGGGCGTCTCAACTACTGCGGTAACATAGATGGGCAGGCGTGCGTCCTGGCTGGGTAAAGGTCGGCGCGTCCTGCGTAAACGAATGGCAAAGCGTCCGTTCGCAACAGCGAAAACAACAAAAAAGAGTGCCGTACCGCCGAACCAGATCGGTCTCAGCAGTTTGCGTAAGACCAGTAATGTTTCCAGACGCGTATATTCTTCCGCTGTTCTATTTTTCGCAATGACAGTTGGGAAATTTCGCAGGAGATCCGCCGGGAAATAACCTGCTACGCTGCCATCGGGCTGATGCTCTATTTGTTCTACCACACTGATGCTTTCTGCATCCTGCACGACAAGCATCTTTTCCACTGCGTTCATCACGCTCAAGCTGCTGTTCCAGAGGCTGAACGGGACGAGCAGCCGCAGGAGTACAAGTCCCCAGAGAGCGTATTGCAGCCGCAGACTAATTTTACCTTTTAAAAGAGAGCGCAGCAGGATGATCAGCGCAATCAAAATGCACGAGGTCAGAATCCATTCAATCATCTCTGTTCATCTCCCTCCATTTTTCGTAAAATTGCATACAATTCGTCAATCTCTTCCTGCGGCAGCGCCTGCTTTTTGGTCAGCGAACTGACCAAAAGGCTAAGGCTGCCCTGATAAACGCGGCCAATAAAATCTTCGGTTTCCTGCCGAACGGCATCCTCTCTACGAATGAGCGGTCGAAAAGATTTCATACCGCCTTCGCTGCTGCTGAAAACCGCTCCTTTTGTTTCCATGCGGCGCAGCAATGTTAGGGTTGTGCTGCGATTCCACCCCATGCGCTCCTGCAGCCACTCCGTTGCTTCGCGGCCTGTCCTGGGTGCTTTTTGCCATAGACATTCCATGACACTCCATTCAGCCGATGTCAGGTTTAATTTCTGACTACTCATCGAATCACACTCCTCATTGTTTACGCCTGTAAACACAGTATAGTCTGCTTGTTTACAATTGTCAACAAGGAAAGCAGAAATTTCATGAAATTTGTTTCTGATTTCAAGAGTCTATCGATCTTTGCTTGGCTGTCTGGTTTTCTTTTTGGATATACATAAAAGATGTGTGGATAAACCCAGGATGCTTTCTTCTTTTTCGCACAAGCGGACAATTCTCATGATACTCTCGCGTTTTTTTTCCTGCTGCCAAGCTGCATCTAAATTCGGAATCAACCAGCAGGGGCCGATGATGCCGCGAAGATCGGCATCGTAAAAACCGGCAGCTTCTATTTCGTTCTTCAACTCCTGCGGCTGATGGAAGTAAGAAAGGCCCATTGGGTTTTTGGTATGCAAACCCGTTTTTACTTCTGTTTCCAGCATAGTATAAAACTCCGGCTCGTCCAGTAGCGCGTTCTGATCGTAGGTTCTGACATATTTTAAGGTAGTTGCATAACAGGTAATGGCAGCTGCAAATAAGAGTCCCCCCGGTTTTAACAAACGGCCACACTCCTGCAGGCAAAGCTGTCTCTCTGCTTTTTCGACAATATGATAAAGCGGTCCGAAGAGCAATATGGCATCGGCGCTCTCAGCGGGACGCGGAATGCTGCGGGCGTCAGCAACCTCTGCCGCTTTCAGGGTAAGTCCGCACGTCTGACCAAGCTCGTCTGACATTTCAATGTTCTTTTCTGCTATGTCGTATAAATAAACCTCATATCCGAGTGCGGTAAGGTAATACGAATACTCACCGTAACCGCCTCCGACGTCATAAATTACAGCAGGAGCCGGCGGCAGCTGCTGCAGGAGTATTTCCTTAGTCCTCTCAAACTCAATCAAGCCGAGTCCGTTCTGCAGCCTGCCCTTTTCTTTTCCGGTGTTGTAACCGGCGAGAACATCATGATCAATTGATTTCATCCTATTTCCTCCCTTGTGTTGAATAAGTAAAACGGCTGAAGGCTATTTGAGCCTTCAGCCGTTTTGTTCGAAGCTGTTTTCTAGTTAAAAACAGTCATGGGCATCACAGCAAAAACTCGTCGCCTTGCAGGTCTGCGAGTTGTGCTTGTTGCTGGTTAGTGCGTACTCTGTCGTTGGTCATAATGAGTTTTTGCCTCCTTTGCTTATTTTACTTAAACTACCATATTCAAATCAAAGTGTCAATACAGAATATACAAAATCAGACAATCCATCATTCTACTCCTGAAAAACGCTCATACTTTTTTAAAGAAGAAATGATTAAGAATTCTTATCCGTACAATTGACGTCGATAAATCGATTCTCTTTCAGCTCACCCTGCTGCACGAATTGACTTATTCCTGATTTTGTTGTATGATAAAAATAAAACGTGTGGTTTTCAGTTGGTACAACAAACTGCCGGCTAAACCTGATTTTTAGGGTGGAGTACTTCGAAAGGGAGTTTCTGCTCTTTCATTTTAGGCGAGAACAATCGATGAACGAAAGGAGTCAGATTAATGTGAACACCGTTGTTTACGCAAGCTTAACCAATCTTTGGGGAGAGCTTGGCACGCTGCAGATCGTTCTGTTCCTGCTCGGATTGGTTTTACTGGTTGTGGAGATGTTCATACCCGGATTCGGCATTGCCGGAGGCTGCGGCATCCTGCTTTTAATTGTTGGCATCCTGATGACGGCGCAAACCCCGCTTCAGGCGGTTGTAATGATCCTCATACTGCTTTTATTGCTGTCACTGCTTCTTTTTGTGATCATGCATTCAGCCAAAAAAGGAAAATTATCGAAGAAACTGATTCTTAAATCAGCCTCAAAGCGTGAAGATGGCTACAGCAGCACGAGTGACCATACCGCTTTGCTTGGCAAGGAGGGAATTGCTCTTTCGCTTCTTCGTCCGGCAGGTATCGGCGAATTTGAGGGGCAGCGTCTCGATGTGGTTTCCGAAGGGCTGTTTCTTGAGCCGGGGACGAAAATCAGGATCGTCGAAACGGCAGGAAGACGCATTGTTGTGAAACCGATCGAATAAACGGTCAGTCCCGAGGGGACTAGAATGAAAGGAAGGGTTTTCATGGGAATTGAAGTGATTGGTTATCTGGTGGTTCTTGCGGCTGTTCTCACTGTATTATCATTGTTTTTCAGTTTTGTGCCGGTAGGGCTCTGGATTTCCGCGGCGGCTTCCGGTGTCAAAATCGGTATTTTCAATCTGATTGGCATGCGGCTGCGCCGAGTTGCGCCAATTAAGGTTGTGAATCCATTGATCAAGGCGGTCAAAGCCGGCCTCGAACTGAATATCAATCAACTGGAAGCGCATTATTTAGCCGGTGGGAACGTCGACAGAGTGGTCAATGCGTTAATTGCCGCACAGCGTGCGGAAATTCCTTTGCAATTTGAACGTGCAGCCGCGATTGATCTGGCAGGCCGCGATGTCTTGGAAGCAGTTCAGATGAGCGTGAATCCCAAGGTAATTGAAACCCCATTGGTAGCGGCCATTGCGAAAGACGGTATTGAACTGAAGGCCAAAGCCAGAGTCACCGTGCGGGCAAATATCGATCGGCTGGTTGGCGGTGCCGGCGAACAAACGATTATCGCACGGGTTGGGGAAGGTATCGTCACCACGATCGGTTCCTCAAATACACACAAAGATGTGCTGGAAAACCCCGACCGTATCTCACAAACAGTTTTGAGCAAAGGTTTAGACAGCGGCACGGCCTTTGAAATTCTTTCCATTGATATCGCTGACGTTGATGTCGGCCGCAATATCGGAGCCCAATTGCAAACCGATCAGGCTGAAGCCGATAAGCGCATCGCACAAGCCAAAGCAGAAGAGCGACGGGCCATGGCTGTTGCGCGTGAACAGGAAATGAAAGCAGCCGTTGTAGAGATGCGCGCTAAAGTGGTCGAGGCGGAAGCCGAGGTTCCCAGAGCGATGGCGCAGGCTTTGCGCGAAGGCAAACTGGGTGTCATGGATTACTATAACATGCAGAATCTCATTTCCGATACTCAGATGAGAGGTTCCATTGCGAATACCGGTAAAGCGGAGGATTCTTCGCCGCTTGTGAAATAAATTAGTTATGGGCTAAGAATTGAGGTGGCAGCTAATTTATGAGTCTATTGAATAATCTCATACTAGAACTTCTTTATAGTAAAAACCCAGATCATTATGATGATTCCACTGCCGAGAAGGTTTTGCAGCCCAGGCGCAGCGAGCTGCGTCTCACAGCCGCTGAAACGGTTGAGACTTTTCCATCTGACGCCCCGGAAACAACAGCCATAACAGCAGACTCTGTGGACAACAATAACAGAGCAGAAGCTGCGGCGCCAACCGATGAGCATAACCAATTGCCTTTCCAATTGACACAACAGCAATTGGTTCAGGGGATCATTCTGGCAGAAATCCTGGGGAAACCGGTTTCTAAAAGGCATGGTTTTCGGCGTAATCCTTAGGTAATTTTAAGAGAAAATCCAGCATCGAGGCGTTCGCATGAATTCGCTGCTGACGTCTCTAGCCGTAGCAGTTCAAACCGCCGCGGACTGCGCAGCAGATCACCCCTTGCCACTCAGCAAATCGAAAAAACAGCAATAACCCAGAAACCATCTCCTTTCGGGAGAAGGTTTGGATTATTGCTGTTTATAGTAATATATGTAAAATAATAAACAAGCTTTCGCCGTAAATTGCAGTATGATTGATACAACCGGGCCAAAGGGCAGCTATTACGGCAAATTGCTCTTGAAACAGGCATGAAAGCAAAAAGGTTGGGAACCCAATCATTTGAACGATTGGGCTTGAAATGGTGATAGATGCTTACAATTGGAGGATAAAAACAAATGAATGATACCCTTTCATTTGATACATTAGCGCAAGTATTATTGAAAAAGTACGACAAAAAGATGCTTTTCTCCGACTGTCAAACAATCCAACTGCATGGAGGAACGTTGGGAGATGTGAAGCTGATTACGGGCACAGCCAAAGCAGCAGACGGGACGGAAGAACCGTTCTCTCTTGTTTGGAAGAAACAAAAGAAATGGGAACGTCTTGGCGATCCGCAGTCCTGGCGGCGGGAATATGACCTTTATAGTTGCGGGTTCAGCAAAGCTTTCTCCAAAAGCTTCCGTATACCCGAATGCTACCATGCAGAAATAAACGCTGATGAAATGCAGCTTTGGCTGGAGTATATCGATGGATTGTCGGGCACAGACCTGACAAACGAAATGCTCGAACAAGCGGCGCAGGAGCTTGGTTCTTTTCAGGGAAGAATATCCAGGCAGCACAATGATTTCAAAGCGATCTCTTGTTTCGGCGATACAGGGTTTTTAGCCAGGGAATTTAATCAATGGCATACTCAAGCCTACACCTATGATTATCTCCTATCAGAGACTTGCCGTTTACCGATCATCATCAAACAAATGCTCAAAGACGGCGCTATTCAGCTGACAGAAGGCAAATCGTTTGCATACAGCGCTCTTCGTTCAGAGTGCTGTGAGATACCTTCGCACCTGAAACAAATGATAATCGATATTGACGAGAACAGAAATAAGGTGTTTGCGGAGTTGGAGTCACTGCCGGTCGTCTTGTGTCATCGGGATTTTTGGCTAGAGAACATATTTTCATCAGACGGGAGCATTGTGCTGATCGACTGGGATGGGGCGGGTTTTGGTTATTTGGGAGAAGATATAGCAAGCCTGATCGTGGACGATACGGAAACTGAAAACCTGCATCCCTATTTCCGCAGGCTGATTCCGGCTTATTGCAAGGGTATTTCGCAGTATCTGGATATTCCACTTGCAATGAATAAGGTTATCTGGCAAATGATCGTGATTAAATTTGGCTACCGGATCGTGCAGAAATATCTGTTTGTAACGTCAGACGATGCAAAAAAAGATTGCATCAACCGGCTTCAGAGAATTTATGAAATGAAGGATATACAGAAAACGAATTAGGCTATCCCGCGGAGCAAAGAGTCCAGCAAAATATCTGCACCCCTCTCGGGTAACTTCATCCGAAATACTCAATGGGTTTTGGTCAGCGGTTTTGAGCTGAAAAATCAACCCATCCAACGATTTTGCCCATTCAGGCTAACAGATCGACAAACTTTCATTTGACGATTGTATTTGTTTCTCTAGACGGAAGAACAATTCCCCCTCGATTGTTTCGGGTTTCATGAGAATCCGAATGTTTCGGATTACATGATTCAAACAGAGGGACGCTGCATTGATCCAGATAAAGTGGTTCAGTTTTCAATGCCAGACGGCAAGCTTTGCATGAGGGCAAAGAAATATCTCGGTTCACCGGTACTAAAATACGCATACCAAGCTTCCAGTGTGTCTGCCTGAAAAACACCTAAATGCTCGATAATTTGTTTCGCCCACAACAAAGCTCCGGTGGAACTTGCAGTAATAAGGTTGTTATCCGCTACAGAGGGCTTGTCTATATAAAAATCTTGCCCTTGATAGTCAGGAGAAACCATTTCAAGAAATCCCGGTCCATTACTAGTATGCGGACGCTTATCCAATAACCCAACGTTGGCAAGTGCTGCGGTAGCCCCACAGATAGCGCAAACCGCTGCACCCAAAGAGAGAAATTCACTTGCTTTTTCGATGATAGTGCTATGCTTGGGGTCATTCCATGTATTTGCGCCCGGTAATAGCAGCATGCTTGTTTTACTCACAACAATATCATCAATTAGGCAATTGGGCACTATTGTCAGTCCGCCCATTGTATTGATTGGCTCTTGAGAATAACTAACCGTTTTGAGCGATACGCGTTGCGCATCCTTTTTGAAAAATCGACCGGAATTCAGCTCCGAAATTGCATACCCCAGTTCCCAGTCGGCTAAAGTATCTAGAAGATAAACATAGATTGTAAACATAAATTCCCTCCATTTTCATTGATTTGCTTGCTTTTAATTCTACCTTGTAATTGTTGACAACAGTATGGCAACAATTTATAATGATAACAAGAAATTTTGAAAGGCGACTATCAGATGAAAGTTGACAGGCTTGTTAGCATTATTATGATACTCCTTGATAAAAAGCGTATTGGCGCACAGGAATTAGCAGATCTATTTGAAGTTTCACCCCGCACAATCTACCGCGACATAGGCACGATCAATGTGGCAGGTATTCCTGTTCGCTCAACATCGGGAGTGGGTGGCGGCTTTGAAATCATGCAGAAGTATAAGATTGATAGGAAAGTTTTTTCAACTGCCGACCTTTCCGCTATCTTGATGGGCCTTTCCAGTCTTTCCAACATGGTACGAGGTGATGAACTGGTAAACGCCCTTGCGAAAGTCAAGAGCTTTATTCCTGCCGACAGAGCGAAAGACATTGAGCTCAAAGCAAATCAAATCTATGTAGATTTAAGTCCTTGGATGGGCAATAGAAACATACAACCCTATTTAGAAATTATCAAAACAGCTTTACAGGAAAGCAAGCTGCTTTCTTTTGAATATGCAGACCGCTATGGAAATAAAACCGCACGAACAGCCGAGCCGTATCAGCTTGTATTGAAAAGTAGTCATTGGTATTTGCAGGGGTATTGTCTCAAAAGAAATGATTATCGCTTATTCAAACTATCCCGCATATCAAACCTAAAAATACAAGATGGAATTTTTAAGCCACGAAATTATCAAAAACCGCAGTTGGATTTTACGGATATTTTGGCAACGATGCAAACAAAAATCAAAATTCGTATTCACAAATCCGTCATGGACAGGCTACTTGACTATTGCACTTATGAAGACTTTTCGCCAGACGGTGATGAACATTACATTGTTAATTTTCCTTTCATAGAGAACGAATACTACTACAATATTCTTTTCGGTTTTGGGGATAAATGCGAGTGTTTAGAGCCGCTGCATATCCGCACAGAAATTAAGCGTAGAATCCATGATATAGCTGCCTTATACGAAAGTTAATCCATGGATTAAGGCGAAAAAAGCAATGTGAGGGGACTTTCTTTTTTTAGCATAAACCTAGAATGACCAACTCTGTGCCAACACCCCCGTCCCCTTGGAACACGGATGTGACTGCTTCAGGGCAATTAAGTATACGAGCAAACAAGGTTATGTATCAGGTTCACTAAATGACACATGTTTTTCCGTCTCGACTAACAAGCCGCTTTGGTTTAGAATATTTCAAAGAATAACACAACGGTTGCTGCTAAAGATTTCCGGATTAATTAGGAAAGAAGTTATGCTTTGTGAAAATTGAACAAAAGACCGACCTCAGCTCAATCATTTCTGAATCCATGCAAAAAAACAAGGTATTTGGTCTTGCAATGTCACTCATCTCAAATGGCAAAGTGATTCTTACCAATACCCATGGCATCACAAACAGCATCACGCAAGAGGCGGTTCAACTCAATACTATATTTGAAGCCGCCTCCCTTACAAAACCACTTTTTGCTTATCTTGTACTACTGCTTGGTGATAAAGGTCAGATTGATTTAGATATTCCGGTGAGTTACTACCTACCCGAATATGAAATAAGCCTTGATTCACGATATAAGCTGATAACGCCTCGAATCATTTTGTGCCACAGTTCAGGGTTTGAAAATTGGAGCGAGAAACCGGTTAGTATTTCTTTTGACCCGGGAAGTCAGTTTCAATATTCCGGAGAGGCCTATGCCTATTTGCAGAAAGCGGTGGAAAGGGTTACCGGTAAAGATTTAGAACAACTTCTTGCAGAGAACATTTTTAAACCCATGCAAATGTGTAACAGCGCCATGGTGAGGACCTCCTCGGTAAACGAGCAGTTATCCAATACCTATGACAAAGAAGGCAAAATGGAGCAAAAACGAAACCTCTCCAATACCAGTGGGAATAACAAACCCAATGCGGCATATTCCCTTTATACAACCATTGAAGATTATACTCAATTCATATTGAACCTCATGAATCAAAAAAACATTCCATTACAGCAAAGCAGTTTCAACGATATGATACATGCCCATAATACAATAAATAAAGAGTTGTTTTGGGGACTTGGTTGGGGGATTTATGCAAAAGAGAGTAAGCTTCTTTGGCATTGGGGACACAAAGGGGGGTTCAAAGCCTTTGTTTGCTTGGATTTAGAGACAAAATCAGGGGTTTTAGTATTTACAAACAGTTTTAACGGGTTACCTGTTTGTTTTGAAATCGCAAGCTGTGTTAGTGGTATAGATTTCACTCCGATTCAGGAATTCATAGTAAGAGAACATTGATTCGTGCAGTTCTAGACTTCTATGATTGCTTAACTTACTCTTGGATCCAATATTAACACTTCCGGAAATAGTATAATATTAAAAAGCAGAGCCCTTTACTTTAACTAGGTAATGGCTCTGCTTTTGGTTTTCAACTTTAAGTAATCAAGTTGAGTTGAAGGGAGTGAAGAAGAAGAGGTTATTTCAAATGTGTACTTATCTAGTGCAAAACGGTTTTATTCAGAAGGAAAACCGTTAAAAAAAGCGAATGATTATTTTAGCGAAATAAATAGGGAGCAATTACACTTAAAATGTTAGTAGAGAGTGGAGGGAAATCATGAAGGACATCATTATTACAACCGGAGATCTCAAAAGAGAGTATGAGATTATTGGTCCAGTGTATTTTCAAATCTCCAATAAGGGAATATTTAGCAATCCCCTGAGCGTATTGGTAACCCAGTATTCCAAAGAGTTGCAACAAATGCAAAAGAACGGTGCGATTTCCGAGGAAAGATCGGATTGGGGTTTCTTATACGGTGAATGGTCTGTAGGACAAAGTGATTTCGAAAAAGCATTCTATGTAGCGACACAAGAATTGAAGAAAAGGGCTGATATGCTGAATGCAGATGCAGTCATTGGTATGAGGCAAGATATTGATTTAGACACCAATGGCTTTACCTTTTTCTATTTACAAATGTATGGCACTGCGGTAAGATTTTTATAAGGACTTAGCTAGGAAATTGTGCATTAAATCAGATGAGGTGAAGCTATGATCTATATGGACTTAACCAAAAAAGCGATGCAGCTTTGATTTGATGCTCACAAAGGGCAAACGGATAAAAGCGGATTGCCCTTTGTGTTTCATCCCATGCATGTAGCAGAAAAGATGCAAGATGAAATCACGACAATCTCTGCCCTTTTACACGATGTAATCGAGGATACAAAATACACCGTTAAAGATTAACGAGAGATGGGTTTCCCTGAGCAGGTTGTGCAAGCAGTTTCTTTATTAACAAAGCATAAGGTGCTTATTACCAGATTGGCAACTTATGAATACATTTCCGAACATCGGAGCATTTTTGTTACCGGCGCAACCGGCAGCGGCAAAACCTATATGGCCTGTGCTTTTGGCATAGGAGCAGGCAAACAGTACTTCATTGTGCGATATATTCGTCTTCTAAATTTTCTTCTGGAATTGGAAGTGGCACACAGCGAGGGGAAATTCCCCTTGGAATATAAGGGACGCATAGAAAATAAAGGTTTTTAGCTGCAGGCAAACGAATCAAATATCGCTGATGATTTTTACTTTTGGCGTGTTAGAGTAAACAAACAAGAATCATCAGGGAGAAAAAGGATATTTGCAAAACAAACTACAACAGAAAGGGATGGCGAGATGAGCGAAATACTGGCAAACGATTTAAGATTACAGTACAAGAAAGCTTTCAGCACAATCCGTAAGATCGTGGAGACTTTTTCAGAAGATCACTGGCGGGAGCCACACGGAGATATTTACTACATCCCCTGCCGAATCGCCTATCATTTGGCTGTTGTCATCGACAACTATCTCGCCGGCGGATACAAAGACAAGGATTTTGCCGCCAAACTCCCCTATGGCAAATGGATCGACGCCACGGCTGAGAATCTTCCTGATAAAAATGAATTTCTTGCCTACTTCGACGGCGTACTCGGCAGGGCTGAGAAGGTTTTGTCCACTCTTAACGACGACATCCTGATCTCAGCGATTGAGCCGGAACGGACCTGGGTAGGCGCGAGCCAGATGGGGATGCACTTGTATATAATGCGGGAGTTATCCGACCACACAGGTGAACTGAACAAAATGCTGATCGAAGATGGTGGACAGGATGTCTGGATCGCCAGATAAAGCGATGCCGCTGGCTGACTCAGCCCTAACAGCTCGGTAAATGTCAGGAATGCTGTTTATGATCTTCTGTAATGACTTCCCGAATCTACCTTCGGCTCTGTTCCCCCTGTCTCCTGTACATTTAGCAACACCTCCTGGGATAAATTGACTGCGGTTTGCTAACAACAGCCGGTTTACCAGAGGAGGTGTTTTGTTTTATCGGGTTTTTTCTTAGTGCAATGAAAAAGCTGCTGAAATCAGGGAGGGTTAAAATATGGATTTTTATGAGGCGATTGACAAACGGCGTATCGTCCGCAATTGGAAAGAAGAGGCCGTTTCGCAGAAGTCTGTGCAGCGGATCATTGCTGCCGGCCTGAAAGCGCCCAGTAACGACCATCTGCGCAATTGGGAGTTTGTTGTTCTGCATAGTCAGCAAGAAAAAGAAAACGCTCTGCAATTTGTGAAAGCACAAGCCACAAAACAAGGAGAAAATAAAGTAATTACCACGCCCGAAACGCCGGCGCAAAAGATGTATGCCTATGCAGTCCCCCGGCAATATACCATGCTGAGCAACGCACCCTTTCTGGTAATCCCGTTGTTCAAAGCCAATGTAAACCTTTTTCAGGCAGTATCGGTAAATGGTCTCAACAGCTTTGCTTCTATTTGGTGCGTCGTTGAAAACATGTTACTGGCGGCGACAGCAGAAGGTCTGGCCTGCTCCCTGCGTATTCCGGTAGGAGAAGAAGGCAACAAAGTCACAGCGGTTTTAGGTGTGCCAGAGGGCTATCTGATGCCGTGTTATCTCGGCATTGGCTACTCTGCGGAGGATGCGTCATTAATTGAACAGCATACCTATTCGGCAGAGCAAAAAATGCACTTTGGCAAGTGGTAATCTTTCAAGGATTTTGAACCTAAGCAGACGGGGAGGAACCATCATGCAGAAGAAAGCGCTCGTTATCATCGACATTCAGAACGACATCACAAAAAACTACAGAGAGATCATTGCTAACATCAATAGAGCCATCGACTGGGCTGTTGAGCAGGGAGTTCCGGTGGTTTATATCAAGCACAATAATCTGTCTGCCGGCACGAGAACGTTTAAACCGGATACACTCGGCGCTGAACTTGTGCCTGAAATGAAGATCGTATCCGAACATATCTTCACAAAATCGAAAGGCAACGCTCTGACCTGCGAGGCCTTCGCGGATTTTATCAGCAAGAACGCCATCACAGATCTCTATATAACCGGAGCAGATGCAGCCGCCTGTGTTAAATCCACCTGTTTCAATCTGCGCAAATCTGGCTATACTGTGACTGTCCTCTCGGATTGCATCACCAGTTACGATAAGAGTAAAATTGCTGAGATGCTGCAGTATTACGAGAGTAAAGGCTGTAATCTCATCACCCTTGAGAGTCTGCCGACAAAATGATCCTAGAATTGCCGAAAATGAGATACATTAATTCAGTTACGGATGGCAGAACTGTTCGCCTATTTGACCTTGAGCTTTCCGACAAAGTATGATATATTGCAGATGCAAAATCCTGTTGGGGAGTAGCAAGCGGACACTTTGTGCGTAACAAGTCAACATACCGGTCGCCATGACCTGGCTTGTTTTAAATTGCGAGACTCATGTATTGGCGTAATGCTATACATGATGTCTTCCTACCGATGATCAAGACTCAAGTTCAGCACACGCTGGCTTGGGTTTTTGTAATTTATAGGTATAGGAAAACATAAAAATGCAATGGAGCTTCGTATTTCTTTTCAACAGTATTCTGCTCGGCGTAGGACTGGCTATGGATGCTTTTTCGGTATCCATGGCCAACGGTTTGAATGAACCGAAGATGAAAAAGCGGAAATTACTCGGTATTGCCGGTGTGTTTGCTGCTTTCAGGCAGTCATGCCGCTGCTCGGTTGGATTTGTGTTCATACCGTTGTCCAATGTTTTACGGTGTTTGAAAAATTCATTCCGTAGATCTCACTTGTGCTGCTTGGTTTTATCGGCGGAAAAATGCTCATCGAAGGGATTTGAAACAAGGATTTTGCCGCCAAGCTCCCCTATGGCAAATGGATCGACGCCACGGCTGAGAATCTTCCTGATCGAAATGAATTTCTTGCCTACTTCGACGGCGTACTCAGCAGGGCTGAGAAGGTTTTGTCCACTCTTAACGACGACATCCTGATCTCAGCGATTGAGCCGGAACGGACCTGGGTAGGCGCGAGCCAGATGGGGATGCACTTGTATATAATGCGGGAGTTATCCGACCATACAGGTGAACTGAATAAAATGTTGATCGAAGATGGTGGACAGGATGTCTGGATCGCCAGATAATTCGATCCCCCCTCTTCAACCGTGGCAGCCGGCTCCGATGGCTCGCTCACCCTTAACAGGCCCACAGATTTCAAGAATGATAATTGTTCTTCTTTTATAGCTTCTCGAATTTGTTTTTGAATCTACTCCTCCGTTACCTGTGCATTTTTAGCCACCGTATCTACTTAGAATTTGCGCTCAGCAGATGTACTTTAAAAACACCTCCCATAGTAAACTGACTGTGGTTTTGCAACGACAGCTTGTTCACCATGGAAGGTGTTTTTTTATTGGATGACAAAACGAGTGAAATCTGATTGAAACCTTAATCACCAAGAATTTGAAAGCGTCATTTGATTATTTCTACTCTATGATATCATAAATGTGCAACAGTAGCCAATCTTGTCAGGTTATGTGCAGCAAAATATCTTTCAAAGGAGATGCTGATTGACATAATAATTTCCTGCTACTGCAACATTAAATGAATCAACCCGGTATTTTTTTTGGCATTATAGTAAAGTAAACAGGTATCCAGAGCCTACCATGATGACATTACTGAAGCTATGCATCAAGATTGGATAAATAATACTTCGGCTTTTTTGATATGTTACCCCTTGTACGGTTCCAAGGGCAAATGCGTAAACCAATTGGAAATAGTCAGCTTGAACAGTAAACGGTGCCAATGACCACTTAATATGGGCGATTGAGAACAGCAGAGATGCCAGAATTACTTCCAATGTAATGAGCTTATGCACTTTGATGCTCTTGCCAAAAATGTAAAGAAACATGGTGACAGGTAATGCCCGGAATAGAATTTCTTCGGATGGCCCACTTAAAAAAAGCTGAAATCCCAATGTACCGGCAACATTGTTTCTATTTAAAGGAAAATCATAGACGGGTATTTGCTTTGTTATATGCGTAAACGCATACATAATGACTGCAATGATAAGAAAAGATCCAGTAAATACTGACAAGTATTTCAGACCTGTTTTTTTATCCCCGAAGCCGAAATTGAAATTGATTTTTAACAGTTTGCTCAAAACACCAATAACCACTAACGTTAGCAGCATCTGAACAAAATGATGAACAGAGACGGAGGCGAATTTATTGTAGGGATCTATCTGCTTGTATGAAAGCATGGCGGCAAAATAGCTTCCAAGCATACCGGCAAAAACCTGAAACCCAAACAATGCCAAGAAAAACAAGCAGCTGCCCAACAGGTTCTTTTTCGTCTGTCTTTCCATTTTTAACTCCTCTCACGAATTGTGGATTTCAATTTCTGTTACTAAAATAGAGTTATTCGGAGGTTTTTGTTTATCGCTACCAACGATACAGCTACCAACGATATACCCGTAATGAAAATTCCTGAAACAGTGAATTCTCCCTAATTCAAATAGCAATCAATGATTTGATCAATCAGATTTTCACGCTGCTGCCGATTATTAAAATCGATCCCGGTTTCGATTTTCAGTGATGCACTTCGTAAAAATAACGATTGAAGTGTTAAAATCATCAAATAAGTCCTTTGCTTTATCTCTTGATCCTCTGCCTGATTGGAGAAAGCCCGCCGCACCAAAGGAGAAAAAGCGGCGATTGTTTGGGATGTGTTATCGTTTTGATTTACGGCGGTTAAATCAGCTAGGATAGAGATTCGCGCTATATTCTCATGCGTCACAAGGAACTCGCACGTATACTTAACTATCCAGCGCAGTTTTTCTACCGGAGTCATTTCCGGAAGCGTCTTGTAAACATCGCCAGCTTGCTTGATTACCTCGCTGATCATTTCCTGAACACACTGAGCAATTAGATTTTCTTTTGTTTGGAAGTGATAATTCACCAAACCGGCTCCGATTCCTATGCGATTACAGATCTCACGAATGGTGATTTCAGCAGGGTTGCTCCCTTTTTCTCGAATCAGTTCAATTGTAGATTGCATAATCTCATGCTTGACATTTTTCCGCATACCGATTGTTCTCCTTTGCCTTATTTCGTTATGAGAAAGCTGAACCTGGCTATGACCGATTTCGCAAACATGGCGAGCGCTAAAACAATCAAAGCGGTTTGTGGATTTTCCAGCTTTGGTATACTCCAGTGCAGCAGTTGTGTTAAAAAAGCTGCCATTGCAATTGCACCTAAGAGATATCCCAAAATTGATAACGGGTGAGCCGGAGCGGCGGAAATAAACTTCCCAACACTAAGTATACACAGCAACATTCCAATGATGCCAAGTGTCAGGGTTGCCGATCGTGCTCCTTGTATGAACAGAAAGTTTCTACCGGATAAGCCGGCGAAGACCAAGACAATCACGATGACTGCTTCAAAAATAAGAATAGAAATATTCCTCATCAATTTTGCTCCTTTTCATTTATTGAACATAGTACTGAACGTTGTTCAATTATATCCGATTTGCTAGAATATGTCAATAGCATTTTGAGCTGAGTAGCAAAAAGCAGAGCCATCCTATTCGATGGCTCTGACTCTGTCTTATTTGCTTAATTTAGATGCAAGTAATAAATTTTTTTAGTAAAATATTCATGATTTACTTAAAGTTATTGCGCATAAAAACCGCTGACGAAATCAGTATCATTTAACTTACTTTGAACACTTTTATTCCAAGCTTCTTTATCTAAAAGTGATGACAAATCATTGCCGAAGGAATTTTGTATCTTCTCCCTGGTAAACACAAATGTGTTTCCGGAAAATTGATATGTAATTTGTTGAAGATTATCAATCAATGCCATGGCCACAGTTGAATTGTATATTAAGTCCCTGTGTACTTTATCTTCTCCGATATTCCATACCGTATCAAGATAATTGACAGTAAGATAGCAATCATTAGGGTTAATTTCGAATTTCATAGAGATAGTATGTAATGGCAAATGGCAAAAAAGATTAGCGACATTGCTGCTATCGCCGATATAAGCGCTTTTGTAATTCAATACGCTTTCAATATCGTGCTGGAGAGAATCGTTTTGATTAGCGTTGTATTGCTCTTGCTTTGCATTGTTGTGCGGAATGATTACAAATTGCACGACGCAAAATGCCAAGACGCCGATTACAAGCAAAGCAACTATAATTTTGTTCTTATTATTCATCTTTATCTTTCCTTTCATTCTTCGCTAAAATTTCTGGAAACCTGCCTATGGCAATAGGTATTAGTATTGTAGTGGCGGGTATATAATATCTAGCCGCTATTGATGCAAATTGGTAAGGGCCTGTAATTTGTATGGGCCGTGCAAACCAAATGTTGCTGGCAAACATTATGGCGCTTATTGTTACCGTAAATACGACAAAGAAAATCAGCCAAATGATCCAGGTCGTTCTGCGAATAGTCTTATACCGAAACCAGTTTATAAACGCAATCTCATCCTGATTATGCTTTTTACTGTTCAGGTAAGAAATTCCCAAAGCCACCATAAACAAGAATGTGATTACTGAAAAAGGCATAGCTCCCATAATAATCGTTGGTATAGACAGAATCCAAAGGATGATTGCATAAAGCAAGAGAGTCTGCTGGCACTCTGCCTGAAAGCGGTTAATATAGGTCAATTGATTGCCTTCGATAATATTATCAATTGATAAAATGCTTTCTTTTGTTTTTGCGATTGCTTGGTCTTCCGAATAACCCTGATCTATTAAATCCTGTTTTTTTGCCACCAGATTGCTATATATCTCGTCCTTTAAATCCCGTATTTTTGCGGTTTGCTGCTGATGCGCGAACAAAACCTCCGTATAGTTTTTTAATTCATCCATTTGCTTTCCCACCTTTGAATAATATCGCATTGATAATTTTCTGTGCCGTTAGCCATTGCTGAATGGATCTATCTAATTCAGTTTCACCGGTTTCGGTAATGTGGTAATATTTCCGCCTGCCTCCCTGGGATTCTTCCCCCCAATAACTTTTAATTAGATTGTCTTTCTCAAGCCGTTTTAAGCTCGTATAAAGCGATGGTTCTTTTAGTTCATATTCCTTATCGCTTTTTTGCGATATTGATTTGATTATTTCGTAGCCGTAGTTATCACCGTCACGCAAAACCGTCAATATGATTGTATCTATATGGCCTCGGATTAAGTCGCTGCTGATACTGTCAATAGGCATTATAATCACTCCTCCTTCCAACTGTATTGTATAACATATTACTATGTGTGTCAATGTAATATTGCAAAAATAGGAGCTGTAGCAAAAAATCAGAAAATTGCTACAGCTCCTGTGCATATCTCACCTTGTCAACGCTGGTTTGAATTTGACCCAAAACGCCAGTTGAGAAATGATCCAACGAAGGTCAGAACCGGTGGTTTTACTTGCAGTAGAAAAAGCCCGCGTAATGGGTAAACCAGAGATGTTGAACTCGAATCAGGACAGCCAATTTATCTGTCATGGTTACACCGATTTTCTAAAAATCAACCAGATTCAGGTCAGTTTGGATGGAAAAGAACACCGGGCGGACGATATTCTGATCGAATGTTGGTTCCGCACGCGGAAGAATGAAACGGTTATCTGAAAGAGTATCTCAATGTAAGAGAATTCAGGTAACAAATAACTGCTTTTGTCGCTACCTACAATGACGAGCGCTTACACTCTGCCTTGAACTACCAAGTTTTTGCAAAAGTTTACCGAACCTACTCAATTGAAAAAGGGCGCCTGATCCACCGCCGATCTTGACCCTGCCAGTGTAGATATTCCGGCTTTCTTGCGGGCGAGACGGGGTTATGATTGATGGTTTCTCTTGCACGCTTAAACTACTTTATCATTTAAACTGTAGCAGCCTTAAGGTTACCCTACCGGCGGCTACGGAATTCGGATTATAAATAATCACGAGCAAACAAAATTGCGATTTACCATTATCTGGTTCGTCAAGAAACATTTTTTTATGTGTCTTGCAAACCGAATCTTTATAGTCGCCGGATTAACAGTTGTCTATTCTTGAACCCCTTGTGGGATTTGGATTGTTTTAAAAAAACTGCTGTTCCTCTGTCACATAGATAAAATTATACAAGCTCCAAAGAATCCTTTTAGGCAACCTGTTAGCAAGAACCCTCTCTCGAACATTGGAATGCTTCGATTGAATCAACCGATACCGATTGCGGTTGATATTATCGCGCTTGCTTGTTCAGTCCGTGCGTCTTGCGCACGATAGGTAATTGCACAACGATTGTTTACTATAGATTGTCTGGAGCTTTTTCCTATATCTAATATACCTCTGCCAATGTAATTTCAAAAGGTGAAAATGTATAGTTTAAGCAGGGAGTTTGTATGGTTTTGGGATAGTGAGAAGTTTAGTTTTCAATATTGGCTTTTACGACAATCTCTTTCCATAAGACCGTAGTTTATGGTTGAATACAATTCATATAAACACCGAATTTCGATAAAAAAATACAACAAAATTACATGAGTCGGTAGAAGGTTGCCCTTCTGCCGACTCGGCATAGCAGTGAAGATTACCTTGCTTCAGACAACATACATCTATAGATTGTATCTTATGCGGACTTCAATCCAGTATGATTCGTCAAATGTCTATGCGTAATAGATAGCCATTTGTAAATCAAATGTGTTTGTAAACCCTTGGCCGACTAATACTGCACTCATGGTGGCAGGATCAAAATAAGCCAGATCTATCCTAAGTAACGCTGAATTGTTAGTTAACAAGTCATATATAGTACTTTCTGTGGCGGCATTGATTGCAGCTAACGCTATTTCAGCGGTCGGTGCATTGGTTACTGCCTCGTTGAAAGCAGTGTGCAATGCTGCGAGACTATAGTACCCACTTATAAAATTTGGTTGGGATACTAAATAACCATGAACTATTTCCTGTTGCGCTGGTGATAATGAAGCATAAGCTGTTAAATCCAGTCCCAATGCAGCTGCATTGTCAGTGATTACCATTGCAATCGTATCCATCCCGGCAATGTTGAACGGGTCTATGAATGTGATTGTGAGGTCATATAAGATTGCATCAAGTGCTAATTGTAAATCATAGGAGTTTGTAAATATCTGCGCATCCAGTGCTGTATTAATAGTGAGCGGATCGCCATAAAGAGTATAACTATCGAGATTTATCCCAAGCAGAACTGCATTATTAGCTAAAATCCCACTTATCGTGTCCACGGTGGCAGTATTAATTTCAGCTAACACGATTAAAGCCGCCGGCGCGTTGAGCACTGCCGCAGCTAACGCTGCTTGTACTTGTGCGGCATTTGCATAATAAACTCCCACAGTTGTTGGTAACAGCAGGTACCCATTTACTATTAGTTGCTCCTCCGGTGATAATAAATTGTAAAACGTTAAATCCAGAGCCAAAGCGGATGCACTGGCTTCAAGTGCAGCACCCATAGTATCCACTGTAGCATAATTGATTGGGTCAAGTATAGCCGATGCTAAAGCAAGATCAAAAGCGCCCCTAATATCTGCTAATATGGTGAATGTCGGAGCGTAAATTATTGCTTGCTGGACTTGGTATTGCTGATCTAGAGTCAGGAGTTTGTATGCTGTCAGATTCAACCCGATGGCATCTCCGAACTGAAGTATAAATCCGGGTATGTATGTCATTGTTCGTCCCAGATTGAAGTTATTTAGAATATTCGCTTCGTTTGTCACAGTAACAAAACATGATGCAGTAATACTGCCGTCAACTGTTGTTACAGTTACGGTTGAGATTCCCATGCCTACCCCGGTGATGACACCATTGACCACGGTTACAGGGTTCAAAGAACCCGCTGCCGACCAAGATACATTCTTGTTTGGTGCGTCGTTTGGCAAAACTGTTGCAATCAGTGTATCGGTCATTCCAAGCAGCACTGATGTTGTTGTTTTATTCAGCGTAACAATTAAAATATTTATAATGTACGTCGTAGTCTTTCCACCGACAGTAATCGTCAGTGTCTGGCCAATAAGCGGCGTTGTGCTATCGAAGCCGGTTATATTCGCCGCTGTAATTGTCTCAACCCTTGTGCTGTTATCACTATATGTACCGATGACAACAAGACCTGTTAGGCTGAGCACATCACCAGCTTTGTAGGTGGTTTTTGTTGCAGGTGTTGTGATGACGATGCTAACTAATGTCGCTGGGTTTGTAGTGAAGGTCAAGGTTGTATCCAGACTAGCCGGATATCCATTCATAAAATCCTCAGCGTAACGAACGAGCAGCGTATGGTTTCCATTGAAGTCTAGGGCATTAAATGCAATGTCTGGACCAAAGAAACCATTGTACATCACGTATCCATTTCCATCATAGTTATATTCCATCGCAGACGTCATGCCTGTGACTGTATTTGTGACATCATCATTTGTCACCGCTGGTCCAGGTCTTGCCGGATTAGTAGTAAAAGTTAAGGTCGTCACCAAACTGGCTGGAATAGCCTCAACTGCCGCATAACGAACGAGCAGTATATGGTTTCCATTGAAGTCCAAGCTGCCAAAACTAAAACTAAACATCTCGTACATCACATAACCGGTTCCGTCATAATTGTATTCCATTCCGACAGCCATTCCTGCGACTGTGTTTGCAACATCATCATTAGTCACCAGCGGTGCTGGTGGGGCTACTGGGTTTGTTGTAAAGATTAACGTTGCGACTGGCCCGGTTGGGTCTGAAATTAATCTTACCAATATGGTATGTTCTCCGCTTAAGTCCAATGCATCAAAAATGCTTGCATCATATGGAACATACCCTACACCATCTAGGTTGTATTCCATGGCCGTCGTCATACCTGTGACAGTGTTTGCTGTATCATCTCTGGTAACAGCTGGCCCAGGGTTAGCAGTAAAGGTCAATATTGTATCGATACTAGGCAAAGACCAATTCATGCCATCCGCCCAGTAGCGCACGAGCAGTGTATGATCTCCGTTGAAGTCCAGATTCCCCCATGCAGGTCCAAACGGATCGTATACCACATAGGATGCTCCGTCATAACTATACTCCATTGCAGTTGTCATACCTGTGACAATGTTTGCAACATCATCTCTTGTTACAGATGGTCCAGGTCTTTGAGTGAAAATCAATGTCGTAACCGGCCCTGTTGGGTCTGCAACATACCTAACCAGGAGTGTATGTGCGCCTTCAAAATTGAGGCTACCAAAGATAAAGTTCCCCTCATCGTACTGAACGTAGGTTGCTCCGTCAAAACTGTATTCCATTGCTGTCGTCATTCCACTTACCATGTCTGTAACGTCATTATTTGTTACCGGTGGCCCGGGGTTAGTAGTAAAGGTTAATGTTGTGTCAGCACTTGGCGGATTAATTCCTTCTGCGGCTACTCTTACAAGTAAAGTGTGCTCTCCACTGAAGTCTATCAAGCCAAATGAGGTTGAATCATATGCTACATAACCAGGTGCTGCATCTAACTTGTATTCCATTGCTGTTGACATGCTGCTTACTGTGTTTGCAATATCGTCCATTGTTACGGATGGTGCTGGGGGAATTACAGGTATTGATGCGATTACAATGTTCAACCGATCCTGTAGTGCTGTTTTGTCTGTGCCGTTTGGCAGAGCAGTGATCAACGCTTGGGCTGCATCAGCATCCGCTTGTAGATGGCTACCCTCCGCCGTTACAACAGCCGCTGTTGCTTGAATGGAAGCAACGGCTTGTACAAAAGTCATACCCAAAATGGTTCTATTGTTTATTTCTTGTGCATTATATCGGGTTCCGTCTAGACCTTCTATTTCATAACCGCCTAAGTTTGCTGCGACAAAATCAAACACATCAGGTCTATCGATAAATTGGTTAAATGTGTAATTCTTGGTATTATCCGCACTGTATGTCAAATCAAACGGTGCTGCAAGGGCAATTGATGTCGAACTTAACAATAATGTTAAAGTGAATGTGATAGCTATAATTATCTTTTTCATTTGAATCCTCCTACTTTTTTAATTATGCAATTTTCGACATCTTTAAGGTAATTGGACTTCAATTGTCTGACCTAAAGCCACGATTTTAATAGAAGTTACTGCCGTTCCTGAGTTAACTCTCACGAGACCTGCTATCACTTCGAAAGGATTTGAAACATTATTTACTAATACTTGTGTAACATCTTCAGGCGTTGCACCCGTTACCTGCACATTGTAAGATTCAATTCCAAACACTACCCCTACCAATGTAGCCGTTGCTGTAATTATTCCAGTCGGGACATTGATTGTTTGCCCAAGAACTACTATTTGTACTGAAGCAACTACAGTTGTAGATGGAGAATTAAACCTTACTACACCGCCTATAATTTGGAATGTTTTGGTAGCGCTATTTACCAATACTTGAGTAACATCTTCTGGCGCTGCACCTGTTATCTGAATCTGATAGGATTTGACTCCCAATACCTCTCCAACTAATGTCAATGATCCCGTAATTACTGGAGCTGCAACAGATATATTGTAAGTTGCTGTCTTGCCACCGACGGTGATCGTCAGTGTTTGGCTGGCAGCGACTGCTGCGCTATTGAAGCCGGAGATATTCCCAGCCGTAATCGTCTCTGCCATGGTGCTGCTGTCACTGTAAGTACCGGTGATAACAAGACCCGTGAGATCAAGCGGATCGCCAACCGTATAAGCTGTCTTCGCTGCCGGTGTGGTGATTGCGATACTGCTCAGTGTGACAGGTGCTGCTGCGACAGATATATTGTATGTCGCTGTCTTGCCACCAATGGTGATCGTCAGCGTCTGGCTGGCAGCGACTGCTGCGCTATTGAAGCCGGAGATATTCCCAGCCGTAATCGTCTCAACCATGGTGCTGCTGTCACTGTAAGTTCCGGTGACAACCAGACCTGTGAGATCAAGCGGATCGCCAACCGTATAAGCTGTCTTCGTTGCCGGTGTGGTGATTGCGATACTGCTCAGTGTGACAGGTGCTGCTGCAACAGATATATTGTATGTCGCTGTCTTGCCACCGACGGTGATCGTCAGTGTCTGGCTGGCAGCGACTGCTGCGCTATTGAAGCCGGAGATATTCCCAGCAGTAATCGTCTCAACCATGGTGCTGCTGTCACTGTAAGTGCCGGTGACAACAAGACCTGTGAGGTCGAGCGGATCGCCAACCGTATAAGCTGTCTTCGTTGCCGGTGTGGTGATTGCGATACTGCTCAGTGTGACAGGTGCTGCTGCGATTGATATATTGTAAGTTGCTGTCTTGCCACCGACGGTGATCGTCAGTGTCTGGCTGGCAGCGACTGCTGCACTATTGAAGCCGGAGATATTCCCAGCAGTAATCGTCTCAACCATGGTGCTGCTGTCACTGTAAGTGCCGGTGACAACAAGACCTGTGAGGTCGAGCGGATCGCCAACCGTATAAGCTGTCTTCGTTGCCGGTGTGGTGATTGCGATACTGCTCAGTGTGACAGGTGCTGCTGCGATTGATATATTGTAAGTTGCTGTCTTGCCACCGACGGTGATCGTCAGTGTCTGGCTGGCAGTGGCTGCCGAGCTGTTGAAGCCGGAGATGTTCCCAGCCGTAATCGTCTCAACCATGGTGCTGCTGTCACTGTAAGTGCCGGTGACAACCAGACCTGTGATGTCAAGCGGATCGCCAACCGTATAAGCTGTCTTCGCTGCCGGTGTGGTGATTGCGATACTGCTCAGTGTGACAGGTGCTGCTGCAACAGATATATTGTAGGTTGCTGTCTTGCCACCGACGGTGATCGTCAGTGTTTGGCTGGCAGCGACTGCTGCGCTATTGAAGCCGGAGATATTCCCAGCCGTAATCGTCTCAACCATGGTGCTGCTGTCACTGTAAGTACCGGTGATAACAAGACCCGTGAGATCAAGCGGATCGCCAACCGTATAAGCTGTCTTCGCTGCCGGTGTGGTGATTGCGATACTGCTCAGTGTGACAGGTGCTGCTGCGATTGATATATTGTAAGTTGCTGTCTTGCCACCGACGGTGATCGTCAGTGTCTGGCTGGCAGCGACTGCTGCGCTATTGAAGCCGGAGATATTCCCAGCAGTAATCGTCTCAACCATGGTGCTGCTGTCACTGTAAGTGCCGGTGACAACAAGACCTGTGAGGTCGAGCGGATCGCCAACCGTATAAGCTGTCTTCGTTGCCGGTGTGGTGATTGCGATACTGCTCAGTGTGACAGGTGCTGCTGCGATTGATATATTGTAAGTTGCTGTCTTGCCACCGACGGTGATCGTCAGTGTCTGGCTGGCAGCGACTGCTGCGCTATTGAAGCCGGAGATATTCCCAGCAGTAATCGTCTCAACCATGGTGCTGCTGTCACTGTAAGTGCCGGTGACAACAAGACCTGTGAGGTCGAGCGGATCGCCAACCGTATAAGCTGTCTTCGTTGCAGGTGTGGTGATTGCGATACTGCTCAGTGTGACAGGTGCTGCTGCGATTGATATATTGTAAGTTGCTGTCTTGCCACCGACGGTGATCGTCAGTGTCTGGCTGGCAGTGGCTGCCGAGCTGTTGAAGCCGGAGATGTTCCCAGCCGTAATCGTCTCAACCATGGTGCTGCTGTCACTGTAAGTGCCGGTGACAACCAGACCTGTGATGTCAAGCGGATCGCCAACCGTATAAGCTGTCTTCGCTGCCGGTGTGATGATTGCGATACTGCTCAGTGTTGGTGTAACCACACCACCGCCTCCAACATCACCACCACCGTCACCACCGCCACTGCCGCCACCGCCAACACCGCCGCCACTGCCGCCACCGCCAACACCGCCGCCACTGCCGCCACCGCCAACACCGCCGCCACCTGTTATGAGATCAAGCGAGGTTCCGTTTGAAAGATATAAATTTCCGCCAATTGTAACTTCCATATCTTTCGGAGCTATTGTTGTTGTCGGTGCTGATTCAAATGATGCTCCTGCTGCTGCAGGCAACAAATTGGCTCTTGTTATAATACCTGTTCCTGTAATTTCACCGGGGACGTTAAGTGTAAGCGTATTTATAGATGAGCCAGCAGTTAGAATCACGTGCTCTTCTGCATTAATTATGACATTATTAAATACACCTTCAAGGATGATATCATCACAATTGCTGCTGTCTCCGACTATTACAGTAGGAATTTCTATGCCGGCATCTGTAAAGACTCTAATACCATTACCAACTTTTTCGATGGTGATTGTACCTGTTACAGATGATCCGTTGATAATTTTTATAGAGTTTGGTCCGCCGCCATGTACAATTATATCCCCTGTCACCTTCACATTGTCGAGAGTGAATGTACCTTCCCCTACACCTGGAGCGATGAACAAAGTACCATTTATCATCATATCATGTAAAATCACATCTGAAGTATTAACCAAAACAAAACCGGTAGCATCTTCAGAATAGGTTCCGGCAGTCGAGTAAAATGCTTTAATCAGGTTGTCGAACAGCATGACGATCTCGGCTCGTGTAATCGGATCGTTGGGATGTATTTTACCATCATCTCTGCCTATCATTATATTATTCGACTCAAGTGTGCCAACTGAAGACACGGCGTATGACGCAATGCTTGAAGCATCGACAGCTTTTATAATATACCCGCTGACAAGTTTGATATTAAAAGCTCGAACAATCATGGACGCTGCGTCTTGACGTGTGATATTACTAGTCGGCATTACATTACCATCTCCAGTGCCAATGATAACACCAGCTGCATTCGCTCTCAGTACAGCATCTGTATAGTACGCAGAATCCAGATCTAAAAACTCTGTAGTTGAGATAATTTGATAATCCATCATGCGGTCAAGGATTACGGCAGTATCCGCACGGGTAATAAAATCATTTGGTCTGAATTCACCGTTATAACCACTAAGGATTCCGTTATCACTCCACTTCGTTATAACTGATTCTGCCCAGTGATTTTTAGTATCTGCATATGCTGTTCTGCCTGTAGAAGCATACACCGTACCGGAGAAAAATAGAGCAATGGTCAATATGAATGACAGCACTTTTTTCATTTTTGCTTACCTCGTTTCAATATTTCATATTAAAAACAAATAATTGGGTAGATATCTTGCGACATCTACCCAATTATCACGGTAATCAATATTTCCTGCAATATGATTTTGTATGCTGTTCTCACGAAAAATGTATGTTTTTGTCTAGCTATACACTTTATTCCTGTATTCGTTGATTGTCATGCCAGTTGATTTTTTAAAAAGCTTTTTAAAATATTCATCATCCTTATAACCAAGTCTTTCTGAAATTTCGATATATTTTATGCCGCTTAAAATTAGCACCTTTGCACGTTCTATTTTTACATCAGTTATGTATTTAACAAGATTCATACCCGTTTTTTCTTTAAAAATCTGACTTATATATGTTCTTGTGATGAAAAGCCTAGACGATATTTCATTGACTGTGATATCATTATCGATATTTTCCAATATCGTTTTACAAACCATTCTGACCATGCTGCTATTATCAATACCTAGCTCATATTGACGAATTATTGAAAGAATTGTATCGACTTTGCTCACGAAGGCTTCTTTCATCAGCGAAATATCATCAAGCATTGAAAAGTCGCTCACTTTAAGTTCCTGAATATTATAAAACTTGTCTATCCACGAGAACTCAGTATAAATCGACTCAATTAGTTTCTTAGTCGATCGGTTGAGAGCAAGGGCCGTTTTGATAACATCAAAATTGATTTCCGAGTAAGTGCGGTCAACTAAATATGAAGCTGCCTCCGAGGCTTCCTGGTTGCCTTCACTAACTAAGCGCAGAACATTATCCATTTCTTCCTTAGGAAAAAATTCCTCGGAGTTTTCATGGAGTATTTTATCAAGGTAAGTGATTTTTGATACTTCAAGGCGCCGCTCACCGATATATTTTTCGGCACGCAGAAGAGTTTTCAAAAGCTCTTCTGCGTTGACGGGTTTAAGCAAATATTCAAAAGCACCATTGGATAAGCCCTGTCGTGCGTACTCAAAGTCACTGAATTGACTCATTAATATAACACATAGAGCGAGCTTATCTTCTGTGACTTTTTTAAGTAGCTCTAGTCCGTTTACAAGTGGCATACGTATATCCGTCAAAAGAAGGTCAACCGGGTTTTGATGTAGCTTTTGAAGAGCCTCTCGTCCGTTTGTAGCCTCTTCGACGATGACAAAGCCTGATGTCGCTCCCCATACCTTCATTGATCTGATTTCATTCCGGTAAACTTCGTAATCATCGACAATCATTGCATTGTACATTCAGTTTACCTCGTCAGAAGCAACCGGTATCGTGAAATATACGGTTGTTCCGGCATTTGGCCTTCCGCTTATCCATGTCCGGCCGTTATGTTTTGCAATAATATTCCTGACTGCAGCTAAGCCAATGCCTTGACCTTCATATTCGTCAGTATTGTGAAGTCTTTCGAACGCACTAAAAAGCTTGCCTGCATATTCCATATCGATGCCTATACCATTATCTTTAATGCTGATAACATACTCATTATTTTCCCTGCTACACCCAACAATAATTTTTGAAATTTCTCGATTAGTCGAAAACTTTAGCGCATTGGAAATGAGATTTGTTATGACGTGATGAATCAAGGTTTTATCGGCAAAAATTTTGGGGATTCCGGTCTGAAAATCAAGAACTGAATTCACATACTTTTGTTTTTCATAAACGTCAATGATCATTTTCTTAAGATCAATTGTTTCTTTTCTCAGCTCGATTCCAGTGAGCCTTTCATACTCCAACAGCTCTGAAATCATCTTGTTCATACCAGCACATAAATCGATTATTTTCGCTGAATTCGTTGCAATATCAATATTTTCTTGGATCTGTTTGGAATACTTATTTATTTCCTGTAGCGGCATTTTAAGGTCATGGGTCACAGTTAGTGAGAAGTTTTGAAGGGTTTTTATTGATTGATGTAACTCTTCGGTTCGTTCATTAACACGGGTTTCAAGAGAGGTGTTCAGTTTTATTATCTCTTGCTCAGCATTGATGCGTTCTGTGATATCTCTGCCAAACATCGTAATCTCTATCAGCTGAGAATCGATATAGACAGGATGGAATGAATAGGAAAAAACCCTATTATCCCGCGATATGCGGATGTCAACATGAAGTTCTCCTTCGGTTTTCACACGATCAAGCAACTCTATAAAGATGGAGAAAGTTTCTTCTGGAAAAGCTTCTTCGAGACTTAAGCCGGATTTAATTTCCATGCCATAAAATCCGCTGATAAAATCATTAACTGATTTATTCCAAAGAATTATTTTATAATCAGGATCAACTGACCATATAAAATCATCTGTACTGTTGATGATGTTTATAAGCTCCATTGTCCCTTTTTTAATTTCATTCTCAGCTTTAATCATTTCGGTAACATCACGATTTGTTTCAAGAACTGTGTTAAGCCCCAGTTCATTGATTATGATCTGCTGTCGTGACTCTATGCAAAGCAATCGACCATCCTTTGTAGTATGGTCGACAAGACCCTTCCATGAGCCATGTTCCAATAAAAGCGAACTGAGTTCCTTAAAATCAATCGGGTATCGAGAATTGAGTAATTTGTAAGGTAAACAACCAACAGCAGCATCATCTTTATAGCCATAAATGTTTTCAGCGCCTTGATTCCAATAGATAATCGGACCATCCATGTAATATGCAAATATCGCTTCATTAGATAGATCCAAAAGCTTTGCCTGCCGGTTTAGTATTTTATTCTGCTGTTGAAGCTGAACAATATGGTCTTCAATAGCATGTTGGGTTTTCATAAGCTCCGTGATATCGTGATAAGATACAACTAATGCCATAAGTTTATTTTGGTCATCGAAGATAGGTATAGCTGTAACTTCAACGATTCTGCTCCATTTGCCGCGTTCAATAATGATTCGTTCATTGCGGACTGACTCGCCCCTGAAAGCACGCCGTGTCGGGAAATCATCAAACGACTTAACATTTCGTTCGAGGTCAAGACAGCGATATCCCTCAAAAATACTGTGTACTGATGTTTGGCTGGTTATATGATCCGGAAACATTGACCGGGCTTGAACGTTTACAGATGTTATATTGCCGTCACAATCATATACCAAAAGAGCATCATGCATATTTTCAATGATAGCATACTGAAGCTTGTTTTGATATCGAATTTCTGCTTCCATTTTATTGCGTTGCGTGATATCTCGACATAATTCAAGCACGATTTTATTACCATCTTCATCGATGTACATTTGCTTTGCTGTTTCAATACAGAGCAGTCTGCCATCTTTTGTTGTATGTATGATTTCCCCGATCCATTTTTCGTTATTTTCCAACAGGTACAGTGTTTCCTCCATGCCGATGGGACGTGTTGTCTGAAGAAGCACATCGTTTAATTGACCGATTGCTTCTTCAGCCAGATACCCGTACATGAGCTCGGCGCCTTTGTTCCAGTAAAAAATAGTACCATTCAAGTCCCAAGCAAAAATCGCTTCATGGGAAAGGTTCAGAAGCCTTGACTGCCTGTTTAAAATTTTATATTGTTGATTAAGCAACCCTAAATGCTCTTTGATGGTTAAGCCATCAGCGATTGTTTGATGAGATAAAGAACTGTTCTGTTCAAATAGCAGAAGCTCGGTCTGCTTTATTTCTCTGAAAATCAGGTCGTATGGTTCTCGAATACCCGTTTGGACGATAGCTTTGTAAATAAAGAAAAAAGAGAATATTTTAAAATAATGCCCAAACAAATTTGTTAATCCGTAATTATTGATATATGTTGTAAAACAAGCCTCTGATGCTATCGTAAGAAGGATGGATAAAAGTAAGAATTTATAGACTTTACTTTCGAATGAATCTTTATTTTTATGTAGTACAAAAATTGTAGCTAAAAGAATTGTAATAATGATATATTCACTGATAATTTTGAACTGAGTTTGTCCTACTCCGTCAATAAACGCGATGGGAAAATTATGCCATACAAAAACAGAAAGAAGAATTAACGTAGTGAAAATAGTATAAACGGTAAATAAAAGATAAATATTCACTTTTTTAGTCGACTTTATAAGTATGAAGGAAAATAAAAGTATAATACTTTCAAAATATCTGGCTGCAATCCATAATTGGTTCGCGTGATAACTAGAATCCAGAAAAATTGTCATACCCTCATATGCTGCAGTATGGAATAAATCCAGGCAACCAATAAATAAATACGCGAATCCTATCATTAATAAATAGTTATTTTTTAAAACGCTTGCCGAATTCCACGTTATAATAAAAACAGTAATGGCAATACATATGCTGAAAACTTCTGCAAACATATGGAACAAAAGATAATTGTAAAGACTACTATAATATAATAGAATTAATATGGCAACAGCAATAATAATACTACTACTTTTCTTAATATAACTCATATCTACCTTCTCCTGTTCATCTGATAAACCGAATATTCTGGCCACTCCCATGCTTGTTCGCACAGAAGTTTTTGAGTAATCCGGAGTAAAATTCCTACGGGGGTGCGGATGTTTTCTTGCACCTTTTTGCCCGGAATCTACTCCACAATATCGCTGAAGTCGGTATTCAGTACTCGACATATTCTTTCGACCGTTGTGAGCGTAATGGGCTCATCCCGACACATCTTTGTGAGTGTCTGTGGACACTTCTCTACAGCCTTGCGAAGATCGGACTTAGTCATCTTTTCTATCAATCAGGAGCTTCTATAGTCTGTTATATGAAATAGCCTTATGGTTACTTCCCATATAATCAGATATTTTATTATACTACAAATTATCTGTATTTTCAACGTAACTTCACACATTTATGCGAATGCCTAACCCCTCATTCGTATGAGGATGATATGTTATAAAGGCTCGGTTTGCAAGACACACAAAAAGTATTTCTTAATGAACCATATAATGGTAAATCATAACCTTGTTTGCTCGTGATTATTTATAGTCTCAATTGCGTAGCCGCCGGTAGGATAACCTTGAGGCTGCTACAGTGTAAATGATACAATAATTTAAGCGGGCAAGAGAAACCATCCATCATAACCCCGTCTCGCCCGCAAGAAAGCCGAAACATTTACACTGGCAGGGTCAAGGTCGGCGGTGGATCAGGCGCTCTTTTTCAATAGGACTGGCTGGTAAACTTTTGCAGGAGCTTGGTAGTCCAAGGCGGAGTGCAAGCGCTCGTAATTGTAGGTATAGATAAAAGCAGCTATTTGTTGCCTGGCTTCTTTTATGTTGAGATACTCTTTCAGATAAACCTCTTCATACTTCAGCGTGCGGAACCAACGTTCTATTAAAATATTGTCTGCCCAGCGGCCTTTACCATCCATGCTGATCTGAATCTGGTTGGCTTTTAGAAAGTCGGTGTAATCATGACTGGTAAATTGGCTGCCTTGATCCGAGTTCAATACCTTCGGTTTCCCCATGGCCAGGGCTTTCTCTACTGCACGTAAAACCATTGGTGTTGCTAAGGTATCATCTAGTTCCCAGCCCACAATACAACGACTGTGCCAGTCAATGATTGCAGTCAAGTAAATAAAGCCATGCTTCAAGCGTATATAGGTGATATCAATAGACCAAGCTTGATTGATTCGATTTATCTGCGCGTTTTTCAGTAAATAGGGGTAAATTTCGTGACCCTTTACGGGTTTTGAGAGATCCGGCTTGGGGTAAATCACTCGAATTCCTATTTCTTCCATGTAGCGTCTGGTTTTGAGCCGGCCAACCAGTAAGTTACGATCTTTTAATTGTTTGGATAGCTGACGGGAACCCCATGTTGGATTCTTGGTATGGATCTCATCGATGATCCGTTTCGCTTGCAGTTCTATTTCGCTTGGTCTGGCAGATATCCAATAGATTGAGGTCCGATTGACCTCAAGCAACTGGGCCATTGTCTGGATCGTCAGGTTCCCTTTTCCAGACTCAGCTTTTTGGGCGCGGAGTAAATTGACTTTCCCATTCAGGTCCAAGCAGCTGTTCAGATTTTTTTTTGAGCCAGTCAACCTGTGTGGTTAGCTGACCGATCTTCTTGTATAGCTCTTCTGTCTCCTGATGCTTGCTTTGTAATTCGCATCTAAGTTCTTCGGTCCGTTTATCTTCAAATGCAGCCGTTGCGTTTTTTAGAAACTCTGCTTTCCAATTGCGTATTTGGTTCGGGGCGAGCTCGTTTTCAGTGGCGATGATATTCAGTTCTTTTTCACCACGGAGCACTTCCAAGATGATCTTTGTCTTATACTCGGCACTAAAGGTTCTTCTCTTCATCTCTTCGACCTGCTTTCTTTCTTTGTATTCATTATAGCAGGTTCATCATCTTCATGCTCTCTTTTTGTCGAGTTTTCCTAGACCATTATACTTGATGATACGTTGAGCTTTGTGTTTAGGAATGGTAGTGAGGTAATTAGCTGAATACAGTTTGGTTTACCCGAATCGGATTTTGTGCATTTACAAAATTCGTATCAATATCATAAAACATATCATTATCATTATTTGAATCAAATTGTCTTTTTACGAGGTTGGCCAAATTGCGATTTGTGCTATATATCACAAATCCTTATTAATTCAATTGTGAAAGTAGAATAAAAACGTTAAAAAGGAAAACAAATCCTTGAATATTCGGAAATTTCACATGTGTATAATATGAATTTAATTGCACAATGTAGAAAAAATTAATATTGACTATTTAGATTAAATTATGTATAATTTTACCGAATTTATGGGAAATATTACAATATGAGCGGACTGGAACTTTTCTATCAAGCATTTGCTTGGTATTGCAAATGCCTTTCTGGTGCTTAACATTTTAATCTCTCTGTGTTTGGCATGAGCAAGGCGGTCGAAGTTTCGTTTATCCGCTCGGAAGGTTAATTCAATAATTCCCTAAGTTTTTTTGTTAGTCTGAATTTTTTTCGCGGATTAAAACAAGGGAAAATATGCATAGTTATGACTAAAAAGAGGGTTGATTAAGTTGAACAGGATATTACAAAACAGTATATTCATGTTAAATTACATAAAGAAGCACTGCAGAAAATTCATGATTATAGCTTTTTCCCTGGCACTGGTTTCAAGTATTGTTTCTATTGTATCGATCATTTTCATAAGAGTAGCATTAAATGATGTGATTTCGAATAAATCAATGCGGACGCTAATTATTATCCTTATTGCGAATTTTTCCGTTTCACTCCTCGCGGCACACCTCACATCGGTTAGTAATAACATCGTTATTCCCATAGCAACTCAGAAATTCCAAGCCAATATGCATAGAGAATTGTATGAGAAAGCAGCAGAAATTGATTTGATTAAGTATGATGACCCTATATTCTATAATAAATATATAATGGCACTAAATAATTCTGATTCAAGAGCGTTGTCTGTGTTAAGCACATATACCTCATTATTGACCGCTGTTATTAATAGTATAGGTATGATTGCATTTATATTATCAATTAATCAAGTTATTATCTTCCTTATTGTTGTTTTGAACGTGTTAATTTCGACGTATTGCAGTTCAATCTCATCTACTATTTCACATAAATTTAATCTATCTCTAGTTGCCATTCAAAGAAAAACTGCTTATGTGAAAAGAGTTTTTTATTTAAATAATTATGCATGCGATATACGAACTACTAAAATTACAGAGGTTCTTTTTCGCATTTTGAACGACACTATGCGGTCAACACGTGAATTGACTGAAAAATGGGGATGGAAAAACTACAGAATCACATTATTTCAACATGTGATACAAGCAATAACTACTTTACTAACAATGCTTTATCTTTCAAAATTATATATCTCTGGCTTTATGCCTGCTGGCGATTTTGCCGCCGTTTTGAGCAGTGTTAATTTACTTGTCTCTTCACTCAAGAATCTCTTTGCGTCGATTCCTCAGCTTTATGAACATAGCTTATATATCGAGAATTTCAAAGAGTTTTTCCTATACAAGCCCACATATGATTCGATAGAATGCAAAGAAATAGAAGCGATCAAAGTAATAAAGATTGATAACTGCTCATTTGAGTATGAAGAAGGTAAGTGTATTTTAGAGAATATAAATTTGGAAGTAAACATTAGAGAAAAATTAGGGATAATTGGTCCAAATGGAGTAGGTAAAACGACATTCATTAAGTTAATTACGGGTCTTTATAAGCCGATAAGCGGGAATATTTTTTTGAATGACATTAATTATTCAAAACTGTCTAAAAATGTTTTTCTGCAAAATTTCTCGGTGTTTTTTCAAAATTTTGAAATCTATGCTACTAGTATTGCAGAGAATGTTCTAATGAAACCCATTGAGAACTTTGAAACGGAATCACTTCTTGTTGAAGATGCATTAAAAAATGTAGGCCTATGGGAAAAAATTAATAAATTTGAAAACGGTATTTTAACCCCCATGCTAAAAGAGTTTGATGAAGCAGCCGGTGCTTTTTCAACAGGGGAGTATCAGAGGATTGCACTTGCTCGGATTTTTGTAAAAAAATGCGCATTCGTTATTCTAGATGAACCCTTCAGCCATATAGATAAGAATTCGGTGGAACTAATTTTGAACAACTTAATTAAGAGAAATCCGGAATGCGGTATTGTAATGGTGACTCATGACAAAGCAAACTTGATCTCATTTGATAAAGTGTACGACCTTGAAACTAAGACATTAAATTCTTTAATATAACAGGGTAATTAAGATTTCCCGTTGTACAATTACTTATTAGTGAGGAGCCTTTAGATTTTCCGGTGTAGCGCACCTATAGAATTTTTGAACCTAACTATTCCTCAATCACAACCGATGTTCATAGCTGTTCGACGACTTGCAGAGAATTTACTCTTCTAGGAAATTGTTTCTTGAAACAGTATTTTCATATAAAAAATCCAAAAGGAGGAGAAAAATGAAGTTCAGTAATTATCTCACCATGTTTGAAACCTCGCAGTGCATGATTCTATATAGCACTTTAAGGAGGTGCGCAATTAAGATTTATGATATAGATATTAAAGAGGTTATTCGAAGTTTAAAAACTGGAGAAACGATTGACGAATCTTACTTGACAAAGTATTCAGACTTCTTTGAAGATCTAAAAGAGAATAATTTCATAATGGAAGATATTTGCGACGAATCCGAACTGGTCAATTACTTATATCAAACCTCAGTATCAAAAGATGCATCATTGGAATTGATATTGATTCCTACTCGACAATGCAATTTTCGATGCCCTTATTGTTATGAAGAGCATGAAGCTAAGGTAATGAGTGAAGAAGTTTATTCTAATATATTGAGTTTCATTAAGAAGTATCTTGAATATAGATCAATAAAAAAAATAAGGATTTCTTGGTTTGGAGGGGAGCCGCTGCTTGAACACAAAAAAATCATTGATTTTATGAAAACTTTGAAATCTTTAGTCGAGGACAATTGTTGCATTGAAGGCAGCATGACAACTAATGGCTATTTGCTCAACGAGGTTCTATTCAATGATCTTGTTTCATGTAATGTTAAAAGTTATCAAATAACGGTTGATGGTTTAAAGGAGTTCCATAATAAGACAAGATATCTATTAGGCGGACATGGGACTTGGGATAAAATCATGAAAAATCTTTTAAAAGCAAAAAAGACACCTCATGATTTTAGAATATTGATTAGGACTAACTATACAGAGGAGTCATTATCGAAATATTTGGAATGGTTAAACATTCTAAAGGAGAGTTTTGGTGATGATAAAAGGTTTGCATTTTATTGTGAGACGGTAAAAAACCTTGGGGGAAACAACACAGAGTATGCTTATAATAATAAGAAACCTAATCCAATTGGTTATGTACTATCAGACATGAAAAACTTAAATTTAAATTCATCGGGTTATGAATATCTGACTAACAACTTTGGTTATATTTGTTATGCTAGTCGGCAAAATTCTTTTGTAATTGATTATGATGGAGCTCTAAAGAAATGTACAATTTTACTAGATAATGACAAAAATATTGTTGGAAATATAAGCAATCAGATGGATAATATTGATTTCAAAAAAATGGCTTGGTGGACGAGTTATAATCATAAAGAAGCATGTCGATCGTGTTATATATATCCTATTTGTTATGGAAAGAAATGCCCGGCTTCCTATTTTTCCGAAGATTCATGTAGGTTGTTTAAAGAATATCAGCTTGGGGTCATCAGAAGTGTTGTACAAGAAATGTAAGTGATTCTGAGGGTTTTTTGTATGACATACTGAGCTTCACGAGGCATACATGCAATACCTTAATTAACGAAAGGAGTTTTTTAATTTGAAATCATATGAAATAGTGAATTTGAATAAAAAATATGATATAGCTCCCCTGTTTTTAGATGTATGTTCCGATGTTTGCCCCAACATGGGGGGGTGTACCGATGTTTGTCCAGATATCGGTTGTGCAACAAACACAGGGTGTAATGTGGATACTAGTTGCAACCCGAATGCAGGTTGCGGTGGTGGTTCTGATATGGGTTGTGGTGCTAATAAAATAGTAAGATAAACAGTCTCAAGAATATAGATTAGTTGCATGTATGCCTCTGTGGAGTTAATTAATTAACGAGGGGTTAAGAGTTATCCTATTGGGAAACTCTCAAAATTCGGAGATTTATATAGACTGAAAGGTATCTGGTACAGCCCTAATGATTTGCTGAACATTATTATTAATGGGGGGTAATAGTATGAAAAAAGTAATGATAGTAATCATATTAATAGTTGCGGCACTAACATTCGATATATATAAACCGTATCTATATCAAAAGCTGAATTACAATAAACTAATAACACTTGATAAGCCATCGGCGCACTCCGATATTGATTATCTATGGTATCATTTAGAAGATGAGTATCCATATTTAAACACTGCTTTTGAAAACAAAGGTAAAGTGGATTATCACAGTTACTTAAATGACGGAATAACAGATGCTTCCGATTTTTCGTTCAATACATATACGCAATACTTACTTAAAATCCCTAATGATCTCAGATATAGAGGTGATTTTACTCTTGTCTTTCCAAAACTGTACTATTATTTTCATGAGAACTGGACAAGAGCAAAATACGCTTCAAAACAAATACAGAATAACTACAATGAGTTGATTAAGAATGTTTCTTGTGACACATATAATATTTTAAAACAATCAGAGGTGAGTCAATTAGATTATGGTGTACCATCTGACAGTATGAAAAGTTTCACTACTGAGGAGATTAGTGCAGATATTGCTTACTTGAAAATTGAGAATGGATCAAGTACCCGAATAGATAAAGATCGAGAAGCGTTAACGGACTTCTTTAAGTCCATTCATGGAAAAGATTACCTGATAATAGATCTTCCCGAATCAAACATTTATTCGTCAGAATATTTTATAGAGAATATTATTTCACCTAACCTTCCTGTCGATTACAGTTTCAGCAGCTATGCTTTATACACAGAGGATGGTTATAAAAAAAGGGAGGCTGAAGATGCATTTGTGGGTATGCAAACGGGTTCGGTCGATGAAATAGCCGAATTGACAAATCAGATTAATGTAGATGATTTAGCGCGTCTAAAATACTATACGAAATCCAATCATTTTATAGAAGCTATAAACGATAAACCTTTGTTTAATGGAGAGATTATTCTATTGACAGATGCCTATATTTATGGTGTAGGTGAATATCTGACAATGATCGCAGAAAAAAGTGGCTTTTCCACCTTGGTTGGTAAACCAACACATGGTAAAGGTGTTATTGGTGATATGGATATCAGTGTACTTTCTCTTCCGAAAAGCGGTATAGTTTTTACTTATCAATTAAAATACGACTTATGGGAAGATGGATCAACTTTAGTAACCCCCATTTCACCGGATTTTCTTGCATTGGATCAAGAATCACCACTTGAAGCAAGTATGAGATATATAAAAGAGAAGTAGACGTTTACAGTTAATCTGAATCCATTTTGCAAAGAATGTTAGCAACATTCGCCAAAGGCGTATCAAAATTTGTTCCTATACTTGGCGGAGTTATCTCTGGCGGTCTCACGCTGGCAATGTTTAAGATGATGGCACACATGCTCAAGAAGCATCTCTCAACAATGGCTCATATGTCGCCGGAAGAGTTTGCCGAGTACGAAGCCGCTATTGTCTTTGATGCGAAAGACTCAGACACAGATGGCGAGATTGTTGAAGTAGTGATTGATGAGGTTGCGACAAACTATTGGGTTTGTACTTGTGGTGCGGAGAACAAAGGTAAATTCTGCCCTGAGTGTGGCAAAGCAAAGCCCATCGGGATACCGCAATACAAATGTAACAAGTACGATAGGGAACCGGATGATAAGACTCACCCACCAAAGTTCTGTCCAGAATGTGGCGACCCATTTGATGACGGCGATATAGTATTGGTATAACATAATTAGCAAACATTATAAGCAAACCGGTAGCTCTCCAATTACTATTAGTTGCCCACTATGTTTATAAACCATAACGAACGTAATACAAACATTCTGAAATAAAAACTCCTCTTCACAAGAAGGGAAATCAGTGATGATGAGCTTTTATTTCCAAGCCTTATACCTGTATAACTGTGTCATTCTTAAAGGTGAACCATACATTATCTTTGACTGTTCGTATTTTTGTGTAAAATATAAATAGTAATCAAAACAAGAGCAAAGTTTTTTAAATATAGAGGAGCCAGAATTTTGAACAATCTTTTTTCACATAGTGCCATAAAAGCTGAGGGCAAAGAACACTTGAAGCAACATTTCTCATCGGCAGTTCTGTTTCTATTACTGACCTTAACGGTATCGCTTGTAGCCAGTCGAGTTTTGGGTGTCTTGTTTTCCACCAGAGGACCGGCTATTGATTGGCAGTCGATGACAACACATCAAATCGTAATCAAAACTAGAGAGCTGATATTCACCACTCATAATTTGCTTCGTATGTTGGTAGAAAACCTGGTTACAGCGGCAGTAGCGTTAGCTAAGGTCTGCTTTTACCTCAATGTTGCTCGGTCAACGGACAAAATCACCCTTATTAATCCCTTAATTTACGGGTTCAAACACTCGTTCAAAGCCTATCTTCTTGATTTTTTAATGGGTATTGTTGTCGGTATTGGCGTTGTCTTGTTGATTATTCCCGGCATTATTTGGGGAATTCAATACATGTTTGCTTTTCTTGTATTGGCAGATCATCCGGAATATTCGGTCATGCAAGCCTTTCAGCGCAGTGCTGAACTAACCAAGGGTAAAAAAATGCATCTTTTTAAGTTCATTCTGAGCTTTTTCCCGTGGTTACTATTAGTTGCCGTTACTTTCGGGTTGGCCATTCTTTATGTAGGACCATACTATAGCACTTCCGTAGCAGTATATTATAATCGATTAGTCTATGACGCGGAGGGTGTCTTGCCCGAACCCCCTGGTGAAATTCTTTAACAGAATAATAAAAAGACTAACTATTAAAAGTCAATCCCCAAAATGGAAAAAAACTGTGGATAGGCCGCCGCCCTATGACAAGCAGCAGCCAAATGCTGCGGAAAGATCAGCGAGGGCGACGGAGGCAATAAATTACCAGACCCAGCCCCCTTGAGCTTTCCAGCCTAGCATTTGGCTGCTTCTGCTTGTCAAGGGTTCGCTGCGCCGGCTGAGGTGTACAAGTTGTCGGCGAAGGCTCAAAAGGCAATTATGCCGCTCTTCGGTAACCTTCACCGGATTTCTGCATTGCGTAGATTAAGCGTACCAATTTCTTGGCTGCATGAGAAATAGCGACATTGTAGTGCTTCCCTTCGGCTCGTTTCTTTGCCAGATATGCGGCGAAGATTGGATCCCAGATACAGACATACTTTGCGGCATTAAACAGAGCAAAACGGAGATATCGGGAACCGCGTTTCTCCATATGCGAATGGCTGTTATCCATCTTGCCGGATTGGTATGTGGATGGAGACAGGCCTGCAAATGCAAGAATCTTGTCCGGAGAATCGAACTTGGCAAAGTCTCCAATCTCGGCAAGAATCATTGCTCCCATACGAGTACCCATGCCTGGAATGGTAGTAATTGGAGAATGGAGTGCCTGCATAAGCTCGTCAATCTGAGCTTCAATCTCGTCAATTTCAGAGTCCAGTTTGTTTAATGTAAACTAAAAATACCGGAAAAAATCATCAGGAAGTCCGTTAATTATCATCAAGAATTCCCAGGAAAAATCATGACGAAAAGATGGTTTCCATAAAGATTTGGGATACCAACATTTTTTGGTTTCCGCCGTAGCAGTATTCCACAACAGGATAAGAGCCGTTCGGGTCAAAATTCGCTGGAAATACTAACATTCCACAAATATCGGTGGTTTTGTCTGAACCTTTGACACAAAAAGGAGTGGATGAATATAACCAGCCGCCTTCAAGTGCTCAACATCGGCCTTTACAATGATGCGAATTGCAGTTCTGTCTATTGCATAAAGCGTGACGATGGGCTCTTGTTTATAGGAAATTAATAAATCTAAACAATATTCGCCATTCTCTGCGAAATAGGTTTCATGATCTCCGGTTTTATCGCCCTTGAAGAGTTATATCAACACTTTATTTTCATACTATTATTTTGACTAAAAAGTTTTGAAGATGCTGTCAAACGCTTCTCAACTCTTCTCACCATAAAAGCTACGCAAATATTCCGCAACTTTTGTACTCCTACGACAAAATTTGTTTTTATAACTTAGATATTAGTGCACCTTTACTAGCCCGAACCGCTGCTCAATTCCGTCAAGAATTACAATATAGTCATCAAAGAATGGGGCATTCCCCATGAGCCCATCAACTCCCCAACCATTAAAGTAATCAGGCCTTTCTTCGACATAATACACCATCGGCTTTCCCAGTTCAATGCCAGAAACGATGGTCTCTTCTTGAGTTGGTGCACCAATCAATGTAATGTTGTTACCCCAAGCGGTAGCCTCTATACAAGTATTATCTGTTTCATTTCCCGCTCTCCCCGTGATTTGCTGCCATATATCCAAATTAACATTTAGCGGAAAGAGGCTAGAACCCGTGTCATAAGCCATTTTCAGAGGAGTCTCACCTACCATAGTATTTACAACGAAAAGATGCCGAACCATTTCTGATTTGCTGAAAGTTACTTTCTCCACTATTTCAGCAGGTAATTGAGAGGCGGAATTAGCAATCGCTAATCTGTTGTTTGGGAAATCCAATACTAAGATTTTATCCTTAAAAAAATCCATGCCTAAGCAACCAATAAGAACATCCTCATCCTCGGCCGTCACAGTTTGCCCGTAATTTTTCATTGTGGCAAAGATTGCATTCTTAGTATCATAACCCGCAATATTACCGTTAAAACTTACGACATCATAGGTATCATTTTTTACAATCGTTTTGACCGCGATTCCAAGGCTGACGATTGTAGTTTCATAAAACACCGACTGAGCACCTGTGTCAAGTTGCAACCAAAATTTTTGATCTGATTTTTCTAATTGAATAGGTACGAAGATTACGGTCTTTTCATAATAGGTTTCTCCTAATATACTATTTCTCCATTTAAATGGCTGCCAAGAGAAATCCTTTATCTCGATTTCATTCCAATTGGTTGGTGGAACAGATTTTTCGGAACAACCTACCAACAACAGGCTCAAGCAAATAACGAACAAGTATGTAAATAATTTCTTCATACTAACCCCCTATGATTCTTTAGAAATTACGATTCTATTGTTAAGTAAAACTGGTTCAAAACGTTCACTGATTAAGAAAATCCGACTTTTAAATCAATAATAAAAAATTACTTCCCTGCGATGTATAATTCATTTAATAGTCATTCGCTATTAATCGTTTAAATTCCTATTGTTTTCCCTCCTTGAAATAATATCGCATTAATAATTCTCTGTGCTGTAAGCCATTGCTGAATGGACCTATCTAATTCAGTTTCACCGGCTTCGGTAATGTGGTAATATTTTCGCCTGCCTCCCTGGGATTCTTCCCCCCCAATAACTTTTAATTAGATTGTCTTTCTCAAGTCGTTTTAGGCTCGTATAAAGCGATGGTTCATTTTCCTTATCGCCTTTTTGCGATATTGATTTGATTATTTCGTAGCCGTAGTTATCACCGTCACGCAAAACCGTCAATATGATTGTATCTATATGGCCTCGGATTAAGTCGCTGCTAATACTGTCAATGGGCATTACAATCACTCCTCCTTCCAACTGTATTGTATAACATATTACTATGTGTGTCAATGTAATATTGCAAAAATAGGAGCTGTAGCAAAAACAGAAAATTGCTACAGCTCCACCAGGGTGCGCGTATTCGACCAGCATTCCTACAAAAAATCCAGTACAATCAATGGTTCGAGTCTGTCGGGTCCAAATAAATGTGAAAATTCCCCGGTGAATACCAGAGAAACATACAGCGTTTATGCCACGAAGGTTGTTTCTGTTGAGGGATGACGTGGTAGGCTTCAGTCTCTCTCCCCGCTCCGCAATGCGATGTACTCCATTCGCTGACCCTTGTTTACTTCTTCTGGCTTTTGGCGAAAAAACCTAATGCGTCTCGCAGGATCTCGGTGTCCTCTTTCAGCCTTCGGTTTTCTTTTTGAAGACGTTCGGCTTCCGCTTTCCATTCAGCTGGACTTTTTCCGGAATTCCTGTTCCATATTCTTTATTCCCTTTTTGGAATTATGTCTTCCAGGTATAGAGTGTGCTGCTCTTCATCCCCAGTCGCCGAGCTACTGCCGCTGTTCCTATTTCCTCTGCCAATTTCAGGGCTTCCTGCTGTAATTTTTTGCTGTATGTTTGATTCATCTTCTATCGCTCTCCTTTTACTTATACTTTTAGTATAGCATATCCGCGCGATTTAGACTCCACTTTTATCGTAGTACTCCACAATGATAGCACAAATAATAGATTGCCCTCATATACTTTGCTCTGCAAAACAGTGCTTCACAGCATATTGAAACGATTTCATTAAAAACGCAATTGCCTTTCGACTCACCTTAGCACAGCTATTGATCCTATCAAAAGCATGATAGCAGCCTGCATAGAGTTCGAAATCGACCGGAACACCTGCATCTCTTAGATTTTTCACATATATAATTGTCTCGTCTCTAAATGGTTCCAGATCTCCAACGAAAGCTACTGCCGGGGGAAGGCTGCCGAAATCTGTTGCTCTTGCAGGTGCTGCATAAGAAGGAACGTATTGCCCAGTTAGATCACCCAAATACAATCCCCACGCCACCCGATTTGCCTCGGAATTCCAGACAGGCGCATTATTTCCCTTTGCGGATTCGCTTGTCATTGTATCGTCAAGCATTGGATACAGCAGCATTTGAAATGCGATTTTCACACCGCTATGATCCCTTTCGTAGAGAGCAAGGGCAGCTGCAAGCCCCCCTCCAGCGCTTTCACCACCGATCATCAGTTGATCGGCCCGGATTCCCAGTTCATTGGCATGGTCCTTCATCCACAGAAGCGCTTCATGGCAATCATTCAGAGCTGCCGGATACGGTGCATCCAAAGAAAGGCGATAATCCGGTGCAACGACAATACAGCCACTTACCACAATAAACTTTTTGATTAACCCTCTGCTTATTTCAGGAACACCAAACGCGTAGCCTCCGCCATGCATCCACAGTACTCCGGCAGCACCTGGTGAAGAGACAAGCGGTTTGTAAATGCATATACGCAACTTGGTGTTATCTTGTCTTCTTGTTATCCATTCCTCGCTGCAGAGCATTCCCTTGATTTTTTTCCCTCGCAGAAGATCAGACAACTTTCGGAGTCTTCGAAAACTCTCTTTGCTCGACATTTTCACAATCATTTTAAATATGCTGCCCGGAATTCGTAATTGTCTGTCAATCATTTTTCTCTCTATCTTCATAATCCCTCATATAACAGCTTGATTTGCTGCAGTTTCACCCTATTGAGCATTGCTATCATGATTGATTATTCAAGCCTTTTTGCTTTCTTAAGCGTACTTATAACCTGATCAGCAGCAATCTTACCGGTTAGGATACTAATGGGTAAACCGGAAGGACTAAATGTCCATTGTCCAGCTTGAACAATATCTGGAATTGGTGTGTAACAGGTATTTTTGATTTCAGTCATTTTACTGATAGCGGGTATCACATCATTCGTAAAAGCCCAACCGGTGATACCGCCGTCCAGGTTACCGCTTAACCGTTCAATAGTGAGTGGTGTAGAACTGAACCGGTGAATTACTTTTTCTTTTATATTTTCATAAATACCACTGTCTAGAACGCAAATGATCTTATCTTCAGCAAATTTCTTAAACTCTTCATAAAAGCCTAATGCATTGATATTACTGATAAAATCATAATCCATTAAAACGCTAACAACTAAACCGGTTTTTCCTTTTGGAGCGAGCGCCTCATTCCGTAATGATGGAATGGCGATTTCATAGGTAGTATAATTGAGGTAATCATTCATCCATTCGAAAATCTCTTTTTTTTCAGTCGCATTGCTAATGCTTTTCAGTTTATCGAAAACTTTTGATTGCCCAGTCTTATTCGGAGTATAAAAGACATGACCAGTGGATTTTTTCAAAAAGTATTCCCTATCCAAATCAACAGCTAAAAAAAGTGAATAGATAGAATCTCCTCCTCTTTTTCCCAGGAGAAGTTCTTTTTGTTTCTCTATTTCGTGCGTTATTTTAACGTCTTTGATTGTCTCCATATCAACTGCTTTATAGAGCTGATTCGGATCAGCTGCCCAAATTAACTGGTTATATTCGTACTGCTGATTATTCTGATCAAAAAGCGTTTTATTGAAATAATCTATTCTCTTAATTTTTGTATCCGTACAAATTGTGCCACCAAATTTTACAATATGATCTTGCATTTTCTCAACCAAATCATATGTACCTTTCACTGGGTACTCATAATCCAAGTAAAGACTAAAGTAACTCAAAGCAAAAGAAGCAGGTGTTTTTTGAAAAAAATGCTGACTAATGATATCAATCAAGGATTGATTATTGGTTAACCGACTCAAGTGTTCATGAACGGGCAGATTAAATTGCTTAATTTTACCTGATTTGGCCATAAATTGAAAAAGCCAAGGAATCAATATTTTAAATACATATTTCCTATCTTTTGCAAGATCTTTGAATAACGGATTCTCGATTCCATATAAAACATCCATATAATCCATGATTTTTCTAATATCTTGAAGGATAGCATGTATGTCTTTTTTATTATCGGGGTAAAGTTTCGCCAGCATGTCTCGATAAGCATTCAAACTGTTCATTGCTTCAACTTGAATCATTTCTTCTTCGATTCCAATCGAAACAATGCTTCTGACAAATTCAACATCGATATTAAGCTGCTTTAACATCGGCTTTACGATTCCCGAATCAACAATCCCTCTCACACCGGCATCAAACAAAAAACCGTCATAGTAGAACGAACTTACTAAACCACCGACATGATCTTCTTTTTCGCAAAGCCTTATTTTATAACCGTTCTTGGCCAGGTAAGCCGCGCTTGTTAGTCCGGCGATCCCACCGCCGACAATAATTGCATCATACCGCATCGAATCATACTTCCTTTTCTACAAAACCCGCCATGATCATACTAAAATCCCAGATTTTTTTCTGTTTTCTCAGATCCAAAGCATGTTTTGCCGGTTTTTCTTCCATTGTCAGATTAAAAAATTTACCGTTCACCTTACTTAACTCTTTCGCTGAAGCCAAATAATAAATTGCGTCTCCGGCTATCTTCGGATCTTTTAAAAAGTGCCAGGTCACATGATGTAAAAACCAGCGATACAATCTACCATTATTATTACCTATATTCGTTCTTACCCCACCCGGATGCACGGCATTCATAGTAACACCTGTGCCTTCCAAGTCTTTCGCGAATTGCCAGACAGTTAATAATTGTGCTGTCTTAGATGCCCCATAACTTCTCAAACCGGTGTAGAATCTTTTTTCCCAGTTTATATCATCTATTTGTAAACCGTTAAAACGATGTCCCTCGGAATTGACTTGAATAATCCTTGAAGGCGACGATTCAATCATTTTTTTCAACAGCAATTTCGTCATCAGGAAGGTTGCCAAATGATTCACACAAAAAACCATTTCAACGCCGTCTTCCGTTAATTTCCTTCTGGTTAAATAAATACCGACACTGTTGATCAAGATATCGATTCTTGGATATTTAACCAAAATCGCCAAAGCTGCATTCTCTACTTGTTTCAAATCGGAAAAATCCGCAATAAAATAATCTACCGTCACCCCATATTTTTTTTCGATTTCTTCTTTAACCAATATTGCTTTCTTCTCGTTTCTCGCCACAATCACAAGATTCGCTCCGCCGGCAGCTAAGGCTTTTATGGTTTCATAACCCACACCGGAAGTAGCTCCAGAGACAACACATAACTTCCCCTTCATAGATTCATAACTATGTTTTTGAACAGCAAAATCATTTTTTATGAACATCAATTCATCTGGAATTTTAAAAATCATATTCCTTCTCCTTATCCGAAAAGAACTCGCATGAACCAGCGATAGGGTCTCTTCATCAGTGGAATTTCATCATAAATATCACCCCAGAGATCGTAATAGTCTCTCTGCTCAATGATAAATCCGGCACTATTAAAAATCAGTTTTGTGGCACCATAAATTGGTTTAGCTGGAAAAAAGCGAAAAGACATTGTCATCTTCCAATCCATCATCACAATTTGATCAGTTTTAACAATACTTTTTATATCCATTCTCAGGCTTTTACAGCGATTGGCCAATCGAGTACACATTGCTTCAAAATTGACTTTACCCTCAATTCTCTGGATTGAATCCTGAAAAATAATATCTTCAGAATAAAAAGGAAAAATATGAGACCAGTCCGGTTTCCCGGCTTTACTATAGGTTTTTGACCACAATTCCTTAATCTCTTGAATCGACATTGATTTGTTTTCCAGCAAATTTCTTGCCATTACAACACCTCATCTGAGTTTTGATATCTTCTAGCCTTAACTTTCAACGCTTGATATTTTATTTCCTTCACATTATAGCAACTTACTAGATATTAATTAGCTTTTCCTTTTTTTGCGTTTCAACTCATCCCTTACCGCAATCGGTGGCTCTTTATGCCACGGTTGGCTATTTTTCTCAGAAATGCTAAATGAACTGCATAAGATTTTAAGCAAATAAAACCCGCAGGAGCTGCAGTAAACGGCAAGCGTCAAATAACACCCACAGCATCAGAAGTATTTAGCTTGGAACGCCGACAGATTTATCTCTTGGGCGCAAAACATCGGATCGAATACAGAAACAGTAATCAATGCAATCCTGGCAAGTCATAAGATTGAGCAGCAAGGTTATCGTGCCTGTATGGGTGTTTTGAAACTGGCAGACCGGCGATACTATTCTTAAATGCTTAGGCTTTCATGAGGATGAATATATTTAGGAGAAGGAGGTGGTATCAATGAAAAAGTATTGTGAAGAATGTGGAAAAGAAGTTGAAGCAAAAATTATCACTCGTAAAGAGACCTACGATGTATGTGGTGAGCCGATAGAAGTCGATGCGCAGCTCCTTGTTTGCACAGAATGTGGTGAAGAATTATTAACACAAGCTTCTTCTTCCGGAGGAAATAAAGAAGCTAAGAGAGCTGTAGAGATTTCAAAATACTCTTATAAAGAAGTGGGATATCAAGCTACTAACCCTGGCGAGATTATTTCATATTCATTTGCCAAGGATATTAACTTGGATTAATCTGCTTAGCATTGGTTGACCGAGCGACGGTATTCCGCGACGGCAGGATAGCATTCAAGATTATTTGATGCAGCGAGATTGAGGGGCTGTAGCAAAATGAAAAATTGCTACAGTCTCTTTTTGATGCTCCAGTATCATTTTTCACAAACGAAAAACAAGCTAATACGAAAAACAGCAGACAGAAATATAAAGGTCAGATAAAATCTCACCCAAATACAGGAAATATTCTGATTTTTACTATTGTTAAGCCGTAAGTTTTTTAAACAATTGTCTGCCGGTGCGATTTTGTTGAATCTTGTTGTGTAATTTGTTGATGTTGTAGCCCATTGCCACCAAAAGAATCTCTGCCAAAACCTTTTTATTGCCGCGGAGCAGGAACTGACGGAAGCCGTAATCCTGCTTGATCACGCCGAAGGCTCCTTCTGACTGAATGGAACGATTCATCCGCAGCAAGATCCCCTTGGCACTGGTGATCCGCTCCAGTGACTGTTGACGCTGCTCAATGAATTTCTTGGAGACCTGCAGTTTCCTGTTTCCCTTCGATCGGGTGCATTTCTTTTTATAGGGACACGTTCCGCAATCCTCACATGCGTAGTAGGTGATCTCACTTTCAAAACCAGACTTGCTCTTACGTTTGCCTGTATAAACTGCTCTGAGCTTCTTTTCAGCCTGACAGGTGTATTCATCCAGTGTCTTGTCATAGGCCATGTTTTCCCTCAGCGCCATGTTGCTCTTGTATTTCTTCGTTTTAGACCGCTCATAATTTTGAGGCTTAATGTAACACTGTGTGGTTTTATTTTCAAAAAAGGTGTAATTTTCCTCGCTCTCATAACCCGCATCCGCTGTGACATCTTCGTAACTTGTCCCCAGATGTGATTCCATATTTTCCAGCAAGGGTATGAGTGTAAGCTGATCGCTGCGCTCACTGGAAACCTGGACACCTGTAATATATTCACCTTCCACTCCAAGTTGGATGTTATAACCCGGTTTCAATTGCGCGTTACGCATATGATCGTCTTTCATATGCATGAAAGTCGCATCCGGATCAATTTTAGAGAAGCTATTCCGCCCTTGGAAGGTCGTTTGATATCCGGCATACTTTTCTTTCCGGCCGAGCAGTTCCCGAAGCTGCTCGATATCCCTTTGCAACTCGCTTTTTCGCTTGCCCTTGCCGTAGACAAACGGTGCGGTTATCCGGCGCTCGAGGATCTGCAGCAAATCTTCCGACGTTTCTGCCAGAATACCGTATTTTGCAGACAGCTCAGGCAGCCACTTCGACAGTTTGTCAAGTAGCCTGCTTTCATATTTCGTCGTGCTTTTTTTCCAGACAAAGCTATACTTGTTCGCATTCGCTTCGAGTTTTGTCCCGTCTACAAACAGATGCTCAAACTTGATTTCACTCAAGTTTGCCAGCTTTTTCACCAATTGGTAGAAAAGCTCCTCACCGCATTTTGTCAGCCGTTTACTTCGAAAACGCGCGATTTCGCTGTGGTTAGGTGCTTTTTTTCCATTGAGCAGCCAGATGAAATTGATATCTCGCTTACATGCCATGGCGATGGCGCGGCTGGAAAAAATGCCTTGCATACTGGCATATACCATTAGCTTCAGCATGGTAACGGGATTTGTTGCCGGGCGACGGCCTGTGCGTTGATATGCTCTCCAAAGCGGGGTCTCATCCATCTCCTCCATTATTTCGTCTAAGAGCCGCACACTGTCATCTGCAGGAATTATTTTCTCAGCAAAAAATTCGTCAAGTTTTAGTTGCACATTTCTTTTTTTCGTGCCATAATGGACACGGTGTAGTGGTTTTTTCACGATTCAATTATACCAAAAAAACAGAGCCTTGTGTCTGCTTTTCGCAGCCACTTGGCTCTGTTTTTTTAGGCTGTTTTGCTACAGCCCCTTCTTTTTTTGTCCACTACTACAATCGCAAGCGCGGGTGTAAAATTCGGCGTTGATTCGGTGGAAAACGCAGCTTTCCAAAGGGTAACTGGCTGCGTATAGAACCTATAAAATGCAAAAAAGCCCGTAAACACAGGCTTTTCGGGCCTAAAAAGAACTCTAATGTTGATACTTACCGTATCAATATTAGAGTTCTTAGATGGTGCGGGCGACAGGAGTTGAACCTGCATGAATTTCTCCGCCAGATCCTAAGTCTGGTGCGTCTGCCAATTCCGCCACGCCCGCGTATGCTACTGCATTTTATCACAATTTGTCTGTCGGAGCAAGCATATTTTATTCAGCTAGCTGAATTTCCGTGTATGCAGGCAACGTCCTTTCACGAAAAAGTCGCAGGATTGTTATTTGCTTTTTCAGTTCGTTTATGATATGTTATTCTCAGTTTTTTTATATCAATAAGCATCCTATCCTGATTATTCGAGGTGAAAATTTTTGTTTCATGAAAAGCTGAATTTCTTAATGACATTAACGCATTCCTCCAACAATACGTTGGGTGAAGCTGTCTCGCTGGATGCTTCCTATATCAGCCGCTTACGCAATGGCAGCCGCAAGCTGCCGAAAGACCCTGCTTTTATCCCTGCAATGGTCGATTATTTCGCTCAGAACATCAATACAGAGGAACAAAAACGAATCTTAGCGACGGTTCCTACTTTTCCCTATCGCTACGAAGACGACGGCAATCGCATCAATCAATTATTATCACATTGGCTGCTGCAGGATACCGATGATATGGAAGAACCGATAGAAGCCTTCTTACGGCGTTTCAGTCTGGTTCGCCATCAGGCTGATGTAACCGCACCAAAGTTGCGGCCTGCGCGGCCGCGCTCCAAAGCAGACTATTATTTTGGCATCAAAGGAAAACAGGAAGCAGTCTTGCGCTTTTTGAACCAAGTCGCGCGGGAGAAATTCACGCAAACTTTACTGCTCTTCAGCAACGAAGATATGTCATGGATGCTCAACGACCCGCAATTCACCAAACAATGGGCGGATTTAATGACAATAGTAATTCTAAAAGGAAATCGCATCAGGATCATTCATACCGTCAGCCGTGCGCTAAATGAGATTTTCGATGCAATCACCCAGTGGCTGCCTTTGTATCTGACCGGCTCAATCGAACCTTATTATTATCCCAGGTCACAGGATGGTGTTTTTCGGCGCACCTTATTCATTGCACCGCAGACCGCAGCAATTGTAGCGTCTTCTGTGCAGAATAATCTGGATGATATGGCTAATTTTTATATTATCAGCCAACAACTGATCAAGACCTTTGAAAAAGAGTTTGAACACTATTTCGCTTTGTGCAAACCTTTAATGAAAATCTACACCAACGAACAAACCCCGGCTTTGCAGGAAGCTTTGCTTGGCTTTGATGCCAAACCTTGTAACACATTACTCTATTCTCCCTCTTTGTCCCTGCTCACCCTGCCTTTTGCTGCTGCCAAGAGTATTGCGGAGCGCAGCAGTCAACCGGCCATTTTGGCTATCTACCAAAGCAGAGAAATTGCTCTGCTGGAAAATCTAAAGCACTCCACCGTGGTTGATTTTCTTTCCTTGCCCAGCCTAGACACTGTTTTGCAAGGTAATTTACCATTATTACTGCGAGAGCTTTTCAATTTGCCTTATTTTTGCTATACGAAAGAAGAATTTCGGCTGCATTTAGCCAATGTGGTTTACTTGTTGCGCAGCGAGCCCAATTATCATGTTGCGATGCATCAGCAAAATGTGACGCCTTATTTACTTTATATCAAAGAAGATTTTGGTGTGATGCTCAGTAAAGTAACGAATCCCAACGCAGTTTTCTTAATTGAGGACAGCGGTATGACCATTGCATTTTGGAACTTCCTCTATCGTCAGGCTAAAAAAACGATCAAGACCAACCGCCAGCAGATTATTCATCTGTTGGAACAATATCTGGAAGCTCTGCAATAAATGAAAGAACCTTCTTTCGCATCGATAAATGCACCGTTCAGAGAGAGGTGGCAAATCACCTTCACTCTAAACGGTGCATTTTACGAACTCGGCTATTATTTATTTCTCTTTTTTGTAGATACACGCCTGATCGCAGCCTGCACAGCCACCACCGCAGCCACCGCAGCCACCGCTGCCCGCTTGTTGTTTTGCTTTCCGTGCCGCAAACAAGATAGCCGCCAGGACCAGCATGATCAACAACCAATCGATTCCATTCATGATGCTCTCACATTCCTTTCAAACTAAACCCCAAAACAATCAGAGGAGCAGGGAGCCAACCTGAAAAACAAGATAGGCCGCTAACCAGGCGATACCAGTCTGAAACAGGAAGGCGATCACCATACCCCGCCAACTGCCCCATTCCCGTCGAACCGCTGCCAATGCGGCGATGCAGGGAGAATAAAGCAGAGTGAATACCAAAAACGAGAACGCCGACAGCGGTGTAAACATTTGCGGTAAAGCAATAGAAACCTGACTCACGTCGCTCACTCCGGTCAGAATTGCCAATGTGCTGACCACCGCTTCTTTGGCAGTCAAGCCGGTTAAGAGGGCAGTCGCGGCGCGCCAATCGGCAAAACCCAAAGGAGCGAAAAGCGGCGCCAGGATTCTGCCGAGTCCCGCCAGGATACTGGTATTACTGTCAGTGATCCAATTGAAATGCAAATCAAAGCTTTGCAAAAACCAAATCACAATGGTACCAAGAAAAATTACAGTAAAGGCGCGGGTCATGAAATCTTTGGCTTTTTCAAAAAGATTCAAAGCTACGCTTTTAGCATTTGGCAGCCGATACGCCGGTAATTCCAAGACGAAAGGCATCAAATTCCCTTTCATTACTGTTGATTTCAGTAAAAGTCCGGATAAAATCGCCATCAATACACCGCCGAGATAAAGCACGATCATGACCAGGGCTTGATGCGCCGGGAAAAAGGCCGCCGTAAAAATCGCATAGATCGGTACTTTGGCGCTGCAGGACAGAAACGGAGTCAGCAGCATCGTCATCTTGCGGTCTCTTTCTCCCGGCAAGGTGCGGGTAGCCAAAATCGCCGGAACTGAACAACCAAACCCCATCAGCATGGGCACAATCGAGCGGCCGGAAAGCCCAACTTTGCGCATAAACTGATCCATCATAAAGGCGATGCGCGCCATGTAGCCGGTATCCTCCAGGATGGACAGCAAAAAGAAGAGAATGAGGATAATCGGCAAAAAGCCCAACACACTGCCCACACCGGCAAAAACACCATCGATCAAGAGGGAATGCAGGATCGGATTGGCACCGAAAAGAGTCAGCTGTGCATCGAAGCTGCCGGTGAGTCCATCGATGACCATCGCGAAAATATCCACAAAATAGCTGCCAATCGGGCCAAAGGTGATCCAGAAAATCAAGATCATAAACAGGAAAAAGATCGGGATGCCTAAGTAACGGTTGGTCAGTAAGCGGTCTATTTTTTCTGAGCGGATTTGCTCTTTGGTTTGACCCGGATGTTTCAGGGTTCTTGCACAGAGCCGTTCGATGAATTGATAACGTAAGTCAATCAAAGCAGCTTCCCGATCCAGGCCCAGGTTATGTTCCGCTTCCTCGACGATGCGCTGTACGATCTCTAATTCCGAAGGACTCAAAGCCAGCCGTTTTTCCATTAGCTCGTCGCCTTCCACCAGCTTGGCTGCCGCAAAACGCACAGCCACCCCAGCTGCTTCCGCTTTGTTTTCAATCAGGTGACAAATCGCATGGATTGCCTTGTGTAATTCACCGCTGCAAAAATCCAAGTGCTGCGGCTTGATCTTTTTTTCCGCTGTTTTCAGCATGCGATCGATCAGTTCGGCTACACCCTGATTTTTCATGGCGGAAATTGGAATTACTTCGATCCCCAATGCGGCTGATAACTGCACAAAATCGATCGAATGTCCACTGGCCAGAACTTCATCCATCATATTCAGAGCTAATACCATCGGTATTTGTAAATCCAGCAACTGCAGTGTCAGATATAAATTCCGTTCCAGGTTGGTTGCATCGGCAATATTGATGATACAGTCTGGTTTTTCATCCAAGAGAAAATCTCTGGTCACGATCTCTTCTGTTGTATAAGGAGAAAGCGAATAGATACCCGGTAAATCCACAACTTTCGTATTTTTAAAACCTTTAATACTGCCGGATTTTTGTTCCACCGTTACGCCGGGAAAATTGCCGACATGCTGATTGCTGCCGGTCAATTGATTAAAGAGGGTGGTCTTGCCGCAATTCTGGTTGCCTACCAAAGCAAAAGTCAATTGGTTGCTCATGCGTTTGCCGCCTCCACCTCAATCAAATCGGCATCTTCTTTTCGTAGGGTTAAGCTATAGCCACGCAAGCTCAATTCCAGCGGATCTCCCATGGGAGCAACTTTTCGTATGGTCACTTTTGTGTTCGGTGTCAGTCCCATTTCCAAAAGCCTGCGCCGCAATGCGCCGCTGCCACCAACTTGCTGAATTCTGGCCCCGTGTCCTACCGAAATCTGTGCTAAGGTCATGACCGATCCCTCCCTTATGTTATCTTAGTCTAACAATTATTGCTTAAAAAAGTGGTTTCTGTTAGCCACTGCTTACATTCTACACGAGAAATAGGTTTATGTCAACCATAGCTAACTAATTATTTCGGTCGGAATCGCAATGGATTTTGTTGCTGCAATTTGGCGGCAGTGTTTTTCCATTTTCGACCGATTCGATGCTTCTTGCGCTGCGATTGTGGACTTTTCTCGCTGTTCTGCAAGTAAAACTAGGACATAAAAAGGCTGCTTTGATTTTTATCAAATCAAAGCAGCCTTTAACAATGCTTTTGGTCTTACTCCGGTTGAGGAGCACCTACCGGGCAAACGCTGTTGCATGCACCGCATTCAATGCATTTATCCGGATCGATTACGTAGGGGTTGCCTTCCGAAATCGCGTCTACGGGACATTCCGGTTTGCAGGTACCGCAAGCTAAGCAGTCTTTATTAATTTTATAAGCCATTATGTTCACCTCCTGTATTTATCTATGCTACACGCATGTCTTTTTAATTCGCCTTACGGTGAAAATCTCCTTCCCGCTTCGCGGAAATTCCCGAAATAATACAAAAGAGAAAGTCGCGCTCCTATTCAGGAGGAAGAACTCTGCCTCTGTCGAATTGAATAAGATGAATTTATTTGGGAAGGAAGTTTTTTAAATGAGTTTACGAGACGATGCTTTGGCTCTGCATGCCAAATACAGAGGCAAAATATCCATTCAGAGTAAAGTAGCAGTTAACAATATTACGGATTTGAGTTTAGCTTATACACCCGGTGTAGCGGAACCTTGTAAGGAAATTTACGCGAATAAGGAATTGGTTTACACATATACCAACAAAGGCAATACGGTAGCAGTCATTTCTGATGGTACCGCTGTCTTAGGTTTGGGAGATATCGGCCCGGAAGCCGGACTGCCGGTCATGGAAGGCAAATGCATTCTCTTTAAGCGCTTTGCGGATATCGATGCTGTGCCAATTATGCTGAACAGTAAAAATGTCGATGAGATCGTGCAAACGGTCAAGATCATCGCTCCTTCCTTTGGCGGCATTAATTTAGAAGATATCTCTTCCCCCCGTTGTTTTGAAGTCGAACGCCGCTTAAAAGCGGAACTGAATATTCCTGTCTTTCACGATGACCAGCATGGGACTGCGGTAATTGTGCTGTCGGCTGTGCTGAACGCAACTCGTCTGATTGGCAAAGAGTTAAGCGACTGCACCGTCGTGATCAATGGCGCCGGTGCCGCCGGAACTGCCGTCGGCCGTTTGATTCTCAAAGCAGGCGTTCGGAATCTGCTGATGGTGGACCGCCATGGCATTCTGAATGTGGGTGATCCCAAAAACAATCCGGCGCAGGATGACTTGGCCTCGATTACCAACCGACTGCATCAAACCGGAGATCTAAAAGAAGCGCTGAAAGGCGCGGATATTTTCATTGGCGTCTCTGCCGGTAATATTGCCGACCGAACGATGATTGCCGGCATGAACAAGGACGCAATTGTCTTTGCTATGGCCAATCCCACCCCGGAAATTTTCCCGGAGGAAGCGAAAGCCGGCGGTGCGCGGGTAGTGGGAACCGGCCGCTCCGATTATCCCAACCAAGTCAATAATTCGCTTTGTTTCCCCGGCATTTTCCGCGGGGCTCTCGATGCCAATGCCACCACCATCAACGAAGAAATGAAATTGGCTGCGGCTTATGCCATTGCCTGTCTGATCGCCAAAGAGGATCTGCGTGATGATTACATTATTGTTGGTCCTTTTGATCCGCGTATCTGCCAAACGATTGCCACTGCGGTAGCCGATGCAGCCAGAGCGACCGGCGTCATCCGAAAACCATAATTAAGCTGAGCCAAGCGAAGGAGCCGATGCGATTTTGAGTAACGCTGTCCCACCTAAATCAACCGTGCTGCTCGCTGTGTTTTTTACAGCCTTCTCCTCCATTTTCGTTCGTTTGGCAACGGCACCTGCTTTGATCATCTCCTTTTACCGTATGCTGTTTACCGTAATGATGATTACGCCGTATGTTTTCAGCCACTATCGCAGAGAGATTTTGCGGATGAAAAGAAGCAGTTATCTCTTATGTATCGGCTCCGGTATTTGTCTCGCGCTGCATTTTGCCACCTGGATTGCTTCGCTGTCAATGACAACCGTTGCCGCCTCCACAGTACTCGTCTCCTGCAGTCCGATGATCGTTGCCGCTGCCGAATGCCTAATGCAACGAAAACGCCCCAGCCGGGTTTTATTGCTCGGTTTGACGCTTGCCTTCTGCGGTACTTTGCTGATCGCTTCGGATGGCAGCGGCAATCTCAGTTTCAGCGGCAACTTATTGGCTTTGGCCGGTGGCTTTTTTGTCGCCTTTTATTTGCTGTTAGGCGTCCGCGTTCAAAAGACTGTTTCGCTCTGGGCTTATGTTTTTCTCGTTTACCTCAGCGCGGCAATCACGCTGGGGCTGCTCGCCCTCATCACACAGACAGCTTTTCGCGGTTATCCACCGCGTGATTATCTACTTTTCGCAGCGATGGCCTTCTTTTGCTCTGTTCTGGGTCATACCGTTTATAACTGGCTGCTGTCCTTTCATGGCGCGACGCTGATCTCGGTTTCCACCCTCTGTGAGCCGGTGTTTGCCAGTCTGCTTGCTTATTTTATCCTGCAGGAAACGCCACCCATTTTAACCCTCTTGGGCGGTGTTTTGATTCTAGCAGGTGTCGCCTTCTATATTCTGAAAAAAACCTAATTGGCGTTAAAAAAAGCTGACTCATGATGGCACTCGAGGCTATCATGAGTCAGTTTTTTTCTTTTATTGTTTTACTTCCGCTGCCAATTCCACGCGTGGTGAATCGTGCCAGAGACGTTCCAGATTATAAAATTCCCGCGTCTCTTCGTCAAAAATATGCACGATCACATCATTCATATCCAAGAGTACCCAACTGCCTTCACTCATGCCTTCTTTATGATAGACCGGCAACGCATAAATTTCTTCCGCCTGATCCGCAATATGCTCAGCAATGGCTACCACTTGGATTTTATTGCTGGCGTGACAAATCACGAAGTAATCAGCAAACGTACTGGTGGTTGCCACATCAATCACGACTGGATTTTTGGCTTTTTTTGCTTCTGCCCATTGAACAACCGATAGAGCTAATTCTTTACTGGAATACATACTTTCCCTCCGCATCATCTTCATAGTACCCTATTTTCTTTTATTCTATTGGAGTCGGTGCGGGACAATAATCCCGCCAGATCCCTGCCAGATCAATTTCATCCGCAATCCAATAACTGGCTTCATTGATCATCTTGCCTGCCCCCGGCAGCGTAATCGTATAGCGCTGCGTATCCGGCACCCGCAGGTAATCTATCGCCAGTTTCAGCCCATCAAGCAGGCTGAGATTCGTATCCAGATACGGCTGCATTTTAGCCGCAATGGCAGGCATTTTCAACAGTTTGGCTGGCTGCAGCAACTGTCCGGCTAACGCCATCATAAAATTGCGCTGGCGCCCCAGACGGCCGATATCACCCATGCCATCCGCACGGTAGCGCACATATCCTTCGGCTGCCACACCGTCCAATAATTGCTGTCCCGCTTTGAGATGAACGATCAAGGGTGGAACATCATAAGGATCTTCATAATCCATGTCAAATTCCACATTGTAATCAACACCGCCAATCGCATCTACCAACGCCTGAAAGCTCTCAAAATTCACTTTGGTATAATAATTGATCTTGGTCTGCAGCAGTTCTTCCACCATCTGCACGGTTAACTCGGTTCCCCCGAAAACATGAGCGGCATTGATCCGTTCGTAGCCAATTTCCGGCAGGTCCACCAGTGTGTCTCTGGGGATAGAAATAATCGCCAGTTTGTGCTGCACCGGATCAAAACTGAACAACATCAGCACATCACTGCGAGCCGGCATCGTACCACCGCCGTCTAACAAGCCTGCATCTGTTCCGATCAACAGCAAATTGACCGGTTCTCCCGCAATGGGTTTGCTCAAAGCGAGATCGTCTTTATTCAACCCTTTCAGGTAGTTCGATGTTGCCATATACAAAGCTGCCAGGAGCAGTCCTGCTACAAGCAGGAGCACCCCAAAAATTCCTAGTACAACCCGTAAACCGGATTTTTTGGCTTTCCTACCGGTTGGCAGGTTATGATTCGTCGTGCTTTCACTTGTCACGTTTATCCGCCGTTCTTTCTATTGTTTCTTTTAATTGTACCAGCCATTGCTGGCTGAACGGATGTACTGCCATGCCATTTTGCTGCAAGTAAACGAGATTGGACTGCAGAAAAGCCAAGCAGGCCGCATCGAGATTCTCCTGCGCCAATTGGTGCAGCGCCTTGACTCCCGGATAGTCGCGGTGAGGCTCGATCCCATCCGCTAAAAAAATGACCTTCGCTAAGGTGCCGAGATTCAGTCTGCCGGTGGTGTGATAATGTACCGCTTCTAGAATCTCCGCATCCTCTACCTGCCAATCCCGCTGCAGCAGCAGAGCCGCCAAAGGTCCATGCAGGAGAATTGGCGCCTGCAGTTCCATGGGCAGACAGATGTAATGCAATTCCTCCGCCAGCTGCAGCAATTGCTGCGCTGTTTCAGAACGGCAATAATCATGACACAATGCCGCCTGCCTGGCTTTCATAACAGCCAGACCATAGTGCTCGGCCAACTGTATCGCTGTTTGCTGACAGCCTAAAGTATGCTGCCAGCGTTTGGCAGATAATTTGCTCTGCAGGTAGAGCGCGATCTCTGCTTCAGGAAAATTGCTCAAAATCGTCGCCTACCCTTTTGCTATCACCTAACGAGACCAAATCTGCTCGCCTTCTCCTGGCAGTCGCTCATTCATTGGAGGAGGGCAAAACGATTTTCGGCTGTTCGGGATGTTTCTTATACAAGACAAAGCTATGGCCAATTACCTGGACCAGTTCCGCTTCGCAAGCCTCGGCCAATTCCTGGGCTAAAACTTCCGTATCTTCATCATTATTATTCTGTACTTTCACTTTCAGGATCTCACGAATAAATAACGTCTCATTGGTTTGCTTCACCAAATTATCAGTGATGCCTCCCTTGCCGATCTGGATGACAGCGGCTTCGGTTACCATCATGGCTCGCAGAAAACGTTTCTGTTTACCGGTTAAAATCATGTTCCAGCTCCTTTAATACAAGTATTCTTCTTCATTATCATAATCGGCAAAAGTAAATTCCATCTCACCGATACGAACGGTATGGCCAGCCACAGCGCCTGCTTTGCGCAGCATATCATCCACACCGATTTTTCGCATTAAGCCCTGGAAACGTTTCACGGAAGCATTGTGGGCAAAATCAGTCATCAAGACATGTCGTTCCAGGCGTTTGCTCTTGACGACCCACAATTCTTCTGATTCACGCTGAATTTCAATGGCGGACTCATCGGCAAAGATCAGTTCGGCGGTTGAAGTAAAGGTCAGCGGCGGCAAATCCGGGATCAGAGAAAGCTGCAAGGTGATTTCTTTCAATAACGGAGTAAAACCTTCCCGCGTCAAAGCAGAAATTGGAAAACAAGTGACCTCTCGCTCCTGAAACCAAGCCAATACTTCCGACATGTGCTCTGCTGCTGCCGGCAAGTCGATTTTGTTTAGGACGATGATCTGTTTGCGCTTGCCCAATTCTTCACTGTAAAGCGTCAATTCGTTACATATTGCCTGGTAATCCGAAATCGGATCGCGGCCATCTACGGCAGCCAGATCAATTAGGTGAACCAGCAGTTTGGTCCGTTCGATGTGACGCAAAAAGTCGTGGCCTAAGCCAATGCCGGTATGCGCCCCTTCAATCAAACCGGGGATATCCGCCATGACATAGCTGTTTTCCTCATCGGCCTGTACCACACCCAGATTTGGCGTCAGTGTTGTGAAAGGGTAATCGGCGATTTTTGGCCGCGCTGCGGTCAGCGCAGTCAGCAAGGTTGATTTACCGGCGTTGGGATAACCTACCAAGCCAACCGAAGCCAGCATTTTCAGTTCCAGAATGATATCCCGGCTTTCTCCCGGAGCGCCATTCTCGGCAACTTCCGGTGCTTGATTGGTCGAAGAGGTGAAACGAGCATTTCCCCGACCGCCCCGGCCGCCTCTGGCTAAAACTGCTTCCTGACCCGGTTCGGTCAGATCGGCAATCGGCAGATTGGTCGCAGCATCTAAAAAGAGCGTCCCAGCCGGCACACGCAGCACCAAGTCTTCGCCGCCGCGGCCCGACATATTCTTGATGTCACCGGAACCACCATGGGTTGCTTTATAAACTCTCTGATAACGGAAATCAATCAGAGTATGTAAACCGGTATCCACCCGGGCAATGATACTGCCGCCTCTGCCTCCGTCCCCACCGTTGGGACCACCTTCCGGAACATATTTTTCTCTGCGGAATGAAACGCGGCCATTGCCGCCGGAACCGGCGATGACTTTAATGGCTGCTCTGTCTACAAACATGCTTCCTCCTGTTGTCGGTTCGTTGATGTGAAATCAACCGAATCCTTGCTCCCATCCGTTGCTTCGGCTGGGAAATGATATCCTAAAATAAAAAAGGCCGTTCCTTACAATGACAGAATCATCGTAGCGGAACAGCCTCTTTCTTTCATTAGGCGTTAGCGATATCTGCCACCGCTTCCAGAGGATGAACATTGATATATTTCTTGTGCCCGAAGCGGGTAATATATTCAACGGTTCCTTCTACGGTTGCAAATAATGTATCGTCTTTACCGATGCCCACGTTCAAGCCCGGAAAGAATTTGGTGCCGCGTTGGCGAACCAGAATATTACCGGCTTTGACATATTGACCACCGAAAATCTTGACGCCCAGGCGTTGGGAATGGCTGTCACGTCCGTTACGGGACGAACCCATACCTTTTTTATGAGCGAATAACTGTAAATTCATCAAAAACATGGTGTGCACCTCCCTATGCTCTTTTTATTAATTGAATCAGATGACGCAAGGCATCCGGTTCCTTGGCTGCTTGTTCCCAACCAGCCAAACCATCTACGTGCAATTGAATGTAACGGGGATACTGCTGCGCCAAGCTGACACAGCCAAGGAAAGCAGCATCGAGTATCGATTGTATCTGCAATTCTGCCAAATCAGATGCCGCTCGCGGTATACTGCATTCAAGCAACCCGTCCGCAATTTCGTAAACCGGCGCTTCTTCACTGATCGCCAAGACCGCCTGCAGTGCTGTTTGCACTACCGCGCTGACACCGGCGCAGACAATATCGCTGCCCGCCGCAGCATAACCGCTGTGACCGCTGCTGCGAAAACCATCCCAATGTTGAAGACCGCGACGAAAAGTAATACGAATCATGATTGTATTAGGCTTCGATTGCGATAATCGTGAATTTTGTATAGGGCTGACGATGTCCGTAACGGCGACGATAATTAGATTTGGCCTTGTAACGGAAACCGGTAATTTTGGCTTCCTTACCTTGCTCTTCCACTTTGGCAGTCACTTTCGCTCCTGCTACATGGGGATTGCCAATCATCATTTGTCCGTCTTCCTTGCTGATTGCCAGAACATGAGTGAAACTGTATTCTTCGCCCACTTCGACTAAAAGCTTTTCCACATAAATAACATCTCCGGCCTGAACCTTGTACTGTTTACTGCCGGTTTCAATAATGGCATAACTCATTTGCCATTGCACCTCCTTTTTCTTCAAGACTCGCCATGCCAGGCACTTCTTTCGTGAGAGAAGTTTAGGCGCCTGCTTCGAGCGGTATGCGTATAGAGACGCAAAGCCTACTCAAAGATTATACACATTTCTCGCAGCTTTGTCAAACATTTCACGACATGATTCGATGATTTTTTGTCGAAATAGTAACTGCTGTCTGCTATTTCAGCTTATTTTTCATGATCAGCTGCAAACGATGCAAACCAACCCGTTCGGCAGGCCAATCGGGACGCTGCATTTTTTGCGCCAAGACCGTTAAAAAATGCTGCGGACGCACAAAAAGGCGTGAACTCGTTTCCACTTTCAGCAGTAAAACCGCATCTTTCTCATCCCATTCGGCCGTGAGCACACCGGGCCGCAGATCCTGACGGATGGTTTTTCCTTCTCTATTTTGATAGTTAAAAACCAATTGTTTTTCTGCCAGCAGAGCGCTCAGGGCTTGCTCGAGCGAGGCAATTTCCTGGCTGTCGGCAGGGGGCAGCGTGATGCGATAGAGCGAAGCAAAAACCAACGACATTAATGCCGGCGACTTTTCCGGTAAGCTTCCGATCTCACTGATCGGTAATCCTGACGGCATCTGTGCACTAATGCGCTGCAGAATATCCTGCAGCGGCAGTTCTTCGCTTAATTCCATTTCAATATATTCCGCTTCGCTGCTGACGCCGACTGCCAAAGCAGTTGCCAAACTCATCTTGGGGCGGGGATTAAATCCTTGACTCAAAGCAATCGGCAGCCGAGCCCGCCGCACTGCGCGTTCCCACACTTTGATCAAATCAAGATGGGAAATCCAACGCACTTCCGTATTTTTATGAAATTTCAAGAAGATTCGCATTTTTACTGTTCCCCCTTTGCCATCAGGTTCTCTACGCCATAAGAGGGGCAGACCCCGCACAGACTGCAGTCTCCGCTGCGGCAATCGGGTGTCTCGAGCGCTTGCTCCGCCAAATGCCATTGATTGATCATCCATGCTTTGCTGATGCCGCTGTCCAAATGATCCCAGGGCAGAGCTGTCGTAAAATCAATCGTACGTTCGCTGTAGTGCTCCGGCACGATACCGCATTCCGCAAAAGCCTGACGCCAAAGATCCGGTCGGAAATATTCTGACCAACCGTCAAAGCGGGCACCCAATTGCCAAGCCCGCAGCACCACTTTGGCAAGCTGACGGTCGCCGCGGCTGAAAACTGCTTCCAGGGCACTGGTTTCCGCATCATGCGTCGATAATTCGATGGCTCTGTCGCGCAGTAACCCGCGCAGAAAATACTGCCGGCGTTTGATTTCCTCCGGAGCAATCTGACCCATCCATTGGAAACTTGTATGTGGTTTCGGCACAAAAGTAGAAATACTGATGCCGATGTGCAGTTTGCTTCTGCGCTTTTTCTGACGGTAGAGTGCGGCAATTTTCTGCGCTAAAACGATAATTTCCGCCAGATCTTCGTCTGTTTCCGTGGGCAGTCCCAGCATAAAATACAATTTCAAACTGCTCCAACCAGCGTCAAAGGCTCCGCCGGCTGCGTCGAGTATCTGCTGTTCCGATACCCTCTTATTAATGACGTTGCGCAATCGTTGGCTGCCGGCTTCCGGTGCCAGAGTTAGGCCGCTTTTTCGGACCTGCTGAACTTTATCCGCTAATTGAACGGAAAAACTGTCGACGCGCAAAGAAGGCAGCGCGATACCGATGCTTTCCTTGCGGTAGCGCAGCAATAACTGATCAATCAGCGCCTCAATTTGCGTATAGTCCATGCTGGAAAGAGAAATCAGTGAGATTTCATCATAACCGGTACTGCGCAGCAACAGCTCCGCCTGTTTCAATAAGATGGGCAGCGAACGCTCCCGCACGGGACGATATAAGCAGCCGGCCTGGCAGAAACGGCAGCCGGCTGTACAGCCACGGAATAATTCGATCATGGCACGGTCGTGAATGATCTCACCGTAAGGAACAACCAGCGATTCAGGATAGGGTACGGTATCCAAGTCCTGTACGATATTGCGGCGAACCGGGATGGCTGCCTGCGGTACCAAGGGCTTGATTCCCGTAAACTGATTCGCTTCATCATAACTCGCTTCGTAAAGCGAAGGTACATAGACACCTTGTAAAAGTGCAGCCTGCAGGAGATATTCCTGACGTTTGACCGGCCCGTTTTGCTTGAGTTGGCGGTAGAGCTGCAATAACTGCGGTAAAATTTCTTCCCCATCGCCTAAAGTGATCAGATCGAGATAAGCAGCCACCGGTTCACAATTGAAAGCACCCGGTCCACCGGCGATCACGATTGGATCGTTATCCCCGCGGTCAGCTGCCAGCAAGGGAATGCCGCCCAAATCCAAAATGGTCAGCAGATTGGTATAGGTTAATTCATATTGCAGTGTCACACCTAAAAAAGGAAATTGATGCAAAGGCAGCCGGTTTTCCAGCGTCGTCAGGGCGGCGCCTTCCTGGCGCAGCAACGCTTCATAATCCGGCCAGGGCGCGTAAACCCGTTCCATGCTGGCCCATTCCAATCGATTGACGACATGATAAAGGATCTTGGAACCTAAATGTGACATGCCCACATCATAGACATCAGGAAAGGCAAAAGCGATGCTCACTTCCACACTTTGCGGTGGTTTGACAACCGCATTCAGTTCCTGTCCCATATAGCGAACCGGTTTGCTGACGGTCGCCAGCAAAGCATCATCGAGTAATTTCGTCATTTTATCACCTATTCATTCATTTCTATTTTTCATATTTTTAGTATACACGAAGCGGCTTCGTTTGACAAGACAACGGCGTGGAATCAAAAAAGCTGCCGTATCCCCACCCGGTAATTGCTCTGTGGCAGAAGCAGCAGCGATTTTCACTTTCAGCGCGATCGAACAACTTTGTTGCTTATGATGGATTTTCTACACCGGTAGGGTTGTGCTGTTTTCTAAACTTTTATTTAGTACCAAACGGATCCAGATCAGATTGATCACAATGGAAACAGCGGCAAATAAAAATACAAAACGAATTCCAAGCCAGGTGCCAATTACACCGCCAATCAGCGGTCCCAAGGCGCCGCCAAAACCGTTAAAACTGTTGCTGATGCCAAAAGCACGGCCACGGAATTCCAATGGCACCGACGCGGCAATGATCGCATTGACAGCCGGCACCACTCCGGCCAAAAACAAACCATAGGCAAAGCGCATAGCAGCAAAAACATAGACGTTATGCGCAAAAATCTGCAACAGATTCATCATCGCCACGCCAGCCAAGGAGTAGGATAGCGTGTTGCGAAAACCGATTTTCTCGCCATAGCGTGCCCAAATCGGTGCTGCAATCACCGAAGCAATCCCGGCCAGACTGAAAATAATGCCGGAGTAGGTCGCGACATTGGCGCCGACACCCAATTGACCAATAAAAAGGGTCAGGACCGGCTGGATGATCATCAGCGACAAGGTGATCATCGTCTGCGTGACCAGCATCGCCATCAGGCTGCGATTGTAAGACGCTTCTTTTAAATCCTGCAGGATATTAGAACGCGGCTTATCACTCTTCAGTATTTTCTCCTGTACGCCGAATAAAACAACCAAGGTAGCTAAAACCAGAATGCTGCCGCCGATCAGCATGGTCTGACGCATGCCAAATGCCGCCGCCAATAATCCGCCAAAGAGAGGACCAATCACACTGCCGGCATTGCTGGCGGTAGAGATCAAGCTCAAGGAGCGTCCAACGCGATGCTCCGGCGTATTGGTTGCTACCAAAGAGATCGCCGAAGGAATAAATCCACTGAGAAAACCATTTAATAAGCGGCAAACCAGCAGATGCCAAGGCTGCGTCGCAAAAAACATCAGGAAATAAGTAAAAGCAATGCCCAAACCAGAGCGAATAATCATCGGCTTTTTACCAAATCGATCTGCCAAAGAGCCCCAAATCGGCGACATAATCGAACTGGTAATAAAGGAAGCGGAAAAAATCAGACCGGACCAAAATTCCACATTGCTTTCCTGGCCGATTTCTTGCAGCAATAAAGGCAAAAAAGGTGAGACCAAAGAAAAACTGGCACCTGCGATAAAGGTACCGATCCATAGAATATACAGGTTACGCTGCCATTTTTCCTCCATGACAAATCATCCTCTCCATCAATTGGGCTGTAATGATCAGAACACAGTTATAATTTGCATTATAACCGATTGCCTGTCGATACGCCAGCAAGTTTTCTGTTAGGTTTCTGCTCTTTCCGGCTGCGCGGCAAAAAAAGGCGTTGTCCCTAATTATGGAACAACGTCTTATTGCTGCGCATGGCCACCGAAGTGACAATACCCAAACCCCATAAAACAGCCATTAAGTTCGAGCTGGCATAACTCATCAAAGGCCAAGGGATACCGGTGACCGGCATCACGCCCAAGGTCATACCAACATTAACCAGCAAATGAAACAACAGCATGCTGCCGATTCCGGCGCAAATCAGTTTTCCATAGCGGTCCTCAGCATGAAACCCAATATAAAAGATGCGGTAAATCAAGATCAGATAGAGGACAATCATCAGGCTGGCTCCGACAAAGCCAAATTCTTCTGCCAAGGATGAAAAAATCATATCGGATTGTTTTTCCGGTAAAAACTCCAATTGTGTCTGTGTGCCCTGTAAAAAGCCCTTGCCCCAAAGCCGCCCGGAACCGATTGCGATGATGGATTGAATCAATTGCCAGGTATATTTGGCGTAAGCCGAATTCGTTTTGTAATATTCCAGATTGGTAAAAATCAGCAGACGCACTTTTTGATACTCTTCCAAATGACCCCATAAGAGCGGGACTGCCGCGCAGCCGGCTGTGATCACACCCACGATATAGCGCCAATCGAGCCCAGCCACAAAAACCATGCCCAGCCAAATCGCCAATAAAACCAAACCGGAGCCAAGGTCCGGCTGCAGCAACACCAAACCCAAAGGAACCATCACCAGCAAAAGCAATGGCACCAGACAACGAATCGATTTTAAGCGATCCTCATCGACCAAAAGCTTTGCCAAAGTCAGACTCAGCATGATTTTTGCTAACTCGACCGGCTGCAAACTCAAAGGACCTAACGGAATCCAAGACTGTCCGCCATAATTCCCTACCCGACCGAGAAACAAGACGAAAATTAAAAGACCGATCATGATCCCATAAACCCAGCGGCTGAAAACATTCCAGATCGAATAATCCACCAATGCGCTCACCAAAAAAAGGACCGTTCCCAAAAACATAGCCAGCAGATGACGAATGATATAGTAATAAGGCTGGTCTTCTACCAAATCACGGCTGGCGCTGTAAATCACAAAGCTGCTGACAATCAGGAAAATGATCATGATCCCAATCAGCTGCCAATCTGCATTTTTCAATATTCGTCGATCGAAATGAAAGAAATTCATCTCTTTATCATCACCTTAATCATGAAATCCTGTTTCTTTTCGGAATAAGTCCGTCAGCTGGGCAAAGAAACCTCGTTTGATCTGTATTTGTGTTTCCTGTCTGGGAAAGCCGATTTTCTCTCCCAATAAACGGCGGGCAATCCTGCGGAAACTCTGGGAAGCAATCGATTGATCTGACAATACCAATAACTCCCCCTGATTGGCGGCTCGAGTAGAACCGACATCTTCAGGTACAATTCCCAACAACATAGCAGGGATGATCTGACAAATGCTCTCGATATCCAGCATATCCCCCCGCTGCATGGCTTGAAACTGAACTCGGTTGATAATCAGGTAGATTTCTGCACTGCTGTAGCGCGCTGCTTCCAGCAAAGTTCGCCTGGCATTTTGCACCGCAGCAATGTCAGGGATCGTGACGCAAATTAAGGCATCCGCTTGGCTGATGGCAAGACGGTAAAAGTCCCCCAATCCGGCAGGACAATCAAGCAGGATAAAATCATACTGATCGCGCAACTGCCGCAGCAATTCGGTCGTTTCAAAGACAGGAAGTTCTGCCACTTTTCCAGCCGCTGCTAAAAAAAACAGGGTAGGAAAATACGGTACCGCTAAAATCGCTTCCTCTGCCGTGCAAATATGCTGGATGACATGGAAGAAATCCAGAGAAACCTGCGTTTCCAGACCAAGCAACAGATCCAGATTTCGTAAACCCGCGTCACCATCAATCAGCAGGACTCTCTTTCCCTGCATAGCCAAAGCCGCACCCAAATTAGCAGTCACTGTCGTTTTGCCCGTGCCTCCTTTTCCGGAAGCAATCGCATAAATTTTACCCATTTTGTCACCCCCTTAGTCATGGTTTGCTACCGCTGGCTGCACTAATTGATGAATTGTAGATTCAGCTTCGAGTTGCCAAAATACTGCCGGATCAATTGGGATACCGTTGGCGCACAAGCGGAACTGCCGCTGCGCCCGGCTTCAACCGACATCGTGATGGTAATCTTTGGATTGTCTGCCGGTGCATAAGCCGAAAACCAGGCATCCGCCTTTAAATCATAGGGATCATTGGCGACCTGAGCCGTACCTGTTTTAGCCGCAACATCATAAGGTAAATCACGCCATAAATAGAGTGCAGCCTGGGTTCCGAAACTGGCCGTTTCGGAAGTGCCGCCTGCTTTGGTAACTCCAACTAAACCTTCCTGAATAGCATTCCAAGTGGAGTCTTTCAGTTCAATGCTCCCCATCAGGGTCTTTTGATAAACCTGTTCCGTGCTGCCATCGGCATTCTTGATATAATCGACCAAAGCGGGTGCATATCGCTCGCCTTTATTGGCAATTTGCGCCATGACATCCACCATTTGCAGAGGCGTAAATGCGCTGAATTCCTGACCGATAGCGGAGAAAATAGTTTCTCCTTCATACCAGGGTTCATCGTTAATCAATCCATTTTCCGAAGCCCAGATTTTATATTCCGGATTGGAGCGATGGGTGAAACTATAGTCATTTTCCGCTTCATATAGTAAATCTTTGAAACCGGTATCCTCTCCCAAGCCAAAGAGTGAAGCATAATAATCCAGCCGATCGATACCAATCCGACGCCCCATTTCATAAAAGAAAACGTTACAGGAATGGGAAAGGGCCTGGATTCCGGTCAGCGATCCATGGCTATTGGGATAGACCCAGCACTTAGGCGGGTTGTCCGAATCTAAAACATCGTAATAACCTTTACATTCATACGTTTCGTTCAGTTGTAAGACACCGGTTTCCAAAGCAGCGGCTAATGTGATTGGTTTAAAAATAGAACCCGGAGCTAAAGCCGCCAAGACTGTTCGATTCATCATCGCATTGGGATAAGTTTGCGAACCAATCAAGTACTGCAGACGTTTTCCTTCATCCGTTAATACACCAAATTGCCAGGCGTTGGGGTCATAATCGGGATAGCTGGCCATCGCTAAAATCCGACCCGTCTCATTTTCCAGCATGACAAGAGAACCGCTGTAGGCAGATAGAGCCTGATAGGAGGACCATCCCTGCTTGCGGATCGTCGTCAGTGATTTTTCCAAACACTCTTCGGCTGTCAGTTGTAAATCAATGTTCACGGTCAAATGAAGATCCCGACCGGCCACCGGCTCGATACGCTCCAGAACACGGATCAGATTATCCTGTGAATCAACTTCCACAACCAAACCGCCGTCTGTACCGCGCAGCACCGACTCATACGAACGTTCCAAACCGGCACGGCCAACCAAATCGCCGGCTTGATACCCTTGATTGGCAGCCCAACCATCCAAATCGTCCTGAGAAATTTCCGCCAAGTAACCTAAGACATGAGCAAGTGTCGCGCCGTAGGTATATTCCCGCACCGGCAGACTGTCGATGTAAACACCAGGCAGACTGTCACTTTGTTCTTTCACTCGCGTCACTGTCGTGAAATCCACATCCACGGCTACATTGACAGGTTCCGCCCTTGTTTCCCGGTTATTCACTTTATCCAAAATAGTTTCCACCGGCAGATTCAGCAAGCTTGCCAGGAGTTCGGCCGACTGCCGCACCTTTTCTTCGCCCAAATCGATCATCCTGACGGTATAAGCAGCCCGGCTGGTTACCAGCAGTTTGCCATTGCAGTCGTAGATATCGCCGCGTTGAGCCAGCACGGTCAGGACTCGGATCCGGTTTCCTTCTGAAGAGGAATCGTATTCCTCTCCCTTCACGATTTGCAGATAAAAAAGTCTGCCAATCAACAGCACCCCAACCGCAACGATGAAGATCACGATAAAACGAAAACGTCTGCGGTTGCTCATTTCAGCAAGATACTCCGGATTCATGATTTCATCACCAACTTATTTCTTTAATAGCGCTTCTCCGCGCGACAGCCAGTGTACTAAATAACGCAGCAGATAATAAATTAAACTAAAAATCACCAGTTGCTGCAGAAATAAAATGCCGATTCCTTTCCAATAAGTGCCTTTTGGCCAAAACACACCACCATAAAACAGCCAATAGCAAATGCGCTGGATCAATTCATCCAGCAAAAAAAGCGTGGAAGCAGCCAGCAAGGGGACTCCCAGCTGATTTTCAATATACATGTCATGCAGCTTTCCCGCTGCAAAACCACAGAGCCCTTTCATGATGATTTGCAGACCAAAGGGCTGTCCAATCAAGCAATCGCACAGCAAGCCGGCGGTCAAACCGAAAATCAAACCTTCATTGGATCCTTTTAGCAAAGCGAAAGCAATCACTAATAAAAGCATTAAATCGACCTTTAGCCTTGCTAAGAGAAAATTGGGTAAGACGATAATCTGCAGCAACAAGAACATGGTGATGATCAGCAGCCAAAATACCCTCTGCTTCACTGCGTCACCCCACTTGCAATACTGTTGGTAGGCACTGTCGGCACCGACTGCACATTGCGCAAGATCATCACTTCATAGAGACTATAGAAATCGGTAATCATTTCTATCTCTGCGGTCTGATGCATACCGGATACTTCCTCTTCACAGCGGACGACTTTGCCAATCACCAAGCCTTCCGGATAGATGTCGCTTAAGCCGGAAGTGACTACCAAATCTCCCTCTTTCACCACTGCGTCGGATGAAATAAAAGACATGGTTAAGGTTGGTGTCTGAGCCCCGTTGCCGCTGACAATGCCAAGGCAGCCACTGGATTGAATACGAACCCCAACAGAGGAAAGCTCATCAGTCAGCAGCATCAATTCGGCGGTAGTCTCCGTCACCTGAACGATTTTGCCAATCAGCCCCGAAGTGGAAACAGCCACCATATTCTTTGTGATGCCATCCTTGCTGCCCAATCCCAAGACGTAGCGGCTGGACCAGTTCGAAACCGGCCAACCAATGATTTTAGCGATTTCGATTTCATACTGCAAATTGGTTTGTTTAAAATCCAACATTTGCTGCAGCCGCTGGTTTTCCGCTTCCACTGTCAGCATTCTGGAATAAGCCTGCAGGAGGAGATCATTCTGTTCTTTCAATTCTATATTTTCATCTTTTAGTGTTTGTAGAGCACGCAGCGTTTCAATGGATTCTCTCCACCAATCAAAAACTTCAGCCGACCAGTTCTGCATCGGAGCCAAAACATCGCGAGTAAGACCCTGAACCGTACTGCTGATACTGCTGGTACGCACATCAAAAGCTATCATTAAGCAAAGCAAAATAACGCCTGCAATGATCCCAAGAGTGAAGCGATCCTTTTTTGGCGCTTGGTTTTGATTTTGCATGCTGAAGCCTCCTTGAGAAAAACCTATATCTTCCAATGAATTATATCTATCGCGTCGGAACTAAAAATTCTTGCTGTCACGCAAACTAAGCCATTTGCCATGGCCAATCACCAAGTGATCCAACAATGGAATCCCCATCACTTTACCCGCTTCTACCAGATTTTGCGTTACTTTCACATCTTCCGCACTGGGGGTCGGATCGCCGCTGGGATGGTTATGAGCTACGATGATTCCGGCTGCGGCGTGCTGCAGTGCTGACTTAAAAACTTCGCGCGGATGCACCACCGTGGAATTCAGCGTACCAATAAATACGACATCCTGATGAATCAACTGATTTTTGCTGTTCAGTGAAAGCACCAAGAACTTTTCCTGATCCTCCTGTCGCAGCAAAGGCATTAAAAAAGCAGCAACCTGCTCAGGACTTTTCAAGGTGAGCTGGTCTTGCGGTGCTGCCATCCGCAAGGCAATCTCCAACAGAGCGGCCAATTCGGCTGCTTTTGCCTTGCCTAAACCCTTTTCCTGATATAATTGTTGATAATCCAAATGAGCCAATCCCCGTAAGCCGCCATATGTCTGCAAAAGCCTGGTGGCTAAGCTCATGACATCGGTACCTTTATAACCGGTACGCAGTAAAATAGCCAAGAGTTCTTCATCCCGAAGTCTCTTCACTCCTTCTGTCTGCAGCCGCTCGCGCGGTTTACTTTCCTGTGGCAAGAGATGAAAATAATTATTGTTTTCGCCATTCTGATCCATTGGCATCACCTATGTCTGCTTCCCTTTAAGACTGCACCAATTCGATCAAGCGGCACAAACGATAAAGAGGCAGTCCCACTACATTATTGTAACAGCCGTCTATTTTCTCGATGAACCTGGCTGCAGTTCCCTGAATTGCGTAAGCGCCGGCTTTTCCCATCGGTTCGTCACTGGCTGCATACTGCCGCAGCAACTCCTCCGAAGGATTTCCCATCGTAACATGTGTCACTTCTACCGCTTCCACTTGTTTACCGGTAAAGGTATCCAGCACGACGATGCCGGTCATAACCTGATGTTTCTTGCCAGCCAATTGCTGCAGCATGCGCAAAGCATCTTCATGATCGCTGGGTTTGCCTAAACACCGGCCATTCAAAACAACAAGCGTATCCGCTCCGATCACCACAGCATCCGGGTGACGCTGCGCTGCATCGGCAGCTTTTTGCCGTGCCAAGCACAGCACCGTCTCTTCCGGCGATAATCCAGCCGGAACCAGCTCCTCAAGATGGCTGGGATCAATTTGAAAGGGCAGATGAATTTGCTGCAGTAATTCTTTTCTGCGGGGAGAATTGCTGGCTAAGACGAAAGCTTTCATCAGAATACTCCCTATTTATCCAACAATCTGAAAACGAGAATAGAAATCAAGAGCCCGATCAATGAACCCAAATTGAAGCGGATCATGAATTGCAGGCTCAAATCAAACAAAGCGCTTGTTAAAATAAAAGGCTGCACATTGCCGATTTCCAAACCAAGGCGCGCCAATGGCAGCCAATTTCCTATGAAGTCGCCCAGTAAACCACCAATCAACAAGCCAAGGAAGATCGCTAAAACCAACCACCAACGTGAGATCCTACGTTTCGATCTGAACATAAAGCTCCCCCTAATCACTTCGTTCTGCTGCTTCAGCGGATTCTGATTAAAAAAAACCACCGACTAACAAATACACTGATGCAAAGGATGTATTTCATTTTATCATTAAACCGTCCCTTTTACAACAGCTTTCCTCTTTGAGATATGAACTTTTTTCGTCTTTCTTTTGACTGTCACGCAGGATTTCACTGCATTTTGAGCGAAAATAGTGTGAATCGTATACAAATGAAGTATACAAAAACGAAGGAGGTTTCGCTTGTGATGGATAAAATGACAATCCAAGACGTCTTATCCGTGAAATATCTAACCGGATTGCCCAAATGGTCAGACGACGGACAATGGCTGCTCTACAAATGGAACGACGGCGGAGTGCATGATCTTTGGCTGATCAATCTTGAGACAGAACAGACTGTTCAGCTGACTCATGCCAAATCCGGTGTTTCCGATTTCTCCTGGCGTCCCCACCGCCATGAACTCGCTTATGTCATGGACGGTGCTCTCTATCGGATGCAGATCGATCCGCTGGCTGCTGCACAGCAGCTGACCTGGCAAGGCGGTATCATGGGATGCCTTGCCTTCAGCCCCAACGGCGAATGGCTGGCTTTTACCGATACGAAAACACTGATGTTCTTACAGATGGACAGCGGTTTACGCAAAGATCTCAAACCGCTGGGCGATGTTTTTGCCGGCCGTTTCAGCCAGACAGTGCATCAAGATTCTTTTTGTTGGAACCCCGACGGCAGTATGTTTCTCTATACCTGGGTGGATGCCGCTAAAAAACCATGGCTGGCGATCTCTACTCTGGAAGAAGGCAATATCTGGCGTTCTGCCGGGCACAGTAAAATGATCAGCTCCGGCGAATGGCTGACCAATGACAGCTTTATTTTCCTGTTGAACGGTGCTTTTGGTGCGGAATACTGCTCTTATCATGTCACAATACCGGCTCGGGAAACCTGGAAAAACTATGCTCAGCTTGGCATCGTTTCGCGTTTTACGCCTCAGGTTGAAGTGATTACCAGTCACCAGGATTTGGAACGCAGCTGCAATTTTCAATACATGACAGTGGTTCGTCCCGGTGGGCAGGACTTGCTGCTGGCTTTGGAGCTGGACGGTTATCTGCATCATTACCTCTACTCCCTCACTGCCAAAACTTTGACTCAGCTCACGTTTGGCCATTGTGAAGATCTCGGTCAAGCGGGGGATCGAGCCGATTGGTCTCCGGACGGCAGGTATTTCCTGTATGCCAGCAACCGCAGCCAACGGATCGAACGGCAAATCTGGTGCTACGATACCCTCACCAACAGCGAGCAGCAACTGACGCATCTGCCGGTCAGCAATCTCGCACCGATTTTTGCCCCCGATGGCCAATCCTTTGTCTATACACACTGTGACAAACGCCGTAATGGAGATTTGTGGCTATATGATCTCGCGAGCGGTCAAAGCCGACAATTGACCCATTCGATGCCGGCAGGCCTGGCCGAGAAAATGGTGGAAAGCGAAACAATTCAATATACCGGCGCAGAAGGATGGCTGCTCGACGCCTTTCTCTTCAAACCGGTCGATTTTGATCCGCAGAAGAAATATCCTGCTATCGTCTGGGTGCATGGCGGTCCCATGCGTCAGATGCGGGGAAGCTGGCATCCGTCTGCAACCTATGCTCATTTTTACGCCTTCAATCAATATTTAGCCAATCAAGGTTACGTTGTGCTGTCTCCTAATTTCAGAGGCGGGATCGGTTACGGACGTGATTTCCGACATGGGCTCTGGCAAAAGAAAGGCATCGATGATACGATCGATATCGTCAACGGCGGCCGCTACTTGCAGCAGCTGGATTTCGTCGATGCAGCCAAGGTGGCTGTATATGGCTTGAGTTACGGCGGTTATATGACCCTGCATGCTCTGACGCAGTATCCGGATGTCTTTGCCTGTGGGATCAATCTGGCCGGTTTATGGGACATTGCGCAATGGGGCCGTTGGATGCGGGCAGAATACGGCAATTATGACGGTGATTCTTATTTTATGGGCGATATGGAATTGCATCCGGAATTATGGGCGCTCGGTTCCCCCTGCACCTATAAGCATAGACTCAGCAAACCTCTGCTCAGTCTGCAAGGTACGGCTGATTTAAATGTTGATATCACTCAACAGGATAAACTGGTCCGTGATTGTGTTGCTTTGGGTCGCGGTGAGGCTTTCCAGGCCATCTACTACCCCGGTGAAAGCCATACCTTCCGCTACCGCAAGACCTGGTTGGATGCCCTGCCGCGGATGGCGAAATTTTTCGAACAATATTTAAAGAATGAATAAAGGAGTCAGCATGCAGCCGATCACAATAGCAGATATCTTAGCGGTGAAATATCTGATCGGAGCGCCGCTCTGGTCAGACGACGGCAATTATCTGATTTACCGATGGAACGATGGTGGAATTCATGATCTTTGGTGTCTAAAACCAGCCGCCAAAACGCCGCCGCTGCAGATTACTCAGGCCAAAACAGGTGTCTCAGCCCTACTCTGGCGTCCGGGCACACATCAAGTAGCCCTGGTCATGGACGCTTCGCTTTATCTTTTGGAGATTGACTCACCGCAGAAGATGCGGCGGCTGACCTATGAAGGAGGCATCATGAGCCGTCTGGCCTTTAGTCCGGATGGCAAGTGGCTGAGCTTTACCAACGGGAAAACGCTCTCTTTTCTCAATTTAGAAAACGAGACACGTCATGACATCAAACCACTGGGAGAGGTGCACGGCGGCCGCTTCAGTCAAACTGTTTCCGGTGACGCTTTCGCTTGGAATCCAGCCGGAGATTTGTTCCTTTATACTTGGGTCGATGCCAGGAAGAAACCATGGCTGGCTCTTTGTACTCCGGAAGAAGGCAACATCTGGCGTTCTGCCGGTCATACGGAACAGATCAGCAGCGCCCAATGGCTGACTTCTGATCAACTGATCTATGTGCTCAGTGCGCCGTTCGGCGCCGCCTACACCTATTATCGTATGACGGTTCCCAAGCGTGCTGATTGGCAGGATTATTCCGATCTTGGTATCGTTTCTCGCTTTTCACCGCAGCTGGAAGTCATCCTGCAGCAGGAAGACAAAGAAAAAAGCTGCAGCTTTCAGCACATGGCCGTTGTCCAACCCGGCGGCCGCGCCATCCTGTTTGCTTTGGAAAACGATGGTTATTATCATCATTATCTCTATACAACAGCCGAACACCGCTTAGAGCAACTCACCTTCGGTGAGTGCGAAGACAGCGGACAATCCGGCGAACAGGCAGTCTGGTCAGCGGACGGTCAGCGTTTCTTATATGCCAGCAACCGAAATGACCGCCTGCAGCGACAGATTTGGTGCTACGATTTGGCTGCCCGCCGGCAGACATCACTGACCAGCACAGCAACCAGCAATGTCTCACCTTTTTATGCGCCGGATGGACAAAGCTTTGTTTACAGCCACAGCGATCAACAAAACAATGCCGATCTTTGGCTTTACGATTTCGTCAGTCAAAGCAGCCGTCCATTGACCGATTCTATGCCGACCGGCTTGCGGGAGAAGCTGGTTTGCGCTCAGCCCATCCACTATACCAGCGCAGAAGATTGGCAGATCGACGGTTTTCTTTATCAGCCGCTGGATTTTGATCCCACCAAAAAATATCCGGCCATTGTCTGGCTGCACGGCGGTCCGGCGCGCCAAATGCGCGGCGCCTGGCATCCTTCCGGTACCTATGCTCATTTTTATGCGTTCAATCAATATTTGGCAGGACAGGGTTATATCGTGCTTTCGATCAATTACCGGGGCGGCATTGGCTACGGCCGCGCATTCCGACATGGACTCTGGCATCAAAAAGGCCTGCATGATACCCTTGATGTGATCAATGGCGGCAAATTTCTGCAGTCTCTGCCCTATATAGAGCAAGAAAAAGTAGCCGTCTATGGCCTAAGCTATGGCGGCTACCTCACGCTGCTGGCGATGACCCAATATCCCGATGTATTCGCCTGCGGGATCAATCTGGCAGGGTTATGGGATCTGGGTATCAAAGATCGCTGGATGGAAGAAAAATACGGTAATTATCACGGTGATATCTATCTCGGCGGAGCGATGGAAGCAAATCCAGCCATGTGGGCGAAAGCTTCTCCCAACACCTATCGAGCCAACCTTACTAAACCGCTGCTCAGCCTGCAAGGCACAGCAGATCTCAATGTAACGATCGAACATCAAAATCAACTGGTCAAGGACTGCGTGGCACTCGGGCGCGGTGCAGCGTTCGAAGCGGTTTATTATCCCGGCGAGAGCCATACCTTCCGCTATCGTCAGACCTGGCAGGATGCATTTCCGCGCATGGCAGCCTTTTTCAAGCAACATCTGCAAGACTAGACCAGGGTGGTACCCAACAATTGCAAAGACGCCAGCAAAGCCTGATTTCCAGCCACTTCGCCTAGATCATAGGCAGAAATATTCTTGGTAAACAGATGGCACCAATGCAGATACTCGCAAATGCAGGCGATTTGTCCGCTGATCAGGTTATATTCCGGATCATCCAGAGCGGCTCCGCCGACGGTCACCAGACCGACCGTCTTTTGACCGGCGGTTCTGAAAGCGCTGTTGCGGCAATAAAATTTATCGATTACCGTCTTCAATTGGGCGGTCAATCCCCAGTAATAGACTGGGCTGCCCAAAAGCAGCAGATCGGCATCCGTGATCTTTTGCATGATTTGATTGGTTTCATCGGGCAGTACACAACTGCCGCCGTTTGTTTTACAGGTATTACAAGCAATACAGCCTTTGATATTCCATTGGGCCACATTGCAGAATTCAATTTCGGCTTCGGCTGATTTCTCCAGGATCCCCTGCTGAATGGCTTTTAAAGCTGAAGCAGTATTGCCATTGAGCCTGGGACTGCCATTTAAAATTAGAACCTTCATCAATATAACCTCCCTCAATCCAGTATCAATTCAAAAGAATCAACCGACAAAATCACACTCTTTTTTTAAGAGTGTGATTTTTTTGAAAAAATTGTTCACACGAAAAAAGGCAAAGTCCGGTAACCTGATTAAGCCCATCCCTCCAAATCGTTTGGATCTTTCACATCCAACAACAAATTCGAGTAATCCCAAATAAAATATTTCCCACCTCTTCTGCGAACAATCACCACTCTGTCACTGTCTGAACCTTCATTTTTGACATAGAGCTTCTGCATCCCTTCGATCGTCGGTGGAGATCGATCGATTTGGATGTCCAGCGTCAACGGCTTCATCAATTGATAATGATTGTTTGCCGCAGCACCGATGAAATAAGACTTGGCCAAATAAGATTTGGTTTTATTGGCATTCTTCAGGAAAATAATTTCCCGCCTTTTTAAGGGATGATCTCCTTTGAGCAAATTCATCATCTTAACCGATTCCTCAGGGTTCCCTTCAAAGCTGAGATAAGCAAGCAGGAATAAAGCGACCGTATGTAAAGGGGATTCCATCATCTCCGATGCAAGAGCCTCAAATTCCTGATAGTCTTTCGGTAAATCCTGAAAAACAATATTCATAAAGCTTACCTTCTCTTTCTTTTCGTAACCCTCTTTTCTGCTGCGCCTGAACAAAACAAATACCGCAGCAATTGCTGCCGTTTCGCTTTATTCATCCGCTTACCGCGTCAATTTTGCATATCATCCTATTTGCCGGTGCTTATTGGCTAAATCATATTTTCTTGCCGCATTGCGGACAGAATTTTGCGCCTTTCTCACTTGCTTGAAATTGATAACCGCACTGGCTGCAATGAGAGGCCACGATCGGTTTTGCCGCGCCGCAGGCAGAGCAGAAGTTCCCGCTGGCGGTTGATCCGCAGCTGCACTTCCAAGATTCTGTTGGCTGTGCAGCAACAGCGCTGTTCTGTTGTGCATTTTGATTAGCCGCCGCCGCCATAAAGCCTCCGGCTGCTTGATTCCCCATATTAATACCCATAAAACCAGCCATACTACCGGCAGGATTGGCTCCGGCGGCTTCTAGTCCTCTGGCAATGGAACCTTGAATATAACCTTCGCGCACATTGGCGTCGCTTAGCATGGCGCCTTGGTTGCGCATATTGATCAGTTTGGCAGATTCTTCATCATATGAGATACTGGCGATGCCAACCGCTTGAATATCAAACCCGCGTTTGGTTCTCCAATCGATATCAAGAATATTCGCCATATAATTGCTCAGTTCGACGCTCTTGGAAGGGGCATAAGAAATCCGGATACCATCCACTGACATTTGGTTGATCGCAGCTTGCAGCGCCGACATGAATTCGGAGAAGTACTGTTCGTTGATCTCTTCAATTTCCACTGTGTTCTTATTATGCGGTACCGCTTCGGTATAGAACAGGATGGGATCTGTTATTTTAATGGAATACGTTCCGTGAGCCCGTAAAAACAGTTCTGCATTGTAGAAATTGTCGAAGTAATTAATGGGGTTGCGGGTACCAAATTTAATGCCTTTGATTTCCTGTGTATTGATATAAACTACTTTTTGTTTTCCGGAAGGCATACCGCCGAATTTCACACGTTTCCAAGTATCCGCTAACACATCAGAAAAACTGCCGGCGAATAAAGAAGGGTTGCCGACATTGCTGACGGTATAATAACCTTCTTCCGCAGTAAAATCTACGATCCCGCCGCCATCCAGTAAAATCATAAATTGATTGGGATAAACATGGATAACCGAACCATCATTAATGGTTCCTTCTGTTGCATTTCGGTTTAAATTCCTTTTATCACCGCGGCGTGCCGTCACACCGCTGGTCATCACAGTCGTGTCACTCATGGCATCCGGCTCGATCACTTCAAGCCACTGATCGGAAATTGCACTGCCCACGACAGAAATTGCTGCTCGAATCAAACCCATTTCAATTCCTCCTGTTTCAATTGATTCTTCGGAATAAACTGATCCATGCTCCTCGTCAAACGTCGGCCGCATTGGATAGACCTTTTTTAATTCTATTATTGCTTGCTTAATTCCTTTTTCTTATTTCTGACAATCTCATAATTTTACCTTTTTTTTCAAAAAGAAGCTACATCTGCTGCAGCTTCTTTTTGTAAGAATTTGAAAACCTATTTCTTTAAGGAATAAATCACGATTGCCAAGAGAACCAGGTCTTCTTTGGTATCGTTTAAAACATAATGGCTATCACCGTCACGGCAAAGCGTGAAATCGCCTGTCTCGACCCGACACTCTTTCCCGTTATCCAGATAATGACCACTGCCGGCAAGAATGTAATAGGCTTCCCAATCCCCTTCGTGGGCATGATTGCCAACAGAATCCCCTGGCTTTAAAGTCATCACATTGAATAAGCGGCCGGTTCCGGCAAAATCCTGATCCTCCATCAATTGACGGATAGCGATGGCTCCCTGGCCGCCTTTTACGCTTTGTTTTACCACCAGAGTGCCTTCATTTGGTTTAACGATCATGATCAATCTCCCCCTTCAGTTCTTTATAAAAAACGCAGGAATTCCCCTTAACATAACCTAAAGAAAAATTCGCTGAACGAGGCTTTAGTTCCTTCAAAACAGCTGAGAGTAAAATGATCTGAGCAACCCCAATAGTTGTTCAGAGAAGCTTAAAAAGCAACGGTACGCTACAACTCATCTTTTGGAGCCGCAGTATACCGTCATCGCCTTATCTAAACTAGACATTAAAACGGATATTCAAAATGTCGCCATCTTTGACAATATAATCTTTGCCTTCCAACCGCAGCAAACCTTTTTCTTTACACTTACCTACCGTCCCGTAGGTATGCAAATCTTCATAAGCAACGACTTCGGCACGGATAAAGCCGCGCTCCAGGTCGCTATGAATCTTGCCGGCTGCCTTTTTCGCTTCCAAACCTTTCGTAATAGTCCAAGCCCGCACTTCGTCTTCGCCTGAAGTAAAGAAAGAAATCAGGTGGACCAATTCGTACATACTGCGTGCCAAACGATAAGTACCGGCTTCAACGATGCCCAGATCTTCCATAAAGAGCGCACGGTCCTCTTCCGGCAGCTGAGCGATTTCGTTTTCCATCTCGGCACAGATCACCAAATAACCGTAGCCCTTCTCCCGCAGCGTTTGTTCCACCTTCGCTTTGGAAGGGTACTCATTGGCTTTGAACTGCGCTTCCTCGACGTTGACGACGACCAGTTGCGGCAGCATGGTGAAAAAAGCATAATTTTGAATGGAAACAGCTTCTGCTTCACTTAAAATAACTTCTCTCAACGGTTTTTCCGCTTCCAAAGCAGTTTGATATTTTGCCAAAGCAGCCAGCTCCAGAGTCTGCTCCGGCGTGATTTTTTTGCCGCTCTGAATACGCTGTAAGCGTTTTTCGATAAAATCAAGATCCGCCAGGAGTAATTCCGCATCGACATTATTCAGATCCCGGATCGGATCGACATTGCCATCCACATGTTCCACTTCATCTGTCTCGAAGGCGCGGACGACATGCACCAAGGCATCCACCTGCCGAATCTGATCCAAAAACGCGTTGCCGCCGGTGGAACCTTCATGACTGAGGCCCGGCAAATCGGTAATCTCGATTTGAGCATAAGTGGTTTTTTTGGGCTTGTAGAGTTTGCTGAGCCAATCAATCCTGATATCGGGCACCTTTGCCATACCCAGGTTTGGTTCGGTCCGACCGCTTAAGTGTTTGGAGATTTCTGCTTCTCCATTTGTTAAAAGATTAAAAAGAGTGGTCTTTCCCACCAAAGGCAGGCCGATTAATCCTATTTTCATTTCTTGTCACCCTTTCTAAACGTACGTGATAATCTATTTTTTCTAGACAGACGGTTCAAACTCCTTTAAAAAACCGGCAGCAACCCAATTCTTGTTGCTGCCGGTTTGTGGTTTTTAAAACTCCAAATCTTAGCGTATATAGGTGATACAGTTTTCTTTGCGCGGTTTTGCAGCAGGCTGCGGGCAATCGGGATATCCAACCGCTAAGCCAAAGACCGGGAAATAGCCTTCCGGGACTTGCAGTTTTTTAGCCATCTCCGGGCCTTTCTCTGTAGCGAACGCCTGCATAAAAGATGCGACATAACAGGAGCCTAAGCCGATGCTGTAGGCTGCTAAAGCGGTTTGTGTCGCCAGATTGGCACAATCGCTTTTGCCGTAGGCTCTGCTCTGTTCGGCAGAAAAGACGATGACAGTTGGCGCATGATAGAAATTATGCGTTTTCGGGTCATCTGCCCGCTTAACCATTTCCGGATTACCGGAGGAACGCATTACTTTTTTATTCTCTTCAACAATCCAATCGATGACTTCTTTGTTTTGGATCACAGTCACATACCAAGGCTGAGAGTTATTGGCACTGGGAGCCGCTAAACCGGCTGTTAAGATCGTTTGCAGTTCTTCCTCTTTAATCTGTTCTGTTTTGAAAGCGCGAATACTGCGGCGATCCAGCATAGTTTGAATCGTTTCATTCATCATAAATCCCTCCCCTTCCTCATTTCGATCTCATTTTAACACTTCCCTGACGGATGCACAAGAGCGAAAAGAAAAGGAAATTTTTTTAAATATTTCATTACTCCCGTATCGGCATGCCGATAAATGGCAAGTTTTTTTTAAGCACCACAGAGCGGCGGATTTTCCGCTTCGGATGCTTCATTCGCTGCCAATTCCGGCTCAGGCGCTGCTTCCGGCAGTGCCTCGACTTCCCGCAGTCTGCTGCGGATCGCGCGGGTACGCACCCCCACCAGTTTATCCAATTCGTCCCTGGCTTGATCCAACTTTTTCTGTGTTGAACCCAAGACACCGGCAAATTTCTCAAATTCTGCTTTGACGCCGCCTAAGGTCCGCCAAACTTCTCCGGATTGCTTTTGAATCGCCAGCGTCCGGAACCCCATTTGCAGGCTATTGAGTAAGGCGGCCATGGTAGTCGGTCCGGCAATATTGATTTGGTAATCCCGCTGTAAGGCTTCAATCATACCGTGCCGCACCACTTCGGCGTAAAGACCCTCTACCGGCAGGAACATAATAGCAAAATTTGTGGTAAAGGGCAGATGGATATATTTATCGTGAATGGTTTTGGCAAAGGTTTTGATGATGCGTTCAAAATCTTTGCCGCTTTGAGCCACAAGTTCCGCCTGACCGCTGTCATAAGCAGCCAAGAGTGTCTGATAAGTCTCGATAGGGAACTTGGAATCAATCGGCAGCCAGACGGTCCCATTGCCGTCGCCCGGCAGTTTGATGGCAAATTCTACCCGTTCAGCCGAATTGGGAACGACCGCTACGTTGGTAGCATATTGTTCCGGTGACAGTATCTGCTCCAAAATCGCACCCAACTGCAATTCACCCAGCATACCACGCGTTTTCACGTTGGAAAGGACTTTTTTCAAGTCGCCCACCCCGGCAGCCAGCGTCTGCATTTCTCCCAAACCTTTGTAGACGTCTTCCAGACGCTTACTGACCAGCTGAAAGGACTGACCGATGCGCTCCTCCAGGGTTTTCTGCAATTTTTCATCCACAGTCTGCCGCATTAAGTCCAATTGCCGCCCGTTCTCTGTTTTCATCGCCGTCAGGTTTTCATTGACATTGCGGTTCATTTCAGCCAGTTGATTCTGTGTCTGCAGCGTTAATTGACTGATCTGACGCTGCATTTCTTCATTGCGCTGGCTGTATTGCTTGTTCAATTCGGAAAGACGGGTATCCAGCATCTGTGTATTTTGGCTTTGACCGTCGCGGATCCATTGACTGAAAGTAGTGAAAACACTTTGCATGGTCTGCTGTATTTCCTGACGGGTCTGCCGCTCTTCCTGCAGCAATTCATTTGCAGCAGATCTCGAAATTGCTTTTCCAATTCGCGTTCTCTCATCAAATTTCGCTTCAGCATCCAATAAACAGCCAACAGAACGACTAGATTGATCAGGGTAAAGCCAGCCAAAACGGCAAACAGCAGCGAATCGTTCATTGTTTTCTCCCCTTTCCTATCCATTCTATTATAACGATAAACCATGAAATTGCAAGGAAGCCGGCTTTGGTCCGAAACAAACAATCCTGGTCCGGCACTTGTTGTTTGCCTGTTCGATTTGACTTTCCTGCCTTACCGCTCTATAATCAACATAAATAGAAGAGGAGATGAATCACATGAATGAAACCACCTGCGATCACAACTGTGACCAATGTTCCAGCAACTGCGAATCGCGTCAGCCATTGGATTTGAAAGCGCCGCTGCACCAGATGAGCCAAGTTGGCAAGGTGATCGGCGTCGTCAGCGGTAAGGGCGGCGTCGGGAAATCTTTGGTCACTTCATTATTAGCCATTGCCATGCAGCGTCGAGGCTTCCGTACGGCGATTCTGGATGCTGACATCACCGGACCCTCGATTCCCCGAATTTTGGGTTTAACCGCAAAAGCGACTTCTGATGAAATTGGACTCTATCCGGTCTACAGCAAAACCGGCATCGCTGTGATGTCGATCAATCTCTTGCTGGAGAATGCGGATGATCCTGTCGTTTGGCGCGGTCCGATCATCGCTGGTACCGTCAAGCAATTTTGGACGGAAGTCATTTGGGATCGTATCGACTATATGTTTGTTGATATGCCGCCCGGCACCGGTGATGTGCCGCTGACTGTCTTCCAATCTCTGCCGATTGACGGCATTGTGATTGTCACTTCTCCGCAGGAGTTGGTCTCTGTTATCGTAGGCAAAGCAATCAAGATGGCAAAACTGATGAATATCCCGATTTACGGTTTGATCGAAAACATGAGTTATCTGCTCTGCCCGGACTGCGGCAAAAAGATCTCTGTCTTTGGACCCAGTCATCTGCAGGAAGTGGCCGCAAAACATCAGATTCCTGTCTTGGGAGAAGTCCCCATCGATCCCGCTTTGGCGGCAGCCTGCGATCGGGGCGAACTGGAATTGCTCGAACAGAACTATCTGCAGCTGGCGGTCGATCTGATCGACGACAGCAACGGCTGCACCAAAAAGTAAACTGCGAATCAAGCATCGCATCATTTAAAAATGATCAAAACCCCGTCCGATCTCCCATAGCAGCTCTTCTTGAAAATGAGCCTGCTGTTTTAGGAGATCGGACGGGGTTTTGCTTTCTTTTCGCTCAGCGAGGGAGAACGATATCCGCTTACTCGGGATGTTTTGTAAACCATTCTTCTTCTAAAATGGCATAGACATAGGTATCCTGCCAGATCGGCTGTCCGGTCAGATCTTTTTGAAAAAAGACATTTTTGCGATGATGCGCTTCACGCCGCAGCGCTAATCGCTCCAGGAGTCGCCAGGAAGCTGTATTTTCCGGGTTGCAGCGTGCTAGCACACGGTGCAGACCAAGCGTGTAAAAACCGTAATTCAACAAAGCCGTCGCTGCTTCACTGGCGTAACCCTGATGCTGATAAGCCGCATTGAAGACATAACCCAGTTCATAGGTAGCGGCATCCTGTTCGGAAAAATAGAGGTTTCCGATCAGCTTGCCGCTTTCCTTCAAGCTGACCGCATAAAAATCAGCATTATTGCAGCGAAAAGCCAATTCTTCTTGGCAGCCAGCCAAATCCATCGCTGCATAAGGTTCATAGCGCAGCACAGCCGCATCGGAAAGATATTCGTAGAGATCCATCAGATCCTCCGGCTGAAAGCGGCGGATGATCACACGCTCTGTCTGCAAATCGGTTTTCATGCCTGAACCTTAGCCAAAGCCTGCAGGAATCCCTCTACGGTTTCTTCTTTGGTAGCCCAGGAAGTCACAAAGCGAACGACTGTATGAGCAGCATCTGCCCTACCCCAAACCTCGTAACGGCAGACAGTCTGCAGCTGTGGTAAGATCGCATCGGGGAAAATCGGAAAAATCTGATTGGTAGCAGAGTGTGTCAGGAAACCATAGCCTTGCGCAGCAATGCCCGACTGTAAACGCTGCGCCATTTGATTGGCATGAGCAGCAATCTGAAAATAGAGATCATCCTGCAGCAAAGCCAGAAACTGCAAACCCAATAAACGACCTTTAGCCAAGAGGCCGCCCCGCTGTTTGATCGAGTAACGGAAATTTTCCTGCAAAGCGGGATGATTGATCACCAAGGCTTCCCCAAAGAGCGCGCCGTTTTTTGTGCCGCCGATATAGAAAGCGTCGGTGAGACGGGCGAGATCCGGCAAACTGATATCATTGCCTTCTCCGGTCAGGGCGGTAGCCAAACGAGCGCCATCCAAATAGAGATAGAGCTGATGCACCTGACAGAACTGCCAGAGAGCAGTCAATTCCGCCAGCGTATAGAGAGTGCCGATTTCGGTAGCATCGGAAATAAAGACAACTTTAGGCTGCACCATATGCTCATCCGGATGTCCTTGCAGCACCGGCAGGATCAGTTCCGGCGTCAGTTTGCCATCCGGCGTTTCCACCGCCAGGACTTTATGTCCGGTTGCTTCAATCGCACCCGTTTCATGCACAAAGATATGACCGGTTTTGGCGGCAATCACCGCCTGATAGGGCCGCATGATGGCTGATAAAACCGTCAGGTTGACTTGGGTGCCTCCCACCAAGAAATGCACCGCCGCTTGGGGAGAAGCCACTTTACTGCGGATTAAATCGGCGGCTTTGACACAATATTCATCCATGCCATAACCAACGGTTTGTTCAAAATTGGTTTCCGTCAGTGCCTGCAGCACTTTAGCATGGGCACCCTCACTATAATCATTAATAAAAAAATACATTTTTACTCCTGCCTTTCTCGATTCGATTGGGGTTTTCCGGTTCAGGAACTGCTTGCAGCCCACCTGATCCAGCATCGTTTGGCTGCGTTTGAAATTCACTCTGACTCACTCCATCTGTGGCCAACGGCGATGCTGTGTCGCCTGTTCATAAGCGTAGGCATAGGCCAGTAAACATGCTTCGCTAAAAGCGGTACCAGTAAAGCTAATGCCAAACGGCTGCCCGGAAGTCAAATAACCAGCCGGCACGATGACACTGGGGTAGCCGGCTTTTGCACCGATCCCGGCTGCGGCATTGCCGCGAAAAACCAGCGCATCCAGGTGGTATTGCTTTAAGGCCCAGTCAATCCCCTGCTCGCGGCTGTTGGTCAAATCCTGCAGGCGATCCTGCCAATAAGCCGGTTCGGTTAAAGTCCCACTCAGCGCTTCCGCTTTTTCCAATAAATCCTGACCATAAACGAGGCATTGCTCTGCGTGCGCAGCGTTGTAAGCAATCAGATCCGTCAAAGAATGGATCGGTAGATAGGCTTCCACCGTTTTCAAATAAGCATTCAGCGCCGGTTTGAATTCATGCAGCATAGCCGAACTGCGGGTTTGCAGAATGGCAGTGTAGCCGGGAATTTCCTCAATTTCAATCACTTCCGCGCCCGCCTGACGCAATTCATCGATGACGCGCTGCATCCCTGCTCGGCGCTCTTCATCTAAATTGACATAAGACTGGCTGACCATGCCCAAGCGGCGGCCTTGCAGCGCTTCCTTCTTGAGCAAAGCGGTGTAGTCGGGCAGTTCTGCCGGCGCGGTCAGAGTACTTGGATCTTTTTCATCTCTTCCCGCTAAAACATTCAGCAGGATTGCCGCATCCCAGACGCAAAGCGCCAGCGGGCCGGCCGTATCCTGCGTAACCATAATCGGAATAATCCCACGGCGGCTGATCAAGCCAAGCGTGGGTTTGACTCCAACCACACTATTGGCATTGGCCGGCGATAAAATCGAGCCGGATGTTTCTGTCCCGATGGCTGCCGGAATCATTCCGCAGGCAACCGCCGCCCCCGGACCGGAACTGGAACCGCCTACATCCAAATCAGCGGGACCATAGGGATTGCAGACCTGACCCCCACGGGAACTGAAGCCATTCTTCATATGACCGGACATGAAATTAGCCCATTCCGTCATATTGGCTTTACCCAGCAAAATCGCACCGGCTTGCCGCAATCTGCGCGCCACTTCAGAATCCTGGGCAGCATAGTGCTGCTGCAAGGCCAAAGAACCGGCTGAAGTATGCATCGCATCCGCAGTATCAATATTATCTTTCAGTAGAAGCGGAATTCCATGCAAAGGGCCGCGCAAATGACCCGCTGCCCGTTCTTTGTCAGCCGCTTCTGCCAACAGCAATGCTTCCGGATTCAATTCCAAGACCGCGTTGATCATTTTTCCACTGTGGTTGTGCATCGTAATAGTCTGCAGACAATCTTTCACCAATTCAACCGAGCTCGTTTCTCCCTTTGCTAAGGCAACCAATAAAGACTCGACTGTATTCTGCCCTAAATTCGCCATATAACCCACCTTCCTTCCCTTTCACAAATACTCGATTGCTTATGGTAAGCGAAAGCCATATTGCTCTAAGACAGCCAACGGAAATCCCATGCGCACTGTTTTCAGCGGGTCCACCACCTGACAGATGGTCATATGACTTAAAAGAGACATCAGCATTGCCGCCTTGTTGGTGGAAACGCCACAGGCTTGCATTAGAAAAGCATGCATTTTTTCGCTGGCTAATCTGGCGGCAGCATCCAGCGTCAGTGCCGATTGGATGGTCATCACAACCCCTGCATCCAGTAAAAAAGGAGTAGGCAACTGCGCCGCTTTGATCACCTGCACGTTCAGCGTTACTTTACCGCGGCATTCCATGCCGCAAATCATTACTTCACCATCCGCCATCAAGGCGTGCAGATCACCCATGGCCAGCAGCGCACCATCGCAATTCACCGGCAAATAAAGCGTGCTGCCCTTACGGATCAAGCGGCAGTCCATATTGCCACCGTGCTCACCCGGGGTTTCCGTGCCTACCGCTCTGCCATTCTCCGGGGTCGTGCCGATCACGCCAATCATCGGATCGATCGGCAGAGACAGTTTGTTGTCAAAAGCAATCCATCCCTTCTCAATTGAAAAGATCCGCACTTCTTTTTCCTGGATGATACCCGCTAAGCCGCCATCCGTTAGGGAGGTCCGCATCACGCCGGTAGAAGCTACTTCAATCTCGAGAATTTCAACTTTGAGAATATCACCCTTGGCAGCCCCCTTCACATAAAGCGGCCCGGTGGCAGGATTGGCATACGCTCTGGCCAATGGATCGGAGGTTTCTGATACGACACTGTCATCATAACAATCTCTGGTATGGAAAACGACTGTATCACCATTCTGACAATAGGCTACAGCGGGATTCAGCTCTGATAATTCACCAATGACATGTTCTCTGCCGATTTCGATCAAATTAATCCCCTCTTTGTTTTCAATTTCTTCCAGTATAGCAAGTGCGCCTCATTCTGTAAAGCAGAAAATCCGCAAAAATCAACCCGAAAATCAAAATACCATTGTAACCCCTCATCCTCACTCAAGCGCCCTCTCTATCCCCATCGTCTTCACTCCACATCAGCCTCCCCGCTCAGAACGCCAACGGTGTCCTCCTCCTCGCTTCTTACCAATCCCATCAGCTCACCGCTCAGAACACCGGCGATGTCCCCTAACCCATCCTCCTCAATCCACTTCAGCCTGCCGCTCAGAACGCCGGTGGTGTCCCCTTACCCATCCTCCTCAATCTCCATCAGCCTGCCGCTCAGAACGCCGGTGGTGTCCCCTTCCCCCATCCTCCTCAATCTCCATCAGCCTGCCGCTCAGAACGCCGGTGGTGTCCCCTTCCCCCATCCTCCTCAATCTCCATCAGCCTGCCGCTCAGAACGCCGGTGGTGTCCTGCAGGCGGCCTATGCGCTCGCGCATGAGACGCCGGAAGAATACTGCCGGTGTTTGTGTGCAAACTCGAAACTCATATCAACACCTCTACGTTCTCTCGCGTATAAGCAAAGGAAGGTACTTTGCCCTACCTTCAGAACGCCGGCGGTGTCCTGTAGGCGACCTATGCGCTCGCGCATGAGACGCCGGAAGGATACTGCCGGTGTTTGTGTGCAAACTCGAAACTCATATCAACACCTCTACGTTCTCTCGCGTATAAGCAAAGGAAGGTACTTTGCCCTGCCTACAGAACGCCGGCGGTGTCCTGTAGGCGGCCTATGCGCTCGCGCATGAGACGCCGGAAGGATACTGCCGGTGTTCGTTTGCAAGCCTGGAATTCATATATCCCCATCTCCCCGTTTTCTCTCCGCGTACATAACAAAAGAAAGCATCCAAGCTTACGCATGAATGCTTTCTTTTGTTGTTTGCCCGGCAGTTACCTACTCTCCCGGAAGGTTGCCCTTCGAGTACCATCGGCGTGGGAAGGCTTAACGGCCGTGTTCGGGATGGGAACGGGTGGATCCCTTCCGCTATCGCCACCGGACTATTCAAGAATGTGGTCTCCCACACCCTGAAAATTGCATAGAGAAGTCAGTATTTGTCTTTCATTCGTCTAGATTCATTACTCTGCCGTCATCTTGTATTTCTTTTTGCGTCGGGCTTACAACCTCACTTGCTTTTCGCAAAGCCGTTTGGTCAAGCCCTCGACCCATTAGTATCAGTCCGCTTAAAACATTACTGTTCTTCCACTCCTGACCTATCTACCCGGTAGTCTTCCGGGGGTCTTACCAGATTATTTCTGTGGGAGATCTTATCTTGAGGCTGGTTTCACGCTTAGATGCTTTCAGCGTTTATCCATTCCAAACTCGGCTACTGAGCTCTACTCCTGGCGGAATAACTCATACACCGGCGGTTTGTCCATCCCGGTCCTCTCGTACTAAGGACAGATCCTCTCAAATCTCCTGCGCCCACGACGGATATGGACCGAACTGTCTCACGACGTTCTGAACCCAGCTCACGTACCACTTTAATCGGCGAACAGCCGAACCCTTGGGACCTGCTTCAGCCCCAGGTTGTGATGAGCCGACATCGAGGTGCCAAACCTCCCCGTCGATGTGGACTCTTGGGGGAGATAAGCCTGTTATCCCCGAGGTAGCTTTTATCCGTTGAGCGATGGCCCTTCCACTCAGGACCACCGGATCACTATGCCCGACTTTCGTCCCTGCTCGACTTGTTTGTCTCGCAGTGAAGCTTCCTTCTGCCATTGCACTCTTCGCGCGATTCCCATCCGCGCTGAGGAAACCTTTGGGCGCCTCCGTTACTCTTTGGGAGGCGACCGCCCCAGTCAAACTGTCCACCAGACACGGTCCTATCGCCAGTTTCATGGCGATTAGTTAGAATTCCGATAAACAAAGGGTGGTATCCCACTGTTGTCTCCGGCAGACCTGACGATCCGCCTTCTCCGACTCCCACCTATGCTGTTCATTCTTCACCAGAATCCAATGTCAAGTTACAGTAAAGCTCTACGGGGTCTTTATGTCCAGTCGCGGGTAACCTGCATCTTCACAGGTATTTCAATTTCACCGAGTCCCTCGTTGAGACAGTGCCCAAATCGTTACGCCATTCGTGCGGGTCGGAACTTACCCGACAAGGAATTTCGCTACCTTAGGACCGTTATAGTTACGGCCGCCGTTTACTGGGGCTTCGGTTCTAACCTTCGCAATTACTCACTAAGCTATCCCCTTAACCTTCCAGCACCGGGCAGGCGTCAGCCCGTATACTTCATCTCTCGATTTCGCACAGACCTGTGTTTTTGTTAAACAGTCGCTTGGGCCTCTTATCTGCGACCAGGATTGCTCCTGGCACTCCTTCTCCCGAAGTTACGGAGTTATTTTGCCGAGTTCCTTAACGAGGGTTCTCTCGCGCGCCTTAGGATTCTCTCCTCATCTACCTGTGTCGGTTTGCGGTACAGGCACTTTGAGTCTCCCTAGAGGATTTTCTTGTCAGTGTAATTCGCATCGCTTCGCTACTTAATTTCGCTCCCCATCGTATCTCATCCTTAGTCCAGGGGATTTGCCTCCCAGACCAAACTCGATACTTAGACGTGTTTCTTCCGATCACACGCTCGACTGAACTTCCTGCGTCTCCCCTTCGGTCAAATGACTTTCAGTGGTACGGGAATTTCCACCCGTTGTCCATCACCTACGCCTTTCGGCCTCGGCTTAGGTCCTGACTTACCCTGAGCGGACGAACCTTCCTCAGGAAACCTTAGATTTTCGGCGGGCAGGATTCTCACCTGCCTTTTCGTTACTCATGCCAGCATTCTCTCTTCTCATTCGTCCACATGTCCTTACGGTCATGCTTCACCCTCTATGAGATTGCTCCCCTACCAGAGTAGTTTTTAAAAAAACTACAATCCTTAGCTTCGGTAATAAACTTAGCCCCGATCATTTTCGGCGCGGAACCACTCGACCAGTGAGCTATTACGCACTCTTTGAAGGATGGCTGCTTCTGAGCCAACTTCCTGGTTGTCTGAGCGATTCTACATCCTTATCCACTTAGTTTATTTTGGGGACCTTAGCTGTAGGTCTGGGCTTTTTCCCTTTTGACAATGTAGCTTAGCCCACACTGTCTGACTCCCGTTTGACGTTTGCCGGTATTCAGAGTTTAACTGGGTTCGGTAATCTGGTAAGACCCCTAGTCCAATTAGTGCTTTACCTCCGGCAAATCTTTTAACGAGGCTAGCCCTAAAGCTATTTCGGGGAGAACCAGCTATCTCTGCGTTCGATTGGCATTTCACCCCTATGCACAGCTCATCCCATGTTTTTTCAACAACAATGTGGTTCGAACCTCCACGTATTTTTACATACGCTTCACTCTGTCCATGCATAGATCACTGCAGTTTCGGGTCTACGTTGTCATACTCTTTCGCCCTATTCAGACTCGCTTTCGCTTCGGCTCCGCACCTGAAGTGCTTAACCTTGCTTGACACCGTAACTCGCTGGCTCATTCTTCAATAGGCACGCCGTTGCACTTCTTATGGTGCTTCGACTGCTTGTAGACACACGGTTTTAGGTTCTATTTCACTCCTCTTCCGAGGTTCTTTTCACCTTTCCCTCACGGTACTTGTTCTCTATCGGTCACCGGTTAGTATTTAGTCTTATGAGGTGGTCCTCATGGATTCCCACAGGATTTCTCGTGTCCTGCAGTACTTGGGTGGTAATTCAGAGTCATTTCGTTTTCGATTACGCGGCTGTCACGCTCTATGGCCAGGCCTTCCTTCCTGTTCTTCTAACTCCATGTTTTCTTACTCTGTGGTCTTCCAGTAATTCAGACCCTAATTACTCCCGCAACCCCAACTAAGCAACGGTTACTGCCTTGACACTTAGTTGGTTTAGACTCTACCCCGTTCGCTCGCCGCTACTTGGGATATCACTTTTGTTTTCTCTTCCTCAGGGTACTAAGATGTTTCAGTTCCCCTGGTCTGACCTCGCAACACTATTGATTCATGTTACGATATAGCGATATGACTCGCTATGGGTTGCCCCATTCGGAGATCCGTGGTTTGGCGTCTGTTTGCGACTACCCACGGCTTATCGCAGCTCACTGCGTCCTTCGTCGTCTTCCGGTGCCCGGGCAGCCCCCGTGTGCCCTTGTTCGCTTGACCTTTTCTCTACTTTGCGCGAAAGTTTTATTCCCACCATGTCGCCATGCCGGGTTTTATTCTTTCAGTGAAGTTGTTCCCTTCACTTTTTAATTTACTTCCTACGACTTTTCATAAATCCTTCGTTTGTTTTACTTACTGTTTTAAAAGATTTGCTATCTTTCTTCTCTATGCAATTTTCAAGGTGCAAGTTTTTGAGGCAGGTTTTTCAAGCTTTTTGTTGTTGAAATCCCTGAGAACTAAACAGCGATTGATTGACTGACGAAGCGGATCCGGTATCGATCTTAGAAGTTACCTTCTTTATGAAAGTGCTCCCTAGAAAGGAGGTGATCCAGCCGCACCTTCCGATACGGCTACCTTGTTACGACTTCACCCCAATTACTGGCCCCACCTTCGGCGACTGGCTCCTTTGCAGGTTACCCCATCGACTTCGGGTGTTGTCAACTTTCGTGGTGTGACGGGCGGTGTGTACAAGGCCCGGGAACGTATTCACCGCGGCATGCTGATCCGCGATTACTAGCAATTCCGACTTCATGCAGGCGGGTTGCAGCCTGCAATCTGAACTGAGAGGTGTTTTTAGGGTTCCGCTTGCCATCGCTGGTTTGCTTCCCGTTGTTCCACCCCATTGTAGCACGTGTGTAGCCCAGGTCATATAGGGCATGATGATTTGACGTCATCCCCACCTTCCTCCGTATTATCTACGGCAGTCACAATAGAGTGCCCAACTTAACTTGCTGGCAACTATTATCAAGGGTTGCGCTCGTTGCGGGACTTAACCCAACATCTCACGACACGAGCTGACGACAACCATGCACCACCTGTTTTATCTTTCTACCGAAGCAGCACTCCAGCATCTCTGCCGGATTAGATAAATGTCAAGACCTGGTAAGGTTCTTCGGGTTGCGTCGAATTAAACCACATGCTCCACTGCTTGTGCGGGCCCCCGTCAATTCCTTTGAGTTTCAATCTTGCGACCGTACTCCCCAGGCGGGATACTTATTGCGTTCGCTGCGGCACGGAAGGGGTCGATACCTCCCACACCTAGTATCCATCGTTTACAGCTAGGACTACCGGGGTATCTAATCCCGTTTGCTCCCCTAGCTTTCGCATCTCAACGTCAGTTGCAGTCCAGCAAGTCGCCTTCGCCACTGGTGTTCCTCCCAATATCTACGCATTTCACTGCTACACTGGGAATTCCACTTGCCTCTCCTGCACTCAAGCTCAGCAGTTCCAAGCGCAGTTTAGAGGTTAAGCCCCTAAATTTCACACTTGGCTTGCTATGCCGTCTACATGCGCTTTACGCCCAGTTATTCCGGACAACGCTTGCCACCTACGTATTACCGCGGCTGCTGGCACGTAGTTTGCCGTGGCTTCCTCCACAGGTACCGTCATTATCGTCCCTGTTGACAGAGCTTTACAATCCGAAGATCTTCTTCACTCACGCGGCGTTGCTCCGTCAGGCTTTCGCCCATTGCGGAATATTCCCTACTGCTGCCTCCCGTAGGAGTCTGGACCGTTCTCAGTTCCAGTGTGGCCGTTCACCCTCTCAGGTCGGCTACCTATCGTCGCCTTGGTAGGCCATTACCCTTACCAACTAGCTAATAGGCCGCGGGCCCATCCTTAAGCGGATTTCTCCTTTTGCAATGAAATCATGCGATCTCTCTGCGTTACGCGGTATTAGCGTTCCTTTCGAAACGTTATCCCCCTCTTAAGGCCAGGTTGCCCACGTGTTACTCACCCGTCCGCCGCTGCTGTATTGCTACAACCGCTCGACTTGCATGTATGAGGCACGCCGCCAGCGTTCGTCCTGAGCCAGGATCAAACTCTCCAATATTTTCTATTGCAGAGCTAATCTAGCTCTTATTTACGAAATTTTCGTCTTTCGACTACTGGCTTCTTTTTGCATATCTTACGATACGACTTTTTGTAACCCCTTCGATTTCTTGTCACGCACATGACAAGTCCTCTTCGGTCACTCGTTTTTGAATTGACCGGTTCTTGTTATCTTCGTCTTTTTTCTTTCGCTGTTTAGTTCTCAAGGATCTGTGTCCTCACGTTCCGGTTTACTCTTGTTCCGTGAGCGCTTTGATATAATAGCATAGCGAAATTCCTTTGTCAACTCAAAAACGGGTTGTAATTTTGTGTGATTGGCTAGAATCAGCATGTTTTACCTTTTCAAAGGCAAATAAGGCAATTATTTCTCTGATTTTCTTACAATTTTGCTTTACATTGAGCGATAATCTAGCAATATAAAACCAACAAGATCCCGGTCGAACAATTGACCGGGATCTTGTTCCATTTAAATCCGCTGAATCATGCGCGAACCGCGAAGTAATGCCCAAGCTTTTCCCTCTCTGATAAAAGCAGTAATCGGCGTTCCGTCTTCCGGTTTGGTATCTGGCGGCAACAGCAGGAAATTTGTTTTACCGCAATAGAGCAGCGGCATCAAGACACCTTCCACAGTGACCTGCAGCTGTCCGTCTTCGGCTTGGCTCACTAGGATTTCCACAGGAGATCCTTCTTTGATGCAATAGCGGCCGAGATACATTTCCGGAGTTTGCGGGACTGCACCGCTCGGAATTGCCCATTGATGACTTTGCTGCATTGGCAGAGCCATTTTCAGATTGAAAGCCCCATTGATGATGGGAGCTGTATTGAAGTTACTGAGATTGGTCAGGACAGTAACCGCATAACCTTCGTCTTTCAGGAAACCGCCGCGGGAAGCAACCCCTTTCAATCCGCCAGAATGATCACAAATGACGCGATTCGAGAAGGTTCGCTTGTTCAAACCACAGCAATATTTCCCTTCTGCAGTTTCGGCAAAACGATTGCCAAATAAACGTTCAGTACAGCCTTTGGGCAAAATCTGCTTGCCTTCATAAAAACCGGATTGAGAAAGCATGAGATAATAGCGTGTCATATCAGAAGCTGTCGACTTAATCCAGCCGCAGCCACGATAAGGCGGCGCGCTATCCCAAATGTCAGAAGCTTTGACCCCTTCTTTCGTTTTCACGAAGAGGCTGGTGACGTTCTTGGTTGCCAGAATCTCATCCAAGCTGAATGTAGTATGCTGCATACCCAACGGCTGAAAGAGGCGCATTTTCAGATAGCTCTCCAGCGGCTCACCGGATGCCGCATCGATCACACTCGAAAGCAAGGCATAACCGTCATTGGAATAGCTGCGATATTCTCCTGCCTGACCTAAGGGAGTATAATCGCCTGCTGCGATGTAATCGATGATATCCTGAATGGTATCTACTTTACTTTTTGCCTGCAGCAGTAATTTTTGATATTCTTCTTCTTCCCAGGCATCTGGTTTAGTATGAGCTACCATCGACCAGGCGAGCGTCGGGATCGGGGGAATACCGGTTGTATGTGTTGCCAAATGATCCACCAGGACTGCTTCCGGCGGCATACCCGGTATGCAAAAACCAGGGAGGTATTTCTCAACAGGGTCATCGAAACAAAGTTTGCCTTCCGCTTCGAGCAAAGCAGCAGCGCAGCTGGTCACAGATTTGCTCATGGAGGCGATGCCAAAAATGGTTTCTGCGTTGATCGGTTTCGTTTTTGCCTCATCACGATAACCGAAGCTTTCGGAATAAACGATACCACTGGCATCCCGCACACAAACCTGGGCACCTGGTACTGAACCTTTTTGCAGCAGAGTTTGAACATATTGAGAAAATTCGCTCCAATCGTTTGGCATAAACACTCCCTCTTTCCTTTGCGTTTTTTTAAAAAATAAGCGAGCTAGTCGCTGTCATGGCAACCCCGCTCGCCTTCTTTTCTCGGCCAATTTCATCTTTGCATTTCTTCGATATTCCGTCCTGAAAAACCTGCCGGACGAATGATTTATTTCGAATCAATGCTATCGCAAAAGCTGTCGGAAGTTCTGCGGCAACACTCTCAAAGTAGTTTTGCAGCTTCCAGACACCGATCATTCCTCATTTTGATCTGCTTTTGTTTTCTGATATTCCAGAATATCTCCCGGTTGGCAATCAAGGATGGCGCAGATGGCATTCAATGTAGAAAAGCGGATCGCACTAATCTTCCCGGTTTTAATTTTTGATAAATTCACATTAGAAATTCCCACTTGATCAGCCAAATCGTTTAAAGAGATTTTACGATCGGCCATGACCCGATCCAGTCTAAGTATGATCGCCATTCCATCACCTCCTCTTATAAAGTTTCATCAGACAACTGCTGCAGCTTGCAGCCATACTCGAAAACATAAGCAAGAGCAAAGAAAACCAGCGTTAGAATAATATACGAAACACTAAAAAGATTATTGTTAATTAGCATTGGCAAACCGGAACCCAAAGTCAACCAAGCAATCTTCTTTATATTTTTACCGATTGATTCACTAAATGGGATTGCTTTGTCAGAGAGCTCTTTGAATACTCTACTGGCGTAAAGTAAAATGAAAGAAATAAACACCAAATAGACTACTTCGACATAAATTAACGCGGATGCCACTTTGATGAATGGAATGATAGGTATACTCTCTATGAATAATATTCCTAAAGCATTATCCTCTTCATTTAATGTAATGCCTCGGAATTGAGCCACTTTCTGCACTATTTGACTAATTTGTTTAAATTGTTCTAGTACCCCTGGAGAGTCTGAGTAAGCGGAAAAATCTATCTTAATATTGATAGATGCGTCGTTCAGGACTTCGTTTTCGACAGAGGAAGGTAAGGCTGATGCCATGATCAAAAAACCGATAATTGCAATATAAATGAAAATACGGGCTGCGTGACATACATAATTCAGAACTCTACTGACTGACTTTATATTTTTTGATTCCATGAGTTTAACAACCTTTCTCTTTTTTCTCATCATAACAAGTAATTTTATGTTTGTCAAGTATTTTTTAACGTTTATCATTAATTATTTTATGTTAAGCAGCTTTAATTATAAATACAGAGAGTACATAAAAAAGCCGTTCGCTCAAAGAACTTTGAGCGAACGGCTGAAGGTCACTATATTTTATTGAACGGGGTAAACACCCTTCTTGCCATCTTTTTCATTTTCGTCGGCAATGTTATAATCGGTTTTAGTTTTTCCGGCCATACGTTCTTTCAGATATTTCTCGGCAATCTGCGGGAAAGCGACATAGGAAAGCAAATCTTCATCGGTTTCCATCAGGTAACCAATCGCTTTGCGGGCAGCCGGCAAGCCGGGTTCCAGATCATCGGCATAACGATGATCGAGCACAGGCGCATCACCGATAATCGATTTGCGAAAGGTTTCATCAATCGGACCGGGAGCCTGACCATATTGCCCGCCCAAATAGGCTTTCACTTCATTGGTAACCATTTTATAGCGCTCGCCGCTTAAGACATTGATCACCGCTTGAGAACCAACCATTTGGCTGGTGGGCGTGACGAGCGGAGGATAACCCAAATCAGCACGGACACGCGGTACTTCTTCCAATACTTCCGGCAGTCGGTTGACATTCGGTCCCAGTTGCTCGGCAAAGTTGGACAGCATGCCGCCCGGTACCTGATAAGTAAGCACATTGGCGTCAACGCCGCCGACCACATCATATTTGATGTTATAATTCTTCAATTCTTGACGCAGAATCGCGCTGACGGGATACATCTTGGCGACATTCAAGCCGGTGTCCCAAGGCGTATTCTTCAGCATGGCTACCATCGTTTCGGTGGCAGGCTGAGAAGTACCCATCGCCAGCGGGGAAAGCGCGGTATCGAGAATATCCACTCCCGCTTCAGCAGCCTTAAAATAAGCAGTTCCGGCCATACCGGAGGTATAATGGGAATGCAGTTCAATCGGCAGAGCAACCGCTTTTTTAATACTGGTAACCAGATCAAACGCCATCGTGGGAGAAATGATACCGCCCATATCTTTGATACAGATGGAATCACAACCCATTTGCTGCAGTTCTTTGGCTAGTTTAGCATACAGGTCCGGCGTATGAACAGGGCTTTCCGTATAAACAACAGAACCTTGTACATGCGCACCTTCTGCTTTTGCGACGCGAATCGAGGTTTCCAGATTGCGCAGATCGTTTAAAGCATCGAAAACGCGAATGATATCCATGCCGTTGGCTACCGCTTTTTTGATAAATAGTTCAATAACATCATCCGGATAGGGTTTATAACCCAAAAGGTTCTGACCGCGCAGAAGCATTTGCAGTTTTGTGTTTTTGAAATAACGACGGAACGTCCGCAGTCTTTCCCAAGGATCTTCATTTAAATAACGCAGACAGGAATCAAATGTAGCGCCGCCCCAGCACTCGACAGAATAGAATCCAAGCTGATCCATTTGTTCGAGCAGAGGAATCATGTCGCTCATTTTCAAACGCGTTGCCATCAACGACTGATGTCCGTCACGCAGCGTTGTATCGCAAATCTTAATTGCTTTTGCATTTACTTCAATCATGTAGAGACCTCCATATATATATGATATGTTAATCTATTCGTGAGACATTACACAAGTTCCTGCACTTTACATAAATCTTTACTATCTATCCCGAAAACACGCATTCTGCTGCAGATCTCTGCCGCCTCTTGCTTTTTTATGTCCGCATTGAACCACAGCTGCCGACAGGAAGTGAGATTTCCCAACATTGACAAAAAATTCCGCCAGTATTGATAGCGGCAAAACAGAAGGCAGGGGTTCTTTCAATGCTCCCGAAAGATTCCCTGCCTCATGAAAAGGAAAAGCGGATCTAGTTATTTTTTTGCTTCGTTGCCGCTGCTTTGGCACAGAAATCTGTAAACCAAGCAAACAGCGGTGTCATATCAGGCCCTTGAGGCGGTTCCGGAAAATCACCGCGCATCCGTTCCGGATGCCACTGGAAGCCATAGATAGGCAGTGTCTCATGTTCGCAGGCTTCTGCCACGCCGTCTTCTGAGTAAGCCGTAATCCGCAGCTGTTCGGCTACACGGCCAACTTTTAAATTATGGCGGCTGTTGATCCAAAACTGATCGCCAAATATCCCGGCGAGCAGTGAATTTGCTTCTGTTTTGATTAAATGTTCCGTCATCATATGTTCTACACCGTCTTGCAATTTAAAGTTCAGCACCAGGTCGCCGCCGAGGACAACGTTGATTTCCTGCATACCAAGGCAAATGCCAAAAATCGGTTTCTGGGCTTTTAAGGCGGCACGGATCATAGCGTGATCGTCCGGCGTACGGATCCTCTGCATTTCCGGCGTCAGCAATCCGGGAGCCGGTGCGTAGGCATGAGAACCGGACAAGACCAAACCATCCACGATTGCCATATATTCATCCAAACTGTTCATATCCAGCGGTGAAATCGGGACAGCGTCAACCGCAGCAAAGGCAGCAGAATAGGTTTTGTTTAAAACATGGCCGAGTGAAAAGAATTCCCGATCGATTGCCGGGCCATCGGAAATCAGAAAAATCGGTTTCTTCTGAGCCGCTGCCGGTTTGATATTTTTCTGGCTCAGTTCGATCAATTTGGCAAAGAGGGCACCGTCCTGCATCACACCGTCTACTGCCCGCTCCGGATTCCATTGCACGCCAAAGACTGGCTTGCTTTCATGGGCGATGGCTTCAATCACACCGTCTTCCGCTCTAGCCGCCACCTGCATACCGGGAGCCAAGCTTTTGACTGCCCGCTTGTGGCAGCTGGTGACGGTCGTACCGCTTTGAATCACCGAAGAAAGCATTGTGTTCGCTTCTACCTGTATGGGATGAAAACCAAAATTCACCGGTAACGGCGGCAGCGCCGGCGGTTGGACAGCGCCGGGATGCATGAGGTTGGTATCTTTACTCAAATCTTTATAAAGCGTCCCCTGCAAAGCGACATTGATGATCTGCATACCGCGGCCGATGCCCATAATCGGTTTACCTGCTTCATAAAACAATTGGCAAAGCCGGAAATCCAGATCATCCCGTGTTCGGCTGAAGGGATGCATCTCGGCGGCGTCTTTGTAGATCTCACCAAACCGGTAGACGTGCATATCCAACCCATCGGTCAGTAATAAAGCATCCGCCAGATCACAGTATTCTTCAGCTGCTTTGATATCGAAACCCCAAATCGGCAGTCCTCCCGCTTTGGCCACTGCCTCGCCATAGGCATTGCTCATCACGTTTAAAGGGGTCCCGTCGGCACCGATGCCGTCTTCTCCAACGATTAAAATTCTCGGTTTCATCATAAAATATCATCCTTTCGCTTTTTAATCGGATTCTATGTTCGTTCGCTCGTTAAAATGTAATCAGGTTTTGTAAATGAGTCCAGCATTCCGCTAAGTAATAGGCCGTCCCGGATAAACCGATTTTAATTTTCTCTCTCGCCGGCAAATCATGTCCCTGCAAGAGAAGACCTTCCTGTTCCAATTCCGTCAGCAGCCGAGGCTGCAAAAGACTGGGAAACAGAGCGGCAGGAACTTGAACGATGGCCAAATTCTCCATAGAAGCTCGTGGCTCCGCCTGAAATTCTCCCCAATAAACGGGCGTAAACCAGGTGCGATAATAGGGTTCTTGACCCGGTTTCCGTACAATCCATTGTTTTTGCCATAAAAAGAGCGGTGCCGGTTGACTATCGCTCCAAGGTCCGCTGATTGTTTGCAGTTGTTGCTCGGGTGAAAGATACAAGGTTGATCCGTACGGCGGTTCTTTTAAATCAATCGCTGCGCTGGCTTCTTCGATCGCCTCCCGTGCGACTGCCTGACTGAAATTTTCCGATCCTTCCAAACCGCCGCCGATGCCGATGCAATGGATCACAACACTGCCGTCCTCTTCGTTCTGCCAATAAGCAGGCTGGCTGAGGGCAAAGACCAGGCGTCCCTGCCAGGTGCTGAGCAGACCGGTGCTGAAGCGGCAATCGGCAATGGCTAAATTTTTCAGTGTTTTCATTGGCTGTTTTCTTCTCCACTAATCGCAATAGCCCGGACAGGCGCACCATCCGAAGCAAGGTAATGCAGCGGCAGAGCATAAAACTGCAGCAGTTGCTGACCTAGCCGCTGCAAGTTGATCAGGTTCTCAATGATTAAAATTTCTTTTTCCAACAGAATACGGTGATTGATCAGGGAATCAATCGGATCAATCGAGGTCGTATCCACGCCGAACCCTTTTTTGCCTTGCTTCACCAGCCACTGTGCAATTTCCGAACTGATCCTGGGGTAGTGTTGGTTGTATTGCTCACTGCCCCAATAGCGACTCCAGCCGGTATGCAGCAAAACAAACTCTGCCTGTTCTGCCAGCGGCTGCAAATGCAGCATTTCGTTCAAGCTGAGGATGCTGTCTGCCGGCAACCCACTGCAATCGACGACTGCGGCGGACCCCAAAAAATGCTCCGGTGAGAATTGGTCCAGCGTTTTGCCATCGAGGAAAATATGCGCAGGTGCATCCATATGAGTGCCGTGATGAGAATATAAAGTCAGCGCTGTCTGCCGGAAATAATCGTTTTCTATGGTATTCACCTGCCGGAGCACCGGCTGCGGTGTTCCGGGGTAGACGGTCAGTTCTGCTGTTAAAAGATGCGTCAATTCTACAACCCGCAAAGAGAGTCACCTCAATCCAAACGATAATCAGATAGGCTGTCTCAAATGCTGAGACAGCCTATCAGGGATTTTCCTATTGTTCGACTACAATTTCACCGTTCAAAATCACATGGCTAGGTTTCGCACCGGTGTCAAAAGGATGGCGCTGCCAAATCACCAGATCCGCTTCTTTGCCAACTTCCAGAGAACCAAAGCGATTGTCCAGTCCGAGGATCTGCGCCGGATAGAGAGTAATGGCCTTTAGCGCTTCCATTTCCGGCAAACCTGCTGCACAAGCCATGCCGGCTAAGAGGGGCAGTGATTCCTGCGGCAGCACAGGAGAATCCGTACAAATCGCTACTTTGACCCCGGCTTTGTTTAATACAGCCGGCGTGGTAAAGCTTTTATTGGCTAATTCGACTTTGGTGCGGCTGCCAAAGCTGGGACCGACGATGGCGGGATAGCCTAGTTTAGCCAGACGTTCCGGCATCAGATGTCCTTCGGTGCAATGATCGAGCGTCAGTTTTACATTGAATTCCTGAGCAATCCGGATGGCGGTCAGGATATCATCGGCACGATGCGCATGTGCCTTCAAGGGAATTTCCCGGTGGATGACCGGCAGTAAAGCTTCCAATTTCAAATTGCGCTCCGGTGCCGGTTTCTCTTCTTGCTTGGCCAATTCAATTTTTCGATCATAATCAACCGCCGCAGCCAATGCTTCCCGCAGAACAGCGGCTGTGCCTAAACGGGTAGAGGGCATCATCTGACGGCTGCTGTAAACACGTTTGGGGTTTTCACCAAAGGCGCATTTCATCGCAGCCGGGTTCATCACCACCGCCTCATCGACACAATCCCCATATGTTTTGACGACAAAAAAGCTGCCGCCGATCACATTAGCAGAGCCTGGACCGGTCGCCACCATGGTGACACCACCTGCTAACGCTTCTCGTACCGTACGGTCGGTCGGCGTATATCCGTCGATACCACGCACTTGCGCCGTATTAGGGCTGGTCGCCTCATTGCCGTCAGCGCCTTCAAAGCCAATAGCATCTTCTTCTAATCCCAAATGGCAGTGCGCATCGATCAAACCGGGTGTCACCAGATGTCCGTGGGCATTGATTTCTTTTGCACCCAGCGGCAGCGGTAAAGCCTCACCGATCGCTGCGATTTTTCCGTCCAGCAGCAACAAATCCCCTTTGATCACACCGGCACTCGTCATCGTCACCAATTTCGCATTGCGGATCAATAAAGTACTCATGATAACGCTCCTTTAGCTTCGGACTTAGCCGATCACCACTTCGCCGTTGACGATGACATGGCTGGGTTTGGCGCCATTTTCAAAGGGGTGCTTATTCCAAATCACTACGTCTGCATCTTTACCGACTTCCAATGAACCGACCAAATGATCGATCCCGATGATTTCGGCGGCATTGATCGTGATGGCTTCGAAGGCTTCCATTTCGTCCAAACCTTCTGCGACAGCCATGCCGGCCATCAAAGGTAAGCTTTCCAGAGGAACGACCGGAGAATCTGTACAGATGGCTACTTTCACACCGGCTTTGGTCAAAACGCCTGGTGTTTTAAAGCCTTTTTCTTTCAATTCAAATTTAGTGCGCGCACCAAAGCTGGGGCCGACAATCGCGGGCAGTCCTAATTTAGCCAAGTGTCCTGCAATCAGGTGACCTTCGGTACAATGATCGAGCGTCAGCTTGACGTTGAATTCTTTGGCAATCCGAATGGCGGTAAAGATGTCGTCGGCGCGGTGAGCATGTGCCTTTAAGGGCATTTCACGTTTTATAACCGGAATCAAAGCTTCGGATTGCAGATTACGATCCGGTGCCGGTTTTCCCTCTTTCTCTGCCTGCTCCAATTTATTCATATAATTGGTGGCAGCTACCAGGGCTTCCCGAATCACTGCCGCGGTTCCCATCCGCGTAGCCGGCATTTTCTTTTGACCGCTGTAAACCCGTTTGGATTTTCGCCGAAGGCGCATTTCATGGCGATGGGATCTTTGATGATCATATCATCCACACAATCGCCATGTAATTTAGCAGCAAAGAAGGTACCGCCCAGCACATTGGCGGATCCGGGACCGGTCGCTACACTAACTACACCACCGGCAAGAGCTTCTTTGACCATCCGATCCATCGGATTGAAGCCATCAATACCACGGACTTGAGCGGTATTGGGATTGGTTGCCTCATTGACATCGTTACCTTCGAAGCCGATGGCATCTTCCATCATACCGATATGACAGTGTGCATCAATCAAGCCCGGCGTTACGATGTGGTTTTTCGCATTGATTACTCTGGCGCCTTCCGGAACCTTGACCGTTTCAGCAACGGCAGCAACTTTACCATCCGTTAAAAGTATTTCTCCCTTGACAATGCCTTGCTTGCCCATCGTATAGATGCGCGCATTTTTAATGACTATTGATTGCATATGATTCATCCTCCCTTTATTAATTGCTACTTCTCTTCTCATTTTCCCGAATGAATTCCTTCTTTCTCCCTGTTTTCAACCGGGAGCAGAAGGATTATTTTGTTGCAGAAGCGAAATATCTATCTGAACAAAAGATAAGGGAGTGAAGCCGGTATGTCAGAGAAAAAAACTGGCATCAGCTCTTTTTTTCAATTGGCAGACAGCCAAAAGAAAAGGATCTGGGAAATCGATGCCCTGCGCGGGATTGCGATCTGTAATATGATCCTTTGTCACTTGCTCTATGATCTGCGCTGGTTTTTCGCTTGGCCGATCGACTTGAACAGCCCCTGGCTTTGGCTGCCTTTTCAGGGGGCAGTGCTGTTTTTTTTACTTTCCGGGATCAGCAGTAATTTTAGCCGGTATGCAATTCGACGCGGTCTGCAGACCGGCGCCTGTGCGCTCCTCGTAACCTTTGTCACTTGGCTCATCGACCATCAGGCTTATGTCCGTTTTGGTACGCTGCATTTCTTAGCTTGCGCCATGCTGTTGACACCGCTGTTGAAAAAAAACAATTCGCTGCAGCTGGCGGGTTGTATTCTGCTTTTTTTTGCTTTTGGTTTCTATTTTTCCCAATATCGAGTCAGCATCCCCTGGCTTTTCCCTTTGGGATTGCTGACAGCCGATTTCAGTTCAACAGATTATTTTGCTATTTTCCCGAATTTAGGCTATTATGCTTTGGGTATTTTGCTGGCTCGGCGCTATTATGCCGAGCGCCGCTCGCGGCTTGCTCCCTTTCCTCATACTCTTTGGCTGCAATGGATGGGGCAGCATGCGCTCTTTCTTTATCTGGTACACCAACCTCTGCTTTTAGCCTTTTCAGGGCTGCTCTCTTGGGCGAAGGGTTTCCTCAGCTAAAAGAAAGATCAGCGCTATTTCGGGCAGCATCATGAAATGAAATACTCCTGCAGACAGCACAGCGGTGTGCAGGAGATTCATCTATAGAGTATAAAAAGAAAAAACGAGAAGAGGAGTGAATGATCATCTCACAAAAATTAGCAAAAGTTTTAATTATCGCCACCGGCGGCACCATTGCCGGCCGCGGCAATCCGGGCAAAACAGTTGGTTACAAACCAGGTGAAATCAGTATTGCCGATTTGATTGAAAGCATACCGCAGCTTACGGACGCTGCTGAAATTGAAGGTCTGCAATTTGCCAATGTTGGTTCGATTGCCCTAACGCATCAGGATTGGCTGCGTCTGGCGCAGACCATCAATACCCGTTTCGCCGAAGATGCGGAACTTGCCGGTGTAGTCATCACACACGGTACCGATACCTTGGAAGAAACGGCTTACTTTTTGAATTTAACCATCAAAGACCGGCGGCCGGTCGTGGTGGTCGGTTCCATGCGGCCGGCAACCGCCCTTTCGGCCGACGGACCGCTCAATCTGCTCAACGCTGTGAAAATAGCAGCCTGTGCCGAATCCTGCGGTAAAGGGGTCCTCGTCTTTTTAAACGATGAGATCCATTTTGCCCGCAGCGTGACCAAAACAAACGCCAATAAAGTGGAGACCTTTCAGAGCCATTACAATGGACCGCTCGGTTTTATCCGCGGTGACAGAGTCTGTTATTATCAGCAGCCAACCCGGCTGCACACCGTTGACACCGCTTTTGACGTCAGCCAAATCAGCGAATTACCGCGAGTAGACATCGCTTATGTCTATATCATGGCAGATGGAACCGCAGTGGATGCTTATCTGGCAGCCGGAGCCAAAGGGATCGTGGTTGCGGCAGCCGGTGCCGGCGCTATCCCTCATAGTATGTATGCCTCTTTAAAAATCGCCGCAGCAGCCGGTGTAGCCGTCTTGGTCTGCAGCCGAACCGGTGCCGGTTTGGTTGGCCCCGCCAATGAAGAATCAAACCGCCAAGGTCAGCTCACCGGCGATAATCTGAATCCGCAAAAAGCCCGCGTCCTGCTGAGTTTAGCCTTGGCACACAGCAGTGATTTTGTGCAGATCCAAAAATGGATCAACCAATACTAAAGGAGCGAAGCATGCCTAAGATCGGTTTGATTACGGTCGGTCAAAGCCCGCGCAGTGATATTACGCCGGAACTGCTGCCCTTGCTGCCGCAGAATTGTGAGATTCTCGAGCGCGGCGCTTTGGACGATCTCAATCTCCGGCAGATTCAGGAATTGGCGCCTGCCAGCGGTCAGCCTTTGCTGATCTCACGTCTGCGCGACGGCAGTCCGATTACGATTTCCCGCGAATTGACCTTAAATCGGCTGCAGGGTTGCGCCGATTGGCTGCTGGAACGCGGTGCCGATTGTCTCGTCTTACTCTGCACGGGTGATTTACCAAAACTAAAGGCTAACGTACCTTTTCTCGCGGCGGAACCTTTATTATACCGCCTGATGCAGGGCATCACCGCCATCAATCAGTTGCCCTTTGGCGTGCTGGTTCCACTGGAATCGCAGATTGCGCAGGTTCGCCGGCAATGGCAGGAGATCGGCCTGACTCCTGTTTTTACCGCTGCCAACCCTTACGATAAGAACAGCGATTTTGCCGGTGCAGCGAAACTGCTGCAGGCTGCCGGTGCTCGTCTGATTTTACTCGACTGCCTCGGCTTTGGCTTAGCGGAAAAGCGCATCGTGCAGCAAGCAACCCACTTGCCGGTAATCCTGCCACGCACAGTAATTGGGCGTACATTGGCTGAGCTACTGGAAATTTTATAAAAAACCGGTTCCAGACTAATCTGGAACCGGTTTTTTCAGAGAGTTTTTTCAGAGAACGAGCAACTGAAGCTGAACGTTGCTTTATTCTAGCGAATCCTGCCTTACACACCAAGACGGTTCATCTAATCCCAATCGATCTGGGAAGGCCACACGAACTATTCCTTGCTATTCTTTCCAAAGCACCTGTTCTGCTTCATACTGTGTGCGGGCTTCTTTGCTTTCGGCTGGAATACCGATCGCAATCAAACTCATCGGCTCCAAATAGTCCGGTAAATTTAGGATTAGCTTATCCGACTGTTTACGCTCAGCCAAAGGATGCTGCCCGATCCACACCGCGCCGTAGCCGAGTGCATGGGCTGCCAGCAGAATATTCTCTGTCATGGCGGCACAATCTTCCACCCAAAAATCTCTGCCTTCTCCGACGTACATGCGACGGCTGTCGCCACTGACCAAAAAAGCAGCAGCAGCGTTCGGCAGCATTTTGCCATAGGGATTGGCATCAGCCAATTGATTGAGCAATTGCCGATCGGTAATCACCGTCACATGCCAGGGGCGATGATTGGACGCCGACGGTGCAGCCATGCCTACCTGCAGTAATTGTTCCAGCATTTCACGCGGGATTGCTTCACCGGTATAGCGGCGAATACTGCGCCGGCCAAAGAGATGCATTAATTTAGAATTCAACACTTTCTCTGTCCCCTTCCTAAAATCACGCTTCATTTTGTGTTTCTCTCGCTTGAAAAGAATAAAAGAGACCAGGTACATTCTGCAGACGAGTGGATATCCTGTTCATTCCTGCGCCTCCAAAAAGATGCGCCGGACAGTGACAGTCTGAAGCGCCGAAGCGGGCAATGGGAATGGTGATTTCCGGTTCGGCGGCAATCAGCGCAGCCAGTTCGCATTCGGCAAGGGCGCTGGAATCAAACAGCCATATTTCACGGCAGCGCGCTTCGCGGCGCAGGTAATCGATGTGCCATTTTATGCGTCCGTCTCCCTGCCAATGCCGACGCAAGCGATGTTTGGCGTTGCGCTTGGCGCTGCCGACATAGGCATAACAGCCTGCCGGCAACGCATAGGTCCCCTTGCGGCCGACGGTCAGTTCTAGCTGATCATCGAGCTGTAAAACCAAGACATAGCTGACAGACCTGCCCTCCAGAACATCCCAATCCGGCTGGTGGGAATCATCTGTTTTTTTATTTTCCGCTTGCATTCATTCTCCCTGTCTCTCGTATCCTTAGTATCTGCACATTTCTTTTCGTGAATCCATAGACAAACCCCTGCAATTTCTGTTAAAATGATTGCGCATACGATCATTGACGAAACCAATAGGAAGTGAACCACATGAGAGAAGAAACGGACCTATCACAGGAAAAACAATCCTTCCTAACGGGAGCCTTCATCCTGACTTTAGCGAGTTTGATCAGTCAGGTGATCGGAGTATTTTCCAAGATTTTTCTACTCTGGCTGATTGGTGAAGAAGGAGTCGGCATTTATAACTTCCCCTATCCTTTTTTCGCTATTATTCTTTCCTTCTCCTCGGTAGGATTTAATGTTGCGATCTCCAAATTGGTAGCCGAATACATGGCATATCATGACCTCTATCACGCTCGGCGTGTCTTTCGTCTGGGAATGCGTCTGAGTCTTGCCTTAGGAACTGCCGGCATGCTGCTGCTCTTGATCATGGCTTATCCCATGGCACGTTTTGTGCATCAGGATATGAGAGCCTGGCTCTCTTACTGTGTTTTGGCTCCGACCGCTCTGATCACATCCTTCCAGGCCATCTACCGTGGTTATTTTCAAGGTTTACAGAATATGAAGCCCAACGCCTATTCCCAAATCATCGAACAATGTTTTCGGGTAGTGGTGATGTTGACTGCCGCCTGGATCTTACTGCCTTATGGCTTAGAATATGCTGCCGCCGGTGCTACCCTGGGTGCCGCCGGCGGTGCGATCGCCGCTTCACTTTTTCTGCGCCACCTGTTCAATCAAGCGTATCGTCTGGCTCCGGCTGTGCAGAAACCTCAGCAAAAAGTAGCCAATAAACAATTAATCCGCCGAATTTTGAGCTACGCCGTACCAATCAGTTTGGCTGGAATGGGCTTACCGCTTTTTTTGCTCTCGGATTCCCTCCTGATCGCTAACCGCCTGCAGGCTGCCGGGGCTACCTTATCTGCTGCAACTTCAGCCTACGGCGTCTTCGCTAATAACGCGATGAGTCTGGTTACCTTGCCGACCATTCTCACCAGCTCCCTGTTCGTCACCTTGGTTCCTGCCATTGCTGAAGCGCATGCGCTGAATGACACAAAGCGGCTGCAGCAGCAGGCCCAAGGCGGCCTGAAACTGACCTTGCTTTTTGCTTTGCCGGCTGCAGCCGGCATGTGGATGGTTGCACCTGCGCTTTGTACGGTTTTGCGAATGGGTACCTCCACCACGGATGCACTGCGCACCTTGATCTTCGGTTTAATTTTTATTGCGCTGCAGCAGGTTAGTTCCGGTATTTTACAAGGTATGGGTTATTCTGTTCAGCCGGTGCGGCACATGTTCTTAGGTGCTGCGGTAAAATGTCTGGGCAACTGGTTTTTAATTCCTATTTTTGGTTTGCACGGCGCGGCGATTGCTACCGGCGTTGGCTTTATGGTCGCAGCCCTGCTCAATCTCTGGCAGGTGAAAAACCAAATTGGCAATATCCTTCTCTGGAAATCGATGTTTTTCAAACCTTTGCTCAGCACGGCAGTGATGTTTTTTGCTCTGGTCTTACTGCAGCGGACAGCATGGCTGCAAAATATCGGTGCTTTCCTTGCTTTGCTTGTGCAGGCAGGAATTGGTATGATAGTCTATCTCCTTTGCATCGTGTTGCTGAAAGCTGTCACAAAAGATGACCTGAGCTTATTGCGTAAAAAACAATAATTACCTCAAGATATCTTTATTAACTTGAAATAATTCAGCTCTAAAATTTATTTTTTGCTTGTTTTGCAATAGAAAAAGAAGGATTTTTCTGAAAAGCAATCGAATGTAGATCTATGATTTTAAAAAGGGAGGCAGGATTATGCAGAAAAGGCTACTATTGAGAGAGGACCTGTTGTCAATTCAACTCACCGGCGATCCGCAGATTTCTCCGGAAGGGGATTGGATCGCTTATCTCTTAATGACAACAAATACCAAAGAGAATCGTGTAGAATCTTCTCTTTTTGGTGTAAAGACCAGCGGCGGAGAACCTTTCCGACTGACTTCGGGACCATTTGATACAAAACCCCGCTTCAGCCCGGATGGTGCTGAATTGGCATTCCTTTCCCGCCGCAGCGGATCCATGCAGATCTGGATTTTACCTGTACAATGCGGTGAAGCGACCCAATTCACCAACATCAAAGGTGGTATTAGTGATTTCCGTTGGTTGCCTGCCGGTAATGGCTTTGTCTATACTGCCAACCTGGATGAAAAAGGAATCGAAAAAGAGGACTTCAAAGAGGAACAAACGGATTATTATGCCAAATACACAGAAGACGTTAAAGTCATCGATAATCTTTATTATAAAATGGACGGTGTCGGTTATTTAACCGCCCGCAGACCGCAGTTAGTCTACCAGCAGAAGAATGAGAAACCGGTGCAGCTCACGAAAGGTCCGCAATTTGTCTATCAACTATGTGATATCGATGCAACCGGTCGCCATATTCTCTTCACCAGCCGTCAGGATGATGATTGGGGGCGCAATGCCTGGTCCAGTTATTTATATGAGTATAACATGGAAGAAGCCAGAGTACGTTACTTGGTATGCAAAGATCTGGAAGTAGATCAGGCAGCTTATAGCCCCAAAGGAGATCGAATTGCTTTTACCGCCTCGAAATCCGATACGATCGGCGGTAATATCATGTTGTATCTGATTCCGATGCGCGGCGGCGAGCCGGAGCAGTGTGTCTCCTTTTTTGACCGCACTTTTACCAATATCTCTTTATGCGACATTCCTCTGAACGGCTCCATGCCTTTGATTTGGGGTTGGGGTGCCAAGTCCGTCTATCTGCCGGTCAGTGATAAAGGCAATGTCTCTCTGTATAAGATTTTTGTTGATACGCAAAAAATCGAACCGGTTGTGGCGGGAGAACGGACTATTTTCAGTTACTCCTTGAGTGCCAATTGCCGCAAGATTGCCTTTGCGGCCACTGAATTTACCAATCCGGCCGACGTTTACTTCTTTGATGTTGAACAGGAAAATATCCGTCATAAAGAAAAATGCCTGACTGATGTCAATCACGATTGGCTGGAAGAAATACAACTGTCCACACCGGAAAAAATGAAAGCACGGGCAACCCGTAAATCACCGGAAGTTGACTTGTGGGTAATGAAACCCACCGATTTTACAGCCGACCATCCTTATCCTGCAGTTTTAGAAATTCATGGCGGTCCGATGTGCATGTATGCCAATGCTTTCTTCTTTGAATTCCAACTCACTGCTGCGAATGGCTTTGGCATCATTTTCAGCAATCCCAGAGGCTCACAAGGCTATGGCGAAGAATTTTCCACCGTCATCGCCAAGGAATGGGGCAAACGCGACTACGAAGATATCCTCTCTGTCCGCAAGCGTGCCTTGCGCCGACATAAATGGATCGACGAAAAACGCATTTCGGTCGCCGGCGGCTCTTATGGTGGTTTTATGACCGCCTGGATCGTCGGACATACCGAGAAATTCAAATCAGCGATCTGCAGCCGCCCCGTCATACATTGGGGTGCTATGTCCGGCACATCGGATGGCAATTGGGCTTGGCTGCGTCGTTTTGACATGGTAGCGCCTTGGGAAGACGACAAGGCTTATAAGCAGCAGTCTCCTTACAGTTATGTCGATAATGTCATCACGCCCATCCTGATCGAAGTGCAGGAAGGCGACTTACGCTGTCCCTTTGAACAGGGTCAAATGTACTTTGCAGCGCTGAAATACCTGAATAAAACACCGGTCCGTTTTGTGGCATACCCCAATGAATTTCATGGCATGAGCCGCAACGGCAAACCTTGGCATAAGGTGCATCGCTTGGCTCAGATTTTGAACTGGCTCAACACCTACGGCAAATAAGAGACCTGGCAAAGGAGTGCCTCGGAGCTATGATTCGCATCGACGCAAAAGATGGTTCCTATCTGCAGTTGCTGGAGTATGGCGCTGCGATACAAAAATTAGTAATCCCAGATCGTGATGGCCGACACTTGGACGTCGTCTTGGGCTATGATACGGTTTCTGATTATCAACAGTATGACGGTTATTTCGGTGCTGTAATCGGACGCTGTGCCAACCGGATTCGCAACGCGAGTTTTATCCTTGGGGGTAAGCAAATTCAATTGATCGCCAACGAAGGAAAGAACAGTTTGCACGGCGGTATGCATAGCTTTGACGCCAAAATTTGGTCGGTAAGCCGGTCGGATCAAAGTGTTTGTTTTCAGCTCTGCTCTCCTGACGGAGAAGCGGGTTATCCCGGCAATCTGGAATTCAGCGTCCGCTATACTTTCAACAACAGCCATCAGCTGATCATTGAATATGAAGCGGTTTCGGATCAGGATACTCTTTTGAATCCAACCAATCATGCCTATTTCAACCTGAGCGGACATCAGTATAATCGCCTCGACGGTCATCTGGTAGAAGTGCTGGCGGAGACTGTTCTGGAAAATGATGAAGAAACCTTGCCAACCGGTAAACAAATTCCAGTCAGCTCTACTGTTTACGATTTTCGCACACCTGCTGCTTTAGCGGCGGGGTTGGTGCAGCCGCACAGTAATATGCTGGCCTGCAAGGGATATGATCATAATTATTGTCTGAACGGCAGCGGCTTCCGACGCATTGGCAGTGCCGCCTCCGAGATCAGCGGCATCTCCATGCAGATCTTCAGCTCGATGCCGGGTCTGCAGTTATATACCGGCAACAATATTACACCGCGCCGTGGAAAAGACGGCATTGAATATCATCAGTACAGCGGAGTTTGCTTTGAAACACAATATTTCCCTGATGCAATCCATCATCCGCAGTTTCTGCAGCCGATCCTGACAGCCGGCAAGCGCTTTTACAGCCGTACCGAGTATCATTTCAGTCCTCTTTAATCTCTCTTTGCAGCTTGATACGAGTTTGCTGCAAATCCCATTGGCAAGTATCTGCACAGCGGTTCCGTCAAATTCAGGCGGAACCGCTGTTTTTCTATGCCTTGTTTCAACCCGAATAAAAAGAAACTATTTTATAAAAAAACAGGATTCTACATTTGCTTTAGCGAATTTTCAGGATAGTTGTCTCGAAAAACTAAGAAGAATGAGAGGAGAAAATAGATGAGTAAATTTCAGAATCTAAGCAGAACCTGGGATCTGGATATTTTCTTTCCGGGCGGCTGCGGTGCGGCACCTTTTCTTGTCTATGTCACCCAACTGGAATTGGATTTGGCAGCGTTCCAGCCACGGGCCAACCTGCCCATCACCGATCTCAACGAATGGGTCCCCCGCTTGCAGACATTGCAGGATTTGATCAGCCGCACTTCCTACGCCGGCGCCTTTGCCAATTGTCACAGCGCAGCAAAATCAGCCGATCTTGCCGCGCGCCAGATGAGCGGAAAAATCCGTCAGTTAAGCGCTGTGCTGGCCAATATCAATACCGAACTGAATGCACAATTCCTGGCCATGTCGGATAGCGAATGGCAATTGCTGCTGAGCATGGACGCACTGAAAGAGGTTGCCTGGAATTTAAACGAACGTCGGGAAAAATCGAAAACCCTGATGAGCAAAGAATTGGAATCTCTGAATAATTCTTTGGCTGTCAACGGTTATCACGGCTGGGGCAGTCTTTATACCATGCTCGCTTCCTCGCTGAAAGTCAAGGTCACGCTCAATGCGAAGGAACAGGAACTCTCGATGGGTCAACTGCAGAACCGCTTGTCCGATGCCGACCCCCAGGTCCGGCAATATTTAATGGAGGCTTGGGAAAACGCCTGGCAAAGCGCCGAAGAAAACATCGGCCATACTTTGAATCAATTGGCCGGTTATCGTCTCAACCTTTACCAACACCGTGACTGGCCCGATTTTCTGCAGGAGCCGGTTGCTTATAATCGCATGCAGCGTCAAACACTCGACAGCATGTGGCAGACCATTGATGCCAATAAAGCAAAACTGGTCGCTTATCTGCAGCGCAAGAAACAACTGCTCGGTGTGGAAAAATTGAACTGGAACGATGTGGATGCGCCGATCGGCGGCGAGCAAACCAAAGTCTCTTTTGAAGAGGCAGCAGAATTTATTACCGACAACTTCCGCAAATTCAGTCCCAAAATGGCCGATTTCGCCACGATGGCCTTTCAGCAAAGCTGGATTGAATCGGAAGACCGTCCCGGCAAGCGGATGGGTGGTTTCTGTTCCGGTTTTTCGGAAGCCAAACAATCCCGTATTTTTGTGACGTTCTCCGGTACAATGGGCAATATGGCCACCGTCGCGCATGAATTGGGCCATGGTTATCATGGTTGGGTCATGAAAGATATGGCACCGATAACCAAATCCTATGCCATGATTGTGGCCGAAACCGCTTCGACCATGGGTGAAATGATCGTTGCCAACGCCTCGGTAGCCGCTGCCAAGTCGGCAGAGGAAAAACTTTCCCTGATTGAAAGCAAGCTGCATCGTGCCGTTTCTCTCTTAATGAATATTGAAGCGCGTTTTCTCTTTGAAAAATCCTTCTATACAGAACGTGAAAAAGGCGAAGTTGCCGTCAGCCGCTTGAACGAACTGATGATAGCAGCCCAAAAGCAGGCATATGCCGGCGCTCTGGATGGTTATCATCCCCGTTTCTGGGCTTCCAAGCTGCATTTTTACAGCACCGGTGTTCCCTTCTATAACTTTCCTTATACCTTTGGTTTTCTCTTCTCTGCCGGAATCTATGCCAAAGCCTTGCAATTGGGTCCGGCTTTCGAAAATCAATACATTGATTTACTGCAGGACACCGGCCGCCTCAGCGTAGAAGAATTGGCCGAGCGGCATCTAGGTGTTGATCTGACCGGCAGCGAATTCTGGCAACAGGCGATCGATTCGGTTTTAGCCGATTATGATGAATTTATGACACTGACCGAAAAAATGATTTAATCAGGTAATTTCTCAATAAAGCAATGAAGGAGTTGATTTGATGCTGAAAGATTTAAATCCCGTCTGGGATCTGGAGCCGATTTTTCCCGGCGGCAGTGATTCCCCGCAATTAGCAGCTGAGCTTGACGCACTGAATGCAGAATTTACCGCTGTAATCGCAAAAATGAATCAATCTAAAGAACCCAACGAGGCGGTCTGGGCAGAACGATTCCAGGAAATCCAGACGCTGGCCCACCGCTTTATCCAAGTAGCCGCTTTCCTGGAATTTCTCAATGCGGCGGACACGACGGATGTCAAGGCGCAAATGCTATTCGGCCGTTTTTTCAGTCTCTCCGGTCAGTTCGAACAGGTTTTAACGTTGGTCAATCAATTGATTTTGGCAGAAACAGACGAACAGTGGCAGGCGTTGCTGCTGACCCCAACGTTCCAGCCTTATCGTTTCGTTTTGGACGAAATGCGCCGGCAGGCAGCGGATAAACTGCCGCCGGAACAAGAAAATCTGATCAGCAAACTGGCTTCCGATGGTTATAAAGCCTGGGGCAGTATGTATGAACGCTTGGTCGCGCGGGTGAAGATCACTCTCACGGAAAACGATGGCAGCACAACACAGCTTTCCGCAGGACAAGCCTACAATCGTCTCAACGACCCTGACCGCAGCCTGCGTGAACAGTTAATGCCAAAATGGGAAGCAGCCTGGCAGGATCTGGCTGACCTTGGCGCCCAGGAACTCAATTCCATGATGGGCTTCCGTTTAAATTTATATGAAGCCCGTGGTTGGGATTATATGAAAGAACCCCTTGAGATAAATCGCATCTCCAAAGCCACCGTAGATATGATGTGGCAGACGATATCGGAAAACAAAACCAAGTTGGTGGCTTATTACAAACGTAAACAGCAGTTGATGGGTGCCGATCGGCTCTGTTGGCATGACTTTTATGCACCGATCGGTGCAGACGGTCAAAAAGCGACCTACACTGAAGCTGCGAATTTCATTCTTGAGCAGTTTCAGGGATTCAGTCCGAAATTAGCTGCCTTTGCCGAAAAAGCCTTCCTGAACCGCTGGGTAGAAGTGGAAAACCGAGCCGGTAAAGGTGCCGGTGCCTTTTGTTCCTCATTGCCGATAATGAAAGAAAGCCGCATCTTTTCTACCTACTCCGGTAATCTCGAACATGCCACGACCATCGCGCACGAACTGGGACACGCCTTCCATAATGAAGCGATGAAAGACCTGCCGGCGCTCAATCAAAACGTTGGCATGTGTCTGGCAGAAACCGCCTCCAACCTGAACGAACTGGTGGTAGCGGAAGCGGCCATTCGTCATGCCAAGAACGAGGAAGAGAAATTAGCCTTACTGGCAGCCAAGATTGAACAAGCTGCCAGTGAAATGCTGAATATTCATTGCCGCTATCTCTTTGAAGACAATTTCTGTCAAGCACGCAAAAAAGGTCCGCTTTCCGCTGCCGAATTGAATCAGATGATGCTGAATGCGCAAAAAACCGCTTACGAAAATATGCTGGACGTCTGGCATCCCACCTTCTGGCTGTCCAAAGGTCATTTTCATGGCACCAGCGTACCCTTCTATAATTTCCCCTATACCTTCGGTTTCTTCTTTGCCACCGGTATCTATGCCAAAGCAAAACAAGTCGGCGTCAGCTTTGAAGACACCTACATCGAATTGCTCCAGCATACCGGTGTGATGACGGTAGAGCAGTTGGCGATGCAGTACCTCCAGGCTGATCTGACCCAAAAGGAATTCTGGCAGACAGCCATTGATCTTTCCCTGTCGGATATCGATGAATTCATGGCACTCTCCGAAAAAATCTTAGCTGCCAGAAAATAGTTTAGGACTCCAGACTCACAAAAAAAATCCGGACAATTCCTCTCAGACAACTTCAGCCTGCGCTGTTGCTGCCACAAGGATCTTGTCCGGATTTTTTCTTGTTCAAATGCCTAAATCACCAGCTGCAGACTGCCAATCACAAAACCAAGCAAAGCGCCAAACCAGGTGATGGCTGATAATTCTTTGCCTGCAATGCTAATGATCAGTTGTTCAATCTCCGCAATCGGGAATTCATTCAGCCTGCGTTCCACCATGCGGGTAACATTGAAAGTGGGCAGCAGCTCGGGCAGTGTTTTCACAGCGGATTGCTGCAGCCACTGCGCTAGTTGCAGCCACTGACTTTGCTGTGGCTGCCAACCCTCCAGAAATTCACTGAAGGGTTTCTGCAGCAGCAGATCGATCTGCTGCTGCAAAAAGAACCTGATTTGCTGCTGACGCTGTTCACTCTCTATTTCCCGCTCCAGGATCTGCCAGAGCAGAACGGGGAATTTTTCCAGAATATCCTGTGCACCAAAACGCTCCGCCAGCTGCTGCCAGCTGCAGTCCTGCATGGACTTTAAGCTGCCGTTCAGCCAAAGATTGATGGTTTCAGCGTCGGCTGTTTTGCGCAGCCCCTGCCAAAGATAATCAATCACCGTTTGCAAGCGTTCTTCCGTCAGCAGACTGTCTTTTCGCAGCAACCGCTCACTGAGCGGTTTTTGCGAAAAATCACGGAAAGCAGCTGTCAAACGCTCTGCCAGCATCGCTTGGTTCTCATCCTGATCCAGCCAGTTCTCCGCATCTGCCAACAAAGAGATGATCATTTTCAGCATGCGTTCTTCGCTGATCAAAGCAGCTAAAATATTCAGCGGCCACTGCTTTTCCATTTGCCGTTTGGCAAATGGGGCTAATTCTTTGGGTAATTCTGCATCGGTGAGAATTTCTTTCAGCAGCACAGCCAGGTTGGCGCGATGGTCGAACAACAGCCGGTTCAATTCGCGGCTGGTGTCATCACCCAGCAGATCGGCAAGCGTTGTCTGGTCACTTTGCCATTGCAGCCTTAGCTGTTGAAAACGCTCAATCAGATTCACTTTCACTTTTTCACGCAAACGATCTTGCTGCAGCCAATTTGCCAGGAAATCGCTGAGATAGTTGCTGCCGGAAGCGAAGAGGTTCTGCGGCGGGATCTGCTGCAATGCTTTTTGCCATTGCTCTTGTAATAGTCGTTTACATTGCTCCTGTGTGGCTTCCCGCTTTGCTGCCTTCACGAGCCGCTGGATCAGCTGCTCCGCAATTTGCTGTTTTAGCTGCTTTCTGCGTTCTTCGGGCAGCTGCTGCAGCCAGGTTTCTGCTGTCATGCCTGATGTCAACAAGGTCTGCCAGCGCAGCGCCAGGAAATTGGCTATCCCGTCTTGCACCGATGGTTCCAAAAATGTACGGCTCAATTCGGTTTCGTTGAACAAATACTGCGCGACCACTTGGCCAACCTTGTTGGAGATCTCAGCACGGCGGTTGGGAATCACCCCCGGTGTAAACGGGATTTTCAGTTTACCGATATGATAGGCCCGGTACGGCCGGAACAACATCCGGATAGCCAGCCAGTTAGTTATCAAACCGATGACTGCTCCGATCAGAGGAGGCAGCCACCAGCCGGAAGTTGCTTTCAGATATAGAAGAAAATTCAAAACCGATCACCCGCTCATTTCATCATTGATTGCTTTTATTATAACCGGGTTCTCTGCTTTGTCAAATTCTATGATCCGGTCGACTTATATTGCCGCAGACCAAAGCGCCAGAAAGCATAGCAGGGCAGCAAAAAGAAGAACGCCAGGCAAGGGCTTAGTGCATAGAGTGGGTTATTGCTGCGGCCGATTAAAAAAAGGAAGGGGTAGTATTGAAATAATGCCAGCGGTACGACATAGGTCAGAAACCTCAGCACAGACCCGCCGTAAATCGAAACCGGATAACTGCCAAATTCCCGACCGCCATCCGTAAAGATATTCATAAATTCCAAGCCTTCAGTTGTAAAAAAACAAATCGCCGCGTAAATGGTAAAAAGGCCGCTGAAAACCACCGTTCCGGATAAAACCATCAGGCTCAGCAGCAGGAGTTTCGTCCCATCCCAAATAACATTGCTTGCCGGGATCGCATAAGAGAAGATGATGACTGCCTGCAGTAATCTTCCCAAGCGCGTCAGTTCAATTTTAGTCGCTAAAATCTGAAAAATTTCATTTCTGGGACGCACCAGGATACGGTCAAATTCGCCGTTGCCGATCATGACTGCAAAACGGTCGAATCCGCGCGCAAAGCATTCCGCCAGAGAGAATGACATCAATACCACAGCAAAACAGAGCAATACCTGTTGATAAGTAAAACCGTCAATTTCATGGAAACGGGCAAACATAAAGTAGACCGAAAGAAAAGCCGCAAAGGATGTAGAAAATTGACCGATTAAAGTAAAGAGAAAAGAAAGTTTATATTGCATCTGGCTTTGCAGCTGAATCGAGAAATACTTCAAATAGAGCTTCATCGTTAACCTCCCTGGACAATGATTTTTCTGCTGGCTCGCTTTAGCCACCATTTACCCAGAAGAATCAATCCAACCAGCCAGGCGATCTGCAGCAAGAGATCGAGATACAACTCAGTTCCGCTGATATTGCCGCTGTAAACCCGCAGCGGTAAATTTTGCATAAAATAGAAAGGGGTCAGACTGATAATCTGAACGACCGCGTTGGGCAAAAAAGGCAGCGGGATGAGAGAGCCGGTTAAGAAATCGGATAAAGAAGAAACCACCAGACGCTGGCCTTGAGAAGACAAAGTGTAGAAGGTTGAGATATAAACCAGCAGGCAGACTGCGGTGACGATTGCTAAGCTGAAGCAAGCTGTGATAAAAAACATCAATAGGCTGACTCCATCTTGTGGTGGCGCCAGCCGATAAGGTTTTGCAATGCAAAAACCAAGCAGCAGTAAAAGTGGACACTGCAGCATCGTCCGCGATAACCTGGAAGCGATATTTTTGATAAACCAGGTATGATACAAATCAAGCGGCCGCACCAGAGTGTAAGAAATATTGCCGTCAGTGATCTCCTGAAAGACATCCAGATCCCATTGCCGCAGCATAAAGAGCGGCAGCAACGCCTGCTGCAGCCAAATGTAGGAAGTCAGCTGGGAAAAGCCCATGGGAAATGCGTCAGGATTCGCCTGATAAAATGCTTTATAGAGCAAAATGTTCATCAGAGCCCAGGCAGTCGTACAGGCGATACCGCCTAAAGCCGCTGCTCGATACTGTAAGCTATTGATCAGACGCATGCGAAAGAAAGAATAGTAGGCTTTCATATTTCGAATTCCTCATACAGAGAAACGACCATTTCGTCAACCGAAGTAGCGGCAATCGACAAATCAGTCAATTCAGCTTGAGAGGATAAATGAGCAATCGCTTCCGCCACCGTCAACAGGCGTGTATCAATTTGGAATACGGCCTGACCATTCAGTTGGCTCTGCTGCAGGATGCCATCTTTTGGCAGAAAGAAACCATTGCTGTATTCCACCGTGATAACTTTATAGGGGGTATTGCGTTTCATTAGTTCCGGTAGGGTTCCGTCCAGTAAGATCCGTCCCTTGCCGATCAGCAGAATTCGTTCTGCCATGCTCTCAATATCCTGCATATCATGTGTCGTCAAAATTACGGTGGTATGGTGTTCCCGATTCAGGCGCTTAATGAAATCGCGCACAGCGATTTTGGAAACCGCATCCAAACCAATGGTCGGTTCATCGAGGAACAGTATTTTCGGGCTATGCAGCAGGGAGGCTGCGATCTCACAGCGCATGCGCTGCCCCAAGCTCAAGCTTCTGGCCGGTGTCCTGATGATCTCAGCGAGATCAAGTAAGGTCACCAATTCATCCAAATTCCTTTGATACTGAGCTTTCTTTACCCGATAAATATCACGAATCAGCTCAAAAGAGTCGATGACCGGTACATCCCACCAAAGCTGCGAACGCTGTCCAAAAACAACCCCAATCTGCTGGACGTGGGCGATTCGCTCCTGCCAAGGTACACGGCCATCAATCAAGCAACTGCCGCTGTCGGGAGTCAGAATTCCGCACATGATTTTAATCGTACTGCTCTTGCCGGCACCGTTTGGTCCGATGTAGCCAACCATTTCACCTTCATTGATCTGAAAACTGACATTACGCAGTGCCTGCACGCTCGTATACTGTTTATGGAACAAAGCTTTCACTGCTTGCCTGAAACCGGCACTGCGTTTTGCCACCCGAAAAGTTTTGTTAATATCGTTCAACTCTATCATGCTTTATCTCCTTTGTTCCCGCAATGGGAATGAAAGCACCGCTGGTTTTTTCAGAGAAAAAACCAGCGGATGATGCGATAACGATTCATCCGCTGGAAATTAGTAAGTTAAGAGATAGATCAGCTCTCCGTCGATCATCCGTCCGTCCGGTTTAAAACCCAAACTCTCATAAAGCGATTTTGCTCTGAAATTATCCGGTGCAAAACTGATATAAATCTTGTGATAAGCCAGATCCTGCTGAATACGATAGATCAATATTTGCATGACCCGACGGCCGAATCCCTGTGATTGATATTTCTCATCGATCATGACGCGATAAATCCAGTATTCTTTCTGCTGTGGTTCTAAACAATACATGACAAATCCAATGGCTGTTTCATCGTTAAACACGGCGAGAGGAACACATTCCGGCTCTGCTTTGGCTTCCGCAATGGAAAACAGATTACTGGCAACAAAGCTCTTCTGATCTTCCATTACCTTCAGCCGGATCACCTGCTGCAGATTTTCCCGGTCGATCTCTCTAAAGCGAATCAAAATATCACCTCTTTCTGGTATCTATTTCCATTCTCTCGGAAGTTTACTTATAGTAAAATAGCATAAAGGAGCAGAACCGTCAAGCATAAATACTCATATTTTATCAAGATGTAACATAAATGCAACAAGAAAGCTGCTCACCAGACAGTGAACTGCTCCCTGTCAAGTAGACAGATGAAATAACAAAATAATTCTTAGGAAACACAGCGCTGCGCGCTGTGGTAACCGCAAATTTTGAATGGCTGTTTTACATCCATTCAAAATTTGCGGTTTTATTTTTTATGCCGCTTTTTCGAAAAGGTTTCGATAACTCATCGGCGCCAATTTCTGTAGCTTGTGTTGACGACGTTCATAATTGTAATAGTGAATGAAATCTTCAATTGCTTTAGCAAGGGAATCATAATCTTCAAACTGATCCAGATAATACATTTCACACTTAAGAATACCCCAGAAGCCTTCCATTGGACCATTGTCAATGCAGCGGCCCGCGCGAGACATGCTTTGCGTCATTTCTGCAAGGTCCAATTTTCTCTTAAAAGACTTACTCGTATATTGATATCCACGGTCACTATGAAACAGTGGATGAGCATCCGGATATTTCCGGACTGCTAAGTCAAAGGTATCAAAGACCAATTGGTTATTGTTACTGTGTCCAATGGCAAAAGAAACAATATCTCTTCCCTTCAAATCCAGGATCGCGCTCAAATAGAGTTTCTCCAAGTTATGGTTGTACTTCATCTCGGTTACATCAGTCAGCCATTTTTCGTTTTGCTTTTCAGCAGTAAATTCCCGATTCAGAATGTTTTCTGCCGTAACCTCTGGTGTGGATCTTTGGTAAGCTGGCCGCTTGCGACGGATGACGGACTTCAACCCCACTAGCTGCGTCAATCTATAAAACCGTTTGCAATTATATTTCCGTGTGTGCTCTTCGTTTTTATTGTATTCATCAGCAATTCTCCGATATCCAAACGTACTATTGCTCTTGGCATAAATCAATCCAATTTCGTGGATGAGCTTCTCATTCTCTAGTTCGCTCTGGCTCTTTTCCCTGTGTGTCCATTTGTAATAGCTGGAACGATTTAATTCTAAAATGTCACAAATTTCCGCAACAGAGAAGTTTTCTTCTGCAAAGTCTTGTACACAAACATATATACCTTGCTGCCGAACTCCGCTTAACGTCACCTCCTCCTCAATTTTTCGAGTTTTTTTAATATCGCATTCTCCAATTCTAATCTTCTATTCTTTGCTGTTAAGAGTCGGTGTTCCGCGCGTAGTTTCTCCAACTCAGTCATTTCGGCTTCTGCTTTCCGTTTTCCCCGTTTATCTGAGAGACCATCTACACCGCGTTCTTCATACTTCTTTACCCAAGCATAGATTTGTTGGTAGCTGACGCCATATTTTTCTATCGTCCCAGCATAATTTTTATTGTGCTCAATGCAATAGCTAACGATCTCAACTCGTTCCTCCCGTGTCGTCTTTATTCCCCTGGTCATATAGAGTTCACTCCCTTTACCGCTGGAAGCGCGGAATTCTTTATGACCATTATACATCTTTATCCAAGTTTGCAATTGCCTCTTCGCTCGAATTTTGTATCTTTCGCAAATTTCAACCTGACTGCCTTTCCCTGAAAGATAGGCAAGTGCGGCTTCTCGTTTCATTTCTAGAGTATAGTTTTTGTTGTTTTCCTGTGGTCTAAGGCCATCTCGTCCCATTGATTTGTAGTTACGAATCCATTGTTGAAATGATGATAAACCTATCCCAAATTTTCTTGCCCAACGTGGTTGACTTCCTTCTCCGGATAGATACGCTTCTACAGCCTTGATCTTTTCTTCTGATGTTGCTTTCGCTTTTTGCATAATAATAGCTCCCCATTGTGTAGTCTCGAACTTTTTGTTATTTCGAGTGTCTACCCTATGGGGAGCATATCACAGGTGATACAGCTTTCTTGTTTTCTGGATTGCTCTGATTTTAGAGACATCGTAAACACAAACTAGAGCGTGGTATAGTTCTTTGCAAACATCTCCACCAGGTGTTTGGCTTGACGGTCATAGGCGTCTTTATCCTGCCATGTTTGACGAGGATCCAAAAGCTCTGCCGGCACATTGGGACAGCTGAGCGGTACATCAATCTTAAAAATAGGATTATTGATATAAGTCACCTGATCGAGATCCCCGTTTAAAGCAGCTGTCACCATTGCCCGCGTGTATTTCAAGGAAATACGGTGACCTTCTCCATATGGGCCACCAGTCCAACCTGTATTGAGCAGATAGACTCTGGTTTGGTGCGTTTCGATCAGTTCACCCAACAAGGCGGCATAAACATGGGGGTTACGCGGTAGGAAAGGTGCTCCGAAACAGGAACTGAAGGTCGCTTCCGGTGCAACAATTCCTCTTTCTGTGCCCGCTAATTTCGAAGTATAACCGGATAAGAAATAATACATCGACTGTTCTTTATTCAGACGGGCAATCGGAGGCATCACACCGAAAGCATCTGCGGTTAAAAAGAAAATCGTCTTGGGATGGCCGCCTACCGAGGGAATCACTGCCCCTGGAATATAGTGAATCGGATAAGCCACGCGGGTATTTTCAGTTAAGCTGCCATCGCAGTAATCCGGTTGATGTGTCTTTTCACCTAAAACAACATTCTCCACAACAGAACCAAAACGAATCGCATTCCAAATTTGCGGTTCATTTTCTTCTTTCAAATTGATACACTTGGCATAGCAGCCACCTTCAAAATTGAAGATACCATTGGGTGACCAGCCATGTTCATCATCGCCAATCAAGCGGCGGTTGGGATCGGCAGACAACGTTGTCTTGCCAGTGCCAGACAAACCAAAGAAGAGTGCTACATCTCCTTGTTCACCAATGTTGGCAGAGCAATGCATCGGGCAAACATGCTGATCCGTCAGCAGGAAATTCATCGCCGAGAAAATAGATTTTTTCATTTCTCCGGCATAACTGCTGCCGCCGATGATGACCTGTTTACGGCCAAAATGCACAATGATAAAGGCTTCGCTGTTGGTGCCGTCACTTTGTGGCCAAGCCCGAAATCCGGGGGCGCAGATCACAGTGAATTCTGCTTCGTGTTCTGCTAATTCTGCTTCTGTCGGACGAATAAACAGCTGATGTACGAATAAATTCTGCCAGGCGCATTCATTGATCACACGAATCGGTAACGTATAGCTGCGATCGGCTCCAGCGAAGCCATCGAAAACAAATAAGTCACGATTTTCCAGATAAGCGGTTAACCGCTGATAGATTTTATCATAGTGATCCTCTGCCATTGGCATATTGACACTGCCCCAGGCGATCTGATCATGCACATCTTTGGTATCCACGATAAATTTATCTTTTGGGGAACGTCCTGTATACTTACCCGTTTCTACTGATAAAGCGCCGGTATCCGATAAGACACCTTCACCACGTTTCAAGGACTGCTCAACCAGTTCGACCGGTGTTAGGTTGCGATATACTTCTCCAGTATAATGAATTCCTAAATAGTTCAAATTCAAGTTTGCTTCCGACATTGCATATCCCTCCTGCCTTTTTGATAATCATATTGTAGCTCATCTTTGGCAAAACGTCAACAATATTGCCTGCTTTTCATGCAATCTACTGATACAATAAGGTTTACTCTTGATTTATGATATCATATATCAAGAATATATCGTAATTATGATTATTCGTTGAAGTAAATGTTATTTTCAGCAAGAAGTTTAAGCATGGCCCATTCTTTGATGCCATAACACTGCAGCAACTGATTCATCTGCTGCAGTGCTTTTGAGGTAATAACTGGTTTTTGAGATTTAATCGCTCTAATCAGTATATTTTTAGGAGTATGCTCCAAATCAATGAATTCCATCACCTGCGTAGTATAACCGCAGGCTTCCAAAGCGGATGCTCTCAGGGCATCCGTTACCAAACTGGCCAGCCGTTCTCTCAGAATACCATGCCGCAATACTGCCTGCTGTGCTTCCGACTGCAGCTGCGGTGCCAGTTCGTGCTGGCAGCAAGGCACCGCTAAAATGATTTTTGCCTGCCAAAGAATTGCCTGAGTCAAGGCTGCATCCGTAGCCGTATCACAGGCGTGCAGCGATACGACCAAATCAACCGGCCGATCATTTTGCCAGCCGGCAATATCTCCTTGTTCAAAATGCAAACCTGTATAGTCCAGTTTACGCGCCAGTGCTTCGCAATGCTCGATCACATCTGTCTTTAAGTCAAGCCCGATGATCTCTACTTCGCGCTGTTTTTTATCTGCCAACAGCCAATAAAGTGCAAATGTCAGGTAGGATTTACCGCAGCCAAAATCGATGATGCGCAGCGTTCCTTCTTCAGGCAATCGGGGTAGACAATCCGTTACAATCTCCAAGTAACGGTTAATTTGCTTAAATTTGTCAAATCGGTCTTTACTGACCATACCATTAGCAGTCATGATACCCAATTCCAGCAAAAAATCGATCGGTTCACCCTCCCGCAGCAGATAATTTTTGCTGCGGTTATGCTCCTTGGCCTGAATGGGACGTTCTACCGCCTTCCCGCTCAAGTGAACCATACCATCCTTTTGGAAAAAAAGCTGATAATCCTCTTCCGCTGTCAGGATCTGCGCCTGCTTGTATTGCTTTGCCACTTGCTGCAGCCAGAGTACAGCTTCCTCGCTTTGATGATAATTGGTATGAAATACCTTTTGGCCGTCAGACGCTTCCACTTGCCAAAAAAGTCCTGCTTTGCCTTTTTTGGGAATAAGGGTCTGTTTATGATAAACAGCAGTCCGGTTAGGGCCGCTGACTATAATCTTGGCCAATTTCGCTTGCTGCAGCAGGTCTGCCACCATCCGAGACAGCTCCAGTAGCTGTATTTGCTTTTTCATCCCTATCACCTTCATTATAAAATCTTCGGACAATCCTGCCGGACAGGACAGGCTGCACAGCAAGGGGTTTTCGCTTTACAATAGGTTCGGCCATGATGGATCAGCCAATGGTGCGCCTCTCCCCATTTCTCTTCAGGGATCAAGACGCATAGACTCATTTCCGTCTGCAGCGGTGTTTTCGCCTCGGCCAGTCCCATGCGGTTGGCAACCCGGAAAATATGGGTATCCACTGCCAAAGCCGGTATTCCAAAGGCGATTGATAAAACAACACTGGCAGTTTTACGGCCGACGCCGGGCAGAGCTTCCAGGTCTGTTCTAGTCTCGGGAACCCTTCCCCCATGTTCTTCAATCAGTTTCTTCGCCATCTGCGCTAGGTTTTTACTTTTATTCCGGAATAAACCGACTCCTTTGGTCAATTGTTCGATTTCGTCAACAGAAAGAGCAGCCAAGGCAAACACATCCGGCGCTTTGGCAAAAAGGATTTTTGTGGTCTGGTTGACCTGTTTATCGGTCGATTGTGCCGAAAGAATGACTGCGACTAACAGCTCATAGGCATTATGAAAATTCAAATCGGAAACCGCATCTTGATAGTACTGTTCCAATTGAGTCAGAATGCGCTTGCTGCGAGCTTCTTCATTGATCATAAAGCCCACAGAACGCTGAGCGCGCAATACCTTCCCTGCGGATTTTCAGTCCCGAAGCCCAGCGTAATTTTCGCTTCCTCCGGCAAAAACACAGCAGCCGACAGATGCGCCGCACCCGTCCACCAACCATAAGCAAAGAGTAGGGAAAGCAGCAATAAAACCAAGCAGAGGAAGCGAAAAAAAGCAGCTTGACGTTTGGGGTTTTCTGAAAAAGGTAAGAGCTTCGCTGTTTTATTAATGTTAACCGGCTTTTTGTCGACTGTGTTGTCGGCATTACCCGCTTCTTTTTCAATTTGCGACAATAAGCGCGACCGTGCAGTCTGGGCGGAAGCGTTGGCAGGATTGATTGTTCTGTTAGACCCTTGCTTTACCTCACGCTCGCTTTCCTGCAATAAGAGAGCGGCTTGTTCCGCTTCAGCCTGTCTGCGTTGCTGCTCCTCCCGCTCTTCTGATCTTCGCTTTTCTTCTTCGCGCAAGACTGCCGCTTCAGCTTCCTGTTTTTCTGCCTGCTCCTGCAAAAAAAGCAAGCCCTCCGGTGAACTGCGGCGTATTTTTCGTAAAACCGAAACCTGTGTCACCGGATGGATATACGGAACTTCGACATACTGGTTGGGATCATCCTGCCAGCGCTGCACCTCCGGTGGCTCTATTGCCTCCGAAGCCAGAATTGCTTCTGCTTTCTGCTCCATCTCTTCCAGTGTTGCCGATTGTGTTTCTGTCAGCATTTGCCAACTGTGATCCGGTTCATCGATCCAATTAGAGTGCTCTGCTGGTGCTCTGTCCTCTGTCCTGTCGGCAATCAGGTTTGTTTCCGGCACTTTCTGTTTGGATGGTGCTGCAATCTCCACCGTTCCGATCCTTGTCAAGCGATTGACTTCCCCTTGCTGCTGTAATTTCGCTGTTTCTTCTGCCAGCATTGCCAGCATGCGCATGCGTAATAAATCTTCCCCATTCAATTCAGAAGAAGCAGCTGGAACCGGGTGAACTTCAGTTTTCAGAAGCACAGCTTCTGGCATTTTTTGTTCCCGTTTTTGCGCCGCAGCCAGGCTTGCATTTGTTCGCTCAGATGAGCAGCCGGATACGGTATCAAAATACCTGCCTCTGTTAATTTTTGCTCGGCTGTGTGCTCTCCTCTGCGGGCTTTTTGAGGCCGAAATTTCGATTTTTCATGTTTACTTTCCGTCATTTCCTGCTTTCCCTCAAGCTGTATTGGCTCCGGTTGTTCCGTGCCCGAGCCGCATTTTAGGTTTTCTTCCATTATTTCTTCCGCACCCGTTTCTTTTTGATGATTTAAACCCTTTGCAGCAGTCAATTCCAGTTGTTCGTTGGGAGATTCGACGATGGCCTTCGGATCGATCACGGTATTTTTAAGAGAGCCTGTTGCCGCTTGATCATTTCTCTCGCTCTGTCTCGATTGAGTGGCTGCCTGCAAGGCGATCATTCGGCTGGAGCAAATCGGACATTGACCGAAATGATGTTTCATTTCCAATTTCTCCAAAACAGTCAATTCATTTTTCACATAAGCCGGTATCAATAAACGTACTTGGCTGCATTGCAAAACAACCCCCTCCTTCTTTTCTTTGATTTTATTCTTCCTGCGGTCTGACACGGATGGTTTCTCCGGTTGTCACACTGCGGCGCATCACACTGCTTGGGATAGCGGTGCGCATGGCTCTGTGTGCTTCCGCATTGCCGTGTACCAACAAAACCACCTGTGGGTGCAAGTACTCAATTGCGGAAAGCAATTCGTCTTGGGCAGGGTGAGAAGGCCAATGATAATAAAGGATTTCACTCTTTTTCCCTGGTTGTTTTTTACTCAGTTTTTCCAGTATCGGAATCAGGGCAACCAAGCTTTCACTCATTGTCGGTAAAAAAACGGCAGACACATCGTCTTTCACTATTTTACTTAAATAAGTAAATCCAGGCGCTTTTTCTGTCAGCATCGCCGGATTGACAAACAAGATACAGGGCTTATCAGCAACAGTCTGGCGGATTGTCTCGTCAATTGGCGTAATCGACCAGCGGAAACTGTCTGCATGAAGAAAACCCGTCTGCGGTTTTGTGGTAGCGTCCGTCTGCATGTGCTCCTCCATCAGTTTAAAAAACTGATTGCAGCGGCCGTCGATATAGAGCGGTACCTTTCTCAATTTACCTTCTGTCATCGCTTGACGGAACAGGAAAGCGAAATTCTCGCCGCGTCCCAATTCGGCACAGGGAAATAAAGCGCAGCCACCGTTGTTGAGAATTTCATTAACCTTACTAATCATAACTTGTTCCATGGCTTGACGTTCAAAATGAGGAAATTGACCATTGGTGATATTAAGAATCATGATATCAAAATTACCCACCGGCCAAGCGGCTGCCAGTGCGGTTTTTTCTTTGTGTTTCGTAAAATCAGCGGTGATAAAAACAGAATCATCCTGACCTTGCACCGCAATACTGACGGCGCCCGGCATATGACCGGCAGCGTAGAGTGTAATTGATAAATCATCATGGAACGGATAATATTTCGTTCCGATCTCTTTGACTGTCAGTTGAACTGCCTTAATCTCCGCTGCTTCGTAAACCGGCGCTTCGCTGACATAGTCTTCCTGATCCTCTGCCGGCCGCAATAAGGTATCAAGCATTGCCTCGATCATCGGTTCAGAGTCTTTACTGCACCAAACCGGGACATCCGGCCACCGTTTCACCAAATAGGGCAAGGCGCCACATTGGCTGTAATGAGCGTGGGTGATGATGATCAAATCGGGTTTCGGTATTGTTTGGACGTTTGGCAAACGCTCAATCCGGGCAGAGAGCCGGATACCGGCATCGATCAGGATTCGTTTGCCATAGCGGACCATTTCCAGCATATAGCAAGCCGCATCGTTATCATTGCCGCCGGCTACCGCTTTGAAAATCACATGGCTGCGTCCCCCTGTAGAAGCAGGTGTATTGGCCTGATGATAGAGATAATTGTGCCAATCCGTATATTCCGAATCGTCAACCATCAGCAGCGGTACATTATTAATCATCGGTCGGCCCGGAGTTTTATCTCCCGGCTGGCCGCCATCGGAGCCGCCACGCAGAGTCAGACGGCTGTCCATCGGCATCGGTGGTAAATCATCCTCTAAAAAATCATGCTTTGCCGCTGGATCCGGTTCTGGTTTTCCCGCTGCTTCCTTGTTGTCGATGCAGACAGGCACCGCAGCTGCTGCGGCAGAGCCGACATCTTTTAGAGGTTCTTCCGTCTGATTTTTTCGCTTCAGCCAGGGAAACTGAGTCTCCATTTTTTGCCGGTGACTGCGCACCTGCTGCAGCGCGCGGGCGATCGACAGACCGGCACTCACCGCTTTGCTATAGACTTCCGGCTCTGCTTCTTCTATTAAAAGATCATATTCGCGATGCAGCAGCTTCAAGCGCGCTTCTTCCTGCAGCCAAATACGATATTTCTGCTCGATCCCGTTTTGCTTGCTTTTCTGCAGAATACGGTTTTCCTGCTGTAAATGCAGAAGAGAAAATAACATCTGTTCGGAAAGCAGACTCTCCTCCGCAAAGGCTTCCTCCGCTCTGGGTAGGGCAAGCTGTTCTTCTGCAGAATCGATTTCCGCTTCCATTTGCTCCGGCTGCGGTCCCTCTGCTGCAGCAGCATCTTCTGCACTTACTTTCGTCTGTTCTTGTTTGAGAAAAACCGCAGAAGCGTCGTCGATTTCCGGATAGACGGCAATTTTTGCGTTCTCCGGCTGCAGCTGGTGCAGAAATAGCTTTGTCTCGCCGGATGCAGCGAAAGATTCCATTGCTTGCTGCAGCGTAATGTCTGCCTGATCGGCTGGGTTCATTGGCTGCATGACTAAGCTCGCTTTGGCATTCGTGCGATCACGATTCGTTTGATGATGACTTCCGATCGCCACCGTTTGTTTGGGAAAAACCGTTTGCTTCACTTCCATGATACTGTCAAAGTTCCGGTTACCATTGGTCTTACGTCGTTTGGACATACGGTTCACCTCACTTTTTATCTAGACTCCTTTTTTTCTTGCTTCGCTTTACGCAGGGCAACGATTTCTTCCGGCTGAAAATGATAGGCCGTGCGACAGAAATGACAAATCATTTCCACCGGCTCCTGCTTCGCTGCCATATCCTGCAACTCGTCGTCTGAGATACTCAATAAAATCTGCTGCAAACGTTCTCTGCTGCAATCACATTGGTAATGGACCTCTCTGGTTTCCAAAATCGTTAACTCGTCCGCAGTAAAGAAGCGTTTCAGCATTTCTTCCGCAGTTTCTACCTCTTGGATCATTTCTGTTGGCATCGCCGCTTCAGCCAAACGTTTTTCCAGCTTCTCGATCAGATCAGCATCTGCTCCCGGCAGCATTTGCAGTAAATATCCACCCGCAGTTTTTACTTGTCCATCCGGATTGACTAGTACTCCCAATCCCACCGCTGAGGGAATTTGTTCTGAGACGGCTAGATAGTAAGCCAAATCCGTGGCAATTTCTCCGCTTTGCAAGGGTACCTGCCCAACATAGGGATCACCGAAACCCAAATCTTTACTGACTGCCAAAAAGCCTTTGCCAACAGCGCCGCCAACATCTAATTTGCCGGCGCTTGTCGCGGGTAAATTCACGTGCGGCTCCTGCAGATATCCCTTGACATGGGAACTGTCATCCACATCGACGATGACTGCACCGCAAGGACCGTCGCCCAGCACTCTTAAAGTAAGGTGCTGTCCTTCTTTTAAAATAGCGCCCATCAGCAAACCACCGGTCAAACTGCGTCCTAAAACCGCAGCAGCAGTTGGCCAACAATCATGCCGCTGTCTCGCTTCCTCTACTAACCCGGTGGTAACAGCCGCCAAAGCCCTGATCTGTCCGTTACAAGCGGTAGCTATTATCAGATGATCGTGCATATGAACCGATCCTTTCTATCATAAAATCCTGATCTTGTCATCCTATAAAGTATTTATTTTCTCCTTCAGGCAGGCAAAAACCTTTTTCGTCAGCTTGATATTTTCCCGGCAGGCAAGGAGGATCTGCTTATGATAAAAAAGCCGACTGCGTGGCTCTGACTGAGCTGCGCAAGTCGGCATCAAATTTACATCCTGTTATTTCTTTTTGTTTTTGTAATATTCAAACCAAGCAAAGATCCTTTCGTAACGATCGAGTTGGTGCAGCGGTCGTTTGAAACCATGATATTCACCCGGGTAGCGGACCATCACCACTTCTTTACCCAATCGTTTTAAAGCCTGGTAGAACACTTCGCTGTTGGTGATGCCGCAGCGCAAATCACTCTCACCATGCAGCAATAAAAGCGGCGTTTCAACCTGCTCGGCATAGGTCAGCGGAGAGCTTTTGATCAATTGACTGTCTTTTCCCTGCCACGGCTGACCGCCATACTCATATTCGTTGGCCATGGTGTTATCTGCCAAACCGTAATCGAGCGCGAGGCTGCTGACCACAGCACCGCCGCAGATCGCCTTATAACGTTTGGTTTGAGTCGCCAGCCAGCATGCCATGTAACCGCCGTAGCTCCAGCCATGCATGAAGCAAAGATCGGGGTCAATGAAACCGGTGGCAAGCGCATCATCCAGACCGGACAACAGATCGGCATAATCTCTGTCTCCCCAGTTTTGATCAATCGCACGGCTGAACTCTTCGCCAAAGGTGGTAGAACCCCTGGGATTGATCAGGAGGACGAAATAACCTTGTGCAGCAAAGTATTGGGCGGCAATTTCAAAAGCAGGTCCATAAACCCCATGCGGACCGCCATGCACCAGATGGAAGAGCGGATATTTCTTGCTCTGGTCAAACTGAGCCGGATAGTAGAGCCAACCTTGCAGCGGCTGACCATCCTCTGCCGAAACAAAGCTGCGCGCTTGCCAGTGGGCAAATTCACGTTCCGCCATCAATGCATCGTTATGATGGGTCACCTGCCGCAGCTCTCCTTGCCGCAGCCAGAACCATTCTGCTAATTGGTCTGGGGAAGTGATCAGCAGCAGAAAACCCAGGTCGGAAACAGCAAATGACAGCAGACTGCATTGTTCCTGCCGCCATAAACATTCTGTATGTCCTTCAATCGAATGATATAAGGTGCCAGCGCCTTGATCACCAAGCATAAAACAGAACTCGTTTTGACGCCACATGCTGGTTCGTCCGCCGGCTAATCTGGGCTCCGGACCACCGCCTGCGCCATAGGGACGATCATACTCCGCCGTCAGATTCAGCACATTTTGGCAAGTAAGCGCCTCCGGTGTCGAACCAGCCGCCAATTGCTGCAGAAACGAGGCAACCGGCAGCAAATTGACATCAGTGCGGCTGGAGACAAACCAAGTATTATTGTGTCCGGCGAAAGCAATAAAGCGACCATCCGGGCTCCAGGACAGCACTTTGCTCGGTCCGACTGCCCGATAGAGCAAGACCGGTTCTCCGCCGCTGATGGGATAAAGCCATAAGTCGTCACGATGTTCTATTTCCGGATCCTGGCAGTGGCAGCCGCTGACACAAAGCCATCGACCACAGGGAGAAATTCGACCCAACGGATGATCCCAGTCGCCAAAGGTAAGCTGACGCGCCGTGGGTTTCGCGTCTCCTGTTGTATTCAGTTGCGCGGGAATCATAAAGTGATGTGTTCTTGCCTGACCATAATAACCAACCCCATCCATACGGTAATGGAAACGAGTAATTACTTTTACACTGTTGATTTCACTTTTCTCTCTTTTGTCCTTCTCCCCGCTGGCAGCCAGCTTGGTGGCTTCTTTCAGACGAATTCCGTCTTTGGCCGGGGCTCCCGCATAAGGAGTCCAATCTTCATCAAAAGGGAAAACAGCAGCCGTATAAACAATCGACTGACCATCCGGTGTCCAGATAAAATCCTCAACCGCTTCGACTGTTGGCAGGCAGCGGGCTTCTCCGCCGGCAGTCAAATCCAGGATATAGATCCGGCTGCCATGATCCTGCCGGGTGGAAAGAAATGCCAGTTTCGTCGCATCCGGCGAAAGACGCGGTAACCGATTATTACCGCTGCTGGTCAATGGCCGTTCCTGACCCGAGACCAAATCCAGCTGCCATAGATCGGTGAGATTCTTCTCCTGCTTCAAATCCGTTTTTTGTAAGACATAGAAGGCGTATCTGCCATCCGCTGTCCATTGCAAATCCAGAGCTGCTTTGATACGATGCATATCTTCCAGTTGAAATTTGGTTCTTGCCAATTCTTTATCCCCCTAAATTAAAATAATCGATAAAGATCGAACGGGTTCTTGCGTCCCATTGCACCGAAGCACCGAATGCTTCACTGATCGCTCTTAACGGGATCATCGTGCGTCCGTTGACCGCATCAAGATAGGCCGGTGCGTCAATGGTTCGCAGCTCGCCGTTGACCGTCATGCTGCTGCTATTGAGCTGCAGTTCAATGCGGCTATTGTGATAGCTTGCTACAATCCGCTGATTTTCCGCCTGCCACTCGACATAAACACCCATGGCTTCCAACAGAGGGCGCAGCGGTATATAGGTCCGATTGTTTTCAGCAAGCACTGGAGCGGCATCCGCAAAATAAACGCGATGCTCCCGATTCAAATAAACTTTGATCTCATCCGCCAATAAAACCTGTTTGATTGAAAAAACATCACTGCTGGCCGTCGTCAGCACTGCTCCGCCAAAATGATTGGCTCTGACGGAATAGGTCTGCATATTCGTCCCGTAGCCGTAAACAACATGTCCCCAGGTAAGGAGAGAAGCGAACGCCTGACGCGCCGGTAAGCGGATCCCGTTCATATAATAAATCTGCGTTGGGTCTGCCGGTACCCAACCAAACCCTTCCTGATAAAACTCTACCCAGGCATGCGCTAAATTCGTCCCGGAAAAAACCTGAAAATCCGTTATTTCAGTCGGATCTTTAAACCAATAGCCGCCCACGATGCGAGCGGGTATTTTGACCGCGCGCAGCAACGCCACCATGAAAGCGGCGAAATCAGTACATACCCCACGCAAATTAAACAAAGCCGATAAACTGCCTTGCCTGGCGTAAACATTCGACTCATCATAGGTCATAGCGGTATTGACATAATCAAAAATCAACTGGGCTTTCTCATAGTCACTGACTGCACCCGCTGTCAGTGACTGTGCCAAAGCAATCATAGAAGGATTGGAACAGGCAATATAATCTTCATCCTGTAAATAGAGCGATAATTCCGACGACCTTGTCAAATTACCACCGTTGCCTGTGATCAGCAGCGATAAATTGGCCAGTTCGCTTTTGTCGGTCAGCCAATTCAAACTGCATAAATTCGCTCTGATACTGACTGAAACACTTTCTCCCGGCAGCAATTGAGCGAAAGTGACATAAGCATAACGATTGCCATAGAGATCCGTTTCAATGCGCTCCGGGGACGGATAGATCAATTCCTCAAACTGGATTTGCGAGTTTGGCAGAGCGAGTGGTGTTAGCAGGATACGCACGACGACATCGGTTGCGGTTTCCACGCCGGAATTGCTGACCTGGATGATCTGTTTATGGAAAAGCAATTTCTCATTTGCCGCAGCCAATGTTCTCTGCGGAAAAACCGAAATAAAAAAGGACAAGGTGAGAAGGAGAACAATCAATCGCTTTGATTTTCGCATCCTTATCCCCCCCTGCCATCACGGAATCAATTCCGTTTCGAATCATGAAAACAATCGGCTTGACCGAACAGTGCACCGATGCCGCCGGTATGCAGAAAGCAGACTGCTTCCTGCGGTGGCAGAATCCCTCTGCTGATCAAATCACGCAGACCATAGAGTGTTTTCGCAGTGTAAACGTACTCCAAGAGAATTCCTTCCCGCCGTGCCAGTAAAAGCATTGTCTCAGCCAGTAATTCCATTTGAATTTGACGTTCTTGTTCGGAAATTGTTCCGAGAAAAATTGACTGCGCGGCAAAAGTTCAAGCGGCGTTGGGAATTTATGCAAATTGATTCTAGGTAAATTCTCGAAAAACATGGGATTATCCTCCATGAAAATATTACAATTTAGTAATTTATATTACTTCCTAGATATTCCTGCTATTTTATCTTTCACGAGAACTACTATAATTGTAACTTACCAAACCAGATGACCAGCAGCATTCCCTCTCCACAACAAACCGATGCCGCTGCCCCGGTCAACTGATTTGAAACCCCAAAGCTGGATCCTGCTTTTAAGCTGTGCCGGAGCAAAGGGTACTTCATGCCACAAGTCGTTACATCGCTTACGAGAGCCGTACAAGGCAGCAAGGAAATATAATTTCCTTCCTCTCCGCACAATTGTAATGTTTCATTGGAAATAACGCAAGCCTGTTGGGCGCCGTGGCTGAAGATAATCGGAAAATCTTTCTGTCGGAAAGCAGCGAGTAAGAATAAGTTCGCCACAGCATGATCCATTCGTGCGCCACCCCAACCGCCAAAGACAATCGCGCTGCTGCAGCCACGCTGCATGGCGAACTGCAAAGCCAGCTCACTGTCCGTCATATCCTTTTCTGGCGGCCAAACGAAACACTCTATGCTTTTTCCTTTGATTTCATCCTGCCATTCCGGCAAAAAAGAATCAAAGTCGCCTAGGAGAACATCGGGCTGCCAGTGCAGATCCCGCAAGTGACCATAACCTCCATCTGCTGCAATGACGACATCGGTCGCCTGCCGAAAAAAGCCTGCCGGTAACCCAGCAAACTCACCTGCCAAGAAAATCAAAGCACGCTTCATTGTATCAGCTCCTTCTTTTTAAAAAAAGGCTGCAACAAAACGAATCAGTCAAAAACAATATGGTTCTTGTTCTTGCAGATCATTCGTTTTGTTACAGACCTTATGGCACAGAAGATTCGAAACGCTAGATTAATTCCCGTTCAATTTCCTGCGCAGCAGAGTCCACTCCTTCGAGTTCCTCCATGGCATTCTCTAAAGTCATCAATTCCTGCGTCAGATTGCTCAACTCAAAGCGAACACTGTCATTTCCCCAGACCGTACTATTGACCAGTCTTGTCCGCAGACTCGACAAAGCGCTTTCCAGTGTATCCAAATGCGCCTGCAATAAAATACTGCTTTGCCGGATCCGCTCTAAAGACTTCAGTTCCTGCTGCTTAAATCCGACCGCTCGCTGATATTGATTGACGGCTTCCACACTGGAAGCGCTGACAACTTGGCGCTGTAAACGGTCAATTTCTTCCTGTATTTGCTGTAAATTTGAGTTCTCCAATAAAGAAGCCATGCGCTGATCCCGATTCAGCAATTCATAATAGCGCAAAAAGCCCTTGAGCGACTGCGCCAGCACTTCCTGAGCCACATCGTTGTCCCATACTTCCATACGGGTGAAATCATCAAACATATCCCGTTCCAATTTGCGCACTCGCTCAAAGCGAACGCGCTGGTAATTGGCATGACTGCGCTGTTTTTCATAATCTTTTGAAGCGGTCCGCAGATTTTCCCGATACGCACTTAAGCTCTTCAGACTCCAGTCCTTTTGTACCTTATCCTTAAATTTCTGCGAGGCAGCTGTCCGAATGAGATAAATCAACTCCAGCAAGCTGCCGGTTGCCAGGACCAAGCCAGATACCGGAATCAACATATTAAAGAAAAAAATGGATTCCGGAACTCCAAAAAAAGCAAGCCCGATGGTTGCCGCGCTAATCAGCAGCGAAACAGGCGATAACAGCAGTTGTTTTACCCGAAACGATCCAGGCGGTGTTTTCATCACTGGGGTCCCATCTCCTGTTTAATCTTCTCCAAACGTTCTTTCACTTGCAGGTCTTCCAGCGTACCTGCTTTTTCCAAGTCGATTTGACCAACCGGTTTTTCCAAACCGAGTTCTGCCTTCATCTTGGTCAGGCGCTCTTTGGCCTGTAAACTCTGTACTTCATCCTGCACGTCCTGAATTTCATTATGCAGAGTGATCTTGCCCATTTCGGTCAGGGCGTCGGCTCTGGCTTGCTTTTCCTGAATTTTCTCTTTGGCACGATCCCAGGCTTCATTGGTCGTATCAAAAGAAATTCCACTCAAGGCTTCATTTAGTTTTTCTGTAATCTGAGCCTGTTTCCATTGCGTCTGCAATTGCAGTTTTTCCCGATATTTAGCCTGTACTTGCGCTTCAAAGGCTTTGACCTGCTGCTTGACCAATTCCGAAGCTTCTACGGCCTGATCATACTGCGTCTGCAGTGCTTTCGCGACTTCCTCAACCGTCATCATCTGCTTCATGACCTGCTCCGCTAAATCATCGCGGCCCATCTGCAAGGCCTGCTTGACCTGGGCATCCATGGTGGCTAATTTTTGTTTTTCGTTGCGCAGCATAATTTCAACTTGATTTTTCTGTTGTATTACTTGCACAGCCTGCAATTTGACTGCTTTCTGTTTTTCACGCAATTCATTTTGTGCTGCTTCCAGAATCACGTTGGGATCTTCGAATGAACTGACGCCAATACCGAACCAACCTTTGATTACGGTCCATAATCTACTAAACAGCCCCATTTCCTTCACTCCTTATTCTTAATAAATATCTATGCCTTCTTCCTGTAATTCTATTTTCAGACTTGTTTTCCTCCTTGGAAAACAGGTCTATTTGAAATTACTTGCTGCAATGCTCCGCCGATTTCTCTCGAATCGCAGCTTTTTCAGATCTTTTATCTTTAAAAAAAACGATCATGCGGAACTTCCTGACCGAAGTGTTTCCGCATGATCGTCTGCTGTCAGCGGCTGCTGCTTCCGCTGCTGCCGGCTGTTTGTTCTGCTCTGGCTTTTTCTCTGCCGCGTTCCATTTGCTCCTGGTGATGGAGTTCATCCTCCAGAAAATTCGTTGGATAGGGGAAATGCGGTGTCTTGGCATCCGCCGGTTGGATACCGAGCAAACCACTGTTGGCATTGTACTCCGCCACGGTTCCGTCACAGGGAGAAAGCCATTCATGATAACGCATACCAAAATACATTTCCTCTGTCGCGATCACTTCGCCTTCTTTAACCATGTCGCCGACATTTTTCAAGCGGATTCCCTCCAAATGGCCATCCACCATATTCAATTTTAGAAAATGCAGGTTTTCATTGGCTTCCCGCAGCATGATCCAACCGGTAGGTTTTGCCAGATGATTGATTCTTGTCGTGACAATGGGAATATTGCGCGCAAAAAGCAATTGATTGACGGTGGCTACTCTGGCTAAAACCGTCGGGAAAGCAATCCCGGCAGCCAAAACAAAGAAAGTAAACAGCGCGCTTTGCCAAATATAACTGCGCAGATTACCCATATCGACTTGGCTAAACCAACTAATATATCCGCTTAACTGAAAAACAATGAGCAAACCGGCGAGGATTCCCGCTAAACCGGCGGAACCTTGTTCGATTGCCAGAGAAATTACGATTTGATTATTCGACACACCAATGGATTTGAGAACTGCCAGTTCTCTTCTTCTTTCCAAAAAAGTCATCAAAGCAACCGTTAAAACACCGATACCTAAGAATAAGAAGATCAATACGAGCAGCCATTGTCCCGGTTCAAAAATCTGCTGCAGTAAAGAATCTGCTAAAGCGCTTGTCACATTCGCATAGAGAAAAGGCGTGTCCGGATAAGCCGTCTTCATCCATTCCACCAAATGCTGCAGTTCCGCTTCGTTCCGATCATAATTTACTATAAACCGATTGCTCAGGGGTTTTGCCATTAAGCGCAATGCATCATTCTGCATGACCAAAGGCTGCGCTTCCTGATAATTTGGTGTAAAAATCCCCACCACGGTCAAGGTCAAACTGCGCTGACGCCCATCCTCTGCCACCGTGAAGACGGACAGGGTGTCGTTCAGATGAATCTGTTCTGCCTGGGCCAGAGCAGCCGGCAGAACGACTTCACCGCTCTTCTGCAGCCAGCGACCCTGCAGTTCTTTATTTTGGTCAAGGAAAAACCGACTGTTTTCCATTAAGCCCAAGATTTCCTGTTTACCGAGATTAGAGTAAACCGAAACCGCGGCGGCTTCTTCTGCATAAGCTAAAATCTCACGTTTAAACTTCGGTATGGGTAAAGCAGAAGTTTCTTTTACTTCTTCCCCTTCCGGCAGCAGTACCATCAAATCATAAGGCAATGTCAGCGTTTCGGTCCGGTAGATGCCAGCCTGCGCCGAGACAGACAGCATGCCGCTATAGAGGACATAGAGGCTGAATGAACCTGCTACCAAAAGAAAAATCGTAATCAACCGCCAGCGCCAACGTCCTATATTTTTCAAAGCCAGGTTGCCTATGGATGTGAATTGCCTGAAACTCATGAATTCTGCACCTCTATAGCATTGATTTTACCGTCCCGCATCGTGATCACTCGATGCGCATAGCGTGTTAGGCTGGTATCGTGTGTGATCAGGACAAAAGTCTGATTTTCTGTTCGATTGAAACGGCAGAACAGATCGATCACCAAATCTCTTGTTTTTGAATCCAAGTTTCCGGTCGGTTCATCCGCCAGGACCACAGCCGGCCGATTGGCCAGAGAGCGGGCAATGGCGACCCGCTGCTGTTCGCCACCGGAAAGCTGATCCGGTCTGTGATGTGCCCTGGGTGTTAATCCCACTTCATCCAGAAGAAACTTGGCACGCTCATGTGCATCTTTTTTGCTCATATTGGCAATTGACATCGGCAATTCCACGTTTTCCAAGGCGCTTAAGTGGGGGATCAAATTGAAAAACTGAAAAACATACCCGATATTTTTCCGACGCATCAAAGCCAACTGATCCTCATTGAGCTTGACGATCGACTGATCGTGAATCAGGATATCTCCACTGATTGGTCGATCCAAACCACCCAGTAAACTCAAAAGCGTGCTCTTGCCGCTGCCGGATGGTCCAACGATAATCGCGATTTCACCGGGCATTACTTTGATATTTACATTATTGACCGCGTAAACAGCTTCTCCCAGATAAAAAGCCTTGTTTAAGTTGATCGTCTCCAGGATAGGCCGTTGATTTGCCTCCACCATTGTCAACACTCCTTTGATCTGAATTCTCTTTATTCATTGCGCAAGACATTCATAACCGGCATCGCGGCAAGTTTTAACGCCGGCAATAAGCCAAAGATCAGGGATACCGCTCCGGTTGCAGCCCCAACCTGAGCAAAATCTTTCACTACGGACTGCAGAATGACGAAGAAGCCCTGATGATTTGTCATTTGATTGAGAGCCCCCGGCAAACGGAAGATCAGGAAGCCGACACTGGCGCCTACTAAAGAGAGAATCAATGCTTCGGTTAAAGCCATGATCACAATATCTACCCGCTTGGCTCCGACTGATTTGAGAATTGCCATTTCGCGCTTGCGCTCGTTGATCATAATCAGCATATTGGCAGCCACTAGTAAGGCTGCGTTCAGCAGTACCAAACCCATCATGGGCAACCGCAGATCCAGGGCCATTCCTTCCTGCACTGTGTTCTGAGCCATTCCTGTTATCGTCTCGGCTGGTACCGCTTGGAATTTCTCAATCAATTGACGCCCCATGGCCATTTCTGCTTGATTGGGTACACTGACAAAACTAAAATTTGAAAAATTCTGTGCTAAATTGAGTACAATATCCTCCAGATAGGCCATATCATCAACCTGAATCGTTGCTTCGGCAGCAATGTATTCCACTCCCTTACCGGCTTGCTGCCAGATTTCCTGCCAGGTAGCGAGCGGCAGCTGTATTTCATTCGTCCACCAATACAATTGTTCCGAATTGGTATTAATTTCACCCTGCCAAGTAACCGTTCGCGTCGGAACCGTAATTCTGCCGATCACCGTCACGGTCTTCTGAATCGGATTGGCATAATCCAGAACGACAGCGCCGTTCTGATCTATTTTCAAGGTCGGTATTTCCAAATTGATCTTACTGCCCACTTCCGGTACTGCCATACCTTGCGGTAGGTCCTGCTTGGTGGAAATGACTGCAACCAATTCTCCGTCATCCTCCGGTATAAACCAGCGCCCATCATAGAGCAGCCTGGCCGGATTGTTCAAATCGTTTTCCTTGGCTAAATCACGTCCGCGCAACACCGATTCATAGCGATAATCTTTGCTCAGTACCGTAAAACCCGGCAGTCGATAAAGCGGAGAAACAGAGTTGACTCCTTTGCTCTCAGCCATCTGCCGCAAATCTTCCGCAGTAAAAACTGTTTGTTGATTGCTCTCTAAATAACCTTGCTGATAAATTTCAGGATGAAAAACCGCTAAATCAGTGAACGGGTTCTCCGTTGGCCGCGAAAAATTCCAGTAACTATCTCCCTCCGGCAATTCTCCTTGCACCTTTTGGGCATAAACTACAATTTCCCCACCCAGTACTTCCCGAAAAGCGGCAAACGCTTCCTTGACATAACCCCGGCTTAAGCTGATGGTATAGGTCAAGAAAGCGGCAGCAACCGCCATGGAAACAACCGCTAAGATACTTCTGGCTAAATTGCGCCAGGCGTTCACAGCTCCTAATCGAAAAAACATCGACTTAACCCCCGATAATTTTGGCTAACGTAGTAATCTCAATATTTCCGCCCGACAACAAACAGATCACCTTTTTCCCAGCCGTTGCCGTCTTGTGATATAAAACGGCAGCAAGAGAAGCAGCAGCGGACGGTTCACACCAGATTTTCGCCCGCTCAATGATCAATCGGGTCGCTTGGATAATTTCCGTTTCTTCCACTGTCACCAAATCATCCACATAAAGGCGGGATAATTCGTAGCCGAGCTGACCGGATTTTTTGGAGCGGATCCCATCGGCAACACTGGGCTGCCAATTGATGAGCTCTGTTGGTTTCCCCATCTGCCAAGCCAAGCGCAAGCGTGGACTCAGCGCTGGTTCGACTCCGATCACTTTAGCCTTACTGCCCGATTCTTTGATGGCTGTCGCCACACCGCCCAGCAAACCGCCGCCGCCGACAGGAACAAAGATAAAATCCGCTTCCGGCAGCTGCTGCATTAACTCTAAGCCAATGGTGCCTTGACCGGCTACGACTGCCGGATCATCATAAGGATGAATCAAAGTCATCCCCTCTGCCGCCAGTTCATTCGCTTTGGCAAGACGTTCCGTCGTCGTAAAACCATGAAACAGCACACGTCCGCCATAAGCTTCACAAGCATGCACTTTCGCTGGGGAAGCATCCTCCGGCATCACAATGACGGCCTTACTGCCCAGTTTCATCGCAGCATAAGCGACAGCGGTGCCGTGATTACCGGATGAGCCGGTTACGATACCGGCGGCCAGCTGCTCTGCATTCAATTGTGCCGCGCAGTTGTAGGCACCGCGCACCTTGAAAGAACCTGTCTTTTGCATATTTTCACATTTGAGCCAAATTTGCGCATCCGCCAGCTGGTTGATACTTTGATTGGTCAGCAGCGGCGTGGTATGGATCACACCGCACAGGCGGGCTTGGGCTTCCTGTATCATCTTTAAGTCAATCATCATCATTACTCCTTATCATCGTTTGACAGTTGCCGCTTCGCAGCAAGCAAAGAGAAAATCAGAATTATATTCGCCCTTTTTTGGCAATCTTCCTTCTTATTTCGCCTCTTGTAATATTCTTCGATCAGACTTACCAAAAACTGCAGCAAATAGCTGACAATCCTACTTGAAATCTTGCTTTGCTGCTCTGGCGCGCCGCTCTCGCTGCAGCGCATTCAGCAGAATCTGATTGTTATAGGGGTAATGCGGCGCTTGCGGGTCATCCGGTTTGATGGCATAAAAACCGTTTGCCGCTTGAAATGAATCGACGGTTCCGTCGCAGGGAGCCAGCCATTCCTGATAGCGAAAACCAAACAGACTGCTTTGCATTGCCACGACCTCGCCTTTTTTGACATGCTCACCCGGGTTTTTTAAAAGTGCAGAAACTACTTTCCCATCCGCCACCTCGAGGCGCAGCAAATGGACATTTTCTGCCTGCTCGCGCTCCAGAGCTTCCGGTGTCGGATTGCTCAAATGATCATAGTGACTGATCATCAGCGGAATGTCTCTGGCATAAAGCAATTGATTTACCGTTGCCAAGCGAGCAACCAGAATTGGGTATAAGACCGAGAACAAGAAAACCAGCAAAGTCAGCAGGCCATTTTTAGCGATCAGCAAGCGCAGACGATCAGCCGGAAGACCGTCGAGTAAATCACTGACTTGCAGAAAAGCCAAGACGAGGCCGACGCCAATCAGAAAACCAAACAATCCCGCCAAAGCTTGTTCTAAAAATAAAACTGCCGTCAATTGCCAGTTGGAAATACCAATGGATTTACTGACTGCCAATTCCTGTTTGCGTTCCAAAAAAGTCATCAGACTGATGGTTAAAATACCGACAGCTAAAAACAGCAGCACCAGCAGCAGCAGCCATTGCCCCGGGCTCTGTATGGCTGAAATCAGAATCTCACTTTGCACCAGGGGCAGCTGCTGATAAACAAACGCCGCTCCGGGAAACATAACTTCCATGCGGTTCAGAAACAATTCATAATTACTCAACTTATCAAAACTCTTGCACAGCAGGAATTCCCGATTCGCCTGCTTTTGTCCACTGAGAGCAGCCGCATCACTCTGCAGGATCAGCGGCATTTGCAAATCGTACTGTGTGGCAATGATCCCCTTGACGGTGAAATCCTGCGTTGTTTTGCTTTGGTAGGCGTTGAAAGCTGTGAGACGAATCGTATCGCCCAAAACGAGATCATATTTCGCCGCTATTGCTTGCGGCAGCAGCAAATCCCCGCTCCGGCTGAGGGATGCACCTGTAATTTGCGTTTCGTCATAAACAAAAATCTGCGTGTCGGGATCGATCCCTAACAGCTCCCACTCACCGTATTGACTGCGGCCAGTAAAAGCCGTTGCCAGTTCATAGCGATCGATCGTAATATTGATACTGACTGATTGATTGCGGTTCATACCGGAGCTCGTTGTCAGCGAATAACTGCCAAGGGAATTGAAACCGCTTGTTTTCGGCGCTTGCTTCTCATCAAGAATTACCATGATATCGTAAGGTAAATGCAAGCTTTGCGTATCATTCTTACCGGCGGCAGCATTGGCTTGCAGCATACCGCCATAAAGAATCGTAATGCAGATGGATCCTGCCACCAGCAGAGTGACCAGTCCCAAACGCCAGCGCCAACGTTTCATATTTTTGAAGGTTAGGGCAAAAACAGTGATGACCTGCCGTCCATGCAGTTTATTCATTGCGCAGCACCTCCATGACCGAAAGTTTGGCATAATTACGTGCCGGAATAAAGCCAAACAGAACGGCAAGGCAGGAAGTTGCACACATCACGAGCAGGAAATCCTGCGCAAAAAGCAGCAGCACAGCAGCAAAAGTACTGGGGTTGGTCATTTGATTCAACAGGGATTGGATCCGAATAAAGAAAAAGCCCAGGCCGGATCCGATTGCCGTCACCAAAATGACTTCACCTAAGATCATCATAATAATATCCAGACGTTTGGCGCCGACCGCTTTGAGGATACCGATCTCTTTTTTACGTTCCGATACCAGAATCAGCGTATTGGCAGCGACCAATAATCCGGCATTGAGCAAAACCAAGAGGGTCAGGGGCAGGCGCAAATCGGCGGAAAGCACGGTTTGATTCAAGAGCGATGCCTTTGCTTTGACGGCATCCTCGGCTAAACGCGGAATCACAGGTTCTAAACTCAAAGCCGACAGAACGCGATCCAGTTGATTCGGCATGCTGACAAAGCTGTACTGCGGGTACTTTTGCTGTAGATCATAAACGATATCTTCAAGAAAAGACAAATCGTCCACTTGCAGCAGAAGCTCAGCCGGCTGAAAGGCTGCTCCTTTGGCAGCTTGCTGCCAAATCATTTGCCAGGTTTCCAAGGGCAGATAGATATCAGAATAATAAGCAAAAACCTTCTCGGTGATTAACCCACCGACGGGATCGCTGTAATCCACCAAGCGGGTTACCACAGAGACGGTACCGACAATTTCAATTTCCCAACGGCTGCTGTTGCTGTAATCCGCCAGCCATTCTCCGTTTTGCCAAGAAAAGGCGGGTACTTCCACCGTGATGAAATCGCCGACCGCCGGCGGCTTGGTAAAAGCAGGTGTTTGCTGATTGGCCGAAACAACACAAACCAAGGACCCATTGTCTGTTTTCTGCAGCCAGCGTCCTGAACTCAGGTAAGTCTCCATGCTGTAAGCTTCGCTTTCCTCTGCCAGATCTCTCGCCTGCAGCGAGGAAGCGTAGGATATTTCCGGTCCGGTATAAGAACCATCCGCTAATCTGACCAAGAGATCCTGCGGCAAAGGAGTTGCTTGTTTCGCCGGATCGACTTGGGTGATTGTATCCGCAGGCATGCGATAGAGGGGCTGCAGACCGGTCAATTCTTCTTCCGCTGCCAGCGCAGTCAGATCCTGCTCACTGAAACGGCCTCCGCTTGCTCCGGTCGTCAAGTAACCGGTTGCAGCCATCTTGGGAAAGAGCAACGACAAATCCGTAAAAAAATCCAAAGCGCCCCATTGATATTGCCAATTTGTATTTTCATCCGGAATTTCCGCTGTGATTTTATCGGCATAAACCACAATTTCACCGTTAAACATGCGGCGCAGGGGCTGTCCCGCTAAATTGCTGTAACCCCTGCCTAAACTGATGACATAAGTAAAAAAAGCCGCCGCCAAAGCCATGGAAACCACCGCCAGGATACTTCGAGCCAAATTGCGCCAGGCATTCTGAATTCCCAATTTGAAAAACATGCGTGCTCCCCCTTTGTACCTCTTCTTCCTTTCCGATTGCCTATCGATTTTCCTTTCAGTCAAAGAAATTTAATAATTAATTCGTTATCAAACTATCTTCCTGCTGATCAGCCGCTCTGCCGGAGCTTCAATTTTACATTTGAAAATTCAGACTGAAAAAGGAATTTCTCACGAGGGAAGAGAATGTTAACTTCAATAAGGTAGCAATTGCGCCCGAGTGCCGTCCTATTGAGCCGGCACTTTAATATTATCCGAAGGAGTGATGACCGTGTCCTTTCTACCCGAAGCAGAACCTCGCTTAAGCGGTAACGCCTTGAAAATTTTGGAAATGCGTTACTTGATACATGAAGGTGACAAATATGAAAAGCCCGCTCAATTGTTTTGGCGCGTCGCCCAGACGATTGCACAGGCAGAAGCGTTTTACGGCAGTGATGACAGCGCCATTCAGGTCTGGGCGGAGACGTTTTATAAGCATATGTGCTCGATGTATTTTTTACCGAATTCTCCCACCTTAATGAACGCCGGTCGTCCTTTGGGACAGTTGTCCGCCTGTTTTGTCTTACCGGTGGAAGACAGTATGGAAGGAATTTTCAGTGCCGTCGGCAACGCAGCACTCGTGCATAAATCCGGCGGTGGTACCGGTTTTGATTTTTCCCAATTGCGGCCAAAGAATGCTCTGGTCAAATCGACGGGCGGGGTAGCGTCCGGTCCGGTTGCTTTCTTGAAAGTATTCAATGCCGCCACCGAAGCGGTCAAACAGGGCGGCGTCCGCCGCGGCGCCAATATGGGGATTTTACGGGTGGATCATCCGGATATCAGAGAATTTATCCACTGCAAAACCGACAATATGGATATTACCAATTTTAACCTTTCCATCGCCATTACCGATGATTTCATGACCGCTTTACAAGAAAAGAAGGAGATCAGTTTAATCCACTACGGCAAAGAATACGAAAAAGTTGCTGCCGAAGAATTATGGCAGGAAATCATCCAATCCGCTTGGGGGAATGGTGAACCGGGTATCGTCTTCATCGATCGCATGAATGAACATAATCCGGTCGAACACATTGGGCGGATCAAAGCCACCAATCCCTGTGGTGAGCAGCCCTTACTGGACAACGAATCCTGCAATCTTGGTTCGATCAATCTGGCTTTGATGGTCAAATCGCGCGACGGACATACCGAAGTGGATTATGATCTGCTGGCCGAAGTGATTCAAACCGGCGTCCGTTTCCTGGATGATGTCATCGATGTCAATAAATACCCCTTACCGCAGATTCGAGAAGCCAGCCTGCTGACCCGTAAAATCGGTCTGGGTGTGATGGGCTTTGCCGATATGCTATTTCAATTAAAAATCGCTTACAACAGTCCGGAAGCGGTCAAGGTCGCAGAAGAAATTATGACCTTTATCCAGGCCATCGCTCAGAGTACCTCTGCGGAATTAGCCAAGGAACGCGGCTGCTTCCCTGCCTGGAAAGGTTCCCGCTTTGAAAAGGAAGGCCGTCTGATGCGCAACGCCACTCTGACCACCGTTGCACCCACCGGTTCCATCTCCATGATTTCCGGCTGCAGTTCCGGTATCGAGCCTGCCTTTGCTTTAGCTTATGTCAAAACCGTCCTGGACGGAACTCAGTTATTGGAAGTTAATCCTTATTTCGCGGCGCACGCGCACAGAGAAGGTTTCTATAACAGCAGCCTAATGTCTGCTCTCAGCCAGACTGGACGTGTCGGTGATTTAGTCGATGTGCCGGAGGAAGCAAAAGCGATTTTCGTCACCGCGCAGGAGATTTCGCCGGAAGCGCATATTGCCATTCAGGCCGCGTTCCAAAAGCACATCGATAATGCTGTTTCTAAAACGATCAATTTCGCCAACAATGCCTCGGAAGAGGAGATTAATCACGCTTACATGCTGGCCTATCAGAACGGCTGCAAAGGACTTACCGTCTACCGCGATGGTTCCCGCGATGTGCAGGTTTATACTGCAGGTACCAAAAAGCCAACGGAAACCGGCAAAGAAGCGCAAAAATCCTTCAATAACCCAGACCGCTTTACCACCCGTCCGCGTCCGGCTGTGACCAAAGGTGAAATCGAAAAATTCTCGATCGGCTGTGGTTCTCTGTTTGTGATGAGTTCCCGGGATGAGATCGGTTTGGCCGAAGTTTTCTGCGAAACCGGTAAATTCGGCGGCTGTGCTTCTCAATCGGAAGCAACCGGACGTCTGATCAGTTACTGCCTGCGTTTGGGGCGCTCTCCGGAAGAAATCGAAGTCATCGCCGGCAATATCATCGAGCAGCTGCGCGGCATCCGCTGTCCGGCCTGCATCCGCCGCCCGGGTATCACAGTCACTTCCTGCCCCGATGCAATCTCCCGCGCCTTGCTGCGTCAGTTCCCGAATCTACAGAAGAACATGCATGCCAACACAGCGGCACCGACGCAATTCGATCAATTGCCGCTGCTGCACAGCAGCGGAGCCGATGAAGTTGTGACGGCGCAGACTGCCGGTATCATGCAATCGGCTTTACCGGTCAGCAATCCCTGTCCAGAATGCGGCCAGGAATTAATCCCAGGCAGCGGTTGTTATACTTGTTCTAATTGCGGTTATTCCAAATGCGGCTAAACAGGCTGAGAAGATCAATTTAACCTGTTTATGAGGTAAGCACTAAGTTATCCAGGCAAACCCTACAGAAACCGATACTGGACAAATCCGGATAGGGATGTTATACTCAGGAACATAAAAAAGTTGGTAGAGGCGCGGAGAGAAAAGTAACCGAAATGAGAAGGCATTCAATGACTTCGGTGAAAGGGTAAACCGCCGAAACTGTTTTCCGGCAGGAAAGCAGGTTGGGCTGCATGGAAATACCATGTAGACTCCTGAAAATACGTTGTATTTTCAGAGGAGCTATCGATTGTTAACTTTTTTCCGCACCGAAATGGGCATTAAAAAGTTGCATCGATACAGATGCAACTTTTTTTAATACCCATTTTTCTTTAGGCTCGGTTAATCTATCGGCCGATGCCTTGCGACTGCGAAAGGAGTTTTTCTCATGAATGAAAACACACACAACCTAGCTGAACTGCAATCGGAAAAAACCGAATTCAAAAGAGAAGTCGGTCTCTTCGGCGGCATCAGCGTGCTGGGCGGCATCATGGTCGGTTCCGGCATCTTCTACCTTGGTTCCTATGTTCTGATGCGTTCCGGCATGAGCATGGGGCTTTCCCTGCTTGTCTGGGTTATTGGCGGTTTAGTTACTCTGCTCAGCGGTATCTGCTATGCCGAACTCGGCGCCATGATGCCAAAAGCAGGCGGCGGTTATGTCTACCTGCGGGAAGCGTTCGGTGAACGTATTGCCTTTATGAGCGGAATCAACGGCTTCGTGCTGGGCAGCTCCGGCTCCATTGCTGCTTTGGCTATCGCCTTCCCCAATCTACTGGGCAGCTTTTTCAGCATCAGTCCCGTCGCCGGCAAAGCCATTGCCATTGGCCTGATCGTGCTGCTCTCTGCCATCAATATCCTGGGCATTAAATTTGGTTCTTTAGTCCAGAATATCTTCCTGATTGCCAAACTGATTCCGATTGCCGTCATCTTAATCTGCGGCTTACTGCTGGGTCAACAGACGCCTAATTTAAGCCTCATCCCTGCTTCTCAGCCTTCCTTTGTGCAGCTCTGCAGCATGATCGCCTTTGCCGTGGTGGCAACCCTGTGGGCTTATGAAGGTTGGACCAATCTGAATACGATCAGCGAAGAAATCAAGAATCCTCACCGCAATTTGCCGCTCGCCATTATCTTAGCCATCACGAGCGTCACGGTTCTCTACACACTCTTCAATTTCGCTATTTATCGTGTGCTGCCGCTCGACGCGATTACCACCTTGTTCAACAGTAAAAGTTACTTTTTAGGCACCGAAGTTGCCGGCACGCTCTTCGGCAGTACCGGTCGGCTATTGGTCAGCTTGACCATGGCCATCTCGGTTTTCGGCGCTCTCAACGGCTGCGTCATGGTTTTCCCCCGCACCTATTATGCCATGGCCAAAGACGGTCTGTTTTTCTCCTCCTGCGGTAAACTGCATGAAACTTATAAAACGCCGGTCAATGCGCAAATCGCTTCTGCTCTGATTTCTATCGTTTTAGTCCTCTCGCGCAATCTGGATCAACTGACCTCCCTCGTTGTCTTCAGTGCTTTTATCTTTAATATTCTGATTTTCTATTCCGTGATCGTTCTGCGTAAAAAATATCCCAACTTGAACCGTCCCTACCGTGTCTGGCTCTATCCGATCAGCGTCATCCTGACCATGGTGATTATGGTTGGTTTGATGGTCAACACCTTCATCGAAGACCCGACCACCTCCCTGATTGGCCTGGTTGTACCGGCGGCCGGCTTTGTCATCTATGAAATCATTCGCCGCAGAAAAACCACTGTGGCAGCATAGGAGAATAAAAAAATGACTACCATCCTCTATCATGGCAACATCTACGTCCGGCAAGGTCAATTTGCAGAAGCGCTGCTGATTGAAGATAATATGATCCGCCGGATTGGCAGCAATGAAGAAATTCTGCAAGAAGCTCCGGCTGAAGCGGAACGCATCGATTTAGCGGGACGCACGGTCCTGCCCGGCTTCAATGATTCCCATATGCATCTGCAAATGGTCGGCCGCGATATGCAGACAGTCAACCTCTACGGCGCTACTTCCATTCAGGAAGTCATTCGCCGCGGCCGCGCGTTCCTCAGCGAACATCCGGTTCCCGCAGGCAGCGTCGTCAACGGCAGCGGTTGGAATCAGGACTATTTCAGTGATGAAGTGCGTCTGCTCAACCGCCACGATCTCGATCAGATTTCAACAGAACACATCCTTATTTTCAGCCGTGCCTGTGGTCATGTTCTGACAGCCAATACACTGGCGATCGAAACCGCCAGTGTAACCGCCGCCACGCCGCAGCCAGCCGGTGGCCATTTTGATACCGATGCGGATGGCAGCCCGAACGGTATTTTCCGGGAAAGCGCCAACGCCCTGATCTACCGGCTGCAGCCGGCTGAAGATCTTCCCGCCATTCTGCACAGCCTCAATCTGGCGATGGATTATGCGGCCTCGCAAGGCATCACTTCCGTGCAGACCATGGATGTCAACAGCAACAATACCGAAATTATGCTGGCAGCGTATACAGAAGTGCTGGCGGAACGCCCGACTCTGCGCGTTTATCATCAATGCAACATCACCACATTGGACGCACTGCACGCTTTTGCCGCCAAAGGTTATCTCACCGGCAAGGTGAATGGACTGCAGATGATTGGACCAATCAAACTGTTCATGGATGGCTCTCTGGGGGCACGCACCGCCCTGATGCGGCAGCCTTATGCCGATGATCCCACCACAAGTGGCATCCAATGTGTCGATCAGACGGAGCTGAATCAACTGGTTGCGGAGGCGAATCAACTTGGTTTTCAGGTTACTGCCCACGCCATCGGTGACGGTGCCATCGAGCTGATCCTGAATGCCTATGAATCCGTTCAGCAAGTGGGCCAAAATCCCCTGCGCAACGGCGTCGTCCATTGTCAGATCACCGACCCGGCGCAGCTGCAGCGTTTCCTCAGTTATGATATCCTGGCTCAGGTTCAGCCGATTTTCCTGCATTATGATCTGCACATCGTCAGAGAAAGAGTGGGAAGTACGCTAGCCGACACATCCTACGCCTTTGGCAGCATGCAGCAAATGGGCATCCATGTCAGCTTTGGTACCGACTCGCCGGTGGAAAATATGAATCCGTTCCATAATATCTACTGTGCCGTAACGCGCCGCGATCTCAACGGCAGTGCGCCTTATAACCCAAGCGAAGCCTATACCGTTGCGGACGCGGTCGACGCTTACACCCTCGGCAGCGCCTATGTCAGCTTTGAGGAAAACAAAAAAGGCCGTTTGCAGCCCGGTTTCCTTGCCGATCTGGTCGTGCTGAGTGATGATATTTTCAGCATCGCACCAACTGAGATCAAGGATATCACCGCTGTGATGACCATAGTAGACGGTAGAATCGTTTATAGAGTTTAGGTCAAATTTCTCCAGAGAAAAGAATAAAAAAAGCCAAAGAGAAGCTGCAGCAAAATGCAAAAATTGCTGCAGTTCCTTTTTTTATGCACTGACGGCACTTGTCACAATCCGTCAAAGCCTTTTCATAATTCTGCCCGCTGCTCGCTCACCGTACCATCTGGTTGAGAAGAAAAACGACTGCTTCAGTATCGGCTTTGCCCGATCTGAACCAGTTCGATCGTTTGTCTCATCTATTGTATTTTAGCGAATATTTTTATTTATTTATGAATATCTCAGTAGGTTAGTCTACTGTCATTGCGATTATTGTAGTTCATAACCGAGGATTAATTCGTCTTATTCCTTGATTCGTTCTCGTAATGGGCACTCTTGGAGAATACACGTTGCTTAACAAAGATGTTCTGGATTCGACTCGTTCCTATTTTCTCAATATCTGCAGTTTCCAAGTTTTAGCAAGATTGACTTCCCTTTTTATTTCCTATATACTCATAGCGGTTAATCGGATTATTCCATGTCAGCAGACAAAGAACTACATTGATATAAAGTAATTCATCTGGAGGAGGTGATGAACGCCATGCGTAAATTCAACTGGTGGCAATTTTCATTTTTTCTCTCTCTTATTTTAAACATCCCAATGCTGCTGGGTTTCATTTCTGTCTTCTTTTTCTTTCAGTATTATGGAATTGAGACCGCGGTCCCCTTTGCCGGAGTTCGTTTACACGAAATTGGCTTGGCTCCGTCAATGCTGACATTACTAGTCTGTTATCCTTCATTTCCTGCAAAGTTGGATACCAAACCTATGATCAAATGGCTTTATGGGGCTTTAACAATTCCTTGCTTGATTTATTATTCAAAAAAAATGAGCCTTCCTACCGAAGACTTCCGCTTCAGTATTCTTTTCTTTGCTGCGGTTTTAACCCTAATTGGCTTTCTTTTACGGAAACGCATCTGGAAGTTTCGCTACATAACCTATGTGCTTGGTTTTACGCTTTTTACAAGTATATTTGTAATCATAAACACATCCTATCGAACTCAATTTAATATTTGTGATTATCTCGGCGAAAGCTATGCAGTGACTTACGCGCTGGGTGTAAATGCCTACCTCGTTCAATGTGAGATAGAGCCAAATCTTGATTCGCAAGATGCTGAATCAGTTATAAAGCTCTATCAAAACAAATTTCTGGTCGTGAATTATTTCGAAAATGACATCTTGAAGGATAATTACACCAGATTTTCACGGGTTGTCATCATGCCAAGCACAGAAAATCCGTAATAACATAAGAAAGGGGCTGTAGCAAAACAGCCTAAAAAGGAACAGAGCCTTGTGACTGCCAAAAAAAAGCAAACACGAGGCTCTGTTTTACGCTAAGGAGGAGCTGCAGCAAAACAAAAATTGCTGCAGCTCCTCAGTTGTTTTAATCAAGACAATCGATTTGGTTCACAGTGGAACCTTAATTGATTATTCCTTCTCAAACATCTCTTTTACTTTGACCAACTCTTCGATAATGGCAATATGCTGCGGACAGTGGCTTTCGCAATTGCCGCAGGCAATACAGTCAGAAGCTTTGCCGCGCTCCTGCGTTTGACGGGTATAGTGCATGGCGGGGAAATTATTGCTGCCGAATTGCTGCACCATATTGTAGATGCTGAACAAGGAAGGAATATTGATCCGCATCGGACAGCCATCGACGCAGTACTGGCAGGCCGTGCAGGGAATCGCAGTCGATTGTTTGATGATCTCAACTGCCTTGTCTATCGTCTCATGTTCTGTTTGTGTGAGAGGCTGGAATTCTTTCATGTAGCTGCAGTTGTCTTTCATCTGTTCCAAGTTTGACATACCGCTTAAGACCATAAAGACACCTTCCAGCGAAGCGGCATAGCGGATCGCCCAGGAGGCAGCGGAAGCGGTAGGATTCACGCTCTGAAAGAGTTCGCTGATTTCCGCTGTCGGATTGGCCAAAGCACCGCCCTTGATCGGCTCCATGACAATGATCGGCTTGTTGTATTTGCGAGCGACCGCATAACAAGCACCGGACTGCACGCTGGGACGATCCCAGTCGGCATAGTTGATCTGCAGCTGGACAAAGTCCACTTCCGGATGCTTATCGAGGATTTTTTCCAAAACTTCAGCCGTATCGTGGAAAGAGAAGCCGACAAAGCGGGCTTTCCCTTCTGCTTTCAATTTTTGCAGGTAATCAAAACCACCGGTCCGCTCTGCGCGCTGGTTATTCTCGATGCCTAAATTATGCAGTAGATAAAAATCAAAATAATCTACTCCGCAGCGCTGCAATTGTTCTGCAAAGAAGCGGTCATAATCTTCCGGCTTTTCAATCATAAACATCGGCATTTTGTCGGCCAGCAGGAATTGATTGCGTTGATGACGTTTGACCAAACCTTCGCGCAGCGCGACTTCGGATTTACCGCCATGATAGGGATAGGCAGTATCAAAATAGGTAAAGCCTTGCTCTAAACAGGTATCTACCATTTGATTGACCTGTGCTTGATCAATGGTTTTACCATCTTCCAGCAGCGGTAAACGCATCGCACCAAAGCCGAGTCTCTGAGGATTTAAACCGGTAATCATATGTCTCTCTCCTTTTGATCTTTGCAGTTTTCATTTCTGATTGAATAAGAAAACAGAGGGCGTAAAATATTTCGCCCTCTGTATTATATTCTTGACATCCTTCTGATTTTCCTGCTTTTTATTCGCCGAACTCTTTCAAATCGTCTGCTACCCGAAAATCCGCTTCCGTTTTTTGCCGCAGCTCGGCAAGCGACACTCCTTTGCGAATCTCCCGCAGCAGCAATCCTGTCGCTGTTACTTCCAGCACCGCCAGCTCCGTAATGATCAGATTCACTTTGTTCTTCGCCGTCAATGGCAAACGACAGCGCTTGAGAATTTTAGCTGCGTCGCCTTTGGCTGTATGAGTCGTCACCACGATCACTTGTTTAGCCCCCGCGACAAGGTCCATTGCCCCACCCATACCCGGAACTAATTTGCCGGGGATGATATGGCTGGCCAAGGAACCGGCTTCATCCACTTCTAAAGCTCCTAGAATCGTTTTATCCAGATGCCCGCCGCGGATGATGGCAAATGAGGTGGCACTGTCGAAAAAGCTGCCATGATCTCGCAGCGTTACCGGAAGTCCGCCGGCATTGGTGATATGAGCATTCTTCGTCTCGCCGGTTGCGGCTCGGTCCATCCCGATGATGCCGTTTTCCGACTGCAGGATCACATTAAAGGCTGCCGGGATATAATCCGCGACCAAAGTCGGCAAACCGATACCCAGATTGACAACATCGCCGTCTTCGAGCTCTAGGGCAGCTCGACGGGCAATTACTTCTTTCGCGTCCATCAGGCCACCCCTTTCAGAATATAATCCACAAAAATACCGGAGGTCATAATATAATTGCGGTCCAATTCGCCAACTTCTACAATCGTCTCAGCTGTGGCAATCACCACATCGCAAGCCATCGCCATCAGATGATTGAAATTCTTGGTCGTTCCTTCATAAAAGCAATTACCAGCCTGATCAATCACGGTCGCATGAATCAGGGCGATATCCCCGTGCAGCGGCAATTCCAGCAAGTAATCTTTGCCGTTGACCGAGATGATTTGTTTGCCCTGCTCGATTTCGGTGCCCAAACCGGTGGCAGTCAGCACGCCGCCCAAGCCACTGCCGCCGCAGCGAATCCGTTCGGCCAACGTCCCTTGCGGCACCAGTTCCACTTCCAATTCGCCGGTGCTCATTTGCTGCCCGGTTTCCGGATTCATGCCAATATGCGAGACGATTAATTTCTTAACTCGTTTGGTAGCGATCAATTTGGAGATACCGATTCCCGGCATCGCGGTATCATTGGCAATGATCGTATAATCTTGCACATCCTTGGCAATCAGAGCATCCACCAACCGCTCAGAAGTGCCATTGCCAAGAAAACCGCCAATCATCACAGTCATGCCATCGCGGAATAACTGCATGGCTGTACTGAGATCGATCAATTTATTCTTCACGTCATCACCTTCCCTGTTCCTGCTGTTCATACAGGAAGAATCCCGCTTTGCTTTTGCGTCCCAATTTTCCGGCCCGCACCATCTTACGCAAGTAAGGCTGCGGACGATATTTGCTGTCGCCGGTTTCCCGCTGCAGTACCTCCATAATGTCAAGCACTACATCCAGTCCGATTAAATCAGCCAAGGCCAAAGGGCCCATGGGATGATTGGCTCCCAGCTGCATGGCTGTGTCAATATCCGCTGCAGAAGCAATCCCTTCTGCCAGAATCCCGATCGCTTCGTTGATCATCGGAATCAGGATGCGGTTGACGACAAAGCCGGGCGCTTCCTCCACCAACACGGCTTGCTTCTCCAGTTTAGCGCAGAAGCCTCGAATCACCTGGATCGTTGCTTCGCTGGTTTGGCTGCCTTTGACGATTTCCACCAATTTCATCAGAGGAGCTGGATTGAAGAAGTGCATGCCGATCATCCGCTGCGGACACTGCACCGCGGCAGCCAGTTCGGTGATCGACAGTGAGGAAGTATTGCTGGCAAAGATCGTCTGCGTGCTGCAAACTAAATCGAGCTGACGAAAGAGCTCTTTTTTGACTGCTGCTTTCTCTACCACTGCTTCCAACACCAATTCACACGGAACAGCCTCTTCTATGGCAGTGGCTTGATGCAGATTGTTCTGCAGCGCACGTTTGGCATCCGCTGAAAGACGGCCTTTCTCCACCTGGCGGCTCAGGATTTTATCGATGTTGGCAAAACTTCTCTCCACTGCCAGAGGATTGAGATCATAAAGATAAGTCGTAAAGCCTGCCGCCGCAAAACATTGCGCGATGCCGCTGCCCATCGTGCCGGCGCCAATCACAAAAACACTCATTTTCATCTTCTCCCCGTTTTATTATTTCTGCCTGGCTCTGCCGCGCTGTAAAAAAGCGGTCATCCGCTCCTGTCGGTCCGCTGCTGCAAAGCAACGCTGAAATGCGCTGGCTTCCCGCTGACAGTCTGCCGCCAGCAAAGCTGTCTGCTGCGCCATCAACAGTTGTTTGGCTTCTCTGACCGCAACGCGGCTGCATTGACCGAACCGCTGCAGTGTTCGCTCCAGTAAAGCTTCCAAATCTGCCGGTTCAGCCAGATATTCCACTAAGCCAATCCGATAAGCTTCCTCACCTTGAATGGTTTCACCGCTGAACAACAAACGTTTGGCTTGCCCTAAGCCAACCAAACGAACCAAACGAAAGCTGCCGCCAAAAGCGGGCGTGATGCCGAGTCCGGTTTCCGGTTGGCCAAAAACGGCTCGGGTGGAGGCGATACGCAAGTCGCAGGCCATCGCCAATTCCATGCCGCCGCCCAGGGCGTAGCCTTGCACCAGCGCAATGCTGGGGATGCTCAGCTGTTCTAATTGAGCAAAGACCCGATTGCCGTTTTGTGAAAATGCGTAAGCTTGTTCCGGTGTGAGATCCTGCATTTCGCTGATATCAGCACCGGCCACAAAGGCCTTTTCCTCGGCACCGCGTAAAACCAGACAACTGAGCGACTGAATGGCTGCGAGTGTGGTGAAAGCTTCTGATAATTCCTGTAATACTTCACTGTTCAGCGCATTCAGCGCCTGCGGCCGCTGGATCGTCAGGATGGCAACATTTTCCTTGATTTCCAAGCAAGTGTTATTCATTTTTAATTCTCCCTGCAGCGCTCGTCACGTTCGACAATCAGAGCCTCTCCCATTCCGCCGCCGATACAAAGCGTGGCTAAACCATATCGCAGACTGCGCTTTTTCATTTCATACAGCAAGCTAACCAAGATCCGGGCACCCGACGCGCCAATGGGATGTCCCAGGGCAATGGCGCCGCCGTTGACATTGACCTTGTCCGAATTCCAGCCTAATTCCTGCATGACAGCCAGTGATTGGGCGGCAAACGCTTCGTTCGCCTCAATCAAATCCAATTGATCCATTGTCATTTCTGCTTTGACCAAAGCTTGCTGCACCGCTGGAATCGGTCCCAATCCCATAAAGGCCGGATCTACCCCGGCAGAGCCGCTGGCCACAATCCGTGCCAGTGGTTTTAAGTGATTTTCCAGCAAAAAACGTTCCCCGCAGACAATCACCGCGGCTGCTCCGTCGTTGATACCGGAAGCGTTACCGGCGGTGACAGTACCCTCTTTGCTGAAAGCAGGCCGTAAGCGCTGCAATCCGGCCAGGTTGCTGCCGAAACGAGGATGCTCATCCTGTTGAAAAATCGTCACGTTTTTTTTGCGGTCCACCAATTCGATCGGCACAATTTCATCAACAAAGCGTCCGCTTTGGATGGCAGCCTCCGCTTTTAGCTGTGAGGCCAAGGCGAATTGATCTTGGGCTTCCCTTGTGATCTGATAGCGCTGGGCGACATTTTCCGCAGTCAAACCCATATGATATTGCAAAAAGACGTCCGTCAGACCATCGTAAACCATCAGATCCGTTGCCTCGGCATTGCCCATACGGGCACCATAGCGCATGCTCTGCAGCGCATAGGGAGCAAGATCCATATTCTCCATGCCCCCGGCGACCACACAATCGGCTTCTCCGGCTAAAATGCTGCGCTGCGCGTAAACAACCGCTGTTAAACCGGAACCGCAGACTTTATTGATGGTCATGGCGGGGATCGTATAGGGAATTCCGGCTTTGACTGCTGCCTGGCGGGCAGGGTTTTGACCCAAGCCAGCCTGTAGGACATTACCCATGACCACTTCGCTAACCTGATTGCTCTGCAAAGCTGCTCGCTCTAGCGCCGCCGCGATCACTTTAGCAGCCAATTCTACCGCTGGTGTGTCTTTCAGACTGCCGTTCATCGTGCCGATAGCGGTACGGCAGGCACTGACGATGTAGATTTTCTCCATTGTTCCCTCTCCTTTGTTTTCTTCGCCGGATTTTTCTAAAGCGGATCCGGTTTCCGCTTGCACTCGCTAAAAAGCTCGCACCGCAAGCAGCCCTGCTAAGTTCGCCGCAACGTCTGCCGGCGAATCATTTCTTTGGCAATAAACGTCGCCACATCATCGGCGTATTTACCGGCACCAAATCCGGCGTCATAACCCAATTCTTTGGCCAACTCACCGGTGATACGCGCACCGCCGCAAATCATCAGCAGCTGCTCCCGCACTCCTTCCGCCTCACTCAATTCAATCAGTTCGGTTAAGTTTCTGATATGAACCTCTTTCTGCGTCACGGTCTGCGAGACCAAAAGCACATCCGCCGCCACTTGCAGCGCCTTTTGCAGCAGCTCTTCATTGGCTACCTGGCTGCCGAGATTATAGGTTTCAAACATCTCATAACGTTCCAGACCGTAATGACCGGCAAAGCCTTTGCGGTTGATAATCGCGTCAATCCCCACCGTATGCGCATCACTGCCGGTGGAAGCGCCGACCACAACGATCTTGCGGCCCAATTCGCTGCGAATCAAAGCATCCGTTGCTGCCAGCGACATGGCTTGCTCAGCCATCGCCGCAACCTGAAGCTTGCTGTAATCCACACTGTGCAGCAGAGAGCCATAGAGAATATAGAATGAAAAATGACGATCCAAACGCTGATGATGAACCACGGAAGCGTTCGACAAACCCATTTGAGCGGCCAACGCCAAAGCGGCCGCCACACCCTTTTCATCGTCGGCAACCGGCAGACTAAAGCTCAGCTGCACTTTGCCGTCGTTCATCGTATCACCGTAGGGTTTCAGGTGCTGCAAGTCCAAGGCAGTCTCGGCAGCAGAACTCTGCTGTTTATACAGGCTTCCGCTCATCGCTCCATCCCCTCTCGCTGCATCGCTTCGGCAAACGGATTGAAGTAAACATATTCTTTGACCACCACACCCTCCAGACCCTTACCACCTGCTTTACTGCGGCGAATGTTGGCGAAAATGCCTTTTTCCAGTGCGGCAAAAAGTTGGATACGGTCGATTTCCCGCAATAAATCACAAGCTTTTTGCAGTACTTCTGCGGCGCGTGTCTCGACGATACCGCCGGAACGGAAGCTGATTTCATCCCCTAAATTCTGCATGGTACGAAAGACATACTGGGCATTGGCAATGGAAAGAGCGCGATCGGACATCAAAGGCGTATGAATGGCTTCAGTGAGCATACCGAGCAGATGGATCTTCTGCCCGGTCAGGATCGTTACCATATTAAACAGGGTATCCTGGACCTGGCCTTGGAAAATATCACCGGTCATAAACTTCGTGGGAGGCATATACTTCAGCGGTGCCTGCGGGAAGATTTCCCGCGCCATTTGGGCCTGCGCCAGCTCCAGGACAAAACCATTGGTCACATCGGGTGAGATTTCAAAAGCGTGGCCTAAGCCCATCTGTTCTGCAGGTAGCCCCGCCTGCAGGGCCAATTGTTCATTTAGAAACTGGGAAGCCAATACCGTATGCGCTTCTTCCACCGCATCGGCTGTCGTCAGATAATTGTCTTCTCCGGTATTAATGATCACACCGGCAAAGGCATTGATCCGGCGCGAAAAAGCCTGATCAATCAAAGTCCGCTGCATATTGATATCACGGAAGAGGATCCCGTAAAGCGCGTCGTTGAGCATCACATCCAAACGCTCCAGAGCGCCCATGGCGGCAATTTCCGGCATACAAAGCCCGGAGCAATAATTACAAAGACGAATATAGCGTCCGGTTTCCTCACCGACTCTATCCAAGGCTGCCCGCATCAGCCGGAAGTTTTCCTGGGTGGCATAAGTGCCGCCAAAACCCTCCGTTGTGGCGCCGTAAGGCACATAATCCAACAAACTTTGCCCGGTGGTGCGAATCACGGCAATCACATCGGCTCCTTGTTTCGCTGCCGCTGTTGCCTGCGTGATGTCTTCATAGATATTGCCGGTTGCCACAATCAAATAGAGCAAGGGGCCTTCTTTGTCGCCATGTTGTGCCAGAAAATCCTGCCGCACTTGCCGATTGGCTGTAATCCGCTGCAGCGCGGCTGACAAAAAGGGAGCCAAAGCCCGGCGCTGTGCTGCTCGATCCTGCCGCGGTATCCGGCTGAGGTCGAGCGAATCGGCCGCGATCGCTTCGACGATCTGCTGTGGGGTCATGCCAGATTGAATAACGGCATTGGCAATGGCATCGGCAGCACCGCAAGCCAGTAGATTTTTACTGACCAGGTGATCCACCAAAATATTCGGCAAGGGTACCTGTGCTGCTGTAATGCCATCAACGCCGAGTAAGCGGCAGATTGCCCGTTCCACACTGACGGTAGTATGACAATCAATGAATTCTTGGGTATGCTGGGCAATGTTGGCTGCATAACAGCGTGCCTGCGCCACTAAATCACGGTTTAAATTTAATTTACTTTGCATGAGGATGCCTTGCTTTCATGCTGATTGCGCAAATGGCGCGCCAAATTATCGGGTTCCAGAGAGAGTCCGATCCCCTGTTCCAATTGTGCGACTCCGCTGATGGCTGCCGCCTGTTCTTTGCGGCAGACCGGACAATGACAGACATTTTCATAATGGCGCGGTTCGGTATAAGCAGCAATCACACCTTCGAAATTGCGCAGAATCACCCGATCCGGCGTCTCACTGATCAGATAATTCGGCATGACCGGAATCTTGCCGCCGCCGCCGGGTGCATCGATTACATAGGTAGGAACGGCAAAGCCGGAGGTGTGTCCACGCAATGCTTCAATAATCTCAATGCCTTTGCTGACCGGAGTCCGGAAGTGTTCCAAGCCGAAAGAAAGATCGCATTGATAAAGATAATAAGGCCGCACTCTGATTTTCACCAATTCCTGCACCAGGTTTTTCATGACAAAGACGCAATCATTGACCCCGGCCAGTAAAACGCTTTGATTGCCCAGGGGAATCCCGACATCCGCCAGGCGGCTGCAGGCAGCCGTGGATTCGGCGGTAATTTCATTGGCATGATTAAAATGCGTGTTCAGCCAAATCGGATGGTATTTTTTCAGCATCTCCACCAATTCTGGCGTAATACGCTGGGGACAGACCACCGGCATGCGCGAACCGATGCGAATGATTTCCACATGCGGAATCGCCCGCAGTGCGGCAATGATCGTTTCCAGACGATCGTCGCTCAGCGTCAGGGGATCACCGCCGGAGAGCAGCACATCCCGTATTTCGCTATGGGCAGCGATGTAAGCAATACCGCGCCGGATGCGATCCATCGCCACAGCACTGTCATGCTGACCGGCAAAACGTCGCCGCGTGCAATGCCGGCAATACATGGAGCACTGATCGGTTACCAAAAAAAGCACTCTGTCCGGATAACGATGGGTCACACCGGGCACAGGAGCATCCTCATCCTCATGCAGAGGATCCATTAAGTCGGCAGGTGCCCGCTGCAATTCCTGCGCGGTGGGAACTGCCTGACGGCGAATCGGACACCAGGGGTCATTCGGATCGATCAGGCTGAGATAATACGGTGTAATCGCCATGCGCAAATTGCCCAGGCACTGCGCGATGCCCAGCTCTTCTTCCGGTGTCAGGGAGAGATAAGTTTTCAGCTGCGCCAGTGTTTCAATTCGATTTTCAATTTGCCAATGCCAATCCTGCCATTGCTGATCCGAAACATGCGGAAATAACTCTGTTCTTCTGGATACGCTGGACAAAATGATCACCCTTTCTTATTTCAACGACTGTTTTGTCTGAATGAACCAGAATCTAGACGTATTTTTCTTCAAAATAAGCCCGCAGCGCTGCATTTTCCCGTAATTCAGTTAACGTTACTTCGGCATGCCCTTTGGTGTAGCCATTGCCGATGATCATAGTCACATCCTTACCGACGCCTTCCGCACCCAGGGCTGCTTTGGTGAAGCTGGTCGCCATTGAGAAAAAATAGACAATGCCATTGTCGCGCACCGGCAGGATACAGGCCATTTCCGTATTCGGAATATTGACGCAGCTGATGGAAATATCCACTTCTTTGCCCTGGTTTGCCGCCAAGGTTTTCTCCAGAACATCCAATGGCTGCGTAGCGCTGGAAACGATGACCTGATGCGCCAAATTCAGTGCTTTCAGCTTGCTGATATCGCTTTCTTTACGCACCATGGCGATGACATTACCGGTCGGTCCCGCACACTTCATGGCCTCATACAAGCAAAGCATACCGGATTTGCCACCCGCTCCCAGAATCAGAACACTGTCACCGGGTTTGACCAGTTTGGCGGTTTGTGCGGGAGCCCCGGCAATATCGAGCGCAGCGAGAGCCAGGTTTTCACTCATGTCGTCCGGCAATTTTGCATAGATACCGCTCTCAAAGAGAATGGCCTGGGCTTTCACATCCACACGATCGATTGCTTGATGCACCGCGATAATTTCTTCGATGCAAAGCGGTGTCAGCGAGAGCGAAACCAGGGTCGCAATCTTATCACCGATTTTCAGTTCGGTATCCCGCAGAGCAGGACCGATGGCGGCAACATGCCCGATCAGCATGCCGCCGGACCCGGTCACGGGGTTCTGCATCTTGCCTTTTTCGGCTACGATTGCCATGATTTGCGCCCGTATTTGTGCTTCATCGCCATTGACCGCTCGTTTGATCTGATTAAAGGAAGCGGAATCGATGTTCAAAGCCGTGACATTGATCAGAATTTCATTATCATAAAGCACTGACATATCATTGTTGATCCGCGTGGCAGCCTGCGGCAGCACGCCCATCGGTTCCAGCACGCGGTGCGTGCCATATTTGTTGCCTAAATTCATGATAAAAACAACTCCTATCCCGGTTTTTTACTCTGCGCTGGGCAGTCCCAAAATGCTTCTGGCTTCCGCCGGTGTGGCCACCTGACGTCCGAATTCATTGGCCAGGCGAACCACTTTTTCAACTAATTCACCATTGCTCTTGGCTTTGATTCCTTTGGCAAGATAGATCGTATCCTCAAAACCCACTCTGACATGACCGCCCAGGATGATCGCCATGGCGGCGAGAGGAAAAGCCGCTCTCCCGATTCCTGTCACCGTGTAACTGGCCCCGGGCGGCAGACTCTCCGCCAGGAATAAAAGATCCCGCGGTTCTCCGCTGATGCCGCCGTTGACACCCAAAACCAAATTGAAATGCAGCGGTCCGCTCAAATAACCTTGTTTTGTTAAGCGCAGCGCCATATCGATCATACCCTTATCGAACACTTCGATTTCTGGTTTCACCCGGTGCTCCTGCATATGAAGCGCAAATTCCTTAATCGTATTTTCTGTATTGACAAAAATGTCATCGCCGCCAAAATTACAAGTACCGCAATCCAGCGAAGCCATGATCGGATTCAGGCTCAACGGCTGCAGGCGTTCGGTATTACTCATACCGGTTGCACCGCCGGTTGAGGGCTGCACGATCAAAGTGCTGGGACATTGCCGATAAATTTCCTCGATACAGGCCCGAAAGCGCTCCGCGCTTTGGGTCGGTCGGCCGTCATCTTCTCTGACATGCAGATGAATGATGCTGGCTCCAGCCTGCCAGGCTTGCTTGGCTTCCGCTCCGATTTCCGCGATCGTATAAGGGACAGCTGGATTCTGCTGCTTCGTCACTTCCGCACCGCAGATGGAAGCAGTGATGATCAATTTTTCCATCACGATTCCCTGCTTTCTTTGTTTCTCTGTTTGCCTTTTGGTACAACGCAGGTACCGACTGCCTGACAAACCAGCACAGGCTGCGGCAGAACGTCACAGGCGGAATCATTCAGATCGGATCGCGGCATAATCACCTTATGAGCGAAAAATTCCATCTGCCGCGAGGTGTTGCCGACGCGGATGATCCGCCCCGTTGCTTCAATATAATCTCCGGCGTAAACGGGACTGAAAAACTCCACCTTCTCGTAAGCGCGAAATAAACCTTCATCTCCATCACTGCGAATCAAAAGTTCCGTAGCGACATCCCCGAACAACTGCAGCATTTTTGCCCCGTCCACCAGATTGCCGCCATAATGGGCATCCTGGCTGCCCATGCGGACACGAATCATTACAGGCATTTTTTCTCCCTCCTTTTTTTGTTTTGCTCTGTTTTGACCGCAAAAAAAGCGCTAGGGTTATCAAATACAAGATTTGATCTCCAGCGCTCCATGGTTATTTTACCATGACAGAACCGTTGCTCTCGGCAACGATTCCAAAGCAGGCAGCAAAACGTGCTGTCAGCTTTTCGGCAGGTGTTACATTCGGCCGGTTCATCCAGGACGTTCCCTATCCCCGGTTTACCTTACAACCTGCTCCTCTATCCCTATTCACTTTATTTACAATATAACAATATTTTACAAAATAGTCAAGTAGCAGAGCGGAATTCTCACAAATAATTTACTTTTCCAATAAGTCTAAAATCCCAGCTTCCAATCCCAGCAAACGGCAAATCCGGCGCGCTTCCTGCGGAATTGTCTCCTCACGATCTACCGGTAAAAGCGTATAATCCATGCTGCGGTTCAGATAAAGTACCGGATCTTCCCCTGACTGCATGGCTCGCTTAAACTCCAAGGCATCCAGCTTCTGCAGTCCCGTTACTTGATAATGGGCATTGGCAAAGCTTGCCACGCCGTCATAATGGGTTGTCAGCACCGTCATACCGGGTTGCTGGTTAAAATAAGCTGTCATTGCCTGCAGCAGCAGTGCACCTTCTTTGGGATTAGTCCCTCTGACAAATTCATCCAGAGCCAGGAAGGTGAATTGTCCTTGATGGTCGCGAAGAAAGTGATTCAACCTGCTGATTTCTGCGCCGAAACTGCTCAATCCCAGTTCGGCCGATTGCTGATCTTCGCCCAGATAAGCCAAGTGGCTGAATAACGGTAAAACAGCCGTTTTGGCATAGATGAAAAATCCCAGCTGCCAGAGCGTGAGATTCAGCATCAGGCTGCGCAGTAGAATGCTTTTTCCTCCCATATTGGCTCCCGTGATCACGGTGGCACCCGGCTGTAAACGAATGCTAACCGGAGTGAAGCGGCGCTGCCAACTCTGCAGAATTGCCGCAACTTTAGGATGGATCATCTCCTGCAAAATAACAACCGGTTCCGGTGCCAATGCCGGCCTTGTCAGATGCTCAGTGATCGCTAAGCGTGCCTTGGCAAGATCCAATTCCAGGCAGCCCAACGAACGGGTTGCTTGCTGCAGTTCCGTTAAGTAGGGCAACAAATGTTCTGTGATGTTTTGTTTTACCAGCATTTCTTCCACTGCTTCGGCTGCCGCCCATCTGCTCCGTTCGGCTAACAGATCCGCCTGTTCCACTGGCGAAGCGAGGCGCAGTAGTTGCTCACAGCGCAGTTTTTGCTGCCGTATGGTTGCCAAAGCCGGATAGGAAAATTCATCCAGATAAAAAGCTCTTAAGCCATGTTGCTGCGGATCCAACCAAACGAGCGCTGCCGCCAGTGAAGGCAGCTGAATTTGGTGCAAACACAATCGATTCAAGAGAGCGGCACCCTGCGACTGTAAATCCTGATACTGCAGCAAGAAAACTTTCAGCTGAAACAGCGCTATTTCATCCAAAATCTCATTTCTGCTCAAAGCAGTGAGGATACCCTCAATTTCCTGGACAGAATGATAGAAATTTCGCAGTTTAACGAAGAAAAGAGGATATTTTGCTTGCGCCTGCATGAGAATTTCCAGATTATCCAAAGCCGCCTGTTGCTCTTTTTCCTCTCCCGGCAAGTAAAAAACCAGATTTTTTAAAGCACGCCGACCATAGGGGGAACACACTTGCAGTTGATCCAATACGAAACTTAAATCCTGCGGATAGCAGGATGTGACTTGGCTAAATTGCATACAATCCCCTCCTCAACATCAATGATCGGTAGACGAATGGTCTCAGCCAGCAGCTGAATGAATTGTTCCGCTGCATAAGCAGGATGATCAACCGCATAAGCGTTTGCCGCGATGGCTAAGATGGAAATCTGCTGCCTGACCAGAATCCTGGCGCCTGCTGCCAAAAATTGCCGGAGGTGACGATCCTGCGCCAAAATGTAGCTGCCATTGTTGACGGTTAATGTGAAACCCTGCAGTCGAATCTGGCTGTGCTGTAATTGCCGTAAAAGCAAATCGGTTACAGCACCGGCGGTATAAAAAGCGATACTGTCCCGCTGCAAATAAGCCGGTAAAGAAAAATCAGAACTGCGGGCCAAGGAAGCAGAAACATACTGCCGACTGCCGTCTTTTTGACAAATCAGATACTGGGTTCCTTCCAGGGCAGCAGAAGGCAGCTCAGTCAGCGGCAAAGAGAATAACTGAACAATGCGAAGTGTTTCACCAATGGTTTCCGCCATGCTTTGATGGAAGGAAGCGCCGCTGCAAAGGATCACACCATCCCCGCTTGCTTCCATTGGCAAAACGCGGCGCCCCATCGCACCGTCAATTAAAATCTTCTCTGCTCCTAGCTGCTTCATCTCCTGTTGAATTTGCCATAACTGTCTCCGCATGGATGGTCCCGCTAATTGGATATAACCGTCACTGCAGGCGCGCACCAGGACGATCCTGCCTAACGGCGTGGCAATTTCCGTGACTTGTTCGATCTGTTTGGTGATATCACAAAACGGCAGGAGGCCTGCCGCAGTGGCGAATAAGCTTCCTTTGGGGATGTAAATTTCGGGTTTCGTCGTCTGGCTGAGCAGATCACGGTTTTCGCCATCGCGGCCGATGGAAGTCAAGCCGATGCACGGATGTGCATCACTGCTGTTCAATCCCCGCAGCAGACTGTTCAGCACTGTCGTCTTGCCGGCATTTTTCGACAAACCGATAATCGAAATGTTTGGATGAGCCTCCGTCAGTTGTGCTAAAAAGAGCGAGGTTTGTTGTGACGAAATATGCTGCAGCATAACAAAACCTCCTTCGCCCTCCATCAATCTGTTTATGTTCAATTCGCGGATGACCTGCGCTATCCCTGCCAATTTTCTCCTGCTGACAAAAAAGCAAGGCAAAAGAAAACACGCTGTTTTCCTTCGCCTTGCTATGAATTTTTTCGCTGCCTCGTTGGGATCATCTTATAATAGGATGAGTGTTACGCCTTGATTTCCCCGGCTTAAGTCCTGATCTTTGCGTAAATCGGGACAAGCGCTCAGCATGATGCGGGTAGTTTCGTCAAAAATCGTGAAATTCTCTCCATACACAATCGCTTTAATTTTCTGCAGCTTTAGTTGCTGATTAAAAAACGTTCTGCTGCCGCTGCGCAAAGCGCCGCCCACGCCGGTAGAACCATAACCATGAATTACTTTCAAGATCTTACCGCCCAAAGCACGGCAGGTAAGAATTTCGCTGCCCAGCAGGATTTTCGCTTCTTCTACCGTGGGATAATTGCGTTCCAAATTATAAACCATAATTTTCTGTTTGCTCATGCGATTTTGATCCCCTATTGCAGAGAACGGATTTGACCAAGCGGCCAGATCACAGCGACTGCTCTGCCAATCACATCCGCTTCACTGACAAATGAAGTCGTATGCCAGAAGCGTGCATCTTCGGAGTGTTCCCGGTTATCTCCCATAAAGAAGAGGTAACCAAGCGGTATTTCGTATTTTTGGGTGTAACTCACGGTAGTGCCCACCGCATAACTTTCGTTCAGCAATTCTCCGTTGCGATAGACCCGTCCGCTGGAAAATTCCAGCACATCGCCACCTTTTCCGATCAGCCGTTTGACATAGGGAGCGACACTCGGCGGTTGATCCGGGCAAGGAAATACTAAAATATCACCGTATTCAAAATCACGGTAGTATTTGGTGAATTTCTCGACAACGATCCGCTCGCCAATTGCGATGGTCGGACTCATCGAACTGGTAGGAACCAACGGGAACACTGCCACAAAAAAATAAATAAACGCTACAATCGCGGCAGAAATCGCCAGCTCTACTAAAAATTCTTTTACATCTTTTAGTGTCAAAAAGCACAACCTTCTTTCCCATTAAAACAAGACCCGATGCAACGTATTATAGCATGATCGCCTGCGCTTGTCATCTCTCTTTTTTTGCGGAGTAATTCCATTTTTTGAAGAATGCTGCTTAACACCAAAAGAACATCTGATATTTATTCTGAAATCAGGCAGGAAAAAACTGCGTAAAATTGAAAGTAAAGGTATCAGTAACAGCTTTGCTGTTTCAAGCATAAGGAGGATAAAAAAACATGGCTTTAGTGATTAAAAGTGCGAATTTATGGGACGGAACTGGGGCAGCGCTGCAGGAGAATATGGGTATTGTGATGGAGAACGGCAAATTTACCCGGATTGCTCCCTGTGCCGAAGTAATCCCGGCGGAAGGCGATACCGTTATCGATGTTGCCGGTAAGTTTGTCATGCCTGGCATGATTGACTGTCATGTCCATGTTTGCAGCAGCGGCGAACCCAACGAAGCGGCCACGATGAGAGATGCCAGCGATGGTTACAAGGTGCTGATTGGCACTCAGATGATCCGTCAGGATTTGGAGGCCGGCTTTACAACCGTCCGCAATATGGGCACTGAGCATTATTTGGATATGGATTTAAAGAAAGCCTGGTCGGAAGGCCGCATCACTGGCAGCCGGATCATTACTTCCGGACCTTTCATTACCATGACCGGCGGCCATGGCTGGACCTCCGGATTGGAATCCGATGGAGAAGACGAATGCCGAAAGCATGCACGGCAAGTATTGCGTCAAGGTGTAGAAGTTGTGAAAATCATGGCGACCGGCGGCGTGATGACCCCTGGCGTGGAACCCGGTTCTCCTCAACTGACCGAAGCGGAAATTCGTGCTGCCGTGGAAGAAGCGCATAAAGCCGGCCGTAAAACCGCCACCCATGCGCAGGGCACCGAAGGAATCAAGAATGCCGTGCGCGCCGGTATCGACAGTATTGAGCATGGCATTTTTCTGGATGAAGAATTGCTGGAAATGATGAAATCCCGCGGTACTGCTTTGGTTCCTACCCTGGTGGCTCCCTGGCACATCAATGACGGCGGTGTTGCTGCCGGAATCCCGGTGTATGCTGTAGAAAAATCCATGCGCATCGCACCTTCCCATATGAAGAGCTTCCGCATGGCAGTGCAAGCCGGTTTGAAAATCGCCCTCGGCACCGACTCAGGCACACCGCTGAACTTTCATGGCTGTAATGCGTTTGAATTGCAATTAATGACCGAAAATGGTATGAGTAATGAAGAAGCACTGTTGGCGGCAACCAAGGTTGCCTCCGAAGTGGTTGACCGCGCCAATCTGATTGGCAGCGTTGAAGTAGGTAAATTGGCTGATTTACTGATCGTCGAAGGCAATCCCCTGCAGAACATTCAAGTCTTGGTAGAAAAATCTCATATCAAAACAGTAATCCAAAACGGTAAGGTTGTCCATACCAGATAAAAATAACCGCAGTCATCACGTTTGACGGCTTTGCTGCCGTCACAACCGTACTGACTGCGGCTTTTTTGCAATACCGCCGCTCAATTCTTATCCTCTATGCTTTGATGCGCTCGTTGCTGCCGTCACCTCAAAAGAAAGTCAAAGCAGAGAAGCAGCTTTTTTCAACTGTCAGCCCTAGCCGTAAAATCTTCTTTGCCGATCTTTTGTAGATTCCAAAATGAAGTAGAATCTTTTATGATCAGGCGAAAACTGAAAAAGGACTTTTAAGCGGAAGGCAAGAATGTAATCACGATATGTTTAAAAATATGTGATATCACATAATGAGCGCTAAAAGATGAGAAAAGCTTGGCTGTTAGTTGCCTAAAAGGAGGGCTTTTATGGAGAAGTTTATTTTCGGTATTCTGGGGGGAGCCAGTCTGCTCATGATCGGACTCGACATGCTGGGTGACGGTCTGGAGCGAGCAGCAGGTGATTCCATGCGGAAGATCCTGAGTATGTTGACCAACAATCTTTTTGTCGGTGTTTTGGTTGGTACCTTACTCACCGCCGTCACCCAGAGTTCTACTGCTGTCACCGTTCTGACCGTCGGCTTTGTCAACTCTGGTCTGATGACCTTAAAGCAAGCGCTGGGTATCATTTATGGGGCAAATATCGGGACTACAATGTCCGGTCAGATCTTACGTTTAAATATTACGAAATATGCTTTACCAATCATTTTTGTCGGTGTTATCTTTCAATCGATGGCCAAAAGCCAGAAATTGAAAAACCTCGCCAGCGCAATTATCGGCTTCGGTTTGCTTTTTTTAGGCCTTTCCACACTGACTTCCGGCTCAAGTTATGTCTCCACCAATCCCGCTCTGAAAGAAATGCTGGTCCGCTATACTGCAAATCCACTTTGGGGAGTGCTGATCGGACTGGTTGTCACAGCAATCATTGAATCTTCCGCTGCGGTAACCGGCTTGGTCATCGGTCTTGCTTCCTCCGGTTTGTTAGATTTTTCCGCAGCAACTGCGCTGATATTGGGCAGCAACGTCGGGACTTGCGTCACCTCGGTGATTGCTTCTCTGCGGTCCAATCGGGCGGCGCAGCGCACAGCGCTGGGCCATACAATTTTTAATGTGATCGGGGTCGGCACCATGCTGATCATCTACAATCCCATGCTGACCTGGATGGCCTCCACCGCCAACAACATCATTGGTCAAATCGCTAACATGAACAGTATCTTTAATATTGGCAGTACGCTTATTTTCATCCCCTTTACCGACCTTTTTGCCAAATTGCTGTATAAAATCATACCGGATCGCGAACAGGATGCCCATCGCATCGTCGGACCGCGTTATCTGGACAAAAATCTATTGGAAAGTCCCGGTTTAGCCCTGCAGGCCATGTACCGCGAATTGGTCGACTGCATCGACTTAGCCATCGGTATGTATCGCAAAGTTTATCTTTCCCTGATCAACAATGACAGAAAACCCTTGAGCGAAGTCCTGGATGATGAGGTTGTCCTAAACGAGCTGCAGGATGAACTCACTCGCTATGTGGTGGAATTCGGTCAGCACGAGCCAACCGAGGACCAAGTAGCGCATATTCCTTCCATTCTGCATATTGCCGGGGATGCCGAACGGATCGGCGACCATGCCAAGGAAATGGTTGAACATGCAGAAAAAAAGGTCGACCGCAAACTTGTTTTCTCTGCCATCGCACAGCAAGAATTGATTGCCATCATCGCTAAATTGGACGATCTCTCGCTGATCGCCAGAGAAACCCTGATTGACCTTGCGAAACCCATTCCCAGCACCATCCGCAGAACTCAGACAATTCAATGGGAAATTGTCGTGCTGATTCAAAGCAGCCAGCAAGGACATATTGAGCGTCTGGAAGCCGGTAGCTGTACGGTCAGTGCCGGCATCCTCTACATGGATATTCTCTCCCATATTGAGCGGATCTCCGAACATTTGATGAATATCGTGCAGCGCGGTCCCGGTGATGTGCTGCGCTACAATGCCTTACCCAACAGAACACCAGCCAGCTATCATCTCGACTCGATCTAAACTTTAATTGAACTGCTAAAATCAAACAGCCTGCCGACGATTCGCTTCGCAATCGTCGGCAGGCTGTTTGATTTTCAGAACATTTTTCGCTTGTAAAGCCGAATAGCACAGGCTCCACTCAAAAAAGTGGCAGCCAAAACAATCAGCCAGAAGGAATACGGTGAAGCGGCAAAAGGTAAATACTCCACATTCATGCCGTAAAAGCTGCCGACAATCGTTGGTACCGAGAGTACGATCGTGATCGCAGCCAAAAAGCGCATGACGATATTCATATTATTGGAAATAATCGAAGCGAAGGCGTCCATGGTACCGGTGATAATATTGCTGTAAATATCGGTCATTTCGATCGCCTGGCGATTTTCTATAATGACATCCTCCAGGATCTCAGCATCTTCGGGATAATTCTTGACTTGTTCATGCCGAGTCATTTTTTCCAAGACCACTTCGTTGGACTGCAAAGCAGTGGAAAAATAAACCAGACTCTTCTGCAGTGCCATCATGCGGTATAATTCTTTATTCTCGGTCGAAGCATGCAAGGCATCCTCAATCTCATGGCTTTGTTTGGAAATCAAACGCAGATAATGCATAAAGCGTGAATCATTGCGATACAGCATCTGTAAAATCGTCCGTGTTTTGTAGGCGGTCTGGATATTGCGTACTTTGCCGTTAATAAAATCGTCCAGGATCGTACCGTTATACAAGCAAACCGTCAGCAGCGCTTTCGGTAGAATAATCATGGCAACCGGGATGGTAGTAAAGACACCGACCTCCGCATCCGGTTCCTGAAAAGGCGTATCCACAACGATCAAAGTCTGCCCTTCATCGGTTTCAATGCGGGCACGTTCTTCATCATCGAGCGCTGCCCTTACAAATTCGGGTAAAACATCCAAGGCCTCACAGGTTTGGCGAATTTCTTCTTCTGTGGGACTCACCAGATGCACCCAACAGCCTTTTTCCTGTTCCTGTAATGTGATCAATTGACCATTCTCATCGGTTTTAAAAATCGTGATCATTTCTGTCAGCTCCTTTTTTGCCTGCAAAAAAAGAGTGCCGGACTAAGCCGAAAAAACAGATTGATCGGCAGCGGTTTTCATGCAGAATTTATTTTGTTTTAGAAGTATCCTGTGTATAGGGCAACTACTTCCGGGGTCGCCATCCATTCAAACCACCTCCGCTGTTAGTGTAACGCAACAGATCAGAAAAAGCAAGAAAAAAATTGAAAATCGACGAATATTTTTTGGTTTAAGCCGGTGGGGAGCGATTAGCGCTGATTTGCTCGCTTGATTTCACGATAGCAAGCTCTCAGCCGAGATTCTTGCCTTCAGTAAAAAAGGCAGATCGAAATTACTTTCGATCTGCCTTTGGTTTATTTCTCTAGCTGCATCACTGCGCAGACACTGTTAAGAAAGAGTGTCATGCCCAAATCAATTCCTTCAATCTGCAGCCATTCGTCGGTGCGATGCGCATTGCCACCATAGGCACAGCCAAAACAAACAGCCGGCACATGATAAGACATGGCCACATTGGCATCCGTACTGCTGGCGCTGGTCTCAATACTCAAACCAAGCTGCGCCAACTGCTGTTGGATGGTAACAACCAATGCATGGTCGGCAGCAGTCTCCCCGCCGGGACGATCGCCTTTCAGAATCACTTCTACCTCAACACCGTCCGCTTTTTGAACCTCCGTGATGATCGTTCGCACTTCGGCTTCCACTGCTTCCAAAGCCGTGCGCTGCGTCGAACGCATATCGATCAGCATGCTGGCCTCTGCTGCAATCGTATTGATCGAAGTGCCGCCTTCAATTACACCAACGTTATAGGTGGTTTTCGGATTTTGCGCGACTTTGATTTCCGCAATCCGTGCGATCATCTTACCCAAAGAATGTACAGCACTGGGGACGCCAAAATCACCGAAACTATGGCCGCCACCGGTCTTTATTTTCACCTGCAGTCTGCGGCTGGTGATACCGCCATTGGTCACACCGCCCAAAGCGCCGTCAATCACCAGCACGTAATCCACTTGCTGATGATAGGTTTTCATGGCTTCCTTCATGCCTTTTAAATCGCCAAGACCTTCTTCCCCGGAGGTGGCGACACAAAGCAGATCACCGGGCAACTGGATCTGGAAGGCTTTCAGCGCTTCAATCAACCAAATCATGCTGGTGACACCAAATGAATTATCCCGGATACCGGGCGCATACAGCCTGCCGTCTTTTCTGGTGACTGTGAGATCGGTCCCACGCGGAAAAACGGTATCATGATGCGCTGCCAGCATCACAACCGGACCTGAACCGCTGCCGGGATACCAGCCAATCACATTGAGTGCGCTGTCGATTGAAACATTCTGCAAACCAAGCTGAGTAAAGCGTTCCTGTAAATAAGCAGCGCGGTCTCCTTCATCCCAGCTGGGAGAAGGGACAGAGCAAATACCGATATCCTCTTGCAGCATCTCTTCGACATGATCTAAAAACCATTGCCTTGTTTGTAATAACTGCGGATATTTTCGAGAAAGTTCCATGTTTGATTCCAGCCTTTCCTTTTGATTTGATATCTGCCTCGGCGTTTCAAAAAAAGCCAGCTAGATTCTCGGTTCTGCTTTCTTCTTTTCCTCCGCTTCGGATGATTCCTGCGCATTCATTGGCTCTTCTGTTATCGCAGAGGCGGACGCTGCGGCTGCTGCGAGACAACCCGGATAGGCAGCATTCTCCTCCGTCTCAGTCAGCGGCAAAGCTTCTGCTGCCGTTTCCAGTTCCTGTAAAGGTTGTTCCGGTAATGCCGCCATCACAGCTCGTTCCTCTGCCCAAAGGTGTAAAGCCAACATATATTCGCTCATAGTGCGGGAGAGCGGCACTGTCTTTTCGATACCTGCCAGCAAATCCTGTTGATCCAACTGCCTGTTGGCATCGAATGCTTCCACCATACCGGTAATCACAGCTTGTTCAATTTCTGATCCGCTGTAACCTTCCGAAGCATCAGACAAAGTCCTTAAATCAAATTCACTCAAAGTTTTTCTGCGTTTGCTCAAATGAATTTGGAAAATATCCATTCTTTCCTGTGGCTGCGGTAAATCAACAAAAAAGATTTCGTCGAACCGACCTTTCCGCAGTAATTCCGGTGGCAGCTTTTCAATTGCATTGGCGGTAGCAAATACAAAGACCGCCGTCGTTTTCTCCTGCATCCAAGTCAGGAACGTGCCGAAGACTCTGGCACTGACACCGGAATCACCGCTGCCGCCGGTACCGGCCAGACCCTTTTCAATTTCATCAATCCATAAAATACAGGGAGCGATCGCTTCGGCTGTTTGAATTGCCTTGCGCATGTTTTCCTCTGACGAACCCACAATTCCGGCAAAAATCTTACCCATATCGAGGCGCAGCAGCGGTAGTTGCCACAATGCAGAGGCCGCTTTGGCGCACAGGCTCTTACCGCAGCCGGGAATACCGGTCACCAGCACACCTTTGGGCGCCGGTAAGCCAAAAGCCTTGGCTTCATCGGTGAAGGAGCGCCCGCGTTTGCGCAGCCATTCCTTCAATGCGCCCAAACCGCCTACCGCTTCCATTCCTTCTGTGACCGGATAATAATCCAGAATACCAGTTTTACGAATAACCTGCCGTTTTTCTTCTAAGATTAAATCAATATCCGCTGCGTCCAGCACCCCATCGGTGACAACCGCCTTGGAAAAAGCATTTTCAATCTCATCCAAGGTCAATCCCTGTGCTGCTTTCACCAGCTTTTCCCGTTCCGCCGTGGATAAATTCACCTTATATTGATGTTCTCCTTGTTGCTGCACCACTGTATCCAGCAGGGTATTGATTTCTTCTTCGCCGGGTAAAAAGAAATCCACCACGGTAACAACCTTCTGCAATTCCACCGGGATGGTCAAGGTAGGACTGATTAAGATGATCGTCTTGAAATCCTGCTTGATCACACCAGCCAGATTTTTTAGTTTTCTGACGGTTACATTGCGTGATTCCAGGAAAGGATGAAAATCCAAAAAACAAAAAATAGCCGGACGGTTAAATTTTTCCACAAATTCCAAAGCCGCCAAAGGTTCGACCGTGTTCGGTACCGCTGCCAACCCCCTGCGGTACAATCCGGTCGCGACAGTCCAGGTATAGACAACTTTGGCGATCGGTCCACTGCTTGCCACTTCCTGTATGGTATCGACAATGCGTTTTTCTTCCCAGGAAGGGACATACAACAAGGGGTAACGGGCTTTGATCAAAACAGAAAAAGCCTCTCTGTTGATTTTATTCGTAACGATCCTTCCTTTCTTCTTCCGGCAGTGCGGATTTTTTCAGAATCAGCCGCTGCATCAATTCTGTCATCTCTTCCTGAAGATCAGCCAATGACCAATGAGCAACTCTTTCTAAGCTAAATTCCGGATAGCGATATTGAAATGTTTTTGGCGCCACATGGAAAACCATGCCGATGCCTTGGCTCAAATAACTGTAAATCGCCGCTGGCGCGGTTTCACCCAGCATCTGGCGGCGTAAGATCTCTTCTACCTCCGTCTGTCGAAAAGCAATGCCATTCTCCTGCAGAAAGGCAAGATGATATTGCACCGGCTGATGCCACTCGGGCAACAAAAAGCTGCTGAGTTTCAGATCCGGCTGAACCGGACGCTGTTTGAAAGCCAAATAAATCACCGGTGCCTGACCGACAGTCGAGGGAAAACGCAGTACCAAACCTCCAGCCGGTTCCAGGACACGTGTCATCTTTTCTTCATCAATAAAACGCAGCAAATTTTGCTCGGATCGGCTGACATGCAGCGGAGAAAAATCCTCCAGATCATAACCGGTTGCCGTCAGCGGTACTCCGGCCTTTAAGAAAACACTGATCAAGTTATATATGGAAATCGCCTCAATTCGGGTAACACTTCCCTCTTGCACCCCGGCAACCTGCAGAATCGCTTCTGCATCCCGGCGGATTTCCATTCGCTCCTCAATAGAATAGGTGACATCTTCCCGCACAGCCAATCGCTCCTTTGTTCGAATTTTTATATCCGGGAAGGAAGAAGCCAACCCGGCTAGAATTGAATAAGAGAATTACACATTTTAAATAAAAGGATAAAGGTTGATATCTCATGCAAATTGCTCGCTTAATCCCCACTGATCTTCGCTTGGAACCTTTGCTCGGGGAAATCGCTGCCACTCTGGATCATACTGTCTACAACAAAACGACCACGCTCAGTAATTTACGGGATTTGATCCAGAGTTACCAAGGTCTGGTTGTCTCAGACAGCAGTAAAATTTACGCTTTTCTTATCTATCATTTAAAGGGATCGGTTTGTTTTCTCGACTTTGCCTTCGCCGGAGCCTATCAGACACGTAAAGCGATGCTGAATCATTTAATTGCGGCACTCAGCCGTTTGAGCAAAGACGATCCGGAAATCGACACCATCCGCTGTGATTTTATCCCTTGGTTTGCCGATGCTTTGCCGGAAGCATTGCTTGCCAATCATTTTCTGCTGAGTCCCCGGCTTTTGATGCGGGCGGATGCTCCTTTCCGTTTTCCGGTTGAAGCAAATCCAGACCGATCCATGCTGCCTTGGCAGCCGGAATATCATCAGCAGGCTGCTCAATTGCTGGCGCAGATTTTCAGCGGCAGTGAGGAGAGCCGCTGGGATTCCTCCATTCGCAGCACGGCAGGCTGCCGTCAATTTTTGGCAGAAACCTACAGCGGCCGCTTTGGTATTTTCGATCCGGGTATTTCCACTTTGCTGCGCTATCAGGATCAACCGGCAGGGCTGGCCTTGTGCTCCTGGGGAGAAGAGGGTGACGGCTTTATTGCAGCCTTCGGTGTACTGCCTCAATTTGCCGGGCATGGCTTGGGCAGCAGCTTATTGCGTCATGTTCTGCACGAATTCGATGCCATGCTGGCTCCGGCGGTAGAATTGGCTGTTAGTCAAAGCAATGAAGCGGCAGTCCGTTTGTACACCTCTCATCAATTCGAGATAAAAGACAAAGCTTCCTTGTATTACTTTTCGATCGTACGAGATTAATTTCCTCTTCTCTGGCTTCGCTGTGCAGGAAACGAGCCGGCGATTGGCTGCCAAATCAAATCGTCACGGCTGCCTCCGCTGCAAAAAGGGTAGATACTGAACTTGCGGTATCTGCCCTTTTGCTTGCATCGAAAGCGCCTCGGCGCGGCGGTCAATATTTCCCGGTTCCTGCAGGGATCAACTGAAAACCCATGCCGTGCCGGATATACGGCAGCAATGCAAGGCTTTTTTCAGTGACTTGGCCGATTCTGTTCTGTCTGGGATCGGCAGGCAGCGCCAAGCGGGCAATTTCCAGCTCACCGGAGTAGCGTTCATAGAGATGATTCGCCAGACAAATGCTGCCCTGCGGACGCTGCCAACCGGCAGAGTCCGCTGCGATAGCGCTGCCTTTTTCCGCGTAATTACGACTGGTAACCGAGCGGATCACATAGGGTGAACTATCCTGTCTTTCCTGCTGCGGTAAGTGATACCACCGCTCTGAGCCACTGTGCAGTTGTACCTCAATTTTCAACTGATTCTGCAGCAAGTCCTGGCAGGCTTGCCACGAACCGCTGCTCAAAGCGGCATCTCCTACAATCACCTGATCCGTTTCGGTCTCCTGCCATAACTGCAGATAAGCAAGCAGCGGCGGTTGCAGGCGCGTAGTCTCTACGGTTGGTAACCCTGCCCGAATCGGCTCCCGTTTCTCTGCATCTCCAGCGATAAACGCCATCGTTTGCATTCCGTATTGGTGACACAAGCGATTCTGTTTTTGTACATCTTCACGACTCAAGCCGCTGTAAGGTTTGGGATAAAAATTATGGCAGGCTGCCAGGTGATCAAATTGCGCATTGGCCTTTTGCAAACTCTGCAGATAAGCTTCATCTAAAGTGGAAGCATTCAACAAAACAGGTGAATCCTGACTATACCCGGCAATTTCCTGGATCGAAAAACCATAATCGATACGAGTATACTCCAGCTGCAACTCTCTTACCGCTGCGAGATTGCGGCACTGCAGAGCTTCAAGGCTGGTCGGCCCGATATCGGCAATCAATTGCAGACCAAACTGCCGGGTTAATTTTGCCAGATGATTGAATTGCCTGAGCAAATTGACAGTAGTTTGCTCAGGCAGATGCAGTGAGGTAAAAATCCAGCGCATCCCGATGGCAGCCGCCTGTTCAACAGACGACTCCATCTGCGTCAAGGAGCCATTCAGATAGACTCCAATTCCCAAACCTGGTGTTTTCATAGGATCACGCTCCTGTATAAGCCGTTTTTCGTTTCATAAACATCACTGCTTGCCTGCACTCAAATCAAGACAGCAGTCAATTGCTCCGCTCCGGATATCACCCAGTCTGCGCTTTTATGCGTCAGAGCCCTGTATAAAAAAGCCGCAGTCGCTATAGACTGCAGCTGATTATCGAGAACATCATAAAATCTGCGTTTCGACTTAAAACCCACCGAGAAAAGCTAAAAAGGCCAAAACGGCTATGACAATCGCCATGCCACGGGCTGTCTTTTTTTTGGCTTCCTCCGGTTCGGTCTTTGTCATCCAAAAGAATAATGCCGCTGTAATAGCATAACTGAAACAGGGATTCAACTCGACCTTGGCCATCAGCTGCAGAATGCTCAGGCCGCTGATCACATAAGCATAGATGGTGATTTGCTTTTTTCGGCGCTGAAAGCCCTCCGGATCTTTCCCACTCAGCTTATCAGCAAATTGATTAATACCAAAGACCAAGATTCCGCTGAAAACCAGCCAAATGAATGCATTCCATGGAATCGTACTCCAATCAACCATACTTTATCCTCCTCGTTTGGTTTGCCGTTGGCCGGGATCCGAATTCTTGCAGCGGTCCTGACAGAGTATTGCACTTAAATACGGCTGTAAACCTATCTAGGTATCAATTTGATTTCTACACAACATTTTCCTTCTTTTCTCCCGATATCTTTTCCGGATTACCCTCTTTACCATTTGCATTTATAAAGGTATAATGATAGGGGTATCCCAAGAAATACAGGAGGTCATTCTCGATGAAAGTTTTAGTTCTCAATTGCGGCAGCTCTTCTTTAAAGTATCAATTATTTGATGCAACCGATGAAAGCGTTCTTGCCAAAGGCCGCGTAGAACGGATCGGTATTGACGGGTCTTTCCTAGTGCACAAAGGCAGCGGAGACGAAATCACGGTAGAGACAGCAATGCCTGATCACAAGGTAGCTATTAAGAACGTTTTAAATATGCTCACCAATGAAAAATACGGTGTGATCAAATCCTTTGATGAAATTGGAGCGGTGGGGCATCGTGTTGTGCACGGCGGAGAAGATTTCTCTGGATCCGTACTGATCACCGAAGCAGTCAAGGCGTCCCTAACCCGCAATATCGAACTGGCGCCGCTGCACAATCCGCCAAATCTGATGGGCATCGAAGCAGTGGAAGCTGCCATGCCCGGTGTGCCGAATATCGGTGTCTTTGATACCGCTTTTCACTCCACCATGCCGAAGTTCAGTTATCTTTACGCTTTGCCCTATAGCCTCTATGAAAAGTATAAAATCCGCCGTTATGGCTTCCACGGCACTTCTCATAAATTCGTTTCCCAGCGCTGCGCTGTGCTGATGGGCAAACCGATCGAAGCATTGAAAATCATCACGGCTCATTTGGGCAATGGCTGTTCTCTGACTGCCGTCGATGGCGGTAAATCCGTCGATACTTCGATGGGTTTCACTCCCCTGGAAGGCGTCATGATGGGAACCCGCTCCGGTGATTTTGATCCCGCTATCGTTGGTTACGTCATGCAAAAAGAAAATCTGAGCTTTGATGAATTCAGTAAAATGGTCAACAAAGATTCCGGTATGCTCGGTATCACCGGTATTTCCAGCGATATGCGCGATGTGGAAACCGCTGCCGATGCCGGCAATGATCGCGCTTTGCTGGGTTTGGATATGTTTGAGTATCAGATTCGCAAAATGATCGGCTCCTATGTAGCTGTGCTCAATGGTATTGACGCGCTTGTCTTTACGGCGGGAATCGGCGAAAATGATTCTGCCATGCGCAGTAAAATCTGCAGCCATCTGGGCTGGTTGGGCGTCGAAATCGACGAAAACCTCAATAACAATCGTAAGATCAAGGAAAAAGAAATTTCCACGGCAAATTCCAAAATTCGTGTCTTTGTCATTCCCACCAACGAAGAACTTGCCATCGCCAGAGACACCTACGCCATCGTGACCGGCAAAATGAAATAAGAAAACCAAGTCAAATCCTTCAATCTATTGTATTAGAAACCCGGACAGCTGCCTATGACGCACCTTCAGTTTGCACTGAGGATGGCTATAGGCAGCTGTCCGGGTTTTTTTGATATTCGTGATCAGACCATCGGCTGGTTCAATGTTAGCGCAGGATCATTAAGTCTCTGGGGAAGCCGGTGATGATCCGCGCTCCGCCGGCTGTCATGACGGCATCATCCTCGATTCGCACTCCACCCAACCCTGGCAGATATATTCCGGGTTCGATCGTGAACGCATTGCCAATAACAAAGGGCGTTTGATTACCTTTGACCACATAGGGTTCTTCGTGCGTATCGAGGCCGAGACCATGACCGGAACGATGAATAAAATAAGCACCATAACCGGCAGCCGTTATTTTACCGCGCGCCAAGGCATCCAGTTCCTCTCCGGTCATGCCGGGCTTGCTGTTCTGGCGGGCATATTCCTGTGCTTCCTGCACAATCCGGTAGATCTTCTTCAATTCAGCCGGCAGTTCACCAATGGCAAAGGTTCTGGTAATATCCGCCGTATAACCTTGATACTTGGCTACAATATCGAGAATGACGGTTTCTCCTTCAGCTAAGGCCTTATCTGAGGTAATCGCATGCGGTAAACAGCCGCGTTCACCGGAAATCACACTGCCACCGCCGCTGCCGCCAAAAGCTCGGATCGTTTTTTCCAAGAGAGCGGCTACTTCCAACTCCGTCACCCCGGGTTTCATGGTTGCCTGCGCCGCTTTCAGCGCTTCTTCCACACAAATAACCGCTTTGCACATCAGTGAAACCTCTTCTTCTTCTTTCACACTGCGCATTTGGTTCAAAATCGAATCCAATGCTTTGATGCTGACCTGATTTTTCATGGCGGTCAAAATCAAATCCCATTCGAGCAAGCGCGTGCTGCGATATTCACAGGCAATCACTTTCCCGCTTAAATGACTGGCGGTAAAGGCTGCTTCGCATGCTTTTTGCGGTCCCTCTTCATCTGTCCAGGGGAATATTTGCGCAATACCGGTGATGCGGCGGATTTTTTCCGCTTCCAACTGAGGGCAAACCACAAAAGGCTCTCCCTGCACAGGAAAAACTGCCATGGTGACCCGTTCGCTCAGGTTCATGGTCAAACCGGTCAGATAGAAGAAATTGGAACCGGGAACGATGAGAGCGGCATCAAAACCAGACTGCTGTAGTAAGGAACGTAGTTTTTCCAGTCGATTGATCAATGAAAGCAACTCCTTTTCAAATCATTCTATTTTAGAATTTCGCTGCTATGATAAGGAATCCTGCCGCTCTTTTGCATCCAAAGCCAGCGGTTTGCGCTTTTTAGCCCAAAATAAAATCAGGATGCCTAAAATGATCATGACAACGCTGAACACCTGTGCTGCTTTTAAGGGACCCAGCCATTCGCTGTCTGTGCGCAGCTGCTCGATGAAAAAGCGTCCGACCGAATACAAGATCAAATAACTGGCTGTCACGACCCCGGGCTGTTGCTTTCGCTCCCGCAGCATGGCATACAGAAAAGCAAAGAGCAAAATGTCCCAAATCGATTCATAGAGGAAGGTGGGATGACGGTATTCCCCTGCAATCAGCATTCCCCAGGGCAGTGTCGTAATACTGCCAAAGGCTTCCTGATTAAACCAGTTGCCCCAACGTCCGATGGCTTGCGCCAATGCCATACAGGGCATGGCCAAATCCAGGTAAGGCCAGATATTCGTCTTTCTGTAGCGAAAGTAAAAATACGCGGCTGCGATCCCCGCGATGATACCGCCATGAATCGCCAACCCCCCCTCCCAGATGCGGATGATCTCATTGGCATGACTGCCGTAATAATCCAAATGAAAGAGGACATAGTAAATACGCGCTCCTAAAACGCCGCTGGGAATCGCCAGCAGAACCGCATCCAATAGATATTCCTCATTCAATCCGGAACGTCTGGCTTGGCGTAAGCCAATGATCAGCGCGAGGGCCATACCCAAAGCGATTAATACACCATACCAGCGGATCGAAAAATAAGCTGATTGAAACAAATAAGGACTGTTTGGAACCGGCATCTCACCATCACCTTTCTTTATGAAAATTCCTGCCGCATACGCCATGCCAAAAAAACGTTTAGCCTGACACGGATTCTCTTTGCAGCCGTTCGGCCAAATCACGTCGCTGCTCCAAGCTATACTGCTCAGAAATCACTAATTCAATAATATCTTCAGCCAACTTGACCTCATCATGCCGAACATAATTCTGATACTTCAAATAATCATTTTGTACCACTTTTACCCCGAGTTTACTGATCGTGACAAGATCCGCTTCCACCGGCGCGCCGCCTTCTTTGGAATATGACTGCACCCATTTCTCGATGACTTGACCGGTATTGACGATGGCATAGTCCAGCACATTCCGATCCAAAAACTGCATGATTGTTTTTACATAATCGGAAGCCTTATGATAATCGGTTTCTCCCGGCTGGACCATCATGTTGCAGACATAAATCGTCAGTGCCGCGCTGGCGGTAATTGCTTCGGAAATTCCTAATACCAACAGATTGGGAATGATGCTGGTATAGAGACTGCCCGGACCTAAAATGACAGCATCCGCCTCATGGATTGCCTTTAAAACTTCTGGCATAGAGCTGGGATGAGCAGGTTCCAGTCTGACGGTACGAATTTTGGCGTGAGCATGACCGATTGCTGATTCCCCGCGGATCAGCCGGCCATCCTGTGTTTCCGCCACCAAGGTCACATTCTCCAACGTGGAAGGGAATACCTGACCCCCCACCGCCAAGACTTTAGAAGTTTCCTGCACTGCTTTTTCAAAATTCCCATCGTTGACTGCAGTCATGGCAGCCAAAAATAGATTGCCGAAATTATGCCCGGCCAGACTGCCTTCGGTAAAACGATATTCAAACAATTGCTGCAGCGACGGCTCTGTATTTGCCATCGCCAAGATACAGTTGCGAATATCGCCTGGCGGCAGTGTGCCCAATTCCTCACGCAGCCGACCGGAAGAACCACCGTCATCGGCCATGGTGACAATGGCGGTCAAATTACTGGTATACTGCTTCAAACCGCGAATCAAGACAGATAAACCGGAACCACCGCCGATGACGACCAGTTTTGGTCCGCGCTTCAATTGACGTTTCTGATAAAACAAATCGGCCAGATGCTGAGCGGAATCGGGCAGCATGATGGCGGTCACACTCTTCGCCAAGCGACGGGTGGCGTAGATGATCAGACCAAGTCCTGCGATCAGCAGCAAACCTCCCAAAGAAGGCCCAAAGCGCGTCCCGGTAATGCGATATAGAATCACTTGAATCTCGTCAGCATAGCGCTGAAAGTCTAAACCGAAAACGATGAAAGCACCGAAACCGATGAAACAGAAACCCAGCAGAATCAACACCAGCCAACGTTTCACCCGCATTCCGGGCAAAAACCAACGACCGAAGCGTTTCATGGATTGATTTTATCCTCCGATTCTTCCGTATCTCTAAGCCTTTTTTTAACATCACGATGACTGACATCGACCGTATAGCCACGTAAACGCAGCTCATCAGCCAGTTTCTCTGCAACAGTGACCGAGCGATGACGTCCCCCTGTGCAGCCGATGGCAATCACCAGTTGATTCTTCCCTTCCAATTTATAATTGGGTAAGAGAAAATCCATCAGGTCCACTAATTTACTGAGGAACATGCGGCTGACCGGCCATTTCATCACATAATCGATCACACTGGCATGCAGCCCGGTAAATTCTCGCAGATCTTCCACCCAATAGGGATTGGGCATAAAACGGACATCAAACAGCAAATCAGCATCCAGCGGCAGACCGAATTTAAAGCCGAATGAAACGATATGTACCAGCAACTGTGATTTCTCCTCTGGGTGCATGAATAAATTCTGCACTGTCTCCACCAATTGATGCGGTGTGAGATCGGAAGTATCAAGGATATGATTCGCTCGCCCTTTGAGAAAGCTGGTTTTGCTGCGTTCTTTTTCGATCCCTTCCAACAAACGGCCATTGGGCAACAGAGGGTGCGGACGGCGCGATTCTTTAAATCGGCGCACCAAAGCTTCGTCACTGGCATCCAGAAAGAGGATCTCATAGCGCACATCCTGCTTATCCAGTTGCTCTAAAGCAGCAAAGATCGAATAAAAATACTCACCGCCGCGGACATCGACACAAATCGCCGCCCTTCGGATATGCTGCGGCTCTTCATTGAGTAATTTCGTAAATTGCGGTAAAAGCGCCGGTGGTAAATTGTCGACACAAAAGAAATCCAAATCCTCCAAGGCATGCAAAGCAGAGGATTTCCCGGCTCCGGACATACCGGTTACGATCAACAAAAAACGATCGTTCATCATACAGCCTCCTATATCATTCAAAGAGCTTCCAGATTATCAGGATCCAGCGATGGGAAACAGACCGTCTTGCACTTATTCGCCACTCGGCAGAAAATATCCTTATCCTGAAAGAGAAATTTCCAAAAGGTTTCACGAGCGATTCGATTGAATCTGTGATATAATCGTTTTGGTTCATCGCATCTTGAATGCTAGGAGGAAAAGCATGGAATTATTCTGGAATGGCAACAATTGGTCTCTGCAATTGGATGCTCTGATTGCACTTGGTATCTCAATGCTGCTTTTTCTGTTTGGCAAAAAAATAGGCCGATGGTTCCCGGTCATCGGCCGCTCTTATATTCCAGCGTCCGTCATCGGAGGAGTGCTTTTCGCAATCATCAATTTCATCGGCTACCAAACCGATTTTTTCACGCTCAGTTTTGATACCGGCGTGCAAATTCCAGCCATGGGTGGCTTTTTCGCCTGCATCGGCTTGAATTTAGCTTTCAGCAAACAGGCCAAGTTGGAACGCAATTTGTTGATTTATTGGTTGCTCTGCATCCTGACCATCTTAGGACAAAATCTGCTCGGTGTCGCTTTGGCAGCGCTCTTCCGCTTGCCTCTTTTTCTGGGCGTTTTAGCCGGTTCAGCTTCCCTGGTAGGTGGTTATGGTCTGGCCGCTTCCATCGGCCCCGCCGCTGCAAACCTCGGGCTGGTTGGTGCGTCGGAAATTGGCATTGCTTCCGCTACCTTCGGCTTAATTGCCGGCGCTTTCACCGGCGGCCCCTTCGCCAGGTTCCTCAACCAGCGTTATCATGTGATAGAAAAACAAGCTGCACCAGCTGTTTTTTACAATCAATCGTCCGGTCAGCGGGAGCAGCGCCAACCAGGTGACGAAATGCTGCATTTCACCATCAATTCCTTTCTGCTGCATACGGTGCTGCTCAGCTTTATTCTGGCTGTCAGCGCCGCCACGGTACCGATTTTGGAAAAATTCTTCCCCGGACTGACCATTCCCACCTCGGTTTCTGCGATGATCATCGGTATGCTGGTTGGCTATCTGATCAAACTCGACGGCAAATTTCCATTAAACCAGGCCATTCTCAATTTATACAGTGAACTTTTTCTGGCTATTTTTCTGACCATGGCGGCCATGTCACTGCAACTCTGGGAACTCTCCAGCCTGGCTTTACCACTGCTGGTCATCCTCGTCTGCCAGGTTTTATTTACCTTTCTCTTCTGTTATTTTGTGACCTTCCCCGTCATGGGTAAAAACTATGAAGCGCTTGTGATGTGCTCCGGTATGATCGGCCATGTCTTAGGCGCCACCCCCAACGCGATGGCCAACATGGAAGCGATCACTTCCCAACACGGTCCTGCCGACCAGGCAAATTTCATCGTTCCGATGGCAGGCGGTTTTATGGGAGATATGGTGAACGTTCCGCTGGTCATGTTGCTTTTGAATTTGTTAACCTAAAATTGAAAAAAGGTGCAAAATTCCTGCTTTCCCGGGCAGCGATGAGCTCTTTTCTTAAAGGAGCCGGGCAAAGCGCCGGCGAAATAAAGTCTTGATAAATAGGTTTCCATACGATAAAAGGAGATGGCAGATCAATGGGTAATGTAAAACTGTTTTGGATCGATGAGAAGAAAATGGAAGAGCTGCGCATGGAAGACATTGCCTTAAATGAAGAGCAAAAAAACTTGATTGAACAGAACATCAGTACGATGTTTGGTTTACGCTTGATCACCGGCGATTACCAGATGAGCGACAGCCATGCCTTAGCCATTGATACTTTGGCCTTAGATGCCAATGATCACCCTGTCATCATCTACTACCGCCGTCCTTATGTAACCGACACCGTCAATCGCGGCTTAAGCGCCATGGCTTGGCTGCATTCGCACCACAGTGAATTTCAGCTGTTGGTCATGCATCATCTGGGTCAGGAAGCGGCCAACCGCATCCAATGGCTGCAGCCGCGCCTCTTCTGCCTCAGCGATGAATATACCCAATATGAATTGAACGCAGCCGCTCTGACCAGAATCTCTACAGAATTAATCCGGTATTGTTTTTACGGTGAGAATTTATTGCTGATCGAACGTCTCGCTCTGCCGGAAGCAAGCGACCGGGAAAATCCGTTTCAAGCCCAACTCGACCGCTATTTGGCCAACGCCAGCCTGCCCGTGCAGCAGCTCTATCAGGAGTTCGTCAGCTTGATTGACAGTCAGGGTAATGACGCGAATGTCAGCTGGCAAATGGATTCGATTGCCTGGGCTAGGTTACGCAATTTCGCTGTGCTGCAGGCCCAGAATGATACCTTACATATTTACCTCAATCTGCCTTTGGAGGCTGTCAGTATTGAAGAAATGCAATATGACTTTGTGCATAACAACAAACTCAATGAATTGACTTTTGGCAGCATCGAATTGACCATCCGAACTTCGGAAGAACTGATGCTGAGCAGCGATTTGATCGTCCGCGCCTATAAATATAACTAAAGAACAGCACTTCGGAATTTCAAAAACCTGATTTTTTAGCCAAAATACCCCTGCCGCTGTCGTGTTATAACGACAACAGCAGGGATATTTTTCTTATTCAATGGTATCCTTAGCGAAAAACCGCAGGCTTGCCGCTTTTTCTCTGTCATTGGCGACGGCTCAAGCCTAGATTTCCTGAGCTGTGCGGGAAATGATCTCTTCCTGATGAAATTTATCCAGGTTGACAAAGTAATCGCTGTATCCCGCCACCCGCACCAGCAAATCACGATATTCAGCGGGCTTCGCCTGCGCCTTGCGCAGCGTTTCGGTATCGACCACATTGAACTGAATGTGATGCCCGCCCAAACGGAAATAAGTGCGCACCAGCTGCGTCAATTTTGTAATTCCCTCTTCGCCGGCCAAAGCCGAGGGCAGGAAGCGCTGGTTGAGCAGAGTGCCGCCGGTCAGGCTCTGGTCCATTTTACCTAAGGATTTCACAACAGCGGTTGGACCGTTGCGGTCCGCGCCATGCGAGGGAGAAGTACCGTCCGATTCCGGCAGCAGAGCAAGACGGCCGTCCGGTGTCGCTCCCAGCATCTTGCCAAAATAAACATGGCAGGTGGTGGAAAGCATATTGAGATGATAAGTAGCGCCTTTGGTGCTGCTGCGGCCTTCGATGTTCTGAATAAGAGAAGCAAAAACGCGCTGCATCAGCGAATCCGCCGCGTCCTCATCATTGCCGAAGAAAGGCGTTTTATTGAGCAGGTATTGGCGCAGGGGTTCTTCCTCGGCAAAGTTCTGCGCTAACGCTGTCAGCAGCTGTGCCATGGAAATGGTTTTCTCTTCAAATACATGCTTTTTCAGTGCCGACAAACTATCCGTGATGGTACCGGTGCCACAGCATTGGATATAGGTCGTGTTATATTTAGGCCCGCCATCGTAATAATCGTGTCCGCTTTCAATACAGCCGTCCATTAAAACAGAAAGAAACGTCGCCGGTGCAAAACGCCTGTAGAGATACTCCAAATAGTTATTAATCTTGATCTTTGTATTCACAACAAATTCCAATTGCCGTTCAAAAGCAGCATACAAGGCTTCGAAATCAGCAAACTTTGTTGCATCGCCGGTTTTCAGACCGATTGTCTTACCGGTCAAGGGGTCGACCCCGTTGTTCAGCACCAATTCTAAAATTTTCGGCACATTCAGATAACCGGTCAGCAGATAAGCTTCTTTACCGAAACAACCGGTTTCGATACAGCCGCTGTTGCCGCCTTCTCTGGCATCTTCGATACTCTTGCCGGCTCTGACCTGTTCCATTACAACCTGATCGGTGTTAAAAATGGAAGGATAACCATAGCCTTTGCGAATAATCTTCGCCGCTGTTTTCAGAAAATGTTCCGGCGTCCTGGCGCTGATCTGCACATTGCATTGCGGCTGCAGCAGATGCAGCTCCTCGAAGACTTCCAGCAGCAGATAGGAAACCTCGCTGACCCCGTCGCTGCCGTCGCGATGCAGGCCACCGATATTGATATTGACAAAATCGTTATAGGTACCGCTCTCCAGGGCAGTTACGCCAACTTTCGGCGGAGCGGGGTGATTGTTGAATTTAATCCAGAGGCACGCCAGCAATTCCTTGGCTTGTTCTCTGGTTAAAGAACCTTCTGCAATTCCTTTTTCATAAAACGGCGTCAGATGCTGATCCAGGTGTCCCGGACTCATCGCGTCCCAACCATTCATTTCGGTAATGGTGCCAAGATGCACAAACCAATACATCTGCAGCGCTTCCTGAAAGTCACGCGGCGCCTCGGCCGGAACCCGATGGCAGACTTGCGCGATTTTCAGCAATTCCGCTTGCCGCTTGGTATCCTGACAAACGGCCGCCATGGCTTCTGCCCGTTCGGCATGCCGTTCGGCAAAGCGGATCACAGCCCGGCAGCTGATGATCATGGCTTTCCATTCTTCATTTTTACTGCCAGCCTCCGGATCTTCCAGCCAATCCAGCTTACTTTGCGCCAGCTCAATGGCGCGGATAAAATCCAACATGCCTTTTTGATAGATTTTACCGTCCAGAGACGTATGGCCTGGTGCTCTTTGCTCCATAAATTCTGTGAATAAACCAGCCTCATACAGCGATTTCCAGGTCGTATCGATTTCGGCAAAGGCTTTGTCACGCATACTGCGCCCGCGCCAATAAGGGATAATTTCTTCTTCATATAACTGACGGTCCTGTGCTGTGACCTTATAACTCGCCATTTCGCGGGAATTGAGAATATCCAAATCCTCTAGGGAATGACAAGTCAGTTCCGGAAAGGAAGGCACGACGGCGGGAGCGCTGCCCCGTTCGCCGACAATCAACTCATCTTCGCCAAAATAAATGGTCTTTTGATCGCATAAGTGATAAAAATTCATCGCCCGCATCACGGGAACAGAATACTTGCCGTCATTCGCTTTATAAAAATCAGTCACCAATTTCGCCCGTTCCGCTGAAAAAGCAGGCTGTGCCTCGCGGCTGAGCTGACGCAAGCGTGCAATGCGTTCATTCATAAAAAAAATCCCTCTTTTCATTCTGTTAGATACTGCTCGGTGCTGCAGCGCCGGTTTGATTCAATTAAACGATACTGCTCACCTGTAAACCAAAACTGCGCAGCAGGAGGACAGCTGCTTCCATCTCTGCTGCCGTCGGAATGGCTGTTTCGCTCAATTGGTAGGTGCGGCCTAATTTCTGATACTTACTCTTTTGCATTTGATGGAAGGGAAGCAGGTTTACCGGCCAACTGCCGCCGGTTGCAGCGAGGAATTTTCCCATCGCCTGCAAATTCTCTTCCGCGTTATTGATGCCGGGAATCAATGGCATTCTGACGATACCATGCTGGCCCGACCGGATCAGTTTCGTCAGGTTAGCCAGAATTAGTTCGTTCCCTACCCCGGTATATTTTTTATGCTGCTCGCTGTCCATGATTTTTAGATCATAGAGGAATAAATCGGTTTCGGCAGCAATCGGCTGCAGCACTTCCCAAGCCGCAAAACCACTGGTGTCCACTGCCCGGTGAATGCCTTCTTTGCCGCAGGTTTGCAGCAGTTCCAGCAGAAAATCCGGTTGACAGAGCGGCTCTCCGCCGGAAAACGTCACACCGCCGCCGGATTGATCGTAGAATAAGAGATCACGGCGGATTTTTTGCATCACTTCGCTTGTTGTTTGGATCGAACCTGCCATCACGCGTCCCTGCGCCGGGCAAATTTCTGCACAGGCGCCGCACTGCTGGCAGGTATCCGTTTCACCTAAACTGACAGGACAAACCGTCAGGCAGCGCCCACAGCTGATACATAGCTCAGGTTGGCGCATCAACTCTGCCGCAAACGATTGACTCTCCGGATTGTGACACCACTGACAGCGTAAGGGACAGCCTTTGAAAAAAACAGTGGTCCGAATCCCGGGACCGTCCTGTGTTGAATAGCGACGAATATCAAAAACCAGACCTTCCATGCCATTACCTCGCTTATTGAAATAAAATAAAAAAACGAGTAAATATCTGTATCTGCAGTGATTCTCGTTTTGCATCGCTTGTTTATTTCGCTGTTTTCAATGGAAATCCTGCCGCCGCAGCGGCAGCAAAATGTACAATGTCAAGTAAGAAGAAGGATTTTTCCCTGTTTGACCGAACATGAAAAGAGTAAGGTCATTCAAATTCAGACAAAGAAAGGGATGCAATCAAATGTTGGAAACCTCTGCTCTATTTAAATTAACTTACGGACTGTTTCTGATTGGAGCAGCCGCCGACGGCCGGCAAAATGCCTGTATCACGAACACATTAATGCAAGTCACCAGTGACCCGCTGCGTTGCGTTGCAACCGTGACCAAAACACATTTTACCCATGAATTGCTGATCAAAACCGGTAAATTATCTGTTTCCGTACTATCAATGGAAGCAAAACTTGGCATGTTCAACTGGTTTGGTATGCAGAGCGGGCATACCGTGGATAAACTCAGCAACTACCCGCACGAGACCGATGCCAATGGCTGTCCTTACCTGACGGAAGGTGTCTGTGCAGTCTACGAAGGAACTGTCGTACAGACGCTCGATTTAGGTACTCATACTCTATTCCTCTTTGATGTCACGGCAGCGCGCATCATTAAAAACATCGCTCCTATGACTTACGGTGATTACCGGATTCTGAAAAGCGGCAAGCAGGCTGAACCAGCAAAACCAGCAGAATCTGATAAACTAGAGGCGAAATGGATCTGCAGTGTCTGCCATTACGAGTATGATGGTACAATACCCTTTGAAGAGTTACCGGACGATTATACTTGCCCTGTCTGCGGTGTAGGCAAAAACATGTTTGTCAAAGTTTAGTTCTATCTGAAACAGCAAACACTCTGCTCCAATGACCAGAAGCACCCAGCTGCTTCAAATCGTTTGAGTAAAACGCTTCGGGAGGTAGGCTATCCATTCTTTGGGTAGTCTACCTCCCTGTTATTTTATTCGGTTGGATTTCTCATAGTACTTGCCAGACTGCCTTTGGTTAGCAAAACAGTAGTAATCGTACTTACCACTGCAGTAGAAATTAAAGCAATGATAAACGGCAACCAACTAACACTAAATGAATTAGTAAATTGCATCGAAATAAATCCTGCGATCCTTGTTCCCAATAAACCTCCAAGAAGTGCAATAATGATGCATTCAGCAATAAACATCATTTGGATCTGTATTTGACTGAATCCAACGATTCGCAATAAAGCAAGCTCTTTACGTCGAGATAACGTCAATGCAATGGAGTTGACGAGCACAATAAGAATGGAAACAAACATCATTACCGGAACATAATAATCTGCCATCACTTCAAATCGCTCAAAATCGCCATATAATAATGCGCCTACATCATAAATTGTCCAAACCTGTAAAGGCAAATTGTCCTCATTTATTCGAGTCATCAGAGTATTCTTTAATTCGTCCATTTCATCTAAAGAGCATTCAATAGAAATAAAAGACACCGGTTCGTCACCACCAACGAGTTGCTGAAGAGTATCCAATTCGACCCAATCAACCATATACATAACACTGGAAGAATCATATAAACTTTGAACCTGAACTTGTTTCTTTACCAGATTCGGAATATACCAGTCATAACCGGCTTTCTCATTAGAAATTGTTGGAACGGTTAAATCCATATAATCTCCAGCACCTAAGTGTAATAGAGGACTGCGTATCTCTCCATTATTGTTTTTAAATCTCTGATCGGTTGCCAGGTAAATTTTTCCATAATTATTGATAAAAACACCTTCGGTTACATCCGCAGTATACAAGTATCTTTTAATATTCTCAACAGGATCAATTCTTCCAGCAACATAGCTCCAACCATCTCGCATTCTATACGGAGCAATCAGAACCTTTTCCTGTTTGACACCAGGTGCTACTTCTTCTAGGAAGGCGTTTACAGGTGTTGCTGAGAAAGGTTTAATATCGAGTGGATCAGCATAAATCATTGTTGATGAGGTTTTTATTTCGGTTCTTTCATCGACAATAATTACGTTTTCCCCGAATAAAAAGCGCAAAGGTACTAATGCATAATCCTGTAGCATGCCCAAACCACTCAGCCCTATGCAGCTCACTAATACAGCAAGCGCTAAACCGATTATGGCTAAGGAATAATTCCGAAAGTTTCGCCGAAAAGACACGAATGTCATCCAAAGCATATGATCAACTCCTTAGTCTACCTAAGCGTCATTTAATAATTTAGGAATGGCTGTCCCTAAAAACTGCATAGTAATAATCAAAGTACTGAACAAGCCAACGCCATAATAAATTCCCACATCTTTTACTAACGTCCAAAAAATATCTAGTGGTTTTGTTACTAATCCCAAGGAATTAGATATGATTGGCAGAATGGCAGCCGTTGCTAAAAATCCAATAAGGAATGTGATCGTTGTTTGCATCAGGGTAGGAAGCATTAACCATGGTTTCTTGATTCCCATTGCCAATAAAACGCCGGTTTGATAGGCCCCACTTCGCTGACCGATATAGAGCAAGACTGCTGACGATGTTGCTGTGATTCCCAATATCAGTAAACGCAAACTCATAACCATTGTGTCGGATAACCCTAGACTGTTTTTTGTATTGGAATAATTTTCTTCATATTTTTCAATGATGTATCTGGCATCGACCTTCTCTAATTCGTCTTCAACAAAACCAATATCGACTTTTCCATCCAACTGTATCGCTTTTGTACCAAAAAGTGAGGATAGTCTCAGGAACCCTTCTTCATTGAGTAAAGGTTTTGTTACGACTCCTTTTTTACTGCTCACTATTCCCGATATTTCGTATTCAATAGGCGGAATTGATATGCCCGGCAATACTTTTAAATGATCGCCAACATTTAATTGATAGGCTGCTGCTAATTGTCCCGGTATTGCGACCTCATCCGCATTAGTTGGTAAATTACCGCCTTCCATTTCTATGAGTATTCTGGTTTCTTCTTTCGGTATCAGCAAAAAGTCCATTTCGCTTGAATATACAAAGGCTTCTGTTGTGAATACTTCTTCAATATATTTGACACCTCGGATACTCATGATTTTCTTCATTTCTTCATCATCAATATTTCCAATGATTTCAATATCAAATGGCCAGTCCGATCTTTGTACATCAGCGACTTTTTCTGACATTTCGTTTAACGCTGTTCCTAAAAGTACATAGCTACTCAAAGAGCCGATGACTGCTAATATCATGATCATTAACTGTAGTCGGTTCCTAGTGATGTTCCATTGAATCAGCTTTACCGATAGTTTGAACATCTTCGTTTTCTCCTTCGGTTCTCTACTTGTTTACCATTTTTCCATCTCTTAATTTTAATACCCGATTTGCCAAGGGAACCAGTTCTGCATTATGCGTCACCATTAAGCATGCTGAATTGTTTTCTTTCACCATTTCCTGTAATAAGTTCATGACCTCCAGGCTGGTTACGGAATCTAAGTTTCCTGTCGGTTCATCGGCAAAGACGATTTTCGGCTTTGTCACTAAGGCTCGGGCTACAGTAACTCGCTGCTGTTCTCCTCCAGATAATTGCCCTGGTCTGTGATGTGCCCGATCACCCAATCCGACCCTTGTTAACATTTCCATGGATTTTTCGACTGGATTGGGTTGCCCTGTTATGCGTAACGGTATCTGCACATTTTCTAAAGCAGTCAGGTTTGGTAATAAGTTAAACGACTGAAAAATGAAACCGAAAGACCGGCTACGTAAATGAGATAACTCATTATCATTCAGTTTATAGATCGACACGTCGTCTACGAAAACTTCTCCTCGATCCGGTGCATCTAAACCAGACAAGGTATGAAGCAGGGTCGTTTTTCCTGAACCGGAAGGTCCCACCAACATGACAAGCTCTCCCTGATACACTTCAATGTTGATTTGATCTAAAGCGATTACTTCTTGTTCTCCCATAAGGAAGACTCGACGTAAATTCTCACCTCTGATTGCGAGTGTTTGGTTCTCCATATTTACACCTCACCAAATTTAAAAGTATTTATATCATTTAAACAATGCCACAACGCATTTACAAAATCCTTTTCTATTTTGATTTTAGCCTAATCCTTCAATCAGTTAAAAATCAAGATTCGTGTAAATTCTTGTTCTAAAATTGCATCAGAGTATTCACGAATGAATAACCAACAGTATACGTTATAACGCACAAGCTAAAATATAACGTGTTAATGCAGTAATTGCCATTAAGAATCCAGGTTCAATATTCTTTGGTATTTCGACCCTTATTTTTTTCTGTTTGATTCAAGCTCAAGCTCGGCGCTAATATTCGAACATTGTTATGAATTGCTTTTCATCACCTCCTCAAATAGCGGTCGAAAGATAAGTCATTTCCATGGAAAGCAATCTGAAATCCAGCATGGCATCCGGATCAAATTCGTCAGATAATTTCGCTAAATCTATTGCACGATCATAATCTTCAAGTGATAGATCGAAATAGTATTTCGATATTGACTGCAAGATTTGTCCTTTGCTTCCATAGCGTAACAAATGATCGATTGATGTGATAAGTGCGCCCGCAAGCTGTGGCAGGAGTTCACATGCTGGAAGATTTTTTCCTTGCTCCCAATTATATACTGTCGTTGCAGACACTCCCAGCATAGAAGCTAAATCCCCCGGTAATAGTCCCTTTCTTTCCCGTAATTTCCTAATTCTCTCTCCTACCAGCTCTCGCATGAGATTCCCCCCTCCTCCGTTTGGTATTTCTTCAGTACTATTTTCTTCAGCTTTCTTTTCTTCAATATTAATTCGAATTCCTTTATATCTGTTTAACTACATATTTAAATTTAACTGATTAATAATTTTCTATATATAAAACCACCTTCTCGCGTTTTGCAGCGAAAGGGTGGTGCTTTTTTTGACCTAGTAGTCTTGTTAAGTTTGCGCTATTTGATTATTATGATGCATCTGATGCGTTTATGGAATAGATGGCATTCTTGTTCAAAGACACTAGGTATTATTACCGATGACATGGCAAACATCGGAAGCGCACTCCATTCTGCAATTTATCATAATGAAAAACGGGGCTGTAGCAAAATGAAAAATTGCTACAGTCCCTTTTTGATGCTCCAGTATCATTTTTCACAAACGGAAAGCAAGCAAATACGAAAACTAGCAGACAATAATATAAAGGTCAGACAAAATCTCACCCAAATACAGGAACTATTCTGGTTTTTATTAATATTAAGCCGTAAGTTTTTTAAACAATTGTCTGCCGGTGCGATTTTGTTGAATCTTGTTGTGTAATTTGTTGATGTTGTAGCCCATTGCCACCAAAAGAATCTCTGCCAAAACCTTTTTATTGTCGCGGAGCAGGAACTGACGGAAGCCGTAATCCTGCTTGATCACGCCGAAGGCTCCTTCTGACTGAATGGAACGATTCATCCGCAGCAAGATCCCCTTGGCACTGGTGATCCGCTCCAGTGACTGTTGACGCTGCTCAATGAATTTCTTGGAGACCTGCAGTTTCCTGTTTCCCTTCGATCGGGTGCATTTCTTTTTATAGGGACACGTTCCGCAATCCTCACATGCGTAGTAGGTGATCTCACTTTCAAAACCAGACTTGCTCTTACGTTTGCCTGTATAAACTGCTCTGAGTTTCTTTTCAGCCTGACAGGTGTATTCATCCAGTGTCTTGTCATAGGCCATGTTTTCCCTCAGCACCATGTTGCTCTTGTATTTCTTCGTTTTAGACCGCTCATAATTTTGAGGCTTAATGTAACACTGTGTGGTTTTATTTTCAAAAAAGGTGTAATTTTCCTCGCTCTCATAACCCGCATCCGCTGTGACATCTTCGTAACTTGTCTTAAGATGTGATTCCATATTTTCCAGCAAGGGTATGAGTGTAAGCTGATCGCTGCGCTCACTGGAAACCTGGACACCTGTAATATATTCACCTTCCACTCCAAGTTGGATGTTATAACCCGGTTTCAATTGCGCGTTACGCATATGATCGTCTTTCATATGCTTACCCTAAAGCGGTCACGGTTAACGTCAAAGTGCGGTCAAAAGTTCCAGTCAGTTTGCGGCTAAAGCTACTTGGCAGCAACACCAATAGTGTCGTGGTATTTCTGGAAAATCGCTTCATATTGCCCGACAAGCAGGTATGTTGTGCAGTAAAATCGATTGGGTTGGTATAATCGAATTCAAGGTACGACTTTCAGCGATATCCCAGCTCCTGCAATTCATCCGATAACCACCGAACCATACTGGATTTGCCAACCCCTGAAACGCCTTCAATAAAAATCAGCTCTGTCACTGGTTATCCCCCCAACAATCCGTACCTATCTGTATATAGAGCACGATTTCCTAAAATTTTACCTTAACAAGCCGGATTTCATAGTTCTTTTTGTTAATTCCACAACATTTCCACAATCTCGTAAGTATCCGAAAAACATGATTTTTCTCACATCTTCTTCCTTAGTAGTGTCAATGCCAAATAGCATCTGGCGCTCATAGAATTTCGTGGTATTTTTTCATCTATTTTTAATCGCTCACAGACAAACGTATATATTATCTATTAATATGCCCTTTCCCTTTTGTCGACTTTGCTAGAGCAAATACTTCATACTTTTTCCGATAAGAAATATAGAGGATTTTTCCAGTTTTTATCGAATTAAATAGAAAACTTTTGGAGGGAAAAATCATGCAGCGAAAACGTTTATTATTACTTATTGTTTTTGTATCAATACTTATGGCCGCATGCTCCTATAATATAGCTAATCCTTCCTATAATGAAATCGAAGTGAATGAGTTTCAGTGGCAGTCATTCATTTGGAAACCGTATGAAATAAATGGAACTAACTATGAAAAAGCCGCGCTTTTTATTCCGATTGAGTTTGAGGGTTCTAAGAATACAGAGAGAAAATATTTGCTCCAATTAGATACAGGAATTTTCAATTCGAAAATCGATGGAATCACCTTCAATAGCATAAACCCGCCTCATGAAATATTAGTTGCAGACGCTGGCGAGGGTATAATTTTTAACGGGAGGATCGCTGGTTATGATGTAAAAAAAACGCTAAGTGCCGTAAGGAAGGAAGCTGGAGTAATCATTGATGAATCTGTCCCGATAGAGATTATAGTGGGTTCATTAGGTTTGCAGTTTTTCTTAGGTAAAACCTTAGTCTTGGATTTTCCAAACAATAGATTATCTATAACTTCCTCAGAAAAGCAATTACCAGTGGACCTAACAGAAAATGTTACTTATTATCCGGCAAAAATAATGAACAACTTTTTTACTTTGTCAAGATAATAATATAAATAAAATTACGTTCACTGTTTCGAAAGACTCACTCCTTACTAATTATATTATTCAAAACTGGTTAAATAATGAAGTTTCACTTGGACAAACTTGGACATTTGACTTAATTCACAGTGAAGTTGAAAGCAATCCAAGATTTGTTGAAATTAGTATAAGCGATGCATAGTCTACAGATGAGATTTTATCTATTTACACTTTTTGTCTATTCTCTTTAAATTATATGAATGAATTACAACTTTAAGTATTGACCAAGATTTGAAGGGAGAATTTATGAGTCATAATCAAGTTGCTTTAAAAGGAATTGATTTAATACGCATCTTCCACTTGGGAGATCAGGAAGTTCGTGCATTAGATGAGATCAACATTGAAGTGTATCCGGGCGAGTTGGTCATGTTATTGGGACCTTCCGGTTCCGGTAAGACGACACTGTTACATACCTTATCTGGTTTAGATACGCCGGACAGGGGAGAAGTGTTTGTCGACAACATTTCAATTTATAAACTCAACGATAATGAATTATCACATTTGAGAAGCCGCTCCTTCGGTTTTATTTTCCAGTCGTTCAACTTATTGCCAAACCTGACGGCCATAGAAAATGTACAGATCCCCTTGCGCATCACAGGGCAGCCTGACCCGGTTAAAAAATCCATGGAAATGCTCAAGCGTGTGGGCTTGGCGGACCGGGCACATCACAGGCCAGGGCAGTTATCGGGTGGAGAACAGCAGCGAGTTACCGTGGCTCGGGCTTTAGTCACCAAACCCAAGATCGTTTTTGCCGACGAACCCACCGGTAACCTGGACTCGGTGACCAGCTTAGAGATCATGAATCTTCTGCAAGAGATGGTCAAAGAGAACAATTCTGCATGCCTGATGGTCACTCATAATGCTGAACTGGTTCCACTGGCGAACCGGGTCTTATATTTAAGAGACGGAAAAATGGTCAACAAGTAGAAGTCGAAGGAGGAAATCGAAGATGTTTCAATTCTCGGCGAAACTGATCCAATGGAATCTGGCGAGAAATCGAAGTCAGAATTGGATCATGATCCTGGCTGTGATCGGTTGTTTGACCAGTTATATTCTTTTAGGAACGGCTCTCAATGCGATCAGTGCAGAAATCGTGCAGAGTCAGAGGGACGATTGGCCATTTGATCTAACGATAAAAGTTCCAACGGAGGATGAAAAAAACAAGATCCGTCAGATCGAAGGAGTTTACCACTCGGAAGAGCTGAACATGGAGGAAGTCTATTTTTATTCCAATACTGTGACTGCCATCGGTATACCGGAAGAAGAAACAGCCTTGATCCTGGAACTGGAGTCAGGTAGTTTACCGCAAAACGATGATCGGGTTACCATTCCGGGAGAAGTATCAAGAGCCTATAATTTATCGATCGGTCAAAAGATCTTACTTAGAACCTCTACAACGATATACGCAGGAAAAGAATTTGAGATCGCAGGGATCTTCAGCACGAAAAAAGGAGTCACCAAAACGTTTGTGGTCACCAATGCTGCGATCAATCAACTCAATCTGCAGCATTCCGGATCATCACTGGTAATCCAGTTAGATGGTAAAGCGGATTTGGAGAAAACCTATTATAAAGTTCTGGATATAAACCCCAAATTAGTGGTGACCATGGACAGTGCAGGATATGAGAATGCACAGGTTACAGGAACGATTTCCGATTCTTTGATCAAAAGCTTGCGGTTCCTGATCTTAGCGATCTCTGCAACTTCACTGGCAGTCCTGTTTTATCTCAGCCAAAGAAGTGGTGCTTACCAGACCGGCGTCTTACGTGCGATCGGGGTCAAACGCTTCTGGCTTTTGCTGCCACCACTGATTCAGATCAGCGTAGTTTTTCTGATCAGCAGTGGGATCGCATATGTTCTTCTGCCGATCCTATCTCAAATTTTGGGTTTGAACGAAGCTGGTAGTGCCAACTTGTCTTCAGTCGGTTGGGACCTTCTGGTATTTTTTGCCATTGGGTTATTGAGTACGATTGCAGTCAATCTCCAGTTTTTGCATCGTTCGATCCCCACTTTGCTTAAAGATACCTGGTAAGGAGGTGTTGAAATGTTATGGATCACACGCACTTCCTTCTGGAGGAACAAAAGCAAATATACGTTAGCGATGATCGGGTTGACCTTAGCTGTTTTATTGAGTTGCCTGGGTCTTTCCGCTTTAATGATGCTAAAGACAGCAACTTTGAGACCTTTAACTTTTGTTGCCGGTGGGCAGATTATGATCACCGATATCCGTACGGAGATCACCACTGCAGGCAATACTCTTTACGCGGATGCGCTGACGGTCAAGCCTTATAAATCGGAGATCGCTGAAGATCTGATCAGCGAAGTTGTAGTGGATGCAACGTTGCATTATACATTAGTTGCACCCTATCAATACATCTATAGCGGTAATAAGGTAAATTGGCAGTATATCTTTGCCAGAGACAACCCTTCCGAAACGTTGACCGATCTTTATCTTTTACAAGGCGTTTACTTAAGCGGAAATGAAGAAGAGAATACCATCATTATGGTGGGACCGCAATGGGATGACATGACAAAAGCCTGGGATGGTTCTTCGGTCAATACGGATCATCGGTTTTCGATTCCGGAATTGGTTGAGATCAATGGTGTTTATGATTGGAATGCGTCCGTATTGACTTCGGAAAGCTATTTCGTCAAAGGGATCCATGATTACAATAAAACATTATATTTTGTTGAATGGACAGAGCTTGAGACGTTACAAAAACAAGTGGGCGGTGATTCGCCTGTCTCTTGGGTTTCTATTGAAACCTCATTAGATCAGATGGATAGCTTGAAACAAGCATTGGAACAAAAAATACAGGAAGATGATCTACCACTGAAAGTCTTGACCATCTATGACTTAGGTTCCATGCTTTTAGGCGATTTCAGTCGTTTGGAAAAGATGACCGATTATTATGTTCCGGTGATGTTATTTGTAACCATCCTGATCGTGATGATCAACGCGGTAGCCTTGACGATTTCACGCAAAAAAGAACTGGCTTTATTACGAGTGTTGGGAATGAGTCAGTCCGAGGTGCAATTAAGCTTTTTAGTCGAATGTATGCTGACGGCAGTTATCGGAGGCGCCTTAGGAACGGCTTTGGCCTCAGGATTAGGAGTTGTTTTAGCAAAAGATCCGTCCGTGAGCTTATTACCTTTACTGGTATGTATTGTGTCGACGATGCTGATCAGTGGTATTTCAATATTTGTTTTATTCAACCTTGATTCCCGTAACTCCCCACTAGGTTGCTAATTAGATTGCAACTGCCATTTGAAAACACTTAAAACCTGCATAGTAGGTGGTTTTATTTATTGTTTCACAATGAAAAACGGCTCGCAGTGTTTTGCTGCGAGCCGTTTTTTTGAACTAATCGACAATCTGTGTCCAGCCGAATTCGTCGGGTATTCTGCCCCATTGGATGCCGGTTAAGGTATCATAGACTTTCTGGGCAATTTCGCCGTTTTTAAAGTTGTTGATGATCATTTTCTTGCCTTTGTAGAACAATTCACCAACCGGTGAAACCACGGCGGCAGTGCCGACAGCAAAGACTTCATCTAATTGGCCTGCGTCATAAGCCTGCACGATTTCATCAATGGAAAGCTGGCGTTCGCTGACCTTCAATCCCCAGTGACGCATCAAGGTCAACGCGGAATCGCGGGTAATGCCCGGTAAAATGGTTCCATCCAGGGGCGGAGTAATGATCTCACCATGAATCTTAAAAATGATATTGGTGGTGCCGACTTCTTCAACAAATTTCCGATGAATCCCATCCAGCCACAGCACCTGCGAATAGCCGAGCTTTTTCGCTTTGACCTGACCGATGATGGAAGCGGCATAATTACCGCCGGTTTTCGCTTCACCGGTACCGCCTTTGACCGACCGCACAAACTCATCTTCCACAAAAATCCTGACCGGATTTACACCTTCCGGGTAATAGGATCCGGAGGGTGAGAGCAGAACGATAAACTGATAGGTTTTGGAGGCAGACACACTGACGGAGGCTTGCGTTGCATAGCAGAAGGGGCGAATATAGAGAGAGGTTTCCGGCAGACGAGGCACCCAATCCTGATCCACTTTAACCAAAGCGCGAACCGCCTGCAGAAAATCTGCTTTGGGCACGGGAGGCATGGCAATCCGCAGATTGCTGCGTTCCATCCGGGCGCCATTGGCTTCGGGGCGGAACAATTGAATGCGTCCATCGGCACGGCGGTATGCTTTTAAGCCTTCGAATGTCTCCTGCGCATAATGCAAAACCATCGAAGCGGGGTCCATGATGATTGGTCCATAGGGAACGATTCTGGGATCATGCCAACCTTCTTCTTCGTTATAGTCCAACAAAAACATATGGTCGGTAAATAACTTACCGAAGCCCAGTTTGCTTTCGTCCGGCCGTACTTTGGGGTTGGTTGTTCGGGTAATCTTAATTTCCATTGATTAAAAATCCTCTCTTTCATCTGAAAGGCTCTGCTCGCTTCTTTCTCTCTCTCTTCGAACTAAGAAGCCTTTCTTGTTACGGGAATGCACTGCGTCTGAATCGCAGCAGCGCATTCCCTATTCTGTTCTACAGAGAGACTTATTTCACCTTCATCAAACTGTTGAAGAACGGTTTATAGGTGCCGTCCGTTTGGGCACGATATTGTGCATTATAACCCAATAAGACGAGATCGCCTTCGCCGTAAACAACCCGAACCGCAGCCGCTTTACCGGCAATCAAGTCGCCGCCATACAATAATCCGCTCTGCAAAATATCGCGCTCAGGATATTTCGCCAGAACTTGATAATTTTCAGCATGCTTATTGTCTGTAATCACATAAGCCGGGCTGTCGAAATTGAGCGTATAACCCACTTCCGGCATACCCCAGTTGATGGGATTCGCCAAATGGATGGTGCGTAAGGTAGCGCCGTTGGTGAAGAATTCGTCCATTGTCTTACCGTCTACCACGTTTTTCAGTCCAAGATCGAACGCTTTCACAAGCCAGTCACAGGATCCGGCTTGCGCAACCACACGGCCGCCGGCTTTGACGAATTCCTTGAGTGCCTGAATGCCTTCTGCCTTGATGCCGCTGATGTACTCTTCCGGGATGGCGCCCATATATTGACGCATCCTGCCGAATGCAGCTTCCTTGGTCACATCCGTCAGCATTTCTTTGCGATCGGCCGGAATATAGATGACATCGTATTTCTCAATTAAGTTCCCTTGCCAGAGATCCTGATCCATAATAGTGATGAAGGGGAATTGGAATTGTTCCATCACGAGACGAGTCCAGCCTTCGTCCATGGCGCCGCCCAGATAACGTTTATAAATCGCGAGGCGAACCGGCTTGTACTCCATTTTTTCGGTTTCCGCTAAAGAATGCGGGAAAACACTGACTTCAAAACCAAATTTGGCAGCACCGGCCTGCAATACTTTCTTTGCTGCCGCTACCGTCAGGAAACCGCCGCAGCAAGTAGGCCGCCAAACGGGGAATCCTTGCGCTAACAGCATGTTGGCCAGGATAAACGAATCATTGTAATTGGCTTTGAAAGCGTACGCTTCGATTTTCTTTGCATCCGCCACCTTGCCTTGCAGTGGCGCCAGTTTCTCGATCTTATGGGTTTTGCCTAAAATGGGTTTCTCGGCTTCCAGGACCGTTACTCCCATGAATTCGGCGTAGGTATCGGTGGTGGTATCGTAAACATTTGATTTGCCATCCAGCCGCTTACAGAACCAGTTGTCATTGAAGAAGGTCCGCGCTAAGAGGGTCCGAATCGCAGCTCGTTTTGGCTGAGCGGTAAATACAACGATACTGCCGGCAGCAGCGGTGAGCTCGCCGGAACTGATTGTCTCGTCGGCCAGGTGCAGTTCAATACCCTGTTGTTCCAGCACGCGCGCCAGCTTTTGAGCGGTAACCTTATCGTTTTGTTTATCCATGGGAATAATAAAGCCATACGGTTTCTCGCTGGCGCCTAACGCGGTTTGACGCTGCGCTTTTTTGACGGAGTTTCTTAAAATGATATCTTTGTTGCGTGCAGCACAGTCGAGTAAAGCCCAGGCAGTGACTTTTTGTTGTTCTACGATATTTCTGAGCGTCCACCAACCGCCCGGCCAAGGATGAACGAAATTGACCTGCTGTTGATATTCCGGGAAAACACGGTCTTTGGCGCCTTCCAGCTGTTCCGCAGGAATATAGAGCGGCGTCGCTGTCTTGCAGCTGGCTGATTCGGTCAGCATACCGGCAATATTATGATGATTGGTAAACCAATGGAATCCCATATGAGCCCAGCCCGGGAATTGACCGCCGGTCAGCACACCTTGCTTGCCCTCTTCTTCCAAACGGTAGGCCATATGAGAACCATACATTCTTAATTCATTCCAAACCAATGGATCGGGATTGGGATGAATCGGATCACTGTAAGGAGCGATATAAATGCGGGCGCCATTGGATCCCATATGATGATGATCCTGGAACGCCTGCGGATGCCAATTTTTGAACATGATTTCGCCAACATAGCGGGATTCGATCAAATTCCAGGCGAAAGCGTCGCGGTTGTTGTCATGCCCGCAATATTTGTGATAGAGCCAGGGCATACCGCAGCCTTCATATTCGGTGCCCAGATATTTATTGTACCAATCGGTCACCATGATCTGACCATCCGGGTTGAAGCAAGGCACCATAATGAAAATTACTTCCTTGAGGATGCGTAAGCCTTCTTCGGTTTCGGACGTCAGTAAATCATAGGCCAGTTCGGGCGCCATTTGGGTGCCGCCCACTTCGCTGGCATGTAAGCTCATCGTCTGGACGACGATTGCTTTTCCTTCCTGCACCAGTTGATCGATGGCAGCTTGTTCCAGTCCGCGCGGATCGGTCAATTTGAGATTGATTTGGCGATATTCTTCCAAACGAGCTAAATTTTCAGGAGCAGAAATGTAAGCGACCAAAAAAGGGTTCCCTTCGGTAGAAGGTCCGACATTTTGCAAAATCATGCGGTCGGTTTCTTTTGCGATCTGTTCAAAGTATTCCACGATTTTTTCCCAGCGAATCATCTGACGCGCTGCACCCGGTTGATGGCCAAAAAAACTGGTCGGACAGGTGATCTTACCATGACTCATGAACTATCACTCCTTTTCAATTATGAAACTACTCTCGTCCAAAGCGACGGTTTCAACCACTGCTTTGGCATCAAAGTAATTTCCTGTCTTATTTAATTAGCAATTCAGACGGTAAAATCCTTCCGTTTACGTAATATTTTTTCATAACCTTTTGTGTTTGAGGGACTGCCGGAAAAAGGGACCGGACTGCTCAAGAGAGAACTAAACAAGCATTAACTACCCTCATGATGAGAAAGGGGAAAATGCGGTTTATGCCGATCAAAACAAAAACGAAGCTCCTTCTGCTCTTGCTGCTGATTGTTCTGCTCTCAGGCTGCAGCCCAAAGGCCGCAGAACCTTATGAATACACCGGTTTTGCCTTTGGTGGTTTGATCCAAATCAAACTATATGGCGAGACAAAGAACAGCAAAGCCGCCAGCGACGCTTTGATGCTGCAATTTCAAAACTTGGAAGCATTGATGAGTGTGAACCTGACGGAAAGTGAACTGTTGACTGTCAACCGGCAAGCGGGCATCGCGCCGGTCAAAGTCAGCCCGGCAACCTTAGAAGTTCTGCAAAAAGCACTGACGGTTGCCGAGGTCAGCGACGGCGCTTTCAATCCGGCCATTGGCCCTTTGGTCAAGCTGTGGCAGATCGGATTTGATGGGGCGCATCTGCCGGCTGAAGCCGAAATTGCTGATGCCCTGCCTTACTTGGATTATCGGGATATTATTGTGAATGCAGCGGAAAGCACGGTGTTTTTGAGCAAAGTCGGGATGGGCTTGGATTTTGGCGCCATAGCCAAGGGTTTCGCCGCCGATCAGGCTTTCCGCATTTTGGCAGAATATCAAATCGACAGCGCTCTAATCTCAATCAATGGCAATCTTTTGACCGTTGGCGAGAAACCCAACCACACCACCTGGAAGGCAGCCATCGCCGATCCCAGAGGTACGGTCAATCAATATGTGGGTATTCTGCCGCTGACTGATTCTACTATTTCCACTTCCGGTGATTATGAGCGTTATTTTGAGCAGGATGGTGTACGCTATCACCATTTGCTGGACAGTAAAACCGGTTACCCGGCTGCCTCCGATTTAATCAGCGCCAGTATGATCTGCCGAGACGGCGCCTTAGCCGACGCGCTCTCTACCGCTGTCTTTGTCTTGGGCAAAGACGCGGGACTCGCGCTGCTGCAGCGCTACCCGGAAGTCGAGTATCTCCTGATCGATCAGAACCACAACATCACGCTGAGCAGCGGTTTAAGCAATGTTTTTGAATTGACCAATCCGGACTATCGATTGAACAAATAGCGTAAAGCAGGTGAGAGCAAAAATGACAACCAAACAATTGATTCGCCTGGGACTCTGTCTCAGCCTCAGTCTCGCCTTGCATCTGGTAGAACAAATGCTGCCGCTGCCGGCTCTGCCTTTTCCCGGTGTCAAATTGGGCTTTGCCAATCTGATCAATTTAGCCGCTCTTTTTTGGTTCCCCTTTGGCCAATCCGTGCTGCTGATTCTGCTGCGTTGTTTGCTGGCGAGCTTTTTTGGCGGGGGCTTCTCTGCTTTTCTTTTCAGCAGCAGCGGTGCTTTGCTCAGTTTTGGCGTCATGTGGTGGCTGGCTAATCGTTTTGCACCCAGTTTTTCTCTGCCGGCCATCAGTGTAGCCGGCGCGGTGGCGCACAACGTGGCTCAAATGATGCTCTCCATGCTGTTGATGCAAACCTTTGGTTTACTGATTTACCTGCCGGTCCTGATCCTGATGGGCGGCATCAGCGGCTTAGCGATTGGCTTCACTGCTCTTTTCTTACTGCGCTCGCTGCAGAAGAGCGGCCGCATGCCCAACTACAAAGAGCAGCTTTTGCCGTTGCTCCGTTAATCACAGAAATCAGCTGCGATTCTTTGCTTCTGCTGTGAAAAAAAGCGCTGCGGGTGAGTCATCACCCGCAGCACTTTTTATTCTCTTATGCTTCTTTTGTCAGTTGAATCACGCTATCGAGCAAGACCTGGGCACCTTTGGCAATGGCTTCCGGACTGGTATATTCCACCGCACAATGGCTGCGGCCGCCTTGACTCGGCACAAAAATCATAGCTACCGGGCAGATTCTGGCTACAATCTGCGCATCATGCCCGGCTCCGCTGACCATTCTCTGCACTGTATAACCGTTTTGCCTGGCGGCCTGTTCGATCACATCCTGCAAATGTGCATCCATGGCAACCGGCTCTTCCGCCATCGTCAGCGTGACCTGATGCTGTAATTGATCCCCGCAGACCTGTTCGACCTCCTGCAGAATGCGTGCCGCAACCACGGCTTTCGCTTCCACATTTTGTGAACGAATATCGAGTGAGAAGGTTACTTTGGCCGGCACTACATTGACAGCACAAGGTTCCACCTTCAGGTAACCCACCGTGGCTACCCCGTTGGGATCGGCCAGCCCTGCATAGCCTGGCACCTTGGCAATCACCGCAGCTGCCGCGGCCAAAGCATCCTTGCGCATTGTCATCGGCGTGGTACCGGCATGGTCTGCCTGCCCGCTGATCTCCACAAAATAGCGCGTCGTGCCCACAATTGCGGTCACTACCCCAATATCCAAACCGATTTGATCCAATACCGGTCCCTGTTCAATATGCAATTCCAAATAAGCGAAGATTTCTTCCGCCTGACGCTGCGCCGACGCTATTTGCTGCGGCACGAAACCTTGCTGCAGCATCAGCTCTGCCTGAGAAATTCCATTCATATCCTTACCACTGTATAATTCCGCCTCGCTCAACTGGCCAACCAGAGCCAGACTGCCGCTGAATCCGCGCTTGAAGCGCACACCTTCTTCATCGTTAAAAGCGATCAGCTGCAGTGAACGCTGTGGCTGGATACCGGCATCCCGCAGGGCACGGACTGCTTCCAAACCGCAAACCACCCCTAAAATCCCATCATAAGCGCCACCGTTGATCACCGTATCGTAATGGGAGCCGATCAGCAAAACAGGCAATTCCGGCTGCAAACCCTGCAAATGCCCCACGACATTGGAAGCGCTGTCCAGATGCACCTGCAGCCCAGCCGCCTGCATTGCCTGCAGCAAATAGGCTCTGGCTGCTTTGTCTTCAGCGGTAAACGGCAGCCGCGTCACACCATTCTGTTCGGTTTTGCCGAATTGACGCAGGTTCTGCAAATCATTTTCAATTCTTTCGATAGAAACCATACTTTTCATAATGAATCTCTACTCCTTTCCAAACCGATTGCCTCGCTGCCGCAGCAGCAATCGAGCACAAGAAAAACAACTCTGACCGCCCAGCCTGCTGATCAAGTGAAAAAGCAGGCAGTGCCTTGCCCGTTTTCTAAAAAGGCGTTCAAAGCATTGCCTGCTGATTTTTTATAAATCGTAATAGCCGTTGCGGTCCATGATGGTAAAGTTTACTTTCACTTTTTCATAACCCAAGGTTTTAATCATCTCTACGATGGTCTTGGCAGTCTGATCCTGCATTTCCTGTGGTCTGACGAACCAATGTACGTCCACATACGGTTTACTGACAATTTGACCTTCCGCATCAAAGAAAACCGCCGGCTGCCACTGCAGCGTTAAAATTTCCTTGCGGCATTGGATCACTTCGGTCAGTTTGTTAACCAGCGGTTTCGCCAGCACCTGCAATTCTTCTTGTTTGATCCCCTTAAAAATTAAGGTCGGCATCTGAAATCATCCTCCTTCTTTTCTTGTTTTATTCTCTGACAATACCATACTTTTCATAGAGCGCCTTGGCCACACAAAGCGGCACCAGTCCATCCAGTTTCCCACCGTAAGAAGCAATTTCTTTCACGGTGGAAGAAGAAACAAAACCGAGATTCTGACGCGTCATTAAAAAACACATCTCGATATCATCATCCAGATACTGATTGGCTGCGGCAATTTGGAATTCGTATTCGAAATCCATCATCGCGCGCAAGCCGCGGATGATCACTTCCGAGCCGATCTCGCGGCAATAATCGACCGAGAGACCTGTATAATAAGTTACCTTGACCTGCGGCATGTTTGCGGTTGCCTGGCGCATTAAATCCAGGCGTTCCTCCAGCGTGAACAATGTTTTCTTGGTGGGATGCAGCAGAATTGTCACATAGACTTCATCGAACAATTTGCAGGCGCGTTGGATGATATCCACGTGACCGCTGGTAATTGGGTCGAACGTCCCCGGATACATCGCAATATGTTTTCTCAAAAAGTCAGCCTCCCCTTCAGCCATAGAACGGCAGCGAAGTTATTTTGCATACCATTCACAGACGATACAGTCGCCGCCTTCCAGAGTAAAGCCAGCCTCAAGCACAGCTTGCTGCACATCGGCGGCCTGCGGCGGGAACATGATGGTCAGCTTGGGAACCTGCCGCTTCTTTGCTTCAATTTTAGCAAATTCGAGGCACTTTTTGGCATCGCCTCGGTATAAGCCAATATGCAAAGCTTGCTGCGGAATGAAACGGGCTCCTAAGACGACGAGATTATCTCCTTTTTCATCATAAAAAACTTTGTTTTCTCTGGCTAAGCCGCGGTAAAGTCCTGCATTCATCGGATAAAAAGTGCGGTTCATCACCATATGCCCATTCCACTTCTCCGCCATGCCTGCCAGCTGCTGCTCGGCTTCATCTTCATTCAGCAAACGAAAATCCGCTGCGACGGTTTCATCCACCGCGGTCTCTGCTGTGATTGCTAAATTAGCCCCCCGATACTGACCGGTGACTGTAAAACCATAACGCAAGGCCAAGCCTTTGCTGACCTGATTGGTAAAACCGGTATACATGCCCATACGTGTGATACCAAGGCGGGCGGCATTCTCAAAAAAACGATTGTAAAACGCTTTGCCAATGCCTCTGCCCTGATAATTCGGATCGACGCGCAACGTTTCTAACCAAGCGCCGCCATCGTAAAGCACAGTGAATTTGCCCACACCCACAATCTTACCGTCCAATTCGGCTACGCTCAGTTCACCAATTGGGTCATTGATAAATTCATCGGCAACCAATGAAAGATACTGCACACCTTTGATCGCAGCCCCTTCTACAACACAAGCGGCTTCTAAATCGTCCCATTTTGCCCGGCGGATGATAATATCCATGTTTCGCTCCTCCTGAACTTTTTTTCAACATCAAATGGATTAGCCACACCCTATTGCGCTAACATCAGTGCTTTGATGCGTCTTGTGGTAGTAAATTCTCTCCTCATTGAGGAAATACCTTTTCGGCTTTTGTCTTTCTTGCTCTTTTCCTTTGCTATTTTTAGCAGCTGCAAATTTCACAAAAAAAGCAGGAAAACCATTGCTGCCTTGGGAATTAAACTAAATAAACAGAACGCTAAATTGCTTTCTGATCTCAGCGATTACCAATCCAGCGACAATGACATGAGGAGGTTTTTTTAATGTCTTACGATGCACCTTATACTCTGCGTTTAACTGCTGCCGATGTTCCTGCGGCAAGACCTGCTTTTGCAGCGGACATTCGCCGGGCTCCCAAACGCACCGCTAAATTATCAGCCAGCGATATTCGACTTGCCTTACAAAATGCGCTGCGTTATGTTCCCAACGAATTTCATGAAGAACTGGCGGCTGAATTTTTGGAAGAATTACTGACCCGCGGCCGGATCTACGGTTACCGCTTCCGTCCGGAAGGACAAATCCGCGGCAAAGCGATTGATGAATACCCCGGCCAGTGTATTGAAGGCAAGGCATTTCAGGTAATGATCGATAACAACCTCGATTTTGCCACTGCTCTCTACCCCTATGAACTGGTGACTTACGGTGAAACCGGACAAGTCTGCCAAAACTGGATGCAGTATCGGCTGATCAAGAAATATCTCGCCGAACTGACGCAAAACTCCACCTTAGTGATGGAATCCGGCCATCCGCTCGGCTTATTTAAATCGCATCTCCTGGCCCCCCGCGTGATCATTACCAATGGCTTGAGCGTTGGCATTGCCGACAACCTCGACGATTTTAACCGTTTGGCCGCCATCGGCGTTTCCAACTACGGTCAGATGACCGCCGGCGGCTGGATGTATATCGGACCGCAAGGCATTGTGCACGGCACCTACAATACGGTACTGAACGCCTCTCGTAAAATCAAAGAAGGCGCCGACGATATGCGCGGTCTGCTCTTTGTCTCCTCCGGTTTGGGCGGCATGTCCGGTGCCCAGGGCAAAGCCGGCAAAATCGCCAAAGGGGTTGCCTTGGTGGCCGAAGTAGACGAAAGCCGCGTGCAGACCCGTTATGAGCAGGGCTGGGTCGATCATATCGCCTACTCGGCAGAAGAAGCCTTTACCCTGGCGAAACAATACCAGGAGCGCCAAGAAGCCACTGCCATCGCCTATCTGGGTAATATCGTTGACCTCCTGGAATATGCTTTGCAGTTTGACTGTCACATCGACCTGCTCTCCGATCAAACCTCCTGTCATGCTGTCTACGACGGCGGTTACTGCCCGGCCGGCCTCTCTTTTGCCGAACGCACCCGCTTGCTCGAAGCAGACCGTCATTACTTCTGTCAGTTGGTCGATCTGGGACTGAAACGTCATTTTGAAGCCATTCGCCAGCTCGTGGTTAAAGGCACCTACTTCTTTGATTACGGCAATAGCTTTATGAAAGCCATTTTCGATGCCGGTGTAAGCGAAATTGCCAAAAATGGCGAAAACACCCTGGATGGCTTCATCTGGCCTTCTTATGTGGAAGATATCCTTGGACCCATGCTCTTTGACTATGGCTATGGACCTTTTCGTTGGGTATGCTTAAGCGGCAAGCCGGAAGACCTGGATAAAACCGATGCCGCCGCCATGGAGGTCATCGATCCCAACCGCCGCTTCCAGGATAAAGACAACTGGATCTGGATTCGCGATGCTAAAAAGAACAAGCTGGTGGTCGGTACCCAAGCCCGCATCCTCTATCAGGACGCCTGGGGTCGCACCAACATTGCCCTGCGCTTCAATCAGATGGTCCGCAACGGCGAAGTGGGTCCCATTATGATGGGACGCGACCATCACGATGTTTCCGGCACGGATTCTCCTTTCCGTGAAACCTCAAACATCAAAGACGGTTCCAATTTAACCGCCGATATGGCCGTACAATGTTACGCCGGTAATGCCGCCAGGGGTATGTCTTTGGTTGCCCTGCATAACGGCGGCGGCGTGGGTATCGGCAAAGCCATCAACGGTGGCTTCGGTATGGTGCTGGACGGTTCCGAACGCGTGGATACCATCTTAAAAATGGCCATGCCCTGGGATGTGATGAGCGGCGTCGCCCGCCGTGCCTGGGCACGCAACGAGAACGCGCTCTCCACTGCCGATGAATGGAATCATCAATACAGTGCCGAAGGCGATTACCGCATCACCATGCCGTATCTGGCAGAGGATGCTGTACTGGACAGCACCTTACAAAAGCAAGCGGATGCGGTGGAACAGCTGCTGCAGCAAATTAAGAGTAGTTACGGTGAGCACAAATAAACAGATTGCTCCAGCTGATTATAATAAATTCTAAATAAACCCAAACTGTAAAAAAAGAAAAAGCTCTCCTTCCGGATTAGAATGTAGATAATAAAACTACGTTCTGCTTGGAAGGAGAGCTTTTTTGATACGATAAACCTGCTTGATTACTGTCATTGATCATGATCAGGAAAATAGATTGGGTTATTCAGTAACTTTAACAATTTTTTCGTGGTTAAGACTGAACTGATATTGACAACTCTAAACAGCATTGTCGAGCATTTTCTAAAAAAAAGCCTCGAATATTTACCGGTAATTTTTTTGGTCCTTTGATTCAGCTCTCGTTTTGCGCTTCAATTTGCTCTTTAAGTTCATGTAAATAAAGCCAGCGTTCATTCAAAATCTCCAGGGCGGATTTTAGGGTTTCTAATTCTGAGCCCAATTCCAACAAACGAACATAGTCGCTCGAAGCCTGTTCCATTTTCTTGGAACAGGAAGCAATTTTCCCCTCTAGGACCGCTATGTCAGTATCAATCGATTCAAATTCTCGCAGTTCCTTGAAGGTGAATTTTAGCTTCTTTGGTTTTGGCAAATCGCCGTTTGACTCCGGGGTTTCTCGATTTTTCGATGCAGTTTCTTTTCTTTCTTTGTCCTGTTGCGGAAGAGGACGCTTTTCCAAATAGTCGCTAAAATTTCCGCTATAGGCTGTGATTTCGCCGCCTTCCACCACTTCAAAAATGGAACTGGACACTTTGTCAAGAAAATAGCGGTCGTGGGAAACGGCAAGGACCGCGCCCGGAAACGATTCTAAGTACTCTTCCAAAATGGTCAAGGTCTCAATGTCTAAATCGTTCGTGGGCTCATCTAACAATAAAATATTAGGTGCGGCCATGAGAATGCTTAAAAGGAAAAGCCGGCGCCGTTCCCCGCCACTAAGTTTGCCAATTTCAGTATATTGCAGGTCAGCGGGAAACAAAAACTGATTTAGCATTTGTGCGGCGGTAAAGCTGCCCTCATCGGTCTGGATTTCGCCTGCGATTTCATGAATAAAGTCATACACTCTCATCGTGTCATCTAGTCCCCGAGATTCTTGGGTGAGATAACCTATTTTAATTGTAGAACCAATCTCCACGCTTCCCGTATCCGGCAGCACCCTGCCGGCAATAATATTTAGTAGCGTCGATTTTCCAACACCATTTTTCCCCACAATACCGATGCGATCGTCGCGCAAGATGTTATAGGAAAAGTTGCTCAAAACACACAGATCTTCATATTTTTTAGAAACATCGACCAATTTGATCAGTTTTTTTCCAATTCGACTGGAAAGGGTCGCTATAGTAAGGCTGTCTGAATCTGAGGGACCTTCTTGCTCCTTGAGCGTCCTATATCGCTCGATGCGATCACGGCTTTTTGTGCTGCGTGCTCGGGGACCACGCATAATCCATTGTTGTTCCTTACGCAAAAGCGTTTGACGCTTGCGTTCGTTTGCATCTGCAATGTCCTCGCGTTGTGCCTTGTATTCTAAATACTTTGAATAATTCGCTTCATAATGATAAAGCTTTGCATTTGATAACTCCGTAATACGGTTGGCAACACGTTCTAGAAAATAGCGATCATGAGTCACCATAATCAGCCCACCCGTAAATCGGCTGAGCCATTGTTCCAGCCAGAGAACCATGTCGTTATCCAAATGGTTGGTTGGTTCGTCGAGAATCAAGATGTCTGAGGGATGTGTAAGCACGGCAGCTAAGGCCACTCTTCTGCGTTGACCACCGGAAAGTGTTCCTATTAGAGCATTTTGTTCCGTTATCTCGAGACGTGTCAACATGGCGATTACTTCATACTCATTAATCTTTCGAAATTGTGGAGGAAATTCCGAAAACACTTGTTCCAGCACAGTCAACTCATCATTCATCACCGGGTTCTGGGGCAAAAAAGAGATTTGGACACCTCTTTGAATGGTAATAGTTCCTTCATCTGGCGTTTCCAAACCAGCTAGAATGCGAAGCAGCGTGCTTTTCCCCGAGGCGTTCAGGCCAATGATGCCGATTCGCTCTCTTTCGTTTAAATATAGAGACGTATCTTGTAGCAGCTGTTTCATGCCATAATTTTTAGATAAATGTTCAGCAGATAATAGCATTGTGTCTCCTTTAAAGGTTTCATTAAAACCACTATTTTTCCTTATTTTCTTGCTCCAGCAATTATATGAGCCTTCTATATTCTAACATACTATACTTCCATCGCAAAGCTCTGTCTGTAAGGATTTCAACATGTCGTATCTGGCAGAGGATGCCGTACTGGACGGCACCTTACAAAAGCAAGCGGAAGCTGTGGAACAACTGCTGCAGCAAATTAAGAGTAGTCACGGTGAGCACAAATAAACGGATTGCTTAATCGCTTTCAAGAATCCTAAATAAACCTCAAACTGTAAAAAGGAAAAGCTCTCCTTCTGATTAGTACGTAGCAGCGATATCACTACGTTCTGTTCAGAAGGAGAGCTTTTTCTCTACAAAACTCTGCAAGATCTACCCATCAATTGGTTTATGGTTTCTCAACAATCGTCAGCACCATATTTTCTCCTTTGATACCAACAAAATACATGCGCTGCGCGTAACTGCTGGTTGCTGCCAGCAATGAATTGTCGCCCAACATTGCTGTAGGGCCACCTTTCCAACCACCTATACCGTATTGCGGACTTTGCAGGACATCTTCAAAATCAATCAACCAAAATTCTTTTTCCCATTCATTACCCTGCAGATGATACCAAGCAAAAGCGAGTGGGAAGTTTAGTTGCGAGTTTAATGTATATTCACTCGACATTTTGGTTCGTGATGCGAAGAATTTTCCTTGAGACGAAAAGAATACATTGGCACCAACCGGCGCAAAGTGCAGATCGTCTATCTGAGTAGCTTGGTCCGATTCGATCAGTTGGCGGTGCGAGACCAGATTAGTTTCTGAAACAGTACTGCTAGATATTAGATAGTCAACCCATACCATACCCGGCGCTGCTTTCAACTGGATTACTTCATCGCAAATCTGCTGCCTGATTTGGTTTGTAACGAGGCTCAACTGTGCAAATCCTTCGGAAATAGGGCTATTATCCCGCGTAACGACTTTTTTCACCCAGGTAAAAACCAATTGCTCGTTATCGATAAATTTCAATTCCTGCAAGATTATATTATCACTCGTATCTAACTGACTTGCCGGATAGGTTTTTTGATTTGCCAGTTCCCCGAGATTGCCTACCTGACAAATTTGAATGGCATTTTCCTCTTCGTCAATGTAAGCGCAGAGAGACAAATCCGGTGTAAAATGCAGTTTTGACTGCCGCCACAAAGCAGGAATTGGTAGTTTCATCGAATAAAGCTCCGTTATTTTCTGATTTTCCACTGTGAAGAGAGTCAGTGTTTCCGGCACATAGGCGGATTGCCCTGGAGCATAAGCAAATGTGGTTTCATTCAGTCTTTCTAAAAAATACGCCGGATAGTCCTGCAGACTTTGCGTGAACTTAATTTGATCGATCGTTTGTCCTGTTCGCCAATTGAGTAAGACTGCATTGATTTGTTTTTCTCTCTCATAAACTAACAGGACATGGTCATTATCAATTTCATAGATATACTCCAAGCCGTTGGGTACCGTGATGGATGATTCTTCTGTCCATTGTTTGACCGTTGATAAGAATGGGAGTGCGATCGTAGTTTTTTTGGTAACGGCAGCTGTGTAACCTTTCGCTGCTAAATTCTTCAAAAAAGTTGATTGATAAGCAACATGAGCTTCGTATGTCCTTTGTACGTAGTAATCATTTTCGACCATCGGAGATAACACAACCCAATTGTCATTCAAGACAGAACAATTCGGATCATATTTCTCGGCGTTAACTGCATTGCCATCCGCATAATAGCGAAAAGAAATAACATTTTGTATTTTCTCTTTTGGAACCACAGGCTCAGATCTTTTCTGGAGAAAAATTTCGCCGATGTCTTCATATAAGATTACATAGGCAGTATTGCTGCCTTGGTCGGCGCCTGCTAAATACACCGGGTGATCAAGCAGAAAACGCTGGATGTCTACTTCTCCGTTCAGATTTTCAAAGCTGTTTTCCAGCGGTTGGCCGGTGATCGGATCTAGTCTGCTATAAAATGCATTACCTCTATAAATTGAGGAATATTGTTTCCAAAAACATGTATACCGATCTTCTTTTTTCTCCGCTTTGCCAGAAGGAACAATTACAATACCACCATGCTCAGAAATTTCCTGTGAATAAATTGCGGCATTCTCCAACAAAAGCTGTGCAAATTGCGTATATTGTTCCTGGTTATCCAGTAGAATTTTCGCTCTGGCTTCCATGTTCAATGGATTTATTTTTAACCCGGAACAGGAAGATGAAAGTAGAACCAAGGCAATCAGAATCAATAACGAAACGGCTCGGTTTCTCTTATAGCTGATCAATCGAAACCCCTCCCTTTGGTGATAAATACAATGTCTGTCATCACTGAAACCTTTCCTATAATTGAGAAGATGGGATAGCCGCGATAGAATTACGTTTTCCTTCCACTTGGCTTCTAAATTGTCTCATTCAATCTTTCTTTGGTAGCTTCTACTATATAGACGGGTTGAACGGAGAAAAATTTCCGTACAAACTATAATCTACATAATGTTTCAAATTGCTTTATTAAAATATATGCGCTGGCTTTTCTGGATCATTAACCACTGGGTTGACAAGGACGGTAAACTATGGAACAGCTGCTGCAGTCCAAGCAAACAATTACGGTGAGCACAAGCAGACAAAATAGAACAGCGACCGGCAGCCCTCAGCAAAACCGGTCACTGTTCTATTTCTCACTGTCATGCTCAGAGTTTCATTATCAAATCGAGATATTCTTGAGCCATTGTTCCTGATACGCATGCTGCGGCCAGTTTTCAGGGTTAAGCGGTCTGCCGCGCAAATCGAGAATCAGACCGCAAATTCCGCCCTGTACGCTGCAATGCAAACGAGTCAGCGGCCACTTGGCTCCGTTTTGCGGGAAGATTTGAAGCTGTGCAGTTTCTTCCTGCCCTAAAGGGATGGTCAGCAGTTCTCCCCAGTTGCCCTGCAAGCGGATCTGTCTGCCGCTATTGGTTTGGCCTATCACAGTCATGGCGGGGCTGCCATTTTTGGGCTGTCCGCTCGGGGCTAAAACCGTGCCTAAGGAAATCAGGCCTTCCCTCACCAGAAGATCCAAAGCACCTGGCAGGTCCACCTGCGAAAAGATGCCCAAATGAGGCAGCATAAAAACGGAGTCAACCAGCAGTTCCACAATGCCTTCCGGTTGAAAGGCATCTATCAGCATGAGAGCCGCTTCCCCGCGGTTGGGAGCATTGCTGAGCACCCCACCGGAACCAATGATCACATCAAAATTCCGTATGGTAATCTCTTTGACATGCTTGGTGCTCAGATTATCGAGCAAACCTTTGGGGATCTGTATCTTAGCCAGCGCCTGATGGTCTTGAAATGCCAGCCGCAAAGCCTCTCTGGCTACGGCTTGTTCTACCCGTAATTCTGCTGTCAGTGTTGGAATTGTTGTGGGATAGATTAATTTATTGCCGATTTGCTCCTGCAGCTCTTCCTCTGTGAGATTGATTTCTTTCGGCAGCCAACGCAGAATATTAGCAAATCCTGTGCTGGCGGCCACATGGCCGATACTGTAACTCATACCATAATTGGCGCCAACGGATCGGACGTACGCTTGCTCAATCACCGAGAATACATCGGTTGTTGCGCCGCCGATATCCACACAGAGGATATTTTTCTGCCTTAATTTCGCATACTCCAACAAAATGATCCCAACCGCCATGGGAGTAGGGATGATCGGTAAGGCGACTGCCTGATGCAGCTTGGCATAACCAGGCGCATGGGACATCACATGCTCCACAAAGATTTCTTGAATGGCCTCTCTGGCAGGTGCCAGATTCTCCTGCCAAAAGGTCGGACGCAGATTATCGATCATTTTCAGCGCAAAAGAACTCCCCAGCAGATCATTTACCAATTCAGCCGCTTTCTCGCTGCCTGCATAGAGGATCGGCAGAGCGTACTGGTAACCAAATTTCGCTTTCGGCTGCGCCTCACGAATAAAATCACACATTTCAATCAGGAAGGACCCGGCTTCTGCGCCATCCACCCCTCCCGCGATCAAAATCATATCCGGGTGCAGGTTGCGCAAACATTCAATGCGTTCCAAGGCTGTGAGACCGTCGTCCGCTGCAAAAACCTGCAATAACACAGCACCCCCGCCCAAGGCGGCTCGCTCGGCACTTTCCGCTGAGATATGACTGACTTGACCGCAAACCACCATCTGCAGCCCGCCACCCGCGGAACTGGTGGATAGATAGGTAATTTCCGGCAACAATTCCTTGCCTGCCGCACAAAACAAAGATTGATTGCTGCGTTCCTCCAGCAAACGAATGGAACGGCTGACTCCAATCATCACATCCTCGTCAGGCGCTTCTACCGTAGTCGCCGTCTCGCCTCTGGCCAGTAAACGCCATGTATTGTCTTCTTTACCAAAAAGCAAGGCTTTGGTTGTCGTACTGCCTACATCGGTAACCAGGATTCGCTGCGGTATGCTCATAGCGGATCACCCTCTTTCACCATGACATCCGGTGCAAAATGACTTTGCCAAAAGCGGTCATGCACTCCGTAAAGGATCAGGTTGCCACGAAATTGATCCGAGTTTTGTTTACGCTGCGGCCAAAACCCGTTTTCCTGATCACCTTTGATCTTGATCACGCGGCGCCGATCCAACTCCTGCCAAAGCAAGGCAGCCGTTGTTTGAAACGCCGCGACAAGTTCTTGCTCACTGCGGTCCGGCTTGAGATAGTCGCGCAGAAAATCTTCCAGCTGCGTTTCCAATGCAGCGACGGAAACAGTCCAAAAATCCCATTGTTCTGTCAGCTCGTCGAGTTGGATGATGGGGATTTTCTTCGTCTGTTTGGTACGCTCATCATAAAAACGGGGAAGCAGCGGCGTAACCGCCGCGAGGGTTTCGTAATCGCTATAACCCATCTTGATCAAGCTGGCCAGCGCAAGATCATAATGAATCATCTCACCGTTGGGTTCCATGGAGCGGAATAAATTCTGCATCTGCGGCTGCAGCAGTGTCGTAATCCGCTCTCTCTCCTGTGATGTTTCTTTGGTCTGCAGATGTACCAATAAGACATTTTTACCGTATGAAAAGCTGAGGCAAAGCCAAGGACTGTCACTGACTTTGGCTTCTTCCACATCTATAGAATAAAGCGCAGGAGCGATCGGGTGCCCGCATTTTTGACACGCACTGATCCATGCCGGCCATAAGTTCATTTGAATGCCGGCAAAAGCGGTCAGAGCACAGAATACAGCTTCATTTTTTATTTGTTTCTCTTCTCGAAATCGGAGTAATTCGGGTTGCCACTGATCCGCTAACGAGAAAACCAATGCATCAAAATAACTCAAACTAAGATCACCTCAGACTTTCTGACAATTCTGCAGAGGGAGTTTTATTTCTTCACCCGATTCCAACCGGACAGCCAACAAAGCAATTTTCGCCCCTGCCACAGCAGCATCCTGTTCGGCAGTCAGTGCAACCACAACTGCGCTCTTGCCAAAGTGGGGCTGACGTACGATCACAACACGATCTCCCGGCTGCAAACTGCGATTTTCAGCGGGAGCTTCTTCGTAAATGGCATCCGGAGCAGCTGTCTGATTGGCAAACAGTATTTCCGGGCGAATCATGCCGGCGCGTAATTGCGTTTTCCCATCAATTGCCGCCCGTTTGCCAGCCAGACTTGCCAATTCCAGATAGCGCTTTTCAGACATGCTGCCGCTAAAACCCTGCATCAGAATTATGGTAAAGGGAAGATGCATACGATGTCCCATAATCTGCAGAGGTTCCTGTTGGCTGAATTCGCGCAAAATACTTGGCTGGATACTGCCGGCAATCAGACCGACCGCTCCGGCTTGCTCCAAACTTCTCAGCGCTTGCAACGTCACGCCGCGCCGAACCATGACGATCCTGTCATGTAAGTCATGCGCTACTTCTGCGGCGCTCAAATCCGCATCCTGCGATTTCAGCGGCAGCAGGATACCATTCTGTTCCTGCCCAAACCCGATGATTCCCTGAAAACGAAAACCGTAACCATCGATGATAACTTCATCCTCACTGATCTGCCGAACCACTCCATCCAGATGTGCTCTGAATACCCTAGCTTGCTGCGGCATCACTTGCTTTGCTTTTGCCAGAGAAGCAGCCAGAAACGAAGCGACTACATCATGGCTAAAGAAAATACCGCGATCCATTGCATCCGCTCCGCCGCTGGCAGCTTCTGAAGCGCTTTCTGGCTGAGCGATTTTTCTCAAAACGCTTTGCTTCACTTCCGCATCTGTGCTCTGCAGTGCTTCCCGGATAAAAATACTGCCCAGAATTTTTGAAACCAAAACGATATGGCCGGACACCGGACTTTTACAGCTTCTTTTCGTAAAGTAGGCATCTGTCACAACAAGAGGCTCCTCTTTGTTGATCCATTCTCCGCGTTGCTTTGTCATAGATTGCCAGACATCTGCTGCTTCGCAGCCCAATTCGAACGCGACATTGCATCGAATCATGCGGCCGGGAATCGAATTGAGCTGACCGATGATGTCTTGGTCATCCACCTTTTGACCCGGTTGCACCAAAATCTCTGCCTGCCTTGGCAAATGCCGTCTGATTGTCAATTTTTGCTGCATCATTGCCTCCTTTGCGTGATCCATTCTGTGGTTTTCCAGAAATCTTTCCCATGATTCCAACGGATTTTCTTACAGGCTTTGTTTCCCAGCAATTGACCATTTATGTCAATAATTATCATTTCTATTTGAGCCTGTGAGTTTCCTCTTCTTTACAATTATTTTTTAATTTCGTTCCTACTCGATTGTTATTCAAAAAAACGCTCCCCTTATGGCAAAATGTAATTTCCTCAAAAAATACATTTTGATTATAAGAAGAGCGTTATATTGTCTGCTTAAACTGCTTCATGTTTTTAACGATGACCCGAAGCACAAATAAGAAATATGTTATCGAACCACAGACTCGCTGACACAAGAGGTAAATTCCAGCAATGTCTGCCCATCAAATACCTGCCCTGTAAAGGAAGTCCGATAAGTACCGGCAGTGACCGAACAGGATTCACTCATCTGCAATATATCGGAATTCGCACTGTCACTCCAGGAATTGACTGAAATCCAAGAACCTGCTTGATACTTTTGTAACACCAATGCTGTTCGCAGAGTATGTGAATCTACCGTTTCAAAATTACCCGAACAGTATGCCGTGCCATTTGTATCAATTGACAGTGCCGTATAACAGCTCACAATATAAGTAAATCGCTGCAGTTCCAATTCCGCTGCATAAACTGAAGAAAAACACAAAGTTAAAATCAAACCAAGCAGAACCAAATAGCTAAACTTTTTCATCAGGATTCCTCCATTCATCATTCATACGAAATTTTAATTGACTCGGCAAAAGCAATCAAGGTTTCTTTCTCTAAATTCGTTGCTACTAACACATACACTCTCTGATCGAACATCCACAATAAACTGACTCTGCTGCCTTTACAAATCAGCTGAGCGCGACTTTCGCCAAGCATAATTTCACTTACTTCAGCATTTTCTGTATCCAGCACAACGCCAGCCGAGGTTGGCATAAGCTGGAAACTGATCTTATCACCTGTAGTACGGAACACAAGCGACACGAGTGCAGGAGAATCGGTGATCGTATCCACCTGATACCCTTCCGGAAGCACGCCCCAGCTCAACACTCCTCCTGATTTTAGCTTTAACTGCCGATCCTTGGCTATCTGTGAGGCAGGGTCTGTCGATGTATCATCTGCGTTTTGTAAGGATTCATTTTCACTTTGAAAATGATACTTCGTATATTGTGGAAACACTTGGTAATAAACATCATTGACGATCAAACGGAATGCTTCTACTTGCTGATAACCACCGATACCTAGCAGGATCACTAAAAACAAACCAGCAGTCACCATGGCCGCACGTCTGCCTAAAGTAAGCATGCTTTGCTGTAATACCGCCGTATGGATTTTTCGCTGCATCTGCTGCAGTTCTGCCGGCGACAACTCTGCTTGCATGGCAGTGTCAAAAACAGCAGCGCGGCGCTGCACGATCACTTTGGCAGCTTCATTGAGCAGGAGCGCATCGCGGATCGTCAATTCCGGTATATCCGGGACCGGCTTATATTCATTCATTCCTTTCACCTGCCATTTCTTCGTGAATCTGTTTCAGTTGATTGACTGCCTTACTGATCCTTTTACTGACTGCACTTGCGGTGAGCTTTTTTTGCCGGGCGATTTCCTTCACCGGTAAGTCGAATGCAAACCGCAGCATGATATAGTCGACCGCATCCAGATCCTGTTTTTCCAATTGTTCCACTGCTTCTTGTAAAAGCATGGTATCGATGGAAGCATCCATATCGCTGAAAGACTCTGCCTGCAGATTGCTCGCTGCTTTTTCCGTAATGCGTTCTTGTTGTGCTTGCTTGGAAATCAGATCCATGAAAGCATTATGAGTCATCATGGCCAAATAGGCTTTTTGTTTTTGGCTTTCTTTTTGAGCCAATGCTTTGGTTATTTCAGGTTTCCTTGCTAAAATCAAAAAGACATCCTGGGCTGTTTCTAAGGCGATGTCCCTATTTTGGCTGAGCGCGTAAGCGATACTGAAAATATAGTTGCTATAAGTCTGAACAATTTGGTCCAGCAATTTTCTGTGGCTGGTTTGTAACAAAACCATCACCTGCATTTCGGTTATTTTCTATCCTATTCTTTTTGCTGGACATAAAACCCTTTAATAGAATGAAGCAGCTAATCCCTCAATCTACGTTAGTTAACCTCCTCTCGTTCACTTTTCCTTTCACTATTAAGACGGAATTTGGCAGTGCGAAATTTCCATATTATTCTGTAGATTTTTAGATATTTTAGTTTTATTTGTGAAGAGAGTGTGCTAAGACAGAGAGTTCCTATTTGGTATGATACCAGCACTGGAAGAAATAGTATTATGTTGTAATTTTTTGTAATGTAGGAAATTTCTCTGTAAAACTTCCGTCTTGTTAATAAAGCAATTTAGTTCACACCAATTTACACCAATTTTTGCTCCTAAATGTATCCTGTTTCATTAAACATGTCTGACGTTATCATGATTTTTCTAACTCATTTTCAAGGGTCGGCAAAAAGCTGTTTCTGCGGCAATTCAATTTAAAGAAAGAGGTGTATCTGACATGGTTATTTACCAATTGTGCAAGGTAATCGAAGGCCTTAATGACTACCCCAGTAATGATGAGCGCTCTTTTGGTTACTATCTCTCCCTGCAAAAAGCAGAAACCCATCCGGAATATCAGAAATATATCAAAGAAGAAACTGCCATCCAGAAGAAAAAAGCACAATATGCAGCCAGTTGGAGAATGCTCAGCGATAAAGATAGAATCGCATATTATCACGACCTGAATGCAGAAGAAGCAAACTGCCATTTTTATTGGTATATTCGAGAAATCAGCGTGATTGAATAAAAAGTGAGACAGGAGTCAAAACAAAACTCTCTTGAGATGGACCATCATCCATCCCAAGAGAGCACTTATTCTATGATAGAGTCAATTAAACAAACGCTATTCGTCCTCTTCCGTTTTGCGGAATATTTCATTGCTGATCTTCCTGCCGGTTTGAGTCGCAGCGATACCACCCATGGCAGTTTCTCTTAATTGCATCGGCAGCATTTTACCGGTTCGGAACATGGCGTCAATCACTTCATCAAGCGGGATGATGCTGCGCTGGCCCGCCAAGGCAAAATCGGCGCTTAACAGGGCGTTGACCGCCTGGGACGCATTGCGCTGCGCGCAAGGTACCTGCACCAAGCCGGCGACCGGATCGCAAATCAAACCCATGATGTTCATCAAAGCGAACGCAGCGGCATGCAAAGCCGCTTCTGCTGTGCCACCAGCCAGATCAACGGCAGCAGCGGCTGCCATAGCTGCCGCCGCACCGCATTCAACCTGGCAGCCACCTTCCGCTCCGGCTACTGTGGCGTTGCGCATGATCACAGCACCCAAACCGGCAGAAACCAGAAGCGCGTTGAACACAGCTTCTTGGCTGCTTTTTCTGCTTTCTGCTACCGTAATCAAGACTGCCGGAATGATACCGCAGGAGCCCGCGGTTGGAGCTGCACAGATCCGTCCCATGGCGGCATTGGTTTCCGAACAGGAGAGCGCCCTGGCCATCAGCAAATTGAGAAAATTGCCGCAAAGCGTATCACTTGTTTGCGCATAGTCATACTGGGTCTTGGCGATGCCTGTAATCAGTGATCCAACGGTATAAAGTGGTTTTTGCAAGGCTTTGGCGGCGGATATCTGCATAATTTCATACGTCTTCTCCAGGTGCTGCATCACTTCTTCTTTGCTGCACTCGGTCAGCTGCATCTCATTTTCCAGGATAATTTCCGAAAGAGGCACTTGACGCTCTTTCGCTTCCAGCCATAACTCCGCTGCATTGTTATACATACACATATTCTCCTATCTGCAATTGATGATCCGCACCCGAAAGATTTGCGGATAATTGCATAGAATCGCATTGACTTCGGGAGGAATAAAACTATCTGTTTCAATCATGCAGGAAGCGGTGCCGCCTTTGGCGCTGCGGCTCAGCTTCATGACGCCGATGTTGATATTGAAATGCGCTAGTACCGCAGTGACGCTGCTGACAATACCCTTACTGTCCTGCTGGGTGATCAAAATAGCGGGGGAAGTGGCCGTATATTCCATGGCGAAACCATCCACTTCGGTGATGATAATCCGAGCGCCGCCCAAAGAGGAGCCGATGATGCTGCTTTCGCCGCCTTTGCTTAAATGAAAGACCATCTTGACTGTATTTTCATGCGCGCTCTCTAATTCAATCGTCTGAAAAGTATACAAAATCCCTTGTTCTTTGGCCAATTCAAAGGACGTGGCTAAGCGCTCGTCATCTTCACGTAAGCCCAGCACACCGGCGACCAAAGCCCGGTCGGTACCATGCCCTTTGTATGTTTTGGCAAACGAACCATGCAGATAAAAATCAACTTTTGTAAAAGGCGCATCAACAATCTGGCGGGCTACAAAAGCAAGCCTGGCCGCACCCGCGGTATGTGAGCTGGAAGGTCCGATCATAACCGGTCCCAATACATCAAAAACACTGATATTCATCGTATTGATACCCCTTTCTAAAAGCAATCTTTGCCTTTTCTTACATTATAAGGGTTCACTCAGCGAATTGCAAGTGAGGGAAATTGGACTTACATCATTTGCCAAAGCCGAAGCCAGCTGCTGTCTGCCTAAATGAAAAACAGCTTCCATCATGCCGGATTTCGGCATGATGGAAGCTGTTTTTTGTCGTTTCTAAATCAGTTTTTTTGCTTTGGCGGCCTCGTAGAGGCGCTGCAAAGCTTCTTCGATCACAAAAGTTGGGCAGGCAATGTTGATGCGTTCATAACCGCTGCCATCATCACCGAAAATATAACCTTCATCCGTAAACCAGAAGGCGTCATGCACCATGAAGTCTTCCAGCGCCTGATTATCCAAACCGAATGCCTTAAAATCAAGCCACATTAGGTAAGTGCCTTCCAATGGGATGACTTTGATCATCGGCATCTTAGCGGCAAAGAACTGTTCCACTACTGCGGCATTGTGGAAAATCAAGGCAATGCATTCGTCCAGCCAGCCTTCTGCTTGGGTATATGCCAGTTCGCAGGCTTTTTTGCCCAGCATATTGATACCGCGGGAGGTAAATTTGGCATACTGCTCGCGTAATTCCTTGTTGGGGATGATCACGTTGGAAGTCTGCAGACCAGCCAGGTTAAATGTCTTGGAAGGAGCGGTCAGCACGATACAATGCTGGGCGGCTTCTTCACTGATCGTAGCAAAGACAATATGTTTCATGCCCGGTTTGATCAAATCAAAGTGGATTTCATCCGAAATAATCATGACATTGTTATCAATGCAGATGCGGGCTAATTTAGTCAATTCTTCCTTTGTCCAGACACGTCCGACCGGATTATGCGGGCTGCAAAGAATGATGGCTGTATTGGCCGGATCTTTGGCTTTCGCTTCCAGATCAGCATAATCCATCTCGTAGCGGCTGCCAACGAGCTTAAGAGGATTGTTGACCATGGTGCGGCTGTTCAGCTCAACCTGCATTTTGAACGGATAATAAACCGGCTGCTGCACGATAACACCGTCGCCGGGTTTCGTATAAGCTTGAACGGCTGCTCCTACGCCACTGACCACGCCGGCGCTGAAGAGAATCCAATCTTTTTCTACCTTCCAATTGTGACGGCGCTGCATCCAGTCAATCAATGCCTGGTAATAGGCATCGCTGGTTGCCGTATAGCCTAAAATTGTCTCAGCAATATAGTCCTGTAAACCTTGCACGATCTCAGGTGCGTTCTTCAGTTCCATATCGGCGACAGACAATGGCACAATCGTGTCCGGAACATTGGGATTCTTTACCTTCATCCCTGCCCATTTGGATGAACCCTGGGCATGACGATTGATCAGAGTTGTAAAATCATGCTGCATAGTAATAGCCTCCTGTTGAATTTTTTTATTCTTTTTATCTAATCACTTTTTGCTTGCTTTGTCAAGTTTTTTTAAAAACTATAAAATTAAAACTGCTGCCAAATCCCTTCTTGCACCGCTCAAATCGTGATGATAGAAGCATTGCTTTTCAGCAATTCCGTCAAAGGTTTTCCCCAGGGAATTACTTCCACATTCAGCGCCTGCAGTTGTTCAACGACACCAAATTGGGTGGCGCAGGCGATGCAAGCAGACAGCTTTACACCGCTTTGTCTTGCTAGTTCCATTTTATCCTGAATGGATTGGTCTTCTGCGGCAAGTTTTGCCGAAGCACCCCAAATAATCACGGTAACTTCACTCCACCAACCTTTGAGCTTACTGTTGATCGCATACATAAAAACCATGAGGTGCGCCGTATTGACATCATTTGTTGTCCATAAAATATAAAGATGATCGTTCATGTTCTCCTGCCTGCTTTCTGTCGTGTTGCTATCTGACCCGAAGTAGAATTCATGCGCTTACCGGACGACTACACCAACCAAACCACCCTGCCGCAGGCTCGTGATGCGTACCGTCACCAATTCGCCGCCTTTGCCAAGTTTGCCTTCGAACACTGCCTGCACACGTAGATATTTGTCGCTGTAGCCTTCCGCAAGCCCATTGCGGCTGCTGTTTTCTTCCAAAAGCACCTGCACTTCTTTACCAATAAAAGTTTTTGCATAAGCGGCAGCCATTTGATCGGCTAAACCGCGCATTTGTTTGCTGCGCGTCTCCTGTACCTCTTTTGGGATCTGATCCGGTCTTTTAGCGGCAGGTGTACCTTTGCGGGCCGAATAACGAAAAATATGCATGCGGCTGAACTGCATTTCCCGGCAGAAGGCCAGGGTTTCAGCGACCTCACTTTCCGTTTCACCGGGAAAGCCGACAATCAGATCCGTGGTCAGCGCTAGACCGGGTAATCGCTCGCGTAAGCGGCTGACCAGCTGACGGTAGTAAGCAGTATCATAATGGCGGTTCATGCGCTGCAGCACCCCGTCGCTGCCGCTCTGCAGCGGAATGTGCAGATGACGGCAGAATTTAGGCTCGTTTGCCACAAAATCGATGAATTCCTCATTGACATCCAACGGTTCAATCGAAGAAATACGCAGACGGCGCAGGTCTTGCACCTTGGCTAAGGTTTGCAGTAATTGGGTCAGATTGCTTTTTGGCGTAAAATCACGGCCCCAGGAAGAGAGGTTGATGCCGGTCAGGACTACTTCTTTATAACCCTGTGCCGCCAGAGCAGTCGCCTCCTGCAGCACATGCTGCAGCGTTCGGCTGCGCTCCGGTCCCCGCAAATAGGGGATGATGCAATAACTGCAGTAATTGTTGCAGCCTTCCTGAATCTTGATCATCGGCCGGCTATAATCGGCCTGATCGCTGCCCGGCAGTTCTTCAAATATTTCTTTTTCCTCAAATGGCCGCACCAGAGAAAGCACAGTTTGATTGGTTGTTTGCTGTTCCTCTTCTTTTAACTGCTGCAAAAGGTTGAGACGGTCTGCAGTACCGACGATAAATTTCACCCCTGGCATCGCGGCAATCGTTTCCGGCTCCAGTTGCGCATAGCAACCCATCACCACAATCTGTGCCTGCTCGTTGCGGCGGTGCGCCTGGTGAATCTGCTGACGCGATTTCGCTACGGCCTGCTGCGTGACCGCGCAGGTATGCACCAGATATAAGTCCGCTTCCTCTTCCCAGGCTACCATGGTATAACCGGCGCTTTTCAACTGCCCGGCAATGCTTTCACTTTCATATTGATTGACTTTACATCCTAAGGAATAAACAGCTGCGCGCTTCATCTAAAAACTCTCCATTTCATGATAATGATACAAGACCATGGTGCAAAAAGCCATGGCTGCCGTTTCCGTCCGCAGGATGCGCGGTCCGAAGGAAACCGAAGTTGCTCCGGCTCCAACGGCTGCAGCGGCTTCCTGCGCTGTCAAGCCGCCTTCCGGTCCGACGATCAGAGCCATGCACTGGGGCCGGGGTATCGTCTGCAGCACCGGCAGCAAACTGTTCGCCGTTTCTTTTTCCCAAGCCAGCAGCACGCTGTCATAAGAAGTGAGCTGCTGCAGAAAACGTTCATAGGGTATCGCTTCCAACACGGCCGGGCATTTACCGCGCTGCGATTGTTCCGCCGCTTCCTGCACAATTTTTTGCCAGCGTTCCTGTTTTTTCTCCTGCTCAGCACTTTTGATCTGGACCACCGTGCGCTCACTAATCAGAGGCTGGAAACTGCTGACTCCCAGTTCGGTGCATTTCTGCAGAATAAAATCCCAGCGTTCTCCTTTGGGCAAGCATTGCGCCAGAGTGATCTGCAGATGCGGTTCGCTATGTTCCTCTGTCACCGCCACGATTTCCCCGACAGCCAGCGCTGCCTCCAGGGTTTGCAGGACAACACGATAAAGCTGCCCCCGCCCGTTGGGACAAAGAATTTCATCCCCAGCTTGCATGCGCAGTACTTTTGCCATATGATGGGCATCTTCAGCCTTGAGGAAAACCTGATTTGCCCTGATCTGTGCGTCGGTTATAAAAAAGCGTGTCATCGTTCCTTGCGGGCTGCCATGGCAATCCATTCCCCTTCCTGCCTGATTTCCAACAGCGTCAACTGTGATGCCCGGATCGCAGCCGCGACATCTTCCTGACGGCCGGTAATAATACCGCTGGCTAATAAAACGCCTCCCGGCAGCAGCACGCGCTGCAAATCAGGCAGCATGGCAATAATAGCATTCGCCACAATATTGGCTGTGATCAACGCGACCGGTTGACGGACCTGATCGGTCAGATTACCATGGATCACCGTGACTTTTTCTGACAACTGATTGAGCTTGAGGTTATCTTTGGTGCTGGTCACTGCCTGTTCATCCAAATCCACTGCAATCAAACTGCCGGCTCCCAGCAAGGCGGCGGCGATGGTCAGGATACCGGAGCCGCAGCCGACATCGAGAAAAGAACAGCCGGGCTGCAGATAATCTTCCAGGAGCTGCAGGCAAAGCCGCGTGGTCGGGTGGGTGCCGGTACCAAAGGCTAAACCCGGATCCAGGGCGATCTCCAATTCTCCCGGCGTTGGCTCGACCGCTTGCCAAACCGGCCGGATCAGCAGCCGCTTGCCAACCCGCAATGGTTTATAATAAGCTTTCCAGGCGGTTGCCCAGTCGTTATCCAAGACGATTTCGCTCTTGACGAGACAGGAACCTGCCTCGAGTCCATATTCCGGCAGACGCCGGACTGCCTGCTGAATTTGAATCACCGTCTCCGCCGCCCAGTCACTTTGCTGCAGCCAGGCTTTCACGATGACTTCTCCATTTGGGTCCGAGTTTTCCGGAAGTTCTACATAATCCCAGCTGCCAGGCTGCAGACTGCATTCCAGCAAGGCGCGCGGGTCATCAATGGCCACTCCAGCGGCACCGGCATCCATCAGGATGGCTGAGACAGCTTCCACTGCCTCCCGGTTGACCGAGACTGCTACTTCAATCCATTCCATCTACGCTCTCTCCTTTTCTCGTACAAAGCCAAAAAAGGCTGTTGTAAGACGATGCTTCAAAATCACGTTTTGTGATTTCGAACCATTGCTTTGCAACAGCCCCTTTCTATTTAATTGCTTTTGAATTTGTCCTTCATCTTATCGAAAAAGCTTTTTCCGGCAGACAAAACCGATTCGTCCCCCATCGTCTGGGCAAATTGATACAAAGCTTCTTTCTGTTTATCGTTCAGCTTACGAGGGATATCCACCTTAACCTGCACCTGCATATCGCCTTTGCCATAGCCGGTGAGAGAGGGGAAGCCTTTATCGCGTAAACGGAAGAAGGTATTCGGCTCGGTCCCTTCCGGTATCTTCAGGGTAGCCATCCCTTCCAGCGTCATTGTTTTGATCTCGCCGCCCAGCACGGCTTGAGCGTAGCTGATCGTCGCTTCGCTGATCAGATCGTCGCCTTTACGGGAGAAATATTTGTGCGGAGTGACGGTAATCACAACATATAAATCCCCGTTGGGTCCGCCTTTTTCGCCCGGTTCACCTTCCCCAGTCAAGCGCAGCCGCCTGCCGTTCTCAATCCCAGCCGGTACTTTCACTTTTACAGGACGGCGACGGCGGGTTTTCCCGCTGCCCTTACAATTGGGACAAGGTTCCTTGATCACTTTGCCTGTGCCGCCGCAGTGGCTGCAGGTTCTGACGCTCATCATATTGCCCAGCATCGTCCGCTGCACCGTTTGCACCTGTCCGCTGCCTTTGCAGACAGGACAAGTGTCTACCTGAGAACCCGGCTTGGCGCCGCTGCCGCCGCAGGTGGGACAATTTTCTTCTCGCTGCACCTGAACTTCTTTTTCCACGCCAAAATAACTTTCTTCAAAAGAAATGGTCAGATTGATGCGCAAATCGTTGCCCTTGACGGGACCGTTACGCTGAGCGCTGCCGCGGCCACCCATACCACCGGAGAAAAAAGTATCGAAAATATCACTGATATCGCCGAAACCGCCGCCGTTAAATCCGCCGCCACCGGGAGCGCCGCCCATATTTTGTTCCTGATCAAAGGCCGCATGGCCGTATTGATCGTAGAGCGCGCGTTTCTGACTGTCGGAAAGCACATCATAGGCTTCTTTGACTTCTTTGAATTTTTCCGCCGTATTGGGATCATCAGGATTGGCATCCGGGTGCAGCTCCCGAGCCAGTTTGCGATAGGCTTTTTTAATTGCCGCCTCATCAGCACTTTTCTCAATGCCCAGCAGCTCATAATAATCTCGTTTTGCCATAACCTCACACCCTTTAAGTAGCCCTGCCATGAGATCAGCCTCTCATTGCAGGGCTACACGTCATTGATTTACTTAGTGCTTCGGATTCTTCGGATCGTCTTTGTCCACAACATAATCGGCATCCACTACATTTTCATCCGCATCGTTGGGATTCTGATTCGGTGCCTGTCCTTCGGTGGCCTGAGAGGCCTGTTGTTGTTCGTAGACTTTGGAAGAGAGTTTATAGAGATGTTCGGTCAGTTCTTCGGAAGCTTTCTTAATTGCCTCTGCATCGCTGCCCTTCAGTGCGTCTTTCACCTTCTGGATGGCAGATTCTGCTTCGGCTTTTTCGGCAGCGGAAACCTTATCGCCCAAATCCTTCAAGCTTTTTTCGGTTTGGTAAACCTGATTGTCGGCTTGATTGCGAATTTCAATTTCTTCTTTGCGTTCTTTATCTTCGCCAGCGTGCAGTTCTGCTTCTTTGACCATCTTGTCGATCTGATCTTTGGAAAGATTCGTTGTTGCGGTAATCGTAATATGCTGCTCTTTGCCGGTCCCCTGGTCTTTGGCTTTGACATTGGCAATGCCGTTGGCATCAATATCAAAAGTCACTTCGATCTTGGGTACACCGCGGGGTGCAGCTAAAATACCGTCCAGCATGAAACGCCCCAGTGTAGTGTTGCCGGCAGCCATTTCGCGTTCACCTTGCAGAATATGGATTTCCACAGAAGTTTGGCCATCGGCAGCCGTAGAGAAAATCTGACTCTTGGAGGTTGGAATCGTAGTATTACGGTCAATCAAACGGGTAAAGACACCACCCAGTGTTTCCAAACCCATCGAAAGCGGAGTCACATCCAGCAATACCATGCCTTTGACTTCGCCGGCCAAGACACCGGCCTGGATAGCAGCACCTTCGGCGACTGCTTCATCAGGATTCACGCCTTTGAAGGGTTCTTTGCCTAAGGCTTTGCGAACGGCTTCCTGCACTGCGGGGATACGGGTCGAACCGCCGACCAAAACGACTTTGTCGATATCGCTGTTGGATAATCCGGCATCTTTCATCGCCTGATGGGTCGGACCCATGGTTTTTTCAACGAGATCTTCGGTTAGGGCATCAAATTTCGCCCGGGTCAGCGTCAAGTCCAAATGTTTCGGACCGGTCGCATCGGCCGTAATGAAAGGCAGGTTGATATTGGCAGATACAATACCAGACAATTCAACTTTGGCTTTCTCGGCTGCTTCTTTTAAACGCTGCAGAGCAGAACGGTCTTTGGCCAGATCAATGCCGCTGGTTTTTTTAAATTCAGCAACCATCCAATCCACCACGCGTTGATCAAAATCGTCGCCGCCCAGACGGGTGTTGCCGTTGGTCGCTTTGACTTCAACCAAACCTTCGCTGATTTCCAGAATGGAGACATCAAAGGTGCCGCCACCTAAGTCGAAAACCATGATGGTATGATCGTTTTCCTTATCCAGACCGTAAGCGAGAGCTGCCGCGGTTGGTTCGTTGATAATCCGCATGACTTCTAAACCGGCAATCGCGCCGGCATCTTTGGTGGCCTGGCGTTGAGAGTCGTTAAAGTAAGCAGGAACAGTGATCACTGCTTTGTCTACTTTTTCACCCAGGTAAGCTTCGGCATCCTCTTTCAATTTACGCAGAATCATGGCGGAAATTTCTTGCGGGGTATACGTCTTGCCTTCGATATTTACTTTGAAATTGCTGCCCATCTCACGTTTGATGGAACTGATCGTGTGGTCAGCATTGGTCACAGCCTGCCGTTTGGCAATTTGGCCAACCAGCCGTTCGTCGCCTTTGAAAGCGACGACAGAAGGAGTCAGGCGGCTGCCTTCCGCATTGGTGATGACAGTGGGTTGTCCGCCTTCCATGACCGCTACAACAGAATTGGTGGTTCCCAGATCGATACCGATAATTTTACTCATGTTTTAAACACTCCATTTCGTTTCTTTATTTTTTTTTACCAGAGAGATACTTATTTATGGGCAACCTGCACCATCGCGGCGCGGATTACTTTCTCTTTCATTTTATAACCTTTACGCAAGACCATGGTGACTGTATTCTCTGCAACACCTTCTGTTGCTTCGCACTGCATCACGGCTTCATGCACATAGGGATCAAACACTTGGCCGAGCGACTCAATTTCCTGCAGTCCTTCTTTGGCCAGCACTTCCAGCAATTGACGATGAATCATCTGCACACCGGTTTTCAGGCTGTCGCAGTGCTCGCCTTCCGGCTGCGCTGCCGCCAAGGCACGTTCAAAATCATCCAAAATCGGCAAGAGAGCGCTCACTACCTTGACCGAAGCATATTGGTTCAAATCCTCACGCTCTTTTTGGGTCCGGCGGCGGTAATTATCAAAATCGGCCTGCAGTCTCAGGTTAGATGCATCCAATTCTTTAACTTTCTCGGCATTTGCTAACAGCTGCTGCATTGCTTCCGCTGTCAGTATGACTGTTTGCTGTTCCGCTTTTTCTGATGCGTCAGTCTTTTCTGCCGCTTCCTCTGCCGCTGCTTTCTCTACCGTCGGTTCCGCCTGGCTTTCTTCCGGGTTTATGGCTTCTGTTTTCTTCTCTTCCTCCGGGCTGTGAAACATTTTCTTCCATTCCTTTCTGAAACGATTGCTTTTTTGCTGCATTATGATGCCAATCCTTGCTGTTGCTGTGCCGACATTTCCGTTGGCGCCTGGTCGCGCTTCTTGATGATCGTATCGATCCGCAAAATAGCTTCCGCTACTTCACCGGCTGCTCTGAGCGCATACAACTTGACTAAAGTCGGATCCATGATGCCTTGCCGATACAAATCGGTCACTGCACCGCTGTCACAATCCAAGGTCAGACTGTCATTTTGCTGATTGGACTGTGCCGCCATGACTTCTTCTACTTTTTCCAAAGGATTAAAACCGGCGTTTTCGACAATTTGTGCCAAGGGACGCTTCAACGCTTCGACTACACAGTCCAAGCCATAGGCCGACATCCCTTTCAGGCTATCCCGCAGTTTCATAATCTCTCTGGCTGCTGTAATTTCAATGGCACCGCCACCCGGTACTACCCCACCACGGACGGCTGCCTGCACAGATGAAGCTGCATCCTTGGCAATTCGTTCGCGTTCTCCCACTACTTCTGCGGTCGAAGCACCCACCAAGATGGTCGCGATCGCTTTTTGCTGACCGCCCATGACTCTTACCCAACCCATTTTTTCATCCAAACAAACCTGTTCGGCAGAGCCCAGATAACCAGCCAGTTCGAGGGGATTTTTTCTCAATGCAGAGCGCTTCATGCGGCGTGCCCCGGTGTGCTCCGCTACGCGGCGGACGATTTTAGCGGGGACTCTGGTCAGAACCATCATACCGGCATCAGTAAAAGCCTCTTCTGCCAGCGCGTGAATGCCCTTATCCGTTAGTATCACATTGACACCCAGATCAATGATTTTCTGTATAGCAGTTCTGAACTCATTCTGCAGTTCCATGTAGCGCGCAAAACCGCTTTCGGTTGCTAAGGCTTCTTCACCCAGCTCTTCCGGTTCCAAAGCATCATCAAACAGCATAATTTTCGCGTTTCGGATCTGATGCGGCATCTCTTTGCTGACCGGTTCTTTTTCGACGATGATTCCTAAAAAGACTTCATTGTTGGCGCCTTCTTTGGCAAGAATCATCTCGGCTAATTTAAAAGCCGGATCCTTCAGTTTATCGGCTCCCACCAGACAGGCAGCTTCCACCGCCAAATCGGCGATATCTTCATGTTCTCTGCCGGCTACCAAGGCGACGTTTTTCAAAATCTGTCGATCCATATTATCCAGCGGACGGCTGTGTTGTTCGATGGAAGCAATCGCCTGCCTGACACCAAAACGCACTCCGTCGATCACACGGGCAATCGGCACCCCCTTGAGCACTTGTTCGGCACCTTGGCTGATCAAAGCGCTGGCAATGATGGTTGCGGTGGTTGTGCCGTCGCCGATTTCCTCCTGCTGCGCTTTGGCCACATTGATCAATAAACGGGCGGCAGGGTGTGTCACATCCATTTTTTCCAAAATGGTAACCCCGGCATTGGTAATCAGAACGTCACCATAGCGATCGACCAGCATAGTATCCAGACCTTTCGGTCCGATGGTTCCTTCCACAGCAGAAGCGATGGCGCGGATGGCGGCAGCATTGTTCATTAATGCGGATAACTTTTCTTCGCCTTCACGGCCTTGTGTTGTGTTTGCCATAGTCACAAAACTCCTTTAGCCTTTGGTAAATACTTCCGATAATAGTTTGCTGACTTCCCGAACAGCAGCAACCGCTCTGGCATAATCCATGCGGGTCGGGCCTAAGACACCAACCCAGCCCATCGGCTGACCGTTCCATTTATAGACCGCGGTGACTAAACTGCAGTTCTCTACTTCCTGCATTTGATTTTCCGAACCGATCGTGACCTGAACCTGATCGGTTTGCTGCAAATTACCCAGCAGATGCTTCATATATTCGCGATGATCCAGCAGCTGAAGGATACCGCGCACCTGCTTGATGTCCTGAAATTCTGGCTGCCCCAGCATTCTGGAGGCACCGCCCAGATATAAATCACTCTGATGCTCACCCAGCAAAACCTGCTGAATCAAGTCGAGGACCTGATCGAATTGGCTGATTTTCTGACCGACATCAGCTCTCACTTGGCTGATTCCGGCCTTTAACATTTGATTCCAGGTGACATTGTGGAATTTCTGATTGATATAGTTCGTAATATTGTCCAAGTCATTCTGATCGATATTCGGAGGCAGGGCAATCATGCGGTTGGCCACCAGGCCATTTTCTGCGACCACCACAGCCAAAGCCTGACCCGCTTGGATTTCAATCATTTGTAGTTTATTCAAGCGGCTGGACTGCGGCTGCGGTCCGGAAGCCATCGCCATATAATCGGTCAGAGAAGCCAGTAAATGAGCCGATTGCTGAATGACATTCTCCAAGACCTGAGCCTGCTGCTGATAACCTTGGCGAATGGCTTTGATTTCCTCGGGGGAAACCGCCACCTCGTCCAGCAAATGATCAACATAAAAGCGATAACCGTTCTCCGAAGGGATTCTTCCAGCGGAAGTATGCGGCTGCTGTAAAAAGCCCATCTCTTCCAAATCCGCCATTTCATTGCGAATGGTTGCGGCGCTGACATTAAAAATGTATCGTCTGGCAATCGTCCGTGAACCCACAGGTTCCGCCGTCAGGATATAGTCGCGCACAATCGCTTGCAGTATACGCCTCTTGCGTTCATCCAATTCCATTCAGCTCACCTCTGCCTTCTTTTTACGATGCGGTACTTTTACCTGCTTAGCACTCTCAAGCATCGAGTGCTAACAAGGAAAAGATACACCTTACAGAAGAAATTGTCAAGCAGAAAAACAAAAAACGTCAGGAAAGGTCAAAGTCTTTTTCGTCCGGGAGAAAACGCAGGAAAACTTGATTACCCAGCGGGATTCCGCGGCTCGTTAAAGCAATTCTATCGCCGTCTTTTCTGATCCAACCCTGCTCAGTGCAGAAGGCGATTGCCTCCTGATAGTATTGTAAAAAGTCAATTTGAAAACGGTGATTCAGCTCGGAAACCGAGATTCCTTGCAGGGTGCGCAAACCTAACATGACCGTCTCTCCCAATTCGATCGCGCGGGTTGTATATTCATTTTCAGCAATACAGGGTTGATGGTATTGCTGCCAAGCGCGGATATAGCGCTCGACGTCCGCTACATGAGAAAACCGATGTTTGTCCAGATAAGAAAAAGCTGCCGCACCTAGACCAAGGTAGGTTTGATTATGCCAGTAGATCAGGTTGTGTTGGCATTCCGCACCGGGCACGGCAAAATTAGAGATTTCGTATTGCTGCAGCCCGGCTTTTTCGGTCAGTATCGCTGCCAGCTGCATCATCTGCAGCTGCTCTTCTTCTTCCGGCAATTGCAATTTGCCTTCTGCCAGCAGACGGCCGAACGGCGTCTGCTCTTCTACAATCAAATTATACAGGGAAAGGTGCGGCGGCTGAAACTGCAAGGCTTTGTTCAATGTTTCACGCCAGTCCGCCAGTGTCTGACCGGGCAGCCCATAGATCAGATCCATGCTCCAGTTCTGCAGTCCGCTGTTTTTTAAATCCAGAATGGTTTGCTCTGCTTCTTCGGCTGTGTGACAGCGTCCCATTGCCTGCAGTAAGTGCGGCTGAAAAGACTGAACGCCTAAACTCAGGCGATTGATGCCTCGCCGCCGAATGAGCGAGATTTTTTTCGGGGTCAGGCTGCCTGGATTTGCTTCCATTGATTTTTCCGCACCCTGGTGAAAGCTGAAATTTTGTTCAATCAAATCGAACAAGCGTTCCAATTCTGCTGTTTCTAAAATAGAAGGCGTACCGCCGCCGATAAACAGCGTATCAAAGACAACACCCTGCAGTCTTTGATCCCTGGCGTACCAGGCTGCTTCCTCTGCTAAGGCAGAGAGATAGCGCTCCCGCTGCGTTCGGCAGGTCGGGATCGAATAGAAATCGCAATATTGACACTTGCTCTGACAAAAAGGAATATGAAGATAGAGACCAATCATCTGCTTCACCTCAATAGAAAAGCTGCGCCGGTCAGTCGTTTTCACACCTCCCGGCACAGCCATGCTCTTATTTGTCAATCTTTAAAACAGCCATAAATGCTTCCTGAGGCAATTCCACATTACCTACCATCCGCATCCGCTTTTTACCTTCTTTTTGTTTCTCCAGCAATTTGCGTTTTCGGCTGATGTCGCCGCCGTAACATTTGGCCAATACATCCTTGCGATAGGCGGATATGGTTTCCCTGGCGACAATTTTATTGCCCAAAGCCGCTTGAATGGGGATTTCAAACTGCTGGCGCGGGATCACCTTGCGCAGACGTTCACAAATTGCCCGCCCACGCGGCACCGCTTTGTCTTTGTGTACGATCACTGCCAGCGCATCGACCGGATCTCCGCTGACCAGAATATCCATTTTCACCAAGTCTGCTTCCTGATAACCGATGAATTCATAATCCAGCGAAGCATAGCCTTTGGTGCGTGATTTTAATTGATCGAAAAAGTCGTAGATAATTTCGGACAGAGGCAAGGAATAATAGAGTTCCACCCGGTTGGCATCAATATAGTCCATGTGATCATAAACACCGCGCCGGTCGCGTACCAATTCCATAATAGCGCCAATATATGCCTCCGGTGCAAAAATGCTGGCTCTGACATACGGCTCTTCGATCTTTTCGATTTCGGTTGGCTGCGGCACCATAGAAGGGTTATCCAAGCGCACGACTTCACCGTTGGTTTTTGTGATCTGATAGATGACGGTCGGCGCCGTGGTGATGATATCGATATTAGCATGGCGTTCCAAACGCTCCTGCACAATTTCCAGATGGAGCAAGCCTAAAAAGCCACAGCGAAAGCCAAATCCCAGGGCGGCAGAGGTTTCCGGTTCAAAACTAAGCGAAGCATCGTTCAGCTGTAATTTTTCCAGAGCATCCCGCAAATTGGGAAACTCGCTGGTCTCGGTGGGATAGATGCCGCAAAAGACCATGGAAGTTGCTTTGCGATAGCCGGGCAGCGACTGCGCCGCCGGATTTTCCGCATTGGTAATCGTATCACCAACCCGGGTATCCTGCACGCTGCGGATGGTCGCTGTGACATAACCAACTTCTCCTGCCCGCAGCATGGGCAGCGATTGCATATTCGGTCGGAAATCGCCGACATCGTTGACTTCATAAATTTTACCGGTCGCCATAAAGAGGATCTTCATGCCCGATTTGATGACGCCTTGCATCACCCGGATATAACAGATGACACCGCGGTAATTATCATAAAAGGAATCAAAAATCATCGCCTGCAGCGGCCCGTCGACGTCCCCTTGCGGCGGAGGTACCAATTGAACGATTTGTTCTAAAATTTCCGGGATGCCGGTGCCATCCTTGGCCGAAGCCAGGACCGCATTGGAGCAATCCAAACCGATCACATCTTCGATTTGTTTTTTCACCCGCTCCGGTTCGGCGCTGGGCAGATCGATTTTATTGATGACCGGTATGATTTCCAGATTATGATCCAAGGCCAAATAGCAATTGGCTAAGGTCTGTGCCTCAATGCCCTGCGATGCATCCACAACCAAAATAGCGCCTTCACAAGCCGCCAGAGAGCGGGAGACTTCGTAATTAAAGTCCACATGTCCCGGGGTATCAATCAGATTTAACTGATAGGTTTTGCCATCTTTTGCTTTATAATCAAGCCGCACGGCATGCAGCTTGATGGTAATGCCTCTCTCCCGTTCCAGATCCATTTGATCCAGTACCTGGTCTTCCATTTCGCGCAGGGACAGCGTGCCGGTCGCTTCAATTAAGCGGTCGGCCAGCGTCGATTTGCCATGGTCGATATGTGCAACAATGCAGAAATTACGAATCAGATTCATATAGTTCACAAAATATCCTGCCTTCCAATCTACAAGCTAGCGCCGCATGCCGCTGCGTAAAATACTCAAGAGATAATCCAGTTGATTGATGAAGCTATTTTCGTCTGGTATACCAATCACCGGCTCAGACAAAGTGAAGTCCTGCAGATTGACCATCAGATGATTGATCAGTCTGCCCATTAATTCCACCGGTACGTCACGGCGTAATTCGCCGCGCGCGATGGCTTGTTCTATCATATGTTCGTAATAATCAATGCCTTCCACTGCATATCTCAATCCGATCACATCCTGCAGTCCGGCACCTTCCATACGAACTCTGCGTAAAAAAGCTGCTTCTGTGGGATGGGTTTGAGCAAAATCCATGATCAGTCTGCCCTGAACTTTCAGGAGAATAAAAAAATCGAGTCTGCCGACCGGACGAATCTCCTGAAACCTTTTTTGGGCAAAGGCAGCTTGTATCCCGGCTACTTGATCCAGCACACTCAAATAAAGCTGCTTTTTATCTTCGAAGTGATGATAAAAACTGCCTTTCGATACCTTTGATTTTTTCAAAATTTCGTTGATCGAAGCAGTTTCATAACTGTGTGCCGCAAATTCTTCGAGCGCTTCATGGTATAATTGTTCCTCATTCTTAATCTTGCTCATCTCTTCTGCCGGCATACAGGAACCTCCTCGTGCACTGATTTCTAGTGCTATTGTTAGTCATGTTGCATTATATCACCTTTCGAGAATAGATGCTATCCCTCATGTTCTAAAGTTGCGAGATTTTTGCAAAACTTTGAAAAGCAAAGCGGATTTCTACAGTAGAGGGCCTTCTAGCCGCACTAAACAAAGATTCAGAAACAACTGCCTCTTTATCGCTTTGCTTCAGAAAAATACAGGCAAAAGTAGCAATACTCCTTGCAAATTGAAAACAGGCGTGTTACAATATCTGAGTGCTATTTATCCTATAAAACTGCTGCCTCGCTGTTTTTGGATAGAACTGAAATAATGAAGGAGGTGAGACGCATGGCCAATAATAAATCTGCCATCAAGCGCGTGAAAATCACCGCCAAGAAAACTGCTCGGAACAATATTATTCGTTCCAAAGTTCGGAATTCCATCCGTAAGTTTAGAATCGCTGTCACAAGCGAAGTGGAGAACAAGGATGTCATTTTGAAGAATGCTATCAGCCAGATTGATAAAGCAGTTTCCAAAGGCATTTTACACAAGAACAACGCCGCCCGCAAAAAATCACGCTTAACCAAGCGACTCAACAAAGTTACCGCACCCGTAGTCTAGGCTTCTGCTTTGACTGAGTCGGTATTTGTTTGCTTTGCATAAAATAATAACGCTCTGTGCTGTTAAAGAGGAACCTCTTCAACCGCGGAGCGTTTTATTTTTGTACAAAAATAATACCCTACCGACTCAGTGAATTTTAGCAAGAAAAGAGCCCACCAACATTTCCAAAGCGATTTGTTTTTCCAGTTTCCCGGTCAATACCGCTTCTTCTTTTTCCACCACTTCCGCTAAAAGTTGATAAAGGTCTTCCCTCTGGAATTTCGAGGCGCTAAAGGAGATTCGCTTAATCGCAAAAGGTCTGACTCCCAACGCTTCTGCCATCTGATTTTCGCCAGTTTTCTGCTGTTGCCATTCCTTTACCCGCAGGATTTGGCGCAGCTGATAGCGTACCAGAGCCAATAATCTGACCGGATCTTCTCCGCGCCGCAGCATTTCACTCAATAAGTCCATGGCTTTGGCGCCTTGCTTGGCGGTAATCAGATCCATCAGCTCAAAAACATTGGTTTCCGCAGAAGCAGCCAAATAAGGTAAGGCTTCTTTTAATAGAATCGCTTTGGCCGGCGAAAAAAGCAGCGACAGTTTCTCCACTTCCTGCTCGGCAATACCAACTTGACTGCCGGCTAAATTAACCAGATATTCAAGTAAACCGTAATCGGCTTTTAATTGATGCGCAGCAAAAAAATCCTGCACGGTGCGCAGCATATCGTCCCGCCTTAAGACCGGACATTCCACTGCTTTTGCTAAGGGAAGCAACAGCTTCGTGAATTTTCTTCTTTTATCAAGACTGCCGTAACCGCAAAGCACCAGAATATTGCCGCCATTGGTCAGCAGATCCAGCCAGGCTTTTTCTTCACTCCCGTTGTCCGAGCTTGGCTCGGTAGTTTCCTCTTCGTTTTTATTTTTCCCTTTTAGTAAACGGAAATTTTCAATAAAAACGATCTTCTCCCCTCCCAGCAAGCTGACCTGAAGCTGTTCTTCCAATTCAGGTAGGTGCAGATCACTGCCGTTCAGTGTGACCAGATTATATTCTTGTTCCTCTTTTGGCACCAAGTCGGATAACATCTGTTTGCAGCGCTGGACCTGCCAATAGTCTTCCCCGTAAATCAGATATAAATTGGCAATTTCCCCTTGCTTCAATTCGTTCTTTAATTGTCTCCAGTCCATTGCAGCTCACCTCTTTTTAACTTAGTTCGCAACAGGAGCTGCGTTATCCTGCCGTCGTGCTCATTCTTCCGGGTGACAGACCGTCACAGTCCACTGCTTGCCGTCGCTGCGCAGCCGCATCGCGCCGACCTGATTCGTAGCATAGACTGCCGCAGCAGCGTTGGTTAAGCGATTGACAGTTTCCTCTGCCGGATGACCATAGCGGTTATCACGTCCGGCTGAAATGACTGCAATGCTTGGCTGCCAGGCAGCCAGCAGCTGACTGGAACTGGAACTGCTGCCGCCGTGATGGGCAACTTTCAGCACAACTGCAGTTTTTTCTGCTGCGACGGTCGCCAGCAATTGCTGCTCGGCAGCTGTCTCGATATCCCCGGTCAGCCAAATCACCGTCTCGCCATACTGCAGACGCAGTACAACCGAATCATCATTGCCGCCATCCCGACTCACCCCGCAGAGCCTGACTTCGATCTGACATTGTTTGGCAATTTGGATCTGATCCCCCTTGGTCAGCATAATCTGTTGATCTGCCTTGATCATGCTCAGCCATTGCTGCAGATCTTGCGGCAACTTGGTGTTCTCAGGCAAGGCGTGCAGAAATAAACGAAAGGGAAACGCCTGATTGACTTGAATCAGCCCCTGATAGTGATCGCCATGCGCATGAGTCAGCAGAACAACATCCAAGCGCTGGATCCCCTGACGGCGCAGGAACGGTACCACTGCCTTTTTCCCCACGTTGCTTTCACCGGTGGCAGAACCACCGCCATCTATCAGCATCGTATGTCCATCGGGGAAACGGAAAAAGAGCGCCTCTCCCTGACCAACATCGAGCATTACCATTTCCATCGCATACGGCCAAGGATGCCAAATCCAGAGCATTACTGTTGTGACTGCCGCAGCGGCAACTGCTTTTCTGCTGATTTTAGGATTGCTAAACGGCCAAACGGTCAGCAGCAATAAAACAGCATAACTGGCTGCCACAGCCAGCCAACCGGGTGTGGCAATATTATAAGCGGCAAAGGGCAATCCGGCAAAAAAACCACCGATTTTGATCAGCACCCCAATATAGAGGTGCGCGATGGCATAAGCCCATGCCGCAGCAGCCGGTCCCAGCGGAGTCAGACAGATTAACAGTAAGACCAAGAAGGGAGCCGGCAGAATGAAAACAGCGAAAACTAAATTACTGAGCGGAGCAATCAAAGAAATCTGATTGAATAATTGAATACCCAGCGGCAACACTGCCGTCTGCGCTGCCAATGTCACAGCCAAAGTTAACGCGACCGGCTTGGGTAAGTGCAGCCTCAGCTGCAAACCATGAGCAAAGCGAGCAGACCATAGCAAGATACCGGCTACCGCAGCAAAGGATAATTGAAATCCAGCTTCATAAAGAATAAACGGGTTTTGCAGACAAAGCAGCAAAGCGGTGAGCGCCAGCAAGGAAGGCCATTGCGTTCTGCGCAGGATTAACCTAGCCAGTAAGGCGAGAATGATCATCGTTCCCGCTCTTAAGACAGAATCTTCCAAACCGGTCAGCAGCATAAAAAAGAGGACAGCCAGCACGGAGAGGCCATATTCCAGGTTCAGCGAGAGCGGCAGCCGGCGCAGCAGCCAACGAATCCCCGCTAAAAAGATGACAACATTACCGCCCGAAACAGCCAGCAAATGCAATAATCCCACCACTTGAAAGGAATCATACCATTCTTCTGGCAATTCATCCGTCACACCGATGGTCAATCCCAACAAGAAAGCCGCCTGCTCCGGCTGCAGATAGCTGCGGCCATTGGCTTGGATTTCAGTCATTTGCCGGTAAATGCTGCGGCGGATCTGCCAAATCAAACGGATCAAAGAAACCTGAGCCGCTGGCTGCAGTGAGGACAACCCCGTTTTGGTCACGTAAATTCTGCCAATGATGCCGCGTCTGTGATTTTGCAGCTGCCAATCGGGATCACCAAAATTGTAACGGCCGCTATTAACGGATAACTTGCCTTCTGCCTGCAGGAAATCTCCGGGTGCTGGCTGCAGCGTGATACCCGCCTCAAAATAAACCTGTAATCTGCCCGGTATCATCTCTTTTTTTTGATTATGGCTGATGGTCAGCTCACTCAAACTCAAGCACCAGGCACCTTGGTCATCCTGCAGCGGAAATCCGTCGACACAGCCGCTGATCTCTACTGTTTCACCTTGCCAGGACTCTTCCAGACTGGCAGGCAGCATAACTGCACGTATTGTTGTAAAGCAGAAGCCGCTGAACAAAGCGAGCGCTGCCAGCAGCGGCAGCAACTGTCGAGCGTGCTGCCGTAGGTACCAGGCGATCAGCAAGGAAACTCCGATCACTGCCAGCGGCAGCCAGACCGCTCCCCAAGTACAGCCCTGCAGAAGAATGCCGCCGGTAAACCCAACAGCAAGCCAAAAAATAACGGTCTGCCGCATCATTGCACTGTAATGGAAGCAGCAATGGCAGCATAAATACCGTTTCCGATCCCGGCAACCAGCATAATCTCTTCTGTTTTTTGGAAATTACCGTTCTTTTCCCGATAAGCGATAATCGCCTTGGCGCGAACCTCGCCAATTTGTGGCAAAGTTGCCAGCGTTTCGGCATCTGCCAGATTAATATTCACCTTGCCATCCGAAGTGATTTGCCTGCCGGCTGTGTCTTTTGCCGCCGTTTCTCCGATAGAGGGAACGTAATAACGCTGACCATCCTCTAAAATGGCAGCGAGATTGATCTGATCCAAATCCGCCGCCTCGGTTTCACCCCCGGCCATTGTAATCGCTTCACCCAAACGGCTGCCGCCAGCCAGCCGCAGCAACCCGGGCTGCCTGACCGCTCCGGCCAGATGCACAACAATTTCGCCTGCTTCTGCGGTTTGGCCACCCTGCTTGTCGGTAGCTGTTGGCGCGGTCATTTCCTTTCCCGCTCCAACCTCATTCTTCGTCAGACTTGGGATAACAGCCGGCTGCACTGCTGCTGCATTCCACCACCAGAGACCGCCAGCGGAGATGAGGAGACCGCAGAGCAGACCTAAAAGCATCCCTTGCCGCAACGATAATCGATTCATCCATCATCACCTCCTCTCAGACGTAAGTATGGATATCATTTCCAGAATAAATAGAATAAATCCTGCTGTAATTAAGAATAAATCAGAAAAAAAACAGACCTTTTTTGTAAAGGCCTGTTGCTGTTCTTTTTAACACGTTTATCTGACTACTGTTTTGCGAATCATCATGGCATAACCGCGGTGCATAGAAAACCGTTCATAATAACTTTGCAGCGCTTCGTCGCAGACGAGATCAATCGAAGACAGCTGGCGAAGCTGATCCAGCATGCTCAGCAGCAAACGGCTGCCGATCCCGTGTCGCTGCGCATCCGGCAGTACTTCCAACAACGGCAGAAAAGCAAAGCGAACCCCATCGGATAATGCATTGACCAAGCCAACCGCTTTCATGGTGTGGAAGTCCAGTGCCAAAACGAACCGATAACTATTTTGCAGAATTCTCAATAATTCTTCCCCAGTCAGCGGCTGCTGCCAACCCAGACAAAACCCATTCAACTGCTCCGCTGTGATATCGTTTAAATCGGTTTGATATTGCAGGATAGGATATTGAGCGTATTTTTGCAAAAAAGCAGAGACATCCAACTGGAAGGTCAGGGCATCATAACTCTTGCCATCAACCTTGCGCAGATCAACCAGGCGTTCGCACTCATAGAAACCGATTTTCTCTGCCAAGGCAATCATCGCCAGATTACCGGACCAGGTTTGACTATAAATTTCCGTGATACCATTTCTTAAAAAATAGTGGATCAGCATCAGATAAGCCAGCGAACCCAAGCCTCGTTTCCGATCAGCCGGCAGCGGGATATCGATGCCAATGGCCGGCTTGCCATTTTCCATCAGATAAGAGCTGACCCAACCGATATGCCTGTTTTCCGGTAAGTAAAGTTCGAAGCGGGTTCGCTGTTCTGTCAGCGGCTGCCGCAGCCTTTTTTGATATAATTCGGTCAGGGCTTTTGTATCCAATGGTTCATCCCATTCCCAAGGCGCGTCCCAATTCATCCATTCGGTCTCGCTCGTATACCAACGGACATAATCCTCAATATCAGGCAAATCAATATCTTTCAGGATCAATCGATCTGTGACTAGCTGCAGCATTGAACCCACACCCTTTCCAGAAGATCACGCTCGCTCCGTTCCCGTTTTGATCTTTCCGGATCAGCAGAGAAAAGATTTTGAGATACGCTCTCTTGATTCTGTTGTTATTTTATGCTGGATACAGCAGAAAAGCAAGCTTTTTCTGCTTTTTTTCTTTTAGTCTGGCCTTTTTTATCCGCAGTTCTGCGAATGTGCATTCCCTGCTTCGCTTGTTTTCTTTCTCCGGGATATTGTTGAATCTCTGCTCTTTATCAGCTGCAAACAGGCTGGCTTCATTGTTGATCTGCCAAATTATGCCCGTGATAACACTCTCTCTTAATTCCTTGTAATCCTGTCAGAATTAAGTCTTTTTTTTTCGTACAGCTTATGATATACTACCGTTACAAGCACCTCTGGATTTTTTTACCGGGGTGATAAAAAACAAGGAGTGATTGATGATGATTACAAAAGAAATCGGTATTGTTGAATTGGTAGAGAAATATCCTGCCGCCGCTATGATTTTAATGCAAGCTGGGATGGGCTGCCTGGGCTGTGCCGCTGCTCATTTTGAAACATTGGAACAAGGCTGCGCTGCTCATGGAATTGACGCTGACGCCTTGGTTAAGACCCTGAATGAAGAATTGGGCTTAGCTAAATAAATCCGAAAAAAACAGGATAGGTTGAAATATCAACCTGTCCTGTTTTTTTATCGAGTAAAGCCGTAAAACCCCTTGTTTTCGCTATGAAAAGTGTCCATTTGCTATATTTGCAGGCTGAAATGCTCGAAAGCAAAACTACCGCTGCCTTGCTTCAATTTTCCGGTCTCTGCCAACCAATCAAAAGCCTGATCGATCTCAATAATCAAGGAAGGCTCAATCGCAAGACGATGATGTGCCGGTAAAACCCGTCTGATTGACAACTGCCGCACTCTCCGGATCGATTGACGGAACAACAAAGGGTCCGTGCTGGGATAAAAAGCATACAATGTCCCGCTATAAATCAAATCACCGGAGTAGAGATACTGACGCTCCGCTTCGTAGAGACAGAGATGACCCGGCGAGTGGCCCGGTGTATGCAGCACCTCTACCCTTCTGCCGCCAAGCTCGAGCGTAGTCCGATCCTGCAGCAGCAAGGTTGGCGGACCTTGAAAAATCCGAAACAGCTCAGGCTGAAATTCCGGCGGGAAATCACAGGGTTCGCGCAGTAAACCGGCTTTCACGGCCGATAAAGGCAACGGGAAGGCTCCATTCAGCCATGCTGCTTCCGCTGGATGTACTGCCAGCTCGGAAAAGTAGCGATGTCCGCCAATATGATCCCAATGCACATGCGAGGTAACAACCAGGATCGGCAAATCGGTCAGACGGTCGACCACCTCTTTGATGTTGGCTACCCCTAAACCGGTATCAAAGAGCAGGCACTTTTGCTGACCGATTAAAAGATAACAATGGGTTTCTTCCCAATGCTTGTTTTCACTGATCACAAAGGTAGCAGCGTCGATCTGCTCTACGGTAAACCAGTCACTCATGTTTTTCCTCTTGCTCTTTCCTGCCCAGCCAGATCAAACCCTGCGCTAAGCGATTGGGGATTTCTTTAAAATGCCCGCCGTCCTGCCATTGCAGCAGCGTCTCTTTGATTCTGGGATCCGCTGCCAGCATCTGTGCTGCCTGACGGGTTGCTTCTCCTACCGCAGCCAAGCGTGGACTGCGGGTTTTTTCTTCACCGCGTCCCAAGCTCAGGTAAAGCCGCGAATTTGCCCGGATAGCATGGGTTTTCATATAATCCAGCCAACCTTCATACCACAGGGATCCGGAACAGCAAGCAGCTGCTGCAAAAGCATCCGTTTGATACAAAGCCCAAAAAGCCATCAAACCGGCCAGAGAATAACCCAGCAGCGCATTGTGTTCCGGATCCGTCCGGACCGGATAAGTCTGCTCCACTTTGGCTTTTAAAACAGTCAGCAGCCAGTGTAGGGTCTGATCCGCTTGACCGGGGAAGGCAGCTTCCGATTTAAAAACAGCCTCGGCCGGCCAGGGTGAAAAATCAAACTGATGCTTTGTATCGGCAAACGTCACCACCAGAAAGGGTTGACAAATTCCATCTGTCACAGCAGCTTCCACGATCTGCATGATCTCCGTTAATTCCGCGACTGATTCTCCACCCGAGACAGCGTAGACTGCCGCGTATTTTTTTCCCGGTTCGCTGCCGGCAGGAAGATAGACAAAACAGGGGATCTCGTTGATTTGCATCGTTTCGATTGTGCCGTTCATCTGCCCTACCTCTTTTCTTGCATTGCTGCAGCTTTCTAAAATAACACTTAATTCCAATAGCCCGCGCTTTTTCTCGCAGGAGTAAAAAGAAAGCCTGATGCGTTTTGCTCGTGACCAGCAAGTCAAGCTGCCGATCTGTTTGCCGTATCACATCAGGCTTACCTTCGCTTGCAGACTAGACTAAATAAGCCTGCAGCAATTTAAACGTATTAACCAGCCCGTCGATATGGCTGCGTTCGTAGCCATGTGAGGCATAGACACCCGGACCGATTAAGCCATGGCGCACATCAAAACCGGCGCGCAGCGTGACTTCCACATCGGAGCCGTACATTGGATAAACATCTAAGGCATAATCCGCCCCGGCTCTTTTGGCGGCAGCGATCAATTCATTGGTCAGCGCATAATGGTAGACGCCGCCGGAATCTTTCGGGCAGATAGAAACCATACGTTCAGTGCATTTCAAACCACTGCCCACACAGCCCATATCGACTGAGATCACATCTTCGATGCAGTCGGGAATACCGGCAGCGCCGCCATGACCGATCTCCTCAAACATGGTAAAACTGAGCCAGACATTGCGGTTGGGGATCAATTTCTCATCGGCATAGTATTTTGCTAAGGTCAACAACACGGCGGAAGAGGCTTTATCATCCAGGAAACGACTCTTGATGTAGCCTTTTTTTGTCACTGTAAAGCGCGGATTCAAAGCAATAAAATCACCGTTTTGAATGCCCAAATCTTCCACCTCTTTGGCGGTCGCCACAAATTCATCGAGCAGAACTTCGATGTTTGCCTTAAAATCGCGGGGATCGTTGACTTTGGGATTGACGTGCACAGAGGCATTGGCAATTTGCAGGGTGCCTTCGTATTCCCTGCCGTCGCGTGTGATCACAGTGACCTGTTCGGTTTCGGTGTTATTCGGATTAAGACCGCCGATGTTGGCGAGCATCAAACCGCCGTTTGATTTGATACTGGCTACCACGCCGCCCAAGGTATCAACATGACCGAACAGCATCAGAGGAGAACCACTGCCGCCTAAATCGACATTCACGCCGCCTTTGCGCAGCGTATTCGGCTGGTAGCCCATTGCCTGCAATTCATTACAGAGGAAGGCCGTGATTTCTTTTGTGTAACCGGAAGGGCTCTTGATGGCCAGCATCCGCTCCAGAACATCCAACATATAATCAATATACTTCTGCTCCATTTTCATCCTCCTAAAAAATTCAGTGTCTGCCGATATTGTAGCACCGGCAGAAATGATTGTAAAGGATTCGGACGAGAAAAGCTGGAAAGCAAGACAAGTTGCCGCAGCTGCCGGGTCCTGTTTTCTCCATGTGGGATAGAAATTATCTGTCTTTTTGATCGATTGCCTCTTGACGCGCAGGCGCTGATCGTGTTTACTATAGGATAAGAATCCCATCAAACCGCAAGAGAACACTGCTGCAGAGCAATCCCGAAAAGTTAGCATAACTAAAAGCAAGCGCAAGGAGTGATTTTTTTGAAGATCAAAGCTTTTCAAGTGGAAGAATGGATGAATGCCTATGAAGCAGACGCGCGTTACAATATTGCGGAAACCTGTGTTGACTCCCTTTCACTGGATGAACTGTTTCTGCTGACCGGTGAAAACAAACAAACCTTTCTCAACGAATTATGCGCCCGCCGTTTGACGTATGGTGATATTTTTGGTGCACCGGCTTTCAAAACGGGCATTGCCCGACTCTATCAAAGCATTACTCCCCAGCAAATCATCACGACCCATGGCGCTGCCGGTGCCAATCATCATGTCTTCTACTCATTGCTGCAGCCGGGAGACCGTGTCGTCTGCGTCATGCCGACTTATCAGCAGCTCTATTCCATTCCCGAATCGTACGGTGCTGATGTTCAGCTTCTGCAGCTCAATATGCAGGATGGCTTTCTGCCCGATTTGGCTCAACTGCGCCGCCTGGCAATCCCCGGCACCAAAATGATTTGTTTAAACAATCCCAACAATCCAACCGGGGCTTTGATTCCACCTGAACTGCTGCGGGAAATTATTGAAATCGCGCGTCGCGTGGATGCTTATATTCTCTGCGATGAAGTCTATCGCGGTCTGACCCAAACCGACTGTGAGGTTGAATCAATTGCCGATCTTTATGAAAAAGGCATCAGTGTCAGCAGTATGTCAAAGGTTTTTTCTCTGGCTGGGCTCCGTTTGGGTTGGATTGCCAGCAAAGATCCGGAAGTACTGGCTGCTTGCTTATCGCACCGCGATTATAATCTGATCAGCTGCAGCATCCTGGATGAGGCGGTGGCAGGTTTAGCATTAAAGCACGCAGATCGGATCCTGGCGCGCAATCAAGCCATCGTGCGGGAGAATCTCGATCTATTGGATGCTTGGCTGGCAAATCAGCCGCACCTGCACTATTGTAAGCCGCAGGCAGGTACCACCGCGCTGCTTTATTATGATTTTGCTCTGCCTTCTTACGATTTCTGCCAAGCAATGTATGACAGCACCGGCGCCTTTGTCACGCCCGGTGATTGTTTTGCCGAAGCGCACTGCCTGCGGATCGGTTATGCCTGCGATAAAAAAACGCTGCAAGACGGTCTGCAGGCAATGGCTGCTTATTTGCAGCATCTGGAAAAATCCAACACTCCTTTGCTAGCCGCACTCTGCTCTTGATCCGGCAAAAAGGCGGTCTCTTTGGTTCATAAAAACCAAAGGGACCGCCTCTTTTGTAGTTTTTGTCTCGCTAGATACCCATAGCAATGAGTATTTGATACAAATATCCCATTAGGATCCCACCCACTAAAATGAAACCGATATATAAACCAATCACTCTTTTTTTCATAAACGTCGTGATCCCGGTTATCACCCAAAGACTGGTAGCTGGCCCAGTGATCATAAACGCCATCATCGCACCGGCTCCGGCTCCACCATCCATCAGCGCTTTAATGAGCGGGATTGCGCCGGCTCCACTGACATAAAGAGGCAGACCAATCAACGCAGCCAGCGGAACGGAAAATATACTTTCACTGCTGAATAGAGTAATTATAAAAGAAGTAGGTACAAACGATTGAACCAGATAACCCAATGCTACAAAGATTACAAAGTAAAAAAGGATCTGTTTCAATCCCACCTCAAGCAATGCTTGTCCAACTTCCTTTACTTTGAGTCTCTGCCAAAAGTTCAAAGTAGGCTCTGTATTCACCAATGGAATTACGTTGGTATCGAAGGAAGCCGTGCTGCATCCGCAGGTATTTTCTGCACTGATTTGCTCCAATGCTAAGGCAGAAGCAGAACAAGCACACGCCTTCACATTTGATTTCATAGAAAACCGCAATTGATTATCCAGAAAATGTGTTTTTTGCTCAATGATATGGGTCAAGCCACCTGAAATCAGACCAATCAGGAGAGAAGCGACGGCTAGAGCATTGGCAAACTTAAAATCGAGTATACCGGCAATCATGATATAAGTGTCGGGGCTCATCAAGGGGGAAGAAGTCAGAAAAGCCATAATCGGCCCCCAAGGCAGCGCAGTCGATAACAGTCCAATGACGACTGCCATGGTACCACAGGCACACAACGGGGTAAAAGCACCAAAAGCAACACTGGCAAGAATAGAGACTCTGGGCTTTTTGAGTAACATCTGTTTGAGTTTCTCAGAGTCAAGGTAGACTTTCATCAGTGCTGCTATCAAGATAGCAAAACTCAATGGGAGCCAATTGTGATACAGGTTTGTGACTACCGCTGTCAATGTGTCCGTCAATAGTCCCGGTAAATAGTCAATAAATTCTTTCATTTCTTATCCATCTCCTAATTTATGATTGATCTTCATATATTAAGACGATGAAAGATTTGAAAAGACGCAAAACAAAAGAAAGATTAATTGCGGCCCTAGCCGCAGCAACAGCAGGGTTTTGGATAATAATTGATGATTGAACCATATCTGTCCAACTCAAAGTGGCAGCATTTCAGCAGACTATCCTTCAGCATTTGCCGTGCCCGTTGGACCCGTGTTTTGGCGCCTGAAACAGAAATCCCTAACTTTTCAGCCAGTTTGACCTGTGACCAACCCTGAAATTCTACGGATGTGAGAGCCTCCGCATATTTCTCCGGCAGCATTGCAATTCTTTCCTTCAGACCTGATCCAATCGCCTGCGCCGGGTTTTCTTCTATTATTTCATCTGAGGTAAGGAGTTGTTTTTCATATTCCGGTGTCAACTCATCTAGGTAGTCCAGCTTTATTTTTTGTTTGCGATAGTAATCGATAATTGTATTTCTGGCAATTTGGAATACCCAACTGCGAATTGTCCTGCTGTCCTGCGGTGTGTTGATTTTTCTATGAATTTTTAAAAATACTTCCTGCAAGAGATCTTCCGCAGCGGAAGAATCGGCAACCCTATAAGCAATGAAACGTTCAATTTCACCGCTGAACTCCTGCCAAATTCGCTCTGTATCGTATTCCATCTGTAATCCTCCTAACAAATCACAAATTTAAATTGCCACTATGCTCTTTTTTATTATTGGTGTCTGTGTCATTGGTCCCAAGCTGACGAGATTCGGCCATCGGATTTCTCCGATGTTCTGAGTCTGTTATCCACCGATATGGATGACTTGATCCGCCCAATTCCGATAAAACGATTCTTCATGCGAAACTAAAATAATATTGCCTTGCCAACGCATGAGTTCGTTCTTCAATTCATCCTTTGCATCCGCATCCAGATGATTGGTCGGTTCATCTAAGATTAATAGGTTCGACTTTGTCAGCATTAAAATACAAAGTTTGACACGGGATTGCTCTCCGCCGCTTAAAGAAGAAATCGGCTGGATCACACTTTTGGCTTGAATACCGCACTGTGCCAGATGTTTTCTGATTTGACTGGCAGAGAGTTGGCTGTATCTTTCGGCGATAATCTGCACCGGAGTCTGCTTTGGATTAGCCCAGACCAGATCCTGTTCATAATAGCCGATTTTCATGGTATCGGAAAATTTGAAATCGCCGGACAAGGAAGGTATTTGTTTGATCAATGTCTTAATCAAGGTTGATTTACCGATGCCATTAAAACCGGTAATCACAACTTTTTGGCCTGCCGCTACCATAAAATTCATCTTCGGTAAGAGAGGATTGGTATAACCAATTTCCAAATCTCTCACAACCAATGCCTTTTGTGTGGTAACCGGCAGTGAAGCAAATTGAAAATTCGGTTTCGCCAGTACTTTAGGCGGATCGATTACCTCGATTCGGTCCAGTTGCTTCTGACGACCTCGCGCCATTTTAGCGGTAGATGCCCTTGCCTTGTTTTTGGAAATGTATTCTTCGAATTTTTTGATCTGCACTTGCTGAGACTGGAATTCACGAACATAACTTTCCCGCTTAATGTCCTTCAGCTGCAAAAATTTGTTGAAGTTGCCGTTGTACTTGGTCAGCATGCCAAATTCGATATCGCAGATGCAATTCGTCACGAGATCCAGAAAATCGAAATCATGAGAAATAACGATAAAAGCACCTTCAAATTCCTTGAGATAGCCGGAAAACCACTCCACATGCTCTTTGTCCAGAAAATTGGTCGGCTCGTCCAGCAGCAAGACATCCGGTTTTTCCAATAAAAGTTTGGCTAAAATCACCTTTGCTCTTTGACCGCCGCTCAGCTGACATAAGATACTGTCCATACCCAAGGCGATGATGCCTAAGCCGTTCGCTACCTTCATGATCACAGTTTCTATTTCATAGAAACCTTGATTTTCTAAAATCTCCTGCAGTTTCGCTGTTTTGTCAATCAATTCTTCGCTGTTGTCGATCGTCATGCTCTCATACAATTCAATGAGTTTTGATTCAGTCTGAAAAAGCTCCTGAAAGGCAGTCTTTAAATACTCAAACACCGTCACATTATTGTCTATTTTGGCATATTGATCCAAATAACCATATTTCATATTGCGTTGCCAGCTGATTCTGCCATGATCCGGGACGATACTGCCAGTGATAATATTGAAAAGCGTTGTTTTACCTGTACCATTATGACCGACAATCCCCATATGCTCACCCTTAAAAAGTTCAAAGGATGCATTTTTATACAAAACGTTTTCGCCAAAGGAATGCGATATGTCTATTACATCTAATAATCCCATACTCTTTTATTAATTCTCCTGTTATCTTAGTTACGCCTGCTCTTACCTTCTCTGCCAGCGGTCTGACGAAAAAAGCTCAAAGACTGATTTTTTTTAGATCAGTTGATGAGCTCTCGGCTGTCTGATCTGCTTTATACGGTATCCCCGCAATGCTGTCGCCTTTGCTTTCATTTTTTACGGCAGCAATCATCTCGAAGCAATCGACGGTTTCAAGTCTTTCAATCAGGTGAGTCATAAACGTTTTGTAAGTATAGCAGAATTATGGAAAATAAGCAAACAGAAAAATTATAGAGCAACGCACCGCTTTTATCGCCGGATGCAAACAAACTTCCTCCTGCTTTAGGATAGAAACGAATCGATCGCTGCAGAAATCTTACTCATGATTTGTTGTTTTGCTGACTTCTGAAATTTTCTTACGGTGAGGAATGTCAAACGTTTATAATAATACAATTGACTAATAGAGAAGATTCCGATAGAATATATTTCATATAGTAAAATATACGGTAAAGGAAATAATGAAATTGGCAAATGAAACCAACTTCTCAATCCCCCCTTCAGAATCGGAAGATACCTCCTCTTCTGAACAAGTGATTCAGAAAAAAAACTTTTGGCGTGACCTTCTGCAAGGCTTAAAAACTCCCCTGCCTGCTGATTTGCCTGCCAAGGAAATCTCACAAAAAGTCATCAGCATCGCCTGGCCGGCTTTGGTGGAGTCTTTTCTCATCCAGTTGGTTAGCATGGTCAGCACCATGATGGTAGGCGGCGTAGGGACTTGGGCTATTGCCGCAATCGGCTATTGCACCCAGCCTCGTTTTCTGATATTAGCTATCTTTCAAGCCTTCAATACCGGCAGTACGGCTTTAATTGCCCGTGCGAAAGGAGCCGGTCATGAAGAAGATGCCAATGTGATCATGCATCAATCTCTCTTACTTTCCTTCGGTGCTTCGCTGGTCATGGGCAGCTTGGGTTATTTATTTGCTACTCCCATGGTCGTCTTTATGGGTGCCAATGAACCGGCAACCATAGCTGCGGCAACGACTTATATGCGTGTCTTAATGCTGACTTTTCCTGCCAATGCTATAACTTTGGCAGCCACCGCCTGCCTACGCGGCATTGGCCGCACAAAAATCTCCATGACTTACAACATTGCCGCGAATTTGGTTAATGTGGCGGTTGGTTATGTCTTTATCAATGGTCACTTCGGCATGCCTGCGCTGGGGATTACAGGTGCCGCTCTTGGCATGGCGACCGGGCAAATCGTTTCTCTGGTAATCGCATTGTTTGCTTTAATTAACGGTTCCGATATGCTGCGGTTACGTTTCAAAATGCTTTTCCAAATCGTACCCCGTATCTTAAAAGGTGTATTGAGTATAGGTTCTCCCGCCATGCTGGAACAATTGTTCATGCGTTCCGGTCAAATCATGTTTTCCATTGTGGTGGCTTCACTAGGAACCGATGCATTTGCAACGCATACAATCGCCAATAATATCTTCTCAATGTCCATGATGATCGGACAATGCTTCGGTATTTCTGCCACTTCACTGATTGGACAGTCGTTAGGAAAAAAACGTCCCGATCATGGCAAGGCTTATGTGCAGCAATGCCGCCGTTATTCCATGCTGGTCTCGATGGGTTTGGCTGCCGCTTTCTTTCTATTCGGTAAAAATCTAATGGGTATGTATACGGACGAAGCCGTCGTCATTGCCCAAGGCGCTGTCCTCTTAAGGATTGTGGCGGTCATCCAGCCGCTGCAATCATCGCAAATGGTTCTCTCCGGAGCCTTAAGAGGTGCCGGTGATACCAAAGCAGTCGCTATTTCTGCTTTTACCGGCATTGTCATTGTGCGTCCTATTGTGTCTTATATCATGGTATATCTGCTCGGTGCCGGGTTGAATGGTGTTTGGCTGGCGATCGTTTTTGACCAGTGTATCCGTTCCGCTTATACCATGTGGCGTTTTTCTTCCGATCGATGGAAAGACATCAAAGTAGCTATCTAGATAAGAAAAATGAACGAGGAGTTGGGGTAAAAAACCCGACTCCTCGTTCATTTTTCTTGATTTTATCTTGGCTGTATTCAAACGATGATCTTGCGCTGACCAAAAAGACCTTTGCGGATGGCAAGTGAATAAAGGTAGGGATAGGTCTTTTGCAGATTACGCATGGATTCGACCCATTCGATCAGTAGTTTTTGGAAAGCGCGCTGGATATCCAGGTTCAAGTGCTGAAGGTCAGAAGCAGGCAGTGTCGTTAAAGATTCCCGGCTATGCAACTCGTCATAGACATGATAGAGCGACCAAAGCAATTCTGTAAAGCGATCATGCTCCACCAGATTCGCATTTTCAAAGAGCCGCAGCAGGTCGTCTTTCTTCTTGAACAAAATCTGATGCAAGACCGGCAAATCATCAGTTTGGGCATCGGCTTTCAGCGGATATTGATTTAGATACAGAATTAGCTTGTTAAAATCCTGATCCTGCCAACCCACCTGCAATGCCAGCTTATCTGTAATTTCATTCAGATTCATGATGGAACCGCGAAATGCTTGGATCAATTCGATACCTGTCTCGGCATAAAATTCATTGATCACAACGCTGACTCGATTTAATTTTGCCTGATGCTCCCGCCGGATCAGCACCGCATTCATCCCTAACGTAACCAGCAAAACGCTGATCGGCAGAAATGCCATATCCTGCAGAAGATAAAACATGGTTTCATCGGGACGATGGAAAATGGTAATCTGACAGAGATAAATCACGACCGAGAAAACGATCAAAAAAAACACGAGTGCATTGGTTTGTAGATTCCGCTTCACTTGCTGCTCCTTCCTGCATCAGAACGAATTTTCAAAGTGTCAAACTTCATTTGAGAATTGCAGATTACCGTTCATCATAGGATTCTCAGACAAATCTATCCTTCGATTCAGTGTTGATTTCTTCTTGTGACCTGACTGTTTCAAATCAACCAGGAAACCCTTCCGCATCAAATCGCCTGCGATAGCCGCATTTTCTGCAAAGATCTTCGACGGCTTCTTTTCTGGTAAAACCATCAAACAAATTCTTTGATCTTTTGCTTTCAATGATTTCCGCAAAAGGTTTTTCCTTTATATTGCCCAAATTGATCACACCCTCGCCATCGAGGCAGCATGGCAACACTGTGCCATCAACCAATATCGCCGCTTGTCGGCGCAGTCCAAAACAAAATCCTGTCCTGCTCTCTTCGGTTAAAGCGAGATCCGGCCAAATGAACTGATACTCCTGATTGAGATAGATTCTTTCAGCCAGTTGAATGTTTTTATGCGAAATAACCGTTTCCCGAATTGGTTCCGACAACGAAAATTCTTCTTCAATCCAAGCGAGCAGCTCCTGATTCAGCCTTTCCTCAGTATCGGCCGTTTGGTTTTCTCCCAGATTCCACAAGCGAAGAGAAACAAAAAGCTTGGTTTTTTGCATCGCTGCTTTGCTAAAAGAAAAAATCTGCGCCATATATTCTGCTTTGTTCTGCCTGCTGTCCTTTTGACCTGTGCTATGCAAGGAAAAATTGATCTGCCGCAGAGCTGGTTTCGTCAGAAGCAATTCCTGCACCTGACCAATCAGTGTTCCGTTGGTCGTCAGGTTAACCTGAAAGCCCTTTTCCTGGCAGAGATCCAGGAACTGTCCGAGTTCCGGATGCAGCAGCGGTTCTCCTTTCACATGGAAATAAAGCGAATCGGTATAGGCTTTGATTTGCTCCAAGATGGCAGCAAAGGTTGCGTAACTCATAAATTCTGCTTTGCGGCCGGTGCGTGGACAGAAATCACAGGCGAGATTGCAGACGTTGGTGATTTCAATATAGATTTTCTTAAATCTTTTCAATTACGCCTCCCCGCGTCAGATTGCCCACATTCAGTCAGTTCGCTTGCACTATTCTTTCAAAATACTGCTTTTAGGAAAAGACGCTGCCTCGTTTCGATTTTCTCTCTTAGAATAGCCGAGGTGTGAATGTGCCACAACCCCGTCCCCTTGGCACATGTACTTTTTGCCGAATTCCGCATGTGCTAGGGCGGAATACTTTTGCACGAATTGGCTTTTAGCCTGCGTATAACCATCCCGATTATGCTCGTATTGTTTCCAGAGGCCCAGTTTTAACTGTGCATATTCTTCTGCAATTGCCGGATGGGCAAGCAGATAATCCCGAAAATACAATTCATCCCAGTCTGCATAATAACGGACATGAAGATGAAACACCCGCTCGGCAAAGCCGTTTTGGGTGTAGCCCTGATTGAATTCAAGCCGGAGTTCAGGTTGATCTTCGGACAACATCAGTATCCAGCCTGCCTGAAGCAGCTGATCTTTCAGCTCTGTTAAGTTACAGCTTCGGTCCACTTCCAGTAAGATATCGATAGTCGGTTTGGAGATCAATCCCGGAACTGCGCTGCTGCCAATGTGATTGATACGGATAATTGGAATCCCGGTCAAATTGTTCCTGATCTCTTCTTCTTTTGCCAGGTACCATGCTCGGTAAGCCGGATTATGATCCTTTAGTATGATCGGAAACAGTTGCCATAGTTCCTGCAAAGACAATTCAGACAATGGTTTTCCCATCGTTACCTTTCTCCTCGCTGTGGTTGACCGCAAAACGGCCATAGTTAATAAAGTTTGTTTTTGAATTTGCTGAACTAAAAGACGATATCTACGATAAAATCTTCCCGATCGGCTGTTGCTTTTTGAAAGTCCAGGCGATACTTATAGTTGTTGGCAAAGACAAGCGCATCTGTTGGCGTGATTTTCAGAATACAGGTGTTTGCATCGGTTTCATCCACATGCTGATCGTAAAATGCGGAAAATACCTGCTTTAATTCATTGCGCAACCTCAAGTTTTCTGCTTTCAGGGGGTGTCCCAGATTTTCACCTTCACCATGCGCTACGAAAAGATGATAGCAGAGGGCAACAGAGGGATTGCGCGCAATTTCCTGCATTTTTCTGCTCAAAGCATAGGTCGTGATGTAAAAAGCACCTGCTTTGTAATAGGCGTTGATGTTGCGGACATTTGCTTTGCCGTCGTTGACAGTAGCAAGCGACATCACCGTATCTTGGCCAAATTGTTCAGACATGACTGTGAGTGCTTCCTTAAAATAAGCCATCTGTTTTCTCCTTTGCTGGAATTGCAGCAACAAAGTACTGAGCAGCACTTTATTTAGCTGCCGCGTTTCACCGAAAATAGTAAATGCGGCATATCTACACCGCGATAATGTTTCACGAATTTCTTGGCAAGGGTCATCCCATTGCGGATGGCTACCATTTGAGAAGCGATGTTGGTATCGCGGATGATCGAAAAAACCTCATCGGCGTTTAGTTGTTCAAAAGCGTATTTTTTGCAGGCAATCGCCGCTTCGGAAGCATAACCCTGATGCCAATAGGCTTTTTGCAATAAGTAACCGATTTCAAGGATTTGCTCTCCTTCGCAGTCCTGCATGCTCAGCCCACATTGGCCAATCATCTCATTGGTTGCTTTCAAAATAACCGCCCATAAACCAAAGCCATTTTCTTGATAACGCTTCAATTGTCTGTCAAGCCATTGCTGCGCTTCTTCATCTGTGAAAGCACCTTCATAAGCAACCATCACTTCTTCATCCTGCAGTATTTTACACAAGGCAGGATAGTCCGCTTGCTGCATTTCCCTCAAAGCTAGTCTTGCTGTTTCTAAAATCATTCTGCACCTCCCAATAAAAATAATTCTGCATCATGATTATCTCGTATTTCCTATAAATTTATCATATTAAAATGCAAGAGTCAATGCTGTTTCTGTATGTTTCTGCTTTTTAAAACCGCGCAGATTGCAATAGCAAGTTGCAATAGTCCTGAATTAGCAATGACTTATGGTAGAACGATATGGGATTTCTAAGTTCGGGTTTTCACCCTCTCTCCGTAATCACATATCGATGGCCGCCGGTCAAGTGGTGTAAATTCGGTCAAGTTTTTTTCAAACATTTCTTCCGGAGTATGGTAACACAGAATCTTTCATGGCAAAGCGCTATAATGGTCTAGGAAAACTCGACAAAAAGAGAGCATGAAGATGATGAACCTGCTATAAGGCAGCCAATTTACCAGTCACGATTACACCGACTTTCTAAAAGCCAACCAGATTCAGATCAGCATGGATGGTAAAGGCCGCTGGGCAGACAATATTTTAATAGAACGTTGGTTCCGCATGCTGAAATATGAAAGGGTTTATCTGAAAGAGTATCTCAACATAAGAGAAGCCAGGCAACAAATAGCTGCTTTTATCTATACCTACAATTACGAGCGCTTGCACTCCGCCTTGGACTACCAAGCGCCTGCAAAAGTTTACCAGCCGGTTCTATTGAAAAAAAGCACCTGATCCACCGCCGACCTTGACCCTGCCAGTTTCTCTAAAAGGTCAGCCCTGTTTTCCATGGTTACATAACCTCCAGTTATTGATCAAGTAAAATTTAAAAATTCAAGATCTCAATTTCATTGGCGTGCGCTCAATCTTGATCTGTATAACTACGACAAGTCAATTGATAATCATAAACTGAAAGCCCTTTTCTCTGAATAATGTAACGCAGGCATCCACGACTGCGCAGTCATATTTTTTTCCTCTGTATAAAGAGATTTCTTCTAGTGCAGCATCAATACCCAAAGCCGGTCTATAGGGCCGGTGTGAAGTCATTGCATCTACTACATCCGCTACAGCCAATATCCTGCTCTCGAGGATGATTTGCTCTCCTACAAGCTTTTGCGGATAGCCGGAACCATCCAGACGTTCATGATGCTGATGAATCATCTCGAGTACCTGTGGCGGGAAATCAATTTCCTTGACGATTTCATAGCCAGATTCAGCGTGGGTCTGCAAGACTTGATACTCAAGAGTGGATATTTTGCCAGGCTTGTTGAGAATATCGGAAGCGACGCTGATTTTGCCAATGTCATGGATCAGAGCACCGCTTGAAATATTGCTGATTTTCTCGTCTGACAGTCCCAACTCTTGGGCGATTGCGCAAGCCAGTTCTGCCACTTTTCTTTGATGCCCTGCAGTGTAAACGTCCTTCAATTCACTAATCTTTGAGATAGCTCCGATGGTCTGGCTAAGTCTGAGAACCAGTGATTGGTTCATTTTTCTAAGTTGCTGGTCTCTATTTACAATTTCGCTGTTCATTTTCTCAAAATCGCCGCCAAGAATTTGGAGCTCGCGAAATTTCTGTGGGCTTAAGCTGAGGTCATAATTACCTGCTGCAATTTTATTGGATTGTCTGGAAAATTCCAATATGGAGGTGGATATGGATTTTGATTTTACAAAAAAGAAAACGGACAAACCAAGAATTAAAAACGCAAAAACATACAGTAGATTATTAATACTTGTTATTGGTTTGGAAATATAATCCATAGATGTATATATGGCAACATACCATTTAAATGTATCTAGATATACAATATTGACCAATGCGTTTTCTTTATCGGATCTGTAAGATCCCGTTTTATCCTCAATAGACTTCTGAATAAGAGGAAATTCATCATTAACGTCTCGCCGCGAAATGACTGATTGATTATAATAGGTTAAATACGTTCCCCTTTCATCCATGACTGTAAGCTTCGTACTATCTCCCATATATTCGGCGAAATTCGTGAATATTTCGCTGATTTTATTGGCATCCATATAAATTACCAATATTTGATCACCCATTTTTTGAGAAAGAGTAATGACCGGTTCTCCTGTAAAAAAAAATGTAAAAATCTTTGACCAGTATATTTCACCATTCGGCTTGACATTTTTATAGAATGTCTCACCGGATCTGTCCATGCCCTCTGAATCAAATTTGTTGGGTACAGAATGAGTAACGGTTCCGCTCTGGTCAGTGATCTCAATAGCCATAATGAACTCACTGGAGTTTACACTATAACTCAAAAATTGTTCAATATTTTTCTCCAAAACGATTTCTGAGATAAGTATGCTCTGGATTTCGCGTGCTTGATGCTCTTGATCAAACATACGCTGCTGTAAGTTATTCGTGATCCCCTGAACCATGATCCGACCATTCTGAATGGCGCTGCTGTTAAGTTGGGCGGAAATAACATTATTAATGATGGCTACGATGAAGATGAATACAAGAAGCGTTGACAGCGTATTCAAATATAGTACACTTACTATCGACTTACTTTGCTTCATCATAGTCAGCTCCCTCCGTCATGATGAATTCACCGTCCTTAATGGTATACGAGTAACAGTCTCGAATTATATCTCCGCTTGCAGTAAACGAGATGAAATCCTGAAGGCCCTCGAAGTTCTTCTTTGTAAGTATATATTCAATTAATTGATCCGGTTCCGTAATATTTGTTTTCATCATCGCCTCAGCCAATACCGTAACCGCCTCATATGAAAACATGGATGAGAAATTTGGATGACTCCCGAAGATCTGAATATATTTATCGACAAAATCAAGATATTTCCGGTCATTCGTATTCGTTTTAAAAAAGTTTACCAAATGTGCACCTTCAATGGATTTGCCACCGTGTTCGAGCAGGTCACTGGTCATTGCCCACGAAGGCAGATAAAAAGCAAGGTAGAAGTTGTTCTTATAGAAACTCTGACTAAGGAAAGACACATTATCTGCACCCGATATAACAAACACGGCCTCGGCGCCTGAATCCCGGATATTTTTTAACAATACGTATGAATCTATAGATTCCACAATAAATTCTTCATCTAAGACGACTTGGCCGCCTAAAGCCACATAGTCTATTATGAATTGATTTTTAAGGCCCTCAGAGAAAAGAAGATTTGACCCATCGTACAAAACTGCTGCCTTGTGAATGTTGTTCTCTATCATGTCTTCGGCAATTTTTCGAGCCTGCTCTTTGTTGGAAGGAATCATACGCAAAAAGTAATCATCTATATCGGACAGATATTCGGCGGAAATAGTAGGACTAAGCATTAGAATTTTCTTTTCATTAACATAGGGTATGGTAAGCTCAGCCATATCACTTGTCATATGACCTATGATAACTTTAATGTCTTCTTTATTAAATTCCTGATCGACTTCAAGAGCTGTTTCTTTATCATTCTTGTCGTCTTTTATGACGAGCTTAATGAGTCGGCCGTTGACTCCGCCCGATTCATTGATTTCATCAACTGCTAGCTTTGCACCGTTTCTACTAGAAACACCTAGTTCCGAATTGGCACCTGAAAGAGAAGCGGTAAAGCCAATCTGTATCGAATCTGCATGTCCGTATGAGGTTACAAGCACGTAAGCCACAACACAAATCAGTAAAACAAAAACCAGTATACTGGCAAAGCCAAGACTTTTTTTGGAGGATAGCTTCATATTTTTAAACCACATATCTTCATCTCCTATGATGATTTTCAAAAATCAGAATTGGTGCTGTCACTGTTCTTAAAACAATGGTGCTATTAACTTATAATGATCTGTAAAATCTCTTAAAACAAGAGCATGAAGACACTGAACCTGCTGTGATGAAACCAAAGAAAAGAACGCAGAACGAAGAGAAGAATATGCAGCGACCTATGTTAACAGAGATCATTTTGGATGCATTGTTCCAGTGTGGCAAGGCACCTATGTTGAGAGGGCACCTCACTTCCACAGCTTCATAACGTGAACGGTGGGCTGCTGCACACATGAATCCGCTATTAGTTTACTGTGAGTTGTTTATTCCCCATTCTTTTGTGTGAAATGTTACTATATCACTCTAAAATTCTCTCTTGGTAATAAAATACCTTTCATTATGAATTTTATAATTATCGAACGGGTTCATTGGAAACGGTCAAAAACCTAACCCACACCTTCAACACGAATGACCCTAAGGGAACCTATCAACCACTCACATCTTTAACGATTTCCTCTAGGGGTGTGCAAAATCGGGTAGGAAGCTATCCATAAATTGGATAGTCGACCTTCCACAGCACCGTACGTACCGTTCAGTGTACGGCGCTTCCTCAGTTACAAAATTATCAACTTGTAACAGTCTGTGAAAAGTATAGTAACCGGCTCATAGAAAGCGCTTGTTAGAGAGAGCACGGCATAGAATTGGGCTATGGGCTGTTCGCCAATAGCTCTTGCTTGTATTTGTCCACATCCATGCCAGCTCAGTTTTGATTCCAAGATGAACCAGCTGAGTGTAGCGTGTTTTCGCTCGCTTCCATCGCTTCCCGGTGACCGGCTTCTTGTCCACTCATCCAGGTCTACTACATAATGGTAGCCCTCGCTTAGGTTGTCTTGACACTTTCTTAGTGCATCATGGGTGCCTCGCTTCGGTCGAAAACCATAACTGTTCATCTACTCCGCCCTCGCCTTTATTGTGTTTCACTTGTTTGTAGGCGTGGTTCAGATTATCCGGCGTCTGGATTTGTTCCAGCAATCCGTTCTCAGTTTGTCTTGTGTCGGTGATGTCTGTTTCTATCGTCCTTGGCAGCTGACACGCTTCCGCATACTTTCCCCGTTCCGTGAGATCTCCCACGGTAAGATGCGTTACTTTTCTCCCATAGATCCGCCGTATATATACCCTAGTATCTGGGTAGTGATTTGAATTTCGTCTTGTTTGGCAGACTCGTCCTACTTTGAGTGCCTGATACGGTTCGTGTTCCTCGGACTGGGAGTTTGCTCATCACGTTTCCTTCAGATTCCGCCTCGCGATGGACACCCTTGCGCTTGGCTAATGGTTGGCTACTACCTACCCCCACAGCGGACTTTCACCGCCTTGTTCCGCACCATGCGTGGCGCACCAAAAAAGCGGTAAATAAGCTTGTTTTTAGCCTGTTTACCGCTTTTTTTGATTTAGTGCGAATGATTTGTTTCAGTTTTGAGGATATGAAGGTTTGGTGTGCAGCAATTTCGAGTTGGCAGGGTAGTGGTTTTGTATATGTGAATTTGCTCTGGGTAAGTGGCATCTTTGCATCGTGATCAGCATCTTTGGTACAGCACTCGATGTTGATTTATATAAAAATGACAAATCAATTGTTAATCTTAAACTGAAAACCTTTTTCTCTGAATAATGCAACGCAAGCATCTACGACTTCGCGGTCGTATTTTTTCCCTCTGTGCAAAGAAATTTCTTCTAGTGCAGCATCAATACCCAAAGCCATTCTATAGGGACGATGCGATGTCATAGCCTCAACGACATCTGCTACAGCCAATATTCTGCTCTCGAGGATAATTTGATCCCCCGCAAGCTTTTGCGGATAACCGGAACCATCCAGACGTTCATGATGCTGATGAATCATCTCGAGTACCTGTGGCGGGAAATCAATTTCCTTGACGATTTCATAGCCGGATTCAGCGTGGGTCTGTAGGATTTGATACTCAAGATTGGATATTTTGCCAGGTTTGTTGAGAATATCGGAAGCGATATTGATTTTGCCGATATCATGGATCAAGGCTCCGCTTGCGATATTGCTGACCCTCTCATCTGAAAGTCCCAACTCTTTGGCGATTGCGCAGGATAGTTCTGCCACTTTTCTTTGATGTCCTGCTGTGTAAACATCCCTCAATTCACCAATCTTTGAAATAGCTTTGATTGTCTTGTCAAGCCTGTGAGCCAATGATTCGTTCATTACTCTGAGTATATCCTCGGATTTCTTTTGCGCTGTAATATCTTGCACGACTCCTAATATCCCAACAACATCACCGTCTCGGTTATATAGTGGCGCACTCTGATCTCGTGCCCATCCGGATTTCTCGGTTTCTGAGACACTAAAGTAAAAATCGCACTCATCAAGTTTATGACCATTTAATGCCATTTCTAAATTGTTAATGAGCCCAGTTCCATCAAGCCAATTGAAAACCTCTCCCGCGTTGCGTCCAATCACCTCTTTCGCTAAGACTCCAGATAACTTCTCCATGAACGGATTCCATATTTTATAACGCAACTCAGTATCGTATACAATAATCCCATTACTCACAGAATTGATAATATCTTGATTGAACTTCAGTGATTCTTCAAGATTTTCATGAGCTTTTGTTCGTTCCGTGATATCTGAAAAAGTTACAAGACTAGCCCATGTTTCCCCTTTCTCGTTGGTTATTGGTGTACCGAAGATCTCAAACAAGACTTCTGTACCATCGGGGCGTTCAACCACTATATCGTCAATATATGACTTCTTACCTTCCATCCCTTTGATGATGGGCCTCTCTTCAGTCGGATATGAGTCAGCGGAGCCTTTCTTATGCGCCTTCATGACTTCAGCGAAATTCTCTTTGTTGATATCGGGGAATATTCCTCTGCCTAGCAATTTTTTTGCCATTTCGTTTGTTAAAAGTGGCTTGCCATCAATAGCATCCACCATGAAAACGCCAACGGGGAGAACATTTAATAGCGAGGACATAATCTCATTTTGCCTTTTAACATCTTCTTCGTATTGTTTTCGCTCGCTAATATCCTGGGTTGCTCCCCAGAGAGCAGTAATGTTGCCGAACGTATCTTTTATAGCCTCGCCCCGCACCCACATCCAGCCATTCGATTCGTCTGCTTTTATTGTCTTGAGTTCCAGTTCGTATGGGATTCCTAAGGTTCTTGTTTTCTCAAGTGATGACGATAGTATATCCCAACTTTCCGGCGTAAATAACTTCATATGCTCTGTGTAAGGAGGTGGTGGATTTGTTGGATCAAATCCATACATTTTGTAAAGTTCTTTCGACCATACAACTTGATTTGTCTCTAAATTTAACCTCCATGTTCCAATGTGAGCAATGCGCTGCGACTCAATTAGTTCTTCATTTTGCTGATTTAATCGTTCTTCAGTCAGCTTCCTCTTGGTAATATCCGTAAAAACGGTTGCAAATTGTTTAGGTTTCGGAGAATATGCAATTACCTCGTAATATTTATCCAGCTCACTAGAGTAATTTTCAAAATTTAATGATTCACCTGTCATGGCAACTTTACCATACTTTTCTATCCAGGATTGCTCTGTTCCCGGTAGAACTTCCAGTACGGTTTTTCCGATAATATTCTCGCGTTTGAGTCCAGTCAGTTCTTCGAACCCATGGTTCACATCCATGAATCGGTAGTCAATCACCTTTTCATCTTCATCCAAGATAACCTCATGCACTGCAAGCCCCTGTGTCATCTGAGTGATGAGCAGCCTGTAATTCTCTTCGCTCTGCTGCAATGATTTTTGTGTAATCATTCTATCTGTGATATCAATAATAGAGGTCATATAATATAAAGGTCTTCCATCCGTATCCCTTCGTATTGATGTTTGCAAATCAGCCCACAAAATAGAGCCATCCTTTTTAATATACCTTTTGGTTATATGCATTGAATCTATCTTGCCGGAAATAATTTCAGACGTTTTCTTCTCAATAAATTCAACATCGTCAGGATGCGTTATTTCCTGCCATTTTTTACTTTTAAGTTCATTTTCGCTATAACCAAGCATTGCACACATCGACTTGTTTACTTGTAACTCTCCCGAAGGCAGCGTAAGTGAGTTTCCTATTAGCGAATTGTCAAAAATGTATTTAAATTTTCCCTCGCTTTCTTGCCTGGCTTTGTTTTCTATAGTCAGCTCTTGTGTTTTCTTTAAATCCAATTCGGCAAGCCGTTTATTTTCGTCCCGTCTGTATATACTCGCATTTCTAATTTTGACCATCGCCTGTATCTGCGCAGTCAGATCATAAATATCAATTGGTTTTGCAATAAAAGCCTCTGCACCACATTTTAGCGCGCGGATTCGATTTTCTTTATCCCCTTTTAAAGCGGTTATAAAAACTATGGGGATTTCTTTTAATTCTTCGTCTTCTTTTAGTTTGCAGCACACCTCAAAACCGTCCATTTTAGGCATTACAATATCTAGAAGGATGACATCGGGATTTTCTTTTTTTGCCATCTCGATCCCTTGTATACCGCTAAGTGCCTGGAAAACTGTGGATTCAGGAAAAGCTTCTTTAATGAGTACTTTTAAAGCTGTCAGGTTGTCTTGCATATTATCGACTAATAGAATTTTAATATTACTATTTTCCATAAGGCACCTCGCTTATTACCTAAAAACTTATTTTCTATGATTAGTTTTGCATGAAAAGCGTTGAATCCATGTGATAAAATGGCTTCACGGTCATGACCCATGGCACTGACCGTCAGAGCGATAATTGATACATGATGAAGCCAAAGAAAAGAAGGCAGAACGAAGAGAAGAATAGGCAGCGCCATGTGTTTACAGAGGTCATTCCGGATGCATGTTCCATTGTGGCAAAGCACCTATGTTGAGAGGGCACCTCACTTCCACAGCTTCATAACGTGAACGGTGAGCTGCTGCACACATGAATCCGCTATTCGTTTTCTGTGAGCTGTTTATTCCCTGTTCATTTTTGTGAAATGTTACTATATCACTCTAAAGTTCTCTCTTGGTAACTAAATACCTTTCATAATGGTTTTTAATTATCGAATTGGTTCATTGGAAACAGTAAAAATCTATTCATTCCACACACTCAACGCGCGTGACCTGAGGGTAACCTATCAACGGTTCACGTCTTTTAACGATTCCTCTAGGGGGTGTGCCGAAATTCTACAGAACAGGTATTATTTCAACGAGAACCTCTCTTCTCTATCCCGTACCATAAAAAAAACGTGCCTTCAAAGCGGAATTTATCGCCTTAAAAGAACGAATGAAATGCCGACTTCGTCGGCGTGAAGTTTCGGCTGTGCCGAAATGAAGTGTTTGCCTTGCAAACATGAAGTTCATTGTTCCGCTAACGCGGAACAATGAGTTAAAAAAATCGATTATTCGTCCGCAGACAAATAATCGATTTTTTTTGGCGGAGAGGGTGGGATTCGAACCCACGGTCGCTTGCGCGATCACTGGTTTTCAAGACCAGCTCCATAAACCGCTCGAACACCTCTCCATATTTAAATCTTGCACATTGTAGCATAGTCGACTGGTAAAGTCAAGATTGCCAAAGCGATCTGTCCGCTCAAAAAGCCACTTAGAATTTGCTTAGAAAAGGGATCCGCCAAATCAAAGAATTCAACGGATCCCTACTGTCGCTCGATAAAAAATACCGAAAGCATCCTCTTGGAACAGGGGCACAGCCGCGCTCTAGAAAAAAACTGGAACAGGGGCACAGCCGCGCTCTAACTAAACTTCTGCGATGGCTTCCACTTCTACTAAGCAGCCATAATGCAGCTCGCCGCAGGGCACCACCATCCGAGCCGGTTTGTGTTCGCCAAAAAAGCGGCCATATTCCAGATTCATCGCATCCCACATGCTAACATCCGGCAAATAGACGCGGCACATTACCACATCCGCCGGCTGCAAACCGGCTGCCTGCAGGACTAAATTCAAATTCTGCAGAGCCTGACGTGTTTCGGGCCCGATGCCGCCTGCCGGTTTCTGTCCGCTGGCGGGATCGCGTGAGAGCTGACCGGAAATGTAGAGCGTCTTGCCGCTGATCATCCCCGGCGTATAGAATCCGGGTTTCGCTTGCGAAAATTCCGTCTGTATCAATTGCATTTCAATCACCTTTCTCTCTGAATTTCCTTTACGGCATCGCATGGCTGCCGTATTTTTAAAGCATCGTCTTGCCGCCCATATAGACGCGCAGCGCTTCCGGTATTCTGACATTGCCGTCTGCCTGCACGTTATTCTCCAAAAAAGCAATCAGCATCCGCGGCGGCGCCACCACGGTGTTGTTGAGGGTATGGGCAAAATAATTGCCGCTTTCTTTGCTTCTGATTCTGATCCCCAAGCGGCGGGCCTGTGCATCACCAAGATTGGAGCAGCTGCCCACTTCGAAGTATTTCTGCTGTCTGGGAGACCAGGCTTCCACATCGATACTTTTCACTTTTAAATCTGCCAGATCGCCGGAACAGCATTCCAAAGTGCGAACGGGAATATCCAGAGAACGGAAGAAAGCAACCGTGTTTTCATAGAGGGTTTTAAACCAGGTTTGGCTGTCTTCCGGTTTGCAAACCACGATCATTTCCTGCTTCTCGAATTGATGCACCCGATAAACGCCGCGTTCTTCAATCCCATGCGCACCAACTTCTTTGCGGAAGCAAGGCGAATAACTGGTGAATTTCTGCGGCAGCTCTTCTTCGTCCAAAATGGTATCGATGAATTTGCCAATCATGGAGTGTTCGCTGGTACCGATCAGGTACAAATCCTCTCCTTCGATCTTATACATCATGTTCTCCATTTCGGTAAAGCTCATCACACCGGTAACGACGCTGCTGTGGATCATAAAAGGAGGAATACAATAGGTAAAGCCACGATCGATCATAAAATCGCGGGCATAAGAAAGCACTGCCGAATGCAGGCGGGCAATGTTGCCTTGCAGATAATAGAAGCCGGAACCGGCAGTTTTTCGGGCAGCATCGAGATCGAGACCCTGAAAGTGTTCCATAATCTCTACATGATACGGGACTTCAAAATCGGGAACAAACGCCTCGCCAAAACGCTCAATTTCCACATTTTCGCTGTCATCTTTGCCAATGGGCACCGTAGCGTCGATGATATTGGGGATCACCAGCATGCGTTCGCGGATCTCCAAAGGCAGCCGCTCTTCCAGCTCTTTCAATTCTTCCAGTTCGCGGGCAATATCGGCTACCAGAGCTTTGCTCTGCTCCGCCTCTTCCCGTTTGCCTTGCACCATTAATTTGCCGATTTCTTTACTAACCGAGTTGCGCTGACTGCGCAGGTAATCTGCTCTGGTTTTAGCATCACGCAAGCGAAGGTCCAGTTCAACTACTTCATCCACTAAATGCAGTTTATGCGCCTGGAACTTTTTTTGGATATTCTGTTTTACAAGTTCTGGACTGGTTCGAATCAATCGGATATCAATCATAATCTGTCAGCTCCTTACGATTTTTCTAGATAAATCAGTTTTGATTTCATTGACATTTGTTGGGAACGCACGGGTCCGTATCAATGTCATGTTAAAATAAAAAATGTTTTACTACCCCCTTCTTCAGCAGAAACCGGATGGTCTGTGAAAGAGATATAAAAAAAGCTCTTTCACACCATACGAAACGTATGGGACGAAAGAACTCCGCGTTGCCACCCAAATTGCCGGTCTAAAAACCGACCACTCAATCGTATGATAAAGGATACGAACCTGCGGCTTATCACCGTTTGCTCAAAAAGTGGATAGACTCTTGCTCTTACCGGTTTACACCAACCACCGGCTCTCTGCGTAGCGCAAGGAATCATTGCTTTTCTCATTGCTGATTTTATTCTATTGTTTTATTTATTATAAACCGGAACCAGAAAAAATGCAAGAGAAAGATAAAAACCTGTCCGCTTCGGCTTGGCAGCGGGTCACTTTTTCTGTCATTCATTTTCTATGCTGTATTGGAGAATAGAAATGAATTTTACGTGAAAACCACCAGAATGATTTGAATATTCATCTGAAATATGATATGCTAAGATTGTATTTTTATTTGACTTTCAGTTTCATTTCAGCAAACATTGTTAAGATGATTCAGTAAAAAAATATAAGAGGTGAGCATTTCATGAAGAGTATTGTTTTAATTGTTGATGACGATCCCAACATTCGTGAACTGTTGGAATTGTATCTGGAAAAAGAAGGTTATGATTGTCACCATGCAGCCGATGGTGACGAAGCGATCGCCAAAGCGAAATTGCTGCAACCTGCTTTGATCCTGCTGGATATCATGCTGCCCAAGAAGGATGGCTGGCAAGTCTGCCGGGAAATCCGCAAATCGCTCTCGACGCCAATCATTATGATCACTGCCAAGGGAGAGGAACCCGACAAAGTGACGGGTTTAGAAATTGGAGCAGATGATTATGTGACCAAACCTTTCAGCACGAAGGAATTGATGGCTAGAATCAAGGCGGTCATGCGCCGGAGTCAAAAGCTAGAGATGAATGAGCCGGAAGAAGAGATGAGCTTTGGCAATCTCTATATGAATATGACGCAGCGTTTGATCACAGTCAACAGCATTGCGGTCAATCTGACTCCCAAAGAAACCGAACTGCTTTGGTTTTTGGCTAAAAATGTGAACCACGTTTACAGCCGGGAACAACTGCTGGAAAATGTTTGGGGTTATGAGTATTTCGGCGATGCGCGGACTGTGGATGTACATGTCAAGCGTTTGAGAGAAAAATTGAATATAGCCGAACCGGAAGGATGGCTGATTAAGACCGTCTGGGGTGTTGGCTATAAGTTTGAGGTGAGCGAAGCGTGAAAAAACTGCATATCCGCAGTTTATTCAAAAAACTCTTTCTCAGCTTTGTTTTAGTTGCCCTCGTCACGGTTTTTTCTTTGGGCGTGTTTCTGCCGAGTCAATTATCGAATTACTTGACAGAGAACGCCCGCAGCCGCTTGGAGGAAGAAGCCCGTCTGATTATCCCATCGATCAGCATTTTTTTCAGTGGACGGATCAGTTTTGATGCCATGCAGCAAATACTCACCACCATCGAATACTTCTCCAGTGCGCAAGTTTTTCTAACCGACCGTAACGGTCAGATCCTGGTCACCAGCGCCGGTTATGACATGAATGTCCGGGGGCAATTAATTGGTGAGGATGAGTTGTTCGATCTGTTGCAAAATAACCAATTCTCCCGGCAAGGCTACAATCCGCGTCTGGCTACCTATGCCTTGACGCTGGCTTTTCCGATTCGACAGCAAACTGCCGAGCAAGTGTCCATCGTCGGCAGCTTGTATCTGGAAACGCCGCTGGATGTGATTGGCGCTTCTTCTGCCATCATTCAAAAACAAGCTTTGGTCATTGTCCTGATCAGTTTCATGCTTGCTTTGATCTTGGCCTACATCTTTTCCCGGCATATCGCTGAACCATTGTATGCGCTGACAGTCGCTGCCCAATCGATGGCGCGCGGAAATTACGCCATCACAATCCCCTATGATGAAGATGATGAAATCGGTGACTTAATCGAAAGCTTTAACAACCTTTCGTACTCGCTGCAAAAGAGCATCGATTCTTTGCTGACCGAAAAAGGGCGAATGGAAAACCTGCTCCGCTCACTAACGGAAGGTGTCATTGCCACTGAGAATAATGAAACCGTTGTTTTATTTAATCCAGCCGCCCAGCAGTTGCTGGCGATCCCGCTCGACGAAAACCCCAATGGCAGAAAATTAAGTGCCTTACACCTCCCGGAAGAACTTTATCGATTGATGTCAGAAGATTCCACCAGTATCATTACAAAAATCATGCCTTTCAGCAACGAACGTTTTGTGGCCGTGACTGTTTCTCCCGTCTTGGACCGGTTGGGACGTTTTACCGGCCATGTAACGGTGCTGCAGGATATTACAGAAGCGCATACATTGGAATTGCAGCGAAAAGCGTTTGTCGCCAATGTATCCCACGAGCTGCGTACACCACTGACCTCGATCCGCGGTTTTGTTGAAGGCATCCTGGATGATACGATTCCCCTGGAATCCTCTCCGCGTTATTTGAATATCATTCATAAAGAAACCATTCGTCTCACCAAACTGATTCAGGATTTATTGGAGCTTTCTTTTATCGAATCCGGTCAAATCAAACTTCATCGCGAATGTGTGCCGCTCCTGCCCCTACTGAGTCGTTTGGCGATGCAATGCAAGAGTGCTACCGGCAAAGAAAGCCAGCTATTTACGGTGCGTTTTGATATAGCCGAACCCGCCGTTTGGGCTGACCCTGACAGACTGGAACAAATTCTAATCAACCTGATTTCCAACGCTTCCAAATTCACACCATCAAACGGTACAATTCAGATCATCGGTGTCAGTGTCGATCAGAAAATGGAAATCACGATTCAAGACAGCGGTCCCGGGATTGCTGCCGAAGATCTGCCTTATATTTGGGATAGATTCTACAAAGCAGACCATTCCCGCAGCAAAGAGGGCACCGGTCTTGGTCTATCCATCGTGCGTTCCCTGATTGAAGCGCACGAAGAAAAAATTGGTGTCAACAATGATCCTTTGGGTGGCTGCTGCTTCACCTTTACGATGCCAATCTGTTTTGGCAGCGGCGAAGACGATTTTAACAATGAAGAAACGAATACAGAATAAATCAGCAGCTTACCAATGCTTGCCGTTCAGATGCAATTTGCTTGCTTTGTATTCACAGAGGGGCTGTAGCAAAACAAAAAATCGCTACAGTTCCTTTTTGCTGCTCCAGTATCATTTTTCACAAACAAAAGCAAGCTAATACGAAAAATAGCAGATAAAAATAGAAAGGTCAGACAAAATATCACCCAACTACAGGAGATATTCTGGTTTTTACTATGCTTAAGCCGTAATTTTTTGGATAATTGTCGGTGCGATTTTGTTGAATCTTGTTGCTTGTTTCTGCCCTAAGGCCTTCTCGTCTCACTAATTTGTAGTTTCGTACCCATTGGCAAAAGGATGATTCACCTATCCCGCATTCTTTGCCCATTCTGCTTGGCTTCCTTCTCCGGCTAGATACGCTTCTACAGTTTTGATCTTTTCTTCTGATGTTGCTATTGTTTTGTACATAATATATGCTCCCCATGGTGTAGTCTCGAACTTTTTGTTATTTCGAGTGTCTACTTTATGGGGAGCAGTTCATTTCGCAGCCACTTTTAGGTTGATAATCGAAAGAGATGCGGCAGATAAGACAACACCCCCGTCGCCCCGGAACACTCACTTAAAACTGCCGGCGAACTGATCCAGATTTGCCCAACCGTGGACTCTAACCCTGGGGATCAAGAATTGGTTGTCTTCGGGGGTGGCTAAACCATAAGAAACGATAACCGCCGAAGTATAACCGGCCTCTTTCACCAACTGCTGTGTAATTTCACTGTGAGCGCCGCTGGGATAACAGAAGGATTTTACCGATATATTCAATTTTTCTTCCAGCTTTTTTTTGGAATCACTGATTTCCAGTTTCTGATTCTCGCTACTCGTTACCCTTAAATCCAGGTGATGCTTTGTATGGCTGCCGATCTCAATGCCTGCGTTTGCCAGCGTTTTCGTTTCCTCCCAAGTAAGGTAATTGGATCGGTCCAGAAATTCGGTCACCACATAAACGGTACCTGTAAAGTCAAACTCCTTCATAATGGGCCATGCTTGCTTATAAAAGGAAGCATAACCATCATCAAATGTCAAAACTACCGTTTTGGCGGGGATTTTTCTGTTGGCCAGCATTTCCTCAGCATCGGACATTATAGCCGTATGATACCCGTTATCGGATAAATATTTCATCTGGGCTCTGAAATTTTCCACCGATACATAAAGACTGTTGGAGCCGGTTCCAATTTCATGATACATGAAGATCGGAATTGAAGTTCCGGTGTATTCAATGGGCGGCATAGCATTCTCATGGTTATTGGTGAATTTCATTTTACAGATGAAATAGATAGAGGCAAACAGAATTGCCAAAATTGTAAGAGAGAAAAGAAACCGTAGAAGACGCTTGCTCTTTCGATTGTTCTTCTTCTTGCCCGTAGATCCCAATGCTTGTCTCTCTGCCATTGCCACATCTCGCATTCTTGATTAAAAATTACTTATGCATCATCTCTATTCGCCAATGCAACAGAGAATACCGGATACGCAAGCATTATACCCCAAATGAGCACCGAACGCAATCAGAGTTTCGGTTTAGATGAGCCTGTGTGAATCTGTTGTTTTACTGTATTCCTAAAATCTTTCGCGATTCGGATCCTGGGTGTTAAAGCCCCTCTTCTCCACCCCTGACATTCATCCTAACGTTTCGGTGCAGCCTAGAGCTTCATAACTAAAGTCAGGTTCTCCGAGAAGAGGTTAACCACAACTTTCGTCAGTTCCTGCTCCGCAGCAATAAAAAGGTTTTGGCAGAGGCTCTTTTTAGTGGTAATGGGCTACCGCATCAACAAATTGCACAACAAGATTCAACAAAATCGCACCGGCAGACAATTGTTTAAAAAACTTACGGCTTAACAATAGTAAAAATCAGAATATTTCCTGTTTTGGAGTGAGATTTTGTCTGACCTTTCTATTTTTGTCTGCTATTTTTCATATTAGCTTGTTTTTCGTTTGTGGAAAACGGGACTGTAGCAAAAAAAAGGGACTGTAGCAATTTTTGTTTTGCTACAGTCCCTGCTTATATGCAGAATAGACCAATAGGTTCAATAGCTGCAGTTATCCGCTGCCAGCTGATGCGATACAAATTCGTGAGCAGTATCATATTAAACTATCTAGTCTATAGGTGTGTTTAGAAGTGAAGATTATAGAACGCCGCTTTACCGGGATACTTGCCGCCATTCAGCCGATCTTCAATGCGCAGTAATTGGTTAAATTTTGCAACCCGGTCTGTTCGGCAAGGTGCTCCCGTCTTAATTTGTCCTGCGTTGGTCGCAACTACAATATCTGCAATGGTGGTATCCTCTGTTTCACCGGAGCGATGGGAAATCACAGCGGTATAGCCGGCACATTTCGCCATTTCAATACATTCCAGCGTCTCGGTCAAGGTACCGATTTGATTGAGTTTGATCAAGATGGAATTGGTTACTCCGGCTGCGATTCCTCTGGCTAAGCGTATTGGATTGGTCACGAACAAATCATCACCGATCAATTGGACTTTTTGACCCATCACATCCGTCAGCAATTTATAGCCTTCCCAATCGTCTTCCGCTAACCCATCTTCCAGGGAAATAATTGGGTAACGCTCTGCTTTATCCGCCCAGTAAGCCACCATTTCCTCTGAAGTGAGATCGAGATGATCCCCACTCAGATGGTATTTCCCATCGGAGTAGAATTCGGTCGCTGCCGCATCAATTGCGATGCAGATTTGTTCACCCGGTATGAAACCGGCGTTTTGAATGGCTTCCACAATTAGAATCAAAGGTTCTTCATTGCTCTGCAGATTCGGTGCAAAGCCGCCTTCATCCCCGACCGCGGTCAGATAACCCTTGGCTTTCAAGACTTTCTTTAAGCTATGGTAAGTTTCAACACCCATCCGCAAAGCTTCCGACCATGATTTTGCGCCAACCGGCATAATCATGAATTCCTGAATATCAACATTGTTGTCCGCATGTTTGCCGCCGTTTAAAATATTCATCATCGGTACCGGCAGTGTTTTGGCATTGACCCCGCCGATATATTGATAGAGCGGTAACTCCAACGCCGCCGCAGCTGCTTTGGCAGCAGCCAAAGAAACGCCCAGAATCGCATTGGCTCCTAATTTACTTTTATTGGGGGTACCATCCAAGTCGATCAGCGCCTGATCGAGTGCTGTCTGATCCAAGGCGTCCATCCCGATAATTACCGCAGCAATGATATCATTGACATTTTCTACCGCTTTCAGTACGCCTTTGCCGTTGTAACGTTTTTTATCGCCATCCCGTAGTTCCACCGCTTCATAGGATCCGGTAGAAGCTCCAGAGGGAATCGCAGCTCTGCCGAATCCTCCGCATTCCAGAGTCACTTCTACTTCGATGGTTGGATTGCCGCGAGAGTCAAGAATCTCACGGGCGTAAATATCAGAAATTGTAGTATTGATCATGCTAGTCTCTCCTTTGTTTTTTGTTTTGCTGACCAAAGCAAACTCTGACCGGTCATTTCCTGTGGTTGCTCTATTTGCAGCAATGATAGAACGGTTGGCGCCAGGTCGGCCAAACGGCCGGTATTACGGAGCCGCAATTCTGCATCGGCAGCGATTAAGAGACAGGGTACCGGCCAAACCGTATGAGCAGTATGCGGTTCACCAGTCGTTTCATCTACCATTTGCTCAATATTGCCATGATCGGCTGTAATGAGGATACTGCCGTTGACTGCTCGAATTGCCTCTACAACTTTCGCGACCGACTGGTCCAGTACTTCCATCGCCTTGATTGCCGCCTCCCAATTACCGGTATGTCCCACCATGTCCCCATTGGCGTAATTGACAACAATCAGCTCATGCCGGCGGTTATGAATCGCCGCTACTAATTGGGCTGTAATTTCCGGCGCACTCATCTCCGGCTGCAGATCATAAGTGGCTACTTGCGGGGAAGGAATGAGAATCCGTTCCTCACCGCTCCATTCAGCTTCTGCACCGCCATCAAAAAAGAAGGTAACATGGGCATACTTTTCGGTCTCTGCCAAGCGCAACTGACTAAAACCCGCCTTGGCCACCACTTCACCCAGCGTATTCTTCATGTTTGCCGGTTGAAAAGCTACCGGGATGTGAAATGAAGCATCATATTCCGTCATGGAAGCGAGATTAATTTTCGGCCATTTGCCACGCGTAAACCCTTTGAAATCCGGCTCCAGCAAAGCTTGGCAGAGTTCTCTCGCCCGATCCGCTCGATAATTGAAAAAGAAAACCTGATCACCATCTTGTAACGGATTGCTGCCTTTCAGCAGCGTTGGCAAAATAAATTCATCGGTGATTCCCGCAGAATATGCCTTGCTGACCGCTTCCATCGCAGAACCCGCCGTTTCTCCCTTACCCTCTGCCAAGGTTTGCCAGAAACTCTGCAGCCGCTCCCAGCGGTGATCCCGGTCCATGGCATAAAAGCGACCACTGACCGTGGCAATCCTGCCAACGCCGATTTGCTGCATCGTCGCTTCCAGTTGACTGATATAGACCAGGGCGCTCTGTGGCGCTACATCTCTGCCGTCCAGGAAAGCATGCACAGAAACCTGAGACAAGCCCTCTTGTTTCGCCATAGCTAATAAAGCGATCAAATGCTGCAGATGGCTATGGACGCCGCCGTCTGAAAGCAATCCCATCAGGTGCAGCGTTTTCCCGTTTGCTTTTGCCCGCCGAATCATTTGCAGGATGACTTCATTCTTTTGGAAATCACCGCTTTGAATGGCTTGGTTAATCAGCCCAAGGCATTGATACACAATTCGTCCGGCCCCGATATTCAAGTGACCTACATTACTGTCACCCATCTGATCGGCCACCAGACCGACATCTGCTCCGCTGGCCTGCAAACTGCACCAAGGGTAGTTTCGGAACAATTGATCCAAGCTTGGTGTATCTGCTGCCGCAAAAGCATTATGTTCCAGCCGGGCGGAAAGCCCCCAGCCATCCAGGATGCATAGAACGACCGGTCTAATTTCATTCTTCATAGTTTTTCTCCGCTTTGGTGATAATGCTCAAGAATTCTTCAGCCATTAAACAGGCTCCACCCACCAAAGCCCCATCAATCTCCGGCTGCAGCATATACTCAAGAATATTACCGGCTTTCACGCTGCCTCCATAGAGAATCCGAATTTCTGCAGCCCAGCGATTGCCAAATACGCTGGCACAAGCTTCGCGAATAGCCGCAATCATTGCATTTGCCATGGAAGCGCTGCAATTCTTGCCGGTTCCAATCGCCCAAATTGGTTCGTAAGCGATAATTATCTGCTCCGGCTTCAATTCAGCTAAATCACCGATGACGTGAACCACTTGGTTTATGACAAATTGCGTCGCTTTACCAGCCTCCCGAATCGCAAGGCTTTCACCTACACAGAGCACAGGTACCAGCTCGCTGGCTAACGCCGCCTTTACTTTCTCCTGCACAAAGTCATCCGTTTCTGCCAGGAGTGTTCGGCGCTCGCTATGCCCAACCAATACATATTGACAACCGGCTGCTTTCAGCATGGGGGCTGAAATTTCGCCTGTATAAGCACCCGAATCGACCGGATAAACATTTTGCGCTCCGATTGACCAGTTCGTCTTGGGCAGGATCAGCGCAGACTGTGGAATCATCAGGTAGGGAGGGCAAATCACCGCTTCTACTTGGCCGGACAATTCAGCCGCAGCCAAGGCTTGCAAAAGATCAAGCGCTGACGTTGCAGCAGGATTCATTTTCCAGTTTCCGATAATCAAAGGCTTTCTCATCATAACACCTTAACGATCCAGCAGACAGGCGACACCGGGCAGAATCTTACCTTCTAAAAATTCTAGAGAGGCTCCGCCACCGGTAGAAATATGCGTCATAGCGGCTGCAAAACCAGCTTTTTCGACGGCGGCAGCAGAATCGCCTCCACCAATAATGGAAATAGCAGAGGATTCTGCAATTGCTTTCGCAACAGCAAAGGTGCCGGCAGAGAATTGATCAATTTCAAACACACCCATCGGTCCGTTCCAAATCACCGTTCCGGCATGAGCTAAAACCTGAGCAAAGGAAGCTACTGTGAGTGGACCGATATCGAGTGCCATTTCATTGTCAGCGATCGCATTTGGCAAGACCACTCTGGCTACAGCATCAGCCGATAGCGCGGTCGCCACGACCAAATCCTGCGGCAGCATTAACGCTACTTTTTTCTCCACTGCTTTGGCCATAATCTCCTGGGCTACTTCTACTTTGTCCGCTTCCACCAGAGAAGCCCCCATCCTGATTCCTTTGGCCAAGAGGAACGTATTCGCCATGCCGCCACCAATGATCAATCCATCCACCTTATCAAGCAAGTTCATCAAGACAGCAATTTTATCTGATACTTTTGCTCCCCCAATCACTGCAATAAAAGGCCGCTTGGGCTGTTCCAGCGCCATACCCAAATACTCCAGTTCCTTCTCCATTAAAAGCCCGGCACCGGCAGGCAGATACTTTGCTACCCCAACCGTAGTAGCATGAGCACGATGGGCAGCACCAAAGGCATCATTGATAAAAAGATCAGCATAAGAAGCCAACTCTTGAGCCAAGGCGTCTTCATTCAGTTCCTCACCAGGATGAAAACGACTGTTCTCCAATAAAAGCACTTCGCCGGATTTTAAGTCAGCTGTAGCTTGTTTTGCGATTGGACCCACAAATTCCCGACAATATTGCACCGGCAGTTTCAGCAGTTCTTCCAGTCGTTCAGCAATTTTATTTAGACGATATTTTTCATTGATTTTCCCCTTCGGACGTCCAAAATGGCTGGTAAGGATAACGGCAGCGTGATGCTCCAGTAAATACTGTATGGTAGGTAAAGCGCCACGGATTCTGGCATCATTGCTGATTTCACCCTGCTCATCGGTCGGAACATTAAAGTCCACTCTCACCAAAACCTTTTTTCCAGTTACATCAAAATCACGAACTGTTTTTTTCAAAACGATTAATCCTCCTTACTGAAGTTTAAAAAACAAAGCGGCTCCTGCATAAGCCGCCTTGTCCTTATTTCTTACTGCTTCACCGCTAAAGTAAAATCCGCTCTCTCTGGCCGCGGTACGTCAATCTTATAAACCTTGGCGGGCAATAAAGGCAGCCATGTCGCATAAACGGCAGGTATAACCCCATTCATTATCATACCAAGCCAGCACTTTCACTTGATTGCTGCCCATAACCATCGTTAAAGGTGCATCGACAATCGCACTGTAATTGGTACCTTTCAGATCGATGGAAACGATCGGATCGTGACTGACCGTCAAAATACCTTTCATCTCGCCCGCAGCAGCTTCTTCAAAAGCCGCATTGACGGATTCTACGCTGACAGGTTTTAGGGTATCCACTACCAAATCGACAATAGAAACAGTAGGAGTGGGAACGCGCAAAGCTAAACCATCCATCTTTCCCTTTAACACAGGTAAGACGGAGGCCAGCGCTTTTGTAGCACCACTGGTCGTTGGAATGATGGATAGGGCTGCAGCACGGGCTCTTCTTAAATCCTTATGAGACTTATCCAAGATATTCTGATCATTGGTATAAGAGTGAATCGTAGTCATAAAACCTTTTTCAATTCCGAATTTATCCTGCAGCACTTTCGCTACCGGAGCTAAACAGTTGGTAGTGCAGGATGCATTGGAAATGAGATAATGATTTTTAGGATCATACATCTCTTCGTTGACTCCCATTACCAAAGTGACATCCTCATGCTTGCCGGGTGCCGATAAAAGAACTTTCTTTACGCCAACTTGCTGATATAAAAGCGCCTTTTGCTTCTCCGTAAATTTACCGGTACAATCGATCACCAATTCAACGCCTAAATCCGCCCAAGGTAAATTCTGAGGTTCTTTTTCTTGCGAATAACGGATTTCTTTATGATTGATGATCATCATGTTAGGTTTCGTTTCAACTGTACCATTCCATGTACCATAGCTGGAATCATACTTAAATAAATAAGCTGAACTCTCAACCGGACCGTTGCTGTTGATGGCAACCAGTTGAATATCCGAACTGTCTACCAGCATGCGAGTTGCCAGACGTCCTATTCGTCCAAAACCGTTGATGGCGACTTTAACCATAGTGAATAACCCCTTTCTGATTGTGAAATGAACTATATTATATCAATTCGCTTTTTAGTAGTAAAATCCTCTTTTCAAAACGTATAATGTACTGTATATTCGAGTTGGGATATGCATTCTTTTAGGGTTATGACATCATAAATAATATAAACCTCAGATAAAATCTTTGCAGGATAGATAACAGAAGAGAAAATTGCTGTTTTTTGTACAATAAAAAACTGTCCTGCTTTTATAAAAAGCAGGACAGTTTTTTGAATTATACCTTTAGCAAATGGAGCCAATCACCAAACAGGAAGGTCAAACGACCGATCAACAGAGAAATACGAGCCATAACGGTATTACCGAATGATGCGCCGAAGCCGATCATAATCGCGATACGGCCCCAATTGGCTGCATATTTGAAAACACCTTTGCGTTCGATCGTAAAGAAGAAGTAAATCAGAACGCCAAGAACAATCGTGACAAAGAGTATATTGTTGAAACTGTTCCAAATATCCAAACTGCCTTTGGTCATCACAACCAACGGTTTGATGGACTGGGTCATCTGGGTGAAGAACGGGATAACCTGACGAGCGGATAACACCAAAGCGGCGTTATAACCAATCCAAAAGGCCATCGGGATACGAGCGATCCAAGCATACGGACGATACATATTGAAGTAAATCAAAAGACCGATAACCATCGGGATAATTTCCCACCAAGTGCCGGCTGTCGGCATCGAGGTGATGGCAGGTTTTACGGTGTTGTTCCAGGTGGTAACAATACCATGTGCCGCAGAGGTACCAACATACAGATGCTCGGCAATACGATAAATCGGATTTTCTTTATACAGTATCGAAAACAACATCAGGGTTACTAAGGCAGAAAGCCAATTTCCCAGTGTCGGAGTTAAAATAGCTTGCATTATGAAAGTCACCTCCTAATTATTTTACTTCTCCTGCTTTTCTCGCTGCGAAGTAACCAATATTACCCAAAATCAAGAACAGAATGATAACAACATGTCCCATTGATTGAGAGTCCATACCGCCAGTAGCAGCACCCAATTTTCCGGCAATTTTCTCTAAATAGGCAGCACCGGAAAGTCCGGAGACATTACCTTTGAGTAAGCCGGCTTGATAGTAATTGGTCATCGTCGGAGTATTGACAGCCACAGAGGAACTAACGATTGGAACACTCTCAGTGGAATTCCATTGTTGAATCCAGGCGGTCGGACCGGGATCGCCGGAATTGAAAGTAACAACACAGGTAAAGTCTTTTGCCTTGGTTACATTCTTCATCATTGGGATTGTAGTTAATTTAGCACCGTTGGCATCAACACCGCCATTGCAGGCGCCATATAAGTCAGTTCTGGACTGTTCCAAGAAAGACTGATAGCTTGGCTGATAACCAAGGTTGCAATAATCAACGCCATATTCGGCCTTGTATTCGGTAGTAATCGGATCTCCCCAGATCTTGGCAAAGCTATTTCCTTCAGCCCATAAAGCGATAAAATAAACTTTGTGGCCAAGTTCAAATGATTTTCTCACCAAAACATCAAAAGCCGGTTTTAATTCGGTAATACCGGAAGCAGATGTGTCGAGAGAATACAATATCTTAGATCCTGCAGGCAAACTGGTTATGTAGTCGTAGGCTGCTTGGGTTGGTTCATCGGAAGGAACCGGCAAACCCAAAGGATAAAACATGGGAATGGCAATTGCCAGAACCATGATGATATACAGAACACGACGGTCGATCCCCATTAATCTTTTATACCACGGCATATTGATTGTGCCTCCTTTTTGTTATTACAGCGAGTCGATTATTCTGCCATATAACCACGTTCGATACCGAACAGGTTACGAGCACCTTGTGCGAATGCACCAAGAGCTACACCAAGAGAAACGGCACGAATTACCGGTGTGTTGAAGTAGTTCATGATCCAAACTTTCGCCTGCGGTAAAACAGGTGAAATCGCAGAACCAATGGATGTGCCGCCCAACATTACGATGCAGGCAGATAAGAGAAGCGCTGTCGCTTCCAAACTGCGAGCGCGGAATGCACGGTAGGCTGCTGAGCCAATATAGAAGCACAGCAATGCAAAAACGGTGGAACCGCCGGTTACAGCAGTGTTCTGGTAGAACCAGTTATAAGTAACACTGTTATGGCCGCCCGGTAAAGTAACGCCCAAAACCATCAACAAGACAAAACCAAAGATCAGAATCAGACTGTTAATCCAGCCGTCGCGTCTACGGGCAACTCTGTGCCAATGCACACGCATCAAGGAAATACCACCCAAAGCAATGGCCGTTGCGACGGACAAAGTCTGGCTGCGAACCAAATAGTTCTGAACTAATGTGTTGAAAGCCGGTGAAATGAAGATATCTTTTAGTATAACGATCAAACCAGTCACCAATGTGATTACCATCGGCAATGTTCTACGCATAGATTACACCTCCTGTTGTTAGTTTCTCTTTAATACAGTTTCAATAAATCCATGATCACATTCGTTTTCACGCCTGTGAAGGAACCAATCGTTGCCGCGATAACGCCGAGAACGATGATGATCAAGGTGAATTGTTTTCCCCAGTCCTGAACGACAATAGTTGCCAAGCGGACTCTGTCCTGACCTAAGTAAGCACCGGCAACGTAGATTTCTTCACCAATCAAGCAATAGTCGCAAGCAACGATGAAGAAAGGAGTCTGGCTGGTAGAACTGGTAGCTGCGACCTGAATCGCGCCTGCCTGGTTGCCGGCTTCGGCGAATACCAAAGATTCAGCATAGAACAGACCGAACATAACCAGAGCAGCAACGCCTTCACGGTTCATGATACCGACTACGCCGGCGGCATAACCGAATTGGTCATTGGTTAAGAAACGAACATCATCTTCACGATACGCATCCGGTTTGCCCACTTCAAAATAAGCGGCGCGAACAACGGATTCGGTAATCGGCTGGACAGACGGTGTACGGTTGCAGACGATCATACGAGCGTCGTATTTCGCAATCAATTTGGCGACATGGCCCAATACGTTGAAAGAGGCTAAGGTATCAGCAGAGGTTAAGTCACCAATACCAGGGCTATACAGAACGGGACGGCCCATTTCTGTTGCACGGCCAACTACTTCGTCAACGGCATCCAAACCGGCAATCCGGCGAACCTTCGGAATCGCACCTCCGGTGCGGGCTTTCTTTACCATGAGCAGCAGTGCCGCAACATAAATGATCAAGAAAAGTGTAGATGACAAACCGAGATTTCCATTGCTGTACAGCCATTTGGAAAAGAACGGTTTGATTGAAGTTGCAATATTTTGCATAAACGGTGTCATAAGTTTGCACCTCCTGTAAGATTTTACAATGTATTGAATAAAATAAACAGATGATAACATGATATACTGGAAAGTTTGAAAGAGAATTTTTGTTTGATCAATGCCGCCTTTACTTTCACCTCCCTGACAACACGTCTGTATGCGATTTTCAAAAACAATAATAAGATCGGCAATTTAGAAAATATCTACCAATTTTATGAATTGTTTTTGATACTTAGATAAATATGACGCAACCATGAATTTTCTACAATGATTTACGCAGCAATATCTAAGAACGCGCTTATAATAAGCCATAAATCAAAATCTGTCAAACTATTTTTTTCAAATTTTCTGCCATCTTTTATTTAATCTTTGTGAAACGCCTAAAACCTTCATATTCATTCAATATATTTGATTTATGAGAATTATTGCTCTTTTACATAAAATATTCATAATATTTTAGCTATTTTATTCACATTAAGCGGTTACTGTTTTCGAATTTTTCGATATACTTCATTTCATTTTAAAAGATTTATATTCGTTTCATGTCACCATATGATCCGAAAAAATGTTTATTATCAATATTTTGTAATAACTATGATATTTACGCGTGAATATATGCTTTAAATTGATAGTAGCATCAAATTGATAGAATTTGATTATTTACCTCTAGATGGCAAATTCTCAATAATATATTAAGACAACAGCTACAAAGTAAAAACATGTTGCTGTTGTTCGCTTTTTCTGCTTTAACAGACTCATTCGTTGAGCAAACCGATGATATCTACAATAAATTAATAGCAAAATCACTATTCGCATTGGATAAATCGTATTTGTCCACTAAAAAACCAGATTAAGACCCGAACTGGTTTTTTCATAAGCCAATCAGACAAGTAAAACGATATTTGCTTTATCCTTCAGACTTTTTCAATCGTTTCTCCTGTCTGGTGAGTAACAGTACAACATAAAAAAGCCCCTTAATCAAAAGATTGCTCTTTTAACTAAGGGGTTTTTGATCATTTAATGCTGCAATTTACTCGATTATACTTTCAGTAAATGGAGCCAGTCGCCAAACAGGAACGTCAAACGACCGATTAATAAGGAAATACGAGCCATAACGGTATTACCGAATGATGCGCCAAAACCGATCATGATAGCGATACGGCCCCAGTTGGCTGCATATTTGAAAACACCTTTGCGCTCGATGGTAAAGAAGAAGTAAATCAAAACACCCAAGACAATGGTGACAAAGAGGATATTGTTGAAGCTCAACCACCAGTCAAAATTACCCTTTGTCATTACAACCAATGGTTTGATGGACTGGGTCATCTGGGTGAAGAACGGAATAACCTGACGGGCGGATAACACCAAAGCGGCGTTATAACCAATCCAGAAGGCCATCGGAATACGGGCAATCCAGGCATACGGACGATACATGTTGAAGTAAATCAAAAGTCCGATTACCATCGGGATAATTTCCCACCAGGTGCCGGCTGTCGGCATCGAGGTAATGGCAGGCTTTACGGTGTTGTTCCAAGTAGTGACAATACCATGAGCCGCTGAGGTGCCAACATATAGATGCTCTGCAATACGGTAAATCGGATTTTCTTTATACAGTATGGAAAACAACATCAGGGTTATTAAGGCCGAGAGCCAATTTCCCAGTGTTGGAGTAAGGATAGCTGCCATTTTTCAAGTCACCTCCTGTTTATTTAACCGCGCCTGCTTTTCTGGCTGCGAAGTAACCAATGTTACCCAAGACTAAGAACAGAATAATAATGACATGGCCCATCGATTGTGAGTCCATACCACCGGTAGCGGATCCTAATTTGCCGGATAATTTCTCAATATAAGCAGCGCCGGCTAAACCGCCGACATTACCTTTCAGTAAACCGGCTTGGAAATAATTCTCCATGGTCGGTGTGGATACTGAGGTGCAGGCTGAAAGGATCGGAACACTTTCGGTTGCATTCCACTGTTGAATCCAAGCGGTCGGACCGGGATCACCGGTGTTGTAAGACATAACAGCGTCAAAATCTTTTGCTTTTGTTACGTTCTTCATCATCGGGAAGGTGCTCAGCTTGGCGCCGTTGGCATCAATGCCACCGTTGCAGGCAGTATACAAATCTGTTCTGGATTGCTCCAACCAAGATTGATAACTGACCATGTAACCTAATTTAATATAGTTCACACCGTAAACAGCCTTATATTCCTCGGCAATTGGGTCCATCCAGATAGAACCAAGGTTATTGCCCTCAGCCCATAAAGCCATAATAAATACATTATGACCTAATTCAAAAGACCTTCTGGCCAGAACATCTGCGGTCGGTTTTAATTCAGTTAAGCCGGATGCAGATAAGTCAAAGGAATACAGTACATTCGATCCTGCTGGCAGGTTGGAAATATAATCCCAAGTAGACTGAGTGGCAGCATCAGGCGGTACCGGCAAACCTATCGGGGAAAACATGGGAAAGGTAATCCCGACGGCTAAAATAATGTATAGAATACGACGGTCAATCCCCATTAATCTTTTATACCACGGCATATTGATTGTGCCTCCTTTCATTTGTAAACGAGCACTTATTCTGCCATATAACCACGTTCGATACCGAACAGGTTACGAGCACCTTGTGCGAATGCACCAAGAGCTACACCAAGAGAAACGGCACGGATTACCGGTGTATTGAAGTAGTTCATGATCCATACTTTAATCTGCGGTAAAGCCGGAGAAATCGCAGAACCAATGGATGTGCCGCCCAACATTACAAAACAGGCAGATAAGAGAAGCGCTGTCGCTTCCAAGCTGCGGGCGCGGAATGCACGGTAGGCTGCCGAACCAATGTAGAAGCACAATAAAGAGAAAACAGTGGAACCGCCCGACACGGCAGTATTCTGATAGAACCAGTTATAAGTAACACTGTTATGGCCGCCCGGTAAAGTAACGCCCAGAACCATCAACAAGACAAAACCAAAAATCAGAATAACGCTGTTGATCCAGCCGTCACGTCTGCGGGTAACTCTGTGCCAATGCACACGCATCAAGGAAATACCACCCAAAGCAATGGCCGTTGCGACGGACAAAGTCTGGCTGCGAACCAAATACTGCTGAACTAAAGTATTGAAGGTTGGGGAAATAAAGATATCCTTCAGTATAACGATGATACCAGTCACCAATGTGATTACCATCGGCAATGTTCTACGCATAGATTACACCTCCTGTTGTTAGTTTCTCTTTAATACAGTTTCAATAAATCCATGATCACATTCGTTTTCACGCCTGTGAAGGAACCAATCGTTGCCGCGATAACGCCAAGTACGATGATGATCAAGGTGAATTGTTTTCCCCAGTCCTGAACGACAATAGTTGCCAAGCGGACTCTGTCCTGACCTAAGTAAGCACCGGCAACGTAGATTTCTTCACCAATCAAGCAATAGTCGCAAGCAACGATGAAGAAAGGAGTCTGGCTGGTGGAACTTGTAGCTGCGACCTGAATCGCGCCTGCCTGGTTGCCGGCTTCGGCGAATACCAAAGATTCAGCATAGAACAGACCGAACATAACCAGAGCAGCAACGCCTTCACGGTTCATGATACCGACTACGCCGGCGGCATAACCGAATTGGTCATTGGTTAAGAAACGAACATCATCTTCACGATACGCATCCGGTTTGCCCACTTCAAAATAAGCGGCGCGAACAACGGATTCGGTAATCGGCTGGACAGACGGTGTACGGTTGCAGACGATCATACGAGCGTCGTATTTCGCAATCAATTTGGCGACATGGCCCAATACGTTGAAAGAGGCTAAGGTATCAGCAGAGGTTAAGTCGCCAATACCAGGGCTATACAGAACGGGACGGCCCATTTCTGTTGCACGGCCAACTACTTCGTCAACGGCATCCAAACCGGCAATCCGGCGAACTTTCGGAATCGTGCCACCGGTCCGGGCTTGCTTTACCATGAGCAGCAGCGCCGCAACATAAACAATCAAAAAGAGTGTAGATGACAAACCGAGATTTCCATTGCTGTACAGCCATTTGGAAAAGAACGGTTTGATTGAAGTTGCAATATTTTGCATAAACGGTGTCATAAGTTTGCACCTCCTGTATGTTTCAAATGATATGTTTTGAATCTGTTTGTTGTGTCTTTCCCGAACCATGAATAAAATAGAATGAATAAAGATTCCACTGTTGGTAAAAGCGCTTCCATTTCGTTATTTTGCTGCATACCCCCTTTTTTACCGCATCGCAATTTGTCTGATTTTACAATGCTATGCTACTTTTTGAGATTATTAGAGCAAACGGGAAAAAACTTATAACAAAACTAGCTTCATTTTATACAAGTGCTCGATTTTTGTCAAGAAGAAAAACTAGCTAAATTCCCATTTTCCTTTATAATGTTTTTGTAGAGTAACCAATTTCCGCACTTATTTTTACCATATATTCTGATCCGAAAGCTGAATATTTATTATAATATTCAGGTATTTAAATTACTGACCTTGCTTTCAGCTATTTCATTCTAGTTTTAAGAGAGAATTAACAAATTGATACCTTATAAGACATATTAAATTATATTTGTTTGAGAAAACTATCACAATTATGCGTAATGCACCATGTGTTTGTTAAGTATTTTTAATTCTTAACAAATTAAAAGTATATTCCAGCAATATTTGCCTATTTTTTCTAAAATTAAACTTATAATTCCATATTTTCCCGCACTATATTTTTTTTCAATTACTTCTCATTACTCTTTTTTAAGACTATTTAACCTGTTATTTCGATTGATCTATTTTACTCTTCTTGGAATGAATCCGGTCGAGAATTACTAAACAAATACAAAGACCGACAACATACCGCAAACAAAATGCGGGATTCTCATTCCAAGCGATACTTCCTTCACTGAAAAGGTTACAGATTCTCACTATTTCATGACATCGGACAGCTTATTGCTAGCGTTATTATCTGGCGATTCCCTTTTGAACAGAGCAGCTTTTCAGAGTATAAAAAACCCGCAGATGCAGCTTTTTTCAGCATCTGCGGATAAAATCGATCTGATTAATTTTTTAGAACTGACAGATCAGTTGGCAATTCAAGATAATATTCTGCTTGGTCACCATCATCGACAGCGATCATCGGAATTCCCACTCTGCCTGCGCCGCGTATTTCTGCATACAGTTTTAATGTATCTCGTAGTTTTAAAAATTCCTTCAACGGTTTCATACCGGAAGTGATATCAACATATTCGAATTCAATCGCATTTTGGGAAAGAACCTCTTTCACCTTGGGGCAGCCGGGTCAGAAACTGCTGCCGAAGACTTTGATTTTTTTCATAGACAAATCCTCCTTATCCATTCTTTTATTATCAATATTTTGAATACTGATTCTCTTTCTCACTTCGTTTTTCTCCTACCTGTTTCCTTCCTTACAGGCAAGTATCTGCAGCGATTGATCAAAAAAATCAAACTGCGAAATTAGGCGAGGAATACTATGAAAAACTTGCTTTCTTGTAGTAAAAAGATTATGATAGGGCAATAAGGAGGGATATATGCATGCTAACAAAGAATTTCGCTTTAAAACTGTTCAACGGTTTTTCCATCCAACGCTGGAATGATATGGCCCGCTCCGCAGAACTAACAGAAATGGACAACAGCAGTTTAAAAATGATGACAGCCTATCTGATCGGTCATGTCGAAATCGAAGCACAAAAGCAAAACGGTGTTACTCTGCAGGTAGATTGGCAGGAGATCATTTATGCCAGTTTTTTTGATCTTCTGAGAAAAATCGCCCTTTCTGATATTAAATCCAGTGTTCATCACCGTATCCGCAATCAATATCCCGAGGAGTTCCGGAAACTGAATTATTGGGTTCTTGATCAATATAAAACAATCTTAGGTGACCTTGACCAAGAATTGCTGCAGCGATTTGCCGCTTATCTCACAGATGAACATCCCTTAAAGCCAATGGAGGCTAGCATTCTCAGTGCCGCCCACGATTATGCAACCTATCGTGAATTTGAGCTGATTAAATTAGTCAATGTTTCTTCACCGCAGCTCTACTCAATCGAACAGCAATTGAATGCTGAAATGCAGAGCCATTTACAACTAAAGGGAATGCAGATGCTGGTGACCCGACAAAAATTGTATGAATTACTCCTGAGATTGGAGCAGCTTCGTTTTCAAGTACGCTGGAGTCACACAGAACGCATACCGCGCACGACTGTTCTAGGTCATTCGATGCTGGTAGCCTGCTTTGCCATGCTGCTGACACGTCAGTTGCCCGATTTCCCAAAAATTCAGCAACCCGGCCGGATGATTTACAGCAATTTCTTTGCCGGACTTTTCCATGACCTGCCGGAAAGTGTGATTCGCGATATCGTTTCTCCGGTCAAGCGTGCTACCGTCAATCTGCCTGAGATAGTGAAAGAAATCGAAGACAGCATCGTGCGGGAAGAGCTTTATCCTTTGATGGGCGATTACCGCTTCAAAGATGAATTGATTGCTTATACCAGCCAGGAATTCCAAGATCGCCTGATCTTTGGTGCTACTCCCAATACGCAGCCGGTTTTACTGACAGCGGATCAATTTGAAAAATTACTTTTACAACCGCCAACGCTCGGATTGCCCGTCATGGGTTCTCTGATCGGCTTGTGCGATGAATATGCCGCTTATCTGGAAGCCTACCAATCGATCGATCACGGCATCAGCTCGAACTATCTGCGGCAAGCAGCCACTCATATTCGGCAGGATCTGAGCGCAGGACCGGAAATCGGTGGGTTGCCTGTCCGGAAATTGTTCGAAGGCTTTAAAGCATTCGACCTTGAATAACAAGAGAATCTTCATAAGAGAAGGGAGCTGGCAAGCACGTCCGTCAAACCAACCGATGCCGGTAAAAAAACCGGATCTCAACCAAAAAAAATCTTCGCAGGATGGAAGCAAAAACGGAAGCAGCACAAGGAACCCTCCTCTGAAAAAACATCCGGTATCCCAAACAGCGTCTCAAAGCAACGCAGTGTCAATCTCAGTATGCGAAAGTTTAAAAATGGCCGCGGCAAATGGGTCTTGCTCAGCTTTGCTTTGCTCTTCGCAGCACTGATCGGGCGTATCGCCTGGATCAATTTTGCACCTACTCCACACAGTGGTGAAGCTTTGCGGGAGGAAGCTTCCGATACCTGGCAACATTCTCAAACAATCAATCCCATCCGCGGCGATATTTTCGATCGAAACGGAAAAACCCTGGCGCTCAGCGCGCAAGCAGAGACGATTGAGGTCATCCCCGAACTCATTGCTGCTTTAGAATCTTATGATACGGATAGCAAAGGGAATTATCTGAAACCGTTTCAGAGTATAGAGAGTCTGGCTGCGAAATTATCCGTTATTCTGGAAATGGATTGGCAGGATGTTTTCGATTGTCTCACTTCCAGTCAGGCTCAGCTTTACCTCTGCCGCCAAATTTCCACCGAAAAAGCGGATGCGGTGCGCGCTTTGCGCATGCAGGGAATTACCTTTCTCTATGAACCCAAACGATATTACCCGCTGGATAATTTCGCTTCTACCTTCATGGGTTTTGTCGGGACAGACAATCATGGTCTTTCCGGTCTGGAATTTTGGTATGATGATCAATTATACGGCAAAGCCGGTAATGCGGTGGTGGTTCAAAGCAGCGACGGCAGCGCCATCCCGCTTTACAATAATCAAGTGGTTGCTGCCGTCGACGGTAATGATTTGATCCTGACAATTGATGAACAGCTGCAATCCATACTGGAGCGGGAATTAAGTTCTGCTGTCACGGAAAACAAAGCCGCTTCCGGCGGCGGAATCATTATGGATCCCTATACCGGCGAAATTCTGGCGATGGCGTCCATGCCAAATTTTGATTTGAACCATTTTGGTGAAGCTGATCCGAATTTATGGAACAATCCCCTGGTTTCTGATGCATTTGAACCCGGCTCCACCTTTAAGATCATTACCTGTCTGGCTGCGCTGAGCAATAATGTCGCCAGCGAAACGAGCTATTTTGAGGATCCGGGTTATTATATCGTCGCAGGGGAAAAGATCCAAAACTGGGACAAGGGTTCTAGTCACGGCACCTTCAGCTTATTGGATGGTATGCGTAATTCAAGCAATGTGATCTTGGGTCAGCTCGGTCTGCGCTTAGGCGCCAAGAAACTGATCTCATTCCAGGAATTAATGGGCTTCGGCTCTCTCACAGGGATTGATTTTCCCGGTGAAACTGCCGGGGTATTGTTCGACCCCGATTCTATTCGTGATGTGGAATTATTCACGGCGGCATTTGGCCAAGGTCCCTCCGTTACACCGATTCAGCAGTTGAATGCCATCAATGCGATTGTCAACGGCGGCCAGTTGCTGCAGCCTCATCTGGTGAAAGCACAAATTGATGCCGAAGGAAGCAGAACCGATACCCCCACAAAAATAATCCGGGAGGTAGCCTCTGCTTCCGTCATGGAACGCATGCGGGATATCTTGATTTATGTTTTAAATGCGCCCGGTTCGAAAGGCGCTTCCGACAGTTATCTGCTGGCTGGGAAAACCGGAACCGCCAATAAGCTAAACGGCGAGACCGGCGGTTATTACGAAGATAAGTACATCGCGTCTACCATTGGCTTTGCTCCGGCAAAGGAAGCCATTTACTCGATCTATGTCTATCTCGATGATCCCAAGGGACCCAATGGCTATTATGGCGGTCAGACTGCCGCACCAATGTTCCGTAAAATTGCCGAAGCAGCGCTGGAATATGCGGGTTATCTGCCGGGAGATGTAACAGAAGCAGAAGTTACTGCCGCTTCGGAGGTCACAGTAGCCGAGCTGATTGGCAAGACGAAAGCGGAGCTTGCTGCACTGCTGTTGAACAGTAAAGCCGTGATCAGTTATATCGGCAGCGGCGATGTGACCGTTGCGCAGTATCCCGCCGCCGGCAGCACCATCTCAGCCGGTCAGGCACTGCATCTTTATATGCTGCCGTCTCTTCCTGCTGATCCAACAAAAACAGTAGTCCCTAATTTCAGCGGTCAGAACTTAAGAGAAATCTCCTCGGTCTGCGACCAACTCGGTTTAGTCCTCGTCAGCAAAGGCAGCGGTATCTGCAGTGAACAATCGGTTGCAGCCGGTACAACCGTCAGTAAGGGCAGCAGTATTCAGGTCACCTTCTCCTAAAACAACAGGAGTCACAGCGCACCACTTACTGCGATCCATACGATTTTGCTTCACCATTCTGATTCTGCTATAAAGAAGATTTTACATTTGCAGCTGTTGACAATGTCAAAATATGCTAGTATAATTATACTCAATTGAATAGAGATCGTAGGAAAAATTCGAGAGAGACTGCAGCATCAGAAGGTTTCCGGTAAGGAAACCTTCAGCAGAGCCGAAGGGGAATTGCGAATAGCTCTCAGGCAAAAGAATCGAATTTGGACGATACTTCGGAAAGTCATTGGGTTGACGCCGACGAAGCAATCAAACTCCGGATTAAAACTGCCTTAGGGTAACGTTTGGAGCAAGAGAATCTTTCAGGCAGAATTACGGAGGCATGCTATTAGGCATGCCTCCGTTTTTTATATGCAAATATAATATGAAGTGAGGGAAAATCAATGGAAAAGAAAACACCTCTGTATGACTGCCATCTGGCAGCCGGCGGCAAACCTGTGCCTTTCGCCGGTTATTTACTGCCGATTCAGTATGCTACCGGCATTATTACGGAGCATATGGCGGTCCGCAAACAGGCGGGCTTATTCGACGTTTCCCATATGGGAGAAGTGATTTACAGCGGCAGGGATGCCGTAAAAAACCTGAATCATCTGCTGACCAATGATGTTGCGTTACTGCGCTATGGTGAAATCTGTTACAGCCCGATGTGCAATACAGAAGGCGGCTTTGTGGACGATCTGATCGCTTATAAACTGGACGATGAGAAATATATGCTGGTCGTCAATGCTTCCAATCGTGAAAAAGATGTTGCCTGGATGCAAGAACATCTTTTTGGCGACGTTCAATTCGAAGATATTTCCGACAGTATGGCGGAACTAGCACTGCAAGGTCCTAATTCCACCGCTATCTTAGCCAAACTGACAGATGCTGCTGCTCTGCTCGTCGGCAATTATACCTTCAAAGAAAACATCCTGCTCAACGGCATTTCCTGTCTCGTCTCTGTCACCGGCTATACCGGTGAGATGGGTTATGAAATTTATCTTGATAATGCAGATGCCGCCGAGGTTTGGAATTTGCTGCTGGCAGCCGGCAAAGAACTGGGTTTGATTCCCTGTGGCTTAGGCAGCCGTGATACGCTGCGTTTGGAAGCAGGCATGCCGCTATACGGCCATGAAATGGATGAGAGGATCACTCCTTTGGAAATCGGCCTGAGCTATTTTGTCCACCTGGAAAAAGAGGGTGGTTTTCTGGGTAAAGAGGCCATGCTCGCCAAAAAGCCCTACGCAAACAAGCGTGTTGGTCTCAAGGTAAACGGCCGCGGCATCGTCCGTGAACAGGAAAAGATTTTCATCGGTGATCAAGAGATCGGTATTACAACATCCGGAACCTATTCTCCTTATTTCAGCTGCGGCCTCGCCATGGCTCGAATCAATAAAAAATACGGTAAAATCGGCACTCTGGTCGATGTTGAAGTACGCGGCAGACGCATTGCCGCAGAAATTGTAGCGCTGCCTTTCTATAAGCGAAACCAGACAACAGCATCCGCTTCTCCCTTAAAATAAACGCACATCTGGCGTTTATCAATAAAATTCAATAGGAGGTCAATCAACATGAACATTCCCCAAAATTTACTCTACAGCAAATCTCACGAGTGGGTCTTATTCTTGGATGAAACCACAGTGCGCATCGGGATCACCAATACGGCGCAGCAATTACTTGGCGATTTGGTCTACATCAATCTGCCTGAAGTTGGCGACGCAGTTGTCAGCGGTGAAACCTTCGCCGATGTGGAAAGCGTAAAAGCGGTTTCCGATATCTTCTCCCCTGTGACCGGTGAAGTCTCAGCTGTCAACGAAGAATTGAAGGATAACCCTCAATTCATGAACAGCGCTCCCTACGAATCCTGGTTGATTGAAGTCAAAAACCTCAGCGACCGGGAGGCATTGCTGAATGCGGAGCAATATGCTAAAATCTGTGCAGAGGAGGAGGGGCACTAAACTATGTCCTACATTCCTTCCAGCTTAAAGGAGCGTCAGGAAATGCTGCAGACGGTTGGAGTCCAGACAACCGATGATCTGTTTGCGGTTGTTCCCTCTGCTCTGAAAATCAAGCAATTGCAGCTTCCCGGTGGGAAAAGTGAATTGGAAGTCAGCCAAATCATGCGAGAGATGGCCGGCAAAAATCGAGTGTTTTCCGCTATTTTCCAAGGTGCCGGCGCTTACCATCATTATATTCCGGCAATCGTCAAAAGCATTACCGCCAAAGAAAGCTTTCTCACTGCTTATACGCCCTATCAAGCCGAAATCAGCCAGGGCATTTTGCAGTCCATTTTTGAATATCAAACGATGATTTGTGAACTGACCGGCATGGATGTATCCAATGCTTCCATTTATGATGGAGCTTCGGCAGCCGCCGAGGCCATGACGATGTGCCGCGAACGCAAACGCGAACGCGTTCTGCTTTCCGCATCAGTCCTGCCAATGGTTCTGCAAACCATACAAACCTACTGCAACGGCAATGGCATGACGGTAGAATTGATCCCAGAAAAAAATGGTGTCACCGATCTGGCGGCTCTGGAAGCACTGCTGAATGAGCAGACCGCTTGTGTTTACCTGCAGCAGCCCAATTACTTTGGCCTGCTGGAACCGGCCGAAGCGATTGCAGCAGCCACACATCAGGCCGGAGCCAAATTTGTGCTGAGTGTCAATCCCATTGCCGCAGCCATTTTAAAAACGCCGCGGGACTGCGGCGCTGATATCGCCGTTGGCGAAGGGCAGCCGCTGGGTCTGCCGTTGGCCTTTGGCGGTCCTTATTTGGGCTTCATGGCTACGACCAATGCTTTGATCCGCAGACTGCCTGGTCGCATCGTCGGAGAAACCGTTGATCTCGCGGGTAAACGCGCGTTTGTTTTGACCCTGCAAGCCAGAGAGCAGCATATTCGCCGTGAAAAAGCCTCCTCCAACGTCTGTTCCAATCAAGCTTTATGCGCCTTGACTGCAGCCGTCTACTGCTCTGCCATGGGACCAACCGGTCTGCAGGAAGCTGCCTCACAATGTCATGCCAAAGCGCATTATGCTGCCCGGCAAATATCCGCCATCCCAGGCTTTGCGCTGCGCTATCAAGGGGAATTCTTTCATGAATTCCTCACAGAAACCCCATACTGCGCTGAAACGATTTTGGCAAAACTGGCTGAGAAAGATATCTTAGGCGGCTATCCCGTTTCCGGCGGCATGCTCTGGTGTGTCACCGAAATGAATTCTAAGGCTCAAATTGATGCCTTGACCGCTGTTTTAAAGGAGGTCAGTTCAACATGCAATTAATTTTTGAACGCAGCCGTGCGGGCAGAAGCTGCTCCATCCTGCCTGCTTGTGATGTCGAAAAAACCGACCTGCCTGAAGCAATGAGAAGAGCAGCCGCACCTCGGCTGCCGATGGTTTCGGAAATTGACCTCAGCCGTCATTACTCTGAATTGGAAAAACATATTCATGGGGTAAATGACGGTTTCTATCCCCTCGGTTCCTGTACAATGAAATACAATCCGCAGATCGATGAAGAAATCGCCGCCTTAGCGGGTTTTACCGGTGTCCATCCGCTGCAGCCCAGCGATACTGTCCAGGGCAGTCTTGAGGTTTTAACAGCTACCAAAGCGATTTTGTGTGAAATCACCGGTATGGATGATCTGACCTTCCAACCGGCAGCCGGTGCGCACGGCGAATTGACCGGCATGCTGATGATCAAAGCTTATCATCAGAGCAAAGGCCAGAGCGAGCGCAACAAAATCATTGTACCGGATGCGGCGCATGGCACTAATCCAGCATCCGCCACTATGGCTGGTTTCACCGTGATCAGCATTGCCTCCAACGCCAAAGGCTGCGTCGATCTGGATTTGCTGCGGCAGGCAGTCGGTCCTGATACAGCCGGGTTGATGCTAACCAATCCCAACACAGTGGGGATCTTTGATGAAAATATTCTGGAAATCACGAAAATCATCCATGAAGCCGGCGGCCTGAATTATTATGACGGCGCCAATCTCAACGCGATTATGGGCATTGTCCGTCCCGGTGAGATGGGTTTTGACGTCATTCACCTGAACCTGCATAAGTCCTTCGCCACACCGCATGGCGGTGGCGGACCCGGTTCGGGCCCGGTCGGCTGCAAGGCTTTTCTGGCTCCCTTTTTGCCGCTGAATCAGCCGGCCATCGCTGAGGATGGCACCTACTGCCTCAGTCAGCCGGAACAATCGATCGGCAGCGTCAAAGCCTTTTATGGCAATTTCCTGGTGGTGGTCAAAGCGCTGACTTATCTCTTGACCTTAGGCGCCGAAGGGGTTCCCGAAGTCGCTGCCAATGCGGTTTTGAATGCCAATTACCTGCGCGTTCTCTTAGCCCAAAAATACGAGATTGCCTTCAATGGGATTTGTATGCACGAATTCGTGATCAGCCTGGCGCGTATGCATCAACAAAATGGTGTCTCTGCTATGGATATTGCCAAAGCAATTCTCGATAACGGCATGCATCCTCCCACCATGTATTTCCCGATGATTGTGGAAGAAGCGTTGATGGTAGAACCGACCGAGACAGAATCGAAAGAAACCCTGGATGCGGCCGCAGCCATTTACCTTGCCATTTATGACCAAGCCCTTGCCAATCCACAGTCTCTGCATGATGCCCCCATCACGACCCCAGTCCGCCGTTTGGATGAAGTCGGTGCCGCCCGCAACCCAAGAGTCAGATATCAATTCTAACCGTATTGCTCAAGAAAAAGGAGAAACTGCTGCCATGCTGGAAGCTTTAAAATACCTTGCCGTGCCGCAAACCGATCCTTATCATAATCTGGCTTTGGAGGAACATCTGCTGCGCAGCGTTCCTGATGATACCGTGATTCTCTATCTTTGGCAGAATCAAAACACGGTAGTCATCGGACGAAACCAAAACGCCTGGCGTGAATGCAATGTCAGCCGCTTGGAACAGGACGGAGCCAGACTTGCCCGCCGTCTATCCGGCGGCGGCGCTGTTTTTCATGATTTAGGCAATTTGAATTTCACTTTTCTGGCTCAGAAACCCCTTTTTGATATCAATAAGCAATTGCAGGTCATCTTGCTTGCGCTAAAGCAATGGGGTCTTGCTGCCGAAATCAGCGGCCGCAACGATCTCACCATCGCAGGCAAGAAGTTCTCCGGCAATGCCTTTTACATGAGTCAAACGGGCTGTTATCATCATGGCACACTCCTGGTCGATGTTGATTTCAGCAACCTGCAGCAGTATCTGCAGGTTTCAGCAGAAAAATTGGCTGCCAAAGGCGTCGCTTCGGTCCAATCCAGAGTGGTGAATCTGGCGAGTCTCAATCCAAGCCTCACAGTAGAAAACCTGCAGCCGGCTCTGCTGCAGGCCTTTGCTGCGGTTTATGGCTTGCAGCCGCAGCCGATCGAATTATCACCGACCGACAAAGCGAATCTACTGCGGCTCAAAGAAAGATATGCCTCCTGGGATTGGAATTATGGCCAACAGTTCCCTTTCAGCATCGAATGGGCAAACCGCTTTACTTGGGGTGAAATACAAATCCGCGTTCAGGTCAATCATGGCTGTATCAGCGAAGCACATGTCTATACCGATGCCATGGCGGTCGATTTCGCCGCACAATTAGCCGCTTTATTCACGGGCTGCCCTTTGCAAAAAGACGCCCTGCAGAAGGCCTGTGCCGCACTGCCCTTAACCAACGACTTTACCGAAGCAATGCGCGTCCAAATTCAGAGTTTGTTTAATAACCTATAGCGAGGAGAGATTGGATCGATGTCAGATAATTATCAATTAATGGTACTCGGCGCAGGTCCGGGTGGCTATGTGGCTGCCATCAAAGCGGCTCAATTAGGCCTGCACACCGCGCTGGTAGAAAAGGATTTGGTCGGCGGCACCTGCCTGAACCGCGGCTGCATTCCCACCAAAACGATCCTGCACAGTACTGAACTGCTCCGAGAACTGCGGGAAGCAGAAAAGCTTGGTATTCATGCAGACAACCTGGCTTTTGATTTCAACGTCCTGCATCAACGCAAAAATGAAGTGGTCAGCCAGCTTCGCTCCGGAATTGAACAGCTCGTGAAAGCCAATCAAATTGATTTGATCCGGGGCAATGCCACCATTCTTGCAGCAAATAAGGTGAGAGTCGGCGCGCTGGAATATACAACCGAGCATATACTGATTGCCACCGGTTCAGAGCCCGCCTTGCCGCCGATTCCCGGACTGAATCTGCCCAATGTCGTTACCAGCGATGATTTGCTTGGCAATCCCAAGGCGTTTTATCAGCGTCTGGTCATCATCGGCGGCGGTGTGATCGGGGTAGAATTTGCCGGTATCTTTGCTGCCTTAGACTGCCAGGTCTCAATCATTGAAGCGATGGATCGCATTCTACCGCAGATAGACCGTGAGGTCTCGCAAAATCTGACCATGATTTATAAAAAGCGCGGTATCGCAATCAACACCGGCTGCCGCGTGGAGAAAATTGAACAAGGAGAGAATGGTTTGATTTGCCGCTTCAGCAAACAGGATCAGAGTTTTGATCTGGAAGCAGACGGGGTTTTGGTCGCCATCGGCCGCAAAGCCAACACAGCCGGTCTCTTGACTGCTGGTTTGGATCTCAACCTGCAGCACGGTCAGATTCCGGTCAATGACCACTTTGAAACGTGCATTCCTGGTATTTACGCCATCGGTGATGTTGTTTATGGCAGCATTCAATTGGCTCATCTGGCTTCCGCGCAAGGCATCAATGCCGTCTCAGCCATTGCCGGTTTACCGATGCCGGTTGACAGCCAGACTGTCCCCTCCTGCATTTATACCCGCCCTGAAATTGCTACGGTTGGAATCAATGCCGATACCGCCAAAACCATGGGGCTTGCGGTAAAAGTCGGCAAATACTCCATGCTGGGCAACGGTAAATCCATCATCGCCCAAGCGGACCGCGGCTTTATCCGGATTGTCAGCGATGCCGAAACCGGTGTTATTTTAGGCGCTCAGCTGATGTGTGAACGGGCGACCGACATGATCAGCGAATTTACCACCGCTGTTACTAATCGCTTAACCGTGGAACAAATGATCCGCGTTGTGCGGCCGCATCCTACCTTTAACGAAGCCGCCAGCGAAGCTTTGGAGGATATCTTGGGTAATGCCATCCATTCGGCGCCGAAAAGAAGGTAAGTAAAGTTCAAATTGAGCAAAGGTGCTGTCCTGACCTGTGTCTTAAAAAACGCAGGTCGGGCAGCACTTTTTATTTTATACAAAAGGAATGTGTTTTATTTACTGCTATTTGCTTTTTATGTCTTTACAAGAAAACTGTATCATGTTAATATTACGTTAATGGAAATAATCCGCTGATGCAAAGGAATGAATGCAATGAAGGCTATGCCCAGTAAGGGGAATCCCTTTTCCGCACTGCGTTACCCCAATTTTCGCTTATTCTGGTCCGGCAGAGCCATCAGTTTGATTGGCTCTTGGGTCCAGCGTGCCAGTCAATCCTGGCTGGTTCTGCAAATGACCAATTCACCCTTAAAACTTGGTTTGGTCAATGCCGCCCAGTTTTTGCCTTTTATTTTTCTTTCACTTTACGCCGGCGTTTTGATTGACCGCGTATCTAAACGCACTGTTATCCTTTGGACGCAGATTGGTCTGACCATTCAAGCGCTGATTTTAGCGTTTCTGGTCTACACACACACTGTACAATATTGGCATATTCTCTGCTTGGCATTGCTGCAAGGAATCTGCACTTCTTTTGATAACCCCGCCCGACAATCCATGGTCAGCGATATCGTGCCCCGTGAAGAGGTGCTGAACGCAGTCTCTCTGAATTCTGCCATTGTCAATGGAGCCCGTATCGTCGGACCGGCGATTGGCGGTTTGGCCATGGATTTTTTTGGCGCCGCTCTCTCCTTTCTGCTTAATGCGATCAGCTTTCTCTTTGTCATCGCTGCTTTGCTGTTGATGAAAATGCCCGCCAAAGCTGCAAATAACAAACCCAAAAACACACTGGGAGATATTAAAGAAGGCCTCAGTTACGCCATTAAAACACCAACCGTCCGCAATGTATTGGGCATGGTCAGCTTAACCAGTATGTTTGCTTTAAATCTCAACGTGCTGGTCCCGGTCTTTGCCAGTCAGGTTCTGCATATGAGTGCCACCGGTTATGGCATCTTGATGTCCTCCATGGGTGCCGGTGCGGTGCTGGGCGCAGTAGTGCTAGCCTCCTTATCTTATAACGGACCGCAAACCCTGTTTATTTACTTGGGTGCTTCACTGGTTTGCCTCTTGGAAATGACCATGCTTCTGCCCCATACTTTTATTACAGCCTCGATCGTCATGTTTTTTATCGGTATCACCCAGATCACCTATAGCGCTACCTGTAATTCCACGCTGCAGCTGACCGCCCCCGATCACCTGCGCGGGCGCGTGATGTCACTTTACTCCATGCTCAACGGCGGCGTTACTCCCTTTGGCAATACCATTGCCGGAGGAATCGCTGAATTCGCCGGGGCGGGTGTTGGTTTCTTCTTCTGTGGTTTCTGTGGTTTACTCTGTTCCGTATTTTTATACAGTCAGCAGCGCAAACATGCTAATGATCTGCCGCTGGAAACAAACAATTAAAGCAAATCTAAAACTTGGCGCTGCCTGAAGAGCCGCAGTCATCGAGTAAAAATAAGCAGATCCGTAAATCGATACGGATCTGCTTTTTAAATTTCTAGTGATCACTCGATGCGTTTCACTTCTGGCATGCTTTCTGGCAATTCGGGCAAAAATAGATGCTGCCGCCTAAATAAGCTTCTTTACTCAGCACTCCACCACAGAGTGGACAGGGTTGAGTAAGGCGATTCTTTGACATTTTTGTACGATAACCGCCAGGCTGACCAAAAATATTTCGTTCCGTATCCCTGCCGCCACGCTCTGTCATCTCCTTCAGTGTGGTTTTGACAGATTGATAAAGCCTGCGTAAATCTGCTTCTGTTAAGTTCTGCAACTTGCATTTTGGGTGGATTGCTACCTGCCAAAGAATATCCTGCAGCACGCCGTTGCCGAGACCTGGAATACGTTGTTCCGTTGCAAGAAAAGCCTTAGCAGAAAGCGATTTTTTCGCCGGTATCAGCTGTTGGAAATAATTCCAGTCGAATTCTTCCCGCAGCGGAGAAATCGCTGCTCGGGAACCCAAATAATACGAATTGGCATAACTGCCTTCTGTAAATGCCATGATACCGCCATACATTTGTACCGTGACATACAAAGCGCTGCCATTATCAAATATCAGCTCAAGCTGATGTTTGGCTGGGGGTTTTTCATTAACCGCAATATAATGCAGGATAGCACCGTCGTTCACCACCAAACGCAGTTGGCCCAACTGCAGTTCCACCATACCGCCGAAGGAAACTGCCCTGTCCAATGTCAATCCAAGCAATAAGGTGGGATAAGCTTCTGCATCACCATGAAAAAAAGCAAATTTGTGAGGAGACTGATTCACCGTCACCCTGGTCACCGTTCTCCCGGTCAATACTGCATTGATTTGTTGAGCGGCTGTCACCGCTTCCGGTAATTCGTACATCGTGCAAACCTCCCTTTCTTCTGTTTACCAAACGATCCTGCGGTACTGTTCGGCATCGGTATCCCCTTCGGTGCTGAATACCAGCACACGCGATGTTTCATCGAGACCCAAACGGCTGCGCCAGACAGCATTGCGCGGATGCAGTAAGAGCTGCATAGCAAAAGCAAAGCCGGCGGCACCGCTTTCCCCCGAGATCACCTGACGATCGCCTCTGAGGGGATTACCCAGAATTCGCATCCCTTCGGCGGCTGCCGCATCGGTAATGGAGGCAAACCAATCCGCTTCCGCCTGTAAAATCGGCCAGGCCAGCGGATTCGGTTCCCCACAAGCCAGTCCTGCCATGATTGTTTTCAGATCGCCGTCAACGAAATGCAAGATGCCGTCGTTCGCTTTGACCGTCCGGTAGAGACAATCGGCTGCGTCTGCTTCCACAACAATACAGATCGGCTGTGCTTTGCCGCAGACTTGTCGAAAAAAGCCAATCACCGCCGCCGCCAAAGAGCCGACACCCGCCTGAATAACAATATGAGTAGGCAAACGCCCGTTTAGCTGCTGCAACGCCTCCAATGCCATTGTTGTATAACCCTGCATAATCCAGCAAGGAATCTGTTCATAACCTGGCCAAGCGGTGTCCTGCACCACCACCCAGCCGTTTTCGTCCGCCTTCCGCTTTGCCAGCCGAACCGCCTGATCATAATTCAGTTCAGTGATTTCCGCCCTGGCTCCTGTTTCGCGTATTCGCTGCAAACGTTCCGGTGAACTGCCCTTCGGCAAATAAACAACTGCCGGCTGACCCAATTGAGCTGCCGTCCAAGCAACGCCACGGCCATGATTTCCATCGGTCGCAGTAACAAAAGTGATCTTTCCCAATTGCCTCTGCACAGATTCAGAAGTAAGTTCCTGATAACTCAGCTGCTGTGGCTGCCAGTGCAGACGTTCTGCCAGATAGCTTCCGATCGCAAAACTGCCGCCCAAAACTTTAAAGGCATTCAAACCAAAGCGGTAAGATTCATCTTTCAGCCAAATGTCCGAAACACCGCAATGCTTTGCCAGCGAAGACAGACACAGCAGTGGAGTTGGCTGGTAGTGAGGAAAACTATTATGAAAATGCTGCGCTGTGGCAGCTGCTTCTAAATTTAGCCAAGCGGGCAGCTCCTGCCTGCTGTTCCTAAGCCGATTCGCAATACATCGAAATTTTCTCATCGAATCCCCCCTAATTGCTCATTTCTTACCGATTAAAAATCCCAAAAACTTGGTTTGACTGCATCAAATCATTTTTAAAATTCGTTCTGGCTGCCGCCAATCCCTTTCCGTTAATTGGAAATCTATCCTATTTTTGAGTTTGCTGTAATTCTGGATTTCTGTAGCATGTTATGTTATACTTTGAAAAAGCCACTCAAGATCAGTATTGAACAGCAACTTTATCAGCCGATGATTGAAATGAAAGCAGGTATTTTCCAATGCATGAATTGACTCAATTAATCTATGATGATATGAAACCGGCTTTGGGTGTTACCGAGCCGGGTGCCATCGCCTTTGCCAGCGCTTTAGCCCGCAGCTATACGCACGGGAAGATTGAGAAAATCGAGCTCAGTCTCAACTCCGGCATCTATAAGAATGCTTTCACCTGCGGTATCCCCAATACCAGTGAGGTGGGCAATCTTTATGCGGCAGCCTTGGGAGCTGCTGTGAACCAACCCGAGAAAGGCTTGCAGCTCTTAGGTGAAATCACCGCAGCCGACCGCCAAACAGCCGATCAACTTCTCTTAGAAAAACGCGTCAGCGCCATGGTCAGCGGCATCAGTCCCGAAATCTATATTTCTGCGACGGTGATTACCGTCAATGACCGCTGCCGCGTGATCATCCGCGATAAACATACCAATGTCTGCGCAATTCTAGTCAACGATCAGATGATACAAGCCGAAGCTTATCTAAACACCTTGCTTCCCCAACCGATTCCAGAAAACACTCCATCGCAAAGCTCTGCTCTTCTTGCCGATCAGGAACTCCCTTTGCCACAAAGTGCTGCTCCTCCTGCCGATCAGGAAGATGTTTTAATCCATCGTTACAGCCTGAAAGAACTGCTTTCCTTTATTGAAACAGTAAAACCCGAAGAAATTGCCTTCATTGAAAATGCTTATCACATGAATGAAGAACTGTTTTTAGCTGGTTTGCATTCTGAGCGCACAACCTTCAGCCCACTACTGTTCCATCAGAACAACGATAAAGTCTTTTCAGACGATGAATTAGCTACCGCACAATTGCTATGCAACGCAGCCATCGAAGCCAGAGTAATCGGACTGGAAAAACCGGCTATGAGCATTACCGGCAGCGGCGCCCATGGCATCATCGCCACCATGCCGCTTTATGCTGTCCAAAAAATCAATCACTACTCCCAGGAGAATTTATACCGTGCTACGGCTTTGAGTTATCTGATCACCATGTATATCAAGGAATATTCCGGACGACTGTCCGCTTTCTGCGGCTGTGGTATTGCTGCCGGCACCGGAATGGCTTGTGCCGTCGCGTGGCTGAAAGGTGCAACCGATACTCAAATGGAAAAAGTCATCTGCAACATGGCATGCGGTATTACCGGAATGATCTGTGACGGAGGTAATCAGGGCTGCACCATGAAAGGGATCGTAGCGGTCGATGCCGCCTTTCGCGCAGTTGAGTTTGCTCTGCAGGATGTTTCCGTTGCACCACAGCATGGCATCAATGGTTTGACACCGGAAGATACCATGCGCAATATGGGCTTGATTGCTTCCCCCGGCATGATCGCAACCGAAAAAACAATCATCGAAATCATGGAAAGTAAAATAAAATAAAATTCTACCCATCCTCTTCACTCCACATCAGCTCACCGCTCAGAACACCGGCGTGTCCTCCTCGATGCTCCTTGCCAATCACCATCAGCCTACCATCCCGAACTCCGGCGGTATCCCGCAGGCGGCCTATGCGCTCGCGCATGAGACGCCGGAAGGATGCTGCCGGAGTTTGTTTGCAAACTCGAAACTCATATCAACACCTCTACGTTCTCTCGCGTACAAGCAAAGGAAGTTACTTTGCCCTACCTTCCCGAACTCCGGCGGTATCCTGCAGGCGGCCTATGCGCTCGCGCATGAGACGCCGGAAGGATACTGCCGGTGTTTGTTTGCAAACTCGAAACTCATATCAACACCTCTACGTTCTCTCGCGTATAAGCAAAGGAAGGTACTTTGCCCTACCTTCAGAACGCCGGCGGTGTCCTGCAGGCGGCCTATGCGCTCGCGCATGAGACGCCGGAAGGATACTGCCGGTGTTCGTCTACACTCTCTAAAAAGTATGGTCCCCGTCCCTAGCCCTCATTCACCTCAATCTCCATCAGCCTGCCGCACAGAACACCAGTGGTGTCCTGCAGGCGGCCTATGCGCTCGCGCATGAGACGCCGGAAGGATACCACCGGTGTTCGTTTACAAGCCTGGAATTCATATATCCCCATCTCCCCGTTTTCTTTCCGCGTACATAACAAAAGAAAGCATTCAAGCTTACGCATGAATGCTTTCTCTTGTTGTTTGCCCGGCAGTTACCTACTCTCCCGGAAGGTTGCCCTTCGAGTACCATCGGCGTGGGAAGGCTTAACGGCCGTGTTCGGGATGGGAACGGGTGGATCCCTTCCGCTATCGCCACCGGACTATCTCAAGAATGTGGTCTCCCACACCCTGAAAATTGCATAGAGAAGTCAGTATTTGTCTTTCATTCGTCTAGATTCATTACTCTGCCGCATCTCGTATTTCTTTTTGCGTCGGGCTTACAACCTCACTTGCTTTTCGCAAAGCCGTTTGGTCAAGCCCTCGACCCATTAGTATCAGTCCGCTTAAAACATTACTGTTCTTCCACTCCTGACCTATCTACCCGGTAGTCTTCCGGGGGTCTTACCAGATTATTTCTGTGGGAGATCTTATCTTGAGGCTGGTTTCACGCTTAGATGCTTTCAGCGTTTATCCATTCCAAACTCGGCTACTGAGCTCTACTCCTGGCGGAATAACTCATACACCGGCGGTTTGTCCATCCCGGTCCTCTCGTACTAAGGACAGATCCTCTCAAATCTCCTGCGCCCACGACGGATATGGACCGAACTGTCTCACGACGTTCTGAACCCAGCTCACGTACCACTTTAATCGGCGAACAGCCGAACCCTTGGGACCTGCTTCAGCCCCAGGTTGTGATGAGCCGACATCGAGGTGCCAAACCTCCCCGTCGATGTGGACTCTTGGGGGAGATAAGCCTGTTATCCCCGAGGTAGCTTTTATCCGTTGAGCGATGGCCCTTCCACTCAGGACCACCGGATCACTATGCCCGACTTTCGTCCCTGCTCGACTTGTTTGTCTCGCAGTGAAGCTTCCTTCTGCCATTGCACTCTTCGCGCGATTCCCATCCGCGCTGAGGAAACCTTTGGGCGCCTCCGTTACTCTTTGGGAGGCGACCGCCCCAGTCAAACTGTCCACCAGACACGGTCCTATCGCCAGTTTCATGGCGATTAGTTAGAATTCCGATAAACAAAGGGTGGTATCCCACTGTTGTCTCCGGCAGACCTGACGATCCGCCTTCTCCGACTCCCACCTATGCTGTTCATTCTTCACCAGAATCCAATGTCAAGTTACAGTAAAGCTCTACGGGGTCTTTATGTCCAGTCGCGGGTAACCTGCATCTTCACAGGTATTTCAATTTCACCGAGTCCCTCGTTGAGACAGTGCCCAAATCGTTACGCCATTCGTGCGGGTCGGAACTTACCCGACAAGGAATTTCGCTACCTTAGGACCGTTATAGTTACGGCCGCCGTTTACTGGGGCTTCGGTTCTAACCTTCGCAATTACTCACTAAGCTATCCCCTTAACCTTCCAGCACCGGGCAGGCGTCAGCCCGTATACTTCATCTCTCGATTTCGCACAGACCTGTGTTTTTGTTAAACAGTCGCTTGGGCCTCTTATCTGCGACCAGGATTGCTCCTGGCACTCCTTCTCCCGAAGTTACGGAGTTATTTTGCCGAGTTCCTTAACGAGGGTTCTCTCGCGCGCCTTAGGATTCTCTCCTCATCTACCTGTGTCGGTTTGCGGTACAGGCACTTCGAGTCTCCCTAGAGGATTTTCTTGTCAGTGTAATTCGCATCGCTTCGCTACTTAATTTCGCTCCCCATCGTATCTCATCCTTAGTCCGGGGGATTTGCCTCCCAGACCAAACTCGATACTTAGACGTGTTTCTTCCGATCACACGCTCGACTGAACTTCCTGCGTCTCCCCTTCGGTCAAATGACTTTCAGTGGTACGGGAATTTCCACCCGTTGTCCATCACCTACGCCTTTCGGCCTCGGCTTAGGTCCTGACTTACCCTGAGCGGACGAACCTTCCTCAGGAAACCTTAGATTTTCGGCGGGCAGGATTCTCACCTGCCTTTTCGTTACTCATGCCAGCATTCTCTCTTCTCATTCGTCCACATGTCCTTACGGTCATGCTTCACCCTCTATGAGATTGCTCCCCTACCAGAGTAGTTTTATAAAAACTACAATCCTTAGCTTCGGTAATAAACTTAGCCCCGATCATTTTCGGCGCGGAACCACTCGACCAGTGAGCTATTACGCACTCTTTGAAGGATGGCTGCTTCTGAGCCAACTTCCTGGTTGTCTGAGCGATTCTACATCCTTATCCACTTAGTTTATTTTGGGGACCTTAGCTGTAGGTCTGGGCTTTTTCCCTTTTGACAATGTAGCTTAGCCCACACTGTCTGACTCCCGTTTGACGTTTGCCGGTATTCAGAGTTTAACTGGGTTCGGTAATCTGGTAAGACCCCTAGTCCAATTAGTGCTTTACCTCCGGCAAATCTTTTAACGAGGCTAGCCCTAAAGCTATTTCGGGGAGAACCAGCTATCTCTGCGTTCGATTGGCATTTCACCCCTATGCACAGCTCATCCCATGTTTTTTCAACAACAATGTGGTTCGAACCTCCACGTATTTTTACATACGCTTCACTCTGTCCATGCATAGATCACTGCAGTTTCGGGTCTACGTTGTCATACTCTTTCGCCCTATTCAGACTCGCTTTCGCTTCGGCTCCGCACCTGAAGTGCTTAACCTTGCTTGACACCGTAACTCGCTGGCTCATTCTTCAATAGGCACGCCGTTGCACTTCTTATGGTGCTTCGACTGCTTGTAGACACACGGTTTTAGGTTCTATTTCACTCCTCTTCCGAGGTTCTTTTCACCTTTCCCTCACGGTACTTGTTCTCTATCGGTCACCGGTTAGTATTTAGTCTTATGAGGTGGTCCTCATGGATTCCCACAGGATTTCTCGTGTCCTGCAGTACTTGGGTGGTAATTCAGAGTCATTTCGTTTTCGATTACGCGGCTGTCACGCTCTATGGCCAGGCCTTCCTTCCTGTTCTTCTAACTCTATGTTTTCTTACTCTGTGGTCTTCCAGTAATTCAGACCCTAATTACTCCCGCAACCCCAACTAAGCAACGGTTACTGCCTTGACACTTAGTTGGTTTAGACTCTACCCCGTTCGCTCGCCGCTACTTGGGATATCACTTTTGTTTTCTCTTCCTCAGGGTACTAAGATGTTTCAGTTCCCCTGGTCTGACCTCGTAACACTATTGATTCATGTTACGATATAGCGATATGACTCGCTATGGGTTGCCCCATTCGGAGATCCGTGGTTTGGCGTCTGTTTGCGACTACCCACGGCTTATCGCAGCTCACTGCGTCCTTCGTCGTCTTCCGGTGCCCGGGCAGCCCCCGTGTGCCCTTGTTCGCTTGACCTTTTCTCTACTTTGCGCGAAAGTTTTATTCCCACCATGTCGCCATGCCGGGTTTTATTCTTTCAGTGAAGTTGTTCCCTTCACTTTTTAATTTACTTCCTACGACTTTTCATAAATCCTTCGTTTGTTTTACTTACTGTTTTAAAAGATTTGCTATCTTTCTTCTCTATGCAATTTTCAAGGTGCAAGTTTTTGAGGCAGGTTTTTCAAGCTTTTTGTTGTTGAAATCCCTGAGAACTAAACAGCGATTGATTGACTGACGAAGCGGATCCGGTATCGATCTTAGAAGTTACCTTCTTTATGAAAGTGCTCCCTAGAAAGGAGGTGATCCAGCCGCACCTTCCGATACGGCTACCTTGTTACGACTTCACCCCAATTACTGGCCCCACCTTCGGCGACTGGCTCCTTTGCAGGTTACCCCATCGACTTCGGGTGTTGTCAACTTTCGTGGTGTGACGGGCGGTGTGTACAAGGCCCGGGAACGTATTCACCGCGGCATGCTGATCCGCGATTACTAGCAATTCCGACTTCATGCAGGCGGGTTGCAGCCTGCAATCTGAACTGAGAGGTGTTTTTAGGGTTCCGCTTGCCATCGCTGGTTTGCTTCCCGTTGTTCCACCCCATTGTAGCACGTGTGTAGCCCAGGTCATATAGGGCATGATGATTTGACGTCATCCCCACCTTCCTCCGTATTATCTACGGCAGTCACAATAGAGTGCCCAACTTAACTTGCTGGCAACTATTATCAAGGGTTGCGCTCGTTGCGGGACTTAACCCAACATCTCACGACACGAGCTGACGACAACCATGCACCACCTGTTTTATCTTTCTACCGAAGCAGCACTCCAGCATCTCTGCCGGATTAGATAAATGTCAAGACCTGGTAAGGTTCTTCGGGTTGCGTCGAATTAAACCACATGCTCCACTGCTTGTGCGGGCCCCCGTCAATTCCTTTGAGTTTCAATCTTGCGACCGTACTCCCCAGGCGGGATACTTATTGCGTTCGCTGCGGCACGGAAGGGGTCGATACCTCCCACACCTAGTATCCATCGTTTACAGCTAGGACTACCGGGGTATCTAATCCCGTTTGCTCCCCTAGCTTTCGCATCTCAACGTCAGTTGCAGTCCAGCAAGTCGCCTTCGCCACTGGTGTTCCTCCCAATATCTACGCATTTCACTGCTACACTGGGAATTCCACTTGCCTCTCCTGCACTCAAGCTCAGCAGTTCCAAGCGCAGTTTAGAGGTTAAGCCCCTAAATTTCACACTTGGCTTGCTATGCCGTCTACATGCGCTTTACGCCCAGTTATTCCGGACAACGCTTGCCACCTACGTATTACCGCGGCTGCTGGCACGTAGTTTGCCGTGGCTTCCTCCACAGGTACCGTCATTATCGTCCCTGTTGACAGAGCTTTACAATCCGAAGATCTTCTTCACTCACGCGGCGTTGCTCCGTCAGGCTTTCGCCCATTGCGGAATATTCCCTACTGCTGCCTCCCGTAGGAGTCTGGACCGTTCTCAGTTCCAGTGTGGCCGTTCACCCTCTCAGGTCGGCTACCTATCGTCGCCTTGGTAGGCCATTACCCTTACCAACTAGCTAATAGGCCGCGGGCCCATCCTTAAGCGGATTTCTCCTTTTGCAATGAAATCATGCGATCTCTCTGCGTTACGCGGTATTAGCGTTCCTTTCGAAACGTTATCCCCCTCTTAAGGCCAGGTTGCCCACGTGTTACTCACCCGTCCGCCGCTGCTGTATTGCTACAACCGCTCGACTTGCATGTATGAGGCACGCCGCCAGCGTTCGTCCTGAGCCAGGATCAAACTCTCCAATATTTTCTATTGCAGAGCTAATCTAGCTCTTATTTACGAAATTTTCGTCTTTCGACTACTGGCTTCTTTTTGCATATCTTACGATACGACTTTTTGTAACCCCTTCGATTTCTTGTCACGCACATGACAAGTCCTCTTCGGTCACTCGTTTTTGAATTGACCGGTTCTTGTTATCTTCGTCTTTTTTCTTTCGCTGTTTAGTTCTCAAGGATCTGTGTGCCCTGATGAGACTTTCCATTTACGTTTGTCTCAAGAGTGCTTTTTAATAATACCTGTTTTCAAACCCTTTGTCAAGCATGTTTTTCTATTTATTCTGTGGGATTTTGCTTGCCCGGCAAAGCTACAGGAAAGCGACGATCACAATTTTCGTAAATGCAAGAAAAATCAGGAGAAGAAACTATAAATTCACAGCTTCAATTCCGGAAAATGTTGGTTATCCACGAGTTCACGATATTTTTTTACGATATTTTGCAGATCCAACCACACATCTTTCTTTAAATTCTCATTGCGCAGCAGTGCAGCCGGATGATAAGTAGCAATCAGCCAGGTTCCCTGCTTCTCAATCCATTGACCTCTGCTCTTGGTGATACCTGCCTGTGGATCCAACAGCGCATGCAAAGCAACAGCACCCAAGAGGACAACGATTTTTGGACGGATGCGTTTAAACTGTTCTCTTAAAATAGGCAGACAAAGCTGATATTCTTCCGGCAGGGGATTACGGTTCTGCGGCGGACGGCATTTGACGACATTGGTGATATAAACATTCTCCCGCCGGGAAAAGCCACCGGATGCCAGGATGCGATCGAGCAACTGCCCGGCCTTGCCAACAAAGGGCTCGCCAAGCCGATCTTCCTCGGCGCCCGGACCTTCACCGATCCACATGATTTTGGCGTTGCTTTTACCAACTCCAAAAACAACCTGCTGACAACCGGCCCGCAAAGGACAATTGCTACAAGTCAGTACAATTTGCTCCAAAGCTTGCAGATCATCGGCTTGTTTGATTTGATTGTAGAAAATTTTTTCTTCCATCGTTCAACCTCACGAAATAGAATTTTCCTGCCGATTGCGAAAATTTTGGAGATTACTGCCAGGGATCGTTTCTACAACAGACGAGCAGTATCCTCTTTCTGCAGCACGCTGCAGAAAATACCAGTCAAATGCTCCGCCGCTCGCTTTACTTCCTCACAAATTATAAAACCTTGTTCTGTCGTTTGCGGTTGAATCCCGATACAGATGATTTCACAATCGATCTCCAGCGCAAGGTATTGGAACATAATCGGCAGCGGCAGCATATGAGTCGAGAACGTCAGCCCTTCAATTTCCTCCGGGTCAATGAAACGAATTTCACCGATAGGAAGACCCAGCTGTGCGGCGTCAATCACCAGCAGCAAATCCGGAGCAAATTCTTTGATTACTCCGGTAAAGTTCTCCGGCGCTGTTGAGCCGGCGATCATTAAAAATCGATCACTTTTGATCCGCTTGCTAAGCTGTTCAATCAGATACATGCCAACTCCGTCATCCGAGCGCAAGACAGAACCCACGCCGAGTATCGCTGTTTTTTGGCTCTTCGACAGTTTTTCTTGCAGCAGTGTACTCAATTCTTTCATAACGTAACCGTTAAATCCTCTTTTTTACTCGAAGCAAAATCTACATTCTGTGAATAGGACAGACTATGCTTAGGACAGGTATCGACGCACTGACAGCAAAAGATACAGCGCCCCAAATCGAGGATCGCTTTCATTTTTTTATCTTCTTTGCTGCCTTCGTTGATGATTTTGATCGCACCTGTCGGACAATCACGCATGCACATCAGACAGTTGATGCATGAAGAAGCATCATAATTGATGCGGCCATGGAAATTCCGCTCGAGTTGCGGTGCCCCTTTGCCGGCATAAGAGATTGTTGCGGGCTTATGGAATAAATTCACCAAAGCCTCCAGCGTAATCACGCCGGGTCTCATTTTTGCCATCTTATAATACCCCCCGAATCAAAAGATTGAATACCACCTGCAGCAAAGCGACAGGTGTGAGATATTTCCAACAGAACCGCACGATTTCACTGATCACGAGTCTTGCCATGGTTGCACGCATCAAAGTTAATAAGAAAAGCCCGAACAGAGTCTTTGCAAAATACAAGAGGAGGTCGAGCCAGAAGATCCCGGTCATAAAAGGCAGATAAACAGCTGAGAAAAGAGACAAAATCAACACCAATTCACAATTTGAAGCCAGTTTGAAGAAAGCCAATAAACGGCCGCCATACTCCACTAACGCACCGGATACAATTTCGGTTTCCGCCTCCGGAGAGTCAAAAGGAGCACGTTCCATTTTACATTGGAAAGAGACCAGCGCTGTCAACATACAAGGAATATTGATCAAAGCATAGAGCGGATGAGCAGCATAGTAAGCAGCAATACCGCTGATCGACCAACTGCCGGACAGCAGAGTTGGAGCCAGTAGAGAAATGAAGAGAGGTACTTCATAAACAAACATCTGCGTCAAAATACGCGTTGCACCCAGTGTAGCAAAAACGCCGCGGGAATACCAACCGGCAAGAAACATGGCAAGGGTCGGAATCGCCAGAAAGTAAAGCACAATGATCAGATCACCGCTAAAAGAAAATACGGCGTGCATTCCGAGCACCGGCACATATAAAAAAGCGGAAGCGACTGCAGACAGCGACACAATCGGCATGCTGCGGAACATACTTTCATCAGCATCAGCCGGAATGATCGTTTTCTTACCGATCAATTTCAAGAAATCAGCAAGCGGCTGGTACCAGGGCGGACCAATTCGATTTTGCATACGGGCATAGAGCTTGCGGTCGGCAAATTCCACGAAGAAACCATAAACAGACAGAAACAGAAATCCCGGCAGGATCAATACTTTACTAAGGACAGCAAGAAATTGAATCATAGATACAGTTCCACCCCTCTAAAGCTTCAGCGTTGAACAGTCAACACCTTGCTTTTTATACCAATCAATACTGTATTGGCGCAAGCCCCGCCAATCCGTCAGTTTTGTCTTGTTTTCCGATTGGATCACGATAGCGCGATCTGTACAGGAATAGCAGGGATCAATGGCGGCAATGGTAATCGGTACGTCGGCCAAATTACCGCCTTCCAGCATATGCTGCATGCCATGCCAATTTGCCTGCGAAGGTGCCCGGACACGAACTCTGTCCGGCATATCGCTGCCATTGGAGCGAACATAATGAATCACTTCTCCGCGCGGAGCCTCTAAACGAATCAATGCTTCGCCAGCCGCTACTCTGCGCGGCACTCTCACAGTGATGGGGCCATCCGGCAGGTTTTTAATGCAAAACCGAATGATTCGTAAGCTTTCCTGCATTTCTAAAATACGGACAACCGTCCTGCCATAAACATCGGCGCCCTGATCGGTAGCCACCTTGACAGGAAAATCTTTATAGGCGCCATACGGTTCAATCACACGCATATCTTCCGCAATTCCGGCTGCTCTTGCGACCGGACCTACCGCGCCAAAGTGGATAGCGTCTTCGTAGGATAATTTACCTACACCGACGAGCCTTACGGCTAAGGTGGATTCACTCAAGGCGAGATGCAGATAGCTCTTGATCTCCTCTTCCAATGTATCGACGGTGCTGAGAATTTCACCATTGATGATTTCATCAAAATCCCGGCGGACACCGCCAAAGGTATTGACACCATAATTGACGCGGTTGCCGCCCACGGTTGCTAATAGGTTCAGAACTTTTTCTCTGTTTCTCCAGGTATACATAAACATCGTGTCAAAGCCGATTTCATGAAAAGCAATCCCGAGCCAAAGCAAATGGCTGTGCAGCCGTTCCAATTCAGCAACCACCACACGAATATATTCAGCCCGTTTCGGCGCGCTGATGCCATTCAGTTCTTCAATTGCCATACAAAAGGCAGTGCTGTGGACGTGAGAACAAATCCCGCACACCCGTTCGATGATATAGAGATCCTGAATATAAATCCTGCTTTCACAGGCTTTCTCGAGTCCGCGATGGTTATAGCCGATGCCGATGATGGCATTGGTCACTTTTTCCCCTTCCAGGGTAATCGTAAAGGTTGCCGGCTCTTCCAGAGAAGGATGCTGAGGTCCAATCGGGACCACTATTTGATTTTTTTCGATCATTTCTGTTCCTCCTTTTCCAGCGGCGGTTCATAAGTCATCGTGTTCCGATTAAAATAGTCCGGGTTCCATTCTTTCCGCATTGGGTAGTTGCCTTCCGGCCAGCCATCGGCCAGCGGATAGGAAATACCCTCCGGCAGGCCCTCAACAATCACGCCGAATAAACTGATTAATTCGCGCTCGTGCATCATCAGGCAAGGGTATAAATCAGATAAAGTGGTCACAACAGGATTCGTTTTTGCAACACTTTCCCGCAAGGCCAGCAAAATAAACTCCGAGTTTGACAAAATATAGAGAAGCCCCAGATTTTCACCATCGTCAGTCCCTACCACATGGTGGCCCCGGTGAAAATCCAATTCGTCATGCACGAAAGCAATCACCTGCATAAATTCGTCTCGGCTTAAGGCCTCTGAAAAAATCCGTTTCGCCCTTTTAGCAGTGATGCGTCCTTGTAAAAAGGGAAACCTCTCGCAAAGGATTCGGACAATTCTTTCTTCATTTTCCATCCTGCTCGCCTCCTAAATCGTTCGGTTTGTTTGGGGTCTTCCCGTCGTCGGTGCTGCCGTGCAGCAACTTATCAACCGCATTCAGAATGGTTTCCGGGCGGACAGAACAGCCCGGCAGATACATATCAACCGGGACAACGCTGTCTATGCCTCCGATCACACTGTAACAGCCGTCAAAAATGCCGCCGGTACAAGCGCAGGTTCCGATTGCGATCACAAATTTTGGTTCCGACATCTGATCATAGATCTGAATCAAACGCTCCTTGGTCTGCAGAGTGACGGCGCCGGTACACAACAAGACGTCCGCGTGGCGCGGACTGCCTTGTTTGGTAATTCCGATGCGTTCCAAATCATATCTTGGTGTCAGGGCATCAATTGTCTCAATATCGCAGCCATTACAGGCTCCTGCATTGAAATGAATGATCCAGGGAGATTTCCCTGTTCCCCATTGGATTGCTTTTTGTAGTATGTTCAAATTTTTCACCTCTTAAAGACCATCAAAATCGTTAACATGCCGGTTACGATGTAAGCGATTGGCAGCAGACTGGCTTCGGCGGGAGCCGTTGCCACAACAAGAATCATGACATGAACCACCGTGAAGACAAAAGCATATTGGAAAAACTGACTGTAATCCGGATTAACATAGTTTTCAATATCCCGCTGCCCGCAGGCATAAGCATCCAAGGCGCGTTCGTCGAGCGGTGATTTATTAGCATAATGGGATAACCATCGCGAAGACAAACTTAGCAGGAAGAAAAAGAAAACGAAAAGAACCGGTGGTGAAAATAAGATTGCTTCCATATTCATTCCTACCCTTTCAATTGCGTTAAGTTACGGATATCCATGTTGCCGTACTTATGATATAAACCGATTGTCACCCCAGCCAAAACTACCGCCACCACCACTTCCAGAACAATGGCTGTAATCACATAAGCCTGCGCCAATCCCATATGGCCGTTCATATATCCGGCGAAAATCAAAAACATCGTTCCCGCCTTCATGGCGATTTCAATTCCGATAATGATTTTCAGCATATGATAGGAACGAATCAAACAATAACAACCGATCAGGATCATTAAAAAACCAACAATCAACATTACTGTTTCAATTGTCATTTTGCTTCCTCCTTCAGTAAGACGACGACTGCAATCCCACCGATCAGAATTGCAGTGATTTGTCCGAGGATGTCGGCACTGCGCGTAGTCCAGAATACACTTTGAAAATCCTCCATCGTGCTTTGAGCGAGCACTGTAAGGTTGATATCCTTGGTTAATGCCACCGCAACCACGGTAAATCCGCCAAAAAGCAGAACATACGGCAAATAAGCCATGCGCTTTTTATCATCATAAAGCTTTTGCACATCTTCTTTTTTCATATTGGATAAGCTGATCGAGCTGATAAATACGACAGTGACTAACCCAGAGCAGACTGAAACTTCGAAAACAGCTGCCCAGGTTGCCCCCAAAAGAAACATGACTACAGCAAGGGCAGCGCTTGCCGCAGCAAGATAGATCGCCGATTTTAGAATACTGCGGGACTTCACCGCCATGAAACAGAAGCTGAGAAGAAAAGCCAAGCTGATATAAATAATTGTATCCATACGTTACCTCCTATCTGCATACGCTGAGCGCAGTTATACCAAGTTGAGAGATTGTAAATATAACAGGATCAACGGAAATAGGATCCCAGCTACTGCAGTGATCGCTGTCAATAAAATCTCCGCGAATTTTATGCTGCCTTTAATCTCACTGACAGAAGCAAGTGCTGCAGGAGTTTTACCAAAAAATACTTTTTTCTGCAAGCGGAGAAAGTAGGCTGCGGTCAATATACTGACGCACAAGGCAAAGCCGCCTAGGATTCTGTGATCGGTGTTCCACAAAGCTGTTATGATCAGAAATTTACTCCAAAATCCCAGAAAAGGCGGAATCCCCGCCGTGGACAGAAAGGCGATGATGGAAGAAAACGCTGTCACCGGCATGCGGTTCTGCAAACCACCCATTTCATTGATATCCAAGGTGCCAGTCTGCTCATGCAGAGCGGCGGCGTTAGCAAACAGAGTCGATTTAAAAGTAGCATGACTGAAGACATGCGCCACAGCGCCGACTAGTCCCAACGTGCTGCCTGTGCTGAGCCCAAGCAGAATATATCCCATTTGGCTCACACTGGAATAGGCGACAATTCGCTTAAAATGGTCCTGCCGCAAAGCCAACAGCGCTCCTGTAACAATGGACAGCATACCCAAAACCGCCAGAGAAACCTGAATTGCCTGCACGCCGGCAAACAATTGGGTCAGAACAACAAAACTATAAATTCCCGCTACCTTGATCACGATACCGCTCAGCAGCACCGATACTGAGGTGTCGGCGCTTTGATGCGCATCCGGCAGCCAACTATGAAACGGAACGGCACCTGTCTTGATAGCAAATCCGGCCATCAAGAGAATCAGCGCAAAATACAGCATCGTATTGAGGGGATGCGGCGCAGTTTTCAAAAGACCGCTGTTGATCACATCATAGGACAAGCTGCCCGTCTGCATGAAAATAAAAGAAAGTCCGGTCAGGATGAAAATAGTCGCCAGTGCAGAGATAACCAAGTATTTAATTGAGCCTTCTAACCCGGTTCTGGAGCGGAATAAAGCGATCATCACAAAGCTGGAAATACCCACAACATCCAAGAAAACATAGAGCGAAAATAAATCGCTAACCAGCAGCATGCCATTCATGCCAATTAATAAAGTCATCAGAAGATTGACATAGGAGCTTTTATTGGCGTCAATAGTTCGTTTCGCGATCAGCACAGAGATAAAAGAAACTAAACCGACGCAGAAAAGGAAAACCAAAGCAACCGCAGTCAGATGAAACACTCCCGCCTGCTGGCTGTTTGCTTTACCCAAAACAGAAAAAGTGTAGGCGCTAAAATGGTTCTCCGACATCAGGTAAAAAGCAGCTGCCACAGCCAACATCTGAAAGACGGTAACCGCACCCGCTAAAAGATGAAATTGATTCTCGATCCATTTCTTTGGCAGAATATTATTCAAAATGATCGCAGCTAGCGGAACAAGAATAAAGGTATTCGCGATATAATCCAGATAATTCATAGTACCCTCCCCATAGCCAAATCAGTCAGGCAAATTGCTAACGATTTCATCATGGCAGCGTGATTAAAAACAACAGTGTAATCAAAGCAAGCCCAACAATTGCCAAAGTCAGGTAACGGGGTAGGCTGCCGTTGTCGAAACGATGGAGAGCCGTTCCGACTCCTGTAACCAAACCGGGAACCCCAACATCATATATCCAACTCACACCGTGTTCTATTTTTTCACAAACAAAGGAAAAACCGCCTGTGATTGCCAGCAACCAACGATACGGATCAAAAATTCCATTTTCTGCCCATTGGTAAATTTGTTTCAATCCTGCTGCATTATGAATATGATCGGCCGCGGCCAAAGCACTGCCTGTCTTCTTCGCTCCGTAAATGTGGTCAGCCACTGCCAGGCATAAGGCAGCCACTGAGATCGCAACCAACAAAGCGGAATGAGGCCAGCCGGAAAAAGATTCTTCATAGCCTAAGACTGGTCCTAACAGATGATCGAGCGGCAGAGAATTTCCCACCCCGAAGAGCAGACAAAAGGCAGCCAGAATAACGATTGGAATTAACATACCCGGCTTCGTTTCTTTGATCTCCTTTTTGCCTTTTGGCAGCTGCAGTTTACCAAAGAATAAAGAGCGTCCGATCTTCAAAAAGGACAGAGCCGTCATCAAAGCACCCAACAGCGCTCCCAGGTAGAAAACAGGATGGATCTCCAAAGCCGCATCAAAAATCAATTCTTTCGAGAAGAAACCATTAAACCCGGGAAATCCTGCAATGGAGAAGGCAAAAATCAGAAAACAGAGCGCGGTAATCGGCATTTTTTTGCGTAAACCACTCAACTGATGTAGATCAGTCGTGCCGGTATTCCGTTCAATACTGCCGGAAATCATAAACAAGCCGGTTTTATAGAGCACATGATTGACCAAGTGGAACAAACCGCCAATGATACCAACCGGAAGACCCGATCCAATCCCCAAGACCATATAACCGAGCTGGCTGATCGCATGATAGGATAAGAGACGTTTCATATCTTTCTGAATCAAAGCCATGGCGACGGCGAAAACAATGGTGACCGTCCCTACGCTCATCATGATGATACTCATTAGACCACCGGGCACAAAATCATAAACACCTAACACAATTCTGGCGGCAAAATAGATGCCCAGTATTTTTTCTAAAGACGCCGGAAAAGCGACCATGAAAACAGTCGGTGCGTCATCAGAGGCATTTGGTATCCAACTGTGAAAAGGCATGCTGCCTGCTTTGCCAATAGCACCGAACATCAGGCAGAGGAATCCCAAAATGCCGATACCTTGAATCGGCAGCTTGCTGATTTGGCTAAGATTACCTGTTCCCGCCAGATAAGTGGTGAGAATGATACCAAGCATCAGCAATAGATCTGCTGAACCGGAAATCGTCAGCGCTTTGACTGCCGCAGCGGGATGCTCCTGATTGTTGATCAAGAGAATTCCAAACAAAGTACAAAGAAGCCCTTCCCAGAAAAACAGCATGATGCCGAGATGATCGGCGAGAATTGCCCCGTTAATCAAGGCAAGACTGAGATAAAGATAGAAGAGGTAGAGCCCCTGAAAAGATACACGGCTTAGATTGGCTACTGTATAAAGAGCAATCAGACAAAACATGGCTGCCGTAAATGTCAGGAAAAACGCGGAAAAGGCATAGGAGCGCAGAGAAAATTCAAAACCGAAGGCCGTAAACGGCAGTTTCGCATAAAATTCAGCAGTTGTATACAAACTGAGCGAAAAAACCAGATTTGCAAACGCTGCCGCTGCCGCGGTGACTGCCTGCAGGACCGCTTGCTTGCGGAAGAGCCAGAGCAAGATACCGCTGACGATCGGCAGCCCGACCATACAGAGCAGAAGATTACTATTCAGTTTTAGAAATTCAGCGATGACATGCAGCATTTATAGTCCACCCCCATAAGCAATCATTGCGAGCTGGGACGGCAGATAAATAAAGATACCCAGCAAAAGTGCCACAATTCCCAGTGTCATCACACTGGCAACCATGATCGGTGTCCCTTCTTTGACTTCTGGATTCGTCTGAGGTCCCAAAAATACCTTAACGAAAAGACGAGTCAAATACATGACGGTCATCACAGCACCCAGGATGAAGACGACTCCAAGTCCAATCTGATTGGCAGAAATGATTCCGTCAATGACAAGGTATTTCGCGAAGAAACCGGAAAAAGGCGGGATTCCCATGACGGAAAAGGCGCAGAGCAAAAAAGCAACCGCAGTAAAGGGCATTGTTTTAGCCAAACCGCCCATTTTACGAATGTCCTTGGTATGCATATTATGCTCTACAATTCCGGCGCAAAGAAAGAGACCGCCCTTGGCAACACTGTGTGCCAGGATATAGAGAAGTCCTCCAACGAAACCGATTTCATTGCCGCAGGAAAGCCCCAGCAAAATAAAAGCCAACTGACTGATGGTAGAATAGGCCACGACCCGTTTGATATCATTTTCCCGCAGCGCCACACCGGCGCTGATTAAAGCGCTGACCGCAGCGATGATTGGGACAACTGTAAGAAAAATGCCATCCACATGGAAGGTCAGTACAAAGAAGCGGGCATAGGCATAAACACCAATCTTAACCAGCACCGCAGCATGTAAAAGCGAGGTAACCGGCGAAGGCGCCACACCGGCATCCGGCAGCCAACTATGCAAAGGAAAGGTTGCAGATTTGGATAAAATGCCAAACAGGATCAGGACGACTGTCCAGGCAGGAATGGCGACGCCTTTCATGGCAGTCAGTTCAAAAGTACCAGTCTGTCCATAAATACTGATGAAACCAACCAACATGATCAAAGCGCCGAGCACCGTAACGATAAACGCTTTGTTGGCCCGCTGTACCGGAATTTCCTCGCGGTAAAACCCAATCAATCTCCAACAGCATAAAGCGGAAATTTCCCAAAAGGTATAAATGGCGATCAGGTTGGTCGAATAGACGAGTCCCATCATCGCGCCGATGAACAAACAGATCATCATGTAATATTCATTCTGATTTTCGTATTCCTCTATATAACCAAAGGAATAGAGAACAATAATAAAACTGACAAACGAGGCTGTCAAAGCCATAAAAACAGCGAGCGCATCCGCATAGAAACCAAAACTCAAACCAAGCGGCAGCGCAAAGCGGAGAGAAAGCGGCTGACCAGCCAAGACAGCCGGCAAAGCAGCGGCTGCACAAAGAAATCCAACCGCTACAAATACCAAAGTCATACCGTTGCGCAGCTTCTCCGACCATCTGCCAAACAACGGCAGCAGCAACGCTCCCAAGAGCGGTACTAAAACACCTACTACTAAAACCCATGCATTCATGATTTCGCAATCACCTTTCCATTTCAAGTTAACCGGCTGACAAGGTATGGTCAGCAAATTCGGGGCAGTAATTCCCCCCGTGGCAGCAGAATTCTTCTGTGCGAGCCAAATTCCGTAACGGCAACGACTTTACCGCTGCCTTTTCGTACTTCTCCGATTATTACCGCATGCTTGCCATGCGCATCCTTTTGCAGAGCGGCAATGACGTCTTTGGCACAGCTTTGCGCTACCGCCAAAAGCACAACCCCTTCATTGGCAATAAACAGCGGATCAAGCCCTAAGATTTTGCAAGCTGCCCGGACATCCGCCCGCACCGGCAGTTCCTGATCATAGAGAAGAATATCGGTATCAGCCGTCACCCATTCACAGAGCGTGGCAGCTACACCTCCGCGGGTAGGATCCCGCAGCGCATGAACCGAATTGCCGTTTGCTTGCAATACTCCCTGCACCATTTCGGCTAAAGGCGCCACATCGCTTTCAATCGCCGGCTGAAAGCCCAGATGATTGCGTTCGGCCATCACGGCCATACCGTGACAGGCCAGAAAACTGCTGGCGATAATACAGTCGCCTGCTGCGATTTTTTGCGGTGGAATGCTTCGTCCCGTGGTAAAAACGCCGATACCCGCTGTATTGATGAAGATGCGGTCCGCGCTGTTCTGCTCAACAACCTTAGTATCGCCGGTCACAATTTGTACTCCGGCTTCTTTGGCCGTATCGGCAATCGACTTGACAATTCGCAGCAGCACGCTGATCTCTAAACCCGCTGCCAGGATCATCCCCACTGAGAGGAATTTTGGGCAAGCACCGCTGACCGCCAGATCATTCACCGTCCCGCTGACCGCCAGTCTGCCGATATCGCCGCCGGGAAAAAACAGGGGCCTGACGACATAACTGTCTGTTGTCATGGCAATCGTTTCACCAACGCTTAAGATTGCCGAATCGGTCAGAGGATTCAAATAGGGATTGGCATATGCAGGCAAAAACAACTGTTCGACCAATTCTCTGGATTTTACCCCGCCGGATCCGTGCGCCAGCGTGATCACTTCGTCCATGCTTTATTCCTCCCTGTAGCGGTAATAAGCCGCGCAAGCGCCCTCAGACGAGACCATACACGGTCCGATCGGAGCGTCTGGTGTGCAAGCGCTGCCAAAATGAGCACAATTTGGCGGTATCGCTTTACCGCGTAAGATAGCGGCACACAGACATCCCTTTGGTTCCGCCATTTCCGTTTTTTCAATGGCAAAGCGATTTCGTGCGTCATAAGCGCGGTAAGCCGGACGAAATTGCAAACCGCTTTGCGGCAGACTGCCCAGACCGCGCCAGATGGCGTCGCTCGGTTCCATCACCCGATAGAGCAAATCCAAGGCGCTGCGGTTGCCGGTTGGCGTCACAACTTGAGGATACATATTGACACATTCTAATTTCTGCTTTTGAATCAGATCCATGATTGATAAAATCGCCGCCAAAATCTCATCGGCTTCAAACCCGGCAATGGCAGCGGGTAAATGTAATTTTTCCGGTACGAAAGCAAACGCATCTGCCCCGATCATCGCCGCAACATGTCCGGGGCAAAGCAAAGCATCGATACTGCTTTCATTCTGCAGCAGAGCGGTGATTGCCGCTGGCATTGTCTTATGCGCGTTCAAAATGCTGAGATTGCGCACCTTTGCTCGCGCAGCTTTTTCTACCAATACCGCCGTATGCGGTGCGGTGGTTTCAAATCCGATGCCAAAATAAACCACTTGTTTTTCCGGCTGTTGCTGCGCAATGGTCAGCGCATCCAGCGGTGAGGTAACCAATCGAACATCTCTGCCCTGTTCATACAGCGAATAGAGACTAATCTTACCGTTCGGCACCCGCATCATATCGCCAAAGCAGGTGAATATCACTTCATCCCGGCTCGCCAGCGCGATCGCTGCAGCAATATCCGCCGACGAAGTAACACAAACCGGACAGCCCGGTCCGGAGACAAGCCGGATATTCGACGGTAAAAGAGAGGGTAAGCCATATTGCCGGATACTGGAAGTATGGGTTCCGCAAACTTCCATGATCGTCACTGGACCGGTTTGATCAGCCAGTTTCCTAATTCCCTGCAGTAAATCCGCTATGCTGTAATTCATCTGCTTAGAGAACGTCCAGCGTTGCTTTGACGAGTTTCTGCAGTTCTTCGCCGGCTTTTTTATCCAGGATCTGTATTACAAAACCGGCATGCACCAGCACGATGTCACCCAGCACAGCCTTCTCCATCAAACTGAGATCGGCACGTTTTGAAATGCCACCATAATCAATGGTAGCTTCTCCGTCTTGGATTTTTGTGATCAATCCGGGGATTGCAAGGCACATCTTTCTTCACCTCATTCGATAAGCAACCGCAGCCGCTTGGCCAAAAGCGATACCGCCGTCGTTGGTTGGTATTTTTTCGTTGCTATAAACCAGAAACCCCTGCTCTTCCAGCGCGGTCATGGCCTGGCCCAACAGATATTCATTCTGAAAAACACCACCGGATAAGACTACCTTCTGACTGCCGTTATTTTGACGCTGCAGAATTGCCGCTTGCACGATCAATTCTACAACCGCACGATGAAAGCGCAGCGACAGGCTGCCGGCAGGGACAGCGTTTTTACGATCGGTAAGGACCGCACAAATCAGCGGCCGCCAATCAAACAACATTCCCTCGTCAGTCTGTTCGATGGCAAAATGGTAACTGCCCGCTGCCGTTTCGTCCATGCTTTGCTGCAGTTCAATTGCTGCCTGTCCCTCATAGGTAGTAATGGGACAAATCCCGGCTAAAGCAGCCACTGCATCAAACAGACGTCCCATGGAAGAAGTCAGGGGTGAGTTGACTTCCCTTTCTCCTGCCTGCAGCAAAATTTCCGCTGTTTCTCTGTCTTTGGGGAACAAGTCCAATGCTGTCTCGCGGCCACAGGTTTGCGCCGTGACAGCCAAGGCGACTCGCCAAGGTTCTTTGATTGCTGTCTCGCCACCCAACAACCGAAACGGGAGCAAATGACCTACCCGGCTGCTCGAACCAATGTTGCCGAGCAGTGCTTCCCCACCCCAGATACTGCCATCATCTCCCAAACCTGAACCGTCAAAAATCAAGCCGAAGATTTGCTCTTCGTTCAGATCATGTTCGGCCAGTACCGAGGCAAAGTGAGCATGATGATGTTGAATCGGGATGATCTGAATCTCTTGTTCTGTTTTATTGGTCTTCTGAAACGCTTGTTTCAGTGATTTTTGATAAGTAACAGCATAACGGCTGGAAAGATAATCCGGATGGTAATCACAGGCGATCACGGCAGGCAGCGCTTCAAAGATTTTCAAAAAAGCTGCGATCTCGTCTGTGTAAGATTTTTCGGTATCAGCATCATCCAAATCGCCGATATGGCCGCTGAGAAAGGCATTTTCCTGTTTTGCTAAGCAAAAAGTATTTTTTTGCTGTGCTCCCAAGGCAAGAATGACCTGCCGGTTTCCCGGCAAGCGAAGCGGTTCCGGTACAAATCCCCGCGCCCGCCGCAGCAGATGCAGCCGGTCGTGCACCACGATACCTACACTGTCATCCATTCGGCGGTAAATTTGGCGATTATGGGTCAGAACAGCGTCGGCTATCTGGGAAAACCCGGTGAAAGCTTCTTCATCCTGAAAGACCATTGGCCGGTCGGATAAATTTCCGCTTGTCATCACCAAAACCTCTTGATTTTGCAGCAAAAGGTAATGCAGCGGGGTGTAAGGCAGCATCACACCCAAACGATGATTGTTCTGACATACACTCCAGGCGATGGAACAGTCCGGTTTTTTCTGTAAAAGCACAATCGGTTTCTGTATAGACGTCAAGGCTCTTTGTTCCGCTTGATTCATCACGCAATATTTTTCTACGGTAGCCAGATCCGGCATCATGACCGCAAATGGTTTGTCATAACGTAATTTCCTTTGGCGCAGCGTCTGGACAGCTGCTTCATTGCGCGCGTCGCAAACCAGGTGATAGCCGCCGATTCCCTTGACAGCCACGATTTTGCCGGCAGCAATTCTGCTTTGGAATGAATCGTAAACATCCCCCGCGAGCGGTTTACCTTTTTGGTAAAAGCTCAAATGCGGACCGCAATCGGGACAGGCATTGGGTTGAGCATGAAAACGCCGATCGGCCGGGTCCTCGTATTCTGCCTGGCAGGGTTCGCATTGCGTGAATTGTGCCATTGTTGTATTTTTACGATCATAAGGAATATCCTGAATGATCGTAAAACGTGGTCCGCAATTCGTACAATTGGTAAAAGCATAACGATAGCGCCGGTTTCCTTTTTCGGTTATATCCCGAATACAATCGGCACAGATCCCGATATCCGGTGAGATCATGGCATTTCGTGCCCCGGTAAGGCTAGCAAGAATGCGAAAACCAGGCTCTCCCCGCAGCGGCAGTTCTCTGACTGCAACTTTTTCAATTCGTGCCATTGGCGGTGGATTTTCCTGCAATTCGGTCAAGAATGCTGCACAACTGGCTTGATTCCCCTCAATTTCGATGGAAACACCCTTAGAAGTGTTATAGACAAACCCATCCAGCAAAAGAGACTTCGCGATGCGATAAACAAAGGGGCGGAATCCCACACCCTGCACAATTCCTTGAACTTCTACAGCATATCTTACCATAGTACGACCCTTTACTTAGCCTTTCCGGGCGGCAATCTTTTCTTCAAGATAAGTAATAACCGCATTTGCAGCATAGATACCGTTGCATTTACCGACTTCCAATATCTGCACTTTCGGATTGATCTGATGGATATAGGTTTTCATCGTATCGATATTGACATCCACATAGGGAGCAAGATCGGTTTTCGTGATCACCACAGCATCGGTATGCAGCATCGCTGGCGGATATTTTAATGGTTTATCCTCCCCTTCCGGCGTACTTAAAATCACCAGACGAAGATCTTCGCCTAAATCATAGGAAATAGGACAGACCAAATTCCCCACATTTTCGATGATCAGCAAGTCAATTGCGCTGAGATCCAACTGCTCAATTTCGCTTTGAATCATTCTGGCATCCAGATGGCAGGCACCATTTGTATTGATCTGAGCAGCCTTAACTCCGGTCTTACGAATCCGCTCCGCATCATTTTGTGTCGCTAAGTCACCTTCAATTACGAAAATTCGCAGCTCTTTGGTTAAGACAGGCAGGATATTCTCCAGCAAAGTCGTTTTACCGGAACCGGGCGAACCCATAATATCTAAAACAAAGACATGGTGTTTTTGAAAACCACTGCGGTTCGCTTGTGCAATCGCATCATTCAGTGATTTTAAATTTTGTCCCATTTCAATTTCAGCCATTTGTTTCTCTCCTTTTTATCGCTGTCCGTCTTCATTTGCGTATTTTTCACAGTCTAGGCTGATGATATAAATATCCTCGCCCTGCGTGATCTGATAATAAATACTGCGGCAGCTCGGACAGTGAAATGGAAAACCTGCTGGTTCATATTCCTGACCGCAGCCATCGCAGCGTACCTTGACCGGCAATTGAACCATTTCCAGCACAGCTCCCTGCAGCACACCGCTTTGCGTCATTGCTTCGAAAGCAAATGCCAGCGCATCCGGCATGGCGTTCGCCAACGCTCCCACAGCTAGCTTGACTGTATTGACTTGCTTGACATTCTGCCCTTGCAGAGCTTTTTCTGCCAGGGACAGTAAATCTTGCATTAAGGCTGTTTCGTGCATCGCTACCTCCAATCAAAACGCAGATCAAGAACCGCTTGCGCTATCATCACCATTTTAATTGATATGGTCTCTTTTGCCGCAGCCGCTGTGCGGCGATTTTTGGCGATTTTGGTGCTGTTTTGCGCTGTTTTACAGACTATCCTTCGATTCTCGAAATTGAAGTATACCACTTAACAACACACTGTCAAGTGGTACTTGGCACAATGTCGAAACTCCCCGTACAGCAACAATTTAATACCAATTGTCTTCTGTCAAGGGAGTTGTGGCTTCCTTATGCATTTGAGAATTCTCGTTTGGAGGAGAGTATTTGAGCCTGTAAGACCAATCCTTCTCTGACCGACCGACACGCCAACCGGAATCAGCGGAGCGGTGCAGTTTCATAACTTCTGAAATCGCAGCGCCGATCCGTGATCCACGCCGGATAAAACCCCACCCGATAAGCCACTCTTTGCGAAGCGAGGTTGCAGGCATCCACATCGTAGGTCGGTACAAAGCCGCGCTGCAGCAATTCCTGTGTCAAATCGCTGATCAGATAAGCCGCCAATCCCAAGCCCCGGTAGGCGGGCAAGACGGTAATGCCCAGCTGCCTGATCTTATCCCATGGATCGCAAGCGCCTGCCATCGCCACAATCTGACCTTCTTGTTTTGCCAGTAAGACCAATTCAGTTTGATAAGGGTGTTTCCGGTTATAAATCAAAGCGTTGTCAAAACCAGCAAATCCCAGCAGAGAAGGAATTTCATCCTGCTCAATCCATTCATAAGAGAAGCCAACCGGCGCTGTAATTGACTTTAACTTGGACAAATCGGGCAAATAGTGCAGATAATATCCCCTGATGATTGGCAGAGAAAAGATTGTATCTCTGTCCTTGCCTTGCATCAAGGCTTTGGCGATAGCCAGCCGTTCTGCGCTGGCCGATACCACAATGGATTTGCCCATCGATAAAAGATCAAAGGAGCGTTCGCCGAGCGTCTGTCGCCTGCGGCCGGGGTTCTCTTTTGCTTCGACAAAAATTACGCTGTCTTGTTCGCCATTCAGATCATCCACTGTGCAATTAAGGTCAATTGCCAATTGGATCTGCAACAAACGCAGCATTTCTTTATGTGACATCATCAAGCTACATCCTTCCAAGCAGTTACACCTTGCTTTATGTACAGGATTATACCGTCAATCTCTTTCATTAGTCATATTATACCACAGGGTGAACAGAATTGGATAGCCATTTTTAACGCAAAAAGGGCTCCTGACGATGCGAGAGCCCTCTCTTTCCTGCTTCATTGCATTCAAATCCAGTTTGAACTTTCCCTCTTTTTTTCTGTTGTTCTCTTGTTATGGATAAAATGTTGGAGCGATACTTCATTGGAAAGCGATAACAGGAGCCATGTGAAAATAAAAGGGCTAACCGATTTATAAAACCAGTTAGCCACTGAATTTAGTTAGATTCTTGACCTTTTCTATTTACTTAGGCAGAGACAAAACGGATGGCCGGCAGGATCGATCATGGTTCTATAGGCATCCTTGTTATACTGCGTGCTCGCAAGGGATGCTCCGCACGCTAGCGCATAGGAGACAGCCTTGTCTAAATCCGGTACATTGAGATCCAGATGCATCATCTGTGTTTGTTTTCCCGTTTCCCATGGCCAAACAGGCGGCATATAATCTTCGACCGTCTGGAAGCCGATTGTTTGAGATTTATCCGGCGATTGAATCGCTGCCCATTCTTCGCCATCGTAAAATTTCACCCAATTCAATAGCTTCGCATAGAAATCCGCCAAGGCACTGGAATTACCACTATCGATACAGATAGATCCCATAGAAATAAGCGATTGTTCCTGGCTCATGATCATCCAACTCCTTTTTTTGTTTTTATAAATAATCTTATACTTAAAATCAGGACAGCCCAAAGCTCGATTATTCTTCATTTGGAGTGAAGCCAGCCTGATTCAGTATAGCGGTCCACTAGGGAGTGGTGCTTCTGTTTTTGTTTTTCACGCTACTACTCGAGTTTCTTCTTTATGCTTTCCATCGGATTCAGATTCAGATTCAGGCGTTCAATTATCTCGTTCAGCCGTTTTTGTTTGCCTTCTTCTGTTTTTGTGTAGACATACGATGCTGTATAAGTTCTGCGCATCGAGCGTGGCATCTTTTCAAAATTCACCCAGGCAGTCTCATAAGGTTTCAGCAAAGCCGAGATTTCGCGGATCTGCTCTTCGGTTATCGGATCCGCTTTTGGAGGATTCCAATTCCCGTTATGTTTTGAAATCTCAATTTTCGCCCTACCGAAATCGGTCATTAGGGCTTGGGCTTCGAGTGCCTCTACAAGGGCTTTATTTTTCTCCGACCATTTACTCGTTTTGCTGCGTTGCTTGAAATACATGATGTATGTCTCAGCATCTACACTCTGCATCTGTCCGTTGATCCAACCAAAACATAACGCTTCCTCCAGCGCTTCGGCGGCTTTGATTGATTCGCTATTTTTACTCTTGTTAAAGATCAGCCAGATGCCGTCAGTAGACAGCGCATTTTCTTGCAGCCAGTCTCTGAATTCTGTCCGGTTCTTAAACAATCGATTATTCATGATGACCCTCGAGTTGGTCGAGTGTGAAAGCACCTCCGCCCGGTCCGTAATGGAAACCGGTCTTGGCGGTGAACTTCAAAACACAGTAATCTGGATCGGTAACGCCTTTGGGGTAATATCTTTCGAATCCTTCGCGCCAGAGAAAATCTTTCGTTGGCTGATCGGTGCAGATCTGTATCTCACCTGCGAACAAAACACTAATATAATCTTCATGTCGGCAATAATAAACCGAAGCCTTGGGATTATTCATAAAATATCTGATTTTTCTGGAAGAGGTATTCGTTGAGAAGTACTGCGTCCTCAGGCTGTCGTGCTCAAGGACGAGCATGGCCCGCATGACTGGATAACCCTCATCGTTGATAGAAGCCAAATAGGCGATGTCGCTGTTTTTTCTTAATTCCTTTACGGTTGACTTTGCATCTTCAGTCATATCTAGCTCTCACTTTCATTAAGATTTATTAAGATACGCCTTAGCGTATTCTCAAAAACAAGTATCTCATCATCTGTGAACCCGGTGTAATAGATCGCATTCATTGCTTTGGACACGTTATCATATTCGCCGCTTAACAATCGCGCCTGTTCGGTAAGCAGAATGCGTATCTGCCTTCTATCATCTTTGTCAAAAACCCGATTGACCAGCTTCGCTTGTTCCATACGGTCGAGCATACTGGTAAGAGTTGTTTTTGCCAAACCTGTTTTCCTTGAAAGCTCCGCGATTGGAATGTTGTCTTGCTGCCATAAAACATACAGGATACGGCCCTGCGCTCCATTGAACGCATCGATTCCGGCACGGTTCAGCAGCTTTTCAAATATTCTTCCGCTGACTTGCCTGATCTGAGAGATCAAAAACCCACCATTCGTTTCAGAAACCAAATCAACACCACCTTAGATGAAATAATACCATATAGTACTATTAATGTCAATACCTTAATTTATGATTTAGTTATAAAAAATTAAAAAAATCACGGCTCTGCTGATTCCATACAGAAATCAGCAGAGCCGCTTGGCACATATGTTTAGGATTGGTTCGGTGATTTAAGGAAAGGGAGATTATCCAAGGTCATTTCACTTTTATGCTGCTACTGCATTTGCGTTGACTCGCTCAATCGCTTTTCGAATTCCTGCCCAAACAGAAAGATTTTTAAACACTTCAACAATGCTGCCGCGATCCGTAAAAGGTGATTCCTGCAAAACAGACAGATCTTTCATCAAACCATTATGCACAATGTATTCAACGATCTGGTTGACGAAATAGATTTGTCGGCTGTCCAGATTTGCGGTATTGAGATATTCCGCAAATGCTGTCTTGGCTGCATTGCTATCGAGACCGACGATCTCACGTACAAATTCTCCCAAGGGCTTTTGACCACATTCCGTTTCATAATCCTGCTTTGTGCCCACCTCGCTCCAGAGGATTTTTTCCAAAGCTTTGACATCTTCTTTTGTAAGCGGAACATTGGTTTTTAGTTTGGCAATGGCAGCATTGTCCTGATGTTTCCGGATATAAAATTCTGCTTTTGCTTTGTAATTCCTGAGATCATCATTCTCCAAATCGGATTCATGCCAGTCTGTTGATAAAATCTCATCCGCAAAATTGGTGGTGTATCTCATATCGCTGTGCGGAATATACTTCATCAGCCCGCGCAGATTTTCACGAATATGTTCAAACTCATTGATCCCGGCATTTTCCAGATAATCTGTATGCAAAATTTGATGAATCAACTCTGCCTGTGCCCTAATCTCGGGAATATTTGCTACACCAGCGACACCGTTGATCCGTTTGAGAAGGTCGCTACGAGCACGAGTGTAATTTTTACCGACCAGATAAGCAAGCTCAATTCCATAGATCAGCGCGTCGAAGCGGACGGCGCTTGCTTCATCTTCGTCCGGCAGGATCAACGGGGCCATTTCATTACCAACGATCAAGGTATCTTCATAGCAAAATGCATCATAGCTTTTTGGTTCGGAATACTGCTCCACAGACTTCAAATGCTGCTTGATCGCGAAATTTTCACGGTTCAATTCCTGTGCCTTGCGTACCATGTCGTCTACTAAGCTTTTGCGGAAGGGAATCAATTCTTTCGTCTGGAAAGCAATGTCCTGCAGTTTGAAAACAATCTGCATTTTCAATTGATAAATTGCACCCTGCAACGCCAGCATATTGGCTGTAGGCCGCCCTTTATTCATCCGGAAGAATTCAAAGTTGCCGCAGAAATCAAAAATATAAAACTTCTGCTTATCTTCTCCATCCAAAAGACCCGGACAGAGACGGGTTCCGCGGCCGATCATCTGCCAGAACTTTGCCTTGCTCATCACCTTTTTGAAAAATACGAGGTTCAGAATCTCCGGAATATCAATACCGGTATCCAGCATATCTACCGAAATAGCGATCTGCGGCAGTTTGTTCGGCTCGGAAAATTCGTCGATAGCACTCTGTGCATACGTCATGTAGTTATCGATAACCTTGGCATAACCGAACAAATTTGGGTACTCCTTACCGAAAATCTCATAAATCTTTTCGGCATGCAGGTGATTCTTGGCAAAAATGATCGTCTTGCCCAGCTTTTCCCCGTAGTTGATCTTGATTCCATCTGTCATCAGAACCTGTATTACCTGCCGGATAGTATCCTCATTGAAAATCCACTCATTCAGGGCTGAGGAAGCAATCGATTCCGGCACTTCGCCGTTTTCATCCTCAAAAGTGTCCTCATAAATTGCCTTGTCTTGCTCGGAAAGATCATCGTAGACGATACCCTGCTCGATGAATTTCAATTTCGTCTCCACAGACAGAAAATCCACCAGATAGCCATCGCTGACCGCCTGTGCCAACTCGTAGCCGTAGGTTGGCACACCATTTTCCAACTCGAATATTTCATAGGTGTTTTTTTCGATATCAATTTTTGGTGTTGCAGTAAGGCCCACCAACGGTGCATCAAAATAAGTGAAAATATCACGGTATTTGTTATAGATGGAGCGGTGTGCCTCGTCACAGATCACCAGATCGAAGTGCCCGCAGGTGAAAAGCTTGCCCTCGTCATCCTTTACAGAGTCAATACAGTTCATCATCGTCTGATAAGTAGAAAAAACGCAGTGGGCGCTGTAATTGTCTTTTTCCTCGCAGAGATTGGTGAGAGACAGATCGGGAAGGTAATTGACGAAATTGCGTTTGGCTTGTGTGACCAACGAATTGCGGTCGGCGAGAAACAGGATGTTTTTAATCCAGCCATGCTGCAGCAGCACGTCGCACAAAGCAATGACCGTTCTCGTCTTGCCGGAACCGGTGGCCATCACCAGCAGCGCCTTGCGGCGATTGCGTGCGTCAAAGCTGTCGCAAATGGCCTTGATGGCTGCTTCCTCGTAATAGCGCCCGGCGATGTTCTTATTGACCATTACATACGCGAGACGAGTCCGCAATGACCGTAAATTGAACAATTTTTCCAGATCACGCTTGGAGTAGATACATGCAACTTTTCGCTCCGGATATAGGTTGTCAACAATACGCGTTTCAAAACCGTTGGTGAGAAAGACAATCGGGCGACGGTGATATTTCTGTTCTAATAAATCGGCATAAAGTTTTGCTTGCTGGCGGCCCTTGGCAACATCCACGCACGTACGTTTTGCTTCCACCACCGCAAGCGGTCTTCCATCGTCTCCATAGAGCACATAATCGGCATAACCTATTTCAGACCAGTTTGGCATGCCGGGCAATTCAACTTCGCTCAGCCAATCATGGCCTTCCGTCCAACCCGCATCCGCCAGCATGGCATCGATATAGATTTTGCGTGTCTTATATTCTGAAAGCTCCAGCGGCTTGGGCACATAAGTTTGCTGCTGTTCCTCCCGACGGGCTGTCAGCTCTTCTTTCAGCGCTTTGTTTTCGGCGATGAGTGCTTTCAGATCAACCTCCGGTACTTCAAGAAGAGGAGGTGTAACCATGGCCGGTTCCGTCTGCAGAAGTGCGGCATCAAACTTACCTTCCACGTAATCTTTTCCATAGCAGTAAGCGACAAAATCAAGGAAAACATACAGGTTTTCCAGGCACAGGGCTGCTTGCTCAAGTGTTACCTTTTTACCGCTGTGGACGGCGTTATTGCCCATTTTGCGGATGAAATCCATGCGCCGCCAAATATCGATGCCCACAACATCATGGAATTCTTCCGCATTCATCAGATTGACCAACGTATCTTGATACGGCATGACAAGGCTGCCGTCCACGGAATACATCCATTTGACGGCAAACTCCATCGCGCGGCGGCAGTTGATAATACTTGCCTCCACATCAAGTTGCAGGATTCGTTCTGCCGACACCGCTACATCCGCAAAGGAGGCAAACTGCGGGTCGGAGTGAAGAAAATCAAAGTTGGTCATGACAAAGTTACCTCAATCTTTCAAGAAAAAATCAGGATTATCGTTAAATGCAGTTATTAACCAAGGCTGAGCATTAAATCCGACAATCATTTCCTTGGTGAATGGATCGATATCCGTTATTTGTCCTGGTTGATATATATAACCTATCTGAGTTAAATATAATGCATTACCATCATTCATATCCAGACGAATTTGTTTATGATCATTCAATAAAAGCTGCCTTATGTATTCTTTTTGTTTATTGTCTAGAGATTTGAACATCTTCTTAAATGATCTTATGGTTCTACACCGCTTTAGCCGTTTTGAACCAGAAGAAATGAGAATTTGGAGAACAATAATAAGCGTGAGAAATACACAAAACAAAAACAACACCGAAATACACAACATCCAGTTTTCCGGTATATTGGCAAGATGCAACCTTTGGAGCATATCTTCAGGCATGAACAGTATAAAGCTTGACACGATACCAATAGAAACAACAACTGGACTTATTTTTTTCAAATGTTCAAATAACTTATCAAGATGAACATCTATTTTCAACACAATTGCCTCCCCAAAACATTCTAAATCTGTGATTTCAGTATCATGCGAACTTCAGAATGGATTAAAAAATCAAAATTGGTCATGTCAGCACCTTGTCAGTATTAGAAAATGGTTTTTATTACTTGTTCCGTTCCGCTAATTAACTCTTCAACCTCATCCTTATTGGGTTCTCGTTCTTTGCTGTGATCGCACAGATTTCGAATATCTCCCAATCTTTGTACTCTTCTCCATTCAACTGTATCGTATACATTATCTTTTAATGCATCATTGAAATCAGTTATTGTTGGATTCTTTTTTTTAGTAACAATCTCTCTAGTATGACACACTCCAGAAAAATGCTTTTCTAATACTACTCCACATATTGCACCAGCAGCTCTAAGAAAGCCCATTTTGAGCAGATGCTTTGCCGTTTCAATTTCCGAGTCGAAAATATCAGCTTGGAGTACTACTTGTATACTGTAAATCTTGCTATCGAATTTATCTAAACATGCTTGCAGCATTTTCACCTGTCGAAGCACATTAAGTGCTGCTGTCCACGGTCCATATAAGTCCCTTGTATGATGGATTCCCCGTAATGCATCTGAAATACTGTATGTCCCAAAATTAATCTCTTTCCGTTTAGGATTAGAATAAAGCAGTATAAAATCTTGAGTACGGTCTGGAATTAGCTGTTTTATAAGAACCAGTGCTTTTGTATACCATTCTTCATAATTCAAAATAAAAAAGCCAAAATCCTTACACTTAGATTTATCAATTCTTTCAAGCGAATAGTAAAGCTTATCTCCATGATCAATTAACTTCTGGATTTCATTTTTTAGCTCGGTATATTCTTTCATGCGTTCTCACCTCACCCAAAATACTGTTGCATGAGTGCTTTTTTTAGTGTCTCAAGCTTTTCCAGGCTCATTTGAATTTCAAGTTTTGATTTGTCGATTTGTTTGACGAAGTCAGAAAATTGCTCTTGTAGTCCCAACGGAGGTAGAATAATCATGTAGTCTTCAATTTGTGCGCTGCTTACATTTGGTTGAAGCGAATTACCACTCATTCTATCTACATAATCCTTAAAGTCATCAGTTCTACACAGAACTTCAAGAAATATTGGCGTAATGCCTCTTTTCATTTGAAATCTTCCAACTCGTTGATTCAATAAGCATGGCAAATCTCTGCTTGAAACTTTTGCAATTTTCACTGAATTAAGTGACTTAATTATAGGACGAGTCATTGCCATAACTAAATCGCCATCTTGCAATGCAAATTCTTGATACTTTGTGAGATATTCCTGCGGTACAGAATTGACAACGTCCCAATTAATAAAATCCTTGTTCACATTGCCAATTTGAACGAGTGGAACACCTTCGTCAACAAAAGCCTTACTCATAAAAGCATATCCGCCTTGCAGTCTTGCATAATCACCCAACTGAACTACAGGATAATCAAATTGATTATTATTTACCGTACCGAAAATCTCGACAAACCGGGATTTGATGAGGTCTTCCAGTTTAGCAAGCTGTTGCTTGCGGAGGGAAATGAGATTGATTATTTTTCTAAATGCAGCAGCGATTCTCTTCTGTTCATCCAAAGGTGGAAGTGGTATTTCGATGTTTTCAACAATACCTTTTGATATTTCTTTGAATGTGGCTCCGCGTCCTAATGAGTTAAGACAATCCGTGTTCCCTTTCAGGAAAAAATACAAATACTCATTAAAAACACGATCTGAGCAAATTAGGTTTTTGAAGCCTTGATTGCAGCACATTTTGCATCCTGCTATAGCCGTTTTTCCAATAGGAGCGCGGGAAGATAAAATCACGGTTCCCGCAGGAAATGGGTGTAGCCCTGTTTTTCTCTTTCCTTCTTCTGTAATATGGCGTGAAGAGTCAAAAATGTAAAACGAATCATCTGATAATTCAGCGGGCGTAATCCATTTTATATCTCCATCCCAGTATTCATTCATGTTCGTTTTTGGAGTAGAGCCAGATATGACCTTACATACATCCCCCAATTTCGCCATCATACCATCTCCTTCAGTTCTGCCAAGCTCTTAATAATTTCCTTTTCGATCTCATGCAGGTCTGCCATGATTTCCTTCGTTGAGAGGTACTCCGTCTTAACATAGTCCGTCTTTTTATATTTGTTAATGGAAAGGTCATAATCGTTCCCGACGATTTCAGCTTTCGGCACCAGAAAGGATTTTTCTGTTCTGGCACGGTCGGCTTCCTCATCCCTGTTTTTAAAACGCTCAATAATGTCGGGAATGTCGTTGTTATCCGGTGTAAGTGTCCGTTTGTCATCTAGGCTCATACCATCAGCAGTCATATTATAGAACCACACGTTATCCGTGCCGCCATGGCCGGTCTTCGTAAATACTAAAATTCCGGTGGAAACGCCGGCATAAGGCTTGAACACGCCGGAAGGCATGGAAATGACTGCTTCCAGTCGATTACCCTCAATTAGCTCCTTACGGATAGCCTTATGCGCTGTGGAGGATCCAAACAGCACGCCGTCTGGTACGATGCAGGCACAGCGACCGCCCACCTTCAACATGCGCAAGAAAAGCGCCAAAAATAGCAGCTCGGTTTTCTTTGTCTTGCAAACTTTCAGAAGGTCAGTGGAAACCGTATCGGAATCCAAGCTGCCCTTGAACGGTGGATTGGCGAGGATCAGAGAATATCGTTCTCTATCTGGGTTCTGATCGGACAGGCTGTCGCGGTACTCTATAAACGGATTATCTACGCCATGCGTCATCATGTTCATGGCGCCGATACGAAGCATCGTCCGATCCATGTCGTAGCCATGAAACATGTGGTTCATGTAGTGGCCTTTTTTTTGCTTGTCGAAGAAAATTTCTTCTTTGTAATGCTCTTTTAGGTATTCAGCAGCGGTCACCAGGAAGCCAGACGTGCCACAGGCGGGATCGCAGATTACATCGTCCGGTCGCGGTGCAAGCAGTTCCACCATCATACGGATAACGTGACGTGGTGTGCGGAACTGACCGTTCATACCGGAGGTGGAAATTTTAGAAAGCAGATATTCGTAGACATCGCCACGCACATCCGATTCTTTCATGGCGGACATTTGGCGATAGATTTCATCCAGAGCGTCCACAATCTTGGAGAGCATCAGCGGTGTTGGGATTTTGAAAATAGCGTCATCCATATATTTGGAATAGGCGCTTTCTTTGTTCCCATGCAGATTTTTAATGAATGGGAACACTAGTTCTTGTACGACCGAGTACATTTTACCTGCCGGAAAATCGTGAAACACCGACCATTTGAGCTGGTTGCCGTCTACCCGGCGATCGCCAATCTGCACCTCATTGGCAAAAATGCTTTCAAAAGAAAGCCCCAGCATAGCACTCTCCTTAGCGCGCAGGTTGTCTGTGTCATCCAAGTCACGGATGAACATGAGATAGGTCATCTGCTCCACTACATCCAACGGATTGGTCAGCCCACCGGTCCAGAACATTTCCCAAAGGCTATCGATTCGATTTTTCAGTTCGCCTGTTATCATTTATTCTTTCTCCCTATTCCATGTATAGGAGGCGTAGCGCCCCCCACTGAGCTTAATGATTTCATCGCTTTTCAGCAGGTTATTCAGGGCCCGTTGGATGGTAACCTGACTGATGTCCGGGCATTTTTGCATGATTTCTGTTTTGGTGATTTTGCCAAGCGTCCCTTTAATGATCTCCCGAACACGATCCGCTTTGGAAAGATTACTGGTTGTCAGAAGCTGCATACGGGAAGAAAATTCCCGATATGCCGCAACAATCACGCCTAGCATATATCGCACAAATGGCATATAGTCATTTTTTTCTTCGTGCCAGCCTTCGGAACTTTGCTGCAGAGTTTCATAATAGGTTTCTCGTGACATCTCGATCAGCTTTTCAATACTGATATATTTGCTAACGTTATAGCCACCGCGATAGAGTAAAAGCAGTGTCAGAAGACGACTCATGCGGCCGTTGCCATCGTTGAAGGGGTGAATGCAAAGAAAATCCAGAATAAACACTGGAATGAGCAGTAACGGATCGTATTCGGCATTTTTGCTGGCTTCTTCCAGCGCAACGCAGAGCTGTTCCATCGCCTCTGTCGTCTCCCACGCTGGCACTGGTTGGAACCTGATGAACTTATTCCCTTGTGCATCTTCTTCCGCAATCACATTATCGGCGCTTTTATAAGAACCGCCGGTGCTTTTTCCGCTGAATTTATAGAGATCGCGGTGCAGCTGCAGGATCATGGACGGTTTTGGTGGGATGAAGTCATGGCTTTCGTGAATCGTGGCAAGCACATCGCGGTAGCCGGCAATTTCCTCTTCGTTTCTGGTTTTCGGCATTGTTTTATCACTGATAATTTTCTTCAATCGTTCGTTGGAAGTCGAGATGCCTTCGATTTTATTGGACGCCTCGGCACTCTGAATTTTCGCGACCTCAACGAGTTGCGTCAATGTGTCGCTTTGAGCTTCAATAAATTGATTCTGCTCTCCCTTGAATTCATGGATTTGCACCAGAAGCGCAACGGTTTCTGGAGTAAGCAAAGCATGATATATCTTGTCATAATTGTATTTCCGCATAGTATTACCTCAGTTCAAAATCAACTTGCTCATACGTTTCATATTGATGCAATTACAGAATATCTCCATTTTCATCAAAAGTCAAGATCAATTTGATCATTATTTTCTTATATGAGTAAATTGATATGCGCGGTGATGCAACAACGCCGCCCGAGAGAATTACTCCCTTAGGCGGCGCCGTTATTGAGGTTAGCTTCAAGTGATCTGTACACCGTGATTGTTCTGCACCGACTTGAAAAAGTTCTTCGCAATTTCGCTCTTGCTGTCATAATCCACGGACAAAGAAAAATACCTTTGATTTTTCAATAAAGCCGCTTTTCACTAGCTCGGTTGTCACGAATCCGCTCAAGCAGCTCATCAAAGTAGTCGGCACCGAATTCTTTCGGGCTTCGTAGGCGCTCATCATTCAGGACAAAGCTTATCTTCATGTACTAACTGAGAATGTCATTGGCTCATCTGCAAAGATGAACACCGATGTTGCTGGAACGTAAACAAAGAAAAAATCATATCAAGACTGTAACAATCCGTTTCTCTGGAGATCTCATCCCCGGTGGCTTTATCACGCCGGAATATCCAGAAATGCTATCTTGGAGCCTTGTTTGCTATAGCATTTTCAACTAATTATTCAATATTGTTCTTTATATAATAAGCACGTGGTTATCGTCCTAAGTTACTATTTAAAAACTAATTTTATGTCATCCAAATTGTAGTATTCAATCCCACCTTTTCTAGCTCTAATACTCGGCGGAATCAGTTCTATCAACTCCTGTCTTGTATGTACGCCCGGTAAAACATAATATGTTCTATCGTAACCTAAAAATAAAATACTCCAACCTTCTCTAACCCCCTGAACATATGTATCATCTTTCCCAATGTAATCTTTGAGTTTGAGTTCGTCATCTTCCGTAATATCTCTGGGTGCAACATATTCAAACAGAGCATAGTCTATATATTCTTCTCTCGCTAATCTTATATAGGTGTTCAATTCAAATAAGCTGAAGTAATTCTGAATCTTTTCAACACGTCCAATCAAGCAAAGCGGTTTTCCAAAACGCTCCTTATTATGTGATGATATACCGATTTTCGGGTTCACAAGAGCTGGCTCAATAATGCCCATTCCATATAACCCGTTTCCGATTTTTGAGATTATTTTTATCCGTCTCTCGTCTAGAGAATAATTATCTTCCCTTTCTCGCTCTTTTATTTTACTAAATAGCCTCTCAGGCACTACCGGCCACAAACTAGTAACCAAATCATATTGCTCAAAACGCCCTTCCCATTTATCTGCCTTTAATACATATTGAACATGACGCAATAACGTTCTATCTTCTTTTAGCGCAACCGATGGCGGGAAAAATAGATTTGACTTAATATTTATGCTTTCGTCCAAAACTCCAATTGCTTCAGCTGCGAACGCTTTTCCAAAAAATAATTGTCTTGCTACATCATCCAGCTGCCTAATATCAATATTTTTAAATGTTACATCGGGGAGTCTTACTAACTCACTTAGAGAGTTTGTTTTTTGATCGATTAAATTCACTTTGTCTAGCTTCATTGAGCCGTACTCTGTAGCTGATAATTGCTGAAGTATATCACCAGAAAATTCCTCAAACTCGTATAATAGAATGTTGATCGTCAGTTGAGCCTCGGCTGAATCGGCTCCAATCTTTTCCTCTCTTAAATATGCCACTACAACTTCTACGACTTTAATTATTAGTTTATCGACAAGTTTTTTTAGGATCTCGGTAAGGTCTTCCGAAAAACCTACTATATTGTTTCGGTCAACAGACAATACGGGCCTTTTTTCTCCAATGAAATTCAATATGACACTAGAGTTCTGAGACAAACTATACCCTAGTAGTGCATATTTTTTTAAATGCACGGAATTTTCATTTACGACAACCCCGTCGACTAAAATTGTTAGTTGACTAGTTTTCCATAAATACCTAGAAAAACTAAAAACATAACGATTTAGTACGGGAATGCCCTTTTGAGGCAAACAAATAAATGTGTGTAGCTGAACACCGTCAAATCCTACACAAATTGGTATATCTTTGATAAAATTGCGGCATGTTATAACATCTTTATATTGATTTTCGTTATCATTTTCTAAATTGTATCGCCCAAAAGCTGTTGCAAATGCAGCGACATTTGTATTTGGATATTTCCTAAAATCAAAAATTTCATTAAATGGAATAATCGGGTGTGATTTATCGTTTTCGTCGTATACGCAGACTTCAATATCGGGGTCAGGAATGCCTATTTGCTTGTTCACTTTCCAGAAAAGGCTGCTTTCAAATTCTTTATAGCTTGATTTATCAAATGTTTCATCGTACCTGCTGTTATTCCCTGCAAAAATAAAATAATACAAATCCTTTGGAATGATACAATTGATTATTTCAGAAGTCTTTCCGTTAAGGAAAATTTTTACTAGTGTACCATGTTCGCCTATGCGCTCATTATCAAGTTCGTTGATAGGTATATGATAAAATCGCTCATTAGCCCCTTCTATTACAAAGGACAATGGTATAATAGCATTTTCATAGTGCTTTGTAGTTATTTCAAGTGCATCACCTAACATAAAGCATGAAAGAATACCTATTCCGAATTGGGATGTTGGGTTTACCGCATTTGACCAATTGGCATTTTTCCTAATAAAATCGCGAGATTTATAGTATGAATTGCCAATGTGCAAAAGGTGATTTTTTACAATATCCATCGTCATGCCTGTTCCATTATCTAAGCAATAAATATATGTTCGACCATTGCTGTCGGTTGACAATCCAAAGGATATTTTATAATTACTAAATACACTTCTTGTTATGTCGATTGCTTTCATACATTTGCATGCATCGAGCGAGTTTTGGTAAAGTTCTCGCAAACAAAGGTATTCATCTTTATAAAGTTGTGCACCCGCCAAAAGACCGAGAATTTTAGATTGCTCCAAGGTAAACTTTGCATCGTTTTCAGGTATAAATATTGATGTATCAGCATCAATTCCTGTTCTATCCGCAGCTATCGCAATTTTAATATCATAGTTCTCCCGATTAGGTATATCATCATATTCTAATCGCTGTAGAAATTTAAAGTATAGCGCAATCTCATCGTCAACAGAGTCCAAATAATCCTGTAAAAAATAGTAAGTATCCGGCGATGAACAATATGCTTTAAATTTTATGGTTGTCTTGGAATTGGTATTGCTAAATTCATAATGTGTTTCCTCGAATTTTGACTTCCAATGCTTATAACTTACTGGGTCAGTAATTTTCTTTTCGGCAAACAGCGACATGGGTGCTCTATCCGAAGAAAAATGAATAATATCGCCAAGTCTTAACATAATTGCTACAAATTGAACATTCACCTTACCAAGAGAATCTATTTCATAGTCAAAATCTAACTTTTTGACATCAACGGCTTCATCCCCATGCGCTTTACAAACTTTGGCTAAGACGTTCAGATACTTATCTGCAGTAGATTTTTTTAGCAACGCTCTGAATCTTTTACGCATATTGCCAATAAATTCAACAATACGTTTATTATGTGTTGTTCTAATGAAGTCACACCTAATTAGATTGCTATAATTGAGATAATCATAGCTATCTAATTTTTTGTTTCTTAATTGATCTGAAAACCCGTTTCGAAATTCTTCATAAGACCGTACACGTTTCGCTAAATCAAGTTGTAGTTCGGCTTCGTTCTCGGGAGCAAAAATAAAACTCTCCACATTGCTGTATTTCACATATATATAGCGTTTATTCTCATCGATAATTTTCTCTATTTCAATTAAAGACTGAACCGGCTTAAAATCGTTCTTAATGCAAGGTTTCACATCCCGATTATAATGTTCCTCACATCCTTCAAAAGCTTTTAATAAATCGTATTCCCATTTAGGGAGCGCCATTGCAGCATCATGAAAAAAGCAACTTGAATATATTAGTATAGCTTCAAGGAATGATAAATCGGCCATTTTAACTCCAAGAAGGTTTTCAATATTTTCTAAAACCTTTTCGGAGTGATTAGCGTCGTGTATATCAAAATTATTCAATTGAGCAGTTATTTGAGATAAATGGGTTTTGCAATCTTCAATAGCGTCTTTTAATGTTGACCACAATGTAGCCTTTGCCTCATTGCCATCTATTTTCAATTTTTCTTCTATGAAATCATCTAACTTCATTAAAATTACCTCACATTACTACTGCATAGCGCCTATACTTCAATAAATCCATTTACTCCAACTTATGTAATAATTACCCATTGGTTAAATACGACTCCGCTTAAGCATGTGACCTCTCCTTTTGGCTAATGCCTAATTTCTCACGTGCATTTTGCAATCGCGGAAAAAAATATTTGGCCGTATCTTATATATGCATTATAACACATGTTTTAGAATATGTGGACTTTTTTGACATAATTTTAATGCTATCCAAGAAACCAGAATTTTTGCATTAGATAGATTGTAAAATGGTGTGCGCTACCCTAAATGGGTAAAAGGATAGCCCACAGTGAAAGATTCATGTAGAATGGAGTTGTTAAGACAACATTCAAGCGGGGTTGAATACTAGAATCATTATCACTCGGATATTTGCACAGAGCAATTGCTTAAAAAACCTTATCGGCATCATGCCAGCATTGACCGTGAAGTTCGTCGCAATGAATCTAATAGTGTTTATTTTGGAGAGGTTACACAATCTTCTTATGAGACTCGCCGCAAGCACCTTAAGCCAAATGGAAAACACAAGGGTTATTTGGTACCCGGTATCACAGAGAAACTACTGGTAACTTGGTTCCCCAGAACAAATTGCTAATACGGTTACACTGGGTATCGTTAATTGCAAAATCATTTACAATTGGCTTTACGCTAGTGAAATTCCTACAATCATTGAACAAAATCTGTAACAAAAGAGTAAACGTAGAAATGCTGAAATACCTTTGGTCACTAGGTTACTTGACAGTATGGTTTCCAGCCGTGGAGAAAACAAGGTCTGCTCTGACACATTTGAAGAGAGAAAACCCAGCTGTATACCGCACTCAAGGCACCTAACAAAACGGCATCTTCTATGCAAACAGCCATTACTGCCCTTTACAACACGCTGCAGAAAAGCACTTTCATGACTAGTACAACGAATCGATGAAAAGAGTTTGCCTGTTATATAGCTATTCTAGAGTCCTTAAGTCTGATCTTACATTTTGCCGATTCCTACTTTTTCGTGGCAACGTGGAAGCAAAGAAAATTCCAACAGCTTACTGCGAGAGTTTTTATCTTGAGAAAACAGATCTCACTCTAGTGTACCTGGAGCAAATAAAACACAATCTATTTCTCATTAACTCCAGACCACGAAAACACCTGGACAGGAAATCACCTATTCAAGTTTTCTTCATGAAATGGCTCACTTGACTTGACAATTCATCATGCGTTTAACTTAATGCGAATGCACATAGCGATGGTATAGGTTTCAACAAAGCTCTAAAGTGTTATATCTAAATCGATTTTTGCCTTTTGAAGCTGTTCACGCTCCCATACGAGGATTTCGCGCTTCGTGGCGTAGCCGCGTTTTTGCGTTTGTCTGCTTGTAGCTTTCCAGACGTTATAACGATAGACAGCTCGTTAAGTATTGGTGTTCGGTTCTGTATATACCGCCGATCGATCATTTCCTTTCCAGATTTACGAATTTGCGTAGCATGTATATGCTAATCTAAATGTTGACCAGTTTAGCACCGAATGCTAAACGAAAAGTTGACCACCTTGAGCCCCTTTCCTGTTATGATGTATTTGCGAGAAACATCAAGCAGGAGGAAAGGAAAATGTACAAGATGGTCGATAAAGAGTATATCAGAAAACTGTATTACATGGAAGACTGGCCCATCAGGAAAATCAGTCGTCAGCTTCAGATATCACGTCAAGCCATCCGAAAAATGATAGAGGATACGGAAAAGCCAAAGTATGAAATTAAGAAAGAGCGGCCGGCACCGGTCATGGATCAGTATTTGGAAATATTGCGGAAATGGATTGAAGAAGACGAGAAAGCTCCGAAAAAACAAAGGCATACTGCGATACGAATGTATGAACGCTTAAGGGATGAACATAATTTTACCGGTGGCAGTTCAACCGTGAGACAGAGCGTTGCCAAATTGAAAAACAAAGTACCGGAAGTATTTATACCTTTGACGGCAGCACCGGGTGAACAGGTTCAGGTAGACTTCGGGCATGCACAAGTGGTGCTGGCCGGTCATGAACAGAAAGTAAATATCTTTTGCATGCGTTTGAAGCACAGTTCGGTACCCTTTGTTGTAGCTTTTCCAACAGAACGGCTGGAAGCCTTTTTGGAAGGACACGTTCAAGGTTTTGCTTACTTCGGTGGTGTGCCAAGAGAAGGTCTCTACGATAATGCGAAGACGCAGGTCGTGAAGATCTTAGAGGGGCCTTACCGCCAAGAACACGAGGATTTCTCAAGTTTACGCTCTCACTATTTGTTTAACAGTCTTTTTTGCCGACCGAGAAAAGGTAATGAGAAAGGAGCGGTAGAGGGTCTGGTGAAGCAAGTACGCAGCCAAGCAATGGTTCCCGTGCCGGAATGCGAAAATTTGGAAGAACTTAACGCTTTATTACTGAATTGGTGTAAGAAAGAAAAATCAAGAAACCAAGAAAAGTGGTTAGCTGAACAGGCGCAATTACGTCCTTTGCCAGTAGAACCATACTCGGCAGCAAAAATAGTGGCTGCGAAGGTGAGTTCTTACTCACTGGTGACCATTGACCGAAACCGTTACTCCGTTCCCACAGAGTTTGTAGGAGAAAACTTATTTGTTAAAGCTTATGTGAATCGCATAGAAGTTCTGCACCGTAACCATGTTATTGCGACTCACGATCGCTGCTACGGTAGGAACCATACTTCTTTACAATTAGAGCATTATCTCAATGCCTTAGAGAAAAAACCACACGCGGTAACACATGCTACGGTGGTTCGCCAATTGCCTTTACCTTTTCAGCAGGTCAAAGAGAACATGGAGCAAGCGCACGGAACCGGCTACAAAGATTTTTTACGAGTTCTTTTGTTAACACACGAGTATCCGTTGAATGAAATAGGTGCTGCGATTACCGACCTTGGGGCTTCTCGAGCCTGCGAAGAGACCCTGAGACACTATTTACAAAGTAAACGAAACCCATTAGAAGAACAGCGAGACCCACAAAGACAACTCCTCACCAATGGGATTCCCCTGATCACCATACAAGATACTCAACGCTATGATTTGTTGTTGCAGGGGGTGAGAGCATGAGTCTTGATATAACCGAGGCTCAAATTGAGCTCTCTTGTAAACTTCTTCGCTTACCAGGCTTGAAACAACAGTTTCGCGCTCTGGTTCGCGAAGCAAACGAAAGGAACCTGAATTGTAGTCAATTCTTGAAACTGTGCTTAGAACAAGAAATTCACGATCGCCAGGTAAAGAAACAGCAAATTCTGCTTCGTCAGGCTAAATTCCCGGCAAAGAAGACCTTGGCGGATTTCGATTTTACGAAAATCCCGCAACTGCCAAAGAACAAAATATTAAAGCTTGCCGATTCCGAATATGTTAAGCGTAAAGAAAATATTATTTGTATTGGCAGAGCTGGAACGGGAAAAAGTCATATTAGCATTGCCTTGGGAATGGAAGCTTTACAAAAGGGTTTTCGAGTTCGGTTCATTTCAGTGATGCAGCTTTTGCAGGAAATTCAATTGGCTGAAGCGGAATTCCGCTTACCCCGCTACTTAAAAGCATGGAACCGAGTCGATCTTGTTATTCTTGATGAACTTGGTTATCTCCCACTTGGGGAACAGGGTAAACTACTATTTCATTTTATCTCTCAACGTTACGAAACAGGAAGCTTGATAATAACCTCTAACTTAGAGTTTTCCCGCTGGGTTGAAGTCTTGCATGACCCAGCATTAACTTCTGCCTTGCTAGACAGACTGACTCACCATTCTAATATTATCCTTTTCGATGGAGAATCGTATCGCTTTCGCGAAAGCCTGGCTCGCCAGGCGGTGGATTTGAATTAGTTTTCACTAAGTTTTTATCTTATTTTTTTACGCCAAGGTGGTCAACTTTTCGAATAGCAAGGTGGTCAACTTTTCGATTGACAAATACAGTAGCAAACTATTTTTTCAAAATATTTCTTATTTACCCTACCTTCTATGGTCAGAAAGCCCATGTAAATTAAATTGGTTGTTGAGTTTTTGATCAACTTTGTAGGCATATGATTTTGATACGCTCAATTCTTTAGCTACATCTTCGACACACATGAAAGCATTACTCATATATTCCCACCTTCTTTTTTGTTGCCAATCTCCGCTAAAATGTTTCGTGACAGGCGCCCATTTGTGGCACTGTGTCGTTTTAATTCCTTGATAGACTCGCTCAGTTGAGGTAGTGGCACGCTTTCCCGGAACGTAGGCTGTTCGAATGGTCATTTCTTTTACTAGATATAATTGCTTGTATATTTATTGACTGTGTTTAAACCTATATGCTATACTGATTGCAAAGTATACACAGAATGGAGTTAGTTGCCATGGCAATCAGCGAACGAATCAGGTTTATTCGCAATCCGCAAGGTATAACACAAAAATATATGGGTATGGCGATCGACTTTCCGGAGAGAACCACCGACATTCGCATAGCACAGCATGAATCCGGTAAACGAAAGCCAAAGGTCGTTTTGACCGATGTACTTGCATCGGCTTTGGAAGTATCTCCTCTGGCGTTAAACGTTCCTGACATTGATAGTTATTACGGGCTATGCATACCCTGTTTGTCATTGAGGATTTATATGATCTGCAGATTGGTGAGATTGACGGCGAAATGTGTCTACATCTCGATAAATTTCGCGGAACATCCTATCTGAACATGTTTGATATGTTCAAAGCATGGCAGAATGAAGCTAAAAAGCTAAAAAAAAATGAAATTACCAAAGAGGAATAAATATGATCAATGGCGTTATACTTATTCAAAAATCAAAGCCAAACGAACCAGAGCAGCGTTTGATGATCTACGTGAGAAATTTGAGGAATTGAAGCAATAAATCGTCATGGGAAATTAACTGAAATGAATGCAGAAGACTGATGGAGAAAACTAATGGACAAACTTCAATACGACAGTTTTTATAAATTTCTTGTTTCAATTGGAGCAATACTCATTGCGACCCCAGTCATAGGAATTTATCAACTTTTTACTGGTTCTTATGACATAATAATCAGTGAGCAGGAGTATTAAGTCTATCGGGACTCTCGCTACTGTCTTTAGAAAATCGAGCAAAAATGTTAAAATTCATTTCCTCTGTATTTCCTTGGGTTTGTTTAGTAATAATAGCAATAGGCCTTGTATGTGTAGTTTATGGTTGCCGAAAATGGTATTTGCTCCAAAAAGAGATAGACGAGCAGACACACTTAGAAACACTTAAGAAACGCATCGATGCCAAACAGCTAACCACTTCCGAAGCTGTCGAACGTGCTATTGACGAAGTTATTGAGAATAACGAAGTCAATATTCCAACGAGTATGAATTCCCAGAAAAAAGCCATTGTGGATGCCATTCAAATCGAGTATCAATATTGCGATTTTTTAAAGCGTCGACTACCTAATAAATATTCTATTAAGCAAAATGTCCGCATTGGCAATAGTGAATATGATATTGTAGCAATTTCTGAAAAAGATAAAACTGACTTATTATATGAAATAAAATATTGGAACACACCAAAGCCAATGCATTTACTATCCCGAGTATTAGAACGAATTAAAGTTGCTGGGCAGAATTACGAAGACATTTCAAACCGAAATTATAGATTCAAACTTATAATTATTTCAGACCCCGAAGTACTATCTGATGTTAGGTCTGCATGCGAGCGTTATCTTGCAAAACATGATGTTAATTTCCCGCCTTTTACGGACATTGATTATTTCAGCACAAAGGAAATTCACTAGAATAACTGCAAACAATAAAAGAGCTAGCTGATCACTCAAAATCAGATAGCTCGTTTTGTATGAATAATGCAATTAGTATTGCCAAAACGTTGCCAGCACTAAATCAACAGGTTAAATACGTAGCATTAATGCGGCTTTCCGGGTTTCAATGAATTATTCCCACTCAATCGTGGCAGGCGGTTTTGAGGTGATATCATAAACAACACGGTTGATTTCCGGCATTTCGTTGATAATACAGCCGGAGATTTTTTCCAATACATCGTATGGAATCCGCGCCCAATCGGCGGTCATGCCGTCCACACTGGTGACAGCACGCACAACAATCGTTTGGCTGTAGGTGCGTTCGTCGCCCATCACACCCACCGATTGGATATTCGGCAGCACCGTAAAGCATTGCCAGATCACACGGTCAAGACCGGCATTGGTCAGTTCACGGCGCATGATATAGTCACTTTCACGCAGGATGCGCAGTTTTTCCAGGGAGAGCGCTCCCAGGCAGCGAATCGCCAGACCCGGTCCCGGGAAGGGTTGACGATAAACCACTTTTTCCGGCAGACCAAGTTCTAAGCCCAGTTCGCGGACTTCATCTTTGAACAATTCTCTCAGCGGCTCAATCAGCTGGAATTTCATATCTTCCGGCAAACCGCCAACGTTATGGTGCGATTTGATGGTGGCGGCTGTTGCGGTTCCGCTTTCCACCACATCGGGATAAAGGGTTCCCTGCACCAAGTAATCAATTTCGCCCAACTTATTTGCTTCTTCTTCAAAGACGCGGATAAATTCAGTGCCGATGATTTTTCGTTTTTTCTCCGGTTCCGAGACGCCCTCCAATTGCTTGAGGAAACGCTCAGAAGCATCGACTGCCACCATTTTGATTTTCAGTTCCTCACGGAATAATTGAATTACCTGAGCGCCTTCGTCTTTGCGCAGCATACCATGATCGACAAAGACACAGGTGAGATTTTCGCCAATGGCACGATTGACCAAAGCCGCCGCTACGGAAGAATCGACGCCGCCGGACAAGGCGCAGAGCACCTTGCTGTCGCCAACTTTGGCTTTAATCCGTTCCACTTCTTCTTTGAGAAAATCGGCCATCGACCAATCGCCCTTTAAGCCGCAGATCTGAAAGAGGAAATTCTTTAAAATCGCCATGCCGTGTTCAGTGTGCGTCACTTCCGGGTGAAACTGCACACCATACAGCTTTTTCTCCGGCAGCGCCATTGCCGCTACGGGAGAGTTCGGCGATTGCGCCAGTACCTGCCAACCTTGCGGCACTTCTTCAATGTAAACGCCATGGCTCATCCAGCAACTGCTGCTTTCCGTGACATTCTGCCATAGCGGAGAAGCTGTGTGATTAATCTGCAGCGTCGTTTTGCCGTATTCCTTTTTCTCAGCGCGGCTGACCCGGCCGCCCAAAAGATACGCCATCAGCTGCATGCCATAACAAATGCCGAGAACAGGAATTCCCAGCGAAAATAAAGCAGGATCAACCATCGGCGCCTGATCTGTATAGACTGTGGCAGGACCGCCGGAAAGTACAATCGCTTGGGGTTCCAGGGCTTTCAATGCATCTATGTTGATATTATAAGGTTTGATTTCGCAAAAAACATGGCATTCCCGAATGCGCCTGGCAATTAGCTGCACATATTGGCCGCCAAAATCAAGAATAATGACGCGTTGATGTTTCATTGGTATCAGCCTTCCCTCTCTTTTTCTATGCAGCAATTATAGCATATCCGAACGTTGCTTGGCAAGTGTGTCTTGATTGTTCGCCAAAATCATTTTCTGGGAGAATTGCATTTTCCGCAAATAAAAAACACCTTTCCGGCTCCGCAAGAGAGCAGGAAAGGTGTTGATTCACTTTAACAGTAAACTGCTCTTGGCAGAGTCAGTTTACATCATCGGCATTCCGCCGCCCATGCCGCCGTCCATGCCACCCGGCATCGGAGCGGATTTCGGTTCGGGTTTGTCGGCAACCAACGCTTCGGTCGTCAGAACCATGGCCGCAACAGACGCTGCATTTTGCAAAGCAGAGCGAGTTACCTTGGCAGGATCAACGATACCGGCAGCGATCATATCGACATATTTCTCATTCAAAGCATCAAAACCAATGCCTTTGTCTTTGGCTTTGACTTTTTCTACCACAACGGAACCTTCAAAACCGGCATTTTGAGCAATTTGGCGAACCGGCTCTTCCAGAGCACGAGCAACAATTGCGATGCCAACTTTTTCGTCCGCATTGGCAGGTTTTAAGTTCTTCAAACCAACCAGAGCGTTGATGAAGGCAGTGCCGCCGCCGGCTACAATTCCTTCTTCCACAGCCGCACGGGTAGCAGACAGAGCGTCTTCAATACGGAGTTTGCGTTCTTTCATTTCTACTTCGGTTGCAGCGCCGACTTTGATCACGGCTACGCCGCCAGCCAATTTGGCCAGGCGTTCCTGCAATTTCTCGCGGTCGAAATCAGAGGTGGTATCTTCAATTTGTTTACGGATTTGGGAAACACGTTTGGCAATGGCTTCTTTGTCGCCGGCGCCGTCTACAATGACTGTGTTTTCTTTACCTACACGGATCTGACGAGCATGTCCGAGTTGTTCTACTTCAGTCGTCTTCAGCTCAAGGCCGACTTCTTCGGAGATGACTTGGCCGCCGGTGAGGATGGCGATATCTTCCATCATTGCTTTTCTTCTGTCACCAAAGCCGGGGGCTTTGACGGCAACACAATTCAGGGTGCCGCGCAGTTTGTTGACAACCAAGGTTGCCATGGCTTCGCCTTCTACGTCTTCCGCTAAAATTACCAGCGGACGGCCGCGTTGGACGACTTTTTCCAAAACCGGCAGGATTTCCTGAATATTGGAGATCTTTTTATCGGTAATCAGCAGGAAGGGTTCATCCAGGATTGCTTCCATTTTATCGGTATCGGTGACCATATAAGCGGAAACATAACCACGGTCGAACTGCATACCTTCTACAACTTCCAATTCGGTCAGCATGGATTTGGATTCTTCGACGGTGATTACGCCTTCTCTGCCCACTTTATCCATTGCTTCGGAGATCAGTTTGCCAACGGTTTCATCGTTCGCAGAAATGGAGGCAACCTGAGCAATCGACTCGCTGCTTTCCACGGGTCTGGCCATTTTGCGGATTTCTTCCACGGCAGCTTCCACCGCTTTTTCAATACCGCGGCGGATGACCATTGGGTTGGCGCCGGCAGTCACGTTCTTTAAGCCTTCGCGCACCATGGCTTGCGCCAAAAGGGTGGCAGTGGTGGTGCCGTCACCGGCAACATCATTGGTCTTGGTGGCTACTTCTTTAACCAGCTGGGCTCCCATATTTTCAAAGGGATCTTCCAATTCAATTTCGCGGGCAATGGTAACGCCGTCGTTGGTGATCACCGGAGCGCCGAATTTCTTATCCAGCACAACATTGCGGCCCTTGGGTCCTAAGGTGATGATAACGGTGTTTGCTAATTGGTTGATGCCACGCTCTAAGGCGCGACGGGCTTCTTCATTATAAATAATTTGTTTGGCCATTGATATCACTCCTATTTTCTTATTTTATGCTTCTATTTGACGATGGCTAGAATATCCTTTTCACTCAAAATTAAATAGTCTTCACCGCTGTTTTTTACTTCACTGCCGGCGTATTTGGAATAGATCACACGATCGCCAACGCTGACTTCCAAGGCAACTTTTTGGCCGTTGTCCAGGATTTTACCGCTGCCGACGGCGACAACTTCGCCTTCCTGCGGTTTTTCTTTGGCATTACCCGGTAATACAATACCACTCGCCAATTTTTCTTCCTGAGGTAAAACTTTAATTACAACACGATCTCCTAATGGTTTTAAGTTCATCTGGAATTCCTCCTTCAATTTGATCGTTGTTAGCACTCTCAGCTGTTGAGTGCTAACTTCTGCTCTTATGATAATCATCTTCCGGTCCTTAGGCAACCGCGATATTTAGCTTAATTCAGCCTAAATCGGACAATAATAACAAATTTTAGGCTTTTAAAATTTCAGTCTCTTGTTTCTTCCCGTTTAAACCCGTTCTCTCCCGTTTACGCCAAAAAAGCTATAAAATGCTAAATCCGTTAGCAAATAATCAATCGTTTGATCGTGCGGTTTTGGCTGCAATTTTTCTACCATCTGAAAATCATAGGCCAACGCCACCCGCACGGCATTCACCCGGCAGCGTAAGAGAAATCGATCGTAATAGCCGGCGCCATAACCCATGCGATTGCCCGTCCGATCAAAGACAGAACCCGGGATCAAAATGAAATCAAGCGCAGCCGGATCGACCCTCGTTGCCAGATTGTCCGGCGGCTCCAGTATACCATAATTACTGCTTTCAAGATCCGCCCAGGATTTGATTCTGTGCACCTCCAAGCGGCGGTCTTTGGGGTGACAGCGAGGTACTACTACTTGCTTGCCGCTGGTCCAAGCCAGCTCAATCAGCGCTCGTGTATCAATTTCGCTGCGAAAAGAAACGAACAGCATCACGGTTTTGGCCTGCTGCCACTGCGGCAGTGCCGTCAGACGCTGTGTCACAGCAGCGGCTGCTGCTGCTCTCGCTTCGCCCGAGAGACTGTCACGCCGGCTTAAAATGCGGCTGCGCAGTTCCTTGTCCTCCATTACAGCACCTTCTTCTTTTCTTTCACAGCCGGCATCGCTTCGCCCAGCTGCAAATCCGGGTATGCATTCAAATAATAATCGGCTGTTTCGCCGCGCATGTATTTGTAATAACCGGCGGCAGCAATCATGGCGCCGTTATCTGTGCAGAGCGTCATAGATGGAACCGAGAAGGGAATTTGGTAGAGATCAGCCATTTCACGCATGGCTTTGCGCAGCGCTTGATTGGCTGCTACACCGCCGGCCAGCATAAAAGAAGCATAGCGCTGTTGGCCCATTTCTCTTTCCACATTAGCCAGCAAGGATTTCACCACCGTCTGCTGAAAAGAAGCAGCCAAATCAGCCAGATTTAAAACTTCGCCGTTTTGCTCCGCTTTATGGTGTAAGTTGATCACTGTCGTCTTTAAACCGCTGAACGACCATTCCCGATGTTCGTTGATGCTGGCCAAAGGCAGGGTATAAGCATTCGGATTCCCTTGTAAGGCCAGTTTCTCCACCGCGGGACCGCCGGGATAGGATAAACCCAAGACACGCGCCACTTTATCAAACGCTTCGCCGGCAGCGTCATCGCGGGTGCTGCCTAAAATTTCCAGTTTGCCATGTTCGGGAATCCGAATCAAATCGGTATGTCCACCGGAAACCACCAGGCAGAGCGCCGGAAAGGGCAGGTCGGGATGTTCCAGGAAATTAGCATAAATGTGGCCTTCCATATGGTTCACAGCCACCAAAGGTTTCTGTAAAGCGTAAGCCAGCGCTTTTGCAGTGGAGACACCCACCAATAAAGCGCCTACCAAGCCCGGTCCGCAGGTGACCGCAATGGCAGTTAAATCCTGCAAGGTGACCCCGGCTTCCTGCAGCGCTTCCGCAATCACCTGATTGACAACTTCCAGATGCTTGCGGGAAGCAATTTCCGGCACAACACCACCAAATAGACGGTGGATGGGGATCTGGGTAGAGATAAGATTGCTCAGCACTTTGCTGCCATTTTCCAGTATGGCCGCTGAAGTCTCATCGCAGGAGGTTTCCAAGCCTAAGATCAATTGACGGCTAGACATCTTCTTCCTCCTCCTCCTTCTCTTCTTCCAGAAGCAGCCAGTCTTCCCGAATGGCACAGTCATTCATGTTGCGTTTCCAGAGAATCAGCGCATCTTCTTTGTTATCGGTATAATAGCCTTTGCGGCAGCCTTCTTCGACAAAACCAAATTGCTGATAAAGCCGCAGTGCCGGTAGGTTGCTGCGACGAACTTCCAGGGTGCAGGCGGAAATGCTGCAGCCGCGGGCGTTCGCCAATAAGACGGCGAGCAATTGCTTGGCTAGTCCCCGCTGCCGCCAGTCGGGATCGACTGCCACATTGGTAATATGGCCCTCATCAAAGATCAGCCAAATTCCGGCATAACCCACCACCAATTCCCCGGCCGTCACAACCAAATAGCGCGCCAAAGGGTTTCTCGTCAGTTCATCCTGAAAAGCGCTTCTGGGCCAGGGCATGCTGAAACAACGCTGTTCCAAAGCCATCACCTGATCCAAATCTTCTGGTTTCATGGCGCGGATCAGAAACGCCTCCTGCATTTTTATCTCTTCATTCATGCTTTTTCCTGCTCCTCGGCCAGACGGGCTAAGCGTTTTACTTCCGCTTCCGATTGCCGTAAGTACTGCGGGCGCAGGGCAAACAGCGAAGTGTTTTTTCCCTCTTGCAGCTTGCGGTAACCCAGAGTCCCCAGCATCGCCGGACGCGGCAGACGCTGACAGTCGGGTGCCAGGCGGCTGCGTTCTCCCAATGCCTGCAGCAAGGGTTCCCGATATGTCTCCATGGCATCGCCGATCGGCCAAACAAGCTCAGAATAGGGTTCGATCATCGCAGCCAGCTCTGTCAGTTTACGCTGACAGGGTTCGATCAGGGTTTCCAACTGCTGGTCCCGGCGGCGATACAGGGCAGTATAAAATTCACCGCGTCTGGCGTCCAGCAACGGCAGAATCAAACCATTGCCGCCGGCAAATCCGGCAGCCCAGGCTTCCAGAGTCGATACGCCAACCAGCGGGCAATTTAGCCCCTGAGCCAGGCCTTTGGCCGTGCTCATGCCAATCCGTAAACCGGTAAAGGACCCAGGTCCTTCGGTCACCACAATCGCTTCAACCTGCGTGATGGCATAACCTGCTTCTTTTAAGAGAAAATCCAGGGCGGGCAGCAGGCGCTGCGAATGGGTCAATCCCGATGAGATGATACACTCCGCCAAGACGGTTTCATCCTGCAGCAAAGCCAAACCGGAATAACGGGTAGCGGCATCGATGGCAATCAGCAGCATAACATCAACTCCTTCAACAAAGACTCATAAGGCGCACCAATGGCTATCCAGTCGTAATTCCGACCGTCTGGTGCATAAGAAATCGAAAGCTGCAGATACTCTGCCGGCAGTAAGCGCGGGAATAATCCCATCCATTCCACCAGCACAATCGCTTCGCCGTTCTGCAATTCATCCCAGCCAAGATCGAGCACTTCTTCTTCCTGCTGCAGACGATAAAGATCCAGATGGTGCACTGTAAAACGGCTCTGATAGCTATGCAGTAAAGCAAAAGTCGGGCTTTGCACCGGACGTTCAACGCCCAAAGCGGCTAAAACCGTCTGCGTAAACGTGGTTTTACCGGCACCCAATTCACCGTCCAAGGCAAGAAAAGCACCCGGAAAAAGCAAACCGGCCAATCGCCGGGCAATCTCGGTCATCCGGGCAACCGATACCGCTTCCTGATGCCATTCGATCATTTTTAGTCTCCTTTGCAGGTCTACTCGCCGGTGAATTTTTCCACATTGGCGCGGGGGACCGATAATAATTCCCCGTTGATGGAGAGTTCGTAAATCAATGTCTGCACACCGGACGGTAAAATTACTTCCTGTTCCGGATCGGCGGTGATTTTGCCAATCATCCCAAACCAAGGTTCGCGGATGATGCGTACCGTATCGCCAACCTGCAGTTCCTCCATCACAGAGACTGTCTTTTCTACTTCTGTGCTGACGGAGTCGTTTTCTCCCGCCGGCAGCGAAATTTCCGGACGAATCACACCGGCGCGAATCTGCGTCAGCCCGTTGATCGAAACCGTTTTTCCCTCATAAGCAGCAATGGTTTGGAAAACCTGCTGCCGCATTGGAATTTGACCCATTCCTTCCGTGATCACCAAAGTCAGCTTAATGCCCTGATTGATGATACCCGGTTTCACTTCGTGCCCCAGCAGCTGAACGATATCGCTATTATGCGCACCGCCGCAGATGATGCCTGCCACACCAACCTGCAGTGCCTTCTGCATCGCCTCATAGGTCAGCAAGGAACCGGTCAGAAGAATCTTGCCCTGATCCGCAGCCGTGATTTCTTTGGCGGCCAAAACATCCTGCGCCGTATTGACGGCCTGACGCAGTTCACCCCAGGCTTCTCCGCCAATGCCAAATACCCCAGTCAGGCGGATCAGATCACTTTCCAGCACCGCGCCCAATTCAGGTATGATTTCCGCCACATGCCCACTGACATAGGCAAAGGTTTGCGTCAGAACAAAGGGCCGCTTGATCGAGATGACAGCTCCGTCAATTTGGGTAATCACACCGGCAATCGGCGCAAGCACCCGTTGATTGTCTTCATCCATCGCTAAGGTATCGCCCATCTGCAGCACATCACCCACCCGCACCTGAATGATGCGTTTGGCCAGCAAGACCGGCATATCAAATTCTTTGGCAATATTGACCTGACGCAGCGGTTCATCCGGATCGCCTTCCAAGCGCAAGGCAATCGTACCCAGCAAAGAGGAGATTTGTTCGATATTGCCATCGGCGGGCGCTTGGATTTCCATCGTCTGACCGTTATTGACCACACCGGCCAGGACTTGACCGGCTTTGACGCTCTCCCCTTCTTTGACAACAGCCAATTGCGGCATCATTGTTGGCGCCAGACCAAATTTCTCGGCGACCGGAATCAGAACAGGTTCCACCGGCTGCAGCTTTGTTTCAGCAATTAAGGTATTGGGGAACACCTGCTGGCCTTTTTCGACCAGGACTTTGCCGATGTTCGGCAATACCCGCGTAAATCTTTCTCGTTTGGCTTGCATTAAATTCCCCTCCCACTGATATCAACTTGCTCCAGCCAGGTTTTACTTTGCTGACGTTTTTTGGCAAGCGATTTTTCCCAACGCAAGTCCCGTCCGCGTAAATCAACTATAATCCCCACCGAGCCGCCTTTGACGGTCTGATGGAAGGGTTTCCAGAATCCCCTGCCATAATTCAATTTGAGATGACCCGAAATCTCAACCTCGGCTTCTTCTCCTGCAGGCAACGGAATTACATGCAGCTGACCGAAACGCAGTTCGTGCTGCTGCGTTCCGGGTTTTTGTTTGATCGTAATCTTACCCATTTTTTCCTGATTGAAACCATAACCGGTTGGCGCGATACAGCAGCCCAATGGCTGCAGACAGATGGTTTCCAGGATATTCAGCGCTGCCGCTTCGTTCACTTGGCTGAACACGCCGGCATGCGGCAGCATAAACGAGTGATCCAGTGCCAATTCAGTGTAGCCTACCGGCAGGAAACCGTCGATCATCATCATAGCAGACTGCATCGCCTGCGGCGCATGGGAAATCACCCCGCCGCTGCCAATCAGCAGATCAATATCACGGATGCTGAATAATTGGTGGGTACCAAAGGCATCTGCTGAGGCTTGTTTCCAATCGCCTTCCGGTTTATTGCCCCGCAAAGCAACCGCCAAATTAAAATGCTGTGCCAAAGAAAGCCGCAGCGCTTCCCGGGCCAGCGCCTGCTCCACCAGCAAAGCTTCCTTACTATAGGGCAGGGTGGTAGGACGCAGCATCTTGTTATGCAGCCAGTCGCGCACATCGGCTTCCGCCAGCGTTTCCGGTAGCCAGCGCAGGATATTTTCGACCCCCGCTTCCGCCAAAACGTGCATTGCGCTGTAGCTCATGCCCAAATTCGCACTGACCGTGCGATAGAACTCGCCGTTCACCACTGAAAAAACGTCGGTTGTCGCGCCGCCGATATCCATCGCCATCACGTTGCAGCCGCGCTTTTGCGCCAGCAATTGCAGCGATTTTCCGACTGCGGTTGGTGTGGGCAGAATTGGCGCGGATACCCGCTGCTGCACCCCTGCATAGCCGGGCGCTTGGGTCATGACATGATTGAGGAAGACATCTTGAATGGCTTTACGGGTCGGCGCTAAATTTTCCTGGTCCAAAGCCGGGCGCAGATTTTCCACAAAACGAACATCCATATTCGTTTCGTTGTTTTCAAAATAAGGCCGCAATTCCGAATTGCCGGCAAAAATCAGCGGGATTTTCTCCGCTCCCAAACGGCTCTTCGGCGCTGCTTTAAAAAGGCCATCCGCCAAAACCGCTACTTCCAGTAAGGCGCCGCCCTCAATTCCACCGGCCATCAGTACCATATCCGGACGCAGTTCACGGATTCTGGCAATCCGGCTGTACATTTCCAAACCATCATCCTGCGCCATCACATCCAAAATCACCGCTCCGGCACCCAGCGCCGCGCGTTCCGCCGATTCTGCCGTCATACCTTTAACCAAGCCGATGACCAGCATCTGTAAGCCACCGCCCGCGCTGCTGGTTGCCAGCAAGCCGTCCAATGCGTTGGGATTCGTCTGCAAAAAAACCTTTTCATCGCTGAGCGGCAAATTTAAGCCTGCTTCCAACCGGTTTACGGCTTGGAACAGCCCTAATTTAACATCGTTGTAAGGTGCCTCTACCGTTGTAGGCGCGTCAGCGCCGCCTAAAAGCCTGACTTCGGCACCCTCCGTTTCAAACAATAACGCCTTGGTCGTTGTGCTGCCGAGATCGACGATCAAATATCTCTTCTTCTCCATCAAGATCCTGCCCTTCTTCGTATCTTCGAGCGGTGCAAAGCGCCGCTCGAAGAGTGCCGTGTCACTGTTTTTCAAATTTCATTGGCGCCGATCCAGACACACCTGAACATCGCGCCTAAGTAGTTGCTTTTCTGTTTTCCAGATATGTGTAGAGAAAACCACTGAAGGTATAAAGCATGAGCGGCAAAAAAAGCCACTCCAGAGCAAAGTAACAGAACACTGCAATGAGCCAGAATCGATAGCAGAATCCCGGCAGGCCTTTTTAAAAAAGGCACCGCCTTCAAATCCGGATAGCGAATGCGGCTCACCATCAAAAAAGCCAGCAAGAGGGTGAAAGCCGCCATACCCCAGGCTGTCAGCCACTGCCAATGCAGTGCTGTTGCCGCCAGAATGCCACCCGCACCGGTGATTGGCATGCCGGTGAATCCTTTGCCCGGTATACTGACATTGGTGTTAAAACGAGCCAGACGCAAAGCGCCGCAGACTGCAAAAGTGATGCCCACCAGCATACCGGCCAGACCCATTTGCTGCAGCAGCATGCGGTAAAGCAAAAAAGCGGGCGCTACACCAAACGAGACCACATCGCAAAGCGAATCCAGTTCTTTGCCAAAATCGCTGCCGCTGGCACTGAACAGTCTGGCCACCTTACCATCCAGGGCATCAAAAATCATACTGCCCAAGACAGCCAGGACGGCCAGTGAATATTGTCCTTCCACTGCCAATTCCAGACTGATCAGTCCACAAACCAGATTCATGGCAGTACAAGCATTGGCCAGCCAAAAGCCCAGTTTCATCTTAATCCACCGCACCCTTCAAACCGGCGGCAATCGCTTCCTGAATGTTGCGCACCGGTATTAGCTGGATCCCTTCCACCCGCACCGCTTTGCCGCTGGCGGGGATCAGAGCCCGCTCAAAACCCAGTCGGGCTGCTTCGCGCAGCCGCTGCTCTAAGCGGGTCACACTGCGCAATTCACCGGTCAAACCCACTTCTCCGATGGCAACTACACTGGCATCCAGCGGCCTTTCCCGGAAGCTGGAAGCCAGCGCTAAAATCACCGCCAAATCGGCGGCGGGCTCGCTGATTCGCAAGCCGCCGGCCACATTAATATACGCGTCCAGCATCCCCATCTGCAAACCCAGTCTTTTTTCTAAAATAGCAATCAGCATCGCCATACGGTTATGGTCGAAGCCATTGGCCAAGCGCCGGGGATTCTGATAATTGGTATTACTGACCAGCGCCTGCACTTCGGCCAACAGCGGACGGCTGCCTTCCAGCAGTGCGGTCACCGCAGAACCGGGTCCGTGCAGCGGTCGCTCTGCCAAGAAGATAGCAGAAGGATTTTTCACTTCAATCAAACCGCTCTCGGTCATTTCAAAAACACCGATTTCATTGGTGGAACCAAAACGATTTTTCACTGCCCGCACAATCCGGAAATTCTGGTGATGATCGCCTTCAAAATAAAGCACCGTATCGACCATGTGTTCGAGCATTTTCGGGCCGGCAATGGCGCCTTCCTTGGTGACATGACCGACAATGAAAATCACCATACCGGATGTTTTAGCCATGCGCATAAGCTGGGCTGTAATATCACGCACCTGACTGACCGTTCCGGGAGCAGAAGTTAAGTCGGAGCGATAGACGGTCTGGATGGAATCGATCACCATACAGCTGGGTTTCAGGCGCTGCACAATTTCCTGCAATTGATCCAGACAGGTTTCCGATTGAATGTAAACCGTATCGGGCACCGCGCCCAAGCGATTCGCCCGCATTTTTATCTGCTGCTGCGATTCCTCACCGCTCCAATATAAAACCGAATTACGACTCTGACCCAATAGCAAGGCGACCTGCAGCATCAGCGTGGATTTTCCGATGCCGGGTTCTCCCCCAACTAAAATCAGCGAACCCTCTACCAGACCGCCGCCCAGCACCCGGTCCAGCTCCTCAATGCCGACCAGACACCTCTGCTCTTTGGCTAAGGTTACCTTCGTAAGCTGCTGCGGCTCCGATAAACGCTCGCCTCCTTTGCTGTGAGGTTCAGCGGTCGGTTCCAATTCTTCCACAAAGCTGCTCCAGCTGTCGCAATCGGGACAGCGGCCCAGCCATTTACTGGTCGTGTAACCACATTGCTGACAGACAAATCTCGTTTTTTCTTTGGCCAGCGGAAAACACCTCCTACCCATACTCTATCTCAACGGTTCTATCCGATATTAAAAAGAGAAAATAAATGATTATCTTTTCTTTGTTCTGCATACAGAAGCTGGATTCCTTGTCAGAGCGAAAAGTCAGGCGGCAATCGATTGATCCTTTCTGTTAGTTGGCAAAACCAAAGGGTCAGCTCAAAAACTCGCACTAATAATTACCACCAAGTGTATTTCCATAAAAGTCTCTTTATAAACCGGCCTGTTGCCCGATCTCCGCGTTCCTCTGGTCGAGAAGAAAAACGACTGCTTCAGCACCGACTTTGCCGACCTGAGCCCGCTCGATCGTTTGTCTCATCCATTGTATTATAACGAGTATTTTAATTTGCTTATGAATATCCCAGTAGGTTAGTCTACTGCCATTATGATTATTGTACTTCATAACCGAGGATTGATTCGTCTAATTCCTAGATCCGTTCTCGTAATGGGGGGTTCTGTGGGAATGCACGTTGATTCAACAGATATCCCATGGATTCAATTGGTTCCTTTTTTCTCAATGTCTGTGATTTCCAAGTTTTAGCAAAATTGACATCCCCTTTTATTTCCTATATACTCATAGCAGTAATCTTATTACTATATGTCATAAGACAAATAAATACATGATACAAAATTATTTATCTGAAGGAGGTGTTACCATTGAACAGAGTATAATGCAAATTCTAAAAATAGAGCAGAATAGAGGAGTGTGTCAAGGAGGTACTAATCTTATCCAATTCAAAAATAGCAGGCATATGTTTCTATGAAAGAGAGTATTATGTTGTTGCCAAGTAGCTTTGACCGCAAACTGACATCAATCATGATTACTTTCCAGCAAATGGCTGTTTTGACAAACGATAGAGGCTTAGTATATTAGAAGAAAGCGGTGAACCATGAAAAAGCTATTTAAACTGTTCGTATTGTTAATGATTGCTTTCTCTCTGGCAAGCTGTAATGATAAATTTCCAAGCATATCAGATACACCACAAGGAGAACCTGTTAAACCCCCAATAACTGTAGAAAATATACCAGACCCAACTCCTTTAGAAACAAAGATTGACTATTTAGTAAACGAACAAATTCCACTTGGTAATATAGAAGATATTTTGGAGGAGAGTGGGGTGGTCGGTGAGACGGCCTATCTTGATTACAAGCCTGGTATTCAGTATTTCCTTGGGTTCGATAAAAATCGGAACTTAATTTTGATTGAAGACGGCACAACATTTGATTTAGTTTCTATGCCCAAAAAAGGGAATAAAAAAATTCTTGTTGAAAACATAATGGACGACCGCAATCGTCAAATAAAATTTGCGATTTATCAGGAACCCTATTTAGTTTGGTCTGAATGTCCAAATGCTAAAACATTGCCAGATCCAACAGACGGTTCTGACTGGGCGGTATACCTTTTAAATGTGGAAACGAAAAAAAAGACTTTAATTGATTATGATCAAGGTTTACGTGTTGATCTCAAATATCTACACCACTATTTATGTCCTATGCTACTGGATATTGATGGAGACTATATTGTTTACCCTGGTTTTGCAAAAAATACTCAAAATACAATTGTACCAATAATAAAAACCTACCAAATATCCACTAAAGAGATAAAGATAATTGAAGAATTAAAATCAGACCTTTTTCATAATGCTTTAGGTGCACCTAGCATTTATGGAAATTTGATTACATGGCCAGAAGCTTATATCAATGAAGATTCAACTTATGATGGATTTTGTGTATTGTACGACTTAAGTACCGGAGAAAAAAAGAAAATATTAACACCAGAAAATGTTATTAACCCAACCTTAACAGATGGCTACTTAATAGCAACGAATCAACCAAATGTGACTTTTTATGATGCGGAAATTGTTGTTTTAGATTTAACAGACATGACATGGAAATTGAAAATAAACAGCAAGTTTTCTATTTATTCAAATAGTAGGTATAATCCCCTCTATGTTTCTGGTTGTAACGAGGATTTTTGTACTTGGGATGCTCCTATGATTGATTCATTAGCATTTTTGGATTATAGACACCAACTCTTATATCATCTTATTAAAAAGGAAGAAGGTCATCAAGTAAATCACCCAATTATTCATAATGGTAATGTACTTACATGGTTCGAGCATGTTGAGACCGAAAACGGGTTAACTGTTAGATTATATTATTATTATTTTAAGGCGTTTGGCCAGTAAAAAGGGGTGGTCAACAGGCCACCCTGCAAAATTATAAGTGAAGGTTTAGGAAAATCGACAACTTATATTCGATTAAAGTAAACCCTTACTTAATCAAGCATCTCCTTTAAAACGCCGACTTTTTAAGGGAACGAACAAGAATGAAAAAGGAGCTGCAGCAATTTTTCGTTTTGCTGCAACTCCCTTTTTTGTGTACGATTCTTATGTTCCGATTATTCTGCTTTGAAACGCAGTTTGCCATCGCTGCAGCTGACTAAGACCTTTTGTCCGTGCTGGATGCGGCCTTCCAGCAATTCTTCACTCAAGGCATCTTCAATCTGACGCTGAATGGCTCTGCGCAGCGGCCGGGCACCAAAGAGCGGATCAAACCCCGCTTTGGCCAACAGCTGCTTTGCTTCCGGCTCCAGTTCGATTTTGATATCGAATACCTGCAGCCGTTTCGCCACATCTTTGAGCATGACATCCACAATGGCTTCAATTTCTGTTTCGCTCAGTTGCTGGAATACAATCGTATCATCCACTCGGTTGAGAAATTCCGGCCTGAAAACGCGTTTCAGTTCCAGGTTCAAGCGTTCCTTCATCGCCTCGTACTCGGTGTTTTCTACCGGAGAGGAAACGACAAAGCCCAGAGAAGATTGTTTGCGGATGGTCTCTGCACCGGCATTGGAAGTCATAATCACAATGGTATTACGGAAATTAACCGTCCGACCCAAAGAATCCGTCAGGATGCCGTCATCCAGCAGCTGCAGCAAGACATTGAATACTTCCGGATGCGCTTTTTCAATTTCATCCAAAAGCACCACACTATAAGGATGCTGCCTGACTTTTTCTGTTAACTGGCCGCCTTCTTCATAACCAACATAACCGGGAGGCGCACCGATCAGGCGAGAGACATTATGGCGCTCCATGTATTCCGACATGTCGATACGAATCAATGCATCCTCGCTGCCAAACATGGCTTCGGCCAAGGCTTTCGCCAATTCCGTTTTACCAACACCAGTCGGACCAAGGAAGATAAAGGAACCAATCGGGCGTTTGGGATCTTTTAAGCCCGCTCTGGCACGCCGGATGGCTCTGGCGACCGCATTGACCGCTTCCTCTTGACCAATCACACGCTTATGCAGTTCTTTTTCCAAATTCAGCAAGCGCTGGCTGTCTTCTTGGGTCAGCCGCTCTACCGGCACGTTCGTCCAGGAAGAGACAATATGAGCAATGTCATCCGCTGTCACTTCCGGCCGTCCGGTACTTTGCTGCTGCTTCCAACTTTGCCGAATGCTCTCCAGTTCAGTCCGCAGCTGCGCTTCCTGATCACGCAGCGCCGCAGCTTGTTCAAAAGCCTGGTTATTGATGGCTTCTTCTTTCTCGCTGCGCAATTTATTCAATTCTTCTTCTTTTTCTTTGACATCAGACGGCGTAGTATGACTTTGCAGACGCACGCGCGAACCGGCTTCATCAATCAGATCGATGGCTTTATCCGGCAGGAAACGGTCAGCGATATAGCGATCCGAAAGCCGCACCGCTGCTTCGATGGCTTCTTCTGTTATTTTCACGCCGTGATGCGCTTCGTAACGGTCACGCAAGCCTTTGAGAATTTCAATCGATTGTTCAATCGTAGGCGGTTCCACCATGATCGGTTGAAAACGGCGCTCTAAAGCGGCGTCTTTTTCAATATAGTGGCGATATTCTTTTAAGGTGGTAGCGCCAATGGTTTGCACTTCGCCGCGGGCCAATGCCGGTTTCAGGATATTGGAAGCATCCACTGCTCCCTCTGCCCCGCCTGCTCCTACCAAGGTGTGCAACTCGTCGATAAACAAAATCACCTGCTTGGATTGTTTTACTTCCTCCAGCAATTTTTGCATCCGTTCTTCAAATTCACCGCGGTATTTGGTGCCGGAAATTAAATTTCCCATTTCCAGCGCAACCACTCGCTTATCGCGCAGTGTCTCCGGTACTTGTCCGGCCACGATCATGCTGGCCAACCCTTCCGCAATGGCTGTTTTGCCAACGCCGGGTTCGCCGATCAGCACCGGATTGTTCTTGGTACGGCGGGATAAAATCTGAATCACCCGCTCAATTTCCTTATCGCGGCCGATGACCGGATCCAACTTATTATCGGCAGCCAGCTTATTCAGGTCGCGGCCCATCTTATCCAATAACGGGGTTGCCGGGGTCTTGCTCTGTTTTTGGCTGGCAGCGGATTTCTGATTTTCCTGCGGAACATAACCGCCGTCCAGCAAAGCCAGAATCGTCTGGCGCAATTCCTCCAAGGAGACACCTTTATCGATCAGAATACGAGCGCCGATGCCTTCTCCTTCTCGTGCTAAGGCCAAAAGCAGATGCTCCGTACCCACATAATTACTTTTTAGGCTCACTGCCTCCTGAAACGCGATCTCGATCAAACGTTTCACCCTTGGAGACGGTTGGACGGGAAAGTCGGATTTCTCTTCACCGGCCGGGCTGTATTCCGCCAGCGCTTCCTCAATCACTTCGGCTGTAATTTGCATACTTTCTAAAGCACTGGCGGCAATGCTGTCTGTGCCTTTGGCCAGACCCCACAGCACATGCTCGGTGCCAATCACGGTATGATTCATTTGTTCGGCTAGATTTTGAGCAGCTAATAACGCTTGATTGGCGCGTTCGGTAAATTGTAGACTATTCATGGCTACTCCTCCTGTTTTTCTTCCTGTTTCATGCTTGTTTGTGCCAGCAGACGGCGCATCACTGCGGCGCGCTGAACATCCCGTTGATCGGTTGTAAGTGTTGCTTGCGATGCTTGATTCAGCCAGGCCGGCTGCAATTGCACCATCAGACTGTTCAATTCCTGATAGCTGAGATGCTCCAGCAAATTCAACTCCACACCCAACCTTAAATCAGACAGCTTTTGCACCGCTTCTTTGCCGTTCAGCAGCCAGGCATTGCTTAAAATACCCAGTGTGCGGCCGATCCGGTCGCGCAGCTGTAGCGGAATTTGCGCGAAGAGCTGCAGGCGGGTTTTGCGTTCTTCTTCCACCACTTGCTTGACAATCGCCTGTAAATTCGTCAGGATCTCCTCTTCGGATTGACCCAGGGAAATTTGATTGGAAATCTGAAAAATCTGGCCGATCGCCTCGGTACCTTCACCATAAAAACCACGTACGACCATACCCAATTGATTGATGCCGGTGATAAAGGAACCGATTTTTTTACTGATCACCAGTGCCGGTAGGTGCACCATCACCGAAGCACGCAATCCGGTGCCGACATTGGTAGGACAAGCTGTGATATAGCCGAATTCCTTGCTGAAAGCAATCTCTAGCTGCGCTTCCAGCAGATCGTCAATTTCGTTCGCCAGTTGCCAGGCTTGCTCCAACTGCAAACCGCTGAGCAATACCTGTAAGCGAAGATGGTCTTCTTCATTGACCATAATACTGACCGCTTCATCCTGCCTCAGGATCAGGGCGGTGGATTCTGGCTTTTCCGCCATGACGGGGCTCATCAAGTGTTTATCAATTAAAATTCTCTGTTGATCGGGATTGAGTTCCTGCAAGCGGATCAACTGCCAATTGTCTTTTGTCTTTTCACTGAGCAGTGGAAGCAGAGCCGTCAATTGATCCAATAATTTGGCAGTGTCCTCTGCTGTCTGGTGTCCGGGGAAAGCAAGCTGATTGAGATTACGTGCCAACCGGATCCGGGTCGAGAGAATCACATCCTGATCGGGACCGTTCTGCATCCAGAAAGTTGCTGCCTGGGTGCAATGCTGTTCTACAGACATGGCTTATTCCTCCTTTTGCTCGGGTTGAGACAATTGCTTGATCTCATCGCGTAAGGCTGCGGCGTGCTCAAACGCTTCTTCGCTGATCGCCTGCTGCAGCTGCTGCTTCAATTCAGCCAAACGATACTGACGCTGCAGTCCCTGGCCGGCCCGCAGCGGAATTTTACCTGTATGCTGATTGCTGCCATGAATGCGCCGGAAAAGCGGCGGCAGATGGTCACCGAAGGTAACATAACATTGAGCACAGCCAAAACGCCCCTGGCGCTTGAATTGATCAAATGTCATACCGCAAAACGGGCAGGTCAGCGAATCGGTCTTTTCCCCCTGTTCCGGTTTTGGCGAGGCAGTCTCCTGCATTAAGCCGGAGAGTAAATGATGCATAGAAAATTGAATGGGGAAAGCCAGATTGATACCAAACGCGCTATGCTTGGCAGCACAGGTTTCACAAAGATGAAGTTCAATTTTTTGTCCGTTGATCATTTGTGTTAAATGAACATTAGCAGTTTTTTGTTGACATTCCTGACAAAGCATGATTTATTCCTCCTATTCATTCTCGGTAGTTAACAAGGCTAAAATCATATTGCGTAAAATAGCCGCCCGCACCTGATCGCGCAGCGGCAGCGGAATAGTCAGACTTGTTTGCCTCATGGCAGACTGCATAATTGCTTTTTCACGCTGGGAGATAATTTCTTCATCTGCCAGGCGGTCACAAATATGATAGGCACTTTCCGAATCAATCATCGAGGGCAGCTGATTGAGCAACTGGCGCGACCAATGGCTGTTTTGATCGGAATACTGTAAACGGGTTATACTGACATGTCCGCCGCCACCCCGTCTGCTTTCCACTAAAAATCCCCGTTCCGGTGTGAAGCGTGTTGTCAGAACGTAATTGATCTGCGAGGGTACACAAGAAAATTGCTCTGCCAGATTGCTGCGGACGATTTCCACAGTAGTGGAATCGGATTCCTCCACCAGGGCACGTAAGTAATGCTCAATAATATCTGCAAGTGTCACAAATGTTCTCCCCTTTCCAAAACACGATACCGAAGCAGAAAGCGGTTAAAAACCCTATCCTTTTTTGCCTCTGACTTTGACTATCTTTGACCTTTAGTATAAACAGTTTCATCTCTTTTGTCAAGAGCAAAAAACAAAAAACTGTTTTACCAGAAGGGTCTCCATCCTTCTGGTAAAGCAGTTTTTAAATAGCTTTTGCTCAATTGAATGATTCGTCTGAGTCGGTATCGTCTTGCGAAAAATCCAATGACCCAGGGTTTTGTTTTCTCGTATGGTTATACCAATAACCAACCGCCGCGCCAAAAATGAAACCTCCCACATGAACCCAGTAAGCCACATTTTGACCGGAACCGGCCATGACCTGACGGCCGCTGATCACCTGCAGCAAAAACCAGATACCCAGGTAAACAACTGCCGGTACGTTGAAAGGGAACAAAAACAGCACAAAAAAAGGAATGATCGTGCGGATTTTCGCCTTGGGAAACATCATGAAATAAGCGCCCAAGACACCGGCAATGGCTCCGCTGGCTCCGATCACCGGTATCATCGAAGCAGGTTCGGTGGCAATTTGCAGTAAATTTCCGATCAATCCGCTGCACAAATAGATCAGTAAAAACCGCCAGCGACCCAGTTTATCTTCAACATTATCCCCGAAAATCCAGAGATATAAAACATTACCTAACAAATGTCCCCAGCCGCCATGAAGGAACTGTGAGCTAACCAGAGTAAGCCAAAACGGAATTCCAATGAATGGCCAAGCAGAAGCTCCGCTGAAATAGGCTGGCGTCATGCCGTAGACACGATTGAGCAAGGTCAGATCGCGTGAACTTAAGGTCGTTGACCAGATAAAAATCAGGGTATTCAAGGCGATTAAGATCAAGGTCATGACCGGCCAATGCTTGGCCCGAATACTGTCTCGAACCGGAATCATTTGATCTCACCCCGCAATTCCTTCCCAACCTATTTAGACAATTTGCAGAATCACATTCTTTAAATAATGGCTCTCAGGATAACCCAATTGCTGCGGATGATCCGCTCCCTGCGAACGCCATTCAACCAAACGCAGGCGGCAATGTGCATCGACCGATGCTTCGACCAACATCTCCTGAAACATCTCACTGCTCATATGGAAAGAACAGGAATTGGTCACCAGGAAACCACCCGGTTTCAGGAGCTTCATCGCCCTTAAATTGATTTCCTTGTAACCGCGGTAGGCGCTTTTCAAACTGCTTTTGCTTTTGGCAAAGGCAGGAGGGTCGAGAATAATCACATCGTAGAGACGCTTCTCGTTGCTATACTGCTTGAGGGCATCAAAAACATTCGCTACGGAGAAGTTGATTTTCGCTTCCACCTGATTCAATTTTGCATTCAGTTTCGCTTGCTCTACTGCGGATTCGGAAATATCCAAAGCATCCACCGCTGCGGCGCCATAGGCTGCCGCATGAATGGCAAACGCTCCGGTGTGACAGAAGCAATCCAAGACGATCGCATCTTTCACTAAAGGAGCCAGAGCGGCGCGGTTGGCACGCTGATCATAAAAATAACCTGTTTTCTGACCTTCCGCAATATCCACCATAAACTTCAGTTGATTTTCGGTGATCGTAATTTGCGCCGGACCCGGTTCGCCAACCCATTTCTGATAGAGTTCGCAGCCTTCCAATAAACGGACGCGCGCATCATTGCGCAGAAAAATATATTGCGGCTGAAATACCTGCTGTAGACCTTTGATCACTGCATCCAAACGAACCTCTATCGCGAGGGTCAAGCATTCCACCACCAAGGTGGTGCCAAAACGATCTACCACCAGTCCAGGCAGATCATCCGCCTCAGCAAAAACCAGTCGGCAGTCGTTCACACCGGGAAGGAATTGATCACGCCAGTGTTTTGCGGTCTTGAGACGTTCCAGGATACTGGCTTCGTCAAACAATTCCCCTTGCGTGTAGCCGGTCACACGCACGGTAATCAGAGAATTATCATTGAAATATCCCATCGCCAAAAAGTAACCGTTGTGGTTGACGATTTCCACATCGCAGCCCGGCGTCAATTCGCCTTCTGTTTTTAAAATTTCATTGCCATAAACCCAGGGATGTCCCTGTTCCAAGCGTTTTCTCCGGTCACGTTTCAAATATACTTTTGCCAAAGGTATTCGCTCCTTAAGAGTGTTTTACTCATTTATTTTGAATTGCTGTTTTCAGCTTGTTTCTAGTATACCCTATTTTAACCGTGAGGGAAAGAGTCCGCTCTCTGAATATTTACAAATGGCAAAAGATGTCTATGGTTATCTGACACACATTTTTGATTACAGCACAATTTCCTTTGAGTCTGCTTTTTTCCCCGGCAAGGTAATCGGACTCAAAGGAGCTCCCTCTCATTCATCAACATCAATTTCCCGAATATACCAATAAAGTGTGCACTTTGCATCCTCCAAACTCAAATCACTATAGTAAGCGATTTTTTCTTTTTCGGTGAACGTTTTCCAGTGCGCAGCATAATGAGCTTTTTTCTTCTGCACGCTCGTTTCTTCTGTTAAGTACTTGCGATATTCGTGGTGGGATTCTGCTTTTTGCTTGGATAGATAATAACCAAAAGAGCGTTCGTCATTACTGGGATATTCCTCAAGACCTTCGATTACCTTGCACAGCTGGTAAATCTTCATACCAGATACACCTCTTTCATGAATGAGTGATTGATCAGAGCAAAATTACTTTCTGAGAATAAGACGGCAGTTTCAAAATTTAATTTCCTGTCCAACAGAAAATTTCAATATAATACTATTTAGTTTAGTATCAATAAACTAAATGGAATCGCTCTGCTCTGCCGTTATGTGCATCAGAACAATGAATCAGAATGCGACTCGAAACGACCGAAACAGTTGGAAATTAATTCCGAAAACTTCCGTCTTACTAATAGAAAGAAAAATGCAAACCCAAACAGATAAAAAAAAGAGATGGCAGGTGAAAGGAATGAATGAATATAGACCGGTCCCGGATATAAAGGAGGAGTATCAGCAGATGATTACCAATTTATATGGGAAAGCAGAAATTCAAATTCTGATCGAAACGACTAAACGAACACAGTCATTCAATTTCAAGGAGGGAAAGATGAAACAACTTCGCTTATCTCTATTCCTGATTCTGATTCTTCTGTTGACGTTTTTAACAGGATGCAATCAACCAGTATACCAATATCCAAAAACAAAGGAAGAAATCACTTCTCTGTTTCAGGAGCACAAAGATGAATTTGAGCTATTTGCTGCGAATTGCCTGAAAAACCTTACGACAGGGGGAGACCTGCAAATCCATCTCATCAGCCAAACAAAAGAGTATCAGTACTGGCGGACAACCCCAGGGAATTCGCCTGTCCTAGAGCAAAAACAACCCGTGTACAAACTGATGAAAGGAGATGAGCTCCTTGGGTTTTTTAGTTCTTTTCCTGTCAAAGTTGTACAGGCAGAAGACTCCTATGTTGCGATTTCTTTGTATGACGCCAAAAAATACGATGGCAACCTGGCCATGCAGCAGTCCCCAGACTATATAACCTATCAATATGTGGCAGCCGGGGGTCTGCTTTTGGAAAAAGAGATTATGGAGAAATCCGGGGGGACAATTATTCTGAACGATTACTGGTTTGCTGATGATCCGTCATTAGCAGTTTCTAATCCGGATTCAGAAGAAGATACCTACGGTTATCTGACACACAGTCTCGAATTATTGAAAGAGGATGGTTTCGAGGTGAAGGAAGCGGTGATCACTGCTTTTGAACTGCCTCAATTAGGTCTTACCGATGATCACAAGGCAATCACAGGCGAGGAGAATCGTAAAGCTGATTATTTATTCGAAATCACTGAGAATTGTCTTCTGCTTAGCTATGAGCGGAATACGAAGGTGACAGCCTTGCTGGTAAATCCGATCGACGGAACCGTACTTTCCGAACAACAATTTAGTATCCCGACGAATGCGGCGGGCACTTATCGCATCCTGCAATTGAGCGATCAGCTCTGGTTATATGCGCCTCGGTCTGCAAGAGGCGAGGAACAGCTCTTTATTCCATTTCTCTGCACAGAAACCGGCATGATAGCTCAGCCAACGATCCGTTTACCGGAAGAAGCCGCTTCCTGGATCGATGGAAAAGCATCCTTTCTGACAAATGAAAGCGGTATTTACCGCATTGCCTATCTCACCGGCGAGACCGAAAGTCTGGTTGTGCAGGAATTTGCAGACGGTCAGGTTCAGGGAGAGCCTACCAGATATGATTTGCAGGCGTTGGGTCTGCAGGAAAGCACACAGCTGAAAGATATTGCATTTTTAAGTGAACATCGTCTGGTCTTTAGTTGGACCGGCAATACGGATGGCAAAAACGCCTTCACGGAATATTGCGGCTATGGCTTCTTGGACCCGATGAATGCGCAAGTTCAAAGAATCCCTTTTGGCGGGACAAATCTCATGATTTCCGGCAAGCGTGTGCTGGTAGGCAATACGCTAGACTTTATTCGTCTCAGTGGTGGAGATAGTGCAGATACAACACAACCGGAAGTCGTAAACGAACTGCACCAAATCCATATCATCAACGAGACAGGAGATCCCATTGTAATGGCTCAGCCTGCCCTCAACCATATGCTGTATCTCGACGAGGGGTTTCAGACACAGCAAGTAGCTATTTCTGTTTTTGGCGGTTATAGCAGAAAAATGGGATATGCTTTTGCGTTCTTCGATACCAATACGAAGGAGTGGCAGCAGGACATTCTCAAATTACCTGAAATTTACCCGGTAACGCGAAACTTTTCGGAGGATTCCGACCGGGGGATCTATGTCGGTACAATTTCTGCTGCCGGCAAGAAGATCTATCTTCTTGGCTATCATTATGATGAAACGCTAAAAAAATATACAGGCTATCCGTTGTTGATTACGGCACAATTGCCTTAAGCCATTGCTTTCCTCTAAAAAGCAGGGTAATCGGGCTCAAAAAAACAGACTGAGGCTATTATTAAAGCCGCCCCAGTCTGTTTTTTTATAATTTGATTCACTTGTCATTCTGATTTTAGTTTACTGCTCTTCATCCTCACTCTTAAAGGCAGCGATGATGCCTTCCGCGATCATGGCAGGGATTTCCTCATAATGATCAAAGCTCATTTTGAAGGATCCCCGTCCTTGCGTCATGGAGCGTAAATCGGTGGCATAGCGGAACAATTCAGCTTGCGGCGCTTGTGCGCGAACCAATTGGCGGCCGCGGCCGATCGGTTCCATGCCGAGCACCCGGCCCCGTTTTTTATTCATATCGCCGATGATGTCTCCCATGTAATCATCCGGCACGGTCACTTCAATGTTCATAATCGGTTCCAAAAGAACCGGTTTTGCCAACGCGAAACCTTTTTTAAAGCCGATATGCGTAGCCAGCTTAAAAGCCATTTCCGAAGAGTCAACAGCATGATAAGAACCGTCGACCAAGGCAACCCGAATATTGACCACCGGATATCCAGCCAAAACACCTTTGGCCATGATTTCGGTTAAGCCTTTTTCAACAGCCGGGATGTACTGACGCGGAACGGAACCGCCGAAGATCTTATCAACAAATTCATAACCGTCTTCTTTTGGCTCCATTTCCAGCCAAACATGACCGAACTGTCCTTTGCCGCCAGACTGCTTCTTATGTCGTCCTTCTACGCGTACCTTGCTGCGAATCGTTTCACGATAGGGCAGTTTGAACTCTACGATTTGCACTTCGGCACCGAATTTTTTGGCCAAGCGGCCAATCATCACATCAAGATGCAATTCGCCCAAACCAGAAATGACAATCTGTTTGGTTTCGGTATCTTTATGCATGCTGAAGGTGGGATCTTCTTCCGCTAAACGGGCAAGACCAGTACCGATCTTATCTTCATCACCCTTGGTTTTCGGCTCTACAGCCACGCTGAGACAAGGTTGCGGGAAATGAATGGGGTCGATGATCAGTGGGAATTCCTTTTCTCCCAGTGTTTCATTGGTTGTGGTATCCTGCAATTTTGCGATAGAACCGATATCACCGGCAACCAGTTCCATGACATTTTCCTGACGCTTGCCTTTGGGAACAAAGAGGTTGCTGATCCGCTCATTGCGTCCTTTATTGACGTTCCAAACGTTGGAATCCGTTTTGATTGTGCCGGAGATGACCTTGAAAATTGTCAGTTTACCGACAAAGGGGTCGGCCATCGTCTTAAAAACATGTACGGCCAAATGGCCGGCGGGATCCGCAGCCAATTCTACTTCCTGTTTGGTGTCGGCATGATGTGCTATCACCTTCGGCATATCGGTCGGCGCTGGGAAATTCTCTACAATAAAATCCATGATGAGTGCAGCGCCGATGTTTTTCGCGCCGGAAGAGCAAGCGACCGGTATAAATTTATCTGTTATAATGCCTGTTTTGATTGCGCTCTTGAGTTGCTCCTCTGCGATTTCCGCACCGTCCAAATACATCATCATTAATTCGTCGTCGGCTTCCACCGCCGATTCAATTAAGAGGTCGCGATAGCGTTCCACTTCGTCCGCCATACTGGCAGGGATTTCTTCTTCTTTGAAATTTTTTCCACTGGCATCGGTATAACGATAGGCTTTTGTGGTGATCAGGTTGACCACACCGCTGAAGTTCGCCTGGGAACCAATCGGGATTAAAACAGGAGCCACTTTGGTGCCGAACGCGCTGCGCAGACTTTCAAATGCTTTTTCATAGTTTGCATTTTCTCTGTCCATCCGGTTGACAACAACCATCCGCGGTGCATGGCGATCCTCGGCATGTTCCCAAACAATCTCTGTGCCCACTTCCACACCGGAAACTGCATCTACTAAAATAACGGCGGTATCCACCACATGCATGGCAGCTACGACCTCGCCGATAAAGTCTAAATATCCGGGCGTATCCAGCAAATTGATTTTATAATTCTTCCATTCAATTGGAACAATGGAAGTATTGATGGTCATTTGACGCTTGATTTCTTCCGCTTCAAAGTCCATAAAGCTGGAACCATCGGTAGTTTTTCCCATCCGATCTGTCACGCCTGCTGTATAGAGCATTGCCTCCGCTAAAGTTGTCTTGCCTGCACCACCATGGGAAAAAAGTCCTATGTTACGAATTTTGTCTACAGAATAATTTTTCACACATGTTCCTCCTCACTTGCTTTACGGATCTTGTCTTTGAGATACGGCACTTTTACTCGTATCGGTATGTTATTCGAGCAGTAAATACATTTGTCCTTCTGTTAGAGGCAAAATGAATCCGCTTATTTTAAGCTGAAAGCTTTCCATAAGGTTTTCTTATATTTGAACACCCAGGCAGGACAATACTGTAAAAAGGCCGAATCTGTCTGGTAGCAATGAGCAGAGCATGCCTTGCTCACTGCACAAATAGAAGATGAGGTGACGGAATATGAACCTGATTACCATTGATAATTGCGGTCTTGCTTGCCCGCAGCCGGTCATCAACACAAAAAAAGCATTGGATAGCCTCTCAGCCGGACAAAGTTTGATCAGCATGGTCGACAATGCTGCTGCCAAAGAAAATGTCACCCGTTTCGCCGTCAACAACGGCTATACAGTCAGCGTAGAAGAAAAAAATGGCGTCTATGCTCTGACTCTGACCAAGGGCAAAAGCCTGCCGGCAACGGCAGCTCCTCAGGTAGAAATCCCCAATTCTGGCGGCAAAGTGATTTTTGTGCGCAGCAATCAATTGGGAATGGGCAGCGATGAACTTGGCAGCCTCTTGATCAAATCCTTTTTTTATGCGGTCAGTCAGACATCGGATTACTTGCCGGCAAAAATCGTCTTGATCAACAGCGGCGTCAAACTCGCGGTCAAAGATTCGCCCGTATTGCCAGATCTGCTCAGCTTAGCGGCGGCCGGTGTGGAAGTGTTAGCCTGCGGCACCTGTCTTGATTTTTACGGACTCAAAGAGCAGCTTGCCGTCGGACACGTCTCCAATATGTACAGCATTTATGAAGTTCTGGCAAGCCATGCTGTGCTTACACTCTAAGCCGCTTTATAAAAATGAAAAGAAAGAGAACTAGAATGCAGTCATTGATTTCAATTTTGTCTCCGCTGGCTTTAGGTTATTATCTCGGTTTACAGGGTTGGTATTGTTGGAAAGGGATATTGCCCGGCAGCGGCAGAATCATCTACTGGCTGATATACTGGTCTTTCACACTGCTGCCCTGGCTGCTGCAAACTTTTGGCGGCACTGTTACCAGTGACCTCGCCGAATATGGCAGCCGTCTCGCTTTCAACCAATTGATCTTCTACGCTGCTTTGTTTTGCTTTAGCTTACTGTTGAAGGTGCTGAGTCTGATTCTTGTCAATGGGCTTGGTTTGAGCGGACTCACCCGCGCTGCTTTTTTACCCTTCTGGCCAATTCTGGTCATTGCGCTTTCTCTGGCAATCTGCTTCTATGGTTACCACACAGCCAGAACCTATGCAGTCACACCCTATCAGATCAGATTAACCGGCACTGCGGCGGCTGAATATAAAATCGCCGCCATCTCTGATCTGCACCTTGGTGCAGTCCATCAGCGAAGTGATTTGAAAAAGATGGTTGCTGCAGTCAATGCGCTGGATGCAGACCTGGTTTTGATTTTGGGTGATATTCTGCACAATGATTACGCTCCTTTTCGGGATCACCAAATGGCAGAAGAATTTCAGAATTTAACCGCTCCTTACGGTGTTTACGCCGTGCTTGGCAATCACGACGCTTATGCCAATCGTGAGACAGAATTAATGGCCGAATTGACAGCCGCCGGTATCACGATGCTGCAGGATCAAGCGCTGGTGATTGACGATCATTTTGTTTTAGCCGGGCGCAAGGACCGCGCCGGCATGCGCAGCAGAGCAACCAGCGCACGTGCCACCCTACCGGAGCTGCTGCAAGGTTACCCCGTGGATTTACCCGTCGTTCTGATGGATCATCAACCGCGCGACCTGCAGGCAGTTGCCGACGATCGTGAAGTTGATCTGCAGCTCAGCGGGCATACGCATGCAGGCCAATTCTGGCCGGTGACTTGGGTTACAAACCGTATCTATGAACTGAATTATGGTTACAGGCAAATTGACGCAGCCCAATTTATCGTCACGAGCGGCATTGGTACTTGGGGACCGGCGTTCCGCTTGGGAAGCATCAGCGAAATCGCTTTGATTACTTTGATCATCGAAGCAAAATAATGAATTATTTAAAAACAACGTATCCGGTTCTTATTTCCGGATCATACATTTTGGGGGGCGAAGGAATTTCGCTCCCTTTTCTCGAATTGTGCCCCTGAGATCGCAGGATGACGGTTTGATACATTCTGCCTGATCAATCTTAAAAACGGCATTGCTCTTTTTAGAGATCATGCCAATCCAAAGAAGGAGGTCTGTTTTTTGAAAGCGATTGTCAACGGAACACTCTATACGATGGTCAACGGCATCATCGAAGACGGTACGATTCTGATCGACGCAGGTAAAATCATTGCCATCGGCAAAAACATTACCCTACCGGAAGGTACCGAAATCATCTCAGCCAAAGGCTGCGTGGTGCTGCCCGGTTTGATCGATGCCGACTGCAAAGTGGGTATTTTTGAAGAAGGTCAGGGCCCGATTGGAAATGACACCAACGAATCGGTTTCTTTGGGAGCCGAATTCCGCGCTTCCGATGCTACCTGGTGGGAAGATGTGGCTTTTGACGACTGCCGCAAAGCCGGAATTACCGCTTTGTCCATCGGTCCCGGCAGTGCCAATCTGATCAACGGCCAGAGCTTTGTCACCAAAACGGCGCCGGGTGTGATCGATCATCATATTGTGCGCGCCTTTGCCGGTTTAAAAATCAATATCTGTGGTACTAAAAGCAATCAACATGACCGCACCATGGATATCGCCTCTCTGCAGGCGCAATTGCAAAAAGCCAAAGAATTGGCTGCCAAGAACCGAAAGCTGATCGAAAAGGGAGAGATTCCGGAAGAGAATCTGAAACTGGATCCTCTGATCGCCTTGCTCGATGGCAGTAACTTTGCCCGCATCAATGTATTTGCCAACTACGACATCTTAAACGCAATCGAACTGGCCAAGGATTGGGGCTTCCCTCTGGTTTTAGAACGCTGTTACGAAGGTCATCTTGCGCTGGAAGAAATCGTCGCCGCCGGCTGCAGTGTGATTGCCGGACCCACTTTCATCAACCGGGTGGGCAGTGCGAAGAACCTGTCGCTTAAGATGCCGGGTGTTCTGGCCAAAGCCGGTGTTAAAGTCGCTCTCTGCAGCGATCATCCCACCTTGCCCAGTGAAAATCTGGCCACGCAGGCGGCGCTTTGTTGCCGCGACGGCATGCCGGAAGAATTGGCGCTGCAAGCCATCACCTCGGTGGCTGCCGAAGTCTTAGGTGTAGCCGATCGCATCGGCTCTCTGGCAGTCGGCAAAGATGCCGATCTCGCCATTTTCAGCGGACATCCTTTCAAAACCGCAACACAGTGTCTGGCTACGCTGATCAACGGCGAATTTGTTTACCAAGCAGAAAAAGGCGGTGCATGTTCATGCTAGCAATTACCAATGCGACTCTGGTTACAATTTCCGGTCCGATCATTGAGAAGGGAACCATCATCCTCGACAGCGGTAAAATCGTTGCGGTCGGAAAAGACCTGACGATTCCGTCTGATGCCGAAGTCATCGACGCGGAAGGCAAATATGTCATGCCGGGTATTGTGGAAGCGCACTGCCATATCGGTGTGATGGACTTTGATAACAATGACGATGACAATCAGTATGATGCCGATGGCGCACCCAACGGCGGCGCCGGCTTCGGTCCGGCTGTCACACCGGAATTAATGAGCTATTATACCTTCAATCCGCGCCATGTCCAAGTGAAGCAGTCTCTGGCATCTGGTGTCACGACCATGCTGACCCGTCCGGGTTCCGGTAAGATCATCTCCGGCATGGGTATGGTGGTAAAAACCTATGGCAAGAACCGCAAAGAAATGGTTCTGCTCAATCCGGCGGAGGTCAAAATGGCGTTGGGTGAAAATCCCAAGCGCAACTTTGGCTCCCGCAATCAGTCTCCCTCCACCCGCATGGGCAGCGGCGCTCTGCTGCGTGATGCTTTCATAAAAGCAAAAGCGTATATGGCCAAACGGGAAAAAGATCCCGAGACTCCGCTCAATTTTCAAATGGAACCTCTGGTCAAATTGCTGAAGGGCGAATTGGTTGCGCATGTGCATGCCCATCGTGCCGATGATATCATGATGGCCCTGCGCGCTTCCGACGAATTCGGTTTTAAATTAACCATTGAACATGCTTCCGAAGCGCATCTGCTGCTGGAGGAATTGAAAAAACGCAACGTCCCCTGCATCCTCGGTCCCACCATGGCTCGCACGAAAGTTGAAACCGCCCGCAAGGATTTTGCTTCCGCCGGTATTTTGGAACGAGCCGGGATCAAAGTCTGCATTACCACCGATGCCGGTGTGGTACCGCAGGAGTATTTACGCACTTGCGTTTGCCTCAGTCACCGTGCCGGCATGAGCGAAGCAGGCTCTCTGCGTGCTATGACCTTAACCTCTGCCGAAATCATTGGCGTAGCCGACCGTCTCGGTTCTTTGGATGTCGGTAAAGACGCAGACGTTCTGGTGCTGAACGGTCATCCTCTGGAATTGATGACTCAGGTCGAACAGGTTTACGTCAATGGCAGACTCGCTTTTGATATTCATCGGGATAAAGAAGATTGGGAGATGGCTTAAGGAGGGATCATGATGTTTGCAATCAAGAATGCCCGCCTTTTTACCATGTCGCACGGCAGAGTAGAAAACGGCAGCCTGTTGGTCAAAGATGGTGTGATTGCGGCAGTTGGCGCAGAAATTGAGATTCCGGCTGATTGTCCCGTCCTTGACGCCGGTGGCAAAGTCCTGACACCCGGTTTGGTCGAAGCCTGCGGCCGTCCCGGCTTGCACGAAGAAGTTGTTGGTGCCATTGGTGCCGATGAAGATGAAACCCAAGAAAAAATGGGTGCCTATTTACGCGCTCTGGACGGAATTTTACCCAACGATCCCTCTTTTGACGATGCTTTGCGCGGTGGGGTAACCACGGTTAATATTTGCCCCGGCACCTCTGCCATCGTAGCCGGTCAGAGTGTCATCGTGCATACCGCCGGCAGTCCGATTATCGACCGCCGCATCCTCAAGCAGCCCTTTGCTTTGTTCGTTAATCTGGTAGGCGGCGGCAATCCCATGACAGGCTTGCGTGACCGCAGCGAAATGGTGGCAAAACTGATCAGCGAGCTGCAGAAAGCCAAAGAATGGCTGGCCAAACGCGATAAAGCCCTGGCAGAAGGCAAAACAGCACCGGAGGCAGGCTTTCGCCTGGCGCCGATGGTCGCTGTCCTGGAAGGCAAACTGCCGCTGATCATGCAGGTGGTCTATTTGCACGATATTCTCAATGCCCTGGAATTGGCGGAGCAATGGGGTTTCCGCTTGATTTTACAGCGGATCAGCGAAGCCTATTATTGCGTGGAAGATTTGCTGCAGGCAAAGGTACCGATGATCGTTGGACCAATTCTGATGAATCGCCGCGGTTTGTTCAGCACCACCTCGCACAAAACACCGGGGATCCTGCAGCAAGCCGGCTTGAAATTTGCCCTTTCCACCGAACACCCGCAAACCGGGATCGATTATCTGGTAACAACCGCCGCCATCGCCAATCGGGAAGGCATGGACGACGAGGAAGCGCTGAAAGCCATCACCCTCTACCCTGCCCAATTGCTTGGTCTCGACAGTCAGCTCGGTTCTCTGGATGTGGGTAAAAAAGCAGACCTGGTCTTATGGACCGACCACCCCTTTGAAACAAAAAGCTACGTGGAACAGGTGTGGATCGATGGTCTGCCGGTTTACGAAAGGAGGCAATGAATTGGCTAAATATGCAATCACAGCCGCGCGGATCTATACGGTTGATACCGCCGGTGTGCTGGATCACGGCATCCTCTTAGTGGATGGCAGCAAGATCATTGCCGTAGCGGATCACCTCAGCATTCCTTCCGACTACGAACTGGTTGATTTCGGTGGGCAGCAGATTATGCCCGGTATGGTAGAAGCACACAGCCATTTAGTGACGCACGACTGGAATCAAAACGAATATGCAGAAAGCGATCTGAACGGCGCCTCGCTTGGCATCGCCTGTTCGCCGGATGTCGATTATTTTTATCACTTTGATCCGCGTCACCGTCACCTCAACGATGCGCTGGCAGGCGGCGTTACCACCGCCAATATTCTGCCCGGCAGCGGCAAGATCATCACAGGTGTCGGTTTTGCCGCCAAAATGGCCGGCAAAACCAGAGAAGATTTGTTGCTCAAACGCAATACCGGCGTAAAAATCGCTTTGGGAGAAAACCCGAAACGGGCTGTCGGTTCTAAGGGCGTGATTCCTACTACCCGGATGGGTTCTGCCGCTGTGCTGCGCGAAACCTTGCGCAAAGCGCAGGAATACATGGCAAAAAAGGAAACTGCGCTGGCAGATGGCAAAGAATTCGCCCTCAATACACAATTGGAACCGCTGATTCCTTTACTGAAACGGGAGGTGCCCGGCAAAATTCACGCGCACCGAGCAGATGACATGATGACCGCCATGCGGATTGCCGATGAATTTCAGCTGATCATCACCCTGGAACACACCACCAGCGGCCATTTGCTGACGGATGAGATCAAAAAGCGCCAGATCATGTGTACGCTGGGACCAACTTTTGGTTCCCGCGGCAAACAGGAAGTGCATGCCAAAGAGTATCGTACCGCCGCTGTACTGGAAGAAGCCGGTATTCTCTTTTCTTTCACCACCGATGCTTCCGTAATGGCAATTGAACTGCTGCGTTTGAGCGGTTCTTTGGCTTGGAAAGAAGGCTGTTCGGAAGAAACAACCCTGAAAGCGCTGACCTTGCATGGCGCAAAAATCACCGGCGTCGCCGACCGGGTTGGTTCGCTGGCGGTTGGTAAGGATGCCGATTTTGCAGTTTACAACGGCCATCCCCTTTCCATTCGCAGCAGCTGTATCGAGACCTGGGTCAACGGCGAAAAAGTCTGGGATAAAGCCACCTGGCTGGAACCTTGGCAGCGTGGATACTAATTGAAATAGCCGCTCACCAATGAACCGCTTTTTGTCAAGTAAGCAATCAAAAATAAAAAAACGGACGGATTATCAAAAGTTAATCCGTTCGTTTTTTTTAACGACCTTGTTTGTAAAATACACCATTGTTATAATTCTTCTAAAAGCCATAAGTCAAGCAAATAGAGAACGAATACAATTTACATTAACGGGGCGTGGCAATAAAATTTACAGACAGATAACCCCGGCTGGCTTCGCTTTGAAAATACACCCGCTAATTTATAATCTATGGTATGAAGTTATCTACGATGATTTGTTCTCTGCAAGATTTTTACAAAACCAATATCATTAACATAAATCTCACGAATTAACGAAACACTGGATTACTATCATTAGCTCCAGTTGTTCGATTTTCCCATATCCGGATATTGCTGAAGCAATTTATTATTGGCAATTTCAAGTTGTTTATAGTACTCAGCGTAGGAGGTACTCAGCCTTTTCATTGCAGGAATGAAGATATCATAATAGCCGCTCGTGCTATTGAACTCTTTTAGTAAAGACTGAATTCTAAAAATAGGTGAATTTCTGAATTCATCAGATAGTTTGAATGCTAAATACTGATCTAGCATTTCCTTGTTCTGAGATAAAAATTCTTCTGGATTTTCAATAGAATGCTTTGCACTTTCTATCATTTGAGTAATATTCTCAGTGCTTATATGCTTTGTGTTTTCAATAAAATATTCCTGCAGATCCTGTGGGAAGTTAAGTGGTGGTACCTCATCCAAAAATGTCACTACTTCTTGATAAGCAGCTCTCTGCTTATCTGTCACAATCAGTTCATTCAAAAAACGAGCAAAATGCAGACAAATAAACCTACCATAATATCCCGGGAACGCATTCAATAGCTTTTCCGTAACTGATGCACCTTGTTCGATTACCATTAATTCCTCTTCTATTTCAGAATAACTCTTGCCACAACTCAGCTCATCAAGTATAGCTTTCTTTGCCTGTTCCCTCTGAACATTCAATTCACTTTGAACCGATAACTTTTGTAACATGTCTCCGGTGTCATCATCAAGTACTTTTTTGATTTCTTCTACACTTATTCCCAATTTACGAAGAACAGAGATTTTCTTTAATCGCTCTACATCCTTTTCGTTGAAATCTCTATACCCATTCTCTAGAATGGCAGGAGAAATCAATTCTTGTTCTGTGTAATACTCAATTGCTTTTTTTGTTAAATCTGTTACTTTACTTGCGGCCTTTATTAGCATATTATTTCACCTCAATATAATTATAGGCTAGCACCGAAGGTGCTAGTCAATAGGCAAAATAGAAATTTTCCATTTCACATTCAGTTAAATTTGCAACGTATTATTAAGAATCTGAAAATGTCACCTGACACATAGAACTTTTTGGTATTATCTTTGAAAATTCATATGTCATCTATAAAACGTCCCAAAAACGGAGATCAAAAAATGTTCTTTTTGGCCTTGCTGATGGATATCATAATAATCCAGCGGAAGATATTTACCCGTTTGGACAAGTTGTGCATCTGATACTGAGAGTGTTTTTTAATTCCCAGATGGGTCCAGACGCTGCGCTGTGCCAACACCCCCGTCCCCCTGGAACGGTCCTGAAAGAAAATGCAAAGCGATTGCGAAACAGTGAATAGTAATCATTAGGATGACAATAAATTTTTTTAAGGGCTGCAGCAATTTTCCGTTTTGCTACAGCCCCATTTTTTTATTTGGTTTTCATTTCAGTTGGTTTTCTCTTCTGGTCTGATCGGGTTATTTCGCTTCTTTCAATAACGCTTCGACTCTGTCCAGACCTTCTTTGATGTTTTTCATGCTGGTGGCATAGGAGAAGCGCATATATCCTTCGGCTTCAAAAGCCACACCGGGAACAATGGCTACTTTCGCCTCATTGAGCAGCAAGTCACATAACTCGGTGGAAGTGCCGATTTTAACACCATGAATGGTTTTGCCAAAGACACCTTTGACATTGGCAAAGACGTAGAAGGCGCCACCCGGTTTACGGCAGGACAAGCCAGGAATGGCATTGACCCGCTCGACCAGGTAGTTGCGCCGTTTTTCGAATTCTACCCGCATCGCTTCAATCGATTCCTGCGGACCGTTCAGGGCGGTGACAGCGGCTTTTTGAGCAATATTGCAGGGATTGGCGGTGATGTGGCTTTGCATGCTGCCCATGACTTTGGCAATACCGGCGTCACAAGCGGTATAACCGATCCGCCAGCCGGTCATGGCGTAGCTTTTAGAAACACCGTTGATCACGATCGTCCGTTTTTTGATTTCTTCGCCTAAATTGACAATGGAGGTGTAAACACGGCCATCGTATAACAACTGTGCGTAAATTTCATCGGCAATTACATAAATGTCGTTTTCAACGCAAAGATCGGCAATCGCCTGCAAATTCTCTTTGCTGTAAACACCACCGGTGGGATTGGAGGGGGAATTGAGCAGCAAAACCTTGGTCTTTGGCGTGATCGCCGCTTTTAATTCAGAGGCCACCATGACAAAATCATTCTCTTCTTTGGTTTCCACAAAAACAGGAACGCCACCAAGCAAACGAATTTGTTCGGTATAGCTGACCCAGCAAGGAGTAGGCAGAATCACTTCGTCGCCGTCATCCAATAAAGCAGCGAACGCATTGTAAAGGGAATGCTTGGCGCCATTGGAGACCACAATCTGATTGGGCTGATAATCCTGGTCAAAATTGATTTTCAGGCGGTTGCAGACCGCTTTTTTCAGGTCCGGTAAACCGGATGCGTCGGTATAACGGGTAAAATGCTGATTAATTGCCTCAATACCGGCCTGCCCGATGTGATCCGGCGTGTTAAAATCCGGTTCTCCAACCGCAAAACTGATGACATCCAAGCCTTGCGCCATCATGGCTTTGGCTTTGGCATCCAAAGCGAGAGTGGGAGAGGGACTGATTTGACGAGCGCGTTTGGAAATTGCTTTCATTTTCTATTTCCTCCGTTTCATAATCAGGTTTTGCAGAGCAGTTCTGCAAAGGAACTGTTCTTACCTGTTTTGCAACTCTTTTTTCATTCTAGAATGGCTGGTAAAAACCTTCCGATCTACAGAAAATAACCAAAGACAGTCATAAATCTGCTGATTAAGCGATAAATGGACAATTTCTTGGCATTACAGCAGGTGAAAATCCGGCTTTCGCTGATGAAAAGTAGTGAAATATCGAAAACCCGCTGCACGCGCCAAAGCATAGCCTTGCTCTAGACCATAAGCTAAACTACCCGGGGCATGCGCATCCGAACCCAGAGTCAGAATTTCTCCGCCCATTTCGCGGTACCATTGCAATAAAGTGAGATTCGGCATCGTTTCCTGGCAGGACTGCCGCAGACCGGATGTATTAATTTCAATGCCTTTGCCTCGGCGAATCAGATTGGCAAAGGCAGTTCGGATTTGTTCTTCGTATTTATGCGCCTGAAAGGGACCGAATTTCTCCGTGCCGAAACGTTTAATGATGTCACAATGCGCCACCACATCAAAAAAATCCATACCGGAAAGCAGAATTAAATCATCGAAATAAACCGGGTAAGTTTCCGCTTCGCCCAAGCCATCCCGCCATGGCACACTGATAGTCATCCCGCTCTCATGCATCAGATGAATGGAAGCCAGCACAAAATCATAGGGCTGTGCCTCGATCAGTGCTTGGGCTTGCTGCGGCGCATGATGGCCTTGCCCCGCTTCCACCCCATAACCAATTTTGATTCGCCGATCAAATTGCCGGCGTGCCGAAGCTATTTGCTGCCAGTAATCCGTCTCATCCATAAAACCGGAGCGCGGTCCGTTGTTCAGGTTTTTGGTCTGACTGCGCTCTCTTTCATCAAAATCCAAATGCTCGGTAAAGCAGATTTCCTCTAAACCCAGTTCGATTGCTTTCTCGATCTGCTCTGCCATACTAGCTCTGCTGTCCAGGGAAACCCTGGAGTGCAAATGAAAATCCGCGTAATAACTCAAAACAATATCACTTCTTACTTTCGTTTTTCAAAATCATCAAAATCATTCCCGGCATCGGATGCTTGCACCGGCAGGGTAGCCCAGAAGTCATCCGTACAGCAATCCGCTAAGCGAATTTCACTGTAATCCGCCGCTAATAAAAAGGGATTCCGCTCCGTCATGATATGGAGCTGCTCCATTTCGTCCTCATAATGCACTCGGGTCAGGTTGCCCTGACGCAGCCGCAGTTTCAGGTCATCCGCCAAGGCGCGATAACACCAGCCTTTTGGTGCGATTTCTGCCCGGACCAACATCAAGCGCAAGGCTCCTTCCCCCATCAGTGAAACAGCGCAGCGAAGTTTCTCTAAACTGTCTCCCATGGGGGTGCAGAGATAGAGCCGGCAGATCAAGGCGCGTTCCTGATAAATCGTGCAGAGCTCGTCTTTTAGAAAAGGACAGGGGTGTTTTTTCCACTGCGGGAAAGGCAAATTTTCTGACAGGTCCAGCCATTTTTGTGCAAAAGCTGTCAAGTCAAGCTGCTGCTGGTCAGCCAGGCGCCGGACAGATAAATAATCCGGTGTGACATCATAATGGTGGCAGCAATTCGCCCGGCAGCCGGCACAAACACCATAGCGCGTCTGCAGCCTTGGTTTGAGCAGATTGGCGTCATCCGTGGCCAGCTGCATCGCCTCCAGCAGATCCGCTACGGTTGCTGTTTGATTCAGTGCACACAGGACCAGTTGGGCTTCCCCGCTTTCATAAGACGTTTCTAAAGCCAGCATCAATTGCATCTCCCTTCTATAATATACTCTCAATCAATCTCTTCCGCTATGCTAAGAGCCTTTTCGTCCGCTGTCAAGCTTTTTCTTTTTTTGCAGTGATGAAAAAGCAGCGAACCAAAGCGTCCCGGCAGTTCGCTGCTTGATCAAGAACATTCGCCACAGAAATGCTGCTATTTTTCCGGATAGCTCGCTTTGCCGCTGATGCTGCTGATTGTAATTTCCAAGAGGGCAACCGAATCGGCGGCTTTTTCGTCGATCGGAGGTAATTGAATCGCTGGATCATGCTTGAGCACGAGCTGCATCAAACGATTTTCTTTCTGTGGATGCTGTTCCAGCAGGCTGCAATGCCCCATCACAATCACACTCTCATAAAAAGCGCCGTAACCGCAGAAAGTATCGGCTTTCTTTAATTGCAGCATGCGGCTGACTGAAAAGCAAACCAGCGGATTTTGCTGCAGCCAGAGCAGTTTCTTACCTGCTTTGGCAGAATGAATATAAATTTTACCATCAGCATAAAGATAATTGACCGGAATCGTATAGGGTTCGTTCTGTAACGCCATCGCAAGATTGCCAAATTCACCCTGTTCAAGAATCCCGATTGCCTCATCCCTGGTCAGCGCTCTGTCACTGCGGCGCATGGTTACTGCTTCTTTTTCCATTTCACGTCACTCCTCTGCTATTTTTCAGAATCTCATCTTACCCTTGTCCTCTGACAGGTCGAGAAAAGCCATTCCCGTTCTTTACTTACTCTGTTTATTTCTATCAGCGCAGCGTTTCTCCTGCCAGACCAGGATTTTTTTCTGCTTTGACGCTTGCTTCCCGCTACAGATCTGCTCCACTGTATCTCTTCTCTTCTCTCATTCTGACCAGATCTGCAGCTTGTCTGCATATGTGAAAAATAAATTAAATATCTACAAAAAAAACTTCTGAAATCTACTGAAATGCTATTGCATATTTATTCTATGTTTGGTATATTATTGCACAAGCTTATTGTTTCCTGCGCCACACCAGCTGGGGACCGCGGTAAAACGATATCAAAAAAAATAGGAGGAAATAACACAATGAAAAAACGGTTTGCATCTGTTGTTTGTCTGTTGCTGGTTGCCGCTATACTGTTTGGCTGTAACACCACTCCGAAAAAAGAAGTTCCCACTTCGATTCGGATCGGCACCTCGGCTGATATCATTCAACTGGTTCCTTTCCTTTCCACCGATGCCAATTCCAGTGATGTGCATCAATTGATTCATGATGGCTTAATCGCTTTCAAAGACAATTATGAAATCATCCCTGCCTTGGCCGAAACCTGGGAAACCTCAACCGATGGTAAGGTCTGGACCTTCCATTTAAGGAAAGGCGTAGTCTTCCACAATGGCGATCCCTTCACTTCTGCCGATGTCAAATTCACTTATGAGCAAATTCTCGATCCGAATACCAAGTCCAACGCCTATAAGAATTACTCTATCATCGAAAAAATTGACACTCCCAATGATCTGACAGTCGTTTTCACACTCTCCAGTGCTTTTGGACCTTTCCTGGGTCGGATGAGTATGGGAATCCTGGACAAAAAGTACATTATCGATAACAAATTCAATACCAACAACTACAATGGCTACAACCAAGCTCCCGTTGGAACCGGTGCCTGGAAGATGAAAGAATGGGTTCCTGAAACAACTCTGACACTGGCAGCCAATGATACTTACTGGGGAACGAAACCGATTTTGAAAACTGTCGTCTTCAAACCGATTCCGGAAGCCTCTGTGCGGCTGATCGCCTTTAAAAACAGCGAAATTGACTACATTGCCGGTATTTCCCCGGATGATGTAGCGGCAGTTGCAGCGGAAACCAAGAAATACACGGTTTTCTCTTATGCTCAATTACGTTTTGCTTATCTTGCCTGGAACAACCAATATCAAGTCTTCCAGGATAAAGCGCTCCGTCAGGCACTCACTTATGCTACCGATAAAAACACCATCATTTCCAGCGTGCTGAACGGTTATGGGGTAAAAGCCAACACCACCTTTGCTCCCAACCACAGCTACTACACAGAAATCAAAGAACTCTATCCGTATGATCCGGCCAAAGCCATTCAAACCCTGGAAGATGCCGGCTATACCAAAGGGACCGATGGTATTTATGTCAGCCCCACCGGTATCAAAGCTTCTTTTGAAACCTTAGTCAATGCCAGCGATGAAACCTTCACCCAAATCGCTCTCTTACTGCAGCAAAGCTTCAAAGCCATCGGCGTGGAAATGACAATTAAGACCATGGAAAAGAGCGCCATGTATGCGATTATGGACGATGTGATTTTAAACGGCGCCGATAACGCCACCTATCAATCGATGGTAGGATCTATGGGACCGGAAGCGGATCCCGATCAATCGCGTTACCTGCATTCTGACGGCGGACTCAACGATTATCGTTATAAAAATGCTGAGGTTGATGCCATGCTGGATGCCGGCAAAGTGGAAACCGATCCTGCGAAACGCGCGGTCATCTATGATCAACTGCAAGCCTATCTTGCCAATGATCTGCCGATGCTCTTCTTATACTTCCCCTATGCCAACAACGCACTCAGTAATTCCTTCACCGGTATGAATGCTTCACCCTACGGTTTACTGACCAATTTGAAGACTGTTGCACCCGTGAAATAAACTTTGCTTTCCATTCTTCACGAATCACAGACAGGGGCCGTTTCATAACGGCCCCTTCTAATGCTCTTGCTGCCGCTCCAGGCTGCTTTTTCTCCGCTTGTCTTGCTGAAAGCGCCTTGATTTTGCCGCATTTGAACAATCAGACTGAAATCTTTAAAATAACACGTCCTTTCAGGCTTGCATACTTATTCGTTTGATAGTATATTATGCGGCAGACACTTGATTACGGCGTCAGCTGCTTTCCAACTTGCTTGCTTTTTTGAATTTAGATGCTTAAATATCCGCCTGACGGGTCAGCAGCCGTGACAGTGCGCATGAGAAAAGGGGTTCGCTCAATGAAGAAATTTATCTTGCAGCGTACATTATTGGCTCTTCTTACTTTGTTCGGCATCACAGTGATCGTCTTCTCTTTGATGCATCTGGCACCGGGTGATCCGGTTTCTGTGATCGCAGGTCGGGAAACGGATGCTAAAATTGTTGCCGCAATTCGGAAAGAATGGGGTTTTGATCAACCGATCTACATCCAATATTTTACTTGGCTGGGCAAAGCCCTGCAGGGTGATTTCGGTATGTCGTTTGTCAACCGCATGAATGTCACCGACTTGATTGCCTCACGGCTGCCCTATACGCTGAAATTGAATTTGATTGCTTCTGTCTTAGGTTTATGTATTGCTTTTCCGGTTGGTATTCTCTCCGCAGTCAGAAAATACTCTGTCTTTGATTATATTTCGACCTTTTTTGCTCTGCTCAGTCAGAGTATGCCGTCGTTTTGGCTATCGCTGATGATGATCTCTATTTTTAGCGCAAAACTCGGCTGGCTGCCTTCCTCCGGCAGTGATTCATGGCAGAATTATATCATGCCCGCTTTTGTGCTGGGCACCACCTGGGCTGCCGGCTTAACCAGGATCATCCGCAGTTCCATGCTGGAAGTTCTGGGGGAAGATTATGTGCGAACTGCCAGAGCCAAAGGCTTAAAAGAAAACGTTGTCGTCTATCGCCATGCTTTACGCAACGCTATGATTCCGATTGCGACTTCTCTCGCCTATTGGATCGCTTATCTTGTCACCGGATCTGTCATTGTAGAGGTCATCTTTGCACTGCCCGGCATCGGCCGTCTGATGATCAGTTCTCTCTCCAATCGCGACTATTTTGTCGTGCAGGCGGTAATCCTGCTCACGTCGAGTGCTGTCTTGATCGCCAATCTGGCAGTGGATATTCTCTATTGTGTTATTGATCCGCGTATTCGTTACGACTAAAGGAGAAGCGCTATGATGATGAAAAAACAAACCATGCCATTGGATCAGAGTCCGGAAAAACTGGAAATGGAACTGATCACGGATGCCGATGCCAGCAGCGGATTAAAAGGAATCTGGTCGCGTTTCCGTAAGCATAAACTGGCTGTGGTCAGCTTATTTATGATCGTTGCCCTGCTTTTAATTGCGTTGTTGGCTCCGATTTTATCCCCTTATAATCCGGATGCGGTAGATCCGATCAATCGCCTGGCGGGACCAAGCGCGGCGCATCTCTTAGGTCAGGATCAGCTGGGCCGTGATATCCTGAGCCGGATTATCTGGGGTTCGCGCGTTTCCTTAAGCGTCGGTTTTCTTGCCGGTTCAATTTCACTGGTAGTCGGTGTTGTTCTGGGTGCTTTAGCTGGCTTCTATGGCGGCTGGGTTGATAATGTGATCATGCGGGTTGCTGAGATTTTTGTGACGATTCCGCAATTTTTACTGGTCATCGCGGTGGTAGCTGCTTTGGGACCGAGCCTGAATAATCTCATGATTGTCATTGGTCTGACTTCCTGGAACAGCTATGCCCGTCAGGTGCGGGCGAAAGTCATGCAAATCAAGCAATTGGATTATACCGAAGCCGCCCGGGCTTTGGGTTGTGACGATAAACGGATCATCTTTAAGCATATCCTGCCCAACGCAGTCGTGCCGATCATCGTTACGGCCACCCTGAATATCGCCAGCGTCATTCTGCTGGAATCCAGCTTGACTTTCTTAGGGTTTGGCGCTCAGCCGCCGCAGTCCACTTGGGGCTCTATTCTGAATGAAGGCAGAGCCTACATTCTCAATGCGCCGCATATCTGCACTTATCCCGGTATCGCCATTATGATCACGGTGCTGTCTTTCAATCTGATGGGTGACGGGTTACGGGATGCTTTGGACCCGAAAATGAAAATCTAAATCGCAGCGTTTCAATTTCCAGTTCTTCTAAATCAACAGACAAGCAAAAGGGGCGGTGTTGCACACCGCCCCTTTTGTTTGTCTGTTTTCACTTTACCATTTTAATGGCAGTCTACCTTTTTCGATGTAAGCCGCCATTTCTGCCGGCGGAACCATGCCGCCGCCGGTTGACCATGCAAGATGCGTCGCATTGTTCCATTGCTGTTCAGTGAAGCGTTTATGGTAAGCTGCATCGCTTTGTGTGATCTGATAACCGAACAAACCGGCACAGGCAGAAGGTTCCAGGGCAATCCCTTCCGTATCATACAGCCGGGTCAGCATGGGATAGGCTTTGGCATCCTGCAGGGTATAGATACCGTCCAGACGATGACCGATGATACGGCCGATCAATTTGGACGGTCGTGCGACCGCCAAGCCATCCATCGCCGTTTTACCGGATAAACCGATGTCCTGCACACAGATTTCATCATGCAGCCCGGTCGCCACGCCCAAAAGCATGCAAGGGGACTGCACCGGTTCGGCAAAAAAGCAATGCACATGACTGCCAAATTCCTGTTTTAGACCATAGGTAATTCCACCGGGACTGCCGCCGACACCGCAAGGCAAGTAAACAAACAGCGGATGTTCCGCATCGACGCGGACTCCCGCCGCCAGCAGTTGGGCGGCTGTTCGCTTGCTTGCCACGCTGTAACCATAAAAAAGCGTAAAAGAATTTTCATCATCGACAAAATGGCAATTAGGGTCCAGGGCTGCCTGCTTACGCCCCTCCTGCACCGCCAGCATAAAGTCACCGTCATACTCCACCACACGCGCTCCTTTTGAGCGCAGTAAATCCTTTTTCCACTGACGCGCATCGGCAGACATATGTACTGTCACTTGAAAACCAAGTTTCGCACTGATGATGCCAATCGACAAGCCCAAATTACCGGTCGAACCCACGGCCACCGCATATTGCGAAAACAGCCGATGAAACTGCGGTTCTGCCAAAATACTGTAGTCCTGATCCGGCTGCAGCATGCCTTTTTCCATGGCGATCTGCTCAGCCAAGACCAAAATTTCGTAAATTCCGCCGCGGGCCTTGATGGAACCGGAAATAGGCAGGGCATGATCGCCTTTCAGAAAAAAACGGCCAGTCAGAGCGATGGGAGATTCGCTGCGCAAAGAATCCGTCAGGCGGGGCAGCGGAATCAACTCTGACTCGATCAATCCTCCGTTGGCTGCCGTTTCCGGAAAGGCGATCATAAAATAAGCCGCAAAGCGCTGCAGACGTCTTCTGGCATCTTCCACTCCGTCTGGGCTGGCCAGAGAGGATTCTGTTTCCTGTAAATTCGGATTCAACCAAAAAATCTCCTCTGCCGCGGCCAAGTGCTGCAGCAACGGATTATTCGCTGTATTCATCTGCTATTCTCCTTCCAGCAAATCTGCCGCTCTTAAAGTGCGCAGCAGATCTGCGATGCTTTGCCGCGCCGTGCTTGCGTCCACTTCATATTCCGCCAACAACGCCTCGAGCAGCTGATCTTCACTACTGCCCCACTCTAAAAGGCGCCAGAGAAAGGCTGCGGTTTCATTTAACTGGATCAAACCATTGAATTGTTCCGCTGCCTCTTCGACGGCGATGACGACGGACTGCCCGGCATAGGGCCTTAAAAGGAATCCTTTTTTGATTTTCATGCTGACCCTCCTTTCATGGTACCATAAGCAAGTTCGACTGCCTCTGCCGAGATGGTGCAGTTCAATTCGTAAATTGGTATCGTATCCGTGAAATATTGCAGTAAATCCAGCAGGTGCTGCATCGCCTGCGTTTCCGATGGCCGCAGCGTCTGATTCAGCAGCATCGGCAGCAAACGGCTCTGCTCGAGCCTTCGGATACTGTTTTGGGAGCTCTGCCGCAGCAGACTGACAGCCCGCAGCGGCGCCTTGTCATTGCTTTGCAATTGATGTTTTCCGCCCCAGGGTGTACCGTACACGACAAACCGCCCGTTTTGCAGCCGCAAAACGGGTTTGTCATCGTTGAGCATGCTCACACGTTCCGCAAATCGCTGCCGCCAGAGCGCGGCATGCGTCGATTTACCTGTGCCGCTTGGAGCGGTGAATAAATAAGCTTCCTCATCCAGAGCCAGCGCCGAGGCATGCAGTAAAAAGCCGTCATAATCAAGCAAAGCCCGGCAAATTTGTCGCTGCAGACAGTTGCTCTCATGCAGTGCCGGTGGTAATTGCGGATCTTTCTGTTGTTCTGCCGCCAGCATGGCATCGCTCACGGTGATGATCACCTGTGCCGGAGCATCGCATTGATACGCGCGGCACAGGGTGTTCAATTCATCGAAGCGCGGGGTAAAACTGAAAACCAGATCGGCAATACGAAGATTTGACATCATACAATGACTATTTTAAAACTTCTTTGATCACGCGCAGGACATTGCCATAGGCGATTTTTTCAATCTGCGCCTCGCTGAAGCCTGCTTTGCCGAGCGCGTCAAAAATGATCTGCATCTTTGACGCATCCTTCACTTCCAGGTTGCTGGTGATACCGTCAAAATCGGAACCCAAGCCCACACACTCAATACCGCCCAGCTGCACAAAATGCTGGATATGACGCACCATATCCGAGACCAGGCTGTCTTTGCTGCTGATGTCTGCGCTTAAGAAATTGGAGCAGAAATTGATTCCGGAAACGCCGCCGCTCTTCGCGAGCAGGGGGATCATTTCATCCGTTAGGTTGCGTTGATGTCCGGATAAGGCGCGGCAATTGGAATGAGACGCCACAAATGGCTTCTTGCTGAGACGGGCAACATCAAAAAAACCGCCGTCAGAAAGGTGAGAGACATCAACCAACATGCCTTTGTCATTCATCCATTCTACTGCTTCGCAGCCAAAGGCAGTTAACCCCTTGTTCATCACAGCCGCATCCAGTGAATTGGGGAAACCAAAACAGTTGGCGTAATTCCAGGTGAAGGAGATCAGTCGAACGCCCAAATCATAATAATGCTGCAGCCGATCAAAGCTTCCTTCTACCGGACGGCCGTCTTCAATGGTTAAAAAGGCCGACATCTTGCCTGCTTTGTTGTTGGCCTGCAGATCGGCCGCATTGCGCGCAAAACCGATCAGATCGCTGTGTTTGCCGATTTCCCGCAACAGAGCAGCCTGCATCATGTCAATCATCACATCATCCGGCGGCAGTTCGTGACCTCTCTCTTTTGCCTGTGCGCGGGGCGGCAGGAACATGGCGAAGAACTGCGCCATATAATCGCCTTTCTGCATTTTTTGAAAGTCAATATTCAAGTCGTTGGCAAAAAGATTAAATTCATCCGGTTTGCGGTAGGCGCCGCCTAAAGTATCACAATGCATATCAATGATTTTCATCTGGGAGAACCCTTCTTTCACTATATTTGCTTCTTCTTTCGTCAAATCATATTGAATTCCTGCTTTCCGTGCAGAATAGTCCATACCTTTTTCGCTCTCTGTTTAATCGTTTTTGTTCTGTGTTGCTTTAGTTTTATAGTCGTCTACGCCGGTAGTTCTATCAGGGCAGGTGGTTAAGATATTTATTCTTTCTATTATTAATGTTAATGTAAATTTATTTAACCTTCACCCTTGACAGTACAAAAATAAAATGCTATACTCGCTCTGAAATCAGTGATCCTTTAAGAGATCAGCGAACGATTGATACACCTTTCACTTTGCGAAATGAAGAAAAGAGGCAACACGATGCAAGAAAGCAAAGAAAAGACCACCTATTCCCTCAAACAAAATCTGATCTGGCTGGCTCGCTATACTTGGCAGACCGACCGCAGCTTGTACCTTTATTTTATCGCATTTACCTTGATCAGCGCTGTGAAACCGTTTATTGTCATTTTCTTTCCCAAATTCCTGCTGCAGGAATTAATGGGACCAGCCAATGTGAGCCGCTTGATCGCTTTACTGGCTGCCTTCTTTCTCAGCGCAGCCCTCTGCAATTTCGCTTTTGCTCGCCTTTCTGCCGACTACCAAGGTCGCCTGATCGCCTTAAGACTGACCGTGATTTTGAAACTGCAAAAAAAATGTATGGAGACTGATTTTCAAAATACCGAAGACCCCGCTTTTCTTACCGCTATGGAAGCGGCTTCCAACGGAATGGATGGCAACGGTCTCGGTTTTGAAGGAATGCTGCGCAAAATCTTCGAAATTTCCGGCAGCCTGCTGGCTTTTCTCGGTTACGCAGCGATTGTTGGCCGCTTGCATCTTTTCGTGCTGATCTACTTGCTGCTGAACGTGATCGTTTCCTATTACTTTACACTGAATGCGAAGACTTTCGAATATAAAATGAAAGACATTTTAGCCGATTTCAACCGACGCTATCAATATTTCTATAAAACCATGTATGATTTCAGTTACGGCAAAGAACTTCGCCTTTTGGGTTTGCGCAAACGGATGACCCGGCAGGCAGCAGAACAGCAAAGTAATCTGCTGAAGACTCGTCAAGCCATCTATTTCGTCAATTTCAAAGCGAATTTAGCCGATGTCCTGCTGATGCTGCTGCGGGAAGGCATCATTTATTATTATCTGATTCGGATGGTGGTCAACGGCAGTTTAGGTATCGCAGATTTTACGATGTATTTTGCCACTGTTGCTGCTTTTGCGAATTGGTTTACCGGCATTGTAACGAATTTCGCTTTTTTACGGGCACAAAATTTCTATCTGACCGATATCCGCAACTTCCAGGATCAGCCGGATCTACTGGTCAGCACCAACCGGCGTCCTTTGCCCGCAGCGCCTTACCGCATTGAATTCCGGGATGTTTCTTTCCATTATCCCCGCAGTAAGAACGAAATTTATCATCATATGAATCTGGTCATTCCTGCCGGCCAGAAACTGGCCATCGTCGGCCGCAACGGTGCCGGCAAAACCACCTTCATCAAGCTGCTTTGCCGGCTTTACGATGTAACGGAAGGTGAAATTTTATTGAACGGTATTAACATCAAAGAATTTGACCGCCGCGAGTACTATCGGCTTTTCTCTACCGTGTTTCAGGAGATCAAGCCACTGGCTTTCACAATCGCAGAAAATGTCAGTGTCAGCGAAAGTGACGAAATCGATTTTGCACGTTTGCAGCGAGCCTTGAGCGAGGCGGATATCGCCGATCGCATTGCTCATTTAAAAAACAAAACCAACACATCCATGCTGAAAATTCTTGACCCCGAAGGGCTGGAATTCTCCGGCGGAGAAAACCAACGCATCGCCATTGCCCGTGCCTTCTACAAGCAAGGAGAGATTTTGGTTTTAGACGAACCGACTGCCGCCCTGGACGCTCTGGCCGAAGCCAATATCTATCAGCATTTCGATCAGGCAGTCCATCAGCGTACGGCAATTTACATCTCGCACCGGCTGGCATCCACCTTCTTCTGCGACAGGATTGCTTTGTTTGAAAATGGACAGGTTGTCGAATCCGGCAGCCATGCGGAATTGATGGCGAAGCAGGGTAAGTACGCCGATATGTTCGAAACGCAAAGTCGGTATTACAAGGAAGAAGCGGAGGTGGCAAATCAATGAAAACAGCACAGCCCGGGAGCATTCAAAAAGATTTTCAGGTCGCCTTTCATTTTTACCAGTTGGCTTTCCGCTTAAAAAAGAGCTACTTATTCCTGGTGTCCGCCGCCGCCTTTTTTCAGGCACTTACTCCATTTCTGAATGTCATCGTGCCAAAATTGATCATTGATGAATTAATGGCGAGCCAGCGCCTGCCGGTTTTGCTTCATTTGATCGCACTGGTCACCCTTGGAAATGGCTTGCTCAATCTGCTCAATCGTTGGTTTGCCTATCAAATTCAAGTCGCTGACCGCGATTTGGTGCAGCGTATCGAATTGAATATGGGCAAACATATCATGCAGATGGATTTTGAAAAAATGGAAGACCCTGTGATTCTCAATCAAAAAGATCAGGCGATCTTCCCCATTCGTAATCAAGGTGTTTTCTATAACATGACCGCTGCTTCACTGAAGTTAGTTCAATATTTAATCTCTTGCCTGGGTATGATCGCGATCCTCGCCACCTTAAATCCCTTGCTCATTCTATTCATTCTGGCCATGGTTGCCTGTAATAGCTTTATTTTTAAAAAGCAGCAAGCAATTTCTTACCAGCTCAATCAGGATATGGTGCCGCTCAATCGTAAATATAGCTACTATATCGACCTTACCTCGGATTTTACCTTGGCCAAAGACATCCGGCTTTTTGATATGTCTCCTTTTCTTATGAAAAAAATGGATGCTTTTAAAAAAGCCAATATTGACATTCTGTTGAAAATGTTTTCCACCCAAGGTCTCTACGATAGCTATTCCCAAATCATTCTGCAGTTGCAGATGATTGCCATCTATGGTTTTATGGTTTGGCGTGTTTTCGTCAAAGCCATTGGCATCGGTGATTTTACCATGTATGTCGCCGCGGCAACTTCCTTCGCCACCAATGTTTCACTGATGCTGACCAGCTGGCTGGAATTCCGGCAAAGCTGCAAATATCTGAATTTGTACTTAAATTTCGCCCAAATCCCTTCCCGTTCAGCCGAGCACGGCAGCAAGCCGAATCTCTCTGGGCAGCAGGCCGACTTTGAATTCAAGCATGTCTGGTTCAAATACCCCAGAGCCACGGAATACACGCTGAAGGACGTCAGCATCCGCATTGCCGCGGGAGAAAAACTGTCTGTTGTTGGTCCCAATGGAGCGGGCAAAACGACGTTCATCAAATTGCTCTGCCGCTTATATGAACCGGAAAAGGGTGAGATTTTACTCAATGGTATCCCGATCAAAGAATTCGATGAAGAGGAATATCATAAAATACTGGCAGTGGTTTTCCAGGATTATAAACTCTTCTCTTTCTCCATCCGGGACAATATTTGCCTGGACCAGCCTTGCGATGAGAGCAATTTACAAGCAGCGCTCGACAAAGCGGGCATCGCAGCAAAAGTCGCCAGCTTGGACAAAGGCTTGGACACGCCGCTTTATAAAAATTTCGAACCGGACGGTATTGAGCTCTCCGGCGGTGAAATGCAGAAGTTGGTCATCGCCAGAGCGGTCTATAAAGACAGTCCGGTGGTGATACTGGATGAGCCAACCGCAGCACTTGATCCATATGCTGAATTTGAAGTCTACAGCAAATTCAATGATTTGGTGCAGAATAAAACGGCAATTTACATTTCTCATCGCCTTTCCAGCTGCCGCTTCTGTGATCATATCGCAGTATTTAACGACGGCCGCCTGGTGGAGTATGGCAGCCATGCTGAGCTGGAGCATGGCAATGGTCTCTATGCTCAAATGTGGCAGGCACAAGCCCAGTATTATCAAGCCTGCGGCAGCTAATTCCACTGCTGTTTTGAATCGGCCGAGTCCTTTGGCTGTCTTGCTCACGAGTCACGCCGGAGAAAGAATGTTTCTGTCAATAAATAAAGGTGCCGCAGCAATTTTTCGTTTTGCTGCGGTACCTTTTTTATGGCTGATTCACTCAGGAATTTTTATACTCTTCCAGTTCTGCGACACGCAGATTCTGGAACCCTTCGCCCAAAACCTCGTTGGACTCCAGAATGATGGTAAAGGCTTTCGGATCGATCTGCTTGACTACCTTTTCCACAATGAACATTTCCTTGTTGTTGCAGGCGCACATCACAACCTGCTTTTCCGTCCTTTGATAACCGCCTTTGGCTTGCAGCAAGGTAGAGCCGCGACCGCTGTATTCATCGATCATATCACAGATTTGCTCCCCTTTCTCGGTCACGATCAATGCCATTTTACCGGCATTCACTCCATACATGAATTTATCCACGACCTGAGAATAGAGATAAGTGATCATCATACCATAAATAATGCCGTCGATATCACGGAAGATCAAACCGGCAATTAAGACGATTACAGTATCAGAAATAAAAATAATCCTGCCCAGCGGAATATGCGGATTGGCTGACTTAACAGCCATTGAGATAAAATCCGTACCACCGGTAGAAGAATTGCGCATATAAATTAAAGCGTAGCCCACTCCCGCCAAGACGCCGGTGCAAATGGCCGCCAAGAGGCGATCTCCGGAATAAACCGGCAGCAAAGGGGCAACATAATCGATGATCAGGGAGGAAGTCAGCGTACAGCGCAGAGAGCGGAAGAAAAACCCCTTACCGAGACGATGATAGCAGAGCAGCGCCACCGGAATATTCATTAAAATCACCGTCGCACCAATGTTAAAACCAAAGAGGCGACGCAGGATTAAGGCAATACCGGAAATGCCGGTCATCGGGAACTCCGCATGCAGCGCAAAATTATACAAACCGATCGCAATCAGAAATCCCCCGGCCAACTCCACCACGGTATCCAGCGCGATCTTTTTCAGTTTCTTTTTCATGATGATCCTCCTCCCTTACGCGAAAAAAAGCATTTCGCAAATTACACCTATAATCCGCAAAACGCTCTTTTGTTACTTTCTAGTATAACAGAGATGTTAATATCTGTCAACCCAAAATGCCGCTTGCACTGTTGTGCGGTTCTGCCTTTTCTCTGTTTTGCTGTGCTTTAAACCAGAAAAAACCTCCTGCCGCAGCCGATCTGTTTTTGATGGCTGCCGGCAAGAGGTTTCTGCTTCTCATCGTTTGCTCTTTTCTTTGCGGATTGCACCGCGCAAGGACAGTCACTGCCGTTTAGTTATCGGCAAATTGTTGGGCTATCCGTTCAAAGGCTTCCATAACGACACTGCGTGCTGCCGGCAGACAAACCCGTTCAAAACCGGCGCCAAACTCCGGATCGTGTACCAGACCGCTTTGCAGCATGACATTGGCTTTGCCGTAGATCCTGTCTTCTATTTCCGCATGGCTGAGACCATAGCCGCTGAAATCAAGCCACAAGCAATAGGTCCCCTCCGGGCGCCATAGCTTCACTTTGGGCATTCTCTCTTGTAAGAATGCTTGCACCGCATCGATATTGCCATCGATATATGCATTGACTTGATCCAGCCATTCCTCCCCCTCGGTATAGGCTGCGATTAAAGCTGCCACCGCAAAGGGGGTGGGCATACGCATACCCATGGCTTTTTTATAGGCTGCCCGCAGGGTATCATCGGCAATGACCGCATTGGAACAGGATAAACCAGCCAGATTAAAGGTTTTATTCACGGCATTGAGCACAACGATATTGCTTAAATCATCCACCACGGCAGCCAGAGGGTAGTGTCGGACCCCTTTGCGCAGGATATCGCAGTGTACCTCATCGGAGATGAGAATCACTTGGTGTTTTTTGCAGATTGCCGCCAGCGTGCGCAATTCCTCCGGCTGCCAAACGCGGCCGACCGGGTTGTGCGGTGAGCAAAGCACAAAACACTTATTCTTGGGATCGGCGCATTTTGCTTCAATATCCGCAAAATCCATACTGTAATAGCCGTTCTGATTGATCAGTTGGCTGCTGACCACCTTACGCTGACAGTCCTCTTCAATGGCACTGGTAAAATGGCCGTAAACCGGACGACAAAGAATAATACCGTCGCCTTCCTTGCTGAACGCTTTGATGGCGCCGTTGAGTGCTTCCACTGTGCCGTTGGCGTAGAGGATATGGTCCGGATTGATCTCCCAATTGTGTCTGGTTTTAAACCAATGCACAACCGCTGCGCGATAGGCAGGAGCAGCCAAATCGGAAGTATAGCCATAAATACGGAAATCAGCCACCCGATGCATCGCATCCACAATCGGCTGGGCGGTCGGTAAATCCATATCCGCTACCTGTAGAGGAATGGTATTTTCATCGAAGGTAAATTTCCCCTTCATCATCGCGGACATCATTGGCATCATGTCCCACTTCATCGAATAAGTCCCGCGCCGTTCAATCACTTCATCAAAATTATACTTCATGCTGCGATCCCCTTTACCCATTGATTTGCTTCCTGACCTTTATTATACGCGCACAATTAGACAGGAGTCAAGTCAATGTTTTTCCTGCCAAAGACGATCAGCTGCCGGCTGCCAATTGGCTGCCGCCTTTTTACATTTTGCACAGAGATCATCCACATCTTCTTTTTCTGCCGTATCGGTGGAAACCGCATTCGTCGCATGCACCATTTCTGCTAAAGCGCCGCAATTGTCAAGCAATGGACAAGGCTGCAGCATATTCTTGTTGAAGGGCTGATGGGCTCTATATTGCATAAACAGCGGCGATTGATAAGCCTGCAGCAGCGTTTTCTCGTGAATATTGGCATCGCTGTAATGAATAAAAGCACACGGTTCGATATCACCGTTGGCGCTGATATGCAAATAAGCGCGGCCTGCTGCAATACAGCCATCCACATATTCGCCGTCATTCCAAAAATCAATGGTAAAAATCGGTTTGCTGTTGCGGAATTCCCGCAATTGATGATACATAAACGCGCGCTGTTCAGCACTGGCCATCAATTCTACCGGTGAACCGACACCAACCGGCATAAAGGTAAAGAACCACGCGAATTTAGCACCTTGTTCGATCAAAAAATTAAAATACGCTTCACTGCCGATGATGTTTGTATTTTGGCTGGTATAACAGCAGGACACGCCAAAAGGAAGTTTCTTTGCCTTTAAAAGCTGCATTGCCTGCAATACCTTTAGAAAAGTCCCTGCTCCACGGCGTGCGTCCGTCTCGGCTTCAAAGCCTTCGATGCTGATGGCAGGTATAAAATTTTTGACGCGCAGCATTTCATCTGCAAAAGCCTCATCGATCAAAGTCGCATTTGTGAAAGCCAAAAATTGACAATCCGGATGCGCTTCGCAAAGACGTATAATATCCAGCTTGCGTACCAATGGTTCCCCGCCGGAATAGATATACATATAGGTCCCCAGAGCCGTTCCCTGCCGGATGATATCATCCAGCGTCGCATAATCCATCTGCAGCTTATCGCCATATTCCGCTGCCCAACAACCGATACACTGCAGATTACAGGCAGAAGTGGGGTCCATTAAAATTGCCCAGGGAATATTACATTGATATTTCTCCCTGTTTTTTTGCTGCCGCTGACCTCCGATGGCTGTGGCATTGATAATGAAATTTTCGAATATTCTCTTTCTGACTTCATTGTCAATATCACTCCATAAACTCTTCATCAACCGGTACCAATTACCGTCTGGATGCTCCAACACACTGCGCATCGCTTTCCGTTGACCAAGCATTGTATCATTATGGTCAAAAAGATCAACCCAATGCATTAACTTAGGAAATGCCTGATCCGGATCTTCATTCAGATAATTGAGTGCTGTCTTCAGTGCGATTCCTTCTATATTTTCTTTCATTGTTTTTTCAGTCATACTACTCACTCTCTTTCTTTTCTGTTTTTAGGCTAATCAATCGTTAACGTCTGCTCAGATCACCTCCCAAAAAAATAAAGCAACGCAGCCAGGACCAACATGACTGCCAATAACCGGACCAATCTCTCCAATCACAACCTTGGCGTCAGGATAAACAGACTCAATCGTTCTTTTTAGGTAATCTGCTTTTTCCGGAGCCGCTGCATGACAAATCAACACTGTCTGAGGCTGATCGGCAGTTGATAATACCTGCATCATTTGAAACAGAACTTTCAAAGCTGGCTTACTGCCGCGAACCTTTCGATCGAGAACAAGCTTCCCCTGCAAATCGACTTTCAGCACCGGCTTGATATCCAGCAGATTCCCTGTTAAAGCGTTGGAGACAGAAAGCCTGCCGCTTCGCTGTAAATAAATCAGGTCATCTACCACAAACCAATGCTTCATATACCTTTTATTATGTTCCAACCATTGCGCCGTTTCGTGCAATGACCAGCCTGCCTCTTTCTTTTCAGCCGCCTGAAGTGCAAGCATAGCCTCACCGCCAGAAGCTGCTTTTGTATCCAGCACATAGATATTGCATCCTGGATACTGTATTGTCAGGTGTTCTGCCGCCCGAACAGCTGCAAGATAGGTACCACTCATTCCAGAAGAAAATGTCAGAAGAAGAACATCTTCTCCGGCACGCAAATAGGGAGTTAACGCAGTGATGTACTGATATTCGTTGATTTGTGCCGTCATTGCTTTCTTCCCTGCCAGCATACCGACGTAGAATTCCGCAGATGACTGAACATTCTCCTTTGCACCCCATGTATAAGGAACCTCGCCGAGCATGTATTGCATAGGAAGAACAGTAATATTCCATTTTTCCTGCCATTGAATTGGCAAATCGGCCGTGGCATCGATAATAATACGATATTTTCTCACTACCCATCACCTTTCCATTCTTTCATTCAACCGATCCAACGGTGATTTCCGCTCTCCGGTTTTTCAGAATAAAACAAATTTTCTTGAGCTTTCATACAAGACTTATTTTGACCTTAGCATAGATTCAGAGACAATCATTATTTTGATTAAGCGTCCAGTTAATAAATCGTACTGTTTGTGTTTTCTGCTTTCTTAGAAAGAACAGTTACCCTAGGATTCAATCAGCGTTACGACAAAGAAAATTGGTTAAACGTCCGGTTAACTAAATGGCAAAATTTTTTTTGATTGCACCGATATTTCTGGAATAAGATGATTCTTTATACCAATTTGGCTGTGAAGGATAACAGAATATCCGATCCGACCACAAACGACGGCAGAAGCGTCTTTACTGAACGAATGAAATGATCGCGGATACCGTTTTCCGGGATGCCGAAAATATCATTGAAATCATCCGCATAAACTGCGTAGCTGATCAGCGGCTGTAAGAAGAAAAAGAAATTGAAAACAGTAATTTCTACGGGAAAAGCGAAATCCGCATCAGCAGCTTTGATTTCTTGAAACAGCGGATTGCTTTCATTCCCCTTGATTAGTTCAGTAAAGCGAAACAAATCATTGTGATGTTTACCGGTTTTCAACGATTCTAAAAAAAGGATTTTCACTAACTGCTTGCGCTCAAGGATAAAATCAATTGCGCTCTCATAAAAATGATGCGTATGCTGCAGAAAGTATTTTGCTGCCTCTTCGTTGACAAAATGAAAACGATCCGGCAAGATATCGAGCATACCATCGGCAATCATGCTGAGAATATGATCCTGAATGAAATTCATCGACAAGGATTTCGATTCTTCAAATAACTGCTCCAACATCGTATCCAGGATCGCTTCTTTGTTTGCAAAGTAGTAATAAATCAAAGCTTTATTGACGCTGGCTTTCTTAGAGATTTCACTGATGCTGGTAGCATCAAAACCTTTTTCTGCAAAAAGCGTTTGCGTCGCTTGAAGAATACGATCTTTTGCTTCATTGAATGTAAGATGATTCGCTTCGTTGTTATTATTCATGCCATTTCTCCTCTTGCTTCACGTTCTTCTGAAAACCCAAGGGAGCGATCATTTAGTTAACCGTTCGGTTAAAACATTATAGCAAGCAAGCCGAATCTTGTCAAGAAGATTCGGCTTTTTTTTACTGCGGTGTGTTTTTCGGCAACAACGCTTTACTCCGTCTTGCGCCCAATATACATCAGATGCTCCGCCATACCCAGGAATTCTTCGCGTTCGCAGAGTTGATGCGCCAGTTCCAACCATTTGCGAATGACTGCCTCCGGCAAATCTTTTAATGTGAGTTCATTGGCGGCAAGAATGCCCTCCTGTGCAAAGAAATGCAATTGCTGCAGTGGAAACTGCGCCATAAAAGGTGCAATTTCGGCAATGGTGTAAAAATAAGCCTCCGTAAAGGCATTGCCTGTATAAGGCAGATTTTGTCTGACACAATCAAGATAATACTCTTCTTCCGGTTTGAGGATTAACTCCGGTGTAAATTTCAGGAAATCAACAATTCCGGAATACAGCTGGATAAATGATACATAGAGCTTACCGCCTGGCTTCAGACAGCGCAGCGCTGCCTCGACAGCTTGGATGCGATCCTCTTTCTGCGGCAAGTGATAGAGCGGTCCCATCAACAAGACATGATCGAAACTGCCCTGCAGCAAGCGGTCGGCGTATCTGGCATCTCCGGCTAAGGTAGTGAGATTCAAGCTTTGAGCTGCTGCTAATTGCTGTGCAAACTTCACATTTTCCGCCGAAAGATCAACCAGCGTTACCTGACAGCCTTTTTTAGCATAATAAAGCGCATAACGGCCGGGACCTCCGCCGATATCAAGTACACTCTCACCCGGTTTGATGTATTGATCCAACATTCGAATGGTCAGCGCAAATTCGAATGGATGCCTCTCCAGACGGTTCCACTCCGCTTCAACATGTTCATCATAATATTGTTGGACTTTTTTCACGATGTCACTCATTCGCCTATCCCCTTTCGCTTGACTTTCTGTTTTTGATCTTTCTCGTTCATACCTTACAAGATAACTTTGTAACGGCACATCTTGGTTCCGTTCCGACGCAGGTCATGTCCCTCAGGTAATTCAAAAATCTCCTGCAATTGGGCACCGAGCCGCAGACAGGTTTTCCGCGAGACGGTATTTTCCGGCCGGCAGGTGATGATCAGGCTTTCCATCTGATGTTGACGCGCCAACTGCAGCAACAGCAAACAGGCTTTTCCGGCATAATGATGTCCCCGCCAGGCCGGATAGATGGTAAAACTCAAGTTTCCATCGATTGCGGTCTTGCAATTTGTACCAATCCGCAGATCGCAGCGTCCCAGTTCCACATCATCACTGCAGCGCCGTATCTTAAAATAGTAAGTCGGCAGGTTCCCTGTTAATTCCTCTGCCTCGACGGCAGCCTGCAGCTGCAAATAGATTTCCTCATCTTTCAAATTGATCGTGCCATCTAGCATCTTTTCACCTCGCCTTGCACCCGAGTGTATCCGGTCATTCAGCAGATTTACAATGGTTTTGCCGCGATCACGCAGAGCGTTCGACTGCTGCCTGTAAAAACAGCGCCAGCCACGTCATCATAGAAACGAAAAGCGACAAAGCCATTTTCATACAGCTCCGCACCAAGGGTATCCCGATCGAACAAACAATCCCAAACATGATAGAGTCGGCTGTCAGCGGCTGTAATCACCAAATATTGCGTCAGATAAGCATGGAGCGCTTTATAAGCAAATTCACGCTGGAGCAAAACATAGGGTTCATCCCGCCAGAAGCCTTTGTCTGCATAGGATACCTGCGTGCTTTCCTGGAATCCTTCCTTCTGCAATTCTGTAAAGACATCAAGCACGAATAGACCGCCCGGTTTCAAAGCCCGCCAAACCTCGCGGCAGACCAAGGCGCGATCTGTTGGATTTAAAGCCGCATAATCACAGTAGATCAGGCTGACCAGATCGAATTGATTCTCAAATGGCAGCTGCCGATAATCACAGCAAAGATAATCAATCTTCCTGCCGGCAGCGGCAGCGGATTTTTTTGCATAGGCAATGGAACCTTCTGAAAAATCAACAGCGGTAACCACAAAACCCAGATCATCAAATAATTCGGCATATAAACCGGGTCCGCAGCCAAGATCGAGCAGCTGCTTGCCTGCCGCCTCGCCGACAATTGTGGCAATCCATTGCGCAGACCGACGCATAAACATGAGATTCCTGGAGGCCGCGTCGACCGCCGGCGCCAGATGTGCCTGCAGCATTTGCTGATGCAGATAAGGTTCCGTCCAAATGTTCCCTTCTGCGGGGGTATAGGGCAGCGGTTTTTCTTTTAAACTGGCCAGTATGGCTTCATACATTAAGCGTTACCTCGTCATCGCTGCCTTGTCTTGGCATCGCGTCAGCCCAGAGTTTGACCAAGGCGATCGGATGCTGAATGGCGGCGGCTGTTTTTTCGATGGTATAACCTTCCCCCAGATAACGCTGGGCAATCACCATCATGGATTCACCGATTTCGATCATATGAAAATCGGGGTCATAGATGCGCACCACGCGTTGCTGCCAGGGATACTTCTTTTCCGGATGCACAAAAACAATTTCATCGTCTGATTTTAAACGCCGCAGAAAGGCATCGAAATCGGCTACTTCAAAATAGAGCTCCATATTATGACTTTTCTGAATGACAGAGTTAGCCGGGATATTGGTCAATTCGGCGAAATCCTGCTGAATGCCAAAACCACCGCTGAAAGTCACATTTTTACCTAAATCTAGTACCACTTTCTGCTCAAACAATTCGCCGTAAAATTTCTTGGATACTTCCACATCCCGGACAGCCAGTAAAGCGATTTTAAATTCCATGTCGTTTCTCCTTTTTCGCTTGTCCAAACTAATTTCAAGGACAATGGTATGTTCTTTCTCCCGCTATCAAACCTTCGCTGCATTCCTCCAGCAATCATAGAAAACAATTTCTTCGAGTGCTTTGGTCTGTTTTGCTTTGGGTGGTTCATCCGCATAACCAACCGGCAGCAGGAACAAACAGCTGATCGTATCCGGCAGCCCTAAGATGCGATTCGCCGCTTCCACATCCAGATAACCAATAAAACAGGCAGATAAACCATTTGCCACCGCCGTCAGGAAAATATGCTCGGCCGGTATCAGCGGGGTGGCGTTTTGAAACAGCGTCGTGCGGGCTTTGCGATCAGGATAAGTGCAGAGATATTTCAGGAAGTCCTGATTGAAGCGAAGTTGATTGACCTGCCAGGCAAAATCGTCTTCCGGTTGCTCCGCCAGATCCCAACTTAAATCGGCGCAGCAGGCGAATACCAGCGGCGCAGTGCCAATCCAGGTTTGCTCTCCTGCCGCCTGGGCCAGTTTTACTTTTGTTTCCGGATCCTGAATGACTCCAAACCAATAAGACTGACTGTTGCCGCCGGAAGGCGACAACCTTGCCGCTTCCAGCATCTCCGCCAGTACTTCTTTTGGCACCGGCTTATCTTGAAACTTCCGCGCCGATCTGCGCGTCTCGATTACTTGTTTTAGTTCCATTTTAACACAATCCTTTCCTTTATTACAAGATCTTCATTTTTTATGATTTTCTTTCAATGCGCAGTGCGATTTTTCTCCCTGGGGTGACAGCATAAAAAAAAGCCATGGGAAACTTCCCACAGCTTGCGTTTTTAATCAAGATTACCTGTGGAAAGCAAAATCAAAACCAAACCAGGCAGAAGAAAACCAGACCATTTCGTGCAACAGTCGATGTTCTTTCTGTAGTTATGATTTTCATTCTCTGTTCCACGTTCGCACCCATATTACCGATTCTGTAATATCAAGTGTGCCGGATTGCCATCACTCCTCGATGCTTTATGCTATCACATGCCCAAGATAGCATGAAAAAATCAGATTGTCAACGGTGAATTTGAACTTTCATTTTTTTAAAGCACGAAGCAATTCTTGCAGCACTTCGGTGCAATCCGCGATCAGGCCATAATGGCTGATTGCAAAAATCGGCGCCTGCGGATCGTTGTTCACGGCAATGATGCATTCGCTGCGGCTGATCCCCGCCAAGTGCTGAATCGCGCCGGAAACACCAAAACTCAGCATCAGCTTTGGCGCCACGGTGAAACCCGTTTGCCCTACCTGATGCGCATACTCCGCCCAACCCGCATCAACCAGCGGGCGGGAAACACCGACCGCTGCACCCAGCAGCTCTGCCAGTTCGTAGATCAATTTCATGTTTTTCGCATTACCGATCCCGCGTCCGGCTACCACCATGATTTCCGCTTCGGCAATGGAAGCAGCGGCTGCGGCCGGTTCCGTTTGCAGCAGCTGCAGCGTTTGCGGCAAAGCTTGGGGGGCGGAACAGACAATTACTTCTCCCGAACGCTGAAAATCCAAACACGGCAATGCCAGAATACCGGGACGCACCGTTGCCATCTGCGGTCTATGGTTCGGACAGATAATCGTCGCCAGTAAATTGCCGCCAAAGGCTGGTCTGGTTTGCTGCAGAAGGCCGCTGACCGGGTCGATTTCCAAGACGGTGCAGTCGGCCGTTAAGCCGGTGCGTTGCCTGGCTGCGACGCGGGGAGCCACCGAACGTCCAAAATCTGTTGCCCCAAAAAGGACCACTTCCGGCCGATATTCTCTTATCAAATCACATATCATCGTATAGAAAGCAGGTTCCAGTTGTTCGGCGAACCGCTGATCCTGGCAAAGATAAACCAGATCGGCGCCTGCTGCGATCAATTGCCTGGCCTGGCTTGCCATTTCGTCCTGCCCCAACAGAACAGCACCCAAACGGCAGCCGCGCAGTTTGGCAAGCTCGCTGGCTTTGCCCAACAATTCAAAACTGACCGGCAGCAATTCGCCTGACTGGCTGCGCTCGCAGACCACCCAGATATCTTGATATGCCGTTAAATCAAATACCAGACTTTCTTCTTTTACGATGCTGAGCGCGTTTTTGGGACAGCTCTGCAGACAGATACCGCACAAAGTACAACCTTCTCCTAACACTGCTTTGCGATTCTGCAGCGTCAGCGCCGCGGCGGCGCAGCTCTTGCAGCATAAGCCGCAGCCAATACAGAGATCCCGATCAATCCTCAATCCAGTCATCTATTTCAGTTCCTCCCTGATCCGCGCAGCCAAAGCCTGCACCTGTTCTGTGAAGTCGCCCGCAAAGAAGACGCACGCATTGTCTCGCTGCGGTACACCGGTGCGCACCACCTGAGTGGGTGAGCCGTTTAAGCCGCAGCGGCTGACATCTGCCTGCAAAGCCGCCGCATCCAGCGATTGGAACGGAGCGGTTTCACCAAATTCCACTCCACTGATATTGGGTAGCCGCGGTTGATTGATATCCTTAGCAATGGTCAGCAAAGCCGGCAGCCTGATCTGCAGCAATTGACGCTGACCGTCCAGGCTGCGGCGCACCGTCATTTCCTGCGGTTTGATCTCGATGATTTTCTCCACATTGGTCAGGTGTGGAATCCCCAGGTGTTCCGCCAATTCCGGTCCGATCTGTGCCGTATCGCCATCGATGGCCATGCGTCCGCAGAGGATCAAATCAAAATCGCCCAATTGTCGGACGCCCAGACTCAAAGCATAAGAAGTGGCCAAGGTATCGGCACCGGCAAAAGCACGGTCGGATAAGAGCAAGGCCCGATCGGCACCGCGGCTCATTGCATCCCGCAGCAAGCGTTCCGTTGCCGGAATGCCCATGCTGATCACGCTGATTTCACCGCCCAGCTGTTCTTTGATCTCAATAGCTTGTTCCAGCGCATAAGCATCGAAGGGATTGATTACCGATTGATTGCCGTCGCGCAGAATTGTTTTCGTGACCGGATCGAGCCGCACTTCATTGGAAGAAGGTACTTGTTTGATACAAACGACGATTTTCATACCCTTTTACCTCCTTCTGCCTCGAATAAATTACCATTGCCCAATAAATTCTTAGGGTCAAAGATTTTTTTCAGGGCTGCCATCTCGGCAATATGCTCTGCTCCGTACATGGTCAGCAGCATCCTGATTTTTAGTTTGCCTACCCCATGTTCCGCCGCTATCGCGCCGCCCATTTGGCAAACTTCGGCTGCCCATTGCTGATACAAGGCTTTGCCTTTTAGAAAATCCGCTTCATTGCGAGGCAAGATATTCACATGCAGGTGATTGTTGCCGATGTGACCCCAAACCGCCGACTGCAGCTGATTTTCCTGTAACCCCTGGCGATAAAGCGCCACCACCGCAGCCAATTGACCATCAGGCACCGACATATCCGTGCCTAACTTGGTGATCATCGGATAATTTTGTTTGCGGCGGTCGATCAGCATATTGGCGCTTTCCGGAACGGCATGACGGAAGAACTGTAATTGGGTCAGATCCGCTTCCGTTCTGGCAACCCAGGTATCCGCTTTATTGCCGCCAGATTGCTGCAGGACTGTTCCGATCTGGTGCAGCTGCGCGAAAGCTTCGTCTGCATCCTGACAATGCAATTCCGTGTAAATGCAGTAGCGATAAGATTCCGGCAGATCCGGCAGGCGGGCGAAGGCGCTGCTCTGGCGCTTTTGTTGCCGCAGCAACTCCAGCGCATCCGCGTCAAAAGCTTCCATGGCCGCCAGATGCTGCACTTGGCTGCGCAGCCGGATCGTAAATTGAACCGCCAAATCTTCATGCGCAAAAAAACAGCTGACACCCCAAATCAGTTTGGGATGTTCCATCAGCGCCAGCTCAATTGCCGTGATCACACCTAAAGTTCCGTCTGAACCGATCAGGAGATCGATCGCGTCCATATTATCTTCAATATAATAACCGGAGGCGCTCTTGGTTGGCGGCATCCGGTAAGTGGGCAGATTCAGTTCCAGAGTCTCCTGATTCGTCAGCGGCAGGGATAAACGACGTCCCCTGGCAAACACTTCGCCGCGGCGCAAGGCGATCATGCGGCCGTCGCTCAGCAGCATGCGGATTGCGCTGATGTGATGACGGATCGGACCGTAGAGGAAAGTTCGGGCACCGGAGGCATTGCAGGCTGTCATACCACCAATCGTAGCCGATGCTTCGGTTGGATCCGGCGCAAAGAATTGCCGCGGAGCTTGGCAAAAGGCTTCATACGCCTGCGTGGCCGCCGCATCCCAGCCGGAGCTGGCAAATTGCTTTTTATCGATCATTTTTTTGAATTCCGATAAAACCAAACCCGGTTGGACGGTAAAATAAAACCGACCCGATTCATCCCGGCGGCAGCCAACCACCTGATTCATCCGACTCAGATTCATCACATGTCCCTGCAAAGGGACAGCAGCGGCAGCCAGACCCGTACGGGCTCCCTGGATGGTCAGCGGTGTTGCGTTTTGATTCAGATCCGCTAAAATAGAGATGATTTCCGCTTCACTGACCGGAAAAGAAATACTGTCCGCCTGACCAACCGTCCGCGATTCATCCCGCAGATATTCTGCATATTGTTCATTCAGGGGTTTCATTAAGCTGTTCAAGAAAAGAACCTCCCAGTCTAAATTGTGATAGATGAAGATCAGGCCGGAATCGAATCTATCCCGGCCTGATATATTAAAAATTTACCTTATTTTTCAGGACAGGGCACAAAAAACTACGGTGCTTTGTAAACTACTTTCCCGTCGATCACGGTCAGCAGGACTTTTAAGTCAGCAATTTTCTCCGGAGCAATCTGCAAAATATCATCACTCAAAACCGCAAAGTCTGCCAATTTACCGGGTTCCAGGCTGCCTATTTTCTGCTCCAAGCCCAAATAATAAGCGCCGTTCTTGATGAACAATTCCAGCATTTCCATCACGCCGATACATTCTTCGCTGCCCAACTGCACCCCGCGGGAGGTGCGCCGTGTCACTGCTGCCCGCATGCCCAGAAACGGATTATAATGGGCGGACGTCATATCGGAGTTGGCGAAAACGCGAATGCCATTATCCAGATAGGTACGCAGCGGGATAAAGCGATTGACCCGTTCTGCTTCTAAATTATGGAAATAAATATCTCCTTCTACATAGATAAAGCCGGGCTGCACGGAAACGCCGATGTCACGACGCCGCATAATTTCCAAAGCTTCTTCCGTCGGCAGATAGCCATGAATGATATGGTGCCGACGAGCCTGTGGCGCGCTGTCCTCGGCCATAATGTGATCAAAGCTGCGGCAGGAAATATCCTGGGCCAAATCGCCGCAGCAATGAATGCCAATCGACCAACCTGCCCGGTGACCGATGCGGAAATATTCCTCTAAACGGCTGATATCCAGACGCAGCGGAATTTTCGTCTCGCTGCCGTCGATCCAAGGCTCGTTCATCATGGCTGTCTTGGAACCGACACCGCCGTCGATCGCCATTTTTAAGGCAGCCAGGCGCAGATGATCATCGCCAAATCCCTCAAATACGCCAAGGGTCGGCACCAAATTCTGCAAATCTTTACCTTGTGTGGCATAGAGTCCATACCAGGCCGGCATCATGGCGACACGCTGCGGCAATTTGCCGGCATTGCGCATTTTCTGATAGGCCTTCATTTCCTCCGGACCGACACCCGGATCCATCAAGGAGGTAATACCGTATTTCAGGTACTCTTGGCTGGCCCGCTCGATGGCGGCCATGATTTCAGCCTGCTTATCGGCAGTCCCGGCATTGCGGGGAATGCAGGCCCGCACCGCGTTTTGCGCACCATTGATCAGATAACCGTTCGGTTCACCATCTTCCCGACAGACAATGGTTCCTCTCTCGGGTTGGGGGCTGCCTTTTGCAATTCCCGCCGCTTTAAGAGCCAGAGAATTGGCGAGACTGCCGGCAAAAAGGCGATGCAGCAGGACCGGATGATGCGGAGCCGCCTGATCCAATTCCCAACGGGTGGGCGGCCGATCTTCCTCAAACTGCGATTCAATCCAACCGGCGCCTTCGATCCAGCTGCCGGCAGGCAAGCTCGCCGCTTTGGCGGCGACCAATGCCAGCAGATCGGCAATCGTTTTGCAATCGAACAACAAAACACCGGCCATGCTGATGCCGGCTTCCACGATATGGTTATGGGAATCGACAATACCGGGAATAACCGTTTGGCCCTGCAAATCGATGATTTCCACGGAACCGCCCAGATTCTCCAATAATTCCTGATTGCTGCCGGTCATGCTGATCGTATTGCCGTTGATCAGCATTGCCTGCACGATTTCCCGTTTCTCATTCAGGGTAATGATATTACCGTTATAATATAGTTTCATCATTCAGCCTCTCCTCCGCTTTCATTTTTTGATGGAACTCTCATCGACTTTTTTCTCGTTCAATATGTTTTCCTGCAGCTTGATTTGAAGCCTCTCACACTGCGCCCGCACATTCGGTGTCAGGCGGGCAGCCAGATAATCGGCAAATTGCAGATAGAGCAAGAGCCCTGTCTCCACGCGCTGCAGCAAAGGAAAACCATCGGCCAGGCCAAAGGCCAGCCCCATCATCTCCACCAAGTCTTTCCCTTTGGTTTCTGCCGAATAAGCCAGACACAGTTGCTCGTAAAAATCATTCTCACTTTGCAGTAAGACTCCTTTGGCTACCAGCATTAATTTAACCAGACCATAAGTCAAGCCGTAGAGGCCAAGCAGCATTTTGCCATTCTGTTTATCCTGCACACCTGACATTGCCTTATAGCATTCTTCCTGCCAGCCCAACATTTCACGATTCAGGTAAACATCGGCTTTTTGCTGCATGGCTTCGTCCCAAACAAAAGCATACGCATCCTGCTGCAGCCGCCGTAAGATTCCTCTTGGATCATATAGAATCTGCATTTGTTGTAAACCAATGATATCATAGACCGCTCGCACCGGATCAGCAAAGCAGAGACGCAAATTTTTCTCAGCACAGCGATGAATCACCCGATAGACACCGTGATATAAATCGATTTGCGGATCCAGCATCGCTGTGGCTTGCTCTTGTACCAGACAGATCACGTCCAAATCACTGTATGGTGTAGCGTTTCCCCTGGCATAACTGCCCATTACAGCAATCCCCTCAATCTCAGCGCAGATTAAATCGGGCGTCAGGGCATCGATCAGTTCATGGGATAACAAACGGCTCACCTGCCTTTCCTGCATTCATCTTTGGCTGCTATTCCATTCTATTTCCGCTGATCGTATTCCTGCCTTACTGCTGCCGCTGTAAAAAACGCTGTGCTTTTGAAAAAAATACTCTGTTCTGGATGGATACCTTTAAGACTTATTCAAGCTTTTATTGTATAATCAATAGAGAGGTGATGCAAATGAGAATATTAATTGTGGAAGATGAAGTGCATTTGGTTTCTGCGCTCTCTGAAATTATCAGTAAAAAAAATTATATTGTCGACAGCGTAACGAATGGACAGGATGGCTTAGACTACGCGTTAAGCGGCGTCTATGATGTCATTTTGTTGGATATTATGCTGCCTAAACTGGACGGTTTGAGCCTGCTCAAGCGCCTGCGCACAGCTAAAATTCTCACACCGGTTTTGTTGCTGACCGCCAAGGATCAGATTGCCGATAAAGTCAAAGGTCTGGATACCGGGGCGGATGATTACCTGACCAAACCCTTCTCCAGTGAAGAATTATTGGCGCGCATTCGGGCGCTGACCCGACGGAAAGGCGAAATTGCTGACGATTGCTTAAAATTCGCCGATCTGACCCTGAATACAAAAACCTGCCAATTGTGCGGCAGCAGCAACATGATTTCCTTGGGCTTGAAGGAGTATCAGCTGATGGAACTGCTGCTGATCAACAAAGCACAGATTCTGACCAAAGAAACGATCATCGAGAAAATCTGGGGGTTCGACGGTGATGCGGATTACAACAATGTAGAAGTCTACATCTCCTTTCTGCGCAAGAAATTGACCTATATCGGCACGGCGGTGCAGATTAAGACGATTCGGGGCATTGGCTATCGATTGGAGGCAGCGCTATGATCAAAAAGCTGCGGATCAAATTCATCGCCAGCATCATGCTGATGCTGACCCTGGTCTTGGTGTTAATATTTGCCAGCCTTAATCTCGTGATGATTCGCACCGGTGAGCAGCAAACCTTTGCTCTGATGCAAAAAATCGCCGATAATGATGGTCAATTGCAGCAAAAAAAATCGACGCAAGCGCCGGAGTCAATTCAGCCGGAGGGGAGTAAACCCGGAAAAATCCCCTTGGAAATACCGGCTATACCCGAATCGCAGACGAATTTTTCTGTCAAACTGGACAGTGAAGGGGTGATCCTGGCAGTCATCTCGCAGTTCCCCGACCAAGTAACAGCTGAAGATATCGAACAGCTCGTCGCGGCAGTCCTCGCCGAACCGAAAACCCAAGGAAAACTCGCTGCGACTTTTTACCTGATTGAAGCAAAGCCCTATGGCAGCATCATAGTTTTTTCCAACGGGCAGACAGAAGACAACATCATGAGCCGCCTGCTGGAGATTTCGATCTATGTTGGCTTGATCAGCTTGGTTCCTGTTTTCCTGATCGCCTTTTTTCTGGCCAAATGGGCGGTGAAACCAGTGGAAACTGCCTTTGAAAAGCAGCGGCGTTTTATTGCAGATGCCTCCCACGAATTGAAGACACCGCTGACCATTATCAATACCAACGCCGATGTGCTGCACAGTGAAATCGGTGATAATAAGTGGCTGGGTTACATTCAAAGCGAAGCGCTGCGGATGAGCAAGCTGGTCACCGATTTGCTCTACCTGACCAAATACGACACCCAGGAGAACATCTATGAAAACCAGCTTTTCAATCTATCGGAAGCAGTCACCGGCGCTGTGCTGCCTTTTGAAAGCGTATTGTATGAAGCAGGCAAAACACTGACAACCGATATCGATGCAAATCTGCTCTATCACGGCGATGAAGGAAAATTGAAACAATTGGTGGTCATTCTGCTCGATAACGCGGTGAAGCATTCCCGCCCCAACAGCAGCGTCACCGTCCGCCTGAAGCAGCAGGAAAACCGATACAAGCTCTCCGTGCATAATTTCGGCGAGGGCATTGAGGAGAGCGAACGGGAACGTATTTTCGAACGTTTTTACCGGGTCGATACTTCCCGTGCCAGAGACACCGGCGGTTATGGCTTGGGTTTGGCCATTGCGAAAAGCATTGTGGACGGACACAAAGGCCGAATTCAGATCAACGGTAAAACAGGCGAATGGGTTGAATTTGTCGTAACCCTCTAAAAAAAGCTCAACGGCAAAAAAAAGCGAGGTTGGCAGAATGACTCTGTCAGCCTCGCTTTTTGTCTTGCCTCAGATTTTAGTGATCTCCACTTTATAAGGATGCAGCTGATCCCGATTGAAACTGGTGGTAATCAGGCAGCGGCCTTTGCTGCCCTCCACAATACCCGTCAATAAGCCGTCCTTGCATAATTGCAAGCCCTGCAGTCCGTCGACTGTTCCAACGGCCTCTTCGATGTATTGCAGCAGTTGGTTGTAGCGTTCGTTATACCGTTTCATGGTATACGTTTTGATTACAGCCGGGATCTCCGCATTGGGAGTTCGGGTCAATTCCAGCACAAATTCGTCTTTCGCGTGCTTTTGACAATAAGCGGCATAGACTGCGTCTCGGCGGCTTAAGTCGTTTTCACCCATGAAGTCATGTTGTCCGCTGACCAAATCGAGTTCCAGTTGATGCAATTCGGCAGCTACTTTGAGATACATTTCCTGCTCAGCCTGCTGATAATTCGTAAAAAATTCGATAATGGCCGGAATTCCGGAAAAACAGGCATCCATGCGCATGGCAATCGGCATGGCAAAAACTCCTTTCCCTGCAAAATCGGTTTTGACCGTCTGAAGAAAATCTCTGTTTTAATCTTCTTACCAGTTTATTATAACATATTTCCTGCTTATGTCAAATTTTTTCTGTTGATTCAGGTTGATTCAGACATTTTCTATGTAAAAGCGAAATGAACTCAGATTTCGTTCACGGTCGTTTTGTCCTTCTCTCTCAAAATGATCAGATAAATAAAGATTGCTAGGGCGCTGGTGGCAAGTCCAATCAGGAAGCTCAAACGATAACTGCCATAGCGGTCAAATAAATAGCCCGAAAGGATCGGCGCCAGCGCACTGCCCAGCGAACCGACCGCGGTTAGAAATCCATAAATGGAACTATAGTCTTTCATGCCATATAATTCTATGGTGATGGAGGTATTGGCAATGGTGCCATAAGCAGCACCCAAACCGATGCCAAGAATCACTGCGCTCAATGCCAATGGGAATTTTGCAAAAAGCAGACCGGTCAACCCGATGATCAGAGCGAGGCAGGTGCTGATTAACGCTTTCTTCAAACCCCAACTATCGAACATTTTACCTAAGACCAATTTCCCTACCGCCAAAGAGCCCATGGTCAAGGCGACCACATTTGCGCTGTATTGTATGGAATAGCCTATATCTGTCAGATGCGGCGCAGTGGTCGTCATCAGTGGGTTTAAACCAAACATCACTAAAATAGCGCAAAGGTTCAGCAACCAAAACCTCGGTGTTTTCATGGCTTCCTGCATCATCATACCGGATTTTTCCGCCGGAATTTGGCTTAATTGAACCTCGTTGGCGCCATAAGGCAGCAATCCCATACCTTTGGGATGCAGCTTTACCAGAAAAAAAGTACAGGGGACAATCAGGATCAGCATAGCCAAAACCAATAATTGATAGGCAACCCGCCAGCCGTAGGCGACAATCCAACCGCCCGTTAGAGCGCTGAACAGCATGCCGCCAATGCCGCTGCCGGTAAATGCAATGCCAATGGCCAGATTGCGGTGCTTGACAAACCAATTACTGATAATCAAGGATAAAGGCAAGGTGGAAATCAGAGAAACACAAATCCCGGCCAGCGCAGTCAAACCGTAGAGCATCAGCAGAGAATTGGTTTTAGAAAATAAATAATAAGTAAGCACCAAGACGAGAGACGCTGCTTGCATCAGTCGTTTGATATTGATTTTCGCAAAAATCCTACCCGATAACAAGGAGACAATCATCATAAAGAGTGCACGTAAGGTCATGGTGAAATTCACCTGTGAGCGAGAAAAACCAAACTCAGCGCTCACCGGTTTGATAAACAAGCTGGCAGTATTGAATACAATTCCCCAACCAGCCGTCATAATGATAAACCCTGCCAACACGATGACCCAGCCATAATGGATTTTATAACGGGTTAACATCTTCTCCATTGTTTCAGCCACCTCCGTTTTTTGAACCTGAAGCCGTCAAATTGAGGCACAATTACAACAAGCCAAGCTTATTTTTTTCCAGTAGTCTTCTTTGGAGAGCGGCTGATACGAGGGGAAAGTCACTCCGTTATCCAGACAGCAAATGAAATGAACTCATTTTGATAATATTCCACTCTGCAAATATGTTCCCCTCTATTCCACAGCGGTTTGCTTGTGCCATAATAAAACGAGCTTTCAAAGTTAAATTTTCCACTTTGAAAGCTCGTTTTAAATATTTTCAGTTTAATTTCAGCTCGTTTTAAGCCGGCACCACTTCATCGACGAGCGGCTCCCCTTTGGCGAAACGCACAGCATTTTCCACCACTTCAACCAGTTCTTTTCTCTTTCCTTCAAAACTCATGTCTGCAGCATGCGGTGTGATGACAATGTTGTCCAGCGCAAACAATTCTTTGAGTAGCGCCTGATCCAAGCCACCGGTCGCTCTGACTTCCAGTTCGTGCTCCAGAACATCAATGCCGGCGCCCCAAATGATCCCCTCTTTCAGGGCAGTCAGCAAATCTTGATCCACTGCAACTTTTCCTCTGGAAATATTGATATAGATCGCAGTCGGCTTCATCATTTTAAATTTTTCCAGATTCATGAAGGCTGTTGTTTCAGATGATAGCGGCATATTGGTAGTAACAAAATCAGAAGTCTGCAGCAAGGTTTCCAAATCGACATAGACTGCGCCGCATTCTGTCTCAAACCCTAAATCTCTTTTTCTATTATGATAAAGCACCGTCATTTGAAAACCACTTAGTTTTCGGGCAATATCCTGACCAATGTTGCCTGCCCCAATGATACCCAAGGTTTTTCCGGTCAAGTCCAACCCCAGTCTGCCGCCGTCCCCATGCTGCCATTGCCCGGTTTTGGCTCGCCGATTGCGTGCCGGGATCATTTTTGCCACAGCCAGCATCATGGCGATGGCATGTTCGGAACAGACATCCCGCTTTGCCCAACCGTTATTTGAAAAGCGGATGCCACGTTCTCTGGCATAGGCAACATCGAAGCCGTCGAAACCGGCTGAAGTGCTGGAAATATATTTCAGTGTCGGCAGCTGATCCATAACTGTTTTCGTAAAGCGACCGGTGCCACTGATCACAACATCGATCCCCGTCAGCAATTTGACAAATGCGTCTCCCTGCGGCGGTGTTTCGGTCTCCTGCACTTCATGACAGACAATATCATAATAGGGTTCCAGTTGGTCCAGATACTGTTGATCCAGTTTCTTCTCAATGTATAATTTCATTTTCATCGCAATTCCTCCTTGCTCATTCTCCAGCGAACTTCAGCCCCTTCTGCCGGCGTGAGGCAATACCCTGACGATAAAACTGTATTCAAGACAAAATTCGCTGCTGGCTGCGAAACACCTGCCCGTCTCGCAAAGATAGGGTTCTTTTATGAAAACCTAATGGATCTATCTCAGCATGAACCGCAAGGGTAACTGAAAGGGCTCGCTGCCTGTTCTAAACAGACAACAAGCCCCTAGCGCTGTATCGTTTCTTGATTAATCGAACCCTTGACGATGATTCAGCTCAATACCGCTTAATCCCGGACGTGCGTTTGTTAAGCCGGCAGTGCATCTGGCTGTAAATCTACCGCTTCAATCTTGCCGTCTCGTAAGCGGATTACTCTCTGCGCGTACTGCGTCAACCCCGTATCGTGCGTGATAATCACAAAGGTCTGTTTTTCGATTTCCCGGAATTTTTGGAACAAGCTAATCACAATATCCCTGGTTCGGCTGTCGAGATTGCCGGTTGGTTCATCAGCAAGCACAACTGCCGGTCTATTGATCAGAGATCTGGCGATGGCTACCCGTTGCTGCTCGCCGCCGGAAAGCTGATCCGGTCGATGATGCGCTCTTGGCGTTAAGCCAACTTCATTCAACAGGAAGGCAGCCCGTTCTCTTGCCTCTTTTTTACTGCCGCCCATGATTTTCAGCGGCAGTTCCACGTTTTCCAAGGCCGAAAGATGCGGAATCAGATTAAAAAACTGAAAGACATAGCCGATACTTTTTCTGCGCATCAAGGCCAAACGATCTTCGGACAGCGACACAATGGATTGCCCATTGATGCGGATATCTCCGCTGATTGGCCGATCGAGCCCTCCGATTAAGCTTAATAACGTACTCTTGCCACTGCCGGAAGGACCGACAATCATGGCAATTTCACCGGACATCACCTGCAGATTGACATTGTTGACGGCATAAACTGCTTCCCCTAAATAAAACGCTTTGTTGAGATTGACTGTCTCCAGAATGATCTGAGGACTGTTTAGATTTTCTTCTTTCATTGCTTTCCTCCTGACGAATCGGTATTTTCGTTTTGTCCGCTCTGAAAAGCGAGATGCCTGCGGTCGTAGGTTGCCAAAATTTCTGTGGGATAAGCATACTTGGCGGCGTTGGGATCATCCGGCTGGAAAACCATTACCCCGGTGAAAGGATCGTATTCTGTGAAGATGCCGTCGCAAGGCGCGATCCATTCCTGGTAGCGGAAGCCAAACCAGCTTTCCTGGATGATCACGCCTTCACCTTGCCGAACATGCTCTCCCGGATGGCGCAGAAAGGCCCCATTCAATTTCTGATCAACCACATCGGCCTGCAGCAGCCGGACATTTTCCTGCCGTTCCCGGTATAGCAACTCCGCCTTGGGACGCAGGAGATGATTGATTTTCGTGCTGACCAGCGGGATCTGTCTTGAGAACACCAATTGATTGACGCTGGCGGCCTTACTCAATAAAATGGGATAAAGCACTGCCAAGCAAAAGATCAGCAGGGTGATGGCGGCATTCTGTCCCATCAAAGCAAAGAGCTGGCTGTGCGACAATTCTGCCGACCATTGGAATTGCGGCAAGAGCAGCCAGAGGATGCAGTAACCCAAAGAAATTCCTGCCAGAAAAACCAAGCCATATTCAGCTGCATAAAGACTGACGATCTGGGAAAAACGCAGCCCGATTGATTTGAGAATGGCTAATTCCTTACGGCGTTCCAGAAAAGTCATCAACGCAATGGTCATAATCCCCAGCCCAAGGAAGATATAAATCAGACGAAGCACCCAACCGGCCGGCGCCTGAATATCGGCGATCGCTGCCGCCGCTCGCTCGCTGGGCATGGAGGGGTAAATTAACTCCGAGCCGGGATAAACCCGCTGCATATTTCGCTCCAGACCACTGGTATGCAGCTGGATCTCCGAACAAGCTAAAATTTGACCATTCGCTTGCGAATTGCCGGTTAAGCGCCAGAGATCGTCTTCCAAAATCAAAGGTTTCTGCAGATCATACGCGTCATTGACAATACCGACTAAGCTAAATTCAGCGGTCCTAAAGGAGACCTGATCAGTAAAATAAGCCAATTGTATTATATCACCGATTCTGTAACCGCACTGTGCAGCCAAGGCTGCCGGCAGCACGATCTGAGCGGACTGCAGATGATTGTCCTCAACCCCATTCGCGTTATCCCAATGGAAGAAGTAGGATTCTTTGTTGATTCCCCAGACTTCCCAGGTAGCAAATGGGCTGTAACAAAGATGCATACTCACGTTCTCCGCTTGGCTGAACGGTCTGGGTACACTGAGGATGTTGAAGATATCGGCTTTCCCCTTACCATAGTCATACGGATTGAGCGGGGCAGGCAGTTCTTCCAGCGGTTTTGGAAGCATCCCTTGCGGTAAACGGACCAGCAAATCATACGGTAATTGCAGTTTCACCGCCTGTGCACTGCCCGTATTTTGTTCACTGATTAACATACTCTGGTAGAGAATACTCAAATTGGCAGTCAGCATCACCAAAACGCCGATTGTTAATAAGCGAAAACGCCAGCGTACGATATTTTTGCCTGCCAACGGCCAGACTGCCAGTAGTGATTTAAGTTTATTCATCGCGCAATACCCCCATGACCGACATGGAAGCGGATTTCAGTGCCGGGAACAAACCAAAAAATAGAGCAATCAGGGTAGTAGAACCAATGACCAAACCGTAGTTCTGTAAAACGCTGCTAAGAATTGATAAAAACGGATTCTGATTGGTGATTTGATTCAATATCGATTGGATCTCGACCAGAAGGAACCCCAGGCTTCCTCCTAAAATGGTGACCATCACAGCCTCTGTTAAAACCATCACTACAATATTTTTCCGCATAGAACCGATTGCTTTCAGAATCGCCATCTCTCGTTTGCGCTCAGTCACCATAATCAGAATATTGGCTGCCACCAACAGCGCCGCATTCAATAAGATGAGCAGCAAAATCGGCAGGCGCAGATCCGCCGAGATCACGGCTTGCTGTTCACGCATCGTCTGGTTGCGCAGCTCTGTACTCACACTGGCGGGCAAGGCCCGAAAAGCCGCTGCCGGTTCCAGAGAAAAATTGCGCAGCAACCGCTCTTCCGCTTTGGGTGCGCTGATGAACTGAAAATGCGGCATCTGATTGCTGAGATCATAGACCGTATCTTCCAAGTAAGTTAAGCTGTTGATCTGGATACTGATTTGCTCGGGATAATAAGCAAGAGATTGACTGGCCTGATTCCAGAGCTTCCACCAGTAACCTTGGGGCAAATAAAGCTCGCTGCTGTAGGCATAAATCTGTGCGGCGTCCGGCAACGCGGTGGCGGAATTTAAGTAGGTTACATAGCGAGTGGGGATCGCGACAATGCCAATCACTTGCAGATCAACCGTTTGCCGCAGAGACCAGTGGGTCAGCAAGCGATCCTCGCTTCGTATGACGGCGGGAAGCTCCAGATGGAGCCAATCGCCGACTTTGATCGGGTTTTCGATGCCGGGTATCGACTGCGGTACCACGATGCAGTTGGAGTCCATTTCCGCTTCGGTAAACCAATGCCCATCAATAATATATTCTTCCAGGGAATGATCTGCAGATTCTGCGCCGCTTGCTGATTTTCCCAGCAGAGAAACCGCTGTTTTTTCAACCTCCTGCGCAGAACCGATGGCGGCTCCGTCGACCCAGGCGGGCATTTGATAGATTGGATTGACTTCCTCAACACCCGCGACGGCACTGATGGCGGCTAAGTCGTTTTCCGAAAAGTAATTTGCCTGTTCTGCAAGCCGTAAGTAACCGGACTTGGTATATTCCGGATAATACATTCCGTAATCCGTGAAATCGCTCAGCGGCTGATCGGTGAAGGTCCACCTTTCCCCTTGCTTCGGCATCTCGAGCGATAATCGCTCTGCATAGGCGATGATCTCTCCGCCATCCATGCGACGGACAAACTGGCCTGCCCCACCGGCATAGCCTTTTCCTAAGCTAACCGAATAGCTCAGGAAGGAAGCTGCCAGCGCCATGGACAAAATCGCCAACAGGCTGCGGGCCAGATTTCTCCAGGCATTGGTGACACCCAGTTTGAGAAACATGCGCTCATCCCCCTCATTTGTCTCAACCGACTTCCGGCTTCGGCTGCAGTTTTGCGACTTTTTCTTCGCTCTCTACTGCTTTTGGCGTTCTTATTCTAAAAGTCCGTTTTCGCCGAATCACTCTGTCTGGCAATATCCGCTGCATCCGGCAGAATCAGCAGCATGCCGGAAAAAGGATCAAACTCCAAAAAACCATCACACGGCGCGATCCATTCTTTATAAACGAAGCCGGAGAAACTCTCCTGGATCACGAGAACCTCCCCCTGCTTGACATGTTCTCCCGGCTGCCTTAAGAAGCTGCCAAATAACTTGCCTTCTTCGACTTCCAACTGCAGCACCCGGACCTTGCGCTCTCTTTCCAAACGCAGTTGCTGGGCGGTTGGTTTGACCAAATGATCCAAGCGTTCCACAATCAGCGGGATTTTTCGCTTATAAATCAATTGATTGACTGAGGCTAGTTTGGCCAGTAAGATTGGATACAATAAGCTGAGCGTTAAGACCAAGGCTGTAACGAAGAGATTCTGGATACTTAAATTCTCCAGAGTTCCCGGCGGCAGGCTCTGATACCAGCTGAAGCGCGGGATCAGGACCCGCAAGACAAGTAAACTGCCAAACAAGCCCACAGCCGTGGCACATCCATACTCCGCTGTCAGCAAAAGGACGATCTGCAGATTGCTGAAGCCGATGGATTTTAGGACAGCCAACTCTTTGCGCCGCTCCAGAAAGGTAATTAAGGAAAGCGTCAAGACACCAAAGCCCATAAACAAATAAATCAGTAATAAAATCCAAACTGAAGGCGCCTGCACCTTTGTTGTTAACTGCTGCGTTCGATTTTGAGCGATCCATTCATAAAGAAAAAGCGCTCCGGGATAGACCTGCTGCATATTTTCTTCCAACCCGGTGGCATGGGTTAGCAATTCATTGCAAAATAACAATTGCCGATTGGGCACTGAGAGTGAGAAAAGGCGCATTGCATCCTCAAAGAGCATCAGCGGCTGGGCTAAATCGTCTTCCGTGTCATAGATACCGCAGATATGGAATTCGCTGTCGATTTGGATCCCGGACGGATTGATCACGCGCATCCGAAGCGAGTCGCCAACGCTAAGTTGATACGCGGCGGCTTCCTCGGCGGGTATCAGCAAATCTCCTGTTTGCTTGAGCCAAGCGCCAGTTAATTGCTCTGCAGAAAATTGAAAGACCGCCGTATCCTGCCGTACCCCCAGGATGTCCCAGCGATTGTAGGCGGTATCGGCAAGCCCTCCGGCTGCCGATTCGGCGTAACGGAACGCGGTTGGAACACTGGGAATTTCAAAAGTAAATTCTTTCCAACGGTTTTGCTCCCAAGAATAAGACGTTTTGACGATTAACTTGGAATCCAGTGGTTTCGGCAGTTCTGCCAGATCGAGCGGTTCCATATTTTCCGGCAGTTTAATCAATAAATCATAGGGTAATTCCAATTTCTCTACTTCCGCGCCGGATTTTGCCTGTTGGCTGATCAGCATACTATGATATAGGACGTTCAGGGTGGTGGTCAGCAGGACTAAAACCGCGATGACGGCGAGTCTGCCCCACCAGCGCTGCATATTCTTGCCTGCCAATTTCACTAAGGCTGCCGCGCGATTCCGATTGGCTTTATTCATCTCGCAGCACCTCCATGACAGATTTAGAAGCAATCTGCAAGCCGGGAATCAGAGCGAAAATTGCCGCACTTCCACATGTAATCAGCAATACAAGCAGGTAATTCAACAGCAAACTGCCTAAAATCTGGCTAGCATTGGCCAGATTGCTCAATTGATTTAATACACTGGGAATGCTTATTATCAGATAACCGCTGCTCGCGCCCAGGAAGGTAATGGTCATCGCCTCTGTCACGATCATTTGGGTAATATCGCGACGCCGGGCACCGATTGATTTCAGTACCGCCATTTCCCGCTTGCGCTCGATGATGAGAATGAGAATATTGGCGCAGAGCAATAAAGCCGCATTGAACAAGACCAAAGCAACAATCGGCAGCCGCAAGTCCGCCGCGATGACCCCCTGGCTGTCGTTGGATTTTGTTTCTTTCAGCGCGGCCAGCCGTGCCGGCGGTATTCTGCTGAAGGCCTGCTGTGGCTCCAGTAAAAATTGATTCAGCATCCAATCGTTCAGGGTTGGCACACTGTTGATCTGAATGTTGGGCAGCTGTTCTCTTAAGCTGTAGACAACATCCTCTAAATAGGTCAGATCATCCACCTGCACTACATACTGTTCCGGTAAATAAGCGAGCGTTCCGGCCACTTGCTGCCAGATGGCCTGCCAGGTAGCCAAAGGAAGATAAATATCGTTATGATAACCCTGGATTTGTTCTGTCTTCAATTCTCCCATGGTAAAAAAATCGACATCACGGGTATGCAGAGCAACGGTGCCAATTACTTTCAGCTCAATTTCTGTTGTGGCCAGCCAATTAAAACGCAAACCCTGCTCTCCCTGTATGACCTGAGGAATTTCTATTTTCAGTGTATCGCCGGTCGTCAACGGCTTGACTCCCGACGGCAGCAATTGATTAGAAGCAACCACCGCCACGAAACTGCCGTCGTCTGTCTCCTGCAGCCAGCGCCCGCTGCTGATCATACCGGCTAAACTGCGTTCCTCGCTGGTTTCCTGCGATAAATCCTTGCCATAAAGCGAGTTCGCCACGGTTTCCCTCACGCCATGTTCCGATTGATATTGACTATAAATGGGCAGGCGATGGACCGGGTAAACCCCCGTGATACTTTGGTTCTGCCGTAATACCGTTGCGATGGATTTCCACGCCGTCTCGTCCATTGGGTTGTTGGCCATATAACCGGATTGTTCGTATTTTGAATAGAAAAAATTTAAGTCCGTCAAAGGGCTGAGCGCCTCCAGACGAAACTGCCAATCTTGCTTGCTGCCGGGTTGCTCGCTGATTAGTTTCTGACGATAAATGGTAATCTCTCCGCCCAGCATTTGACGTAAAGGCTGACCTGCACCTTGGCTATAACCACGACCCAACGTGAGAAGATAGGCCAGAAAAGCAGCCGCAAATGCCATGGAAATAATCGCCAATAAGCTGCGGGTCAAATTTCGCCAGGCATTGATGAATCCTAATTGATAGAACATGCGTTCACCTCTTCGCATTGATGATGGATATTGCCAAATATTCTCTATGTTATAAAAAAAGAGGGTAGAATATCAATTTCATTTAATATAGCATTATATTTTATTAGATTATTCCATCAGTATCCTGGTTTTCCCTTTTAGCAAAATCGATTCGGAGAAAATTTAATACGCTCGCTGCCAGGCAAAATGCAGTTTATAAAATGAAATCCGACAGAACAGCCAATTATGTTTTCTTAGAAAGCATATTTATACTATTTTATGAATTTTTGTGGGGGGTATGCAATAAATTCTGAGAAGGCTGCTTTTTGATCTTCTTTTCTTTCGCTTCGTATGTTTTATTTACAATATCAAAATTTTATGTAGGATCTGACAACATGAAAACAGAAAAAGTGACAGACTCGCTGGCTGATCAGCGAATCAGCTAAGGAAGCATTGTCTGCCGGTAGCAGAGGCGTTGCGGCGAATATTCTTGAATTTTACCTATACACTAAAACAAAATCACAGTGCTTTGTTTCCAATCTCTTCATCGCACATGCAAGAAAATGTTACCTTCTAAAAATTCATACGCTTCTTTTGTGCTTATCAAAAGAAATTGATCGATCGGAAGGAGAGTAATTCTCTGCCATAGAAATACAGATTTAGGGAAAATACTCCGATCAAAATCCTGTTCTCAGCAGGTATTATCTCGAATCATCGAGAAAATCACGTTTTTACGTAAGCAGACCAACTGAATAAAAGGAGGAAGTATTTTTATGGCGATTGCATATGCTTACATCCCGGAGGGATATTCTCCAAAACAAAAACAGATTCTGATTCAGGGGACCAAAAAAGCCTGTATGGAAGGTTTTGGCGTATCGGAAGATCATTCGTTTGTATCGATCCAAGAGATCAAGAAAGAAAACATGGATGAACAGACGGCTACGATGAAATGCCTGTTTGTTTACACCACATTTGGCAAGACACCTGAGGGAAAAAACATCATCTGTAAAGGGTTTGACGAGGCTTGCGCCGCGGCGTTTGGCCAAGACAAGGGACGCACCATTGTGATTATCAAAGAACACGGCAATGACAATGCCGGCTCCAACGGTTTCTTGCGGCCTTTCAATCCAAACTATGCCGACTACGTCAAAAATCAAGAGGAAATGGAAGCAATCGCGAAAGCGAAAGCTTTGACTCTATAGAAATAGCTACAAAACGAGCTTTCCAAGCGAAACCGCATGGAAAGCTCGTTTGTTCATTTCTAAGCAGTTTTCCGAAAAAGGTCATAAATACAGGGACTGTTTTTAAATTGAAAATCTTATTTTTCGCCAGTCGACAAAGTTGATGATTTCGCAGCCGATTTTCTGAAGTTTGGCATCAACCCAGGGGCGTGGGTAAGTTTTGTTTCGATTTTACCTTTCAATGGTCTCTGCTTTTTATTGCTTTCTTTCCCGTAAAGATAGGACAAGCATAACAACAGCAAGTGGAAGCATAATATAGTTTGCTATTCCACCGGGTGGTGTACCATTTAACAAAATCGGCGATTTCATCTGGCCAACCGCCATTCTGCCAATGGTTTCAACGAACAGAATGATATAAAACAAAGGGATTAGTGTCCTATACCGAAAAGCCACTAACACTTGAATCAAAGCATAGAGTAATTGTGATAGACCCCAAAGTCCGAAGGCAAATATAATATTTTTGGTACCTTGTGATAAATCCAGACCCGCAATCGTGCCTGCGCCTCCGTCTGGAGAAAGAAAATGGACGAACGACCTTCCTAAGCTTAGAAAGGATAAAATCATAAACACATACAAAGCAATTTTACTGCCTTTGTAGTTACCATCTGCGCTCTTAGGAAATATTTTATTCAGCATCTTTTTTTCCTCTCTGAATCATTTCATTGATCGCGTCCGCAACCTGCTGTGGCCAAGGGGACGGGGGTGTTGGCACAGACTGATGAAAAAGGGCAGCCATTGCATCGCGGCTGCTTTTTGCAGTGCTTTTTACCGTGATCGAGCAACAGCCAGTGATAACGGCCAAAAACCGCTGCATCCGGTTCGATACCGTCTGCCAGAAAAGCGCGTCGCTCGGCGTCACTCGCAAAGCAATAACCCATCCGCTGCAAAAAGCGCCTGGTATAGGTATCGATCACAAAGGATGCTTTAACCAAAGCAAAAGTCAGGATGACATCCGCTGTCTCTTCGCCAATGCCGCGAATTGCTAATAGTTCCCGGCGTAAATCTGCCATGGGTATTTGCTTTACGCGGCTAAAATCATATTCGTACTGTACCAGCCATGCGGTGAGTGCTTTAATTGCTGTGGCCTTCGCACGCCAAAAGCCACAGGAACTGATTAATTCTTGCAGTTCTTGCTGAGAACATACTTCAACGAAGCGCGGGTCATAGCGTTCGCCAATTGCTAACCGTGTCTTCAAAACATTATTCCATGCCGTGTTCTGAACCAGGATGGATTCCATCATGACTTGGTAAGGGTTGGCTGACCATGTTGGCGGAGTGCCATAATAACGATGCAGTTGCTGATAAATTTCTTGCGATGGCAGCATTTTACTTCCTCACTTAAAGCTCTGGATTCTCTTTTTAATATTCTCATCTATTATAACAGGATGAAGCCATTTTTCAACCAAAAGGTGCGATTTCGCCGATCGTTTCTGAATCTATTTCACTCGCTCCGCACTCTTGTGCCAACACCCCCGTCCCCTTGGAACATTTTTATAACCTATTGACAAGCAACTGTATCACTACTATAATACGCTTAAGAACTGTGTTATAGAAGTGATACAGTTGCTTTCTTTGGAGGTGATCTGTGTGATATCTTTTGAACAATTCATCATGGAAGACGGGATACCCCTCTATATGCAGATCCTTCTTTTTATCAAGCGCGGTGTCGTAGCCGGGAATATTCAGCATGGCGACGAATTGCCCTCTCGGCGAATGCTCTCTGCTTTACTGGGAGTTAACCCGAATACAGTGCAAAAAGCGTATAAGCTGCTGGAAGACGAAGGATTGATTCGCTCACAAACCGGAGCGGCTTCTACCATGCACCTGGATAAAAACAAGATCGAATTGGTGCGCCGCGATTTATTGGAAAGCGATGCCCGCAATGTGATTCGCGCCATGCGGCAAATGGGGCTCAGCCGGGAAGAGGCTATCCATTTAATAGAACTCTACTGGAACGAGGTGGAATCATGAAGAAAGATCTTTCGGTGCTGATGCTTCTGGTGCGCAATTCTTTCTGGCGGGTCAGCGGTGTGATACTGATTATGCTAGTTTTTGAAATTTCCCATTTCTTCGCAGACCCCGCCCTTGTGCATGGCTATACGATTAGTCTGGATGAACTCTTGCAGGGTAAAATGATTGGACTGAATTTTTTCTTGGGTTCATACTGGCTAATTAGGGTTTTGATTTCTTTTGGGAGCGATATAAAAAGCAAAGAATCCTATACCCTTCGACGTTTGCAAATCTCGGAACGCAGAGTTTGGTTTTTGCAGGTAATCTATCACACAGGATGCTTTTTAGTGCTCTATATAGCAGATGCATGGCTAATCGTTTTATTCTATCGCTATTATTTAATCCACAGCGCTGTTCAACCTTGGAGCGAACAGACACTCTGGTTAGCGATAAAACAGAATCCATTTTCCCATAGTTTGTTACCCTTACAAAATACTTTGGGATGGCTGCGTAATTTCACACTGATTCTTGGTTTTGGAGTGACCTCGGCTTCAGAACCCATAGCCAATCGCAGGAATCAATCTGCTTTTCTGGTATATCCATTACAATTTTTGGCAATCCTCGCCTTTTTGCTCAAAATCAATACTTGGCAGTTCGATCTATTGATCACTGTAGTTGCAATTTCGTTAGCTGGTTATGCAGTCTATTATGTTTGGAAGGGAGAGAAAAAACATGATTCGTAAACTGGAACGTTATGCTCCCCCCGGCTTTGAATTAAAAGCGGAATTGGGAACTATTCTCTTTCTTTCAGTAGCGTCCCTCCTTGTAAGTTTTATGTTTTTTCTACGATTTCGAGAAGCCTACAATCTTTTATTTGAGTTTGAAAACGGGGTCAAAGTCTTATTACCCAATGCGCAAATGCCCGATTTTGAAACCTTGAGCAAAGATGCCTTTAGTTTATTCGGAGCATTATCGCTATGTATTCTCTGTTTCATTTGGTTTCATTACAGGTATCTTAAGTTTGAAACCAAGAGCGTTTATCTCATGCTGCGGTTGCCGAATCGCTTCGAGTATCATATGCGTTGTTGGGCGATACCACTTGCCTTCCTCGTGCTTAGCTATTTGGCAATAGCGTTGTTAAAAGCTGTCTATTTCAATTATTACCTGCGTATGGTTCCCTTATCTGCCTGGCCGCCAGGCCAGAGTATGCATCTTTGGAGTGTGATCTTATGATTGAACTGAAGAAAGTTACGAAGTATTATGACGAAACCTATGCTTTACGCGGTATCGATTTACAGCTGCCGCGTGGAGAAATCGTAGGGCTCTTTGGAGAAAACGGAGCTGGGAAAACGACACTGATGAAATGCATTTTGAATTTTATAGATTATTATGGATTCATAACCTTAGATGGAGAACCTATCACGCCCAAAAACATCGCCCAGCTTTCCTTTGCTACCTCCGAACACTCTTTTTTTCCCAATTTATCCCCTGCCGCGCACCGCGACTTCTACCGTATGCATTTTCCCAAGTTCTCCAATCAACGTTTTCAGGGGCTGATGAATTTTTTTGAATTACCCATGGGAACGGCTTTACGCAAATTTTCAAATGGCCAGAAAAACCAATTCGAAGTGATTATGGCTTTGAGTCAGGGCGCAGATTATATTCTCATGGATGAACCCTTTGCCGGTAACGATATCTTTAATCGCGAAGATTTCTACAAGGTGCTTTTGGGCATTCTGGAACCTCACGAAACGGTGCTGCTGTCGACTCATCTGATTGAAGAAGTGGCAGGATTTATCGGCCGTGCTATACTGATTCGCAAAGGGACCCTTGTGGGAGATGTTTCTCTCATGCAACTGGAGGAAGAGGGAAAGGATCTGGTTTCGTATATTAAAGAGGCTTATCAATATAAAGCCGACCGGGTCAGTCGAGCTCTGGAAGAGTTAACCAATATTGAGAAGACTTAGAAAAGCATATCCACCGATCCCATCTTTTGACGATTCATTAATCTTTTAACGATTCCCCTAGAGGGGTGCAAATTTCATCCAATCGATATTCTATCAACGAGAACCGATCTTCCCTACTCCTCTCCCTAAAAACAAAACGAGCCTTCAAAGCGGAATTTATCGCCTTGAAAGCTCGTTTTTATCATAATATTGCCTATTTACTCGAAAAAGTTGATTTTCGCGTCTCATTGTCCGAAGGACACTTTTCGCTCGATGTGCGTTTCACAGCCACAGGCTGCTTTCATATTTGTCAAGGGTACGGAATTCACAGTATATCAGATTTCAACTTAACGAGTCACATTCGTGCAGAGAGTACGACTGAAGCACCGCCTCCGTTGGCGTGAAGTTTCGGCTTCGCCGAAGTGAAGTGTTTTTATGCAAGCGTGGAATTCCTTGTTCCGCTGGTACGTAACATGGAGATAAAAAAAACGATTACTTGTCAGCAGACAAATAATCGCTATTTTTGATGGTAGCCCCTAGGGGCTTCGAACCCCTGTTACTGCCTTGAGAGGGCAGTGTCCTAGGCCGCTAGACGAAGAGGCCATAAATAGAAAATTGGTTGGGGAAGAAGGATTTGAACCCTCACAAACAGATCCAGAGCCTGCTGTCCTACCGTTAGACGATTCCCCAACAACGTTATTTATTATAGCCTGCAAATCATGTTTTGGCAAGAGCAGAATACGATTTTTTTTGCTTTTTGTTAAAGGGCGGCGTTCGGATTTTTCTCCGCACCGCCCTTTTGGCAATTAAGCTTGTCTGCTGCCCAAGCAAATCAATATTCGATGCCTTCTTTGGCGGCAAAACCCGCATAATAGTGATGCTTGATTTCCTGCATTTCCGTCACCATATCGGCCGCTTCTTTGATCGACTGCGGCGCATAGCGGCCGGTCAGCATCAAATCGGTCTGCTCTGCTTTGGCTTGGATCAGAGCCAACACTTTCTCAACACTGATCAGATCAAAATCCATAGCGACATTGATCTCATCCAGAATCACTAAATCATATTGACCGCCGCTGACCGCCGCCAGCGCCATCTCGTAACCGCGCTTGGCTTCCGCCAGATCGATGGCTTCGGGATTCTGCTTATCTACAAAGTTCTCGGTGCCGGTTTGCTCCAGGCGAATCATCGGCAGATACTGCCGAATGGCCAGCGCTTCCCCGTATGAGTGGTTGCCTTTCATGAATTGAATGATCATGACTTTTTTATTGTGCCCGACCGCGCGTAAGGCCAGGCCAAAAGCTGCCGTGCTCTTGCCTTTGCCATCGCCGGTATTCACCATGACGATCCCACGTTTTGCCATCTTCCTCTTCTCCTTTTTACTCGATGCCGTAAATCAGTGCTGCCAAAATCGCAGTCCGGTCGGCAAGATGTTTGACAATCAGATATTCATCGGAAGAATGAGCCCCATGGCCAACGCCGCCCATACCATCTAAGGTAGGGATCCCCAAAGCGGCGGTAAAATTACCGTCGCTGCCGCCGCCGGTACCGCCGGCATTATAATGAAAACCAATTTCCGCAGCCAAAGCGGCCGCTTTTTCGTAGTAAGCCATGGCCGCCGCGCTGCGTTCCATGGGCGGACGGTTCAAGCCACCGCTGATTTCCAATTTGGCTTTGCCAACCGGCTGCAGGCTGAGAATTTCCTGGCTGACCCTTTCGCCTTCCGCAATGGTCATCACACGCATGTCAACTTTTGCCCAGGCTTCTTCCGCTACCACATTGCTGCGGGTGCCGCCGCCGATCACACCCACATTCAAGGTGGTGCCGGTTGAGAAGTTTGTCAAACTGTGAATCTTGGCAATCTGCAGAGCCAGTTCCTGAATGGCGGAAATTCCTTCTTCGGGAGAGGTGCCGGCGTGACTGGCTTTGCCGGTCACTTTAACATTGAATGCGCCTGTACCTTTACGCCAGACTTTGTAGTCACCCTGAGGACCGGTGCCCGGTTCCAACACAAAAACGGCTTTGCTTTTTTTCGCTTCCGCTTCAATCAACGCACGGGAGGTCCGGCTGCCCACTTCTTCATCGGAGTTGAGCAGGATCACGATTTTTGTCTTCGGCTGCAGCTGCAGATCGCGATAAGCATGTAATAGCCATAAAGCGGCCAGAATACCGGCTTTCATATCCAGCACGCCGGGACCTTTGGCGATGCCTGTGGCGGGATCATAATGGAACGGCCGTTTGGCAACTTCGCCGGCGGGGAAAACCGTATCAAAATGGCAGAGCAGCAAAATTTGTTCCTCACCGCTGCCATAGGTTATTTTTACGTGATTGCCTGATGCTGTTTGGGGCACAACTTCTACGGCTGCTCCCGTCTCGCTGAATTTATGGGCAATTTCCGCACTAAAAAGGTCAAGTAAGTCTTTGCGGTCGGAAGGCGATTCCAAATTAACAAGCTGGGCTAAGTCTGCCAACATCTGCGTTTGATGCTGCTGCAGCCAAGTATAAATTACATTAATCATCATAACACCCCTTTCCTATCTAATTATTTGATTCGATAATTCACGCTTAAACTCCTGCTCTTAAAGCCAGACCGCAGCCGGACCATAGGGATTTTTCTTGATTCGCTTGTTCATAATTTGTTCATTTGACAGTCTGTCCAGGTTCGATATAATGAAAGCAGAAAAGTTTCAGATACAAAAATATTTCTTTATTAAATTATTAGCAAGCATAGCAAAAGGGGTGACGATATGGCAGAAGAACTGAATGAAACGACCACTGAAACCAAATTGGCTCAAGATCTAACCCGGGCAATCCGTCATTTCAATCGATGCTATCGGCCTGAGCCGGAAAACACCGATCTGAAACCAAAAATGATGATGCTGCTGCACTTTCTCGCGCATAAAAAACATCATGGCAGCGAGTTGGTCTCGCTTTCGGCGATTGGCGAAGAAATGCGCCTCTCCCCGCCCAGTGTGACACTGATGCTGAATCCAATGGAAAAAAGCAATTACATCCTGCGCATTCGCGATTTGGAAGATCGGCGGGTTGTTTTTGTGCAAATCACGGAGAAGGGTGAAAAAGCGGTGCGCGAATTGTATGAAGCCTTTTTAAGCAATGCCCGCATCATGGTACAATTACTGGGGGAAGAGGACAGCCGCACTTATATCGATTTAATGAACAAATTAACCCGTCTTTACCGTGCCTATATGAAACAGGAGGGACTCGAACAATCTCACGAAAGTAGGACTGAACCGTAAATGCTAAAACTACTAAAGAAATTTAAACCTTATCTGCCCAGTTTCCTGCTGGTTTGCTTAATGGTGTTCGGGCGCTCCATGGCGGACTTAAAACTGCCGTCCATTATGGCCGATATTATCAATAAGGGCATCAGCAACGGTGACATTCCCTATATTCTGCGCATGGGAGGATTGATGCTGCTGGTTGCCTTAGGAGGCATGGCTTGTGCGATTGCCACCAGTTATCTTTCCTCACGCAATGCCATTGGGTTTTCCCGTGATCTGCGCAACGAAGTCTTCGGCAAAATCGAGAGTTTTTCTCAAAGTGATTTTGACCGTTTTGGCACTTCCTCTTTAATCACCCGCAGCACCAACGACATCCAACAAATGCAGATGGTACTGATGATGGGACAGCGGATGATGCTGAGCGCCCCGATCATGTTTATCGGCGGAATTTTAAATGTTCTGCGCAGCGATTTCGCCTTAAGCCGTATTCTGATCATTGCGCTGCCTGCCGTTTTCCTCACCGTAATCCTGATCGGACGCCGGGCAACGCCTTTATTTCAGGTCATGCAGAAAAAATTGGATCACTTAAATCTGGTCATTCGCGAAGGATTGTCCGGAGTGCGCGTGGTCCGTGCGTTTAACCGCGACGATTATCAACAAGAACGCTTCAAGGAAGCGAATGAAGATCTGACCAACAACTCCATTAAGGTCAATCGTTTACTCGGTTTGCAATCTCCCCTGATGTCGTTGATCATGAATTTCACCATTATTGCAATTATCTGGATGGGCAGCTTTGCCATCAATACCGGCAACCTGATGATTGGCGACATGATCGCTTTTATCCAATATGTCGGGATGATCCTCGGTGCCTTAATGGGGCTCTCCATGATTTTTATCATGTTGCCTCGGGCTGCTGTTTCCGCCAATCGGATTAATGAAATTCTCGATGCTCCCATCACCATCGGAGACCGTCAAAACATTCAAACGCTGCCCGGAGCGGCAGGATTTACGCTGGAGTTCGATCATGTCAGTTTCCGCTATCCCGGCAGTGAGGCTGCTGTGCTGCATGATATTTCCTTTCGCGCCGTGCCGGGTCAGACGGTTGCCATTATCGGCGGGACCGGTTCCGGTAAATCCAGTCTGGCTAATTTGCTGCTGCGCTTTTACGATGTGGAACAGGGCTCGATTACCTTCAATGGCATTGACATCCGCAATTTGAGTCTACAGGATTTACGGGCAAAGATTGGTTATGTCTCACAAAAAGCGCTGCTCTTTACCGGCAGCATTGCCGATAATATTCGTTATGGCAAGAGTGATGCAACCGTAGAGGAAATTAAAGAAGCGCTTACCATCGCTCAGGCTTCCGACTTTGTCTTGAATACCCCGGACGGGATCGAAGCCACTGTATCACAAGGAGGTACCAATTTCTCCGGCGGTCAAAAGCAACGGCTTTCGATTGCGCGTGCTTTGGTGCGTCATGCCGCTCTCTATCTCTTTGATGATAGTTTTTCAGCACTCGACTTTAAGACCGATGCCAATCTTCGCATCGCCTTGAAAGAAGTCACGCAAGACGCAATCGTCATTATCATTGCCCAGCGCGTCAGCACAATTATGAATGCCGATTTGATTCTGGTAATGGATGAGGGCCGCTTAGTCGGCAAAGGAACGCATGAAGAATTGCTGCAAAGCTGCCAGGTTTATCAGGAGATCCTTTCTTCTCAGCTTTCCTTAGAAGAATACACACCTACGCTGCCTGTCGGAGAGGAGGACAAAAGCAAATGAGTAAAAAAGAATTCGAGTCATCGGCGCCTCTCACCGATCAGCAAGCTGCCACAACACCTCAAAATGATGCCACTGCTAAGAAAACAGAAAAAGAACGTCTCAACACCCGCGGGGAGTTTGCCAATCGCCGTCAAGGTGGGCCAATGATGCGTCCCGGCGGCGGTGGTCCCGGTGGCCCTGGCGGCGGCGGTCCCGGTGGTCCCGGTAGATTTCTTCCGGGTGAAAAGGCGAAAGATTTCCGCGGAACGCTAAAGCGTTTGGTTCGCTATCTGCGCCCTCATTGGGGCAGCTTGATTTTTGTGATCAGCTCTACCATCTGCGCCACCGTCTTAAGTGTTTTGGCACCAAAAGTGAACGGTCAAGTCACCGATAAAATTCTGGAAGGCCTGAAATTAAACGGCCTCGGCGGTATCGATTTTTCTGCTGTTCAGCATATTCTGTTGATTTTAGCATCACTCTATATCGGCAACAGTATTTTACTTTATCTGCAGAATTGGATTATGACCGGAGTCTCGCAAAAAATCGTGCGCAAGATGCGCAGCGATATCAGCGCCAAACTTTCCCGCCTGCCCTTGAAATACTACGACAGTCAGACGCATGGAGAATTGCTCAGCCGCGCTGTCAATGATGTGGATACCGTCAGTTCTTCTCTGCAGCAATCGCTCAATCAATTGATCAGTGCGGTCATCACCCTGGCCGGTATTCTGATCATCATGGTATCGCTGAATCGCATTATGACCTTGATTACTTTGGTCACCATACCGCTCAGCCTGATTGTTACCAAAGTGATCACCCAGCGCTCCCAACCTCTCTTTGTACAGCAGCAGCGTTTGATCGGCAACATCAATGGCCATATCGAAGAAATGTATACCGGTCACCCCGTTGTCAAAGCCTACGGCAGAGAAGAAGCAAATACCGTCAAGTTTCAGTCGCTGACCGCGAATCTCTATACCGTTGGTGTCAAGGCGCAATTCATCTCCGGCATCATCATGCCGCTGCTCGGTTTTATCGGTAATTTAGGTTATGTCGGTGTCTGCATTCTGGGCGGCTACCTGGCTGTGCAGGGCAGTATGTCCATCGGCAAAATTCAGAGTTTTCTGTCTTATATCCGCCAGTTCAATCAGCCGATCAATCAGACAGCGCAAATTGCTAATATTCTGCAATCCACCGTCGCCGCAGCGGAGCGCGTTTTTGAATTGCTGGACGAAGAAGAAATGTCAGCCGAACCTGAGGAGAACAAACTGCCTGCTTTTGTGCAAGGCAATGTCAAAATCGAACATGTCCGCTTTGGCTATCAACCGGATGAACCGATCATTCATGATTTTACCGTCGATATCAAATCCGGCCAGATGGTTGCCATTGTGGGCCCAACCGGAGCCGGTAAAACTACGCTGGTCAATTTACTGATGCGTTTCTATGAATTGGACGGCGGTAAAATCTCCATCGACGGTATTGACATCGCCACACTGAATCGCCGCGAACTGCGCAACCAATTTGGGATGGTGCTGCAGGATACCTGGCTTTACAACGATACCATCCGTGCCAACATCGCTTATGGTCAAGCGGACGCAACGGAAGAACAAATCATGGCAGCTGCCAAAGCCGCTTACGCCGATTACTTTATCCGCACACTGCCCGACGGTTATCAAACGGTCTTAAACGAAGAAGCCTCCAATATTTCCTCCGGACAAAAACAGCTCCTGACCATCGCCAGAGCATTCCTGAGCGACCCCCGCATCCTGATTTTGGATGAAGCAACCAGTTCGGTCGATACCAGAACCGAACAATTGATTCAAAGCGCCATGGGCAATCTGATGAAGAACCGTACTTCTTTTGTGATCGCTCACCGCTTATCCACCATTCGGGAAGCGGATGACATTCTGGTAATGAATCAAGGCGACATTATTGAACAGGGCACACATGAAGGTCTGCTGGCCAAAGGCGGCTTCTATGCCTCGCTCTATCAGAGTCAATTTGCCGGTCAGAGCATCGATGAAGCGGTAGCTGATACCAAGCAGCGCAAAATTGCCCGCGGTGAAGCCGTACCCTATTCGGCTTAACAGCGAAGCAGAAAACAAATGGAATCGAGAAGAGTCGGAAAAGAATGAGGTGAGAGGATTGACACAAGCGAAAAGGCAAGCCAACTTAACAGATTTGCGCCGCGGCAGGCTGAAACGAGTTTTGGCAGAGAAACCTTTGATTACCGCTTTGGAAGCGCACAGCGGTCTGACCGGCTTAATTGCCGAAAAGACTTCCGTCTGCCGCAATGGTAAAACGGTGCAATTTGACGCCATCTGGTGCTCCAGTCTCTGTGATGCAACACTGAGAGGCAAGCCGGACATTGAATTGGTTGATTTTTCAGACCGACTGCGCACGCTGGATGAGATCATGGATGTCACAACCATTCCGATTATTTACGATGCCGATACCGGCGGTTTGAGCGAGCATTTTGCTTATCATATCCGCACTTTAGAACGTCTCGGCGTTTCCGCCGTGATTATCGAAGACAAAACCGGATTAAAAAGGAATTCCCTGTTCGGCACCGAGGTCGAGCAAACTCAGGACAGCATTACGAACTTCTGCAGTAAACTTTCCAGCGGAAAAGCCGCCCTGCAGAGCGATGATTTTCTGCTGATCGCGCGCATCGAGAGCCTGATCCTACAGCAAGGGATGCCGGACGCCTTAGCCAGAGCTTTTGCCTATGTCGAAGCCGGCGCCGATGGGATCATGATTCATTCCAAGCAAAAGGATCCGGCCGAGATTTTCGAATTTTGTGCAAAATTCCGCTCGAAAGATACCACAACGCCTTTGGTGGTTGTACCCAGTACCTTCGCAGCCGTGACCGAAGAGGAATTTGCCGAGCGTGGCGTCAACCTGGTGATCTATGCCAACCAATTGACCCGCAGCGCCGTGCTTGCCATGCAAACGACCGCGGCAGCAATTTTGAATCACCAGCGCGCGCTGGAAGCGGATGCCGGCTGTATGCCGATTCAGGAAATTCTTAGATTGATCCCTCAGAGCAATTAAGTAAAAAAGAACGGTTCCCTGCCAAAAACAAAGCGCAGGGAACCGTTCTTTTTCTATTTGAGTGTAATGCTGCCCAAAATCACCGGATGACTGGCTCCGGTGGCGGCAGGAAGGTTGCCGGGCTCGCTAAACAAGGTTTCATTGGCTAAGACCGCAAAAGCAATCGCCTCTTTGGCGTCCGCCGGCATCGCAAAATCCTCCGGCTGCAGCCAGGTAACCTGCGGCAGCGCTTGCCGCAGCATTCGCACCAGGCAGGGGTTTTTGGCGCCGCCGCCGCTTAAAATCACCTCGTCAACCGATCCCTTTGACCAGCAGTAGCGGAGGTAATGATCGATGATGCTTTGCGCCGTAAAAGCCGTGGCGGTCGCGAATAAATCTTCTTTGCTGAGCCGCAATTGGTCTGCGGTCTGCAGCAGATTTTCGGTAAATTGTTCACCGAACAGCTCCCTGCCGGTGCTTTTCGGCGGTGGCAGCTGCAGATAAGGCAACTGCAGCAGCTGAGCCAGCAAAGGCTGGTGGATTTGACCGCGGGCGGCGCAAAGGCCGTCCCAATCGCAAGGCTGATTCAGCAGCCGCTGTGCCAGGGCGTCGAGGATCATATTGCCCGGTCCGCTATCGCAGGCGACAATCTCTTGCGGGCTGGCGTTGGCAGGTAAAAAGGTGAAATTGGCAATGCCGCCGATGTTCTGCAGGATACGTCCCTTCTTCGGGTGCGTAAAGAGCAGATAATCCACATAGGGTACTAAAGGAGCCCCTTGACCACCCGCCGCCATATCCCGGCTGCGGAAGTCGGCAATGGTCGTGATCCCGGTGCGTTCCGCAATAACGGCGGCGGCACCGAGCTGCAGAGTGGATCTTTGCGGCCGCCCGGCAAAATTCTGCGCTTCCGGAATATGGTAGACGGTCTGCCCGTGCGAACCGATCAGATCGATTGCGCTGTTTTCCAGGCCCGAGGCCGCTAGCAATGCCTGCACGGCCTCGGCAAACAACTCGCCGATGGCGAAATTGAGTTGACAGATCTGGTCCACGCGGCTGCTTTCCGGTCGAAAAGCGGCAAAGATCTCCCGGCGCAGCGCGGCCGGCACGGGATATTCCAGATAATGCAGCAATTCGAGTTTGGTTGTCCTGCCGCTGCCGCCAATCCGGCAGAGAGCGGCATCCACACTGTCCACCGATGTGCCGCACATCAAACCAATGATCAAGCGCTCTTTTTTTTGCGTTAATGTCAGCAATTGCAGCATGGCTTTAGGACAGCGCCGCGAAGACGGCGTTGTGAATCAAAGCGCGGTAGCGGATATGCCGGTCTTCCCGGCGGCTGGGATGGACCCGGTTGGTCAGCCAAATCACAAAGAGACCGCTGCGTGGATTGGGTACAATGGAAGTGCCGGTAAAACCGGTGTGCCCGAAACTGGCGGGAGAAGCGAGATCACCCATAAAAGAGTTCGTCGGCGCCTTCAGCAGCCAGCCAAGACCGCGATATTCTTCGCCAATGGCGGCGGTATAATTGAGAATGGAGGTGCGGACTGTGCTCGGCGAAAGCAGGCGTTTGTTGTGGTAGCTGCCTTCTCCGATCCACATCTGAGCAAAACTCGCCATGTCTCTGGCGCTGCTGAAGATGCCGGCGTTGCCGCTGACACCACCCTGACAGCGCGCATTTTCATCGTGCACTTCGCCCCAGCAAAGCTTGCCTTTTTGCCAGCTGCAGTATTCGGTCGGTGCAATCCGATTTTTATTGACTTGCGGATTGTAACCGGTCTCCTGTAACCCGAGCGGCAGGAACAATTCCCGTTCAAGAAACTCCGGCAGCGTCTGACCGCTGATCCGCTGCAGCGCATTACCTAAAGTAATATACCCGAGACAGCTGTAAGCGACCTGACTGCCAGGTGCCGTCTGCAGCGGCGAGGCCGCAATGGCGTTCAGCATTTCCTGCTGGCTGCTGCAGGTCAGAAAGAAATTATCATGCGGCAAAAGTCCGGAGGTATGTGTCAGCAAATGACGCATCCGAATCATTTGTTTGTCGGGTCGCTGATATTCCGCTAAAAATAAGCTGACCGGATCATCCAAACGAAAAGCGCCCTGTTCCAGCAGTTTGAGCGCTATAAAAGTGGTAAACAGCTTGCTGATCGAAGCCATATCATAGAGTGTATCGATTTCCACCGCAGCGCCTTGGGCTAACGTGGTTGTGCTGCCGCTGCAATGAAAAACCACCTGGTCTTGCGTGCCGACAGCCAGAACGGCCCCGGGAGCCACACCTTCGGCGATCGCCCGATCAGACAGAGCAAAAGCACGCCCCAAGCGCGCTTCCATTTCCGCCGGCAGTAAGCCGGAACGCAGAAAAGGCAACGGCTGTTCGCCAGCGGCAGGGTAAATTTCAGGCATAAAAAAACCTCCCAGTCATGCGTATGTTCTCCTTACCATCGCACTCTTTGCAAATGGGCAAGAGAAAGCTAGGAACAGCGGCACACTTTAGAGCAGTGCAGCCGCGATAAACCCATTGGTTGCCAGTAACCGCCGCTCGGCTTCTGCCGCATCCACCTGCGCCAGAATCATCACAATGGCCGTCTTCGCCTGATTTTTTGCGGCACTCAAGGCCTCATTGGCTGTCTCTTCGCTGCAATTGGCCGCCAGGCAGACAATCCGGTTGGCGCGCTGCAGCAATTTAGCATTGGTTGGCTGCAGATCAACCATCAAATTGGAATAAATCTTACCGCTGCGGCTGAGAGCTGCCGTGGTCAGCATATTCAGAATTTGTTTTTGTGCGGAACCGGCCTTCAGCCGGCTGGAACCCATCAGAATCTCCGGCCCCACCACCGGTGTAATCGCATAATCCACCATTTTAGCCAGGGGAGAATCGGCGTTGCAGGTAATGCAGAGGGTAACCGCTTGCTGATGGCGCGCAGCCTGCATGGCTCCCAAGACATAAGGGGTCAAGCCGGAGGCAGCGATGCCGCAGACCACATCCTTAACGGTCGGATCAAGCTGCAGCAAATCGAGCGCCCCCTGCTCCGCATCATCTTCCACATTCTCTACAGCATGACGCAGCGCGTAGTCACCGCCGGCCATAATAGCCTGCACCTGTGTTTCCGGCGTGCCAAAGGTTGGCGGGCATTCGGAGGCATCTAAAACCCCCAGACGTCCGCTGGTGCCGGCTCCGATATAAAGAAGACGCCCGCCCGCCCGAAAAGCCTGTTCAATTTGCTCTACAGCCACCGCAATCACCGGCAGCTGCGCGGCGACTGCCAGATTCACCTGCTGTTCTTCCCGATTCATTAAGGTCACAATTTCTAAAGCAGACATTTGATCCAAATTGAGCGAATTTGGATTACGGCTCTCCGTCATCCACACCTGCGGATCATTGATCATTGAAACTTCGCCTCACTTTCTCTAAAACCGCTTGGGGAATTTCAGTATGATAGGCTTGCAGCCCCAACAGCAGAGCGCCGATCAGCGGTTGATAAACCGGTTGGCTAAGATAAGCTAAAGGAGCGCAGGCTTGAATCTGAGCTTCCAATCCTCTTGCCCACTGCCAGCCGTGTGTAAATCCACCCCCGGTCAGGGCCACCGGAAAACGCTCGGACTGCATCCCCAAACGAGTGATTACCGCAGCGGCCGCCAGGCTCAATTCCCCTACCGCCTCGTCGAGAATCGCTAAGGCCACAGCGTCGCCTGCCGCTGCCGCCTGTTTGACCTGCAGCGACAGAGCCGCGATCTGGGGACGCTGCATTTCTTTGCTGTAGACTTGTAAAACGATTTTTTCATAGGAAGAGACAGCCAAGGTGTGCAGCAATAACTCTGTCAGCATGGTCTTTTTGCCTCTGCCGTCACCTGCCCGCATCACGGCCATCAATCCTTTGCGGCCGATATCATACCCGCCGCCTTCATCGCCAATCAGCGGTCCCCAACCGCCGGCACGGGCAAACTGACCCGCCTTGCTGCAGCCATAAATAATCGAACCGGTGCCGCAGATGATTGCCACACCAGGCTTTCCTGCCGTGGCACCGGTCAGCGCGATGATACCGTCATTGTCCAAGTGCAATTTCGTATAAAGAGGCGGGAATTCGTCTAACAGCTCCGCGATGACCTGGCGGTCTTCTTCCCGTCCTACTCCAGCCAGGCCGAAATAGCCGACTGCAGCGGTTTGAATTTCCAAATTCGCCGCCCGATAAGCCCCTTCAATGGCCGAGCGCAGAGACTGCGCCACAGTTTCCTTACCGGCAACATGATAATTCGCCGGACCGCCCGCACCGCTGCCAAGCACCGTACCATCGGCAGCAGCCAACAGTGCTCTGGTGTTGCTGCCGCCGCCGTCCACCGCCAGAATCAATGCTTCTTTCATACCCTGCTTCCTTTATGCTTGCCGCATCAAAATGCGGCCGCCATTGCCGATTGCCCAAACCGATTCGTCAGCGCGGCGCAGAAAACGAATTTCACTTTTCACTAAGTTGGTCTGCGCCAAGGCCAGATCCGGCAAAACGGTATCCAGAGTAAGCACTTCCTCATCCAACAGGACCTGCAGCTGCTGCTCTGCATTCAGACTGATGGTTAAGACGCCGCCTTCGCCGGAGACAAAGCTGCCGCAGGCTGCCTGCTTTTGGGCTTGGCTCCATTCCCGGTGCTGAAAAACCGTCATCGGTTCTTTGGGGCTGTGATTGTTGCACCACTTGATCATCGCTTTGGCCAGATTCGAAACGGGAACTGCGCTGGTGTTGCACAATACAATCACACCCAGAGACAAATCATAAGACCAAAGGATGTTGGTTGAAACGCCGGTTAAGCCGCCGCTGTGTCCGGTTACCGTAATGTCGTCCAGGGGGAACGTCTGCAGGGCAAAACCATAGCCGACATGATGACTGTAGGTCTGACGTTGCTTTTGCATCTCACAGATACCGGTATCGCTTAAGAGTTTGCCTTCGGCATAGCGACCGTGATTCAGCCACATGGTTACGTAGCGCTCCATATCGGCAAGGGTTGACTTCAGCGAACCGCCGCCCATCATCACAAACTGATTATCAAGCCAATCGTGCGTCGCTCGCAGACCGGTTTTACCGGGCACATAGAGTGTGTTGGCATTCTCATCCTGCAGCGGTTTGGTGAAACTATAGGTGGAACGGCTCATTCCCAGCGGAGCCAGAATATGCTTCTCCACATATTCGGCATAGGAATTTTCGCCGCCGTAAAGGCGGATAATTTCCGACAACATGGCAAAGCCATCGTTGGAATAGCTGATATGCTCACCCGGCTGGCCTAAAAAGGTCTTGATTTCACTCAATTGCTTCAGCAATAATTGGATACCGGCTTTGGCGACGGTCGGTGAATAGGCCAGATTCTCCCGCTCCTCTGCCGGCAGATCCAGCTTAGGCGCAACCTTGCTCAATAATAAACGCGGCTGGGGTGGGTAACCGGCGCTGTGACAAAGCAAATGCCATAAACGAGGCATGTTTTGATTGGGATAAATCAATTCCGGCAGGTAGCGGTTGACCGGAGCATAGAGATCGAGGATCCCTTTCTCCACCAACTGCATTATGCAGAGGGCAGTAAAGGATTTGGTGATGGAAGCCAAACCGAAGATGGTATTCTCATCCAGCGGCAGCTGTTTTTCCAGATCACGATAGCCGAAAAATTTGCGGTAGATCGTCTCACCTTTTTGGTTAACCACGGCAACAGCAGTTCCGACAGCCTGATAAGCGGCCATAAAATCACGGACCATCTGTTCAAATTCCTGTTGATACGCTGTGTTTAGTTGCATATGCTCTCTCCCTTTGTGTTTTTTCTGCATAAGCAGTTCTCTTCTCAATTGCACATTGCAAAGCAAAATCCTTTTTCTTTTTTGCCCGTTTCTATCGCACGCTGCCCGCTAATTCTGCCGCCACGGCTTCTACAGCCAAACGAACATATTCCGCCATAGGCAATTCCTGCAGACCAACGATATAATGGTTGCATTTATTCATGGGAACTAGGATTTTTTTCGCCTTGCTGCCGCCTACCGCCACAGCCATGGCCGGAGTGACTTCTCCCAGCAAAGCGTTGGCCAGCACAATTCCGGTGGGGCCGATGATCAAATCGGCATCGCCGCTATTATAGATCACCGGATTTTCACCGGTCGCGCCGCTTTCCGCCCCGGCTCGCAGCATGGCCGCAGTCGCTGTACTGTTGGTACCCAAAGCAATCAGCTTGATTTGCGGCCACCGTCTGAGCAACTGTTCTACAATCAGAGAACCAAGCTTACCGCCCTGACCATCCATGATCAGGATTTTCATGGCAAAACCTCCTTCGCATTTCCAACTTATTTGTTTTCTATTATACATGAGAAAGCAAACCTTCACAAGAAATTCACAGCAGTATTGCAGTGATTCAAGCTAAAAAAAGTCCTACTTTCCCTGCAAACGGCAAGCAAATGCCGCTCTGCGCATCGGAAAGAAGGACCATTTTGTTTGGCTTTTTTATCAGTAACGGAACCGCCGCGTTCTTACATCATCGTCAGCGTATAAATTAAAGTCGTTGCAGCCACGGCCAGCCAAGTGCAGCCGCCCAATAAAATCGGCTTCAAGCCTTTCTTAAAGAGTTCATTCAATTTGATCTTATAACCCACACCAACGAGTGCCATGGTGATAAAAAATTTATTGCCTTTACTCAGCCAGGGGGCGACAGAAGCAGGAATCAAGCCGAAGGTTTTACAAATCGCCAAGGCTAAAAAACCCAACACAAAGTAGGGGAACGATTTGAGCATCTGTTCTTTCATGGATAACTGTTGCTCTGTACTGCCGGATTTCTTGCTTTCGCGCAACATCCAAATGACTGCCGCCATGGCAACAAAAATCAGCATCGTCGTGCGGACAAGCTTCACCACAACCGCCAATTGACCGCCAGTCATGCCGTTGATGCCAACCGCACCTTGCATCAAGCCGTCAAATGTGACGCCGGCTGCTGTGACGCTGGCCGTATCGCTGATCGCTAAACCGCCCAGGATGCCATACTGTTCCGGTGTCAGATGCATCGCCATAGCAGCATAGGGCCACATCGTTGCCGAAAAAATATCGAAAAAGAAAATCGCCGCCATGGCATAGGCAAACTCTTCTTCTTTGGCTTTGATAATCGAAGTCAAGGTGGCGATCGCAGTACCACCGCAAATCGCAGTACCGCCGCCAACTAAGATACCGGTATTCGTGCTCGTTTTCAATCGGCGGCCAATCAGCAACGCAACCGTAAAAGACAAACAGATATTGAAGAGAATCAGCGGCAAAGCCTGCATGCCAACGCCCAAAATTGACATAAAATTCAGCGTGCTGCCGGCCAGAATGATGCCAAACTTCAATAATTTACCGGAAGCATATTTCGTACCTTTCTGCACCTCGGCAGAAACCGGCCAGAGGTTGGATACGATGACACCCAAGAACAGACCTAACATTGGAGCACCGATATAATGCTGCAGCCCTGCCAGCCAGGTTGCGGCAATTGCCATGACGGCACAAATGGAAAGCCCGATGATCATATTTTTCACCCTCATTACGAATTTTCGGACACCGCCGCCCCAAGCAAACGCTCCGAATCAGAGAATACCAATATATTCCCCTTATCTTTTCTAATCTCCTGCCAGAAAAAAGTGACACTATCAGACAGTTTTTCGATAACAGAAATATAAAAAATGAAGTTTATCGCCGTATTTAAATTCATGTTCTCTGAATTGCTGGAAGCTTAAGACTTTCTATTTCAAGACTTGTTTCATGCAGTAAATGTCAGTATTTTACGTGAAGTATTTCATTTTCTGGGATTTACGAAAGCGATTATTTATAGTATAATGTTTACACGTGCCTTTATGGCAAATATCGTCTTGGAAAGGGGCTTATTTTTATGGAGTTTTTATTAGACGGAATCCTGGCTGTCACCTGGCAGCAACTTGTCATGTATGCTGTCGGATCTATTCTGATCTATTTGGCAATAGCGAAAGACTATGAACCCTCTTTATTATTACCGATGGGTTTCGGCGCCATTTTGGTTAATTTGCCGTTCTCCGGTGTCTTAAATCAAACCGTTGCAGGGATCGGTGAGAGCGCCGGTGTGATCGAATGGCTTTACCAGACTACCATTGCCTCCTCCGAAGTATTGCCGCTGCTCTTATTCATCGGGATCGGCGCAATGATCGATTTTGGCCCCTTGCTTGCCAATCCGATTATGTTCCTGTTTGGCGCCGCAGCACAATTTGGTATTTTTGTGGCGATCTCTGTTGCCGCTTTAATGGGTTTCTCACTGACCGACGCCGCTTCTATCGGTATCATCGGTGCCGCTGACGGTCCGACTGCGATTCTCGTCTCTCAGGTGTTGAGATCCTCCTATTTGGGGCCGATTGCCGTTGCCGCTTATTCTTATATGGCCTTGGTTCCTATCATTCAGCCCTTTGCGATTCGGCTGGTCACCAGTAAAAAAGAGCGTAAAATCCGCATGACCTACCGTCCGCAGAGCGTGACCCGGCAGACCCGGATCATCTTCCCAATCGCTGTTACGATCATTGCCGGTTTTATTGCCCCGATGTCCGTTGCTTTGGTCGGATTTTTGATGTTTGGCAACCTGATTCGTGAATGCGGCTGTTTGAATCGTCTTTCCGAAACTGCGCAGAATGCTTTGGCTAACCTGATTACACTTTTATTGGGTATCACCATTTCTTTCAGTATGGTAGCTGATAAATTCGTCACCGTGCAGACTTTATTAATCATGTGTCTTGGTTTAGTTGCTTTTATTTTTGATACCATCGCCGGTGTACTCTTTGCCAAATTCCTCAACCTCTTCCGCAAAGAAAAATTCAATCCGATGATCGGCGGCTGCGGTATTTCAGCTTTTCCGATGTCCTCCCGCGTTGTCGCCAAAATGGCAATCAAGGAAGATAATCAGAATCACTTGCTGATGCATGCTGCCGGATCGAATGTTTCCGGTCAAATTGCTTCTGTTCTTGCCGGTGGTATGGTGCTGAATTTGATTCCGAAGATTTTGGAAACATTACACTAAGATTGAAAGATAGGGAGGTAGACTTATGTTTTCAGAAGAAACAATGACTGTCTTTTATGCCACGCTCAAACTCATGGGTCAAGGAATGCTTGGTATTTTTATTGGCATGATTTTGATTATGCTGACCGTTTACGCCCTCGGCAAAATCACCGCCGATAAAGAATAAACGATCCTGTTCAAAAAAAAAAGAAGAGATCTCTTCGCTATAAGGAAGGGATCTCTTCTTTTTGTACTGGTTTTTTTACGAAAGGCTGCTGAATTCCCGCAGCGCTAAATTTTCTTCTCTTGCTCAGCAGTACTCTCTTTTTTTGTTTTTTGGTCCCGGTCCGCCTTGCTTTCTGTTTCCGGTCCTGTTATTTCTGCTTTACCATTTGTTTCTTCTTTCTGTGTACCGTCTACTTCTCCCCAAAACTCATCCCAGACCCAACGCACCAGCTGATCGTAACTTTCCGGTTCTTCAGCCTCGACTTTCTCCAGCACCTGATCGATTTTTTTCTGCAGCCAGTCAGAAATGTTAAAATCACTGTTTGTCTCTTTCGCAAGCCGAGCGATTTCATCGATATAACTGTAGAGTTTTTCCATGGAAATTTGATAATACCCCGCGATCAGCCGTAAATCGGATCTGCTGTAGTTGAGTTGATCCTCCGTGGCAGCCGGCAGGGAAACTGATACTGTCTGATACATTTCCTGGCTGAATAGATCAGACTCGATTAATTTCTCAGCTAAGGTATTGGCGCTCCCCTTCAATTTCGTCTGCAGCGCCTGCCAGGAAAGCGTAACGATATCGCCTCTGCTGAAGATTTCCTGCGCTTCTAGCGCCGGCAGCAAACCCAATTGCTTTAGCAAAGGTTCGGGTTTCTGCCAATCAAAATCGCCTTCTGCATCGGAATAGCCCAAAGCACGTAATAAAAACGTACTGTATTGATTGGGCGCAAGCAGTTGGCTGCTGCCAAATTCATGCTCTGAAATCCCATTGGTCAGTTGCAGGTTGTGCGCATAGGCCACATACGCTTGCGCCCAAGTTGGTACATCGGTAAAAGGGCAATCGATCGCACAGGCAGACGCCTCTGCTTCCCGACCAGTCAGGCGAAGCAGCATCAGGAGTCCTTCCAGGCGGGTGGGAGCCCGATCTAATTCAAAGCCTAGCTCACTGCCTTGAAACAGATTCAATTGATAGAGTGCATCTGCTGTCTCTTGTTCCACCCGGGCAGGTTCCGCAGCCAACAGTGTAGAATGACAGCAGAGCACGAAGACGGCCAAAGCGAATACGATTTTCTTCACTTGTGATCACCTCATAGAATAACGCCGGTTGGGGTTTGTCTCGCTTGTGAAAGAATACCTGGATAGTTCATCATTCAGAGTATGACATAACACGACATAGAATGATGATTTTCACTCCTATTCGCTTTGCTGTGAAGGAAATCCTCTGTTTCATCTTTTTCTAACTATAAAATTCAACAAAATTCTTGTTATCCAGCTGTTTTTTTGTTGGATTTTCTTGGATTCCATAGAAAAAGCAAACCACAAAAAGGTTGGCAATGCAAAGCTTTTCATGCCTGTTTGTCGCAAGTTCTATTTTCCCATTTGAATTATATTAACATATTAGATAATATATTAAAGCTCACCCCTTGACATATGTTAGTTTATATGTTACACTCCTGCTGACTTTCAATCGTATTCTGTATGGAAAGAAAAAGAGGAGGCTGCTGAGACAATGAATTCCGATGCACCGGTTTCGGCCACAGAAAAGAAAAAATTCTTCAATCGCAATTTCCTGCTGTTTTTACAAGCTGGGTTTTTATCCTATTTTGGTGATATCGTCTACAATTTAGCCATCAGTTACTGGATTCTGCAAACGACGGGCTCGACAGCGCTGATGGGTACTGCAGCGGCTGTGTCTTTTCTTCCCCGTATTGTCATCTCACCGTTTGCCGGTGCTTTGGTCGATCGTTTTGACCGCAAACAGATTCTTTGCCTCGCCACCTTGTTTCGTGGCATTTTTATGGGCCTGATTGCCTTTTTAGCTTTCCGCGATTTGTTGAGTATCCCCCTTGTGATGATCAGCGCCCTCTTGTTATCCTCTGCCGGTGCTTTTGCCGGACCGGCTGTCTCCTCCATGATTCCCGATCTGGTGGAGAAAGAAGACATTGTCAGAGCAAACTCCATCCGCAGCGCTGCCTTCTCCTTTGTTGACCTGGCCGGGAACGGCATCAGCGGTTTTATGGTCAGCTTGCTGGGGGTGCCTTTGCTGATTGCCATCAACGCAATTTCCTTTTTCTATTACTACATTTCGCTGCTTTTTCTGCATTTACCCAAACATCTGCTGAGTGAGGCTGCCAAGGCCAAAAACATTTGGATTGATTTAAAAGAAGGGGTGCAGGTATTTTATCAAAATGTAGGCTTGCGCATCACGATGCTGGTCTTCATGCTGGCGAACTTCTTTACAGCAGGCATCTTTAGTTTGCTGTTGGCCATGTTCTTACAGCGTGGATTTACAGTTGAACAATATGGTATCATCATGGCCTGTATGGGCATGGGTGGTTTGATCGGCATGTTCACTGTGGCGACCTTTCGCTTCCCCAGCCGTCTTTATCCTTCTATCGTTCTCTTCTGCTTTGTCTTTATGGGCAGCTGCATGATTATCATGGTCAGCACCTATAATTTCTATTTAACCTGTGCGATGATATGTCTGGGCATGATTGGCAACGCCATCGCCAACTCGATATTGAATTCGGTTTTTATGGTTGGCGTAGAACCAACCCAGCGCGGTAAGCTAGCCGGCGTGATGACCACCATGAGCAATAGCTTGTGTCCGGTTTCCGCCCTGATGTATGGCTTCTTAGGAGAGATTTATCCGCTATCCAATTTATTCATCATCGGCATGCTGCTCGGCTGCGGTTCTATCTCGCTGATCTTTATCTCTCCTCAGGTACGCGATTTCATCAGCCTGAAACCGGCTGAGCCGGCAGAAATTGAAATTGCCGGATAAAGGGAATCGGTTTTGCGCCAGAGAAAATAATCCTTAATTTGATAAATCAACCGCAATGCCTCAATTCTCAATTCTAAAACAAGGAAGTGACCCAGCAGATGGAAGACACAGAAGAACGGTCCGCCAATCAGCCCGGCAATTCCGCTGCTGCAGGGGAGACACGGGTCCGAAGAAAATTCTTCAACCGTGATTTTTCACTCTTCTTTCAGGCAGCCTCACTTTCTTATTTCGGTGATGTAATTTATAACCTGGCAATCAGCTATTGGGTATTGCAGACGACCGGTTCCACCGCTCTGATGGGTACAGCCATAGCAATTTCTTCTCTGCCACGTATCTTCTTGTCGCCTTACACCGGTGCTCTGGCAGACCGTTATGACCGCAAATTGATTTTCTGCAGCGCAACGCTTTTCCGTGCCGTCCTGATGTGCGGTATTGCTCTGCTTGCTTTTCAGAATCGCTTAGTTCTGCCGATCCTCTTTGTCAGCACTTTTTTGCTTTCCGCAGCCGGTTCTTTTGCTAACCCCGCGGTTGCATCCATTCTGCCGGATCTGGTAGAAAAAGAGGATGTTGTCCGGGGTATTTCTCTGAAAAGTGCCGCTTATTCTTTTGTGGATTTATCCGGTAACGGAATCAGCGGCTATTTCATCAATTGGTTCGGCATACCGATGATGATCTTGCTCAATGCCGCCTCTTTCCTGTTTTATTTTCTCTCCATGTTGTTTGTCCGCGTTCCGAAGCACCAAGTCCTTGTCGGTGCAAAACAGAAGAAAATTTGGCACGATATGAAAGACGGTATTGCTTTTTTTATCAAAATATCGGTTTGCGTCTGACCTTGCTCTATATCATGATGGCGAATTTATTCACGATCGGGATTTTTAATCTGTTGATGGCGATGTTTTTGCAGCAGGGTTTTAATATCGAACAATTTGGTGTGATGATGTCATTCCTGAGTTTCGGCAGTTTAATTGGTTTTTCTATTACCGGCTTTTACCTTTTTCCTACCAAATACAATCCCCTGATCATTATGGGAGGGTTCTTGCTGCTCTGCCTAAGCTATATGCTGATGCTGCTGACAAATCACTTCTATCTGATCTGCTTTCTATTATGTCTTGGCATGATTGGCAACAGCATGAGTGATTCCACCCTGGATTCCGTGCTGATGCTGGGAGTAGAAGCGCAGCAGCGCGGCAAACTATCCGGCATCATCACCACGGTTTGTGCTGTGTTTGTTCCCATCTCCACCCTGTTCTATGGTGGTTTGGGAGAAGTGATGCCGCTTTCGACGCTTTTTTTCTTCGGCTTTTTACTCGCCGGTATCGCTACCGTGATGATTACGTTTTCACCCGCAGTTCGCGGATATCTGAGCTTATATAAAGCATAGAAAATCGAAAATTGTTATTGGAAGGAGATTTTCTTTATGCAGGCAATTGTCAATCCTCAATTGGAATTACTATTCAGTGTTCTAGCTACCGGTTCTTATGCTGAGAAAACGCAGGCTTATTTCGGTCAAAGTCTAGTACAAAATGCTGCTTCCGCCTATCAAACTGAAATTCAATGCCTGCTGCATCCCTGGCAGGGTCATGCAATCTATCAGCAAATCGATACTATGATTGAAAAAGGATTTTGTTTTAGCAGACCGATTGAACTAATGATGGCCATCAAGGCACCACCGGAAATGCAATGGCAGTATCAGCCTTCGGAATTTTGCTTCAAACTCTGCGGTGGACGGGAGCAAGCGGAGCTTCTTCTGGAGCTCCTGCGTGACCTGGCAGTTCAGACCGACTATATGAGCCACTTTCCGCATTTGCTTCACTACTATACCGCTGAATTAGCAACGGTTCAAGCCCATCTTGATCAGTACCCTTTGATTTCGTATATGGAAAATTTTTATGGTCTCAGACAGAATAGCTACCATTGCGTAATTTCCCATTTAATCCGTGGTAATTTTGGTATTCATTTTAAAGACAGTCAGGGAAAAATGGACTTATTCAGTGTCTTTAGCTATATCAATCCCTCTGCTTTTGCATCAAATATGCCCGTCGGTGTGCTTTCTCTCAATACCATCCTGCATGAATTCAGCCATCCTCTGGTCAATCCGTTGACCGAGAATCATCCGGATCTAGAAAAAGCTTATGAGCCGGCTTATCAACGCTTAAAACCCTATAAGTTAGCCGGTATCGCTTCCGGTTATGGTGATTGGCAGGAATGTATCAACGAACACCTTGTCAGAGCAGTCGCTACCCACTTGGTCAAGCAACTCTGCGGTGCAGCAAAAGCGCAGCGCTGGCAGGAACGTGACTTTCAACTGGGCTATCGCTACATGCCAGCTCTCCTGGCTCAATTGGACGATTATGAAATGCACAGACAAAAATACCCCACTTTTGCTGATTATTATCCCAACCTGATGCGCGTATTTGCGAACGAAATGATATAAGTACAGAAAAAAACTTTTCGGCTACAGCCTGTGTCTGCAGCGAAAAGTTTTTTATTTTATCTATGACTGTAATTTGCCGGCAGCGCGCTTTTCTTTTTTATAAGTAGAGAAGATCACCGATGCCATCACAGCGGTGGCGAGGGCGCGAATGATCGTAGACAACCAGAAAACAGGATTGACCTGGTTGCCCATCATCGTATAAATCTGAACACCCACCATCGGGAAAATGAATGAGACGGTCTGCACTGCCATATTGAAGAAAGCCAGATAGCTGGGCCGCATATTGGGATCGGGAGCCACTTCCAAAAGCGTATTGAACTGTGACAAGGCATATGCCCCCTGCGCCAGGCCGGTGATAAAACAAATCAACCACATCAGCCAAAGGTTATCAACTGTGACAAAAATCTGCACCAACGGCCGGAAGATATAAAGAAAAACCGCTAAGAGGAAGACTGTTTTGCTGCCGATTCGGTCGATAATTCTGCCCCAATAGGGATAGCTCAGGGTCGTTCCCAAAGACTGCACGACGGTTGCCATGGCAATCTGCGTATTATTCAGATGCAGGTCACGTACCTGATTCAGCGTCCACATGGAAGCAGACAAAGCGAATCCTAAATTTAAAAGAGTGGCAGCCAAAACAAAGACCAGGAAAGGCTGATCCTTGATGATGAATTTGAAGCCTTCATAGGGGTTGCTTTTGCGTACACTACTGGCCGGCGCCTCGGAGGATTTCACTTCATCGGTCCGGTTCAGAAAATTCAGAGAAGCCATAAAGGCGATGAACGACAGGCTAAAAAGCAGCGTATAATTATAGGGATAAGGAATAAAATCAAGCAGCGGACCTGCCAGCATCATACTGGCCAAAGCAAACCAACCCATCACATAGTTGCGGTCACCAAAAACACGGCCGCGATAACGGGTTGGGATAATTTCACCCATCATTTGCGTCCACATGGTGTTGACGATATTGGTAGGGAAATTCATAGCAGTCACAAGTAAAATAAAAAGCCATGCTTTATAGATCGCGGCGATTGGCAGAAATGGAATGATGGCGAAAACAAAATAACACATGCGCTGCAGCATCGCCCACTTGACCATCGCTTCTTTTTTCTTTTCGATCCGCTCCGTCATCACGGCAGCCGGAATCTGAGCTAATAAACCCATCAAGGCCGGTCCGGACGATAAAATCGCCACCATATTTTCAGTCGATCCCAGTTTCAAGGCATAAACCGCCATAAAAGATCCGGTCAAACCAACCGCAACATTGGAAAGAGAACCGTTCAGGATACTGTATTTTACGTTGCTGCGCAGCGTCGGGTTATCTAAATAGCCGGTAAATCGGTCTGAGATTTTTTCTCGCAGGTTTATCATACGAAAACTTCCTTTTCTGCTCATAGTAAACAAGCATTATGATTCCATTCTGTTTCGGTCTGCTTTTTCCTTCTCCTTTACAAAAAGCAGTTGGAAGCCTTTAAATTATAACGCAGCGTTATCCTAAAAAAAAGGCTCCCCCGCCAGCAACAGCAGAACTGTTGATGGCAAGGGAGTCTTTGATTTTAAGCATTGAGAGCAAAAAAGTATTTCGTCGTTCCAGTTTCAAACGAATGCGAGATATTTTTTTGAACGGACTCTAGATCAGTCCTTGAGCGATCATTGCTTCGGCAACTTTCTTGAAACCGGCAATGTTCGCACCGGCAACCAAGTCGTAACCCAAACCGCATTCTTCAGCAGCAACAGCGGAAACATCATGGATGTTCTTCATAATGGCATGCAATTTCGCATCCACTTCTTCAGAGGTCCAGCTGTAACGCATCGAGTTCTGAGACATTTCCAAAGCGGAAACAGCTACGCCGCCGGCATTGACAGCCTTGGACGGAGCAACAGCCAAACCGGCTTTTTGGATAAATTCCAAAGCTTCGTTGGTAGTGGGCATATTAGCAACTTCGATGTAGTACTTCACACCGTTATTGATAATCTGTTTGGCTTCGGTCATGCCGATTTCATTTTGGGTAGCGCTGGGCATTGCGATGTCAACTTTAACGCCCCACGGTTTTTGTTTGGCGTGGAATTCGCAGCCGAACTTGTCTGCATAATCCTGAACTTTATCACGGCCGGAAGAACGCATTGTGAGCATATAATTGATCTTTTCAGCCGTTGTGACGCCGTCTTTGTCATAGATGTAGCCATCCGGACCGGACAGAGTTACTACTTTGCCGCCTAATTCGGCAACTTTGGTAGCAACGCCCCAGGCCACATTGCCAAAACCGGAAACAGCAACTGTCTTGCCTTTGATGGTATCGCCAAAGTGAGCCAGCACTTCTTGCAGATAATAGGTAGCACCAAAACCGGTTGCTTCCGGACGAATCAAGGAGCCACCGTAGCTCAAACCTTTACCGGTCAGAACGCCGTTGTCCCAAGTGCCGGTAATCCGTTTATATTGGCCATAAAGGTAACCGATTTCACGACCGCCAACACCGATATCACCGGCGGGAACGTCAATGTCAGGTCCAATATGACGATACAGTTCGGTCATAAAAGCTTGGCAAAAACGCATGACTTCAGCGTCGGATTTGCCGCGGGGATCAAAGTCCGAACCGCCTTTTGCTCCGCCAATCGGCAGGCCGGTCAAACTGTTTTTAAAGGTTTGTTCAAAACCAAGGAATTTCATAATACCAACATAAACGGAAGAATGGAAGCGCAAACCGCCTTTGTAAGGTCCAATCGCGCCATTGAATTGTACACGATAACCGCGGTTTACATTGACTTTACCGGCATCGTCTACCCAAGTTACACGGAAAGCAATCTGTCTTTCAGGTTCGACCATTCTTTCCAGTAAACCCATGGCTTCGTATTCGGGATGTTGATTAACAATGACTTCGAGACTCTTAAAGACTTCTTCCACGGTTTGGATGAATTCCGGTTCTCCGGGATTACGAGTCTTTACTTGTTCCAGAACTCTTTGCATATAAGCATTCATGGGAAAAAACCTCCTCTTTTCTAAATATGCAGAGCAAATACGCAGTAAAAAAAAGCCGCTACCCGCTTCTGCTTTAGTATTATAGTATAGCAACACGAATGAAAAGTCAAGGATATAAATGTGAAGATTTTAATGGTAATGCATGAATGGTAGACTAACGTGTACAACTTGATAAAAAGATATTATTATTTAAAATGTCACACGAATACATTAGTAATGTGATATACTATTTGTTATCATACGTTGCAGGATTTTTCTTAACTTCTCCATAGGGTGAATCGAAGCTTAGGCAGCTTTGAAAGGGGAACCCAGACAGGGCAGAAACAAAATGCAGTCATCCAGACCATTCGGTTAAAAAAGGACTTTCTTTCTATTTTGTAGAAAGTTATATATTCATTCGTTCTATTCTTAGCCATTCAATTTAAGCCATCCATCAGATGAAGTAGGAAAGCGAGGCGTTTTATTTGAAAATCTTGGTGATCGGCGGCAGCAAATTTATCGGTCGGCATGTTGTGAGGGAATTACTCTATGCAGGTAATGAAGTCACTCTTTTCAATCGTGGCAATCATCCGCCAACGGAGGAGAGTGCCTCACTGCGTCAGCTTATTGGTGATCGCTTTCTGCCCGGTTCTATCCAATCTGCCATTGCTGCAGAGCATTTTGACGCGGTCGTTGATATGGTCGCTTATGATGCTCCGGAAACCAGTCTGGCGATTGAACAGCTGCGAGGTCATTGTGATCGCTATCTAATGATCAGTACCGCCTCGGTTTATGCGGAACCCACGGCAAGTCCAATCCATGAAACAGATCCATTGATTCTGTCCGAAGACCCTCACCTCGCTTACGGACATAAAAAGGTTCTGGCCGAACAAGCCGCCTTTGCTGCCTATACCGAAACAGGGTTTCCGGTCACTGTGCTGCGCTTGCCTGCTGTCTTTGGTGAATATGATCATCAGGCGCGGGAGTGGTATTTCATCAAGCGTCTCTTGGATCAGCGTCAGCAGATGATTCTGCCGGAAGGCGGCTGCGGAGTCTATCACAGAGAATATGCAGGTAACGTTGGCGTCCAGATTGACTTTCTGCTGCGCACACCGGCTTCCAATGGGAATATCTATAACTCCGGCCATACGCATACGCCAAATTATCGGCAATTGGTCAGCCTCGCCGCAAAGCTCTGCGATCAGCCGATGACTTTCTATAGCCTACCGGCGCCGCTCTTCCCCCATATCCCGAATTTAGCCAGTCCGGTGATTTTTACCCAATCGACGGGAAAATTGGAAGCGCTCGGCTATCGGGAAAAATACAATGTCGCACAGGCGCTGCAGCGCAGCATGACTTGGTTTAGAGAAAACCCGATCACAGAATTCCTGCCGTCACAGCGCAATCAGGCCTGCCATTTTGATTATGCCTGGGAAGATGCCATGATTGCCAGCGGCAGCGCTGTACAATTGGTTTAGCGTTTGCTCTAAAGATCCTTACGCTCTTTAGAAGAAACACTCCCCCGAAGATACGGAAAGGCAGGTGAAAACAATGAAAACTCGCTTACGTTTACTCTTACTTTTACTTTGCATGGCTGTCTTGATCAGCGGCTGCAGCTTACAGGTGCGCCCGGTAATCCCGGCAGAGCATGGTACGATTTTTAACCCCAATTCGGATTCGCAAGGCACCCCTGTAAAAAAGACAGGCGAGAAGGAAGAGGCACCTGCCGCCGAAACACCAAATACAACAACCAGTGAGAATCCCGGCAAGGAAACCGATTCGGAACCGACAAACCCGGTTGCAGCGAGTGACAAACCCAGTCAAGCTGAAACGGATGCCGCCCGCGGGGAAACCTCCACAGGCAGTAACGCCGAAAGCGTGGATAAACCGACCGGTCCAAATGATTTTTCGGTAAAAATCACACCGGAGCAACCCGACGGAGACGGTGAAGTTCTGCTAACTGTTACCGGACCAGCCAATACACCCTATACGGCTACCTTCCAATTCAGGACACGCAGTTCGGTGCTCAAGGGCTACTGCGGTTCTCCTTTTACTGTTGTTTTAGGCGGAGCAACCGCAGGTTATAAAGTGGCAGTGGAAGTCAGCGCGCTGATCAATGGCAAATTAGCCAAAGTCACGACTTCTTTTACACCCAAATAGACCGTTCGCTTCTCGACCATCGTTGACCCACCTGACAAAAAAAACAGATTCGGTTTGACCGGATCTGTTTTTTTTAGGTTACTCTCAGCAGAGCGGAATTTCTGTCATTTTCAGCATTGCGCCGTCTTCGTAATCCAAGCGAATGATATAAGGAGCAAACGGCTTCATATACAAATAGCCCTTTAAGCCGTAATCCGTATAGTAATGCAAAATGGTTGATAAAGCGCAGCCATGCGTACCCACTGCCACCGTCTGCTGCGGATGCGCCGCGACAATTTGATTGACAGCCTCGATGTTTCTTTTTTGCACTGCCAGCAATGATTCGCAACCCTCTGCGGCGTAGTTCAGGTCCGCCCATTGAGCTTGCATGTATTCGTCGAAATTGCCGGTAAACAACGCTTCCGTCATGCCGCGTTCGCGCAATGCTTCTACCGTATGAATGCTCAACCCTTTTTGCTTTGCCAGCGGAGCCAGCGTTTGACTGGTGCGCAGATAGGTGCTGGCATAAATGGCATCGATGTGGATGTCCGCGAGAGTCCGCGCTACTTGTTCGGCGCCTTTTTGCCCCTGCTCGGTCAAACCACGCTGATATTGATCTGGGTTGCTGTTATCCGACTGTGCGTGACGGACAAAATAGATTTGGGTCATTTGCTTTGCCTCCTAAAAAAAGAGACAACGGCGCTGCAGGGCTTTGCCGTTGTCTTGAGAAGTTTTTAATTAATCAGCGTAGAGCGGGAATTTGGCGCAGAGTTCCGCGATCATCTCACGGCAGCGAACCAAAACCGCTTCGTCATCACGTCCGGCAATCGCCATTTCGATCACTTCAGCAATCACATCCATCGCAGCTTCATCGAAACCGCGGCTGGTCACAGCAGGGGTACCTAAGCGAATACCGCTGGTAATGAAAGGACTGGCCGTTTCAAACGGGACTGTGTTTTTGTTGCAGGTGATATGGATGGTGCCGAGCAGTTTCTCAGCGTCCTTACCGGTGATATTTTTGTTGCGCAGATCAACCAACATGAGATGATTGTCGGTGCCGCCGGAAATTAAGTTAAAACCGCGTTTGACAAGAGCGTTTGCCAAGGCTTGCGCGTTGTTAATCACTTTTTGCTGATAGATTTTAAATTCCGGAGCCAATGCTTCTTTGAAGCAAACCGCTTTAGAAGCGATCACATGCATCAACGGGCCGCCTTGGATGCCAGGGAAAATTGCTTTGTCAATTGCTTTGGCGTATTCTTTCTTGCAAAGAATCATACCGCCGCGGGGACCGCGCAGTGTTTTATGTGTTGTGGTCGTAACGAAATCAGCATAAGGCACCGGATTGCTGTGTAAACCAGCCGCAACCAAACCGGCGATATGAGCCATATCCACCATCAGCATGGCGCCGACTTCTTTGGCAATTTCACTGAAACGTTTGAAATCGATTTCGCGGGAGTAAGCAGAAGCGCCGCAGACAATCAATTTCGGTTGGCATTCTTTGGCAATTCTTAAAACTTCATCATAATCAATCCGTCCGGTTTCTTTATTAACACCGTAGGCAACGAAATGATAGAGCAAACCGGAAATATTAACAGGAGAACCATGTGTTAAATGGCCACCATGAGAGAGATCCATTCCCATTACGGTATCACCGGGTTTCAAGACGGCAATATAAACAGCGGTATTCGCTTGTGAACCGGAATGAGGCTGTACGTTGGCATGATCGGCACCGAACAAGGCGATGGCGCGATCACGCGCTAAATTTTCGGCGATATCGACAAATTCGCAGCCGCCGTAATAACGATGCCCCGGATAACCTTCGGCGTATTTGTTGGTCAATACGGTTCCCATTGCTTCCATAACCGCTTTGCTGACAAAGTTCTCGGAAGCAATCAGTTCGATATGATCGCGCTGACGGCCCAGTTCCAAGTCCATCGTATTAGCAATTTCAGGATCAAATGCTCTCAGTTCAGGAAATTCATTGATTTTCATGCTAACTCCTCCTTAAATTTTCTGGAATGTTTTCTATAAGCTAACCCGCAGCAAATCTTGCAATCAGCGCGGAGAGCTTGCGTAAAAATAATAGAAGCGTTTCTTCTTAAATCCGGTTGGCTTCCTGCGCCTGTTCCTGGCTGTAGACAGCTCGTTTTCCACCCACCAGACGCGGACGGCTGAAGGCAGCATGGACATTGGCTTTTCCGAGCGTTTTATGCGCTAAGCGCAGCGGCACAGCCACCCAAGCCAAATGCATGCCGATCATCGTATCGCCGATATCCAAGCCGGCTCTCGCTTTATGGTGCAGGTCATTGACCACCACTGCATCCGCAAGTTGAGAAAAAGCCTGTGTCGCCATGGCTCCGCCTGCGTGCGGAGCGGGAACAACCGATACCTGCTCCAAATCATAACGTTCCATCGTACTGCGTTCGACGACCAGAGAACGGTTGAGGTGTTCGCAGCATTGAAAAGCCAAGATCAGTTGATGCGCATCTGCCGCTTTACGTAAGCCCGCATAAACAGCAGCGGCCGTTTCCGCGCTGGAAGCAGAGCCGATGCGATGACCACCGATCTCACTTGTACTGCAGCCGATTACCACCAGACTGCCTGGTTCCAAATTGCTTTTCTCTGCCAGTTCATGCATTAAATCGGTTGCCTGAAGCTGCAGCTGCTCCGAACTAAATTCCGCTTCCGCTGTTTCATCCGCAGCCGGTTCCAATTTGGCAATCCTGCGCAGATGTCTGCCGCCACTGAATTCTGTATTCAGCCAAGTATCAACAATACTCAAGGCCAGACCGCTGCCGATGACTCTGCCCCCCATACATAAGACATTGCTGTCATTATGTTCACGGGTAGCTTGGGCTGAGAACAGATCATGGCAAAGCGCAGCCCGAATGCCGCTTTGTTTATTGGCCGCAATGCTCATGCCTATGCCTGTCCCACAAACCAGGATTCCTTTATCGGCTTCATTTTGTTGGATTGCCCGCGTCACAAGAATCGCATAATCAGGATAATCCACCGATTCCGTGGAATAACAGCCAAAATCCTGAACCGTATGTCCGGATTTTTCGAGAGACTGGCGGATTTCTTCTTTTAAGTGATAGCCGCCATGATCGGCACCAATTGCAATTCTCATCGTAAAATACCTCCTAAGCGAAAACATACAGGAATCAGCCGGCAGCTTGTCACATTGCGGCAAGCCGGTCTATCAGCCGTTCCAAGCTATCGCGCAGCTGAACTGCGATGTGGCGATAGACTTCCAGAGGCTGGCCATAGGGGTCTTCAATATCTGTATTCTCGGCGCCGACATAACGGTTTAAAACAAATGTTTTTGCGGCATAACCCGGGAAACGGGTCAACAGCAGAGTCCGCTGCGCATTGCTCATCGTTAAAACCAAATCCGCCGCTTGCAGCATTTCTTCTGTTAAGCTCTGGGCGGGACGTTCCCCTAACTGCAGTCCCAGTTCTGTCATGGCAAGGTTGGCTTCTTCCGCTGCTGTATCCCCTGTCACAACAGATAAACCGGCAGAGATGAAGTTGCATTTCGGCGCATGCAGGGTTTTTTCATGAATATCTTTGGCGATCACTTCCGCCATCGGACTGCGGCAGGTATTACCGCTGCAAATAAACAGTACGGTCAAAGGTTTCGCATTCTCTTCCTGGTTTTTCTGTTTGGGTTCACTCAAGACATATCCACTCCTTTGCCGCTTTCACCATTCTGTTCATCACTGCCCGGCCTAATTCCTTCTCTGTTACGCCTTGTAACAAAATACGATTGACTCCAGCATCGTCGCAGGCGCGGAAACATTCAAAGAGATGCTGCGCTGTACGATGCAGCATGCGTGCTTCGTCAGCCGCGGATAAATCAAAAACCAAATCTGCCGGCGCGCTGAATTGATATTGCGTCATGATGACGCCAATTTTTTCTCCGCGTTTTCTGGCAGCCGTCGCGTCCTGGATCATCCTTTTACAAACCGCATCGCGCGAACCACTGTAGAGAATAACCGTTGCTTTGGGAGCATAGTGCGTATATTTCATACCCGGTGCTTTCGGAACTTCGGCAAAGGGCAGTGGATTCTGCAGTGTCGGCGCAATTAAGTCCGGTAAAAACGGCAGCAGCATTTCGTAGGTAATCGCACCCGGCCGTAAAATCACACAGTGCCCCAGGCTCAGGTCCAGCACCGTCGACTCTACCCCTTCCCGACAGGCGCCGCCATCCAGGATTAGCGGAATCCGCCCCTGCAGATCATCGTAAACATGCTGCGCAGTCGTTGGGCTCGGTTTACCGGAGAGATTGGCGCTGGGAGCGGCAATGGGAATCCCCGCCGCTGCAATCAAAGCCAAAGCGACCGCATGGTCCGGCATCCTCACCCCTACCGTACGCAAACCGCCGGTGATCGCGTCAGGAATTTCCGGCTTTTTGCTTAGAATCATGGTCAGCGGACCCGGCCAGAAGTGATCCATCAAGCGATATGCCACCGGTGGAACCTGTTCGGCTACCTGGCTCAGCATTTCTCGATGGGAGATATGCACGATCAAAGGATTATCTGACGGACGTCCTTTGGCAGTATAAATCGCTCTTGCCGCTGCTTCATCGAGCGCAGAACCACCCAGTCCATAGACAGTTTCGGTTGGAAAGGCTACCAATTGCCCGCTGCGCAGCAAGGCACCGGCATGCGCCATTTGACTCTCCTGCCAACCCGCGGTAAAATCATAGATTTCAGTTTCCATATTCAACATTCCTTTTTCGCAACAGCATAATTTCGGCGCCTTCTTCTCAGCGCTCCTGTCTTTCATCGCTTGAGCAGGCTAAACACACCTGACCCCTAAACTCCAGACCTGTTTCAATTCCAGGCGATCATCCATAATCACCAAATCCGCATCTCTGCCCGGGGCCAGATTGCCTTTGCTGCTTTCGATCCCCATTGCCTGAGCCGGTGTCAGGGTGGCCATTTTCACAGCCGCCTGCAGCGCTGCTCCACCCAGTTTCACCGCGCGGCGTACTGCTTCCGCCATGGTCAACGAACTACCTGCCAGTGTACCGTCCGCCAAATAGAAGGCGCCATCACGCGCTGTTACCTCCGAGTCGGTTGACCTATCGGTTTTTACTGTCGTACCGGTTGCACGCAGGGCATCGGTAATCAGAATCACACCTTCCGGACCTTTGACTTTGAAGGCCAATTTCAACATCGCAGGATGGACATGCACCCCGTCACAAATCAGTTGCGCGCGGATTTCTTTCAGAATAAGTGCTGCAGCTGCCAATCCCGGCGCTCTTTTGTCGAGCCCGGTCATGGCGTTGTATAAATGGCTGACTTGACTGACTCCCCAAGAGGCTGCCAGCAGCATGCCATCGTAATCCGCTTCCGTATGCCCGGCAGCAAAGCGAACCCCTTTGCTCACACCGTAGCGGACCATTTCTTCACTTCCCGGCAATTCCGGCGCCATGGTTACAAGACGCACCACCGGATTATCCAGCAATGGCTGCCATTCTGCAGACAGCGGCAAGCGAATATAGTCTCCACTCTGAGCGCCTTTGCGCCGCTCTGCCAGGTAGGGACCTTCCAAATGAATCCCCAGAATACGTTTTTTTAGATCTTCCTGCTGCATTGCCTGAGCAACCGCTTCGATCGCTTGATTCAAGGCACCGCGGTTATGGGTTACCGTAGTGGGATACAAAGAGGTGGTACCGCCCTGCAGATGAAAATTCGCCATGGTCCGAATGGCTTCCACTTCTCCGTCCATCGCGTCCGCACCACCGCCGCCATGCACATGCAGATCGATAAAACCAGGCAATAACCAACTATCGGCCAGATTCACCCGATCATACTCGGCAGGAATTTCATTTTCGGAAACGAAACCGGCAATTCGGCTTTGGTTAATCAATAAGGCCGATCCGGTCATCACTTGGTCGGGCGTCATAATTTTACCGCGGTAAAACGCCACACCAGCCATTGTGTCACCTACTTTCCGATTCTCACAAGGATATCAATTCTATTTAATTCTAAAATGGGATGAATGAGTCCTGCTGCACAGAGAAATAAAGCCGATTGCGCTTCACTTTTGCTTCAGCAGTAAGACACGCGGGATCGCGGCAAAATCTGCAATCGAGCGATCGAGCTGCCAGCCTTCCTCTTCAGCCAGCTGCAGAACCGCCTTCATCTGGTCATGACCAATTTCCAATACCAAGCAGCCATTTGGCTGCAGACGCGGGGCTGCTTCCCGCAGCAGACGGCGATAGAAGTGCAGACCGTCCGGACCGCCGTCCAGGGCAATGCTCGGCTCCTGCCGGACATCGGCTGCTAAAGTTTCGATTTCCGCCGAAGGAATATAAGGCGGATTGCTGAGGATCATATCATACTGTGGCAGAGGCAGCGGTGTGAGCAGATCACCCAGAAAGAAGTGCACCTGCTGCTGTACTCCAAGCCGCGCGGCGTTGGCGGCGCTGAGTTGTAAGGGAATCGGACTGATATCGCTGGCATGCACAGTCAAACCAGGCAGCAAATGGGCTAAGGTCAACGCGATGGCACCGGAGCCGACACCGATTTCCGCTATTACCAAGCCGCTGCCATCACAGCTGATCTGCCGCAGCTGCTGCTCTGCCGCTGCTACCAAATGCTCGGTTTCTGGCCGCGGAATCAACACACCGGGAGTAACCTGAAATTCCAGACCGTAAAATTCCTGCCGCCCCAACAGGTACTGCATCGGCATCTGCGCGGACCGCTGCCGCAAATTGCACTGATATGTACGCTGCTGTTCTGCTGTTAAGGTCACCGTTTCGTCCAAATGGCTAAAAAAAGAGGCTCTGGACATTGCCAGAGCCTGCCGCAATAACAATTCCGCGTCTCGCAAAGCGGTTTGCTCCAAGCCATGTTCCTTTAAGTAATCAGCCCCCTCCTTGCGCAAAAGGCGCAAGGTACCAGGTTTGCTGTTCATTGATTGTCTCCCGATAACTTGGCAGCGCGGTCTGCCACGATTAAAGCATCAATCATCCCTTCAATGTCACCGCCTAAGAAGGCTTCCATTTGATAGATTGTCATGCCAATACGATGATCGGTAACCCGTCCTTGCGGAAAGTTATAGGTCCGGATGCGTTCGGAGCGATCGCCGGTCCCGATTTGACTCTTGCGGTCAGCCCCGATCGCGGCTGACTGCTTATTTTGCTCAATTTCCAACAAACGGGAGCGCAAAACCCGCATCGCCTTCTCTTTGTTTTTCAACTGTGACCGTTCATCCTGACAGGTGACGACCAGCCCAGTGGGAAGATGGGTCAGACGGATCGCTGATTCCACCTTATTGACATTTTGGCCGCCGGCTCCGCTGGAACAGTAGATATCGGTTCTAATGTCATTGGGATTGATCTCAATCTCCACTTCTTCCGCTTCCGGCATGACAGCTACTGTCGCAGTGGAAGTATGGATGCGGCCGGAGGCTTCGGTTTCCGGGACGCGCTGAACCCGATGCACACCGCTTTCGAACTTCAAGCGGCTGAAAGCACCCTGGCCTTGAATGGAGAAGACGACTTCCTTAATGCCACCGAGATCTGTCTCATTAATGTCCATAATTTCGGTATGCCAGCCTTTGCGTTCGGCATAAAAGGTATACATACGATATAAATCGGAAGCAAATAAAGCCGCCTCGCCGCCGCCGGCTCCGCCGCGAATTTCCATGATCACGTTTTTATCATCATTGGGGTCTTTGGGCAACAGCAATACTTTTAACTCTTCTGAAAGCGCTTCTTTGCGATTGCGTTCCTGGGTTAATTCTTCTTTAAGCAATTCAGCAAATTCCGTATCGTTGCCGGCTTCCGAGTCCAAAGTCGCCAGGGTCTCCTCAATGTTTGTACTGACCTTTTGATACTCTTCGTAGGCGGCAACCGTGTCGCGCAGACTGGCGTATTCTTTGGCATAGGCTTGATATTCTTTTTGGTTCTTTAAAATCTCCGGATCAGACAGCAAACCAGCCAATTGATGGTAGCGATCTGCCAGCGATTGTAATTTATCATACATGATTGGAAACCTCCTCAGGCGGCAAAACACCCTGCAAGGCGCGGATTGCTACCTCTATCTGACTGTCATCCGGTTCTCTGGTAGTTAATTTCTGCAGCCAGAGGCCCGGTTTTGTAAAGAAATCGACGATTTTATTCTCGCCTGCGTGCTTACCCATATAACGCAGGACCTCGTAGGAGATCCCGGCTACCAACGGCATCAGCAGCAAGCGGGAGAGCACTCTGATGAAAAGATTCGGCCAGCCGAACAGCGAAAAGAAGAGGGAAGCTACCACCATCACGATGAAGAGAAAATTCGTGCCGCAGCGGGGATGCAGTGTACTGTACTTCCGGACATTTGCCACGGTCAGCGGTTCTTTTGCTTCATAACAATAAATTGTTTTATGTTCCGCACCGTGATACTGAAATACCCGGCGAATATCATCCACGTAGGAAACAGCAGTAACATAAGCAAAAAAGAAAAGAATCCGGATGCATCCTTCCAGTAAATTGCGCAGCAAGGAACTCTGCAGCTGCTGCAGCGGCAGAAAACGCAAGACGACGGTGGGGAGCACCATAAATAATCCCACACCCATGAACAAGGCCAGGATAACCGCCAAGAACATCTGCCAATCCTTGAGTGATTCCTCACCGTCTGCCGCTTCTCCATACAGTTCGGCCGAATAATTCAATACTTTCACGCCACCCACCAGGGAATCAAGAAAGGCGACCACACCGCGCAGGATAGGCAAGCCTAAAAAAGCATATTTTTTCGTCAAGGGCAGTCGATTTTCGTATTTGACAACAATTTCACCGTTGCTGCGCCGGCAGGCAACCGCCATCTGGCCTTCCGGTCCCTTCATCATGACGCCTTCGATCACAGCCTGACCGCCATAGGCGGTATATTTTTTCCCTGTTGCCATAGGTCACCCGATCTTTCTATCTAGCTGACTTGAGTGCATTAGGTTACTAAATGTGTACATGATGAAACAAGCAGCATTGGATCGGACCAAAAACTGCTTGTTTCAATTTGGCTACGCCTCTGTTTCGTCTTTTAAGCCCCAACGTTTTCTGAAACGGTCAACACGGCCACCGGTATCTACCAGTTTTTGTTTGCCGGTAAAGAAAGGATGACATTTGGAGCAGAGTTCCACACGAACTTCTTTTTGTGTGGAGAAGGCTTTAAACCGTTCGCCGCAAGCGCAAATAACATCGGCTTCATACATTTTGGGATGGATTTTGTCTTTCATGATGCTTCACCTCGGTTTCTAATAGTGTTAGAATGGGTTTATTATAGCATATACAAATGAGTGAAGCAAGTAGAATCTTGATCAAAGTGCGGGGGATTTTAGAATAGCGCTCGGCAGGCTTCAGCGGTCATTTTCTGACACTGCGCGAAAAGGAGCCAACCAACAAACCGCTTTCCGCCTGTAAAATGGCAATTGCTTTGCCTAAACCCAAAGCGGTACCATCCCGCTCCGGATCCGGCGCCATTTGCTGCCAATAAAGGCTGGGATCAATATTCAGATTGCGCATCTGCACCATGCTGATTTTATATTTGCGAATACACAAAAGCAGCGCTTCCAATTCTCTTTCCCGGTCGGTAATCCCCGGAAACGAAAGCAGATTTAAGGCGATCTGCACCCCGTTTTCCCGACAAATCTGCATGGATTGGAAAACATCCTGCAATTGATAATTGACGGGACGGTAATAGGCGTTATAGAACGCGGGGCGAACCGAATTAAGACTGATCCGAATACTGTCCAATCCGTTCTTCGCCAAAGCGGCGATGGCTGCCGAATCACCGGCATTGGAATTGATGTTGATGGTACCCAACTTCGTCTGCTGCCGGATGTCCTGCATTGCTTGGCACAGGGTTGGCCATTGCAGGGATGGTTCCCCTTCACAACCCTGGCCGAAGCTGATAATTGCATCCTCCGCCGATTCCAGATGCGCGGCACCGATTGAGCTGATTTCCTCAACGCTGGGCACGAACGTCAATCTGGTTTGCGGAGAGGGACAGCATTCGGAAGGCTGCAGGGAGATGCAGCCAAGGCAGCGGGCGTTGCACACCGGCGAGACGGGAATTCCTGCCTCCCAGCGGCGATAAAACATATTTTGGGCTGTAAAACAGGCATAATCCTGCGCGCAGTGGGCTAATTGTGCGATGATCCGGTTATGCGGAAATTCTGTTTTGCGCTGCCGAATACAGTCTTCCAACGCGTCTGTAGAAAAATGTTTGGGGTCCCAGCGATCACGCAGGTCATCGGTAGCATGAGCAGCTACCCAAACAGCACCCTGCTGCCAAGCGACCGCAGCATAACCGTATAATGGCAGTTCTTCCGCCTCTTTCATCTCACGAAACGCCGGCAGCCCGAGTCTGGTATAACCTTGCGGCAAGGGTTGCTGCGACTGCCAGCCTGTTTTCCACTTCCATGACCTGGCCTTGGGCGTCGATGCCCAGCGGCACACGTCCGGGTAAGGAAATCAGACCGGCGCCTGCCGGCAGCGGGATCCACTCTGACGCGTCCGGCAAGAGTACTTCTTCACCCTGCCGGGTCAGGATCTGCAGGTCCGGTTCATCCATCAGTGCATTCTGACTGTCTGCGGTCAGCAGACGAAACGGCAACGTTTTCCTGCGGATTTTGCTTTGAAATTTCTGACGCATTTAGAAATTCCACTGCTTCTGAGCCAAACGGTGGGTCGCTTCGATGATCCGCACGGTACCCGACGTTCCGCGCATCACAATCGACTGGGTTTTAGCGATACCGTTGCCATAATAGCGGACCCCTTTGAGTAAATCTCCGTCTGAGATGCCGGTAGAAGAAAAGAAAACATCATCAGTTTTCACTAAGTCATTCAGGCGGAGCACCTTGCCCAATTCCAAACCCATAGCCAAGACGCGGGTTTTCTCCGCATCATTCATCGGAATCAGCCGTCCCTGCAGTTCGCCGCCCATACATTTTAAAGCGGCCGCTGCCAAGACGCCTTCCGGAGCGCCGCCGGTACCGATCATAATATCAATACCGCTGTCTTCAATGGCGGTCGAGACGGCGGCAGACACATCCCCGTCGGTAATCAAACGAATCCGCGCGCCGGCTTCTCTGGCTTGACGGATAATTTCACCATGGCGTTCGCGGTCCAGACAGATCAGGGTGACTTCGCTGATCGATTTTTGTTTGGCTTTAGCAACCGCTTCCAGATTTTTCCTGACCGGCCAATTGATATCGATCATGCCGGCCGCTGCCGGACCGACCGCGATTTTTTCCATATACATATCAGGTGCATGCAGCAAACAGCCGGCCGGCGCCGCTGCCAAACAGGAAATCGCTCCGGGTAAGCCTTTTGCCACTAAATTTGTCCCCTCCAGCGGGTCCACCGCGATATCGACCTGCGGACCTTGGCCGTTGCCGACTTTTTCGCCGATAAAAAGCATGGGGGCTTCATCCATTTCGCCTTCCCCAATCACAACCGTACCTTCAATATTGATCGAATCGAATAAACGGCGCATCGCTTCCACTGCCAAACCGTCCGCTCCGTTTTTATCCCCTCTGCCCAACAATCTGCCGCAGGCCAATGCCGCCGCCTCTGTGACACGGACAAACTCCAAAGTCAATTCTCGATGCATTTTCATTTTGATAGACTCCCTCTCATGATTTTTATTCTTGCTTTTGTAAGCTCTTCCAATCATCTAAAAACCGTTTTAAGCCCGCATCGGTCAGGGGATGCTTCATCATCAGCTGCAAGGTCTTCCAGGGTACTGTGGCAATATCGGCGCCTGCCTTTGCCGCCTCAATCACATGCATCGGATGCCGGATGCTGGCGGCGATAATTTTCGTCTCGATGCCGTGCAGCGCGAAAATTTCCGCTATATCGCGCACCAGCTGGATGCCATCCTGGCCAAGATCATCCAATCTGCCCACAAAAGGGCTGACATAAGTGGCGCCGGCTCTGGCAGCCAACAATGCCTGCGATGCGCTGAAAATCAAGGTCAGATTAGTCGGTACCTTCATCGCATGCAATATTTTAGTGGCTTTCAGCCCGTCTTCCGTCATGGGAATTTTGACCACGACATTCTGATGCACCGCGGCTAGCTCTTTGGCTTCTGCGACCATGCCCTGCCAATCGGTCGCAATCACTTCGGCACTGACCGGTCCCTCCACCATATCACAAATGGTATGGACGGCAGCGTGAAAATCTTGATGCCCTGCTTTGGCTACCAGGGTTGGATTCGTCGTGACACCGCAAATAATACCGCAGGCTGCTGCTTGTTCAATTTCATGAAAATCAGCCGTGTCAATAAAAAACTTCATTGCCCTGCCCCCTCATCCTACAAAGTAGGATCTATCATCCCTAAAAAGCTGTATCTTATTTTTGATTCGCTTCAATCAAGGGTTTCTCCTCCTAGAAATACGCTAATACTCGGATGCGACAGACAATAGAGGCCGAAAAGCCTGTGCAAGAAAGGAAAAAGAAACACGAATTGGATTGTTGCAGCCTGCATTCTTCCAAAAGTGCTTCTTTTATATTCAACTAGGGTTGAGCGATGGAGCGCAGCAATTCAAGAAAAAGCACAGCCAAGGCCGCTCCTGCTAAGCCAGATTCAGCTGGACTTGCAGTTTCCCTGCTTTTTGACTTTGGATCACAATGGTGACCAGATCACCGGCTGAACCCTGCACCAGCCAACTGACTCCTTTTTGGCTGACTTCATCGCGTCCGCTGCGGAAACCGCCGTTTTCAAATTTACCGCTGCGGCCGGCGCGGCCGGCCAGATGACCGATTTTGCGTTTGGCCAGTGTGCCGTCGACGATCTTCGCACCGCTGAGTTCGACAGTGACTTCCTTCGCCGCGTGCAAATTAATCGCTTCCTGGGTCAGATAAGTCGGTAGATAACCGATGTTGCCAACCAGCAAACTGACTTTCCAGGAATTTTGATCGATTTTCTCCGCTTTCACTTCTTCCGCAAGCAAACGCGGCAAAGTACGGGCATGACGCAGCATGAAACGGCTGACTTTGGCGCATTCTTCCGGCAGAAATTGGGACGGGCAGTTCTGCACGACTGTTTTCGTATGGAAGCCGCCGATTTCCACTTCGCCTAACTGCGGATGCTGGAATTTAGTCCAATTGACGAAACCTTTGCCAGCCAGCACTTCATCATTCCAGGCCAGGATCTTCGCAAAATCTTCACCTAACACTTTATCGGTCTTATCACGGCGGGGCCAGATGTCTTTCAAGCCGGCACGATTGGCCAAATCCCACAGCTCAATCGTATAGGCGGGAATACCGAGATGACCATAGAGCCAGTCATCAAAAGCGCCGCTGGAAAATGTAGAGGGATCGGAAAAGAATTCATCGTAAATATTAATACAGGGGTAACCGGTTTCCGCAGTCGCCATTTCGCCGATGGCTTTAAAGAGAGAGACATCCAATTTTGGCGCCTGCTTTTCCGGTTTGATGCCCGGTGGCCGCAGAATCACACCACCGGTGGTATGTAAGGTGGAGGCGCTGCCGATATTAGGGTGTGCTAAAACAAAATCAGCGACATGATGCGTTTCCGGTTCTGATAGCGGGTATGTCCCGGCGCCGGCTTGTTTTGCTTCCACGCCCCATTGGCAAGGATAATTGCGGTTCAGGTCCATGCCCCATTTGGTCGGAGCCGCTTCAATTTCACCGCCGTTGTATTGCTGTAAGATACCTTCGCTGAAGATCCGGTAAAAAACGCCATCTTCCTCATCTGGCAGCCGCTTTAACATCAGTCGGTCGTCGGTCTCGGAGGCTTTCCATTCGCCGATTTTACTCTTGACCCGCATCAGCAGAATTTCTCCGTTGCCGTCGATATCCTGAGCCAGCAAACCGGGCAGAAGCTCCGGTTCCGGGTACATTCTGGGTACGGAACGCAGGGTATCCGGTGTGGTTAAATAGACTTCCGAACCATCCGGAGAGACACGCGGCAGGATATAGAACGTATAACGCTGCAGCAGACTTTGCACGGCAGGGTTCGTTGCAGCTTCGCTGAGCAAGTAGTCGATGGTATAAAGCGCTACCATCGCACCGGTGACTTCGCCGGCATGATGATTGCCGTCAATATAATAAGCCGGTTTATCGGCCGCCGCACCCGTCGCGGAATCTGTGATCTCCATCAGCCACTGCTGACGGCCCTCCGGTGATTGTCCAATGGAAAGTAAATTCGCCAGTTTCGGATAACCGGTCTGCAATTGCTGCAGCGCAGCCGTCAATTCATCGTAAGCATAATAGTGATCATACTGAAATTTCAACATGCCATTTCCTCCTTTAGTCGAGATTAATAATTATACTTCGACGTGTATATTTATCCTTCCTGCCTGCGCAAAAATTATTTCCGCAGCCGGTGTAGCCGTCCTCTTTAATCTGTCTCCTGCTTTTCAGCCAACAGCACCGGCAGCACGAGCTTGCCTGCGGCCGCACTTTGCAGGGTAATCACAACCGTCTCACCCAGGTTTGCCCGCAGCAGCCAGCTCACCTGTTTTTGGCTGGCAGCATCCGGTCCGCTGCGGTAACCACCTTGAAGAAAGCGGCCTGTCCGACCGGCTCTACCGGCTAAATGACCAATCTTTTTCTGTACGAGTCCTTCGATGAACACAGCGCCGCTGAGTGTTGCCGTGACTTCCTGGGCGGTTTTTAACTTGATCGCTTCTTCGGTCAGGTTGGTTGGCAGATAGCCGTCGTTGCCCACCAGTAAACTGACCCGCCAGAGTTTGGCACCGATTTGCTCGGTCCGGATCGCTTCCGCCGTAAGATGCGGCAGCGTGTTGGCGTTACGCAGCATAAACCGGCAGACTTTTTCGCATTCCGCCGCTAAAAAGCGCACTGGACAATTCTGCAGCACAATTTTCGGTTTGAAACCGCCAATTTCCACTTCTCCCAACTGCGGATGCTGGAATTTTGACCAATTGACAAAGCCGGTTCCCTGCAACTCCCGATCATTCCACTGCAGTATTTTCAGATTGTCTTCCGCCAGTTCTTCTTCGTTCTTTTCTTTATGCGGATAGATATTTTTTACCCCGGCTCGCTTGGCCAGATCCCATAATTCAATGGTGTGGGCGGGAATGCCTTGATTGCAATAGAGCCAGTCATCAAAAGCACCGCTTAACACGAGGGCTGGATCCGAGAAAAATTCACTGTAAACATTGATGTTGGCATAACCTGTTTCCGCCGCCGCCATCTCCCCGATGGCCTGGAAAATTTCAATGTCCAGCTTCGGTGCCTGTTTCTCCGGTTTGATCCCCGGCAGTCTTAAGAATGCACCACCGGTGGTATGCAGCGTGGAAACATAACCGATGTTTTTATGCTGCAGAATGAAATCCGCCACCGCCCGCGCTTCCGGCGCAGCCAGCGGATAAGGACCGGCACCCGCCTGCTTTGCCTCCACGTCCCAGTTGCAGGGGAAGCTCCGATTCAAATCCAAACCCCATTTGGCAGGTGCAATCTGCGGCTCTGCCTCGCATTCATCCGGCCGCTGCAGCAAACCTTCCGGATAGACACGGTAGAACTCCCCGTCTTCTTCATCCGGCAAGCGCCGTTCCATCAGACGGCTGTCTTTGCCGCTAATTTTCCAATCTCCGTAGCGGCTCTTTTGGCGCATCAAAAGAATCTCACCGTCGCCGTTGATGTCTGCCGGAGCCAAACCCGGCAGCTGTTCCGCTTCGGGATAAAGACGCGGCACTGAACGTAAACTGGCCGGTGTCGTCAGATAAACTTCCGCTCCGTCGGGAGATACTCTGGGGAGAATGTAAAAAACTGTCTGACGCAGCAGCCGCTGAACATGCGCGCTGACAGCAAATTCGCTGAGTAAATAATCGATGGTATAAAGTGCCGCCATCGAACCGGTCACTTCGCCGGCATGGAAATTGCCGTCGATATAGTAAGCGGGTTTCTGCTCCGCTTCCCCGACCGCATAGTCGGTGACTGTCATCAGCCACAGCTGCCGCCCCTGCGGCGTTGCTGCGATGGAGCTTAATTTTGCAAGTCCCGGATACTTCTTCGCTAATTTTTCTAATTTCTCTGTCAGGGCATCATAGGTGTCATACTGTTCATAGAGAAAATTCAGCAAAATCTCTTCCTCCTTATCGATTGGCTCTGTCTTTCCCAATATCGGAGTATTCCTCAAAAAGACCTTCGCTTCCTGCCTAGTTGCGCGGATACCAGAAATATGATTGCATTTTGTATCTCTTTTTGTTATATTGAAGGCAGCAGAAATCCAAGGAGAACGAGGTGTTGTATTTTGAATCTTCGTCAGGAAACAGAAGCGCTGGTGCGTGACCTGGTCGGCTGCGCCAGCATTGTGGGCACAGCCGGTGAAGCGGATCTGGCCCGGCAGGTGTTTGGCTATTTTGCGAATCTTGCTTATTTCAAAGCGCATCCGCAGCAATTGATCCTGCAGCCAACCACAGGGGATGATCATTTGCGTTTTAATGTCATCGCTTTGGTAAAAGGAGAAGCCGTCCGGCAGAGCGATACTTTGCTGCTGCTGGGTCATCTGGATACGGTTGGTGTTGAGGATTATCATAAACTAGCCGATCTGGCTTTTCAGCCGGATGAATTGAAAGAGCAAATTGAGACGGCCAATCTGCCGGATGCGGTCACGGCAGAAATTCGTGCTGACAATTGGCTGCTGGGCCGCGGTATTTTAGATATGAAGAGCGGTCTGGCTGCCCAAATGCTGTCGGTCAAGCAAGCGGCGGAAAACGCAGCAGCTTTTCCCGGTAATCTGCTCTTTCTGGCCGAATGCGATGAGGAAGATAATTCTCACGGTGTGCTTTCCGCCTTGCCGCTCTTGGAAGAGCTCTGTCGTGAGTATGATCTGACCCTGCAGGGAGCGATCAACGCCGATTACACCGCACCGCGCTACCCAAACGATCCTTCGCGCTATCTCTACTACGGTACAGTCGGCAAGCAATTGCCGGCGTTCTATGTGGTCGGCAAAGAAACGCATGTGGGAGATCCCTTCGGTGGGCTTGATCCCAATTTCCTGGCTGCGCATTTAGTCGAACAGATCAGTTATCAACCCGATTTTTGTGACATCGCACAAAACGAACTGACCACGCCTCCCGTTACCTTAAAGCAAACCGATTTCAAACCTTTCTATACCGTACAAACGAACATCAGCTCCCTGGTTTATTTCAATCTGGCGGTGCATCATTGGTCACCGGAAACCATTTTAAATCGGATGTGCACTGCTGCCGAATCTTCCTTTCAGGCAGCGCTGCAGACACTGCAGTCGCGTTACGACGTCTACTGCAGCCAGAGCGGGCTGCCGCAGCAGAAATTGCCCTGGCAGCCGCGCGTGCTGACCTACAAAGCAATGGTTGAAAGCGCCGCTCTGCTGCACGGCGAGACCTTTCTCAGTGCTTTGCGGCGATATGCGGTAGAACTGACGCAAACTCCGAAAGATTTACGGGAATACAATACCGCCATGGTGCAATTTGTCTGGCAATGGCAGCAGGATCAACGGCCGGCCATCGTCGTTTTCTTTGGCAGCGTCTATTACCCGAGCATCCAACTGGATCGTGAGCGGCCCAGAGACAACCGCCTGATCCAGGCTGTTGAAGCGGCGGTTCTAGAAAGCAGTGAACTTTTACAGCCGTATCATTTGGAAAAACGCTTCTTCTATCCCTACATTTCCGATGCCAGCTTCCTCAGCCTGGCAGACAGTGCGTCAGCGTTGTCCGCCTATACCGACAATTATCCTGCTTATATGGAGAAGCAGCGCACCAATTTTGATCTGATCGGCCGCCTCTCGATGCCGGTCGTCAACATCGGCGCTTACGGCAAAGACGCGCACCAATACCTGGAACGGATTGACGCCGACTATAGTTTTGGCGTAACGCCGGTTTTGATTCAAAAAACGATTCAGTCATTTTTTCAGCAAGCAAAGCAGTAGAAACTAAGGAGGATGTCAAGATGAAAGTCATCGCTTTTAACGGTTCTCCCCGCCGTAACGGCAATACGGCACAAAGCATTCAAATTGTTCTGGCTCAATTGGAAAAAGAAGGTATTGAAACCGAATTGATTCAACTGGGCGGACAAGTTCTCTCCGGCTGCACCGCCTGCGGCGCCTGCCGCAAATCGGATACGCCGCATTGCGCGATTGAAAACGATCCGATGAACAGTTACATTCAAAAATGTCTGGAAGCCGATGGTATCATCATCGGTTCGCCTGTTTATTTTGGCAACGTGACACCGGAAGTAAAAGCCTTTATCGACCGGGTCGGTTTCACCACCGGCAGCAGATTACGCAATAAGGTCGGCGCCTCTGTCGTGTCCGTCCGCCGCGCCGGTTCCAACTTCACCTATGCCGCGATCAACTTCTTCTTTGGTATCAAGCAAATGATCATCCCAACTTCGAGTTACTGGAATATGACGCTGGCTTCTGCTCCCGGTGACGTGCAAAAAGACGCGGAGGGGATCCGCACCTTCGAACGCCTGGGCGAGAACATGGCCTGGCTGCTGAAAAAAATTCAATAGGATATAAATAAGGGAGCTGTAGCAAATAAAAATTGCTGCAGCTCCTTTTTAATATCCTGATATGTAATTACATGTTAAAGGCATACCTGGAGTGCTTTATTTCTGGATAATGGCTGACTTAAGAACATCTCTTCTTCGGTTTTCTTAAAATCTTATGCTGCTGTCTTCAATTCTAATTTGAAAATTCGATCCTTTTTGCTTTGAATTGTTCGGAAAGATAGTTGAGCTTTCGTGTTTTCGTTATTTTTGATAAAAAAAATCATAATGATGGTATTTGCTGCGATGCTCAATGCTTATCATGGTAAACAGCAGCTAAAACTGTAATTGAAACCAACTTTTTTCATAATTGATTAAGCCATCTCGCTTCATCCAGGATAACTCCCGGGAAAGAGCACTGCGATCGACATCTAAGTATTCCGCCATCGTGTCGCGATTCATCGGAATGACAAAGGAATTTGACCCCGCGGTATCTGCAAACTCCGAGAGGAAAGTCAAAACCTTGTCACGTATTGAGGGTTGAACCAGGCAATCATTTCTATCGTGCAGGATTAAGGCTTTTTCTGCGATGCCATCCAATAGATTACTTAATAATTGCTCGCGGTGTGGGTAATCGCGCCTTGAAAGAATGTTACGCATTGGGATAAATAGTACAACAAGATTTTCCAGAGCCTGGACCGTCACAGGGCTTGTGCGAACATGGCTCGCCGCAAGCAGCACCCCAATGTAATTTCCAGGCTGAATTCGTGTTACAATCACTTGCTTGCCTGTGAACCCGATCTTTACCGATTGAGCGGTTCCGGATAGTAGAATTCCAATATTCCTGACTAGATCGCCTTCTCGCACGATGTGTTCATCTTTGCGAAATTCCCTTCGTGTTGCAGAAAGATAAATGAGCATGGTCTCAATCTCGTCCCGCGTAATACCCTGAAACAAAGAGGATTGAATCAACATAATTTCTGACATCAATTTCTCCTTTCTGTGTCTGACTCTTCACGGTTTATCGAATGTTATGTTAAATTTCTTCGTTCTTTGTTGCACATGCAACGGACGTCTGGATTTTGATTATACTATACTTTTCATCGAAGAACAAATGGAAGGAATGAATAAGGAAAAATGAACACTCATTCACGTGTACTATGGATCACCCAAACCGCTATCTTTATTGCGTTGCTTGTTATTTTACAAGTCAGTAGCGCACCACTGAAAAACATCTTCCTTACAGGCTCTGCTGTCAATCTGTTGCTCGTCGTTTCTGTGATGAACTGTGGTTTCTCATCCGGCATCGTTGTTTCTCTGCTTTCACCGGTATTGGCGAAGCTTATGGGGATCGGTCCGCTATGGAGTCTGATTCCGTTTATTGTTCTTGGAAATTTCACTCTCATTATGGTTTGGTATTTCATTACCAGAATCAGAAAAGCCAAACGAGTAGTTACTTACATGATGGCAACAGCAGTAGCAGCGATTGCGAAGTTTCTAGTACTCTATCTTGGCATCGTCAAACTGGCTATACCCTATCTACTGGAATTACCAAAAAAACAGGTGACGATGATATCAGGTATGTTTTCGTTTCCGCAACTTTTAACCGCTCTGATCGGCGGGCTGGCAGCCACCATGATACTGCCGATCCTGCAGCGAAGTATTAGGAGGTAAGAATGGAATCCGTATTTACCGGTATCCCATAGAGAATTTCAATGATATTACTTGGATTGTTCTATAATAAGGTAAAGTAAAAAGCATCCTTTTCCCACGAATGGTCATGCAGATGCTTTTGAATGTTTTCCTATATTTTATTATTCTTTTGCTTGCTGGACTATTTCTTACCAAGTTGAATCCAGGATTTTCACTCTTTCGCATTTGGGCTCAACAGGCGCAGAAAAAGGAGTCAGGCAACTGCCTTGTTTCAACTCTTCTTCCATTTTATTCCCGATCACCCTAATGAATTGGTTAAAATTAGAAGAGCACATTCAGCAGGCGCGAACGGCTGTAAAAGCCGGCGCTTTCAATGGTACGCTTACTGAGCTGATTATAGTACCAACAGCCGACGATCGGTCGATTTCCTTCGGCAATGACGAGCTGCGTCAGATGCTGCAAGAGACTGCGGCCTACCCCTTTTTGGCGATGCTGCTCTAAGACCAGGTTGCCGATGTCGTAGCCATCCTGCAGCAGCTGCAAACGCTCAATATGACCGTAACCCAACGTCTCACCCTCAAAAACCAACCGGTAGAGACGGTGGCTGCCGTCCAGCAGCAGGTTTGGCTGCAGCTCATAAAAACGTTTGGCTTCCGGTTCCTGATCCAATTCCGTCGCTGTTACCTGCTGTAAACAGGCTTTGGCAAAGGCAGGCTTCGCCGCCAACCGCTGCAAATCCGGTTCAAAGAAATAGGCCTGCAGCTGGATCTGCTGATGAAAATCGAGCGCCATGGCCAGCAGCAGAGGATCTGCTGTCGCCACATAAGCGCTGCGGACCGAAAAATCCGCTAAGATTTGTTGAAAAATCGTCTGCGCCAGATGAAGATAACCTGGTTTTAAGTAAAACCAGGTCAAACGTTCTCCGTCCTGCAGCGCAAAACCGCCAATCAGAGCCTCGTCGGCTGCCGGCTTGATACTATAATGCTCGGCATGTAATAGGTTAGCTTCCCAAAAGCCATCCGTCGCGCCGGTCAAAGTCTGCAGATACGCATCAAAAAGCGGCTGCAGGCTGACAAAACTGCTTGGTTCGAAGCGAAACATGGGTGTCTCCTTTTGCATCAATTGGTTGTGATGGTATAAACGCCTTTCACCATCACATAGGAATAAAAACGTATATTCAGTCCGCGGCCATCCGTGCGGGGAATCAGCAAGTGATGGTTGCATAAAACGGTGTCACCGGTCTTTAAGTCGCTGCCGGCGGTGAGATCGGCTACCCCTGCATTCTCCGTATTGCCAATGGCCAATGCCTCGCCGGCACGGAGAATCATTTCCGTACCTTCCGAACCAATCAGGCGAGACCCTGGCGACAGCTCTAAGATTTCCCATTTTGCTGCCGGAAGTGGATCCGTGGCAGAATCGCCGGGTAAGGCAGCCAGCGCCGTCTTAATCTGCTCGCTGACCATGACCTGAATTTCATCTTTGAACGTCACGAGTCTGGATTGCAGATAACTGAGTGTGATCAAAGGATCGCTGCCGCTGCCGGTCTCCCCCACACTGGCCTGACTGGTCCGCAGCGGCTGCAGGCATAAAAGCAATCCAAAGAACAGGATGATCAGAGAGGGCCATCTTTTTCTACTCATCGTCTTTTCCTCCCGAAACCCGGTTTTTTATTCTTTCACCAACCATTGACCGGTCGCCAAACAACGTAAGTAAGCATGGATCAAAGTATCCAATTCCCCGTTCAGGATGGCTTGGGTATTGCCGCTTTCCATGCCGGTCCGATGATCTTTGACCAAGCTGTAGGGTTGTAAGACATAAGAACGAATCTGACTGCCCCAGGCAATCCCCGATTTCCCGTCTCTGACCTGCATCGCTTCCGCTTCACGCGACCGCCGTTCCCGTTCATATAGCTTTGCTTTCATAATGCGCAGCGCGGTCTGACGGTTGGCATGCTGCGAGCGTTCGTTTTGACAGGTGACGACAATGCCGGTGGGTAAATGCGTGATCCGGATCGCTGTCTCGACCTTGTTGACATTCTGACCGCCGGCACCGCCGGAACGGTAGGTATCAATTTTCATCTCATCCGGTTTTAGATTGACTTCGATGGCATCATCGATCTCGGGCAGGACTTCCACCGCCGCAAACGAGGTGTGCCGACGTCCCGAAGTATCAAAAGGAGAAATCCGCACCAGCCGATGCACCCCATTTTCCGATTTTAAATAGCCGTAGGCATTTTCACCCCGCACGAAAAAGGTAGTACTCTTTAAGCCGGCTTCATCGCCGTTTTGATAATCGGCAATTTCCACTTTATAACCGTGATCCTCAGCATAGCGCGTATACATCCGCATCAGCATTTCCGCCCAGTCCTGCGATTCGGTTCCGCCTGCGCCGGGATGAATGGTCAGGATGGCATTGGAAATATCCAGCGGATCGGACAGCAGCGTCGAAAGCTCCAATTGTTCCAAAGCAGCGTATAACTGCCGATAACCAGTCAGGAGTTCTTTTTCCAGTTCGGCATCGTTCTGCTCTTCCAGCAGCTGCAGCAATTCATTTAAGTTTTGCAAATCCGCCTGCAGGGTTTCAAAGCTGCTGACCTGATTTTTTACACGATTGCTTTCGGCGATCAATTTTTGAGCAGCTTCCGGCGTGTTCCAGAGATCCTCTTTGGCGATTTCTGCCTGCATCTGCTCCAGATAGGTCACTTTTTGATCGTAGTCAAAGAGACCTCCTGAGTTCGGTCAATCGGGGGGGAATGTCGGCTAAATCGTGTTTGATATCATCCAACATCTAGTCATCAACGCCTTTCAAATTGTAAGAAGCTCCTGCTTGGTCGAAGCTGTTTTTCTATTTGCCGCAGCACTGTTTATATTTTTTGCCACTGCCGCAGGGACAGGGATCGTTTCTGCCGATCTTTTTCTTAGCATTCTGAATCGGCGCCCGTTTGCTGTCGGCCGTCATCAGCGCCGGGTCGATTGGCTTTGCCACTTGCTCCCGTTGGATCGGTTCCTTGCGCACTTGAATCTGCACCAGATACATCTGACGTACCACATCATTTTGGATATTATGGATCATCTCACTGAACATTTCATAGCCTTCTACCTGATACGCCTGCAGAGGATCCTGCTGCGCATAAGCGCGCAGACCAATCCCGGTGCGCAGTTCCGTCATATCTTCCAGATGCTTCATCCACTTGGTATCAACGGTTCGCAGCATCAGCATCTGTTCCAGTTGGCGCATGATTTCCGGGGTGAATTCTGTTTCCCGTTTCTCATACTCCTGTTCGGCTATTTCCTGTAAGCTACTCAGAATCAGCTTGCGGTCATTGCCCTGCACAGTTGCCGCCAGGTTTTCTTCACTCGCCTGAGGCAGCAGTTCCTGCATCGATTTCAGCAAACCTTCTTTGTCCCATTCCGCCGGCTTGACATGCTCACTGCAGAAAGTTTCCAGACGTTCCTCTAACGTGCTCTGCACCATACCCAGGATATCGGCTTTCAGACTGCCGCCTTCCAGGACCTGACGCCGCTGGCCGTAGATGATTTCACGCTGTTTATTCATCACATCATCATATTCGAGCACATGTTTACGGATATCGAAGTTGCGTGCCTCCACTTTACGCTGTGCATTTTCAATGGCTTTGCTGAGAATATTATGCTCGATGGGAATATCATCTTCCACCTTCAAGCTGTCCATCATGGCGGAGACCCGATCGCCGCCGAAGAGGCGCATCAGATCATCTTCCAGGGAAATATAAAACTGACTGGAGCCGGGGTCGCCCTGACGGCCGGAACGGCCACGCAATTGGTTATCGATACGGCGTGATTCGTGCCGTTCGGTGCCAAGGATATGCAGGCCGCCCAATGCGACGACGCCTTCGCCCAGCACAATATCCGTGCCGCGTCCTGCCATGTTAGTGGCGATGGTAACCATGCCCATTTGTCCGGCCTGCGCGACGATTTCTGCTTCTTTTTCATGAAATTTAGCATTCAAGACCTGATGCGGGATCCCTCTGCGATTCAGCATTTTCGATAAATATTCCGATTTTTCAATCGAAATCGTACCGACCAAGACAGGCTGGCCTTGGCTGTGACGTGCGATGATATCCTCTACCACCGCATTGAACTTTGCTTGTTCGGTTTTATAAACGACATCGGGCAAATCGAGACGAATCATCGGCCGATTGGTGGGGATAACCACCACATCCATCTTATAGATGGCACGGAACTCGCCTTCTTCCGTCTCCGCTGTGCCGGTCGTGCCGGAGAGCTTATCATACATACGGAAATAATTCTGAATGGTGATGGTAGCCAGCGTCTGATTTTCCCGTTCTACGGTAACGCTTTCCTTCGCCTCGATCGCCTGATGCAAACCGTCGCTGAAACGGCGGCCAAACATCATTCGGCCGGTAAACTCATCCACGATGATAACTTTGCCGTCATTCACCACATAATTGACGTCCAGCTGCATCAAAGCTTTCGCTTTGATGGCATTAACCAAAAAATGGTAGAGTTCGCTATTTTCCGGAGCCATCAGGTTCTCGATGCCCAGTAAACTCTCAACCTTGCTGACACAGCTTTCGGTTGTAGAAACCGTTCTGGCTTTCTCATCGACAGTATAATCTTCTTCTTTTTGCAAGCGCGCGGCGATTTGAGCGAATTTGCCATAGAGATCGGTCGACTTATCACCTTGGCCGCTGATGATCAGCGGGGTGCGCGCCTCATCGATTAAAATACTGTCCACTTCATCGACAATGGCATAATTCAATGGCCGCTGCACCATGTTTTGCTGATAAACCACCATATTATCCCGCAGATAGTCAAAGCCAAATTCGCTGTTGGTACCATAGGTAATATCGGCGGCATACGCTTTGCGGCGATTGGTGTAATCGAGGTCATGAAACAGGACGTCTACCTGCAAACCTAAAAAGCGATGGATTTGACCCATCCACTCGCAGTCACGTTTTGCCAGATACTCGTTGACTGTCACAACATGCACACCCTTGCCGGTCAGCGCATTGAGGTAGGCAGAAAAAACCAGAGCGAGCGTCTTGCCCTCACCGGTTTTCATTTCAGCGATGCGTCCCTGGTGCAGAACGATGCCGACCAAGATTTGCGTATCATAAGCGCGCTGACCAATTGTGCGGATGGCTGCTTCCCGGACCGTGGCGAAAGCCTCCGGCAGGAGTTGATCCAAAGTCTCGCCCGCCGCTAAGCGGGCTTTGAATTTCTCTGTATTTGCCGCCAATCCTTCATCCGGCAAAGCATGCATTGCAGCTTCCAGCTCATTTACTTTTTTCAGCATCGGGGTCAGCTTATCAATTTCCTTTTGATTGGGGTCTCCAAAAAGCTTTTTTACAAATCCAAACATGCTTATTCCTCTTTCCCTCCACGCTGTATGGCGCGTTTTTCCCGAATATCATCGACCATTGCCCAAAGGCCACCTAAGATCAGGGTATGTCCCCCCAACATGATCGGAATTTTCGCTGCCGCAGCTGCTTTGGTAAACTCCCGAATGAAAGGGTCCTGGATGATCTGCCAGTTCCCCAAATCAGAGTTAAATCGATCGTGCTCGCTGGCTTTGATTTTCATATGGGCAAAAATAACCCTGGTATCAATAAAGGCAACATCGGAATGACAGCTGACCCAGTCAAAAAAAGCCTGGCAGCCTGCCGCCTGAATAAACGCCGCCACAAAGGAACAGACTTTGCCTTCCGCTTCCAGATTCATTGCTTTCATGCCGCGTTCTTCGGAGATAATACGCAGACGGGCTCGAAGATGGGTATTGATGTGCTCAATTATGGGAGCACCGATGCGGCCGGACATCCAAACCGAAGGAATAAATTCCTTTTGCCGCAAAACATCCCAGGCTGCTTCCAGAGTATTTGTGTTCCAATCCAAAACGTCCACCGCGGCTCGGATGCGTGGGCTGATTTCCGGCATCAATTTTAAAAATAAAATTTCCGTCGGTGTATCCAAATCAAAATGGATTCCGGAAGAATGCGGCATGAGCAATCTGGGCAAATGTGCCTGCCGGCGCAGCTGATAGCCAAGCGCATTATCCATTTCAGGAGGCTCCATTGTCAACAGGCATTTGGCGGGACACCAACCGACAATATCAGCCGATTGTACATTGTTGACATAAACGACCTGTTCATTTTCATTCAAAACTTGAGCGATATCGCCAAATTCAGCATAACTCAGCAAAGGAGAACTGGCTCCGCTAAAATAGAGCACTTTCTCCATTTGATATTGCTCTACGATTTTTTGCAGCGCCTTGCCGTAATGAAACGGCCGCCAATCGGTTGTATCTTCTACGATAGCTCCCAGGCTGAGCGCTGCGGCCGCTAAATCAGGATAATTGGTAGCCAAAATCACGCGGTCATAATCGGGATGCCGGACTAATTTCTCGATATTATCCAAACAAATTGCCTTACGAACACCTAACATTTCCAGTTCTACCATGCTGGTAGGCGCGCCGCCTTCGAAAATTACGGCTGTCACAGGATGACTCATTTGTATCTCTCCTTCGTATTCAAGCTGCTTTGATCGGCGTAATTTTCGCGGCCGGCAGCATTGCCTTGGCGTCGGTTTCATTATATTCTGCTTGTTCTTTTGCTCATTGGAAAAATAACTGACTTTATTTGTTCGTCACGTCCGGTATAATCTCCTGCAATCCTTTCGCAGCGCTTTCGATGGCAGAGAAAAAAGCGCTGCGCTAAGCTAATTCGTAAACCAAACCGACGGCAGACAGAGGGGGACTGAACTGCAGCGTCCCCTTGACTTCCCGTCGAAATTGAAACTGAAAACTTTCATAGAGAGCAATGGCGGGAGAATTCCCCGCCAGCACACATACCCGCAGAGGCCGTTTGGTTCGGTTGATGATCCAGAGCAATAAGATTCGCGCCAAGCCCTGTCGATAACGCTGCGGCTGGATATAAAGCCAGGTCAGCTCCTGTGCCGCCACTGCGGCAAAACCGACCGGCTGATTCGCTTCCGTAATCACCCAGACTTCACCCGTAAACAATTTCTCCGTCTCATAACAGTCTGCTAGGTGAAGAAAACCCTTCTCGAGACCGCAGCGTAACAGCTCGTCCCGGCGGGCAGCATCATAAATCGCGGTGAGATACACCCAATCGGACGCTTGGTAGCGTCGGACAGCGGGTGCCGGGCTTGGTTTGATCATTCCTAACGGTTGTCCGCAGCCGCTTTGGTCAGGGGGCAGCCTACTCATTTTCTGGGCGAAGCAGCTCACTTAATTTGGACAGACACCGCAGAGCTTCCGCTAAAACTTCTAAATCACGGGCAAAATGCAATCGGATCAAATGATTCACCGGCTCCTGAAAGAAGCTGGAGCCCGGAACTGCCGCAACGCCAATCTCTCGAATCATCCATTCGCAAAAGGCCAAATCACTCCAACCGGTAAATTGGGGCAGCGCCAGAAAATCAGCAATATCCACCAGGATAAAATAAGTGCCCTGCGGAAGATTATGTTTCAATCCGATGCGGTCTAATCCACCGCTGAAAAAATCACGTTTTTCGGTGTAAATGCGCTGCAGCTCCTGATAATAATCCGGTCCAAAACCCAAGCCAACCGTTGCCGCCTCCTGCAGCGGAGCCGGCGCGCCGACCGTCAGGAAATCATGCACCTTCTTGGCGGCTTCGACCACTGCTGCCGGTCCGATCAGATAACCCAACCGCCAGCCGGTCATGGAATAGGTCTTGGATAAGGAATTGCAGGTGATCGTTCGCTCAAACATTCCGGGTAAAGAGGACAGGTAGACATGCTGAAAAGGCTGATAGACGATATGCTCGTAAACCTCGTCTGTGATGATAAACGCATCATACTGTTCCGCCAGCCGTCCGATCAGCAGCAGCTCTTCCTTCGTGAAAACCTTGCCGCAGGGATTGGATGGATTGCAGACGATGATCGCTTTGACATTCTGACGGAAGGCCTGTTCCAATTGTTCCGGGTCAAAACGGTATTCCGGCGGAGTCAGGGCGACATAAATCGGTTCGGCTCCGCTGAGAATGGCATCGACCGCATAATTTTCGTAAAACGGCGAAAAAACGATCACCTTATCACCGGGATTACAAACCGTCATCATGGCAGCCATCATCGCTTCTGTGCTGCCGCAGGTAATGACGATCTCTGTTTCCGGATCAATGACACGGCCGATGGCTGCGCTTTGTTTTTTTGCTACAGCATCCCGTAAATTTTTAGCGCCAAAAGTGATGGAATATTGATGCGGGCCTTGTATGGCAGCCTCAGCCAGAGCCGCCTTAATCGCCTGATCCGGACCAAAATCCGGAAAGCCTTGGGATAAATTGATTGCATCACATTCATCACTGATGCGAGTGACTCTGCGAATCACAGAATCGGTAAACGTAGCGACTCGTCTGCTTAATTGCGGCATCGTAATTCCTTCTTTCTGCCCATTCTTTCTGATTTCTGTTCGGGAAAGTCCTTCTTTTCTCTCTATGCGTCTCGTATTCCTACCTGTCTGATGATTTGCTGCCGGCATTTTTCAGCAGCCAGATAATCGCCTCTCGATAGCCGGCAAAACCAAGTCCCTGAAAGCTGGCTGCACAAGCCATGCCGGCATAGGAAATCTGCCGAAACGCTTCCCGCTGGTCAATCTGTGTCAGATGCACTTCCACTGCGGGTAACCCCACCGCTTTCAGCGCATCCAAAATGGCAATGCTGGTGTGCGTATAGGCGCCTGGGTTGATCACGATGCCGTCACAACATCCATCGGCCTGCTGGATGACATCGACCAAGTCGCCTTCGTGATTGGATTGATAAAGCTCGACACTGATTTGATTTTCCGAACAGACGCTGCGGATATAGGCGAGTAAATCGGCATAAGTCTGCCTGCCGTAAATTTCCGGTTCGCGGCGACCCAATAGATTGAGATTAGGGCCGTTGATGACTAAAATGTGCATCAAAATACTCCTTCGCTAAATTGACTGCAGCGGCTAAACTGCCGTTGTTATCCACTAAGACTAGAGCGATATCCTGATAAATCGGCGCTCTGACTGCATACATTTGCGTCAAGGCGGCTTCGCTCAAGGAGAGCGGTCGGCCCTCCCGGCTCAATTTAGCCAGATCACGCTGCAGCCAGACCAAATAGCCGTTTTGCTGCAGGGCATTGCGGTTCTGCTGCCGCAGGACGGAGCCGCCGCCGGTGGCAATCACACAGCCGCTGACCTTGCCCAGACGCTCGATCACATTGGTCTCGATATCGCGGAATTCTGCTTCTCCTTTGTCAGCGATCAATTGTGCCACCGACATTCCCTGTTCCTCTTCGATCCTTTCATCGCTGTCAAAAAAGGTTCGCTGCATTTTTTCAGCCAGCAGGCGGCCAACACTGGTTTTACCGCAGCCGGGCATGCCGATCAGAATCAGATTGCTCAGGCTATGGCGCATCTGTTGCAGAATCTGCTCCATTTTCTGCTCGCTGATCGCCGATTGGCTGAATAATTCCGCTGCGGCTTTCGCTTGAGCAACCAACATCGGCAGCCCGTTGGTCAACGGGATCCGCAGCTGCCGCGCCTGTAAAAGCAAATCGGTGGCCAAAGGATTATAGATGACATCAATCACACCCCGGCAATTGGGAAATTGACGCAAATCCAGCAGTCTGGTTCCATTGTTGGGAAATGTTCCGACCGGCGTCGTATTGATAATCACCTCGGTATCCCGCTGCGCAGCCAAATTCTGATAATGAATGGGTCCACTGCGGGAGACATGGCAGATCCGACTGGCGCCGGAATCCTCTGCCAGCATATGTGCCGTGCGGGAAGTAGCGCCGGTCCCCAAGATCAGCACTTTACGCCCCTGCAAGCGAATACCGGCCTGCTGTTTGCAGTATTCTAAACCGGCGTAATCGGTATTATGTCCATAGAGACTGCCGTCATCCCGACGATAAATAGTATTCACCGCGTTGATTCTCTGCGCCAATGGAGATACTTCCCGACAAAATTCCATCACGCTCTGCTTATAAGGGATCGTTACATTCAGGCCGCGAAATTCTGCTTTTTGCATGAATTCCTGCAGTTGTTCGGGAGGGATATCAAACAATTGGTAACCATACGCCGCCAGCTGCCGGTGAATCATCGGAGAATGACTGTGATGCAGATGGTAACCCAATAAGCCGAAGGGAGCCTTGCTCTCAGCGAGAGGCTGCTCGGCCGGCATCGATCGTTCTTCTCTGCCGGTGGGCTGCTCGATTAACACCGCTGCAAGCTTCGCTATTTCTGCCTCTTGGTTTTGTTCTTCCGCAGCTGTATCCTGTGCTTCTGCCGCTTGGTCTGGCAGCGCCTGCATCGTCTCTTGCTCCGAATTCTTTTGCTGCAGCGTTTGCTGATAAGCACGGCTCAAGCTGAAAATCGTTTCATACAGCGCGGCAATCCCAGCGGCACAATCGGGCTCCTGCGCTTTGGTCAGGCGCTCAACAACATTGGCTTCCCGGGCAGGATCGAATACAGGCAGTTGTCTCGCTTGTTTATAAGCGGCAATCGCTGCGACAATTTCCATCCGCCGGCAAAAAAGCGCGGTCAGCGTATCGTCAATCTCATTCAATTGTTTGCGATAAGTTTCCAGATCCATTTTATCCTCCCACTCTTGCTTTGCTGCAGGTGAAGCAAACCCGCTCTGCCGGGCTGTCAGCGAAGCTCCTGGCGCAGAGGTTTCCCGCGTTCCGCTTGATGACCTTGATCTGCTAAGAGATAATCCAACAGTACCGCGGCCAGCACCGATTCCACACAAGGTGTTGCCCGCAAGGCGATGCAGGGATCATGCCGGCCGGAGATGGTCAAAACAGTATTCGTTCCCGTCTGCAGATCGACCGTTTGCTGCGGCTGCGCGATGGAGGCGGTCGGTTTGAAGGCAACCCGAACCAGGAGCGGCATGCCGGTAGTAATGCCGCCAAGCACGCCGCCGTGATGATTGCCGGCGGTCACAACCTTGCCTTCCTGCATGCACCAGGGATCGTTATGCTCAGAACCACGCATTCTGGCTGCGGAAAAACCGCTGCCAAACTCCACGCCGCGTACGGCCGGGATCGCAAACAAGGCTGCGGCCAGGCGGCTCTCGATTCCGTCGAAGATCGGATTGCCCCAGCCGCCCGGTAAACCGACGGCTGCAGCTTCAATCACACCACCAACGGAATCTCCTTCGGCAGCGGCCTGCCGGACCTGCTGCAGCATGGCGCTGCCGGCTGCAATATCACAAAACGGCATTTGCTGACGCTGCAGCTGCGCTAATTGTTCTGCCGTCACCAGCACCGGAGAAAGCGGCTGATCCGCCGCATTGCCGATGGCGGCGATATGGCCGCCGATTGTAATGCCGTGCCGCTGCAAAATCTGCAAAGCAACCGCACCGGCAAAACAAAGCGGCGCCGTCAGGCGGCCGGAAAAATGACCGCCGCCCCGCAGATCCTGAAAATTATGATAACGTAAAAAAGCGGGATAATCGGCCTGAGAAGGCCGCGGATAGCGGCGAAATTGCTCATAATCCGCTGATTTGACATCCTGATTGCGGAAAATTGCACATAGAGGCGCTCCACAGGTCGTCTGATCCAGCAAACCGCTGAGGATCTCGGGCAGGTCGCTCTCGCTGCGGGCAGAAGTCAGCTCTGTTTGTCCGGGCGAGCGACGCCGTAGGAAGTTTTGTACCTGCTGCCAATCGATCTGTTCTCCGGCCGGTAAGCCATCCATCACAACCCCCACCGCCGTGCCGTGTGATTGACCAAAAATACTGATGCGCAATAACTTGCCAAACTCAGAGGACATCGTATTTACCTCCCAATGCCGCATAATCCAAAAAGAAATCCGGATAAGATTTTTCGATCGCCTGCGCGGATTGAATCGTCACACAGTTTTGCGCAAAACAAGCCGCGATCGCCGCTGCCATCACCATGCGGTGGTCCGCGTAGCTATTGACCAGACCACCTGTTAAAAAACCCCGGCCGGCAATACAGAGCGTATCACCGTCGTCTGCTAAAAAAGCTCTGCCGCCCAGCGCTGCCAGCATCTCGAGGATTGCCTGCAGACGATCGCTTTCTTTCAGGCGCAGCCGTCTGACATGCTGCAGGCGGCTCTCTCCCTCAGCGGTGGCGGCAAGTACAGCGAGCAGCGGCACCAAATCGGGGATTTGCGCCGTATCAGCCGTGAAGGGCCGCAGCTTTTCCCGCCTCGCTGTCACCAGATTGGATTTTAGGTTTATGTTGACGCCGGCAGACTGCAGCAGGGTTGTAATTGCCCGGTCTCCCTGTGCAGAAGTCAGGTTCAAACCACGCACGTGAATTCCTGTCTGGCTGCAAGCGCCGCCTACCAACCAGCAGGCCGCGTTGGACCAATCCCCTTCCACTGCGACCCAACCGGGAGAATGATAGCTTTGTCCGCCGCTGATCTGATACCCATGCGGCAAGCGTTGAATCCGCACACCAAATTGAGCCATAACGGCGATGGTCAAGTCAACGTAACCGGCCGATTCCAGCGGTGTCGTCAATTCAATGCGACTGTCTTGGGACAGCAAAGGCAGAGCCAGTAAGAGTCCGCTGATATATTGGGAGCTGATATTGCCGGGTAAATAAAAATCACCCGGCTGCAGCTGACCGCTTAAAGTAAAAGGCAGCGCATCTTGACTGAAAGCACAGCCATACCGGCTCATTTGCTGCTGCAGATCCGCCAACGGGCGCTGCGGTAATCTGCCTTCTCCCGAAAAATCAGCCGTTACGCCCAACGCCGCGGCCAAAGGCAGGAGAAAGCGCAGGGTTGTGCCGCTTTCCTGACAAGGCAGCGCAGCCGAACGGACAGACGGATTCTGCCGCAGCGGTGTAACACGCAAACTATCCGGCTCCGTTTGTTCAAATCGAGCACCGAGATTTACCAGACACAGCAAAGTGGCTGTCAAATCACGATTGCTGCCGTTAAGACGCAATGAAGTTGGCTGGTCCGCCAGTGCCGCCGCGATCAGGCAGCGATGCGCCGCGGATTTGGAAGGGATTGCCGCCAGTTCGCCGCTCAGGCTGTGCGGTTCGATTCGTATCTCCATCTGGATCCTCCTGCTTTTTTATCACCCGCGCTAAAAAACGAAAAGGCCAAAAACCTGATGAATTTTACTCACTCTCCGTCAGGGCAGCCTGCAGCCACTCTTCCAGTTCCGTCATGGCAATTTGATGTAAACAGCATTGCCCGATTTGCATCGGTAAAACCAAGGTCAGACGATCCCCGCTGCGCTTTTTATCGTGCAGAGCAGCGGCAGCCAGTTGTGCTGCCGTATAAGGATAACGCAGCGGCAATTGCTGCAGCTGCAGCAAGTCGGTCAATTCCTGAAGCAGCTCCGGCGCACAGATGTGCTGCTGCACTGCCGCTTTGCTGATCAGCCACATCCCGGCAGCGACCGCATGACCGTGACCGATCGTGTAATTGCTGCAGCTTTCAATGGCATGCCCAATCGTATGACCAAAATTCAGCAACTGCCGCCGCCCCGCCTCCCGTTCGTCTGCCATGACGATCTCCGCCTTGATTTCCACACAGCGGGCAATGATTTCCTGCCATTGCTCAGCTTGGTTTTGGGCGGACAAACGCCGAAAAAGCGGTGCATCCGCGATCAAAGCGGTTTTAATCACTTCCGCCAAACCGTCGCGCCAAACGGCAGCGGGTAGGCTGATAAAGGTATCGGTGTCACAAAAAACCGCTTTGGGCTGCCAAAAGGCACCAACCAAATTCTTGCCTGCCGGCAAATTTATCGCCGTTTTGCCTCCTACCGAGGAATCGACCGCCGCCAGTAAAGTGGTAGGCAGTTGGATATAGTCGATGCCGCGCATGTAGAGAGCGGCGGCGAAACCCGCTAAATCGCCGGTCACTCCGCCGCCCAACGCCAGCACCGCGTCATGGCGATTCAGCTCCGCCGCGGCCATCGAGTTGAGCAAGCGAAATAAAACCTCTGCGGATTTGGCAGACTCTCCCGCTGAAAAAACAAATTGCTCACAAGAGAAGCCGGCTGCCCGCAGCCGATGCAGCAATTCGGCACCATAGAGCTGATTTACCGTCGTATCACAGACCAGCATCAGCTTTCGGCCGGAAAACGTTTGCCCCAGATAAGCCGGTAGATCTGCCAATAAACCGGAACCGATATAAACCGGATAAGCAGGCTTGGTTTGGATGCTGATTTTATTGATCATCTGCCAACCTCGTCTGCTTCCCTGTCACACTGCGCAGCTGCGTCAGTGCAGCCATCAGTTGACGAAATTCGTCCGGGTTCAAGCTTTGTTCGCCATCACTCAGTGCCTGCTCCGGATCCGGATGCATCTCCAGCAGCAAACCATCCGCACCGGCCGCGGCAGCCGCCAAAGACATCGGTAAGACCAGACTTCGGATGCCGGTGCCATGGCTGGGATCCACGATGACAGGTAGGTGACTCAGTTTTTTTAATAAGGGAACCGCTGCCAAATCGAGCGTGTTGCGCGTGATCGTATCATAGGTCCGGATGCCGCGCTCACAAAGAATCACATTTGGATTTCCGCCCGCCAGCAGGTATTCGGCGCTGAAGAGCAGTTCCTGCAGGGTCGCACTCAAACCGCGTTTGAGTAAAATCGGCTGCCGGCAGGCTGCCAGCGCCTGGAGCAGCGCATAGTTCTGCATATTGCGCGTGCCGACCTGCAGCACATCCACCGCAGCAAAAAAAGGAATTTGCTCTGCGGCTGTGATCTCGCTGACCACCGGCAAACCCTGGCTCCTGCCGGCAGCCACCAGCATGGCGATGCCTTTCTCACCGATGCCCTGATAACTATACGGTAAGGTTCTCGGTTTATAAACACCGCCGCGCAGCAGTCCGGCTCCGGCTGACCGGACCACCCCGGCCGCTACACTGATTTGAGTGGCTGACTCCACCGCGCAGGGACCGCCAATCACCGCAAAATGACCGCCACCGAACGCCGTTCGGCCAATGCGGATGACTGTGTCGGCTTGCTGCGGTTTTCTTCCGGCCAGCGGGTAGCAATCGGCAATCTGCCGCAAATCATTCTCATTCATAAGTGCACTCCCTTTGGCACAAAATTCATATAAAAGACAGCCTTGCAATGAAAACCACTGCCAGGCTGCCCAAATTTCCTGAGAAACCGTCTCATTCTCTGCTTTTCATCGCATGCTACCCTGTTCGTTACCGCACAGTGAAATTCCTTTGCTTCCCAGCCTGAAAGGAATCAATAGCCCAATTCTTCATCGATCAGAATGATTTCATAATGCGCCACCCCATTGGGCTTGCGTTCAAAAATCGAGGTTACCTTACAGATGCGGCCCGGACTGTCGCAGTCATAACACTTGTCCGCCTTCACCGCACAAGGGGTAGCACAGTGCAGACGCTGCGCGTTGAGCGGAGCCGCGATATTTTTTGCTCGCCAAAGCGCTTGACTCAAATCAGCTACGACTTTATTTTTGCCAACCACCAAATAAACGCTCTGAGAACCGAAAATCGTACCGGCGACCCGGTTGCCGGAGCCGTCAATATTGACCCATTCTCCCGTTTCCGCCATGCCATTGACGCTGGCGATATAAACTTGAGCCGTTCTGGCAGGCAGCAAGGCTGCAGAAGTCTGCGTCCAATGCCACAGCACACAATTCTTCACCGCCAGTGCCTGATCTAAACCCATTTGTTTTGTGGTCATCGAGCCGCCGAAAGCGACTGTTTTACCTTGAATTTGTTCTGTCAGGTAAGCGGTCGCTGCTTCTTTGTTGGCAAACAAGGAAACCTGATAACCTCTTTTAATCAGATTTTCCCGGGTTGTTTCTAAATTTGCCATTTTTTCTCCTTCTTTCTTATTGGTCAATCCTGGCAATTTTGCCTGCTCTTGCTTACCAACCAGCAATGGTGCCGTCGGTTCTGGGTTCCGTGCCGCCGCAGAGGGCGCCGTTCGGCATACGCCAGATGATCTCACCGCGGCCAAAACCGCCGCTGGCCACTTTGGGAATAATCAGATGGCCGCGGTTTTGCAGTTCCTGCTGCACATACAGCGGCACGCTCTGTTCCACTTCAATATTCTTTTCTCCCGTCCATTGGAAACGCGGCGCATCCAGCGCGTCCTGCGGATTCATGGCAAAATCGATCGTGTTGACCATCACCTGTAAATGGCCTTGCGGCTGCATGAAGCCACCCATGACGCCGAAGGGACCCACCGGCTGACCGTCTTTCATCAAAAATCCGGGGATAATCGTATTGTAAGGCCGCTTGCCCGGCGCATAGACATTGTCATGGCTGGGATCCAATGAGAAATTATTGCCGCGATTGTTTAGAGAAATCCCGGTATGGGGAACGACCACCCCGGAACCGAAGCCGGCGTAGTTGGATTGGATATAGGAAATCATATTGCCTTCATTATCGGCGGCGCAGAGGTAAATCGTTCCTCCCGAACGCGGATCGCCGGCGATTGGCAGCAATGCTTTTTCACCGATCAAGGCGCGGCGGCTGGCGGCATATTCTTCCGAGAGCAATTGTTCAACGCTGACGGTCATATGCTGCGGGTCGGTCACATATTTTTTGGCATCGGCAAAGGCTAATTTAAGCGCTTCCATCATCAGATGATAGGTCTCTGGATTCTCCCGGTCTGCCAAAGAAAATCCCTTTAAGATATTCAGCGCCATCAAAGCGGTGATGCCCTGACCATTCGGCGGAATCTCGCAAACATCATAACCGCGGTAATTGATACTGATCGGCTCCACCCATTGCGGTTGATACTGACCCAGATCCTCCAGAGAGATTTTTCCGCCGGTCTCCCGCGCAAAGGCGACGATTTTTTCGGCCAAAGCGCCGCGGTAAAAGGATTCCGCATTGGTTTCGCCAATTTCAGTCAGCGTGCGGGCATGATCCTGTAAATAGGCAATGTCGCCGGGACCGTACGGTTTGCCATTCGGTGCGAAGGTAGAAAACCAACCTTCATGCTGCGGTCCCTGCAGGTTTTTTAAAAACACTTGATAAGCGCTCTGCCAGGCTCTGCCTGTGGTAGGCGCCACGGCGTAGCCTTGCGAGGCATAACGGACGGCCGGTTTGACGATCTGGCTTAAGGGTAATTTACCGAAACGTTTGGCCAGCGCGGCCCAGGCAGCCGGAGCAGCCGGTACATCCACCGCCGGCCAACCGTATTTGGGCATTTCGCTGAAATTGGCTTTTAGCTCCGCCAGGGTCTGTTTCATCACCGACGGACCGCTGGCATTCAGCCCATATAACTTGCCTTTGCTCCAAAGAATGGCAAAGACATCCGAACCAATGCCGTTGGAGCACGGTTCACAGACAGTTTCGGTCGTAGCTGCCGCCAAGGCAGCGTCAATGGCATTGCCGCCCTGCATTAATACCTCTAAACCAGCCTGCGCCGCCTGCGGTGTAGAACAAGCGACCATGCCATTCTTGGCGTAAACCACTTGACGCCGCGACGGATAATGGTATAACATAGGATCCATCATAATCCACGCTCCTTTTAAAGATTCTCCAGCAGGGGGATCCCCTTTCTGTTTGCTGAAATATTTCGGCATGCAAAGGAATTTACCTGCTGACCGCGAAAATAATTATTGACGTCGGCTTTTCCTGCCGCAAAACCTGAACCGAACGCTTTCGCCAACAGCAGCGCTTTTACTGGCGCTGCCGAGCGAAACCTGCTCAAAGAAAAGGAGAGATAATCGTATGATCTACCAAACCAGCCTAGCCACACCCGTTGGTGATTTAGTGATTCAAAGCAACGAAACTGCTATTGTCAGTGTTTCTTTCGAGTCAGAAGCATCCACCGCTCTCTTTCCGGCTGCTGTGCTGGTCAGCGAACAGACCATGCCGGCCGTCCTGCAGCAAGCAGTCAAAGAATTGCAGGAATATTTTCAGGGTACTCGCAAGGAATTCAGCGTGCCGCTGTCAATGGCGGGCACAGAATTTCAGATGAAAGCCTGGCAAGCGCTGCAGGCCATCCCTTATGGTGAGGTGCGTTCCTACCAGCAGCAAGCGGAAACCATCGGCAACCGCAAAGCAACCCGGGCCATCGGCGGCGCCAATCATCATAATCGGATCAGCATCATCGTACCCTGCCACAGAGTAATCGGCAAAAACAAGAAGCTGGTCGGCTTTGGCGGCGGCCTTGAGCGGAAACAATGGTTATTGGATCATGAATTGAAGTGGAAATAGACTGATCAAAAAGCGAGAAGACGAAAACCGTCCTCTCGCTTTTTCTTATGCATTTGCTTTTGCTTTTTCTGCTTTCAGCCTGCGCTCGTTGGCTTGATACAATTCCTCGGTTGCCAGGGCAATCTTGGTTAAGGAGAAATGGCAGTTTTCCGGATAAACATAAAAAGTGTCATCACTGGTATTGAGATCCACACAATCACCGAATTTCCCGAGATACTCATATTCAATATGCACCGAATAGGTCGTATTGACCGGCTGCTCAATCAGGTAATGTTCGCCTTCATAAACACCTTCCAAACGAAAGCCGTTCATATTATGCGTAAAGGTCGCCTGACCGAGCGGGATAAACCGTTTGGCATTCGGCAGGGAATTGACATGGGCCTGGGCGGAGAAAGCATAGGTCCCGTTCTCCACTTCCCTGCGCACCTGCAGTCGTTCCCACTCATACCAGTCGGGAATATGGGAAAACTCCGTCTCGCCTTGATCGGCCTGCAGCTCACCGAGTTCAGACATCGTCCAGCTCTTTTGGCAGGCTTCACACCAGATCTTCGTCCCTTTGCCGATCATCTGATATTCTTTACCGCAGTGCGGACATTGATAGAGCACCTTATGCAGATTGTGCGCCCGATTGGGGTCGCTGATGCGGATCCCTTTTGCTTTCTGCCAGGCAAATTCGTCGTAGACAAAAGCTTCCCGGATCATTCGGTTGATTTCATCTACCGAAAGCTGGTTGATTTCTTCCACCGATAAAATCTGCGTCATCTCGGCTTCCAGATTGCGAATGCCGCGGTCCCGCGGATCCCAAAACGGTTTTAATATATGATTGCCATGGATGAGCAGCGTCACCAGCGGGACCTGGAAAATTTTCACCATTTTACCCAGCGAATCCGGCAGTACTGCTGTCGTACCGCAGAGAGAGTAGCGTGCTTCCGGGTAAAGGATGACCGTGTGACCACCCAGGAGAATGCGGCGAAGCTGCCGCACCAAAACAATATCACTGGTGAATTTGCGTTTGCAGAGACAACCCGCCCAACGCATCAGCCATTCCCGGCCGATAAATCCATCGATCGCCACCACATTATTGCTGCGCTGAGGAAAGGTTGCGATGGTCGTGATTAGAAAATCATTAAAACTGTTGTGATTGACAAGCAAAAGGTAGGGAGACTTTAAACCTGCCATATTCGTTCTTTGGACCTTTACTTTTTGCAGTTTGAAGAAGAAATAACTGAAACCCCAGGCAATCGGCTGTAAAAAGAACCGCATCGTCAGAGGGGGCTTCGCAAAGTCAAAACGCGGAAATTCAGATTGTTTCATATTATCTGTCCTGTCCTTTGAATTTTCTTTTATTATAACCTTTTTCCTCATTTCTGTCTACTGCAAATTTCCGGATCGCTCAGCGAATGTGGCGAATCATTGTTTTCAGCCGATCTGCCCTTTGCTGCCAGGTGCTGCGGCGTTCCGGAATCAGGCGAATACCAGCGCGGTGAGCCGCCGCTTCCACGGTTGCTTCGATGCTGAGCCGATCCGTCCAGAGCTTTTCTGCCGGATTCGACTGCAAAAAAGCACTCTGACAGCGGTCAATCTGCTGCCGGGCCCAGCTGTTCCTGCCTTCCAGGCGATTGTGCAAGCGTCTGACTAAAGTTTTTTTGCTTGCCATCAGAAGGATGACACGGATCTCGATCCCCTCTGCCCGCAAAGATCCGATGATCTCATCATAATATTGTGGGTTGACCAGAGTCATTGGTACAATAATCGTTTGCCCCGTCTGGCTCAGCCGGCGCAGCATCGCCAGATTTATCTGCCGCCAAAGCGGATCGTCCTGAAAATCAGCCTGCCAAATGGTTTGCGGCAGATTCTTTCTGAGATAATAACCCGCATTTTCCGGATCAAAAACAAAAGCACCAGGCAGCCGTCGCTGCAATTCAAAGGCAATGGTGGTCTTGCCGGAGCCAAAAGCTCCGTTCAGCCAAATGATCATTTCATTTCACTCCCGCTGAAGTTCTCTCTTACTGCGCACTTGCAGTAAGAGCAGTTCTGTCCGCCGAAAACAAATGCAAGGGGCAGACCGAAGTCGGCCTGCCCCCTATCATGCTCTTCTTATTTGGTGTGGCGCAGAACCATGCCGGCTTTCGCACCGGTATGCACACCGTCGCGCACACTGAGCACCCCATTCACCCAAACCGCTGCGATGCCGGTGGCATATTGGCGGGGGTTGAGATAATCGGCGGGAGCGTCGATTGTATCCGGATCAAATAAAACCAGATCAGCCCGGTAACCCGGACGAATCAAGCCGCGGTCCTTCAACTGCAAACGTGCTGCTTGGGCGGAACTCAGCTTGCGGACGCCTTCTTCCAGGCTGAATAACTTTTTCTCGCGCACATATTTACCGAGGATGCCGGCAAAACTGCCGAAGGCGCGCGGATGCGGCTTGCCGGGACCGGGTTCGCCGCCGACCGCACCGGTATCGGAGCCGACCATTTGCAAAGGATGGCAGAGAATGCGTTCCAAGTCCTCTTCGCCGATGGCAAAATAAACGATACTGACGCGCTCGCCCTGATTGCGGATGATCAGATCGCAGCAGGTATCCCAGGCATCCTGCCCTTGCTCCGCTGCAATTTCGGCGATCATCTTACCTTCCAGGCTGGCATCCGGTGGAAAGCCGGTAATCATAATCTGATCCCAGCCTACCCCTTTATAGATACTGATCCAATCACCTAAACCCTGCTCATTGGTGATGTCCGCCAGCATCCGGGCTTTCTCAGCCGGATTTTGCAGACGTTCCACCATTTTGGCTTTGCCGCCGATCGAAGCCCAGGGCGGCAGGACAGTATCCAAACCGCAGGCAGCCGCCGTATAAGGATATTGATCGAAGGTCACATCGATACCCTCTTGACGGGCAGCCTCAAGCAGCGCCAGAATTTCACGCGATTTACCCCACATATGCCGTCCCATCGCTTTCAGGTGAGAAAGCTGGACTTTGATCTTGGCACGGCGTCCGATGGCCAGGGCTTCCTGCACGGCTTCGATCACGGTATCATTTTCACCGCGCATATGGGTAAAATAGATGCCGTCATATTCGGCGGCAACTTTGGCCAGTTCCACAATTTCGTCGGTGGCGGCATAAATGCTGGGAGCATAAATCAAACCGGTGGAAATACCGGCCGACCCTTCCTGCATCGCTTGACGCACCAGCTGTTTCATCTCTTCCAGCTGCGCTGCATTTGCCGGACCCGCGTCATAATTCATCACGATTTGGCGCAGATTTCCCTGACCCAAAACAAAGACAACATTCTGACTGATCCCACGTTTCTCCAACTCCGCCAGATACTCGGCTGTACTGGTTCCCATGAAAGGCTCTGTCTCTGGCTGCAGGCGCAGCTGCATTTCCTTTTGCTGCAAAGCCATTGCTCTGCTGCGGGGGACAGCCGATCCGCCGCATTGCCCCAACACTTCGGTGGTAACCCCTTGCTGTATATGGGATTGACCGCGATAATCGGCCAACAGCGTGCTATCAGAATGTGTATGAATGTCGATAAAACCGGGTGCCAGGGCTTTGCCTTGCGCATCGAGTACTTCCTTGGCATCAACACCGCTTAAATCGCCGATCTGCCGAATCAAGCCGTCTTTGACTGCCACATCAGCCGGATAGGAAGCGAAACCGGTTCCATCGATCACACGCGCATTGCGGATGAGTAAATCAAACATGAAGGCACCTCCCGCTTATTTTTTCAGGAAATCCAGTGCTGTTTGGCTCAAGACCGCCATCCCGATGGCGATACAATCTTCGTCAATGTTGAAATTCGGATGATGTCCCGGGAAGCTGCAATTTTTCTCGGCATTTTCCGCGCCCAAGCTGATCATCATACCGGGTGCCGCTTGTGCGAAATAGCAGAAATCTTCGCCGCCCATGGAGGGACGTTTCTTAATAATTACATTCTCTTTGCCTAAAACGTCAATGCAGGCGGCCTGTGCCAGATTGACCATGGCGGGATCATTGATCACAGAAGGAATTCCTTCCGGAATATCGATTTCATAAGTGCAGCGATAAGCGGCGCAGACACCGGCAACAATGCGCTTGATCTGTCCGGGAACCGCATTTCTGACATTCGGCTCCAAAGTGCGAATCGTACCGGTCATTTCCACCCGGTCGGCGATCACATTGCCGCGATATCCACCCTGGATGGTGCCGATCGTAATCACGATGGAATCGAGCGGATCGACTTCCCGGCTGGCAATGCTCTGCAGAGCGGTGATTACTTGAGCAGCGGCGGCAATCGCATCGACTGACTTATGCGGATGCGCGCCATGACCGCCGCGGCCTTTGATCACGATCGTCAAGCCTTGGGTACCACCGGAAGAAGGGCCCGGCATCATGGCAACTTTACCGGTCGGCAGATCTTGGGTGCCAACATGCAGGGCGATTACGGCATCCACTTTGGGATTCTCCATGCAGCCCGCTTCGATCATCACTTTGGCGCCGCCGGGGCCTTCTTCAGCCGGCTGGAAAAACAGCTTTACTTTGCCCGGGATTTGCTCTTTCATTTCAGAAAGCAGAGTCGCTACGCCCATCAGCATCGCCGTATGACTGTCATGGCCGCAGGCATGCATCCTGCCGGGAATCTCTGAAACATAGTCTACCCCAGTCTGTTCGGTAATGGGCAGACAGTCCATGTCGGCACGAATGCCAATGCACTGATCACCGGGCAAACCGCCCTCGATTAAGCCAACCACAGCGGTGGTTCCGATTCGGGTATAAGGGATTCCCAATTCATCCAGGTAACGCATCACCGTTGCCGAGGTTTCAAATTCTTCCCAACCCGGCTCCGGATGACGATGGAATTGACGGCGAAATCCGATAAATTTGTCTTGCATAGCTTTGGCACGCTGAAATAACTCATTCATAGCAGGCAGCCTCCTAAAAATTCTATTTTCTGCTGCTCTAGTTCGTGCCGCCGATATCGCTTTCCTTTTTCGGAATATTACATTTTCATAATTTGCAGGTATCTCTTCTGTTCTTACAGAATTTTAAGAGAAGCAGCCGGTTTCTGCAGGGAGAGCAGAAACAAATAAAACTGCGTGATGGGAGTGACAGAAAATGGCAATCAGCTTTCGGAACTATAAGCTTTTACAGGATTTTGAGCAAGTGAATCAATTCTTACGTGATGAATACAGTTACCCGGACAGCAGTCCTGTCACACAACCTTCTTTTGAATATGCGCATACCCACCCTGCCTTCAACCACCGTCTCGCCCATCGCTTTGGTCTCTGGGAGGATAAAGGTCAATTAGTGGCACTGGTTTGCTTTGAAAGCGACATCGGGGAAGCTATGTTCAGCGTGAAACCGGCTTATGAACAATTATTGCCCGATTTATTGCAATATGCAGAACTGGAATTAGCTGCCAGCAGTGAGGGAGAGCATGCTCTGGATATCTACCTGACCAGTCCACAGACCGCTCTGATCAATCTGCTGCAAGTCAGTGGTTATCAAAAGGTCTTCAGCGAGGCTGTGCGTGTCTTTTCCTTTCAGCACGATTTCCCGATGGTCAGTCTGCCGGAAGGTTACAAGGCTGTTTCGCTGGAAGAGGAAAATGACCTTTATAAAATTGATGTCTGTATGTGGAAAGGCTTCAACCACCCCGGTGAACCGGATAGTGATTTGGACCGTCGGCGCATCATGCAAACCGCCCCTCACTTCCGGCCGGATTTAACCACGATCATCAAAGCGCCCAACGGTGACTATGCCTGTTATGCGGGTATGTGGCTGGAAGAACAAAACCGTTTCGCTTATCTGGAGCCTTTATGCACCGTTCCGATCTATCGCCGCATGGGTTTGGCAGCCTATGCCTTAGTCAATGCCATGCAAAAGGCGAGACGCCAAGGGGCAAAGTATTGCTACGGCGGATCTGCCAGTTTTTATAAATCAATTGGCTTCGAAGAGATTTGTCAAAGAGAAACCTGGAGAAGAAAATGGTAGATTCCATCTGAAATCTTGCAGCGCAGCCATTCAGTGCGACGAATGGCTGCGCTGCTGTTTTACTCATTCTTTACATTACATCGCTTTTGGATTTAACATCCTTATTATAAACTCGAGTCAGCAAAAGAAAGTAAAACAAAGGAGATGGATAAAAATGAAACGGAAATTTACCGGTTTACTGCTGCTGCTTTTGGTCTTGGCTCTGTTTGCTGGATGCAATCAAACCCCGCAAAAAGCTGGATTTACAAACACGAAAGCAATTACTGTGATCACACGGGAAGAAGGTTCCGGCACCCGCGGCGCTTTTATTGAACTGATGGGTGTAGAACAAAAAAACGACAAAGGTGTCAAGGTGGATTATACCACGGAGGAAGCGGTTTCCACCAATAACACCTCCGTCATGCTGACGACCGTAGCCGGCAATCCCTATGCGATTGGTTATGTTTCCCTGGGTTCTCTGAACGACAGTGTAAAAGCGCTCGCGATTGACGGCACGCAAGCCAGCGTCGCGAACATCAAAAACAATACCTACAAAGTTGCTCGTCCTTTCCTGCTGGTCACTAAAGGTGAACTCGATGGACTCTCTCAGGATTTTGTCAATTTCATCCTCAGCGCCGAAGGTAAAGTTGTGATTGAAAAAGCTGGTTATATCGCGAGCGACGATACCAAAGCCTATAGCGGCGTCAAGCAAAGCGGCAAAATCGTCGTGGCCGGTTCCTCTTCCGTCACTCCCGTGATGGAGAAATTGAAGGAAGCTTACCTTGCCTTGCAGCCGAATGTGACAATTGAAATCCAGCAAAGCGATTCTACTACCGGTATTACCAACACTGCCTCCGGAACCTGCCAGATTGGCATGTCTTCCCGCGAATTAAAAGAGAGCGAAACCGCCAAAGGTTTGACAGGAATCAGACTCGCCATGGACGGAATTGCGATCATCGTCAATAACGATAATCCCCTGACTGCTCTGACCAGTGCCCAAGTGAAGAATATCTTTACCGGTGCCACACTGGTTTGGAAAGACGTCATCGTCCAATAAACAAACATGCTGCTTTTGGCAGGGAATGACGCTGCCGATCCGGGACAGAAACGTTTCTGTGTTAATTCCGCCTCAACTGAATTAATTTTGTCGACAGCAAAGAAGCCTTTGGAGGGTTTCTTTGCTGTTTTACATAGATTTTACAAAAGCTGTCTTCTGTTTTTTACATTCTGTGGCTAAACTTAAAATTAAAAAGGAGAATGTAAAATGAAGAAAATAATCGTTTGGTTCAGTTTACTTAGCTGTCTGATCTTTTTGCTGAGCGGTTGTAATCTTAAGAATACCGATCCATTCAGCCTGACTCATACCATCACCATTCTCAGTCGCGAAGAAGGTTCTGGTACCCACGGCGCTTTTATTGAATTATTCGGTGTAGAGAAGCTGAATCTACGCGGAGTCTATGTCGATTACACCACACCGGAAGCGGTGATCGTCGACAGCACTGCCGCCATGCTTGCCGCTGTAGCGGGGAATCCCCATGCGATCGGCTATCTCTCGATTGGTTCGCTGGATGCGAGTGTGACGGCATTAAGCATCGACGGCAGTGCAGCCAGCAAAGAAAATATTCTCAGCGGCAGTTACCAATTCGCCCGGCCTTTCCAGCTTGTCACCGACAAGAACATTGATGGTCTGACCCAGGATTTTACTAATTTCATTCTTAGTTCTGAGGGAAAATCCATTCTCGAGTCCGCCGGTTATCTGGCAGCCGAAGGTACGGAATCTTACCCCGACACGAAACAGAGCGGTAAAATTGTGATTGCCGGTTCCTCCTCTATCAGTCCGGTGATGGAAAAACTGAAGAATGCTTATCTGGAACGGCAGCCCACCGTAAAAATCGAAATCCGGCAAAGCGATACGACTGCGGGAATTACCGCTGTCGCAGAAGGGACCGCTCAGCTTGGTATGTCTTCCAGAGCACTAAAAGAGAGCGAAATCAACCGTGGTCTCAAAGCAACTCCCTTTGCATTGGACGGAATCGCCGTGATCGTCAACAAACAAAATCCGGTGAAGAACCTGACAATGGCACAGGTCAGGGGTATTTATATCGGCGAGTCTTTACGATGGGGAGATGTGATTTAAAATGAGGCGAAAAGAACAGGCGGCTCATTTGCTTTTCTTCCTGACTGCTTGTATTTCCATTGCAGCCGTGGCCCTGATTTGCTATTTCCTGTTTGCCAACGGCATACCGGCCATGCGGCAGATCGGGTTGTTCAACTTCCTGACGGGCCGGGTCTGGCGGCCCTCCAATGACCTCTACGGCCTGCTGCCGATGATCATGGGCAGCCTTTATGTTACAGCCGGTGCGATCTTACTTGGTGTGCCTTTGGGCGTTCTGACGGCGCTCTACCTGGCGCATTTCTGTTCTCAGCAGCTCTATCGTTTCCTGAAACCACTGATTGATTTGCTGGCCGGTATTCCTTCCGTTGTTTACGGTTTTTTTGGTATTGTTGTGTTGGTGCCGTTCGTCCGGCAGACCTTCGGCGGGGATGGCAATAGCATTCTCACCGCTGCTATCCTGCTGGGGATCATGATTCTGCCGACCATCATAGAGATTTCCGAAGCGGCTTTACGCGCCGTGCCTGCCAGCTACTACGAGGGCAGTCTGGCCCTGGGAGCCAGTCATGAACGCTCTGTTTTATTCACCGTCCTGCCCGCGGCCAAATCCGGTATCCTGGCCGGCGTTGTGCTGGGTGTGGGACGTGCCATTGGCGAGACCATGGCCGTCATGATGGTCGCCGGCAACCAAACCAGAATGCCCACCAGCATTTTGGCCGGAATCCGCACACTCACCAGTAATATTGCTATGGAAATGGGTTATGCCACGGATCTGCACAGAGAGGTGCTGATTGCCACTGCAGTTGTCCTCTTTGTCTTCATTCTAATCATCAACCTTTCGTTTTCCTTGCTGAAGAGGAGGTCAACCCTATGAAACGCCCGTTGCGCACCATCCGTCTGCTGCAATTTCGCTATCGGCACGATCCGCTCTCTCTGCTAATTCGGCTGTTGGTTTCTCTGGCTGCTCTGTCTACTGCCGGCATTCTGCTGCTCCTGGTCGGCTACATTCTGATCAAAGGAATTCCTCATCTGCAGCCTTCCCTGTTTGCACTGCACTATAACAGTGAAAATGTTTCCTTACTGCCGGCGTTGATCAATACGCTGATGATCATCCTGCTGTCGCTGGCCATCGCCGTTCCGCTGGGTATCTTCTCCGCTCTCTATCTTTCGGAATACGCCGGACGCAGTAACCGCTTGGTGGAATGGATCCGTTTAGCCACCGAAACGCTGGCCGGGATTCCCTCGATCATTTATGGTTTGTTCGGTATGCTTTTCTTCGTCACATTTTTGCACTGGGGTTATTCTCTCCTGGCGGGTGCCTGCACCTTAGCGATCATGATTTTGCCTTTGATGATGCGCACCACGGAGGAAGCGCTGCATTCCGTACCCGATGCTTATCGGGAAGGCAGTTTTGCCCTGGGTGCCGGACGTTTACGCACCATCTTTCAGATTGTTTTACCGGCGGCGATGCCGGGCATTCTGGCAGGCGTGATTTTAAGTATCGGACGCATCGTGGGAGAATCCGCAGCCCTGATCTATACGGCGGGAACAGCCAGCCAAATTGCCAACGGCTTATTTTCTTCCGGACGCACCTTATCCGTCCACATGTATAACATCTCCAATGAAGGGTTATATCTCAACCAAACTTATGCAACCGCAGTTGTCTTGCTCCTATTGGTGGCACTGATCAATTGGGTTTCGCATTTTGTCGCCGGAAAACTGACGAAAGGATCTTAAGATGGATAAATTTACAATTAGCGATCTCAATCTTTATTATGGCGATTTTCATGCTTTGAAAAATATGAACCTGAAACTGGCAGAAAATCGTATCACCGCCTTCATTGGCCCCTCTGGCTGTGGCAAATCTTCTCTTTTGAAATGCCTGAATCGCATGAATGATCTGATCGAGGGCTGTAAAATTACAGGAGAAATTCGCTTGGATGGCGAAGACATTTACGGAGCGATGGATGTCAATCAATTGCGTAAGCGAGTCGGCATGGTTTTTCAAAAACCGAATCCCTTTCCGATGAGTATTTATGATAATGTTGCTTACGGTCCGCGCACCCACGGCATTGGCAGCAAAGCCAAACTGGATGGCATCGTCGAGCAAGCCCTGCACGACGCGGCGATCTGGGATGAACTGAAAGATCGTCTGAAAAAAAATGCACTCAGTCTTTCCGGTGGGCAGCAGCAGCGACTCTGCATTGCCAGAGCTTTGGCAGTGGAACCCGAGGTTTTGCTGATGGATGAGCCGACTGCCTCGCTCGATCCCATCTCCACTTCCAAGATTGAGGATTTGATTGTTGAACTGAAGAAAAAATATACGATTGTGATCGTCACCCATAATATGCAGCAGGCCGTGCGCACCTCCGATCAAACCGCGTTCTTCCTGTTGGGCGAAATTGTGGAGGTCGCCGCCACCGAGCAGTTGTTTTCCATGCCAAAAGAAAAGCGCACCGAAGATTATATCACCGGCAGGTTCGGCTAATGGCAGCTGCCACCCAATCAGAATAGCTGCAGCCAATCGCTGCAGGGGGATTGGTAGATCACACCGGCTACAAAGAAGGGGATGACCAGATGATTTATTGCGTTGAGGATGATCTGAACATCAGGGAATTGATTGTTTACACACTGCAATCCACCGGCTTTACAGCCAAGGGCTTCGCCGATGGCGAAGCTTTTTTTATGGAACTGCAGCTAAAATTACCGGATTTGGTGATCCTCGATCTGATGCTGCCCGGTCAGGATGGCGCGTCTATCCTGAGGCAGCTGCGCGGCACGGCGCAAACCGCCGATTTACCGGTGATTCTGGCAACCGCCAAGGGCAGCGAATATGACAAGGTGAGCGGGCTGGACGCCGGGGCGGATGACTATATCAGTAAACCTTTTGGTATGATGGAATTAGTTTCCCGTGTGAAAGCGGTTCTTCGCCGCAGCGGCTCAAAACAAAAAGAGGTTCTCTTAACGCGGGGAGATTTAAGTCTCAATGCGGAAAAGCACCAGGTATCGGTCAAAGGAGAACCCATCCTGCTGACACTGAAAGAATTCTTACTGCTGCAGCAGTTGATGTCGAACCCTGGCACGGTTTTCACCCGTGATGCTTTGCTGGCGACGATCTGGGGTTATGATTTCAGCGGTGAAACCAGAACGGTGGACGTACATGTAAGAACTCTGCGGCAAAAACTGGGCGAATGCGGCAATCTGATCGAAACGGTACGCGGACTGGGCTACCGTATGGTGGAACAGGCATGAAAAGACGTATCTTTAGCGCCATCTGCCTGCTTTCACTCTTTGCTGTGCTGCTGAGCAGCAGCCTCTTCTTTGCCGTGGTTTACAAAGAGGTTTATCTCGATAAACAGCAGGAAGTGCGCAATGAATTGGTTCTGATCCGTACCGGGTTCACACAAGGAAATCTCGCTTATCTGCAAACCCTGCAGAGTGTGCCGGAACGCAACCGTCTCAACCGCATTACTTTGATCAGCGCTAAGGGAGTCGTACTCTTTGATAATTACGAAACGGCCGCGACCATGGAAAATCATTTGGACCGACCGGAAGTCATCAGCGCTCTGCAGAACGGCAGTGGCGAAGCAGTGCGCATGTCCGACACGCTGCATCAACAGACTTATTATTACGCCGAACGTTTGGCCGACGGCACGGTGCTGCGTCTTGCCTTAACCACTGCCAGCATCTGGGGAATGCTGTTCAACCTGCTGCCCTCTTTGCTGCTGATCATCACTCTGGTGATCCTCTTGGCTTTTTGGCTTGCCCGTCATGAAACGCAGGCAATTATCCAGCCAATCAATGCCATCAATCTGCAGGAACCGCTTGAAAAAGATACTTATGATGAATTGGCGCCGCTGCTGCTGCGGATTGAACAGCAGAACAAAGAGATCGCTGCTAGAATGGCAGAATTATCACAGACGCGCTCTGAATTCATTACCATCACGGAAAATATGAGCAATGGGCTGATCCTGCTCAATCAAAGAGAAGAGATCCTGACGATCAACCGCAGCGCCTGCAGATTACTGAACTTAAAAGCAGATCAGACAGCCGGCAGAAAACTGTTGACGCAGAATCGCAGCTCTGTCCTGCAGAATTTGCTGCAAAAAGCAGAGCAAGGCGAAATCGCCGAAGCGGTTCTGCAGCAAAATCAACACAGTTATCAGCTGCTGGCCCATCCGGTTCTGAATAAGACAGAACTGCAGGGAATTGTACTGCTGATTTTGGATATCACCGAGCAACAAGCCGCAGAACAGCTGCGCCGTGAATTTGCCGCTAATGTTTCTCATGAATTAAAAACACCGCTGCAATCAATTTCGGGTTATGCGGAAATTATCAGCAATCATCTGGTCAAAGCGGAAGATATCCCTGAATTCGTCGATCGCATCTATCGGGAAGCCCGCCGACTGATTGTTTTGGTGGATGACATCATGAAAATCTCCCGATTGGATGAAAACAAACCCAGCCTCACCGAGGAACCGGTTGATTTGTATCGGCTAACACAGGATATCCTGCAGCGTTTGCAGCCACAGGCGGCAGCAAAACAAGTCCATCTGGAACTGAAAGGCGTTTCAGCAGAAATACGAGGGGTCCGACAAATCCTGGACGAGATGATTTATAACCTATGTGATAATGCCATCAAATATAACAAGCAAGGCGGCCGCGTAGATGTCATCATCGAACGTCTGCCGGACATGCTGCGGCTGCGGGTCATCGATACCGGCATCGGCATTGCTCCGGAAGATCAGGAGCATGTTTTCGAGCGTTTCTATCGCGTTGACAAGAGTCATTCGCAAAAAATCGGCGGTACTGGTCTGGGACTCTCGATTGTCAAACATGGTGCCCGTTATCATCACGCCGAATTGGAACTGCAGAGCATTCCGAATCAAGGTACTACCATCACCCTGAGCTTCCCTTTCGCAAATAAAATTAATCTGTAAGAATAGGAGGAAACAAACAGCAGAAAAGAGAATATATGCCTACAAATCGGAACTAAAGAGGGGCGTTATCAATGAAGCTGATTATCTCCATCATTCAAGACCAGGACTTTCATGCTCTCTCTGAAATCTTACTCGAGAAAAATTTCCGTTCAACCCGACTGTCCAGTACCGGTGGCTTCCTCAGCACCGGCAATACGACTCTGCTGATTGGCGTTGAAGCAACCAGAGTAGACGAAGCCATTGGTCTCTTAAAGCAATATTGTCATGCCCGTACTCAACTCATGAATGCCGGTCCTACGACCGTAGATTTTCTTGGTGCAATGCCGCATTATCCGGTCGAGGTGATCGTCGGCGGTGCCATCATCTTTGTTTTAGATACAGAATGTATCGACCTGGAACAAATCGCCAAGCCACAGAGTGAAAATACGCAGCCGTAAAAAACCAAGACAAAGCAGCTAGAGGACCGGATCTCGAATCCAACGGTATAGTTTCTGATGAACTATGCCGTTTTCTTTTTCGTTTCTCGTTCTTACTGCCGCTCTCTCCCTCAATTCTCGGAATTCACCGCGGGTTCCGCAGATTTTTCTGAAAATCTTGCATTACCACCGGATTTTAAGGGAACCGAAAACAAAATCAAAGCGTCTATAGCAATGATTACCGAGTGTTGGAAAATTTCACAAAAGAAGGAGGAAATTATGTTTAAGAAAATTATCTGTACGAGCCTGATTGCACTTTTGGTCATGACAATGACACCTGCTGTCAGCGCCGCGGAACCGCTGACCCCGCCGACGGGAACCACGAAAGAAGCGGTAGTGACAAGCAGCAGCGAGGCTGTGAAAGAACGGTTGGGTAAGGTCACTTTGTTAGTCAAGCAGAACCTCAATCTGGATGATCGCTACACTACCTTCAATGGCACTTTGAACGAAGATATCATCGATTCTTACTGGAACCTGAACTGGTCCAATGATCAGGAAACGCTCACGGTCTATGCCAAAGAAAGCGGTAAGGTGATGCAGTATCAACGCTATCGTACCGCTGACAACCAAGCTTATTATTACAAATACAACCCGGATTTCTCCCCGGTTTTTCCTGCCAACAGTAGAATTGACGCAAAACTGGCCGCTGAAACCTTTGTTCCCGCTTTATTGACCACAGGAGAAACTGCTGTCTTTGAACCAACGGAGGCCCTGGAATTACTCTCCGCAACAACTTATGGTTTTAGTGGCAAGATTCAAATGCACGGTCTTGATACCGGCATTACCTTCTCGGTCACCGTCTTTGCAGACGATTTGACCATCAACAGATTTAGCCGCAGTGATGCCAATACCAAGATAATCAATAATTTCTCCGATACAACCACGGCAGTCGATGCTGCGGCTGCAGCAGCAAAGCTGCGCTCGATTGTTAAAATGCAGCTGCAATATGTGCTGAAAGATACCACCCCCAGCGAACCTGTCCTGCCACAGCCGGAGGGGATCAAAACAACCGGAAATACTTCTGCTGCCCAAGCAGTCTTACGATATCTGCCCATGATTGATGGCAATTATATCGTTGATGCCAAAACCGGCGAATTGATTGACATCACCGATTTATACGATGCTTTTAACCGAGCCAACGAAGCGGTAAAAGCGCCTGCGGGGATGGGTTCCTCCGACTCCAGCTCCTATGGCAGTACGCTCAGCGAAGTGGAACTGGCAGGTGTTGAGAAACTCAAAGACGTCCTCAGTAAAGAAGAACTGCAGGCAGCCGTTAAAAATCTGCCGGAAGTCATGTTGGATGACAGTTATACCCTCACCGGCTACAATTTCTATTTGAATGAAGAAAACGGCGATGTGACTGTCTATTTAAACTTCAGTAAAACCTACAGTGAGAATGACTATCAGTTTTACCGCAAATTTGCCGTTCTGAATGGTAAGACCGGAGCATTACTCTCTCTCTCCTCCTCTTATCCCTATGATGAAAAAGCAGCCTTCCCTACTTTTCTAACGGAAGAACAAGCCACCGAAAAAGCAGCCGCTTTTCTGAATCACTATTATGCAGTTCATTTCGCTGCCACGGAATTGTATGCTTCCACAGCTCCGGTAAAAACAGAGCATACAGCGACACAGTATCAGTTTACTTACAGCCAAAAGGTTAACGGTTACTTCTTTCCCACTAATTCCATCAGCATCAGCATCAATGCCCAGAGTGGCGCGGTCGACAGCTTCAATCAGAACTGGACGGAGAATATCGTCTTTGATCAGGCTGATGGAATCATCCCGATGACCCAAGCGGAAGAGATCTATACCGCTGCTCACACCACCAAACTGCAGTATCTGCAGCTGCCTGTCACGGTAGATCCCGAATCTCCTTATTATATTCTCTATTCCAGATATGGCTACGCTTACTTGTATGAATATCGTCTGGCTTATCAATACAGCATTGCCAATGCTGTTTACGGGATTGATGCAAAAACCGGAGAATTATTGCAAAATACTCCGACTGCAGCCTACACAGTCCCCGTATACACCGATCTAGACACGCATTATGCCAAAATCGAGATTGAAACCCTCGCTCAATACGGTATTGGCTTCAACGGAAATCAATTTCAACCGGAAAGCGAACTGACGCAGCGCGAAATGTTGGTCTTTCTCCTGCAGGCAGCCGGTTATCTCAACCCAATGGATGATGATTCCCTCTACAACACAGCCTATTCGCTGCATCTGCTGACCGAAGCAGAACGCGCTCCCGCCTCAATTGTCAGCCGTGTTCAATTTGTGAAAACGCTGCTGAGCATGTCCGGTTACAACAAAATCGCTCACCTCTCTACCATATTTGTCTGCAGATTCCAAGATGAGGCTGCAATCGCTTCAGAAAACTATGGCTATATCGCAATCGCCCAAGGCTTAGGTATTGTGCATGGCGATCCCAACGGCAATTTCCGTCCCGACTCAGCCACCACCAGAGCTGCAGCTGCCGTGATGCTCTTCAATTTCCTCAATCGGGAAAACTAATTTTGCCTGTTCCGGAAAATTCGGCCGGTCGATTGGCTTACCAGCCATCGGCCGGTTTTTCATCTCCCGCTTCCGAAAAAAATCTCTCATTTTATTCGCTTGACAAGACAGGTAAAATGGCATATGATTCATTTCGTAATGCAAGAAAAGTCTTCGGGGCGGGGTGGAAATCCCCACCGGCGGTAATGGAAGTTTTTTTAAACTTCACAAGTCCGCGAGCAAAAAGCAGAGTCATCTGCTGAAGTTGAGCCGGTGTGATTCCGGTACCGACGGTATAGTCCGGATGGTAGAAGATGGAACAGCAGGTTTAAAACCTGAGCATGCCGCCGCATTTCTTTTTTAGAAAGGCTGAACTTTTAAAAAAATGTTCAACGCGGAATTTGCTGCTGTTTTTCGTCCTAAGCAATCGCCTCGCAGGAATGGATCTTGCCAGGCGATTTTTTTATGGAAAGAAGGATTTAGATGAAAAACCATTCTCTACAATTTATGGTGCGGACAGCGCTCCTGGCTGCTTTATCCTTAGTGCTGATGCGGATCGAAACACCCCCCCTGTTTGGTACCCCTTTTCTGAAATTGGATTTATCGGATGTACCTGCCGCTTTAGCTGGCTTAGCTTACGGTCCGTTCAGTGGTTTCATGGTTGAAGTGATTAAAAATTTGGTCAATCTGCTCTTTACCGACAGTGCCGGTATCGGACAATTGGCGAACTTAATCTACGGCAGCATTTTGGTGCTCTCGATTTCTTTTGCCGGCAAGCTGAAATTCCTCAAGAATAGGAAAGCAAATTTACTGCTGACCGGCACCCTCGGTACGCTGATCATGACGGTCTCCGCTTACTTTATCAATCTTTATGTCATGTTCCCGCTTTATGCCGTCTTTATGCCGCTGCAGGTATTGCTTGGCTTTCTGCCTGCGGTGATTGCCTTCAACCTCGTCAAAGGCGTCGTCGTCACCGTTGTCTCGGCTCTGCTCTTCTGGCGTTTGGAAGGTATTCTAGTCAAATAACAGTCAAAAAAATACCGCTCTGATTCACCGGGAATCAGAGCGGTATTTTTTTTGACTAACCCAGAATTTTCTTCAAATCCGCTTCGGGAGTACTGGTCGGCGTCAGATTGAAGTTTTCTACCAGGTAATTGAGCACGTTGGGTGAAACAAAACTCGGCAGCGTCGGTCCGAGATAAATATTCTTGATACCCAGTGAAAGCAATGTCAACAAGATACAGACCGCTTTTTGCTCATACCAGGAAAGCACCAGGGTCAGCGGCAACTCGTTGACACCGCAATGGAAAGCGTCTGCCAGGGCAAGCGCTACTTTGATCGCGCTGTAGGCATCGTTGCATTGTCCCATGTCCATGATCCGCGGCAAACCGCCGATCGTGCCAAGGTTCAGATCATTAAAACGATATTTACCGCAGGCTAAGGTCAGGATTACCGTGTCAGCCGGCGTCTGTTTGACAAATTCGGTATAGTAATTGCGTCCGGGTTTGGCTCCGTCGCAGCCACCCACCAAGAAGAAGTGTTTGATCGCTCCTGCTTTGACCGCATCGATGACGGTGCCAGCCACAGCAAGTACTGCACCGTGGGCAAAGCCGGTCATCACTTCATGTCCGCCATTGATACCGCTCAGCACGGTATCTTCCTGATAACCGCCCAGTTGCAGCGCTTTTTCAATCACCGGGGCAAAGTTTTTCTCGGCGCCGATATGCACAACCGCGGGATAACTGACGACTTCCGTAGTGAAAACACGATCCTGATAGCTGTCTTTCGGCGGCATCAAGCAATTGGTGGTAAACAAGATCGGCGCCGGCAGATTGGCAAATTCTTTCTGCTGATTCTGCCAAGCGGTGCCGAAGTTGCCTTTCAGATGCGGATACGCTTTCAGTTTTGGATAACCGTGCGCCGGTAGCATTTCGCCATGGGTATAGATATTGATGCCTTTGCCTGCGGTCTGCTCTAAGAGCAACTCTAAATCTTTCAAATCATGACCGGTGATCACAATGAACGGTCCTTTTTCAATGGTCATTGGCACCACAGTCGGTACCGGTGTGCCGTAAGTATCGGTATTAGCACGGTCCAGCAGTTCCATACATTTCAAATTGACACTGCCGACTTCCATCACAATGGGCAGCAGTTCCGCCATGCCCCAGTCTTCACCAAGAGCGGACATGCCTTTGTAAAAGAATTGATTGACTGTCTCATCCGAGTAACCAAGTACCATGGCGTGATAAGCATAGGCCGACATGCCGCGCAAGCCAAAAAGAATCAGGGATTTCAAAGAACGAATGTCAACATCTGCTTCCCAGATGTTCTTCATATCATAATCATCATTTTTGCAGCAGGGCGTGGCACAGCCGCCGCATTGCGGAACCAGCATGGATTTGACCGCGTTGATTTTAGCGATCACTTCTTGAATCGTTTCATCATTAAAGTTCACATTGGTAATGGTGGTAAAGAGACCTTCCAGCATGACTTGATTGGCTGCAGCAAAGGCGGTTTTCCCGTTCATTGCCCGGGCAAGACCAATCAAAGCACCGGTCAATTCGTCCTGCAGCTCCGCAGTCGGCGCTTGTTTGCCGCAGACACCGGCTTTTCCCATACAGCCTTTGCCACCGGCAGTTTGTTCACATTGAAAGCAAAACATTTGATTCTCCATGATTTCTCCTCCTTCAATTATTCATTCTACTTTTGGGGTGGTGGTGCTTTTACCACGGTCAACTCCAGGGTATCGTTTTGTTTATTTCCGGCATCCATCTCAATCCCTTTGGGAATTTTAAGTATTGTGCCTTTTTCATACATGGTGAAATCACCGTCAGCGAGGCGAAGCGACAGCGTGCCGGCAATCACCGCCATATAAACAACCGCATTGGTCACATGGGTGGGCAGCGCTTCCCCCTGCAGCAACACCATATGCATGTAATGCAGGTTTTCATCCTTGATCACCGCTTCAATCACATGCGCCTGGCTGCCGCTCATTTGAAAGACTTGTTCAATCATAGCATCATCCCTTCTAATCCAAAATTCTTCCATCAGTAGAAATGGTTATTACCTGCCAGGGAATAAACTTACCGCTGCTCTGCAGAGCGATTTTAGCTGCCTGCTCCAAGCCGCCGCAGCAAGGAACTTCCATCCGCACGATGGTCACGCTCTTAATCTCGTTCTGCTTGATAATTTCACTCAGTTTACTCGTGTAATTACCTTCGTCCAGCTTGGGACAGCCGATCAGCGTGATGTGATTCTTGATGAAGCGCTGATGGAAATTCGCATAAGCATACGCCGTGCAGTCCGCCGCAATCAACAGATTGGCGTTAGCAAAATAAGGCGCTTGAATGGGAACCAACTTGATTTGAACCGGCCATTGCTGCAATTGACTGTCTGCTTCGGTCTGCGGCGCCGTCGTCGCTTTTAGCTGAGGCTGTCTGGCCTGAGCAGAAGCACAGTCAGCGGCCGGCTGGCGTTCGATTGATTTTGCTTGTGTGCCGGGACAGCCGCAGGCGAGCGGTTCCAAATGCTGTTTGATCTGATTTTTCTTGACCGCTGTTTCATCAAATGCAGCCGCTTCGCGTGTTTCAAAATGAATTGCCCCTACCGGGCAGGCTGGCAGGCAATTGCCTAATCCGTCACAATAATCATCGCGCAGCAGTTTGGCTTTGCCATCGATCATACCGATGGCACCTTCCTGACAGGCTGCCGCACAGAGACCGCAGCCGGTGCATTTTTCTTCGTCGATCTGAATAACGTTGCGAATCATCTTTCTCATCCTCCAGATTTATTTCATTCCCTGATGTTTTCCTTGAGACATCTCAGATTTGTTTAAAATCTTATTTCCGGTTTTGCTTGACTTCCTGGATTCAGTATACTATGATACAGCTGATTCGTCCGTTGTATTTACAACAGAAAGGAGAAATATGAAAAAAGATTTTCAAAATCTCAGCCAGGTTGCTCTGTTTGCTGATATCAGCGAAACCGAATTGAGTTCACTTTTCCAATGCCTTTCGGCACAGCAGAAGATCTATAAAAAAGGTGAGATCATCTTTGCCGCCGGCAGCGCAGCCGAATTGGTCGGCATCGTACTCAGCGGGCAAGTACAAATCGTGCATGACGACTACTATGGCAATCGCACAATTATTGCCGAAATCGACAGCGGCCAGATGTTTGGCGAAGCCTATACCTGCGCCAATACAACTGCGCTGCCCTTCAGTGTGATTGCCAAACTGGACAGCGCGATCCTGCTGATTGATTACAGAAAGATCATTACAACCTGCAACCAGGCTTGTGTCTATCATAACAAACTTGTTTATAATATGCTGCAGATCATCGTTGATAAAAATCTTACCTTAAATCAAAAAATTATGGTGCTTTCCAAACGCTCCAGCCGGGAAAAATTGCTGGCTTTTCTTTCCACTCAGGCACAAAAAGCAAACAGCAGTGAATTCAATATCTCCTTCACGCGGCAGGATCTGGCGGATTTCCTTTCGCTTGACCGCAGCGCGATGTCGCACGAATTGTCGAAACTCCGCGAGGAAGGCATTCTGGAATTTCAAAAGAATCATTTCAAACTGCTCTACCATCCGGAACATGTCTAGGCGAGGCAAGCCAACAGGCACTTTTTTCTCAGCAATACAGCAATTTTTAGCTTGCAGAATTTTCTGTCAGTGGTTATACTAAAGCAAAGAGTAATTTTTTAAGGAGGAAATCAGAATGCAATTCAATCAACAGCGGATGTTGGATCGCTTAGTGGAAATGATCAAAATCGACAGCGTTTCTTTCGAAGAGAAAGCGATGTCGGACTATCTGGAAAAGTACTGGACCGAGCGGGGTCTGGAAGTATACCGCGATCAGGCGGGAGCAAAATTCGGCGGCAATGGCAGCAATATTCTCGTTCATATTCCTGGTACGATGCCCGGTGAGGCAATTTGCTATAATGCGCATCAGGATACCGTCGAACCCGGCCGTGGCATTCAACCTGTTCTGGACGGCAATCTTCTGCGCAGCAGCGGCGACACCATTCTAGGTGCCGATGATAAATCCGGCATCGCGATGCTGATGGAAGCCTACGATGTTTTACAGGAAAGCAAGACGCCGCATCGGGAAATCTACTATCTTTTTACCATCTGCGAAGAGCAAAATATGAACGGCGCTAAGAATTTTGATCTGAGCAAACTGCCCTGTAAGAATATTTACAGCCTGGATGGCGCCGGCAGCTTGGGTAATGTCAGTATCGCCGGACCTGCCAAAGACGGGATCAAGGTTACTTTTAAAGGGCGCAAAGCGCACGCCGGGATTGAACCGGAAAAAGGCATCAATGCCGCCGTCATGCTGGCCAAAGCGATCGCACAGGTCAAATTTGGCCGGATCGACAAAGAAACTACCTCCAACGTCGGCCGCATCTCGGGTGGAGATATGACCAATGTGGTTACCGATGAAGCCTTCTTTACAGCGGAAGTTCGTTCTCACTCCGCCCAAAAGCTGCAGGAACAGGTCGAATTAATCCGCCAGGCCAGCCTTCAGGCAGCCGAAGAAATGGGCGGCGAAGCAATTGTCACGATCAGCCACGACTACCCTGCCATTAAAACAGACTTCGATTCTTTCCTTTACCAAAAAATCGTCGAGATTTATCAAAAAGAGGGTTTTGAAATCAAACAGGTGATCAGCGGCGGCGGCGGTGACTGCAATATTTTCGCCGGCCACGGTTATATCTGCGATGGGATCTCCACCGGAATGAAAGATGTTCACAGCAGCAAGGAAACACTGGATCTGACCGTCTGGATGCAGGCCATGCGTTTGCTCTATCGCTCCATGACCGAATAGACCGGCTCGATTGAAGTAAAAAAATAAAGAGGAACTGTTTTTCAAAAAAGCAGCTCCTCTTTATTTTATTCGTTTGGCGGCAATCGTTTAAGCAAAGCTATGCTCAATCCATATTTTCAAGCCAATTCCGATTAGGATAGCTCCACCTAGGAATTGGGCTTTGCTGCTCAGCTTATCCCCACTGAATTTGCCGATGTAAACCGCAATGAAGCTGAGCAAAAAGGTCGTGAGTGCGATCAGCGCAGCAGCGGTCAGGATATTCACCCGGCTGACCGCAAAGCTGATGCCGACGGCCAGCGCATCGATGCTGGTGGCGACCGCCTGCACGAGCAACAGTTTCAAGCCGAAGCGCAGTTCTTGCCCTTCCTGTACTTCTTCGTGAAAACAATCCCAGATCATTTTGCCGCCAATCCAAACCAGCAGCAAAAAAGCGATCCAATGATCAAATCGATTGAGATAAACGGCAGACTTTTCCCCAAAAAAATAACCGATCAACGGCATGACGCCTTGGAAAACACCGAAAGCCAAAGCGATCGCCAGCGCGTGTTTCCATTTTAATTTAGGTATACTCATGCCATTGACAATAGAAACGGCACAGGCATCCATCGACAAACCAACTGCTAGGAAACTAAGATCAATCAATCGCATCCAATAAAGGCCCTTTCAATATTATATTACTGCCATTTCAACAAGGATTTTTGCATATAACCTCGGATATCAATGCCAAAAACCTCTGTGACCAGCGGGTCTTGCAGCACCTCACTGGCTTCGCCATCCAGGGCAACGCTTCCTGCCTGCAATAAAACCGCCTTGTCACAAAATTGCAGCGCCAAATTCAAATCATGCAGCACGCCAATCACCGCTCTGCCCGGTTGACGGCACCAGCGTTGTAAGCGTTCAATCAATTCCAGTTGATATTTCAAGTCCAAATGATTGGTCGGTTCATCCAGTAAAATCAAACGCGGTTCCTGGACAAATGTCCGCGCCAGAAATACTCTTTGCAATTGTCCGCCGGAAAGCGCGGTGATCGGCTGATCTTTGACCTGCCAGAGATCCACTTCTTCCAGGCACTGCCGCACGATTTCTTCATCTGCTTTGCTGGTATGCGGCAAGAATCCTTTGCTGCCATAGAGATAACGTCCCAGCAGAACGGTATCATAGACCGTATAATCAAAATAAGTAGCGCTGACCTGGCTCATCAGAGCGATGTTAGCCGCCAATTCTTTCCGTTTCAGTTTGGCTATCTCGGCTCCCGCAAAGCGGATGCTGCCGCGATAAGGCAAGAGTCCGGCAATAGCTTTCAGCAGGGTGGTTTTACCGCAGCCATTCGGGCCGAACAGACAGATAATCTCTCCCGGCTCGATTTGCAGAGAAACATCCCGAATGACGTCTTCCGTGTCATAGCCGCAGTTCACATGCTCTAGTTGCAGCATCATAGGACCCCTACTTTCTGCGTTTGAAATAAATATAAGCAAAAAACGGCGCGCCGATTAAAGCGGTGATGGCTCCCACCGGTAATTCCGAAGGAGAAATGATCGTTCTTGCCACCAGATCGGCCAGCACCATAAAACAGCCGCCGAAGAGAGCGGAAACGGGCACAACCCAGCGATGAGAAGCACCGCACCAACGCCGCACAACATGCGGGGCAATCAAATCGATAAAGCCAATCACACCGCAAAATGCGACTGCACTGCCGGTCAGAGCCGCTGCCACCGACAAAAGACGCCACTTGACTTTCGTCGTCTCAACACCCATCACGGCAGCCTGTTCTTCGCCAAAGGTCAGCAGATCGAGTTCCCGCGCGTGGTAGAGCAGGAGGATCACGCCGATCAGTACAATCGGAGCCAGCAGCGCAACATAAGACCAATCTTTTAAAGCGAAGCTGCCCATCTGCCACTGCAGAATGCTGCGTGTATGACTCTGAAAAAAATAGGCGATCAAAGTCAGCAGCGCATTGACAAACAGAGAAAAAACCATCCCGGTCAAAATAATGGTATTACCGCTGAAACCCTTGTCTACTCTGGCAGCCAGACTGACAGCCAGGACAACCGTTAAGAGCCCCGCCAGCAGACCGGCGGCAGGCAGGGTAAAACGCCCTAAGATCGGCAGTGAAAAACCACTGATGATGATGATCGCAGCACCCAAAGAAGCCCCGGAAGAAACGCCTAAGGTATAGGAGGAAGCAAGCGGGTTGCGCAGGACCGACTGCATGACCGTTCCGCTGGCAGCCAAAGCGGCGCCGGTCAGGAAAGCCAAACAGGCGCGCGGCATCCGCAAGTTCCAAACGACGGTCGCATTCAGGGCACTGACCTCTGCCGGCAAAGGCAAACCCAATAATCGATTGGCGGCGATCTGCATGACTTGCGTGAATGGGACAGCCAGACTGCCAAGACAGGCTGCCAACCCTAAACAAAAAAAACTGAAAGTCAGTATCGCCAGTAATTTCCAGCCGTTTTGCATGATCTTTATTCTGCTTTCTGATTCTGGTAGACAGCCTGATAGATTTCTGCTACCGCATCAACCACATGATGATTGGCCTGAGAACTGGCGTTGGCATCGATGCGATAAACGTTTCCGTTTTGGATGGCCCGCATCTCCTGCCAGCCTGCCCGGGACATTATCTCCGCTACCGGATCATCCATGTAATCGATATTCGTCAGAATCACATCGGCATCCGCCGCCACGGCTGCCTCCGGGGTGACAGAGAACCAACCTTTTTGATCGTGAAAGACATTTTTAGCGCCAATCAGTTCGAAAATTTCGTTAATAAAAACGCCGCTGCCGCAGCTGTAGATAGAAGGAGCCGCGGATATTTCCAGATAGACGGTCTTTTTCTCCTGCACCGCCTCTCCCAACGCACGGTACTCCGCCAATTTTGCCTGCATCGCCGTGACCAGGGCTTCTCCACCCGCTTTGGCTCCAATCACATCGGCCACAAAAGCCACATCTTCTTCAATTTCGGCCAGTGTAGCAGGCGTCGTGACCGCAATCACACAGACACCGTTCTTACTCAAGAGTGCAAAGGGGTCCTCGGCGCCGCCGGCTGAACTCATATCAGAGATCAACAGGATATCCGGTTTCAAGGCAAGCAGTTGCTCCGCATCCGGTGCCATCATATCGAAGGCAGGCATCTCCTGCGGTAAATCGTAGAATTTCTGTGAATTCGTATCAACTCCCACCAGTTTATCTGCCAGATCCAAATCGAGAATGATTTGGGTCAGTGTCGGTGAGAGACTGATCATCCGGTTAACCGTTTTTGGAATTTTGTAAACAACGCCATTACGGTCGGTTATTTCACGCGTTGCAGCTGCCCTGCCGGTCAATGGGCTGTTGCAGCCGGCCAGCATAAAAACAAGGACAATCGTCATCAGTAATGCAATTTTTTTCAGTTTCCAATTCAACATTAAGAGAATCCCCTTTCCTGATCAAGCGATAGATTGAATCGTCCAGTCACAAAAAGCACTACCTCACAGCGGAGCTTTTGGCTGATCAGCATGAACCGACGATTTAAATCCTCCCTTCGTCTCTCTCTGCGCAATAAAAAAAGCTATGGCGATATTTTTCGCCACAGCCGTATTTCTGTGTAGAACTGAAAAAGCATACTGCCTTAAAGTTACGTAAAGCAGATGTTCTGTATTTTATGCAGGTCTTCTGACTCGCGTTTCTCAAAGAATTGCTTCCTTGCCGTTGTTGATTTCCGCCTTCCCGGTTACCCAGTGACCGACTTTCGTCTATGAAATCGACAACTCCACGCATACAGCGGCGGTTCCGCGCGGGATTCTCACCCGCTTCTCTCTTAGCCTTGCCAAAGCATTGCAGCTGTGCAAGGAACATAAAAATATTCTCTTACCATATCGTCTCAGGTACTTCTTCTGATGCGACAGATGATGTTTTAATTATACCGCTTCTCAAGGCAGATGTCCAGCCTTTCAGTAAAATACCAATTTTTTACTTCTGCTCTTGCCCTCAATCTGCCAATCTGTTACAATAATATAAATTGGAATTTACAACCGGAAAGGAGATTCTCATGACCGAAAAAAAACCTGCCTGCCGCTATCATAAAGCGGATTTGCGCTTATGGCACAATTGCTATCGGGCTTTCAAGAAAGCGTTGATTCCCACCGCCGACAATGAAGGTTATGCTTATCTTTCCCCTGGCATCACGGATGATTGTCTCTTCAGCAAAGATTTTTCCAAGTGCAAATATTACGAGCCGGTCGATTTTGCAACGGAACAGCAGAAGGAACCGCAGCGAAATGAAAATTCCTATTGACATCGCCACAACCTCTGCTATAATGACTGCAATGCTTACGAGAGAAGTCAATCGAGAGATTTTCGATCCGAGCAAGCAGCATAGAACAGACAGGCAATGACAGGAAGAGTAAAGCAAGAGGATCGCCACAGAGAGATAGAACAGCTGAGAACTATCGCCAAGATCTTGCTCCAAGAACATCCTGAAGCTTCCCACCCAAATCTTCTGCGGAAGAGAGTAGGCTGGGCCGCATCCGAGCGTTAAAGCGGCGGAGATATGTTAGTATCTCTATGAGTGAGCATATTCATGCTAATGAGGGTGGCACCGCGATTTCGAGCTTCTTCGTCCCTTGACAAGGGGAAGAAGCTCTTTTTATTTTTTTCACCAAATCAATGGGGAAAAACAGGAAAGAAGCGGAGGTATTCTCATGACAACAGTACAAAATTGTATCCCGACTCACTATCAGAGCAAATTGTCCCTTCTGGAAACCCAGATTTCCATTAAAAAGATCAAAGATTATTTCGAAGCGCAGCTGGCGTCCAATCTTTCTCTCATTCGAGTTTCGGCTCCTTTGATGGTTCAGCCCAGCTCAGGGCTGAACGATGATTTAAACGGCTGCGAACGTCCCGTCAGTTTCGATCTGCAAAACCGGGTGGACCAGGTTGAAATTGTACAATCTTTGGCCAAATGGAAGCGGTATGCTTTACATCAATATGGGTTTGATCCCTATACCGGGCTTTACACCGATATGAACGCCATTCGCCGCGACGAACAAACCGATAATATCCATTCAATCTATGTCGATCAATGGGATTGGGAAACGATTATCGCGAAAGCAGATCGCACGCTGCCGACATTGGAAACGGCTGTCCGCCGTATTTACGACGCATTTTTGGTTACTGAAACTTACTTGGAACAACTTTACCCTTTTATACACAACCCCTTGCCTGACGAATTAACTTTTCTGACCACAGAGGAATTATTACAGCGTTACCCCAATCGCTGCGCAAAAGAACGGGAGTTGGCAGCGGTACGTGAATTTGGCGCAGTTTTTCTGGAGCGGATTGGCGGCCGTTTATCTGACGACAGCAGGCATGACCAACGGGCGGCAGATTATGATGATTGGAATCTGAATGGTGATCTGCTTTTCTATTTCCGTACCCTGGATATCGCCATGGAGATGTCTTCCATGGGAATCCGGGTGGATGCAGCTGCTTTACGTGCTCAGCTCAATGCGCTGGGACAGCAAGCCAAGCTGCAGCTGCCGTTCCATCGTGATGTATTGGCAGAAAAATTGCCTTTCACCATGGGTGGAGGAATCGGCCAATCGAGAATGTGCATGTTTTTTCTGCAGAAAGCACACATTGGCGAGGTACAAGCCTCGGTCTGGCCGGCAGAAACCTTAGCTCTCTGCCGTCAGGCAGGCGTAAGTTTACTCTAGCAGTTAATAAAAACAGCGGGTTCTCAAGAGAACCCGCTGTTTTTCATTTCTAAATCAAATGATCAGAGTATCATTTCCGTTCCCTGATGGACTGCTCATTTATTCTTCTTTTTGTGAAATACTCGTTTCAATATAATGCTGCAGAAATGCCGCTACCATGCAAATGGTAATTGCCGTGTTCATCAGCACCATTAAAGCAGAAATTGTGGTTGGACTGCGCATACTGAAGAACAATACCGCCGCCATTTCAATCAAAAGCAAGAATGCAGCGATACTGCAGCTGATCAGTGAAATTTTCTCTAAATTGATATTGATATAATATTTTTTCACGCTACTCCCTCGGTTCAAAAACAGATAGATACACTGTATAAAGTATACCATTCTTTCCTTCTGGTTACAATTACAATTCTATGACATTCACGGAAAGCATTGATGACCGTCTTATTTCGTCTTCATTGCCTGCTGCCATAATTCTGACAAAGCGGTCACATTGGGTGAAACCAGCAAGGCGAGATACTTTCCCTGCTGTTTAATTTCCGCCTTTTCAATCACCGCGTATTGAGCCGGTAAATAGTCTTTCGCTTCGTTGGCTTTGTTTTTCAGACGCGCCTGCAGCTTTTCCTTCAGAGCATCTGCTTTCGCTTCATCCTCCGCTTCAAGCAAAAGAATTTCGTCGGCAGTGATCCCGTCGTTCTTCATCACACCGCTGAATTTCACAACATCCGCTTCGGCAATCCCATACAGATTTTTTAAATGCTTACTGCTCATGGTCATCATTTCTTTCCACTGCACTTTAGCGGCCATATCATCGAGCAGCTGTTCCACATCCACGTCAAGTGTCTTTTGTCCGCCGCAGGCGGCCAAACCGAAGACCAGGCAAAGCAATAAGAGTGCATAAATGAGTTTTTTCATTGGCCGACCTCCTTATGATACGGTATGACTGCGCAAATAAGTAATCCATTCATCACAAGCGATATCCGTCAGATGGATCCCCTGGCCCTCGGGATCGCTGCAGTATTGGAAAGGCAAACAACCGTCTTGTGTCTGCATCACCGATGCGACGTCGACAAAATAATCACCGCGTTTGACGGCCATCTCATACAATGCTTCGTTATAAGCCGCTAAGGCAGGATTATTCAGATCCTGCAGCTGCGCCGAACGCAGCATCGGCAGGGCGGATTGAATGTAAAATTTAACATCCGGTGATTTTGCTTTGATACGATCGAGTAAAGTACTATAATTGACAATCGCAGCTTCCACCCCATATAAACCCACATCGTTGGTACCCAGCATCAAATAGACTTTTTTGGCTCCGCAGAGCGCGATGGAATCTTCTAAAAGCATTTTTTGGCCTTCGTAAACCGGATGGACAGATTCTTCTGAAACAGCCCATAAAGCGTTGCCGCTGCCTAAACTGCCGGCCGTGAGAAATTGAATCCCGCCGAGATAAGCCGGCTCTACATTCCAGCGCTCCAGCAAATAATAGTAAAGTTTCAAGGTGACCGAATCGCCGATCATCACCACATCATCAAAGTAATGGTCTCCTACCGCCTTTGTCCCCGCTAAGCCTTTGGCTTCGACCGGCACTACTTCCTCCGCATTGGGATCATCTGATACAATAGGCGGTTTTGGATCCTGTTTCGGTGGGTCAGCAGGCTTGACTGGGTCCGTTATCACGGGGTCCGGATCTTTTACCGGCGTTTTTTTATCACAGCCAACCACGAAAGCCAAACAAAGAATGAGCAAGAAAATTAGCCAGATGTTTTTTCTCTTCATTTTTCTTTCTCCTATCGCTGGTAAAATCTTTTGTTGTTTGTTTATAAACCCAACTCATCGGAAGCACCCTGCATAGCAGCCAAGCCGATTGCCAGGAATTCCTCCAAGCTCAAACCCAGTTCACTGCAATGACGGATCGTTTCACGATTGGCTCCTTTAGCAAACGATTTTTCCGCAAAACGCTTCATCATGAAGGGAACATCCAGCGGCGCCAGTGTCTTGGAGGGATGAATCAAAGCACCCGCCACGATCAAGCCGGATAAGGGGTCCGCCGCGTATAAAGCTTGATCCAGCCGGCTGATCCGGGGCAAGCCATGCACTTCGTTATGTACTTTCACTGCGTAAACCACTTCGGCAGGCAGGCCTTTCGCTGTCAGCATCTCAGCACCCAACAGACTATGCCGATTGGGATCCTTGGCTGTTTCAGCATAATCAATATCATGCAGGATGCCGGTTAATCCCCAGAGCGCTTCGTCTTCGCCAAAATGCTGCGCTAAGCCGATTAAGATTTTTTCCACCGCCACACAGTGATTGACTAAATTTTTGTTGGTTAAATTTTCTCGCAAATAACAAAGTGCTTCTTCTCTGCTCATCAAATCTGCCATCAGAATGACCCCTTTCAAAATTGAGTTTGATTTCTCCGGATATATCAAAGAAGGAGACGCTGCCGCCTCCTTCTTCCAGGCATCGCTGCCTCTCAACTTAGGTTTAGGTTCGCCAAACAGCCAACACCAACGATGTAATTCCAACTAAGAATCCCAATGCAATGGTGCAGCGTGTTAAAATTACGTCAAAACCTCTTTGTTTGTTTAAAAACTGCGCTGCTTGTCCGCCGAACGCTTCGGAAATGCCTTCGCCTTTCGGAGCCTGCAATAAAATGGCTACGATCAAACCGACGCATAAGACAAGATGCACAATCATCATAAAAGTCTGCATAACAATACCCGACCCCCTTCTCTGTTCAGTTCGTATAAAATGGATTATAACATGCTCTCAATCTACATTCAAGTGTTAAGCGCAATCTTTTCGAAAAAATCCGCATCTTTCCCTGCTTCAATCACCGCTTTTTTGCATGGCAAAGGGTGTAAAGACAAAGGTACGCTGCATCCAATAGCTGAAGACCCAGAGGATCGCTTCCACCAAAATTTTACCGACGCTGAGTGGTATACTCCATTGTATCGTAAAAAAGCGTAAGAGCAGGTAATTTGCTGTCAGCAGAACAATCGCCAGACCGATATAACGCAGCAAAGACGAGCGTGTCGTTGTTCGGTTCTGAAAAACGAACTTACGATTCAACCAATAATTCAAAGCACCGGTACAGATGCGCGCCAGGATGACCGACAGCAGCAATTCTCCGGTCCAGGCATGAATCGCCAAAAGCAAGATATAGTCCATTATAGCAGAAAACAGGGAAGCGGAACTAAACTTGATGATGGGAAGGTAGACACGGATGGAATCCGTAAAGGTATGAAAATGTGAACTATGGTTTTTCTTTTCGTACACTGTTTCAATCTCCAATTGATAGAATGGGATATTCTTGGCCGGTGCTTCCAGCAGCATATTCATCTCATATTCAAAACGATCCCCTTTGACGCTCAGCAGCCAAGGCAGCAAGTGATCGGCAAAAGCACGCAGCCCGGTTTGCGTATCCTGCAAATAAACACCGCTGGCGGAAGCAAAGACCAGGCGGGTTACTGTATTGCCAAATCGGCTGCGTAAAGGTACATGCCCCTTAAATTTGCGGACACCTAAAACCAAACAGCTTTGATGAGCGTCCACCGTATCCAGACATAAGAAAATATCTTTGGCTAAATGCTGCCCGTCTGAATCGGCGCATACCACAGCTGTATATTCAGGATGTGCCAGCAGCCAGGTGAATCCGGTTTTTAAAGCGGCTCCTTTGCCACAATTGCACGCGTGATGGAGAATGATACTCCCCATCGCTTCTGCCTGATGGAATAAGTCAGCAAAATCAGGTCCGCTGCCGTCATCGACAATCAGAATATTACATTCCGGACGCATTTGTTGTAATTCACAAATCAATCTCAGCAAATGGTGATTTGGTTCATAAGACGGAATCAAAACAACTTCCATCCCATTGACCTCCTTTCCGGAAAAGCAGTAATTTATTATAACCTGCAAAAAGCAAGCCGTCAAGAATAATGCAGTGAATCGCGCCTTCTACCGGTTAATGTTGGAAATTGTTCATAGGTTTTTCACTGGAAAACGCAGTGACAGAGAACTTGACACCGCTGCTGTTTCGCTATATGATAAATATACTGTAAGGTGATTACCCTGCAAACTCAAATCATGGGAGGTTTCTCCATGTCCAAATCCGTTAAAACGTTAACTGAAAGCGCCATGATGCTGTCGCTGGCCCTGCTGCTTTCCTTCTTTGCTGTCTTCCACCTGCCCAACGGCGGTGCTGTGACGATTGGCAGTATGATCCCTTTGCTCTTTGTCGCCTTGAAATATAATTGGCGCTGGAGCCTGGTTACTGCCTTTGCTTTTTCCCTGCTGCAAATGATGGTAGGATTTTACGCTCCTCCCACTCAGGATTTGCTTTCCTTTTTCTTGGTTGTCCTGCTGGATTATGTCCTGGCTTTCAGTGTGCTGGGTTTTGCCGGCATTCTCTACCAAAAACTCGCTAAGACAATGAAAGAAAACCAACGGCTCGTCCTCGTGATGCTCGTCTGCTTCTTTTTGCGTTTCCTCTGCCATTTTCTTTCCGGCATTTTGATCTGGAATGCTTATGCGCCGGCAGGCCAACCGGTTTGGCTCTACTCGCTGCTTTACAATGGCTCCTATATGAGCGCGGAGGCGGTCATTTCTGGCATTTTCCTTTGGCTGGCCGGGCCTCGTTTGCTGGAACGCTTCAAAGCGATTTAATCATCTGCTTCTTTTGTACTGACCAACAGATGCAAGCTCAACAAAAAAACTCCGCTGCCTCTCTCTGCTTTCTAGGCAAAGAGAGGAGCGGAGTTTATTAATGATTGCGTTGCTTTGTGATCTAGAGGACACTCTTGCTGACGCCGCTGATTCCGCCTAAGGCCAAGGCCAGCGTATAAATCACCTGTACCCCTTTATAGACATCGGTAGGGTCAAACCATTCGTCGACGGTATGTACACCGCCTTCTTTACCGCCGCGGCCCAGACAAACGCCGGGAATTCCCAACGCGACCGGATTGCTGGCATTGGTCGAACCGCCTTGGGCAAACTGCGGTTCAAAGCCAAAGTGTTGAATCACCGCGTAGGCAGACTGGACAATTGGAGCCTGTTTGTCCTGCGTCGCCGCGGGAATGTTGACATAATCGACAAAATCATAGGTAATGGTATCCTTACCCCAGCGAGCGGTTTCTTCCTGACAGGCTTCCTTGATAGCGTTTTTAATTTTCGCTTCCAGCTCTTCCAATTCTTTTTGACCATTGGAGCGGAAGTTGATTTTTATCGTGCATTCTTTGACAATGGCATGAATGCCGGCGTCGTTGCCGGCGTGGAAATTAGAGACAGCATAGGTCGTGCGGGGATTGGTTGGAACTGCAATCTCTGCAATTTTAGCAACCGCGCGCGCAGCGGCATGCAGCGGATTGGCTACCAAGCCAAAAGCGCCCATGGCATGACCGCCAATGCCGTGAAAATTAACCGCCAAGGTGCGAATACCGGTGGCTTCATAGACAATCCCGCTATTACCGGCGCCGTCAATACTGATACAGCCGCCCACCTCCGGATGATCTTGTAAAAATTTCTTTAAACCACCTAAACCGCCCATGCCTTCTTCTTCGACCGTGCCCATAAAAACGAAGTCGCTCTCGGTTTCGATGCCTGCCGCGTTGAAGCCGCGCAGCGCAGCCAGAACATCAATACAGCCGCGGGTGTCATCACAAATACCGGGGCAATAGATTCTGCCGTCTTTATAAACAATTTTTTTAGCGGTATTGACAGGGAATACCGTATCCAGATGACCTTCTACCACAATCAGCGGCCCGCTGCCTTTACCGCGCCGATAACCGAAGGCATTGCCGTGCGCATCGATCTGTACATCGGTCAGGCCTTCCGCTTGCAGCAATTTGGCAAAATGGGCGGCACGCGTCGCTTCCTGAAAAGTAGGTGCTTCAATCAAAACAAGTTCCAGCTGTTGCTCCAACGTATGCTGATCATCCGCTTTGATGAACGCCAAACCTTGCTGCACTTTTTCCTGCTGCAGCAAATTCTGTAATTGGCTGGCGATCCGTTCTTCCACTCTGTAATCCATCTGAAAACCCTCCTTCAAAATAATCTTCTTAGACCAAGTGATTCTATTATATCATGCCGCACTGCACAAAGAAACAGCCCCGTCAGGATCCCATATAAATTCCAAGCAGGCACAGGCAGCCCATCCATTCTTTGGATTGCTGCCGGAGCCTGCTTGATTTCGTTGATGGTAAACGCTGCACCTTGGCAGGGGTTTTTAGTTTAGGAAAGTTTACCCCAATCCTTTAGATATTGCGCTTTGGTCATGGCCGGCTGAAACTCAAGCTTGATTCTCAGTCCTTCTTCGGCACCATCCGCCAAAAGGTCGATCACCGTCATGATCAGAGCTTTAGCTGCGCCGAGATAGGCCAGATCCTTGTCCAGAATTTCATAATTGGAGCTATGCGGTGTCCCGGCGGAGCCGCCGATATTGGCTTGGATGGTGGGAATCAGATGAGAAACGTCGCCGGCATCGGTCGAACCGGCGCCGCCTGCCATTTCTTTGATTACTTTCTCCTCACCGAACAAGGTCACTAAATTGGCTGTCATCAAACGCTGTAAATTCTTGTTGACGATGGTTGGCAGATAACCGGGTAATTCCGTAATGTTAGTCTGCACGTCGACGGCATAACCACCGGCACGGAAGGCGCGATTGACTTTTTCGCTGGCATTCAGGATTGCCTCCACGGTCGTGCCGCGGACATAGGTTTCCACCCGCACATCAGCAGGTACGACATTGACCAAATCGCCGCCTTTGGTGATGATGGGATGAACCCGGATGTGATCTTCGTCTTTAAAAGTTTCACGTTGGGCATTGACCGCCATTAAGCCGATGTTGGCTGCGTTCAAAGCATTCTTGCCATCGTGCGGGGCTCCGCCGGCATGTGCTTCTTTACCGACATATTCGATCAGCTTGCCGACAAACCCGTTGCTGCCACCGCCGGGACCCGCTTTGACGGGGCTGGGGGTTTCTCCCTCGGTTGGGAAATTATGCTGCATCACCATCAGGTCGATGTCGTCCATCGCACCCAATTGGATAAACTCCTGTTTTCCGCCGAGCAGACTGATTTTTCCTTCTTTGCGCAATTGGTTGCGGTAGCCGATTTCCACATATTCCTCGGCGGGAACCGCCATCAGGACGACATCGCCGGAGAGTTCCTCCATGATACCGGTATCCTTTAAGGCGTAGGCGACACCCACGAGACCGGCGATCATGCAATTATGACCGCAGGAATGGGCTGCTCCGGTTTTGGGATCGGCACAGCGATGTTCGGGAGCCACCACTGCGTCCATTTCACCCATTACGGCTACTTTAATTTTGCTTTCTTTGCCTTTCCGCGGTGCAATGATCCCGGTGAGGGCAACGCCATCGGTATAGTCATAACCCAATTCATCAAAGATTTTCTTGATTTTCGCTGCGGTTTTCACTTCTTTATAGCCCAATTCCGGTTCGGCGAAAATAGAATCGCCCAGCTCAATCAGCTCTTGACGTTTGGCATCGATGGCTGCGCAGGCAGCCTTCTTTAATTCTTCTTTGCTCCTTGCCATTTTGTCCGCTCCTTATAATATGGTTTTGCTGACGCCGCTGATGCCGCCCAGCATTAAGGCTAAGAGTAATACAACCTGCACCCCTTTATAGGCATCGGTCGGATCAAACCATTCGTCTACCGTATGCACGCCGCCGGAAGTACCGCCGCCGCCAATACAGACGCCGGGAATTCCCATGGCAATCGGATTGCTGGCATTGGTGGAACCGCCCTGCGCGAATTCCGGTTCAAAACCAAGGCTTTGAATCACGCTGTAAAGAGTCTGCACAATCGGTGCCTTCTGGTCCTGCGTGCCGGCGGGTACGTTGACATAATCAACATAATCGTAAGTAATCGTATCTTTGCCCCAGCGCGCTGTCTCTTCTTTGCAGGCTTCTTCGATAGCATTTTTAATCTTGGCTTCCAATTCGTTGAGTTCCTTCTGACCATTGGAACGGAAATTGATCTTAATGGTGCACTCCTTGACAATCGCGTGGATCCCGGCATCGTTGCCGCCATGGAAATTCGTGACAGCGAAGATGGTTTTTGGATTGGTCGGTACCTGCAGATCGGCGATCTTTGCCACGGCACGGGCTGCTGCGTGCAAAGGATTGGCAACCAGACCGAAGGCGCCCATGGCGTGTCCGCCGATGCCATGGAAATTAACTGCCATAGTTCGGATCCCGGTGGCTTCATAAACAATGCCATTAGCGCCGGAACCGTCGATACAGATGCAGCCGCCGATTTCTTTGTGATCATTGAGGAATTTCCTCAAACCCCCCAACGCGCCCATGCCTTCCTCTTCGACCGTGCCCATAAAGATAAAGTCGCTGTCTGTTTCAATTTTCGCCGCATTCATCGCCCGCAACGCACTTAAGACAGCGGTAATACCACGGGTGTCGTCACAAATACCGGGGCAATAGATCTTACCGTCTTTTTCAATGATCGCTTTGGCAGTATTCATGGGAAAAACGGTATCCATATGGCCTTCTACCACAATGATCGGTCCAACACCCTTTCCGCGGCGATAACCAAAGGCATTGCCATGGGAATCAATCTGCACTTCGGTCAAGCCTTCTGCTTTCAGCAGCTCGGCGAAATAGCTCGCGCGGGTTGCTTCCTGGAAAGTGGGAGCTTCCACCAAGGTCAGCTTTTTTTGTTCTTCCAGCATGTGCTGATCATCGGCTTCAATAAAAGCCAATCCTTTTTGCACGATCTCTTGTTGTTTTAAGGCAGTCAATTGAGCGGTAATACGGTCTTCTACCTTATAATCCATAATAAAACCCTCCTTAAAATTTATTCGGGAATGGAAACAACTTCATTATAGCACATCCCATTTGACAAAGGAACGACCGCAGGTCAAAAAAATTCGTGATTCTTTAGAATTGCCTGTTTTCAATTTCTTCCGGCATGCACTGCCGGCTGAACCTGCTTGACAGCTCGCTTCAATCGCAAAAAATATCTCTGTTTCTATTTGACAAAATCATAAAAATAATATATAATACAACTGACTAATGGATTAAACTCCATCAGCTTACAAAATATCCTTCAATCCCCTAAATTGTCGCTATTGTAAGAAATTATAATTTGAGAAAATATTACTGCTGAATTCAAAAACATTCGTCCCTGTAGTCCCGCGCCTCTATGGTCAGTGGAAAGCGCCAAAACGCAGCAAATTCCAGTTTCAAACGGCATCGGCAGACTTTTTTTAGAACAGAGCTTAACAAAGAAGAAGGAGGCAAGAGTGATGACAAACGCTGAAATGCAAAAAACGATGAATTGGCTGCTTGCTCAGCCAACTCCGCTCCAATTCAGGTATTGGTTTGAATGCTCGATGACAAGGCAGGCCGAAGACCGCGCCTGGGCATATCACACCAGTATGGAAGAAGAAAAAGAAAATTTAGAAACGCTGATCCCCAAATTGCTGCCGCAAGGAATGCATACACGGTCACATTATTTCCGGGTCGGCGGCCAGGAAGGCAGTGAAAATCAAGGCTTTATCTGGTTCGGTGTCCTACCCGGACTATCAAAAGGATCCATCGCTTTAATTGATATTCTGGTGGATTCGGATACCCGTGGTCAGGGGCTCGGGCGCTACATGCTAACAGCCATGCTGCAGTCTTTAAAAAAAGAAGGTTATCAAATCGTGATCCTGGAAGTCCGTCAGGATAACAAAGCGGCGATCGATCTCTATACTTCTCTCGGATTTACGCCGAGCAGAACGGTGGACGGAGTCAATCGGATGCATTTACACTTATCCCGGATCGAATGATTGCTTTTCGAACACAATCCATTACGAAGCATAAGAGTGCCTTTTCCCTTGCCGCTTTGCCCGCTCGGCAGTCAACCGCGCAGCGACTGGAATCAGGCACTCCGATTCTTCTGTTAAACAGCAAAAGCCGGGTATTGCTCTGTCTGCCTGATCCATATAGAGGCAGTAAAGCAATACCCGGCTTTCATGAATATGTTTTGCCGGTGAAGATGATCCGGCCAGACCGCGCCTGCTCCTGACCTGCTTTGTTTTTAGCGATGCGATAAAGCAGCAAGAACGCCAACAGCTCGTCAGAGCAGACGGCGTTTTTTTATCTCCAATCTCTTGTGCGAAAAAGACGCTCCTCTATTGTTCGGCGTCAACGGAGTGTTCAGCCGGTGTCTGGCCCTTAGCACTCCCGTCTTTCAGCACAACAAGACGCCAGGTTACGACGCCATCCGGACAGACAAAATCCATGCAGCCGGGTTCTCTGCCACCCAGATTGCGCAGATCACCGCCGCTGCGTGCCGCTTCCATGATCGGAAAGGCTTTCAGCATCGTCTTGGAGCAGAGGCCGCCGGGACAGCCGTAGCTGCAATGAAAGCGATCTCCCGGCTGATGACCGACACGGCAGCGCTGCGGCTGATCATCCGGTGCAAGGTGCAATACTTCCAACCTGAAAGAATACTCCTCCGCATACCAAGCCTGCATAGCCAATCTCTCCTCTTCATTATTATCTGTATTTCATAATCAATTCATGTTTGACATCCCACAATTTCTGGGAAAGATCAACATAATAATGCTGCGGATTGTCAAAACGTTTGACTTCGTCCCAAAGAGTGTCCAACTGCTGCTGACAGTAATCCCGGATCTCGTCGATTTTTGGCAAGCGATAAACACATTGGCCAGCCAGGAAAATCGGTTTTAAGAGTTCCACCGCCGTATAATTCGTGATGGTTTTGCGTTTCCAAACGGCATCCGGATCGAAAAGCTCCAGAGGAAGACTTTCATCGATCACCTCATCGTGCAGACAAATCAGGTCGGCTCCGGCTTTGCCGTTGGCCTTGTCATAGAGCCGATACACTTTTTTATAAGCGGGGTTATTGATTTTTGCCTGGTTCTCACTGATTTTTATCTTGGGAATGATGGTCCCATCTGCCGCTTCGATGGCGCACAGCTTATAGACACCGCCAAAAACAGGTTCACTTCTGGAGGTGATCAGGCGTTCGCCAACGCCGAAAGAATCGATGCAGGCTTCCTGGCTGATCAGAGTGCCGATCAGGTATTCGTCCAAAGCATTGGAAGCCACAATCTTGCATTGAGGCAGGCCGGCGGCGTCCAACATTTTCCGTGCCATTTTGGTCAGGTAGGCTAAATCGCCGGAATCGATCCGAATGCCGCATTTGCTGACGCCTTGCGGCAGTAAAATTTCTTTGAAAGCGCGGATCGCATTGGGCACCCCGCTGTGTAAAACATTATAGGTATCTACCAGGAGTACTGCGTTGCTTGGATAACGCTGGCAATAAGTAGCAAACGCTGCATATTCTGTATCGAACATCTGCACCCAGGAATGCGACATCGTACCCAACGCAGGCACATGATACATCTCATCCGTTAGGGTGCAGGCAGTGCCGATGCAACCGCCGATATAAGCCGCCCGTGCTCCCAGCACCGCTGCATCGCTGCCGGCGGCGCGGCGCGAACCAAATTCCATCACCGGTCTGCCTTTGGCTGCCCGGACAATGCGGCTGGCTTTGGTTGCGATCAGCGATTGATGATTGAGAGTCAAGAGTAAAAACGTCTCCACCAGCTGCGCCTCAATGGCTTTGGCCCGTACGATCACCATCGGTTCGTTGGGAAAAACAGGAGTTCCTTCCGGAATGGCATAGATATCACCGCTGAAATGGAAATTGGCCAGATAGGTGAGGAATTCTTCGCTGAAGATTCCCTTATTGCGTAAAAATGCAATATCATTTGCATCAAAATGTAAGTTTTCGATATATTCCACCAATTGCTCCAAACCCGCTGTAATGGCAAAGCCTCCCTGGTCGGGAACGCTGCGATAGAATAAATCAAAATAAACGATTCTGTCTGCCATGCCGCTGAGCAAATAACCATTGCCCATGGTCAGCTCATAATAATCACAGAGTAAAGATAAATTATCGCGTCTCACTGAATAATCCCCTCTCCACTTAATCAACACCTGTTGCGTCTGCTATTGTCTTAACTTCGACACTTTATATTTTTTACCTGCTTTGGCTTTGGGCAATTCACTGCAAGCGCAGAGCATCAACCATTTCAGATTGTTTTCAGCTTGAAGATTTATGATCAGCAGCGATGAAAGAACTCCTTTTTATCATCAATTCAAACCAGAAAGGCCGAATCAACCATGAGAAAGTTTTTTTGAAACCGTACCGCTGGGCAATCCTCTATGCTCTTTTGATGATCTTTTGCGTCAGTTACGTTTTATTGGATACCTTTGTCATCCCACGCGCGCTTCCCTCTTTGTCAACCACTGCCGCCGCCGGTACGATCACCCTCGCCAGTGATACAAACTCAGCAAACGCCGGATCTACAGCGAAAACAACTGCCGCAGCCCTCGTTACTGCGAATTCGTATCAGGATGAAAACATCAAAATCAGCATTGAAACGCTCTACGAAGAGGATACCGCCATCTATCTGGCCGATATTCAGCTCTCTAGCCTCGATTATTTCAAAACAGCTTTGGCGGCAAACAGCTATGGCCGTAATATTACCGCTGCCACTTCGGATATGGCGGCAGCCAACCAGGCGATTTTTGCCATCAATGGTGATTACTATGGCTTTCGCAATACCGGTTTCGTGTTGCGCAACGGTATTCTCTATCGGGACACGGCGCGCACCGCCGCTAGTGACGAAGCTTTACTGATCGATCAGTACGGGGATTTTTCGATCATCCATGAAAATGCAACCGACGCGCAGGCGCTGGCGAATGCCGGTGCCTGGCAGATCTTTTCTTTCGGTCCCGCCTTGGTTGAAGAGGGGCAGCTCACGGTCAGCCAAAGCAGTGAAGTCAGCCAATCAATGACCAGCAATCCGCGTACCGCCATCGGTCAAATCTCTCCGCTGCACTATCTCGTCATCGTCTCGGACGGCCGCAGCACAACGAGTGCCGGTTTATCGCTGCTGCAATTGGCGGAACTATTTGTGGAACGTGGCTGTACGGTTGCCTATAATCTGGACGGAGGTGGTTCCTCCACCATGTGGTTCAATGGCCAAGTGATCAATCATCCCGCCAATGGGAAATCTTCTGCCGAACGGAGTGTGAGTGACATTGTTTACATCGGTTAAAAGGCTTCCAAAACAAAATCGAACCCTCGTTAAAACAGCAATCGCTTATCTGATGATGGCCATTTTCTGTTTTGTTTTCCAGCAGGTTTACAACCTGTTTGGTCATGGTGTCACTTCCGCTGCGCTGTCGCTGATCTTTCTCTATCCTTTATTGGCAGGTGTTCTGCCGTTTTTCCTGCTCTCTTTGCTGCTGCCGCAGGCTGGCAAGCTGGCGAATGCTCGTTTTTCTTTCAACTGCTACCACTCCGGCATCGCCACTCTGACTGTCGGCAGCCTACTGCAGGGTATTTTCGAAATTGCCGGCACCGGTTCACCCTATACTGTGCTCTTTCTGCTGATCGGCAGCCTTTTTGTCTTGATTGGTCTCGTCGGTTTTGCAATTGCGCTCCGACGACACTCTCTCATCGCTTGAGATTTTGTTGCCGCCGCTGTTTTGCTTGCAAATGCAGTCGCCTTGCTTTGCTGCCGGATTATTTCAATCTGATGCAGGTAATCCCGAGGGAACGTAGAAATAGATGGTAAAATCTTTTAGGAGGCGAAAGAATGGCAAAACAATTATTGAGAAGTGAAGTTCCCGCGGATCAAACCTGGCGAGTATCCGACATTTTCCCCAGCGTTGAAGTCTGGGAAACCGAATTGGCGAATCTGAAAACCATGATTGCTGCCGTCACTCAATACCAAGGTAAATTGGGCAACAGTTCCACCATGCTGCGCGAATGTCTTGAAGCGCTGGAAACCCTGATGGGCAAGGCGTCGCAAGTGTTCAGTTATGCTTCTTTAAATATTGCCAGCGACGGCACCAACCATGCTTATCAAGCCATGTCTGGCAAAGCAAGCGCCGCTATGGCCGAATTGCAGGCGCAGACTTCCTTTATCCAGAGTGAAGCGTTGGCTCTACCCGATGGCACCCTGGAAAAATACCTGCAAGCAGATGAAAGTTTAGCACCATTTCGCTTTACGATTCAAAAATGGATCGAACACAAGCCCTATATGCTCGCTCCGGAAACGGAAATGGTTTTAGCCGCGCTCGGTCAGGTACTCAACGCTCCGGCTGAAATTTACGAACGCTCCCGCTCTGCCGATTTGAAATGCGATATGATCATGGACGGCAAAGGCAACAGTTATGCCATGGGACTTGGCAAACACGATTCCGATGCGGATGCAACCCTGCGCCGCAACGCTTACAGTGAGCTCAGTCAGAAATTAGGTCATTATAATAATACCTATGGCGCCGCCTGGGGTTTGGAAGTCAAGAAAAATGTAGTCACCGCTAAACTGCGCGGTTATGGCTCTGCCGTCGAGATGCTGCTGCACCGACAGGAAGTCACGACCGATATCTATAATAATCTGCACGATGTCATTCTGACCGAACTGGCGCCGCACTGGCGGAAATTAGCCAAACTGCGCAAAGAAGTGCTCGGTATGGACGAGATGCTCTACTGCGATATCGAAGCGCCGCTCGATCCGGAATTCAGCCCAGCTGTGACTTATGAAGAAGCCTCAAAATTGGTTTTGGACGGTGTTTCTGTTTTAGGCGAAGAATATACCGAAATCATCCGCAAAGGTTTAACCGAACACTGGATCGATCGTGCCGACAACGCCGGCAAACGCACCGGAGCTTTCTGCAACACGGTTTATGGTGTGCATCCTTACATCAGCATGAGTTGGTCCGGCCAAATGCGCAACGCTTTAACCATGGCGCATGAACTCGGTCATGCCGGACAAGGTGTTTTTGCCACACGTTATCAACGGCTCTCCAATGCCAGACCAACCATGTTCTTTATTGAAGCGCCTTCCACGATCAATGAATTATTGGTCGCCAACCGGATCCTGGCCAAAGCAGACAGTGCCAGAATGCGTCTCTGGGTCATCACGCAAATGCTGACTTCCTATCATCATAACTTTGTCCGCCACCTGATCGAAGGCGAATTGCAGCGCCGCACCTACGCTTTAGCAGAAAAGGGTATACCGATTTCCGCATCGATACTGAATAAAGTACAGGGCGAAATCCTGGAAGAATTCTATGGCGGTGAAGTCGTCATCGACGATAACGCCAAACTGGTCTGGATGCGTCAATCTCACTACTATAACGGCTTATATCCCTACAGCTATTCGGCTGGTTTGACCGTCGGCACAGCGGTTTCCCAAAAAATCGAAAAAGAAGGCAGCAAAGCTGCCGAACGCTGGATCGAAGTCTTAAAAGCCGGCGGTACCCTGAAACCGTTGGAACTCTGCCAACTGGCCGGTGTTGACATGAGCAAAAAGGAAACCATTCAATCGGCGGTCGCCTATGTTGGTTCCCTGGTTGATGAAGTCGTAGCCAGTTACAAAAAATAAGTAAACGCAAAGCCAGTCTCAGCAATCAGCAATACCCAATCAAAGAAAAAAGCTCCTCAAAGGCGGCCGATGGTGATCAAGAACCATCGAACGCCGCTGAGGAGCTTTTTTACTGAAATTTCTTTTCCCGACTGCTGCTTATTTGGCATCCACCAACGCCTGCAGCGCAGTCTTGACTGTTTCAAAATCCAACTGCTGTTCTGTGCAGTAGGTTTTGATGACGGTCAGCGGATTGGGCAAGGTTTTTCCAATCACCGTTTCCGCTTCTTTTTGGCTGACACCGGCATCCAGCACTTCCCGGAACGTCGTCGAGCCTTTGATCACGAAGCCGTCTGTGGTTGCCGGCACTTTCTCCGGACTGCTGCCGGTGTTCCCCTCATTGCTCAGCTCCACCGTGATTGCTGCCAATCCTGCGGCTGCTTCTGCCGATAGCTTACCTGAGGCAATCAGGATTTCCACCGCCGGCTGCGGTAAATAGACCGTTTCGGTCAATTCATAGGGCAGTCCCGTGTAGAGAGAAACAAAATACTTAACGGAACTGGTACCGATTTCTGTTCCGGCCGCTGCCTGCGATTCATAGATCGTTTCCAGTGATTTTAACTGAAAAGCACCTGCATCCGCTGCCGTTACCCCAAAAGCCTGGGCCAAAATGCTCGTATCAATCTGAAACGATTGCTCGATGCCAGCAAAAGTATAAGAACCGCGAATATCGGCCGGATTAAATTCTCCCGCATAAGCGCCGGATGTAAACTTGGCGGGTTGGCCGGAATTTTCCGTCTGCCAGTAGCCCAACGCATCCGCCAGGAAAACCGAACCGAAAATTACGGAGAGAACGACCATTGCCAAAACAACAGATTTTAATTTCATGCTTTTTCCCCCTTTCCGATTTGCAATGCCACGGTTTTGGCAATCGGGCAGGCTTGTTCCGATGTGCATTTTAAGCAGGAAATGCATTGATGATTTCTCACCGTAGCAGTATCACTGACGGTGATGTTCATCGGGCAGGCTCTGTCGCAGGCGCCGCACTGAATGCAGGTCTCGGTATTGCGTTTGATCTTGAAAATACGGAAAAAATTGGTTAAACCAAGCACAGCACCGTAGGGGCAGGCATATTTGCACCACGGACGCTCCACAAACAAAGAAGCGATAGCGGTAAGAGCCAAAAGAGTCAGTGCCGCCGGAGTTAACTCATTGGTCCAGAGATTGAAAAGTGCGTAATAAGGGTCAACCCCTTGAAAAATCAGTTTTCCGGTCACAGCCGTTTGATATACAACAGCCGCCAGCACCAAATAGCGGAGATAGCGTAACACTTTATCCACTTTGGCGGGGATAAAATGGTTAAAACGTTTGCCGTTCAATTTCCTGCCAAGCTTGCTGATCAGCTCCTGAACCGTGCCGAAGGGGCAAACCCAACCGCAGAGAGCCGGACCTGCCAATACGGCAAGCACCAGAGCAGCCAGCATCAAGACAAAGGAAGATTCGTGGATTTTCTGCACAAAAGTGCCGACGGTGAAAAACTGATAAAGCGATACCACACCGCCAAAGGGACAAATAGCGTGCAGAGAAGCGTTCGGTAAAAACGCCAGATTGATGCCTATGTCCGTCAGATATTTCTTTAAACTGATTGCTAAAACCAGGATCAAAAAGAAACCTTGTACCCAGCTTCTGATCTGAGCCTTCTTTGGTTTCCGGTTCGGGGGATTCGTTGTCACATTCGTCATGCTGTCAACCTCCAGATTTTCATTTTGTATTTTGTTTTCCAAGCTTGCTTGAATTCTAATGGAAAAGTGTGTCGAAAACATGGCAAAAGCGTGGAAAAAGAACAACGCTCTCTGAAGAACAGCCAGTGATAATTCACTGTGCCGCCCGAAAGAGAGCGTTTTCAACAAAAAGAAAACTGTTCAATTCTTTTGATTCAGCTTTGCCGAAGATCTTCGCAAAGAAACATTGGCCGCAAAACCAAGCAGGATCGGGATCCAAAAAGAGATCAGACGATAACTCAAGGTCGCTACGACGCTGACATCCATCGCGATACCCAAAGCGGTATACATTTTTACCATGATGCTCTCCACAACGCCGACACCGCCCGGAACAAAGAAGGCTACATTGCGTAATAGCAGGGCCATGCTATAGCCCGTGATCAAGAGAATCGGATTGATCGGATGACCCGCGGCAATAAAGCAGATATAGAGTGAGAACATATCAAAACCAACCATCAGACAGGATCCCGCGACCGGTTTGACCCAACCTTTTTTTTGCAGCAGCAGCATACCGTTGAAGAGTTCATCCATTGCTGCACTAATTTCTTCCAGTTTCGCCGGGCGTTTGATCAGGCGAAGAAAAAACCCGATGGTCAGCAAAACCAGATGCTTAATTCCGTCGCGGTGCTGAAAGCCGAATACCAGAACAATCGCACCACCGGCTAAAATAGCGAAAATCACAATGGCTAGAAATTTCTGAAAATCCGTGATCTGATGCATCAGCAACAGATAAAGAAAACTGATTTCTGCCAGAACCAATAAAATCAAATTATTCAGGAGCACCGGCAAAAACCCGGTCAGTTTGGAGGCATCCGATGGCTCTTCGTTTTTCGATACCCAATAATAGGTTGTCGCCATCCCGGTCACCCAACCGCCGATCAAACCGAGACTGGCGGAGGCCAGGGTAATCAAAGCTCCCCGGAAAACCGTGAATTTAGATTTTCCCAAATTCATGATTGCTTTTAATAAATATCCGCTGCCCAAATAGCTGCACATTTCAGCCAGAATCGCCAAGCTGACCAACCAGATCGGCATAGATAATAAGACCTGCAGAGAATTCTCCAGGGTTGCCAGACTGGGCAACAGGATGTGCACAGCCAAACCGAGCACCAGCAAAGGGACCAGATAGCGGTAGATTCGGCTTTGATTGAGTGGATGGTCTTTCTGTTTCTTCTCCGCGATGACTGTCACCTTCTGTCTTTAAGCACGCTTCTGTTTTCTATTATAACACAATCTGCCAGACTCGTCTGAAAAAAGCGTTTTTCGTTGATAATGATACCACAAAAAGGCAACGATGCAAGCTGAATGATTGGGCGTTTTCATGTATCACTTTGTCTGTGCCATAGAACCTTTCGCCAGATGACGCTCTGGCCCAGAGGTTGAAAGTGGAAATTACCCGGCTTCATTACCGAAGTTTTATTGACATCTGCCGGCGGAACAACTAAAATAAATGCATCATGAGAAAGAGGTGATCCGCTGTGCCTGCAAAAAGCGAAATACGAATCGAACGGCTGCAAACGATATTACAAGAGAACGCACTGCAAGGATATCTTTGTGCGACCTGCAGCGACATGGTTTGGCTGCTCGATGCCGCCGCTGCCATCCCCTATCAACACAGTTCCTGTATCTGGTTAGAAAAACTGGGCGGAGAACGCGGCGATCTTTTCTATCAAAACTTTCCCGAAGCAATGCTCTGGATCCCTGCCGAGGGCGAAGCGCACCTTGTGGTGCTGCCCTATCTGACTGCACGCTACAGCGGTTTCGGCGTTGAGGTCACTCCTGCCTATTTTGACCGCTTCGCCAATGCTTTGCGGCAATTTTGCAGAAGCGGCAGCATCGCAGTCGGTTTGGCTTGCCGTGCTGCGCTGCAGGCGATTCTCAGCCAGGCCGGTCCGTTTACGGCTGCCGACGGTTCACATCTTTGTGATCAATTCCGCTGCATCAAAGACGCGGAGGAAATCGCCGCCTTGCGTTATAATGCCGAATTATGCGACCGCGCCATGCAGCAGGTCCTGCCGTTGCTGCGGCCCGGTCAATGCTGCGCTGATATTGAAAACGCCTTGGCTGAATTCGGTCTGGCCCAGGGTGCTTTTGATCAATCCTTTGGCAACACCGTCATCGCTCAACCTTACGGGCAGATGCGTCTGGGTAAATTCGATCCCTTCCCTCCGCAGACTGTCGTGGCTTTTGATCATGGCTTTCTCTGCAACGGTTACAGCGGTGATTTTGGCCGTTCCTTTTTCATCGGTAAAGCGCCGCAGCGTCTCACAGAGGCGTATCGCGCCTTGCAGGCTGCGCATGAATACCTGCTGCAAACGGTACAGCCGGGAGTGACCAACGTCAATGAAATCAACCGCATCATCCGCAGCGGCGCAAAAGGCTACGGTATCGATGCCTGGCTTGGTCCCACGGAAGACCAACTCATGGGGCATCAAATCGGAATCGATTGTCATGAGTACCCTTGGCTGACCAATCAGTTCGATCACCCCATTCTTCCCGGTATGGTTTTTGCCGTCGAACCGCGCATCAACATCCCCGATCAGTTCTATCTGCGCATGGAAGATGTCCTTTTGGCAACCACCGGCGGGTTGCAGCCCCTGACCCAATTCACGAAAGAACTGCTTGAATTGTAACCACTCCGACACTTTCCGCTAATGCAAATCCAACGTCATAACCATACACCTCAACGAGGAGCAGCCAGACGGCCGCTCCTCGCTTTTTGCTGAAAAATTGCTGTTCAATCCTATTTGTTTTTTTATCTGCTGCAAATTGCGCCGGTGCCCAGCTTCTTCACTTTTTCTTCACTTCTTTTGCGTACAATGAAATTCGAGTAACAGCTCACGAACGACTATGATCCGCCTGCATCAACGATTGGCCTGATTACCGCTGCTTTTTTTCGTTTCAGCTATGAAATAGTTGCCGCAAATGCTATAATGAACACATATTCTGCTGCAAACGGCCGGGCACTCCAGCACTCGGGAAAACTACCGGGCCGCGCAAAAAAAATTCCAAAGAACCAGACAGAAATCAACCCAAAGGGGGTGGGAGACAATGACAACAAAACCAACCATTCTTTTGGTGGATGATGAAATAAAAATCACCGAAGTGGTAAAATCCTATTTGGAGAATGCAGGTTACCGGGTAGTCTGCGCTTACACCGGCAGACAAGCGCTGGATCTCTTTGAAAAAAATGCCCCGGCACTGATGATCCTTGACCTGATGCTGCCCGATTTCTCCGGTGAGGAGATTTGTAAGGCGATTCGAAAAAAATCGAGAACACCTATCATCATGCTGACAGCCAAAGTGCAGGATGCGGAAATCATCAACGGGCTGGAAATTGGAGCGGATGATTATATGATCAAGCCGTTCAGCCCCAGGCAGTTGGTTGCCCGGGTTGAGGCTGTGCTGCGCAGAGTCTCTGCTGAAGCCGTTCCACTGGCCAATGAATTCTCTTTCAATGACGGAGAATTAGTCATCGACGGTCTGCGTCATGAGATACGGAAAAACGGCCAACAGCTCAACCTGACGCCGAATGAATATCAAATCCTGATGATTATGGCGAAATATCCGACGAAAACATTTACCAGAGAAGAATTAATCCGCTTTGCTTTGGGCGACGACTTTGAAGGTTATGACCGCATTATCGATACGCATATTAAGAATATCCGGCAAAAAATAGGCGATGACAGTAAAACCCCGCGTTATATTCTGACGGTACACGGCATTGGCTACAAGTTTGGGGGCGAATAAAGTGAAATATACGCTGCGCTTCAAACTGACTTCGGCTTTTCTGCTGATCACCTTGCTTTTTTCTTTATTGATCGGCCTTTTCGCTAATATTACGCTGCAGAGGCAGTTTAATAATTACGTAATGGAAAATCTGAAGCAGACCAATGAACAAATCATCACAACGCTGGAAAACCGCTACCGCGATTGGGGCAACCAATGGGATCTGACCGGTTTGGAAAATCTGGGAGTCAACGCCTTGAACGACGGCTTGATGCTGCAGATCCGCGACAGCGGCGGAACGGTTTTATGGGATGCCATGACGCACAATCGCGGTTTCTGCACAGAGATTTTACAGGGCATGGCCGCCAAGATGAAGAGACAGAATGCCGCTTTTCGTGGTGGCTATACGGAAAAAGAGTATCCACTTACCGTTTCGGGTCAATCGGCAGGAACGGTTACGATCGGATATTACGGACCCTATTTCTATACTGATAATGATATCAACTATCTCAAAACCCTGAATCGCATCCTGATCTTAGGAACTGCCATCGCGGGTCTGCTTTCGCTTTTAACGGGGACCTACCTGGCCAAACGTCTCTCGATTCCGATCGCCCGTGTGATCAACAGTGCCGAAGAAATCGCCAAGGGCAATTATCAGGAACGCATCACAGAAAAATCTGATATGCAGGAAATCATTCATTTAACCAAGTCGATCAACACGCTGGCGGATACACTCGGGAAGCAGGAAATCCTGCGCAAACGCCTGACTGCCGATGTAGCGCATGAACTCCGAACGCCGATTGCCAATCTGCAAAGCCACCTCGAAGCCATGATTGACGGAATCTGGCAAGCAGATTGCAAGCGGTTGATCTCTTGTCATGAAGAAACACTCAGGATGGCAAAAATCGTCAACGATCTGGGCAAACTGGCGGCCTATGAAAGCGAGAACCTGGTTCTGCATCCGGTCAGCTTCCCTCTCGCCGATTTCATCCATGGTCTCGTCTTAAATTTCGAAAGTGAATTTCGCAAAAAGAATGTCACGCTCTCGGCAGAAACAGAGGAACAAGACCTGTTTGCCGACAAAGATATGCTGGCTCAAGTACTCACCAACCTGCTCTCGAATGCGCTGAAATATACTCCCGCCGGGGGAAGCGTGACAATTTCCGCTGTGAGCGACGCAGACCAGGTGCAAATTACGGTTGCTGACACCGGTATTGGCATCAGCCAGGCAGATCTGCCCTTTATCTTTGAACGATTTTACCGGGCGGATCAATCGCGCAGCAGAATCACCGGCGGTTCCGGCATTGGACTGACCATCGCGAAATCCCTGGTGGAAGCGCATCACGGCAGCTTATCCGTCCGCAGTGAACCGGGGGTTGGCAGTCAATTTACCATTTTGCTGCCCAGAAACCCTAAAGAAAACTAAATCGGCTCAAATTTACTGCCGGATATCAACAAGGCTGCCTCGGATGAAACCGGGACAGCCTTGTTTGCGCTCCGATTATTCCCGGAGCCGTACTGCTTATTTTTATGATTGCACTTTCGGCAGGTCAGTTTTTTGCTGCAGGTTGGCTCTCGCTTCTTCATATCGTCCGCCGAGAACCTCCCCTCTGGGGATCTTTTGATACAAATCGTAATTGGGAACCGCTGCTCTTTGATAATCTCTATTTTGCAGATTGTGATAATAATACTGCAGGATCAGCTGCAGGTCATTGGCATACTTCGCTGTCTGCATGGCCATCACGCGGGTGAAGAGCAGTTTCTCCAAAGAAAGCAGATAAAAGTTCGTCAATTCGACCGCACCCTGCCGGTAAAAATCGTAATCGAACAGAGCGATACTGCGCCAGATTTCAAACTCCCCGATCACAAAACCCAAATCACCCCATAGATCCTTGCGCTGTTCGGGAAAACGCGCTGCCAGGCTTTGATAATCCCGATCCGTAATCACCAGATCGGTATCATTGCCTTTCTTGCGCAGTCCATAGTATTCCATGGCGCTGCCGCCGATCAGGATCGGTTTATCCACAAAGCTGAGCTGCAGCTGCGCCAATTTTTGCCTGGTCTCTTGATCCATGTCCATGGTTTTGCCTCCGTCCGACTCCTCATCTTGTCTCTTCTCAGGAACATCCATTCCCTCTTTTGCAGCAAACGAACTGAGACGATTTTCCGTTTAGCCTTCTGTGACGATCAAATCACGGCGGGCCTGATTGAGAATTTCCGTCTCGCCCTTGTCATTGATCAGCACAATGTTTTCAATCCGCATGCCATAACGATTGGGGAAGTAAGCACCCGGTTCTATCGAGAAGGCCATGCCGCGTTCCAGACGGCGCGGGTTGCACTGTTTGAGATCGGGGGCTTCATGCATCATGTAACCAATCCCATGACCAACCCGATTGATCAGTGTCTTGGCGTAGCCCTGTTCATCGAGCACGGTTCTGGCGGCCTGATCCACATCCGGGATCCAGGCGTCTTCCACCGCGGCGGCTTGGGCTGCCAATTGTGCTCTGTCAACTAAATCGTAAATTTTACGCTGTTCTTCACTGACGCTGCCAACAAAAACCGTCCGCGACATATCAGACTGCATTTCCTGATATTCACAGCCATAATCCAGCACGATCGCGTCACCTATTTCGATGGTTCGCTCGAATTCACTGTAATGCGGAAAGCTGGAATTAGGTCCGGAGGCCACAATCGCCCACGGCTTTGTCCCGCCGTTTTTTTGCATTTCGGCAAACAAGAAATCGCGGATCTCCGCTTCTTTTTGACCGGGTTTGATAAAATGAGTCACCGGTTCATAGGCGGCATCGGCAATCGCCGCAGCGCGGCGCAGGCTCTGCTGCTCAGTCGGTGTTTTTCGGATGCGCAATTCTTCCAATAGCGGTTTGGCGTTTTTAAAGCTGATCTCCATTTGATCAGCAATCTCCAGGATATTAAAAGCCTGTGCCGAAGAGTTCACCCCAACAGTGCAGCCCAGCAAGCCCTGCTCAGCCAGGATCGGTTTGATACTGGCCGTCATACCGTCGCCGTCAAACCAGGTGTAAACCGGCATTTCATTGTTCATCATTTTACGCATCTGATCGCCATAGAGTAGATTACAAATATAAAACATCGTGCCGTCTTTTTTGAGGAACATCGCCTGGAAACGTTCGCACATCATAGGTGTAAAGCCGGTCAGAAATTTCAGTTCCTCCGAAGGGCAAATCAGAACGGCATCCAAGGCACTTGCTTGCAGCATCTCGACCAGTTTGTCCACATATTGCTTTCTCATTAGAAAAATCACTCCTTTGCTCATCTGGGTATGCTCCGGCATTTCGCTGCACGAAGCGTTATCATTGCTATTCTAACACAATTTAGCCTGCATGATAAGTCTTATTCCGGCTGATCCGGCATGAAAATTTGTCAATTCGCTGTTTATCGGAAGTAATCTATGTTATAATTACTTGATCATTAAAAAATAGGAGGGCTGCAGAATGGACAGAGAAGCATACATCAGTGAATTAAAGCGAAAGAAAGAAATCAACTATTATGTTGCTCAGGTCAAAGAAGATCCCGCCTTGCTCCCTTTACTATTCGATCTGATTGATACGGACAAAACGAGTCTGAAATTCGTTTGCGAAAAAGTCATCCGGTCACTCAGCAGCAGCGATCCGATTTTGCTCTATCCCTATTTTGACCGCATGGCTAAACTGCTTTACAGCGAGAATTCCTTTATTAAGTGGGGGTTCATCCAAAGCTTGCCCGGTCTGATTCGGATTGACCAGAACCATAAATGGCCTGCCGTCAGCGCCCGCTATTTTTCTTTGCTGGACTCCTCCGCGGTCGTAACCTATGTTAGCGCTGTTGCGGGTATTCCGCAGATTGTAGCCGGCTACCCCGAATACGAAAATAAGCTTGTCACGAAACTGCTGCAGATCGATGAACACCTTTTTCTCTTTAAGGGGGAGCCTTCGCCGGAATGCACCAATGTGGCCAAAGAACAGATCATGGACTGCCTGGAGGCAATTTATCCACACTCTGGCTTGCAAAAGGAAATCCTGCTTTTTGTGCAGGCCAATCAGGAAAACAGCCGCAAAAAAGTCGCCGCTAAAGTAAGAAAATTCCTGAAAAAGCACGCAGCCGGTTAATTACTGAAGATGTCGTTTTGGTTGACTGTTCCGCGCCATCAGCGCAGGATGCATAAGCCCTTGGGAGGTAAGCAACAATGGGTGAGAAACTAGGTGCCTTAATCGGGATCGGCAACACAGCGGATGTATTTGATTTTGGTCCCGGTAAAGTGGCGAAACTTTTCCATGCCGGCTATCCGCTGGCCAGTGTGCGCAAGGAATTCGAAAATTCCAGACTGCTGAACTCTTTGGATGTTCTGACTCCCAAAAGTCATGAGCTGTTTCAGTTGGAAGATCGAATCGCGATTGTCTACGATAAAATATCCGGCGTCTCCCTGCTGGATCTGATCCAGCAAACCAGAGATGTGAATCAATATGCGGTCGTTTTAGCGGATATTCATAAGAAAATTCTAAAGACACATCTGCCTTCCGCCGATCCGGCCAAAATGATCCTCAAAAGAAATATCGAGCATACCGCCGTCTTAACGGAACAGCAAAAAAACAAACTGTTCGAGATTCTGAAGGTTTTGCCGGAGGATCAGTGCTTTTGTCACGGCGATTTCCACTTTGGCAATATCCTCTACGCAGAGGGCCAGTACTACCTGATTGATTTTATGAATATCTGTCAGGGTCATCCCTATTATGATATTGCCAGAACCGTCTACCTGATCGAATTTACCCCGGTGCCGGCAAAAATTCCCGATCCGAATACTTTTCTTCAGCTGAAAAAGCAGGCAGCCGCGATCTATCTCCAGACGATGGCCATCAGCAGAGTAAACTTGACCCCCTGGCTGACTGTGATTGCCGCCGCCCGCCTGGCTGAACTCAGAAAATCACAAATACAGGAAAAAGACACTGCCCTGCAGTATTTATCGGCAAACGGAATCTAAACAAAGCGGATACTTCCCCCGCAGATTAAAAATAGCAGTCTCACTCGAAGCGGTGAAACTGCTATTTTTTTGCTTTATACCACAGAAGGTTCCACGAATAAATTCCCCTTGGCAAAACGATCGATATTCAGCGTATTCAGAATATCCAGGTCGGGATGGTCAAGCCCTAAAATATGGGCCGCCATCAGACGGCCGGTCATCGGCGCGATCATAAAGCCATGACCGGAAAAACCGAGCGCCATTTCAAAACCTTTTAATTGACTGGTGCTGCCTAAGATCGGCGTACGATCAGGCGTCAGGTGATAGAGCCCGGCCCATTGCCGCACCACCCGCAGGTAACGCAGCGGCGGCAGCATGGCGGTGATCTTATCGGACATATTTTTCAGAAATTCCCAGGTGCTCATGATATCGTGACTGTGCGGTTCGTTAAAATCGCCCAAACCCATAATGAACGACCCTTGAGGAGACTGCTGGCAATAGGTATTATGATGGAAACTCATCACCATGCAGCTCTGGAAGGCTTCCACCGGCTCCGTAACTAGAATTTGATGCCGTTCGGAGTAGCTGGGGATCTTCACTCCGGCCATCTCGGCTATCTGATCGGCATAACCGCCGGCGGCGTCCACCACGATATTGGTCGAGATTTCACCCTGATCGGTAATAACACCCTTGACCGCTCCGTTTTCTGTTTTAATACCGGTTACGGTAGTAAAGGTATTGATTTCCACCCCTAAACGGCGGGCAGCATCCGCGAAAGCCTGCGTGACATGAAAAGGATTGCAATGACCGTCCTTTTGATAGAAGGTCGCGCCCATCAGCGGTTCAATGTTCAGATGAGGCACAATCTGCTTGGCTTCCTGGGGATTGAGAAATTTGGAGGCGATACCCAGACTGTTTTGCAATTTTACATTTTGACGGAACTGCTCTACCTGATGATCGGTATAAGCAACCAGGAGATAGCCGCCCTGATGGAATTCAATATCTCCGTCATATTCCAGTTCTTCATTCATGTTTTCCAGATCACGGCAGGAACCGGTGGAAAGACGGCAATTCATCTCGGTACCCCATTGCTGGCGGACACCGGCGCCGCAGCGTCCGGTTGAGCCGGAAGCCAGATGACTTCTTTCTAAGACGACAACATCTTTACAGCCGTTTTTGGCCAGATGATAAGCAATGGCGCAGCCGTTGACGCCGCCGCCAATGATGACTACTTCCGCTTTATTCTTCACGGGGTTGTCCCTCCTCGTCAAGCTGCATATCCGCAATGGCACCGAGGGTGATTCCCCTTAATGGCTGACGGAATGTCGGCAGTTTAATCTCACTGACCGGTTGACCGGTCTTGGCAGCGATCTCCTGCATGATCAGCTGACGGCAAGTTCTGCCCTGGCAGGGACCCATGGTTGCCCGGCTTAGGCGTTTCATCTCATCGATGGTCGTAATACCTCTTTCAATCCAGGCATCGATTTCCGCACGGGTAATATCTTCGCAACGGCAGATGATGGTATCATCGGGTTGAACATTTTTCATTATTTGACTGCCTCCTTTTTGCGAAAATTGCGCACTTGCATGGCCAGCTGTTTTTCAACTTCCAACCAGACCAAACGGGTGCGGTCCTGCGCTTTGCTGTCCTGCACACGCAGTACCTTCGCATCGCCGAGCGTGGCGCCATCGCGTCCGAGCGCTGTGACGATTTCATCCACAGCCGGCAGAGGCAGGAATTCGTAAGGCAGTTTGACGACAGCCCGATCCGGTTGGCTGAGATCGATCACAAAAATAGCCAATCCCGGACAATTTGCCACACAGACACCGCAGCCGCTGCATTTTTCCCAATGGATCACCGGTAATTCATTGATATCATTGCCTCGTTCGATCGCACCAAAGGGGCAGCTGGTCGCACAAGGATTGCAGGGGATTTTTTGAAAACACTCTATCATTGCGCAGGGGCCTTTCGCCAAACGTTCCGCCGGCGGCGTAACCTTGGCTAAATCTTCCGCGGTAGGGATCCCGTTCTCTTGTAACATTTGTCTGCCTCCTCTCTAGTTCGCCGATAATTTGCTCAAGCCGGAGCGGATTTTTTCACCCACCGGACCGGAACGCAAATCATTGAGTTGAACTTCAAATTCACTTCTCAGTTTTTCTGCTGCTTCACCGCCGTAACCCAGGGCAATGGCGGCGTTCAGGCCTGCCAAAGAACCTTCCACCATGGCAGAAGAAGCTTCTTCGATGCCGGCCACATCGCCGGCCAGATAGATGCCTTCCACACTGGTCTGCAGATCTTTGCCGCGCACCGCTGTATGACCGCCCAATTCCGGGATGAATTTCATCTCGCAGCCGCACTGCCAGAGCAGATCGGCAAAGGGAGTCAAGCCAACCGCCAGACAAATGGCGTCACAGGCAATGGTTTGCTCCGTACCAGCGATCGGCTGCCATTTCTCGTCCAATTGCTGAATCACCGCACCGGTAACGCTTTCTTTCCCCAAGGCTGTCTGGATGGAATGACGTGTGAGAATGGGAACACCGGCACGACGAATTTTAGCTGCATGCACCAAATAACCGCCGATGCGCGGACTGGCATCCAAAATAGCGGCAACTTCCACGCCGGCCTGCATTAACTGATAACTGACAATTAAGCCAATATTACCGGCGCCAACCATCAATACCCGCTGTGCCGGTTTAACACCATAAACATTCATTAGAGTCTGCACTGCGCCGGCGCCATAAACACCGGGCAGATCATTGTTGGGAAAGGCGAGCATCTTTTCGCCGGCTCCGGTCGCGATGACCATTTTTTGGGGATGAATCACTTTAAAATGGTCCTGGTCGTCAATGGTGACCGAGCCGTCTTCATAACGTCCCAAGACCATGACATTGGTCTTGATTTCTACATTGGGCAGCTGACGCAATTCTTCCTGCAGCATTGCCGCAATATCGATGCCGCGGGTACCGGCATGCTGTTTTTGAGAACCGAAAAACATATGGGTCTGCTTGACTAATTGGCCGCCCAACAGGTCGTCTCCTTCGAACAGGGTCACTTGTGCACCCAGGCGGCCTGCCTGCAGTGCGGCACAGAGACCGGCCGGACCGCCGCCCACGATGACTATTTCTTTTCGTACCATCCCAGGTCTCCTTTCCCTTTCTGACTCGCCACAGTCATACCGTCATGCACTTTGGTAATGCATATTTTCACATTGGGTCTGCCGTCAACCACCATCATACAGGATGAGCATTGCCCGATTGCACAGAACAAACCGCGCGGACGGTGCAGATTGTGACTGTCGCTCAAATGATAAACGTCTGCCGCATGCAAAGCTGCAGCAACCGTTTCTCCCTCATATGCCGGCAAAGGCTGACCATTAAATGTAATGGTCACTTGCGGGCCGCGGGAGAAATTTAGTATCGGATGTTCCTCAAGACGCATAGACTCCCTCCTCCTACTGTCGGGAAAAGCGATTTTACAAAAAATAAACAACAATCGCTTCACTCGGTGAAAAGATTCACTAACTGACATGAAATTCGTGCTTTCCACCGCTGACTCCTCCTAAACAACGGGTCTTTCATTGTGATGTAAATCGAGATGAAAGAGTACTATTTCAATCTATTTTAGGTGATCAAGCTAAAATACGTCTTAATCTGCACAAAAATGCAAAACCTGCCAAATAAAAACGGTATTTCGTGGTTGTGCTTTGCGGCTGCAGCCGCAAAGCAGGCTGTGTTTTGAGCAGCTTCGTCAGCAGAGATAATTTCTTTAGAAAACCGCGCTTGGTTTTGCAGGAATAACCGATTTGTTACACGAATCTGTTCCTTACTTTTTACTATATATCGTATGCTTTCTATCTCAAGATACGAAATGTAGTGGTTTTTGGTTAATTTTGCTAAATGAAAGAAGGTAAGCCTCTTGCGCATTGCTCAGTCTCCTGACAGCCCGCTGCCGGAATCTTTGGTCGATGGCCCGGGTTTACGTCTTGTTTTATTTCTTGCAGGCTGTCGGCATGCCTGTCCCGGCTGTCATAATGCCTGGCTGCAGGATTTTCAGGCCGGTCAGGAAGCTGCGATAGAAGCGATCTGCCAACGCATTGTCAGTCAATATCAACCGGGTTGGCACGATGGCCTGACTATTTCCGGCGGAGATCCCCTGGAGCAGCCGGCAGAGCTTGCCCGCTTGCTGCGTCTGCTGAAAGAAAAAATCCCCGCGCTCAATCTCTGGCTTTATACCGGTTATTTATACGAGGAGATTCAGCATTTGGAGGCGCTCAACTATCTGGATGCGCTGGTGGACGGACCTTTTCTGCAACAGCGGGTCAACGAAGGGCAGCTCTTCCGCGGTTCCGGCAATCAGCGTATTTTTTATTTGCGCCGCGGCATACCGATCCATCAAAACGAAAACAGAGAATGAACAGGAGGCAGTTTTTTTGAAAAAAATTATTAAACGGGACGGCCGTTCTGTCAATTTTAACAGCATTAAGATTTACGAAGCCATGGAAAAAGCGTTCAAAGCCAGCAACACAGACGCCGATTCTCAGCAACTCTTACTGCTCACCCATCAAATTGTGGAACAATTACCCGGTGATGAATGTACTGTTGAAGAAGTGCAGGATCTGGTCGAGCAAACGCTGATGCGCAATGCTTATTATGAAGTGGCCAAAACCTATATTATTTACCGCGAACAGCGTTCCAAAGCCAGAGACCAACGCCATAAACGCAACCGCGTGATCAGCAACATTGTCAAGCTGACGGATCGGGAAAACGCCAATGTCGGCAACGGGCCCAGTTCTAAACTTTTGCAGCTGGCAGAAGTCATCGGACGTGAATTTATGGAAACCAATCTGACCGATCCGGATGTTTTAGCAGCCATGCGTGAAAACATCCTCTATGCGCACGACTACAGTTGGGGACCGATCGGCACCACCACCTGCTGCTTTATTCCTTTGGGCAAATTGCTGAGCAACGGCTTCAATACCGGACATGGTTTTATCCGCTCTCCCAAACGCATCAAAGCGGCCGCCGCTTTGGTTGCCATCATTCTGCAATCCGATCAAAACGATCAGCATGGCGGTCAGGCTTATGGCTGGTTCGATCGCGATCTGGCGCCTTATGTGGAGAAAGAATACCTTTGGCAGCGGAAAGATTTACACCGGACTCTGACGGAAACGGGTTTTGCCGATCAAATGCCTGGGGAAGATACGCTGGCAAGAATCGCTTGGCAGAAAACCGAAGAGGAAACGCTGCAAGCCATGGAAGCCCTGATCCATAACCTGAATACGATGCACAGCCGAGCCGGAGCGCAGGTCCCCTTCTGTTCCATCAATATCGGCACCGACATCAGCCGCGGCGGACGCTTGATCATCAAGACCCTGCTGCAAGCCTATGAAAATGGCTTGGGCAAACACGAACAGCCCATTTTCCCGAATATCCTCTGGAAATTGAAAGCCGGCGTCTCCGTTGATCCGGGCGATCCCAATTATGATCTGTTTCAAATGGCCGTGCAGGTATCCTCTACCCGGCTTTTCCCCAGCTTTGTCAATCAGGATGCCAGTTTTAACCGCGATTTTCCGGAAGACGTACCAACCATGGGCTGCCGCACCCGCGTCGCTTGGGATGTCAATGCGCCTGCGTTTGAGCAAACCTGCGAAGGCCGCGGCAATCTTTCCTTTACCACTCTGATTTTACCCAGTATGGCTTTAAAAGCACGGCATCAGGAAAATCATAGCGAGCTGATCGCTAAGGGTAAACTACTGGCGGAAAATTACAAGATTCCCGCCAAGAGCCCCGTAGAATACGTCTATTTGGCCTTATTGGATCAATATGTCGCGCTTGCTGTCAAGCAATTGATGGAACGCTTGGCTTATCAGTCTTCCTTCGTCAAAGAAGACTTCCCCTTCCTGATGAATGGGGTCTGGAAACGCAGCGAAACCATTCCTGCCGGCGGTACAGTCGGTGACGTGCTCCGGCACGGAACCTTAAGCGTCGGTTTTATCGGTCTGGCCGAAGCGCTGACGGCCATCTCCGGCCAGCATCACGGACAAAGCGAAGCGGCGCAGGAATTGGGCTTAAGCTTGATCCGCTTTATGCGCACAAAGCTGGATGAAGCAACCGAAGACTATCACTTGAACTTCAGTTTACTGGCTACGCCTGCCGAAGGTCTGGCCGGAAAATCAATCGCCCGCGATACCGCCATTTACGGTATGCTTGCAGGTATTACCGATAAAGAATGGTATACCAATTCCTTTCACATTCCGGTGGAGTATCCCATTTCAATCTACGAGAAAATCAGCAAAGAAGGTCCTTACCACAAATACTGCAATGCCGGTCATATCAGCTACATCGAACTGGATTGCAGCCCCAAGGACAATCTGCCTGCCGTGGAAAAAATCATTCAGGCAATGCGCGAGCAGGACATGGGTTATATGTCGATTAATTTCCCGGTCGACCGCTGCCGCGACTGCCAGTATCAGGGCTACATCGACGACACTTGCCCCGCCTGTGGCAGCACGAACATCGCGCATATTCGCCGCATCACCGGCTACTTGGCCGATTTGTCCAACTTCAATGCCGGCAAACGTGCCGAAGAAAAACATCGTATCAAACACAGCCGCTATACACCGAACCCTGATTAACAATTAACCATGAAAAAGCCCCGAAGCACAGCTGGTTGGTATGCTCCCTCTATGAGAGACAGTGAAATAAAAACCACTGTTAAAAATCATCGGCATGGCTGGGGCCAGCACCGACTGCGAAATGATGGAGCAAATCGGAATTGACGTGCTTCCCGCATATTGAAATTCTGGGGTAGCTGCAGTCTTAACCAATCATCTTACCATTGAGGTGCAAAAACACAGCAAGATACCCTATTATGGGACGGCATCGAGCAATAGAACCTCACAGCGCGTAGCGCATCGAACAGAATTTCAACCGGCATGGGTTTCTTGTGTATCGAGGTAGGTTTGATGGGATTTTGACAGCAGCAACGGGCTGAGGAGGATCAGATGAAAAAGAACATAAAAATGGTTGTCACAGACCTTGATAATACTCTGCTGCGCCGCGACAAAACAATTAGTGACTACACCGTTTCCGTATTCCAACGTGTGCGGGAGTGCGGAGTGCTGACTGTGTTTGCGACGGCGCGTAATGTAGTAAGTTCGCAGGATTACCGTAACGTACTAAATCCTGACGGCGATATACTTATCGGCGGTTGTTTAGTCTTTGTGGGCGGTCAATTACTTCGAAGCTATTATTTACCTGAACCGCACGGCGCAAACTTACTCGCCGAGCTTGCTACATATTCGTCAATAAAACGCATATCCGCGCGTTCGCTCAACGCGAGTTATTCCAATATACCGTTAGAAGGTCGAATCTGTGTAAATTTTCAATCTCCATTGCCCGAAAACCTCTTGCATTGCTCCTGTCGCACCGACGATGATAGCTTAATGCGAGAAGTTATGGCGCGTCACCCTGAATTGAGATTTATGCGAGTTAGCGACGAGGACTTATACGATGTAAATCCCAGAGACGCTACAAAATTGAATGGTATTTACGTTCTCTGTGAATATTTTGGTATTCATCTATCGGAAGTTGCTGCGTTTGGCGACGACTTTAATGATATCGAAATGCTCCGTGAGTGCGGTGTGGGCGTGGCGATGTCGAACGCCATAGATGAGTGCAAAGCTGTTGCCGACTATGTTTGCGGTGACTGCGATAAAGATGGCGTGGCGCGGTGGTTGAAGGAAAATGTTTTATGATACTATCAGGGAAAGAAATTCAGAAGCAGACGAAAATCGGGAATATCGAGATTGACCCCTATGACGAGAAGCTCATCAATCCAAACAGCTATCATCTTCGGCATTCCAAGCCGGCAGATTATCACAAACGTCGGGCGATTTTAACGTCGATAAAAACACACTTGTAGATACATATCTTTTATGTATGGAAAAAAACAATGACGAATGCAACAGCAGAACGCCAGCCACAAAATCGTGACTGACGTTCTGCTTTCCTTGTCGTCCCGGACCGGTTACCCCCTCGGTTCAGTAATTGTACCTATGGGCGATAACCCTTGTGCATCGGGGCTTTTTGTTGTGTTGACAGGCGATGCTGTTGGCACGCTGCCGCATCTGTTATTGCTGCGGATTCTCTTCAGCGGTCTTGACCTGCAAATGATCCACCACAATCAGCTGCACCTCTTTGGCGTTGCAGCAGGCCTGCAGATCCTTCAGGGTCTTTTCATACCAGGCGTAGAACTCGAGGGTGGTTTCGATCCGAACCAGTTCCACTTCGGTCTTCAAGGACAGATGATTCTCCGATTTGCCTTTGCGCACCAGAGCAACCTCATCCTTGACCATTTCACCGAACGTGATTGCTTTCTGATCAATCTGCTCCGGTTTCAGCCAGAGTGTATTGTGCAGAGAAAGCGTTTTTTCATACTGCCGAAAGAATTCCTGGTAGATATACTCTGTGATATGCGGCACATAAGGCGCATACAGCTTCAGCAAATTGAGCAGCGCATAATAGAGCGCATATTGAGCCGATCGGCGTTCCTCACCGCCGTGGACTTCCGGCTGATAGAGCCGTTCTTTGACGATCTCCAGATAATAATCACAAAAATCTTTCCAGAAGAGATCATCGATCTCATGTCGGGCCGTACCGATTTCATATTGATCCAACAAGGCGGTGACAGTCTGAATGGTCTGATTGGTCCGTTCCACCATCCAGCGATCGATCGGCAGCAATTCCGGTCTGTAATTCAGATCGAAATCGTCGAGGTGAGAAACAGCGAATTTCGCCGCATTCCACAATTTGGTGATAAAGCGGCGGGCAATGGTCAATTCATCCGTCGAGAAGAAGGTATCCATCCCGAGACGGGAATTGGCGGTCCAGTAGCGCAGAATATCGGCCGAATAGGTTTCGATCAACACCGGCGGCGACATGGTCGCATTGCCCTTGGATTTACTGATTTTCTCACCCTTCTTGGCCAAAACAAAACCGCTGATCATGATATCTTTCCAGGGCAGCTGATCGAGATGATACAGGCTTTTGACAATAGTATAGAAGGCCCAGGTGCGGATGATCTCATGCGCCTGTGTGCGCATCGACATCGGCAGCAGTTCGTCTGCGATGCTGTCTGGCTCACCAAAGTGGGCATTGATCATCGGCGTGGTGGAAGAAGTGTGCCAGGTATCGAAGACCGCGGTTTCCGGCACAAATTCTCTGCAGCCACAGGCACATTGACCCACGAAAGCTGTCTCGAGCGGATTAACCGGCAGCATCTCCTCACTGGCAAAGACCGGCTGACCGCACTCTTTGCAGTACCAAACCGGGAACGGCACGCCAAAATAGCGCTGCCGGGAAATGCACCAATCCCACTTCAGGTTCTCTACCCAGGAAGTGTAGCGGAATTTCATCGATTCGGGATACCAGTTAATCTGGTCGGCAGCTTTTAGGAAGCGCTCTTTCTGGCTGAGAACCTCAATATACCACTGTTTGGAAGGGATAATCTCAATCGGTTTACCGCAGCGCTCATGGGTGGCAACCGTATGCAGAATCTCTTCCGATTTGAGCAGCAGCCCTTTTTCCACGAGCAGGCGGATGATCTCTTTGCGCGCCGGGTTGACTTTCAAACCGGCGATATAGGCTACGTCCGGTGCAATCCGGCCGTCCGCCAGAATCACTTTCCGGTAGGGCAGCTGATACTGCAGATACCATTCGCTGTCGGTCGTATCGCCAAAGGTGGCGCACATGACCACACCGGTTCCTTTGTCTTTCGCGACCTTTTCGTCCGTATAGATCGGGATCGCATAATCATACAGCGGTACGATGGCCTGCTTGCCAACATATTTCTGATAGCGTTCATCCTCAGGGTTGACAAAGAGACAAACACAGGCAGCCAGCAGTTCCGGCCGGGTGGTGGCAACCACCAGCGCTTCGCCGTCCACCATAAAATTCAGATAATTAAAAGTGGAAGGGAGTTCCTGGCTGTCCAGCTCCGACTGCGCGATGGCAGTCTGGCATTCCGTACACCAGAGCACCGGTGATTCCTTGATGTAGGCTTTCTCTTTTTTCACCAGATCCAAAAAGGAACGCTGAGAAATGCGCTGCACCAGGGGACTGATCGTGGTATACTGCAGGCTCCAGTCTACAGAAAAACCCATACTTTGCCAAAGCTGTTTGAATTCCGCTTCGTATTTCTGCGCAGTAATTGTGCATTTTTTGATAAATTCGCTGCGGGAAACATTCTTGGCATAAATGTTCTCCTCTTTTTCCACCAGCCGTTCGGTGGGCAGACCATTGTCGTCAAAACCGAAGGGATAAAAGACCCGTTTGCCCTGCATTCTCTGAAAGCGGGCAATCATCTCTGCCTGGGTATAAGAAAAGATATGTCCGATGTGCAGACTGCCGCTGACGGTAGGCGGCGGCGTATCGATAGAATAGAGCGGCGCCTGCCGATCCGTCTTTGCATAGGCGTAGACTGCTTCTTCCTGCCAGAATTTCTGCATCTGCGGTTCGATCACTTTAAAATCATATTTCTGATCCATCATCACAAAAAACCTCCTCGCTCACTTGGGCTGAGTACGGGAAGTTCATCCCGCCCGCCGAAAATAAAAACGTCCTAAAACATACAATCACCTTGTATATTTTAGGACGAATAGAACGCCGATCCGCGGTACCACCTAATTTCGAAGCCGCCAGCTTCGCACTTGAAAGGCTCACTGCCAATAACAGCGAACACCTCTTTCCTTTTAACGGCGGAAATACCCGGCCAATCTTACGAGCGGGTTACCCCGTTTTTTAGATCAGCAGCTCAAAAGCTACTTCAGCACCCGCCTCAGGAAGATTTACAGCAGCCATCTTCTCTCTGCGCTTTGGCGATGCACTTACTCCTCTTTCTCATTGCTCTTCTCTGCATTAATAAAATTAGGCTCAGTATACCAAGCGGACAGAAAAATGTCAAGTCTCTCCGCCTTGTTTCCAGACAATATTGCTCTGAAAAGAGAGATTCCCTTGACGTTTCTTGATACAGACCGTATAATATAACAAAGTTCCGTCTAAAATAGAAAGGTCATAACAAATTTCTCCTCTTTGAAAGGCAGGCAGCGCTATGATGCAAAATAAAAATCAGCAGTTCACTCCGGCTGAGGTTCGTCAGAAAATCCGCCAGGAAATCATTACCTCACCCACTTCCGGCATGTGCGGCGGCTACGCGCAGGCGAATTTGGTCATTTTGCCGCAGCAGTATGCCAGAGATTTTCAAACTTTTACCGAACAAAATCCCAAGCCTTGTCCTGTGCTGGAAATCACGGCCCCCGGCAGTCCCCTGGTGACGAAAATAGCCAAAGCCGATTTGAGAACGGACTTACCCCGTTATTTTGTTTACCGTTATGGTGTCAAAACGGCTGAATTATTAAATATCCGCGAGCTCTGGCAGGACGACTTCGTTGGCTTTTTGATTGGCTGCAGCTTCTCTTTTGAAGAAGCTTTGCTGCAAGCCGGGATTGAAATCCGTCATATCAGCATGGGCTGCAATGTTCCCATGTATAAAACAAACATCACCTGCCAGCCAGTCGGCTGCTTTGCCGGACCAACCGTGGTCAGCATGCGGCCAATGACGCCGGAAAATGCCAAAAGAGCGGTCGAAATCACCGGACACTTCCCCCGCGTTCATGGTGCTCCGCTGCACTTAGGCGATCCCGCCGCCATCGGTATCACAGATTTAAGTAAACCGGACTATGGCGACGCGGTAGAAATCCGTGCGGGTGAAATTCCTGTCTTCTGGGCTTGCGGCGTCACACCGCAGGCGGTGATTGAGCAGGCCAAACTGCCTTTGGTGATCACCCACGCTCCCGGACATATGTTTATCACCGACTTAAAAAACGCTGATTTAGCAAAATGAAACGAAAGAATAAGAGGTAGAGTACTATGCAGCACGCGGTGGAAAAAATCGCGGAGATCTGTTCCCGTTATACAACCGAACGGGGTATGCAGGGAACTTCCGACTGCCAGGAATTTTACAATGCCGCAGAACAGCTGCTGACTGCCGAAAAAGTGATGATCGTCACCGGCTTTTGCATTCCCGCCTGCGGTATCGGTGAGACCGACGGTCCTTTGGGCAGCGTTTGCCTGGCTGTCGCTTTGGAACGTCTGGGTAAGCAAGTCTGTCTGGTCACGGATCCCTACAGCGAAGTCATTCTGCGGAATTTAATCAGGCTGCTGCAGTTGAAAGCGGATTTGTATATCCACCGCAGCTCGGATGATATCAAAGAATTACTGACCTGTCTGGAAGCATTTCAGCCGTCTCATCTGGTTGGCCTGGAACGCTCCGGCCGCGCCTTTGATGGCCGCGCCTATTCGATGCATGCCGTTGATATCACCGACTTCTGTCCCGATACCGATCCTCTCTTCGTGCGCGCCAGAGAAATGCAGATCCCAATCAGCTGCATCGGCGACGGCGGCAATGAAGTCGGCATGGGCAAAGTGTCTGTCCTGATTCAGAGCCAGGTTCCGCAAGGCGACATCATCTGTGCTGCTTTCGCAGCCGATCATTTGCTTTCCTGCGGCGTCTCCAATTGGGGTGGCTATGGTCTGGTTGGCATCCTAAGCTTGCTCTGCGGGCAGGATTTGCTCTACGCGGATGAGACCGACTCAGCTGTGACAGACAGCATGCTGCAGAGCGGCGCCGTGGATGGGGTGCTCAAACAAATAGGCGATACAACCGACGGCTTCTCCCGCCTGGAAAATCTGGCAATTTTGCAGGAAATCCGTACTGTGGTTCACAATTACCTGGAACCGTGCAAAGAGAAAATAGAACAATAGGTGAGTTTTTCGCGCTTTCTGAATCTCTCTCTGCCATTTCTATCTATTTGCTGTAAAACGCTTGACAAAGTCACAGCCTTTTTCTATAATGTTAGAATCCTAACAATCTAGAGAGGGGGTGTGATTTTTTGAATCAATCAAAAGCGAAGTGCGGCAGAAGAACAAACAAGGAGAAAAGCAGATGAACCATCCGATCCGGAAGATTCTTGTGTTTACTGCGTTCCTACTCTGTGCGATCATGATTTTATCGAACTGCGGACTCCTACCGATGGCCGCTGTTCCGAACCATGCCAAAATCGCTTATATTCCACTGGATAACAGACCCTGCAACAAGGAAAGAATAATCATGGCGGCCAAAGCCACCGGCTTTGAACTTCTTCTTCCTGAGGAAGATCTTTATGCAACCGTGCTGGACGGGCAGCCCAAGAATGCAAATGGCACACAATACGGCGACCGAACAGCGCTGCTGGACTGGATCTGGCAGCAGGAACAAGCAGGCTGTGATTTTTATGTGATTTCTTTCGACCAGATGATGTCCGGAGGACTCGTTCAGTCACGCATCATGAATAATACCGATCTCAGCGCAGAAAATGCCATCATCGATTCCCTGACTGCATTGGCGAAAACAAATCGTGTGATCATCTTAAGTACCATTACGCGCCTGGCCTACTGTACTCCGGGGTATCATGGCGCAACCACCGATGACTATTACGCGTTGTATTATTATAATCTGATACCCCGTCCGACCTTGAGCGGCTCTGAATTGACGATTGATCATATCGTCAGCAACTACCAGAACAAAGCCGATGGCAGCAAAATCACCGCAAATGATCTTGACGCCTTCGAAGGATATCTGACCGACGAGATGATCGATAATGTCGTTGCTGTCCGCGAGCGCAAGCTGCGGCTGCTGGATCGGATGATTCAGGCAGGTGAAAACGACAATTTATATTATTACATCGGAATCGATGATGCCAGCAGCAACGAATCGGTGCAAACCAGCGAAATTGCTTTCATCAAATCGGTGATCAGTGAGAATGCCACTATTTTTTCCGGCACAGATGAACTTGCCATCATGTCGCTTGCCAAATTGAGTTCTGAAAAGTATGCCGCTGCAGCGACGGCAAATGTCTTTTACTACGGCGGTCTCGAAGACGAAATCGCCGGCTATTTTGATATCAATACGCTGAAAGAAAATATCGAGGATCATCTGACCAGTGCAGGCTGTTCCGTAGCTGCAGATCGCAGCGGTGAAATTGATATTCTGGTCTTAACCCAGCCAATCGAACCGGACCAGGAAAGTCAATCGATCAGAGATTTAATCCAAAAAGCAATCGACAATAGCCAGCGCCAGATTCCAACCATCATTCTGGATGCTTCCACCGCAACCAACAACGGCAATCCGGCGTTTGGGCTGAGCTTAGTCCAAAAAGTCAACCTGGCAGAAATCATCGGTTACAGCAACTGGAACACCATCGGCAACCGGATCGGTTTTTCAGTCGGCTTTGGTCTGGCACGTTATTATTACCTGAAAAATGAAGCAAAGCCGACCGTCAGTGCATCGGAAGGTTTTCTGGAATATACGACCTTCCAATATATCAAGGACCTTGCTTATTGCAGCACCGGCAGAAACTACCTGTCAGAGCTGATCAACCTAGAGAGCAATAGCAATAATTTCTATCTTGGCGCCGACGATTTGCGGATCAACACAATCAACCGTACGCTGGAAAGAGCTGTGATGTATGGTAGCGGCGGCGCTTCCGGCAACGATATCATCGCGAACCTAAACGCAGGCAGCTATATCGCTTCATTATATGATCAATATACTGAAGTCCGCGTGAAATCCTTGGGCGTAATTTCTGTCTCGGATTTCCGCTTTCCCTGGTATCGCAGCTTCGAGATGACTTTTGACGTCGATCTTGCTTATCCTAACGGCTATCTTGTTGCAAATAGGCGCATTTCTTTCGGCAGTAGGCACATGATTCGGTAATTCTTTCAGAATCAATCGCTTGAGCCGCTTTTTCGCAGACAGTATTCTCCGATTTTAAGTCCTTAGCGGTTACTTTTCTAACTAATTTATCCCAGCAGGAGGTTCCTAATGATCAAAAAACTAGTCAGCTGTGTGGGAGAATATAAAAAGGCCTCTATCTTCACACCGCTTTTTGTTACCATGGAAGGCGTCATGGAAGTGGCCATCCCATTTTTGATGGCACGCTTGATTGACAATGGGATTAATCAGGGAAATATGTCTGCCGTTTATAAAATAGGCATATTACTCATTTTTGCTACCTTGATTTCATTGCTTTTTGGTGCTCTTTCCGGCCACTATGCCGCTGTTGCATCGGCAGGTTTTGCCAAAAACCTGCGGCGCAGGATGTATTATAAAACCCAGGATTATTCGTTTTACAATCTTGACCGATTCTCGACTGCCAGCTTGGTTACAAGACTGACCACCGATGTAACGAACGTACAGCAAGCATTTCAAATGATCATCCGCATGGCGGTTCGCAGTCCTGTCTTGCTGGTATTCTCTCTGATCATGGCTTTCGACATCAATCCAAAGCTTTCTTTGGTTTTTTTCTGTGTCATCCCCTTTCTTGCTTTTGGTCTGTTTTTGCTGATCTCTCGTGTCCATCCTATTTTTGAACGAGTCTTTCGAACTTACGATCAATTGAACAATGTAGTACAAGAAAATTTGCGTGGGATTCGCGTCGTCAAGTCTTTTGTACGGGAAGACTATGAAAAAAAGAAATTCAATCAGGTTTCACAAAGTATTTTTAAAGATTTTACCCTAGCGGAGAAACTGCTGGCCTTCAACAGTCCGATGATGCAGCTGTCCATGTATCTCTGTATTTTAGCAATTTCGTATTTTGGTGCCAGAATGATCGTATCCGATACGATGACAACCGGCCAGTTGATGAGTATGATTTCCTATATTTCTCAAATTCTGATGAGTCTGATGATGCTTTCCATGGTATTTGTCATGATCATCATTTCCCGTGCCTCTGCTGAGCGAATCGTGGAAGTGTTTGACGAACAAAGTGACCTGATTACGAAAGAAAATCCCGTCACAGAAGTGAAAGACGGCTCCGTTCGCTTTTGCCATGTTTCTTTCAGTTATGCTAAAGATATGGCTCATCTCTGCCTGAATGATATAAACGTTGAGATTCTCAGTGGACAAACCATTGGTATTCTCGGTGCTACCGGCAGTGCAAAAACCAGCTTAGTTCAATTGATTCCACGCCTCTATGACGTTACAGCAGGCTCCGTTTTGGTTGGTGGAATTGATGTGCGCGATTACGATTTAGAGGTTTTGCGCAACTCAGTGGCGGTCGTTCTGCAAAAGAATGAACTTTTCTCCGGTACAATCAAAGAGAATTTATGCTGGGGAAATGAACAAGCCAGTGACGCAGAATTAATCCGTGCCTGCCGCTTAGCGAAAGCCGATGATTTCATTCAAACTCTCCCTGATGGTTATCAGACTTATCTTGAACAAGGTGCTACCAATTTATCCGGTGGTCAAAAGCAGCGCCTTTGTATCGCTCGTGCTTTGTTAAAACAACCCAAAATTCTGATTTTAGACGATTCAACCAGTGCAGTCGATACCGCAACCGACAGTCAAATTCGCCAATCCTTCCGTATGGAAATTCCCGATACCACAAAATTTATTATTGCGCAGCGGGTCGCTTCCGTCATGGACGCCGATCAAATTATTATTATGAACAACGGTCAAATCGATGGGATCGGTACGCATCAAGAATTAATGGCAAACAATGCCATTTACAAAGAAGTTTATCAATCTCAAAATAAGAAGGAGGAAAACGTTTATGCCCAATAAATCTCCGAAACCGCAAAATATGGGCATCACTGCGCAACGCCTCTTATCTTATATACTGCGGGATTATCGGTTACAACTCGTTTTTGTTGCCTTTGGTATCCTGGTCAGCGCTTTGGTTGGGGTCATCGGTTCCTTGTTCCTGAGAACTCTGATCGATGATTATATCACACCGCTTATGACAACCGTCAATCCTCTTTTTGACAAGCTTACCCAAGCAATCTTGATCATGGCGATGATTTATCTGACCGGCGTACTTGCAAACCTAATTTATAATCGAATCATGGTGACGATAGCGCAGGGTGTTTTAAAACGAGTCCGTGACGAACTGTTCGCCAAAATGCAGTCGTTACCAATTCGCTATTTCGATACACATACACATGGTGATGTGATGAGTCTTTATACCAATGATACCGATACCTTGCGCCAATTGATCACACAGAGTCTGCCGCAATTGTTCTCTTCTGGCATTACCATTGTTGCTGTATTCTGCGCGATGCTATCCACGAGCATTGCTCTTACCGCTTTTGTGATGGGGTTTGTGATCTTAATGATTTCCATCACCCGCGGCATCGCCGGCAACAGCGCCAAATATTTCGTCCGTCAGCAAACCTCTCTGGGTAAAACCAACGGTTACATTGAAGAAATGATCAATGGACAAAAAGTAGTCAAAGTTTTTTGCCATGAAGAAAAAGCCAAACAGGGTTTCGATGCCTTGAATGAAGAACTCTGCGCCAATGCGACACAGGCGAATCGGTTTGCCAATATATTCATGCCGATCATGGGAAATCTTGGCCACATGCAATACGTACTCCTCGCTATGTTGGGTGGTTATATGGCCATCTATCGTATCGGTGGTATGACACTGGGTGGTATCGCAGCTTTTCTGCAATTAAGCAGATCTTTTACCCAACCAATCAGTCAAATCTCTGGTCAGCTGAATTCTATCGTCATGGCAATGGCTGGCGCTTCGCGTATTTTTAGCTTAATGGATGAAAAACCGGAGATCGATGAAGGGTACGTCACACTGGTTCATGCTAAGGTTGTTCAGGATGTGCTGACAGAAACATCGGAATCAACCGGTCTATGGGCTTGGAAGTATCCTCATCATGACGGCAGCCTGACCTATACCAAACTGCAGGGCAATGTGGTTTTCGAAGATGTTGATTTCGGTTACAGTCCGGAGAAAACCGTATTGCATCATATTTCACTCTATGCAAAACCCGGCCAGAAGATTGCCTTTGTTGGTGCAACTGGCGCCGGAAAAACAACTATCACCAATTTGATCAACCGTTTCTACGACTTGGCGGATGGGAAAGTCCGTTTTGATCAGATCAATATCAACAAGATAAAAAAGGATGATTTACGTCGTTCCCTTGGCATCGTGCTGCAGGATGTTAATCTGTTTACCGGCACGGTGATGGAAAACATTCGTTACGGTAAATTGGATGCGACAGATGAAGAGGTTTATGCGGCTGCCAAACGCGCTAATGCAGAAGATTTTATCAATATGCTGCCGCAAGGATACCAAACCATCTTAACCGGTGATGGTGCCGGCCTTTCACAAGGTCAGCGTCAACTGCTTTCGATTGCCAGAGTTGCGGTAGCGGATCCACCTGTTATGATTTTAGATGAAGCTACTTCCAGTATTGATACTCGTACTGAAGCGATCGTACAAAAAGGTATGGATGCCTTGATGCAGGGTCGTACCGTTTTTGTCATTGCTCATAGACTCTCTACCGTACGAAATGCCGATGTGATCATGGTTTTGGAGAATGGCAGCATCATCGAACGCGGTAATCATCAGCAATTGCTGGCGCAAAAAGGAAAATACTATCAATTATATACCGGTGCCTTTGAATTAGAATAAAATAAGCAAAAAGCAGGCAGCAGATCAAATGATCTGCGGCTGCCTGCTTTTTTTTTATCGCCGGAAGTGGTATGATAGAATCGTGAGGAAGATCATTTCAATTTTTATAACGAGGTGCGGCAATGAAAGTATATTATGATGCCAGTCTGTGGCGCAAGAAAAAAGGAACGCTCGGATTGCCGCAGAAAATCAATTGGCAATTTGAACATGCCGGTAATACGCATTGGATTCCGGTCATCTACCGCTTCCCCAAGGGTATCGTGTTTGATTTGATTACCTTTCTGGATGAAGCAAAACTTGCCGAGTTCGTCGCCAAATACGAAAATATCGAAGACAAGCTGACTCCCTTACTGCGCCGTTGTGCCGAACAGGAGCATCCTTATCAATCGCTGCATTGGCAGGAAGTCTGGCTCAATGGTCAGAAGGCGGACCAGAATTATTCCTCCAGCAGCCGCCTGAGCGTTCCCTGGCAGCAGGAGGATGATGTGCTGCTGCCGCAGCGGAAAGCTTATGCCTCGATTCTGCAGCAAACCCGCTGTTTTGCCTGTACACGCTTTTGTCTGCCCTATCCAAAAACCAAATCTCCATGGCAAAAACTGGCGCGCGGGCTGCGGCTGAACAGAATTCAGGATCTGCGGCTGGTGACTTTGCCGGAGCAATGGTTTTCCCTGCTGGAACTCAAATTCAACATTACCGCCGCGGCGGAGACCAGAACCGTTCGTTTTACCCATCCAACCACCGCTGTCCAGCATACGTTATATTTCCAGGCACCGGAGGAAATTGAAATTCCTTTCGGTAATCAGGGAATTCGTAATTTTTACGCCTTTCATGGATTATATGAAATCGAGCCGGCCTTGCCTGCCGCCGACAGTCTGCAGTTTGGCAGCGGCAGTCAATTTATCAAATCGATTCAGCAAGCAGGTAAACTGAAAGGAGCCGCTGCCATCGGCATCATCGGCGGAGCCGATGGTCCTACCTCCCTTCTACTGTCAGCCAACGGACAGCCATCCAGCGGTCCGCATGGCTTGCCGCTCTATGCCTGCCTCTCTTCTCCCACCCTGAAAAAGGATCCCGTCGCCTATTTTGTGCTGGAAGGGATCAATACGATCAAAACACCCAGCCAAACTTATAGTCTCAAATGAATTTGCCGGCTTTGCAGCCTTACTAAAAACCGCAGTGCGTAACGGCGCTGCGGTTTTTTGCTGCCCGCTTCCCGCCCTGCGCAGGCACCCGCAATGGCCTCCTTTCTTTTCTTGTCATCAGGAAGAAATATTTTACAATTTGCTCTTGACAATTTTCTAAAAAGCAGTATACTAGCCTCATAGACACCCCCCCTGGGTGGGGGTAAGTCAGGAGGTTTATGATGAAACAAAAATTCAATGTCACGGGTATGACATGCTCTGCCTGTTCGGCGCATATCGAAAAAAGTTTAAGCAAAACGGAAGGCGTCAATCAAATCGCAGTGAATCTGCTCGCCAATAATATGCAGGTGGATTATGATGAAACCAAATTAACGGAACAGGATATTTCCCGTTTGGTGGAAGACGCCGGCTATACTGCCGCTCCGGCCAACAGTAAAAAATCGGTGAAAGAAATCGCTGCCCCGCGGGAAAATCTTACTCTGAAGGAAGCACAGGAAAAAAAGCATCAATTCTTCTTTTCCCTTGTTTTCTTGCTGCCCCTGTTTTATCTTTCCATGGCAAAAATGTTAAAATTCCCGCTTCCTTCTATGTTCAGCGGCATGCCAAATATGCTGCCTTATGTCTTTACGCAGTTTTTGCTGGCCTTACCGATCGTCTATTTCAACCGCAATTATTTTATCACCGGGTTTAGAAGCTTATGGAAGCGTTCTCCCAACATGGATTCCCTGATCGCTGTCGGTTCATCCGCTGCTCTGCTTTACGGTATCTATGCGATCTATCAAGTTGGTTACGCTCTTGGCGTCGGCGATTTCGAACTGGCGATGCAGTTTTCCATGGATCTCTATTTTGAGTCGGCCGCGACGATCCTCACTTTGATCACCATGGGCAAATGGCTGGAAGCCCGCTCTAAGAGCAGAACTTCCGAGGCCATCTCCAAACTGATGGACCTGGCTCCCAAGACAGCGACCGTACTGCGTGACGGCGTGGAAGAGGAAATCTCCGTTTCCGATGTCATCCCGGGTGATATTGTAATTGTCCGTCCGGGACAAAGTGTGCCGGTGGATGGGATCATCACCGAGGGCAATTCTGCCGTGGACGAAGCGGCTCTGACCGGTGAAAGCATGCCGGTGGAGAAGCAAATCGGCGATAAGCTGATTGCAGCCACGGTCAACAAAAACGGTTATCTGCAGTTCCGCGCCACCCGTGTGGGCGACGATACCACCCTGGCCCAGATTATTCGCCTGGTGGAAGAAGCAAGTTCCTCCAAAGCGCCTATTTCCAAACTGGCCGATCAGGTCTCCGCTATTTTTGTCCCCACCGTCATGGCAATCTCGCTGCTGGCAACGATTGTCTGGCTGCTGCTGGGCTACCCCTTTGATTTTGCTCTCTCCATCGGCATCGCCGTACTGGTTATCTCCTGTCCCTGCGCCTTGGGTTTGGCCACTCCGGTCGCCATTATGGTCGGCACCGGCAAAGGTGCTGAAAATGGTATTCTGATCAAATCGGCGGAAGCGCTGGAAATGGCGCACACCATCGACACGGTCATCCTGGATAAAACCGGCACGGTCACGGAAGGCAAACCGAGAGTAACCGACTTACTGACCCTGGGTTCTGTCAGCAGCGAAGAATTATTGCAGAAAGCGGCTGCCGTAGAAGCAAAATCCGAACATCCCCTGGCCGAAGCCATTCTGCTCCTCAGCAAAGAAAAAGGAATTTCGATCCCGAATGCTGCTGATTTTCAAGTCACGCCCGGTCAGGGAATCAGCGCGGTTGTTAATGGTAAAGTGATTTCTGCGGGCAATTTAAAAATGATGCAGGCCTTAGCGGTTGAAACGGCGGCATTGGTCTCCCAAGCGGATGCCTTCGCGGAAGATGGCAAAACCCCGCTCTATTTTGCGGAAGAGAACCAGCTGCTCGGCATCATCGCCGTAGCCGATGTGGTCAAACCCACCAGTGCGGCGGCGATTGCTGCCTTGAAAAAACTGGGCATTGATGTGGTCATGCTGACCGGTGACAATCAAAGAACCGCTGCTGCCATCCAACGCAAAACCGGTATTGACCGCGTCGTAGCGGAAGTCCTGCCACAGGACAAAGAACAGGAAATTCGCAAACTGCAAGCCCAAGGCAAAGTGGTGGCCATGATCGGCGATGGTATCAACGATGCTCCTGCTTTGGCGCGAGCCAATGTGGGCATTGCCATCGGAGCCGGCACCGATGTCGCCATCGAATCAGCCGATATCGTATTGATGAAAAGTGATCTGCTGGATGCAGTCACTGCCATTGAATTAAGCAAAGCCGTGATCCGCAATATCAAACAGAACTTATTCTGGGCTTTCTTCTATAACATTCTCGGTATCCCTCTGGCAGCCGGTGTCTTTTACAGTCTCTTGGGTTGGAAACTGAACCCAATGTTTGCAGCCGCTGCCATGAGTTTCAGTTCCGTTAGTGTTGTGACCAATGCGCTTCGACTAAAACTATTCCGACCGCAGCTTGCCGCGCGGCAACGGAAAGAAGAAAGCAACGAAGCCCTCATGAAGTCAGAAGCTCTGTCTGTGCAAAACATTGACAGAGTGCTGAAAATAAAGGAAAATGAAAAAGGAGTGTTCACTATGACAAAGAAAATGATCATTGAAGGTATGAGCTGTATGCATTGTGTCGGCAGAGTAGAAAAGGCGCTGAATGCGATTGCCGGTGTGTCCGGTAAAGTAGATCTTGCCAGTAAAACCGCCGTCATCACTTTATCCGCCCCAGTTGATGATGCTGTCTTAACAGCCGCCGTTACCAAGGCCGGTTATGAAGTTGTCTCTCTGGTTTAGACGGAAAGGGACTGATGCATGAAAGCCGATCGATCTGAAGTCAGTACTCTGCTCAAAACGGCCCGCGGCCAAATCGACGGCATCCTAAAAATGGTGGAAGAAGATCGCTACTGCATCGATATTTCGAACCAAGTCTTAGCTACCGTCTCCATCCTGAATAAAACAAATAAAGCGATTATCAAAGCCCATTTGGGCAGCTGTGTCCGTCAGGCGGTAGCGGAGGGCAACGATCAAGAGAAAATCGATGAAATCTTGGCGCTGCTGGATAAATTGACACGTTAATGTCAAGCCGCAGGTAAAGGCACCCTGGTAAGAGTTTTTGTCTTATTTTAACTCGGAATTTCTTTTTACTAAGCGATTCTGCTCTAACCTAGCGAACTACTTGATTTCCGAAAATAAAATATTTCTAAAACCCCGCAGAAAATTACAGTTCTGCGGGGTTTTTCGTTGACAATAAATACCTTTCGTGATACTATCAGTTAGCTTACTATCAATTAATAATAGAAATCAAGGAGATGTTACAGTTTATGAGTGATAACACTCAAGTTAAGCACTTACGCGGCGATTTGACCGAGGGCAGCATAACCAAAAAATTGCTGATGTTTTCCCTGCCGATGATTGCCGGCAATCTTATTTCGCAGCTCTACAACGTGGTTGACACTATTGTAGTGGGTAATTTTGTCGGTTCGGATGCCGTCGCTGCCGTCAGTTCCAGTTTCCCACTGATGATGCTGTTCAATAGCTTATTCTTCGGTATTGCCATTGGCGCCAGTATTGTGGTTGCTCAAAATTATGGAGCCAAACGCCTGGAAATCGTCAATAAAACCATCAATACTGCTTTTGCTCTCATTTATATTGTCGGTGTGATCATCACGGTCGTTGGTTTGGCTTTCGCCAGGCCGATGTTGGAATTATTGGGAACACCTGCCAATATCATTGGCGATTCCACAACTTATCTGGCCATTATTTTTGCCGGCACCCTGGGCAACATCGCCTACAATGTCGGCGGCGGCATCTTACGCGGTATGGGAGATTCCCGTTATCCGCTGATTTTTCTCTCAGTTGCCGCCGTGCTGAATATTTTCCTGGATCTGCTGTTTGTTGTTGTTTTTCATTGGGATGTGGCCGGTGTGGCCATCGCCACTATCATCTCGCATTTCGTTTCAGGCGCTTTAGTCCATATCCGCATCAATTCCGGTGTTTATCCGGTCCATGTTTCACCCAAAAGCATGCGGATTGACAAACCGCTGGCCAAAACCATTCTGCGCCTTGGCGTCCCCTCTGCCATACAGAATGTAGCCATGTCTTTGGGATCGGTAGTCATCCAATCCTTCGCCAACGGCTTTGGTTCCAACTATATCGCGGCCAATGCGATTGTGCAGAAGGTCGATGGTTTTGTCGTTATCCCGATGATGTCTTTCGGTATGGCTTTGAGTACCTTTGTCGGACAGAATGTGGGTGCCCGTAAACTCGACCGGGCGCATGAAGCAATCAATACCGCTCTGCGCATCATTGTCGGCTTTGGTATCGTCCTGGGTATTCTGCTCTGGTTCTTTGGCGGCAATGTGATGCGCATCTTCACCGATAATCGGACTGTGCTCAGCATCGCCGGACAAGGCATTCGTATTCTCGCTTTCTTCTATTTCATCATGGGCCTCAATCAAAATTTGAGTGGTGCCATGCGTGGTGCCGGCGCTTCCTATGCGCCAATGGCCGTTTCCGTGATCGGTAATTTCTTTAGGATTCCGGTGGCGTACTTCATTGCCGTGCGGCCGCAGAACCAATACGGTTTGTTCTGGGCCATGGTCTTCTCGATCATCGTGCAGTTTGTCATGCTCTTCAGCTACTATCGCACCGGTCATTGGAAAACGCAAGGTGTGATTAAAGACGACGAAAAACCCGTGATCGAGATCATGTAGTTTTAAGCTTACTTTAGCAAATCAGTCTGCCTTGCTGCCGTATTTTACGGCAGCAAGTTTTTTTTGCCTGTGTTGTAAAATTCCCTTGACAGCCATATTGTTTTAAGTTAAAATATTATTAATTTAAAGGTATGGAGGGAATCAGATGACTGAAGAGCAACGAAAACAACTGAACCGTTTTTTTGTCAAAACTTTTAACAGTGTCTTGCTGTGGGAAGATCGCGCACTGAGTGAGAGTGGGGTGAAAAACCTTTCTGTCAAAGAAATGCATGTCATAGAAACGGTCATCCGCATGCAGCTAGGGGCGGCGAACACGATGACACAAATTGCCGACCAGCTGAATATCACTGTCGGCGCTCTGACGACTGCTGTCAACACCTTGGTGCAAAAAAATTACCTGCGCCGCCAATCGGATCAAACCGACCGCCGCCTGGTCTTCGTCTCGGCCACCGACAGCGGCTTGGAAGTGAATCTGCTGCATGATCAATTTCATAAACAAATGCTGGATTATGTTGCGGAAGAAATCGATGAAAACGATCTGGAACCGCTGACCCGCTCTTTGGAGCAATTATCCCTCTTTTTTGAAGCACTGGCCGCAAAAGAAACAAGGAGAAAATGATCATGAAACAGCCGCCCGTCATTATCACCGACAGTACTTGTGATTTATCCCTGCAGGAAGCCGAAGCCTTGCAGGTCGAGATGTTATCATTGAAAGTGGTTTTTGGCTCTGAAGTTTACGAAGACAAACGCACCATCAGCAATGAAGAATTTTACGAAAAATTAGCCGCCAGTAAAGCGCTGCCAACCACCTCCCTGATCAGTGTCGGTGATTTTTTGGACGCTTTTGCCAGACATAAACAGGAAAGCATCGTGGTGCTTACCCTATCCGCCAAACTGAGCGGGACCTACCAATCCGCTGTCGTGGCAAAAGAGATGACCGGCCGGGAGGATATCTATCTGGTGGATACTGCAACGATTACCATTGCTTTGGGTATGCTGGTCAAACTGGCAGCCAAACTGCGTGATCAAGGCGCCGAAGCTCCACAAATCGCTGCTCAAATTGCAGAGGACGCCAGAAGACTGCGCATTTACGGTATCTTCGATACGCTGCATTATCTGGTCAAAGGCGGTCGTCTTTCCGGTATGCAGGGTTTTTTAGGCAGTGTCCTCGCTCTGAAGCCAATTTTGACCATTGTACACGGCAACCTGAACAGCATTGGCAAAGCCCGTGGCATGGACGCTGCCATTCGCACTCTGGTGGAAATTCTGCAGCACACCGACATCATCGATACCGAAATGCCCGTTAGCTTTGCTCATTCCGGCAATCCGCTCAAGATGCTCGAACTGAAAAAGCAATTAAAAATAAAAAAAGCTGACGGCGAATACATTTTAGGCAGTGTTGTGGGCACGCATGCCGGACCGGGTGCGATTATTGTCGCTTTTTTCATCGCGGAATAACAAAACCAATTGCATTCCTCTCAAAAGCCCTGACAGGATTCACCGATGGTCATGGTGAATTAGGGAGAGAAACACTTTTTGGAAGGAATGATTTGCTTTGCCGCAAACAAATTCATATCAACAACTGCTGCGTGAGACCGCAGCGATTGTCGCCTTACAGCCCTGGAATCTATTCAAGGAAAGCGATGTTTTCGCCATTGAACATCCGGAAACCCATCTGCTTTATTTTGTCAGTATCTTTGGTCAAAATGGTCTGGACTATGGCTTTTATCTTGCCAAAGGGTATGAAGCTTATCTGAATCTGCAGGAATGGCTGAGTCAGACCGATGAAAAAATCAAACCCAATCAACTGGCTCTTTATCTGATGCAGCTGGCCGGGTTCCGCGAGATGACCGAGGCCGATTGGCAGCTTCTGCAGAAAGCAGGCCATATGACGGCAACGGGCAAAGGTTATCCGCGCTTCAAAGATTACACACCAGAGTATCTGCCCTGGCAAATTAATGATGATGATGCCACCCTGCTTTCTCGTCTGCTGCCGCAGGTGCGTCAAGTGATTGTCAAGGCAGAAAAGGACCGCGCTCTCGTCGATTCACCCAAGGGCTGCCTGATCCGCCGTCTGCTGCATGGCATCTGGCAGGACGATTATCAGGCGATCATGCCAAAAGAACGGCAGCGTTTGAGTTATCTTCGTCCGGAAAATCCACAGCTCATTCAGAGCCTGCCCATCCAAGCAGACCTGATTTTTGAATGCAGTTTGGTTTTGAGTCTCAAACCAATCCTGCTCAAAGAAGGAGAACGTCCGTTCTATCCTTGGATTTTCCTCCTGATCGATGCCAGGAATGGCCGGCTGATTGATTACCAACTCACCAGTAAGGCAGAAAATTTCGCCGCAATCAGCACGAACCTGCTGCGTGTGCTGCAAAAAACCGGCTGTCGGCCTTGTGAAATCAAAACCGGCAGTGAAATGGCTCGCACCATCCTGAGCGGGATTTGTCAGGAATTAGGTATCCCGGTCAGCCTGTCCTCTCTCAGTTATGCCCCTGAATTGATGCAAATGATTCAAAACAAACTCTAGAACCGCATCCGCATTGTCTTAAAACGACAATGCGGATCATTTTTTAAGGAAGAGTCTAAATATTTCTCTTTGCTACTGGCATGATGCCTGCAAATCTGATATAATGTTGAATATATATTGGGATGATTCATCCTGAAAATATAAACTTCGTATGCCGTCAGCCGACATGCGTTTCTTAAAAAACCAATCACCTAAGGAGGATTATGTATAGATGGAAGAAGTAAAACAAACCAACCCGCCGCAGGAAAAACCTGTGGAAATCCCGGCAGCCGTGAGCGAAAAAGAAGCAACGGAAGAAACTCTGCCTAAAGTATATCCCGGTTCCGGTCTCAATAAAAACCCAGCCCGTATGATGAAAATCGAAGAAGTAGTGCAATGGGATATGGAATTCGGGGTCAAGGTCGGACCCATCGGTTACGATCATAGTCTAGCTTGCCCTTATTGTCATCGCCGTATGCTGTTGGTCAGCCATGAAGGCAGCCGCTATCAAAAAGCGATCCGGATTCTTTACCAATGTGAAGGCTGCGGCGCCCATACGGTGGTGCAGTTTCTCACCCCCACTCAAAAAGTTGATTTGCCGGAAATGAATCTGGGTGAAAAAATCCAGATTGAGAAACCCACACCGGTTCCCAATTTACCGGCTGCCGCCATGGGCAGCGAACGCAGCACTGCCGACCGCGGCAGCAAAGACAGCCGTGACACCAGCCGCAGAAATCGTTCGGAGCGCGACAGCGAATCAAACCAAATCGAAAAAGCGGAACGTCAGGCAGACCGGCCGCGGGCAGAAAAACAGATCCATCCGCGTGAACGCATCCAGCATAATGAACGCAGCGAGCGTCCTGCCGGCAATCGCAGTGAACCCGTTGTTCGCAGCGAAGTGACGGAACGTCCGCCACAAAACCAAAATCGGCCAAAAAATCGTCAGGATGAGCGCAGGCCTGTTAACGAACGTCCGCAGCCACAGCCACAGCAGCCGCCCGTTAACAAAAACAGACCGATGGTCACCAAATTGCCAGGCGAACAAATCAAAAAGTTAACCACGGAAACAAGTAAAGCAGTGCCTGTTTCTGCCGCCAGCAACCCGGAAAAGCGCTCCAACGCTTACTTTCGTTCGCGCAAAACCTCCCCTTCCAATAAACCAGAAAAACCGGATACAGAGCCGCAAGTTTAATCCTATCAAATCATGATCGGGTGATATCGATGTCATGCAGAAAATACGCTCTGCTTTTGCTGCTGTCTTGTTTGTTTCTCACCGCCTGTCAGCCTGTGAAGCAACCAGAAAAGCGCCCCGGCGGAGAAACCATCACGGCTGCAGCCGAAGAGACAATCCGCACTGCTTTCTTTACTTATTCTGTCGATCGGGTAATGGCCTCGCGCACGCTGCAGAATTATCTGCCGCAAGCAGAGGACGCTCTTTTCCTTGCTTTAGACCTAACGGTTCGCAACGAAGGAGAAAATGTTGTCCCCATGGACTACAGTGATTTTCTCTTAGTCTGGCAGCAAGGCGATCAAACTGTCAGTGCTTATCCCTTGCAGCTTTTTTGTGAGACGCAATTACCCGATTCCTACCGTCTAAATGCTGCAGAGCAGCGCAGCGGCCAGCTGATTTACCAGGTCCCCAAAACCATCGGCAGCTTTATCCTGCGCTATCAGGAAATCTATGCTGATGATTACCTTGGCAACACCTATGAGATTTTGCTGACACTACCCGATTAAGTACAACAATAATCCCGTATCTCTCCGTTGGTTTGACGCCAACCGGATGGATGCGGGATTTTTTATTTTAGGTAAGGATTAATTTTCCGTCAGACGTTGACCGGTCAGAGGATTGAGTTCTCCTTCATCAACGGGTTCTCTGCCCTGATGCCAGAGATTCCTTTCCATGCGATAAACAAAACCGGCCGAACGTCCCACCCAATCGGCAAACATCGACAGCCAGATCCCCAAAACGCCATAGCCCAGCCTGACGCCCAACAGCCAGGAGCCAAAAATACGCAGGGTCAGCAGGCTGATAATGGATATAAGCATCGGCTGACGGGCATCGCCCACGGCACGCAGCGACTGCGGCAGCACAAACGCCGTCGCATAGAGGAAGGGATGAATCAGCACGCTGATGGTGAGGATGAGTTTTGCTGTTGCGGCGCTTTCCGCGGAAGGACCATAGCTGGCGATCATCGGTTCCAAAAATAGAAGCAGCGGCAGACCGATGGCCGCCTGCATCGCTGATGTATAAAGGCACATCTTGCGCATCAGGGATTTTGCCTGCCGATACAGTTTCGCACCGTAAGATTGACCAACCACCGTCACACTGACTATGGAAAAGGCGTTGCCCGGCAGATTGATGAAGCTACTAAGAGAAGTAACGATGGCGTTGGCCTGCAGCGCTGCGGTACCCATGCCGGACATAAAGACAGCCAGCAATACCTTGGCTCCCTGAAAAATCAAAGAGTCCACACCGGAGGGAATACCGATTTTCAAAATTGGCCGCAGCAATTCCATATCCAGGTTCAGACGCAGCTTCGGCAGCTGCAAGGTTTCGTCGGCCGTTTTCCGCCGCACCATATAAAACATAAAAGCCGCCGCGCCGATCCGTGCCGCCAGCATGGCAATCGCTACGGCATAGACACCAAGCCGGAAAACATAAATCAAGACAGCCGCCACCGTCAGATTAATCAGATTCGATACAAAAGCCCCCATCATCGGCGTTTTCGAATTGCCGGCGGCTCTGGTCACCCCGGCACAAACACTGAAGACGCCTAAGAAAGCATAACTGACACCGGAAAACCGCATGTAGATTTCACCGGTCGCCAAGACATTGGCAGCCGATTTGCCATACAGGCCATGCAGGATTTGGCTGGCAAAACAGGTCGTCAAAGCTCCTACCAGCACAGCAATGCCCACGACCAGAACAATCGCCTGCGCCGCCGTTTCCCCGGCTTCCTTATTCCGGCGGGCTCCGATGCGCTGTGCAACCACAACCGTCGCGCCGGAAGCCAAAGCATTGAAAAAAATAATGATCATGTTATTGATGGTGTCGACCAAGTTGACGCCGGCAACCGCATAATCACCCACATTGGAAACTAAAATGGTGGAAATAACACCGACCAGAATGGTTAATCCCTGTTCAATCAGGATCGGCCAAAACAGCTGTAAAAATCGCTTATTCTCGGTTCCTAAAATTCTCTTCTTCTGCATACCACTGCTCCTCCCGGATGATCGCTTGCTTAAAAAAACACTGCGCATGGATCACTTGTTCCACGATTGCGGGGATGAATTGGATTCGATAAAAAACTAGCCTCTTTTAGGCTAGCATAACATGAGCCGCCCTTTTCCGCAAGATGACGCAGCCATAAGATGAGGCCGCCTGCAGAAGAAAAATAGTTCCCGCAAAAATAGGCAGCACTTAAAAAGGAGGCAAAGTCCCTTCATCCAGCGGCTCTTTGCCATGATGCCATAAATTGCGCTTCCAGCGATAGACAAAGCCAATTGTCCTGCCGCCCCAATCGGCAAACATGGAAAGCCAGAGGCCGAGCACGCCATACCCCAGTTTGACACCTAAAAACCAAGAACCAAACAAACGCAGAGCAAATAAGCTGACGATCGAGATGACCATCGTCTTCTTTGCATCCCCAACAGCCCGCAGCGACTGCGGCAGGACAAAGGCGGTTGGATAGAGCAACGGGTTCACGAGCAAACAAATCGTCAGAATCAGCTTCGCCGTAGCGGCACTTTCCAGAGAAGGGCCATAGGAGGCGATCATGCGATCCAGCAGAAGCAGAAAGGGTAGAATCAGCACGGTCATCACCGCGGAAGAATAAAGGCACAGCTTCGCCATTAGTTTTTTTGTCTGCAGATACCGACCGGCACCGTACGACTGACCAACAACCGTGACGCCAACAATGGAAAAAGCGTTGCCAGGCAAAGAGAAAAAATTGGCTAAAGAGCCGACGATGGCATTGGCTTGCATTGCCGCTGTGCCCATACCGGAAAGCAAAACCGCCACGACCACTTTGGCTCCCTGAAAAATCAAAGAATCCACGCCGGAAGGGATGCCGATATCCAGGATCGGCCGAATCAAAGCCATATCCAACTTCAGCCGAATCTTGGGTAAAACCAAAGATCCATCCGCTCTGCGCCGAACCGCAAACAGCATAAATGCCGCCGCACTGATCCGAGCAGCCAACATGGCAATGGCTACCGCATAGATTCCCATGTGCAAGCCATAAATCAGAACGACTGCTACAGTGATGTTGATGATATTGGCCAGCAAGGCAGCGATCATCGGTGTTTTTGAATTGCCGGCTGCCCGTGTCACCCCGGCGCAAACACTGGATAAACCGAGGAACACATAGCTGGCACCGGAAAAATACATATATATTTGACCCATTTGCAGCACATTGGCAGCCGATTTGCCATATAAGCCATGTAAAATCGGTCCGGCAAAGCAGCCTGCCGCCAGCCCTACGACGGCGGCGATGCCAACCACCAGCACGATCGCCTGTGCCGCCGTTTCACCGGCCTCCTGATTGCGCCGGGCACCGATGCGCTGCGCCACAACGACCGTAGCGCCGGACGCCAGGGCATTGAAAAATATGATGATCATATTATTGATGGAATCGACGAGATTCACCCCAGCCACCGCATAATCGCCGACATTGGAGACCAAAATCGTAGAAAAAATACCAACCAAAATAGTGAGTCCCTGCTCGATTAAGATAGGCCAAAACAGCTGCAGGAATTTTTTGTTTTCCGGTGCAAGCTTTTGCTTTTTCTGCATTTTATGCCTCCGTAGCCGATTCCGCCCCCCAGGCCGGCTGGAATCGATGATCAATCTGTTTCGATCTGTCTGCTGGTCAGAAAAGAGGAAGAGAGTAAATATAAAATTAAGAATACCATGTTACGCTTCTTTCTGCAATCGAAATTGTTCAGGGAAATTGTTAGCTTTCTGTCAATTTCTAACTTCTCTGCCGAATCCATCCCAAAAAGCGCTGCCTCAAAGCAAAGCCGATAAAAAAGGAACCGTTTTCAAAAAAACAGCTCCCGTTTTATTTCTGTGCAGGTGTTCTATTCCGGCAGACTGGCCGGCTGCGCCGACAGATTTCCTTCGTCGAGTGGCAGCTTACCGCCGTGCCATTTGTTCTTCTCCAGGCGCCAAGTGAAGCCGATGGCGCGTCCCAGCCAGTCGGCCAGCATACCCATCCAAACCCCAAACACACCCCAACCCAGATAAATTCCCAAGAACCAACCCACCAATAAACGCATACCGAATAAACTGATGACAGAAACCACCATCGTATATCGGGCATCCCCGGTCGCGCGCAGGCATTGCGGTAAAACAAAGGCCCAGGCATAAATAAACGGCTGCACTATGGCGCAAATCATCAGAATCCGATAAGCCAGCGCCGCACTTTCGGCAGATGCGCCGTAAAAAGAGATGAGCCCTTTCAGGATCAGCAGATAAGGCAGCAGCAGCACAGCTTGAATTGCGGCGGTGTAGAGATTCAATTTACGCATCCAAAGCTTAGCGGTATGATACAGTCTGGCGCCGTACGCTTGTCCTACCATGGTGACCGCAGCCGCCTGCATCGCATTGCCGGTCAGCCAGATATAACCGCCCGCCGAATTACAGATCGCATTGGCCTGCAATGCGGCAGTACCCATGCCGGCGATGAAAACAGAAATTAAAACCTTGGCACCTTGAAAAATCAGATTATCCACACCGGAGGGAACGCCAATATTCAGCACCGGGCGCAGTAATTTAAAATCAAGTTTGAGACGCAAAGCCGGCAGCAGCAAGGGGCCGTTTTTTTCTCTCTTGATGGTGAAAAACATGAACAAGCCGCTGACCATGCGGGCAGCCAGCACGGCAATCGAAACCGCATAGACTTCCAGGTGAAAAATATAGATCAAAACAGCAGCAATGCTGATATTGACCAGATTAGACAGCAGCGCGGCCATCATCGGCGTGCGCGAATTGCCGGAAGCACGCGTAACGCCGGCCGAAACGCTGAATAAGGCCAGAAAAATGTAACTGATGGCGGAGAAACGCAAATAAATGACGCCCACCTGCAAAACATTGTCCGCCGCGGAGCCGTAAAGCAGATTGAGCAGCGGTTTCGCAAAGCAAAAGGCGGCGGCACCCAACAAAATCGAAGAACCAACAACCAGGACAATCGACTGCGCGGCTGTTTGACCGGCCTGCTGATTGCGGCCGGCTCCGATATGCTGCGCAACCATCACAGACGCACCAACCGCCAAGGAATTAAACAAAATAATGATCAGCTGATTGATCGTATCGACCAAATTGACGCCGGCTACGGCATAATCACCGACATTGGAAACCAGAATGGTGGAAACCATACCCACCAAAATGGTGAGGGCTTGTTCAATCAGGATCGGCCAAAACAGGGAAAAAAGTTTTCTATTTTCCGGGCTGATTTTAAAATGATTCCGCATTTCCTCTACGCCCTCTCCGCGCATTTATTCTTACCGTTAGCATAACATGCACTATTCCGCTGCGCAAGCGAGTTTCAGAAAATATCTGATTTCTGCCGAATTTGAAAAATCGCACTTTTTTCATTTACCTGCTCTATTGATTCATGTTATACTGTAAGCCTAAGATTGAAAAAGAACGGTTGGTGAATCAATTGGTTAAGCTCGAACGAAATTCCGACTTTTACCGCCTTCTGCTGGCAATCACCTTCCCCATCGCGCTGCAGAATATCATCTCCAATGGCGTCAGCCTGATCAACAGCCTGATGCTGGGTCAATTGGGCAGCACACAGATTGCCGCGGTTTCTTTGGGCAATCAACCGAATTTTATTTTTATGCTGCTCACCATCGGCTTAGCCAGCGGCGCTACCGTCCTGACGGCACAATATTGGGGTAAACATGATATGATCGCCATCCGTCATGTGGTGGCGATCGTACTGCGCTTCGCTTTTTTTGCCTCTCTGGTTTTTGCTTTCCTCGTGGGCGTTTTCCCGGAACCGGTGATGCGGCTGTTCTCCTCAGAGCAGGATGTGATTGCCGAAGGGGTGCGCTACTTGCGCATCGCAGCTTTTTCCTATCCCTTCTTTGGACTGACCAATACCATCCTATATGTTCTGCGCAGTGTGGAAAAGGTTTGGATGAGTTTCTGGATCACCATCGTTACGTTTATTACCACCATTGCCTTTAATTGGCTGTTGATCTTCGGCAAGCTGGGCTTTCCGCCGTTGGGGGTTGTTGGCGCAGCCTGGGCCAATGTATTGGCCCGTGCCCTGGCTTTTTTACTGGTGCTCTATTACCTGCTGGTCCATGAGAAACAAATCCATTTCCGCTTGAAAGACATTTTTCTGCAAGACACCCTGCTGACTGCTGATTTCCTGCGACACTGCAGCCCGGTCATCCTGAATGAGTTCCTCTGGGGTTTTGCTTCTGCCGCGCAGAACATGGTCTTAGGTCATCTGGGCAAAGAAGGCGTCACCGCCTACAGCATTGCCTCCGCCGTACAGCAAATGGCCATGGTGGTCATGTACGGTATGGTCAGCGCTTCCAGTGTGATCTTCGGCAAAGCCTTGGGCGCCAACCAAACCGAAAAGATCCGGCCTTATCTGAACACGATGAAGCTGCTCTCTCTGTTGGTCGGTCTGCTGGCCGCCGGCTTGATCTTACTTTTAAAAAATCCGATCATCGCGTTCTATCAGATCGACGCTTCCACCAAGCTGCTGGCGAATCAATTCATGCTGATCGTAGCGATCGTTGCTTTATTACAAAGCGCGTATTCACCGATCAGTCTGGGAGCGCTGCGGGCGGGCGGCGATACGCGCTTTGTCTTGTTTACCGATGTCTCCTTTATGTGGCTGCTCGGACTGCCTCTGGGTATCCTTGCCGCACAAGTCTGGCATCTTCCCGTCGTTTGGGTCTACGTCCTGCTCAAGATTGACGAACCGGTTAAATTGCTGCTGATTTATTGGCGCAGCAATGGCACAAAATGGATTCGTAATCTAACCAGAGAAATTGACGATACCGTGAGGTGATTTGAGATGGTGCATCTAATCGGACTGCAAAAACAGAATACAGCGCTGCAATCTGCGGAATATCCTTTCAGTGTTGCCGTGATTCGTACTTTGCAGGCGCTGACCTTTCGCGCACCCGTTTGTTTTTGGGTGGGGGAAAATGGCAGCGGCAAATCTACCCTGTTGGAAGGTTTAGCCGCTAAATTGAACCTGCCGACAGTCGGCGCCAAACCAATCAGCACAGACCCCAGCCTGGCAGCGGCGCGCAGTCTGGCGCAGTGCTTGCGACCTGTCTGGCAGAGCAAAGTCATCCATCGCGGCTTTTTCTTACGGGCAGAAGATTTTTTCGGCTTTATACAAGGGATGGGCCGCATGCGGCAGGAATTGGCGGCGGAAGAAGAGGACATCCGGCGTGAAATGAGCGAACTCGGTTCCTCCGCTTACGGCATCGAACTGGCAACCGGCTCCATGCGCGGCAACCTTAACGCTGTGACGAGAAGATACGGCGAGAATCCGGACGGCATGTCCCACGGTGAAAGTTTCTTGCACTTATTCAGCTCCCGCCTCAGCCCGAACGGTATCTACCTCCTGGATGAACCGGAAGCCGCCCTCTCACCAATGCGGCAGCTGGCTTTTCTGGATCTGCTGCTGCAAGGAGTGCAAAAAGGCAGCCAATTTATCATTGCCACCCATTCCCCCATTATTCTCTCCTATCCCGAGGCACAGATTTTTCAATTTGACGGCGGCAAATTAAAAGAAACCGCTTATCAGGACTTGGAACATGTCCGCTTTACCAAAGATTTTTTACAGAATCCCAAAGCTTTTTTGCATCATATCACCGATGAAAACCCGGAATAAAGATGCCTGCCGAACACTTCCACCTGCCAACTGCTGAGTTTCGTTCCCGCTGCGCCGGAGCGAACGCAGTTGAGATATGATTTTACAAGGAAAGGTTGTTTTGAGTCATGAATTCCTCACCGTTAGCGCTTCTGAAAAAAGCAGGGAAGCGTTACTTCATTGATGCTATGGGCGCCATGGCATTGGGTCTGTTTTCTTCTCTGATTATTGGCTTGATCATCTCTCAGTTAGCCAGATTACCCGGCTTGAGCCTGCTGCAGCCGATCGGCGCCGCGCTCTCCGCAGCTTCGCCGGTCACCGGCTGCGCCATTGGCGTTGCCATTGCCTGGAGTTTAAAAGCCAAATCCCTGGTTCTCTTCTCCAATGCCGCGGTCGGGGCAGTTGGTTATCTCGCCGGCGGTCCGGTCGGCGCTTATGTGGCGGCGGTGATCGGCACGGAAATCGGCGGTTTGGTGATTGGACATACGCCGGCTGATATTATCCTGGTTCCCTTATCCACGATCGTCAGCGGCGGTTTGGTCGGTGTCTGGTGCGGGCCTACGGTGCAGCAGGCGACGACTTATATCGGCAGTATTGTTAATGAAGCGACGACCTTAGCGCCGATTTCGATGGGGATCTTCGTCTCCGTGATCATGGGCATTGTGCTGACCCTGCCCATCAGCTCGGCTGCTTTGAGCATCATGCTGGGCTTATCCGGACTGGCAGCGGGCGCATCCACGGCGGGCTGCTGCGCGCAAATGATCGGCTTTGCCGTGGCGAGCTTTCAGGATAACGGCATCAACGGCTTACTGGCTCAAGGGTTGGGCACTTCCATGCTGCAAATGCCGAATATCATGCGGCGGCCGCAGATCTGGCTGGCTCCCACCCTGGCTTCCGCCATTACCGGACCCTTAGCGACCAAGGTGTTTGCTATGAGTAATACTTCTTACGGCGCCGGTATGGGGACCAGCGGTCTGGTGGGCCAACTGGGAACCTTTGAAACCATGGGTTATTCCTGGGATGTTCTGCTGAAAGTCTTATTGATCTGCTTTATTTTACCGGCCATCTTCACGCTGTTCTTTCACCGCATTTTTCTCAAACTGGGTTGGGTCAGACCGGGTGACATGAAACTGAAAACCATGGACTAAACGCCGGCGGTGTCTTAAAAACGCAGCGCTTGTTTTAAATAGTCTTGGCATACGGCTGAATCGTAAAAGATTCTACTGTATGCCTTTTTTTCTGGCTGCCAGAACAAACGGTTGTTCTTTGCACACGTGCACGGCTCATTCGACACAATACGACTGGATGCTGCCAATATTACCCATTGTTTTATCTTGAATTTATTCTGTTTTAAATATATAATCAATATGGTAATTAATGTGAATTCAGCATTGAGGGGGAACCGGTATGAGCGATGATTGGCAAAGCTATTTTATATCTGTCCGGCGAGACAGCGGGCGGTTCGCGCACCGGCACAGCTCCGTCTTTGCTCATAGGTTCCGATGCTGCCTGACCGGCTGTCTGCTTCTTATTCTGCTCCAAATGCCGCTTTTTCTGCAGGCGGCAGAGGGAGATCCGACCGAACTGGATCTTGCCAAAGGCGCCATCACACTGAATACTGACAGTATCAGCGGTTGGGCTGCCGACGGCAGCGAAATCACCGCGCTCAATCCATTTGGTTATCGCATCACAGGCAGCTTAAGCTCCGATCTGCTGACCAGCGGCATTACGGTAACCGGCGGGCGGCACCGCGTGGAACTGCAGGGCTGTCTCATCTCTCTGACGGCAGCCGACAGCATTGCTTTACAGATTACGGGTGATGCTTCGCTGACGCTGGTCCTGGCCAAAGACAGTCTGAATACTTTCTCGGCCGCAGCCGCCGCAGTGCAGTTTGGCCGCGGTTTGCTGATTGTTTGTGACGCTGCGCTGACGATTCAAGGCGAAGGCAGTCTGACGCTGCAATGCAGCGCCGGCAGCGCGGTGGTTGCCAGCAGAGGCAGCAACGATGTTCAGCATTTGAGCATCGAAGGCGGCCGAGTCAATCTGATCGGCGACAGCAACAAAGCCATCGGCTTCCAGGGCAACGGCGGCTCTGATTTTACGATGAGCGATGGCACAGTGACTGCCATAGAGAATATCTCCACCGGTATCAGCAGTTATCAGCGCTTCCAGATCAGCGGCGGCAGTTTACGCGCCACAACCAATTGCCTGGCAACCGCTCCGGCGCCAAACGACACCACCGCACTCTTTCGCCGCATACTGACAGGCTTGCCCAAAGCAAACGCGGTTGATTTTCTATCCGTCTCTACTGCCGGTTCTGTCAACCACTACCATTTCGTTTCTACCTACACGAATGCCACAGAAGCCAGCGGTTATCTCTATTTATGGCTGCCGCTGGGACAAAATGAAATCATCTTACAGACAGGCGGTCAAACCTACCAACTGAACGCAGACTTCCATTCCGAACTCGCAACTTCACATACCATGACTGCCATAGAGCAGCCGCTGCTGCATGTCAGCGCTTCTGCAGCAGATTTATTTACCAACAGTCTGGCCGCAGCGCCCGAGACTGCCGTACCCGCCTCTACGCAGACACACCCGAGCAACAGCGAATTTAGCCTCACCGCCGAGGGAGAACGCTTTTGGTATTGGTATGACAGCCTGAATCGGCGTGTGGTTTCTCTGCAGCCCACTTACCAGGCGAGGCTTACCCGCGATACTTTTTTGGAAGCCGTTGAAAAACCGAGCGGCGAACCATTCTGCGTTGTATTTCTTGCTTTGGACGGACAAATCATCGCCACAAAAACGGCTGACTTGGGCAGTGTAAGCGCACCGCTGCAAATTCCCTACTATTACGGTTATCGCTTTACCGGCTGGTCGCAGGATTTGCAGCAAATTAACGCTCATACGCTGGTGGAAGCGCAGTACAGCCGTGTCGCCGGTCCCTTTGCCATTGAAGTCACCAATCACGGCGAGATCACAGAGCCCGGCGGACAAACCCAGTATGCCTACGCCGCCAATGTCAGCGCAGCCGCCGCTGCCACCGTAGCCGGACAGGTCTTCGCCGGCTGGCAAGCGAACGGTCAGATTGTTTCGTATCAAAATCCCTATCGCTTTATCGTCAGTCACGCCGTTCGTCTGACACCGCTCTATGCGGCGACGGCGCCTTCACCGCTGCCGCTGGTTAGCCTGCCCTATCTGCAAAGAGAAACAAGCGAAGCGGCAGCCACTGCCGAAGCGGTGCATCTGATCACGGAATATGAGATTCCCGCCGGTTTCACCTCGCTGGAATGCGGTGTACTGCTGACCTTCTCCGCAACGGAACCGAATCCGGCCGATTTGATTCCCGGCTCGGCGGCAGTGCAATTTCAGCGCAGTCATACTCCCAATCCGACCGGCGGCACATACATTGTCAGCACCTCCGCCCTGGCAGCCGAGACACTCTACGCCCGTTCTTATCTGATCTACCTTGATTCAGCCGGCAGAGAGCAGACTGTTTTCAGCACGATGGTCTGTTCACCGGCTCATGACACGGAATAAAGGAGACGAAGATGACAATTTTGAGTTCTGCACAAGAGAAAAAACCGAAACCGCTCAGCTCATCGCCAAAACGCAAGCCGTTTTTGCCGCCGGTTGTAGAGATTACTTATTTCTCCGCAGAAGATGTAATCGTTGCCAGCGGACCGGCGGACAGTTTCTCCACGCTAAGCCAATTGGGTATTCACCTCGACTACATCCCACGCTGATATTTCCTGTTGAAAGACAAAAAGAGCTGCCGCAATGACCGGATGGTCGCCCTGCGGCAGCTCTTGCACTGTAAAAATTAGATTTGGTGATAAATCACGCCGTCAATCATCGTGAAGCAGCACTTGCTCAAATTGCTCAGCGGATCTCCCGTGAAGATGGCGATATCGGCATCTTTGCCAACTTCCAGAGAACCCATGCGGTCGCCCACACCCAGCATTTCGGCGGGGATGATGGTCATGCCGCGAATGGCGTCGTCATATTTCATGCCTTCGCGGACGGCAATCCCGGCCATGATGGGCAGGTAACGCGTATTGGCGGAGGTATCATTCTGTAAAGCAACCGTCACGCCGGCTTCGGCTAAAACAGCCGGGTTTTGCCAGGATACTTCCCACAATTCCTGTTTGCTGTGGCCCATATTGAGCGGACCGACTGTGGCGCGCACATGTTTTGCTGCCAGGATATCGGCGATTTTATAGCCTTCGGTGCAGTGTTCGATGATATAATCGAGGTTGAACTCTTCGGAAATGCGGATAGCGGTCAGGATATCATCAGCGCGATGCGCATGGATACGAGCTTTCATCTGACGTTTCAAAACCGGAATCAACGCTTCGGAATTAAGATCGTGGTCGGGAGCCGGTTTGCCTTCCGCTTTGGCGGTTTCCACTTTGCGCATATAATCGGTGGCTTTCAGCAAAGCATCGCGCAGCACAGCCGCATTACCCATGCGGGTGCCGTTGGTTTTGCCTTCATAATTACGTTTGGGATTCTCGCCCAAAGCCATCTTCATGCCTTCCGTACCGGGAATTACCATTTCTTCCGCACTGCGGCCGCGTAATTTCATCACAAAGCCGGTGCCGCCAATTAAATTGGAACTGCCGGGGCCGGTATAAACAGCGGTGAAGCCGCCTTCCCGCACGACGGGAATGGCAGGATCCTGCGGATTGAGAGAATCGATCCCGCGCAAACGTGCTTGAATGGCGCCGCTCTTTTCATTGCCGTCACCGGTCGCCCAAACGGAAGGATCTCCAAATAAGGAAAGATGCGTATGAGCATCAATTAAGCCGGGCAGAACGATTTTACCGGTCGCATCAATCACGGTATAATCGGCTGGAATCTTCGTCTTCGCGTCGCCGATTTTCACAATTTTCTTATCTTCTACCAATACAACACCGTTTTCAATTTTGCCATTGGTAATCGTCCAGACGGATCCGCCTTGAATCGCATATTTAGCCAAAGAAAAACGCCTCCTTAAGAATATTTCTTGTTTATCATTTCGACAAGCTAAAGATTTTTCCTGCCGTAGGAATAAAATTTATGTTTCTTTTTCGTGTAGGATTTGCTATAATGAATTACGCTCAATGTAAAGGAGGCGCCAGATATGAAGAAGAAATTGCTATGGTTTTTAGCAGTTTTATTCCTTTTAGTGGGTAGTACCGGAACCCTCGCCTATTATTTTACCGAATGGCAGTGGTTTCAATCTCTAGACTACCAGCAAGTGTTTACTACCGTACTTTTCTCAAAAACCATTATCGGTGTGGCAGCAACGGTTCTCACCTTTCTATTCGTATTTCTCAATTTGAAATGGCTGCAAAAATGGCTGGCCCGCTCTGTGCCGGAAGACAATAACGAACCGGAAGTCATTCAAGTGGATTTCAGCGGTCAACGCCAGAGAGTGCAAAACAATTTTTCCGAATGGGGACGGGTCATTTCCCGCAGCCCTCTGTTAAGCTGGATTATTTTCCTCTTCTCCGCCGTAGTCAGCATCAGCAACGGCTTAGCCTTTGCCTCCCATTGGCTGGCGATCCAGTCTTATTTCAAACAGACCACCTATGGTGTGGCAGATCCCATTTTCAACAAGGATATCAGCTTTTATCTGTTTTCCCTGCCGATTTTTGAACTGGTTCTGGAAGTGCTGTTTGGTTTGGTGCTTTTCTTATTTGCCATCTGCGCTTTCCTCTATCTCAGCAACGGCGGTTTCCGGCGCACACCGCTGGATCGCCGACCCTACACCCATCTGGGGATTTTAGGCGCCATTGCTTTTCTTCTGCAAGGCGGCAATTTCCTGATGAAAATGTATAACCTGGTTTATTCACCCAAAGGAGTCGCTTTTGGCGCCAGTTATACCGATGTACATGTCACCATTCCGGCTTACTATATCTGCATCGGTCTTTGCGTTTTAAGCGCCTTGCTGATGCTGTCGCAAATTGTCAAACCACGTTTAAAAACTGCTTGGGTGCCGCTGGCTATGGTAGCTCTGGTCGCCGTGCTGGGCGAAAGTATCGTCCCGGCTCTGATGCAAAACTTGCAGGTCAACCCCAACGAATTCACCATGGAAGAAAAATACCTAGATTACAACATCACCTATACCCGCATGGCTTATGACTTAAACAATACCAATGAAATTAATTTCCCGATTGCAAACAACAGCACAGCCAACTGGACCGAGCTGGAAGAGTACTCCACCAGCCTGGATACGGCGCCTTTGCTCAATTACCAGCAGACGCATGAAGCCTTCAGCCAATTGCAGGGGATGCGTCTGTATTACCGCTTCAACGATGTAGATGTCGACCGCTATCAGATCGCCGAAAAATTAGTGCCTGTGATGATCAGCGCCCGCGAACTGCCGGTGGACGCGCTGCAAACCGAAGCCGATACCTGGGTCAATCGTCATTTGAAATATACCCATGGTTATGGTGCCGTGGTAGCGCCCAGCAACGAAATCACCAGCGACGGACAGCCAAAACTGATTGTCAAGGACATCCCGCCGCGCACGGATGTAGCGGAACTGGCGATCACCCGTCCGGAAATTTATTTTGGCGAATTGACCAAAGATTATGTGATTGTTGGCACCAAGTCGCAGGAATTCGACTATCCGCAAGGCGACGCCAATGCCGAAACCAGTTATGAAGGAAAAGCCGGTCTTTCCATCAGTTCTTTCTTCACACGCGTTCTGTTCAGCATCCGTTTGAATACAATCAATCCGCTGCTGACCAACGAAATTACGGCCGACTCCAAAATTTTACTGCATCGCGAAATCACGGAGCGCGTCAAGACATTGGCTCCTTTCCTCTCCTACGATAAAGACCCTTATCTGGTCATCTATGAAGGCCGCTTAATGTGGATTATCGACGGTTATACCGTCAGCAGTCAATTCCCCTACGCGCAATCCTGGCAGACCAATGATCAGGATAAAGGCGCCAACTATCTGCGCAACAGCGTCAAAGTCACCATCGACGCCTATGACGGCACGACGGTTTTCTATCTCTACGATGAAGAAGACCCGATTATCCAAACCTATGCCAAGATCTTCCCTAACCTCTTTACCCCATATTCTGCCATGCCGCAGGGCTTGAAAGATCATATGCGTTACCCGGAAGACTTTTTCACCGTGCAAACCAGTATGTTCCTCAACTATCACATGACCGATGCCAAAGTGTTTTACAACCGGGAAGACGCCTGGGCGGTAGCGACCACCAATGGTGTGACCGTGCAGCCCTATTATGATATCCTGGAATTCCCTGGCTCTGATAAAGCAGAATTTATGAATCTGTATCCTCTGACACCGGCGCAGAAAGATAACATGGTCGCTTTCCTGGCAGGTGCTGTTAGTGAAGATGGAACCGGTAAGCTTTCCGTCTATATCTTCCCGAAAGATAAGCTGATTTATGGTCCGGCGCAGATTGAAGCCAGAATCAATCAGCAAGCGGAAATTTCCAAAGACCTTTCGCTCTGGGGTCAGGGCGGTTCTACGGTAACCAAAGGACATACGATTACCGTGCCGCTGAAAGATTCCCTGATCTATATCATCCCGCTCTACATCACTTCCGACTCCAGCTCCTTGCCGGAATTGAAAAAAGTCATCGTCACCTATGGCAGCAGTGTTGTCATGAAAGATAACTTAGAGCAGGCTTTGGCTGTCATCTTCGGCAGCCGTGACGGTGAAGGCGGCACCGACGTGCCTTCCGGCACCAGCGGAGACGACCGTAGCCTGACCATCCTGATTCAGGACATCCTGGCGCAATATGCCATTGTGACCGAGCAGCGCAAAGCAGGCAATTGGACCGAGTACGGCGCCGCCATGGATGCTTTGGAAGTCATGCTCGCCGAACTGGGCAATGCGGATTTGGCTTCCCAAATCATTTCACTGCCAACCATTACGCCGTAAGCAATAAAAACCGAGCGGCTCACCGCAGTTTCGTCAAAAACAGCACAGGACTCACCGTTTGATGCGGTGGCCGCTGTGCTGTTTTGCTGTACTTCACGCTTTTATTCTTCTATAACGGCAACTCTCGCCCGTTCAGACAGGCGTTTTTTAGAATCTCCGCCTCATAACTTAATTTTAAGGAGAAAAAGGGCGACTGCTCTGCCAGAAGCCGCAGGAAAATGCGATCACCAGCCCATAAATTCAACTGGTGCAGCTGCTTTTTCTCCACCCATTGCAGCACCCCTTCATCACAGTCGATCTGCTCGCCGCTGAAATGATCCGCGGTAAACAGGCACATATACTCTGTTGGCCATTGATTGGAGACAAAGGTGATCAGCCCTCTAAACTGATAGGACAGCAGAGTCAGCCCGGTTTCTTCTTTTACTTCGCGCAGCAAACACTCTTCCGGACTTTCGCCCGCTTCAAAACGTCCGCCGATGCCGATCCATTTATCTTGGTTTTCATCGTTTTCTTTGACAATGCGATGCAGCATCAAATAGCAATCGTTGCGTTCGAGATAACACAGTGTTGTCAGTTTCATGTTTTATTTTCCCTGTTCCTCCGCTGGCAGCCAAGCCGAACTCCTGCGTCGGTTTGGCAGATTGTTCTGTTTGGCCGCAGCGTGATCTGTCGAAATCAACTTCAGCGGTCGGCGCTGTTTTGTTTGAGTCTCGATTTTAAGTAAAATTGCTCAAATTGCTCCGGCGGCAGCGGTTTGCCCAAATAATAGCCCTGTACCTGCTCGCAGCCAAGTTCCAGCAGCAACTCCATTTGTTCTTCCGTCTCCACCCCTTCGGCAATCGTTTTGATTCCCATTGCATTGGCCAGCTCGATCGTATATTTCGCAATACTCTGGTTGAGATTCTCCTTGCTGACAGCATCGATCAGCGGCTTGGCGATCTTGATTTTATCAATGGGGAACAATTTCAGAGAGCTTAAGGAAGAATAACCGGTGCCAAAATCGTCAATTGAAATATCGACTCCCAGCTGCTTCAGCTGTTTCGCTATTTCGCTGAAGGGAAAGCGTCCCTCCCGTGCCACACTTTCTGTGATCTCCAGATCCAACCAGGCGGGTTGGATGGCACAGTCAGTCAGCAAACCTTGCAGCTGCTCGATAAAATCAATTTGATTCAGTTGTTTGGGAGAAACGTTGACCGACATTTTCAAATCCAGACCAAAGCCGGCGTTCCACACCGCTATCTGCTGCATGGCTTTTTTCATCACCCAACCGCCGATGGGGATGATATCGTTCGTCTCTTCCGCAATGAGGATAAACTCCGCTGGTTCGAGCACACCCTTTTGCGGACTGTTCCAGCGCAGCAAGGCTTCCATGCCGATTAACTTCTGCTCCTGTAATGTATATTGCGGTTGAAAATAAAGCGTCATTTCGTGTTCATAATCGGCATGCTTCAGGAGCATTTCGATTTCGTTTTTACGCTGCACGATATCATTCAATTCCCGGCTGAAGGTCACATATTCGTTGTAACCTTGTTTTTTTGCCTGATACATGGCCATATCGGCATTTTTCAGCAGCATACCAACGTCTTTTGCATCCAAAGGAAAAATAGAAATGCCGATGCTGACGGTCAAATAAAAAGTATATTGATCAATCCAGATCGCCTGGCTGCATTCATTGATAATCTGCTCGGCAATCGACTCTATTTCTTCATAGGCAAAGCCGGAACGCACCGCCAGAATAAACTCATCACCGCCAAAACGCGCCAGGGTTTGATCCTGCCGGGTCAGGGCTTGCAGGCGTTTGGATAATTCCACCAGGACCCGATCGCCGATGGAATGACCGTAGGTATCGTTGATGGTCTTAAAGCGGTCCAGGTCGATAAACAACAAAGCCAGCGTCTCATTCGGCGCGATGTTTTGCAGCATTTCTTCCAAGGCACTCAAGAAATAACGCCGATTGAAGAGATTTGTCACCGTATCCTGATTGGACAGATAATCCAGCTGCCGGTTCTTCTCTTCCAATTCCCGAGTGCGCTCCATAATGCGCAGTTCCAATACCTGATTCTGATCGCGCAAAATCTTTTCGTTCTTAATCGATACCTGAATATAAGCGGAGGCGCTGGCATAAAACAGGCCGAGCGAAAAGAAATTGATCAGGACAAACAGATCAAAACCGCGAAAAAACAGCGTCATCAGCGGAGCGATGCAAATATAAATAATTTTACTCCAAAGGCCGCGCTCACCGGAAAGCGATTCGCTATACTCCAATTCTTCCGGATGCTGCAGATAGATCGCTGCACCTAAGGCGATGATCATGAAAGCAGCCATATAAGCAGCGTCCACCAGGCCATCCGGTAAATAGAGCCGGTTCAAATCCAAATAGATCCAGCAAACATCCGTGACTAGATACAAAATGACGCCGATGGCTGTGATCGGGATAGTGAAGGACGGTTTTCTGTCTCGGTAGGAGACAAACCAGGTGGCAACCCCGATGGTTAAGACAAAGTCGAGGAAAATAGTCAGAATCGTGATCATTCCGCTGCCGCCGAATTGATAAAGTAAATCGTAACTTCCTTTGAAAAAAATATTCCAGGCTAAAAGCAAAGTGGTAATTGTCACGATGGAAGCATCCAAAATCAGTTGGATCCTGCTCCATTTACCAAAATTGACCATGCCGTAAACCGCAAAAGCAGCCAGGATAAACGCGTTTGTGCCCAAATACAGCAAAGCGATGAAGGTGTTGCTTGCAGCGTTTTGCTGCAATACCTGTTCATCAATCAGCCAAAACAGATCGCCAAGCAGCCAACAAAGGCTGGCAAAGCTCATCAGCAGCCAGGCATAGCGAATCCTTCCCTGTTTTGGCGAATGAAAGAAAGCGCTCAGCAGGATCCCAAAGCAAAGCAAGCTGCCAATGGGAGCCAAAAGCGCGGTGAGATACTGCTGTTCCGCCCAAATGGAGAGCGAGTAAAGGATGAAATAAAGGCTGACGATAATCATAATAAAACGCGTTTTTCCATGCAATGCAAGCTCATCTCCTTTGCTGCGAAATTAACAAATCCATCGTCACTTATGAGCAGCGAGTCTGTTCAGTGATGTATTACTAAATATATCACATACGCCGATTGATAGCAATCGGATGCTTCATGCATCGATATAATTTTTCTTCTTCTATGCCTTTGCGTCACGCTTCCGACGCAACCTTACCTTTAGAATATAGCAAACAGCGGGATCGCATTGCTGCCGTCCCGCTGTTGATCGGAAATCTGCCTGATCAAAGGTTCCTGCTGTAACACAGCTTGTCTTTAAGCAGCCGTTGCTTCGTCTTCTTTTTGGCTGCGCCGCTGATAGATAACAGCGCAGACTGTGGCCAGAGCAAAGACTACCATACACATCACAAACGGTGATTTTGGCGCAAAGGTGTACAGTGCGCCGGAAGCAAAGGCACCGATGATGCCGCCCAGCGATTTCATGGAATTATAAAAACCCATGATCAGATTGCTTTCGCCGCCGTGCGCTTTTTTAGCCACCATGGACTGCAGCACCGGAATGGTGACCGCGCTGCAGGCATAGAATAAGACATTGATCACAATAAACGGCAGCACACTGCCGGTCAGCACAATCCCCAGCATGGTGACGGCACAAACTGCCAGCACGCCGATAATCGAGCGTCGGACATCGGTGCGGTTGATCATCCAGAGACCGATGGTGGCATTGGCGGTCAGCGTGATCAGACCCATGATGCCCTTGAGAACGCCATTGTAGCCGGAAGTAAATTGGAACTGATCCTTGATGTAATAATTGAAAGACTGATCAAAAGCAGTGCCGCCCAAGTTCTGCAAGGCGCAGATACCAAAAAGTAAGGCAAAGGTGAGGGTCATAAACTGGCGGCTGGCAAAGAAGGCGGAAAAAGGATTGACTTCTTTGGCGAGTTTCGATAGCTTCAGGCTGCGGAAAGACACTTGCGTATCGTCTTCGCAGATCAGGAAGAATAAGATACCGCAGCTGAACAAAACGGCCGCCTGCGCCCAGATGGCGTAATAAGTGGAAATCTCGCCCAGCAGGCCGCCGATCATATACCCAAAGGCACCGCCGACCGATTGAATGGTGGCGATCACCGTTAAATCGCGCCCGCGCTGCCGCTCGTCCTTGGCGGTATTGACCACATAAGTCAGCAAGCCAACAAACGAGCCGCTGACGAACAAGCCGGTAAACATGCGGGCAGCAATAAAGCCGCTTTCGGTCCGCGCCAGGCCAAAGAAGACCTGCCCCAGCGCATAACCAGCGCAATTGATTAAAAGGCATTTCCGGCTGGAAATATAAGTGATGATTTTACCCCAAAAGGGAGAAAACATAAAATTCACAATCATCATGGAGCCCAAAGCCACACCAAACATATAACTGCCCAAATGCAAACTCGTAAAAATTGTTGGCGTTACCGGATGAGCAAAACTGGCTGCCAGATTGAACAGAATGGCGGTGACATAGAATAAAATCTTGCGCAAAGAACTTTTTTTCTCCACGGCGAACCTCGCCTCCCAGCGTAACCGAAGCAAAAATCGGGATATCTGCTCAACGGTCTATTTTACTTCGATCAATTCGTATTCCAGGCTGCCCATACCGAGCTTGGCGCCTTGCTCAACGCAAGTCTGCCAATTCGTTTCCGGAAACATGGCGTGGAAATGATCGTGACCCTGCTCTGCCAGCGGCGCCAGGTAACTGCCCAGCAACGCGGCCTGACGGTTGCAGGCATCGGCGCAAGCCACATCCAACGCGACAGGATCAAAAGAAGCAAACATGCCGACATCGGGGATGATGGCCGCATCGTTTTCGGAATGACAGTCGCAGAAGGGAGAAACATCCACAATCAGACTGATATGGAACTGCGGACGATCTTTGACGACCGCCCAGGCATATTCAGCGATTTTCCGGTTGAGAATATCGTTCGCTTCGTCCCATTTGACAGCGATGGCATCTTTGGGACAAACAGAGATACAGCGGCCGCAGCCGACACAATGATCATCGTTGATCATAGCCTTGCGGTTGGTGACCGTCACCGCTTGATGAGCGCAGACCGTGGTGCACTTGCCGCAGCCAATGCAGAGTTCCTGCCGCACAAACGGTTTGCCGCTGTTATGCATTTCCATCTTGCCGGCGCGGGAGCCGCAGCCCATGCCGATATTTTTCAAGGCGCCGCCAAAACCGGTGCTCTCGTGACCTTTGAAATGAGAGAGAGAAATAAACACGTCGGCATCCATGACGGCACGCCCGATTTTAGCTTCTTTGACATAATCGCCCTCGACAGGCACCAGGACTTCGTCATTGCCCTTTAAGCCATCGGCAATCAGAATATGGCAGCCGGTAGAAAAGGGACTGAAGCCATTTTCGTAAGCGGCTTCAATATGCTCCAGAGCATCCTTGCGGCGGCCGACATAGAGCGTGTTGGCATCGGTTAAAAAAGGTTTGCCGCCCAGCGACTTGACCATGTCGGCCACTGTTTTGGTGTAATTGGGCCGCAGATAAGCCAGGTTGCCCGGCTCTCCGAAGTGGATCTTAATAGCAGTAAATTTTCCGGAAAAATCGATCTGCCCAATGCCTGCCTGCTGCATCAGTTTGGTCAGCTTTTGCTGCAGATTCCAGCCCGGTTCGGTGCGCATATTGCTAAAATAAACTTTACTCAAAACTGTTTGGCCTCCTCTTTAAATTTTACTATCTTTAGATTACCTACCGCAACGCTGCCTGTTATTCTTCTCTTGGAAAAACCGGATAGGGATGCTGCAGGAACGATTCGTAAACCACACCCTCGGTGGCTTTGTTGAATTCTGCTTTGGCAGCTTTGACCAGGGCTTCGTCCTGAATAAAACGCAAACCGGCCGCTGCCATAGCTTTGGCGGCGAAGATCATGCCTTTATGCCCAATAGAACTGGCGGAGGAAGAGGCGATCATCCAGGAATGTCCGGGAATCGCCCAGGGATTGGTGACGGTACCGAACATGCAGGTGGGGCAATTCCAACTGGTATCGGCCACATCGGTAGAACCGGCCATGGTAGTGCCTTTGCCGGATGGTTCTTCCACTCCGCTGAGCAAAGGTACACTGGCATCAATCTTCATCATGGCAGCTTTGGTCTTGCGCTCTTCCGGATCGACATTGGCCGATAAGTCCGCGGCAAACTGCAGATCGGCCGCATCCCAAGGTTCGGGACCGACTGCAACCAGGGCTTCGTGCATGACTTGGCTGACCACTTCGTTGGGCAGCGTGTTGTAAACGCCGCTCTCCAATAAAATATCCACTTCGGTTTCTGTCATCATGGCGGCGCCGTGCGCGATTTTCTTGACCCGCTCGACGATATCGCGCAAAACCTGCACTTGCGGTGCGCGCACAAAATACCAAACCTGCGCCCGATCCGGCACAATATTAGGGGCCATACCGCCTTCGGTGATGACATAATGAATTCTGGCCTGAGTGATGATATGTTCTCTGAGGTAATTGCTGCCGATATCCATCAATTCCACTGCATCCAAGGCGCTGCGGCCGTTATGCGGATCGCCGCCGGCATGGGCGGTGCGGCCGTGGTAGGTGAATTTTAAAGAATTATTGGCGTTGGAGCTGTTCAGCTGCACACCGTTTTTGCTGCCGGGATGATAAGCGATGGCGATATCAACCTCTTTAAAGCAGCCGTATTTAGCCATCATGGCCTTGGCACTGTAGTTTTCTTCCGCCGGGCAGCCAAAATAAACGATGGTTCCGGGCAGATTGCCGGCTTCCATCTCTGCTTTCAGACCCAGCACGGCGCCGACGCAGGCGACACCCAGCAGATTATGGCCGCAGCCGTGGCCGGGAGCCCCTTCTTTCAACGGCACTTTTTTACTGGAGGCCGGCAGATTGCTCAAGCCGGGCAGCGCGTCGTATTCGGCTAAAAATCCGATCACCGGCTTGCCACTGCCCCAGCTGGCGGTAAAAGCAGTCGGCACGCCTGCCACATTCTCTTCAATCCGAAATCCCTTGGAAGCCAAATAATCTCTGCTCGCCTCGGCAGAACGGTATTCTTTTAACGAAGTCTCGGCAAAACCCCAGATCGTATCACTCAATTGGATCAGTTCACTGCGATTGTTTTCAATTGCCTGTAATGCTTTCTGCATGCTAATCCCTCCACTTTAAAATTCTCTTTCTTACTTTGCTTTTCACCCCATGATTTCCTGCCGCTCGTGGCAGCAGATTCTGATTTTTTACGTGACACGAAAGAGCGACAGGCAGGTTTTTCCGGCAGAATGCCGAAATAAACAACAAATTGGAGCGCAGATTAAAAAAAGAGGAGTGAATTTTTCATGCCGGATCAGAAAAAATTAGAGATCAGCCCTGAAATTGAACAAGCCTGGACCCAGGATGTGCGGCTGGCGGTGCGGCGCTTATCGCTTTTTTACCATGCCATGACCACTAACCTGATTGCCGAATTTAGCGAAGCGGAAGCCAAACGCCTGACCGAGAAAATTGTTTGGGACTACGGCACCCTCTGCGGCGAAGCCACTCGCGACGCCGTGCTCGCCCAAGGCAAACCCTTGAGCTACAAAAATTTCCGCTCCATCCCCGACTTGCCGAGCAAAGGCTGGGAAAGCGGCATGACCACGGGAGCGGATGGCAAAGCGCAGCCCTGTGTTGCTTACTGCCCCATTGCCGATGTTTTCTCGCAGTACAACACGCCCCTGGCCCGCTCCTACTGCCTGGTAGACCCGGCCAAATATGAAGGTTACGATCCCACGCATACCATGAAGCACACCAAACACGTGATGGACGGCGACGGCTGCTGCGTGATTGAAGTGGCGGAGAAAGTGAAATAAAAAGACCAAAGCTGATATGTGGTAAGCAATAGAAAAGGTCGGTCCCCCCCTTAACGGAGTGGCCGACCTTTTCTATTAATATGCCAAAATAGTCATTCAGTTTTGCCAGTTTCCGTCAGTTCAGCTGCCACCTGACGTTTTCCCGTTTATCTGAGAAATTATCTACACTGCGTTCTTTGGCATACCTTGGTTCTGAGCGCGCGACATTATTTTAATTTTGCAACATCTTTTCTGGTGTGATCGCCGCTTTCCGGCCATTCGTTATATAAAGCGTCGACATGCTGCGCCAGCTGCTGCTTTTTTGCCAGCAATTCATTCATTTTTGAGAAATCCGCCCTCGTTAAATCCGCTTCGATAGCCGCGTCGATTTTACCAAGCTCCGCTTCCGCCTCAAGAATTTGCTGCTCGATGCTAATCTCCTTTGCTTTTGAGGATGTTGCTTTCTCTCTGTTTTTTATTGTGGGCTGAGGGCTGCTTTTCTTTGGTGCTGTTTCTGCAGCCTTGTCTTGACGAACAGCTACAAGATAAGCCTCAAAGCCGCAGTCATACGGGGTGATCGTGCCATTTTCCATATTCCAGACTTTCTCCGTGAATTTGTTGAGAAAATATCTGTCATGGGAAACAAAAAGCATTGTCCCCTCAAAATCGGCGAGCGCAGTTTCGATCCATTCCCTGGAAGCGATATCCAGATGATTGGTTGGCTCATCCAACAGCAGAAAATTGATATTTTTCTGCATCATCAAACAAAGTTTTAATCTGCTTTTTTCTCCGCCGGAAAGAACACTGACTTTTTTGACGACATCGGCCGCGGAAAAATGAAACTTTGCCAGTATGCTGCGGGAATTTTCCTCAGACCGGTTGGTCTCGGAGCGAAAAAGCTCCAAAATTGTAGCATTGTCATCCTCAAAGCGGATGATTTGCGGCAGATAACCGATTTTAACATTGCTGCTGATGCTGATTTCACCGCTGTCAAGCGCTTCTTCCCCCATCAGCATTTTTAAGAGCGTGGACTTACCGCAGCCATTGGCTCCCACAAAGGCGATTCGCTCATTGCGGAGGATTTTCAAATTCAGATTATGCAGAAGAACTTTCTCACCGTAACGCTTGCCTACCAAAGCAAACGACACGATTTCTTTTGACGCATAACCGCCGCTGTCAAACCCTGCCGCCAGCTTTCTTGCCGTGACAGGCTTTGCGACCTTATCCATTTGTTCAATCCGTTTTTCCATGGCCAGGGCGCGCTTCGCCAGGCTGGAGTTATTCTTATTGATATCTGCCCAAATGCGCTGCCTTTTTACCGCTTCCTCCAGCTGGCTGATTTTATGTTGTTGTTGTTTATATTGTTCTGCCTGGGTCAGGTAACGTTGCTGACGCTCTTCCAGATAATACGAATAATTTCCCGCATAGAAGTTTGCCTTGCCATCCTCAATTTCGATGATTCGCGTCACCACACGGTCGAGAAAGACCCGGTCATGCGATACGACAACCACCGTGCCGGGGAAGTTATGCAGAAAGTCTTCCAGCCATTGCAGGGAAGCCAAATCGAGATGATTGGTTGGCTCATCCAGCAGGAGAATATCGCACTCGCGCAGCAGAATACGCGCCAGGTTCACTCTTGACTTCTCACCGCCGCTTAATTGCTCGAAAAGGCTCTGGCGCACCTTTGAATCGATTTGCATACCGGCACAGATTTTATCGATCCTGACCTCGGTTTCATAGCCGCCGAGCTGTTCGTAGCGCTCCATCAGCCGCCCATAACGAGCGAGGATGGCAGGGGTGGCATCCCCCTCGATTGCTTTCATCGCTTGAAAAACTTCGGTGATTTCCGCAAACGACGAGCGCAAAATATCCTCCGCTGTCTCGTTTGCACCAAAGACAGGAATTTGTGCCAGCATTTCGATCTTTTTACCCGTTGCTTTGGCGATGCTTCCGCTCTCAAAGGGTTCTTCACCGGTGATTGTTTTAAACAGCGTTGTTTTACCCGAACCGTTTTTACCCAACAGTCCGACTTTCTCACCGCTGTAAACTTCAAACGAAATGCCCTTCAGCACTTGATTTGCACCGTAATATTTATTCAACTCATTCATTGCAATCTCAATCATGATTAAAACTCCTTTATCGTTGGACATAAAAATACCCTGAGCAGACCGCTTTGACTGCACAGGGCCGACCAAACATAAAGAAGCGAATTTAGGCCGCTATCTTATGTGGTGACAGGCATTCAAAACAATCTTTACCTTCAAAAAAGGCAGACTTCTCCCCTCTAATGGCAAAACCCATTGCAAGGCGATGGTTTGCTCTTGCCAAAAGGGCATAGTGATCCCATCTGCCGATTGTTTTGAATGAATATCTACGCACGATGTCACTGCCCGGAAAAAGCTCCTTCGCACGTAAAAATCTAGATTGCTTCATGCTGATCACCACCCTTCAATTCCATAATAAATAATAGTATACCCTCTTTTTCCGAACGAGTCAAGAATATAAAAATTATAGGGAACGACTTCAGTGCGTCACCTTTATGAGAGCGGGCGCACAACGAACCGTTCGGGGATGACATTTTCGCACTCAATGCTTCCCTTTTTCTCAGCAATTTTTAAGGTATTGGTGTCAAAACTCAATAGGACTTTACAGGATTCTTCTGGTTATTCAATCCTTCAAGCATCCAATCGGAACTACATACACCCCATCTGCGCGACGAAATGCAAAATCGCCTGTCCCAGTCAGTATCATCAAGAAGGAAGGTTCTTTCATTTTTTTCGTATCGATCAACCTTTGAATTTTTTTTAATGTCGTCACTCCATACTCAATAGCGCTGTCTCCTCCCAGTTTGATCTCAACCAACCCATAGGACCCGTTTCTTAAATGCACAACGGCATCGCATTCCAAACCATTCTTGTCACGGTAATGGTAAACAGATCCATCCAATGCATCCGCAAATACACGTAAATCTCGAATACACAAATTTTCAAACAGCAAGCCGAATGTATTCAAATCATTAATCAAATCGTTCTGTCCCAACCCCAGTGCTGCAGCGCCAATTGACGGATCGGTAAAATACCTGGTATCGGCTGTCCTGATTGCTGTTTTTGAGCGAAGATTCGGATTCCACGCAGGCATGTCCTCCACTACAAAAATCTTCTTTAAGGCATTCTGATAGGAATATGCTGTTGCATTAGAAAACTCAGTGCCCTCATTTGCGGCCATGTCTTCACAAATTCCTGTAATAGGCGTTTGTGTACCGAGATAGCGAGAAGAGGAGCGTATAAAACGCTTGACCCGTTCTGGGTTTTTGACAACACCATCCGCTCTGTTAATATCAGAACGAACAACTGCTTCATAATAGTCTATTGCCTGGGATAGCGCAATATCCTCTTCCATTTCACATGCTCTCGGCCAGCCACCCCGACAAGTTAGAAATGCGATGTCTTGTAGCGTCAACTTGTTTCTACCAATTATTTCATCAGGTGCTTGAAACAATTCTCTTAGGCTGACTTCTCCCGTAGATTCACCGGATTCATAAAGGCTCATAGGCCGCATCAAAAGCCAGGAGAATCTTCCAGTTCCGGTGTGATGAATTAAATCTGTATCAACCGGTGTAGCAGAACCTGTTAATATGAATTGCCCCATCTCATCACGGTGGTCGACCGTAAATCTGATTGCATCCCACAGTTTAGGAGCAAGCTGCCATTCGTCAATCAATCTAGGAGAATTGCCTTCCAGCAAAAGTGCCGGATTGATATCGGCTAATTGCAGGTTTTGTTTTTCGGTTTTCGGATCATCCATATACAGGATACTTTTCGCCACCTGCTCTGCCGTTGTTGTTTTCCCACACCATTTAGGACCTTCTATCAGTACGGCCCCTTTCTCTCTTAATTTTTTATACAGAATCCGGTCAACAATTCTGGCTTTGTATTGTTTCATTGCAACCTCCGAATAATTATGTGATGATGCAACTATTATACACTCTATGGGAAAAAGAATCAACGACATTTAGATAGTTGGCGCATATTTACTTTGATAGTTGGCGATTAATCACTTGTATAGTTGGCGCATATTTACTTTGATAGTTGGCGTACAGCTTTTATGGTGAGCGAGCAACAGACATACAGACTACATCATAGAAAGCAAAAAACGGAAACGGGATTGTCAATACAATGACGATCTCTTTTTTTTTATTCATTTTACTTATAGCTTACCGTAGGCAAATGATCCGGCAGCGAACCTACCATAAATGTGTTAACGCACACTCACTACTGGTTTTATCACGAATCCCCTAATAATTTTTGTAATGAGAGCATTTGGTTGTTGGTCCTCATCACCGCAGAGGATATCAAAGACCCGTTCTAAGACTTTCTTTTGTTCAACAGTAATGTTTGTTTGCAGATTCAATGCCTTGTATTTTGTCCTTGACTGCTGTGCACCAATGAGTATGTCAAGAGCCGCCACCAGTTCCGTGTGGTTTACTTGCTCCGTTTCAGCTTTATTCATCAATGTTACCTCAGGCATAACAACAGCGATTGTAGATTCGATATCAGGCTTAGTTTCGTTTTGAGCGAACTCAATGATCCTCTGCGCCTTTTTATCTGAACTTCTTTGATTGGAGGTTTTCCTTATTTCGGAAGTTATATCGTCCGCCCAAGTCCGCAGTTCAATAATCATCGCTGAGTAGGCCGCATTTTTCTCCATCTCGTCCCGTCGTGCATTGGGTATCAACTTGTCAGATAGAATGTGAAGTTCACCAAGCAGCCACCCGTTAAACCGCTCATCTTTGAACACGTGATTCAAAGTGGTTCTGTCCCCAATAAGAATATTGCCTTTTCTCACACGAAGTCCTTTGATTGCCTCGTCTTGCAAGGTGCCATAAAAACTCGTTCTCGCATACCAAAGGTAAGCTACAGTTTCACCTTCATAGCTGAAAACCTTTGTTTCAACTTCAGAGATGTTATCTTCGAGTTTTCTGAGACGGTCTGAAATTACGGTGTCATGATATGCTTTCAAAATAGGGGCGCTTGTATTGCCATCGCCCACAAAAATATTATAACTTGATGGGTTGAAGCCATAAACTTTCAATTTTGATTTGATAATCTTACCCCAACCAAAATCTCTATCGAAATCAACCGGTGCAACTTGCTCAAGGTATTCCCGAACTTTGTCCACATCCAATATGTCGTCAGTGCCTCCGACCCCTGTCATTATGACACTGAAGTAGTGTTTTGTCCGTGCCTCTTGTTCGACTTTGATCGTCACCACGTCTGAGATAAGCGAGATCAGGTCAATATCAATATTTTCGTTGAGCATTCGCTCGCAAAGGGTTTGGGCATCAAATTCAATAACCGTCCGCTTGTCTTCGCCGACAGCGGAGGTCTCGAAAATCAATGTGTTGCAATATGCCAATCCTGCCAAGCGCCCAATTCCTCGAAAGCCTCGCGCATTTGTAAATCTTTTTGGAGAACGGCCAATATCCAACAGATACTTGACAGCGTAATCAACACCTATACCAGTGCCGTTATCGGATATCCGTATAGACCGTCCCTCTTTGTCAATCTTGAGGTTGATTCGAGTCTCGGCCGCTTTTATCAGATTTGAAGACACGGCAATGTCAATAGAATCGACAGCGTTCTGAATGTATTCGCGGTATATGTCTTTCGGACTCTCATACATTCCCGATGTTAGGGTTTCGAGTGTGAATTTTCCTATCGTGATTTCCACTTTATTTGACCTCCTTACGGTAAATTTTCTGCAGCAGGACAATAATTTCTTCGATTTTATCGAGTATAACCTCACCTGCAATTTCATCTGCGTTTTGCTCTCGCAAGGCTTCCCTCAGTTGCTTTGACTTATGGTATAGGCGATCTTCAATTTTCTTTTCATCGCATTCAAGGCCTAACCTGAGTATATTCTTCAACTCTGTATCTGAGATTGCGTTAGCTGTTCGATATCGCAAGGCAATATCCAAACTGCGGGTGTCCAGAACTACCTTTTTCAAATCTTTTTGAGCCTTATACAAAGCATCGAAGACATTCGTGGTAAAGTATGGCTCCTCTATAAAGGCACGAATAACATCGGTGATAAAAACCGTTCCTTGGAGTGTAAGCATTCCCTTGAGGCAAGAAAACCGAGTATGCTCCGAGCGAATTACATACCTTAGAAGTTCAATATATAACATAGGTAACTCAACTTTAACGTATATGAGCATCTCGATACCCAACGTCTCAATGTTTCGCAGAATACTAAGATACGAAAGGTTGTGAATGAACATCTTACGGAGCGTCGAAGTATTTGCCCGTTCGTAGTTATCCATTGAGAAGGAATTATCTTTAATGAGTTCCAAATAGTTTATGTAATCGTCACCCAGAGAACGGTAAAGTCTTATCCACTCGTCAATTCGGCCATGATTGACCTCCCAATGGGCGTAGCGTTTCTTTCTGTCTTCATTAGATTCGTTGATGCGCTCCACAAAGTGTCCGCGAAGGCCCAGAAGGTCTTCCGGCATAGCTAGATTTTCAATGAATTCTTCGGCAGTTGTGCCAAAATCTGCTTCAAAGAACGAGCGGGTGGATACGCCTTTTCCTTGCGTTGGAATCAGCATCCGCTGCACGGCACGGAGGTATTTTTTATTCCAGTGCGTACCGACAAAAGATCTATCTGTAGCGTTAAGCGGTATATATTTCATCGGGAAAGAGAATATATGCACCTTCCCGCTGCTTCCATATTTAGCGTTTAGTTCGTCGCAGAAATCCATTGAAATTTTCATGCGGTTAAATAAATCCTGCGGTGTATCAGCATGGTAATACTGACCCTTGCCCGTAAAATCTTCCCCATTATAAAGGATATAGTTCGATAAATACTTTATACCGTTCTTGGCACAGAGTTCCAATGCTCTTTTATACTGCTTCTCGTCTTCAATATGATCAAACGCTATCCGGGCAGGGCTAATCGCCAACTCACCGAGCCGCTGTGCTTTATGCTCGTTCAACAGTTTGGCATCCAACCCTTGGTTAAAGTCAATGTAACGTTGAAGAGGTTTCCCAGTGTGCGTGCTTGGATAGGTACAACCTTTTCCGAAGCCTAATTCTTTCAGTTCGTCAACAATGCGGTCGAACTGATTTGAGCGTAGTACATTATTGTCCATCAAAAGCAAATTGCGTTTTGCACCGAAAAGACTATCCACCTCAGCGATTTGCTCGCGAATTGAGATATATGGCACATACTCAGGCTCAAGGGTCTGCACGGCACAGAACTGGCACTTCATTCCGCAACCGCGTGTCATATAAAGAAAATAAGCATCAGTTGCCGGGTACTTATAATCGACATCGTCAAGAATGTCATAGTCTGGAGTCAGGCGGTCGATGCAACTTTCATCGCGCAAGCCAAAGGTACCATTGCGATTTAATAAACCCTTAATAAGGTTAATCTTCGGAAAAGTCTCCATAAACAGTTCAGGCATAAGGGTGGCCATAATACCGCCAACGAAAACCATATGCCTATCCTTAACGACAGCAAAAGCATATTCAATGCTCTTTTTGGTTTCTTTCCATTCAAAGGTAAACAGCGTCGAAACATAGACCCTGTCCCATCTTTTTTCTGCCAGTTCATCTGGTAGTTTTCCTTTAGCGAATACTACACAGTCACCTAATCGTTTGTGGAAAGTTGATATCTTCATTAACCCCAAAGGCGGATATTTATTTGCGTAATTTGGCTCTATCAGTAGAATGTCCTCCATTCATCAAGCCCTCCCACTTTCTTCGAAATCCAATTCATACAAGTAGAATCGCGCTCTCGTTTGCGCCGTGTAGAGGGTGGCACGGACACTTACGGTTTTCGGCTCGTTCTTGTATGTATGGTTAATATAAATCACGACATCCGATTCAAGCCCTTTGAAACTCTGTATAGTCCTATAAGCTATTGATTCTGCGTCGGGCAAAATACGCTCATCACTGAGATTGTGACCGCTGACAAAGGCAGTTTCACTCAGGATAGAGTTTTCCTTCTTTCGATTGCTCAGAATAACTATCTTCTGTGCAGCGACACCTTCTCTATTAACCAACTTGTTAATAACAGAATCAATGAATGCTACGGCTTGCGCTTTCCGTGTGAACTTTCGACAATCAGGTTCAACGCCCTCAATCTGATTAGCGATAGTGTCCAGATCTAAATTCGTCTGCTCTTGGGTATACCGAAGTATGTTCGCAGTGTTCCTGATGTTATAGCGAAGCACAAACGACGGCACATCGATAAAAAATTTTTCCCCAAAATTTCGCTTGAAAATGTTTTGGTTTTCATCGTAAAACACATAGAGCGAGCCACCGTCTTTCACCATCAAATTGGCGCAAAAAGCCCAATCCTCGGTAAAGTCCTGCCCCTCGTCAACAACTACCAAGTCATATCTTTGAAGGTTCGGCAAACCGCCTATGAGGCTACTATATTCCTTGTTGCCGTTTCGCTCAGGTGCAGTTGCGGCTTTATCCCTGAGAAGCGAATACGCGTATGAATCAATGTTGTGGCAGTCGATATGGGGGTAATTAATAATTGATGCCACGGTATCGGCTAATGCTTTGTTGTAGCAAAGATATAAAGCATTACCTCCGCCTTGCACACAGCGGATAATTTTTTTGATTCCAATCCACGTCTTGCCCGTCCCAGCACCGCCGACAACAAACGCTTTGGGATAGTGCGTTAACAAGTCGATGACCGTGTCCTGTGTCCTGTTAATTTCGAGTAGTTCACGTTCTTTCTCCTGAATCAGTGCACCCGCTGAAATAGATAGGGCAATGCGCTTGTTAACCACGCTTATAAACTTCTTTTGGGCATCCGGGGACAGAAATGATGTCCCACCACGTCGCTGATTTCGAAAGAAACGGAAAATCTCAGTCACTCGTTTTTGAAGGCTGTTCATCGCCGAAAGGTCAATGGTGGTTTCCATTGGCGATCCGACAGTAATCGGCGAGTTGATTGTGTAGTTGGGATACGCCACCGCACATCCATATATGCCTGAAAATTGTGTCTCAATCTCGTCCTCATAGTATTTCTTAAAGAAACGCATACTCTGCTCAGCTTGGTCATATGGGGAACGCTTGAGCTTGCGTTCGCCATCGTGGTCGATCATATACCATACATTGTCCTCAACCCGCATTCCTGTGCCGCCTTTAACTTCAACGCAAAGGAACCCATAGTCAGGGTTGAAAAGCAGGAAGTCACATTCACTATCCTCTCTGATGCCGTTGTTTGTAGAGTACCATCTGACTGAATAGAAAACATGATACTTATCTGATAACTGCTCCTTGCAGGCATTGAAAAATTTCATCTCTGAGTAGGCGTGGTAGGCTTCGGGTATTTGAACGGGGTGCATAATAGCCATAATTAATCCTCCCAGAAACCTGACAGCTTCTCTTGCTTCTGCTTGTCGAAATATCCGCAGAGGTAGCCTCGGTCTAAATCTTTATTGAAGTGTTGGCATGATACTTCGTTTAGGAACAAGCAACCTGCACAAGCTTTTTCTTTATCGATGCAGATTGGGTCAAAGATGCATTTCTTTGAGCGGTCTTTCGCGTATTTCAACCAACGGTCAAAATGCGATTGAAATGCGCTGTACAATGCTCCCATATTGAAACCTTGCGAGTTCGAGCAATAAACGAACACTGCAGGAATGTTTGGCAAAATGTATTCCGAAAGTGAACTCTTGTCCAATCCGCATATTTCCGATGCTTCGTTTATCAATGCGTGAGATATACTGTGTATCAGGGTATAAACCCTCTTCGTAATTACTCCATATGTGTCGGTTTCATCGATTGACGTAAAAAGAGTTATACGGTCTAGACGAATACGGTCTAGAAACCACATTTTAATACCGTAATCACTCATATCCTGCGGAAAGTCTTCATTTTGAATCAACTTATTGTCCAGCAGCCAGTCTAGAACCTTTCGGCGGTCGAGTTCGAACAATACACCTTCGGTTTCTAGACGTGTAGCGTAGATGTTTTTCTTCTCCATCTCTTGTGGGAAGCCATGTAGCTTAACACCTTCTTTACATTCTCTTTCTTTGCGGGTGTAACCATATGCCGCAAAGACGATGGGGACGCCAGAGCACATCTGAACATTGGAGAATCCCAGTGTCTTGGAAAGGACGACATAGTCTGGCTTGATGCCGTCATTGACGATTTCAGCGTCACATTCGGCATCCTCAAGTGACAGGACAACTTTCGCACGAACAAGCTCGTCGTACTCAAGAATCTCTTCGGCAATCGGCTTGATATCATCAGCACTTACGACTGAGAGACCTTGTCCGACACGTTCGATGGCTTCGAAAACTTTCCCGCTTGGGTTTACCCGACGCTTAGCATCTAACACCATAGTAATAGTGGCTTCATCCAGGCCGCCAATGCGGAGATTGTCTGCTTCTTTTTGCAAAGCTGTTTCAAACTCATCTTCTTGGGTGACATTCCCCTTTGCAATGATTCCTGCGTATTCATCTTGCGGTATCAACCCCAAGTATTGGGCGATAACAACTTTTTCGCCGCGCCTATCTTCCTCATTATCTAAGAACACATCTTTCCGCTTATCAAGAAGGTCAATGAGCGAAAGAGTAAAAGGAAAATAGTGTGATGAATCCAGTGCCGGTTTGATATCGAGCTTTGATTTGCACACAGGGCAATAGAATGGAATGTCTGCTTTCTGTCCACATTTCGTACATACGAAATCAATTCCGCTGCCGCGACGGGTCATATATTTTGTGCCGTGTTCTTTATTATGGCATTTTGGGACGAAGATTCCATCTGCGTATCCACACTTGCAAAAGCGAATCATCCTTAGTTGGGTCATGTGCTTTCCGCACACATCGCATGGCTCGTGTTCGCGGCGTTTGAATTCTTCGTAGCTATAATATTGCCTTACACGTCCACAGGAGCTGCATACAAACACCCAAGGATTAACCGATGTAACAATGGCTCTTTCTTGCTCGCTAACCTTTGGAGTCAGCACATAGTAGTTTTCCTCGTTTATAACCGTTGAGAAGTTGACAATGGACGCTGCTCCATCAGGACTTCCGCTTTTGAATTCGCTAACACGCTGATTCACCACACGCAACAGGCGCTTGTTGTTGATGTCTGTCAAATGAACGCTGTTCCAACGGTCAACATGAACAGCATAGGTGAGACCACCGCCGCTTTGAGTAAAGTCCACCCAACTTCCGGGCAAATACTTATACAGGGCTTGGCGAACCCCACGACTCATTGTATTCTTGTCAGCTGGCATTTCTCGTCCCTCCTATTTCATCTCAACGATGAGTTGTTTGTCAGTGTCTCGAAGGCTCAACATAACTCGGAAATAGCAATGTTTGAAAACTTCTGTGATATACAAATTACCGTCAAGCGAACTATTTTTCAAAGCATCAACCAACTGGTCAATCAATCTGTCAATTGTCTGACGATAGAGCTTTCCAACCGCACTATCACCATCGGAACACTTGTAAACGCCGTAAGCATGTTTCTTCAATTCTGCCGCTGTAATCTTATCTGCTAGAAAAGCCAACTTGAGGTTCGAATACTTGCTGATATCGCTCATACCTGCCTCATATTTCAGCAAGTACAGGTAGTAGTTGAGAATCAAACTTGAGATAACGCCTGGCAAAGTGCTCTCAACTGATTTTGTTGCCCATCGGTTAATAGAAACCGAGTCTACAAGGATATCTTTATACTCGTGAAACTTAATAAAGTTTTTTAGATAGCTTTGGTCTTTTTCACGTGATGGACGCATAATGTCGATAACCAAACCAGTGTACTTTCTGCCGACACGCGAGTAAGCTTGAATATATTCAGCTGTATTTCCGGGTATTCCATAGAAAAGCATCAGGTTGAACCTATCAGCATCCACGCCATGAGAAATCATACTGGTAGCAGCAATCATATTGAAATCAATACCATCTATCATGCTCTCGGCGTGTTCGATGGTTGAAAGCGTAGCCCTTACCTCCTGGAATGTATCATCACCAGTCATCTTCTTAGCGATGAGCGGTTGAACACCTTCATCAATTAGTTCTGTATTGATAGGGTCTTCCAACGCTTGAAGTACTCGGTTGCTTTCAAGTTTGACATTGTTGTATTCAAGAATAATCCAATATTCTTCCAATAACCGCTTAACCTCTGCTGTCTGCTCCTCTTTTGAGCCTATGATTTCAATTCCCGTAAAAGAGAGAACCAATTGAGGGTTAGAATAAAGATTCCAGACTACCCGTTTCAGATATTGTAACGAGTAAGCAACGCTATTCACGATTGCTTTGCCGAATGGTGCATATCCAATAATGATTCTGCCAATGTCCTTCATGTCAATGAACGAATAGAAGTTGTGATCAAGGTAGGGAGAGGCAGCAGGAAAGCGAATTGAACCTTTATAATACAAATGCTTAGCTTGTTCAGCGTAAGCAGAAATTGTAGCAGTTGCCCCGATTACCTTTATTCCTCTGTTACAGCCCGACAAAACCTTGATAAAATACTCAATTAGGGTTTCGTAATGGGAGTCATATGCTCCCAATGACTCTCTGATAAGATGCAACTCGTCCTGAATCATCAGCGTTGGTGCGGGGTCCTTCATCGACACTTTTTTGTAATCAGCAGGGTCACATTGACAACCGTATACCAGACATTTTGTCTTTGAAGTAAACCCATGCTTTGGACATTCGAAATCTGCTCCGAACAGGAAGTTGTGAAAGTTCGAATTAAATCCGAGCGCCGTCATCTTATCCACGGTGGAAATAATTACGGAGGGCAAGTATCTGTATATATCGTTATCCACCATATAGAGCGGAATAACACCCCGTGAAGCACACTCTGAATTACTGCAAATGTGCCTTAAACAATTGGCCTCGACATCATAAACCACATGAACGGTTTCCTGCCCACAGAACGGACAAACATCTATCAAACGATATTTCGCGTCCATCTCGTCTGGAGAAAGCTCAAGCAATGTACTTTGAAGGTCTTTATCGATATTATTCGGCGTATTGCCGTCACCAACATAATATCCAAGGCTGAACGGACTACCCCCCAGTTCTTTTGCTTGGCGTATTACCTCGGCAGTAGCAAGTATGTTAGCGACACGCTGAACCTGTTGTACAGATAGCAAGCGGAGCGGATACTTCAACATCGCAGTAACGCCATAATTCTTACCACGTAAGCGGTCAAAGAACAAATTAAAAACGAGAATACCCAAAAACGCCTCTGTTTTACCACCGCCAGTTGGGAAATATAGGATATCAACATCATCAGTTTTGGCTTTGCTTTTGATATCATCATCGAGCATTAGGTCTTGCTCGTGTGCCACGACATCAAGAATCAACGAAACGATAAAGACAATCTGAAATAAACGCCAACTGTCATAACCTTTACTCTTAGCGGAATCCCTGAAGGATTGATTCATATAACAAAAAGCGTCACTGAGCATATTGTGTTTACTGAGCAGTTCAATGCCTGTGGCAAACCGCGTCATTTCCAAATTAAAAGCCGCAATCTCATTGCCGAACTGTCGCACACCATTCGGGGTAAGAAAACTGCGCCTTTGTTCAAAATCAGCCACCCAACGCCTAATTTCATTTTGCATCTGTACGTGAATGCCTTTTAGAGTTTTAATCGGTTCAGTAATCAGGTCGTCAAATTTGATTGCCATTTTATCGTTCGTCTTTAAGCGATACTGAACATAGTACGGCACATGGGTTGTCTGTATCTCGACATTGTGCATGTCATATGACACATTGCAGTTATTGCCAAGGGCATAAACGAATCTATCGTATTTATAATCGTCGGCGAAATAGTCCAGTTCAATTGGGACAAATTCTGTGTCAATGCATCTAATCTTTATGCCAGAATTGAACAGAGTGGCTATTCTGTATTTGTCTGTCTTTGCTGAAGACTGCCCAAAACCCGCACTTTCGTCGCTCCAAGGTGTCTCGTTGCTTAGTGCGACGGTCACATTAAGGTGATCACCGCTTCCTTTCAAATCCACACTCAGAGAGTAATCAAAACGAAGGAACATGTCAAATTCCTCGCGAGTCTGTTGCTTCTTGATATAAGCCTGCCAATTTTCCTCGGTAATCAAGTCATCAATCTTAAGTTTATCCCTAAACTGACACTGCATAATGTTTGGGCGGGCTTTTGCCTCTGCGCAAAGAGCCTCGACTTGCCGCTTAATCTCTTTATAAAACGGAGAATCTCCTGGTACACTTCCGCACTCAAACGTGGGATTGTAGATGTCTGCAATTTTCACTTCAACGAAAAATTTTCCTCTGTCGATGGCAATCTTCTCATAAATTGGTAGAAGCTGAACCTTGTGGGCTTGCATCTCCGAAGTTAATTTGCCTGTGCTGAACGCTTCAGTAAGTGCAAAAAAGTCGGCAAACTGGGGTTCGGTGAATGTTGCTATAAAATTCTTCAGAAAAAATTCCCGCTGCTGATCAAGAACCGGCAAAACCCTAAAGAAAAAATTACCCTGCGGATAGATCTGCAATACAGCAGTGCCAATATCCTTTTGGGGGATTCGGAAGTCTACACTTATTTGTTTAATCAGCACGCTCGACGAAAAACCATCCTCTGCACTTTGCGGAGATAGCTTACCAACATAGATGCGGTCTTCGGGACTGTTGAACAACCACTGTTCCTTGTCTGTGCCAGAAATCGCATCTACAAACCTATCCATGATGTTCTCTGCCAAAATTTCTCTATTGTTATGCATGACTAGACCACCCCTTTTCGCTGAGCCGCTTGTGGACGAATTCAGATTTCAATCCAAGGTTCGAGATAAGCTGTTCGTAAATCCAGCAGTAGACCTCTTTACTTATAATGTCACCATACATTTGAAGAATGCTCAGGGCTCTCAACAGTTCAGAATAGCTACTGATGGTACAGACTATTTCATTGGCGTTATCATGAATCAAGTCAGCGAAATGTTGGTCAAACATAATAAACATTTCATCAATTCTGAGCCAGTTTCGAAAGTGGTCTGAGCCAGCTACTTCAGATAGCCAAATTAGCTGAACAGCATTTTTGCAACTTTCAATGGAGAGGTAATTCGATTCGATTTCTGACAGAATGATTTTCCATCGTTTGAACTTTTCTCGTTCTTCATCATCATGCGCCTTTGCTATGACAAAATCTAAATACCCACAATAATCATTTTCCAGCTCAAAGTTTTTTTCACCCATCTGAATAGAATTTTCTTCAGGAGTTGAATTTATATGGCTATCAGCAGGTGTAGTGAGCTTTCTGGATATTTGATTTGCGCTATCATCTTTTGTGAATACGGCATCTTCTCCATCATCCAAATCCAACGGCTCGCCCGTAAAAAGCGTAGGGGTACTTACAATTCCCGACCCATATATTGTTTCTCCACAGATAATTGCTTTTTTGCTTTCAGCAGTGCTATCAATATCAAGAGTCTGAGCAATAAGAATGCTTCCTTCAGCAATAATGGTTTTTGCCTTGAGCGCTTGTGCTGTTATTCTACTGTTGGTTTCAATGCTTATCGCTGTAATTTCCTCCGACCATATTTCATCATAAACAATAATAGTGTCAGCTTTACACTTACCCATACAGAGAAATCTACCCTTGACATCAATTTCGTTCGCTTCCAAGTCGCCAACGACTATTAAATCAAAAAGAGCCGTTATCTTTCCTTTACACTTGATGTTGGATGCAACAATGTAACTGGCTTTGAATGTCACATCGTCACAATCTATGCAATATGGTAGAATAAATCTCCCGTCTGACGCAACTATACCTATGGTCTTGTCATTGTATGTTGTCATTGGTTTTTACCCCCTGCATTGATTGTCTAATCAAATCCATATATATTGATTCACCCTTCGGAGCAGAGAGTATAATGGTTAATTCATCTTTTGCTCTCGTACAGCCAGTATAAATAAGGTTAATGTTCATTTTGAATGCTTCAAGCTTATCAGGCAATTGTTCCTGAGTGGCCGATTTAAACTCTGTCAGTGTTCTTGTTTTTTCGTGTGTTCCCAAAGGCCTTAATCCAGCCAACACAACTGCCTTGAAGTCGAGCCCAAGAGCACCTTCGATTGAAACAACCGTAACGCCTCGCCGAGACCCGTAGGTTACGCCTTCAGATTGACCTTGATATAAAAACGCCGGTGTTTCCCACCCATGATTGTTGAAGTATTGAATAATATACGGTCTAAGTTTGTAATAATGTGTTTGCCAACCCCTTGTCGTGTATTTAGCATTTTCATTAAAAAGAATAATGGCTATATCAACTTCGCTTAGGCCTTTATCATTGATCAGGCACTCGATAGCATCCCCAATGGCGTTTGCTTCCCCAATGTTGCTTAACTCGCTCAATTCAACCAATATAGGTGCATTGCCGGGTCTAAAAGCAGTTCCGCGCAAGAATAATTCAGGGTCAGAGGTTAGGTCGATACCTAAATTTGAGCCCAATTCCTTCGCCACCGAAACATATCTATCTATGGCATCATTAATTGGCTTAGAGTTGCGATAATTCGTCTCAATTGGAAGAGTTTTACCTCTGTATTCAGGGTATGTGTCACCCCCACCTTGCCAAGGTGCTTTGCTACGTTTAATGTTGTTTTTTACATCTTGCGATTTGTCACCGGCGATGACAAAAAAATGATCATCTGCTCTTTTGCTTTTAAGCAGGTTAAAGCAGAAGCGATACCATTCTGGTTTGAAAATCTGAATTTCATCAATGAAGATTCCGCAGAATCTCTCTTTGATTCTGCCTTGCGCTAGCGCGTTATTAGCCACTTCAAACAATCTATCGTAAGAGTCGTTTTGATCGTGATGGTTAGCCGAGGGAAGCGGTATACCATTGCTCTCCAATAACGATTTACATAAGGAGAAAAAAGTTGAGCAACGCACATTTTTATTCATGAATCCTGCTTGGGCTATTGCCCAAGTATAGTAGTTGTTAAGATTTCTGTTGTAGCAAGTGATGAGAAAGTTTTCGCTTGGATTAAGGCTTGCCAGTTTGAAACATTTGGAAATGAGCAACACGCTTTTCCCACTGCCTGCACAAGCAAGAATAAGTTGGTTGCCCTTAGCGATCTTGTTTATGATTTCAATTTGTTTGCTATCCAAGCGGTAAGACTGTACGGCTCTGTCCGTTGAACCTAAAGCTCCATCTGTGCCGGGCATGGTGTTGTTCTCGTCCAGGATATATTTTCGCGGTATCGTGATTTCAGGGCAAAGCCTCTGAAACACGTTGTTAATTTGGTCTTCCTGAAGTTCATCAGCCTCGCCTAAATAGTTCTTGACCGCATCTGCACCTTCTTTGCGAATCTGTGCTATGGTCTCTTTGAAAAGTACGTGATTGGAGCAAAACTGACGTTCACTTTCATCAAGGCCAGATGTCACTTGACTTTCGTCAGCTTTCGGAAATACAAAGCAAATATTAAGCTCAAACCGTAGTTTACCCGACGGATCAGTGAGGTAACGACTTTCTTCAAGTCTTTTTGCGATATCACTTCTAAGCATTCCGTACACGGCAGGGTTGCCCAGCGCCTTGATGGCCATCTGTGCTGCAGCATCTAGTACTTCAATAAAGCGAAACAAGAGTATCCCTTTGTCGACGAGTAAAAGATTGAATAGTTCAGGTTTTCCACCACCTGCATCCTTTTTGCGCGGGTTTATGTGCAGTACATAATACGCCAACTTCTCACTGGAAAAAGCCCGCTCAACTGTCCGCAGGAATGATTTTTCGTCAACTGGAAGTTCCAGCTGCTCGCTTTTTTCGGGATAGACTTGCATCATTATTTTTTTCCTCCCGACTTCAGTTCCTCTATGAATTCGCAGTACAGACTATCGACAGTCGCACGCTCAAAGTTGCGTGACAAAACTTCCATCATCGCTTGTACAACCTTTTTCTCTGATTTTGAAAAGTTAGAAGGGATGTCCTTCTTCACTCTGAAGTTCGTTGATTCATCAACTTCATACGCAAGTGTGGTGAGCCGTTCCATTAGACCGTTTTTTTGCTCTACAACTTCAACAGGAGCATTTTTCGGAATAGCATATAGGTCGCGTCTTGTCGCGGCAAGTCCAGCTATAACCTGTTCTTTTTCGGTGGCTGAATGAAATCCTGTAGTGAGAACTTCTTCAAACTTAGATACATCGTATTCAACCTTTTTGATCGTCTTTTGCATCGGGTTGTTTCTAACCTTGGATGCTGCACGGATTTTATCACTTATCTCCGTACCGATTGTTTCCCTTAAACCAATGGTAAACTCTGAGAAAGTTGTGCTTTTCTCAAAGTCGTCGCGGCGGGCATTCGGAATTAGGTTAGGAGAGACAACATAAACTTCACCAACCGCCCAACCGTTGAAACGGCTCTCTTTGTAGTAAGGAGCGAGGGTTCGTCCTCCACCGATAAGAATATTACCTTGTCGTAACCTTAACCCAGAAATACGCTCGTCAAACAGTGTTCCTGAAAAATCCGTGTTAGCGTACCAACCGTAGGCAATCATATTCTGATTGCAATCATTTATTCTAAAGAAGGAGAGACTGAGGATTTCATCTTTCGTTACACCTGTACGTGAATTTGACTCAAAGGACACCTTATATGGCTTGTATACTTGAGAAAGAGATTCAAATGACTCACCTATAAAGACGGGGTATTCGGCAATAGTGATTCCGTTTTTCAACAACTCTTTTTTTATTTCTCGTTCCCAATAGAATCTGTCTCTAAAAGGTATAGGTGCAACCTGTGAAATATAGTCTTTGACCGTTTCTAAATCCAAGAGAGATGAAATATCGTCGACATCTTCCATTTTTACGATGAAGTAATGCGCCGATGACTGTTCCTGCATAATCTTGATTTCAGTGACGACTTCGATGACGCTCTGGAGATTATATTCCGTGCTTTGACCCGGGACTAAAAGGGCTTTCAATTTCTCGCAATCAAAAGTAATAAGCGTCTTTTCGTTTTCACCTAATGCAGTAGTACAGAAACTGAGCTTTTTACAATACGAAAGACCTCCAAGACGACCTATACCGCGAAAACCGCGATTTGTCGTATGTAGTTTGGTGGAATTACCGATATCAAGCAGCATCTTCCTAACCAAGTCTTTCTTAATGCCTGTTCCATTGTCACGAATACTGATTTCCTGCTTTGTTCCATCAACGATTATCTCAATACGGAAGTGCTCTGCCTGTGTTAAACCTTCTGCAAGCGCAGTATCAAGTGAATCTACCGCGTTCTGAATATACTCTCGATAGCAGGACTCTGGTTCACTGTACATACCAGTAGTCAGCGATTCGAGAGTGAATTTACCGATTTCAATTTCCATTTTGAATACCTCCCATTAGCATATTAGTATTGGCGTTTTTCTCACGTTTAGCTCCTTCTGATACAATTCTCATGATATCTCCGACGTCACACATCAATGTCGTGTAAATTCTTATCAAAATTTCTGTATTGACATTTCTATATTGGTTTAGGAAAACTCGACAAAATAAGTGCGCGAAGATGATGAACCTGCTGTGTTGAAGCCCAAGATAAGAACGCCGGACAAAGAGAAGAACAATTAGAGCCGTTTGTTTTGGAAGATCATTTTGGATACATGTTCCGGTGTGGCAGTGCCCTGGGTCGAGATGTGTGATACCCACTTCTCGGACTTCACAACGTGAACGGTAAGCCGCTAAACACACTATTCACTCAATAATTAAATGCGAACTGTATATTCACCATTCTTTTGTGTGAAACGAGATCGCTGCGCGGGTCTCACCAATTAATCCGCCATTGGTTTATTTTGATCTGTTTAATTCCCGTTCTTTTGTTTAGTGTTTGAAAAATCTAATGAATTTTCTTTGAGCACTTCCAACTATTTCAGTTTTTAATTATACTTATCTAAAATGTTATTATATCATTCTAAATTCCTCTTTTACTAACTAAATTCCTTTCATTTTTGAATTATTTAATTATCAAGCTGATTAACTGGAATAGTGAAAATCTATTCATCCCACACTTTAAACAACGAATAATCTGAAGGATACATATCAACGGTCCACATTTTAACAACCCCCTAAGGGGTACGAATTCTACCTAACCGTTACTATTTCAGCGATGATAGTTCCCTCCCCTTTCCTTGCCCAAATAATGAAAAACGAGCCTTCAAAGCAGACTTTTTCAACTTGAAAGCTCATTTTAATCATATAATTGGCACGTTTTACAGAAAAAATTAAATAATCTATTGTATCAATAGCTGAATCCTGATTGAGAAGAGAGGTGTGATTCGAACCTATACCGGAACGTTATTCAACAAGGTTTACTTCTTTCATTCAACTCATATATTTGCATAGCAACTAACCAACAAAAAAAAATCCAATCAGAACATAAGCTGTTCTGATTGGATTTTTAGTAATATCGACTTTTTTTATCGACTATCTTACTTTCTCGCCAAGGCTTCCTTCGCCGCCTGCACAATGTGGGCAGTGGTCAAGCCGTATTTTTCCAGCAACGCGTCCGGTTTGCCGGACTCGCCAAAGGTATCGTTAATGCCAACTCTTAGCAGCGGAGCCGGGTATTGTTCGGCCAGCAATTCCGCCACGGCGCTGCCCAGGCCGTTGATAATGCTGTGTTCTTCTGCAGTCACAATGGCGCCGGTTTTCTGCACGGAGGCAAGGATGGTGGCACTGTCAAACGGTTTGATAAAGAGCACATTAATCACTTTGGCCGCAATGCCTTCTGCCGCCAGCAGATCGGCCGTTTCCACCGCATCGGCAGGCGCAATCACCACCATATTGGGAATGCCGAGCATCAGACCGAGATCTTCCACCGATTGATGAGTGGCGCCGTCTTCTCCCACGGTTAGTCTGGCGTGGGTGGCCACAATTTTTACGTTCATTTTAGGGTAGGCAATGGAGTTACGGATTTGGTCATAGGCACGTCCGGTCATAAAGATGGCAAAGGTGCTGATAAAGGGGGTCTTGCCGCTGGCGGCAAAACCGGCGGCGATGCCGGTCATATCGGCTTCGGCAATGCCGCAACTGAAAAAGCGCTCTATGTTAAGCGCACCACCGGTATGGAACAGGATAGTACGGTTGTTTTGAACGTGCTCATCGGTAATTGGTGCTTCGCCATGCAGATCTTCTTCCTCCACATTATAATTCATCGTTTCTATTGCATGATTCTTTGCGGCAATCGTCAATGCAGGCAGAAAATCCGCAAGTCAAAACCTAGATATTATCGCGACCAATTGAGCTTGTTAAAGAGCCTTAAAGAAGAATATGATCTCGATATCATAGATAAAACTATGCTTTTATACCTTTGCTTCTCTAAAACTCAAAAGTTCAATACTCTTGTACCAATAAAAATAAGCTTCCGGATCAAACTTCATAATGGACTTGAATTTTTTGAAATCAGGATGTTCGATGACAAATTCTCTTAGGTCTATTTTAGGATTGAATTTCTCAACCTCAGAAATATCATACTTTAAAAGAAGAGCCAGGTATGCTGCCTTAGAAGCACTATTAACAGCATTTTCCAAAATGTAATTCTTAGAAAAGATGTAGTCCTTTATTCTATTCACTCCGGTTTGTAATTGAGCAAAGGTCTCCTTTTCAATCCGTCCTCTTTCACTTAAAATCTTTGAGGTTTCAAATATATCATTAAGAACATCCGCATAAGATAGATCTTCGTCTTTTTTTCTGTATGTTAATTCTTGTTTTGCCATATGCCTAAAAGTATTCCTTACGTCATCTATATCTTCCATTTCGTCAAATAAGTTACCTACATCAAACAGTTGCTTTATGATTTCCAATTCTTTGTTTTTCCCATAGGGTATGCCTGTAGTATTCGGTGCATAGGCTGTAAGTTTGTCACCGAGGATACAGTCGACACTCGGCATTGTTACTTTCACTGCTGGTTCTGAGTACTCAATTAAGCTACAGTCAATAATTTTTTCTATTACTTTTACATAGTGGCTTTTATCAAAGAGCACATCTAGTAGAATATAGCTTTCTTCACCGTCAAGAACCGATGTATAGACCATTTTATAATGAGCTTTAGGTACTTCATTATTTCCTTGTCTAACATTCTCCTCAAAGCGAATAAAAATCTCACTTCCCTCTACGATTTTAGAAAGCACCTCTTCCATGTCAATATCCTGCTTCTTTTCCTCTATAATGATGTCAATATCAATTGAAAACCTATGCATTTTATTGAGCAACAGTAATAACGATGTCCCACCTTTGAATATGAATTTTAAGTCCGTTCTTGCCAGCTCTTCTAATAAGTGAAGTGCTTTGGTTACTTTTTCAATAAGCGTAGGATCTGCTTTTTTTTCCCTCTCACATATTGACTGCTTTTCTTTAATATCCATTCTTTTGTGTAAGTTGTCTCATTTATCATTTGTGCACCTCACATTAATAATTCGTCTTCCTCAATATCAGTCTCCTTTTTAAGAAAAAAAATCAATCTATCCTTTACATGTCTCTTGTTGGCATACTGCCCTAATGTTGACTGGTTGATATTGAAAATCTTAAAAAACTCCTGAAATATATTCTGAAGCTCTGCTCCTTGATAGGTGGCGAACAACTCATCATCCGTAAAAATATCTACCATGATCTTCTCAATTGTAGGAACTTTTAAATCTTCTCTTTCTGTCAAAGGTGATGTCATCGTAAGTTTTTTTATGATAATATTGTTTTGACCGGATATTACATAATTCTCTACTTCAAACTTTCCTGGGTTTAAGTAGACATCTCTATACGATTCTTTCAGAAAGGCAAATACCGCAGGTGCAGCATCCTTCTCTACTTCCAAGATTATGTTGCTGCTGAATGCCTGATGTACCATGTAGTTATTCAACCACGAAGTCTCCCAGATAGCCACATCCGTATAAGGAAACTGTTTTTTAACTTTCACAAACAAACTGGTGAGTTTTCTATCTATTGCCGGTTCAAAATCTTTTTTGCTATTTGTTGCATAAACACCTTTCTTCAGCGTGCTGATTACTCCATCATTTTTTAGAGTATAAACCCTCGACCTAAAAGTTGTTTTCTTTAAGTCCGGCTCACAATCTGCATAAAAACGATACAAATCATTACTACTAAATGGTTTATCACCGAAATATATCTTTATTTCTTTTGTTCTTAACTTATCATTCATTACAATCATCTCCATTTCAGAACCCAACATAAGGAGCATTTTAAATTTTAGCTCCTTATGTTTAACTATCGAAATCACTATTTTCTACCCAACATACGGAGCCTTTTTTATTTTTGCTCCTTATGTTTGGTTGTTACAATTATATAACAAATGATTTTATTATGCAAGAATTAAATCAAACATTCGGATCGGATGACCAACTATCGAGCAATTTTTCAGATGACAGCATAAAGTCCTTTACATCACGTTTTGAACCGCTACCCAATTGAACCATTTTCGTGGTCTCACGGAAATGGGTGGCCGCCTCTATTCCTATAATCTAGCAGGTACCTATTGCACGAGAAATTGCATTATCGTAATTTTCCCATCGCTCAGAGCCGAGTAACGGCATCAACTCTCTGGCAAACCAAAATGTGAAATAAGACCTAGCTATAACAAAAATCCAATCAGAGCCTAGGCAGTTCTGATTGGATTTTTATATGTTTAATATTTATAGGGTTATCGGCTTATTCTTTTCAAACTGACTACTTTCTCGCTAACGCATCCTTCGCCGCCTGCACAATATGAGCGGCTGTCAAACCGTATTTTTCCAACAGTGCGTCTGGTTTGCCGGATTCGCCAAAGGTGTCGTTGATGCCAACTCTTTGCAGCGGAGCCGGGTATTGTTCGGCCAGCAGTTCTGCTACGGCGCTGCCCAGGCCATTGATAATGCTGTGTTCTTCCGCAGTCACAATGGCGCCGGTTTTCTGCACGGAGGCAAGAATGGTGGCGCTGTCAAACGGTTTGATAAAGGGCACATTAATCACTTCGGCCGTAATGCCTTCTGCCGCCAGCAGATCGGCCGCTTCCAGTGCGAGTGCGGTCATCATGCCGGTGGCAGCCAGGGTAATGTCTTTGCCTTGGCGCAGGACATTGGCTTTGCCCCATTCCAGTTTATAATCGTCGCCGAAGAGGACCGGTATGGCGGAGCGGCCCATGCGGATGTAGACCGGGCCCTGATAAGCGGCAGCCAGGCGAACCGCCGCGGCTGTTTCCACTGCATCGGCGGGTGCAATCACCACCATATTGGGAATGCCGCGCATCAAGCCGAGATCTTCCACCGATTGATGGGTGGCGCCGTCTTCTCCCACGGTCAACCCGGCATGGGTGGCCACAATTTTTACGTTCATTTTAGGGTAAGCCACCGAGTTGCGGATTTGGTCATAAGCGCGGCCGGTCATAAAGATGGCAAAGGTGCTGATAAAGGGCGTCTTGCCGCTGGCAGCCAAGCCGGCGGCGATGCCGGTCATATCGGCTTCGGCAATGCCGCAGCTGAAAAAGCGTTCCGGATACACCTTGGCAAAACCGATGGTCAAGGTGGAGGTGGCCACATCGGCATCCAGAACAACAATATTAGGGTTTTCGGCGCCAAGCGCAATTAAGGTTTCCTGATAGGCCTCACGGGCTGCTTTAAGTGTTGTCATCTTAATCTCCTTCACTCCGCCAATTCCGCCAGCGCCAGCGCCAGTTGTTCTGCATTGGGCGCGGTGCCATGCCAGGACGCTTTGTTTTCCATAAAGGAAATCCCTTTGCCCTTGACCGTATGGGCTAAAATAAGGGTTGGTTTTTCGGTTTCGCGGCGGGCGGCGGCAAAACCTCGGCGAATGTCGTCGAAATTATGGCCGTCAATTTCTACCACGTTCCAACCAAAGGCCAAGTATTTTTCTATTAAGGGGAATACGCTCATCACGTCGCAGACTTTTCCGGTGATCTGCAGATCATTGTTGTCTAAGATTGCCGTCAGGTTTGCCAAATTATAATGGCCGGCCGTCATGGCAGCCTCCCAAATTTGCCCTTCCTGCTGTTCGCCATCGCCCATCACCGCGTAAATCCGGCTGCTGCGCTGGTCCATCCGAGCCGCCAAAGCCATGCCGACGGCTATGGAAAGGCCCTGCCCCAGCGAACCGCTGGTGAAGTCAACCCCGGGCGTTTTGTTCATATCGGGATGTCCCTGCAGACGGCTGTTGATCTGCCGAAAGGTCATCAGCTCCGCTTTGGGGAAATAACCCCTGGCTGAGAGGGTGGCGTAATAAACCGGCGTGGCGTGCCCTTTGCTGAGCACAAAGCGGTCGCGGTTGGGGTCACGGGGGTTCTTCGGATCAATCTGCATTTCTTCAAAATAAAGGACGCTCAGCAGTTCCACCAAAGATAAGGAACCACCGGGATGACCGGATTTAGCTGTGGCGACCATTTTCACAATGTCGCGCCGGGTTTCTTTGGCAAGGGCAAAGAGGTCGGTTTGCATTTGTTTCACACTCCTGCTTTCTTTTATCGGTTTGTGCCGGATTGCTTGTTTCTGAAGCCTTTTCGCAGGCGAACAAGCGAATCCCTTTTTGTATTTTCAATCCTGTTGAAAGCGGCTATTTCTTATTTGCCGCTCTTTTTTGCTTTTTTACTTCCCGCATGAATTTGGGGATGGCCAGCAATCGTCCCATACGTTTGGGGTCGCGCAAAGCCCGGTAAAGCCATTCCATGCGAATGGATTGAATCCAGTGCGGCGCCCGCTTTTCCACGCCGGCCATGACATTAAAACTGCCGCCCACCCCGATGCAGACAGGCACGTTCAATTCTTTCAGGTGTTTCTGAATCCACAATTCCGCCGGGCGTGGTTTACCCAAAGCGCAGAAGAGCATATCTACTTTTGCTTCGGCAATGGTTTTAATCATGATGGCTTCTTCCGTTTCATCAAAATAGCCGTCATGGGTGCCGCATACCACCAAACCGGGGTAGCGCGTCACCGCCTGGATCACCGCTTTTTCCGCCACACCGGGCGCCGCGCCTAAAAAGTAGGTGCGGTATTTTTTTCCGGCCGCTACTCGCAGCATTTCCTGCATTAAGTCGTAACCGGCCACCCGTTCCGGCAAAGGGCTACCCAGTTCCCGTGCGGCCCAAAGAATCCCGCTGCCATCGGGCACCAGCAGATCCGCCTTTTTTAAGGCCCGGCCGAATTCTTTTTCTTGCAGGCCGTTCCAGGCAATTTCCGGATTGATGGTGACGATATGCGACGGCGTGCGTTTTTCAATGCGCTTTTCTACCCAGGCTACCGCCTCCGGCATGGTCAGGCCGCTGACCTGAAAGCCAACAATATTCACCGTTTTATTCATGGCGATCCTCCTCAATGGCGGCAAAAGCCAATTGCGCGCTGAGCATGGCCTGCTCGCGTAACTGATTGAGGGTTCGCAGTTCCGCTTCGCCCAAAGTGCTGCCGCTGTCCAATTGTGCTGTTACCAACGCATACAATTCTTCGCTTCGCAAATCCAAAATATTACCGGCGATGGTTTGCTGCACGCGCCGGGCAAAATGATCCACTTTGGGATCATAGCGAATGGCAATGGCTTTGGTTTGCGCCACCGCCGCAAAAACCAGGGCATGCAGCCGCACGCCAATCAGCAAATCACAGGCGTCAATCAGGGAGATGACTTCCTCCACATGATGCCCGGTGGGTAAGACAGCGGTTTGTTGCTGGTTCTTCATGCGGGCCAGGATGGCTCTCGATATTTTCTCATCATCATTTTCCTGCATGGGAATAAAGACGATGCGCGCGTTTCTTTCTGCGACCAATCGGTCTAAGGTGAGCGCCAGTTGTTCCACCCATTTTTCGTTGTCACCCCAGGGGCGAACGGAGACGCCAATCAGCGGGCCGCTGCCCGGCTGCAGCTGCAATTGCTGCAGCAGCTGCTCGCCTAATTTGGCTTCCGGCCGGGGAAACAGGAGCACCGGGTCAGCGGAGAGTTGAATGCGCTCGGCTTTTAAGCCAAGCCGCTGCAGTTCTTCCACCGATTCGGCATCGCGCACCGTAATTGCCCTGGCGCGTTTTAAGATCAGCGAGGTCAGGCGTCGGTTCCACTTGCCGTTCAAGGGTCCGATGCCTTGCGCATAGATCATGAAAGGGCAGCGGTGCAAAATCGCCAACAGCAAAATGGCCAGATAATAGCGCAGGCTGCGTGAACTGGTCACGTCCTGTAAGAGACTGCCGCCGCCGCTGATCAGCAAATCACTGCTGCCCAAGGCATGCCAAATGGCGGCAAAGTCGGTGCGCGAGAGAGAACGCACACCGTGGCTCTGCCGGGTGACATTCGGATTCGCCGATAAAACGGTCAGCTCCGCCGCGCTGTTCTGCTGCAGCAGGGCTTTCTGCACGGAAGTCAGAATGGCTTCGTCGCCCAGATTGCTGAAACCGTAATAACCGGAAATTAAAATCCGCGCCGCTCTCGCAGCTCCAGGCCGCTCTGCTGCTTTAGAGTTCTGTTTGCTTGTTGTCATCACTTGGTTCCTCCCAATATCGTTTCCGGAGCCAAAGCGCAAATCTCATCACAAAATAAGCGCCGAGCCCCAGGCAAACGCCCAGTAAGATGCCCCAGAGGCCACGCTCAATAGCAATCATCATTCCGGAACGCACATGAGCAAAGGAATTCACCACGGAGACCCAACCAACGGTTGCCATGGCCAGCAGCGGTCCCACCAGGAAGGCAAAGCCGGCGGCTAAAATGCCGGGGATCAGCAGAGACGCCGGGTAGCCGATCAGGAATTCCTTGATCCGCGGTCTTGCTACCAAGACCTTCTCCAAGAACGCGCGCATCTGCAGCTCCAGGGGGCTGATGCTGCTGACGGCAGCGTTGCCGGAACGCAGCAGATAATAATAAGCGGCAAAGAGAGCGACTCCGGTGATCGTCAGCCACATCACACTAATCGGGCTGCCGAATAAACTCTTGATATCGCTGCGAATTTCCAGCCAGCCGCGTTTGCCGGCCGGTTTGTGGAAGCTGTAACCGTAACGCAGGAAGAACCACAACCCTAAGATCAGCAGCGGCAGGATGAAGCCGGCTTTTACACCGCGGAAATACTGCAGTTCCAGCATAAAGTTGTTGTCACTCATCATGATTCCCAGCAAAATACCGCCGTTCAGGGCAATCAGGAAGCTGCCGAGAGCCGCTTTGATGCCATAAAACAGGACACCGCCGGTTTTTAAATTTTTCGGCATTTCTTCCAGGTAGCGCATGGCAAAAATACCCGCCAGGACCGGATAAAGCACCTGCACCGCAAAGGCAAGCAACTGCCGCAGCGTTACCCAGCTGCCGGCGACCGTGCCGCCGGAGCGGGCCAGATAACCAACCGCCAGGGCTGCCGCAGCGGCGAGTGCCGATAAGATCAGCCAGTACTTGGTTTTGCCTTCCACACCCCACTGCATTAAAAGCAAGACAGCGGAAAGCGCCAAGGCCAAGGGAAGCAGGATCATGCGTCCGGCTAAATGGAACGATTCAATCGAACGCGCCGCCCCCACGGTATAACCGGAGTTTTCAATACTGGCGACCGCGGTTTTCACCATGGCCTGATTCTTGCTGAGGATTTCACTGGTAATCACGGAACCGTTGGTAAAGAGCCGCAGATACATGATCCGTATGTTGCGGTCTACCGCAGAGCGCTGCCAGCGTTCCGCAATGCCGTCATAGGTCAGCCAATTCTTTTTATCCAATTCCGCCCGCTGGATGGAATAGACGCGGACCGCCTGAAAATCCGTTGCCTGCAGCAGCGCGCTGTCGCCGGTCAAACGCAGACTGTCCAATTGGGTGGCATTTTCTACCAAACCGTAATTCCAGCCGTATTGGTTGAGAATCTCTATAAAAGCGTTGAAAGCGCCATCTTGTGGGATTTTCTCATACGCCACACCGCTAAAATCGGTGGTGCCGGGCAGCACTTTACCGGTAGCAATGATATTCGAAACCTTGCCGCAGGCAATCAGCGGCTGATAAAGAGCACGCAGCTGCGCCGCTGTGATGCCGGGCATTTCTGCGGGCCGCGGTTCAATCAGGAAGCCCAACGCCAGATATTCCTGCAGTTCGGTTTGGTCATACCACAAACCGGCTGTTTTATAAACATCCCAATAAGCGGAAGGAATTTCTAAGATCCCCATCTTGTCGTTCTGAAAGCTGCGCCAGCCAAAATGCTGAATCGGACCGGACAACGACGCGGTGATTTGAGCAAACATCGTCAGGTTCTCCGTGACGACATAGCGGCTCATCGTTTTTAAATTGTTCTGCAAAAGCAGAGCAAAGCTGCTTTGCCCGTCGGTACGCAGCGCATTCGCCGCTTCAGGATAATCCAACACGGTCAGATCGCCGCGCTTCTCCAGATCTTCAAAGGTTTTCTGATTCAGCGTAGCCGTGGTCGCGCCGGCGGCTTTAAACCCAGCCAGCGCATCCAGATATGCTTGCCGATCGCCGTAACCCGCGGCGGCGAAATAGATCTCTTCGGTATCCAGAGAGATCTCGACCGATTTGGCCTTGCCTTCTGTCTGAATTCTCTCATAAGCGGTAAACCAGACAGGCAGCATCGAGAGTACAATCAGTAGAATCAGAAGTTTTTGCAGACGTTTAAAATTAAGCATGCTGATCCGTTCCTTTCACAGTGGCATTGGGTTCCGATTCCGGTTCGGTTTCCGGTTGATTATTTTCTTCTTTTGGCTTTACTTTTGCCAAAATCCAGGTCAAGGCAAGAAAGGCAATCAATCCCAGCAGGCTGCCCAAGACCAAACCCCAGCCGGTACGCTGCAGAGATAATAAAAAGGGTGTATGCAAATGCATATAGGTATTGAAGATCGAAACCTGCCCGGTGGCAGCCAGCAGCAGGGCCAGAAAACTCCAAGCCGGCTGCCAAGCCAGCAGCGGCAGGATCAGTAATACCGGATAACCGATCAGGAATTCTTTAAAACGGGGGCGCACCCCAAAGAAACGGTCCAAAGCCTGCCGCAGCCACAATTCAAAACCGCTGACGGCTCCGGTTTCATTACCGCTGCGCAGAATATAAAAACCGATGCCGGCCAGCGCAATGATACCCACGATCAGCGTTTTCCAGGTCAGGCGTTCTTTCAAACGGCTCAGCTGCTGGCCGTGTTCCGTCTGCTGCCACAGCCAATAGGCGGCAATTAAGACGAGCGGCAGCAGGTACGCCAGCTTGACACCCCGAAAACTGCGGGCTGCCAGCAAATAGGCGTTTTCCGATAAGAGGGCGTTGCCCAGGATGGCGCCGCTTAAGGTCAGGGCCGTCACAGCCAGCATGCCAAGCAATGCTGTGCGCAATTGAGTCGCTCTGCCAGGCGGCGGACCATTGTGCCATTGCCGTAAGTATTTTTGGTAAAGGGTCAAACCCAAAGTGGGAAAGACAATCGCCGCCAGCAGCGCCATGCCTTCCAGTAAAAGATAACCGGAGATCCATAGGTTGGTATAACAAAAAGACGCCAATAAGAGCGCGCTTAAAGCAAAGGCATACAATAAGGGTTCTGAGACACGGGGGAACCAGGCGGCAAATAGAAGCGCCGCGGCAGCCAGAATTCCTGCCGATAAATAGAGGAAGGGCTGAAATTCCACACCAACCACCGGCAGAGAGGCCGCTTTGCCTAAGGTATAATCCTTTTCCAGGAGATCAGTCTTGGTTTGCGTGATCCACTGCTGCAGCGAAGCCAGTTCATTGCCGGCAGTCATATCCATGTGCTTAAATGGTTTGAGAAATAAAATCCTGACACTGCGGTCGGTAACCGCCAGCTGTAATTCTTCTCTGGTATCATAGGGGTAGCCGGGATGGATGCGGATGGCCTGATAACGATTGGCAGCTAAATAGTAATCCAGTCCCTCCTGCTCGCCTAAGAACTCTACAATTCCCAGCGGATGACCCGCCATGGCTAAAATTTGCGCGGCAGACAACATGGCTTCATCGTCGCCCCAGCCATAGGCTTCATAGCCGCTGAAAAATAGCTTACTGCTGTTCGGCAGCAGCAATGCGGCATAGAGAGTCGCTTGCACATCGGTATAGCCCTTGGCCGCTAAGGTATTGGATAATTGCGGTATCAGCATCAGATCGTTGGCTTTGGCATAAGTCAGCAGATCCGCATTGGGTGCCAGGGCATCTTCATCCAGCAGAACCAGCGTCGTCATACCCCAGTCTTGCGCTTCTGCCACCAACTGCAGCGTTTCCATTTGACAGCTCGCAGCGATTGCTTGCAGATCGCCATATTCCAAGGCAATCTCAACCGCTCGGTTTGCTTCCTCGTATGGAACCCGGATGGCTAATTGCTTGCCGGCCATAACGAGAGCCGCCACCAGCACGATCCAGAGGGGAATATAGCGCAATCGTTTTATCATCGTTTCTCCATCTCCAGCAATTCTTTTCCATGCTTGATCCTATTTCTTGCCCACTCAGGCATAATGATTATGGTTTCCACCTCTGCGCCGGAAAACCCTTTTTCCTGCGCTGCCTTTCTCTGCTTCAGCACGGCCAATTGCGCGCACCTGCTCGCGCTGGTCAAGCCGCTGAAAAGATGCTATACTAATGGTGTGATACAAAATAAAGACAGCAGCGCAGCACTGCGCTGATCAAAAATGAGGTGTTTCTTATGGCGAAAACATTGGTTCTGGCCGAAAAGCCGTCAGTCGGACGCGAATTGGCTCGGGTCCTGGGCAGCAATCAGAAAATGAACGGTTATCAGGAAGGTCCGCGCTATCTGGTGACCTGGGCTTTGGGCCATCTGGTGACCCTGGCAACCCCGGAAGAATACGATAAAAAATATGAAAAATGGGAACTGGAGGTGCTGCCGATCATCCCGGAACCGATCAAGCTGGTGGTGATTCCGGAAAGCGCCCGTCAGTACAACGTTGTCAAACAATTGATGCAGCGGCCGGATGTGACCGATCTGGTGATTGCCACCGATGCCGGCCGCGAAGGAGAATTGGTTGCCCGCTGGATCATGGAAAAAGCCAATTGGCGTAAACCGGTGCAGCGCCTATGGATCTCTTCCCAAACCGATCTGGCCATCAAAGAAGGCTTTCAAAAATTGAAGCCTGGCCGGGAATACGAAAACCTCTATCATTCCGCCCAGGCGCGCTCGGTTGCCGACTGGTTGGTTGGCTTTAATGTTTCCCGTGCTCTCACCTGCCGCTACAATGCCCAACTTTCGGCCGGACGGGTACAGACGCCCACTCTGGCTATGATTGCAGGCAGAGAAGAAGAAATCCGCCGCTTCCAACCGCAGCCCTTTTACACCATCACCGCCCGCTGCAACGGCTTTACCGCCACCCGGCGCGATCACAGCAACAATACAAGACTCAGCGATCTTGCCTTAGCGGAAACAATCACCAATAAATGCCGTCAGGCCAAACAGGTTCAGGTCAGGCAGATTAAAAAAGAGCAGAAGCGGGAAGCACCGCCTTTGCTGTTCGATTTGACCGAACTGCAGCGGGAGGCCAACCGCCGTTTTAGTTATACCGCCAAGCAAACCCTGCAATTCATGCAGCGCTTATACGAAGAGCATAAACTGCTCACCTATCCGCGCACCGATTCGCGCTATTTAAGCAACGATATCCTGCCTACTTTAAATTTACGCCTGCGTTCGCTGGCCGCTTCGGCCGCCTACGGCAAACTGGCGGCGCCGTTTGTCAGCAAAAAAATCACCGCCAAACCGCGCTTTATCAATGATGCCAAGGTGACCGATCACCATGCTATTATTCCCACCGAACAGCCGGTCAATTGGCTGAATCTGACCGCCGATGAAAAACGCATCTACGATCTGGTCGTCCGCCGCTTTTTGGCCGTGCTCAGCGAAGATTTTCTCTACGAGCAAACCGAAGTCACGCTCGATTTGGCCGCTGAGATTTTCACCGCCCGCGGTAAAGTGGTGACTTCAGCGGGTTGGAAAAATATCTATGACCAAAGCTTGTTTAGCAGCAATGAGGAATCGGACGACGAAGAGGAGGAGGAAGAGGATCGCAAGGACAAGCAGCAAACCCTGCCGCCGCTGCAGGAAGGTCAGCGCCTGCCTGTAACGGAAGTGCAGCTGCTGACCGGCAGCACCAAACCGCCCAAGCGTTATACCGAAGCCACCCTGCTTTCGGCCATGGAGCACCCGGCCAAGTTTATGACCGACAACAAACTGCAGAGCATCATCGAGGAAGTCAACGGCATCGGCACCCCTGCCACCCGTGCGGAAATTATCGAACGTCTCTTCACCGCCAATTACTGCGAGCGGCGCGGCAAAGAGATTTTTCCGCTCAGCAAAGGCGAGCAGCTGCTGAAATTGGCTCCTTCCGATCTGAAATCCCCCACCCTGACGGCAGAATGGGAACAGAAACTGACGCTGATCAGCAAGGGTACGCTGAAAGACAAGACCTTTATCGACGAAATGAAAGCATATACCCAAAAGCTGGTCAACGATGTCAAGCAGTTTGTGGGTGATTACCATCATGATAATATGACCCACACACGCTGCCCCAACTGCGGCAAATTCCTCTTGGAAGTCAACGGTAAGAAAGGCAAAATGCTGGTCTGCCAGGATCGGGAGTGCGGTTATCGCGAAAACCTTTCTTTCCTGAGCAATGCCCGCTGCCCCAATTGCCATAAAAAGCTGGAAGTCTTCGGCGACGGCGAGAAAAAGATCTATTCCTGCAAATGCGGTTTCCGGGAAAAATACGATCGCTTCAATCAGATGCTGTCCGAAAATAAGCAGCATGCATCCAAAGCGGAGATTCAGCGTTTCGAGCAGGAACAGTCTCGCCGCAATGCCGCCAGCGATACGTCGGCGTTTGCCTTGGCCTGGCAAAAAGCCCACGAGAAAGAAGAAAGCAATTAAGCAAAAAAAGCACCCGTCCGATGAGATACCAACCGGCAGTTCCCTCTGAAAAGAGGCAGCTGCGCCGGATCGTTCTCACTGGGCGGGTTTTTTTGCCGCTTTGCTCAAGGGGGAAAAAGCCAGACGGCGCTTGAACTAGGACGTTACCTTGAATTTGGGCTGCGCATCGGTCGCCAGCAAGCGCTGCCAGAAAGGGCTGCAGGCTTTTACCATTACCGGGACAAATTCCGTAAAGCTTTGCAGCAGCGGGCGCAAACTTGAATAATGCTGAAAAGGGTATTGCGCAAACACTTGGCTGCAGGCTGCTGAGATTTGGCTGATTTGCGCCGCAAAGGGTGTATCCCGCAGCGGCTGCAGAATATTTTCTCGTTCGCTGCAAGAATCCAAAGCCAGGGAGCCGCAGAGATAAATGCAGGCTAAGAAGGTCGCTTCAAAATGTGCTTTACGTTCTTCCTGTCGATTGGCAGAGAACGAGGTCATCGTGCGGGCCAATAACCGCTGTTCGGATAGCAAACCGGTGGTTTTTGCCTGCAGTAACTGCAGCGGTTCCGATTCCGCTGCCATGCGGGTGGCGTAATATTCATCCCAGACGCGGTAAAAAAAAGTCGTATAATCGGAAACAGCGGCATAAAACTCCCCTGAGATACTGCCCCGGATGGCCTTGAGTCGATTGTTGTTGTCGACATGCGCCAACTCATGCTCTACCGTATTCTGCAGCAAACGGTTCGCTTCCCGATCCTGCCAGCTGTTTTGCCACAGCACTTCAGAGATGAGAATATAGGATTCACCATTTTTGCGGCGAATGAACTCACCGCCGTATTGGCTTAAAAAAAGCTTGGGGGTAAAGAGAATGCCGCTCAAACCGCTTAAATCCAGCGCTCGGCTGAGGACAAAGGGTTCCAGCCACTGACGAAGCAGTTGGCTGCGTTCCGGGTCTTCCCGGTAGGCAGTATCGTCCACGGCAACAAAGCAAGAAAAGCGATCGCTCATTCTATTTCGTCTCCGTTGTTTTTTTCGTTTTCTTCGTTTTCTGCGAGCGCGGCAAACAGGTTTTTCTCATAGAGATGCTTCTCGTCCAGGCGGGCGTGCACAATTTCCCGCAGTAAAGCGTAGAGTACCGAGACCAGAGGAATGAACAGAAGCATTCCCCAGATGCCCCACAACGTGCCGCCCACGCTGACAGCCAGCAGTACCCAGATAGCCGGCAGGCCGACGGAATTTCCCATCACCCGCGGATAAATCAAATTGCCTTCCACTTGCTGCAGAACCAGGAAGAGAATGAGAAACCAAAATGCCTTGAGGGGATCGAGCATTAAAATCAGGAAAGCGCCGATCACACAGCCAATAAAAGCGCCGAAGACCGGAATAATCGCCGTAAAGCCAATGGTCACGCTAATCACCAGGGCATAGGGGAAACGGAAAACCGTCATACCAATTAAAAACATCATGCCAAGGATGAAGGCTTCCAGGCATTGTCCGGAGAGAAAACTGGCAAAAATCTTAGAAGATAGGGTACAAATTCGCAAGATGTTTTCGGTATGGGAACGCGAAAGAAAAGCATACAGCATTTTAGTTACTTGCCGACCCAATTCTTCCTTTTGCAGCAGCAGATAAATGGCAAAGACGATGGACAGCACAAAGGTCAGCATACCGCTGAAAATAGAAGTGACGACCGAAACGGTTGAGTTAAAAATACCGCCTAAGGAGGTTTCGGCAAATTTAGAAATAGCACTATAAATACTGTTCCAATCAAACTGTAGGTCTCGCACCCATTTCACCGCATCCTGGAATTGCCAGGATGCCAAAGAGTCTTCCAGCCAGATTTTAAATTGATCGAAATAGCCCGGCAGGTTTTTTTTCAGGACCATTAAGGTATCCGTCAGTTCCGGAACAACCGCAACCATGACAATGGCAATGATGGCAGTCAGGAAAATCACGGTCAGCAGAAGGCTAAGCACGCGGTGGCATTTTTTGGGCAGGGGCAGTCTGCGCTTGCTGAAAATTTCCCGCTCCACTGTTTGCATCGGCACATTGACAATAAATGCGATGATGCAGCCCAAAATAAAAGGGGCCAGTAATCGAATGAAGAGGAGAAAAAAACGCCAAATCGCGTGCAAATTCTGCAGTCCCCAGAGCAGCAGAATACCGGCTGCAATGATCTTAAACCAATACATGAAATCATGTTGATTGTTGTCCATAGCGGTTTCACTCCCATCCTATCGATTTCTATTTTTATCATTCATGCACGACAGTTATTCTTAAATATCTTAATTCGTTCCGATAACTGCCATTTCCTGCAAAAGCAAATCAATACCTGTTTTTCTACCCTGCTTCTTGCTCCGGTATGTTCCAGAAAAAAGCGTTCTTCTGTCTAATTCCTACGCATTAATCAGCAATTTATAGTAAGTAAATATAAATATAATATTTTTTAATTTTGTTTTAAATATTAATTTATTCAGCAAGAAATTCGTAGCAACTATTCGCCCTGTCAGAATATTAACATTTAATTTTCAATAAAAATCGTCTGATTTTTCAATTTTACCATACAATTGACATAATTCTGCTTGCTTTTTTTTCATACTAATTTAATTAAATTCCTTGACATTACACCATATAAGCGATAAGCTAGGCTTCGTAAAGTGCCAGTATCCTAAAAAACTTTACAAAGGTAATCCATATTGCTGCGCTCATTCTGATCATCGTGCGTCGGAGGGGGGTGAAGTCTATCGTGTAGATGGCTTGACTCCCCCTTTTTTTAATCCCTTCATTCAAGACAGCAATAAAACCGGAGGTGACTTTTATGCCTATTTTCAGTGGTCAATTGATTGTGATGCTGATCCAAGTATCCATCGCTGTCGCGATCTATTTTCTGATTCAACATGCGAAAGCAGGTCATCGTCTTCCTAAAATCCGACGCTTAGCCGGTCTGGATGCCATCGATGAAGCCATCGGCCGCGCAACCGAAATGGGACGTCCTGTCATTTTTGCCAATGGTTCCAATGGTTTGGATGATGCGCAGACAATCGCTTCTTTCCCCGTCTTATCTTATGCCGCTCATGCCTGCGCCAGATACGATACAAAGCTGATTGCCGTCAGCTATGTGGCTGCTGTTTTTCCGGTCATGGAAGCAATCGTACGTGCCAGCTATATTGAAGCAAATAAACAAACTTCCTATGACCCCGTCAGTACTGTCCGCTTCATTGCATCCGGTTGGGGTGCAGCTGCTTCTGCCTTACAGGGGACGATGCGCCGCGAACGGGTCGCAGCCTGTCTCTACATGGGTGCTTTCTTCGCTGAAACTACAATGATTTGCGAAGTAGGCGCAAGTCTGGGTGCCATTCAAGTGGCAGGAACAGCGCAGACGGCTCAGTTGCCTTTCATGATTTCTTCCTGCGATTATACCTTGATCGGCGAAGAATATTATGCCGCCGGCGCTTACCTCTCCAAGGATGTTGTGCAGAGGGCGAATCTGATTGCCCTGGACTATGCCAAGGTGTTTGCAATCGGTTTGATCCTGCTCGGAGCACTGATGGCCACTTTAGGAAATGCCACTGCTCTGATCAGTTTTCTGATGTTATGATGAAAAATCAAAAGCAATTTGGTCATTCTTTTCTTACTTGGATGAGGGAAAGGCAGGTGTCCTATGCTTAAGCGTTATCTTCCATTCATTATGTCGATTGGCATTGGTTTGTCTTACATCATCAGTGGGTCTTCGCCGGCCATTGCAGGCTGGAAAACCACTTTGGATAAATGGTTTCAAATCTCCACCGCTTTTGCGGTTTTAATTGGAACCGTCAGTTTATCCCAGGTCCATTGGCGTAATCTACGCCGACCGGACCGGCGAATTTACAGTGCTGCTCTGGGTATTGCTTTATATGGTACCATTCTACTTGGCTTGATTCAAACAGGTAAAGGTGCCCAATATCAAACTTGGTATAATATGACGATTGTACCTTTGGAAGCTGCAATCCTCTCCCAAATTGCATTTTATATCACGGCTGCTGCTTTCCGTGTGCTGCGGATACGCTCCTTTGAAGCGTCCCTGATGCTGATTTCTGCCGTGTTTGTCATGCTATATAATGTTCCGATCGGCGCAGCTATCTGGCCTGGCTTCCCGGTCATCGGCAAATGGCTGATGAGTATACCAAATACCGCAGCAATGCGCGCCATCACCATGGGCGCAGCGTTGGGAGGTTCAGCTACAGCAATCCGCGTTTTTCTTGGTCTGGAACGTTCCTATTTAGGCGGCGGTGATGAGTAGAAATGAAAGGAGGGAGTTCAATGTCCTTTTGGCGTAAACTAAATCAGATGGATAACCGGATTATTTATACCGCATTATTACTGATATTGATCGGCGCTCTGATCTTCCCAATGGGCCTTCCGATCACCATTGGAACTTCTTCTCAGGCCGCCTATGATATATTCAACAATTTCAAAACTGGTGATATCTTATATGTCTCTTTTGATTATGATTCAGCCGGAGCGACTGATATCCAGTCCTCTGTTGTGTCATGCATCCGGCTTGTTTTTAAAAATGGTGGTCGGGTGGTAGCAGGCGCCCTATGGCCGATTGGTGCGCAGCAAGCTGAATACGCCTTTCGTGATATGCTGAAAGAATTTCCGGACTTGGTCGAAGGTGTCGATTATCTCAATCTTGGTTATAAACCCGGCGGACAAATGTATATCGAAAAAGCGATGGATAGTATTGTGGAAGCTTGTGCCAATGTTGATAATGCCGGCCGTAATCTATCGCAGTCTCCCATTATGAAGGACTTAAAAACACTGAAAGACGCTGCTGCCGTCATCTGCGGCAATCATGGCTCCCCCGGCGCTTCAGAATGGGTACCCATGTATGCGACATCTTATGCGGTACCGAACAAGATTCCTTTTGTTGTCTGTGCCTCGGCAGTCAATGCGACGATTAACGCACCTTATGTGCAGTCCGGTCAGATCACTGTCTATCTGAGCGGCATCCGCGCCGGTGCAGAAATGGAAATCCTAACCGAGCATCTGGGCAATGCCGTTGCCGGTATGGATGCGCAGAGTCTGTCTCATCTCTTGGTTCTTGGCTTGATGCTGTTGGGTAATATTTCCTATTTCATGGTTAAAAGAGAAGAGAAAGCCAAAAAGGAGGCGTAAAGCATGCAGCTTTCAACAAGTTTTGCCGTATGGTTGACAGCGGGAATGACTTTAGCGATTTATAGCGGCGTCTATAAAGAAAATCCATTTTATCGGCTCGTTGAACACATCTATGTTGGTGTTTCCGCCGGCAACGGTGTAGTTTCTACCATTGACAACTATATCCGTCCAACGATTCAAATCGATCTTGCTGAAAATGGCACCTGGACCTATTTGATTCCGATCTTTATCGGTTTATTTGTTTATGCCCGATATAGCAAAAACCGTAAGATCAATTGGTTAAATCGTATCCCCCTGGCTTTTTGGGTCGGTATCGGTTCCGCAGTGGTGATCACGAAAGCCTTTAAGGCGAATTTCCTTTCTCAGATCACGGCTACTTTCCTGCCGGCTGTCACGAACAACCCTTTGACGATGTTCAATAACATTCTGATGATTGTTGGTGTCGTTTCTGTATTATCCTATTTCTTCTTTACTTTTGAAATGCCCAAGCCTTTAAAAGTAATGCCGAAATTTGGTCGTTACATTATGATGATCGGGTTCGGTGCTGCTTACGGCAATACAGTGCTGTCGCGTATTTCTGTTTTGCTTGGCCGTTTGCAATTTTTATTGGGTAATTGGTTGGGAATCATCCAAACCAGGGTCTAATCGGGCCAAGAAAGGAGCTCGAGCGTTTTCGTTCCGGCTCCTTTCATCCATCCAGGGATAAAAACAGAAAGAAGGATGCCAAAGATGTCTAAGGCAGGTTTACTGCAGGAATTTCATGCTTATCAGCGAAAGACAGCCGCACAGCGTTATGTCAATTTTCTGATCAACTGGGATGCTGCCACAGAAGCACCTAAAAAAAGTATGCTCTATCGGGCTCAAATGCAGGGTGAATTGGCAGCGAATCAGTTTGCTTATCAAATGGATGCCAAAAATCTTGATCTCCTGGAGAATGTCAGCAGCCGCAGTGATATAGATGAACTCGATCGCCTCTCCGCTAAAAAATATTTAAAAGAGATCAATAAGATTCGTCATATCCCTCAAGAAAAGTACGTGCAATCGGTGCAAAACCGCTCGATTATCGCCCGGGTTTGGGAAGAAGCAAAACAGACCAACGATTATCCCTTGTTTGCGCCTTACCTGGATCAGTTCTTGAATGATGTTAAAATGGCACTGGACTATCGGGATGTGCGGCAAGATGACCACTTTGACGTCTTGCTAGACGATAATGAAGAAGGAATGGATAGCCGAAAATACGATCTTTTCTTCACTGCCCTGAAAGCTGAACTCGTCCCTCTCACCAAAAAATGCTTACTCCAAGGCCGCAAAATCGATGACAGTTTACTCTATGCTGATGCAGCAAAAAGTAAACAGGAGGAGATGGTTCGCTATCTGGCGGATGTTTGCCATTATGATCTCAAAGCAGGCGTTATTAAGACCAGCGTTCACCCCTTTACCAGCAGTGCCGGTTCTCCGGATGATGTTCGCTTCACAGTTCGCTATCATGAGAATTACTTCACCGGATCACTCATGTCTGCCATGCATGAAATGGGCCATGCCATTCACGCTCAGCAGTGCGATCCCGCCAGTGCCGGTACGAATCTTTTCGGCGGACCTTCTGCCGGCATCGCCGAATCGCAGTCCCGTTTCAACGAAAACTATATCGGCCGCAGCCTCACTTTCTGGCAAACACATTACAATAAGCTGCGGCAAGTTTATCCGGAATTGCTGAAAAATGTGGAAGTCACTGATTTCTGGCGGGTGCTGAACCGGATCAAACCAACTGCCAATCGTTTGGAAGCCGATGAACTCTCCTATCCGTTCCATATCATTCTGCGTTATGAATTGGAAAGAGCTATTTTCTCAAATCAAATCAATGTGCAAGAACTGCCTGAACTTTGGCGGGAAAAATCTCTGGAATATTTGGGTGTAGTACCGAAAAACGATAGTGAGGGAGTGCTTCAGGATGTGCATTGGGGAGGAAATGTTGGCTTTGGCTATTTCCCGACCTATGCGCTCGGAACCGCTTATGCAGCTCAATTTCGGGCAGCCATGCAGCGCGAACTTGAAATTGACCAAGCAATACGAGACAATCGCCTTGATTTGGTCAATGGTTGGCTGAAAGAGAAAATCCATTTTCATTGCGGCAGCAAAACACCGGAGCAGATTCTGCTGGAGGCAACCGGGGAGGCTTTCAACGTGCGCTATTACATCGATTATCTGAAAGAAAAATACGAAATGATTTATTTCCACTAAGGAGTCAGAAAGAAGGATGTTTTTCAATGACAGACGTTCAATTGACCCAACTTTATCGTGAACAGGACCTACAGATTGCACTTTTTGCCGATCGTTTGCGGGATGCAAGGCGCTATGAAACCGATTTATTTATTCCAACTTTCGATGCAAAACTAAAAATGGAACAGCAGCTCAAGACGTTAAGTGCCGGTATTCAACAATTGTCAGCCCCGGATCCGGTCTATCAAATCATGCAGGAACACTATCGCAATTTTTTAACCGGTCAGGAAAAAGTGCTGCAAACGATGTTTGCGCGCCCCGCTCGTTACCTCAACAGCATCACCTATACTGTGACCAATTTGAGCCGCAAGGATAGTCGCGATGCGGCGACGCGCAGCAGTATCTTAATCAAACGCTTGGCGCAGGCAGAAGAGGTCTGGCAGGGTATTCTGGCCTGGTTGGAAACCGCTTCTGCCACTGATATTCAGGAAATGATCAATGCGCAGCAAATTATGGTGGCTACATTAAAAAAAGAGACTGAGCATCTGGCGGAGAATTTTTCCGGTTTAGCAGCCACGGACATCGGTAAAATTGCATCCGCGATTGAAGAAGTAAGCACACGCAGTCAAACATGGCAAGCGGTTGCAGCAGCAATTCTGCAAAAAAAGGGAGTTCCGGTCATGGGAATGCTGCCGGATGACGCTTGTATCGGCTTTGAAGAAGAATATTACCGTAACCTGCTTTGGAACGAACTGGGTGTAGATTTGAAGGAGCTGTTATCCTGGTATCAGGAGGAAATTGAAAAAACACGCCAAGCCGTGTTTGCCATCGGCGCTCAGCTGCCCATACCGGAAAAAGCGCCGAAAACAATGCAGGAAGTCAATGCCATCCTGTTAAAATATGCCGGTCCAAAAAACACGCCTGCAGAAATGTTTGAAGCGGGCCGTAAATATCTGGCCATTTCCCGCGCTGCCTGCCGTTCGCATGTTTGGCTGCCCGATGATGAAACCTGCCAATTGAATCCGGTTCCGGAACAATTGAAAGTCTCTTATCCTTGGGGAGGTTACGGCGGCGGAGACAGCACACGCCGACCTTTGATTGGTGAAATGTTCCTGAATAATTATAATTATAAGGCAGTTACGGATGGCTGGATCAAGATGAACACCGTTCACGAAGCCTATCCGGGTCATCATGTCCAGTTTGTGCGCAATGCTCTGGATCATACCCCGGAAACAATTAAAATGGGCAGCCGTTCTGTTCCCATTATGGAGGGCACCTGTCACCGCTCGGAGCGCGTCTTCATCGATAATTTTGCCGAGGATCCATTCTATCCGCTGTTCATCGCGTACCGTCGTCATCACACTTCGGTCCGGATCAAAGTGGATCTCGGTCTGCGCTACTTTGGCAAACCGATTGGCGAAGGCGTCAAGACTTTTATGGATGAATTGGATTTTGATTATCACACTGCCCGAGGTCAAGTACAAGCGATGGAAACCATGCAGGGTTATTTCACTTGTTATTATTACGGCTATAAGCGCCTGAGCGATTTAGAAGAAAAATACCACTTTGATGAAAAAGCCTATACGGAGCTGCTTTTCTCTGCCGGCAGAGTCAGTCTGGAAACATTTGAGAAATTTCTGATGCTAAGCCCCACAGACAAACAGCGCTATTGTAACGACTTCGCCAGCTTGCTGCAGTTTGGTGCGTAAAACAGTCTAGCCAAATTGAGTAGAAAGGGCTGTAGCAAAATTATAAATTGCTACAGCCTTTTTTTGTGTGTAGTTGCTTGTTTCACCGGAGTATGCGCTGTACAGCCGCACACCGGCACGTAGGTAGCAAAAGTGATGACAGGCTGACCGGTGCTGCACTTGCCCTTTGTGCTTCTTCTGCTCAGTCTGCATTTCGACTTTAGTTTTCTCAACTGGCAGGTGATCCAATACCTTTGATGTAACAAGTCCGCCTTGTTCAATTAAGGGGTGCAAATAAACCGCTTACTTTTTTACGGTAAACGGTTAACTGCACTCGACTAAATGTAGTATTTTTTTATACGGAAATGAACTCAGCAAATCTCCGTAAGGCGTTGATAACAGCATTGTGTGATTTCCTACCAAGAGCCTCTTTGCAGCCACCAAAATCATATTGAGGTAAAATCGTCTCAATGTTCTCGGCTAAACCCTGCCATGATAAATGCTCGTCCTTGCATATTCTACTGATACGTTTGCCGTAATCATAAACGGTGCTAGGACGACCGCTTGGCGTAATCTCTTTGTAACCCCGAGAGATTAAAAACTGCTTAAATCGTTTTTCCATAAGCGCCTCCATTAATTGTGTCGGCCACAATAAACTTCGTGATGGTGAATGGTTTATTAAAACCGTTTGCCAGTGACAAGTATGCAGGAGATAACCGGAAAGTGGCGCAAGAGAGTGTAGCCCTCTTATTCGGAGCAAAGTTCATCCTTTAGAACCTGCGCTCACCGAGTCTATAAAAAGTAGACCCCGGTTCAAATACCGAGGTCTGTTTTGATCATTTAATTAAACGGTTGCTTTCCAAAGTCCATGCAGATTGCAGTAAGCATAGACAGCAAGCGCTTTATCGTTGGGGGTGAGTGCGAAAACAACTTCGGGAACATCTCCGGCCTTTAAAGTCTTGCGTTGGCCGCCCTGCTCGCTCAGAAGATAGATCCATTCGATATGATGCTCTTCTGTCATAGGATGCGGCACGGAACCAACTGCAACTTTCACATTAGGACCGTCTACAGTAACAACAGGGATGTGTTTTTCTTTGCTCGCTTCTACGGTGTTGGGTAGTAGTTCTGTCATTTTTTGGTTGCAGCAAACCATACGCACACCAGAGTCGTGAATCAAACCTGCTATGTTACCACAGATATCACAACGGAAAAATCTACATTCTTTCATTCTGCCATCTCCTTGTTTTGTTATTCTTCGCCCGGCAATCACCGAACTGCTGCTGCCTTATCGGACAGCATGGATTCGCTCGGTCATTGTCTGCTATTTTTTATCATAACAGTATTCGTTCGCATTTTCAAGGGGTAAATGAAATATTCCTGTAGCGTGCAGGTTCAGCTGCTTTTTCAAAACCTTCGCTTGACGAAAGAACAAGGGTGAAGTATGATAAAAGCACCAGTCTGGCCATTGCTGCAACAGAGCAGATGTGTAACTCACCTCCTGTTCAGGATGACCGGCGAGCAGTAACTACAACGATTTGGAGGAGGATTTACTATGCCAAAACTAGCGGTTGGCGACAAGATGCCTAATTTTACGTTTGATACCGCCTATCATTCCGATCTTACCATTGCGGATATTCTCCCAAAGCAACAAAGAACCCTATTTTGGGTGCTGCGCTATATTGGCTGTACCACCTGCCGTTACGATGTGCATCAGCTGGCCGGCAATTATCAGAAGTTCCTCGATTTGGACAGTCAGATCTATGTTGTGATGCAAAGCGAACCGGCCAATGTCCGCGAATATCTGGCCGAGCAAGCGCTGCCTTTTGAAATCATTTGCGACAGCAAACAGGAAATTTACCAGACGCTGGTGATTCCCGCAACAGCCACCCGGGAAGAACGTCAGCCCACCGAAGCCGCCGATCTCGCCAAATTAGCGGATAAAATGGCGAAGCTGAAAGCCGGCGGTTTTGTGCACGGCAAATACGAAGGCAATGAACAGCAGCTGCCCGCCTTGTTTGTGGTAGAACAAAACGGCACTGTTTCCTATGCTCATTACGCCAAAAACAGCATCGATATGCCCGCTGTGGAAGAAATGCTGGCTCTGCTTGGCACGCTGAAATAGGCAAATTTTAGAGAATCTGTTCTCACCTATGCTTGCATTTGTCTTGTGGTGCGAGTAAATGATTCTTTTTATTCGTTTTCTTGCCGAATACTACAGATCGAAGCCGCTTGACAAAAAAGAAAATTGGCTTATAATAGGGAACAATAATTGATTGGCATTGATGAGAAGAGTAAGCCTCACACGCTTTTTACAGAGAGCCCCGTTTGGTGAAAAGGGGTAGAGCGCAACAGACTGAAGATGGTCTCGGAGCCGCACGGGCGAAGTAATTTAGGTCGTGCCGGGTTCTCCCGTTACAGAGATAGACTATCGCTGGTTTTTTAACGGAGCATTTCCTTAAATTCCGGCCGCAGTTGAAGAGGCTTTTTGTTGTGAAGCAAAAAGCAAAGCAAGGTGGTATCACGAAAGCATACGCTCTCGTCCTTGGAGTGTTCTCCAAGAGACGAGGGCTTTTTTTATCGACATTTTGAAAGCGGTGAATTGATGTGATCCAGATCGACCAACTGACCAAGACCTACAGCCGGCCGCAAAAAGAAGATCTGACTGCATTGCGACAGATTTCTTTCAGCATTGGTGACGGTGAGATTTTTGGCATCATCGGTATGAGCGGCGCCGGCAAATCCACCTTACTGCGCTGTTTAACTTTGCTGGAAGCGCCCGATGGCGGCCGCATTTATTTCGACGGTGAAGACACCGCACAACTGCAGGGTCAGCCGCTGCTGAAGCTGCGCCGCAAAATGGGCGTCGTCTTTCAGGGCTATCATCTGCTGATGCAGAAGACGGTCCGGCAGAATATCAGCTTTCCCTTGATCTTGGCGCACAGTGCGACGGATCGAATGCGCAGCCGCACAGAAGAGTTATTGGAATTGGTCGATCTGAAAGACAAAGGCGACGCCTACCCCGCCCAGCTATCCGGCGGGCAAAAGCAGAGAGTCGCTTTGGCGAGAGCGTTGGCCAATGACCCCAGGGTCCTCTTCTGCGATGAACCCACTTCGGCGCTGGATGCTCTAAACAGCCGGGCAGCTTTGCACCTGCTGCAGGAAATCAACCAACGTCTGGGTGTCACCATCGTCATCGTGACCCACGACCTCTCGATCATTCGCGCTGTCTGCCACAAGATCGCCATTTTGGATGACGGCGCTTTGGCGGAATGGGGCGATGCCGAGACAATCCTGCAGCACCCTGCCAGCCGGATCGGAAAGTTACTGCTCAATGCCACAACCTAGCCTTGTTGTTTTGGCGCGGCATTTAGAAATGAATCAGCAAAGGAGCCACAGTGATGCTTACTGTTCTTACAGCTTACCGCAACGTCTTTTGGCAGGGAACCTGGGAAACCATCTATATGACCGCTCTGTCCACCGTCTTTGCTTATCTAATTGGGCTGCCGCTGGGGATTCTGCTTTTTATCAGCCAAAGCGAGGGGATTTCTCCCAGCAAGCCGTTCTATTTCCTATTCGGCTGGATCGTCAATATCGGACGTTCCATTCCTTTCACTGTTTTGCTGGTTGCCGTTGTGCCGCTGACCCGTTTGATCGCCGGTAAAATCATCGGTCCGACCGCCGCTGTTGTGCCGCTGGTAGTGGCAGCCGCACCTTTTGTGGCACGCTTAACCGAAAGCGCTTTGGCGGAGGTGGATCCCGGTGTGCTGCAAGCTGCCATCTGCATGGGAGCGGATAAAAAGCAAATCATCTTCCGGGTACTGTTAACCGAAGCCGTACCCGCACTGGTCCGCAATTTTTCTCTGACTTGTATCACGCTGTTGGGTTATTCCGCCATGGCAGGCGCGGTCGGCGGCGGCGGCTTGGGCGATATTGCCGTGCGCTATGGATTGCATCGACACGAAGCAGGGGTGATGCCCGTTACGCTGCTGCTACTGATCATCATGGTCTGCAGTATCCAGATCGGATTTGCCCGTTTTGCCAATCACCTCGATAAAAAATAACCATCTCACGACCGAAAATCAGGAAACACGCCATTTTTAATCTACTCGTTGTCAAATAAATAAGTAAATGAAAGAAGGATTTCAGCCATGAAAAAACTAACCATAAAAATGATTCTGCTTGCCCTTGGTCTTTGCCTGCTGCTGGCCGCCCTCTCTGCTTGCTCCAAGAAAACAGAAACACCCGCGCCGGCAGCAAAAACGCCGGTTGTGCTCAAGGTTGGCGCGACGCCCGTACCGCATGCGGAGATTTTAACACAAATCAAACCGCTGCTGGCAGAAAAAAACATCGACCTGCAAATTGTAGAGTTCACCGACTATGTGCTGCCTAATTTGGCTTTACAGGATGGGGATCTCAATGCCAATTTCTTTCAGCATGTGCCTTATCTCGATTATTTCAATGAAAGCAATAAAACCAATTTAGTTGCCATCAAAGCAGTCCATTTTGAACCGCTCGGCATTTATCCCGGTCGGACAGCCAGTCTCAATGCTTTAAAAGAAGGAGCCACTATCGCCATACCCAATGATGCCACCAATGAAGCCCGGGCGCTGCTGCTGCTGCAGAGCTTGGATCTGATCACGCTGAAGAGCGATGTAGGTCTGAAAGCCACCCCCAATGAGATTGTCGGCAATCCACTCAAACTGAAGTTCACCGAATTGGAAGCCGTTTACCTGACCACCGCCTTGCCGGATGTTGACTTAGCGGTGATTAATGGCAACTATGCGGTGGAAGCGAAGATCACCGATACGCTGCTTGCCTGTGAGGACAAAGATTCGGAAGCCGCCGCAACCTATGCCAATGTGCTGGTTGTCAAGGCCGGCAATGAGAAGAAACCGGAGTTGCTGGCTTTAGCGGAAGCATTGACCAGCGATACCGTCAGGAGTTTTATTGAAAAGACCTACCACAACACGGTGATTGCTGTTTTTGAATAGCAGAAAGCGCCTTCTCAAAAACCGAGAAGGCGCTTTCTGGTTCGTTTCGTTTTAGTTGCCTGTTGCCAGGTATTCTTCCAGACAAAGTCCGTTTGCCGAGATCACGGCGGCGGCTTCTGTACCCACATAACGATAATGCCAGGGTTCATAACCGATTTTGGTGATATCTTGTTTGTCTTCCGGATAACGCAGAATGAAACCATACGTACTGGCGTACGCAGCCAGCCAAGCATAGGCGGGATCCGATTCAAATTCAGTGGTCAGACCGTTGCCGGCCTGCAGCCAGTCATAAGAGACGATATCCGCCGAGAGACCCAACTGATGTTCGCTGGTGCCCGGTACGGCCACCCAGCGCCCAGCCTCCGCCACCGCCGCATCGTAAGCGTAGCCCTGATTGAGGTAGGTCTGAATTTCTTGTTGGTAGAGATACTGCTGCAGATCCGCATCACGGTAAGCGGAGCAAAGACGCAAAGCAATGCCGTCCCGCAGGGCGGCAGCAATCATCTTCTGCATGGGTTCGACAGCGCGCGCATCCAGCTCGTAATAACCGTCGACACTCTGCAGCAGCGCCGGTGCGTAATTGAGCGATAATCTGTTGGCAGAATTGACCAGAAAAAGCTGCCAGTTGCTCTCATTCGGCATTCTCTCCGTGGGATCGCTCGTCCCCGGATCTTCGACAGGGTCGGGGTCAGCGGCAGGTGTTCCGGGTTGGACAGGGTCCTCCGGTTTCGTGGGTTCTCCCGGCTTACTGGGTTCTTCCGGTTTTGTGGGTTCTGCCGATTTTTCGCCTGGGTCCGGTTGGTTCGGCTCTTCCGCTCCCGGCTGCAAAGGCGGCGGATCGGGCATAAAAAAATCGAAGACGAAATAACCGATACAGCCAAGCACAGCAAGGCCGAAGAGTACGACCAGCAGGCGTTTTATTTTAAGGGACATTTTAAATTACCTTCTTTTTTCATAGTGATGTCATTTTAACACAATCAGCTGCTTTTGTCAGCAAATACAGCAGTATTATCCGGCCGGTTCACGCAAAATTAAAAAAGAGCAGGAATTTCGCGCGCTGAACTGGAAATCATTCAACAAACTGATACTCTCTTTGACGATTTTGTTGGAAAGAAGGTTCCCTGATGCTGCTGACCGTTTGCTGGCTTATTTCCCTGCTGAGCGTTATCGTGCAATTCGTTTTGGTCAATTATGCCAAAGCCAATCCGCAGTGGACAGAATCCGTTTATAGCCGCGGCATCTATCCAAAAATCGCAGCCGGTCTGCAAGCTCTGCATCGTTTTTTTTATTTCTCTCTGGCGGAATTGCTGTTGTTGCTGCTGGTCGGGCTGGCACTTGCCTGGCTGGTTCGGAAAATCCCCGCCGTCCTCCGCCAATATCGAGCCGGCGCCACGCCGTGGAGCTTGCTGCAGCGACCGCTTTGCCTGACCGTGACGGGCATCTGCCTGCTCACGCTGTTTTTTCAATTGAGTTGGGGTCTCAATTATTATCGGCTGCCGCTGGCGGATCAGCTCGGTCTGAACGTAGAAGCAACGGCGCCTTCCCAACTGCGCAATCTGACGCTGGAGCTGATTCAATCAGCCAATGCCTTGCGCGGTCCGCTCTTTCAATCTGCCAATGGCACCATGACCTTATCCGGCTCGCTTTCTTATTATTTAATCAACGCCCCCAACTGGTATCAGACCGGTTATTTTGACGCCCGCTTGCCGCTTTTGGAGATCACTTCAGCCGTCAAACCGGTTGTACTGTCCGGGTTGATGTCTTTTAGCCAAATCACCGGTTTCTATTTTCCTTTTACCGGCGAAGCCAATGTCAATCTCAATGTACCGGATGAGCAGATTCTTGCCACCATGGCCCACGAACTGGCTCACCGTCACGGTTATGCCAGAGAGGATGAAGCGAATTTCATCGCTTATCTGGTAACCACTCAGTCTTTTCTCAGTCCGGAAGTACGTTACAGCGGTACTATGCTGGCTTTATCATATTGTCTGAATGCCTGTTATGCGGTGGACCCAAGCCATTATGCAACGCTCTATGCAGAACTCAGCGGTCCGGTGGCGACGGATTTTGCCTTCAGCCGCAGTTTCTGGCAGCAGTATGAAGGACCGGTGGAACAGGTTTCTACCAGCATCAACAATGGTTATCTGCAGAGCAACGATCAGAGTGACGGGGTAGAGAGTTATGGCCGCATGGTCGATCTGCTGCTCGCCTTGGACCGCTCGAAATAATCTCAAGTCTTGATCAGAAGTCTGCTTGACAGGAACCAGCGGAAACCTTAGAATCAAGACAGAGCAACAACAGAGAAAGAGGCGATTTTCTTGTATGATTTACTAATCAAAAATGGCACCATTGTGGATGGAACCGGCAAGAAGCGTTATCGCGCTGACGTGGCGGTGCAAAACGGTAAGATTGCCCGCATTGCACCGATGATCAGCGAACCCGCCCAGCACAGTCTGGACGCAGAAGGTTTGATTGTCTCCCCCGGCTTTATTGATTATCATAGTCACAGTGACAATGCTGTCTTGTTAGCACCCGACAGCTATAATTATTTGGAGCAAGGCGTCACCACCCAGATCACCGGTCAATGCGGCAGCGGTCCGGCTCCTGTGTTTGAAGACACCGCTTATCGTGGCCAATATGGTCTTTCCGAAGAAGTTTGGCAAAAGCTCTTGGCGGCACGCCAGGATTTCCAGAGTTTTATGGCTTATGTCTCAACATTGAGTTTGGGCACCAATTATGCTTTTTATATCCCGCACGGCAACGTGCGCGGCAAGGTCATGTATTACAGCCCGGAAAAGCCAAACGCAGCACAAATGCAGGCCATGCAGGCTTTGGTCCGCCAAGCCATGGAATGCGGTTATCTGGGCATGACCAGCGGCTTGGTTTACGCTCCCTCCGTTTATGCCGATGTGGATGAGCTGGCGGAATTGTGCAAAGTGGTGGCGGAATACCATGGCAGTTATGCTTCCCACATTCGCGGCGAGGGAGACAAGGTGGTTTCCTCCGTGGCGGAAGCGTTGGAGGTCGGCCGTAAAGCCAATGTGCCGGTGATTGTATCTCACTTGAAAGTCTTGGGTCTGCATAACAAAGGCAAATCGTCGGTCATTTTAAAAATGATTGCCGATGCCAATGCCGCAGGCAGAATCGTGCGTGCCGATCAGTATCCCTTCCTGGCCGGCTCCGCACCTTTTATCGCGCAAATCCCGCCGAAATTCCTGACCGAAGGCAAAGAAGCTTTGCTGGAACGTTTAAAAAATCCGGAGTTCCGTCAAGTTGTGGAACACTCCATTTTCCATGAGACGGATGAATTCCAAAGTTCAATCTATGAAGCCGGCTATGACGGTTGCTTCATGGTTTCCTGCGATACCACGCCGCAGTATGTGGGCAAGAACATCGGAGAAATTGCCCGGGCGGAAGACAAACAGCCGATTGATGTTGCCTGCGACATTTTGATTGCCAACGCCGGCGATGTCCAGGGGATTTATTTCTCACAGAACAACGACGACATGCTGAATATTATCGCCCAGCCCTTTGTGATGGGCGGTTCCGATTGGAGCGACTATATCACCCATCGTGATCCGGAACAGCTCTCCGGCGGACACCCGCGCAGCACCGGCACGATGACGCGCCGTTTGGAATTGCTGCGTGACCATGGTCTGCTGACTCTGGAAGACGCGGTGCACAGTATTACCGGCTTGCCGGCTGAAACGTCTGGGTTAGACGGCATCGGTGTTTTGCAGGAAGGCATGCGGGCGGATATCACGGTCTTTGATTATGCCGCTGTCCGCTGCAACGCCGACTTTACCCATCCCTTCCGCAAAAACGATGGTATTTGTTACGTGCTGGTTGGCGGCGCACTGGCTGTGGAAAACGGCAGCGCGACCGGCGTCAAGAATGGTGTGATCCTGAAAAAGCATGTGACAGAATAATAAAAGCACTGGAGAGATAGCATAAAAAAAACGTGCCTGTTCCGCCGCATGGCTGAGCAGACACGTTTTTTAAATTTATTATTCCTCAGTCAAGGCAAGCCGGGCCGCGGCTTTGGCATGGATCAGGGCGGTATCGTACGTTTTCAGCGGGCTGTTGTCGTCATGAATCAGCAGACCGATTTCCGTGCAGCCTAAGATCACCGCTTCGGCGCCGCGGGATTGCAAATCCTGCAAAATTGCCTGAAAGGTATGCAAGCTGTCTTGCCGGATAATGCCGTGACCCAATTCTGCATGAATTGTATTTTGAATAAAATCCCTCTGCTGCTCCTCTGGCACGATCACCTCAAGACCGCGTTTTTGCAGGATGTCCCGATAGAAAGGCATTTCCATGGTAAATTTCGTACCGGTTAGGGCTACCGTGTGGATGCCATCCGCTAGTAATTGATCGGCAGTGACTTCGGCGATATGCAGAAACGGCAAACCGGTAGCCTGAATCACGTCATCCGCCACCAGATGCATGGTGTTGGTAGCCATCAGGATAAAATCGGCGCCGCCGGCTTTTAGTTTGAGTCCGGCCTCCGCCAAGATGCGGCCCGCTTCCGGCCAGTTGCCGTTTTGGTGAACTGCTTCAATCTCAGCGAAATCGACGCTGTAGAGCAGGATTTTAGCACTGTGCTCGCCGCCCAATGCTTCCTGAATATAAGCATTGATTTCACGATAATAGGTGATACTGCTCTGCCAGGTCATGCCGGCCAGAATACCGATGGTTTTCATTTTACTTCGCGCTCCCTTGTTTTTTTCTCCCAGCTTCTTCATTGCGGCCGGTCTTTTCGAGGTAAAACCTGACCTTCCGCAATTTTTCTAGATATGAAACAAATCCACCAATTTATCAGTGGCTTTTAAACCGGAACCGGTCAATTCCATAACGGGAATCTCCTCGGCCGCGATCACACCCAAGCGGCGCAGTTTAGCCAGACCCGCCGCCACCACGCCGCTGGTTGGTTCCACGTAAAAACCGGCTGCCGCCAGGCCTTTCACGCCCTGTAGGATTTCCTCTTCTTCCACCGTTATGATCCGGCCGCCGCTGGCGCGCACCGCCCGCAGCACCGCATCCCCCTTGATCGGCAGAGCGGAAGCAATTCCCTCCGCCATTGTCTTGCCTTTCGTAATAGCCACCGGACGTTCCAAGCCTTGAGCAAAGGCTTTGGCCAAAGGATCGCAGGCAGCTGTCTGGACCGCATAGATTTTCGGCAGATGCTTGATCTCTCTGGCGGCCATCAAATCGGTAAAGCCCTGCGCTAAACCCAAGACAAGAGAACCGTTGCCCACCGGCACGATCACGGAAGAAGGCGCTCTCCAGCCCAGTTGTTCCCAAATTTCATAAGCCAGCGTTTTCACGCCATGCACGAACCAAGGGCTCCAATTGTGGCTGGCATAAAAGGTTTGCTCCGCCGCCGCTTCTGCCGCTTTGGTGGTATCTTCTCTGCTGCCTTCCACCTTGGTCAGCTTGGCGCCATACAGCGCGATTTGCGCTGCTTTGCCGGCTGAAGTATAAGCTGGAATAAAAATGTTGGCCGCGATACCCGCCACCGCACTGTAAGCCGCCACAGAAGCGCCGGCATTTCCGGAAGAATCCTCAATCAGCTCATGAATATCCCAGCGGCAAAGCTGAGACAGCATCACTGTCGTGCCGCGGTCTTTATAAGAACCGGTCGGCATCATGTAATCCGCTTTCAAATACGCCTTACCCCAAGGGCCCTGCGCCTGCAGCAAAGGTGTGAACCCTTCTCCCAACGTGACGGCGCGATCGGGTTCTTCAATGGGCAAAGCCTCGGCATAGCGCCATAAGCTGGCAGGTCCACGGGCAATTTCATCTTTATCAAAATGAGCGTTATATTCCAATGCTAAATAACCACCGCAATGGCAGCGCCAGCGTGGTTCATTGCTTTCATATTGTTCGCCGCAAACAGAACAGGTCAAAACAGCAGACATGAAATTCACTCCTTCATTCACTCCGAATCCTGAATCTATTTCGTGCCGAAACAGGAGTAATCCTGCCGGAAAACCTAATGTAACAAAGGATTCATTTCTCACTTGGCGAATTAGCAGACAAAGATCAGAAAGAGAAAGAAGGGCTCAAAATGCAGACGATCCAGACCAGCCGCTTACTCTTACGGGAGTGGCGATCCACAGATGTCGACGATTTATTCGAATATGCCAAAGACCCCGATACCGGTCCCAATGCCGGCTGGCAGCCGCACCAAAACAAGGAAGAATCTGCGAAGATCATTGAGATGTTCCAACGGGAACAACAAGTTTGGGCAATTGTTGAGCAAAAAGATCAAAAGGTGATCGGCTCCATCGGTTTGCATCAGGATCAGCACCGCCGCAATGACAAGACCCGCATGCTCGGTTACGTCATCGCTAAAGCCTATTGGGGCAAAGGTTATGCCACCGAAGCCGCCCAGGCGGTTTTGCGTTATGCCTTCACTCAGCTGGAACTGGAGCTTGTCTCCGTCATGCACTTTCATTTTAACCTCGCATCCAAACGGGTGATTGAAAAATGCGGCTTCCGCTACGAAGGCACTCTACGCCAGGCAATTCGCTTGTTTGACGGATGTATTGCAGATGATGTCTGTTACTCTCTGCTGCGTCAAGAATGGCAATTGCTGCAGGCAGACCAGAAATCTTCTCCTGCTGCAACACTCTTATAAACCAAAGCGCAGCATCTGCTGACGATACTGCTCCACTCGCTCGGTATCCACTGCTCCGAGATGGGCAACCCACATTGCCAAAAGCATCCGTCGCTGACGCAATACACGCACCGCCCGCAAAAGCCAACAGCACGGCAAGAGAAACGGGAACCTGTGCAGAAAATCATACTGCCCCTGCATATTTTCCCGGTTCAAAAATACTCTTTGAGCAAAGGCAGCCCAGCGAGTACGCGAATTGAGCGGCTGCTGACGGAAAAGCTGCAGGGCTGAATTTTCGCCGCTGCCATAGGTACCGCAGGAGAAAATAAAGCTGCCCAATTCTTCAATGACCGGCGGACTCGATCTTTGGCAAAACCACAGCTCCGCCAAATGCTCCAAATTCTGAGCAAACGTGAGAATTCCGGCCCGCTGCAGCTCCGCTTTGATGAAATGCCAGTCCAAACTGTTTTTATATTTCTCCCGAAAGAGCCAGAGATCCAAAACGGAGCGGATGCCGCTGCCGCCATGCAAAAAATGATTGGTCAGATGCGCCAGGAGAAAAAGATAAAAACCTTCGTTGCTCAAAGACTTTTGGAATTGATTTTGACTTTCTGGATTGACATATTGCCAACCCGGCGAGAAAAAGCGGCTGAGCGGTGAAGCGGAATCAAACAACTGGGGATGAAACTCCAGATGCAAGAAAGGCTGCTTATAAAAAGTGTAATGATTCCCTCTGCCCGCCACGATGGTTTTGTAACCTCTATCACTCAGGATGGAACGCACCTTATCCATGCTTTCGGTGTGGCACAACAAATCGATGTCCGCCATGCTGCGCATATCCGGCAGCGGATAAAGTTCGCGCAGGATCCAGCCTTTCAAAGGAACGAAAGAAATCTCTTCTGCCTGCAAAGCCTGGAATATCTCCTGCATTTCAAAGCTGCGAATTGTCTGCCGCCGCACCTCCCGAAGATGTGCTTCACAAAACAAGTGATAAATCACTGTCTCATTCCGCTGCAAACCATAAAAGAGCAGGCTTTCCAAACTATGTGCCTTTGCCAACTGATACAGCAGTTGCCAATCTTCCCTATCCTCCGCAAGCATCACCTTTTCCTGTTTCAGCGCGCAGCGCAGCAACTGCAGAAATGTTTGCTGTAAAGATTCGTTCTCCAATTCCTCAATCCCCTCGCTTTAACTCAACAGTCTTCTACTTCGCCTTCTATTTTGGCTATTTCTTGCCATTTACCCCCAAACCCTGCCTCTATCCCTGCACCAACTCCACCAATATCAATGATCTAAATAGAAAATTTTACTAATCACCATCAACCTACCGCCGAGAATGCCGGCGGTATCCCCTTTATCTCCATCAGCCTGCCGCACAGAACACCGGTGGTGTCCTGTAGGCGGCATTTAGCGCAGCTAGCCGCCATAAAGATACTGCCGGTGTTTGTACACCGCCCTACATTCGCTCATTCACCCCGTCCCCAGCTCTCATGCTCCTCAATCTCCATCAGCCTGCCGCTCAGAACGCCGGCGGTGTCCTGTAGGCGACCTATGCGCTCGCGCATGAGACGCCGGAAGGATGCTGCCGGTGTTCGTTATACACACTTCAATAAAATATATCCTACTCGTCCCCAGCCCTCATGCTCCTCAATCTCCATCAGCCTACCGCTCAGAACGCCGGTGGTGTCCTGTAGGCGGCCTATGCGCTCGCGCATGAGACACCGGAAGGATACTGCCGGTGTTTGTACACCGCCCTACATTCACTCATTCACCCCGTCCCAGCTCTCATGCTCCTCAATCTCCATCAGCCTGCCGCTCAGAACGCCGGCGGTGTCCTGTAGGCGACCTATGCGCTCGCGCATGAGACGCCGGAAGGATACTGCCGGTGTTCGTTTGCAAGCCTGAAATTCATATATCCCCATCTCCCCGTTTTCTCTCCGCGTACATAACAAAAGAAAGCATCCAAGCTTACGCATGAATGCTTTCTTTTGTTGTTTGCCCGGCAGTTACCTACTCTCCCGGAAGGTTGCCCTTCGAGTACCATCGGCGTGGGAAGGCTTAACGGCCGTGTTCGGGATGGGAACGGGTGGATCCCTTCCGCTATCGCCACCGGACTATTCAAGAATGTGGTCTCCCACACCCTGAAAATTGCATAGAGAAGTCAGTATTTGTCTTTCATTCGTCTAGATTCATTACTCTGCCGTCATCTTGTATTTCTTTTTGCGTCGGGCTTACAACCTCACTTGCTTTTCGCAAAGCCGTTTGGTCAAGCCCTCGACCCATTAGTATCAGTCCGCTTAAAACATTACTGTTCTTCCACTCCTGACCTATCTACCCGGTAGTCTTCCGGGGGTCTTACCAGATTATTTCTGTGGGAGATCTTATCTTGAGGCTGGTTTCACGCTTAGATGCTTTCAGCGTTTATCCATTCCAAACTCGGCTACTGAGCTCTACTCCTGGCGGAATAACTCATACACCGGCGGTTTGTCCATCCCGGTCCTCTCGTACTAAGGACAGATCCTCTCAAATCTCCTGCGCCCACGACGGATATGGACCGAACTGTCTCACGACGTTCTGAACCCAGCTCACGTACCACTTTAATCGGCGAACAGCCGAACCCTTGGGACCTGCTTCAGCCCCAGGTTGTGATGAGCCGACATCGAGGTGCCAAACCTCCCCGTCGATGTGGACTCTTGGGGGAGATAAGCCTGTTATCCCCGAGGTAGCTTTTATCCGTTGAGCGATGGCCCTTCCACTCAGGACCACCGGATCACTATGCCCGACTTTCGTCCCTGCTCGACTTGTTTGTCTCGCAGTGAAGCTTCCTTCTGCCATTGCACTCTTCGCGCGATTCCCATCCGCGCTGAGGAAACCTTTGGGCGCCTCCGTTACTCTTTGGGAGGCGACCGCCCCAGTCAAACTGTCCACCAGACACGGTCCTATCGCCAGTTTCATGGCGATTAGTTAGAATTCCGATAAACAAAGGGTGGTATCCCACTGTTGTCTCCGGCAGACCTGACGATCCGCCTTCTCCGACTCCCACCTATGCTGTTCATTCTTCACCAGAATCCAATGTCAAGTTACAGTAAAGCTCTACGGGGTCTTTATGTCCAGTCGCGGGTAACCTGCATCTTCACAGGTATTTCAATTTCACCGAGTCCCTCGTTGAGACAGTGCCCAAATCGTTACGCCATTCGTGCGGGTCGGAACTTACCCGACAAGGAATTTCGCTACCTTAGGACCGTTATAGTTACGGCCGCCGTTTACTGGGGCTTCGGTTCTAACCTTCGCAATTACTCACTAAGCTATCCCCTTAACCTTCCAGCACCGGGCAGGCGTCAGCCCGTATACTTCATCTCTCGATTTCGCACAGACCTGTGTTTTTGTTAAACAGTCGCTTGGGCCTCTTATCTGCGACCAGGATTGCTCCTGGCACTCCTTCTCCCGAAGTTACGGAGTTATTTTGCCGAGTTCCTTAACGAGGGTTCTCTCGCGCGCCTTAGGATTCTCTCCTCATCTACCTGTGTCGGTTTGCGGTACAGGCACTTTGAGTCTCCCTAGAGGATTTTCTTGTCAGTGTAATTCGCATCGCTTCGCTACTTAATTTCGCTCCCCATCGTATCTCATCCTTAGTCCGGGGGATTTGCCTCCCAGACCAAACTCGATACTTAGACGTGTTTCTTCCGATCACACGCTCGACTGAACTTCCTGCGTCTCCCCTTCGGTCAAATGACTTTCAGTGGTACGGGAATTTCCACCCGTTGTCCATCACCTACGCCTTTCGGCCTCGGCTTAGGTCCTGACTTACCCTGAGCGGACGAACCTTCCTCAGGAAACCTTAGATTTTCGGCGGGCAGGATTCTCACCTGCCTTTTCGTTACTCATGCCAGCATTCTCTCTTCTCATTCGTCCACATGTCCTTACGGTCATGCTTCACCCTCTATGAGATTGCTCCCCTACCAGAGTAGTTTTATAAAAACTACAATCCTTAGCTTCGGTAATAAACTTAGCCCCGATCATTTTCGGCGCGGAACCACTCGACCAGTGAGCTATTACGCACTCTTTGAAGGATGGCTGCTTCTGAGCCAACTTCCTGGTTGTCTGAGCGATTCTACATCCTTATCCACTTAGTTTATTTTGGGGACCTTAGCTGTAGGTCTGGGCTTTTTCCCTTTTGACAATGTAGCTTAGCCCACACTGTCTGACTCCCGTTTGACGTTTGCCGGTATTCAGAGTTTAACTGGGTTCGGTAATCTGGTAAGACCCCTAGTCCAATTAGTGCTTTACCTCCGGCAAATCTTTTAACGAGGCTAGCCCTAAAGCTATTTCGGGGAGAACCAGCTATCTCTGCGTTCGATTGGCATTTCACCCCTATGCACAGCTCATCCCATGTTTTTTCAACAACAATGTGGTTCGAACCTCCACGTATTTTTACATACGCTTCACTCTGTCCATGCATAGATCACTGCAGTTTCGGGTCTACGTTGTCATACTCTTTCGCCCTATTCAGACTCGCTTTCGCTTCGGCTCCGCACCTGAAGTGCTTAACCTTGCTTGACACCGTAACTCGCTGGCTCATTCTTCAATAGGCACGCCGTTGCACTTCTTATGGTGCTTCGACTGCTTGTAGACACACGGTTTTAGGTTCTATTTCACTCCTCTTCCGAGGTTCTTTTCACCTTTCCCTCACGGTACTTGTTCTCTATCGGTCACCGGTTAGTATTTAGTCTTATGAGGTGGTCCTCATGGATTCCCACAGGATTTCTCGTGTCCTGCAGTACTTGGGTGGTAATTCAGAGTCATTTCGTTTTCGATTACGCGGCTGTCACGCTCTATGGCCAGGCCTTCCTTCCTGTTCTTCTAACTCCATGTTTTCTTACTCTGTGGTCTTCCAGTAATTCAGACCCTAATTACTCCCGCAACCCCAACTAAGCAACGGTTACTGCCTTGACACTTAGTTGGTTTAGACTCTACCCCGTTCGCTCGCCGCTACTTGGGATATCACTTTTGTTTTCTCTTCCTCAGGGTACTAAGATGTTTCAGTTCCCCTGGTCTGACCTCGCAACACTATTGATTCATGTTACGATATAGCGATATGACTCGCTATGGGTTGCCCCATTCGGAGATCCGTGGTTTGGCGTCTGTTTGCGACTACCCACGGCTTATCGCAGCTCACTGCGTCCTTCGTCGTCTTCCGGTGCCCGGGCAGCCCCCGTGTGCCCTTGTTCGCTTGACCTTTTCTCTACTTTGCGCGAAAGTTTTATTCCCACCATGTCGCCATGCCGGGTTTTATTCTTTCAGTGAAGTTGTTCCCTTCACTTTTTAATTTACTTCCTACGACTTTTCATAAATCCTTCGTTTGTTTTACTTACTGTTTTAAAAGATTTGCTATCTTTCTTCTCTATGCAATTTTCAAGGTGCAAGTGTCTCTCTTTTGGTGAAGGTTTGTTGGTGGAGATGAGCGGGATCGAACCGCTGACCCCCTGCTTGCAAGGCAGGTGCTCTCCCAGCTGAGCTACACCCCCGACTCTATTCTTTTTCCACAAATCTTCTGGTGGGCCTGACTGGACTCGAACCAGTGACCTCACGCTTATCAGGCGTGCGCTCTAACCGGGACTGAGCTACAGGCCCCTGTTTTTCTTAAAAAAATTCAGGGTTTGATCCCTGAGAACTAAACAGCGATTGATTGACTGACGAAGCGGATCCGGTATCGATCTTAGAAGTTACCTTCTTTATGAAAGTGCTCCCTAGAAAGGAGGTGATCCAGCCGCACCTTCCGATACGGCTACCTTGTTACGACTTCACCCCAATTACTGGCCCCACCTTCGGCGACTGGCTCCTTTGCAGGTTACCCCATCGACTTCGGGTGTTGTCAACTTTCGTGGTGTGACGGGCGGTGTGTACAAGGCCCGGGAACGTATTCACCGCGGCATGCTGATCCGCGATTACTAGCAATTCCGACTTCATGCAGGCGGGTTGCAGCCTGCAATCTGAACTGAGAGGTGTTTTTAGGGTTCCGCTTGCCATCGCTGGTTTGCTTCCCGTTGTTCCACCCCATTGTAGCACGTGTGTAGCCCAGGTCATATAGGGCATGATGATTTGACGTCATCCCCACCTTCCTCCGTATTATCTACGGCAGTCACAATAGAGTGCCCAACTTAACTTGCTGGCAACTATTATCAAGGGTTGCGCTCGTTGCGGGACTTAACCCAACATCTCACGACACGAGCTGACGACAACCATGCACCACCTGTTTTATCTTTCTACCGAAGCAGCACTCCAGCATCTCTGCCGGATTAGATAAATGTCAAGACCTGGTAAGGTTCTTCGGGTTGCGTCGAATTAAACCACATGCTCCACTGCTTGTGCGGGCCCCCGTCAATTCCTTTGAGTTTCAATCTTGCGACCGTACTCCCCAGGCGGGATACTTATTGCGTTCGCTGCGGCACGGAAGGGGTCGATACCTCCCACACCTAGTATCCATCGTTTACAGCTAGGACTACCGGGGTATCTAATCCCGTTTGCTCCCCTAGCTTTCGCATCTCAACGTCAGTTGCAGTCCAGCAAGTCGCCTTCGCCACTGGTGTTCCTCCCAATATCTACGCATTTCACTGCTACACTGGGAATTCCACTTGCCTCTCCTGCACTCAAGCTCAGCAGTTCCAAGCGCAGTTTAGAGGTTAAGCCCCTAAATTTCACACTTGGCTTGCTATGCCGTCTACATGCGCTTTACGCCCAGTTATTCCGGACAACGCTTGCCACCTACGTATTACCGCGGCTGCTGGCACGTAGTTTGCCGTGGCTTCCTCCACAGGTACCGTCATTATCGTCCCTGTTGACAGAGCTTTACAATCCGAAGATCTTCTTCACTCACGCGGCGTTGCTCCGTCAGGCTTTCGCCCATTGCGGAATATTCCCTACTGCTGCCTCCCGTAGGAGTCTGGACCGTTCTCAGTTCCAGTGTGGCCGTTCACCCTCTCAGGTCGGCTACCTATCGTCGCCTTGGTAGGCCATTACCCTTACCAACTAGCTAATAGGCCGCGGGCCCATCCTTAAGCGGATTTCTCCTTTTGCAATGAAATCATGCGATCTCTCTGCGTTACGCGGTATTAGCGTTCCTTTCGAAACGTTATCCCCCTCTTAAGGCCAGGTTGCCCACGTGTTACTCACCCGTCCGCCGCTGCTGTATTGCTACAACCGCTCGACTTGCATGTATGAGGCACGCCGCCAGCGTTCGTCCTGAGCCAGGATCAAACTCTCCAATATTTTCTATTGCAGAGCTAATCTAGCTCTTATTTACGAAATTTTCGTCTTTCGACTACTGGCTTCTTTTTGCATATCTTGCGATATGACTTTTTTGTAACCCCTTCGATTTCTTGTCACGCACATGACAAGTCCTCTTCGGTCACTCGTTTTTGAATTGACCGGTTCTTGTTATCTTCGTCTTTTTTCTTTCGCTGTTTAGTTCTCAAGGATCTGTGTCCTCACGTTCCGGTTTACTCTTGTTCCGTGAGTGCTTTGTTATAATACCTGTTTTCATCTTTTTTGTCAAGCGAATTTCCTTATTTATTTTGTGGGATTCTTATGTCTTGCCAGATAATTGTGAGATTTTTGTTTTATCTGCGTTAATGCATTTTATTTTACTGTTTCTCTGTCTAATTTTCTAGCCCAGACAGCACATCCCGAGATTTTTCAGGAAGCTTTGCTTGTCAGACAGGAAAAGCCATGCTAAAAACAGAAGAGTATGGCTATGATTCTATTATTAGGAGGAAATTACAATGCAAGATCACGTTTTACAGCTAAACCAAGCCATCGCAGCCATCACAGCTGCGCCGGTACGGAATTTTTTCTTTGCAGCCTGCGGTGGTTCTATGGCAAAAATGGAACCCGGGCAGTATTTATTGGAACAGGAAACAGATATTCCGGCTTTTGTCTATTCATCAAATGAACTGATTCACCGGGCGCCTCATGCTTTGGGCAAAGGCTCTGTGGTGATTTTGTGTTCCACTTCCGGCAACACGCCGGAGACCGTTGCCGCCGCTCTCTTCGCACGCAATAAGGGTGCCCTGACCATTGGTCTGACGCATAAAGTGGATTCTCCGCTCTGGCAGGCTGCCGAATACAACATTCATTATTCCAGCGGTGACGAAGCCGACTGCAGCGAATATAACGCCGCCATGCTCTATCGCCTGCTCTTTGGCGTTCTCAATGTCTGGCAGCCGCAAGCGAAGTATACCGCCATACTGGATGCGATCATGACTGCTTATCCGGCAGCTTTAGCACGCACCGTTCTGGATCATGCTGCCATTGCCAAAGAATTCGGCCGCAAACATAAGCGGGAAGAAATAATCTATACGATGGGCAGCGGTATCTGCTATTCTGCAGCTTATACCTTCTCGATCTGCATTTTAATGGAGATGCAATGGATTCACTCTGCTTCGATCCAAAGTGGGGAATTCTTCCACGGCCCCTTTGAAATTACGGATGACAATGTGCCGATCATTTTGATCAAGAGTATCGATGACACCCGTCCGCTGGATGAAAGAGCGGAAGCGTTTGCCAAGCAGTTTACCGACAAATTGACGGTTGTAGATGCAGAAGGCTTTTATATGGAAGGAATTCCGCAGGAAATGCGTAAGTATTTTGCACCTTTGTTTGTCACCCCTGTGCTGCGCAGTTACGCGGAAGAATTGGGAGCCCAGCGCGGTCATCCGCTTTCTGTTCGCCGCTATATGTGGAAAATGGATTATTAAAGGGGAGCATCATGAAATTATTGGCCATTGGTGATAATGTTGTCGATTGTTATTTGCATCAAAAAACCTATTACCCGGGCGGCAATGCGGTCAATGTTGCCGTCAATTGTCATCGTTTTGGCGGTGATCGAACAGCTTATCTTGGCGTTTTTGGCACCGATCAGAAAGCAGAACATCTGCAAAACTGTCTGAAGCAAGAAGGGGTAGAATTTGACCGCTGCCGCCGCCTGGTGGGACGCAGCGGAGCTCCCCTGGTTAATTTAGTCGACGGTGACCGTGTCTTTGTCCGCTCACGCAAAGATACCGCGCAGCATCTGGTGCGCCTGAACTTAACCAAAGCGGATCTCGCTTATCTCGGTGATTTCGATCTGGTCCATACCAGCTGTTTTTCTTATTTGGAATCGTTATTACCGGAAATTGCCAGGCGCTGTTTGGTTTCTTACGACTTTTCCACCCATCAGCGGGAAGATTTTTATCTGCGCCAGGTTTGTCCGCATTTGAAATTTGCTTTCTTCTCCGGAGCGGATTTAACAAAAAGCCAACAAGAAGCGCTGATGGATACGTGTCACGCTTACGGAACAGAAATCGTGGGAATTACGATGGGTGTCAAAGGCTCTTATTTCTCACACCGGGGAGAGCGTTTTCAGCACGGTATCGTGCCGGTAGAAGCGGTGGACACGCTGGGTGCCGGTGACGCCTTCATCTCCGGGTTCCTGACCGCTTATATTAACAATCAGGGGCAAATGCTGCCGGCGCTCGACGAAGCCGCGGCCAGAGGCGCTGCCGCCTGCGCTTATTCCGGCGGTTGGGGTTACGGTCATGCCTTTGACGGCGACGAGGAAGACCCCGAATTATAAATAGAAAGGATGAATGTTATGCTGCCAGGTAAAACCGCAAAGACTGCGATTGAAAAAGAGCGTGCTGCTTTAGAAGCCTTAAGTTTAGAGATTTGGAACCATCCGGAGGGTCCTTTCGCGGAATACATTGCCAGTCGTGCCATCACGGAATTATTACGAAAAAACGGTTTTCAGGTAGAAGAGGGGTATGCCGGTATCCCGACAGCCATCCGCGCCAGCTGGGGCAGCGGAAAACCGGTCATCGGTTTTTTGGGCGAATATGATGCCCTCCCCGGCCTCAGCCAAAAACTGCAGACGACACAGGAAGCGGTAGCAGCCGGCGGTTACGGTCAGGGCTGCGGGCATAACTTGCTGGGTGTTGCCCATGTCGGCGCCGTGATCGGCTTAAAAAACGAAATGGAAGCCGAACAATTGCCCGGAACCGTGGTCTTTTATGGCTGCCCTGCCGAAGAAATCCTGACCGGGAAAGGTTACATGGCGCGCGGCGGAGCCTTCCGCGACTTGGATGCCGCTATCGCCTTCCATCCCGCCAATGTCAATGCCGTATCCGGTCAAAACGTGGGTTTAAATTCGGTCAAGTTTAATTTCCGCGGCCGCACAGCCCATGCCGGTGGGGATCCGCAAAACGGACGCAGCGCTTTGGATGCCGTAGAATTAACCAACGTTGCCGCCAATTACCTGCGAGAACATGTCACGACGGATGTTCGCATCCACTATATTATTACAAACGGCGGTTTAGCGCCCAATATTGTGCCCGATAAAGCGCAGGTTTGGTATTATGTCCGCGCTCCCAAACGGGAACAGGTAGTAGAAGTTTACAACCGTTTGGTCAAAGTAGCGGAAGGTGCCGCCATGATGACGGAAACCAGCCTCGAAGTAGAACTTCTGGGCGGCTGCTATCCGATTTTGAACAATCAGGTGCTGGCCAATGTCATTCAGGACGCCATGCAGGAAACCCCCAGACCGGAATATAGTGCCGAGGAACAGCAGTTCGCGGAAGCGCTCAATGCGACTACCGCTCAGGAATCGGCCGCTTACCATCAGGCGCTGCACGTTCCGATTGGTGAGGGCATCAGCAGAGATGTGCTGCCGCTCAGCGAAAACAAGGAATACGGCTCCACCGATGTCGGTGATGTCGGTCATATCGTACCGACCATTTACTTCTACGCCACTTGCTACAATCTGGCAGCCCCCGGGCACAGCTGGCAAATCACAGCTTGTTCCGGTTCTTCCATCGGACAAAAGGGCATGCTGTTTGCTGCCAAGGCGATGGCTGTCTTTGGCAGCCGCTTGCTGCGTGAGCCCCAGTTAGTGGCCGCTGCTAAGACTGAATTTGAGGCCGTGATGGCCGGCAGTGTTTACGAATGTCCGATCCCTGCTGATTTACCGATTCCCGCTGCCAAATAGCCAGGAGGTTCGCCATGCTGTCTGCTCAACAATTAGCCAATTCCTATGTTACGGTCGATTTCGGCAAATTTCAACACAACTTGCAGCGGGTGCAGTCGTATCTGAACCCCGGCACGGAATTGATGTTTACCGCTAAATCCAACGGTTATGGTCATGGCTTAACCGAGATGGCGCTTTATGCAGCAGAGCATTGCGGGATTCGCAAAATCGCAACCGCAATGATTCTGGAAGCAGTGACGCTGCGGCAAGCTGGCTACACTGGTTTTCTGATGGTGTTGGGAGGAATTCCGCCGGCTGCTCTGCCCGCGGTGGCAGACTACGATCTGGTCACAGCTTGTTATAATGCAGATTTGGCGGTCCGCTTGAATGAACTGGCAGCAAAAGCCGGTAAAGTGCTGGACATCCATCTCAAAATTGACAGCGGCATGCATCGTTTGGGCGTCACACCCGGTGATGAGCTGCAACAGCTCCTGGACGTTTTAAAAAAGCTATCTCATTTACACATCGATGGCTGCTTTACACATTTGGCGAACGCCGATGAGGCGGATCAGCTTGTCAGCAATCGGCAGTTGGATCTCTTCGATCAAGCCATCGATCAATTGCATGCCAACGGCATAGAACCGCGGTGGCTGCATACAGCCGGTTCCGATGCAGTGATCACCTGCCGCCGCAGTCATTATAATCTGGTGCGCCCGGCTGCGATCCTTTATGGCTATGATACCGCTGAAGGTCCTTTTAATCGCTTGGGTGTCGAACCCGTCTTGAGTTGGCATGCGGTTGTAACCAATATCCGCACCGTTCAGCCTGGTGAAGCTGCCGGCTATAGCGGCTTTTATCGGCCAACCCAAGCCACTCGTCTGGCGATTGTCGGGTTCGGCGCCAGCGATGGTTACCTGCGTGCGCTGGTCAGTCAGGAACCAAACAAGAATGGCTATGTTCTGATTCATGGTCAAAAGGCGGCAGTGGTCGCTATTTGCATGGACCAAAGCTTTGTCGATATTTCGCAGATCCCGGAAACCAAGATCGGCGATACGGTAACCGTGCTGGGCAGCGATCAATCGCTCAGCGTGACTGCCTATGAGTTGAAAGCGCTCAGTCATACCACCATTGGTTATGTTTTAGCATCGATCAGCTCCCGTCCGCCGCGGATTTATCTCAATTAGGCAAGCCTGGCGCTGAGGAGACGGAAAATCATGTGTTTTTTACCTTATTGCGCCTGCTTTCCTGCCTTTACTGTAAATGTTATACAAATGTAACACATCCAGCCAGATTTTTACTGTATCATGAAGATAGACTTTAAAAAGTCAATCAAATACAAGAGGTGAAATGAATTATGAACGAACAAAAATGCACTACCAAAAATACTATATGCTTTATTCTGAAACTGCTTTTTGTCAACCTTATCGTACACGCCTGTGTTTACGGCGTTGTGCATCTGATCAAAAAGCACAAAGGCTTCTCATGCTGCGGTCACCATAGTCATTCTGTCTGCCACTGCGGCGACGACTGCGACTGTGATGAAGACGAGTGTGACTGCGACTGCGATGATGAAGAATGCGATTGCGACGAAGAATGCGACTGTGAAGACAAAGCCTGCGAATGCGGCTGCGGCTGTGGCAAAGAAACCGTAGAAACCGAACCGTGCCATTGCGAAGAAAAAGCAGAAGCAACCAAACCTGAGTAATGTAAAACAGCAAAAAACCGCCTGAAACAAAAGTTTCAGACGGTTTTTTTCATAGCTGCTTAGCAAATATTCTGCCGAATTATTTATGCATTACATCGTAGTCTTCCTGGTCTTTGAACTGCATTTCATTTAGATAAATTCCAAAATGCGAATCAAAATAGGTATTAGAACGCGTGTATTCCGTGTTTTTTGGTTCGTTTTCGATGACTTATGTATAAAAAAGTTTTTCCGTTGCGGACAGGGTTGCGGACAAATAAGTAAAGAAAACAATATATCGAACGATATTTCTAAACACTAATACCTTTAGAATAAGCAAATAATATTCTTGGTTGCGGAACATCACTTAGCCCCTGTGGTAATCTAATAACTTTGAGTCTGCCTTCAAGCATCAATTTATGAAGGAGATTTTCTCCATGATCTTTATTATCCATAGTTGCCCCATATGTTTTAAGTAACTTTATAACACTGCTCATTTGGGTTTTCGTAATCTCTTTAGCTTTTCCTGCACAATAAATTGAGTAAAAAAACTTAAGAACTATCTTAGTATGATATATGTCATAGAAATCGAATATGCTTTGAAAATACGAGTAATCAAACTGGCTTAATGAGTGCCCGTAAAACCTTATAGTATCTGTATCCGAAGTCAATACTTCTGGGACATTGCTCATAGTGGTCTGGGGGGAATTCATGAGTCTAGCTGTCTTAGTAAATGCATATCTAGGTGATTCAGTACCAATTTCACTATATTCTGACAATGCATCTCTGCTTGCCATTTCATCAATACCAAAAATTACGTTATCCTCTGTAGCTTGACCATGAATCGAAACAAAATTCCTATATAATGGTTTATCTTTACCAATAAATGCCTCTTTAATGCTTTTTGTATAATTAAAACTCAAAATCGAAGTATGTTTCAGACGATTATTTGTTACATCTCCTTTAGATTTGTCTTCAATTATTTCTAAGAAAAGTTTTTTTATTGTATTCAAAGTATCCTGAGTTGATAATGAATCTTGATTGTTGATATATCCTGCAAACTTCTGTTCGAATTTTATCAGTTCACCATACTGATACTCATACATATCTTCTTTGCTTAACATACTTTCTAGACAGAAATTATTCAGTGCTGTGGTATAGTGATAATCACTATTATTCTTCTTTTTAAGGTAAACTCTTAAACTATGACAATATGCCCCCTTTAGATAATCATCCCAATCACTTTGGTTTCCTATATTTATAATCTCAGATATCACATTTTCAACATCGGTCCAATTCTTGATTTTAGCATTCTTGAGTATATAGAAAATGATATCCCAAAATGTTACATTTGGGTATTTTTCTTTGCATGATTTCATTTTATCTAACTGTGATTCTATTAAACCATCCATCTCATCACAAAGTCTTTTGACCGACCCTTCTCTTTCCATTTCAGAAAAATAATCATTATAACTGGTTTTCATACCTACGTTTAAATCAAAACCATTCCCTAAGATTACTAAATCCGCCACTTCTATTCCACCTCCACATTATTGAACTATCGCCAACAGCTAATTCTGCATAATAATTGGTAACAATATACAAATAATATACACCGATTAACAAGTGAAATCAATAACTAATTTATTCAAATTTCGTTCAACGTATACACCAAAAACAGCCGGCAGAGATTATCCCCCATCGGCTGTTTTGCATATATACCCTACTTAATCATCCGCTCCATTACGGCATGCGCTTATTGATGATGCGGTCAAGGATTACCAAGGACCGGACCATATCCTCAGACAAATCAAGTCCGGATCCGGTCCCCTGCAGCACTTCTTCATCAATCAATTTCTGAATCGTAGGCTGATAATACGAAGGCAGCTCTTCAAACTTCTGGTATCGCTTTCCTTTTTCTTCAATATCAACCTCGTACAATTCAGCGCTTGGCTTGTAACCGTTGACGTTCGTATACGTTCCGTAAACTTCCCGGATATATCGTCCCGGTCCACCCGGTAATACTTGGCCGTCAATGCCATCGTGTTTATCATAGAAAGCGTAGAATCCAATATGCTGTTTCTCCACAGCTTCCTTGTATCCATAACCAACTGTCTTGACATTCTGCCGAATCCAATCAAGTGTATTCGGATCAAGAATCAAGTCCTTCCATTCAGCCGATGGATAGATGGTCCGGCCAAGAATTTTCTTCTGGTATGTTTCCGGTTCAACAGAAATCAGCATCCAATGATGATGCGCTGCATAGCCATCAAAACTATTGCCTGGTAAATGCGCTTTTAGCAAGGTTGCTTTCATTCGCTCACGTCCTCCTTTTGTTTGGCTTTCGTACCAAGCAAATCAACAGCATTGTAAAGAATATCCGGCAGCGGAACATCCATCAGCTTGGCCAATTCCAGGATACTGACCAGTTCAAAAAACATAAACCCAATCGCAACCGCGTTCCTAACATAATCAGTACTCATAATCAAATCAATCCTATGAGCCGTTTCGTTCGTTTACTTCCTTTCGCATAGTTGACATTCCCTCCACGCTCAAATGCTGATAGCGATTTAGCGTCCCCAGAGCGTATTCTATGATTTTCTTTTGGTTTTGATACTCTTGGTCGTGTGGTGGATTTTGATGCGGTTTAAGGGTACCTAGCTAAAATCATCGGTTTTATTTTTCTTATATATTGTATTTTTTTGTTTATTCCCTTATACTGGAAATTGAGAGGAGAGGTGGTAAACAATGGCTGATGTTGGTAAGACGATGGCACAAGCTATGCACTTAGCGCTGTCTTTCAATAATTATGAAAAGTTATTGAAACCACCGCGTAATTATAATTTAGCCGACTGGTTGTATGAGCAACTGCTAGAATCTATATCAGTTTTCGAAGAATCGATTCCAGATGATATGCAGACAGGTGGAAGATTTGTTTCTTTTCAAGATATTGTTTTCAGTATTGATGATATCAGCTATGTAAATCCAAATATCATTGTGTTTTATGGAACACTACCAGATGGATCATCTGTAAAACTTTTGCAACATACATCTCAACTGAATATTCTCCTGTACCTCAACAAACTGTTGCCAAATGGGAATCAAATAAATCTTCGCCTCATCCAGAAATTGTTGCAAAAATAGCAAGTGTATTCGGAGTAATCATTAACCCTTTAATGGGTATTGATACCGGAACTCCTCATCGTACCAAAAGGAGTCTGGATTCCAGTCCTCGGCAAGATCGCTGCTGGTGTCCCCCTGAAAGCCATTGAAGACTTCATCGATCCGACGAAATACGCAAGAAATTGCTGCGTTGGGTGAACACTTCGGTCTGCTTATCACCGGTAACAGCATGGCTCAGCGAATCCAAGAGAAAGACGTCGTGAACGTAAGTAGGCAATCCGATTGTGAGATCGGAGATGTTTCAGTGGTCATGGTCAATGGCCATGATGCTACGATAAAAAAAATAAAAAAAGGGCCCGATGGCATCATATTGATACCATCGAACCCCACATATGAGCCTGTATTTTACAGCAATGAGTAAATCGCCACTCTTCCTGTTACTATTATTGGTAAAGTGATAAAGTTATGAGGGGAATTTTAAATAAGTCCTATTAATCTGGCTTCACATTTAGAAGTATAATTCAGACATTAAGTTACTTAGTTGTGATTTTCTCTATCAAAATCATACAATAAATATTTTACCTTTTTGGTAAAATATATCTTGCTTATATTGCGAGGAGGTGGTATCATCAATATACAGTATAAGAGTACAAAGGTCGAAAATTATTGCAATCTCTATTCAGTAGCAAAGAAAAAGTTCAACGAGCAAGTAGCACCGCATCTTATAGCATTAGTGAATTTAATGAAAAATTCAAGCAATCTAGAAGATATTAACAAATTGCAAAATTATAATATTCACCATTTACATGGCGGAACCAAGGGTAAACGTATCTTTGGCGTTGATGTAGCAGGAAGAGACTCGGGATGGCGTATGCAAATAATCTTACTAGATGATTCTGGGGAACAAACTGATACAGACTCAAATACAACATATGCAGATATTAAATCAATTAAAATAATGGAGGTAGGGATGCATTATGGCTAAAAATGAACTTTTTACAGAATATAATGATATAGTAGCCATCCATCCCGGATACTATATAAAAAACGAGATCGAACAACTGGGTATTTCACAAGATGAATTTGCCATCAGCTTAGGTACCACTGGCAAATACGTAAGTGATTTAGTAAATGGCAAAGCTTCTATTTCACAAGAAAGTGCAATTAAACTTTCAAAGCGGTTAGGTACTTCATCCGATGTTTGGTTAAATCTGCAACACGAATACTCTATGCAGATTACTAAAATTATGGAATTAAAGACGATTGAACATGAAAAACCCTTACTGGATATATTGACATCTTCACAGTATTTCCAACAATTTAAAATAGAAGTACCGAGGAAAATGGTAGATAAATACAATAGTATCTGTAAGTATTTGCAAATATCCAACCTTTCAATGTTACAAAATTCGAATTTCTGCTTTAGCCCTAGAAAAGCAAATGCAACCGGATTAACAAATTATAATAATATTATAATAAATGCCTGGCTGCGGACCGCACAGAATTCAACTAATGAATTCAATGTACATGCTTATTCTAGTGAAGCCTTGGTAAATTTACTACCTGCAATCAGAGAACTAACACTAGAAAAACCTGATGTTTTTCAACCAAAATTGGATGAATATTTCAAAAATGCTGGGATTTATTTTATTGTGATGCCCTATTTGAAAAACTTATGCCTTAGGGGTGCTGTTTTTTGGACCGATAAAAGTTCAAAAAAGCCAGTAATCGCCATTAACGTTCGAGATAGATATGCTGATCAGTTTTGGTTCTCACTTTTTCATGAAATCAAACATATTCTACAAGGAAAAGCTATACAATCTGCTTACTACACCTTCATTCCATCAAAATCATGTGAATTATCAGAAGATGCAAGAAAATTTGAAAATGAAGCTGATGAATTTGCTAGCGATTATTTGATTCCTAAAGAGAGATATCGCGATTTACTAGATAGCGATTTATCAAGAAAAACAATTATTGAATTTTCACATGACATCAAAATTCATCCTGGCATCGTTGTTGGTCGTTTGCAACACAACGAAAAATTAGGTTTTCACGAATTCAATGATTTAAGAGAAAAATATAGCGTCGAAGTTTAACAAATTTCGACGCTAATTCATTGAACTTAGAAATTCTGTACCTACTAGGGGTGCTCAAATTTGACCATAAAGTAAAAAACGCCAACAGTGAAGGGTCCGTTTACTGGTATGAGCCCAGGCAATGTTGGCGCGGATCCGTGACCATTGGCATTGATGCAAAAGGGAATCCACGAGGAAAAACTTGCTGCTGGTGCTTTATGGACTGAGAATTGCGATAGAATCATTCATACCAAAATGAGCAAAACGGTCCAATATGCAAATGCCTTATGGGGATTACATTATATCTGCGATCTCGCAGGCATAACCAGAATCTCTCCTCATCAGCTCCGCCATAATTACGCTACCAGGCTGGTCACTGCAGGTGTTCATCCACGAGTCGCACAAGAGCTTCTTGGCCATGAGGACATTACAATGACTATGAAGATTACAGTCAAGTAACCAACGATGCACGGCAAGAAGCGGCTAAAAGACTAAGTGAATTGAAGTCACTTGATTTTTTTCGGAACCCGTTGCGGACGCGTTGCGGACAGAGCCAGAAATAAGCCACTAAAGCAGAAAAACAGCCGATTTGTATTTTCATACATAATTGGCTGTTTTCTTCATTATTATAGTGTTTTACAAGAAAATATTGCTTATTTTCAAGGCTTTAATGCGATTTTCACTTATGCATCACATCGTAGTCTTCCTGGTCTTTGAACTGCATTTCGTAGAGGTTCTTATAAACCCCTTCCTGCTGCAGCAGTTCAAGATGGGTACCGCTTTGCATAATCCTGCCCTTTTCCATGGTATAGATGCAATCCGCATTGCGGATGGTGGAAAGACGGTGCGCAATGACCAAGGCCGTGCGTCCGGTCAGCAAGCGATCGAGTGCCTGCTGAATCAGCAGTTCGGTATAAGCATCGACCGAGGAAGTGGCTTCGTCCAAAATCAGAATGGCCGGATCGGATAATAAAGTGCGGGCAAAAGAGATCAGCTGACGCTGTCCAACCGACAATCGGGAGCCGCGTTCCTGCACTTGGGTATCATACCCATCCGGTAAGCGCATGATAAAATCATGGGCATTGACTGCTTTGGCCGCCTCGATGACTTCTTCGTTTGTAGCGTTCAGCTTGCCATAACGGATATTATCCCGTATGGTGCCGGAGAAGATAAAGGTATCCTGCAGCACAATCCCCAACTGGCTGCGCAGCGAATGCAGGGTGACATGGCGAATATCCTGGCCGTCAACCGTGATTCGCCCGCTCTGTGGGTCATAAAAACGGCAGAGCAGGTTGATGATGGAGCTCTTGCCGGCGCCGGTTGCACCGACAAATGCCACTGTCTGGCCTTTGGAAATCGTAAAATTCACATCAAACAGAATTTGCTGCCCTTCCACATAAGAAAAATCGACGTGTTCATAGTTGACCAATCCTTGAATCGGCGGTAGTTCAATCGCATCCGCTTCATTTTTCACATCCGGAACCTCATCGATGTACTCGAAAATACGTTCCAGAGAAACGCCGGCCGACTGAATGGTATTCAATTCATTGGAAAGGTCACGAATCGGGGTAAAGAAGCGCGTCACATACACCATAAATGCGCTGACCATACCGACCGTCATGCCGCCCAGATTTTTCACGACAAAAACGCCGCCAAAGCCGAGCACGAGTGCGATTCCCAAGGCGCCAATACATTCAACCAAGGGGAAGAAGGCGGCGTGCAGCACACCGGCGATCATATTGGCATCAAAATTCTCTTGATTGACCTGATCGAAACGCTGTGAATTTCTGTTTTCCCGCGTAAAGGACTGTGTTACCTTAATGCCGGAAATACTCTCCTGCAAATTGGCATTGACATCCGCAATCCGCCGGCGCACCAGAAAATAAGCCTCACGCATTTTAGTTGTAAAATAGATGGTCGTGAAAATGATGATTGGTAAGGTTAAAAAGCAAATCAAGGCCAAGCGCCAATTCATCAGCAGCATGATCACCGTGATCGTGACCAGGGTGAAAAGATCGTTGATGATATTCGTCAAACCCGAAGTGACGAGTTGATTGAGCGCATCAATATCATTGGTCAAACGCGACATAATCCGGCCAGCCTGCCACTTATCATAGAACTTCAGGCCCAGTTCCTGGATTTGCGTAAAGAGGGTTTGCCGAATATCGAAGATGATATCCTGACCGACCTTGGACATCAAATAGGTCTGCCAATAAGTAAAGAACCAGTTGGCCGAATAAGCCAAGATATAGACAATCACGATTTGATTGATGACGATCAAATTTTTTGCAACCATACCGTAGTCAATTGCATAACGCAGCAGGGTTGGCGCGATCAGACTGGTTGCAGAACCCAACAGCATACAGAGGATGGAAATCACCATTTTCATGGTATATGGTTTGATAAAAGAACCTAAGCGAATAAAGAGCTGCGGATCCAGTTCATTGAGGGGCTTTTTATCGTCGTCACTGTTCATTCCCATTCCACGCATTCCCATTATGCTTCACCTCCTGATGGCAAGATCGAGGGGGCAGGCGGCATCGGCGGTTGTTCCTGCGGACGTAATTGCATTTCGTAAATTTGGTGATAAATCCCGCCGGTATCCAAAAGCAGCTCTTCATGCGAGCCTTCCTGCACGATGCGTCCTTTATCCAGGACCACGATTTTATCGGCATTGCGGATGGTAGAAAGTCGCTGGGCAATGATAAAGGTAGTAGAGTTTTCGGTTAACTTGGCAAAAGCCTGCTGAATGGCATGCTCAGTCTCCGTATCAACGCTGGAAGTTGATTCATCCAGGATTAAGACTTTCGCTTCCATCAGCAGCGCTCTGGCAATGGCCATCCGTTGTTTTTGTCCGCCGGAAAGACCAACCCCGCGTTCTCCTACCACTGTTTCATAGCCGTCTGGTAAGGTTTGAATGAATTCGTGGATTCTGGCCGCTTTGGCGGCAGAGATAATATCCTCCAGAGTGGCGTCCGGCTTGCCATAGGCAATGTTATTGCGCAGGCTGTCATTAAAGAGGAAGGTTTCCTGCAGCACGATACCAACCTGACGGCGCAGAGAATCGATGGTCACCTCTTTTAGATCATGACCGTCGATGCGCACCGTGCCTTTTTGTGGGTCATAAAAGCGGGGAACCAAATTGATGACTGAACTTTTGCCGGAACCGGTCGAACCTAAGATTGCAATCGTCTGCCCTGGTAAGGCTTCCAAACAGATATCTTCCAGCACAAAGGTGCGGTTGTCATAACTGAAGAAAACGTGATCCATCACCACATGGCCTGCTAAAGGCGGCAGCGTGATTGCGCCAGGCGCATCCGCCACATCGCTTTGTGTATCCAGCACCTCAAAAATCCGTTGACCGGAAGCAACCGCACGCTGCACCATGGAAATCAACATGCCAAACTGGCGTATCGGCTGAATCAGCTGCGCTAAAAGCGTGTTGAAAACCGTCCATTCGCCTAAAGTAATGCTGCCGCCGATTACTTGCCTGCCGCCATACCAAATCAGAAAGACGGTTCCCATATTGGAAATGAAGCTCATCAGAGGAGAATAAAAGGCTTCCAGACGCACGGAGATCAAGTTTTTATCATAGTAGTTTTGATTCTCTTTGAGAAATTTCTCAATTTCATAATCTTCCTGCGCAAAGGCTTTGACAACCCGCACGCCGGTAATACTCTCCTGCATGGCGGCGGAGAAGATGCCCATCTGGTCCCGCACCATGCGGAAGGTCGGCCGTACTTTCACAGCAAACTGTGTCACAGACCAAATCAAGAAGGGCATAAAGATTAAGGACATCATCGTCAAGCGCCAATTCATATTGAACAAGAGCACCAAAGTATAAACAATGGTCAACGAAGCAGAGAAGAGGTTGATAAAGCCCATACCCATTGCTCTCTGCAGGGTAGCAACGTCGGAGGTCATGCGCGACATTAATTCACCGGTTCTGTTTTGATCGAAAAAGCTAAAAGATAGTGTCTGTAAATGTTGATATAAACGATTGCGTACGTCATAAATCACTTTCTGCGCTGTAAATTCGATATTGTAGCGTTGAGCAAAAGTGATTGCTGTCTTGACGATGGCAACTGCTAATACCAGCCCGGCATAAATTGCAATTGATGAAAGATCCCCCGCTGGGATAAAGACATCGATGATCTTTTCTGTCAACAGTGGCGAAATCAGACTCATCAAAGCAATGATATTGACGAGAAGAAAGGCGACCAGATAACGCGCCCAGTATTTCGCCATGAAATCTTTTAATAATCGCGTATATACATTCATTCTGAAGCTTCCCCCTTTCCATTTGCACTTAGAAAAAGCGCATTTTACCAAATGAACTGCCGATTCGATCTCAACGATTCGAAACCGCCCGGCATCGCTGTAAAATACGATGGGCAGATGAAGCTGAGACTGATAAAGCTCAAAACAACTTTTTCCTCGATTTTTCATTCACATTCGCAGAAATTATACTTGACAACAAGCTTTTTGTCAATATGCTTAACGTATAAAACCTTCTGTTAATAGAAATAATTTTCCTCTACACACTGAAAGTGTTTAGAAAGACGAATTAAAAGGACTACCATATGTCTTTAAGACATACGACAGTCCCATTTAATTCGGTTGATCATGTGTATTTTTCTAATTACATATTCCTCAAGCACAAATTTGATGTCGAATTGATTCTACTCTTATCATTTGATTTGTCACTCGACAATGAGCAGTCAGATCTGGCAGGATTTTTGTAATTACAGCTTGGCGATATTCAACTCTATGATCATGGATTTTTCTTCATTCAAAGATAAATATTTGTCCTTGGATACTCCGATGAAGGCATCACCAAACATGTCGTAGATAGAGGAGCTAATCTGGAACTCTGGAAGTCTTCCTATCAGTCGGTTTCCATCAAAAAACATGCCTACCTGCACCGGTGCTGCATAATTACCCTCCGGTGTGAAATCTCCCCCGAATGATGATGCGATCAATATTGCAGGTTGTCCTCCCAACAATTCTTTTAATGTTTTTTCTGAGGCTTCTACCTCAAAGCCTGCTAAACCTAATGTGGGCACACCATCATATTCGGCGATTGCACTGCCTGTATGTTTTAATCCAAACTGGGTTGCTGTCTTCTTATCAGTGTAAGGCGCGGTGATAACACCTTTTTCAATCAGAGGATATCTATAATTCTTGTTAACCACTCCTTCGGCATCAAAAAAAGGGATCATAAGTTGATAGGGATCAGCGGATTGTAAGAAGGTGAATTTCTCATTGAAGACCTTCTTACCCATTTTATCAGTAAACAAAGAACTTTTTGTTCCTATTCGTAAGCCATTCAATTCGGTAATGAGCTTATCTACCGGCATTTGTGCTGCTGTTGTGAAAATACAGGGATAGGTTTTACTGGTAGGTAAATCAACCATATTATGATATACACTTAGCATTCCATCTGTATACTTCAGAAATTCCTTTCGATCGTACCGCCTGCCCGAATAGCCAAGAAATGCATCATATATATTCGATTTTTTCTTGTCCTTCAGTTTCAAGTCCACCACAACATAGTTATTCTTATAGTACAAATCCAAATTATTGTCGTTTTGCAGTGAAACCTCTTGAGAGCCTAAATTTATCTTGTCAAAAAAAGTAAAACCAGGATAATCTTTCCCCAATATGGTTAGAACTTCTTCCATTTCGTTGACGAAGATGTCTTCTTTGATGATTTCTTTGTCCAAAGCAATACTCTCTTGATAATTTCCGGAAGCTTGAAAGGCATAGGGTATTTTAAGCTTTAAGGCTTCTGCTGCCTTTTGATACATTTCCTCCGAATGGTGATCACCCAAGGTGCTTGACACCCCTATAAAACCTTCATTATATACTCTGTAACCGGTCCTTGTAATATCTTTTTTGCGTAACGATTCTACTTTCGTTTGTGCAACACAGATGCCGGTCTCTCTTACTCTGATTTGATACTTTTCTTTTATCATCGTTCCATTCCTCCTAAAGAACGTTCATATTTAGTACTCTGACATAGGGGCCACCAAAGGCTACCGGCAGAGAATTTTGTTCATACTTGCCGCAGCCTCCTGTTGTAAAAGATACTATTTCCAAAGTATCAGAAAGACCATCAATTTGATTCATGGTTTCAAACACATTTCCTGTCAGTACAGATATATTCACCGGCTCAGCTATTTTTCCATCTCTGATCATATAAGAGGTCGATGGTGCTATGGTAAAGGTAGACATCCCCGTGCCATACTTCACAGATTTTACTAATATTCCCTCCTTTATATCACGAAGCAGTTCTTCAAAGGTCAAATTACCTTCTTTAATGTACGTGGTAGTCATCCTCACGATTGGTTCGAATTCAAAGTCAATTGCTCTCGAATTGCCGGTAACACCTTCATCCAGATAGGCAGCCGTAGCAGCACTATGTAATCTCCCCTGAAGCAGGCCATCCTTGATTAAATAGGTTTCTTGGCACTTTGTTCCTTCATCGTCAAAAGGAATATAACCGGAGCCCATGTAACCGCCATTATCGACAATGGATAATAGATCTCTCCCTACTTTGCTGCCGATGGCCCATTCCTTTTTCATATTTTCATCACCGATCATAAAATCAGCTTCACTCTTGTGTCCGAAGCTTTCATGAGCAAATACACCAGCTGCTACGGGCGCCAATACTACTGTATATTTACCCGGTTTTATGGGCTGAGCATATTTCAAGAATTCCTCCGATGCTTGTATCCCCTGCTTCAGTTTGTCATAATCATTACCGAGTTCATCAAAATAATTGGCGGTTTTTTGATAGCTGCCATTAAATGTTTTATCCCCGTCTGCCATACTAAACCGAAAAGAGATACCTGTAGTCTGAAAATCAAACTTCAAATCGGCTCCTTTACTGGAGTAAAATTCCTTTACAATGTTTTTGTCGAGATAAGAGCCCTTCCACATTCTGATATATGGATTTTCATTCAGTAAAGGAAAATAGCCTTTCAAAAATTCCATTTTTTTCTGCTGACTTACCTGCTGCACATTTCTAACCTCAAATTGCAAATAGCTGCCTGTATGTGCCTCTAATCTGATTACTGCGGGGTGCTCATTTACTTTCTCATTTCTTTTTGCATAAATCGCAAGACAGTCTATCTCCTGCTGAAGATTTTCTACGTTGCTCGTTGCGCTGTAATACCATCTTTCTCCATCAAATATTCTTATAAATGCCCCTCTATAAGACGTAGATTTCAATTCATCGACAGAATCCATGGTATAAATGATTTTTGTAGAGAATACATTCTCTATGCGAACATCGGTATATAAGTTCTTCGGAAATACAAACATTTGTCCACCTCCTAAATATATGGTTGCTAAAACAACCTAATTTGTTTAAAATTTACTAACCCTTTCTGCTAGAGTCACGTTAAAAAGAAGCAAATTGCTACGATTGCATGGCTAAAAAAGAGTATAGAAAAGACACCCCCAACAAGGAGCTCAATGTGAACTAACACAAGAGCCCGAGGGGTGTCCTTCCAAAAGCATTCTATTTGTATTGGACTTTTCCCAAGAGCGCAAGAGTGAAAAAGAAACAATTTTTTATGTAATTCCACCAATGTTTCACGACTGTTTAACATGCTCTGCAGCACTTGTTTGCTGTATGGTTCAATTTGCACATCAAATTATTGAAGTCTATATGGTTCGTCTGATGACGAAAGGTGAAATGAATTAAGACTGTTTGTTTTTCGAAGCAGGTTGGCTGAACCAGCCTGCTCACACCCTAAAGCGCTCATGATTGCTGCCAATGCAGGGCCAAAAGTTCCCGATAGTATAAGAGAAGGCTACCCGAACGCAGCATTAAGTGATAATCTTCTGCACGATATTACTGATCAGCGATAAGACAATCGCGCCAAGGATTGCCGTTCCCCAACTGTTGACCCGGAAACCATCGACAAAATTAGCCGTGATCTTCAATACTGCGCCATTGATCACAAAAGCGAATAAACCGAAGGTGAGGATGGTGATCGGTAAGGAGAGTAAAAGCATCACCGGTTTAATAAAGGCATTCACCAGACCCAGAACCAATGCCGCAGCCAGGGCGGAACCTAGGTTTGCTACTTGAAAACCGGAGAACAGATACGGCATGATGAAAATAGCCACTGCATTACTGATTAAGGTCACAAGAAAACCATTCATTTGACGACACCTCTTATTATTGTATTATCTCTTTTAATCTATTCGCTTTCACGCCGCAAATTCCTCTAAATTTCTTCATCGGGTGAGATGTTGATATTACCATTAGAAGTACGTGCAGCCAAGCGCAGCCGTTTTTGATAGCTGGCAAAATCCGGTGTCGTATCGATATGACGGTATTTTGCTTGTGCCGCATAGCCTCCCACGGCGCCCGGCAGATCGACCTTTACCTTACCCAAAGAGGTGGAAAGATCAAAATCGTGCGCCAGATCCTGGCAGTCCGGCACTCTGACCCGAACGGTGCCATTGGTCGTGGAAAGTTCGAATGTATTGACCGTCTCTTCGGTCGCAGCCACGTTGACGCTGCCATTCGAGGTATAAGCAGTGAGCAGAGGAACGCCTCCGTCACAATGAATGCTGCCATTGGAACTGCGCAGATGCGCCACTTTGGCAGCCGTACCGAGCAGAGCAATTCGGCCATTGGAAGTTCTGCCTTCAATTCCTTCCGCAGTTAAATCTTCCAGAACGATGCGGCCATTGCCGGTGTCCAGTGTAAAATCATAGATTCTGTTCTGCGGCAGCCACAACTCCACACTCATACCGGAGTTGATGCCATTTAACGATTTACCGTCAATAATCAAACCTTCATCGGTATGAGAAACGGTAACCCGGCTTTCCGCTTTGCTTCTGGCTTCCTCTTCACTGCCGGCCCGGATTTTTTTAGAAAGAATCAAGCGGAACTCGTTGCGGTTCCAACCCAGACACTCGATCCGTCCATTGGCAGTTTGGATATGAATGAAAACCGCTCGTTTCGCATCGGCATCCAGGAAGTTTCCTTCCATTTGTTCTTCAAAGGTATAGGTGCTGTCAAAGACATTAAAACCAAACGCACTCTCCACATTGGATAGTACGGAATTGACCAGTCCGCTTACCCCATCCATGGTGTCGCGCAGAGCCGAATCAACACCTACCACACTATCACGCGATTTACGGTATTGTCTGTCTTCTTCGCGGGCACGCCGGGTCGCTTCGCTGTTTTGCTGACTGGCTTGTTCCCGAGCAAGACGCTCCATTTCTCTGGCCTGCCGTTTGGCCTCCAAGGCGGTTTCTTTGGCGATCCGCTTGGCTTCCCGGGCAGCCTCTTTGATTTCGTATTTCATTTGATGCATGGCATCCTTAAAATCATAATCTGGTTTGCTGCTTTCTGACGTATCCGCAGTTTCCGCTTGCGGCTCAGGCGCGTTCTCAGCCAGCGCTTCTAAGAGCAAAACCGCTTCATTGGCCTTGATTTTGCCTTCTTCAACCATTTGTAAGATCATTTTCCGTTCTTCTATCATGGACATGGTGCTTCCTCCTTTATTCGTCGTTGCGGCTTACATTAAGTCGACATCGTTGTCTTGGGCTTCCGTGCGGCTGCTAACAACCACTTGTAATTCTGCTAATCCTGTTTCCAATTCGGTCAAGGCTGCATCGGCTTTTTCATTTCCGGTTTTCGCCCAGGCGGTCAGCTCATCGGCATATTTGACTTCTTTTTCATTGCTGGCTTTTTGCTGCAGCGCAACACACTGTTCCGCTACCTCTGCCATCAGAGAAGACAACTCCGCCATGTCATTGTGCATTTCGCTGATAAAGGATTCGATTTCCTCTGTTTCGCGCTCTTCATCCTCTTCGTTCCATTCTGCCCAGGCATCCTGCAAGTCATTCAAATGATCTGCTACTTCAGCCATAGCATCCCGTAACGCATCCAATTCGGCTTCGAATTCTTCCGCCTGCTCTTCCATGGCGTCCTGCATTGCTTCGCTTACGTCTGCTGCTTTTTCTTTCAGCTCATCGGCGATGTCAACTACTTTGTTTTTCAGATTCGAGGCTGTCTCGGATCCATTTTTTTTGCTTTCTGCAATTTCTTTCCGCATCCCTATCATGGCCTGACTGACTTCGTCACGAATAATTGAACCTAAATCTTTCATCGTAGAGCCAATTTTTCTGCCGGCTGCTTGGAAATCTTCATCTTTGACAGCCTTTTGAATTTCTTCGCTTAAGCGCATCCCCATCTGCTGGCCGGCTTTGCCCACCGTTTTGGCACCATGGCTGACTGTATCGAAAATCTGCTGTTCTTCAAAAGATTTTCCACTATGACGGCTGGGGCGATAGGAACCGGAGGGGGTGCTTGGCTTGACCGGACGGATTGGCTCCTGTGCTTTTTGCAGGGCACTGAGCAATTTAGCAGCTTCTTCTGCCGTGATTTTTTGCTCGCTGAGCATTTGTAAAACTTTCATTCTTTCCTCATTCATGATTCTCGCTCCTCCAATTATTTCTTCATACGTAACCACACTTGGTTTACGAGATCATTATAAGCATATAGCTTTCATTTGTCAAGGGTTATGTTAAATATTTTTAGTATTTATCTGTTAACATTTGATATCGCTTATTAAGGGATTCTTCCCTCTCCAACACTCCCAACGAAAATCGTCAACTGACACTTGCATGATAGATTGAATAAGGGTATAATTGGTAGGATGTTTTTCAAAGACCGAATAGTAACCATTTTAAGCAAGATACGGGAGATCATATGAACGATAAAATAATCATCCAGGGAGCGCGTCAACACAATCTGAAAGATATCAATGTTGAATTGCCCCGCAACAAATTCATTGTTTTCACCGGTTTATCCGGTTCGGGTAAATCGTCGCTTGCCTTCGATACCATCTATGCGGAAGGACAAAGACGTTATGTCGAGTCCTTATCCTCCTATGCCAGACAGTTTCTCGGTCAAATGGAGAAACCGGATGTTGATATGATTTCCGGACTTTCTCCAGCCATCTCCATTGATCAAAAGACCACTTCCAAAAATCCACGTTCCACCGTGGCGACGGTAACGGAAATCTACGATTATATGCGTTTACTTTACGCCAGAGTCGGTCAGCCCTACTGCCCCAACTGCGGTAAGAAGATCAGTCAGCAAACCGTGGAACAGATCGTCGATCAGGTGCTGACCTTGCCGACGTCCACCCGGCTGCAAATTCTAGCGCCGCTGGTGCGTGGCCGCAAAGGGGAATATACCAAACTATTTGAAGATATGCGTAAGGAAGGTTATGTCCGTATGCGTGTCGATGGTACGGTCATTGACCTGGGCGATGAGATCAAATTGGCTAAAACCAAAAAACACACTCTGGAAGTCGTGGTAGACCGCTTGGTTTTACGAGAAGACATCCAGCAACGGCTGGCAGATTCGGTGGAAGCGGCCTCCAATTTGGCCGGTGGTTTGGTCATTGTGCAGGTGATTGACGGAGAAGAGTGGCTGTTCTCACGCAATTTTGCCTGCCCCGACTGCGGTTTTAGTTTTGAAGAAATCCAGCCGCGCATCTTTTCCTTCAACAATCCTTATGGTGCTTGTCCCACCTGCGGGGGCTTAGGTGTAAAGCGCGAATTCGATCCCGATCTGATCATGCCGGATAAATCCCGCTCCATCGAAGAAGGCGCCATTGAAATCTGGTCGAGTCCTCATGCCAATTATTATCCGCAGATGTTGGCAGCCCTGGCGGAGCATTACCATTTCTCCACCACGGTGCCGGTTTCCGAGCTGTCTGAAGAAACGATCAAGTTATTGATGTATGGCAGCGGCAAAGAGAAAATCAAAGTGCATTATGTTACGGTCGAAGGCCGTAAAACCACCTTTGATACGATCTTTGAAGGCGCTGTCAGCTGGTTGGAACGCCGGCTGCGGGAAACCGAATCGGATGCGCAGCGGGAAGAAATCGAACAATATATGAGCAGCAGTCCCTGCCCCGATTGCGGCGGCAAACGTTTAAAGAAAGAAGTGCTTTCCATTCTGTTCGGGGGTTTGAATATAGCCGAGGTTTCCGCTTTTTCTGTCTCGGAAGCGCTCACCTTTTTTCAAAATGTCAAACCGACGCTGACCACCCGCGAAATGATGATCGCGGCTCAGATTCTCAAAGAAATCGAAGCCCGGCTTGGCTTTCTGCTCAATGTCGGCCTGGATTATCTGACGTTAAACCGCGCTTCCGGCACACTTTCCGGCGGAGAAGCGCAGCGCATTCGCCTGGCGACCCAAATCGGCTCCGGTTTGGTTGGCGTGCTTTATATTTTGGACGAACCCAGCATCGGACTGCATCAGCGCGATAACGCAAAACTGCTGCAAACCCTGAAACATTTACGCGATTTGGGCAACACCCTGATCGTAGTGGAACACGATGAAGAAACGATGTGGGCGGCGGATCATATTCTCGATATCGGCCCCGGTCCCGGCACGCACGGCGGTCAAATCGTGGCGCAGGGCACCGCGGCAGAAATCTGCCAGGTAGCCGAAAGCATCACCGGTCAATATCTGAGCCGCAAGAAATTCATTGCCGTCCCGGCTCAGCGTCATCCCCTTTCCAACCGCTGGCTGACTGTCAAAGGCGCCCGCGCCAATAATCTGAAAAATATCGATGTCGCCATTCCGCTCGGCGTCTTCACCTGTGTGACCGGCGTTTCCGGATCGGGCAAATCCTCTCTGGTCAATGAAATTATTCGCAAAAAGCTGTTGGCTAGCCTAAATCGGGCAAAAACGAAGCCGGGTGACCATGATGAAATCTTAGGAATGGAAGAGCTGGATAAGGTGATTGATATCGACCAATCTCCAATCGGCAGAACGCCGCGTTCCAACCCGGCCACTTATACCGGTGTCTTCGGTGACGTCCGTGAATTATTTGCTTCCACCAATGATGCGAAGGTGCGCGGCTATAAATCCGGCCGCTTTAGCTTCAACGTCCGCGGCGGGCGCTGCGAAGCCTGCAAGGGCGACGGCATCATTAAAATCGAGATGCACTTCCTGCCGGATATTTTCGTCCCCTGCGAAGTCTGTAAAGGCAAACGTTACAGCCGGGAGACCTTGGAGGTGCATTACAAAGGCAAAAGCATTGCCGATGTCCTCGACATGACCGTAGAAGAAGCCTTGGGTTATTTTCAGAATTTGCCCAAGATCGCCCGCAAAATCCAGACGCTTTATGATGTGGGCTTGGGTTATATTAAGCTTGGTCAGCCGGCCACCACCCTCTCCGGCGGCGAAGCGCAGCGGGTAAAATTAGCCACGGAATTGTCCCGCCGCGCCACCGGACGCACCCTCTATTTGTTGGACGAACCTACCACCGGACTGCACATTGCCGATATCGATCGTTTGCTGGAGGTCCTGCACCGTCTGGTAGAGAATGGCGATACCGTTGTGGTAATCGAACACAATCTTGATGTGATCAAGACTGCCGATTATATCATCGATATGGGGCCGGAAGGCGGCTTCCGCGGCGGTGAAGTGATCGCCACAGGCACACCGGAAGAGATTGCTGCCTGTGAGCACTCCTATACCGGACAGTATCTGAAAAAGGTTTTAGCCAGAGCTGCCGAAGCAACTATCGCGGCTGCAGCCGATTTGACACCCTTACTAGTCGACCCGGCAGTCAGTGCCGCTCCGGAAATCTAAATCCTTTGAGAAAACCTTGCGCCGCTCAACTCGCAGGGTTTTCTTTTTTCATGCAGCTATTTATGACCGAAAAATGAAACCAAAGCCCGTCGAGATTCGAAAAAAAGGAGATTGAAACAGATAACCAGAAATAGACTGAGATTATGAATCGAAGGACGTGGCAAAGAATGGCTTTAAAAGATCATATCGAGTTTCTGACCAATAAAGTAGGCGTCCGACCGCCTGCATCGCAGGCAGAGCGCAACGCTTCCGTATATATTGAAAATCAATTTAAAGAGCATGGCTTGGAAACCGGAGCGCTCGTCTATCCGGCACTGCGCAATTATTCCTGGTATTATGCCCTTGCCTACCTGATCTATCCTCTGGCTGTGATGATCTATCCTTCCCGCCCTTGGTTAGCGGCTGCACTCACTTTTTTAGCCACCTTATTATGGCGCCTGGATCTCTATCTCTGGCCGGGAATTGTCCGTACTTTTGCCGGTGCAAAAAAAAGCCAGGCCATTTTAGGACGCAAGCCCGCTTATGAAGAGAGTCGGCAGATTATTTTTATCACTGCCGGTTACGACAGCCGGAAATCCTATGCCTTGGGCCCGCGGATCAGCCAATACTATTACCGTTTGATCCTGACCGGAGATATTCTGCGCTCCGTACAATTGTTTGCTTTGACCGGCGGCGCCATCTTTACCATTTTTGCCATGACCCACTGGTCCAGAATTCTTTGGTGTATCACCTGGCCCGGCTCTCTGCTCCTGACGATGATGATGGCCTTGGAATTGCATCGTTGGCTGAGCGGTCTTTGGCTGAGTACGGTCAATGATAACGACAGCAGCGTTGCGGTTCTGATCGGCTTAGCGGAGGAATTGCAGCAGCATCCATGTCAGCACTGCGATGTCATTTTGGCAGCGCTGGGAAGTGACCGTGATGCCAATTTGGGGATGCATAAACTCTTATCTCTGATTGAAAAAGAACTGCGCAGCACCACCGATGTGATCAATTTGGAGGCGGTTGGCGGCGGCAAGCTGCGGATTTTAGGTCGGGAAGGAATTTCCCGGCCGATCCCGGCGACCGATGACCTGATCGATTTGGGCTATATGATTGCCAAAGGTCTCAACATGGAGTTTCAGGAGACCGAACAGAGTGTTTTGCGGACCAGCGGAGCCATTGCCCGCAGTCTGGGATTTCGTTCTGTCAGTTTAATGGGAATCGACAGTGACGGTTTGCCCTGCAATTTCCGGGAAACAACGAAGCGCAGTGAGAAACTGACTGCCGTAAAAGAAGATAAACTGATCGGCGTGGTGGATGTGATCACCCAGATGATCCATTTGATCGATCAGCAGGTTTAGCAGCGATCCTGTCGGGAGGAGAGGGAACGGCGATGAAAGGGAAAGAGGATTTGCAGGAAAACCTGGCCTTATTATCCGATAAGCCAGGTGTGTATTTAATGTACAATGCAGCCGGCAGTGTAATTTATGTCGGCAAGGCCATCAGTTTAAAAAATCGCGTTCGCTCTTATTTCCGCGAAAGCAATCCGCATAGCCGTAAAATCCAACGGATGGTGCACGAAGTGGATCATTTCGAAACGATTGTCACCGCCAGCGAACTGGAAGCGTTGATTCTGGAATGTAATTTCATCAAACAATACCATCCGCATTATAATTCTCTGCTGAAAGACGATAAAGGTTATCCTTATCTACGGATCGATGTGCGGGAACCCTTTCCCCGGGTTACCTTTGAACATCAGTTAAAGCAAGACGGCGCCCGTTATTTCGGACCTTATCTGGGCGGTATCGCCAGTCACACCTTACAGGTGATCCGCAAAGTTTTTCCGCTGCGGACCTGTAAAAAAGAAATCAGCGGCAACGATGCTGCCCCCTGCTTGAATTATCATATCAAGCATTGTTCCGGACCTTGTATCGGCGCCATCAGTCAGGCTGACTATGCTCTGATCGTGCGGGATGTGCTTTTATTCCTGGAAGGCAAGCACGAAGAGCTGCTGCAGACGCTGCAGACTAAAATGGAAGCCGCCGCTGAAAATCTGCAGTTTGAAAAGGCGGCGCAACTGCGCGATCAATGGCAGGCTGTCCAGCGTTTACAGGAAAAGCAGCGGGTTTCCGGCGCCAATTTGGGCGACCGCGATGTGATTGCCATGGCGCAGGCTTATAATACAACCCAAATCCAGATTTTCTACATGCGCAGCGGCCGCATCATCGGACGCGATACCTATAGCCTGGGCGACACGGAAGAACAGAGCCGCTCAGAAATCCTCTCGGATTTTATTCGGCAGTACTACAGTCAGGTTGAAATCGTGCCGCGGGAAATCTTGGTGCAGGAACAACTGGAAGACGCTGCCTTACTGCAGGAGTGGCTGAGCCACTACAGCGGCCGCAAAGTTGAAATTAAAACACCTCAGCGCGGTGAGAAGAGAGATTTGGTAGAATTGGTGGCCAGCAACGCCTTGCATACCTTGGGACGCAATCACAACCGACGTCTGAATAATAAAGAAGAAGCGCAAACTGCCCTACAGGAATTAAAAAAAGCCTTGTCCCTGCCGGAAATGCCGCTGCGCATCGAAGCGTTTGATATTTCCAACACGCAAGGCACGCTCAGCGTCGCCTCCATGGTGGTCTTCAGCATGGGTATCCCCGACAACAAGGCATATCGCCGTTTTCGCATCAAAACCGTCGAGGGTCCCAACGATTTTGCAAGCATGGCAGAAGTCATCCGCCGCCGTTTCAGCCGTGCGGCGGAAGAACAAAAACAAATCGCAGCAGGCAGCCTGAGCGAAGAGAAAGCGAAATTCGCTGTCTTGCCCGATCTGATTCTGATTGACGGCGGCAAAGGCCAATTGGGTGCCGCCCGGGCGATCCTGCATGAACTGGGTTTTGCTGGCATTGCCACCATTGGCTTGGCCAAACAGTTTGAACTGGTCTATCTGGAAGGCCGAGATTTGCCGATAGAATTGCCGCCCAACAGCCGCTCGCTCTTTTTGCTGCAGCGTATTCGGGATGAAGCGCATCGCTTTGCCATCACCTACCACCGCAATCTGCGGGGAACGGACGCACTGCGTTCTCAGTTGGAGCAAATCCCGGGCATTGGTGTCACCCGCACGCGCGCGCTCTTAAAAAAATTCGATTCTCTGGAGAAATTAGCTTTGGCCAGCCTGCAGGAATTGGCAGATACACCGGGAATGAATGTGAAGGCTGCCGAAGAAGTCTCCGTTTATCTGCGTCAAAATCTGGCTTCCGGCCGGGATGTGCTGCAGGCTGCGGAGGCAACGCTGCCTTACGAGAAAAATAACAAGCAAAGAGGTGAGGCACTTGAAACAGGAATGGCTGGAAAAAAACATGTACCTGCGCGGCATGACACAGGTGCCTAATCTGCTGTTGGATTATTATAAAGAGCTGATGATGAGCGAGCAGGAGTTGATTGCCGTATTCAATCTCCTGCGTTATCAGCAAAAAGGCAGCGAAAGCAAGTCGGCTGCTCTCAGCGATTATCTGATGGAGTGCTTGAAATTGTCCCGCTCCGAGGTGCAGTCTCTGATTTTTAATATGGTAAGCAAGGGATTCTTGGCAACCGATCATGCAGACAGTGGCAGGGTCGCCCCGGATGCTGTTTCGTTGCTGCCCCTCTACGAAAAACTGACCCATTTGTTCAGCCGCGATCTCTTATCTCCGGAACAAAAAGAAGCACCGGATAAAAAAATTAATCAAACAGCCGAACTGGTTTCCGCCTTTGAACGGGTTTTTAACAAGCTCTCTCCTTTTGATTATGAAAAACTGCGCGACTGGTTGAATAACGATGGCTGGTCGCCGGAAATTATCCTGGAAGCCTTACGTCAAGCGTCCTTACAGCGTAAACTGAACTTTGCCTATATCGACCGTATCTTGCTCAACTGGCAAATGAATCAATTGGACACGCTGGAAAAAATCAAAGCCAGCGAGGATGCCTTTCAGCGACGGCAAGTATTGCGCCAACAGGTAAGCCAATCTGCTGTGTCGAATAACAACGCATCTCCGGCAGCTGCCGGAACGCCAAAATCAAACAACAGACCGGCCCTGATCAAACCCGACAGCAGCAAGGGAGGAAAAAAGAAGCGCTATGACGACATTGTCGAATGATTATATCGAACGGGACCTGCAGCATCGCCGAAAAATTGATAAACTCTGGCAGAAATACCCCGATTTACATCGGGTAGAAGATGCTTTGTATGAGATTCTGACTCGTTTGACTCGCAGCGTGATCGCAAATCCCGGTGGCCGGCTGCAGCCGGCTGAGCTGACAGCCGAGCTGGAGCAATTACGCCAGGAACGTCGCGCCCTGCTGCAGCGTTACAAAATCCCGGATGATTACAATGTGCCGTCTTATCACTGCCCCATCTGCAAAGACCTGGAAGTGATCGAAACCGCAGCGGGTTGGCAGCTCTGCAGCTGTGTGCAAAAAAAGCAATTGGAATATCAGTTTATCAGCGCTAAAATTCCTGCTAAAATGCGGGAACAACGCTTGGACAATTTCCTTTTGAACTATTACAGTGAACTCGAGATGGTGGATGAACGGGACAGCCAACGCCGCAAAGCGGAAAAAGCATTGCAGGGCGCCGAAGATTTTGTCAAAGCGGTATTGGAACAACAGCCGGTCAAAGGTTTGTATTTCTTTGGCGGCGCCGGTGTTGGCAAAACGCATCTGGTCTCCGGCATTGCCAATCGGCTGATGGAAAACAAAATCATGCCACTTTATCTGATGGTTGCGGATTTGCTGGATGAATTGCGGCAGGGATACGAAAGCAGTCATGCGGAAACCAGCACCAACAGCCTGATGGAACAAGCAAAACAAGCTCCCGTACTGATTTTGGATGACATCGGCGCGGAACGCAGTACCGACTGGTCCATCGAAAAATTGTTTCAAATTATCAATCATCGTTACCTCAACCAATTGCCCACCGTGCTGACCTCCAATTATGATTTGGATGAGCTGGCCGATCACATGGGCTATGGCAGTACGGGCGTGCGGATCTGCTCCAGAATTGTGGAAATGTGCCGTCTCTACCGCCTGGACTGCGAAGACATCCGCCGCCAAAAACGCCGGGAAAGCAGCCCTCCCCTCGGCAGCTAGCCAAAGCGGCTGATTGCATCGCCTTTACTTTTACGCATCGCTTGGTATTATTGATCAGATTTAAAATTGTTTCGATGGCTGAAAGAATCAACAAGGACTTTCCTTACAGAAAAGAGAAAAGGTGTTGCAGTGAGTGATTGCTGTAGCCAGCAATCTAAAATTTAAGGAGGCGAATTTATATGAATCTGGCAAAATTTCCCCGTCGTCGCTATACAGTAGGCTATACTCCTCTGGAATATTTGGCCAATTTGACGAAACTGATGGATGGACCCGAGATTTATATTAAGCGGGATGATTTGCTCGGGTTAGCCGCCGGTGGCAACAAAACGCGGAAACTAGAATTCCTGGTAGCCGATGCGCTCACTCAACACGCCGATGTCCTGATTACCTGCGGCGCTGTGCAAAGCAATCACTGTCGCCTGACGTTGGCTGCTGCCAAAAAAGAAGGGCTTGACTGCTACCTCGTCTTGGAAGAACGTGTTCCCGGCAGTTATACCAAAGAAGCCAGCGGCAATAACTTCTTATTTCGCTTAATGGGCCTTGCCGATGACCATATCACCGTAGTAGCCGCCGGTTCACCAATGGTGGCTGCCATGGAAAAAGTAGCTGCTGAATTGAAAGCCAAAGGCCATACGCCTTATATTATTGTCGGCGGCGGCTCCGATCCCATTGGCGCCACCGGTTATGTTGCCTGCGCCGAAGAGATTTTAGCACAATGCTTTGAACAGGGAATCAATCTGGATTATGTTGTTACCACCAGCGGCAGCGCCGGCACCCATGCCGGTTTGGCCGTCGGCTTCTTTGGCACCAATAGCCAAATCCCGGTGGTCGGCATCAATATCAGCCGTCCGAATTCCTTGCAAGTTCCTATCGTGACGAAATTAGCCATTGAAACCGCCAAACATGTCGGGATCCGGGAAGCTTTCCCGGCTGACGGCATCACCTGCTTCGATGGTTATGTCGGACCGGGTTACTCCCGTCCTACCGAAGAAATGATCCAAGCTGTTGAATTGTTGGCCAGAACTGAAGCCATTTTGCTGGATCCTGTCTACACCGGTAAGGCATTTGCCGGTATGTTGGATTTGATCCGTAAGGGTTACTTCAAAAAAGGCGAAAAGATCTGCTTCCTGCATACCGGCGGATCTCCGGCTCTTTATCATTACAAAGACGAATTCCATTTGGTTTAAACAGCATCATCAAATCAGACTGTACCTGCGATCTTCGAGCAGGCAAATCCTGACGGCAAACAACCTCACGCTTTGTGGGGTTGTTTTTTTTATCTGTTTTTTTAATTTTTCACCGGCAGATTGTAACCTTTTGCCCGAATCGGTGACTAATGCTTTGTAACGTTTTTGAAAGGAGTGAATTGAGTGAGCTTTTTTGTTTTGGGCACCGGCAGCTATGTCCCTGCCAAGATCGTGACAAACAATGATCTGGCTCAGTTGGTAGATACTTCAGACGAATGGATCACACAGCGGGTGGGTGTCAAAGAGCGGCATATTTGTGTGAATGAAACCGCCGCGGATCTCGCTTATCAGGCCGCTCTGCAGGCACTGCAAAACAGCGGTTGTTCGGCAGCAGAAGTCGATTTGATCCTGGCGGCAACCGTCAGCGGAGAACTGATTTCGCCGTCTGTTTCCTGTCAGGTTCAGGAAAAGCTGGGTATCTCCTGTTTGGCTTTTGATCTCAATGCGGCTTGTTCAGCCTTTCTTTTTCTGCTGGAAACCGCTTCCGCTTACTTTGCCCTGGGTTACCAGAAAATTTTGGTGATTGGCGCCGAGCGCATGAGCCGCATCGTCGATTGGCACGACCGCAACACCTGCGTCATTTTCGGTGACGGCGCCGGAGCACTGCTCTTGGGAGCAGGCAGTAATTACTTAGCCTCTGTCTTTACCGTCAAAGGCGGCAGCGATGTGATCAAAATCCCCAACTTCGCCGGTAATTCGCCTTACTATTTACAAAATCCCGAAGCGCCTTACGTTCAGATGAATGGTCAGGAGACATTCAAATACGCCGTCAATGCGATCTGTCAGGATGTGCAGACGCTGCTGCGACAAGAAAATCTGTCGCTGGAGCAAATCGATTACATTGTGCCGCATCAGGCCAACAAACGCATCATTGATTTGGCCGCCAGTAAGCTGCATGTGGCAGCGGAGAAATTTTATCTGAATATTGAACACTACGGCAATACGTCGTCCGCCAGCATTCCACTCGCTTTGGACGAAATGAATCGCAAGGGCTTGCTGCAAGCCGGTTCCTTGCTCTTGCTGACCGCCTTTGGCGGCGGTTTAGCCAATGCTTCCTGTCTATTGCGTTGGTAACAGGCGCGCATAGAGCATGCCTGCCAAATAAATGATTATTAAAAGGAGATTGAAATCATGGTTTTAGAAAGAGTAATTAGCGTTATCGCTCAGAAAATTGAATGCGATCCGGCAACTATCAGCGGGGAAACGAAATTTGAAGAACTGGGCATTGATTCCCTGGAAGTCATCGAGCTGTTGATGGCCATGGAAGAGGAATTTGCCACAGAGATCGAACTGGGCAGCAATAAGCTGGTCATGGTAGCGGACCTGGTCAGCTTGATTGAAGCAAAAATTCAATAAATGAACAGCGCACAAATCCGCTCACCGCTTTGCTCTTTGCTGAACATCCGCTATCCGATTTTCCAAGGGGGAATGGCTTGGATCGCCGATGCCAAATTAGCCGCCGCCGTTTCCAATGCCGGTGGTTTGGGCATCATTTCCGCGATGAATGCCAATGCCGATTACCTGAAAGCCCAGATCGACGCTGCCCGTCGCTTGACCGAACACCCGTTTGGAGTCAATCTGATGCTGATGAGTCCGTTCGCTGACGATGCCGCCGAATTGGTTCGCAGTGAAAAAGTTGACGTGGTCACAACCGGAGCAGGCATTCCTACGGCTTATCTCGGCGCCTGGAAAGCAGCCGGCATCAAGGTAATTCCGGTCATTGCTTCCGTTGATTCTGCCCGCTTGATGGAAAAAATCGGAGCCGATGCAGTGATCGCGGAAGGCAGTGAATCCGGCGGTCATATCGGCGAATCCACCACTATGACTTTACTGCCGCAGGTCTGCGATGCGGTTCACATCCCCGTTTTAGCTGCCGGCGGCATTGCAGACGGCAGAGGTTTGGCTGCCTGTTTGCTTTTGGGAGCCGCAGGCATCCAAATGGGGACGCGCTTTTTATTAGCCACCGAATGCGGAGTTCATCCTGTTTACAAAGAAATGATTAAAAAAGCCAATGATATCGCCACAATCGCAACCGGTCGCCGTTTTCAGGGCACCACCTGCCGTTGTCTGAAAAACCCCTTCAGCCGCTCTTATCTGAAATTGGAATTCAGCCCGGATACCACAGCGGATTTGTTGTCTCTGCTGAGTACTGGCGCCTTACGCAAAGCTGCGGTAGAGGGAGATGCGTCCGGCGGCTGCTTCATGGCCGGTCAAATTGCCGGTCTGGTTGCTCAAGAATCTTCAGCCGCAGACATCCTGCAGGAAATCGTCGCACAGGCTGCGGCTTTGCTGAAAGGAGCCAATCAATGGGTAAATTAGCCTTTGTTTTTTCCGGTCAGGGCGCGCAGAAAGTCGGCATGGCTTCTTCTTTTTATGAAAGCGATACACAGATCCATGCTCTTTTTCAGGCAGCGGAAGAGATTCGGCCGCATACTCTGCACCAGTGTTTTTTTGGCACGGAAGAAGAATTGAAGCGAACGGAAAATACGCAGCCCTGCCTCTACCTGACGGATTTCGCCGCTGCCCTGGCTTTACAGAAAGCCGGTCTGCAGCCGGATGGTGTAGCCGGATTTTCCCTAGGTGAATTGTCCGCTTTGGCGTTTGCCGGCTGCTTCACTGTCCTCGATGGTTTTAAAATCACCATCGAGCGCAGTCTGGCCATGAGCCACGCCGCTCAAACCCAACCTGCTGGCATGGCAGCGATCATTAAACTAAGCAAAGCCAAAGCAGAAGAGCTCTGTGCAGCGCTGCCGGAAGTGTTTCCCGCCAATTATAACAGCCCGGATCAATTGGTTGTGGCGGGCAATCCCGAGAGTTTAAAAGAACTGGCAGCCAAAGTCAAAGAAGCCGGCGGCCTCTGTCTGCCCCTGGCGGTCAGCGGCGGTTTTCATTCCCCTTTTATGTCGACAGCGGCCGAGCAATTTGCCGCCGTTCTGCCAAGTTTCTCAATGCAGCCGCCCATCCGTCCGGTCTATGCCAACTGCAATGCAGAAATCTACCGCGACACACCGCGTGATTGGCTGATCCGTCAAATAGACCATCCGGTTCTCTGGCAAGAGACGATCGAACATATGTCATCGGATGGCTTCGATACGTTTGTTGAAGTGGGCATCGGCAATACGCTGCAGAAATTGATTCGCAAAATCCTACCCAAGAGCCGTGTCTTCGGGGTGGAAACGTCAGCGGATCTGGCCAGAGTTGTAAAAGAGGTGACAGAACATGCTGCAGGGTAAAACAGCGGTGATCACCGGCGGTTCCCGCGGCATTGGCGCCGCGATATGCAGTTTGTTTGCCAAAAACGGAGCCAATATTGCGATGATCTATCTTCAGAACCAGGAAAAAGCAGCCCAACTGCAGGCGCAGCTGGCAGCTTTGCCGGTTAAAGTCAGCATCTATGCTTGTAATGTAGCCGATACCGCAGACGTAGCTCTGACCTTTCAGAAAATCACGGCGGATTTCGGTCCGATCGACATTCTCGTCAACAATGCCGGTATTACCAAGGATAAATTGTTATTGGCGATGAAGGAAGCCGATTTTGATGAAGTGCTGGCAATCAATCTGAAAGGTGCCTTCAATACGATCAAACAGGTTTATCCGATTTTTATGAAACAAAAGTCCGGTAAAATCATCAATATCAGTTCGGTTGCCGGCCTAAGCGGCAATGCGGGACAGGCGAATTATGCCGCCGCCAAAGCCGGGTTGATCGGACTAACCAAAACAGTTGCCAAAGAACTCGCATCCCGGGGTGTATGCTGCAATGCCATCGCTCCCGGCTTTATTACCACCGAAATGACGAAAGACTTCAGCGCTGACCATCGCCTGGCCGAACAAATCCCGATGAAACGCTTCGGCAAAGCAGAAGAAGTCGCTGAACTGGCTTTGTTTCTCGCATCCGCTCAAGCCGATTATATCACCGGCGAAGTGATCCGAGTGGATGGCGGTTTAGCAATGTAGGAGGAGAACATGAAACGTGTTGTTATCACGGGCTTAGGCGCCCTGACACCCATTGGTCAAACCGCAGCGGAATTTTGGCGAAACCTGATTGCCGGCGTCAACGGCATCGATTTCATCACTCATTTTGATACCGGTGCATCAAAATTCAAACTGGCCGGCGAACTAAAAGCCTTCGATCCGCTGATTCATTTAGAAAAAGCGGAAGTCCGCAAAACCGATCTCTTCGTGCAGTATGCGCTCTATGCGGCTGCCGAAGCCATGGCGGACAGCAAACTGGCCGGGCAGATCGATCCGGCCGAATTGGCTGTTTATTTTGGCAGCGGCATCGGCGGTTTCAATACGCTATGTCAGGAACACCAGCAGCTGCTGGAAGCCGGCCCTAAAAAAGTATCCTCGATGCTGATCCCCAAGATGATTGCCAATATTGCCGCCGGACAGCTGGCGATTCGCTACCGGGCTACCGGACCCTGCGTCGCCGTCTGTACTGCCTGCGCTACCGGTACGACCGCAATTGGGGAAGCCTATCGCGCCATCCTGCATGGCTATGCCACGGCAGCTCTCTGCGGCGGCAGCGAGGCGGCAATTACGCCGCTGGCCGTAGCCGGTTTCGGCAATTGCCAAGCCCTGAACCCCAGTGAAAACCGGGAGGAAGCCTCCCTGCCTTTCGATCGGCGCAGAGGCGGCTTTGTGATCGCTGAAGGCGCCGGTGTCTTGATTTTGGAAGAGTATGAACACGCTTTGGCGCGCAAGGCAAAAATCTACGCTGAAATGGTCGGTTATGGCTCAACCTGTGACGCACATCATATTACGGCGCCGGATCCGGAAGCCAGCGCCAGCGCCAGAGCAATCAGCCAGGCAAGGCTTGGTTTGCAGGATCTACCGGCCAGTACCCTCTATTTTAACGCGCACGGTACCGGCACTGTTTTGAATGATGCCACAGAAACTACTGCCCTGAAGAAAGCCTTTGGCGAAGAAGCAAAGGACTTGCACATCTCTTCCAGCAAATCGATGACCGGCCATATGCTGGGAGCCGCCGGAGCGGTGGAAGCCATCGCCGCCATCCTGGCTCTGCAGACGGGCATCGTGCCGCCAACCATCCATCTCGAACAAGCTGACCCTGCTTGCGACCTCGACTATACGCCAAATCATGCCGTCAAGGTCAACTTAGCCGGCGCTTTATCCAATTCTCTGGGGTTCGGCGGTCATAACGCTTGTGTGGCTTTCCGCAAATGGAGCGAGGCATGATCCAAATCGATTTAGCGCAAGCCTTACCGCATCGTGCTCCCATGCTGCTGCTGGATGCAGCCAGTGTGGAAGCGGATGTTGCTTATGGTAAAAAAAGGATTCGGCCGGAAGAGTTTTTTCTGCAAGGGCATTTTCCGGGTGATCCGCTGGTTCCCGGCGTGATTCTCTGCGAAATTTTGGCTCAATCCGCCTGCGCCTTATTAAGCAGCCGGATGAATCCGGGTCTGTTGCCTTTCTTAGCCGGTTTGGATGGCGTCCGCTTTCGCCAGCCGGTCAGACCGGGTGATCTGCTGGAAACAGAGGTGCGGATTATCAAGAACAAAGGCTCGTTCTATTGGGCGACGGGAAAAGGTTTCGTCGCGGGTAAGCTTTGCCTGCAGGCGGATTTCTCTTTCGTCTTAACCTCGAAATAGCAAAAGTGACATTCCTCTCAACAAGGAATGTCACTTTTGTTTTGATTTACGCTTCTTCTTGCTGCTTCAATATAGAATAGACCAGCAGCGCCAGCGTCAGCAGAATGTAAAAGCCCATACCGGAAGTAATCAGATACTGGCGTTTTCGCAAGCGCTTGGCCAGGTAACTGAAACGATCATTCAATTCCTGCAGGTTCGGATCCATCTCTGTTGCGGCGGGATGAATCTCTGCCAGTTTATATTCGCGATAGGCTTTGCGGCAATTCGGGCAGCCTTTGAGATGCGCTTTGATCGCCTTGACACTGCTTTCGCTGGCCAGACCATCATGGTAGAGCGTAATCAGATCCATTGCCATATCACATGAGATTTCCATGATTCAATTCCTCCATCAGCATTTTTTTAGCCCGATAATAAATTACTTTCGCGGAATTTTCACTGATGTTCAGCAGAGATGCTACCTGCGCAAAGGGCAGTTCGGCATAAATACGCAGCATGATGACGTCGCGATATTTCTCGGGAATTCGATTGATCAGCGTGCGCAGCGCTGCTTCCAATTCTTTTTGTTCCAGTGTTTCCTGAGGAGTCCGGTTGTTGCTGCTGTACGTTTCGATCACCAGAGAGAGATCAATCACGTCCAGTGATTGCTTTTTTTTGCGCAGATAGCGAAAATAAACATGTTTTGCGATCGCTACCAACCAGGTGTAGGGCTCGCTTTTGCCTTTGAATTGATGAAAAGAAGCGAAAGCCTGAAAAAAAGATTCCTGTGTCAATTCTTCGGCTAAATCCTGATCACGACAAAGGCGAAAAAGGAAAGCATAGATCCGACTGTAATGAATCTGATACAGTTCTTCGAACGGTTTCAGCGTTTCATCCCTTCTTTCTTGCGGTCTCGCTTGGTTTTGAGTTAGCCAGTCAATTCTCTGCCCTGCTCTCGGCGGAGGGATGCAGCAAAACAAAACCTCCTACGATGAAACGGTCTATTCTGCGCATTAACCGGTAATACCATAGGTGCGGTCATATTCCACTTCCGCAATCTCGGCTTGCTGCGCCCCGATGCCGCAGCGCGGATTACTCAATAAGCAGCGATTATGACAACCGGTGCAGACGATTTTACCTAAAAAATCAGCCAGCGTAGGCGTTACGGTTGCTTCATTGCCCTGAGCAGCGGAGGAGTTGGCCGCAGCAGCTTCTTCTTCTTTTTTCTTTGCTTCTGCCGCTGTTTCAGCTGTCTCGGCGACCACCGTGCCGGCAGTCTGTGCAGCGGATGGTTTAACTGCATCGACTGAACTGCTTTGAACGGCAGCGGTTGGCAGCAGCACAGCCGCCAGCACGTCATTTTGATAGGCCTGCAAGGCATTGACATAGACGAAACCGATGATCAAAGCTGCGATGGCGAAACCACTTACTGCTTTGCGGACACCGACCATGCTGCTGTGACGACCCATTTGGCGCAGCACAGCCAAGAGATATTTTGTATGCAGCGCCAGATGCAGCAGCAAAATCGCCAGACACAGATAGGCTGCCGCATTGTGAATTTGATAAATCAACAGTTGGTTCTCAAGTTGAAAAGAAAACAGAGCTCTGGAAATCAAGACACCGGTAACAATCACAATCAGCATGCCGCCGGGAAGCAGGCAATCCAGCGTCAGCAGAAATTTATTTTTCAGTGAACCGATTCCTTTTCGAACGGATCTCCATAAGCCGAAACCGGTGCTCCAATTCAAGATCAGATGAAAAAGAAATAAAACACCGATCGCGATCCCGGCAACCTCGTGAAAGAAAGCGCCGGTCCCCAGATCAAACATCAGTAAGCCATAAATCACGGTCATACTTGCATCCAATAAACACTTGACAACGGTCTTTGTTTTCATACGATTCGCTCCTTTACGCAGCCGCTGCTTTCACGGAGAGAGATTTGCTTCCTTCTCTCCGTTCGTTCGGCTGATGTGGCTATCATAAAGGAGTAAGCTTGAAAAAATCTTAAGTCAACAATACCGGCTGCAGCATGAGAGATAATTATTCTACGGCGTCTTCTTCTGCCAGGGGTTCTATGCGAGAAATAGCCATTCGTTCCGTCTGTATCGCTTGTGCAAAGCGCTGCAGCAGATCGCTGACACTGATTTCCATTAAGACATCGGGAATATCCGTAAAACGATAGCCATACAAATTTGCCGTCAGCAGGTTGACCGCCAGGGCCTCTCCGCTTTCAAAACAGCCCAGCAATTCGCCCAAGGTTTTCTTTTTCATTCGCTGCAAATTCTCTGACGTCAGCACAGCCAAGGCTTCGCCGCTGCTGAAATACTGCAGCAAGCGCTCCTGTAATGCTGTGGCCGCGGTCGTGTCGGCAGCGCAAGTCAGCGCACCAAACCAAGGCGTTGCCGTATAATCAGCGGAAAAGAAACTGCTGAATAATTGCTTGGCGGTAAATTCCCAATAGATGGCCGAGGATTTTCCGCAGATCAGGTCCAGAATCAGATCCATTTCCAGCTGACGGCGCAGCAGATCTTTGCCGGTCAGCACAACCTGACGATCATCGGCAAAACCAAGCGCCAACAAGGGGCGAGCCGCCCGCATCGTCAAGCTCAAATCGCTCTGCCCGGCTGGCTGCGGTGCTGCGGCAGGTTGTACCGGTTGGTAGTTGCTTTGACGACCGCTGCCCCATTTGGCAGCCAGGCGAACCACTGCCGCCGGTTCCAGATCGCCGACGACCACCAAACGGGCCAGAGAAGGCTGATAATAGGCTTCATAACATTGATAGAGCAGCTCAGCCGTGACCAGTGCAATCGTTTCCGCTTCACCGCCGATATCCTGACCGGCACGGTGATCGCCAAAGAGGCCATGGCGCAGATTCAATTCCAAACGTTCCTCCGGTTGGTCACGGTACATCATTAATTCTTGGTTAATGATTTCCCGCTCATTGTCGACGCTTTCCCGGCTGAAACAGGGATGATCGGTAAAATCGAGCAGAAGCTGCAGCACTTCCAGTTGATGATCGCTGCAGTCCGCCATATAAACCGTATGATCGAAATTGGTAAACGCATTATCATAGGCGCCCAAGGCAGCAAAAGCATCACTGCTGCTGCTGCCGTCCGCTTGGCGAAACAATTGATGTTCCAAAAAGTGCGCCGTACCGGCTGTAACCTGCAGGCGTTTTCCCTGCCGGTCCGTGATGGCGTCATGCAAAGAACCAAAAGGGAACGCCAGCTGCGCCGACATATGCTGATGACCCTGGCGCTGAACAATCGTCAGATGCAGTCCATTGGGCAGCACTTCCTCCAAAATAGGATACGGTACTAAGAATTGTTTCATCATTGAATTACCTCTCGATCCGCCAGCAAATAAACCGTATGCGGTTTCAATGTTTGAGCGGCGGCGATGATTTCCTGCCGGCTGATGTTTTGCATTTGCTCAATCATCTGTTCCACATCACCATGTCCTTTTAAAAATCGACTGAATTGATAATCCAAACGGCCTTCTGCTTCCTGATTTGACATGCGCAGCTGGCCAGCCACGGTTTGTCTGGTCATCTCCAGCTCCGCCTCGCTGAAATCGCCTGCCTGCAGCCTTTGCATCTGCTCCGACATCAACGCTGCGGCCTGGACGGCAGCTTCCGCTTCCAAACCGGCGTAAGCCGTCAGCACACCGGTGGAACGGTCCAGACTGCTGCCGGTTGCGTAAGCTAAACCCGCTTCTTCCCGCACAAAACGGAAAAGGCGGGAATGGGCAAACCCTCCGTAAAGTCCGTTGACCAAAAAAAGTGCCAAACTGGCTGGCTGTTCATATCCTACTTGAGAACTAAACGCCATCAGCAGCTGACTCTGTTCGCCCGGGATGACTTCGGTCACTTTTTCAACACTTGCCCGGTGCGGCAAAACCAGGGCAGCTTTGGCCGCTAACGGCTGCCGCTGCCAATTGAACATCTGCTCAATCTGAGCCGTCGTCACTTGTTCCACACCATCACCACAAAGGCCGACAATCAAACGGCTGTTTTGCAGCAATTGATGATAAGCATCCATCAATTTCTGATTGCTGAGCGCCAGCAAATCTGCTTCGGTGCCATAGCGTGGCACTCCGTAAGCCGTATCGCCATAAACCAATGCCTGCATCCGCTGCGCTGCCAGGGAGCTGCGGTTATTGCGGCTGCTCGCTAAAATCGTCTGCAGTCTTTGCTGTTCCTGATCAAATACTTCTGCCGGGAACAAACCGTCGATCAAATAGGGGGATGTGATCATTTCCTGCAGCAGCTGTAAGCCGTCGGTCAGTAAACCGGCTCCGGCGGCGGGTAAAAATCGTCCGTCCGCTAAATTGAGATAAAAAGAAGTCAGATGAAAGCTGCCTACCCGATTCACCTGTGTATGCAGATCGGCTCCCCAGAGTTCTTCCAAAGCGGCCACCAAGCGGCGCTGATCCGGATAGCGGCGGCTGCCGCGGCGCAGAAGAGAGCTCAGCAATGCCGCAGAGCTGAAGATGCGGCGTTCCACCGGCTGCACCAGCCAAACTTTCACGTGATGTGTCACATATTGTTGGGCGGGCAGCCAGAAAATCTGTCCGCCGCCGGATAATTGATCTATTCGAGGATCCGTCATACTCTCATTCCTTTGCCTTCCTCAGCAGACTATTGACCCGTATCTTTTTTCTGCTGATTGCTTCATTCTACTGGTATTTGCCCTAAAAAGCAAGCAGAGACCGCCTTCTTGCAGGGAATGCGAACCTCTGCCCACCTTTGATAGTTGCTCAAATGACCATGGGAAAAGAAAAGCGCAGCAGGTCAACGGATTGCTCCGTTTTTAACCTGCGCGCCGATCCGATTAATGTATGAAGCGGTCCAGAATTTCTTTCAATTCCTCTTTGGGATGATAACCCACAATGGAACGGGCTTCTTTTTCTTTTGTTTCCTTGTTGGTTGTGATCAGCACCATGGTTGGAATACTTTGAATCTCAAAAGAGCCTGCCGTACGGGGATTGGCATCGACATCTAATTTGCATACTTTCAACTTACCGTCGTATTCTTCGGCTACCGCTTCCACGATGGGGGCTGCCATCCGACAGGGACCGCACCAAGTTGCCCAAAAATCCACCAAGACTGGCAGATCGGCCTGCAGTGCTTCTTTTTCAAAATTAGCATCGGTTAAATTATAAATCATTTTGTTACCCCTTTCTTGCCGGAGCTATTTCAGCTGTAAGGTTGTCGCCATGGATCAATCGGGTAACGCCTCTCGTCTCGAAACAACCATTCCTTCTGATCACTCATGTCCATTATCATAACCAAAATTGCCCAAGAATGCAAGTATTTTTCAACTGAATAGTAAGATTTCCTTGCAGTACTGAAAAACAGTTGCTAAAGTGAAAATGTTTTGCCGTGCGACGGCTGTGCAGGCAGATAATCCAGCCGTAAATCACTGGATTGCCTGCCAGATTTGCAGCGACAGCACCCGATAAGCCGGCCGGTAAGCTTGCCGATAGATTTCGCTGTGGCTCACGGCAGGATAACCCCGCCTGCGATAATCCGTCAAATATTCAGCCAAGGCAGCCGGATCAAAGGCAGCTCTGTTTTGCAGACGGCATTCAGACAAAGCCGTAAGTTTCACTTCCAATTCGGCTGCCTCGCCCCGCACTGCATTGGCACTCAAAACGAAGGCGCGATTCAGCTGCTGCGGTGCAATAGCACTTGCTTTCAGCGCAGGCAGATATGCTCTGACTAAACCGCTGCCCAGTTGCTCAAAAGCAATGGCCTGCGGATCCGCCGCGACAGCATCCCACTCCTGCAATAGAAAGCGAAGGGACTGCTCCGCATCCGTAATCAAATGACCTCCGCCGAATTCATTTTGATAAAGTAATTTCACCGCATCGCTGATTTGCATCAGAGGATAACGCTGCAGATGCAGCTCCAGCAAGACTAGCAGCTCTTCCTGTTTCATTCTCATGTCGCTGCCCTAGACGCGAATTTTCTCAAAAATGATATTGTCGCAATAGCGCCGGGCATGCTGCAGCTGCTCTGTCGTACGCACCGTCCAACCTAAAATCAGCATACCGCTTGCTCGGGCTTGCTCTAAAAACTCGAGCGGCAGATCCAGAATCGCATAAGCAATAAATTGAGGTTTTGTCATCTCATTATAGCTGCAGAAAGCCAGTTTCTGATTGAGCTCAGCGTCCGACTGCCCTGCGTCAAGACAGGCCAGCTGACCGCGCACGATTTCGGGAGCCTTTTGCTTTAACGCAAGCAGGAATTGTGGATCAAAACTCTCAACCGCATACGCTCCGCCATATTCTTCCTGATAACGCTGCAGCTGATCAACTAAAATCTCAGCGGCAGTTTCGTTTTCCTGGCACTGTTTCATCTCGATCAATAGGGGTACTCTGCCTTTGACCAACTGCAGCACCTGGGTAAAGGTAGGAATTGTCTCATTGCTGTTGATAAAGCGATAGAGCGGCAATTGCTCGGAGTTCAAGTCTGTGATTGTAGCATCTTTCCCGGTCATGCGCAGCGTATTCGCATCGTGCAGCACAGCGAATACCCCATCCCGCAATAAATGCAAATCCAATTCGATGGCATAACCAGCATTCACTGCCGCCTGAAAAGCAGACAATGAATTCTCCGGTTTGGCTGCATCATGCAATCCTCTGTGTGCAATCGCTGTTTGGCTCAACCATGTCTGATGTAATGTTGTTTGCATTGTGTTTTCAACCTCCCACTTTCCTATTTCGTAATAACCCCTCGATAAAACGATCTTGTATCGCTTGAATTCGCTATGCTTTGGCTTCGCTCCTGCCATTGGCAACTGCAAACCTTGCCGGTTGCTGAAGCAAAACCGTAGCGTTGTCTTGATTTTCAGCAGAAAATGCAGCCCACTTGATCTGGCAGAAGAAGCGATTAAGTGAATCAAAAAGATTGAGAAGTATCCCACTATTCAAGTGTAAGATGTGTTATAATGATTAGTACGTAACAAAATCCGATTCTACTATTGTTCTATGGCAAATCTCATTTAAATGAAAAAAATCAGCTTGCATAGTGAATAGTTCAACCTGAACCGAGGGAGGAAGCAACGATGTCCGTGAAACCGATTTTTATCAGTATCAATCGTCCCCCATATTGCAAGACATATGAGGCTGATTTTGAGTATAACAAAGGTTTGGCAACGGCCCAAAAACAAAAGAACATCCTCGCGATCCATGATGTTTTCAGCAGTAAATATCCCGGAAAACAAATTCTGGAAATTTCCGCCAAAGCAAGCGAGCCGCTTGGCCTGGCACTGTGTGCCTTTCAACTGGAGAAACAAGTTCGCAGCCTGGAAAAAAGCATCGCCGTTGAAAACATCTACCAAGCCAGCCGCGTTTTTGAAAACGGCGGTCCTTTTTTAGAGATTTACGATTTAAAACCGAAAGCTGCCAAGAAATTCACGGAATTGAAAACAAACGGTAAACTGATTGGTTTCCGTTATGAAAATCAGGAATTTCCCCTGGAGCCGAAAACTGGTTTTTATACTTTCCTTTACGTCAATGCATTACTGGAAAACAAAAAATTGGCGGATCAGCTCTTACAATATGACGCTTTTACCGACATTGATTTTAATCCTGATAAAAATGTCAACAGCGCTGCCCGAGCTGCAGCTGTTTTTATCGCTTTATCCCGTTTAAATCTATTGGCGAAAGCGCAGGACTATGAAACGTTTGCCGCTCTGTTCCGCACTCCCCTGCCGCGCAAGAATGAGAACAAACAAATGTCCAGCAGCCTTAATCTGGTCAAGGGTGATATCACCATGATCAGCCGGATCGATGCGATCGTCAGCGCCGGTGATACCAAGCTTTCCGGCAGTGGAACAATCGATAAGCCAATCCATAAAGCAAGCGGTAAAGAACTGAAAGAAACGCTGAAGGATCTGACCATCCGGACCGGAGAAGCGGTCATAACCGCCAGTTATAATTTGGAAAGTGCCGACTATATCATTCATACCGCCGGTCCCAAATATAACAGAGGCAACAGCGGTGAGAAGGAATTACTGCAAAGAACCTACCAGGCTTGCCTGGACTGCGCCAAAGAAAATGGTCTTTACTCTATCGCATTCCCCTGTATCAGCATTGGCGCCTATCGTTATCCCAAGGTAGAAGCAGCCAAATTAGCGCTGCAGACCATTAAGAAATGGTTTGAGAATAATACTTATGCCTTGGCAGTCACCCTGGTTTGTCTGACAGATGATGAAACAGAAGTTTATCAAAGAGTCTTATCCGCTTATGCAAAAGATGAAGTGAAAAAACAAAACTCTGTTTTGCCAAAACAAAACTTTGAAGAGGGACAAACGATTTATCACAAAGTCTGGGGCGAAGGCATCTTAACCCATGTTACCGATACACAAATTGATGTTCAATTCACCACGGTCGGTAAAAAAATCCTGATGCGGGACTGGGTCAATAAAAATTGTCAGATTCACTAAAGAGCAAAAGACAGGTCGCTATTGCAAAAGCAACTCCATCCAGAAGGAAGTTGCTTTTGCAAGCAGACCGGTCTTTTTTTTTAGCTGCAGCCAGCTGGCTTTTCTGCTGTCAACCGCATGGCTTGTACTTTTTGCTTTAACCTCGATCGCTCTGCTGAACAGTTATTGTTTTTAGCACGAAATCTCCTTTGCGGTTGGGTTTGAATAAGATATAAATTCGGATGCTTTTCTATTCTGATCGCTTGGTTATTTTTATTGCATAGTTTTGCCTGCTTCTAAGCATACGGCCGCCGAAAATTATAATTAACTACTATATTTTAAGTTGAAAGTATCAATTGTTTTTGGGTAATTCAGTCTGATAAAAAAAATATTGTGGAAATAGATATCCTAATCAGCTTGCTTTCTGGCCGCTTATTTGTTATAATCGTTCTAATTTAAACGTATGAGACGCTGATACAGTTACATTTTCTTCATTTAAAATCTCTTTTCCATTCGTTTCGTTACTTCTAAAATTGCAATCATGATGAATCTGGAAAACAAGATACAAAATGAAATCTGCTGTTTCGGTGATGCTGTCACCTGACAAACTAATTTTTTTCTACAATTCGACAAGGAGGATTTTGGAATGGCTGATTCAACTTTGACCCAAAGTGAAACGACTTTAGCAGATAAGAATCCCGAGACTTCCAATTCAGAAACCAAAGCTGTGACTCCTTTTTTGAGCAAAGACCGCATCATATCGTTGATAAAAGCGATCTTTATCAACGATAAGGAAGTTGAACCAATCGCCAAACCAGCCCGGAAAAGAACCGCTTTAGAGCGGACCAATACGGCTGGCAAGCTCTCTGACGCTCGAAAAAACCCGCTTCGCTTGGGAAATGATTCCGCATCGAATTTTCAAACCACGATTATTGACAAGAATACTGTGATTGAAGGCAAGATCATCACTGAAGGTTCTGTCGAAGTAGCCGGGAAAATTGCAGGAGACATTATCGCCAAAGGTGATGTTCTAATTACCGGCACCATCACCGGCGATGTCATCGGTGAATCTGTCACGCTGCAACACTGCAGTGTGCAAGGCAGTATCAATGCCGAAGCTTTCATACATATTGACAGCGAGTCAGTTGTGATGGGAAACATCACTTCTCAGGATTTAACGGTCGACGGTAAGGTAAAAGGGAACCTGGTGATTGATCAATCTGCTGTCCTGCAAAAAAACTCTCTGATCATCGGCAATCTCACTGCTTTCGCCTTATCCATCGAAATGGGATCTGTGCTGTACGGTGAAGTAAAGATTCAGCAGAACGCCGTACAAGCAATACCGGAAGAAGCAGAGGCTGTCTTTCAGAACGCCACCTCCCGCGTTGCCAGCTAAAAAGTCAGGAATTTAACTTCGTTATAGAAAAACCAGCTCATTACATAGCAATGAGCTGGTTTTTTTCTTCTAGAGCATGATTACTGTTTCGCTTAAAGCCTTACGCTGATGATGCGTGCTGGATGGCACAACACCGGCAGCAGGATACCCCAAGGGCAGCAAGCAGAACGGTTCGATCTCTTCCGGCAGACAGAACGCCGCCTTGACCGCTGCAGTATCAAACCAGCAGACCCAGGTAGAGTCCAGGCCTAGCTCTTTTGCTTGCAGCATCATTTGGGTATTGACGATACTGACATCCATTTCCGTGGAATTGCGCTGGTTGAATGGATTGACCCAGCCTTCTTTCAAATCGCCGCAGACCAGCAGGACGAGCGGGGCGTTAAAAGCGCATCGGGCGATCGTGCGGATTTTCAGCAGTGCTTCTTGACTTTGCAGCACATAAATCCGCTGTGGCTGTAGGTTCTTCGCGGTTGGAGCGACCCGGCCGGCTTCCAGGATTTTTTCTAATTTATCCTGTTCTACCGGCTGATCCGCAAATTTACGGACAGAATAACGTTCTTTGATTAATTGACTGAATTCCATTTTTTCCATCCTTTCTTGTCATCAAGAACAGCTTCATCGTCTCTTCGCAATACAGAAAAGCAATAAGCAAGGTAATTATTCCCAAACAAAGTGCGGCGTGTGAAAGAAAAGGATGATCAGGTTTTTTGCTTCAATCCTATCACATTTCGCTTTTTGTCTGCAGAACAATCAATGTTTACCCTCTGATCAAAGGCTCGCCAAACCTTATGAATCGGTGAAATAGAAACATTATATACCAGCCATTGTTTCGTTGTTCCGGTCGTTTCGTCGTTTCGCTGTTCCGTCGTTTCGCTGTTCCGTCGTTTCGTTGGTAAGTCGTTGTATCGTTTCGCTGTTTCATTGTTTCGTTGTTAAGTCGTCAAATCGTTTCGCTGTTTACCCATCATCGTGCAACGATCATGTTGCGTTACGGAACGGTCAAGACCGTTCCCTACCTTTGCCCCATCGTTGCATCGTTTCGCTGCTTCATTGTTTCGTTGTTAGGTCGTTCAATCGTTTCGCTGTTTACCCATCATCGCGCAACAATCATGTTGCGTTACGGAACGGTCAAGACCGTTCCCTACCTTTGCCCCATCGTTGTATCGTTTCGCTGTTTCATTGTTTCGTTGGTAAATCGTCAAATCGTTTCGCTGTTTACCCATCGTTGTATCGTTTCGCTGTTTCATTGTTTCGTTGTTAGGCCGTCAAATCGTTTCGCTGTTTACCCATCATCGTGCAACGATCATGTTGCGTTACGGAACGGTCAAGACCGTTCCCTTTGCCCCATCGTTGTATCGTTTCGCTGTTTCGTTGTTCCGTTGTTAGGTCGTCAAATCGTTTCATTGCTTACCCATCATCGTGCAACGATCATGTTGCGTTACGGAACGGTCAAGACCGTTCCCTCGTATATACTAGTAGTGCCAAGGTAACTCATTTACAGGGTACAGGAAGCGAGCCAAAGCCACTCTTTAGGTATCCAAGGGGTTTGCCCTTTGTGGTATAATTTTGTCAGGCAGAGGTCAACGTACTGTTCCCTGGGAATCGTTCCTGTGATGTAGAGTGTTGCCTCTGATCTGACAGAAATCTGCGTATTGGCTGGATAGGGTAAAATCCTTGTATTTCACGCGAGGTTGCAGCTGTCAGCGTCAGAGAGATCATCCTTTGCCGCATTCCAGTTTGAGGAGTTGCTGTAAATGATTACTTTTGGCGTAGACATCGGTAAATTCCGTCACCAGGCGATCGCGGTGGACGCCAGTGGTCAAGCGCTGGCTCCCTCGTTTGCATTTGAAAATTCCGAAGAGGGCTTTCAATTGTTTTTGCAGAAGGTCGCTCTTTACCAAAAGCAAGATGCAATTTGCGTCGGCATGGAAGCCACCGGTCATTACTGGCTGAATTTTTATTGTGTTTTACTCGATTTAGGAATTGAATTGCATGTGGTCAATCCCCTGCTCACCGACGCCATACGGCGCATGTCTGTCCGTAAAACCAAGACGGATACGGTGGATTGCGGTTATATCGCGGATGTGATCCGCATGGGACGTTATTCCGACGTAGCGGTACAAACGGAGGATGTCCAGAATTTACGCGAGTTATGCCGTTTCCGCTGTTCTCTGGTTGATGAGATTGCAAAGCACAAAAACCATGTAATTGGCGTGCTGGATCATCTTTTTCCGGAATATCACAAGCTTTTTTCAGATATTTTCGGTAAAACTTCGCTGGAGTTGCTCAGCAAGTATCCGTCACCGGATGCCATTCTGAAGCTCGGCACAAAGCGGTTGGCTGATTTTTTAGCGAAGCATTCCCGCGGCAGTTTCGGTGAGGAAAAAGCGCTGGAGATCCGCAGCGCCTGCAAACACACAGTTGGGGTGAATAGAGCAAATGCTGCTCTATGCTTTGAATTACACCAAACCGTGGATCTGATTCAATTCATTGAAGAACAGATTGACGCAATTGAAAAAAAGATTGAGCAGATCTATTCCCAATGTGAATGCTATCTGGATACCATTATTGGTGTTGGAGTCACCTCGGCTGCGGTGATCTACTCGGAAATCGGCAATATTGATAATTTCGAAAATCCGAAGAAACTGGCGGCATTTGCCGGTATTGACCCTTCGATTAAACAATCCGGTAATTTCACTTCAACGCACAACACGATGTCGAAGCGAGGCTCACCTTATCTGCGCAGAGCGCTCTGGAATGCCGCAACGGTTGCCGCGCAAAAAGATCCGGTCATGTCTGCTTTTTACCAGAAGAAACGCGACGAAGGAAAAGATTATATGACGGCAATTGGAGCTGTTACACATAAATTATGCAACATTGTTTTCGCTGTTTTAAGGGATAAAAAGCCTTATGTTCCCAGAATATAATTTTCGTTTTGCCACTTGACGTTTGATAGCTGGCTACCTTTGTCCCATCGTTGTATCGTTTCGCTGTTTCATTGTTTCGGTGTTTCGTTGGTAAGTCGTTGTATCGTTTCGCTGTTTCATTGTTCTGTTCTTATGTCGTCAAATCGTTTCGTTGTTTACCCATCATCGTGCAACGACCATGTTGCGTTACGGAACGGTCAAGACCGTTCCCTACCTTTGCCCCATCGTTGTATCGTTTCGCTGTTTCATTGTTTCGCTGTTAGGTCGTCAAATCGTTTCGCTGTTTACCCATCATCGCGCAACAATCATGTTGCGTTACGGAACGGTCAAGACCGTTCCCTACCTTTGTCCCATCGTTGTATCGTTTCGCTGTTTCATTGTTCCGTTGTTAGGTCGTCAAATCGTTTCATTGCTTACCCATCATCGTGCAACGACCATGTTGCGTTACGGAACGGTCAAGACCGTTCCCTACCTTTGCCCCATCGTTGCATCGTTTCGCTGTTTCATTGTTTCGTTGGTAAGTCGTTGTATCGTTTCGCTGTTTACCCATCATCGTGCAACGATCATGTTGCGTTACGGAACGGTCAAGACCGTTCCCTACCTTTGCCCCATCGTTGTATCGTTTCGCTGTTTCATTGTTTCGTTGTTCCGTCGTTGCATCGTTTCGCTGTTCCGGTGTTTCGTTGGTAAGTCGTTGTATCGTTTCGCTGTTTCATTGTTCCGTTGTTAGGTCGTCAAATCGTTTCATTGCTTACCCATCATCGTGCAACGACCATGTTGCGTTACGGAACGGTCAAGACCGTTCCCTCGTATATACTAGTAGTGCCAAGGTAACTCATTTACAGGGTACAGGAAGCGAGCCAAAGCCACTCTTTAGGTATCCAAGGGGTTTGCCCTTTGTGGTATAATTTTGTCAGGCAGAGGTCAACGTACTGTTCCCTGGGAATCGTTCCTGTGATGTAGAGTGTTGCCTCTGATCTGACAGAAATCTGCGTATTGGCTGGATAGGGTAAAATCCTTGTATTTCACGCGAGGTTGCAGCTGTCAGCGTCAGAGAGATCATCCTTTGCCGCATTCCAGTTTGAGGAGTTGCTGTAAATGATTACTTTTGGCGTAGACATCGGTAAATTCCGTCACCAGGCGATCGCGGTGGACGCCAGTGGTCAAGCGCTGGCTCCCTCGTTTGCATTTGAAAATTCCGAAGAGGGCTTTCAATTGTTTTTGCAGAAGGTCGCTCTTTACCAAAAGCAAGATGCAATTTGCGTCGGCATGGAAGCCACCGGTCATTACTGGCTGAATTTTTATTGTGTTTTACTCGATTTAGGAATTGAATTGCATGTGGTCAATCCCCTGCTCACCGACGCCATACGGCGCATGTCTGTCCGTAAAACCAAGACGGATACGGTGGATTGCGGTTATATCGCGGATGTGATCCGCATGGGACGTTATTCCGACGTAGCGGTACAAACGGAGGATGTCCAGAATTTACGCGAGTTATGCCGTTTCCGCTGTTCTCTGGTTGATGAGATTGCAAAGCACAAAAACCATGTAATTGGCGTGCTGGATCATCTTTTTCCGGAATATCACAAGCTTTTTTCAGATATTTTCGGTAAAACTTCGCTGGAGTTGCTCAGCAAGTATCCGTCACCGGATGCCATTCTGAAGCTCGGCACAAAGCGGTTGGCTGATTTTTTAGCGAAGCATTCCCGCGGCAGTTTCGGTGAGGAAAAAGCGCTGGAGATCCGCAGCGCCTGCAAACACACAGTTGGGGTGAATAGAGCAAATGCTGCTCTATGCTTTGAATTACACCAAACCGTGGATCTGATTCAATTCATTGAAGAACAGATTGACGCAATTGAAAAAAAGATTGAGCAGATCTATTCCCAATGTGAATGCTATCTGGATACCATTATTGGTGTTGGAGTCACCTCGGCTGCGGTGATCTACTCGGAAATCGGCAATATTGATAATTTCGAAAATCCGAAGAAACTGGCGGCATTTGCCGGTATTGACCCTTCGATTAAACAATCCGGTAATTTCACTTCAACGCACAACACGATGTCGAAGCGAGGCTCACCTTATCTGCGCAGAGCGCTCTGGAATGCCGCAACGGTTGCCGCGCAAAAAGATCCGGTCATGTCTGCTTTTTACCAGAAGAAACGCGACGAAGGAAAAGATTATATGACGGCAATTGGAGCTGTTACACATAAATTATGCAACATTGTTTTCGCTGTTTTAAGGGATAAAAAGCCTTATGTTCCCAGAATATAATTTTCGTTTTGCCACTTGACGTTTGATAGCTGGCTACCTTTGCCCCATCGTTGCATCGTTTCGCTGTTTCATTGTTTCGTTGGTAAGTCGTTGTATCGTTTCGCTGTTTCATTGTTCCGTTGTTAAGTCGTTGTATCGTTTCGCTGTTTCATTGTTTCGCTGTTAAGTCGTTGTATCGTTTCGCTGTTTACCCATCATCGTGCAACGATCATGTTGCGTTACGGATTAGTAGATGCGGATCCAGCGTAATACCAGTCTTAGGCGTATTATCGCCAACGTACGGGCAGATGTAGGGAACGGTCTTGACCGTTCCGCGTGACTCCATGATCCACACTCCCGTTTGACATTTACAAAAAAATAAGACAAGCGGAACAAATCCTGCTATAATAGGAAATGGAATAATTTGAAGGAGGATTCAACTATGCAAAAATACGCAATTCCTGCCGCTACCGTGTTAGCACCGGTGCCGGCTGTTTTGATTTCCAGCGGTGACTCACCGGAAAATTACAACATCGCTACCGCTTCCTGGACCGGCACTGTCTGCAGTAAGCCACCGATGACCTACGTTTCCTTCCGACCGGCCACCCTCTCACAGGGTATCCTCTTACGTACAAGAGAATTCGTGATCAATCTGATCACAGAGGACCAATGCGAAATGTTGGATTGGTGCGGCAGAGTCTCAGGCCGGGAACATAACAAATGGCAGGAGGCCGGTCTCACCCCGATCGCAGCCCAAAAAGTCAAGGCACCCTTAATTGCCGAATGCCCGGTCAATATTGAATGTAAAGTCACGCAAGTCTTAGAACTCGGTTCCCACTTTATGTATCTGGCGGAAATTGTCGCCGTCAATGCGGATGAAAAGTTTCAGCACGAGGGTAAATTGGATCTCAGCAACTTTAACACCATCGTCAACCGCGGCGGCTTTTATGTTCGTTTGGGTGAACCGATTGCCCGCATGGGTTTCTCTGTTTTGTAGACCTGCACGCGGAGAAATAAGCCTGATTTTTCAGCAAAAGCCATTGGTGTAAAAACCAATGGCTTTTTTTATATCTGCTATTTGACTGCGGATGGTTTGATTCCTGCCGGAATGGGGCACTGATAACCCTCCGGACCAACCCGTTCAATTAGTTCAGCTTTGGCTTCCACTAATAACTGCGGCTGCAAAATCAAATCCAGACCGACACCAGCCATCGCCTTGGCAGCCGTCAGCATGCCATCGTGAGCCCAATCTTCTTTGCCTTGGGCAACCTGCTGCCAGGAATGTCCCGGTGTATTCAGCGCGTAGCAGCTGCTGCGGCATTGAACCGTAGGAGTCAGCCAGGAAACGTCCGAAACATCGGTAGAACCGGAGGAAACTTTCTCGCTGGTCTGATAAGGCAGCAGTTTCGCCGAAATGGGATGAACCAATAATTCTGACGCCACTTTCTTGCCGGTGCGCTCACCAAACATGCCAATCAGAGTCTTCAGAGTACTGCCTTTTTCCTCTGTACTGAGCGATGCTTGGATTCCCTCGGCGTAAGCGATTTCCTGGGCGGTCGGCTTACGTTCCGGAATCAATTGTAAATTTTCATTCATTACTTTTTCCAATACTTCATTGGGAATCAGATTGGAACACGCCTTGTCAATCTGAATTTCCAGCTTGGTTTGAGTCATCAAAGCGGCGCCGCGAGCGATATCGCAGACACGCTCAAAAATATCCTGCACCAAGTTGTTCTTAGGAGCTCGGATTAAGTAGAGGACTTCGGCTAACGGCTGCACGACATTAGGGCTCTTGCCGCCCGCGTCGATCAAAGCGTAATGCACTCTGGCTTCGGAAATGATATGCTCCCTCAAATAATTGACGCCTACATTCATCAATTCTACGGCATCCAACGCGCTGCGGCCTAAATGCGGTGAAGCGCCGGCATGAGAAGCCCGACCGGTGAATTTGTAATAGACTTGGATATTCGCCAAAGAAGAACCGACAGAAGTTTGCGTCATTGCGCTGCCATGCCAAGTGATAGCGGCATCGATCGCATTGAAAACTCCCTCCCGCGCCATAAAGGCTTTACCGGACCCACCCTCTTCTCCCGGGCAGCCGAAATATTGGATGGTACAAGCAAGATGATTTTCTTTGACATAGTCGCGTAAAGCAACAGCGGCGGCCAAAGCGCCGGTACCCAGCAAATGATGACAGCAGCCATGCCCGTTTCCTCCGGGTTCAATGGCTTCCCGCTGGGCGCTGCCGGCTTTTTGGCTCAAACTGGAAAGCGCGTCGAATTCACCCAGGAAGCCAATCACCGGTTTCCCCTCACCCCAAGTGCCAACAAAGGCACAGGGAATGCGTGCTCCGAGATCCGTCACCGTAAAGTCCTCAGCTTTCAGTGCCTCAATTAAAGCAGCGGAAGATTTGTGTTCCTGAAAACGGGTTTCAGGAGTTACCCAAATCCGATCGCTTAAAGCAGACCATTGGTTTTTCTTCTGTTCGATGAGCTCAAATAAGTGTTGTTTCGACATAAATTTCATCCTTTCCGATTTATCATTTCCAACCGCCTTCTTGGCAGTCAGGGTAGCACCCATTTTTATGGCAATTATTAGAAAAAATCACTTGCATTTCCCGGTGAATTCGCTATAATAGAAGCAATCGCGGTAGCAGCGAATTCGCGGAGAGATCAAGGCAACTTGTCACTTACGAATGTCTGCCGACGTCTGCGAGCATAAACCGTCTCTACTGTTTTGGTAGCAGACCGTGGCCGAGGCCGGCTCATTTGTCAGACGATGCGAGGGCTTGCGGCGGTTGTTCATCAACCGCCGGAGCGATTTTATATTTGCCACCTCAGAGATGAACGCTCTGGGGTTTTTTTTACCCTATTCGCAGAGCAATGCGGCAATATCCGCCTCGAACAGCGCTTTAAAGAGCATCGTCATGGCATATTGGTCGTCGGTTCCGCTCAATTCGCGAACCGAGTGCATGGAGAGCATCGGATTGCCGATATCGACCGTGGTTGCGCCATAAGCCGCAGCCATGATGGGGCCAATCGTACCGCCGCCGCGGGCATCACTGTGATTGACTAAAATTTGATAAGGAATCTGGTTCTTGGCGCAGAGCCATTTAAAGATCGCTGTGCCGCGGCTGGAAGTCGCATAGGATTGGAAGTTTGCCAATTTTAAGACCGGACCTTTGTTCATATAGACCGGATGGTTCAAGTCGCTTTTGGCAGCATAGCCCGGATGCACCGCATGCGCCATATCGGCAGAAAATAAAAGGCTGGCCGACATCGCCCGGTATTTATCTTCCACGCTGAGGTTTAATTTCTCACAGATGCGGTCGATTGTCATCATCAGGCTGTTGCTGCGGGCACCGCGGGTGGAATTGGAGCCGATTTCTTCGTGGTCATAAGCGGCCACGATGATATTCTGTTCACTGTCGGCAGCTACCGCTTCCAACAAACCGCAAAAAGCAGCATACACCATGGCCACATCATCCAGATGAGGTGCGGAAATCCATTCCTCCTTCTGCCCCACAAAACAGGCAGGCTGGATATCGATCGGCTGCAGTTCAAAACTTAAAATGTCCTCTGCCTGTACACCGGCCGCTGCTGCCAACCAATTCATGAATTGTTTTTCTTTGCCCTCATTCAAACCAAAGAAAGGACAAAGCTCTGTTTGCGCGCTGACCTTCGCATTTTCGTTGACATCACGCACCAAATGAATGGCAGCACTGGGGATGATGAAAATCGGTTGATTGATCTGGATGGAAACGCTCTCAATGCCCGTTGCTGTTTTGACACAGATTCGTCCGGCTAAACCAAGCGGACGGTCAAACCAACCGCGAATGATCGGTCCGCCATAAATTTCGATCATCAAGCGTTCCACATTTTGCTCGATGATGGTGCCAACCGGTTTGATTTTCAAGGCCGGCGAATCATGATGCGCCGCGCCGATCCGGAAGCCATTGGCAGCCAGCTCTCTGCTGCCCAAACGGAAGGCGACCAATTGCGTACCGTCTTTGACAAAATAGTAGAGCTGTTTTTGCTGCAATTGCCAGGGCTGACGTTCCTGTAATTCCACTGCTCCCGCTGCCTGCAGCATTTTCTTTAAAGCGGTGACCGATTGAAACGGCGTGGGAGAGGCATCCAAGTGCGCCATTAAGCGCTGGGCATACTCTTTTTTCATCTGTCAGATTCATCCTTTCTATATTAAGTTGATCGATCACGAAACCAAATCAAGCAGCGATTCGGTTATCGCAGAACGCTATTTCGTCAGCCAGAGTGGCTGCATCGCCAACGGAATCACAAAAGGCACCATTTTGGGCAGCACGGTCATTTCGACCGTTTCCGCGCTGAAGAATTCCCCGTCTATACAAACATGCAGCGTCTGTTGACCAACGATACGGACACGGCGATGTTTGCCATAATAGAGAATCTCTTGCAAACCCGGATGTCCGACATGCTCGCCGCGCTGATAAAAAGGAATATACTTCAGGATGGTCATTCTGCCGACATAGCGAAAAAAGCAGGCATCCAGCACACCGTCTGCCGGGGTCGCCAGCGGAGTTGCTTGGTAACCGCTGCCATAAGTCGTGCCGTTGCCGAAGGCAGCCAGGATGAATTTCTGATCCGGCTGCGCAATGCCATCCAATTCGATGGTCATTTCCACACCATAGCGGCGAAAGAAACAAAAAGCCAGTGCCAGGTTATAAGCCATCGGTCCGCTGACCCCCGGTAAGTGTTGAAATTTGGTTTTAAAATAAGCGGATTCCGCATCCAGCCCTACATTCAACAGATTTAAAGCGTAATGCTCATTCGCCTTGATCACATCCACCATAATTGTCTGACCTTTGGCCAATGCTTCGAGATTGAGAAAATCCTCGACCTTGCCGAAACACTTGAGAAAATCATTGCCGGATCCCAGCGGGACTACCGTCATCTCCCAGTTTTCCTGACCCATGGCGCCGTGCAGCACCTCGTTCATGGTGCCGTCACCGCCGCAGGCATAAAAACGGATTTGCTCGCTGCTAGGCAGCCGTTCTTTCACCAAATTCACGGCATGACCGGCATATTGGGTAAAAAGAATCTCATAATCCATTTGCAGCTGCCGCATCAATGCTTCGGCTTCTCTGACAAAATCAGTGAAATTTCGTTTGTGTCCTGCCTTGGGATTCACGATAAAAACATGTTTCATGCTGTGTCCTCATTTCTCAATGTGTTATTTTACTGATCCTAAGACATTTCTGGCAAACAGTATTTTTTTCCACACGCAGCCGATGAATTCCTGCATACGAAATAATCTGACCAGCTGAAATCGCTGAAATATCCGGCGAATCAATACATTTTTTGCTCCCATTCCGGATAGAGAAGCAAGCTTGCGTTTTCTGACGCGTGATGTTATAATCTATCATAAGATTACTGCAAACATCTATTAATGGTTATATTCTTTTTTATTTACAGATCTGTTTCCATGGAGGTAACGGCAATGGATTTCGGAAAACGACTCGTCTCCTGGTATTATGGCGATTACAGCAAAGCCTTTTTTCAAAAAAACAAAGTGACGATCCAGCAGGAGAATGCGGAATCTCTGAGCAAAATAAGCGCAGCCGCCGGCCTCCTTGCCCTATTCATGCTTTTTTCTACCCTCAGGGTCGCCTATCTCGTCAATCTGCGCAGCGGTTATCTGCTTTTCAATTTCGTTTTCTGGGCTTTTGCCTTGTTTGCTCAGGCAGTCATAAAAAAAAAGCCACAGTATTCGGGGTACGCTCTTTATGCTTTTATGATTATGATTTATCTTTTTTCCTATTATATCAGTGTAATTTATAACAACGATTCCGCAGCCAGTACCTTTTTCGTCTTTCAAATTGTGCTGCCTGTTCTGTTTTTAATTCCACCGGGTGAAGCGGCCATCTTTAGTCTCGTCGTTACATTGGTTTTTTGTAAGCTTAGTTTTCTCTGGAAACCGTTGGATCTTGCCGCTTCAGATACGATCAACGGCTTGGCCTGTTATTGTATCGGTTTGATTCTGACTTATTTTGTGATCCATCTGCGCTTGAAGAGCATGGACCGGCAAGAGCTTCTGGAGCAGCAAAGAGATACGGATGTGCAAACCAATCTGCCCAATCGCCGTAAATTTAACCATATCATCGAACGGACCTTTCGTGATTTTCACGCATCACCCAGAGATTTCTATGTGCTGATGATGGATGTCGATTACTTTAAAGCTTATAACGATACCTTCGGACATGTGCAGGGCGACAATTGTTTGGAATCGCTTGGCATTTTCTTTCACCAATTCGCCACACAAAATTCTATTTTCTTAGCACGCTATGGCGGCGAAGAATTTGTGGCCATTGATACCCTGCATACGAAAGAAGCAGTTGAGCGTTTGGGCGAGCAGCTGATCCTGCAAACTGCCGCTCTGAAGATCAGCCACCCAAAGTCGCCCTATGGCGTCATTACTTTAAGTGCGGGCTGTGCCGGTCTCTTGGAAACGCAGGCCGCAAACTATATGACACTGGTCAATTACGCGGATGATGCCCTCTATCAAGCCAAGCATACCGGCAGAAATTCTTTTGTCGCTTGGCAACAAGGAATGACCAGACAGCCCGATTTCACCGACGACGGAATGGACAAGACGTAATCCAACGAAAAATAAGAGCACGCTGAATCGTAGAAACATTCAAGCGTACTCTTATTTTATCGTTCGGTGCCATAACTTTAACAAACCGCGGCGGAGCCCAATCGACTGAAAAGACTGCTGTGGTTCGCTTTTACAGCCAATTCCACTCTGGTAGATATTCCTCACTGGCAGCGCTGCGCTTTTGAAAGAAGCCATACTCCAAACCCAGTTCCAGCAGCGCATTTGCCACTTTAGCGTATTCCCGCTTGGTGATCCGCCGCTGTAATTCCGTTGGCAGCATCAATCCGGTTGGCGGGCAATATTGCGCCATCAGACTGATATAAACTCCTTTGGGCAGCGCGTCCGCCAGCCACTGCAAGGCGGCAAGTGAATTTTTAGTATGCCCGGGTAAAATCAAATGCCGGACCATCAAGCCCTTTTGCATCATCCCGTTCGGATCATGCTGCGGCAGCCCTACCTGACGGACCATTTCCAAAATCGCCGCCTGCGCTTGCTGCGGATAATCGGCGGCGCCTGAGTACTGCAGTGCCAAATCCGCTTGATGATATTTATAATCCGGCAGATAGATATCCACCAAACCTTCCAATAGGCGTAACGTTTCCACCCGCTCATAACCGCTGCTGTTATAAACCACCGGGATTCGGAGCGGCTGCAGACGCAGCGCCTCTACAATCAGCGGCACATACGGCGTCGGACTGACTAAATTAATATTATGCGCCCCTGCTGCCTGCAGTTCCTGAAATATCGTTGCCAGTTCGGCAGCATTCACTACCTTACCGCAGCTGTGGCGGCTGATCAGATGGTTTTGACAATAGCTGCAGCGCAGCACACAACCGCTGAAAAAGACGGCTCCCGAACCCCTACTACCGCTGAGATTGGGTTCTTCACCAAAATGCAGGGCGGCTCGGCAAATACCGGGCAGCCACGGCAGACCGCAATAACCTTTGGATTCCCCGTGCTCCTGTCTCGTCACACCGCACTGACGCGGACAGAGCGTACATCGCTGTTGTTCCATTACTTGCGCCAATCAACAAATGTCCGGTCCTTTTGGTCGGAGCCATAGAAAAGTCCCATCATTTGCAGCTGATCATCCGCGGCAAAATCAAATTTCCACCACAGTTTATAATCTTCGGAATAACATAAATAGCTGCGTCCTCCATTGACGGGCAGACCCAGTTTGTCCAAGACCTGGCGATTACTCAAAGAAAAGCTCACTCCCTTGATGTTATACTTGGCTGGATCTGTTTGGTTTTCTGCCAGTAAGCTGAAGCCGCTGATCACGAGCACAGCATTTTTACTGACCAGATTCACTTTCAAATCCGCATATTCCGCAATCGGCAGTCCGGTCATTTCTGAATTCACCGTCTGCTCCGGTTCACCATACAATGTTTTAAAATCTGCAAAGGGTTGGTTGATCCAATCGAATAATTCAATCGGCTGTGTTTCCTCCGCACCCGTTACGGGGATCTGCGGAATTGGATCCGGTGTTTTCTCTGCCTCTTTCACTCTGCCACAGGCAGATAAAGCAAGCAAGACGAATAGACAAAACAAGAAAACGATGGTTTTATGTTGACGGTTGTTTCTCATCCGAAACCTTCCTTTCATAAGAACGCGTATCGGTCTATTCGTTACTTTTCGTGCTGTTCGCTTTCAACTCCTGCTTTTTCTGGCTTTTCGGGTTTTAGCATCCCAGGAAAGCCAGCAAACAAGAAGGGTTTCAGCGTCAGTAAGGCGTAATAAGAGAATGATTCTTTGATCATTTTTTTTGCAATAGAGGAGGAACTTTCGATGTCTTCTGTCAGATTAGTTGAGGATTATCGCGGCGGTATTTTAGAAAACGTCCATCGCGGTTTTATTGCTGTGGTTAATGACCGGGGAGAGGTAATCGGTTCTGCCGGCGACCCAAATCAAGTCGTTTTTTACCGTTCCGCATCCAAACCGATCCAGGCGCTGCCGGTCTTAGCCCATGGCATTGACCGCATGTTCGGCCTGACACCGGAAGAAACCACGGTGATGGCTGGCTCTCATCTGGGCGAACCCTTCCATGTTGCTGCCATTGAGTCAATCTTGCGTAAAATCGGCTGCAAAGAAGAAGATCTTTGCATGAAACCGACCTATCCCGGCTATCTGCCGCGCCGCAATGAATTGATCTGCGCCGGTTTGCCCAAACGAAAAATCTACCATAATTGCTCCGGTAAACACAGCGCTGCCCTGGCGATTTCCCGCTATCTCGGCGTTCCGATTGAAGGTTACTGGAAACCGGAACATCCGGCGCAGCAAGAAATCCTGCGTTGCATCAGTTATTTTACCGAACTGGCACCGAATCAGATCGGTATTGGCGTGGACGGCTGCGGTGTCCCCGTTTTTGCAGTCCCGCTACGCAATATGGCCTTGGGTGCGATGAAAATGGCCTGTCCCGATCGGATCAGCGATCCGCTCTGGGCAGAAGCGGCCGAGCGGATGGGGCATAATATGAACCGCTATTACCGGATGGTAACGGGCAGCAACTATATCTGTTCTTTGAATAATATGGATGACAATCTGGTCGCCAAAGGCGGCGCCGAAGGTGTTTATGGCATCGGGATGAGAAAACAACGCCTGGGCATCGCTTTCAAGTGTGAGGACGGTACGGAGGTTTGCTGGCCGCTGATCATCAATGAAATTTTTCGTCAGTTGGGTTATGAAAACGAAGCCGGCCGGCAACGGATGCTCAGCTTAGCCAAGCCTTATGTCATCAACGACAACGACGAAATGGTCGGTGAAAAGAAGATGGCCTTTGATTTGTTTGCTTCCGTCCAATAAACACTCGGACTCGGTTGGGGACAGCTTAGAAAGGAGCCGATACCATGACTTCAGAGGTCAAAATCATTTCCTGCGACCCGTTTTACCTGACTCCCGTCTTTACGGCTTTGCCGCAGTTGGAGACGGAGGATTATCTGCGCCGCCTGAATTTGCTGCAGGAGAAAATGCAGAGCGCCGGTTTGACCCATTTGCTCGTTTACGCCGATCGGGAACACTTTGCCAACATGGACTATTTGATTGGTCATGATCCGCGCTTCGAAGAAGCTCTGTTGATTCTCGATGCCAGTGGCGCTCGCACGTTGTTGGTAGGAAATGAAGGCTGGGGGCACAGCAGTCAGTTGCCGGTGCCAACCCAACGGATTTTACATCAAACCTTCAGCCTGCAGGGGCAGCCGCGGCAGCAGACGAAACCTTTGGCGCATCACCTGCGCCGGGCGGGAATCGGCAAGAGCAGCCAATTGGGCGTGATCGGTTACAAGTATTTTTTGGCGAGTGAAATGAAAGACGCAGAACATCAGACCGATCTGCCTGCCTTTCTGATGGAAGAGATTTACCGGCTGACCCCACGCGCTCAGGTGTGTAATTTCACCGCCAGCCTGACCGGCTTACCGGATGGCATCCGCATGCGTCTTCGCAGCGCCAAAGAAGTGGCGATCTATGAGCAAATTGCCGAACGCACCGCTCAGAGCGTGATCCGCATGCTGAAATTCTTAAAACCCGGGATCAGTGAACTCGAGCTGAGCGCGCTGGCCGCCCTGGATGCCCTACCGATCTCTGCCTTCCCCATGATCAACTTTGGCGCGGAACATGTGGCAAACGGTTTGCGTTCACCCAATGAGCATACCCTGCAGCTGGGCGACCCTGTTTGTATCTGCCGCGCGCTGCGCGGCGCTCTGGTCTCACGCGCCGGCCTTGCCGCTTATGACGAGGCTACCCTGCCGAGCAACTTGAAAAAGGTGACCGAGCAATTCTACCAGCCTTTTTGGGCGGCTATGGCTGCCTGGTATGAGACAGTGGGGATTGGGGTGACCGGCGGAGAACTGTATGAAAGCATCTTCTCCCGCATCGGCAGTCAGCGCTTTGGCGTCAGCTTAAATCCCGGCCACCATATCGGGGCTGACGAATGGACTAATTCCGAAATGGCGGCAGGTTCGGTCCTTGCTTTAACGGATGGCGCTTATCTGCAAAGCGATGTCATCGCTTCCCACGCGAAACCGGTCTATTCCGCCATCATGGAAGACGGCCTCGTTTTAGCGGGAGCGGATCTGCGCCAGGCGCTGGCTCTGGAATACCCCCTTACCTGGCAGCGCATCCAAGAGCGCCGTGCTTTTATGCAAAACAGACTGGGTCTCCGGATCAAGCCGGAAGTGCTGCCGCTGTCATCGCTTTGCGGCGTTTATTTCCCTTATCTTTTGAACTGCAATCGCATCTTTAGTAAAGCGGAATAGGAAGTGGCAAGATGAAGAAATACCGTTTGGGCATTGATTTAGGTGGCACCAATCTGGTAGCAGCCTTGTTGGACATCGATCAAATCAAAGCCGGCCACAGCGGCATCCTCGGCAAGACCGCTTTGCCAACCCACTGGCAGCAAGGTTATCTCGGTGTAGCGGCCGAGATGGCGCAGCTCTGCCGGCAGTTGATGCAACTGCATCAAATCAATCAAGAGCAGATTGCTTACGCCGGTATCGGTTCGCCCGGCGTGATTGACGTGGAACATGGCATCATTGTTTATACCAGCAATTTGCATTTTCATAATGCGCCCATCACGGACGCGCTGTCTTATCAGCTGGGGCTGCCGGTTTATTTAGCCAATGATGCCAATGCAGCCGCCTTAGGCGAAGCAGTAGTCGGTTCCACCCGCGGCTGCCGTCACTCGGTCGTGATTACCTTAGGTACCGGGGTTGGCGGCGGTGTGATCGCCGATGGTAAGCTCCTGGTTGGCTTTAACGGAGCGGGCGGCGAATTGGGACATCACGTCATTGCTGCCGGCGGCGCAGAATGCAGCTGCGGCCGCAGGGGCTGTTGGGAAGCATACTCCTCCGCAACCGGTCTGCTGCGGATGGCGAAAACGATGCTGCCGGACTACCCCGCCTCGCAGCTTTGGCAATCTGTGGACGCTGCCGGCAGCCTCAGCGACTGCCGTACTGTCTTTACCGCCTATGACCAGGGTGACGCGGCAGCGCAGAGTATCCTGGCGGAATACCTGAAAATGCTGGCTGCCGGGATTGTCAATATCGTCAACCTCTTTCAACCGGAAATTCTGGCAATCGGCGGCGGCTTAAGTGCCCGCTGCGATCTCTTTATCCCTTATCTGCAGGCAGCGCTGCAGCGGGAAGTCTATGCTTACCGTTGGATTCAGCAGACAAAAATCGTCGCGGCAACACTCGGCAATGATGCCGGTCTGATTGGCGCCGCTATTTTAGCCGAAGAAGATTTATTGCAGCAGGAGGTAAGCCATGTCTCAACGTTATGAAAAAATCCAAACCACCGTCCGCTTTTTGCAGGAAAAATTACCTGCCCTGCCGGAAATCGCCCTGATCCTGGGTTCCGGGCTGGGACCGCTGGCCGATCGGATCGAAGACCCGCTTTTCCTGGAGTATCAAGCCATTCCCGGTTTCGCCGCCACCACAGCGCCTGGTCATCGCGGTCGTCTGGTCTACGGTAAACTGGGGGGCAAGCGCGTTCTGGCGATGCAGGGACGTTTTCATTATTATGAAGGGCACGAGATCAGCACCTGCATTTTCCCCGTGCAAGTCTTTGCTGCCTTAGGCATTCCCCGTTTGCTCGTCTCCAATGCGGCCGGCGGGATCAACCGCCGCTTCCACCCCGGCGATTTGATGCTGCTGAGCGATATCATCACGCTCTTCTGCCCCTCTCCCATGCGGGGAGAGAACATGCCGGAATTGGGTTCCCGTTTCTTTGATATGAGCTACACTTTTGACAAGGATTGGCGGGAGTTAGCGCATGCCGTTGCCCGCGAGCAGGATTTTGCTTTGCAGGAAGGGGTCTATGTGTTTGCCCAGGGGCCTCATTTTGAAACACCGGCAGAAATCCTTGCTTTACGCGGCATGGGAGCCGATGCGGTCGGCATGTCAACCGTACCGGAAGTCATTGCCGCGCGCCAGGCCGGCATGAAAATCCTCGGAATTTCCTGCATTACCAACATGGCTGCCGGTATGCTCAATCAGCCGCTGAGCGGTGAAGAAGTCAATCAGACAGCGCAGCTGGCCGAAGAGCGTTTCTGTAATTTTGTCAGCCGTCTGATTGAACGGCTCTAAGGAGGACCAAATTATGAAACTACTGATCCGCGATACGACGGTCCTCACTGCCTGCAGTGATTTTCCGATCCTAACACATCAGGATCTGGCGGTCGAGGGCAAACGCATTGCGTTCATCCAGCCGCATGACGAGCAAAAAGCCGCCGCTTTCGAGGCGGAGCGGACGCTCGACGGCAGCCGTCTCGTCCTCTTACCCGGCCTCGTCAACAGCCATAGCCATGCTTATATGGTTTATTTCCGCAATTACGGCAGCGGCCTCAACCTGCAGGATTGGCTTTTTACGAAAATCTTTCCGGCGGAAGCGCGCCTGACCGAAGCAGACTGCGCCTGGGGAACGGCGTTGGGCTTGTTGGAAATGCTGCGCAGCGGCATCACCGCAGTCGCTGATATGCCACTGATGTCTGTATCAGGCATGCAGATCATCGAGCAAAGCGGTATGCGGGTAGCGACCGGTCATGCTGTTTTCCAGACTGAATTTAACCCACCCGCCTGTAAAACGCTCTTCCGCAATTTTGAAGCCAACTACCGTGCCTATCATAACCGGGCGGACGGCCGCATGAAGGTCTATGCCACCGTACACAGCGGTTATCTCTATCCGCCGGAGCAATTGGCGGAAGGCGCTGCCTGGCTGAAAGCCAATGGTTATCGGGTACATACACATCTGCATGAAACAGCCAAAGAAGTAGAGGACGATCTGCGTCTCTACGGTCAGCGGCCGCTGCAGCGCTTCGCCGCCTTGGGCTTATTAGGACCGGGCAACGTGGCCGCGCATTGTCTGCATCTCAGCCCGGAAGACCGCCGGCTGCTGAGCGAAAGCCAAACCCTGGCCGTACCCTGCCCTACCAGCAACCTGCGTTTGGCTGCCGGCATACCGGATCTTCCCGCTCTGCTGCAAGCCGGCGTGCAGGTAGCCCTCGGTACCGACGGTTCCGGCAGCGGCAATGCCTTGAACCTCTGGAAAGAAATGCATCTTGCCTCCTTGCTCTCCGGCAGCCTCTACAAGCAACCGGGCATTTTGAGCGATTTGGCTGTTTTGCAGATGGTCACCGCCACGCCGGCACAGGCGATTTTCGGTGATGCTGAAAACAGCATCGGCAGACTGCAAGCCGGTGCTGCCGCCGATCTGATCGCAGTCAGTACCGATGCGCCTCACTTCCATCCGCTCAACGACCCGCTCGCTGCCATTGTCCAGCATACGCTGCCCACTGATGTTGCGCTGGTGATGGCCGACGGTGCCCTTCTCATGGAAAAGGGACAATTCACCACGCTTGACGCGGAACGCATCAGTTATGAAGTGGAAAAGCGAACACCCCGCTTGCTCACCGGTCTCTAGAATGGGGATTTTTGCCGTTCAGACTCTCGAAGATAAAAAAGCAAGGTGGGAATCCGCAAGAATTGAGGAGGTTTTTAGTGATGAGCGCACCCGTGAAACCAACAATCACAATTGATATCCTGGAACAGGTGGACATCCGGGTCGGTACGATTCTGCAAGTGGAAGATGTGATTCGTTCCGATAAATTGCTCAAACTCACTGTCGATTTCGGGGATTTCAGACGCACGATTCTTTCCGGAATGAAGGGCGAGCGCAGCAATCCTCAGGAAATCGTCGGTCAGCAGGCCTTGTTCGTGGTGAATCTGGCGCCGCGCAAAATGGCAGGCGAACGTTCGGAGGGAATGCTCTTTGATATCGGCTATGCCGATGGCATCACACCGGTCTTAGCCTGTCCCGAAAAGCCGGTCGCCAACGGCAGTCGTTTAGGTTAAGTAAGAGGATTGCCGCTCCGTTCCTGCCATTGCGCTCGCATCCACAGGGGAAGGCAAACCGGCGGCAGTCAGCGCGTTCTGATTTTATATGCCTTATGCGGATATTTTGCCCAAATGATCAAGAAGAAGGAGGCGTCTCAATGAGAATCATGGTCAGCGGCGGTGCCGGTTATATTGGTTCGCATACCTGTGTTGCTTTGCTGCAGGCGGGTCATCAGGTGATTATCGCCGATAATTTCAGCAACAGTCATCCCGATGTATTGAAAGCCATCCGGCAAATCAGCGGTAAAGATTTTATTTTTCAGCAAATTGATGTCACCGACTCAAAAGCAGTACAGGCACTCTTTCGGGAAACAAAACCGGAGGCAGTGATTCACTTTGCCGGTTTCAAAGCGGTTGGAGAATCCGTGACAAAGCCGCTGGACTATTATCAGAATAATCTGCTGAGCACCATTGTCTTGGCTGAATGCTGTCTTGCCGAGGATGTCAGACAATTTGTTTTCAGTTCTTCCGCAACGGTTTATGGGGCGAATCCGCCGCCGCTGCGGGAAGACATGGCGCTTTTGCCGACCACCAATCCCTATGGAGAAACGAAAGTGATCAGCGAGCGGATCCTGATGGACACGGCGGCAGCCAATCCCGGTTTTTGCGTCGCTTTGCTGCGCTATTTTAATCCGGTTGGCGCACACAGCAGCGGTTTGATTGGAGAGGACCCGAACGGACTCCCCAACAACCTAATGCCGAATATTACCCGTTCGGTAGCCGGCCGCCTGCCGACTCTGCGTATTTTTGGCAGCGATTACGAGACGCCGGACGGAACCTGCATTCGTGATTATATTCATGTGATGGACTTGGCGGAAGGGCATCTCGCAGCGCTTGACCATCTGCACGCGGGCACGCAGATTTATAATTTAGGCAGAGGAGAAGGCGCTTCGGTTTTTCAATTAATCCACGCTTTTGAAGAAGCAACGGGGAAAAAAGTAGCGTATCAGCTGGAAGCACGCCGTCCGGGCGATTTGGCTGTTTCTTATGCCGATGTCAGCAAGGCAGAAAGGGAATTGCATTGGCAAGCAAAGCGCGATCTGGTCAGCATCTGCCGCGATGCCTGGCGTTATGAAGAAAATTGCTTAAAAAAAACCAATCGCTAAGGTCATTTCACTCTTTTAAGCAAACGGAAACCGAAAGCATGCCGTTTTACAGCTCCACCCGTCAATCAGAGTTGTAAGATAGCATGCTTTCGGTTTTTTTATCGTATTTTCACCTGACTGTCAGGCAAAGTGCTCAGCTGCAGGATTTTCCGACGGTGTCATTGCACAAAGCTTGCCTTCTTGATGGTGCCATGTAGGAAAACCTTCGCCTTATCTCAAGCTTGCAGGAGCCGTCCAGAGCAGGATATTTTAACCCTCACAGAGAATTATTGCTTATGCGGATTATCTTTCTGTGCTTGTTTTCACAACGATTTTTCACACTTTTTCACGATGGATACGTCAAATTTTCCATAAATAGGAGGTAAAATTCATGAAAAGAAAATACGCTTTGCTTCTACTGCTTGTCTTAAGCCTGCTTTTGTCCGCTTGCAACGGCGGCAGCCCGAAACCGACTACCCCGGCTTTAGAAAAAGCGGTCGTCGGGATTCCCCAAGATTTCGACTCACTCGATCCGCATCGCTCCGCTGCCACCGGGACGCAGGAAGTCATGCTGAATGTATTTACCGGTTTGATTTCCACCACGACGCAGGGTGAAATTATCCCCGATTTGGCCGTCAGTATCACAGCCAGCGACGATTTACTCACTTACACTGCGGTCCTGCGCACAGATGTCGTCTTCCATAACGGACAGACCATGACCTCAGCCGATGTGAAATACAGCTTCGACCGGCTGCGCGGCAAAACAGAGGATCAAAAGGAAGCGTTGTCTTCCACCTTTAACGGCATCACCTCCATCGAGACACCGGATGCCAAAACAGTCGTTTTCCACTTAAGCAGCACCGATGCCAGCTTCCTGTCGAAATTAATGGTGGCAGTGATACCAAAAGACAGCGGAGCCCAGCAGGCAACGAAACCCATCGGCGCCGGACCTTTCAAATTCGTCTCTTATACACCGGGCGTTGGTCTGAGCTTAGCCAAAAACACGAGCTATTACGGTAAACTGCCGGCGCTCGATCTGGTCGATTTCCGCATTTATACCGACTCCAATACCGGTTTTTTGGCTTTGCAAACAGGTGAAGTGGATATTCTGAATATCACCCTGGATCAATGCGCCAGTGTTAATCCAGCTAAAATCAAGATTTTGGAAACACCGCAAAATATGGTGCAGCTGATGGCTTTAAACTTTAAGGTCCCCGCTTTTGCCAAATTGCAGGTGCGGCAAGCCCTCAATTATGCCGTCAACAAGACGGAGATCATCGAAATGCTGGGCCCCGGTTCACTGAAGCTGGATACCAACTTCAGCCCGCTGATGGCTTCCTATTATAATCAGGAGACCGAAGGTTATTACAGCTTCGATCCGGCCAAAGCAATCAGTCTGCTGGCAGAAGCGGGCGAAAGTGATCTGCATTTTTCCGTCAAAGTACCCTCCGAATATAAATTCCATATGGATACCGCGCTCTTGATCCAAGCGCAGCTGGCTGCCGTGGGGGTGACAATGGACATCGTCCCGATTGAATGGAATACCTGGTTAGATGAAGTCTATAGTCAAGCCAACTTCGAAGCAACCATCATCGGCTTTACCGGAAAATTGGATCCGGATGCCATTTTAGGACGTTATGCCTCTGATTTCCGGCGCAATTTCTCCCACTACAACAGCCCGGCTTATGATGCAATCATCACCGCCGCCCGCAGCAGCACCGATCTCAGTATACGTAAACAGCTCTATGCCCAAGCCCAGATGATGCTGACACAGGATGCCGCCGCACTCTATATCATGGATCCCAGCCTCTATCGCGCCGTCAACCAGCGCCTCAGCGGTCTGGAAACTTACCCGATCGGGTTCATTGATATGAAAACAGTCACCGTCAACAAATAAGCGAGCTTTAGCCGGAGCCCAAAGGAGCTGATCCCTATTTCACGCTCACTTCTCAGCCGTTTGCTTTCCAGTCTGCTCACGCTCTTCCTGGTCAGTCTGCTCATTTTCTTCTTCTTTCAGTTCATACCCGGCGACCCTGTCTTATCTCGTTTGGGTGAGGAAGCCGATCCCGCCCTGGAAGCACTGCTGCGCAAAGAATTGGGCTTGGATCTGCCTTTGGCGCAGCGTTATCTGAATTGGATGCTGCATCTATCGCATGGCGATCTGGGACAGTCGATTCGCTTTAATCTGCCCGTCAATCAATTGATCGGTCAGCGGCTGCCAAGCACCTTGGCTCTGGCGGCCTGGTCATTTTTTCTTACCATTGTGATTGCCATTCCTTTGGGTTTATGGTTAGCTCGTCACAGCCAAGATTCCGCCGGCTTTGCCGTCAACGCCTTCAGTCAATTGGGTATTGCCATTCCTTCCTTCTGGCTGGCGATTCTCCTGATGCTGGTTTTTGGTGTCAAGCTGAACTGGCTGCCTATCAACGGCTATGTGCCCTGGAGTGTCAGCCCCTGGGGGTTTATGCGCTCCATACTGCTGCCGGGCTTGGCAATCAGCTGCTCTTCCGTGGCGATTGTGGTGCGCTACCTGCGCGCTTCTTTACTGGACCAGATGCTGCAGGATTACGTCCGCACCGCCCGCAATAAGGGTTTGAGTGAGAATGTCATCCTATATCGTCATGTTCTGCGCAATGCGCTGATTCCGGTCCTGACGATTTTAGGCGTTCTGCTGGTCAACATCCTCAGCGGTTCGATTGTGATCGAATCCACCTTTTCCATTCCCGGTTTGGGGCAATTACTGCAGACCGCCATTCGCAGCCGGGACCTGCCCCTGGTGCAAGGGATCACCCTCTATATTTCAATCGTCGTCACCCTAGGATTTCTCTTGGTGGATCTGCTCTGTGTCTGGGCCGACCCGCGCATCCGCGACAGGGGGGCTGACAATGCCTAAGCAAACCATCGCCCGGCGGATAAACAGCAATTTAATCATTGGCGGCAGTATCGTCTGCCTGCTGCTGCTGATCATGCTGATCAGTTTTTTCTGGACTCCCTATTCCGCCACCGCACCGAGCGCGGCGGCGAAATTACAGGCGCCCTCCTTTGCTCATTGGTTTGGTACCGATCACCTGGGACGGGATGTACTGAGCCGGCTGATGTTGGGCTCGCAAACTGCCTTTCTGGTCGGTATCTCCTCGGTTGGCGCCGGCTGTCTCGTCGGTGTTTCGCTGGGTTTAGCCTGTGGTTATGCCGGCGGCTGGTTTGACCTGATCACCGTTCGGCTGCTGGACGCTTTTAAAGCCATCCCCAGCATCTTATTGGCTTTGATGATGATTGCCGTCTTTGGCTCCGGCATGAAAGTGACCGTGCTGGCGATTGCGCTGCTGTCCATTCCCCTTTATGCCCGCATGGCGCGCAGCAGTGCCATTCAACTGAAGAATCTCGAATACATGCAGTGGACCAAGCTGATCGGTATCAGCCGATGGCGTATTTTATTCGTCCATCTGCTGCCAAATATGCGTTCTCCCCTGCTGATTACCGCTTCCTTAGGCTTTGCCAATAGCGTTCTGACCGAAGCCGGTCTCTCTTACCTGGGCCTCGGGGTGCAGCCGCCGGATCCCAGTTGGGGTAAAATGCTGGCGGAAGCACAGGATTATTTGTTCAATGCCCCCTGGCTCGCCATCAGCGCAGGTCTTGCGATCACTTTATTGGTCTTGGGTTTTAACCTCTTGGGTGACGGTCTGCGCGATCTCAGCGATACGCGGCGAAAGGACTGACGGCATGGACAAGACGACTTTCTTGCAGGTAGAAGATCTCAGTCTGAGCGTACCCTACCACGGCAATGTTTATCCGGCGGTGGAGCATGTTTCCTTTTGCATGGCCGCAGGCGACAGCCTTGGCCTGATCGGTGAATCCGGCTGCGGCAAAAGCCTGACCGCTCTGGCGATTGCCGGTTTACTGCCGCAGCAAGTCCTGCGCAGCAGCGGCCGGATTCTCTTGGACGGCGTTGACTTAACGCAATTGACAGCAGAGCAAATGCAGGCGTATCACGGAAAGACGATCTCCATGGTCTTTCAGGATTCCGCCACCTCGCTCAATCCCCTGCTCACCGTCGGTTATCAAATACGGGAAGTGATTCAGCTTTACTGCCCGGCGGCCGACACCACAGCCAAACAAAAACAATTGGCGGAGGACAGCCTCGGCGAAGTCGGTTTGCTGAATCCGGCCGAAATTCTCAGGCAATATCCGCATCAGCTTTCCGGCGGACAGCGGCAGCGCATCATGCTGGCCATGGCCATGCTGCCGAAACCCCGGCTGCTCTTGGCAGACGAACCGACGACGGCTTTGGATCTCACCACCCAGCAGCAAATCCTGGCGCTGATTCGCAGCCTGCAGCAAAAACATCAGCTGACACTCTTGATGATTTCGCATAACATGCGGGTGGTGCAGTCGCTCTGCCGGCGCACGCTCGTCATGTATGCCGGAAAAATCGTGGAAGAGGGACCGACGGTCCGCATCCTGCAGCAGCCGCTGCATCCCTACAGCAAAGCCCTGCTCGGTGCCATGCCGACCTTTGAAGGGCGCGGCAAAGCGCTTGCCACAGTGGAGGGTATGGTGCCGCCTTTGTATGCCCGCCAGCTTGCCTGCAGCTTCTCGCCGCGCTGTCCCCGCAAAACAGCGGCGTGTGATCTGGCGGTTGCCGAAAAAAGGCTGGCAGACCGCTTGGTCTTTTGCAACCATCCGGCCTAGCCGGCAGCGGAATCGAATGAATCGGGCGAGCAATGGAGCAGAATCAGCAGAAAAGGCGGTGATTATGTGATGTGGGAGGAAACCTGTCTCTTGCAGGTGAATCATTTATACAAAACCTATCCGCGCAGCGGCGGCAGTTTGTTTTCTGCCAAAGAGAGATTTACCGCCGTGCACGATCTCAGCTTCTCTCTGCAGAAAGGTCAGATTCTTGGTTTGATCGGCGAATCCGGCTGCGGTAAAACGACCACCGCCCGCATTCTGGCTCGCTTGCTGCGAGCGGATCAAGGCGAAGCCAGCCTGAACGGTGTTGATTACCTGGCACTGACGGACCGCCAGTTCCACCCTCTGCGCCGGCAAATCCAAATGATTTTCCAGGACCCGCAGCAAGTTTTAAATCCTTCCCTGACCGTAGGCCGCATCCTGCAGGAACCTTTGATCGGTTTTGGCATCGGCGGCACGGCGAAAGAACGCTATGAATTATTGCTTCCACAATTGGCAGAAGTCGGTTTGGACGAAAGCCACCTCTCTTTCTACCCGCATCAGCTATCCGGCGGTCAGCGGCAAAGAGTTGCGATCTTGAGTGCACTGCTGGTGCAGCCGGAGCTTTTGATTGCTGATGAAGTCGTTTCGGCACTGGACTTATCGATTCAGGCACAAATTCTCAATCTGTTGCAGGAATTGCGCCGGAAGCATGCCTTATCCATGCTGTTCATCTCCCATGATTTGCATGTTGTTTCCTGGTTAGCCGATCGCATTTTGGTGATGTATCGCGGTTATCTTGTGGAAGAAGCGAGTACCGAAGCATTGCTGATCAATCCTCTGCATCCTTATACAGAAGCACTTTTCGCAGCTGCAGCCGCTGCTGTCAGCGAAGAAACGCCGGCGAAGCTGACGATTCCCGCTCTGCCGGACGGTCAAGCCTGTCCTTATGCTGCGCTCTGCCCCCGCTGCCGCCCCTTTTGTCGGACAAGTATTCCGGCAATCCGTCTCGTCTCGGAAAACCACAAAGTCGCCTGTCATTATCCGGAATAAAGGATTTGCCTGAGCGCAATTTTAAGGAGGCTCCCGTTTTAGTATGGAGAATACGTTTAACATCATCATCACTGTTTTTGCTGTGATCGGGTTTGGCTTTTTTCTCAGCCGCAAAGGGATCATCGACGAGAAAATTGCGCAATTCATCGCCAAATTGGTTGTCACTTATGTCGTGCCCTGCACATTAATCAATAACATGATGACCTATTTTTCCCTGGAAAGCCTGCAGGATGCCGGTTTGGCTCTGCTGGCTCCTTTTCTTTCCATCCTGGCCACCTTTGGCATTGCCCATTTGCTGATTCTGATTTTGAAAATCCCCAAAGGCCAGCGCGGTGTCTTTGCCGCGCTCTTTGGTTTTTCCAATACAATTTTCGTCGGACTGCCGGTCTGCACAGCCATCTTCGGCGACGCAGCAGCGCCTTTGGCTCTGCTTTTCTTTGCTGCCAACAGTGTTTTATTCTGGGCCCTGGCGGCGCCCGGAATTCGGCGGGATGCGCCCGGCAATCAGAGCGCCGGCTGGCAGGAAACCCTGCAGAAGATCTTCACGCCCGCGCTGATCACCCTGATCGTCTGTTTTGCCTTGCTGTTTCTGCGGGTCAGTTTACCAAAGTTTGTCATGGATACAACCAAAATCATCGGCGGCATGAGTACACCGCTGGCGCTGACTTATATCGGTTACGTGCTCGCCAGTACTGGCTTAAGCAACTTAAAAATCAGCCGCAATGTGATCATCGTCTGCCTCGGACGCTTCCTGATTTCTCCCCTTATCACCTTTGGTTTGATGAAGCTCTTCCATATTCAGGGCTTGATCGCCGATGTCAGCATCATTCAATCCGCCATGCCGGCAATGGCTCAGGTGCCAATTGTCGCCGCTCTTTATGGTTCCGATCATAAATTCGCTGCGACCTGCACCTCCTTCTCTACCTTGCTGGGTTTGCTCTTTTTACCGGTCTACATGTATCTCTTCACCCTGCTGGGGATCTAGACCGCAATACAAAAAAAACCCAACTTCTTTTCTTGTTTGTTTTTTGGCAATTTTGTATTTTTTTAAGAATCACTGGACAAATCGACGGGGTCATGCTATAGTAGGTTTACGTTCTTTGTAACGTATTAATGTGAGAGGGCTTCTAGGGTTCCGACAGAGCCATGGTTCTGTGCAGGTCCGAGCGAAGCCGCGTTTTGTTCTACAAAACGTACACCGTGAGAATAAAAGACTCTGCGGAAGGTCTCCTGTCTAAGGGAGACCTTCCGCTTTTTTTCATGGTTTCTCATATTTCCTCCTCTCTTTTATTTCTACTGTATTGCTGTTTTCTTGCCGGTGGCCGCTGCGAATCTGATTTCGCGGCGGCATTTTTTTTTAAAAGAGCGAGTCATGGCAGTTCAGCCGGCAAAAAAAGAACCGTTTTGCTGAAATTGCCTGCGTTGAAGCGGTAGTTTTTCCCTCTGCCGGCAAAGGAATTCATTGCGATGTAACGAATTAAGCACCTATTCTATAAAATTCCACCGTAAAGGAGTGCGATCTCTCCATGGCAGCTGCAATGACAGTAAAAGATATCTTTTTGCTCAAGGAATTGTCCGATATCCAAATTTCTGCGGATGGCCGCCGCATTGCCTGGCTGCAAACCGAGACCAATCGGCCAAAGAACCGCAAAGAAAGTGCGATCTGGCTGGCTGACAGCGAGGATGGCAGTCAACCGGCTGCCTTAACCGGGGATCGCAGCGATTCGAAGCCGCGTTTCTCGCCGGATGGCCAAAAAATTGCTTTTTGTTCGGAGCGCGATCACGAAAATCCCGGCGGGCTTTACCTGATTGCTCTGCAGGGCGGTGAGGCACGCTTACTGCAGGGAGAGCACAGCCTGGCTTCGGCGCCGCTCTGGTCACCCGACGGATCAAAAATCGCCTTCCTTGCCTTTGTCAAGCAGGAAGCCGCAGCCCGTTATCGCGGGGAGACAAAGGAGCTCTATCAGCCGCCGGAAGAAGAAATGCTGCGAGCGCCGCAGGTGATCAACTCGATCTCCTACCATAAGGATGGCCGGGGTTTTACACTCGGCGGTCATAATCAGCTTTTTGTCTTTGATCTCAAGGAGAACACTTGTGTTCAGCTGACCAAAGAACTGCGTAACATCGGTCCTTTCATTTGGAATCAAAACGCAACTGCACTCTATTATGCGGTTACTTACATCAATGAGACCAGCTTCCGTTTTCAAAGCCAAGTCCTGCAAGTCACCGCCGCCAATCAAGCCTTGCAGCATCTGCTCGATTTTGAGGGCAGCCTCGAAAGCCTCAGCCTGTTCGACCCACAAACCTTGCTGCTCGGCGGCGCCGATCAGACTTATCCCAATGGCATCGGTCTCAGCTTGCTTTGGCAGGCAGACTTGAGCGCAAGCATGCCACTGGCACATCAGGAACTGAAATGCCTGAATCCGCACAGCCTGACCGGTTGTGAGAAGCCGATTTTCACGGCGGCAACGCAAAGCCTGACCTATCTGCGTCTATGGCAAGGCAGCAAGTCGCTTTTTTACTCGGATGCCGCCGGTGGTTTCGGCACGGAGCTGCCGGCTGCCGAAACTTTAGCGACCGTCACGGATTTCAGCTGTGATCAGGCAGGCAAGCTCGCTCTGATCGCCAGTGATTTTACACATCCGCCGGAAGTTTATTATAGCGACGGTAAAACGACGCGGCGCATTTCAGCCGCCAATGATGATTTGCTGAAAAAATTCCCCGCCCTGCCGGCTGAGAAGTTTACCGTAGAAAATGAAGGATTAACCATCGAAGCCTGGCTTGTCAAACCGCCGGAGCGGCAGGCAGGCGTTGCCTTGCCAACCATCCTGAACATACACGGCGGACCCACCGGCGTTTATCTGGATGCTTATCAAATCACCTTTCAGCTGCAAGCCTATCAGGGTTATGCCGTCCTCTTTGCCAATCCGCGCGGCAGCAGCAGTTATGGCCCCGCCTTCTCGGCAGCCGGCTGCAGCGATTGGGGCGGTGCCGATTACCGCGATTTAATGGCTGCAGTCGATTTCAGCATTGCACTTGGCATTGCCGATCCGAAGCGTTTGGCTGTGACCGGCTGGAGTTACGGCGGTTACATGACCGGTTGGATCGTGACTCAAAATCAGCGTTTCAAAGCGGCGGTCGCCGGAGCGATGATTTCCAATTGGCTGACGCTTTACTGTGTCTGCGATATTAATGTCTATGATGAAGGGCTCTGGGATCAGCCGCTCTTTTTGGATTACAGCAAGGCGATGCAGCGCAGTCCGGTCACTCAGGTCGCTGCGGTAACGACACCGATCCTGCTGCTGCATGGCGGCGCCGATATTCGCTGCCCGATCGATCAAAGCGAACAATTTTTCTTTGCCTTAAAGCGCATGGGGAAAGAAACGGTTTATGTCTATTATCCCGGTCAGTCCCATGCCTTTAGCTTACCCGCTTATATTGAAGACAGATGGCAGCGCACCCTGAATTGGATGCGGGAAAGACTATAAAAAGGAGTGTCGTTATGAAAAACATCTTAACTGCTGCAAACTTTTTCGATCTCAAAACAATCAGTGATCTGCAGATTGCACCGGACGGCAAAACGGCTGTGTATGTTCTGAACGAAACCAATCTGGAGAAAAACGAAAAAGTGACCAATCTTTGGCAGGTTGCCACGGATGCCGGCTCACCGCCGCGCCGCTTAACCAGCAGCGGCAAAGACAGCGCGCCGCGCTTCTCTCCGGATGGCAGCCAGGTGCTCTTTCTCTCTAACCGCGCAGAGCAAGCCAAAGCACAATTTTATACCATCTCCCTGCAAGGCGGCGAGGCGGAGCGGCTCAGCACGGAAGTCATTCCGGTTTCCGCCGGACTGTGGAGCCCGGATGGCAAGAAAATCGCTTTTCAGGCCGCCGTACCACTGACAGAAGGGCCGCGTTATGCCGATGAACCGAAAGAACTCTATACGCTGGGGAAAACTGACAAAGAAAAAAAAGAGGCGCCCCTGGTCATCACAGATACGGATTACCGGGTTGACGGCAAGGGCTATGTCTTTCAGAATTATCTGCAGCTCTTTGTCCTGGATCTTAGTGAAAAAACAGCCGTCTGCCGGCAAATCACAGCGCAAAAACAACGGCAGGAAGCGTTTTTCTGGAACCAGGAAAGCACTGCGCTTTATTATGTGATCAATCGCTATGATCAGGCAAGCGTCAGCTACCGCAGCCGAATCTCGAAAATTCAATTAGCCAATGCTTTCAGCAGCGACATCGTGGAGTTTGACGGCACGATTAAAAATCCGCTTTTAACAGACGATGGCAGCCGCTTCGTTTGGCTTGGCGCCGACAATTCTCAGGCCGCCGGCACTAATGTGGAAAGAATTTGGTCGATCGCGCTTTCTGGATCGCAACCCTTGGATCAACAAAATCTCGTCTGTCTGACGCCGGATTGTCAGGCCACGCGCAGCAATTTACGCTATGCGGCGGAGGAAAAGACGCTCTACTATCTCAAGCAGCATCATGCCAGCGCTTATTTCTGCCGTTTACCCTACTCTGACGGGCAAATCGGCGCAGAAGCCGACGCCGTCAGCGGTGCCCTGGCTACCGTCAGTGGCTTTGCGGTCAATGCTTTGGGTGAACGCGTCTTTCTCGGCGAAGACAGCAGCCATCCGGCCGAGCTCTTTGCGGTGAAGGAAGCAAAACCTTTGGGTCTCTCGGCTGTCAATGCTGAATTCTTAGCCAAGTTTCCCCCTTTGCCAACTGAAAAATTCACTTATGCCGGCGCGGATGGCTGGAATATAGAGGGTTTCCTCGTGCGGCCGCTCGATTATACCGCAGGCACCCGCGCAGCCACGATCCTCAGCATTCATGGCGGCCCCACCGGTGTTTATATGGATAGCTTCCAATTCCCTTTCCAATTTTTAGCTTATCACGGTTATGCGGTTGTTTATGTCAATCCGCGCGGCAGCATTACCTATGGTCCGGAATTTGCCGCGGCCTGCGTCAACGATCTGGGCGGCAAGGACTTTCAGGATATTATGCTGGGCGTCGATCATGTCATCGCCATGGGCGTCGCCGACCCCAATCGTCTGGGCGTGACCGGCTGGAGCTATGGCGGCTACATGACTTCCTGGGCAGTCAGCCAAACGAAGCGCTTTCGGGCGGCCGTGGCCGGCGCGATCATTTCCAACTGGCTGACGCTCTGCTTGGTCAGCGACGCCAGTACCTATGGCGAAGGGCTGCACGGCGGTCCGGCTTTCGATGATATCCCGGCTCTGATGGCTCGCAGCCCCATTCAATTTGTACGCCAAGTAGAAACTCCTCTCCTGCTTCTGCACGGCATGAATGATGTGCGCTGCCCGCAGGATCAGACCGAACAATTCTATTATGCCCTCAAACGTCTTGGCAAAGAAACCGTCTATGTCAAATATCCGGAGCAATTCCACGGTTTTGTCAAACCATCCTATATTGCGGATCGTTGGCAAAGAACCCTGGCTTGGTTCCAGAGTCATATCAAATAAGGTGAGTGATACAAAATGAAACAGGAATTTGAACAACATACCAGCAGCGGCAGCAATCCGTCGGACAATATGGATGAACTGCGCGATTTACAACAGAAAGGTGAACGCGCCGCTAAAATTGAAACCATGCTGCTGGAATTGGAAGACGAACTGGAAGAAACCGAATTGGATGCGGATGAACGTCTGACCCAGCTGGAACGCGAAGAAGCCGATGTGAAACGCATAAAAGGATTGGGTTTCAGCCGCTTTTTAGCCGGGATCAGCGGTGATTATTACGAGCGCCTGGATCAGGAGGAACGGGAAGCTGCCGAAGCTACCATTTACTACAATCAGGCGGTGGATCGAATCGAAGATATCAAGCTGCAGATTCAGCAGCTGAAACAGGAACAGGCAGACTGCCAGGTCGCGGCTGAGCGCTATCATTGGTTGCTGAAAGCCAAGCAAAAAGAAAGCCAAACGAAAGGCGGCAGCCCGGCAGGCAAGATTGCCGCGCTGCAGGAAGCCATTGACCTGTGCAAGCGAAATCAGCGCGAATTACAGGAAGCGATCTCTGCCGGTGAAGCGGCCAAAGCCAGTCTGCTGCTCGTCATCCAAAGTTTGAACAGCGCTTCCGGCTGGGGAATCTTCGATATGGTGGGCGGCGGTCTGCTGGCTACTTTGGTCAAGCACTCACACATTGATGAAGCAAAGCGCCAAGTTACTGCCGCAGAAAATAACCTGCGCCGCTTTCATACCGAACTGTTGGATACGCCGATCTCCGCCCAATTGCAGATTGATACCGACGGTTTTATGAAATTTGCCGATTTCTTTATGGATGGCTTCCTCTTTGATTTTTTCATGCAGGCAAAAATCAATACAGCCAGAGAAAATGTGCAGACCGTAACGGATTCCGTGCAGGAATATCTGCTCGACTTAAACGAATTAAGGCAAACCGAGCTGCAGGAAGAAGAACGCTTGCAACTGCAGCTGGAAGACTTGATTTTAGAGAAATAATCAGCCTTGAGTAAAGCAGGCCAAATCCCATTGAAAGACCGGAAGTGATGCGTATATGAAAAGAAAAGCAACCTGGCTGGTCGCGCTGCCATTGATTTTGTTTGTTCTGTTGGCCATCAGTATCGCAGCTGGCATCACGGTAGGATTTGAAGGCTGGGCTTACAATGAGACCATCGAACATATGTCTCCCCTGCTGACCGCGCTCGTCAAAGTCATTACGCACATCGGTGATGCGAGCAGTGTGATCTCCTTCTGCCTTTTACTGTTCGCCCTGCCGAAATCGAGACGAAGCATTGCGATTCCTGTTTCCGTTACGGTCATCATCTCGACCATCCTCAATGTTTTACTAAAAAATCTATTTACCAGACAGCGTCCGGATATTTTACGCTTGATTAACGAGCTGAGTTATAGTTTTCCCAGCGGCCATGCCATGAACAACGCCGCGCTTTATACGATCCTGATCCTGATGATTTTCCGCTCTGTTAAAAATCCCGTCCGGAAATACAGCTTAATCGCTCTCTGCGTCGTGCTGAACCTCAGCATTGGTTTGAGCCGCATCTATCTGGGCGTGCATTATGCGGGCGATGTTTTAGGCGGCTGGCTGATTGGCTTTGCCGTTGCGGTGCTGGTTGATCTCTTTTGGCAAGAACAAAGTTTATCAAAGCAAAGCAGCACAGCACGCCTGCAAAGGAAGCAACACAGAACCAGAGAGTAAGTTTTTACATCAAATGAAACAACAGGGGCAAAATGCTGCAATAACGCAGAATTTTGCCCCTGTTCCTTTTCTTGTATGCCTGGTTGTGGATCTTTACACTGCTTTCATCTCCAGCAGAACCCTGCTATCTCCCACCGCTACTTCTCTGCTGTTCGGCCAGCCCTGTGCTGTCAACAGCAGCGAATCTGTCAAAGTCTCCTGCTGCAGTTGCTTGCCGAAACGCTCGATGGCCTGCCGGATGGCCGGCTCTGCCGACGAAACGCTGAGCTGGATGTGCATCTCAATTTGCAAACCGATCTCTTTGCGCATCACCTGGCACTGCCGCAAAACCTCCCGGTAATATCCTTCCTCTACCAAAGTGTCCGTCAGCACGGTATCGAGCGCGACCTGTAAGGCGCCGTCTTTCGCTAAAAGAATCCCTGCTTTGCTCTCCTGCTTGACGGTAAAGAGTTCCGCTGCCAGAGGCTGATCGTAATCGGTCAGGTTCACCGCCTTACCGGCCAAAACGCTGCACGCTGCCTGTTCCTGCTCTGCCGCAGAGGCTGTCTGCAGCAATTGCTGAACTTTGTGTAAATCGGTTTTCAAGATCTGTCCGGCCGTCCTGAAATTTAAACTTAAGCGATTGCTTTGCAATTGCGCGGCATCGGTCAAAAAGACAAGTTGTTTGACATTTAACTCATCCAAAATGATTGCTTCATAGAGCCGAATCGCGGCCGCCGCTTCCGGCTGGCAGACGAGATAGAGAACGGCCAAGGGCTGACGAACTTTGATCTGCGCTTCATTGCGCAGCTTCAGCGCCAAGGTAACCACCTGCCGTGCCACTTCAGCCTGCTGCAGACGGTTAGAGTCGGTTGCTGCCACAGCGGGGAAATCGCTGAGATGGACAGAAGCAGTTTCCTGCGGTTCGTAAACGCGGATCAAATCCTGCCAGAGAGACTCCGTCAGGAAGGGCAGGATCGGCGCCATGATTTGAATCATTGTTTTGATCGCACGGTAGAGCACCGTAAAGGCGGCGCTCTCTTCCTGCCAGAAACGGCGGCGATTGCTGCGCACATACCAATTGGAAAGGTCCTCTACACAGAGTTCGAAGGCTTTGACCACGTCGGAGGTCTTATAATTTTCATAGGCTGCTTTTGCGTCCGCGCTGAATTTAGCGATGCGCGCTGCCAGCCAGTGATCGCTTTCCTGCCAACCCGTCTCGCAGTGTAAATCGACCTGACTCAGAGAAGCGTAGGTCTCGAAGAAGACGCAGATTTGCCAGAAACCCATGATTTTACGTTTGGCCTCTTCGCCTAAAGTATAGCCAAAACGCACATCGCTGGCCGTACCGGCTCCGGCAAAGAGATAACGAATCACATCCGCTCCCAGCCGGTCTGCCGCTTCATCAAAGCGGATCATGAAACCGGTTTTGGAAAAATGGGTGCCGTCTTCCGAAACCACGCTGCTGTAGCCCAGGACGCGTTCATACGGCGCCCGGCCGGTCAGCGTGACGCTCATGAACAACTGCGAATAAAACCAGAGGCGCACTTGCTCCTGCATTTCCGTCACCCATTCGGCCGGAAACCAACGCTGCCATTCTTCGCGGTTGCTGAAATAGCCAAGGGTGGAAAAGGGAACGATGCCGGCATCCAGCCAGACATCGCCGACTTCCGTGATACGCTGCACCGGAGCGCCGCAATGCGGGCAGGTGATGCGGATGCTGTCGATCCAGGGCCGATGCAGCTCGGGTAAGTCGTCTACCGCCGGACCGCCCAGTTCGCGCAGCTCGGCCTTGGAACCGACCACCGTCAGATGACCGCACTGTTCGCAGGGGTAGAAGGGCAAAGGTAAACCATAATAACGCTTGCGGGAGATATTCCAATCGCCCATATTCTGCAGCCAATCCTCCATCCGCTTGCCGATATGGGCGGGTTCCCATTTGACCGTCCGGGCAGCTCCCAGCAATTTTGGCCGAATGGCATCGGTGCGAATCACCCAGGAAGGTACCAGGCGGAAGAGTACTTCCTGCTTACAGCGCCAGCAGACCGGATAGGAGTGCGTATACTCCATTGTTTTATACAGTTTACCCGCCTGCTGCAGCTGAGCAAAGATCACCGGTGCGGCTTCTGCCGCGGTTAACCCTTGGAAAGGCGCATACTCCGCCGTTAAAATGCCGTTATCGTCAATCGGACAAAGCTGCGGCAGCTGCAGTTTTTGCCCCAATTCAAAGTCTTCCGCTCCGCAGCCGGGGGCGATATGCACGACGCCGCTGCCTTCTTCCGCCGCAACATCCTCCCAAGCAACAATACGATGTTCAAAATTCTGCAGCTCAAGCTCCGGAAAACAGGTTTCATAATGCAATCCCACCAGTTCAGTCCCCGGTAAAAGACGCAAGACCTGTTTTTCGCCGTCAATGTATTTCAAGGCGGTTTTCGCCAGCACCAGCGGTCTCGCCGCACCGGGCAGCTGCACCAGGGCATAGGTCAGAGACGGATTGACCGCCAGGGCCACATTGGCCGTCAAGGTCCAGGGTGTGGTGGTCCAAACCAGGATATCGAAGTTTTGCTCCTGCACCGGCAATTTAACAAAGACCGAGGTATGGGTTACTTCGCGATGAGAGCCGGACATCTCATGCTCGGACAGCGAGGTACCGCAGCGCGGACACCAGGGTACCGGTCGGTAACTTTTATCCAGCCAGCCATTCTCAGCGCAGGTCTTTAAAAAATACCAGATGGCTGTGATGTTTTCGTCCGTATGGGTGAAATAAGAATGCTCCCAGTCCATCCATTGACCCAAGCGGATGGATTGCTGTGTAATGATACCGGAATATTTGGCAACCCGCTCTTCACACTTGCGGGTGAAACGGTCCATGCCATAGGCTTCAATATCGCGTTTGCCGGCAAAGCCCAATTCTTTCTCCACTTCCACCTCAACCCACAGGCCCTGCGCATCAAAGCCGTTGCGGTAAAGACAGCTTTGTCCGTTCATTGCCTTGTAACGCAGTGTGATATCCTTTAAGCTGCGGCCCCAGGCATGATGCACACCCATGGGATTATTGGCTGTGATCGGTCCATCGATGAAGCGGAACGGTTTACCGTTTTTGTTTTTTTCCTGTAAGGCAGCAAAGGTTTGCTCATCCTGCCATAATTTCAGGATCTCCTGTTCCATCTGGGGAAAATCCAGTGTGTTTTTCATTTTTCTGCACCCTCTCTTGTTCTTCAATTTAAAAATAACAGCCAAAATCCAGAATCATCCCGGCTCTGTTCAGCAAACTGCCCATTGCCTAATCGCCTCCTTCTCGGTGAGACCGCCGGCTCTGCAACGCCAAGATCCGCTGAGGATATAAAAAAAGCCTTCGTCCCCATAACAGGACGAAAGCTGATTGCGTTCGTTTGAAACCACCTATTACAACATACCAACATATGCGTTTCCTGATAACGGGGAAAAACCGTCAGAGCCTACCGGCAGAGTGATCTGCTTTCGGTCTGAGACTCGGAAGTGATTTTCATCCGGCAGCTACTCGTATCGGGCTCGCACTCTCCCCGACTCGCTGTTGCTTTGGCTGATGGCGGATTACTCTCTTCCTCACTGTCATTATGCCTATTGTAATGGCTGTAGGCAAGCTTGTCAACTGGATTTTTTGCTTTGCCAATAACAGAAAGTCCTGACAAGAAAAAGATGCGGTTCTGATTAACGGATCCTGGCTTTAAAACACAGCCCACGTTGATGACTGCCCTCGAGATAGAACGTCTCTCCCGCTTCGGCCTGACAGCCTTGCAGCTGCAGCACATCTCCCGCAAAAGCTTCGCTGACATATTGGATCTGCAGCTGGCTGAAGCGATGTTCTGTGGGCGCCAACGGCCAAAAATCGCTGAGAATGTCCGCATAGATCGTATTGTTCAAGTGACTGTTATAATCCAAATCGGAATAATAAATAGTGCGGCTGCCGAGCGGAGACAAGTCAGCCGGCATTTTCATATTTTCTACTTGTAAAGCAGCATCCGGCTGACGATCTTCAAACACGCCCAAACGATAAAAAGCAGCGGGGCGCAGCAGACGATGCGTATTGACATCGGCCAGCACACTAAGCTGCAGAAGATTACCGATTTCCTCCCCGGCGGCATATAGGTGGAACGAACGATAAAAATGCGCGCCGAGGTTGCCCAGCGGTTCTGTGATAATTGTTAAATTTTCTCCGAAACAGGGTTGACGCCGCAGGTTCAGCAGATTCGTCGTCAGCAAAAAGGCCATGCCTTCGGCTGCCAATTGGTTGTGGTCCATGCCAAAGGCAGCCACATGCTCCTCGCAAATTTCCTGAAACATGCGCAGCAGCGCGGAAGGTTTCATCAAGTTGCCTGGTCCCACCTGAAAAACAGCTACGGTGACTTGACGTTGATACTGCTTTGCTGAAGTCAAAACGCCTCACTCCTCTACTTTCAATACTGCTCTTTGCATGATCTCATCAAAAAGCGGCAGTCTTGCACTGCCGCCGCATTTCATTCGGGTTTCCGGTTGATTCGATCCTCTGCGATTTGCAGAGGCGGTCCCTGCAGCAAGAGAAAACGATCGGCTACCTGCGCCGCCTCTTCCCGGTCGTGACTTACCCAAACGACCAGCCGTTGCTTACCTTCTGCCATAATCACCTGCCATAATTGGCGGCGCTGCAGTTCATCCAAGCCTTTTAGCGGTTCGTCGAGCAAGAGTGCATCCCCATCATAGCACAAAGCGCGTCCCAAAGCCAGTCTGCGTTTCATCCCGCCGGATAATTCAGCCGGATATCGCCTAGCTTCGCTGAGCAAACCTAATTGCTCCAGCCGTCGGTTCACCTCTGCCAATCCGCCGGGAGGCCGGCAGACGAGAATATTCTGCAGCACATTCAACTGCGGCAGCAGCCTGTCTTCCTGAAACATCATGGCCGGCCGCTGAAATCCATCCCGGATGCTGCCGCTGTCCGCTTGCTCCAGACCCACCAGCAGGCGCAGCAGCGTCGTTTTACCGCAGCCGGAGGGCCCCATCAGCACCACCACCCCGGATTTTGGCAATTCCAAAGAAAAATTTTGCAGGACCGGTCGGTCATCAAAACGGAAGTTAATATTTTCTAGTTTCATTCCGCCGGCTTCCTCCATTTCTTTTGCAGCCAAACGCTGAGCAGAAATTCAAAGGCGATACTGATCGTGATCACAACAATCGTCCAAGCAAACAAATCCGCTGTCTCCAGATAAATTTTCGCCAAATATAACTTCGTACCAATCCCCAGCCGCGGCAGGCTCAGCACCTCGGTAGCCACACCCGATTTCCAGGCAAAACCAAAGCCAACCAGACAGGCGGTGGTAAAAAACGGCTTGATCGCCGGCAGATAGACCGTTCGCCATAAACGAAGCGTGGAAAAGCGATAAACCCAGGCCATCTCCAGTAAATTTTCATCCGCTTCTCTAATTCCGGTTTCCACATTACTCCAAACCATCGGTAAAACCATCAAAAAACAGATGAACAGCGGCAGCGCATCGGAAGCAATCCAAATCAGGGCTAAAATCACAAAAGAAGCAACCGGCGAGGCTTTGATGATATTCATCGGCAAAGCCACCACCTGACGCAATGCCGGAACAAAAGCAGTAAAAACAGCCAAAAGGCTGCCCAGCAGTACCGCCAAAGCATAACCCAGAAAGATACGCCGCAAAGAAGCCCAGACGGTATGCCAGAAGGATGCTTCCCCCAGAAGCTCTGCCAAACGCTGCAAAACCTGACCGGGAGAAGGCAGCAATAAGCTAAGATGCACTCTCGCGGCTGCAATCTGCCAGACAATAAACCAAAACAGCAAGGCGAGACAAAAGAAAAGGGCGGCAGAACTCGGCCGCAGCGGTTTTCTCTTGCCGTTGTAAAGCTTCATCTACTCACCCTCCTCCTGTTTATTTAAAAACGGCGGGATTTTATTTGATATAAAGTTCATTGCCCGGCAGCTTGCCGCCTACCGATTTGGCATCCGCGGCAAATAAAACCTGCAGACAATTGCCAGCCTTCGTTACCATTTCATCTCCGTCAATATAAACAATGTTGCAGAAGGGAATCGCCGCTTTCGCTACCGCTTCTGGGATCACGTTGTATTGTGCGCTCAGAGCAGCCGCGGCATCGACATTTTCATTGGTATAGTCAACCGATGCGGCATATTCTGCCAGGAAAGCATCCACTGCTTTTTGGTTGGCTTGATAGAATTCTGTGCGCACCGCCAGACACCCCATGACCAAACTGCCGCCTTCCGGAGCAACGGCTTCCCATTCTTTTGTCATATCCAGTGCAATCCGAACCGCCTCACTCTTCTGCTGCACCGTAGTCACAAAAGGCTGCGGCAGCAGCGCCAGGTCAATTTGACCCTCCGCCAGTAAAGCAGCGACTTCGGCATGTTCGCTCTTATAAACAATCTGCACATCTTGACCTGGGATCAGGCCATTGGAAGTCAGAATATAATTCAAAGCATATTCCGGTGTGGAGGCTTGCCCGGTGGCATAAATGGTTTTCCCGCGCAGATCTTCTACCGAATGCACAGTATTGCCATTTTCAAGAATGAATAAGACACCCAAGGTATTGATCGCCGCCATTTTTACTTTACCTTCCGTTTTGTTGTAAAGCACAGCAGCCAAATTGGCGGGGATCGCTGCGATATCCAATTCACCGGCAATCATTTTTGCGCTGATTTCTTCCGGCGCCCCGGCTAACGTAAAATCATACTGGTTGGCAGTTGTCTTTGCTTCTGCTTTCTGCATTAATTGCAGCATACCAAGGGCAGTCGGTCCTTTGAGAGCGCCGATACGGATGGCAATTTTCTCCGCCGGTTTTTGAGTGCAGCCGGCAAACAGTGCTGCCACGAGGGCAATCAGCAGAGTGACGATCAGGATTTTCTTTGTTCTGTTCAATTGGATCTACCTCCGTCCATTTATCTCTTTGATCTGGGAAATACCGCTCGGCAATCCGCTTTGCAGGCTCAAACTGCCATTCGCGTTTTCTATCAGCGTTCCGTCTGCTTTCAGCGCATCCAGCGCCCGGTAGAAAGTAGCTCGGCTCATATTCAGGCGTTTGCTCAGCTGCAGCCGGCTGCAGGGCAGAAAAAATTCATAGGTTTCACTGGCCGACGCTTGACTGGTCAGAAAAACCAACAGGGCAGCCCGCGGCGTTGTGGCTGCAAAACCACTGATCTTTTGATTTAAAAAGATAATCCGACCGGACAGGAAGCTCAGGAAGTTACGGCAGATAGAAAACTCTTCCTGAAAAATCGCTTCCAGCTGCGCAGCCGATAAGAACATCACCAGCGATTTTTTCTCTGCTGTGACCTGAGAGACATAAGTTTCGTTCTCATTGAACAACGAAGCAACACCAAACATCTGACCAGGCTGGATCGTATTCAATAAAACATCTGCTGTCGTACTGACCCGCAGGCACCCCGCTAAAACAATGCCAGCCGCCCGGCGAAAGTCATGCAGATCATAGACGCAAGTCCCTGCCACATACGATTCCAGGCTGTAACGCCCCTCCAGCAAATCAAGCAACCGTCCGGCTTCCACATTGTAAAACAACGGCGTCTGCTGCAGTTGCTTCACAAAATGGAACAAGCTGTTTTCTTGTTCCACAGCCTCACCTCACAATGTCTCATATGATACATTTTCTTTTTTATTGTAATCCATAAATAACATTTAGTCAAGAGAAACCGTGCGAGAGAAACTGTCTGATTCTGCATCACGGTTCCATTTGTTGATTGATGTCCTGCCAAAGGCCATTGAGAAAAGCAGTGATATCGCGGCATAACAAAGGCAAATCCTCGCTGTCGCAGATCTTATGCCAACTGCGCCGATAATAGTGCAATTGCTTTGTGTCAGTTACCAGATGACGGTCCCACCAGGCCGCGCTTTTGCGATCCACTGTTTCATCATAAATCGATTGTCCGATGAATACGGGTAAATGCACCTCTGCGGCAAGCGGCAGTGTTGCCTGGCGCAGCCGCCAAAATGCCCAATTGGCTTTCAGATTCTGCTTCGTCATCGAGCTTGTGATCCGGTGCCAATGATATTTCCTGCCGTGTTTCCAATCGTCGCCGAGCCAGTGCAGCACGCTGGCCGCGTTACCGATATACACCGGTGTATTGATCATGACCAATGCCGCCGGCGTACGCAGTGCGGCCAACTGCAAACCGAGCAGGCCGCCCATCGAGAAGCCGACCAAAGCAACAGTCTGCTCCGGCGTTGCCAAAAGATCGTATTCTTGCAGCGCTGCCGCAATAAAGTCCGCCGCTTTGGCTCCCTTGATCTTACCCTTGTTCTTATGGCCCGGCAAGACGAAGCTGCGGCAAAGAAAACCTGCCTGCTCAAGACACATATGCAGCAACTCAATTTCTTCTATCCCACCGCCAAAGCCGTGAATCATTAGAATAACCGGCTTCTTCATACTTACTCACACCCTTTCTAGGCTTGGCTCAATTGCTTTTAACCTACTGCAGCGAGCCAATTTGCTGAATTCTACTGAACTTTGTTTTTAAAAATCCTTCATTATTTTCCTCTTGTAACTCGTTGACCGATATGGTAAGCTGAAATGATTGAAATTGAGAGTGATTGGCAAAGAAACACGAGGTGCAAACGATGAAATATAACATTATTGGCGACCAATTACCGGTAGTCATCTGCGAGCTGCAGGAAGGTGAAACCATGCTGACCGAAAGAGGTTCTATGTGTTGGATGTCACCCAATTTGAAAATGGAAACCACCACGAGCGGCGGTCTTGGTAAAGCTTTAGGACGCATGCTAAGCGGGGAAGCCTTATTTCAGAATCGCTATACAGCCGTCGGAAAACCCGGCAAAATCGGTTTTGCCTCCAGTTTTCCGGGATCGATTCGCGCCTTTGAGATCAGTCCGGGTCACGAATTGATTGTTCAAAAATCCGCCTTTTTGGCGAGTGAGAGTTCTGTGGAACTCTCTATCCATTTCCAGAAAAAGCTCGGTGCTGCTTTCTTTGGCGGGGAAGGCTTTATTATGCAGAAACTCTCCGGTCAAGGTACTGTTTTTCTGGAAATTGACGGTTCTGCGGTGGAATACAACCTGGATGACGGTGAATCTATGATTATCGATACCGGGTATCTGGCTGTCATGGACCCAACCTGCAGTATGGATATTCAAACGGTCCCGGGAATCAAGAATATGCTGTTTGGCGGGGAAGGCGTTTTCAACACGGTCGTAACCGGGCCGGGTAAGATCACTCTGCAAACCATGCCGCTCAGCGGGGTGGCCGGTGCTTTCCGTCCGTTTATCTCACCGGGTAAATAAGTTGTTGGAACAAAAAGACGAGATCGTGCTTTTACGGTCTCGTCTTTTTTTTAATCTGCGCCTCGCGCACACTTTATTTTTGAGAACCGCAAAGTTGATTAATCTGCGCCGCGGCGGCTTTATCGGTGAAGGCCAACAACTCATCGCCGCCCTTTAAAATGGTATTTCCGCGGGGAATGATCACGTCTTTACCCCGATTCAAGGCAATCAGAACCGCGTTTTCCGGCAGATCCAACTCCTTGACCTGCCGATTCGCCGCTGCCGAGCTGTCGCTGATTGTTACCTGCACAATAGCATAATCGCCGCGATTCAGTTTCATCAGGGTCATAATGTGTTTCAGATCGATCTCTTCCACCACGAGATGCGCCATCAGATCAGCTTGGTTTAAGCCCACATCCACACCCATTTCAGCGGTAAATAACCAGGCGTTTTGCGGATTGTTGACTCTGGCGATCACGCGGCCTACGTTAAATTCAAACTTGGCGATGGTGGAAGCAACCAGGTTTGTTTCGTCGGCGCCGGTCACCGCCACAACCACATCGGCTGAAGCAATCCCGCAGGCCTCCAAAACGCTCGGTTCGATCCCATTGCCGGAATTGATACACTCCAATGGGATCATCTTTTTCAATTTTGCCAAAGGCGCTTCATGATTTTCAATGACCATGACAGCACAGCCATTTTCCAATAATAATTTTGCAATATAGGAACCGACTAAGCCGCCTCCGATAATGATGACTTTCATTTTGTTACCTTCCATTATAGCATCACCCCCAGCATGGTTTTTAATTTCTTGGCAGCCGAAGCCGCCACAGTCATGTAAAGCATATCATCCTGCTGCAGCGTGGTTCCTAGGGTGGGCAGAAAGGATTGATTATTCCGGCTGATGGCAATCACCTGAAACTCACCAATCGAGGTCAGCTCATTGACCGTTTTACCGATCAGGAGATGCGGCACTTCGATCCGGATCAGATCTGCATTGTTGTCACCAAAGGTTAAAATAATATCCAGTTGGCTGTAGGTTAAAATATCCATCACCCGGGCAACCCCCCAGCTGGTGGTGGAGATGGTCTGAATGCCGAGGCTGCGATAGATTTCGGCGCTGCGGGGATCATATAAGCGCGCAATGGCACAGGGCACTTTATAGATATTCTTGGATATTCTGGCGATTAAGGCATTGGAATCATCGTTTCTGGTACAGGCCACCACCGCATCCGCCTTGCGAATTTGCGCTTGTTCTAAGATCGTCTGATCAAAACCGATGCCGACGATGGTTTCTCCTTGAAAGTTCAGGCCAAGCTGTTCCAGTGCGGCTGCATTGGTATCAATTACAGTTACTTTATGACCTTTGTGCACCAGATTCAAGGCGAGCTGTGAACCAAGCTTGCCGCAGCCTACGATAATCACTTTCATTTTAGTTGCCTCCTGTTTTTTTTGCTTTGTCCATCCGACGGACAATCGCTTTTCTCAGTTCCTCAACCAAGAGAATTGGAATGGGAATCACCACTAAAAACAGCCACTCCTGCCAACCGATAGCCGCGGTATGAAAGGTCACCTGTAAAAAGGGAACATAGATGATGGCGCTCAGCAAGAGGATCTCAAAGACGATGCCAAAGAGCACTTTTCGATTGCTGAAGAGTCCGATTTTGAAAACGGACTCTCTTTCGGTCCGGCAGTTCAGCACCGCACCGATTTGGCTGAAGACAATCGCCGCCAACGTCATGGTCGTCGCCTTGGCATAAACGGCACCATCGGCTGCCAGGGGAACCGCAGGCCAACCATTCAGGTAGTTAACAAAGAAATATGCCGCCATGGAAATGGCCGATCCCATCATGCCATACCAAAGAAATGCTTTGATCACATTTCTCCGATTCAACAGACTGTCCGAACGGGAACGCGGCGGCTGATCCATGACGCCTTTTTCGGCTAATTCCGTTCCTAAGCCGAGCGCCGGCATCATATCCGTGCCCAGATCGATGGTTAAGATCTGCATGACCGTTAAAGGCAGCGGGATCAAGCCTTTGGAAAATAGAAAGGCGGCGGAAGGAACCGCTTCCGGCATATTGCTGTTGAGAATGTAGATCAGGAATTTTCTGATGTTGCTGTAAACCGTACGGCCCTCTTCGATGGCTTTGACAATGGAAGCAAAATTATCATCCGTCAGGATCATATCTGCCGCTTCCTTGGCGACATCGGTACCTGAAATTCCCATTGCCACTCCGATATCGGCTTTTTTCAAGGCGGGGGCATCATTCACACCGTCGCCGGTAACAGCAACGATCTCTCCCGCTGCCTGTAAATTGCAGACGACTCTGTATTTTTGTTCCGGCGCAACGCGGGCAAAGATCACTTCACCTTTCAACGCGTCTTTTAATTCCTCATCACTTAGCTTCGCTAACTCCTGACCGGAAATGACTCTGGGGTGCTCGCCTTGAACAATGCCAATCCGCTTGGCGATGCTCTCGGCAGTCAAACCGTAATCACCGGTAATCATGATAATTCGAATGCTGGCTTTGCGGCACTGCGCTACGGCCGCCGCAACTTCCGGGCGCGGCGGATCGGCCATCACGACCAAGCCGATAAAAGTTAAATTCTGTTCTACCAATTCCGGCGTATAGGCGCTCAAAGCAGTCGGCAGCTGACTCTCGCCGGTGATGGTACGGCAGGCAATGGCCAGAACCCGCAAGCCGTTGCGGGCGTAGCGGTCGTTGGCCTGCATGGCTTCAGCGCGCTGTTCTTCTGTAATCGCTTCCACTCGGCCGGAGCGCTGAATTTCTGTGCACAAATCCAAGATTTCCTTGGGAGCACCTTTGACATAAGCGATTCGACCACCGTTTTTCTGGCTGCTGTTTTGATGGATCGTTGTCATTCTTTTACGCCTGGAATCGAAGGGCAGCTCTCTGATTCTTGGCATTTGGCTGGCCGTTTCTTCTAGGTTAAGCCCGGCTTTGGCGGCAACCACCGACAGACAAGCTTCGGTTGGGTCACCCAAAACGGTATAGCGATCGGACTCCGCATCGGGCGGAACCAAACGGGCATTGCTGCAAAGACCGGCTGCAGTCAGCAGCAGTTTCAGGTCCGCATCGCCAAGAGCGCTAACCGGCTTGCCGTCTTGCATGACTTGACCGATTGGCGCGTAGCCCTGACCGGTCACCGTCAATTCCTGACCCGGCAGCCATAAGTTATTAACCGTCATTTCGTTTTGGGTCAGTGTGCCGGTTTTATCGGAACAAATCACTGTAGTACAACCTAGAGTCTCCACCGCGGACAAGCGTTTGACCAAGGCATGTTCTTTGGCCATCCGCTGCACTGCCATCGCCAGGGATAAGGTGACGGTTGGCAATAAGCCTTCCGGAATAAAGGCAACGATCATGCCCAAGGCAAAAATAAAAGCCTGCGCCACCGGTTGTTTCACGAAGAAAACGGCAGCAATAAAGAAGACCGCACCGGCAGCCAGAGCCATAAAGGAAACCTGCTTGGTCAGTTGGTCCAGTTCTTTTTGCAGCGGACTCTGCTCTTCTTTCATTTCCTGGGTCAAACCGGCAATCTTGCCGAACTCTGTTTGCATTCCGGTTGTGATCACCACTGCTTTGGCCGTGCCGCTGGCAACACTGGTTCCGGCGAAAATCAGATTCGGAATCTCAAAGCGGGACAAACCTTCTCTAAGCACCGGATCGTGCGTTTTGCGAATCGGATTGGATTCCCCGGTCAGGGTTGACTGATCAATTTGAAAATCACTGGTATCCAACAAGCGGGCGTCAGCGGAAATTTTGTCGCCTTCCTGCAGTAAGATCATATCACCCGGAGTCAGGTCTTCCGTCAAGATTTGCTGTTCTTTCTTTTCCCGGATCACTCTGGCATAGGACGGCAGCATTTTCTTCAGGGCTTCTGTTGCTTTCCCGGCGCGGAATTCCTGCCAAAAGCTAAAAACGCCGTTGATCAGATTGACCAACCAGATCGCAACAGCCAATTCGGGCATGTCGGCAAAGAAGGCGATGATGCCTCCGATCCATAAGAGCACTGCCATCAGGCTGATGAAATTGCCGGCAAAAACCAAAATGATTGATTTGCCTTTCTTCTCGCTGAGAATATTCTTGCCGTAGATCTCGAGATTCCGCTCGACTTCCACAGTCGTTAAACCATCCGGCCGGGTCTGCATTGTTTGACAGGCCTCCGACGCAGTCAGTTGCTGGATCGTCTCGATTTTCTTTTCTATAACCATTTGCTTTTGTTCACTCATTGTAAAAACCTCATTTATTTTTCCAGAAATTTACTATTGATTATAGCTCTTTCCGAATCAATTTACAAGTACTAGATCAGAAGATGAAACGAGGCGCGCGGTAGAATTGGTATTGAATTGCCAATGCAACAATCATTTTAGTATTTAAGCAAAATACTCGTCAAAGAAGGCGGAACCGCTGCTCAAAACGGTTCCGCCTTTTTTGTATGCAAACCAGATGTCTACTCTGTTTGCCGTGGCGCAACCGATTGATGAGTTTTTCGCAAATCATCGTATTGTTGTTAGCGCTGACGTTTTACAGGTAAGTCGATCTAGGAATAAGGTCAAAGCCAATAAATCGGCAGAGCCACCCGGGCTGATATGCAGAGCGATCAATTCCTGATCGAACTGCCTTACCGCGGCCAGACTGAATTCCTGGCAGATCTCTGCCGCTCTCTGCTGCACCAAAGCCACTCCGATCTGACCTTTGCGGGAAAGCACATTGGTATCCGTCACCTGCTGCATGAAGTGCAGCAGCGTATGCACGCCTGCTTCGTTGGCATCACAGCCTTCTGCGATCAGCCTTTGATAAAACGGCAGACCGTACTGCCGCACCGATGCAAAACCGCTTTCTGCTTCTCCCCGCGCACCCAGCGCTCCCGGCGGCGGCTCTGCGCTTTTTTGCTGGCTGCTTCGCGCCGACGCGTAGGCAACACCCAATTCGCGCTGACAGATCCCCGCCGTCATGGCAGCAATAGTCTGACAGAGCTGCTCGGCCGTGGGCATCGCGTTGCTGCAGTAACCCACAGCAGCGCAAAGCAAACCCAAAGAGAAGAGTGCCCCCTTGTGGGTATTGACACCGCCGGTCGCTGCAAACATGGCTGCCTCACCGGCACGTCCAATTTGACGCAGGTCGGGCAGCAGTTGAGCCGGAGATCTTTGCCGGTGCTGCTCTGCAAACGCCGCCAGAGCGGCAAAGCAGGGTTCTACAGCGGCAGCGCTGAGGGTGAAGGTTGTCAGATTCATATCGCAATGCGCGCCGCTGTTGCTGCGGTCGACTAGACCTGGTTTGGGTGTCAGATTGACCTCCTCCAGCAAAGCTAATTTGGCCAGGGATGCAATTTCATTTGCTGTCAGACGCATGCCATCAGCTCCTGTCGATGCTGGTTCAGGTAGCGCATGGTGCTCGAGGGCACCATCAGCGCGATGTCGTCCCAGTCACTTTGGGTCAGTAAAGCACGCACGCGGCTGGCGCTGATGATACTGCCGTCTTGGGTCCGCTGGCGCGGGATGATTTCAACCGCAATCCCGGCCGCAGGCAGGATTTGCTGCATGCGCTCGTTATATTGCGCGGTCAGCGCATCCAGCGGTTCTTCACCGGCAAAGCGGCGGGAAATTGCCAGGGCCGGAGCCAAATAACGCGTAAAAAGCGTGAGATCCAAATCGATCTGCACCGCAGCGGCAACCCCGGCGCTTTTTAGAAAATAAGCGGGAAACAAGCCGGCTGCAATACTGTAGGGTCCGCCGGCATGCATTTTCACCTTCGCTAAATGCGCTGTGCCTGCCTCCAACATCTGCCAACGAGCGGCAAAGGAAAAGAGAGGCTGTTCTGTCTGCAGCAATAAAACGTGAACCGTATCGCTGACCGCTGCCGCCGCTTCGATTAAGGCGAGATGGCCCAGCGTAAAGGGATTGCAGTTCATCACAATGCCTGAGCTGCAGCCAGGCTGTTTTGCTTTGGCAAGCGCCTGGCAAAAGCGAGCAATGCCGCGTTTTTCACTTTCTAAAAACAAGACATCGTCTGTGGCTGCCACAGCGGTAAAGGCCAGGTTTTGAAAAACGGCCAAATTTCGCGGTTTAGTAAAAACAAAAATGTTGTCGATGCCGCTGCTTTGCATTTGCTGACGCAGATGGGTCACCAGCTGATTAATCAAGCCCAACCCTTCCGCTTCCGGTAAGACTGCGATACACTTCATGGTGTTGCCGCTGTAACCGCCGCCGGCTATGAGCTGCTCGCCGCAAAACAGGCCGGCGTAATAATCCAGCGCTTCACGGCGCAGCCCTGCTTGCCCGAGTAATTCATCGACCTGCTTTTGCACGGCAGGCAGCGACAGCGGCAGGCTGCGCAATTCCGGCAGGCAATTCATCATGTAATATCACCCATTTCAAAATGACTGACCATTTGTTCAATTTTAGCCAAAAGCTCCGCCAGAGGATGGCTGCGATTTCTGGCGCAGGCTGCCCCGTCTTCGGAGCAGAGCAAACACGGACGCGGCGGATACGCCAGTTCACGGCGGCCGATCTGTTTGCCATCCGCAGCAAAGACATCCAGATCGAACAAGCGGCCCAGCGCATGTTCGTTTTCAATCCGGCAGAGCGCCTGCTTGACCAGGAAAGCATCCGTTGGTAAAACAAAATAAGCCTCGCAGCCGGTCGCCCGGTAAATTTGCCGGCGATAACTGATCTGATCGGCAAAAACCGCTTCCACCGCAGCCAGCGCGGCGGCAAAGATAACTTCGCTGTGATGATTCCGCTTAACCGGCCCCGGCAGATTGACGTTCAGGCAAATAAGAGTGGAGTGATAGGTCCGCAGCAGTTGCTGCTGCAGCAAAGCCCGTGCATCTCTTACGCAAAGCATTTCACTCAAAGTCACCGCATGTTCAAGCATGCTCGTTCATTTGATGCACACGATCTATTACCGTACCGTCCGGTGCTGTTACGAGCGCCACCACCCGCTCTGTAAAAGGCAAGGCATCCGGCTTGCCGGCAATTTGCTCCGCCAGATCTTTCAGCTGTTCGATGGTTGTTAACCGAATCCCGGCCGCTTGCAGCGTCTTCTGCAAGTCCGCTCGCAGCGGATTCACCGCCACACCGCGGTCAGTGACCAAAACATCGCAGTTTTTTCCCTCTGTACAAATGGTATTGACCTGCTGCACAACACAAGGAATGCGGCCACGCAGCAGAGGTGTGACCAGAACGGTCAGAGCCGCCCCGGCGGCGGTATCCGAATGTCCGCCGATGGCACCGCGAATGATCCCGTCCGAGCCGGTCAGTACGTTGACATTGAAGGCAGTATCCACCTCCAAAGCGGATAGAATCACCACATCCAACTGATGAATCAGCGAACCGGCATCAAAAGGATTAGCGTATTGATTGCCGTCTATTTCAAAATGATTGGCGTTGCTGCCCAATGACTGCGCCGCTTCCAGGTCGAAATCCTGGACGTCGAACAATTGGCCAATCAAACCCTCTTCCTGTAGATGAACCATCTGCGCCGTAATGCCGCCCAAGGCAAAGCGCGCCTTGACCCCTTGCTCCAGCATCGCTTCTTTTAGAAAACGGGTAACGGCCAGGGCTGCCCCACCGCTGCCTGTCTGCAAAGAAAAGCCATCCTGAAAATAACCGGAAGCAATGATTACCTGCGCCGCGCGCTCGGCAATCAGCAAATCGCGGGGGTTTTGGCTGAAACGGGTCGCCCCGCTGGATATTTTGGCGGAATCACCGATGGAATCGAGCAAGACTACGCAGTCTACTTCGCTCGACGGGATACTCGGCGCAGCGAGGGGAGCAGCAACCAAGTAATTGGTCAGGATCACCGTTTTTTTCGCATAGTGTGCATCCACTTTGGCATAACCCAGGCTGCCGCAGATATCGACGCCTTCGCTCTGGTTACGCAGCACGCCGGCAGCATTGCCATAAACATCCGCCACGCTGGCACCTAAAAAGGCAATATCAATTGGCAGGCGGCCATCGGCAATGGCTGCCGCCCGTCCGCCATGACTGCGGAAAACAACCGGTTCACTTAAAAGACCATGCGAAATCGCCTCGGCCAGTTTGCCGCGGCAACCCGAGCTTTCCATATGCGTCACTACGCCATTTTTGATATGTTCAAGCAAAGGCGCATGCACATCGGTCAGCGAGCTAGGCGCCAATTTCAGGTCATGGAAGCCCATTTTGGCAATCACCGCCATAACTTGATTTAAAACCTGATCACCTTCCCGAAAATGATGGTGAAATGAGATCGTCATACCGTCCTGCAGTCCCATCTGTTGGATGGCCTGCTCGAGCGAGGCAGCCAATTTATCCGGCCGTTTTTCAACGACGGTATGCTCAGAAACTTTGTTCATTTACAGCGCCTCCGATGCTTTGATCACGCCGGCAGCAGCAGCCAGCTGCAGCACATGCTGCGCCCGCAGCACAACCGGCCGATCAATCATTTTACCATTCAGGCTGATCACACCGCTGCCCCGCGCCTCCGCTTCCTGCAATGCCGCGATGATCCGCTGCGCCTGCTCCACTTCCGGCTTCGTCGGTGTAAAAATACGATGAATCGGCTGAATTTGTCTGGGATGAATCACCGATTTGCCGTCAAAACCAAGATTCTTGATCAATCTGGTTTCATAAATCAACTGCTCCTCATTATTGAGATCAGAATAGACCGTATCCAAAGCAGCAATACCGGCTGCCCGGGCGGCCAGGACAATCGTCTGACGTGCCAATTGCAGTTCGGCTCCGCTCGCCGTACGTTGGCAGCGCAAATCCGCACAGAAATCCTCCGCACCCAAAGCAATGCCAATCAAGCGCGGCGAAGCGACTGCGATGGCATAAGCTTCGATCACCCCGCGCGCGCTTTCAATGGCAGCCATCATCAGCGTAGAACCAATGGGGCGATGGTGCTTTGCTTCCATTTCCGCAATCACCTGCTCGCAATCCCGCACATCCTGCGCTGTTTCTGTTTTGGGCATGCGCAGCACATCAACACCGGCGCAGACCATGGCCTCAATATCCTGACGGCCAAAGGGCGTACTGAGCGGATTGATCCGCACCACCAGCTCAACGCCTCCGTAATCGATGGTTCGTAACGCCTCGTAAACCAATTGGCGGGCAGCATCTTTTTCGGATAAGGAAACGGAATCTTCCAGATCAAACATCAGCGCATCGGCTCCGTAAATCTGCGCATCCCGAATCATACCGGGTTGATTGCCGGGGATAAACATCATGGTGCGGCGCAGTCTAGACTTCTCCGTCATCTTGCTGCCTCCCTTGCCATGAAAATTCTGTGCACTCACTAGCCCGCAGGACCGCCGTGGTCAGACGGGCCCGGATCGCACAGTCCAGCGCGCCTTTATCGGTGGCCGTCACCAGAGCAGAAAATATCTGTAGCGCCGCCAGTGTTTCTGTGATCGTCAGCCGAATTTGGCGGCCATAAAGCCGTTCCACACTGCTGGTCAAATCGATTTCAATACCATTGCCTTGATTCGGCTCGATCTCGATCAGAATATCCCCCGATTCCAAGGTCCCGGCTGTCGCTTTTTTACTTAATTGCATTTTCTCAACTCCAAATCAATCGATTGTTTGAGGACTTTAAAAAGCGATTCGCTTGCTGATTTATGCTAAGAGACCGAAATAAACCAAAACGGCAATACCCAGAACAATTCGATACCAACCGAAAACGGCAAAATCATTTTTCTGAATATAGCGCATCAGAAAACGAATGGCCAAGAGGGAAACCACAAAAGCCACAATCGTACCGACCGCCAGAATCGCCCACTCGGTTTGCGTCAGGACAAAGCCAAATTTCAAAATGCGCAGGGCACTGGCACCCAGCATGACCGGAATGGCCATAAAGAAAGAAAACTCCGCCGCAATGGTGCGGGAAGCGCCCAGCAGCATACCGCCTAAAATTGTCGCTCCGGAGCGGGAGGTGCCGGGAACCAAGGCCAGGACCTGAAAGATACCCATCAAGGCGGCAGTGCCGTAGCCGAAGTGATCCATCTTGCGAATCTTTGCCTGCCGCGATTTGTTGCGCCGCTCCAAAACAATAAACAGCACACCGTAGACAATCAGCATGATCGCCACCGTCAGATAGCCGCTGAGCTTTGCTTCTACCCAATCATTAAACAAAAGTCCAATGATCCCCGCCGGAACGGAAGCCACAAAAACCTTCAGCCATAACTCGATTGTCTCTTTGCGTTCGCGCTTGGATTTACTGAGAGCAAAAGGATTCAAACGATTAAAATAAAGTACAATGACAGCCAAAATAGAGCCCAACTGCACAACTACCAGGAACATATTCATAAAGGTCGCCGACACATTCAAATGCATCAACTCGTCCAATAAAATCATATGTCCGGTGCTACTGACCGGCAGCCATTCCGTAACGCCCTGCACAAGCCCCAAGAGCGCTGCTTTCGCAATTTCCAACCAATTCATCATAAACCGCCTCCCTTAATACGATTATTTTAGCACGTTACCAGGCTTTTTACCATGACTATTTCGTAATATTACGAAATTGATATCATTTTCCACTGTGTAGGAATTATTACGCCCTTTGAAGAAATGATCAAGCAATTGGCGGGAAGAGGAAGCGTCCGCAACCTGTCAAAGAAGGAAGCACCCGCTCAAGTACATTGGGCAGAACCAACAAAATAGATAGGTAGACCGATCAAGCACACTGGGCAAAACCAACAAAATGTAGAAGCAAACCGATCAAACACATTGGCCGAACCAACAAAAATATAAAGCAAACCGATCAAGCGCATTGGGCAGAACCAACAATAATATAAAGCAAGCCGATGAAGCACATTGGGCAGATGTAGCCAGCTATCAAACGTCAAGTGGCAAAACGAAAATTATATTCTGGGAACATAAGGCTTTTTATCCCTTAAAACAGCAAAAACAATGTTGCATAATTTATGTGTAACAGCTCCAATTGCCGTCATATAATCTTTTCCTTCGTCGCGTTTCTTCTGGTAAAAAGCAGACATGACCGGATCTTTTTGCGCGGCAACCGTTGCGGCATTCCAGAGCGCTCTGCGCAGATAAGGTGAGCCTCGCTTCGACATCGTGTTGTGCGTTGAAGTGAAATTACCGGATTGCTTAATCGAAGGGTCAATACCGGCAAATGCCGCCAGTTTCTTTGGATTTTCGAAATTATCAATATTGCCGATTTCCGAGTAGATCACCGCAGCCGAGGTGACTCCAACACCAATAATGGTATCCAGATAGCATTCACATTGGGAATAGATCTGCTCAATCTTATTCTCAATTGCGTCAATCTGTTCTTCAATGAATTGAATCAGATCCACGGTTTGGTGTAATTCAAAGCATAGAGCAGCGTTCGCTCTATTCACACCAACAGTGTGTCTGCAGGCGCTGCGGATCTCCAGCGCTTTTTCCTCACCGAAACTGCCGCGGGAATGCTTCGCTAAAAAATCAGCCAACCGCTTTGTGCCGAGCTTCAGAATGGCATCCGGTGACGGATACTTGCTGAGCAACTCCAGCGAAGTTTTACCGAAAATATTGGAAAACAGCTTGTGATATTCCGGAAAAAGGTGATCCAGCACGCCAATTACATGGTTTTTGTGCTTTGCAATCTCATCAACCAGAGAACAGCGGAAACGGCATAACTCGCGTAAATTCTGGACATCCTCCGTTTGTACCGCTACGTCGGAATAACGTCCCATGCGGATCACATCCGCGATATAACCGCAATCCACCGTATCCGTCTTGGTTTTACGGACAGACATGCGCCGTATGGCGTCGGTGAGCAGGGGATTGACCACATGCAATTCAATTCCTAAATCGAGTAAAACACAATAAAAATTCAGCCAGTAATGACCGGTGGCTTCCATGCCGACGCAAATTGCATCTTGCTTTTGGTAAAGAGCGACCTTCTGCAAAAACAATTGAAAGCCCTCTTCGGAATTTTCAAATGCAAACGAGGGAGCCAGCGCTTGACCACTGGCGTCCACCGCGATCACCTGGTGACGGAATTTACCGATGTCTACGCCAAAAGTAATCATTTACAGCAACTCCTCAAACTGGAATGCGGCAAAGGATGATCTCTCTGACGCTGACAGCTGCAACCTCGCGTGAAATACAAGGATTTTACCCTATCCAGCCAATACGCAGATTTCTGTCAGATCAGAGGCAACACTCTACATCACAGGAACGATTCCCAGGGAACAGTACGTTGACCTCTGCCTGACAAAATTATACCACAAAGGGCAAACCCCTTGGATACCTAAAGAGTGGCTTTGGCTCGCTTCCTGTACCCCGTAAATGAGTTACCTTGGCACTACTAGTATATACGAGGGAACAGTCTTGACTGTTCCGAACGCATCGCATCAGTCAGCTTGATATGCTTATGGGTGCGCGGAATGGTCAAGACCATTCCCTACCTTGCACAATGTTTATAACAAATCTGCAATGGTATGCATATTAACGCCAAGTCACATTGGGCAGAACCAACAAAATAGATTGGCAACCCGATCAAACACATTGGGCAAATGTAGCCAGCTATCAAACGTCAAGTGGCAAAACGAAAATTATATTCTGGGAACATAAGGCTTTTTATCCCTTAAAACAGCAAAAACAATGTTGCATAATTTATGTGTAACAGCTCCAATTGCCGTCATATAATCTTTTCCTTCGTCGCGTTTCTTCTGGTAAAAAGCAGACATGACCGGATCTTTTTGCGCGGCAACCGTTGCGGCATTCCAGAGCGCTCTGCGCAGATAAGGTGAGCCTCGCTTCGACATCGTGTTGTGCGTTGAAGTGAAATTACCGGATTGCTTAATCGAAGGGTCAATACCGGCAAATGCCGCCAGTTTCTTTGGATTTTCGAAATTATCAATATTGCCGATTTCCGAGTAGATCACCGCAGCCGAGGTGACTCCAACACCAATAATGGTATCCAGATAGCATTCACATTGGGAATAGATCTGCTCAATCTTATTCTCAATTGCGTCAATCTGTTCTTCAATGAATTGAATCAGATCCACGGTTTGGTGTAATTCAAAGCATAGAGCAGCGTTCGCTCTATTCACACCAACAGTGTGTCTGCAGGCGCTGCGGATCTCCAGCGCTTTTTCCTCACCGAAACTGCCGCGGGAATGCTTCGCTAAAAAATCAGCCAACCGCTTTGTGCCGAGCTTCAGAATGGCATCCGGTGACGGATACTTGCTGAGCAACTCCAGCGAAGTTTTACCGAAAATATTGGAAAACAGCTTGTGATATTCCGGAAAAAGGTGATCCAGCACGCCAATTACATGGTTTTTGTGCTTTGCAATCTCATCAACCAGAGAACAGCGGAAACGGCATAACTCGCGTAAATTCTGGACATCCTCCGTTTGTACCGCTACGTCGGAATAACGTCCCATGCGGATCACATCCGCGATATAACCGCAATCCACCGTATCCGTCTTGGTTTTACGGACAGACATGCGCCGTATGGCGTCGGTGAGCAGGGGATTGACCACATGCAATTCAATTCCTAAATCGAGTAAAACACAATAAAAATTCAGCCAGTAATGACCGGTGGCTTCCATGCCGACGCAAATTGCATCTTGCTTTTGGTAAAGAGCGACCTTCTGCAAAAACAATTGAAAGCCCTCTTCGGAATTTTCAAATGCAAACGAGGGAGCCAGCGCTTGACCACTGGCGTCCACCGCGATCGCCTGGTGACGGAATTTACCGATGTCTACGCCAAAAGTAATCATTTACAGCAACTCCTCAAACTGGAATGCGGCAAAGGATGATCTCTCTGACGCTGACAGCTGCAACCTCGCGTGAAATACAAGGATTTTACCCTATCCAGCCAATACGCAGATTTCTGTCAGATCAGAGGCAACACTCTACATCACAGGAACGATTCCCAGGGAACAGTACGTTGACCTCTGCCTGACAAAATTATACCACAAAGGGCAAACCCCTTGGATACCTAAAGAGTGGCTTTGGCTCGCTTCCTGTACCCCGTAAATGAGTTACCTTGGCACTACTAGTATATACGAGGGAACAGTCTTGACTGTTCCGCAACGTATCGCACAAGTAAACCTAATATGTCTATGAACACGCGGAATGGTCAAGACCATTCCGCGCATCTATACTAGTCGTGCCAAGGTAACTCATTGACAGGGTACAAGAAACGAGTCAGAGCAACTCTTTTTAGGTATCCAAGCGGGTTGAAGGAGCTCTCAATTTTGCATGCTCGATGATTCTGCTATGTAAATTTGCTCATAAACATCAAGCATAGTTTCTTTACTGCGCGTGATGTGAATGGCTGCTAAATCTATGTCTAGAGTACGCATTTTTTGAATACAGATTTGAATATCGTTATAGACTTCAACCGGAGCAGGGATCTTATTTGCCGCATTGATAAGTGGAAACAGGCGAAATACATCCTGCCGATGCTTACGCAAATCGCGGTCGTTTACATGTGCTCCGCGAGCTTTACGATCTGTAAGATCCAGCCAAGCTTTCATTTTTAATGGAATGATATGAACTGCATCCAGCACGGAGACATCACCGGCAACTGCTCTGCCAGCCAGAAGGAACTTATAGTAGCTGTCATTCAATAAAATAGCCGAAAGGCTGGTTATCTCATCGTCAATATGCAGAGGCATGAGATGGCCGATTGCCTGAAGTTGAACCCCACTTTGAGGGCGTGAGAACAATTCTATCATTTTAGGGTAAGCAGGGTTAGTAGGATTAACAAACCTATAAAACTTTGGCTGTCCAATGCTGCTCAAGTGTGTTGTATAGTCACCATCTTCAATGAACTGCCAAATAGCTTTGCCAAAATCTGTTGTTAAGGCTTCAATGATAAGCACCATATCAATATCTTGGGTAAGCCGAAAGTCGAGGCCCGCGTCACTCATCAGCAAATCGCAGGCCATGCCTCCGATTACCGTGTATTGTTCTTTATATGCACTGAAGTGTTCCCTAAAAACCTCAATTCCATGCGCCATAAAAACAACTCCTCTCTTTAACCCTCAGTTGGCAGCCCATACTTTTCGCGTATTGTATCAAGACCACCTTGAATACGCTCATCAGTTACTGCTCTCAGGCTAAGCAGTAAGGAAATATCATCGACTATTTCGCCTTCGGATAAAGCTTTTGGATCGTAGTTCCATACTTCTATAATGTGACCACCAAAGTCATTGAATTTTTTTTTTGTAATGATAGAATCTGGTAAAATGGCTTTTACATCTTTTCTCGAAATGACAAGGCCGCCATCAGATGTATTAGCATTCACCATTGTCAGTTTTGATAATGCTTGAAGGCCGCCGTATTTGTATGCAGCATGATTCTGCAATGATTTTACATAGATCTCTTTATCAACGGGCGAGCTCATTCGCAGCATTGCTTTTTGCAGTATTTCATCCAGACTAAGGGCAGGAGAAAGCCATTTGTTTGTGCCTACTGTTCTTTGAGCGAAAATTCCGGAATCGGTTAAGTCATCAATGGCTCTGGTGCAGCTCGACTTTGCAATATTTAATGCTCTTACTATTTGCGTAAGGTTAATCTGCACTTGCGGGTTATTCTTATATTGATAGTACAAATATAAAAATACAACCTGAGTCATTGGAGCCATTTTGTCAGCAACAGCAATCTCTCGTTTAAAACGATCGCTGAAGCTACAGCCCCAAAACGGAAGATATACTTGGTGCGGTATTGAAATGAATGGTGTGTTGCTCTCAAGAAGATTCTGCCGCTGCGCTGCAGAAAGGTTATCCAGATTTAGAACACAATTTATATTACACAGTGAACCTATGATTTTGAGTTGCTTTTTTAGAGAAGAAAGCCTAAGAGAAGTGTCATAAGGTTTGACAACCAGGCATTCGTTATTATTCCAAGTTAGTTTTTGTGCAGTATATCCATCGTTAATATAAAAGGGAACATTGGGCGGGAAGGAATAGGGTACGCTTTTTATTGTTGTACCGAATATGGTTTGAAGATAATCCAACATCAATATTGAGCCTCCTTACACTTTTTAAGTAATTGTTCCAACCGACTTTGATTGTACCATAGCAAATGGAACAAGTCAATTACGTTGGAACAATTTGTGAAAAAATAAACCCGCTCGGTTAGTATTACCGCCTTGACTGATTGTTTAACCAGCAGAGCCAAACGCACTTCGGCGGTGACAGCATAACATGCAACGCTTCGGGCGAGATACTATCTCGCTCGGCGGAATGGTCAGTGTATGGATCATAGTGAATTGCAAAATAGCATGAGTTGACCCTTCAGAAGGAACACGAATCCCGGCTGTAGTCGACTTTCTCTGCATAAACTTCTGTGAAAATAATGTTTGTGCATTTTAGAGCATAAATTCCACAAATTAAAAAGTTTGTGCTGCAATGGGAAAAATAATAGGAGGCGAGCAAATTGATAGCAATCCAGGAGTATGTGTATGCGTTGCAGCAGGCCTATTTCTTTTATGAAACAAAGCGCTTTGATGTAAAAGGCAAGGAGTATCTCAAGACGCTTGGAAAATACTACATTGTCGAAATTGGCATGAGAAACTATTTGCTCGGATTCAGGAATATTGACAGAGGTCACGTTCTGGAGAACATCGTCTGCTTTGAACTTCTAAAAAGAGGGTATGACGCTGCAATCGGGAAAGTGGAGAACCTTGAAGTTGATTTCATAGCAACCAAGCCTGAAGAGGTTTTGCATATCCAGGTAACAGAATCCATGCTTTCCGAAGAAACACGCGCTCGAGAATTGAGACCTTTGATGAAGATTCAGGACAATTACGAGAAGATCGTTTTATCCTTGGATGATGACCTCTCAAATTCATATGATGGGATTAAGTCACTCATCCTTGTGAATTGGCTGATGGAAGACTGGATAGGGTGGAAATAACCATTTGCGCATATTTATCTAAGCCATAGGGAATGACCATTGGTCATTCCGCAAACGAATACGATGTGCGGAACGATGGATCATCATTTCCGGCAAAGCTTTTTGCTAATGCAGTGATATTGTTTTTGATGAAACACTATTTTTGTCATCGTAGGGGCGAGGCATTGACTCGCCCTGCGTCACTCCGCAAATTGAAAAGGTCATTCAAAACAGCTGATTAAGCGTTTTGAATGACCTTTTTATAATTGATAAAATACTCTATTGTTTTCTAAACTGCTCCGCCAAAAATTCCATATCTCTGGCGTAAGTCAGCTTGATGTTCTCTTCACTGCCCGGTATGATGCCAATCTTCGTCGCCGGCAAGTATTTTCTGATCACGCCGCAGTCATCACTGGCAAACTGACTGTTGTCTTTCGCAGCCAGTTCATAGGCTTTGGCAATCACCCGCTGACGGAACGCTTGCGGGGTCTGGCAGCGGTACATCAGACGCCGCTCCGGAATGGCGTCAATTTCGTTACTGTCCGCTTTACTGACTAAAATGGTATCGACACTGGGGATGGCGGCTGTTACCGCTTCATAATTTGCTGCTGCATCAATCGCCGCGGTAATCGTCTCTGCCGTGACCAAGGGTCTCGCTCCATCATGAAAGAGCAGCCAACTTTCCGGTTGGTCGGCATATGCCTGCACTGCAATTAAGCTTGATTCGCTGCGCGTCGCACCGCCTGCTAATATTTTCTTTACTTTCGGGACTCCGGCAAATAGCGTCCGTACCCATTGCAGCTGTGCCTGCGGCACCACCAAAGCAACTTCTGTGATACCGGGATGCTGCAGAAACGCCTCTGCCGTGTGTTCCAAGACAGTGCGTCCTTCGATCGGCCAAAACTGTTTTGGCATTAAGCCGCCCATCCGTGTACCATAGCCCGCTGCTAAAATTACTGCAATCGCCATTTGCATCACCCCATTCTTTCTCTCATCGCTTCACCTATTATAGCGAACTTGCCTGGCAAATGCAAATAGTTTTCTTGTTGTTTGACGTCATTGCCAGATGAAATTATCAAAAAACGCCCCCGGAACACTCACAAAGAGTATTTCGGGGACGCTGTTTTGTTATCATCTCACTCTAGGAGTGAAATAACTTCAATCGCTGAACCTTGTTATTACTGAGGGATAACTAAGGTAACGGTTTGAGTTACTGCATTCCAGTCAAGGGTAACGCCAATGGCTTCCATAATTTCTCTCATCGGAACTAAGGTGCGATTGGTGGCAGATGCAACAAACGGAGCTTCCAATAAGGTAACATTCACACCATTCACAACTGCAGTTTTGGAGCCAATAACCATTTGAATGGTATTGCCTTTTACAACAGCGGTGATGGTCTGTGTCGCTTGATTCCAGCCAACAGTACCGTTGAGCAAGCTTTCGAAGACGAAGCGGACAGGAAGGAAGGTGCGGCCGTTGACAACAACGGGAGCCTGGTCCATACCGGTCATCGCAGCGCCGTCTTTGGTTGCATCTAAGGAACCAATGGTCAGAACGACAGTAGCGGGTTTCAGATATTCAATATTCAAAGTGGACAGGGTAGCATTGCCTTCGGTATCGTAAGCAAGAACTTCAAATGTGTTCACGCCAACAGATAAGCTGGAGACGGTGAATTTTACATTGCCGTCCGGACGAAGCAAAGCTTTGGTATCGCCAATCCAAACTTCAGCAACCTTGCTGCCATCAGTTACTTTGAAAGTAATGGTGGAAGGAAGGGTGGTTACGGTATAAACGTCATCTACGGCAACAATCGGACCAGCGTTGTCTCTTACAACAGGAATTGTTACAGCAAATTCAGCAATCGCAGGAACGGTGATGGTTGTATCCCAAACTGCATCGAGATCGGTAACTTGCAGAGTCAATTTACCAACAGCAGTCGGAGAAACGGAGAGAACAGCTTTGCCATTGGCATCTGTTTCTACAGTAGCATTGCCAGCAAAAGCAGCGCCGTCGGTCGGGATGATTTCATAGCCCTTCATCGCAACGCCATTGGCATCGGTCAGGGTGAGGCTAAGATCTACAGCATTGCTGACTTCGAGTTGTTTGACGCCGCCCAGATCAAGTTTCGGGTTGGCAACAGTCAAAGTAGCAACAGTGATCGCACCGGAACCAAAGTTCGCTTTGATGGTCAAAGCAGCAGAGGTAACATCATCATAAAGAGCATATTCCGGGTAGATGGTCACAACGCCAGCGGTAACCGCAGGAATCGCAGTGCCAGCACCGGCAGTGGTGGTGTTCGGGTTACCAACTAAGGTTTCGTCGGTTTTGATGGTAGCGGTTAAGGTGCCATTGTAGCTGGAATCGAAGGTGAGAACAACTTTTTCACGCACACCGGCGGTAATTGTGTTGCTTTCAACGCCGTTCACAGTAATTTTGACAGCAGGAGCAACTACGTTAACAGGAACAACAACCATTTTCTCACCACCGGTGGTGCCAACAAGGATGTTGAAGGTGCCGGTAGCAGTCGGAGCAAAGGTCAATTTTACGGAGTTGCCGTCATAGGTGAAGGCAGGAACTTGGCTGCCGCCAACAATGGCGTCTTTGTCTTCCAAGAAGACATAGGTCGGTTTAATGGAAGTGCCGTTGGTATCAACCATTTTCAGGGTAACAGATTGGTTGGATTTACCGGCAATCAAATCAGCAACAGCGGCTACGGAGTAGCTGGCGGTGCCGTAAATGGTTTGGGTATTAAAGGCTTTCAATACGCCGCCATTGGTGGTAACTGTGCAGTATAATTTAGCAGGAGCAACCAATTTAATCTTAGCAGCGTAAACGCCGTTTTGAATAATGGTGGTAGCGCCAATTACGCTGGTGGTATTGGTAGCAGTGCCATAAGCTTCATCATCGGTATCCCAGACTTTGAAAGCATTGATGGCTGTTGCAGAATTGAGGTAATCGGTGGCATACCAAGTTACAGTCGCGTTATTGATGGGAAGTCCATCGATATCGGTGACAACAACTTGCAGGTTGACTTCGTCGCCAACATTGCCGATGCCGGCAGCAGGAGTATAAGCAGCCATATAACCAGAAACGGTAATGGTCTTGCTGAAGGTTTCAGTGGTGTCATCATCATAAGTCGCGGTGCCGGCGATCGTGATCACGCCTTCGCCATTGACGGTGATGGTCTTCTGAGCGGCAGTATAGGTAGCGCCGGCATCATTGCTGGCAGGAGAGGTGACAAAACCGTCAAACGGGCTGGCAATGGTGATGGTCTGGGAAGCAGTGCTGACAACAGGACCGGTTACTGTATAAGTAACTTTTTTGATCAGCTTGCTGCTCGGAGAAGTCCAGCTTAAATTGACATTCTGTGCGGTCATGGAGACGGGCACATTTTTGGTCAAGGTAGCTACATTGGCAGTGGTATAAAGGGTATCGGTATTGTCAACAACGGTGAATGTAGTGGTCGCAGAACGATACGGCTTGTAGTCAGCAGCGTCAGCGATTTTATACATATCAGTAGCGGTGTTGGTGCCAAGAACGACAGCATCAACCGTATTCTTAATGAACATGGTTACGTCAACGGTATAGGTGCCGGCATCAAAGTTCGCATTGGGAATGGCTACGGTAACAGCATATTCGCCATCCGCAGGAACCCAGGTAGCAATCGCCGGAAGCACAGTGCCGTCCGGAGTGGTGATGTTAACCAAATGATATTCGGTGGCAGCGCCTGTTAAAGCGGTAGTACCGGTTTTGTTATCAAAGGTTAAAACAACATTCTGGGAAGAAGAACGCAGGGTGGCAGGATTGCTGTCGATTTCGACCTTCAGATCGGAAACAACGTCAAAGCTGACAGACTTGTAACTTACGGTACCAACATAGAAATAATAGAGAGCAGCTGCGTTCACAGATACGCTGAGCGTGAAAGCGCCGTTGGTATCGGTGGTGGTGGAAGCCAATACAGTGCCGACAGCATCTCTGAAGGAAACGTTCATGTTCTTGACAGCTACGCCGCCATTAGTAAGAACGGTGCCGGTAAAGGTGTTGGTTTGGCCAAGAACAGCTTTCGGAGAACTGGTGCTGCCATTGATGGTCAGGATGTGACGAACATTAATGGTAACAGGCAATGTGGTATTACCAGCGGTAACGTTGGTAACGGTCATGGTGTAAACTTCCTGTGCTGCTGTAGAAGCAACGGTCAGGTTGGCGGTATTGACATTCAAAACGTCATCGGCGCCTACTTCAACACCGGTTACAGTGGTGTAGACATCAAGGGCAGCGTTTTTGATAACATAATTCAAAACATCGTCTTCAGCGGCAAATGTATCAAGATCAAACTCATAGGTAGCGGTTCCAGCAGTGATGTTGAAACTAGCAACCGGAGCAGCCAATACGGTGCCGGTGAACAAGGACATAACCATCGCAATGGTCAATAATACGGATAAAAACTTCTTCACGAGTTTTTTCCTCCTTTAAATTCTTTTGTGTGTTTGATCCTCAAGATACGAGGATCTTTATCAGAAGAGAAGAAACGTTTCGAACTCGACCTTTGAATACACTTGCTTGGTTTGACCAAAGTTGTTTGTATTCGTTCGTAAATCGTAACCTCCGTATCCGATGTCTAGAATCAGTATAACAGTGCTTGTCAAGTTTCGCAAGAGTTTACAGGAAGTTGTAACAAAAGCGTAAAGCAAAGAGCCGAAATCGACCGCCAGAAATCTGTTTGTAACATTCTAACGGCTATAGTAATAATTGGGAAGGAGAACCAACGACAGAGCCAGCTGCAAACACTGAGAAACGATAAAACCAAGTAGGAGAAGCGATCAATTGATCTAACAGCCAAAGGATCCATACGATTCGCATCGCTGCGGAATGGTCAAGCCCATTCCCTACAGAACGGATTCTTTCCGTCCGCATGAATGTAGAGGAATTTTGCAGGACACGACCATGCTCACAGGCTGATCCATGCAGCTTTCCTGCGATATTTATTGTACTTACTGCAATTTTCTGGTGTTTACATGACAATGCCAGGCGGTTGTGGTATACTTAAAGCGTTTTCATTTTGCTGCAGCAATGTCAAACTGCTCAGCGCAGTGAGATCGATGACTCTGCCGAACAGAGCTGTCCTAGTAAAAATAACGATACGGAAGTGATACAATGAATCTTACGCTGCTTCGCGAATTCACTGCCACCGCTTTGCATAACGGACTCAACACAGAAATGCAGCCGGAAGAAATCGCCTGGGATAGTGCGCCGAATCCCGCTTTCGGCGATCTGTCCACGCCTGTCTGCTTAAAGCTGGCCAAGACCCTGCATCGCAAACCCCTGGATATCGCCCACGATCTGGCTGCAGCGCTAAAGTCCCTGCTGCCGGCCGAAATCGGAGAGGTTTCCGTTACCCCACCCGGTTACCTGAATCTGCGCTATGATTATAGCTATTTGGCACAAAAATTGCTCGATGCTGCAGCCAAGGCAGAGACAGCTGAACCCACCGCACCTTCTAAGGGTAAAATTGTGATTGAACATACCAATATCAATCCCAATAAAGCGGCTCATATCGGTCATTTGCGCAATTCCTGCCTGGGTGATACCCTGGCACGTCTCTTACGTGCCGACGGTTACCAGGTCGAGGTGCAGAATTATATTGATGATACCGGTACCGCCGTAGCGGATATCGTTGTCGGCACGGAAGTACTGAATCGTCAATGGGATGAAGCGAAAGAAAGCTTCGATTATTTTTGCTGGGATCTTTATACCGCCATCAATGAGCTTTATCTGACCCGTCCGGAGTTGAAAGAACGCCAGCGGGAAATTTTGCATGCCATCGAAACCGGCAATAACGCCATTGCCGCTCAGGCGAAAGAGATCGCCGCCCGCATCGTCAACTGTCATCTGCGGACGATGGCCCGCTTCGGTATTTTTTACGATCTGCTTACCTGGGAGAGCGATATCCTGCATCTGGGCTTCTGGCAGCATGCTTTTGCTCATCTGCAAGGCAATGGCGGTTTGGTGCATGAAACAAGCGGTGCCAATGTCGGCTGCTGGGTGGTCAAGTTGGATGACGTCGAAGGTTTCAGCAATATGGAAAACCCCGACAAAGTGCTGGTCCGTTCCAATGGTACGGCAACTTATGTAGCAAAGGATATCGCCAATCAGATGTGGAAATTCGGCATCTTGGGTTTGGATTTCCTCTATCGGCCGTATCTTGTACAGCAAAACGACCAGGAATTGGTCACCAGCGACACTTACCACGGCAACAGCAGCAGTCTTTACGGTCATGCTGACCGTGTAATCAATGTAATTGATATCCGGCAGAAATATCTGCAGGATGTCTTACGCATTTCGCTGCACAAATTGGGTTTCGTCAAGGAAGCAGAAAACTCGATTCATTTTGGTTATGAAGTCGTCGCTTTATCCGCTGCGGCAGCCAAGGAATTGGGCGTCAATGTGGAGGAAGGCGAGGAAAAAGATGTTTACGCTATGGCAGGCCGCAAGGGCATCGGGGTAAAAGCCGATGATCTGGTTGACCGCGTGATCGCCAAGGCGACGGAAGAAGTGGCCAAGCGCCATCCCGAACAAAGCGAGCAGGAAAATCGCCTGCTGGGACAGCAGATCGCCGTCGCAGCCATCCGTTATTATATGATCCGTTACAATATGAACTCCATTATTGTCTTCGATTTTGCCGAAGCGCTGAATATGCAGGGTAATACCGGCCCCTATCTGCAGTATGCGCATGCCAGAGCCAATAATATCCTGGAACGCGCCCACAGCCAGGGAGCGGAACCTTCCTATATAATACCCGCCGGTTTCACCTTGAGCGAGCCGGAGAAACTGCTGATTAAATGGATGAATGAACTGCCGGACGCCGTCACCAGAGCGGCGGAAGGTCTGGCTCCCTCAGCGATGACGGAGTATGTTTATCAATTGGCCTCCAGCTTTATGAGTTTCTATGAAACAACTTCGGTAATGAATGCCGAGAGCGCAGAGATTCGTGGCTTCCGCTTGGGTTTGGTGGATGCCTATCGCCGTATCTTAAAGCAAAGTCTCGCCTTGCTGGGTATTCCGGCGCCGACGCGGATGTAGTGTTGTGATCCTACCGGGAATAACCGGTAAAAATAGAAAGGGGTTTTTTATCATGTCTCAGAAAAAAATTCTTGTTACTGGTTCTTTGGGTCAAATCGGAACCGAATTAGTTCTGGCGCTGCGCGGACGTTACGGTACTGACAATGTTGTCTGCAGTGACTTGCACGACAGCGTCACGCCTGCTTTGGCGGACGGACCTTACGAAAAAATCGACGTGCTCGATACGGCCCGCATGGCGGAAGTCGTAAAAAAATACGGCGTCAACCAAATCGTCCACCTCGCCGCTCTCTTGTCTGCCGTTGCCGAGAAAAAACCGACCTTAGCGTTCCAGATTAACTTAGGCGGCTTATTCAACGTTCTGGAACTGGCCAAAGAAACCGGCTGCGCCGTGTTCACACCCAGCTCCATTGCTGCTTTTGGTCCCGGCACCCCACCCGATAAAACCCCGCAGGATACCATTCAACGTCCAACCACCATGTACGGCGTCACCAAGGTTGCCGGTGAATTGCTTTGCGATTACTATGCTAAAAAATACGGCGTGGATACCCGCGGCGTGCGGTTCCCCGGCCTGATCTCCTATGCGGCTCTGCCGGGCGGCGGCACAACGGACTATGCTGTGGATATTTATTACGAAGCGCTGCGCAAACAAGCTTATGTCAGCTATATCGGCGCCGGCACATACATGGATATGATGTATATGCCCGATGCCTTGAACGGCATCATGACCCTGATTGAGGCAGATCCTGCGAAATTAACCCATCGTAATGCCTACAACATTACGGCAATGTCTTTCGAACCGGAGCAGATCGCTGCCGAGATCCGCAAACATATGCCTGAATTCAAGATGTCTTATGATGTCGATCCCATTCGCCAAGCCATCGCCAATTCCTGGCCAAACAGTATTGACGACAGCGTGGCCAGAGCGGATTGGGGTTGGGCTCCGAAATATGATTTGGCCAGCATGACCACCGATATGCTGATCCAACTCAAGAAAAAAGGCGTCTAGTCCAGCGAAACAAAACACTTGCTCTTAAAGACAAGACAGGCTTTGCTAAAACATTGATCCAGATCAATTGTTTTAGCAAAGCCTGTTATTTTATTCAAAATTTCCTGAAAATAATTCACAAATTTTGGTATTTTCCTATTGCGTTCCGCTCTCGAATACTGTATATTGGTGCAGTTACAAATTCAAAACGAATCTGATTAATTCGAGAGGTGTTAGACATGCCAGATAAAAACCCCAATAAAAACATAAGTGAAACCGATATTGCTTTTCAGCTGCTGCAAAACGGCGTCACAATGACCAGCCGCGAGCTGATGGCTCAGGTCATTGCGATCAAAGGCATTTCCACAGCAGATACAGCCCGCGCGATGTCGCGTATTTATACCGCCCTTAATCTGGATTCCCGCTTTTCTTTCAAAGGAGATGGCCTCTGGGGCTTACGTGATTGGAAGGGTGAAGCGCCCAAAAAACATGATCCGGACCTGCTGCCTTCCGAGAAGCATTATCAGCCCAAAGCCGAGGATTACATCTGGGATGACGAGGCGGATGACGACGAAGACGAAGAAGAAGAGGAAGGCGAAATCATCGAGCCTCCGGAATTCTAAAATTTCCTGCTAAAAATTTCTTACAAAACACTTGACAACCGAATGATTTTTGCTATGATACAAAGGGCACTTTAAAAAGGTGCTGAAGAGACTGACCTTCCAAAGGTTAGTCTCTTTCTGTTTTGTTCCCTCCGATTGCAATTTTTAGGAGGAAAGGCAAATGGCTAAGTTTATTTTTATTACTGGCGGTGTTGTTTCCAGTCTGGGCAAAGGAATTACCGCAGCCGCTTTGGGTACCCTATTGAAAAGCAGAGGAATTCGCGTCACAATTCAGAAATTCGATCCTTATATTAATATCGATCCCGGTACCATGAGCCCAAACCAACACGGCGAGGTTTTTGTCACGGAAGACGGAGCGGAAACCGATCTGGATTTGGGGCATTATGAGCGCTTCACCGATGAAACCTTGAGCAGAGCCAATAATATCACCAGCGGCCAGGTTTACCACGCGGTCATCCAAAAAGAGCGGCATGGCGACTATTTGGGTGGAACCGTTCAGGTCATTCCACACATCACCAATGAGATCAAACAACGCATTCTCGATGCGGCTGCCTGGAGTCATGCCGATGTGGTGATCACCGAAATCGGCGGAACGGTGGGCGATATCGAAAGCCTGCCTTTCCTGGAAGCAATTCGGCAGATGCGCAGCACTTTTGGCCGCAGCGATGTGCTTTTCATTCATGTCACGTTGCTGCCTTATTTAGGCAAAGCCTGTGAACTGAAGACCAAGCCGACCCAGCACAGTGTCAAGGAGCTGCGCGGCATCGGCATTCAACCGGATATTCTGGTTTGTCGTTCCGCTTATGAAATGACCAACGACATGAAAGAAAAACTCGCTCTCTTCTGTGATGTAGAAAAAGCAGCCGTAATCCTTTGTAAGGATCTGGACAGTATTTATGAAGTTCCCCGTCATCTGGCCGATCAGCATTTGGATGATCTGGTCGTTACACACTTACAGCTGCAATCGCGCTCGCTCAATTTAGCAGATTGGGATGCTTTAATGGAAAAAATCAACCATCCCGCCGGTAAGACCGTGGAAATTGCTCTGGTGGGAAAATATGTTAGTTTGCACGATGCCTATTTATCTGTGATCGAAGCCCTGCATCATGCCGCCATCGCCAATGATGTATCTGTAAAAGTGCGCTGGATCAATGCGGAAGAACTAAACGAACAAAATCAAGCGGAAAAGCTAGCAGGATGTCATGGTATTTTGGTCCCGGGTGGTTTTGGTTGGCGCGGCATTGAAGGCATGATCACAGCCGCCCAATATGCTATGCAGGAAAAGATCCCTTATTTTGGCCTCTGCCTCGGGATGCAGGTTGGGGTGATGGCTTTTGCCCGCAAGTTCTTGAGTTGGCAGGATGCTTCTTCTTCGGAATTTGATGAAGAGCGGGGAAAGAACACCACGCATCCCGTGCTGGACTTGATGCCGGAACAGAAAAACCTGACGGATAAGGGCGGTACCATGCGCTTAGGAGCCTATCCCTGCTGTCTGCAAGAGGACAGTATCAGCTATTCAGCCTATGACAAAGCGGATATTTCGGAACGCCATCGTCATCGTTATGAATTCAACAATCTTTACCGTCAGTCGCTGCAGGAAGCCGGTTTGCAGATTGCAGGTACTTCTCCGGATATGCGTTTGGTGGAAGTGGTTGAATTAGACCGGCAGCAGCACCCCTGGTTTGTGGGAGTGCAGTATCATCCCGAATTTAAATCGCGTCCCAATCGGCCGCATCCGTTATTTGTTTCATTTTTACAAGCAGCAAAAAAATAAAAAAAGCGCCGGAATTGTCTTAAAAAAAGCAGACAGTTCCGGCGTTTCACAATGTGACCGCATAAGGCAAAGGTAGGAACGGGGTCAGGGGAGTGGGGAACGAGGTCACGCGGAATGGTCAAGACCATTCCCTACCTTTACACAATGTCCATGACCAATTTGCTATGGCATTTATCAAACGCTAAAACACGTTGGACGGAACGATTAAGCTCATTGGGCAATGGTATCTATCAAACACCAAAATACATTGGTAAAACGATGAATCACATTGGGCAGATGTAGGGAACGGTCTTGACCGTTCCGCAGCATCACGCATCAATCCGCTTGATAGGTAAACGGATACAAGGTCAGGGAACGAGCTACGGAGAGTGGAGAACGAGATTACGCGGAATGGTCAAGACCATTCCCTACCCTTACACAATGTCCATGACAAATCTGCAATGGTATTTATCAAACACCAAAATACATTGGACAAGATTACGCGGAATGGTCAAGACCATTCCTACCCTTACACAATGTTCATAACAAATCTGCAATGGCATTTATCAAACGCCAAAATACATTGGACGAGGTTACGCGGAATGGTCAAGACCATTCCCTACCTTTACACAATGTCCATAACAAATCTGCAATGGCAGATATCAAACGCCAAAATACATTGGACGAGGTTACGGGTGCGGAGCCACGCGGAATGAGTTATGCTCACATACCCGTGTATTTTACTTTACCAACAAAACATCCACTCGGTAGAGCAAAGACATCAGTTCTGCTCTGGTCAAGGCGCGATCCGGCTGCATGGTGCCGTCTGGATAGCCCTGCAGCAGACCGGCTTTCACAACGCGAGCCAGGTCATTGTAAGCCCAATGGCTGCTGGATAGATCAGAGAATCTGGCCAAGACACTGGTGTCGACGTTACCGCTGCCGTCATCCAGGAAACAGCGGTCGATGATTGCGGCAAATTGAGCCCGGGTGATGGAGTCATAAGTACCAAAGATGTAGGGTGCCTCGGTGGTCATGCCATACATCATATTATAGTAGACCAAGGTTTGCACATCGGTATAAGCCCAGTAATTGGTGGGCAGATCAATAAATTCTGTTACTGCCGTCTTATCCACCAGCGTTAAGCCGAGCATGCGTTTGATCGTGGCGGAAGCTTCCGCTCTCGTTATTTCTGCTTCAGGATAAAAACGGCTGCTCTTGGTCCAGGAAAGCCAACCAAGGTTTGCTCCATAGAGGATGTCGTCTTTCGCCCAATAGCCGTTATATAAATCGGTGAAGGTGCGTCCGACGGGAGTCGGCGGCACGATTACCGGGCCTTTGCCGCCCAGAGCAGGCCAAAATGTCGGGTCTTCCTGACCCACTGCCCAGGCCGCATAACCAGCCAGATGATATTTTTGCATTAGTTTCATTTTGTTGGCATAGGATTCCAAACTCTCATGGTAAATTGAATAATAACCGGGATCCAATTTCATACTCCAAACGAGTGAAACTTGTTTGCCAGCCGCTACTTTAAAGGAAGTCACATCACTTTTGGTAATCGGATCGATGCGATGGACGACATTGCTGATCCCATCCGCCAAAATCCGCTTGATTTGCAGATGACCTAAGGCAACCCCATCACTGCCGCTTAAGCGCTCCTGTGTTTCCGTCGGCGCTGTGCCGGCGGTCAGCGGTCCGTCATACCAGATCCTACCGTAGAACGGAATCCCCATCAAGAGTTTGTTTGCCGGCACGCCTCGCTCCAGCAAGTCTTCGATACAGATCGTCACAGCGTCTTCTCCGGATACCGCAGCCCCCAGAGAATTCGCTTGGCGGCTATAGAGCATTAAGTCGTAGGACATCAGCACAATATTGTCACAGATTTTGGCCAGTGCCGCCATATCATAACTGCCATGCCAACCGCCAGCCCAATGATAAGGGTTCGCGACGACGGAAATGCTGAGGTGTTTGTTCGGTAATTTCGCACGCAGCAGACGCATAAAATCGGTCTGCAAATCCTTTTCATCCGGACCGACATTTTCAATATCATAATTCATGCCGTCCAAATTGTATTCCTGGATCGCCGCAGCAATCTCATTGGTCAGCTGTTCGCGATTGGCCAAGGCGATACATCCCAGTTGATAATTAAAACTATTGGATAAATAAGGTACCACTTTGATGCCGCGATCGTGAAATTGCTTCACTATATCTTTATCGGCTGCCTCGTAAATTACCAGGTTGCCGTTCCAGTCCAAGCCAAACCAATCCGGCGAAACGTAGTTTAAAGCGCCATTCGCAGCATCCACTTCTGCTATCGGATCGGTAATATTATAGAGGAATCCCAAACGCACTGTTTCATTGGTAAAGCTGATCGTATCGTATGCTTGGACAATCGGGAAAAAATTGACTGTTATAAGAACAACCAGAGTAGACCAGATTAGAGACTGCAGCAAATTTCTAGAAAATCGAATCAACATATCCCCTTCTTTCAAAAACTGAGCGGCATAAGCCCTATTGTGACAGAAAAACCAGAAATGTCAAATTACATTATAGATACAGGGTTACTTCTCTTAGACTCTCTGTTTCGACGAATTGTTCCCGACTAGAAAAGCGGTCACAAATCTGTGACCGCTCTGTTAGATCCTGCGCTATTATCGGCCGGAAATATAAACGTACTTCAACCCAGGATTGGAAAAACATTGACTGGCATACCCATAAACGTAGTCTTTGAAAAATTGATTGACATGGGAAATCAGCAGCGGAGAGACAACACATTCCTTTTTCAGCAAAATGGTTTCTGCTTGTTTATATTGCTCCAATCGGGTCTCTTCTTTCATTTCCAGCGCGGCATTGTGCAATAATTGATCGAACTCCGCGCTAGACCATCCGGTTTTTATGGCGTTTACCTCGGAAGTAAACAGGCTCAGCACATCGTAAGGATCATTATAAAAGGCGCTCCAAGCCATCAAGCCAACTTGATAATTGCCTTTTTCAATTTTACTTTGGAAGGTCCCCCATTCGCTGTAACTGATTTTCAGAGAGATTCCCAACGTCTCTTGGTAAGTCTGCTGCAAATAACTGCCCAGCGCATGATACCAATCAGAGGTTCCTGGTAAGGAGAATGTCACTTTTAAGGCAGCCGGATCCTCAGTCAAACCCAGTTCCTGCATGCCGATGATCAACAGATCTTCGGCGGTTATTTTATCCTCGGTCAGTTCGTTTTGTATTTTCTGAATCATGTTGCCTGCTGCCTGGCGATAATTTGTTGTGCCGACTGAGATACCCGGTACGACCCAGCCGGTGGCGGCTTCACGCAATCCATCGAAACACATTTCATTGAATTCGTCTCGATCGATCGCCAGCGTAAAGGCTTTACGAATCTTGAGATTGGAAAACACGGGATCTGCCGTATTGAAAAAAGCATAGGTTAAAGCTGCGGCAGGATAGGAATTGCTTTTGCTGTCTGCCTGGGCCGTGAACCGATCAACTTGCTCGCGCTGATCTACTAAAATTGCATCCAGTTCTCCGTTTGCATAAGCCTGTTCCACTGCACTGACTTCCGGCAGAATCGCATAATTCACTTTGGTCAGAGACACCTTTGCCGCATCCCAATAATTCTCGTTCTTCACCAGCACCAAAGAACTGCCATGCGTCCAACTTTCGATTCGAAAAGGACCATTGCAGAGCGTAAACTGCGCTTCTGTTCCATATTTTTCTGCATATTCCGTGATTTTATCCTGTCGCTGCGGATAATAGACGGCCGCATCCAGGATGCTTAAAAAGGAAGGCATCGGCGCGCTCAGGGTAACCACAAGCGTTTTTGCATCGACAGCTTTCACACCAAGTTCACTGGCAGGCAATTTTCCTTCGCTGATGGCAGTATAGTTCTGAATCGGACTGAGAAAGGTCCGATTGGGTGACGCTGTCGCCGGATCGACGCTTCTTTGCAAAGAATAAACATAATCTCCTGCCGTGACAGCAACTCCGTCTTGCCATTTGTTGTCTTTCAGATGGAAGGTCCAGACGCTGCCATCCTGATTCGATTCCAGGGCAGCCGCATCGCCCGATGCGATGATGTATTTGCCATTCTGATCTTCCAGCCGCACCAACGCTTCCATGGTATTGCTCAAGATGGTTTCAGCGGCTGGATCGGACCATTTACTGATATCCAGCGTCAGTGGATCGCTAGACAGGTAGGTATTGAAATATTGCTCGGCATCCTTCGCAGCCAGAGGATCCTCTTTTACCGCAGCAGCTGGGAACAGCAGGCTGCTGCAGGCTGTCAGAGCAAGACAAAGCAGCAGGGTCAAAAAGAACGCCAGCTTTTTTTTCATCTCAACCGTCCTTTCCTGTCAATCGCCGTCACAAAAACACTTTAGTCAGAGCAATTCGCCTGCCAGAAAAAGCCAAACCAATTTGCTTTGCTTTCCATTCTATCAAAAGCAAATGAACAATCAAAGAACAGAGCTGCTTCCTTGCAGAAGCAGCTCCCTACCATGCAACCCTGCATTTTTATTATTTCTGAATGGGTTGATTGTCGATATGTCCGTTAAACCAGTTGACCATATGATTGAGGCGGTCAATGCGCAGCATCGGTTTGCCGTTGCGGGAAAGGTCATGGTTGGCGCCGTCAAAACGGCATAAACGGACTTCCCGGCCCAGTTTCTTCAATTGCGCAAAGAACTGCTCGGCTTGTTCGATTGGGCAGCGGTAATCTTGTTCGCTGTGCAGCATCAAAAGGGGAGTCTGCACATTTTCCACATATTTCAGCGGGCTGAAATCCCATAATTCATTGACGCCGCCAAAGGGAGATACGCCCAGTTCACTCTCGGTAAAGGTATAACCGATATCGGAACAGCCGAAGAAACTCATCCAATTGGTGATTGAGCGTTGGGTTACCGCCGCTTTAAAGCGATTGGTATGTCCGACGATCCAGTTGGTCATGTAGCCGCCGTAAGAGCCGCCGGTCACAACCACTCTGTCTGCATCCAGCCAGTTCCATTTGGCTAAGGCTACATCCACACCGGTCAACAGGTCTTCATAGTCTTTGCGGCCATAATTGTTGATGCAGGCATAAACAAATTCCTGGCTGTAGCCATGAGAGCCGCGCGGGTTGACATAGAGCACGGCATAGCCTTGCGCAGCTAAAACCTGGAATTCATGGAAAAATCCGTAGCCATACATGGTATGCGGTCCGCCATGGATTTCCAGGACCAGCGGATATTGGTAGCCTTCTTTCCAACCAAGTGGTTTAATCAGCCAGCCCTGAATATCCCAGCCATCTGCCGCTTTGTACCAGAATTCTTCCGGTTCCACAATGGCAATTTCATCGGTGATATGCTGGTTCGTATGAGTTAGTTGTTTTTCTTCGCCGGTTTCCAGATTGAGGATGGAAACTTCGGTGATGTTCGGGGTGTCGCCCCAGCCGAGTGCTGCGAATTTCAGATCGGCACTGAGACTGTAGGCGAAAACCTGACGGTTGCCTTTCGTAACCAAATTGACTTTTTTCGCTTTGGCATCATAGAAATACAGGCTGGTCGCGCCGTGGCAATGTGCTTGGAAATAAACGCCTTTGCCTTCGGGGGCAAAGACAAAGCCGGTTCCGCTGTTGCCCATGCGCATATCGCTGGCACCGGTATCGCCGAGCGGCAGATCGAAGTCTTCCGGTAATATTTTCTCCATCGGTTTGCTGCCGTCGGCAGGAGCGATATAAAGTTTGGTATGCGTCGCACCCTGGAATTTTCTGTCGCTGCCGGCGAAAGCCACTTCACAGCCGCAGGGAGTCCAGACGGGGTTGCCATAAGAACCGTCGCTATGAGTCAGCGCAGTCGGTTCGCCGCCTTCAGCGGCAACAACGAAGATATCATTTTTCCAATTTTCCAAGTCCGCATGTTCAGAATGGTTGGAAGCAAAGGCGATTTTACTGCCATCGGGTGACCAGGCAATGCCGTTGTTGTTATAATTTCCCTTGGTGATCCGCAGCGGTTTGCTGTCTTCTTTGAGGTCGATCACCCAAATATGAGCAAATTTATCAGTGTCCAGGAAACCCATGCCGTTCATTTTATAATGAATGCTGTCTAAAACGCGGGCTTTGTCCTTGAACTGATCTGCCTTGGCTTCCTTTTCTTTTTTTGTCAGCGCGGTCAGCATGATTTCATCGCTATCGCTTTTGTCCATGCGAGCGATAAAAGCAATTTTGCTGCCATCGGGTGACCAAACAGGATTGGAAGCGCCGTAACGCATATGGGTCAGCTGACGGGCTTCGCCGCCACCGTTCTTCAATACCCAAATTTGGGCATCGCCGTTACGGTTAGCAACAAAAGCCACACTGCCGCCGCAGGGAGACCAGCGCGGGAAGGAATCGCTTTTGCCGTTGGTGAACGGTTCCGGCTTGCAGCAGCCGCAGCTGGAGACTTGCCACAAATTGGACTGATAGGTTTTGGTTTCGGCATCAATAATCGTTTCAACGTAAATGATCTTTTTGCCATCCGGCGAAATCTGCGGATCTCCGGCCCATTTGATGTTTAAGAGATCCTCTGTTTTCATGGGGCGTTTGTCAGCCATGCTTTAAAACCTCCTGTAAATCGTTCTAGTTAAATAAAAAACCAAAGTAATATTTCGTTTTTGCCAGCCAATCTCCTTCTGCCGCAGAAAAATGTTTTCGTAGGCGAAAAATAAACCGCTCACAAAAAAGAGCAGCCCGCTGCCGGAAGGCAAGGCTGCTCTGTTGATTTAAAGAGAAAGCAGTTTGATCAGGGCGTGCACGATGATCTCGGTTGCTTTTAGCATTTTTTCGATTTCCAGACATTCATCCGTATTGTGAATGCGATTTTCATCGCCAACAAACTCCGCACCGAAGGCGACACAATGGTCAAACCCTTTGGCATACGTGCCGCCGCCCATGGTGCCGGGTTGATTGACCGTATCACCGGTCACCTCGACATAAACTTCGGACAACACCCGCACCAGATCGCTGTTGGGATCAACAAACAAGGGTTTACCGATGCGAACGCCGCTTAGGGTGAAAGCATTGGCATTGAAACGTGCGGCAATGGTATCCGCATGCGGAGTGAAATCCAGAATCGTCACCGGATAGCGAATATCAATGCTGGCTGTCACAGTATCGTCTTGGCTGGAGATCAAACCGACGTTGAAGGTCAGACGACCATATTGATCGCTGAGATCGACACCGGCTTTTTCGCCGTTAAAACCCAATCCGATACAGGCATTATAGCCGATGACAAAAGGAATTTCCTCTGTCACTTCTGCCAAGAACGCCATCATATGTGAAATGGAATTGACACCGAGCTGCGGCGTGGAAGCATGCGCCGCCGTGCCGACTAAGCGCAGAACCATGCCGGCAGGACTCTGGCTGACTTGACCGCCGAGACCGTTTTGCGCAAGATAAGCCATGAATTTCTCTTCAATCGCTTTGGCTTGTCCACCGCAGTCAAGCAGCGCGTCCACCGCAGGGCAGACCACGTTGCCGGCAGTCCCGCCTTGAATGGAGATCAATTTTACTTCGCCTTTTCCCAGTTTGCTGGCGCTGAAATTGGCATGATAACCGCCTTTTTCACCAAAAGTGACCGGGAACGCCGCATCCGGCGTGAAACCGTAATCAAAACCGCCTTCAACCTCACGGTAATGTTTCACACACTGCATGCCGGATTCTTCATTGGCACCCATAATCACCCGCACGTTTTTATGGACGGGAATCCCCAATTCGCGCACGATCTTCATGGCATACAGGCTCATCACGCAAGGCCCTTTATTGTCGCTGACCCCGCGTCCGTAAATAAAACCGTTTCCCCGATCGCCGCCCAAAGGATTTTTGGTCCAGCCTTCGCCGAGCGGTACGATATCGACATGAGCCAGAATACCGATTTTCTGCTCGCCTTCTCCCATTTGGGCATAAGTGCAGTAATTATCCAGATTGACCGCAGTAAAACCAAGGGCTTCGGCAATTTCCTTTGACTTGACCAGCGCAGCAGCCGGACCTGCACCGAACGGTTTCCCTTCAACAGCCGCCGTTTTGACGCTGTCAATGGCTACCAGCGAAAAGATATCACGAATCATATCCTCTTGGTAAGCACGCACTTTTTCTTGGATCGCTTTGTTCAGTTCCATCTAAAAACACCTCCATCCATTTCATCACAGAATCAATGCTCTTATTATAACGCAGGAAAACAGGATTGTCCATGCAGCAGCGGTGGAAGCTCCGCTGTTTTTGCTGCATTTTATTTATGATAAGGCAGATTGTGCTGAATCGCAAAAGCGCGATAAAGCTGTTCTGTCAGGATCAAGCGGCAGAGTTGATGCGGAAAAGTCAATTCAGACAAACACCACTCGAGGTCGGCCGCCTGCAAAACATTTTTCCCTAAACCCAGAGAACCGCCGATCATAAAATTGATGGTAGAAAACCCTTTGACGCCCAGCTGCTGCAGAAGACCGGCTAATTGCGGTGAACTATAAGGCTTTCCCTGTAAACTGAGCGCAATGCTGTACTCCCCGGCGGAGATCCAGCGCAGAATACGCTCTCCTTCTTTTTCCCGCAGTCGGTCTTCCTCTTTGGCTGAAAGTGTTTCCGGCGCTTTCTCTTCCTCCAGCTCGATGATCTGCAGCTTGGCCATAGGGGTTAACCGCTTTTGATATTCTGCCAAACCTTGCCGCAGCCAGGCATCCTTGATTTTTCCGACCGCAATGATACGTAAGGTCTGCATCTGGTATGCCCTCCTTCCTTTGCCGAACGGCTGAAAAAAAGGTTGTCCCCGCTCGTCGGGCAACAACCTTCTGCTTTGATTGAGAGAATGCTTGTTAAGGCGCGGCTGCCACGATCCGCAGCTGCTGCAGATTGGCATCGCTCCTGATCAGCATTTCCCGTACTGTTCTGACCGCCAGCTCCGGCCGATTATTGGTTCTGCTCAGATGCGCCAGGACCAAATCCTGCGTGCGCGAAGTTAAATTCTCCGCTAAAATCTCAGCGGTCTGCAGATTGGAGAGATGGCCTTGTTTGCCGGCGACCCGCTGTTTTAAATACCAGGGATACGGTCCGCTTTTTAACATTTCCAGGTCGTGATTCGCTTCTAAAACCACGTGGTCTGCCATTTTGATGGCTTGCGGCAGCCAGGCAGACGGCACACCCAAATCGGTGACAAATAACAGACAATCACCGTTTTTGCCATAAACCAGATAACCAACCGATTCCACCCCGTCATGAGAAGTCGGCAGACTTTGCAGGGTCAGATCTCCGATGCTGATCAGATCCTGGGTTGCCAGCTGGCGAAAAGGGTGCTGCTCCGCCAGGGGAATCTGCCGACACACCGCTTGCCAGGTAGCCGTATTGCTCACGAGCGGCAGCGTTTTGGGAAAGGTCACGGTCGACAAGGCGTGAATATGATCACTGTGTTCATGCGTCAAAAAGCAAGCGCTCAAATCTGCTAAGCCTATGCCAAAGGGCTGCATCCGTTTTGCCATGATTCGCGGTCCAATACCGGCATCGATCAGGATCGCGGTCGTATTTTCTACGATCAGACAGGCATTGCCCGTACTGCCGGATGCCAGGGGATAAAAGATCATGGCTGCACCTCCCTAAATGATCCTGACTGTGATTGACTTCGTTTCGTTTATTGCTGCGGAACACTCACTTGTGGTTCGGCAGGAATTTCCAGGCGTTGAATCTTCGCTCCGATGGTTTGCAGCCGTTCGGCGATGCGGTCATAGCCGCGGTCGATGTGTTCAACACCCGCGATCACCGTCGTCCCTTCTGCTGCCAAACCGGCGATAATCAAACAGGCGCCGGCACGCAGGTTCGCCGCCGTGACAGAGCTGCCACGATAACGCCGGACTCCCTGCACAATCGCAGTCTGACCGTCTACCTTGATATTGGCTCCCATTTGGTTCAATTCTTCCGCATGACCAAAACGGGCTTCATAAATGGTTTCATTAAAGACACTGCTGCCTTCTGCCATGCCAAAAAACGCCATCGCCGGTGCCTGCAAATCCGTAGGAAAACCAGGATGCGGCAGTGTCTTAATATTGACCGCCTTGGGACGCCCGGTCGCTTTGACCCGAATACTGTCCAACGTCGGCGTCACTTCCATACCGGATTCCCGCAATTTAGCGGTAACGGCCTCCAGATGCTCCGGTATGACATTGGTCAGCGTCACATCACCGCCGCTGGCCGCCGCAGCCAACATAAACGTACCCGCTTCAATGCGGTCCGGAATACAGCTGTAAGTACAGCTGCCGAAATGCTGCACACCGGTCACCCGGATTGTTTCAGTGCCGGCACCTTTGACTTTGCCGCCCATGGCATTGATAAAGTTGGCAATATCAATCACTTCCGGTTCCAACGCGGCATTCTCCATGATCGTGGTGCCGTCCGCCATGGAAGCCGCCAGCATCACATTGATGGTAGCGCCTACGGTAGACATATCAAAGAAAATATGGCCGCCCATCAAATGCTGCGAACTCAATTTGACTTGCCCATCTTCCAACAGACAGGTGGCGTTCAGCGCCTGAAATCCCTTCAGATGCTGATCAATCGGCCGGGAGCCAATTTGACAGCCCCCCGGTAAAGCAACGCTGACTTTGCCTTTTTTAGCCAAGAGAGAACCTAAAAAGTAATAAGAAGCCCTTAATTTCACCGCCAAATGCTCAGGAGTCTGCCCGGAAAGGTGTTCCCCGGCAGCAATTCGCCATTCATATTGTCCCAAACGCGTCACCTTCATACCGATGGCTTTTAAAATCTCCAACATCACATTCACATCACTGATTTCCGGTAAATTATCCAGAACCACTTCTTCATCGGTGAGTGCTGATGCAGCCAACAAGGCAACGGCAGAATTTTTGGCGCCGTTGATGCGTAGACAACCTTTTAGCGGATTTCCGCCCTCTACAACGATTCTTTCCATAGAAAAGATCACTTCCGTTTCTTTCATTTTAGATAGACTGCCTGAATTGCGGCGATTCAGCCGAAAACCGCGCGCTCTGCTTTAACGATAAAACAAGCGCTTCGCAGTAAAAGCGTCAAAATAGATTTCCCGATTATCCTGCAATAAAACGCGCCAGACCGGCTGCGCCTGCCCGCTTTCTGCGGAAGAGAAATAGCTAAAATAACCAAATTCAATTTCTTTGATCACCAGCCAGTTTTCTCCTGCCGCCAAAGCCTGATCTCTTAAATGCTGGATGTACTCATCATCCGGCAGCCGCAGGAGAATATCGGCCGCGGTAGCCGTCCATTGCGAGGGAGAAGTTTCTCCGGTGATACGGTAAGGATTTAAGGTAAAACTTGCTACCTGGTTGCCGACGACTGTCATTTCCAACGTGACATCATAAAGCGCATTTCCCTCATAGCTGCGGCACCAAATAATCGTCTGACTGGTGTTCAGCTCCGTCGAGGCTATTTGTGTCTGCAAGTAGTAACCGGAGATATTATACCGCAGACGGTCATTCAAAAAATTCTTGGCTACCGAGCGGGCGAATTCATAAGAGATCAAAGGTGTATTTTCTTCGATTACCGCTGTGCTGTTGGTATAGGTCAACAGCCCGCTGGCACTCAGCACCGCCTGTTCCTGTCCTGCCGCAACCGTGTAATAGACCAAACCGTTTGGCATCGTACAGGCAGTCGTCTGGCTGTCCAGTCCGGAGAATAAATTCACTACGTTTTGCTTCATCTCCGTGCCGGTGATCAAATGAAGGCTGCCGGTCTTGTGTACTTCATGGGGAATCGATTGCAAAAGCGTGATTTTCTCTTGCAGCAATTGATCGCGAATCGCAGCCAAGGCCGCATCGTCTCCCATCACTGTTTCCATCACACGGTAAGGACGCAAAAAGTTGAAGTAGCCCAAAACGGTATTCAGCAGAATGAAAATAACAATCAGCACTGATTTCGCACGTGACCAATTCAAACTTTTTCCCTCCTCGCCTGCAAAACTGCAGATATTTTGCTTAGCGCTGCTCCACTGCGGCCTGCATACCGGCGTATTCACCGTTAATCATATTGTAAAATACTTTACAGCCGTCATAAAACTCAATGATCCAGACTGACTGCACATTGTCCTGCTGTTCATTGACAAGATAACCTTCATAAATATCCCGCAAAGGCATGTCTTCGCGCGCGAGATTGCCAAATAGCTCAGACCATTGCCACCACAAACGCCATAAAGCATTGCTGCTGCTGATTGCCAAATATTGGCGCTGTGAAGCACCTAAAAGCGGTTCGGAAAGCTGCATCGAACTCACTTCGCTTCCCTTGCTTTCCACGGTCAAACTGCCGCTGACGACCCCTTCCTTGACGGTGCAATAAATCGGTTTCCCATTGCTGATCAACGTATAATAGGAGGTACAGCGTTCACCGGTTGCTTCCATCCCATCATAGATATATTCGGAGGTATCCGGCCAAAGCTGCAGTACATTCAGCATCGAAACAACCGCTCTCATCGGGCTCTGCTCTTTCGCTGCAGCGTTCACACTCTGCTGCAGCTGTAATTCCACATAACCGGTGGTATACTCAGGCAGTTTCATGGTACGCTGACCATCGTAATAGGTCACCGTATCACTGCTGTCGGTATAGGTACGAACCATAGCCGTGTCCTCAAAAAAGCGGCTGGCTAAGACATCCAGTTCCGGCAGCACCATCGGCGTCACTTCGCGGGTGGCCGCATATAAATTCGTGCGATAACTGTAAATTGGATTGACGGTACTGAAGCCGAAGCTTTCCAGATAGATGGGCTGAATGGCATAATAGACACTCTCCTGCGTGACTTCCAACAAAGTGTAGATCACAGAAGCACTGCAGACAAACGGCATCGCATAGTAAATCTGATGTTCCACATCTTCCAGAATAATCGTGTTGTCCGTCATAGCAGAGACATAGATTCGGTTGACCACCGGCATTTGTTCCCGATCATTCGCCTGCCAACGGATCCCCAGGCTGTCACAAAACTGATCCAACGGTGTTGGAGCAGATAACATCATGATTAAACTTGGCCGGGTTGTATTCCATTCCTCCGCATTGACCGTGCGTAATTGTGCGAAATCCAATTTTGCCGCCGAACGAAAACTGCCGTTCAGTACTGTGCTCCAGATGGTTTGAAAATAAGCGGAGCTGCTGCGCAGCAATGCCGCTTCTCCGTTGGGCAATTGTGCGATCATCCGCGGCGGGACGGCAAATAAACTCAAATCCAATTCTTCTGTTTGCTGCCCTTCTTTTGGTTCCGACGCCGCTGTTAAAGTACGGTAAATGTCTTGGCTGTTACTCATCAGGGTGACAAATTGCCAAAAAGCCAGACAGACCAACAGGATCAGCAGAGGTGTTTCTACCTTTTTTATCAATCTCTTCATGGCTTATAGCTCCGCTCCGAAATTCTCCGGTTTCGGCAGCCAGATGCGCACGGTCGTACCTACTCCATATTCACTTTCCAAAGCGATGCGGCCGCCATGTCCATCCACGATTTGCCGGGCAATCGAAAGGCCCAGACCATTGCCGCCTTTTTCTCTGGAGCGCGCTTTATCGACCCGGTAAAAACGTTCAAAAATCCGCTCCATCGATTCCTTGGGAATACCAATACCGGTATCCTGAACCGTGATCTCACTCCCGTCATCCACCTCGGTCAAAGTCAGATAAATGCTGCCCCGAGCCGGTGTGTAAAGATTGGCATTGGCTAAAATGTTAATCAAAACTTGTTGAATTTTATCCTGCACGGCATTGACCTTTGGGGAACCGATCGGTAAAACCATGGAAAAATTCTGTTCTTTTACCGCAAATTGAGGCTCCATCACTTCTGAAACGGCATGAATGATCTCTTTCAAATCCTGCACGAAGTAGGGCTCCCGCTTGGAAATGCTGTCAAGACGGGTCAAATAGAGTAAATCATTGACCAGACGCGTCATACGATCGGTTTCGTTGATTACAACACCCAAAAAGCGCTGCGCCAGTTCCGGTTCATGTAAAGCTCCGTCTTTTAAAGTCTCGACATAGGTTCGCACCGTCGTTAATGGGGTCCGCAGCTCATGAGAAACATTGGCCACAAAATCCCGGCGCATTTCTTCCAGTTTATTTTCTTCTGTCATGTCGAGCAGCACGATCACGACACCGGAACGTTCATTCGCTTTGGTGGAAAAAGGAGCGGCATGAGAACGCAGGATGACATCATTGGCATTAGGCGTTTCCACTTTAATCTCCTTGGTTACCGTCTCCCCATTGGCCAAAGCTTGCCGCCAGGCAAAATGATACAATTCGGCTGGCAATAAGGCATCCAAAAGCTGACCGGCAAGATCCGTCGGCAAATGGAACATTTTACAGGCTGCCGGATTGATGTGAATGATCTTGCCGGTATGATCGATGGCGATCACACCTTCGGTCATAAAATTCAGCATGGCTTCCATTTTACTTTTTTCATCAGCGATTTCGGTCAGGGTATCCCGTAAACGCAGGGAAAGACCGTTGAAGGTACGCCCCAAATCACCGACTTCATCTTCCGATTGAATCGCAATCTGGCTGTTAAAATCACCGGCTGCCATTTCTTTGGCTCTGGAATTCAACACCCGGATCGGACCTGTGATCGTACCGGCCATCACCGAAGCCATCATCCCGATAATCAGCATAGAACCGAAGGTCGCCACCACTACCATAGAACGCACATGCTGCAAATTACTGGTGATACTGCCAATCCCGCTTTCAACATAAATCATGCCCAAGACAGCATTGGTTTCCGTATCGGTAACCGGGAAAGTGAGAATTTTGATATACTGCTGGCTTTGATCCGGCTTCACATATTTTACATGCGTCTCCATGATCGTACCTTGCAGCAAAGTTTGGTTTAAGAGGGAATAATCCACCGACTCCAGGCAATTGACACCGACCGTCTTGGCGACCGGTTTTAAGGCAGTATCCAAGACAGCCAGCTGAAAACTCTCTGCTTGGCCCTCCGTCTCTGTCGGAGCAGAAGCACGCACCAAACTGCTGAGATTTGCTTGCAATTCTACCAGAACAACAGCCAGATTGTCCCGTTTGTTTTCCAGTTGCTGTAAGGTGGGGATATCATGATCCGCCTGTTGCTGCAGATCCTGGATCTGCGTGACCAAGGATTTAAAGCTCTGATCCTGCAACAGAAATTCCCGGGCCGAGAATTGCAGGGGATACGTTGCCTGCTCCATGGTCCGGGTATGGGTTTCATTATAAAAACTCTCCAGGCTGATCCATAGGTATAAACCGATAAACATCATCGCCGCCATCATCAATAAAAGCATGATGACCACCATACGGCCTCGGATGGATTTTAACCAACTCATCGATTATTTCCTCTTTTGCTGTTTCTAGCTTGCGTTCGGGTTGAACAGATAACCAACACCGCGGCGGGTTTCTATATACTGCGGGGAAGAAGGATCTACCTCCACTTTTTCTCTCAAACGACGAATGGTTACATCCACGGTACGTCCGTCACCGAAAAATTCAAAACCCCACACTCTTTGCAGCAATTCATCCCGGGAGAACACCCGACCTGGATTTTGGGCAAGAAATTTCAGCAATTCGAATTCACGCAGGGTCAGATCCAATTTTTTCTCATCCCGGCGGGCTTCAACCAAATCCAAATCGATCACTAAACCGTTGAATTCCAGCAAACTCACAGCACTTGTACCGTTGATTGAACTAACTTCATTCTTACCGAAACGTTTGCTGCGGCGCAGGAAGGCTTTAATCCGTGCCATCAGTTCACGAATGCTGAACGGTTTGGTCATATAATCATCCGCTCCGGCATCCAGACCATTGACTAAATCCACTTCATTGTCTTTGGCAGTCAACATAATAATCGGAATCGTCAGTTCTTTTCGAAGCTGGCGGCAAACACTGACACCATCCAGTTTGGGGAGCATGATATCCAGCAAAATCAAATCCGGCTGATAAAGATACGCTTTTGTCACGGCTTCTTCACCGTCAAAAGCCACTTCAACCTGATAACCATCTTTTTCTAAATTATACTTGATAATTTCAGCAATGGGCTTTTCGTCTTCTACGACCAGAATCTTCTCTGACATCCCTTCATCGCCTCCACCTTAACTGTAAATATATTCATTCGTCAAAGCTGAATCAGTTCCCTTCTCTTACAGCCCACTCGATTTTAGCTTGAGGCAGCACTGCCGATCACAGCTCAAAAAAACAGCCGGCAGTGTTTGAACTGCCGGCTGTTTGTCTTTTTTATGGCAAATACGGCCAGGGATTGACACGTACACCGTTGACAAGGATTTCAAAGTGTAAGTGAGTACCGAAACTGTAGCCGGTGTTGCCTTCAATACCAATGGCATCGCCCTGACGTACCGATTCGCCGTAAGAAACCAGGAAGGAACTTAAGTGTCCATAGCGGGTCATGTAGCCATTATTGTGATTGATGGTGATATAATTGCCCAAACCGAAATAATCATAGCCGATATCAGAAACGACGCCGGAGTCGGCTGCCACAATGGTGGCGTAACTGCCGGTGGAAATATCCATGCCGCGGTGATAACCATATTCATACCAGCCATAACCGGCCGTAACGGTACCCCATAAAGGCCAAGTAAACGTTCCGGTACCCACGCCATACGGAATTTGGGTTCCTTTTAGGACAACCTGGGTGACAGGCTGACTGACGATCGTTTCACCCAAAGACGCTCTCGTTACTTCAATCCCGTTCTGACGTGTAATCGCATATTCTGCAACTTTTAAGCCATAGGAACCTGAGGTCAGCACCTGGCTTTCCGTGACATACATCTCATCGGAATAACGGGTTTCCGTAGCATAGGGAAGACTGATTTCCTCACGCACGGTTTCATTGGTCACAACGCCAACCATTGGCTCCGCTTGGGTGATCACCAATTGGTCACCCGGTTTCAGATAAGCGGCATTGGGATTATTCGCTAAAAGCTCGTCCACCGAAACAGATTGTGCCATCGCAATATCCCAGATGGTATCGCCGCTGTTGACGGTAACAACTTCATTGCGAACCGAACCGGAAACCAGTAAATTTGTCGCTTCATTGATGGATTTTACATCCGCAAGACTGACTGTTTCACGGTGAACGGTAAGGGTATCGGAAAACTGCGCCTGCAGTGTTTCCACTTCACTTGAATCCGAGGTATAATAAAGGCGGACATTATCCAAAACCTGATTGACATCCGCAGCACTGGCAAGTGCAATTTTTGCTCTGTCTTCTACATAGATGACGGAAGCCTGCGCTTTGATCGTCATTTTCTGACTTAAGGCTGTTTTCAGTTCCTTGTTTGTGCTGAAACTTTCTCTTTGCATCACCGGATAGTAGCTAACAGCCGGATCCGCGACTAAAGAGTAACTCGAGCTGATTCCGCTTTCCGCAAGAACTTCATTGACTAATTTTTGCCCAATCTCCGGCGATTGAACCGTGCCTATCACTTCTTGATCGATCATGACCTGATAAGCTACCCGCGGTATCGCCGCACCAATCAAGATGACCAAAGTCAGCAGCACAGCCATCATCGTTTTTCCGATTCTGTTCCGGCGAACTGCCAAGGTATGATTTACCTTTTGCCAAGCCAGCTTACTCTCATTCCAAACCGGAAGCACGATCCTGCTTCTTTCCATTCTCAAATCCGAAATTAAGAGTTCGGGTGAGAGAAGCTGAAACAGCTTACGTCTGGATTGACGCAGCCCTTCTTTTAAAAATGTGAGATTAATCCTCAATAGGAGCTGCCTCCTTTTCTGCTCAATATCGCGTGAGTTCAGTCAAGATAACTAGCCAAAATTACTGTTACATTGTAACCTGATTGTAATAAAAAATCAAGTCTTTCGCCTGTCAAATCAATCCGACCTAATGCCATTTATTTCCACGCGATTCAATCTCTGCTTTTCTGCTCAAATAAAGCGAAGCTGAATAGAAGAATGATTATTTCTATGATTTCGAAAAATAAAAGCAGCTAATTAAATGATTTAAGCTGTTATTTTATTTGCTAGTAATCTGCCTACATATTTCTATATCGTGACAGAAACTGTAACATTTTGTGACATCTGTAACTTTACTCCTCAAGCGCAGAATCGCTCTGGAAAAATAGCTCCGGATTTTAGAGATTTATTTCACAGAGTTGGGCATTATCGTTGTATTTCGTGTAATTAAGCCAGAGACGCATAATAAAATCCATGAAAATTCGGCTATATATTGTCTTTCAATTTTTCACTCTCTACTATACCTAGATTTACTTTAATTTGTAAAAACAAAATCGGCCGCGAAAAAAAAGAAAAGGCATGATGCTTGCTGCAGCATCATGCCAAAAACCTAACAACTTGGAGCGGAAGACGGGATTCGAACCCGCAACATTCAGCTTGGGAAGCTGACGCTCTACCGTTGAACTACTTCCGCTGATCAAAGATGGAGCCAGTGATAGGATTCGAACCTACAACCTACTGATTACAAATCAGTTGCGCTGCCGTTGCGCCACACTGGCTTTTCTAAGTAACATGGTATAATATAACGAAAAAGAAACGTTCTGTCAAGCCTGTTTTCGCGATACTACAGAAAAAGAAGTTCTGTGACCCGGATTACAATCAAGAAATTCACCCGGCGGCATCCGTTTGGCACAGCTGGTTTCATTTCGTTGGGAGCAGCAGACGGACAGGAGCATCTTTTTTTATAGGATATCAAACGGGAAGAGATAGGTAGGACATTTTCGATAGAGTTCAAAACCGCATTTTTCCGCAATCCGCTGTGAAGCTACATTATAGATGGTAGTATTCCAAACCGGAGCTAAATGTATCTTGATACAGTGTTCGAGATAGGCTCTGGTTACCATAGTGGCAAGTCCTTTGTTGCGGTCGCTGTCATTATAAGTGCGTAAGACGCAGTCATGGTAAACACCGCTGACATAGCCGCTGAAGCAGACGGAAATAACATGATGTCCCGAGGTTACGCAATAGCCAAAGCCCTTAGTCAGGAACGCTTCCAACGATAGCCAATCATTACCCAGGATATCCTCCCTTAAAATATGACTCACGTCATTCTGCAGCATAGAGGTATCGATTTTTTTCAGTTCGTAATTGCCCGGCAGCGGCACTTCTGTTTTCGTTGTACGCAAATAGTTCTGCCGGTTAAAAACATAGGTCAGAGTTTCAGTCTTTTCGAACTCACTGTCTTCTCTCACTTTGCCCAAGATCTGATCAAAGGTATCCTGCCAGGTCTCTTCATAAAAGGGCAGGTAGAAGTGAGTGCCGCCGGAAAGGGAAAGTGAGGCGGGAGCCAATTGATTTTTCAGAAAATCATACAGATACGAATTGAATTCCGGGTTATTGCTTTGGCCTAAAACAGCAAAGGAGCTGCCGACTGCCCAAAGCAAAGCTGACTTGGGGTTCTCAATGTCATCCACATAAATTCTGCCCGGATTGGTTTCGTCTACTACTGCGAGCAAACGGACATTCACATCCGGTCTGCCTTTAATCAGCGGCATGATATAACGGTAGTGCTGCCGGGGCAATTCTGTAATCATCTGATTCCCCCCTTTTATTGCAAAATCCCTCTGATTCATTATAACATGCTGTCAGGAATTTACAACTGGAAGGTGCCTGAATTATCACTTTCAGGAATGAAATTCCTATTTCACAGTTTCGTTTTGGACGAGTTATTTCTTAACTTCCGCAGCGATCGGATTGAGATACTTCTGCTCTACAGCAGGCACATAATAGGCGCCGTATGTTTTCAGCCCGTTTTCCCGCTGCAGATCGATTAGTTCAACCCAGAACCGGTAATATGGAAAAAAAGTTTCGTTTGTATTGGCTGTTCGGTAGACTAATTCTGTTTTCACAATATATTCTTCACCGGGCATTTTTTCAGGAACAGAAGTGAAATAGTTCCCGTTCAGCAATAATTCGGCAGCTTCCTCCGCTGTAATGATCGGATAATCACCGATTTTTTCAGCAAGGGTAAGTTGATTGGATTTGCGGATCAGCCTTAAATTTCCATTATCATCCGGAGCGAACTGTACTTTATTGAAATTGAAATTTAAAATCTGCTCTGTCAGGCTGCCCGCCGAATCGTAGGCGTAGTAGCTCCGATTGCGGCTGCCATCAAACGTATAATCTGCAAAGAGAGCCTTTTGTGGCTGGTCGAAAGAGACGAACGCAGCGTACCTTTCCAGTAAATAATCAGTTATGCTTTTCGCTTCCTCATCTGAGATATCTTCGTTCTTAAAGTAATATTCCGCAGGTAACGCAAGACCTTCGATAAAATTGATCGTAACCATGGCGCTTTTCGTAACCGCTATCTTCGCAGTCGCGGTCTCGGCAATGACAGACCATATCACATCATGATCATCAAGGCTTGCCTCCGATTTATAGCCAGGTTTCTCATTGACATCGTATTTAATGTCTGTTATTTTCATTCCCAGTGCGTTCGCAGCCTGCTCGGTCAACTCCAGCATGTGTTCTTTTCCGATTCCGGCCGAGGCGATACCAGACGAATAGTAAGGAATATTTTGATAAACCGGCATGGTATTCAATTTGCTGTTTACCGTCCACGGATTGCCATTCGCAAGCTCGGAAATATCATAAGCCAAACAGGCCTCGAAGCCCATTCCCCCACTTTCCGCTGAGATCGTCAGCTTGGGCAGATTCCTCGCCTCCATAGAGATTTTCAGCTCGGATAGCATGGTTGGAAGGAACCTGACTCCAGCAGAGAACATCAGCAGCAGACAAGCGGCAAGCAAACTCCATTTCAGCCAAATGCGTTTTTGGCTGACCTTTTCTTTCAGCGCCGCTTCTTCAATATATTCGTCCTTGACTTGGCCGATCACATGGAGAATCTTTTCATTTTTCATAGAGTGATGCCTTCTTTCTCAAGAAATAGCTTTAGTTCGTTGCGCAGCCTGAATAAGATGGATTTCACCTTATTTTCGTTCATTTTGTATTCCTTGGCAATTTCCTTGATTGAACAGAGATACCAATAGCGGCGCATGAAGACAATGCGATTCATTCGGGGCAAGGCAGCAAGAAAAGAGTTGATGGTGTCAAGCAAAAGTATTTCATCGACTGATTGTTCCACACTCTCAGACGATGGCACGCAATCATCCAGTTCAGACAATACGAGATCAACCTGCCCGGAGCCTCGTTTATTGGCGGTATACCCCATATATTTGTTGATTGAAAGATTGCGCGTTATTTTACCCAAATAGGTAGACAAGCGATTGGGACGCTGCGTCGGCATAGAGTTCCACGCTCGCAGATAGGTATCATTGACACACTCTTCAGCATCCTGCTGGTTATGCAGGATGTTAAAAGAAATATAACGACAATACTTTGCGTATTTGATGGATGTTTCAGTGATCGCATTATCAGAACGTTCCCAGTAGAGATCTACTATCTTGCTATCTTCCATCACACTTTTCCCTTTCCTCATAGAATAAAAGGCCTTTCACCCTAATACACCGGAAAAATCTTATTACGTTGCATTAGAAAAGTAAAATCAGCGTTCTACGCGAAACCGCTGACACTGCGCCGCTGTGATTGCCTGAACGGATGCCAACAAAATAGGCAACAAAATGGCATAGCCAAAACGACTATGCCCGCTACTGCCAGTTTGTTTCTGTATGCGCAGCTGCCTTTTTGGCGGTTGCTTTTTTTATGATCAGATCATCAGTTCAAGATGTCGAGATCCTTACCCGACAGAACCAACCCGCTATATTTCTGTTTGATCTGCCAAAGCATCTCGTCCTCCCGTTGCTGAATCGCTGCCGTGGCACCGGATTCATTGTTGCCCGCCATAAACAATTGGTGATATAAGACCAATTGTCCGGGATTCACCCGAGCGGCAATCTCGGCCAACTGGACGCTCGAGGTATGCATCGTGGTATGATAATGCAGCCATTTGGGTGATCTGCTTTTCACTCCGGTCGCGGAATAGACTTCATGCACGAGGATATCACAACCCTTGGCCTGCTGCACCAGCTTCTCACAAGGTACCGTATCGCCGGAAATCACGACAATCTTATTAGGGGTAGTGAATTTATAACCGTAGGCTTCAAAAGGCGGATGCAGCACACAGAAAGCCTCCACCCTGACTTTCTCGTCGGTATAAACGACCCCTTCCTCAATCTCCGTGGCTTTGACCCGAATCCCATCGGCATTGGCTTGTTCGGCGCCAAAACGGCGGGCCTCCAGATCGACACGATAAGCCGCCAACAGATGCTCCGTCATTTCCCTGATCCCTTTTGGACCAAAGACTTGCAAAGGTTCTTCTCTGCCCAACACCCAAGGAGTCAAAATCAGATCACTGTAACCTGCCGTGTGATCGGAATGCAGATGGGTCAGAAAAGCAATTTTGAGTTGCTTCGCTTCCAGGGCAGAGATACCCAGCCTGTGTGCTTTTTCCGCCTGCCGGACCAGGCCGGGACCAAAATCCACCAAATAGGAGCGGTCATCCACCACGACGGCCACGCAAGGCCCGGAGCGTTCCGGCAAAGCATTGGGAGTACCGGTCCCTAAAAGAATCACCTGTGTCTTGCTTTCCATGCTTTCTTCTCCTCAAAAATTGCCGGTTCAGCCGTTATTCTGCCGGTAAATCTCTGCAATAAGTCACTTTGGCATCGCCGTCTTCGTAAAAATCCGGGAATCTGCCGATTTCCAGATAGCCACAGCGCTCATAAAATCGCCTCGTGACGAAATATGCCTCCTGCGAGGAAGTTTCAACGTATATTTTCTGACCGCCGCGGGTTTTGATTGCTTCCTCTGTCTTACGCAGCAGTTCGCGACCCAAACCTTTGCCCTGACAATTTTTCTTCACCACAATCCAGTAAAGATCATAGCGTCCGCGCGTGCAGGGGATTTCCCCAAAGCAGGTGAAACCGACGATTTCCCCCTCCTGCTCGGCAAGAAAGAAATGATACCCACTGGTCTCAGACCCCTTACTGAGATTTTCATCTGCCAGCTCTCCGGCAATTTCCACCTCATAATCATGAAAAGCCGCCACGGAGGCGGTCAATTCCCGAATGATTCGCTGCTCACCGGGTTGTAAATAAGTCCGAAAGCGCATGGCTGCAAACTCCGAAGCAACTGCTCTGTTTTTCACATTTTTCGCCTCCCCACTAAACCGCTTCCACAATCGCCTTGACGATTTCCTGAAAATCCAAACCCTTGTGTTTGGCGATATGATAAAATCCATAATAACTGGGGTTGCCGTTGATCTCCAGAACCCAGGGCTTTTGATTTGAATCAATTCTAAAATCAATTCTGGCGTGTCCCCGCAGCCCAAAAATTCGCCAACACAGTAAAGCGATTGTTTCGAGTTCCCGCAGCAGATTTTCCTCCCCAGGCAAATCGTAAACGGCTGTTACATGATCATAACCGTAGCTTTTCTCTTCCCATTTGGCGGCATAATCGAAAATCCTCGCCATACCCAGGGCCTCATAGCCTTCAAATTTCCATTCGTACGGCTGCAGTGCGATGGGATGATCCTGATCTCCGTAGAGGCAAACGTTAAATTCCCGGCCATCGATATAGCGTTCCGCAAAAAATAAGCGGCCGAATCGTTGCTCCCTGTCACAGATCAGCTGTTCGAGCTGCCAGGAGTCCATCGGATTGACCACGGAATCTTCCGCCAGACCAATGGAGGCATCCTCGGAGACCGCCTTGATAATATATTGCTCCCCCTGGCAGAATCCGGCAGACGATGCATGACTGACCCATTCCGGCGTGCTGATGCCAGACTCGCGCAAAATCTCTTTCGTCTTGATCTTATCCGTCGTGAGATAAAGTGCTTCGTAAGAGCAACCCGTGTAGGACAATTGCAGGTCGTTCAGCAAAGCGGGCAGCCGGTAGGCCAAATCCGCCTGACCGGGAGCAGAATCCACCATGTTCAGGATGAGCAAAGCCTGACCGTCTTTGTCGGAGACGATTTTCTTTAAATCCAGCAGCTTTTCGGTTGTAAACTCGGCCGTCGAAACCTGATAATCGGACTGCGCCAATACCTCCGCAATCCAGAATGCCTGCGTGCGATTGTCCAACACATCCTCCGGGGTATCCGCTTCCACTTGGTTGTATAAGACGACCAGATTCTTTTTTTCATTCATTTTGTATCCTGTTCCAAGACATCAAACCAAAGCGGTTCCATGTCATCCACAATTCCGTTATAATTAATGGTGATTTCTTCGCCGGCTGCTATCTTCTGGACCGTGACAAATTCAATGATTTGTTCCTTTTGTTGGCGAAAAAAACGTGCATTGGGATGGTAAGAGTGGTTGAATAAAGAGCCGACACCCAAGGCCAAAGCACCATCCTCTAAATTTTCTCCCCAAAAATAACAATAGGGGTAAAAAACCGTATCCTCCAGGTGAGTCCAGGTCTCTTTCGCAAACGTGATCACCGGCGAACGTTCAATTATTTCACCTTGCTGGAAATCCCTTGCGGCAAACACCCCGCGCCCCTTGCCCTTGACATTTTTAATCACAACAGACACATACAACACATCCTCTAAATCAGCTCAGAAATCAGACTCTGAATTAAATTGGTATAAGAATAACCCATCGTTTGCGCTGAAAGATAAAAACCTGCGCCATTGTCTGATAAGCAGGGATTAGCATTGATCTCCAGCAGCCAGGGGTTTCCTGCCGAATCCACCCGGTAATCGTATCTGGTATAACCTTTGATCACAAAATGATACCAACACTGCAAGGAAATCGCTTTGATCTTCTCCATCAGAGCGCGATCGGTACTGTCAAAATGGACGGTTGCTCGTGAGTTTTGATATTCAAAACTATTAACCTGCCATTTTGAATTGTAGTCCAGGATTCTTTCCTTTTGACAGGCTTCATAACCGAGAAAATGAATTTCACTGGGTGACAGAACCACCACATCTCCTTTTTCAGACATCATCGGAAGATTTATTTCCCTGCCTTCAATATAGCGTTCCGCAAAATAGGGCATGCCCGTCGCGCTTTCCAGCTGCTGTAATTCACATCTCAATTCCGCAATGTTTTCTGCTGTGACCAGTGAATTCTGGCTGACCCCCACCGAAGCATCTTCATAGATCGGTTTCAATATGTATTTCTGCTTGGCTGTGAAACCGCGCTGCTCGGTTAAACTGACCCAGGCCGGAGTTGGAATTCCCAATTTCTCCAAACACTTTTTGCAGAGAATCTTATTCGTCGTAAGCTGCAGCGTATGAGCTGTGCAGCCTGTATATTTGATCTGCATTTCTTCATAAAGATCAGAGGCCAAGTAACTCAGTTTTGCTTCTCCGGCCAAGGCCTCCACTAAATTGAAAATAAACAAAGGCGCCAAAGGCTGCAGATTGTTCAAAATACGCCGTAAATCTTCCCGATCGCCCTGCACCGGCTGCAGCGCAACCGTATAGCCAAGTTTTCCGAGTGCTTCGGCAATCAAAGTGACTTGATCCAAAACATCCCGCTCATCCGGCGCAGCGGATGCATTGACCTGATTGTATAAAATCGGCACCAAGCCTCTGCTCATAAAGTGACCCCGCTGTCGATTTTTTTCAAAGCAGAGTCCACAATCATGCCGATCAATGCCTGATAACTGATCCCGTTTAATTGGCATAAAATCGGTAAGTCGGAATAATGCGGGTTGAGTCCTGCCAGAGGATTGACTTCCAGAAAATTCGGGATCCCTTCGGCGTCCATCTTCAAATCAATCCGACCGCCGTCCCGGCAGCCCAAACCACGCCATACCTGCAGAGCGACAGCCGTACATTGCTCACGCAGTTCACCTGTCACCAGGCTGTATTTTACTTTTTCCAGATAATTAATTTTCGTTTGATAGGAATATCCCTCTGCCCAATCCGCTTCATTCAGCAAAATTTCCATGACGCCGAGCGCTCTTGCTTCGTTGCCGGTTCCTGCGATACCAACCGTAAATTCGCGGCCGGGCAAGTATTGTTCCACCAAGACAGGCTGATCGAAATTGGCCAACAGCAGCAGGCAGGCCTCCTGCAATTCTGCCTGCGTTTGTACTGCCGAATGCCGTCCGATGCCTTTGCTGGAACCTTCCGCAACCGGCTTGACAAACATCGGAAAGCCAAATTCGCAGACTTCAATCGTATCGCCCCGTTGGAAAACTTCAAATTGCGGGGTGGCAATCCCCATATCGCGGATGATTCTTTTGGTAGCTGCTTTGTGTAAAGCCAAGGCTAAAACCAAGGGATCAGAAAAAGTATAAGGAATGGCATAAGCATCAAGCAGCGCCGGTACCTGTGCTTCTCTGCTGAGACCATGCAGCCCTTCGGCAATATTAAAAACCAAATCCCAGCGCTGTCCTTCGGCTAACTGCCGAACCAAATTTTTAATATTGCCGATCCGGACTGTTTCATAACCGAAAGCATGCAATGCTTCTTCCAATGCTTCGATGGTTTCCGGTTCATCAAGCTCAGCAGTTTCTTCTTTGGAATATCCCGCATTGAGATATTCGCGGCGAAGATCAAATGTGATGCCTATTCGCATCAATGCCTACCACCCTTCGTGATCTTTCTGATTCATGATCTTTTTTAACTGAATGTAAGCAATTTCAAAATACCAACCGGTATTTCCTTCTGAAATTGTCTTTTCCGATTTCTAAAACTTGCTCTATCCTAACAAATTTAGCACCCGAATACAATAGGAAAAACGAGAAAATCCACAGCTTTTTTTCACATTTTGCAGAGAAAACTCTTACCTGCAAACGAGGTTACCCGTGCTGAACAGAGAAAGAAAAGTCCTGCCAACTACAAACTTGCAGAAGCACTTTGGCAGAATTGGATGAGATTGGCTGCCCTCCTGCCCGACATTCAGCCGGTTTGGCGTCATCAGGAGGTGAGGAGATAAAGGGAAACTCAAAACCTTACTCGAATTAAACAAACAATGCGTCAGTTCAGAACAAAGAAGGTGTTTTCATGCCGGATAAGCTTTCCTTGATTCGGGATATCCCCTCCTTCCCCGAATGGAGCCAGATCACCGAATTGCACGGCGGCAACTCCAAGGAATTCAAGTTTCGCCTGCAGAATGCCGATGGGCAGCTTTGCACGCTGCGCGTGACATCGATTGATCGTTTTCAGCTTGAACAACAGGAATATGCCAATCTGACCCGACTGGCGCCTTTTGATCTGCCCATGCCAAAGCCATTGCAATTTGGGCTCTGCAACGGCGGCAATCATCTCTATATGCTGTTGAGTTGGATTGAAGGTAAAACTGTAGCCGATTTACTGCCCTTGCGGACGGAAGCGGAGCAATACGAGCTTGGTTTGAAAGCCGGCTCTCTGCTCGCGCGCCTGCACCACCTGTCCGTGATTCCCTCATCGATCGATTGGAAACGGCATTATTCAGAAATCGTCGACAAGATTCTCGGCAGCTATTGGATCAGCGGCATTGTTTTAGACAATGAGAAGATTGGCCTGGACTACCTGCGTAACCATAAAGATTTATTGGAAGGCAGACCCTTAGTGGTGAAACACGGAGATTATCATGCCGCCAACTTGATATTAACACCGGAAAACACGATGGCGATGATCGATTTTGACCGCTGCGTGATCAGTGACCCTTACGAAGAATTTGCCATTTTGGTTTGGACAGCAGCCAAACACCCGGCCTTTGCCAAAGGGCAGATTGCCGGTTATTTCAACGGACCGATACCAACTGACTTTTTCCCCTTATTGGCTTACTATATTACCGTTTATGCCTTTGAACATGTCACTTGGGCGCTGGGTTATGGTAAAAACAGTCCTGCCTTGATCAAAAAAACCGCCGAGGATTTGCTCGACCTGTTTGAAGGTTATCGGCAGCCTTTGCCGCGCTGGTATCGCAATTCCTAAAACAGAATCGCAGCCCCGCACTGTTTACCCTATACTTCTGTTTCGCACAACATAAAAGACCCCCTCCGCATTTTATGATGCAGACGGGGATCTTTTTACTTTAGCGTTTGAATCAGACATTGCCAAGCAGCACATGCCGGAGTCGCTTTTGAGCGACAGCAGCTAATTTCTGCAGAACTCCTAAGTCGGTTGGCTCTAGATCTAACCGGTTGCGATGCGGGAAGAACCGCGTGATGTGCAGCGGGATCTCATCGTCGAGCTCCGCCACCCAGGCGGAAAGCTGACGCATCTCTTCCTCTGTATCGTTTTCACCGGGAACGATCAGCGTTGTCAATTCCACATGAGCATTCTGCCAAGCCTGTCGGATAAATTGCAAAACCGTCTGTAAATCGCCGCCCAGTTTGCGATAGTACGCCTCACTAAAGCCCTTCAAATCGATATTGAGGGCATCCAGATAGGGCAGCACCTGCCGCAGCGTCTCTGCAGTGACCGAGCCATTGGTCACCAGCACATTCTGCAGACCGAGCCCCCTGACTTCTTTGGCGGTATCACGCACATATTCATAACCGATCATCGGCTCATTATAGGTGTAGGCCACCCCGATATTATCCTTTGGAATCAGCACTTGCGCCAGCTGAGCCAATCGCTGCGGCGAATAATATTCCGTCTCAACCTGCCCAATGCCCGCCATGGAGATGGCATCATTCTGACAAAACGGGCAATCCAGATTGCAGCCGAAGCTGCCGACTGATAAAATTTGACTGCCCGGATGAAAGAAAGCGAGCGGTTTTTTCTCAATGGGATCCAGCGCCAGAGAAGTGAGCAAACCATAATTGATCGATACACTCTTACCCAACTCATTCCTGCGCGCCTTGCAGAGCCCGGTCTGTCCCGGCTCGAGTGCGCAATGATGCATACAAACCGGGCAAATGATCCTAGACATGACGTACCACCTCAAATCTTTGCAGACTAACCGTCTGCTTTTCAGTTATGCCGGCTTTCTGTTTCGCGATGGCGATCTGCTCCTCTACGCTGTCGACACCGTCCAGATTCGGCAACAGCAAACCCAATTGCCGGCCGCTTCGCACAATCACACCATAACGTTTGACATCCAGCTGCTGCGCAGAAGCGATCTCCTCCGCTGCGCTCAAAACATCCACGCTGTATTCCAGTTCCGCTAATTCGGCTGCATTCACCGCCTGGAAGCGGGGATCCCGTGTGGCTGCGCTGATCGCATTCTGAATAATTTCCTGGGCAATCGAGGCGGTTGTCGGCGTGATCGTGCCGATACAGCCGCGCAGCTGACCGTTTTTATGCAGAGAAACAAAAGTAGCTGCTCTGGTTTGCAGCATCTCTGCCGGTAAATCCCGAGGGAGTGGCAGGATCGTATGGTGCAGAAGGTAGGCTTCCAAGGTTTGCCGCGCCAGATGCACATACGCATCTTCGGCTGCTTTCGCTTTTTGCAGCTTCGCTTCGGTTTTTTGCAAGATTGCCTCGAGAAAATGCCTGCTTTCGTCCCTGGCGAGAGGCAAGAAACTGCAAACACCGTAACCGACTCCGAAGGGACCTTCATAGGAAAGCTGCTCTGCCTGAACAGCAAATCCGTCCAAAGCGCCGGCCATGATCACAAAGGAACGCTGACCGCATTCCGCCGCTTTTTCGCAGAAGCTTTCCTCAAATTCGAATAATTCCGCAAAATCCCCCTGCCGCATCACACGCATGATCCGCTGATCGTAAAGCAGACCTTCCGCAGCAAAACCGTAAGGGCCATCCCGCTTTAACTTATGCGATAAATCTCCGCTGGCAATCAGAGCCACTCTGCGGCCTAAGCGATCAGCGGCTCTGGCAATCTGCATACCAAGACGGTAATGCTCCGCCACCGGTAGACCGGATAAACCAATTCGCACAATTTTACAGGGGAGCTCGCCGTTGTTGCCTTGCTGCAGAAAATACAGCGGCACCAGGGTGGCATGATCCAATGCCTGCTCCCGCTCTCCCAAAGTGCCGGCTGCCGGTCCGTTTTGTGCGCAAAGCCGGCTTAATTCCGTCACCAATTCGCTGTCATATTCCGCTGTGATGCGAATTTCTTTGGCAGCAAAACGACCAAAATCACCGGAAGCGCACTGTCCCGGTGAGATATGAAAATAATCAGAATAAAGTATGCTGTGCGGAGAGATGATCACAATCGTATCCGGCTTCGCTGCCAGGATCAGCCGGGTTGCCTTTTGATAAGCATCGACTGTTTTTTCAATCTTTTCTTGCTCGCCATGCCCGATCGCCGGAATGATCAGCGGCGGATGCGGAACCATGATTGCTGCGATGATACTCATTTTGCTTCTCCTTTCGCAAAATAAACTGCCATAAGGTTCAAGAAGTTGATTCTAAATAGATTGGATCATAGAAATAACGCTGGACCAAACCTCAGCGTCTTTTATTTATTTGGCGTCCGAGAACCAATGAGGATAAATTCTAGAAACTGTCTCACTCTTCCTTGTTTGCAGCCAGGAAGGAAAAAATTACCGCAACAGCGTATTAATTAAGAGGATCTACCCGACCTAAGCAACCACTTGAAAGGAGCCATTCGATGCCAAACACAAACCAGCAGGAAAAAGAACTCAGCATTCGGCTTTCTTCTGTCGTTTTAGATTGCCGGGATGCCAATCAACTAGCCGATTTTTATGCCGCCCTGCTTGGCTGGGAAAAACACAGCCAAGATCCTGAATGGATTTTTGTCAAGCAAAAAGATCGTTATCCGCTTCTTTTATTTCAACAAACCAACGAGTATCTTGCACCGGTCTGGCCGGATACGCCTGATCAGCAACAGAAGAGCGTCCACTTGGATTTTGGTGTTTCTGACCTGGAGCAAGCGGTAAAACATGCGCTGCAATGCGGCGCCAAGAAAGCGGAAGTGCAATATTCCGATCACTGGATGGTGATGATCGATCCTGCCGGGCATCCCTTTTGCCTGGTAAAGAACTAGGAGAGACCCATTTTTTAAAAAAGCGATTGATCCAAAGTAAAATTTGGATCAATCGCTTTTTTAATTAATATCGAAAGAGCGCTGCGATGCCGCTGATTCCGGGCATTTTTTCCTTCGGCAGGACGACAACTTCCCCTTTATCCTGTAGAATATTCTTGATCAATGCATCCAGCACATTGCCATAACCGGCTTGGTCGCTGGTCCCGAATTTCAATTTACCGGTCGTCTCATCAAACTTACCGAGGATCACCTTACCGTCTTCCACGATCAATTTCTTGACTTTCTTTAAATAGACGGCATCTGCAATATCTTCCGGAAAATCAGAGCCTTTACCGCTGGCCTGTGCCGCTTGGAAAGCTTCCACCAAGGTCTTTGTCTTGGCCAAATAGGAAGACAAAACTATATTCCAGGCGCCTTCCCGCAGCTGCTCTTTATTCAAAGCATCCGGCGAGACTTCGATCCCCTCCTTCATCAGATAGGGATTATTGCTGAGCGCTTTAAATTCGCCTTGATATTCCGTTAAGGAAACCAGAACCAAGGGGAGTTTCATTGTTTTTGAATAATTTTCCAAAACAAATTTGTCTATATAGCGGAAGAACTTCTCCAAGTCCTTTTCGTTCTCATCATTCTTGCCGCCGTGACCGTAAAATACCGAACTGCCACCGGCTTGACTCGATCTTTGCCCCAGAGACGGCTCTGAGAGGGTGGCACCGAGAATCTCGTTCATGGTAGTCGGTGTAGCCGCCGGTAATTCCAATGGCTTGATTTCATAGCGATTGCCCTGATAGAGAGAAAATTCACTGCCGCCTAAACCGAGCAGGAGATACTGATCGGAAGATTGAAAGGCTCTGATCAGCGGCATAATATGAAAATCATTCGCCACAACCGCCAGATTCGGCATCGTTCTGGAGAGACTGTAAACGATACATTTTTCCGGATTGGCCAGCACGGCAATGCCATCGAGGCTATTGTTCCAGAACGCGGCATCCTCTTTTAAATCGTAAAAGGGCTGCATCAGCGCTGTCGTTTCTGTCAGGTTATATTTCCGTTCCAGCTCCTGTTCAATGGTTTGGATCAGATTTTTGAACACGATCGGATCCTGCTTTTTATCAGGCGAATTTCGATGGGTGGTTTGATACAGTGAAATACATGGTTTTGCGGCAAGAAACATCATGGGATTCGGAAAATCTTTTACAATTTCAAACATTTTATTTTCCCTCCTTATGAACTGAAATTGCGATCGAATCCGCTTCGAACACAGCTCAAGCATATCATGCCGTTTGAAGGATGTCAATGTTAATCGTAAATGGAACTAAATAAGGTGCCTATTTTAGAATTCATGGCTCGGAAGGCAGAAAAGCCGCTTGACCTGATCTTTAGTTCTTATATTGATTGCCTTCTCTGTAACCCTGCCCGATGCTGCTGCCTATAGAATAATATCGGTTATCCAAGCCATAGAGAATTGTCTGCAAGCCAGATAGATTAGCCAAATCAACATCCTGACGGATTATTTGTTGCAGCACTTGCACGACATAAATAACACGCTGTTCTACTTCTACCCGCCGCGCGACTTGGCAAAGCAGAGCCACCGGCATCGATTCAATCACAGGAAGATCTCTATGCCAAGTATAAGCAAACAATCTCGCTTTATCTGCGGTGCGCCCCGAAACCATTCCACAGTAATCTACCTCGGCTAACCATTTTTGTTCCGGTAAATTAACGCTAAGCCAACCGGTTTTATCAATCATTTCCCGTGAAAGATGATTTTGATGTAGACTCAACATCAGCAGGGGGGGATTGATGCCGGCAATCGCTATGTCGCCAATTGTGGTGAAATTCGCTTTTGGCTGATCGGATCCGCAATTAACTCCAATGATAACAATCGGCACCGGATGCAGCAGCGGCAATATTCTATTCATAATACCACCTCATATGCAAATCTTCCCTTCGTTTGCCGAGCAATGGCTGCCAGGACGGCGGTACTTCGTTTTTCGCAAAAAAAGTATCGTAACGAATGCTGCATAAATCCTCCAAGCATATTGGCTTTGTCTGCGCTGCATGTAGATGCAGCGGATAGTTCGTGCCGTTTGGCAGTGATTGAATTTGATCCTGCCGAAATGTTTTGAGTACGGCAGCTGTGAAAACCGCTTGATGCAGGAAAAGAGTGTTGCTGTATTTCTCGTTCAGCAATGCCTGTAGATCCAAACGCGGCAGCAGCCGGCAGAGTGCCGTTCGAGTCAGGCCGAAAATCTGCGAAGTCCGTTGCTGATAAACCATGCCAACATTAAAATAAGGGTAGATCCATTCAGCAGAGATACCGGTGCGGACAGGGAATTGTTCCGTAGGATCCAAGGCAAAATACTTCATTAGTATTTGCCAGAGTAAACTGCGCTCCTCTCCATAGAGATCACCGATATTTCGCTGATCAACTGGATTCAGCCGCAACGCAGCTTTTGAAGTGAATTCTGGTTTTTTTAGAAAAAAACTATCGATATCGAGCCAGAGCAGTGGACAAGTCGCTTTTTCTTCAAAAGCTGCAGCCGCAAACATTTTGTCAATAAAAGGGATGGCACGAAAGTCCTTTGGCAGAACAAAGCGTAATTCCCGTATTCCCTTCAAATCGACAGGACAGGTGTGCTGTAAAACAACAGTTAATTCTGCCTGCGGCAGACAGCGTTGAATTGAGTCAGCCAAACACTTGTGCATGCGGTAAATAAGCAGGATGTCCCAAAAAGCAACCAATCTGCAGCGGCGGAGGGAGATCTTCAGCAACTTTGGCTTGCGGATTTTGATCGGAGTTTTCCAAAACCGGTTTTGTTGACATAACACACCTCCCATTTTTAGTGAAACAAACCGCCTATAGATTCCATATAATTGGTGCATTTCCCTTTTAATTGGAATCAGTTGAAAAAATTCACTTCCTTTGGTTTTTTGATAAAAGAAGATAACAGAAACAAAATTCACCATCTGTTCATAGATTTCTCTCTCCGTTCGTGTATAATAAGAAAATATTAATTACTTAATGATTCAATGCTTAAATATTAAGGAGGAAACAAATGGATAATCAATTGAAAGATCAATTGGTTTTAGCCATGCTCCGCTTAAGAAAAGTGAGTATGGTTTATCCGCAGGAACTCAATATCCGCATGGGAGAACTCTTTTTGATGAACAAGATTGCCAAGAACATCGCCTGCTGTGAGCAGAATTTTCAGGCATCCGATTTATCGAGCCATCTTTTTATTACAAAACCCGCTGTCTCGCAAATGCTGAATTCGCTTGAAAAAAAAGGTTACATCAGCCGGGAAATCGACAAAAATGACCGGCGTAAGCGCGCAGTCATGCTGACGGCCGCAGGACAGGAGATTTTGGAAAAGACCAAAGCCTATACCGATCATAAGCTGGAAACCACCATTCGCTGCTTCGGCGAGGAAAACACACGGCAATTGATCGCCTTGTTCACCCTGCTTTCCGATATTTCCGAAGATCTCAATCAGAAAAACTTACAACCAAAGGTTAAGGGAGAAGATCATCTTGATTAAACTGGCAAAGTATTTAAAACCCTTTCTGCTTAGTTTGGTTTTGGCCATTCTGTTGTTATTCGGTCAAGCCACATCTGACTTAAATTTACCCAATTATATGTCGGACATCGTCAATGTTGGCATCCAGCAGAACGGCATTGAACACGCTGCTCCTGACGCGATCAGTCCGGCCGGTCTGAAGCTGATGACCACCTTTATGGTCGAAACTGAAAAAACACTGGTCAACGAGAATTATACCTTGGTCTCTTCTGCCGATCAAAATCCGGCTGGCGAAACCTATCTCGCCCTCTATCCCAAAGCCGGTACGCAGCTCTACATCAAAAAAGCTGCCGATCAAAGCACAAATGAGTCTTTGGACAACGCCTTTGGTGCTTCTACCTGGACCTTAATCAATGTTATGAAAGATTTATCGGCCAAACCCGGTGCTGTGACTGCAGTCGGCAGCTCAACTGATCTCAAAAACGTTGATATTACAAAACTTTACCTCATGCAGCCGATGCTGAACAATTTACCGCAATCCGTCATCACTGCCGCCCATGAGAAAGCGCTCGGCAGCGATGCTTCTATTCTAAAGCAAAGCGGCGTGCTGCTCGCCAAGATTTTCTATACCGAAATCGGCGCCGATGCAGGTGCCATGCAGAATGCTTATATCGTCCGCATCGGGTTGCTGATGCTGCTGATTGCTTTCCTGGGAGGCGCAGCCAGTATCTTAGTCAGTTTATTGTCTTCCAGAATTGCCGCCGGTGTGGCGCGAAATCTACGCAGAGATGTTTTCAATAAAATCCAAGATTTCTCCAACAATGAATTCGATCATTTCTCGACCGCATCTCTGATTACACGCTGTACCAACGATATTACGCAAATTCAGCAGTTGCTGATGATGGGAATCCGTATCATCTGTTATGCGCCCATCATGGGCATCGGCGGTGTGATGATGGCGATCAGCAAATCATCCTCGATGAGTTGGATCATTGCCGTGGCGGTGACGACCCTGGTGGGCATGATTATGGTGATCACCTCCATCGCTTTGCCGAAATTCAAGATCATACAAAAATTAGTCGATCGCTTGAATCTTGTTTCCAGAGAAAACCTCAGTGGGATGATGGTCATCCGCGCTTTTGGCACCCAAGCCTATGAAGAGCAGCGTTTTGAGGCAGCCAATCAGGACTTGACCGCAACCAATCTCTTCGTCAACCGGATTATGGTGTTTATGATGCCAGCAATGATGCTGATTATGAACGCAACCACGCTGATGATCGTCTGGGTTGGAGCGCACCAAATCGCCGATTCCAGTATGCAGGTAGGTGATATGATGGCATTTATGCAGTATGCCATGCAGATCCTTATGTCTTTCCTGATGATTTCCATGATGTTTATTTTTGTGCCACGGGCCGCCGTCTCCGCCGACCGGATCGCGGAAGTCTTGGAAACTAAAAATTCCGTGCTGGATCTGCCAAATCCCAGCGGTTTTGATCCGGAGAAAAAAGGCTTAGTCGAGTTCAAAAAGGTTCATTTCCGCTATCGCAATGCCGAAGAAGACGCTCTGGAAGATATTTCGTTTACGGCAAAGCCAGGCGAAACAACGGCGATCATCGGTTCGACCGGCTCCGGTAAATCGACCATTGCCAATCTGATCCTGCGTTTTTACGATGTGACAGCAGGGCAAATCTGCGTGGATGGTGCCGATCTGCGCCAAGTCAGACAAAAAGAGCTGCGCGCCAAAATCGGCTATGTCCCACAGGAGGGCGTGTTGTTTTCCGGCACGATTGCCTCTAATTTAAGGTATGCCAAAAAAGATGCCTCCGAACAGGAGATTGAAACTGCGGCAAAAATAGCCCAAGCCCTGGATTTTGTGACAGAAAAACCGGAAGGTTTCGACTCAGCCATCTCCCAAGGCGGTTCGAATGTTTCCGGCGGACAAAAACAGAGATTATCGATTGCACGGGCGCTGGTGAAAGAACCGGAGATATTCATCTTTGACGATAGCTTCTCGGCTTTAGACTTCAAAACGGATGCGTCACTCCGCAAGGCGCTGAAACAATATACAGGCAATAGTACGGTCATCGTCATCGCACAAAGAGTCAGCACAATTATGAATGCGGAGCAAATCATCGTGCTGGATGACGGTAAAATTGTGGGCAGCGGCACCCATCAGGAATTGTTAAAAACCTGTCCGCAATATCTGGAAATTGCTTCGTCGCAATTGTCAAAGGAGGAATTGGAATGAGCCAGGAGAACAACAGCAAACCGGCAGCACCGGTACTGCCACGCAGAGGCGGCGGACCGGGCGGCATGCATGGAGCCATCGGGACCGGAGAAAAAGCCAAAGACTTTAAAGGTTCATTTCTCAAACTGATCGGTTATGTGGCAGGTCATAAATGGAAAATTCTCTTTGCCTGGACCCTGGCGATCGCCTCGACGGTCTTTACGATTTTAGGTCCGAAGATTTTGGGAAAAGCCACCGATGAACTCTTTACCGGCATCATGAGTAAAATTGCCGGCACTGGCGGCATCAACTTTACTAAGATCGGCGAAATCATCCTTTGGGTAGCCGGTTTGTATGGTATCAGTTCGATTCTCTCCTATTTGCAGGGTTTCGTCATGTCCGCTGTCACCGCTAAGGTGACGCTGCGCTTAAGAAGCAATATCAACCAGAAAATGCATCATCTGCCGCTCGGATATTATGATAAAGTGACCCATGGTGAGGTTTTGAGCAGAATCACCAATGATGTGGACACGATCAGCCAAACGTTGAATCAGAGTATGACCCAGATCATTACCTCGGTCACCTCTCTGCTTGGCATTGGCATCATGATGTTCTCGATCAATTGGCAGCTCACCCTCACAGCGCTCTGCGTGATTCCCGTCAGCGTGCTGGTTGTTGTTCTGATTGCGACAAAATCACAAAAACACTTTCGCAATCAGCAAATGTTTTTAGGCAATGTCAACGGGCATGTGGAAGAAATGCTGAGCAGCCATGTTGTGGTCAAAGCTTTTAACGGTGAAGAAGATTCTTCGAAGGCCTTCGGTGAATTCAACGATTCGCTTTACAAATCCGCCTGGAAAGCAAATTTCCTTTCGGGACTGATGATGCCAATGACCAACTTTATCGGTAATATCGCTTATGTTGCCATCTGTATTTTAGGCGGTTATTTTACCGCCAACGGTTCGATGACCGTGGGTGGCATTCAAGCCTTTATTCAGTATGTGCGCTCGTTTACCCAACCGATTGCACAAATTGCCAGCATTTCCAATGTACTGCAGCAGACAGTAGCCGCTGCAGAGCGTGTCTTTGAATTTCTGGGAGAGCCGGAAGAAGTAAAGGAAGACGCGAATGCCCTGTCGGTGAATGCGGACACCTCCCTGCCCGATACCGCTACGCTGCTGCATATCGGCGGGCACATTCAATTTGAACATGTCTCCTTTCATTATGCGGCAGAAAAACCAATCATTCGGGATTTTAACGCCGAAGTAAAACCCGGACAAAAAATCGCCATTGTTGGTCCGACCGGCGCCGGTAAAACCACGATTGTCAAGCTGTTAATGCGTTTTTACGACGTCAACAGTGGTGCCATTACGATTGACGGTCACGATATCCGCATCTTCAAGCGCAATCAGCTGCGTTCCCTCTTTGGCATGGTACTGCAGGATACCTGGCTGTTCAATGGTACAATCGAGGAAAATATCCGTTACGGCCGGCTCGGTGCGACTGATGAGGAAGTGAAAAGCGCAGCCAAAGCGGCTCAGGTCGATCATTTTGTGCGAACCCTGCCCGAAGGGTATCATATGGTGCTCAACGAAGAGGCCAATAATATTTCACAAGGTCAGAAACAATTGCTGACCATTGCCAGAGCAATCTTAGCGGATCCGGAAATTTTGATTCTTGACGAAGCCACCAGCAGCGTGGATACCCGCACTGAGGTGTTGATTCAAAAAGCGATGGATAATCTGATGCGCGGCAGAACCAGTTTTATCATTGCCCATCGCTTATCGACCATTCGCAACGCTGATTTGATTTTGGTGATGTCTGAAGGCGATATTGTGGAGCAGGGTACACATACGGAATTGCTCGCGAAAAACGGCGCCTATGCCAAGCTATATAACAGCCAGTTTGAAGCAAAAGATCAAACTGCTTAATCTGTCACATTAAAAAAAACGGTCTGTCTTGTGGTTTTCAGCCACTTGACAGATCGTTTTTCATTGCGAACAGAGGCTGGTTAGGCATCACCCTCTGCGGCTACTTCAAAGGTATTGGGATCCGGCAGCTTCCAGGATTGATAGAGTGAACAGAGACAAATTGCACTGCCGGTAATAAAGGTCAGTCTGGGATCGATCTTCCAGAGCATACTGCCCACGATGGGAGCCAACACACCGGAGATATGGTTGATGGTAGAACCCATCGCCAGGGAAGGCGCAATATCGGACTGCGGTGCGATTTTGGAAAGAAAGGTGGTGATTGCCACTTCAAAGCCCAGAAAAACATTGTCGACAATAAAGATCACATAAAGGAAAGCGACATTGCCGATAAAGGCATAGCCCAAAAAGAGCAGAGCGACAATGGTATAATTAAAGGTCAGCGCTTTGCCTTCACCCCAACGATCAATCACCTTACCCAACAAAGGCCGGGTAAAGATGGCAGCGATATTGGCAATCAGCATCAATGTAGCAATTGTAGTCACCGGCACATTGTAAAGAGAAACCAGGGCGAGGGCCGCAAATGTAGAGTTGATATGGCGTCTGGCACCGACCAACAGCTGCATGATGTAGTAGTTTTTATATTTCCAACGAAAAACATACGATTTACGTACTTTGAGCTTATCATTCGTGCGGCGGGAATAGTAAATGAAGGCGGCCGCCAGAATACAGGTCAGCATGCCAATCAAGTAAAATTCGCGGAATTTTAAAATGTTGCCCAGACGGCTGACGGCAAAACTTGCCAGCAAAGTACCGCCGGCTCCGACTGAATTGAGCATACCCAAGCGAGAGGCCTTTTCTTCCGGTTTTGACATATTCAAGACCAACGATTGCTGAGCAGGCGTAAACAGATGGAAGCCGCAGGAGTAGATGATGGTTGCGACCATATAGATCCCAAAGGTCGTGGACTGCGAATAAAGAAACAAGCCGACGGCTGTAATCAGCACGGTGACGGCAGTATAGACATTACCGGCCAAATAGGCGGCGGGAATGGCTAAAATTACAGTAATCAAACCGGGCATTTCACGGATGCCTGCCACCAGACCGTATTGCTGATCGTTGAGACCCAATTCGTCTACCACGAAGTTCGCATTGATGGCAGTCTGTAAACCCATGCCGATGTTAAACAGCAAGGAGCAAAAAATGATCGTCAGAAAAGCCTTTCCCCAGCGGGAATAGAGTTTATCCATGGGAGTTCATCCTCTCAATTTATGCCTCATCCAAGGGCCAGGTATGGATGCGCTGATAGGGATAGCGCTTTAAATTCGGATTAGCGGCTCCGGGAGCATCCACTTCAATGATGCTGCTCGCCAATGGGGTAAAAGAAGCACGGAAATGCCCGCGGGATTTGATCAGCAACAAGCGCTGCTGTGTCGGTTCGACCCCCAGATGACGGAAGATATCAGCATCATTGCAGGCAGTTCGGATGGATCCAACCAGAATCTGCACATTGCCCACTTCTAAACGCACGCAGCGACCAATGTTCCAGAGATTGCCTCTGCCCATCGGACCGGTTGCGGCAAAAACACCATCGGAAAGGGTTTTGACTTTGGCTGTTACTGCAATCGGAGCACCGTAAGCCGGCTCGGCTTTGCCGCCGATGGCGAATTCCGCCGTATTGCCTACACCGACCGCAAAGGCTCTTTCTACTGTTTCTGCATCCCAGATCAGGGCGGCTGCCGTCCTGGGTAAATTTTCTGCGATCATTTCGCGCAGTAATTCCGTGGTATCACCGGAACCACCACCGCCCGGGTTATCAGCCACATCAGCCAGCATCACAGGCAGCAACGGATTTTGTGCCAAAAGAGCCTTGGCCTGCGCCATGGCTGTCTTCACATCGGCGATTGGTTTGAGAAATTGAGCCCGGATCTGCCAGGCGCGCTCACAAATGGCATCACAGGCAGCCTGCGCCAGCTGATGATCCCGATCGGCGGTGGCAATCACATTGAAACCAGCATAAGCTACATCACAGAACGGGAAGCCGCCAAAAACCGAAACATTGATCATGCCGGGTTTCGCTTCCCAAGCTCTCGCCATCGTAAAGAGTTCGACCATGGGGCCTTCTTCGGTCCGCATATTAATCGTAGGCGGCAGCATGGGGACATGAGCATGCGCAGTCACCGGATTTTTGCGTCCCTGCAGCAGATCCGCCATGCATTCCGCCGCTTCTTTGGCTCGCTCGTAGCTGTCAATGTGGGGATTGGTATCAAAACCAAAAATGGCATTGCAGCCTGCGGCCATCTCGGCTGTATTGTTGCCGTGCAGATCCAGGGTCACGATCAGTGGTTTGTCGCCAATGATTTGGCGCACCGCCGCTACGATATCCCCTTCCGGATCATCGGTCCCTTCCGCCATCATGGCGCCATGCATGCAAAGCAGCACGGCATCGGGCAGTTCCTGCCGCATCGGCTGCAGTAAATGCTGCTTCAACCAAGCATAACTCTCTGCATCGGTTGGTTTGGAGGGTGTGGCACCGGCAAAGAGTGTGGGCAGAATCTGCCAGCCTTCCCGGTCGGCAACTTCCAGGATACCGCCGATGTTGGTCTTCTTACCGCGGGCATTCTCCAGCATCGCTTGGCCTTCAATGATCCGCCATTCAGACAAGGGTGTGGCTAACGGTGAAAATACATTGGTTTCGTGGCTGATCCCACCGATTGCTAATTTCATAAGACAGCCCCCTTTCTACTCTCTTTCTATTTGTAACTAATCTACCCAATCCAGAAGGATTTGTCAAGATATTTCTGCACATGAATGTTTTTGCTTGAAAATATTCCGTTAAGGGAAGAGACTATATTTTAGCCAGGGATTTGGCCAGGTAAATCCAGAAGAACATGGTCAAAACCGAAAAAAGTGCGGAAAAGACCACCAAATGGTCGGCTAATTCGCTGTCACCGCCCATTTGCTGCGCCATGGTATAAGAAGAAACTGCGGTTGGCGCACCAAATAGCGCAATCAAGGTCGCTAAATCCACATCCCGGAACCCCAAAGCCATGGCGATCGGAATAAAGAGGAGCGGTACGAGCAGCAGACGTCCGGTGACGCCCAGAATTAGTTGCTTCAGATGCGCTTTAACACTGGAAAAATGGAAGGAACCGCCTAAAATGATTAAGGCCAACGGGGTGGCAATTTTAGAGATATCACTGACGGTTTTTTCCAGGAAGACCGGCAGCTTGAGTCCGGTCAGCAGAAAGACAATACCCAGCACGGAACCGATGATCAGGGGATTTTTTAAAATTTGTTGGGAAATCGTTTTCAGCGAGGTTTTACCGGAGCGGAAAGTCTCCAAAACAATCACGGCCAGAATGTTAAAAAAGGGCACCACCACAGCGATGACAACCGCCGTCACTGCCGAACCTGCACTGCCATACAGCGAATTGGCGATTGGTATACCGAAAATAGCGAAGTTGCTGCGATAGATGCCTTGGATCAGCACACCGCGGCGGCGATCCTCCGGCTCGATTTTGGGAATCAGCAGGAAGAGCAGCAACGTGGTAAGCGCCACAGCACCAAGGGCAAAAGCCAACAATTTAAAATTAAACACCTTGGAAAGATCACCCGAAGCACCATAAACATTCATAAACAGCATAATGGGCAAAATCCGGTTGAAGGAAAGCCGATTCAATTTCGCCAGAAATTCATCATCAAGAAAATGCGTGAGTTTGAGCAAATATCCAAACAGCATGGTCAGAAACAAAGGCATGACCACATTAAAAGACAAGATGAAATTATCCATTTTACAAGACTCCGTTCCTTTGTTCTATGCAGGTCAGTTCGATAGGCAATTTTGAATTCCTTTTCCGATATGAGTTATGACATTTCCCTGTAAAAACCCTTTCTGCCCGTCCTTGAAAAAATTTTGTCTTCGACAGCAAAATGAACGGTTTCTGCTTGACATTCACGTTACGTCATGGTTTATATTGAGATCAGGAGGTAAGAAATATGGATTATACCGTGCATCAGCTAGCAGAACTAGCGGGGATTTCCAAACGTACCCTGCGCTATTATGAAGATCTTGGTCTGCTGAGCCCTTGTAGAATCAATCATAATCAATATCGCCGGTATACGAGCGACGATGTGGATTGTTTACAGCAAATTCTTTTTTATAAAACGTTAGGTATCCCGCTTCAGAAGATCAAGGCGCTGTTGACTGCTGCCGGATATGATAAAAAAGCTGCGCTGGAAACTCAACTGGCTGAGCTTTACGATCAGAAAGTCCAACTCGATCGCTTAATTGAAAATGTTCGCCAAACCATCGCCACTTTGAAAGGAGAAAGCAAAATGCAGGATATCGACAAATTCGAAGGATTGAAACAGAAATTGCTGCAGGAAAATGAAGACAAATATGGGCAAGAGGTACGCCAAAAATTCGGGCAGGTTGCGGTAGATGCATCTTATGCCAAAGTCAAAGGTATGTCACAAGAAAAGTACCACCGCATGGAAGAATTGACGCAGGAATTCAATCAAACCCTGCGAGCGGCTCTGCTTGAAAAAGATCCGGCCGGAGAATTAGCCCAAAAAGCTTGCGCGCTGCACAAGGAATGGCTGCTGCTGTTCTGGCCGCGGGAAAGCTATACCGGCAAAGCGCATCGGGCGCTGGCCCAGGGTTATCTGGATGACGCGCGCTTTACCGCTTATTATGAGCAAATTGCTCCGGGCAGCGCTCTCTTCTTACGGGATGCGCTGGAGATCTATTGTAAAAACTAAAAACAAAACAGCCACGGCGGCTGAATTGTACTGCTCCCCATAGCGTAGACACTCGAGATGAAAAATCCGAGACTACCCGATGGGGAGCGTTTTTGTTTGAAAACTGCTGCGACTGTTGATTTCTGGGCTGCGTTCTGTTCCACCCGAAGAGCGTCAGAGTAAGCAACAGCGATCGAGTCGGCTTGCCTTGGATCAATGCGCACTTTTCTACAATCAAAAAGCATACTCTTCGTTTTCTACAGAATGATTTCGTTTCCTTTGCGATCATCGCTTGACATATTGTAACTAGTGTATATACTATCAATATACACTAGTTGAAAAAGGCAGGTGAATTTTTTGAACATCCTGATCAGCAACACCGGTAATAAGCCGATCTACGAACAAATCATGGATCAGCTGAAGACGCTGATCCTCAGCGGCGAACTAAAGGAGGGTGACGCACTGCCTTCTATGCGGCTGCTGGCCAAAGAACTGCGGATCAGCGTGATTACTACCAAGCGCGCCTACGAAGAATTGGAGCGGCAGGGTTTCATCTTTTCCATGCCCGGCAAAGGCAGCTATGTCGCCGGCCAAAATATGGATTTCATCCGGGAAGAGCATCTGCGTACGCTGGAGAATTATCTGCAAAAGGCAGTGGAGGCGGCTACCCTGTGTGATATTTCTCTGCAGGATCTGATCGAGACATTGACAGTTATTTATAAAGGAGAGTAATGCATATCATGCAAGACGCATTGATCATTCGTAACTTAAATAAACGCTATACCGACTTTGCTTTACAGGACTTATCGCTGACGCTGCCTCGTGGAACGATTATGGGTTTTATCGGCGAAAACGGCGCCGGTAAAAGCACAACCATCAAGTTAATCTTGGATCTGATCAAACGGGACAGCGGTGAAATCCTCTTACTTGGACAAGAACCACTGCGTTCTTCCTCCATAATTCGGGAAAAGATCGGCGTTGTGATGGATGAAATCGGCTTTCCGGAAAACATGAACGCACAGCAAGTCAATCTCATTTTAAAAAACATCTACCAAACCTGGGATACAACACGTTTTGAGCGTTATCTGGAACAATTCCAGCTACCGGTTCGGAAAAGCATCAAGGAATATTCCCGCGGCATGAAAATGAAGCTGGGCATCGCCGTCGCCCTTTCACACGATTCTGAACTCCTGATTCTGGACGAAGCCACCAGCGGGTTGGATCCGATTGTTCGGGAAGAAATCCTGGATGTTTTCCAAGATTTTATTCAGGATGAGCAGAAAGCCGTCTTTATCTCCTCGCATATCATCAGCGATTTGGAGAAAATTTGCGATTATATCACCTATATCCACCAAGGCAAGCTGGTTTTCAGCCAAAACAAAGAAGAGCTGAAAGATCAATACGGAATCCTGCATTGCACAGAAAGCCAATGGCAGGCATTGGATCCAACGCTGGTGCACGGCTTCAGAAAAAATAATTTTGGTATGGAAGTATTGGTGCGCCGCGATCTGCTGCAAGGCGATTATGTGGTCGATCCCGCCAGCATCGAGGAAATTATGATTTTCTACGCAAAGGAGAATTTAAAAAAATGAAGGGTTTACTGCTCAAGGATTTGATCAATCTAAAATCTCAGATGAAAATTTTAGGTCTCTTGCTGCTATTTTACATTTTCCTTGCGTATCAAAACCGTGATCTGGCGTTCTTAAGCGGCATGCTGATGATCTTGTCGGTGATGCTGTCGATTACCAGTATTTCTTTTGATGAACGCGCCAAGTGGGATAAGTACGCTCTGACCATGCCGCTCAGCCGCCGGCAATTGGTCTTCAGCAAATACATCCTGAATTTACTCTCGATTACGGCCGGTTGCCTGATCATTTTTGCCGTCCTGCCTTTGCTGGGCGGGTTTGGTCAGGAGAATTTGCTTATTCTGGCTGCCACCAGCGGTGCGGCACTCCTGATGAACTCCCTCCTGCTTCCGATTATGTTCAAATTTGGCGTCGAAAAAGGCCGCTATATTTTAGTCATGCTGATCCTGATTCCTTCCGTGCTCACCATGCTGCTGCCGAAATCCATCCGGTTTGATTTGACTGTGCTGGATCAATTCTCATCCTTGTTGGCAATCGCTTTCTCTCTGCTCGTGATTGGTGCGTTTGCAGTTTCGCTGTTGCTTTCCGTGAAAATCATGGAAGCGAAAGAATTATAAAACCTCTGACCGCTGTACTGCCCAATTTCTCGGGCAGTACAGCGGTTCTGATTCTTCTTGCATTCTCTTCCTGTTCAATGCTATAATAGATAAAGCAAAAAACAACTGAATTCCCCAAATGCCTTCGCAAACCAAAGGGAGTTTCAAGTGAGGAGTGATTGATCGCGATGAAATTTATCCGCAGTTCCAATCGAGTGCTTTACGTCTCTTTGATCCTGCTGCTGGCCTTTGCACTCGCCCTGACCTGTCTTATCACACCGATCGAGCGCAAGAGAAATGCCGTCGTCGTCCAGGCTGCCTTGACGGAACAACAAATGACTGCCTACTCTTTGGCTGTCTCTTATTTCCGCAGCACCCAAATTGTCCTGCGACTGAATAATCTGTCGTTGGGAGACAAAACCGTCTATAAAGAATTGAGCGGTATGATGGCTAAAGTCACCAAACAGCTCAAATTCGAACGCTTATATCTGCTTTACCGTTCCGGATCGGACTATTACTATTTAGCCGATCAGGCTTATCGCGATAATGGCACAGCCGGAATCGATTACTTTGATTTCAGCAGTAACTATCTGACCGGAATCTATGGCCGCGAGTGCAGAACCGCCCTGGAGAAAGCATTGAGCAGCAAGAGTGCCACTTTTGTCAATGAATTATTGGCCAACGGCAATGTCGTCAATTATCTGCCGATTTTTGATGAAAACGACAATGTCATTGCTTTTCAAGCCGTTGAAACAAAGCTTTCCACTGATACTTTTAATCGGCTCGGTGTGTTTGATTTGAATATCCTGAGCGGTGTTTTTGCCGTGATCACTTTGAGCTGCGCTGCTTATCTCTATTTTTGCTATAAAAAAGTGAATAAACAGACCCAAACTCCACCTACAGCGGAAATAAAAACCTCAATCTGACCTTCACTTTCCTGATATCTCCCTTTCAGCCGGCAACAAAAAAGCAGGAGCGATAGTACACGAAGTACTATGGCTCCTGCTTTTTTAATATTGCATCTCCGCTCGGAATGTTCAGACCACTAAGTGACCCGCTTGAGCAGGATTTTTTTTTGGAAAGATCCGCGCTGCGCTGCTTTTTTCGACCTTTCTTGCTCCAATTGCGCAATGGTAAAGCCTTTGGCTTCGGTCAGCGCGTAAATCACTTCCAGCAAATCGGCTAGTTCAATGATATTTTTGCTTTCCAGATATTCCGCTAACTCTTCCTCTAACTTCTCTTCCAGCAGCTGCAGGTAGGAAGCATCATCGAGGATTTCCCAATCCGCCTGGCTGCCGCCTGCTTCAATGATCTCGGGAATGCGATCGCGGACTAATTTATGATAGTTCATTAATGCTCACCTCGCAGGTTGATCTGATCAATAAAGTACCGCTGTTAGTGAGATTTTTGCACGATTTCTGCATTGTAATCATATTTTACCAGGCTATTAGGCGCAATATAGCCACGCAAAGAAAGCATGCTGTAAACCCAGGTATTTTTACCGATCACAGTACCAGGGGCGGTCACGCTGTTGCAGCCAATGGATACTCCATCGCCCAAAATGGCGCCAAATTTGCGCAAACCGGTAGGAATCCGCTTGCCTTCCAGCCAGATATTGACCTGATCGCCACCCAATTTGAAATTAGCCAATTTTGTCCCGGCGCCTAAGTTCACGTCGCGTCCCAGGACACTGTCGCCCACATAGGCAAAATGCGGCGCGTGTGCTCCGGTTAACAAAATCGATCCCTTTAGTTCGGTGGCATGGCCAACGATGCAATTGTCTCCGATGATATTGTTTTCTCTAATGTAGGCACCCTGACGGACCACGGTATTTTTACCGATATAAACCGGTCCTTTGATATACACATGCGGTTCAATAATACTGCCTTCGCCAATCGCAACCGCTCCTTCCAGAACGGCAGTTGGGTGTACGCTGCCCAAAATCGGACCTTTTGCCAGTTCAGCGGCGGCTGCATTGACTTTCGGCAGGACTTGCCAAATCAGTTCACAGTCAGCAAATAAAAACGCCAAGGGTTCCTGACTCAAATCAAAAAAATCTTTTACCTCAAACATGATACCTCCATCCCTTCCATTCCAAATTGAGCGAACGACACAGGGCATGTTTCACGTGAAACATCATCGCCTCTTAGTTATCACATTTTTCTTTTTCATTGATCATCATTTTGATGATCTCTTCGTTGGTTTCTTTCATACCATCTTTTCCCAAACGATAAATATTGCGGATAGTGGCTTCCACATCATCACTGACGATGCCATCTCCAGCATAAAACTGCTGTCCGTGCTGATACATTTGCCAACCAAGCAGGCCGGCATCCACGGCTGTGGCAATTTTGGCCGCACAGGAAGCTTTGGCGCCATCACAAATCATCCCGGATTCGATAGCCAGGGCATTCACCAGCGTGTGAACCACCTCTGTCAAGCCACCGCCATGCAAATAAGCGATCCCACAGCCGGCAGCCGCACCGGCGCCGACGGCACCGCAATAAGCCGAAAGTTTACCGATCCCGGATTTGATATGAATGGCAATCAAATTGGAAAGCGCTAAGGCCCGATAAAGCGCTTCTTCCGTCGCCTGCAGATTGCGGGCGTAGAGAATAACCGGCACCGAAACGGTAATCCCCTGATTGCCGCTGCCGGAATTGATAATCACAGGCAGTTCACAGCCGCTCATCCTGGCATCGGAGCCGGCTGCTGTCAGCGCTCTGGCTTTTACCCGGATATCGTCGCTATCGTATGAAGATAGAATCACGCGGCCAATATTGGCACCGTAATGACCGTGAATCCCTTCTTCTGCGATAGCCATATTATATTTCATCTGACGTGTCAAGACGGGTTTGATCTCTTTCAGTTCAACCGTGGTGATAAAATCCCAAATGTCAACCATATTCAGCAGAGAGCGATCCGTTGCATGCTCTGCGCCTTGATTGGTGACATCCGCTTGATAAAGCACACAGCCGTTTTTCTCAATATAAACAATATTGGTATGATCATTAACGATACGGACCTTCGCTGATTCCTGGCCTTTTTGCACCGAGACAAGAATATCAAAATTCAGTCCGGATTGGCTGAGTTCCACTTCGATTGGGGTCTGATCCAGATAATCCTTCATCTGTGTGATCTGTTCTTCGCTTACTTCGCTGAGAACTTCCAATTCACAGTCTGCTTTTCCGGCAATAATACCGGCAGCAGCGGCGGCTTCAATCCCCTTCAAGTGATTGGTATTGGGGACGATCACCGATTTCACATTCTTAATGATACTGCCGCTGGCTTCGACATGAACCTGCTCCGGCAGGACACCCAACGTTTCTCTGGCTTTGGCAGCCGCATAAGCCAAAGCGATCGGTTCGGTACAGCCCATCGCCGGGACTAATTCTTCTTTCAAAATTTGAATATATGCATGATCGCGCTGATTTACTTTATCCATGTTGTCTACTTCCTTACTTCAATTTTAACATTTGGCACCGTACTGAGCCTGCGTTCTGAAGCCGAATTATAACATAGAAGGTTTGAAATGACAACCTAGTTGGCTTTCGTTTTGGGTAGGTTTTTGTCAAACAGGTACTGATGTTTCACGTGAAACATCACCGATACCTGAATGGTTTACTTTTTCTTCACTTCGTAACACAATGTTTCCACCGCTTCTACTAATTCTTCGAGATCTTGACCGGTATTAAAACAACCCACACTGACCCGCACGGTCCCGTGCGGCAGAGTGCCACCGGTTTCATGTGCCCAATAAGCGGATTGCAAACCGGTTCTGACACAAATATCCCAACGATTGTTCAGCGCCACCCCAACTTGGGTGGAAATCATGCCCAGAATATTGAAGGAGAGGATCGCTACTTTTTCTGTTCCCGGTGCCGGTCCATAGAGGACAACCCCATCGATCTCACTGAGAGCGTGATAAATTGTTTCGATTTTCCGGAGATCACTTTGATACATCTTTTTCAGACCTTGTTCCCGAATAAAATCAATACCTTCCCCCAAACCGGCAATTCCCGGCATATTTGGTGTGCCGGCTTCAAAACAATCCGGTAAATTCTTTGGCATCGGCAGTTGTTCGGCATAATCCCCGGTCTCACCGTAACGCCAAATATTCAAATTGGTATCCTGATTGCGGATCAGTAATAAACCAACTCCCTGCGGGCCGTATAAACCTTTATGCCCGGAGCAAGCCAAATAGTCGATCCCCATCTCTTCCATATCAATCGGGATCGAACCGACGGTCTGAGCCGCATCCACCAATAATGTCAAGCCATAAGCGTGCGCCAGACGCGCCAAACCATCCAAATCGGATAAAGTACCGAATACATTGGAGGCATGATTCCAAACAATCATCCTGGTATTGGGACGAATTGCTTCCTCCACGCGGGCTAAGCGAAAGCCGCAGTCCGGGCTAGTGTAAATTTTCGTTGTCGAGATTCCTTTGCTTTCCAAGGCATAAAGCGTTCTGGCGACGGCATTGTGTTCCAACGAACTGGTGATAACATGATCTCCAGGTTTTAGCAAACCTTGCAGGACCGCATTGATGGCTTCGGTCGCGTTAGCGGTAAAAACGACGCCTCGCGGACTGCCTAAGCCAAAGAAATCGGCTACTTTTTCCCTGGTGCGCTGCACCATGTTCGCCGCATCCATGGATAACCCGTAATTGCCACGGCCGGGATTGGCTCCGATATTGGTTAAAAGATAATTGACAGCTTCCACAACGCGGATGGGTTTCGGCCAACTGGTCGCCGCTTGATCCAAATATATCATATTCTACGCCTCCAAAATGATAATTGTTGCTATTCTTTCGTTGGCTGACTGTTGATTAACCGATCCAGTAATCGCTGTAATTCGTCTTCGTCAAAAAAAGTAATTTCAATTTTACCGCCTTTGCCTTTGGATTTGATGCGGGCTTTGGTTTGCAGAATTGTTTTTAATTGCGACTCCCAATGCGATAGTAAAGCCATTCGTTTTGTCAGTGTCTCTGCTTTGGCTTTGACTTGCGCTTTATCCGGCTGCAAGGTTGCCTGCACCAGATCTTCCAGCTGGCGAACGCTCATATTTTTCGATTTGATCAGTTCTACATAAAGCAGCTGCAGGGCAGGCTTCAAGGGCAAAAGGGCTCTGGCATGTCCCATCGAAATGGAACCGTTGATCAGTTCTGCTTGGATTTCTCTGGGCAGCTGCAGTAAACGTAAAATATTGGTCAGATGCGGACGGCTTTTGCCTACCTTATCGGCCAATTCTTCTTGTGAATAACCGAATTCCAGGATCAAGCGCTGGTAAGCAGTCGCTTCTTCTATGGCATTCAGGTCCTGACGCTGAATATTTTCAATCAAAGCCATTTCTGCCGCTTGTTTATCACTTAACAGTCGGACAACCGCTGGTACGGTTTTCATTCCCACCATCGCGGCAGCCCGCCAGCGGCGTTCACCGGCCACCAATTCATAGCCATCTGCAACAAGACGCAGGATCAGAGGCTCCAGCACACCATGTTCCCGGATCGAATTGGCCAATTCCTGTAAGCCTTCTGCCTGAAAGCCGCTGCGAGGCTGATAAGGGTTGGCTTTGATCTCGCTGATTGCGATTTGCTGGATTTGTTCACCGCTTTGGAACTCCGGTTCTGTGGGAATCAAAGAGCTTAACCCTCTGCCCAAACCTGTTTTTTTAATGCTCATGCTTGATTACCTCCAACGCCAGAGCGGCGTAGCTCTCGGCACCTTTGCTGCGGGGATCATATAGGGCAATCGGCAAACCGTGACTGGGAGCCTCGCTGAGCCGAACATTACGTGGAATCACCGTTTCATAAACACGGCTGCCAAAATGAGCGCGCACATCTTCCACAACCTGCTGGGCTAAATTGATGCGATTATCATACATAGTCATCAGGACGCCTTCGATTTCCAAGCTTTTATTCAGATGTTTCTGCACCAAATGAATCGTATTCGTCAATTGGCTGACTCCTTCCAAAGCAAAAAACTCACATTGGATGGGAATCAAAACCGAATCTGCCGCTGTCAGGGCATTAATCGTCAGCAAGCCAAGCGAAGGTGGACAATCAATAAAGATATAATCATAGTATTGCCGCAAAGAAGCCAATGCTTCTTTCAGACGGTATTCCCGGCTCATCAGGGATACCATTTCAATTTCGGCTGCAGCCAATTCCACCCCGGCGGGGATGATACTCAAATTCTCCTGAGGGGTTGCCAAAATCATCTGGTGCGCAGCAATGTTCTCCAACAGCAAATCGTAGGTATTATATTTCAGCTTGCTTTTGTCAATCCCTAACCCGCTGGAGCTGTTGCCCTGCGGATCCAAATCGACCAGTAAGGTTCGGCGGCTCAACTGCGCCAAGGCTGCGGTCAAATTAACAGCGGTTGTGGTTTTTCCCACACCGCCTTTTTGGTTCACGATTGCGATTATTTTACTCAAAATTCATACACCGACCTTTATGTCTAGCCTATCCTGTTTATTCGTGAAGTATTTTTAACAATCCTGCCGAAATAATTTGTCTAAACTATGAAATGCGAATTCATTCCGGTTATTCAAAAGAAAAGCAAATGAAATTCTGTTTTATGCGGCAGACTGCGGTCAGTCTGCCCAGAGGACCGTAACATTTGAGCCAAGGAAACCGACCGGACTGCCGCCCTTGGGACAAGGCAATCAATTTCGACTGAAATCACAGTCATCCCCGATGTTTCACGTGAAACATCGGGGATTTTGGCGGCTCATCAGTATGCAGAAAGCAGAGAGGTAAAATCAACCATTTCGCTGAAGCGCAGCAGGCATTATTTTCCGCTTTGCCAGAATTCAGCTTGCTTTCTAATCTTTCGCGTGCTAAAATATCGGTGAACAGCATATCAGAGAATCTGATATGCCATAATATGACAGGAGGATTGTTCAGATGAAAAACGCCAAACCGATCAGCAGTAGTATGGTTGAAAAATTCGATGCCGATTACAGCCACAGCAAGCATTACAAGGCAATGACGCATGCCTTAGCCAAAAATGCAGTCAACACCGTAGCCTATGTCCAAAGCAGCACCGAATACACTGATGCCAAATTCTCCATTGACCTTCCCACCATGACGGTAACCAACCAAAAATCCAGCGGTCGCTGCTGGTTATTTGCCGGTTTAAATGTATTGCGTGAAATAATCGGGAAAAAATATAATCTGGAGAATTTCGAATTCAGTCAGAATTTTATGGCCTTTTGGGATAAATTCGAGAAAATTAATTACTTTCTGGAAGCCACTCTCGACTTAGCCGATCGTCCTGTGGATGACCGCACCGTTGATTATCTGCTTCGCACCGGTATTCAGGATGGCGGCCAATGGGATATGATGGTCAGCCTGATCAAGAAATACGGTTTAGTACCCCAGGCCGCGATGAATGAAACCTTCCAAAGCAGCAACACGCGGGCAATGAATGGTCTGATCAATCAAAAATTGCGGCTTGATGCCGCTGCTTTGCGTGAAATGGTTGCCAAAAAGCAAGACAGGACGGCAATTGAAGCAGAGAAGAGCCGCATGCTGGATGAAATGTATCGTTTCCTTTGCATGAATTTTGGTCAGCCGCCAAAAACTTTCCAATTTGAATTTGTTGACAAAGATAAAAAATACCATTGTGAGAATAAGATCACTCCTCTCCGGTTTTATCAGGAGTATGTTGGTGATATTCTGGATGAATATGTCTCGATCATCAACGCTCCCACCGCCGATAAGCCCTTCAATCAGACTTATACCGTAGATTATCTGGGCAATGTGGTAGGCGGCAACGAGATTCTCTACTTGAATCTGGAAATCGACACATTCAAACAGCTCGTCATCGCACAATTAAAGGATCAGGAAGTCGTTTGGTTTGGCAGCGACTGCGGCAAAGACGGCGAACGGGAAATCGGTGTTTGGGATGACACCGCTTACGATTATGAAACCGCTTTTGATCTGAAGTTTGGCATGAGCAAAGAAGTGGCTCTTGATTACCGTCACAGCGCTATGAATCATGCCATGGTCATTACCGGTGTCAATCTGACCGATCGCGGCTGCGCTACGAAGTGGAAAATTCAGAACAGCTGGGGCGATACCGCCGGCCGCAAGGGTTATTTCCTGATGACAGATACCTGGTTTGATAAGTGGGTCTATCAGGCGGTCGTCAACCGGAAATATCTCTCTGCCGAGCAGCAAGAAATTCTTAAAAAAACAGCCAAGCATCTCAATCCCTGGGATCCCATGGGTTCTCTGGCAGAATAATCCTCCGGCAATAAACAGGAATTACTCAAAAAATCGGTACGGGACAAAAATGTTCCGTACCGATTTTCTGTTTTCACAGGCAAGAATGCCGCAGCGTTGTCCAAAAAGCAGCCGGACTGTGCGCAGCACTTCACTGTTTAGATTCTTTTCTGCAGCTGCAGCCAGGCAATGGTATCCTGCAGCGATTCCCGCATTTCACGGGCGGTGTAGCCGAAGGCGTCACTCGCCTTGGCATGGCTGAAAACAGCGTTGGAATTCAGCGTATAAAGCGAATAAGCCGTAAAGAGAGGTGTTTGCTGCCGCATTTTGGCATAAGCTTCGGTCAAAGCGGCGATGGGCCGGATCAGTCCGATCGGCAGACAGACTTTGATTTCTCTGATCCCGGTCAGCTGATGCAGCATGTCTAAAATTTCCCGCACCGTATAATAGCGGTTCGTGAGAAGATAACATTCGCCCGGTTTGCCTTGCTGACAGCAAGCTACGATGCCATTGGCCACATCGCGCACATCAACAAAATCATAGCCTCCGATCACACCGACCGGCAGATGACCGCTGAAATAATCAATCACCAGGGTAGTCAGATGCCCTTTGCCGGGATCATACGGTCCACAGATACCGGAGGGATGCACAATATTGAGATTGAGACCTTTGCCCGCTGCCTGCAGCACATAAGCGCTGGCTTCCGCTTTGGTTTTGGCGTAGAGTCCGGTGACTGCCTGCGGACTGAAATGATCGGTTTCGGTAATCACTTCTCCTTTTATCTTTTCCGGAATGGCATGCACCGAGCTGACATAGATATATTTCTTTACCTGATGGCTCAAACAAAGATCCGTGATGATTTTGGTGCCGGTGACATTGACGTCGTAAACGATTTGCTGATATTGAGAAGCAATCGAAACGATACCGGCGCAATGGATGACAATCAGCTGCTCTTCGCGCGGATTGGCAAAAAACTCAGCCAGGCTTTCGCGTTGACGCACATCGCCGTAGCAGACTTCCATTTTCCCCTCAGGCAGATGTTTTTCTCCCGGCAGCACCAAAATACGCACTTGCCTGCCTAATTTCAGTAAAGCAGCAACCACCGTACTGCCCAAATGGCCGGCCGCACCGGTGACCAAATACAATTCGCTCATCGTTCTCATCCTTTCCGGCTTACTTATAAAGCTGTCTGAGGCATCCTCAGCCGGCGTATCTCTGCGATGTCGTTCTGCCGATTGCCATCCAGTGCCGCTTTATTTGCCAATTATGAGGAATATTCTGTCTTTCAGAGCGAAATCCTTTGCTTAGGTAATAATTCCCTCAAGCGAAGAGATCTGATCTTCGTCTGCCCGTAGATTGACTCTCTTCGGCGATCGTGCTAGAATGAAAGCAAATTTGACTGGGAGGTACTGCTATGAAAGAAAAACTGATTGCAAAAGTAGATGCCCTCAAAGAGGAATTGCTCGCCCTTTCTCATCATATCCATGACAATCCGGAAATTGCTTATACCGAACACAAAGCGGTCGCTTTCTTGAGCGAAATCCTGACCAAGCACGGTTTTAGCGTGGAAACACCCTATGCCGGTGTAGAGACCGCTTTCCGCGCCAGCAAAAAAGGCAAAGAGCCCGGTCCGAAGATTGCTTTTCTGGCCGAATACGACGCTTTGCCGGAGATTGGACACGCCTGCGGCCACAACATCATCGCCACCTGTTCCACCGGTGCTTTTCTTGCTTTAGCCGAGCTGATGGATCATTATAACGGGGAGATCACGCTGATCGGCACTCCGGCCGAAGAAGCCGGCGGCGGTAAGATCCAGTTGCTGCGCAATGGCGGTTTTGACGGCATCGAATATGCGCTGATGATGCATCCGAGTTCCGGTAGCAAAGGGCTTGTCAACCGCGGCGGCCGTGCAGCCACTTCGGTCAGTGTCGAATTCTTTGGCAAATCTGCTCACTCTTCCGGTCCGCAAGCCGGGATCAACGCCCTCAATGCGCTGATTGCTACTTTTAACCATATCGATCTGATGCGTCCGGCTCTGCATCCGCAAAGCAATATCAACGGCATCATCACCAAAGGCGGCACTGTAGCCAATGCCATTCCCGATTATGCCGCCGCCAACTTCTCCCTGCGTTCTTCCACCCTGTTTGAGATGGAGAAATTGGTGGAAGCCGTGAAGAAATGTGCGAAAACAGCAGAAGCTTTGGTCGGCGCCCGCTGTGAAATCAAAGTCGGCGATTTGTATGCCGAGCGTTATCCCAATTGGCCGATGTGTGAAGCCTTTAAGAATAATATGGAATCCCTCGGCATGCCAATGGAAATCGGCAATCCGGTCGGCAACTACGGTTCTTCCGATATTGGCAATGTCTCCATCAAAATCCCGGCCATTCATGACTATCTGCCTGCCTGCCCGGCCGGTGTCAACAGTCATAATGCGGAATACACAGCCTATAGCGATAAAGCACAAGCCGACGCTACCTGTTTGCTTGGTGCCAAGGGATTGGCCATGACCGCGATCGATATTTTAGAAAAACCGGAACTGCGCCAACAAATCCAAGCTTATTTTGTCAAGCAAATCCCACAGGAATACAAATAAAACAGTCTTACGCGTCAATCCTGCTCGAAAAACTCATGCTGCCTCCTTTGGCTGCGGCTTGACACAAATCCTATCAAATCAAATCAAACGAAAACCCGGAGATATCCCGCATGAGGGGATGATCTCCGGGTTTTTTGTTTATTTTTTCGTTGCTCAATTTTCTTCCGGAAAGCGATTGACCTGCCAGAAGGGCTGCTTGCCACGCAGCACCCGATCAATTTCTTCTGCCGCCTGCAGCGCCATGGCATCGAAGGCTTCCACTGTATGCGCCGCATAATGCGGTGTGATCAGCACATTCGGCAAAGCAAACAACGGATTGCTGTAATCAAAAGGTTCCTGCTGCAGCACATCCAAAGCAGCACCGGCGATTTGCTTATTTTCCAGTGCGGCAATCAAATCTGCCTCCACCAGAATATCGCCTCTGGCTGTATTGATCAACCAAGCCTGCGGCTGCATCCAGGCGAATTCTGCACTGCCCACGCTGCCTTTGGTCTGGGCGGTAGAAGGCAGATGGATGCTGAGATAATCCGCTTCGCGAAACACAGCCTCCCGCGATTTCACCGCATCCACACAAGGCGGCTGATTTTCTGCACTAAGGTGTGGACTGTAGGCAATCACTTTCATGCCAAAGGCTGCCTTGGCCATGCTGGCTACCTGAGAACCGATGTTCCCCAAGCCGATGATCCCCAAAACCTTACCCCGCAGTTCATGGCAGAAAATCCGGTCACGCACTTGAAAATTTCCGGCTAAAAAGCTTGGTTCTAATTCGCTGTAGCGTTTGGCACAGGCGAGTAAAAGGAAAATCGTATACTCCGCAACCGCGTTGCTGTTGGCCAGCGGTGTGTTGGTCACATAAATCTTCCGTTTGGCCGCCGCTGTAAGATCGACATTGTCATAGCCAACACCGAAGCGAGCGACGATCTTCAAACGATTGGCATTGGCCAGGACTTGCTCCGTCACCGGGGTCGCCCGCACCAGCAGCGCATCGCAGTCCCTGATTTCTCGCGCTACGACCGCTTCCGAATAATCACTGCCCAGCCTGACTTCGTAACCTTGCCGCAATAAAAAATCGATACCGGTTTGCGCTATCTTCTGAGGCAGCAGAATTCTTGCTTTCAAATTGGTCACCCTCCTACATTCCTGCCAGTTTCATGACTTTTGGCGCTGCGGTAATAAACCAAACGGCGTATTGCCGCGGATTATTTTGTAAATCTTCAGCCAAATCGTGAAAACGAATCCATTTCATCTCGGATGCTTCTTCCGGATTGCGGCTGAAATGTCCCTCATAGTCAGCCAGGAAAACATGATCAAACTCATATTCCGTCAATTGATTGCTAAATTCAGCGCGATAGACAAAAGAAAACACTTCCTTAATCGGACAGACGATGCCCGCCTCCTGCCACAGCCGTTCTCTGGCTGCCGATTCCAGGTTTTCTCCCATTCTGGCGTGCGAGCAGCAGGTATTCGCCCAAAGACCGGCGGAATGATATTTTGTCTCGGCTCTCTTTTGAATCAGCATCTCACCGTTGTGCACCAAAAAAACCGAAAATGCTCTGTGCAGCAAGCCTGCCTGATGCACTGCCAGCTTTTCGCCGCTGCCAAGCGCCCGGTCGAAGACATCAACCAGGATCAAATCCTGACTCATCTGTTCATCTCCTTTTAGCGCGATTCCTGCTCGCACTGCAATCGAACTGCCGATCTGACCGGCATTGACCCGATGCGATCCTCTTAGTGTGTCTCTCTTGATTCTCATTCTACTCCGCTGCCAAAATAACCTGCCATTTTGCCTGAACGCCGTCCCAGAGTGCAACAGGCAAAAAGCAACTCCTCTGATTCTTTGAGAGTCAGAGGAGTTTTCCTTGGCTTAAAGAGGATTTTCTTTGGGTGTGCCGGCTTGGCGGGGATACTTTGTCGGCGTTTGACGAATTTTTTTTACCAAAAGCAAGCGTCTGTCCTGTCCGCTGAACGGCAGTTGCAAGCAGCAGTCCCGCTCCGCTCTGCCTCCCAACAGCTGCAAGGCGTTTTGTGCCTCGGATAGCTCTTCGGTCAAAGACGGTCCTTTTAAAGCCAAGAATCTGCCGCCGGAACGGACAAAAGGCAGACAATATTCTAAAAGCACCGGCAAGGGTGCCACGGCTCTGGCCAAAGCCAGGTCGTAACGTTCACGATGCAAAGCTAAGTGGGCGCCGTCTTCCGCTCTGGCGTGCAGCAGAGAAGCCGATAAATCCAGTCTTTCCAGCAGCTGACGTAAAAATTCCAAACGTTTGCCCAGAGAATCCAACAGCACAAGCTGCAAACCCGGTTCCAGGATCAGCAGCGGCACCCCGGGGAAACCGGCACCGGTGCCAATATCGATGACCCACATGCCGGAACGCAAAGAAACCAATTGCAGAACCGTGAGAGAATCTAAAAAATGTTTTTCGATAATCTCAAATTCATCCGTTACGGTGGTAAGGTTGATCTTTTGATTGTATTGCAATAAAAAATCAGCATAAATATCAAATCGCTGCAGCTGCTTCTCCGTCAGTTCAATGCCCAACTCTGCCGCACCTGTTTTCAGCTTCTCTAAATTCTCTTCTTTCATGACCGTTGCTCTCCTTTCCGACGCTGCTGCTCCAGCCAAATCAGCAAGACCGAAATATCCGCCGGGCTAACACCGGAAATCCGGGCAGCCTGGCCCAAATTACGCGGACGCACCCGGCTGAGCTTTTCTCTGGCTTCCTTGGATAGGCCCTGTAACGTTTGATAGGGTAGATTCTCCGCCAAAACAGTAAATTCCAGCTGTTGCTGATGCTGAACCTGCTCGGTTTGCTGCTTGATATAGCCGGCATAACAAACCTCTACTTCCACCTGGCTGCGCACCTCGGGTGATAAAGCCGCCAGCTCGCTGTCGAAAGGCAGCAATACTTCCATATTCAGCTCCGGCCGACGCAGCAGGGCAGCAAGGGAAGTGCTGTGTTCCATCGCTGTCGTGCCGGCTTTTTCCAGCACGGCGTTTAACGCCTCGCTTGGGGCGAGGAAGACACGCTCCACGCGTTCGATTTGCCGGTCGACCGCCTCTCTCTTGCTGCAGAAACGTTGGTAACGTTGTTCATCGATCAAACCTAAGGCATATCCATCAGGTGTCAGGCGCCGATCGGCGTTATCCTGACGTAAAATCAACCGGTATTCCGAGCGGGCGGTCATCATCCGGTAAGGCTCATTGGTGCCTTTGGTGACCAAATCATCAATCAAAACGCCGATATAGGCTTGCCAACGCTGTAAAATCAGGGGCTCTTTGCCTTGCAGAGCCAAAACGGCATTAATCCCTGCCATCAAGCCCTGGGCTGCCGCTTCTTCATAACCGGAAGTACCGTTCAGCTGCCCGGCACTGTAGAGACCTGGGATGCGTTTCCACTGCAAGTCGGATTTCAATTCCAAAGGGTCCAGGCAATCATATTCAATGGCATAGCCGGGACGCATGATCTCAACCTGTTCCAATCCCGGGATGGTGCGTAAAAAAGCCAGCTGAATATCCATTGGCAAACTGGTTGACATCCCTTGCACATACATTTCTTCCGTAGCCAACCCGGTTGGTTCGATAAACAGCTGATGCCGGTCTTTATCGGCAAAGCGCATGACTTTATCTTCAATACTGGGGCAATACCGCGGCCCGGTGCCCTTGATTACGCCGCTGAACAGCGGTGCCCGGTGAATATTTGCCTTGATGAGCGCGTGCGTGGCGGGGTTTGTCCAAGTCAGCCAACAGCAGCGAGTCGGTAAATCGGGATAGGGAGAATCGAAGCCAAAGCGTTCTTTTACTTCATCCCCATTTTGTCGGATCATTTTGCTGTAATCCAAACTATTGCCGTCCACCCGGGCGGGAGTTCCTGTTTTGAACCGCCGTAAGCTGACGCCAAGACGCTGCAAGGCGGTGGTTAGAGCCAAGGCTGCTTGCTGCCCATCCGGTCCGGAAGTGATTTGGTAATCACCGATGATCACTTTGCCGCCAAGAAAAGTACCGGTCGCCAAAATCACTTTCGGCGCCGTGAAAACGCGGCCCAATTGATCGACCACCCCGCTGACCGCTCCCTCTTCCGTTAAGATGTCCTCCACCAGAGCTTGTTTCAATTGTAAATTCGGCTGAATTTCCAGGATATGCTTCATATAACGCAGATAAAGACCGCGATCAATCTGCGCCCGATAAGACTGCACTGCCGGTCCCTTGCTCGTATTCAGGCAGCGCATTTGAATGGCACAGGCATCGGCTGCCTTTGCTATTTCTCCACCCAGCGCATCAATTTCTTTGATCAGATGACTTTTCGCCGGACCGCCCATGGCAGGATTGCAAGGCAATTGCGCTACAAAATCCAAACCAATGGCTAAAAGCAAGGTGCGGGCTCCCATTCTGGCCGCTGCCAATGCTGCCTCGCAGCCGGCATGTCCGGCGCCAACCACAATCAGATCATAATCGTATTGCATTTGACTTCACCTCTATTTGCCAACGCAAAACTGGCTGAAAATCGTATCGATAATATCTTCTGAAACCAATTCTCCGCTGATGGCAGCCAGTGCTTCATAAGCGGAACGCAAATGAATCACGTAACAGTCCTCCGGCAACCCGACCGCGACTGCCTGCCGACAGGCTTCCACCTGCCGCAAAGCCTGTTCCACCGCGTCTTTATGCCTTAAATTGGTTAAGATCGGTTCGTTGCCGGCTGTCACTCTACCGGTCAGCACTCGCTGCCGAATCGCGTCCAGTAAATCCTCCAGACCTTCACCCAAAGCAGCCGCAATCGCAATTGGTTTTTGCTCAAAACCCAATTGCCGCAGTTCTTGCCGCAGATTACCGCCATCGGCGAGATCGGTCTTATTGATCACCAACAGCAGCGGTCTGTTTTTTACGAGAACTGCCAATTCCCGATCTTCCGCTTGCAGCGCTTCTTTGGCATCCAAGACCCATAAGACAAGATCGGCGGTATCGATGGCAGCCCGAGTGCGAATCATGCCCAGTTGTTCAATTTCATCGGCACTTTCGTGCAAGCCTGCCGTATCCACTAAGCGCATCACGATCCCATCCAGAGAAAAACGCTCTTCCAAAACATCACGGGTCGTGCCGGCAATGGCTGTCACGATTGCCCTATCTTCTCCCAGCAGGCTGTTTAGCAAGGAGGATTTGCCCACATTCGGCCGTCCCACGATCACAACTTTTAAGCCCTGCCGCAGGATTCTGCCCTGATCCGCCGTGACCAGCAGCTGCTGCAAGTCGCTAGCCAAAGCTGTTAAATTTTGATCGAACTCCTGACAATCCAGCGGTTCGTAGTCGTCGGGAAAATCAATAGAAACCTCAATGACGGCGATCAAATGCAGGAATTCCCTAGTCAATTGGCCGATTCTCCGTCCCAAGAGGCCACTGAGCTGTGCCATCGCCTGCGCGGCTCCGGCTGCACCATCGGCCTGAATCAAATCCCTGACTGCCTCCGCCTGGGTCAAATCCAAGCGGCCGCTTAAGAACGCCCGTTTGGTAAATTCACCGGCTGTGGCTAGCAAAGCCCCCGACTGCAGTAAAAGCTGCAAAACCCGCTGCACAACTACAATACCGCCGTGGGTTTGAATTTCCACCACATCTTCACCGGTGTAACTATGCGGCGCGGCAAAATAAAAACTGATCACTTCGTCAATGCAGCGACCACTGAGCGGTTCTATGACAGAACCGTAGTAGACCTGCCGCGGCTGCATCTTACCCGTTCGGCAGCCCGGCAGCAAGAGCACTTTACGGGCAATTTCTTCTGCATGATCTCCGCTTAAGCGTACAATCCCAATACCACCTTCGCCGGGTGGTGTTGAAATAGCAGCAATCGTATCACCGGAAGTCCACATACAGGTATCACCCACCTTAACTACACATCAAAAAAAAATCAATTTTGATTGTATCAATCTAAAACAGAAGCATAGCACGTTTTGCTTAACACGCTATGCTTACATTTGTATTCAACCTGAACTAGGTTTTTGCTTATTTTTTGTAAATCACCACGTGTCGACGGCTGTCTTCACCGGCACTTTCCGTATAAACCGTCTCGCTGTCCTGTAACGCCATATGAATCAGGCGCCGTTCTCTGGCAGACATCGGCTCTAAGGAAATCGATTTTTCTGTGCTTTCCACTTCTCTGGCTAAGCGTTTGGCTAAACGGATCAGCGTCTCTTCCCGACGCTTGCGATAATCACCGACATTCAATGTGATGCGCTGATGTTCTTCCCGGCCGCGATTAACCACAACCGTCAATAAATACTGGAAGGCATCCAGGGTGTTGCCGCGCTTGCCAATCAAAATACCTAAATCATCGGCGTCTCCCAACAGATTGACCACAATGCTGTCCTCTTCTGTCCGAACGTTGACCCGACATTTTAACTGCATCGCCTGAATCATCTCGGCAGCGAACTTGTAGGCCCGCGCCGGAGCTTCCTCGGTAGGAATGGCCCAAACTTCATCATCCATTTCGGTGATTTGCTTTTCTTCCGCAAAATTCTGACGCCCGCGTTTTTCGCTGCTGTCACGCTGTTCACTGTAATTGCCGCGAATACGATTGCTCTGACGCTCGGCATACTCCGGGCGGCTGCTCTGTCTGGGTAAGGATGACTGCGGTTGCGGTTCATTTTTGCTTGCTGGGCGGGGGTTAATTTTTTCTTCCGACAGCTGCTGAATGACCGGTTTACTTGCCACGACCGGAGATGCGCTTGATTTTAACTCCTGCACTTTGGGCTGTGCTTTTGTTTCCCGCTGCGGTTCTTTGGCTTTTTCCGGATCTGCCTTTAAGCTCAGATTCAAATCGGCTTTGAGTAAATCAGCAAAAGAGATTTTCTCTTCCGGTTCCACTTCGGTTAAGCGTACTTCGGCTGCTTTCGCACCCAAACCCAAAAAACCTTTGCTGCCCGGTTCGATAATTTCTACACGGACCCGTTCTCTGGTTAACTGCAGCTCCTGCAAGCCAGACCAGATCGCTTCGTCCACTGTTTTTCCCTTTTTATTAATTATTCGCATGAACGCATGTCACCCTTTCCTAAGGTGCTACCTATTTCTTCGTCACGGCTGTTTCCACAATGGGTTCCACCTTAATAAAATAGTTCAAAATCACTTGCTGTCCCATGGTGCAGAATTGACTGGTAGCCCAATATAGTCCCAAACTGGACGGCTGACTCCAGCAAATCCAAACCATCATGGCCGGCATCATTAAAACCATCGTTTTTTGCTGCGGATCTTTAGTCATACCCGAAGCCCAAGATTGCAGGTAAGAAGCGACTCCGGCTAAAATCGGCAGAATATAATAAGGATCTTTCACCGATAAGTCTTTCAGCCAAAGGAAGGCACTGGCTGCGCCTTCCGGAAACACAATCGTACGGAAGACAGAAAGAACAGCGATAAAGATAGGAAGCTGCAGCAGCACCGGTAAACAGCCAAGCAGTGGATTCACACCATATTTTTTCCAGAGGATGGAGGTTTCATTATTAATTTTTTCCGGATTACCCTTGAATTTCTCGTTAATCTCTTTAATTTGAGGTTGTAGAATCTGAGTGGCTTTCATTTGTCTGACAGAAGCGATCCTGGTAGGGGTTAACAGGGCAGTAAAAATGACAGTAAACAAAATGATAGCCAGACCATAATTGCCTGTAATGTTAAAGCACCAGTCGAGGCAAAATTGAGCAATTCTGGTGATCGATGCCATGATTGAAGACATAATCTGCTCCTTTCGATCATATAATCTATATTATTTATAAAGAGGAATGAAATCATCAATTTTATTCATACTCTTGAAAGAACAATCTCATTCGTTGTTTTCAAATTGTAAGAATCCCGATTTAGGGTAGCGGATCATATCCCCCCGCATGCCATGGACCGCATTTCAGGATGCGTTTCACTGCCAGGAGGCCGCCTTTGGCAACACCATATCGATTGATTGCTTCATAAGCGTACTGAGAACAAGTTGGCTGAAACCGACAGGTTGAGCGTCCTTTCAAAGGAGAAAGAAAGCGCTGATAGAAAGAAATCAGCGATAAGCAAATCTTTTTCATCTTTGTTTTCCTTCTCTTTTTCAGGAAGCCTGGTTGAGCCAGTGGATCGCTTTGCTTTCACATTTCGCATAAGCTTCGGCGATTTGAGCGTAGCGGACCTGCAGGGCCTGTTTACGCAGCATCACGACGATGTCGTAGCCGGAAAAGCAGTCAGACTTGCTGTTCAAGCGAACTACTTCCCGCAATTGCCGCCGGATACGGTTGCGCTGTACAGCGTTGCCGATTTTCTTACCGGAAGCAAACCCGATCCGGCAGACTTTACTGCCCGGTTTACGCAGCAGATAAATCACAAGCAAAGGATGCACAAAAAAACGTCCTTTGTCGTATACTTTCTGGAAATCGCGGTTTTTTTGCAGTTTTATCCAGCGTTTTTTCAAAGTTTCACTCTTTTCATTTCAATAAGAAGTTACTTCTCCCGCCAAAAACTTCCCGTCAAAAATAGATGGTTTAGAGCGAGACATGGAAAAAAGACCACGCAAGGGTGGCCTTTTTATGCAGTCAGTTTTTTTCTGCCTTTTAGGCGACGACGGCTTATGGTAAGACGTCCACCGCGGGTTGACATCCGTTTGAGAAAACCGTGATCATTTTTACGCTTCCGTTTGTTAGGCTGATATGTTCTCAGCATTGTCCAACACCTCCTTCTATCACCATCCTGTTATTTGCGGGCAAATCACAGGCTTCAGGCAATGTTACAGTATAGAAAGCATTATAATCGAAAAGTCTGTATCTGTCAATCATTTGCAACAGCGTTTTGAAACTTGTCCGCTCAGATCGGAAAAAAGTGTTGATAACTCTGCCGTGTTATGTTAATATATTGCCATCGTGCTGTTACTAAGCTGTGGATAATCCTAAAAGTCGAAAAGTTATTAACGTTTGTGGATAACTTTGTTTACAACTTTTGTTTTTCCGTGATTTTTCGGTGACTTTACCGTCGAATGCAGAAAACAGCTGTGGATAACCGCGTGCTCTACAAGGGTTTTTCTCTTTTTATACACAGCGCAGAGCCAAAACAGCAGCAATGTTATCCACATTTCATACACAAAATGTGGAAACCACGGAGGAAAACTATTTTTTAAAAGCGCTTGCTTGATTTGCCGGAGCCGACCGCGAGAATTTTCTTACATCCTTGCAGAGGAATGTTCCTATTATTGAAAGAAAAAGATAAGGATGCTGGTATTATGAATGAACTGAATACAATTTGGCAGAATACTCTGAAGAAATTGGAAACGCGTCTGCAAAAAGTCGTCTTTGAGACCTTTATCAACCGGTTGACACCGGTGAATATTTACGAGGATACGATGATCCTCAATAGCTCTGATCCGATCCTGCAAAAATTCATTCAGGAAAATTATAGTAAAATCATCTGTGATTCCATTAAAGAATCCACTGGGCTGGATTTGAAAGTGGAAATCATTTCACCGCAAGTCTCTCACGATCATGTGATCGAACCGGTGGAACCAATCGTCCCGGCGGGTTTACGGGAAATGCCTTATAATGCCATGAATCCAAAATATACCTTTGAACGTTTTGTCAAAGGAAAATCGAATGAATTTGCCCATGCGGCTGCCTTAAGAGTCGCGGAGGCGCCGGGCACGACGTACAATCCTTTTTTCATTTATGGCGGTGTTGGCTTAGGCAAAACACATTTGATGCACGCCATTGGCAATCATGTTTACAAAAACAATCCTACCGCCCGCATTGTTTATATTCCTTTTGAACACTTCCTCAACGAATTTATTGCCGCCATTCGTAATGATACAACCCGAGAATTTCGGGACCGCTACCGCAATATTGATTTGCTCCTGATTGATGACATTCAATTCATCACCAAAAAAGAGGAGACCCAGACGGAATTTTTCCATACCTTCAATGCACTTTATAATGCGAAAAAGCAAATCGTGATTGTCTGTGACCGGCCGCCCAAAGAAATCCCGGCTCTGGAAGACCGCATCCGCACCCGTTTTGAATGGGGAATGATTTGCGATATTCAGCCACCGGATTTGGAGACACGCGTCGCCATCCTGCAAGCCAAAGCGACGGAAGAATTCATGAATGTCCCGGATGATGTGCTCTATTTTATCGCCTCCAATATCAAAAGCAACATTCGGGAATTGGAAAGCGCTCTGCTGCGGGTCAATGCCCGCTCCCTGCTGATGCGTCAGACTGTCACCATCGATTTTGTCAACGATACGCTGAAAGACACCATCACCAATCAGAAAATCAAAGTGATTACCATCGAATCCATTCAGGAGGAAGTCGCTCATCAATACAGTATTACGATCAATGACATGAAGGCAAAAACCAGAACGGCAAACATCACCTTTCCCCGCCAGGTGGCCATGTATCTTTGCCGCTCCCTGACCGATAATTCCTTGAAAAAAATCGGCGACGCCTTTGGCGGCCGGGATCATGCCACTGTGCTGCATGCGATTGAAAAAATCGATGAAGCCCGCAATAATGACAGCAAATTTGATCGCCTCCTGCAGGAAATCGTGCAACAGATTCAAGTTTAGAGTTTATTTTGCAATTAAAATGGAAAGAGGTTGAAATCGATGATTATCAGATTTGAAAAAGAGGACTTACTATACGGTGTTTCTCTGGCTCAGCGAGTTGTTCCCGCCAAATATCCGCAAGCTTCTGTAACCGGATTGCTAATCAAAACACTGGACCCGCAAACGGTGGAAATCACCGGCACCGATATGGAGCTTTCTCTGCAGGTTAAAATTCGTGCCGAGGTGGAAGAAGCCGGACAAGTTGTTTTACCGGCGCGCTTTCTCTCTGATGTGATCCATCGTTTCCCGGAAGGAACCGTTACGATGACGATGGCGCAGGGGGATTATCTGGTTAAACTGACCGGCAATAAAATAAAAATGGATTTGCGCGGCATGGATCCACTGGATTACCCTGTTCCCCAAGCACTCTCCACCGAAAAAAGCTGGACTGTAACGCAGAATGTCTTGAAACGGGCGATCAATAAAGTCGATTTTGCCATCTCACAGGACGAAGCCAGACCCGTGATGACCGGTATGCTCTTAAAATTGAGCAGCAGCGGGAATCGGGTCCTGGCCATGGATGGTTTCCGTCTGGCGGAATATGCTTTGGAAGTAGAACAAACCGAGGAAGAATTTGAATGCATCATTCCGGATAAATGTATCAGAGATTTGGAAAAATTGCTGAATTTAAACGACACACCGGTCACGCTTTGCTTCACACAAAATCATATGAGCGTCATTTTGGACCGGATTACCTTCCAGACTCGCCTGATTGACGGTCAGTATCCCTTTAAAAGCGCCAAAGAATTGATGCGGAAATCACCCACCAGTCATATATTGGTTTCCCGCCGTGATCTGATCGACAGCATCGACCGCAGCTTGCTGCTGACACGAGACGACAATCGTGGTTCCAATATCGTTCGTTTGCAATTTGAAGCGCAGCAATTGATCATCAGCGCGACCTCGCCGGAACTCGGTCAAATGTATGAAGAAATTCCCATTGAAAAAGATGGCGACGACATTACCATTGGCTTTAACGGTAAATTTTTGCTGGATTTTCTGCGCAGCATTGAAACTGAGATCGTAAAATTTGATTTAGCCGGCAGTTTGGCTGCCGGGATCATCTACGCTGTGGGAGATGAAAAATTCACCGGCTTCCTTTCTCCGATCCGTTTGGCACAATAAAGGAGAGAATCATGGAACAATTTCAATACTACGGCGAGTTCATCACGCTGGGACAGTTTCTCAAGACGCAGAATATTGTTTACAGCGGCGGGGAGATCAAAACTTTCCTGATGGAACGCTCTGTTCTGGTCAACCAGGAACGGGAAACCAGACGCGGCCGTAAGCTGCGCTCCGGTGATACCGTTGCCATTGCCGGTATTGGCAGCTGGCAGCTGATGCAAGGAACTGACCGATGAAGCTAAGGCATCTCTCCCTGGTCACCTTTCGCAACTATTTTACGCTGGAAGTGGATTTGGAACCAGGGATTAATTTGTTTATCGGTGCCAATGCGCAGGGGAAGACAAATTTATTGGAAGCCTGTCATCTGTTGGCTACCGGACGTTCCCACCGCACCTTTCGTGATCAGGAAATGATTGCCTGGCAGCAAGAGGGATTTCATATCAAAGCCACCGTGCAAAAAAAGCTAAGCACCGAGCTGATTGAACTGCATGTCGACCGTCAGGGTCATAAAATCGTCAAATTAAATGGCTTGCTGCAGCCGAAACTTGGCGCACTCCTGGGTCAGCTGAATGTTGTTTTTTTTGCACCGGAGCATTTATTATTAGTCAAAGGCGACCCTTCCGGCCGCAGAAGATTTTTGGATATCGCGATTTCGCAAATCTCACCGTCCTACCTGCATCATCTCGCCAGATATCATAAAATCCTCAGTCAAAAAAACATCCTGTTAAAATCCAATCGGCCGGATGAAGCGCTGCTCTCCATTTACAACCAGCAAATGGCGGAAAGCGGCGGGGTGATTGTCGCCAAGCGCAGCGAGATTATCGGTCAATTGGAAAAGTATGCCAGTAACTATCAACATCAGCTGCGCGAAACAGAAAACCTGAGTTTTACCTATCAAAGCCAAACCGAAACCAAGGAAAATCCCAGCCGGATTGCCGAAGAGCTCTTCCGTAAAATGGAGGAGCGCAAAGAAGATGAACTGCAGCGGCGCACCGGCTTAGTCGGACCGCATCGGGACGATTTTTCAATTTTCCTCAATGAAGTCAACGTGCGGCAATATGGCTCACAAGGCCAGCAGCGCAGTGTGGTCTTATCCATCAAAATGGCGGAAGCTAATTTGATGGAAGAGTCTACCGGAGAGCAACCGGTCATTATTCTAGACGATGTGCTCTCCGAATTGGACCCGGCGCGGCAGAGTCAGCTGATCACCGGTTTAAAAAATATCGGGCAGACTTTGATCAGTTCGACTGATTTGCCGCCGGTGCTGAGCGGACTGAACAGCAAAATATTCCGGGTCAATGACGGTAAAATCATCATCAGTTAGGAGTTGTTGCTTTTTGTATTTACACCTTGGTCATAATAGAAATGCCGAAATCAACGAGATCATCGGAATTTTTGATTTGCGGACTTGTCACTCTCCTTTATTTCAGCCATTGACCTTGATTGGAAAAAAAAGAAAAGACAAATCCTATGTTTTAACCAAGACAGAACTACTCGCTTCCTCTATTGCCAGCAATACATTATACAAACGCTGTGGTGATATCCATGAATTATTATGGGAAAAATAGTTTTTTAGCAAAGGCAGTCCGGTCAGAAACAAATTTTCTGGACCGAATTGCCTTTTTTGCACAATAAAAGCGTAGTTATCCACAGTTTTTGTCGATAACTTTGGTGATAAAATGTGCAGAACAAAAGTTATCCAGAACTGTTCACAGCTCCCTCGAGACTTATCCACCTTATTTTGCTGTTTATCCCATGCTGCAACACCGTTGAAATTTGACTTATATAAGGAAAGTAAAAAATTATACACACTGTCCACATAGCCTACTGAGACTGTTACTAATAGAGAGTACTCTTGTACTTCATCTACTTTTTTAGTTAAGGGAACGCAAAAGAGAAAAGCAGCGGCTTGCCTATTGGCTGTTTTTTTGCTATAATAGATTAGTTAATGAAGAGCTAAAAATAAACTGATAAAATAACAGATTGATAAAGGAAAAAGGTGATTAACATGGCTGAAGACAACAATCGAGATTATTTACATAATTATAACGCTAGTAAAATTGAAGTACTAGAAGGATTGGATCCGATCCGTAAACGTCCGGGTATGTACATAGGTACCACCAGTTCAATGGGTTTACATCATTTGATTCAAGAAATTGTTGATAATTCCGTAGATGAAGCATTAATCGGTGTTTGTACTTCGATTATTGTAACCATCCACCCTGATAATTCTGTTTCTGTGGAAGATAATGGCAGAGGAATGCCGGTAGATAAACACCCAAAAATGGGTATTCCTGCCGTGGAAGTCATTTTTACCGTACTTCATGCCGGTGGTAAATTCGGTAATGGCGGTTATAAGGTAGCGGGAGGCTTGCATGGCGTCGGCGCTTCTGTTGTCAATGCGCTTTCGAATTGGTTGGAAGTGCATGTTTATCTAGACGGTACTGAATATAAAATGCGTTTTGAAAAAGGTCTCACCACGGAAAAACTCAGTATTATCGGTAAAACAGAGAAACGCGGCTCGCTGGTCAGCTTTAAACCGGATCCGACGATTTTTACTGAAACAGTAACTTTTGATGCTGATATTGTGGAACAGCGCTTAAAAGAACAGGCTTATTTAAATAAAGGTTTGTCGATCACCTTCTATGATGAGCGGCCGGCTGAAAAAATCGAGCACATTTTCAAATATGATGGCGGTATTATGGAATTTGTCAAATCCATCAATGAGAATAAAGAAGCGCTGCATCCCATTTTTTATACCGAGAAAACAAAAGACGGGGTAGAGGTGGAACTTTCGTTTCAATATACCGACTCTTACAGTGAAACCATTTTGTCTTATGCCAATAATATCCATACGCAGGAAGGCGGGACGCATGAGCTTGGCTTTAAAAATGCGTTGACTCGCGTGGTTAATGATTACGCACATCGTTATAATATGATCAAAGACAATGAGCCCAATCTCAGTGGGGACGACGTACGGGAAGGCATTACGGCCGTGATTTCGGTTCGCCTGGATGATCCGCAGTTTGAGGGTCAAACGAAAACAAAATTAGGCAATGGTGAAATCAGAGCGATTGTCGATACTGTCACATCCGATACAATTTCTACTTTCTTTGAAGAAAATCCCGTGATCGGCAAGAAAATTATCGAAAAAGCCTTGCTTTCATCCCGAGCCCGGGATGCAGCCCGTAAAGCCAGAGAATTAACCCGGCGGAAAAACATTCTGGAAGTTTCTGCCCTACCGGGAAAATTGGCCGATTGCAGTGCGAAAGATCCTGCGGTGAGCGAATTGTATATGGTGGAAGGCGATTCCGCCGGCGGTTCGGCCAAGATGGGCAGAAACCGGCGCTTTCAGGCCATTCTGCCGCTGCGCGGTAAGATCATCAACGTGGAAAAAGCACGTCTGGAAAAAGTATTGGGGCAGGATGAGATTCGGACCATCATTACAGCCATCGGCACTGGTATTTCCGATGATTTTGATATTACCAAGGCGCGCTACCACAAAATCGTGATTATGACCGATGCGGATGTAGACGGCAGTCATATCCGCACCTTATTGCTGACTTTTTTCTATCGCTATATGCAGCCAATGATCAAAGCCGGTTATATTTACATTGCGCAGCCGCCGCTCTTCCTGATCAAGCGCGGCAAACAAAGTTTTTATGCCTACAATGATGCGGAGCGCGATCGCATTCTGCAGTCTTTGGGTGAGCGGCCGGCGCCGGTTGTCCAGCGTTACAAAGGTTTGGGCGAAATGAACGCGGAACAATTGTGGGAAACGACGATGAATCCGGAGAAGAGAACCTTTTTACAGGTTTCCTTGGACAGTGCGGTTAGAGCAGAGGAAATGTTCACGACGCTGATGGGTGAAAAAGTGGAACCCAGACGCAATTTTATTCTCAAACATGCCAAAGATGTTGTCAATTTAGACGTATAGAAAGGAGGAACCCGAGATGGATGAATTTATTCATGGTAAAATAATACCGGTAGATCTTGCCGAAGAAATGAAAAAATCTTATATAGAATACTCGATGAGCGTTATTGTCAGTCGGGCTCTGCCTGATGTACGTGACGGTTTAAAACCGGTGCACCGCCGGCTGCTCTATGCCATGTATGAAGGCGATCTGACCTATGATAAACCTTACCGCAAATCAGCCAGACCGGTTGCGGATACCATGGGTAAATATCATCCCCATGGCGATGTAGCAATTTATGATACGCTGGTTCGTTTGGCGCAGGATTTCAACTTACGTTATCCCTTTATTGACGGTCACGGCAATTTCGGCTCGGTCGACGGTGATCCTGCGGCAGCCATGCGTTATACAGAAGCGCGTATGAGTAAAATCGCCAGTGAAATGCTGCGTGATATCGATAAAGATACGGTCAATTTTGTGCCAAACTATGATTCCAGCCAAACAGAACCGTCCATTTTACCCAGCCGTTTTCCAAACCTTTTGGTCAACGGTACCTCCGGCATTGCGGTTGGTATGGCGACCAATATTCCGCCGCATAACCTGACCGAAGTCATCGATGGTGCTTTGGCGCTTTTAACCAATCCCGACATGACCATTGCCGATTTAATGAAATATATCAAAGGACCGGATTTCCCCACCGCCGGGATCATTATGGGCAAAGCCGGGATCGACAGCGCTTATCAAACCGGCCGCGGCATCGTCATCATGCGCGCACGCAGCCGTTTTGAACGCATGAATAACGGCAAGACACGGATTATCGTCAGTGAAATCCCTTATCTGGTCAATAAATCCCGCTTGATTGAGAAAATTGCCAGTTTAGTCCGTGATCGGAAGATTGACGGTATTACCGATTTGCGCGATGAATCCGATCGGGAAGGCATGCGTATTGTGATGGAACTACGCAAAGATGTCAAACCCGATGTGATTCTGAATCAATTGTATGCGCATTCGCAGTTGCAGGAGAGTTTTGGCATTATCATGCTGGCTTTGGTCAACAATGAGCCGCGTGTTCTCAACTTAAAACAGGTACTAGAATATTACCTGGAACATCAGAAAGAAGTCATTACCCGCCGGACGAGTTTTGAACTGCGCAAAGCCAAAGACCGTGCTCATATTTTAGAAGGTTTACGGATCGCTGCTCAGAACATCGAGCAGGTGATTCGGGTGATCCGCTCTTCCAAAGATGACAGCGAAGCGAAACCGCGCTTAATGGAAACTTTCGGATTTACCGATAAACAGGCGACCGCAGTACTCGATATGCGTTTGCGCCGCTTAACCAATCTGGAATTGGATCGCTTGGAAGCGGAATACAAAGAAGTAATGGCGGAGATCATCCGCTTGGAATCGATTTTGGCCGACGCTGAGAAATTGAAGAATGTCATTCGCAGCGAAATGACCGCTATTCGCGATGAATTTGGTGATGACCGTCGTACGGAGATTGTACCGGATGACGGAGAGCTGAACATTGAAGACATGATCGCGGAAGAAGAAGTAGTGGTGACCCTGACGCACCACGGCTATGTCAAACGCCTGCCGTCTACGACCTATCGCAGTCAGCGCCGCGGCGGCAAGGGAATTACTGCCATGGGTACGAAAGAAGAAGATTTTGTAGAGAATCTGTTTATTACCTCTACCCATCACAATCTGCTCTTCTTTACCAACAAAGGCAAAATTTATCAGAGTAAAGTCTACGATGTTCCGGAAGCCAGCCGTCAGGCGAGAGGCACGAATCTGATCAATTTGCTGAGTATTGATAACGATGAGAAGATCACCGCCGTCCTGGCGGTGAAAGAATTCAGCAATGAGAAAAATCTGTTCTTCTGCACCAAATCCGGTGTGGTCAAGCAGACCTGTCTGGATCAGTTCCTCAATATCCGTAAGGGTGGCATTCAGGCCATTTCTCTGAAGAAAGACGATGATCTCATTGGTGTGAAATTTGCTACGGAGAAGGATCATATCGTGATTGCCACCAAGGAAGGCAATGTGATCCGTTTTGCCGCAGCTGACGTGCGCAATATGGGACGCGTGGCTACCGGCATCAGAGGAATTACCCTGAGCGCCGGCGATGAAGTCATTTCTTTGGAAGTAGCCAACGACGATGCCGATTTATTGGTCATCACAGCCAATGGTTACGGTAAACGGACGCAATTGCGTGAATATCGCTGCCAGGGCAGAGGCGGCAAAGGCGTTATGCTGATGCGCCGCACAGAAAAAACCGGTGAAATTGCCGGCGTGCGCATGGTGCGCGAAGGGGACGATGTGATGGTGATTACGATTAACGGCATCATCATCCGGACTTCCGTCTCCGGGATCTCGCAGATGAGCCGTACCACCCAAGGTGTGACCATTATGAAGATGGACGAAGGCGATATGGTCATTGGTCTTGCCAAAGTGATCGGCGCCAAAGAAGAAACCTTGGACGAAGAGGTAGAAAAAGAATAAACCAGCAAACATCCTCCTCAAAATCGGCGCTTATCCGTTTTGAGGAGGATGCTTTTTGTACTTTTTGCTGCTGATTTTTTAATTGCAGCGCGGTTCGCGTCATAATTAATACAAATCAATTATGACGGTTTAGTCATTGAACCGTCACCCAGCTGTCACCTGCGTTTGTTATACTCTAGAACAGTGAGACAGTACAAAAAAAAGTGAGGCAATCAAGATGGAAATATTACGGGTAGAACATTTAAGTAAAATTTACGGTAAAGACGAGAATCGGGTTCATGCGCTCAATGATGTTTCTTTTTCCATTCAAAAAGGAGACTGCGTGGCCATCATCGGTCCGTCCGGTTCCGGTAAATCGACGCTGCTGCATATTTTAGGCGGGGTGGACACGCCCAGCGAGGGTAAGGTTTTTGTGGATGGCATTGATGTCTATGCGCAAAACGAAGAGCAGCTGGCGATTTTTCGCCGCCGTCAGGTTGGCTTGATTTATCAATTTTATAATCTGATCCCGGTTCTGGATGTGACCGAGAATATCACCTTGCCGGTCTTGCTGGATGGGCGCGAAGTCAATGAAAAGCGCTTACGGGAATTATTGCAGGTCTTGGGTTTACAGGAGCGCAAAGGTTATCTGCCGAACCAGCTTTCCGGCGGCCAGCAGCAGCGGGTTTCGATCGGACGCGCTTTGATCAATGCACCGGCCTTGGTTTTGGCGGATGAACCAACCGGCAATCTGGACAGCAAGAACAGCCGTGAAATTGTCGAACTCCTGAAATATTCCAATAAAACCTACGGTCAAACCTTGATTATTATAACGCACGATGAAAACATCGCGCTGCAGGCGGATCGGATCATCGCCATTGAGGATGGCAGCATTGCCAGGGATGAGGTGATTGCGCGATGAGTATTCTGACCAAGATTACCATCAAGCAAATGCTGCAGAATAAACGCCGCAGTTTGGTCACGATTGTCGGTGTGATAATTTCGGTTGCGATGATCACAGCGGTCAGCAGTTTCGGCGGTACCTTTATGAATTATTTCCAACGCATCATCATCGCCGATACCGGCGATTTTCAAATGGCTTGTTTGGATATCAGCGGAACCGATGTCCGTACGGTGCTGCAGCAGGACTATGTGAAGCAGCACTATACCATTTTGCCGATGGGATTTGCCAAAGGCGAACCCTTGTATGGCAGCCGCCCCTTCCTCTATGTGATGGCGATCAATCCGGGAGGGTTTGAGCCGGCACAGATGACTTTGAGTGCAGGCCGTTATCCGGCCAATGACAGCGAAGTGATTCTCTCGGATCAATTTACCAAACAATTAACCGAAAAATATCGGATCGGTGATCGAATTTCTCTTGATTTGGGTACGCGTTATCATCCAATCGATGAAAGATACCTGCGAGCGACCGATGTTTACGAAAAAGGCACGGAAGAATTTCAGTATCGAGAAACGAAGCAATACACCATTGTTGGTTTTGCCAACCTGACCGTGGTGGAAGCCAGTTACTCCCCCGCTTTTACTGCCGTGACCTGTCTGAATGAAGCAAACCTAACCGAGCAGGATACCGTACAGCTTTATCTCAGCGTGAATCATTTGGACAGCAGCATTTATGATAAAGGCATTGCTCTAAAAGAGACGCTTGCTCGGGGCAGTGTGGACTTTAATGATGAACTGCTTTTCTATAATGGTATGAATCAGGATTTCAGTTTTATGCTGACCGTTTATGGCGTAGCTGCGGTTTTGATTGTGATTATCATCATTGGTTCTATTTCCTTGATCTATAACGCCTTTGCCATTTCCGTTACCGACCGCAGCAGCGATTTTGGTATGTTGGCCAGCGTCGGCGCAACCAAAGCGCAAAAACGTGCGATGGTCTTGACGGAAGCCGGGTTGATCGGCGCTATTGCGATTCCCCTGGGGATTTTCTTTGGCTTTCTGGGCATCGGTATCACTTTTATTTGTGTCAGTCCTTTGCTGGGCAGCTCGTTAAACCTGACGGTCCCGCTGCGTCTGAAGATTATGCCATCGGCAATGATCGCAGCAATTCTGCTTTCTTCGCTGACGATCCTGCTTTCCGCTTGGCTGCCGGCCAGACGTGCGGCGAAAATCACACCAATTGACGCCATCCGTCAGACCATGGATGTTAAACTGACAGCCAAGGCAGTCAGGACATCCAAATTGACCCGCAAGTTGTTTGGTTTGGAAGGCGAATTGGCACTGAAAAACATGAAACGAAACCGCTTGCGTTACCGCACCACGCTGTTTTCTTTGGTTGTTTCGCTTTGCCTGTTCCTTTCCGCCAGCGCATTTACTTATTACTTATCCAATGCTTTCCTGATGAGCAATGACACGATCGATTGTGATCTGAATATCAATGGCTATTACGATGGCGATCTGCAGCAGCTGCTGACCGTCTCACAGGAAATCGGAAATTTGGATGTGGTGGACTCCGCTGTGATTATGACACCGACCTACAATCAGTATGAATTGGACAAAACACTCTTCAGTCAGACTACCCTCGATTATTTTGCCGCTCTCAGCGGGCAGCAGGGGTCTGATTTTGCTGCAAAGACAATGAATCTGCAACTCAGTCTGATGGCGGTGGATCAGCGGACTTTGGCAGAGTATTGCCAGGCAGCCGGGGTTGATTTTAGCGAGATGCAGAAGACAGCACAGCTGCCGGTGATTGTCGTCAATGACTATGTTTTGAAAGATAATAAAAATTACCAGGATATCAGCATTTTTAGTCCGCAGAAAGTGGAGACCTTACCTTTTTCCACCTGGCGTTATCAGGATCAAACCGTTGTGGATGCAGAAGGCGTGTCGTCCAGTGAGACCGAACGGGTCTTGAACCAGGAATTTACTTTAAATGTTGTTGCCATGACGGGAGAACGTTTCACCGGTATTCCTGAAACGCTCTATGCACCGGATACCGTTTACTTAGTGACTTCTTTCGATGTTTTACAAGCGATGGACCAGGCGGCGGCCAGCCATCAGATCGAACTGTTTCTTAACAGTAAATCACTGACAGAAGCGGAAGAAGCAATTCGCGTCATTACCGATGAACACACGGCCAGCTATCACAGTAATTGGAATTTCTATAATGTGACCGACCAAAAGAACAAATCCAATAACATGCTGTTGGCGATCAATATTTTTATCTATGGCTTTGTGACGCTGATTTCTGCCATTGGTGTGGCTAACATGTTCAACACGATTTCTACCTCTTTGACTTTGCGCAAGCGTGAATTTGCCATGCTGCAATCGGTAGGGATGACCCCGCACAGCTTTAACCGCATGATTTCCTTCGAGAGTCTGCTCTATGGTCTGAAGACGCTGTTCTATGGTTTACCGCTTGGTTTTGCCGTGATGTATTTGATCTATGCGATTCTGGGCCGTAATTTTGCCACCAGCTTCACGGTACCTTGGGACAGTGTGATCGGCGGCGTAACTGGGGTGATGGTAGTGATTGCCGCCACCATGGCCTGGTCTTCGCGGCGGATCAAACAGGAAAGCATTGTGGAAACCCTGCGCCGTCAGTAGCAACTGTGTTCGAATCCAAACATTCCCAAGGATAAAGGGAAAAATCTCCATCACGCAGAAATGAATGCTTTGAGTCTTTTGGATCAGAGCAGATTATGGCGGATGGAGATTTTTCTAGGCGGATCTATGTAGTTGTTATTCAGGAAGGGAGCCTCAGCCATGACGGAAAAACGAGAAAACTATACAGAAATGAATGCGAAAACCTGGGATCATTGGGCAGAGAGCGGCAACACCTGGACGGTTCCTATCACACATGAAGAATTTCTGAAGGCGAAAAACGGCGAGTGGGGTGTTTATCTGACGCCCTGTAAAACAGTGCCGCAGGATTGGTTTGGTCAATTGAATGGTGCGAAGCTGCTGGGCCTTGCCAGCGGCGGCGGCCAGCAAATGCCGATTTTTGCGAGTTTAGGTGCCGAGTGTACGTTATTTGATTATTCCGACCGACAGTTGGCAGCAGACGCGCTGTTTGCTCAACGGGAAGGTTATCCGCTGTGCAGCATCAAAGGAGACATGAGTCGGCCGCTGCCGTTTGCCGACGGCAGCTTTGATCTGATTTTTCATCCGGTTGCCAACTGCTATATCGAAGAAGTGGTTCCGCTCTGGCGCGAATGCTTTCGTATCCTAAAAAGCGACGGCGTTCTGCTGGCCGGAATGGATAATGGCTTAAACTATCTTTTTGAGGATGACAGCCAGTTGCCCTTGACGGTAACGCATCAATTACCCTATAACCCTCTGCGAATGAGCGAAGAGGAGTACGAGCGCAGCGTGCAAAATTGGAACGGTATTCAGTTCAGCCATTCCCTGGAAGAGCAGATCGGCGGTCAGCTGCAAGCTGGGTTTCGGTTAACCCATCTCTATGAAGACCGTGATCGGCAGGGACAGGGTTTAATCCGGGAGTTTATGCCGCAATATCTGGCGACACGCGCCGTCAAGCCGTAAGGAGAAAATATGGCAATCTCACGGGAGGAACTGAAAGCACGCATCCTCTATGCGCAGCATCTGACAGCAAAATCGGATCTATTGACTGTTTGCCAGGATTTAAACGGCTTCCAGGCGCAGTATATGACCAATGTTTATCATGGTTTGCAGATCCGCTGCAGGGAACCGCTGGAGCAAACGCGCATTCGCGAGCAATTGGTGAAAAGCTGGACAATTCGGGGCACGCTGCATGCCTTTGCCGAAGCGGATTTGCCGCTTTTTTTGCATGCGGACAGAAGACATTACCTGCGGGCGGTCGATACGGCAGCAGCAGACGAATTTATCGGCGCAGAACGCAAAAAAATCCTGGCTGATCGGATTGTTAATTTGATTGGCAGCGGTGTCAATGATCGGGCAGCACTGAAAGAGCATTGCCTGTTGAGTGGTATGACAGAACAGGAAAGCAAGAGTATTTTTAATGCCTGGGGAGGTACCCTGCGTGATTTAGCGGAACGGGGAATTCTTTGTTATCAGGCGCAGCAGAAAAAGACCTTTCGGCTCTGCCCAACGTTTCAGCCGCTGGCGGAAAGCACAGCCAAATTAGAAATCCTGCGCCGTTATTTTACTCATTTCGCTCCCGCCACCGTCAAGGATGCCGCTTATTATCTGGGCTGCACACAGGCAGAGGTCAGAGAGTATCTGCAGCGGCTGCCAGTACGAGCGATAGAGCTGGAAAACCGGACTTATTTCCAAATAGAACAGGAAGAAAAAGAGATACCCGAGATTCCGGCTTGTCTCTTCCTAGCGGGCTTTGACCAGCTGATGCTGGGCTATGCCAAGGAGCAGAACCCCTTTCTGCCGCAGGAAGCCATTCGTGGTATTTTTAACTTAGCCGGTATCGTCATGCCGGCGATCTTACTGCGCGGCAGCGTCGTTGGCAAATGGAAAAAACAAAAAAATCGGCTGTCTTTTACTCTGTTCGAGTTCCTAACGGAGTCGGATCAAAAGCTGATCGAGGAATCTGCCGAGCAAGCTTGGAGCGAAATAAAAAAAATCAGCTGGGAGTGAAAATTCTCAGCTGTTTTTTTTTATTTGGCTTGACAAACGTTTTCTACAGATGTAGAATGCAAATAAGCAAATGTTCTACAAACGTAGAGAAAATGGGGGATTCTTTTGAGAAAATTATCAGAGAGCGAATTGGAAATTATGTTGGCCATTTGGAGTACGCCGGAGGCCGTCAAATCCTCTTATGTGGCGGAGTGTATGAAGGAAAAAGGCTGGGCTAAAACGACTGTTTTAAATTTTCTGGCCCGCTTGGTGGAGAAGGAATTTCTGGCTTGTGATAACCAAGGGAAAATCAATCTTTATACCCCTTTGGTCAAAGAAGAGGACTACCTCAAATTAGAAAACAAGAGATTCTTGGGTATGTTTTATCAAAATTCAGTTAAGAATCTGGTCGCAGGCTTATATCAAAATCAGGAAATCAGCAATCAGGATCTGGAGGAACTAAGGAAATTTCTAGCCGAGAAGTCGAAAGAGGTGTAATGCGATGATCGAAAGCGTTTTTGAGAATTTGATCGAGATCACAGTTTCTGTTTCGATTGTGATTGCATTTTTACTCCTGCTGTCTCGTTTTTGGGATCGGAATTATACGGCGAAATGGCGCTATTGGCTCTGGCTGGCTTTGGCGATTCGTTTGCTGATCCCGCTGAACCTGACGCTGCCCGATCCACCTCTGCAGCTTGCCGCGCCTGATTTTAGTATGCCCATGACTGCCGCAAATACGCCGTTGGTGCTGACGAATACAGAAATCAGTCAAGCAAAGCAGCAACAAACGACGGCTGCTGCCACGGAAGCCGCAGTGAAACCTTCGGCGCATCCGTTGGCTTTCTTTACAAAGCTGTCTTCGCAGCAGCTGCTGATCCTGTGCTGGCTGGCCGGCAGTGTAATTTTCTTGAGTTACCAGTTACTGAGCTATGCTGCTTATCGTAAAAGTTTGAGACCTTGGTGTCGGGAAATCAAAAACCCGGAGATCCTGCAGACTTATCAGAATGTATGCAGCGAACTGGCCATCAAAACAGCGATACCGCTCTTATCCTGTAAGAGAATCAGCAGTCCCGTGGTGATCGGCTTTTGGCGGCCGCTGCTTTTGCTGCCGGATTGCGGGTTGCCAGAAGTGCAGACGGAGATGGTTCTACGTCATGAACTGATTCATGTCAAACGCCGCGATATTCTCTATAAAGCTTTGCTTTTATTAGTCAGGGCGGTGCATTGGTTCAATCCTTTTGTCCATCTGATGGCACTGGCAGCCAATCAAGACATCGAGTTGTCCTGCGATGCCAGCGTGGTGGCAAATCGGGATCTTATTTACCGTAAAAAATACAGCGAAACGCTGCTGGCGGCTGCACAAGGTGGCAGTAGGACGAAAGCAGTATTTTCTACGAATTTTGGAGGAGGAAAGCAAATGCTGAAGCAAAGGCTAAACAGTCTCTTCGATTTTCGTTACAAGAGCAGAGGAATTCCGGCGCTGATCCTGCTGATTATGCTGCTTGGTGTAGTCGGTGTCTGTATCAGCTGCACACCGAATGCGGCCGCTTTACGCTACGAAAACAAGACATTCGGATTTACGCTCACCTTTCCCAGAGAGTGGTCTGATCGGTATATCATCCAAGAGGAAGAGAATGGGATTGCCGTTTACAGCAAAAAGGTCTATCAGCAATACCAAGGCATGGGCCGGCTCTTTACCCTCAGCAGAACAGTGGGAGAGCTGATTACAGAGGCCGATGTAGAACAGGAGCCTGTGCGGATGCAGATTGTGCTGCAGGGCAACGGTTATACTTATCTCACCCGTATGCCGTCGGATCTGCAGTGCCCACCGAATGAGCAAGCACTCACAACCGAGTATGAAGCCTTGTCTGCCAAGGTCAATCAGGTGGGTAGCTGGATAGCTTTGTTGGGCAATCAAACACCCAAAGCGGAGAATGAGGGTTATCGGGTAGTGGGAACCAGCTATTTTACATTGGAGATTCCACAAGGCTGGCAACTGCGGGCGGTGGAGGAAGTACCGCAGGTTTGGCAGCTGCTGGACGCACAGGCAAAAAACATCGGTACTGTCCGGCAGGTGCTGTATCAGACAGAGGGACCGGTTGATTCGACCTTTCTAGAGGCAGATTTACTGCAGCAAGACAATTACCGTGAGTTTAAAATTACATTGACTCGAAATGATGAGAATCAGAAGATCCTGACAAAAATGAAAGACAGCTTTGTTTTTACCGGTGGACCTTTTAACGTCTTGGATTTACAGTATAATGCGCTGCAATATCTGGCACGGGATGGGCAGAAACGGTTCGGTAAAATCGTCGGTCTAATCCAAGAGAATGGCAAAGCAACAGCCGTCCAGGTAAATGTCATGGAATTTTTGATTGATGAAACAGCGCCAAATGGTTTTCAAATCCGCGATTTGCAGCGGAGTGAGACCTTCTCTCTCGAATTTGGCGTCCAAATAGCTCCGCTCGTTGCACCGAACAACAACACTTACGGCACGTATGAGCTGCCTATTTTGGATCAGAGCTTTGTTGAGAAGTATACAAATTACAAAGATTACTACTATGATTTTATTCTTGCCAGTGACGGGCAGTTGAAAATCATCCTGGCTCATTACGTACCATAATTTACAAAAAAAGGGCTGCCGCAAAGATAGACTTGCATTTTCAGTGCCTTCCTGCTAAATTGGAGACAAAGAGGTGTTTTTATGAGTATGGAAGCCAAAAAGCTCTATGCCTTGCTGGAAGAAGAATTTAAGCCATTCGAGTGCACCGAAGTGTTTCCCAAAATCGGGCTGCAGTATCATCACTGTGACGAAGTACAGCGGGTTTACACCGCAAACTTCGCCAGTCCGGAAGTTTTCGAACAATTGATTGCTTTGGATGCCAGAGCATGTCTGTTGTTTACCCATCACCCTGCACCGCAGCGGAAACTTGCTTCCGATCCGCCGGCTGTGATCCCAGAGCAGTATCTTGAGGAATTAGCGAAACGTCAAATCAGCCTGTTTTCTTATCATATTCCCTTGGACCGCAACGGCCGCTGGTCTCCGGGCAACAATCTGGCTAAGGCAATCGCTGCTGCGCCATATGATGAGTTTTATTTCCAAAATGGTGTTCTGATGGGAGTATTATGCAATTCCGGCTATACTACGGTTGATCAATTGACCGAAACGCTGCAAACTGCGCTGAATCATGAGGTCAAATGTTATGCCTACGGTGAGTCAGCTCTGCAAAACGGACGTTTGGCCATCATGGCAGGCGGCGCTAAAAATACGGAGATTTATCGCGAGCTTCATGAGAAGGGGATTAACGCTTTTATTACCGGAGTGACCAATGCAGAAACTTCTTGGGTAGCCGATCTGCATCAGCAGGCGAAGAAGTATCAGATCAATTTGATCGGCGGTACGCATTACTCCACCGAAAAATTCGCACCAATGGCGATCTGCCACTATTTTTCTGCTTTGGGTTTACCGTCACAATTCTTGCCGGAAACTCCGCAGCTGCAGGAAATGTAAAGAGCGCAGGCGTTTGAAATGACTCGGGAGAAATTTCGTTAGAGCGTTCCGACCAGATCAGGTTTAAAAAAGAAGCATCCGGCATGCCGGGTGCTTCGCTGTTCTGTTGTGCAGTTTTTTATTTGCCTTTTAAGTAGTGGGTTTGATAGTTCGTAATCGCGCGAGCGATGACTTTTTCGGCTTCTTCACGACCGTAGACCTGATTGGCAACCGTCGATTTTCCTTCCAGATCTTTATAGACGCTGAAAAAATGCAGCATTTCCTTAAAGATATGATCGGGCAGATCGGAGATGTCGTGATAGGAATTATTGCCCGGATCACCAAAGGGAATGGCGATGATTTTTTCGTCATGCGCTCCTTCATCGATCATATCCACCACACCGATGGGGTAGCAGCGCACTAAGACCAAGGGGTCTAACTCTTCGGAACAGAGCACCAAGACATCCAAAGGATCGTTATCGTCGCCATATGTGAGCGGAATAAAACCATAATTGGCGGGGTAATGGGTAGAAGTGAACAAAATTCGATCCAGAACAATCATCCCGGTCGTTTTGTCCAGCTCATATTTCTTTTTGCTGCCTTTGGAAATCTCGATCACAGCGGTGAAATCGGTGGAATTGATACGGGCTGGGTTCATATCGTGCCAGATATTAGGCATGGAAAAACTCCTTTCAAGTTCAGATGATTGATGATTTATTGCAAGCTAAGCATACTCTAAAACAGCCTACAAAGCAAGAATGACTGTAGGGAGCAATGCACGCTTATTTCCAAACAACATCCGCTGCTTTGCGCGGTGCCGTCCGCCTGTAGGTAACATCCGGATAACCCAAGACCAGACAGATGACGATAGGTTTCCCGCCAAGGCCAAGCAAGGCTTGCGCTTCCTTGTTGTTGCGCAGAGCGGCAGAGATAAATCCGCTGTAAAGCACACCCAGGTTAAGGGCATTGGCCAGCAATTCGATATAGGCGGCGGCCAGGCTGCCGTTGACGGTGGAACTGGCTGTAATGACCAGAACGGCGGGTGCATCAAAGAAAAAGCCATCCTGTTCGTTTTCGTCGTACGCTTTTAAGAGTTTCTGCCAAAAAGCGCTGGGTTTCTCTGCGCTTTCCAGCGTTTGGCGGATGGTCTGCCAGATCAGCGGTTTAAATTCCGGCAATTTTTCCTCTACGATGGTCAAGCTGACATCCTGCCGATTGCTGCCGGTGGGAGCAAAACGTCCGGCCTGGACCAGCTGTTCCAGCACGCTGTGCGCGATGGCATCTGGTTTAAATTGACGAATACTGCGTCGATATTTCATCAGATGCAGCAGATTTTGCGGATTCACTGAAAAGGCGGCTGCTTGATATTCTTCCAAGTCATCGCTGGGGTAATTGGTGTTGACAATCGCCTGCTGCGGGCAAAGCGCGACGCAATGGCCGCACTGCATACAACCGATTTCGGTGGCAGCAGCTTTTCCATTCAGTATTGTGATGCAGCCGGTAAAGCAATCGCCTACGCAAAGGCCGCAGCCGTTGCAGAGCTCTGTGTTGATCTGAATCATTTTTTGAAAACCTCCCTATGTTCGCTTCTGCTATTTGCAACAGGTATGTTGAAAAACCGGATTGAACGGACAGCTGGCAAGATGGTCGTTGATCACACCGATTGCCCCCAAATAGGAGTAGATGATGGTGCTGCCAACAAATTTGAAGCCGCGCTTTTTTAATTCGGCGCTGACTTTGTCCGAAAGTGCAGAGGTTGCCGGTACTTCGGATTGCAGCTGCCAATTGTTCAGCACGGGATTGCCATTAGTGAAAGACCAGATATAGGCATCAAAGCTGCCATATTCTTCTTGAATTTGCAGAAAAGCCTGTGCATTGGTAACCGCGGCCGCAATCTTGCTTTTATTGCGGACAATTTGGGTGTTTTCCGCTAATTCCCGGCATTTTTCCGGGGCATAGGCAGCTACTTTTTCCGGCAGAAAGTGATCAAAGGCTTCCTGAAAGGCGGGGCGTTTTTTTAAAATCGTCAGCCAGCTTAATCCGGCCTGGAAACCTTCCAAAATGAGCAGCTCAAATAATAAACGGTCCTCATGGCAGGGAGTACCCCATTCACTGTCATGATAAGCAACCGACCAGGGATCGACAGCCCAGGGACAACGCGGCGGGTTTGGCATGGCGGAAGCCTCCTTGCTTGCTAGAATTTCACATAGATTTCATTTGACGATAGCGGCGTTATTGAGTATGATAAGGGTTATCTTTTACTCATAAGGATAATTTACCACAGAGGGCAAGATAAATGCAAGGTTTGCGCGAATATTTCCCAACTTCGATTACTGGCAATACAGCCGTGGGGATTGATCTGGAGCACTGCGCGTAACATATCAGGCACAGGTCGAATTGAAAAAGGAGCTGTTTTTTATGGCAAGTTCCATGATGCATTTATATGTCGGTCGGAGATTAAGTGAAACTTGGCTGCAGCCGCAAAATAAAGCGCAGTTTTATCTTGGCTGTATTGTGCCGGACAGCGTCAATTTGCAGGGTTTCGCCAGCAAAGAAAAACGCTGGACCGCTCATCTTCGCCATGCTGATCTGCAAATTTGGGCAGAGCAGGTGGCACGTTTTTATGAAAACAACGGTGAATATGCTGATCGGGATTTACTCTTGGGTTATGCCGTGCATGCCTTCACCGATATTGCCTGGGATGCCGGTGACCATGATTATATCTGGCAGGCCATGCCAAAATTGCATCTGCCGGCGGGTACCGCATTGGGAGCTGGTTGGGACGATTGTTTTCGGTTTGACCATCAGCAGCAAAAAGCGGTCTGGTGGCTGCAGGAAGTGCAGCCGCTGCTGAAAATGGCTGCGGCAAAATCAATCAACGGCTTGAGCAAAGCATGGATGGAAATTTTTCTGCAGCAAATCATCGCTGGCGGGATTGAGCAGGACTATAGACTTTATACCCCGCCGGTCCTGGTCACGGACTTGTTGGTGGATCAACTGGCAAGACAAACAGAACAGCTATGCCGTCAGCTGATCCGGCTGGAATCAACCACTGTCGGTTCCAGGCAGTCAGCACAGTGAGCGATTGAATAGTGGCTGAAGGAAATAGAGTATCATCAACAAGAACAGCCTGTCGGTGAATCTTGAAGTATCACGAACAGGCTGTTTTTAAATACTCCGCTGTCAATGCAGAAGGTCATCCGGAAGGTGCGATCACAGGATACAATCAAAAAAAGCCAGGTACTCGTTGCTGCATGATCCGGTTTGTCTTCTGTGATGAACGAAAAAACACACGCCACTGAATTAAATAGCCGATATAACAGAGTATTGCTGATGAAATCACCGTACTTTTGTGGATGCCAAAGAGTTTCGCAACCGCGAGAGAGCATCAACGAGACTGCGTCGTGGCGACGAAACTCAAAAAAGGGGAATCTTCGTGAAGAATAGTAAAAAACTGGTGCAAAACCTTGCGGTGGGGCTGTTGGTCTTGCTTGGCGTTAAAAATATCTTAGTGGCATTACCCTTCAAAGCGGCGCAAAGGATTGACTATTTTTATAAAATGTTTATTTACCCAAACGAGCTGGTTTTGCATCATGCCCTGTCCTTTTTACTTGGGCTGTTGATGCTGCTCTTAGCCCGCCAGCTTTATAAAAGAGTTCGCCTGGCTTGGATGGCGGAGGTTGGTGCGCTGACACTGACCTTGATTTTTCAGCTTTGGAGATATCATCTGTTTGTGATACCGATCATCATGATTGAATTATTCGTCCTCATCGTGCTCTGTGTCTCACAGCAGGATTTTCAGCGCAAAAGCGATCCGCTCACGGTGAAAAGAGCCCTTGGTTTTATTACAGTTTCCTTGATCCTGCTGCTGACCCACGCAACAGTAGGCGTTTATATGATGAAGGGACATCTGCAGAATATTCATGATTTAGGCGATGCCTTGCTCAGCTCGGTCAAGCTGTTTGTCTTATTGGACACCAATGTGCTGCAAACAACCAGTAAAGCAGCCGAATTGTATATTACTTCTTTGATGATTATCAACTGGGTATGCATCCTGTCTTTTGTGATTTTATTGTTCAGGCCTTTGATTTACCAACCTGCCATAACAAAATATGATCGAGTACGAGTGCGCAGGCTGGCACTTACTTATGGGCAAAATCCGGTGTCTTATCTTGCGTTAGAGAGTGATAAAAGGTTCTTTTTCAGCAGAAAGGTGAATGGCGTCTGTGCCTATACGCTAGTCAATGACGTATTCATCATCTCTGGCGATCTGCTTTGTAAAACGGAGGATGTAAAAACCTTTCTGCAGGAACTATTGACCTATTGCAATCAAAATGCTTACCAAATCATGCTGATCAATATTACGGACCAGTTGAGAGATTTCTATGCTGCGGCAGGCTTTTCGATAGTGAAATATGGCGAGGAGGCCTGCTTTGACCTAAAAAATTATACCTTGGCAGGCGGAAAAACGGCTAAAGTACGGGCTGCCATCAATCATGCCATCAAGGCTGGCATCAAAGTTGCAGAGTATCAACCGCAGGTTGAAAGAAATGAATGGATTGAGAAGCAGATTCAGCAAATCACGGAGCAATGGCTGCGGCACAAGGGCGGTTATGAAATGCATTTTACGCTGGGAGGAACGGGCTTAGCTGATCCTCTGGACCGAAGGTATTTCTATGCTTGTAATGCAGAGGGAACGATGCTGGGGTTTGTTGTATTTTTGCCTTATCTAAATGGCTATTTGGCTGATGTTACCCGAAGAAGGATCGATGCGCCGCAGGGTGTATTAGAGAAAATCATCTATGATGCCTTTATGCAGTTCAAAGAGGAGGGGCTTGCTTGGGGCAGTTTGGGTTTATCTCCCTTGTACAATGTGGCTGACCATGATAAAGCAAACATAACCGAAAAGCTATTCAATTATATTTATGAAAACCTCAACAGCAGCTATAGCTTTAAGCAGCTTCACCATGCCAAAGAAAAATACGCTCCCACGCACTGGGTGCCCCGCTATCTGGCTTACTACCCCTCTCCGTTTTCGGCGAAATTTGCCTATGCCTTGGTGCGCTGTCAAATCAAGGAAGGATTCCTGCAAGTGCTGCTCGGCGAATTGCGGCCCAAAAAGGACAATAATCCTTGAAGTTAGGAGAGACCGAAAAAATCCAGCAGCGAAAGAATGGTTTACTTCTCACAAGTTCAAACTATTTTTTCAGCAACAGAGAATCGCTCCTGCAATCAAGACATGGATCGCCGCAAACACCTTTATGCAGGAAGTTACATTTTATTTCGCTTGCGAATTATAGATGTTGGTGCTAAGATGAAAGCTTAGTGAACAGAAATAAAAACGTAAAATGGCCACGTGAAGCAGGGATATAGGAAGTGATGGTATGATACGAATCGGGCTGGATGTAGGTTCCACTACGCTAAAATGCGTGGTGCTTGAGGAACATGGTGAGATCGTGTATCAGTTATATGAACGGCATTTTTCACAAATCACAGAAAGAGCATCCATTATGTTAAGCGGTATTCTGCAGCAGTTTCCCTTGGAAATTGTGCAGGGCTTGGCTGTAACCGGTTCGGCAGGGATGGGTTTTGCGGAACAAATGGGGATTCCCTTCATGCAGGAAGTCTATGCCACCAGGGTCGCTGTGAAGAAGCTGCTGCCAAAAACTGATGTTGTGATTGAATTGGGCGGTGAGGACGCCAAAATCCTCTTTTTATCCGGTGCCATGGAAGTTCGCATGAATGGTTCCTGTGCCGGCGGCACGGGTGCTTTTATTGACCAGATGGCCACTTTGCTGGCGATTACCCCGGATGAAATGAATGAAATGGCCAAGGAGCAAAAAAAACTCTACAGTATCGCCTCTCGCTGCGGCGTGTTTGCCAAATCGGATATCCAGCCGCTGCTCAACCAGGGAGCGCAAAAATCGGATGTCTCTGCCAGCATTTTTGCGGCAGTCGTCAATCAAACCATTGCCGGTTTGGCGCAGGGACGTGAGATCAAAGGGAATATCGTCTATTTGGGTGGACCGCTGACCTTTTTATCACAGCTGCGTTTTGCCTTCGATCGTTCTCTGGAACTGCAGGGAACCTGCCCGCAGAATTCACTCTACTTTGCAGCGCTCGGCGCCGCACTCTTGGCCGATGAAACGGTCTACGATCTGTCCGCATTGGTTGAGAAAATTAGAAATTTCACGTCCACCGGCAGTTATAAAAGCTGTCCGCCGCTTTTTGCCGAGCAGGCAGACTATCAGGCTTTTCGGGAACGGCACCAAATCGGCAAACCCTTTCCACTTTTTGAGCTTGGCGCCGATCGGGGCGCTTATCTTGGTATCGATGCCGGTTCAACCACGGTCAAGTGTGTTCTGCTGAATACACAGGATGAGGTCATCTTTACCAGTTACCGAGCCAACAGCGGCAATCCGATCCCGATTGTCAAGGAATTTTTAGAGCAAATTTATCAGAAGTTTCCCGAAATTCAGATCATCGGCGCCGCTTCCACCGGTTACGGCGAAGAAATCATCCAAAAGGCGTTTCATCTCGATCAGGGTGTGGTGGAGACGATAGCGCATTATCTGGCTGCCAAGCGTTTCGACCCGCTGGTGGATTTTATTATCGATATTGGCGGGCAGGATATCAAGTGCTTCAAGATAGAAAACGGCGCTATTGGCAATATCTTCTTAAATGAAGCCTGCTCTTCCGGCTGTGGTTCTTTTTTGCAGACTTTTGCCAGCGTTTTGGGTTATTCCATGTCTGATTTTGCTCAAAAGGGAATTTTTGCCGATCGCCCGGTCGATTTGGGTTCCCGCTGCACCGTATTTATGAATTCTTCGGTCAAACAGGCGCAAAAGGACGGCGCCGATATTGAGAATATTTCGGCCGGCTTGTCGATCAGTGTTGTCAAAAATGCCCTCTATAAGGTCATCCGCGCAGCCAGCACCGACGCTTTGGGTACGCATATCGTGGTACAAGGTGGTACTTTCCTCAACGACGCGGTGCTGCGCGCCTTTGAAATGGAAATCGGCCGCCAGGTAACCAGACCATTGATGTCCGGCTTGATGGGTGCTTTGGGCGCCGCACTCTATGCCAAAGAGCATCAAGCTGAAAAGAGCAGCATTTTAAGTGCGGTCCAGCTGCTGACGTTTAGTCATTCGGCGCAAGCCATCACCTGCAACGGCTGTTCTAACCACTGCCATCTGACGGTCAATACCTTTGATGACGGCAGACGTTTTATTGGTGGGAATCGCTGCGAAAAGCCGCTCGCCTTACCGGAAAATCAGAAAAAATACAATCTCTATGATGAAAAAAGACAATGGCTGCAGGTTTATCAACCCTGTTCTGGTCCGCGTGGCAGCATTGGTATTCCCATGGGCCTGAACATGTATGAGCTTTATTCCTTCTGGTATACCTTTTTTACCGTATTGGGTTTTGGCGTGAAAACCTCACCGCAGTCCAGCCCCCGGCTCTATCGCAGAGGGCAGCATACCATCCCTTCCGACACGGTTTGCTATCCGGCAAAACTGATGCACGGACACGTGGAAGCGCTGGCGGAAGCGGGCGTCGATGCCATTTTTTACCCCTGCATGAGTTATCATTTTGATGAAGAGCTGGGAGATAATCACTATAACTGTCCGGTGGTGGCTTATTATCCGGAAGTCATCAGCGCCAACGTCAGCTTACCGGCAGGTATGAAACTGATTACAGATTATGTGGGTATTCATCGTCCGGCGGATTTTCCTAAAAAGATGCAGGCGATTTTACAGCGTGAATTTGGTCCGATCAATTTAGCGGAAGTGGAATACGCAGCCAAAATGGCTTATGAAGAATATAGCGCTTACATGCGAAAAATTCGGGATAAAGGCAAAGAATTTTTACAAATTGCCGCCGAAGAAAATCTGCCGGTCATTGTGCTGGCCGGCCGGCCTTACCATCTTGATCAGGAAGTCAATCACGGTATTGACAACTTAATCTGCAGCTTTGGGGCGGTGCTGGTCAGTGAGGATGCCGTTTCCGATCAGGTTGAGAAATTTCCCACGACGGTCTTGAATCAATGGACCTATCATGCCAGACTCTATGCTGCCGCTCGATTTGTAGCCAACAGTAAGAATCCCAAGATCAACTTAGTCCAGATGGTTTCTTTCGGCTGCGGCGTGGACGCAATTACCACAGACGAAGTCCGAAAAATCCTGGAAACGGAAGATAAAATCTACACGCAGATCAAAATTGATGAAATAACCAACCTGGGTGCTGTTAAGGTGCGCTTACGCAGCCTGTTTGCCGCGGTTGGACAGGAAACGAGATGATACAAGATGGCGGATGAGCAAAATCGTATTGAATTTACCAAAGAAATGAAGAAGACCTATAAGATCCTTTTTCCGGATATGGCAGATATCCACTTCCGCATCTTGCGCAATGTCTTCGTCAGTTACGGTTACGATATTGAACTGCTGACCAACACCGACAGCCGCGTGATTGACGAAGGCTTGAAATATATCCATAACGATGCCTGTTACCCGGCGCTCTTAACCACGGGTCAGATGATCAGCGCCTTGAAAAGCGGGAAATACGATCTGAACAAGACGGCATTGATGATGTCGCAGACCGGTGGTGGCTGCCGCGCCTCCAATTACATCCATCTGCTGCGCAAGGCATTAATCAATGCCGGGATGGGACAGGTGCCGGTGATTTCGGTGAATTTATCGGGTCTGGAAGAAAACAGCGGTTTTAAAATCACGCTGCCAATGCTGCGCAAATCCTTGGCTGCGCTTACTTACGGTGACTTGCTGATGCTGCTCAGCAATCAGACCAGACCATATGAAACCGAACCGGGCTTGAGCGACCAGACGGTAGAGCATTGGGTCAGCTTTGTTTCCGAGCTGTTTGAAAAAGGCAAAGCCACGAGCACGAAGGAAATAAAAACCTACTGCAGTGAAATGGTTCATGCTTTTGCCGCGATTCAGCAGCGCGTGGTCAAGAAGGTCAAAGTCGGCATCGTGGGTGAGATCTATGTCAAATACTCCGCCTTGGCCAACAACAACCTGGAAAAATTACTGGCTGAGCAAGGCTGTGAAGTAATGGTGCCCGGTCTGCTGCAGTTCATGCTGTTTAAGGTGGATAACCGGATTGAGGATATCAAACTCTATGGCGGCAGCCGGATAAAAAAATCGATTGTCGGATTACTCTATCAATTCCTCAGACAATTCGAAACTTATTTGATTCAGGCGGTGCAGCAGAGCCGCTTTACCGTACCTGCCAGTTATGAGCACCTCAAACAACTGGCAGCGCCTCTGATCGGCACCGGCTGCAAAATGGGTGAGGGCTGGCTCTTGACCAGCGAGATGCTGGAACTGATCGAAAAAGGTTATGAGAATATCGTCTGTGCACAGCCGTTTGGCTGTCTGCCCAATCATATTGTGGGCAAGGGGATGATCCGCCAGATCCGGACGCTCTACCCGCAGGCCAACATCGTGCCGATTGATTACGATGCCGGCGCTACCAAGGTTAACCAAGAGAACCGAATCAAACTGATGCTGGCGGTAGCCAGGGAGCAGTAGGAGTAGGGGGAGAAGGTTGCAGAATAGGAGTAGACGGAGATGACGAAGTTGAGTTAAGATTGATCTCATTTCACAGCGATTTTTAACAGGAACCGAACCAACGTAGATGAATATATGCTCATAAAGCACGGTGAAATACCAAACTTTATGAGCTTTTTTTATCATCCGAAGCATAACTGTTTTCTTTGTTTGGAAAAATGTGCGAATACTTAGTTGAAAAAGCCGGAAAAATGTGCGAATACTTAGTTGAAAAAGCCGGAAAAATGTGCGAATACTTAGTTGAAAAAGCCGGAAAAATGTGCGAATACTTAGTTGAAAAAGCCGGAAAAATGTGCTAATATTTAGTTGAAAAAGCCGGAAAAATGTGTTATGCTGTTGCTGTCCAAAGAAAGGGTGGTGCTTTTTTGTGAAACGCAATGCGATTCAGGCTCTCAAGTTATGGAAAGCCAGTAAAGATCGGAAACCAATGGTGTTGAAAGGCGCACGGCAGGTCGGCAAAACCTGGCTGATGAAGGAATTTGGAAAGAACTATTATGAAAATTACGCCTACTTTAATTTTGACGAGGAAGATGAATTGAAATCCATCTTCGAAATGAATAAAAACCCGCAGCGGATCATTGAACTACTCTCCCTCATTGCTGGGTTAAAGATTTTACCCGGCAAGACACTCGTTCTTTTTGATGAAATCCAGGAATGCCCAGACGCCTTGAATGCACTCAAATACTTTAAAGAGAATGCTAATGAATATCATGTGATCGCGGCTGGAAGTCTACTCGGAACCTTGCTCTCACAGCCAAAGTCTTATCCGGTCGGTATGGTCAATCTTTTGAATGTCTATCCCCTCACCTTTGATGAGTATTTGGTAGCCTGCGATGAGTCTTTATTTAGCTATTATGGAAGTATCCAAAAGGAGCTGCAAATTGAAGAGATTTTCCATCATCGGTTATTGGAGGCATATCAAAACTATCTCATCATCGGCGGTATGCCGGAATGTGTTGCCTCATGGATCAAATACAAGGATCCTCAGAAAATTTCACGGATACAGCAGGAACTGATTGAAGTTTACGAGAATGATTTTTCCAAACACAATGGGCAGGTCAACAGCGTCCGCATTCTGATGGTTTTTCGCAGCATTGCCACGCAACTGGCTAAAACAAATGAGAAATTTATGTATGGTGCCGTTCGAGATGGCGGCAGAGCAAGAGATTTTGAGGAAGCGATCGAGTGGCTGGTTTCAGCCGGAATGTTGAACCGACTCTACAATGTTGCAAAAACCGAGCACCCACTTTCGGCTTTTGACAGACTCGATTGCTTCAAATTGTTTGTCTTCGATACCGGACTTCTCAAGCACATGGCTGGTATTGATAACAGCGCAATTTTGCTTAAGTCTAACTATCAGTTCAAAGGTCAGCTGACGGAGAACTATGTTTTACAGCAGCTTCGCGGTCAGTTTGAAGTTGAGCCGAGATACTACTCAGATAAAACAGGCGAGATCGATTTCGTGCTGCAAAACGGAACAGAAATTATCCCGGTGGAAGTAAAAAGCGGTGAAGATAAAACCGCTCCTTCATTTAAGCGCTATATTGCCGAATACCAACCCAAGTGCGCCATACGCTTTTCTAAGCGTGGTTATTTAAAAAACGGTATGATTACAAATATTCCGCTTTATCTCGTCAATAAAACAAAAGAACTTATCTGACAGAGTCAAAGCTGGAATAAAATAGAATCTGTTACAGTTCCTATTTCGTGTTCTAGTATATATTCCTAGCTTTTCTCGTGCTTAGAATCTCATTGATAGCAGCGTGAAAAAATGCAATATGCAATCACTTTTGGCAGAAGATAATGCATTTTTACCCATCATAAAAAAGGCAGAGTTGTTTTGCGGTGTCAGCATCCAATCGGGAGGATACGGAATCAGCTGGGGCGAAAATCTGAGTATTGCTGATCACATTTTGTATGACTGCGGTGTAGACGTGCCGTTGTCTTTGGATGATTTCCGGCAATTTGTAGCAAATCGCGTTGTCAATACTGCCGAAGCCGCCAAATTGCTGCAATGCTCCCGACAAAACATCAACGATCTGATCCGACGCGGCAAGCTCCAGCCGCTGAAGGCTATGGCAAAGAACAAACTATTTTTGATGAGTGAAATCATGCAGCGAAATTGGAAATAGCGAGACAGTTGAAAGTGAGGTTTTACCAATGCAAGACAAACTGCTGGCAACCACAAGAGGATCGGTAGCCTATTGGATTAACCGCCATGAGAATCCCAAGGCGAAGTGTCTTGTTTTTACGCACGGGCTGACGGCTGACCACTCCATGTTCGAAAAACAGCTTGCCTATTTTGAATTGTCGTATACGGTTATTACCTGGGATGTTCCCCTGCATGGACAATCCCGCCCTTATACGAATTTTTCTTACGAAAACTGTGCGGAGGATTTGTTGGGGATTTTGAAGCAGGAAGCAATCTCCAAGGTCATCTTGGTTGGGATGTCAATGGGGGGTTATCCCAGCCAGGAATTTGCTTTCCATTATCCTGAAATGGTGGAAGGCTTTGTCGCTCTGGATACCACGCCTTTTGGCATTGGTTATTATTCAAAATCCGATCTCTGGTGGCTCAGACAGGTAGCTCCCCTGGCAAGGCTCTTCCCCGAAAGTGTTTTACGGAATAGTATGGCGAAATCGGTTGCCAAGACAAAATACGCCTATGATAAGATGGTGGAAATGCTCAAACCCTTAACCAAAACACAAATTATCGAGCAAATGGATATTGCCTATGGGGTTTTCACCAAGGAAAATAAGAATGTCAATTTCCTGTTCCCGGTGTTGATTTTATTGGGCGAATTTGATACGACCGGAAAAGTCAAACAATATTGTCAGGAATGGTCCAAAAAAACAGGTTACCCGCTGCACATCATCAAGAATGCCGCACATTTTTCCAATGGCGACAATCCGGAGCAGGTCAATGCTGAAATACAAGGATTTATTAAAACATCACTCGGTGACTGAGGTGGCAAAGAAGCAAAAGCGGTGAAGGCAGCTCTGCGCGGTTTGAAAGCGCGCAATAGGAATTTTTAGTGCAAGAAAAAGAGGAGTGGATTGGATGAAAACCCTGAATCAACAGATAGCCGATTATACCGAATTGCTGCGACAGGGAGAATTGCAGATTGCGTATCGCAGCATCCTCAATTACATGGGCAAATTGCGCAGTGATTTTGCTGCGCTGCACCCGGAATATGAGATCAGCGGCAGCATCTATCAGGGCTATCTGGACATGACTTATTTTTCGGTAATACCTGCCGCTCTGAAAGCGAAAGGGCTGAAAATTGCGGTTGTTTATCTGCACGAGAAGGGTTCTTTTGAAGTGTGGCTTTCCGCCAGGAACAGAGCGACGCTCAGAAAATACAAGCCAACAGGCGACAGCAAGCTTTGGCACGGGTTCTCTGTTTTCCATGATCCGGAGAATGGAGATGCCGCCTTCGAATCTACGCTGACGTCTGAGCCGGATTTTGATGAGCAGAATTCACTGACGCAGCTCATCGTGAGCGGGACGGAAAAATTCATCTCTGCTGTCACAACGAACCTTTTGATGGAATGAGGCTTGCCGAGAGATTGACAAACGCAAAAAAACAGCATCATAAATCGACAGCCAAGCCACTGCCGATTTATGATGCTATAGTATGGAGAATTTTACTGGTTGATTGAAATTGTCTTTACTGTAAATCCATGGTATCCTTCGTCAAAGATTTTCTTTAATGCTGTATTGCCTCCGGTTTCCCATTGTTCGGCGAGATAGAGCATACCGCTCATACAAGCGTATTTTTCATAATACTGACCGCAAAACGCCTCGTATAAATACTTTTGCTGAATTTCCGGAGTTGATTCGGCAAGAGCTGCACTCATTTTATGATTACTTCGTTCTTTTATTTTTTCCAAGTCAGTCGTATGCCAATCAATTGTATGGATTTCTTTGGCTTTATAAGATACCAAATGTGCAAATGCTTCATGAAACGTATTTGCATCGAAACGCGTAAGATAATTTTTGCTTTCAGTGTCATCATCGATATTCGGAACAGAACATCCTATCAAAATATGGCATAGTTCATGGGTTAGAAGATTTTGCACGATTTCCGTAATGTCACGCTGCCCAACGTATTGTGCCCAGCACAGCATGTCAAAAATGACATGTTGTTTTCCGGTGGCATCTCGTTCTACAATCGCATCGTACGGTTGCGGCAAGCCGACAATCAAATCGACTGTTACATCAGCCAGAATTGCAGGCCAGCTGGGAAACAACGTATTCCAAATAAGTAGATTCGATGGTATAAATTCGGCTGCTGTTTTTTCGATTGCTTTACAAGCAATTTCCACTTTTCTTGTATGATCTTTGTCATAAATAGGTTCTTGGAAAATATTGCTTCCTTGGCTTCTGGCAATCGATGAATTCGAGAAATACCACTCTTGAGAATAATCACTTACTTTTCCACCGGATAAATAGGCGCTGACTATTTTGTTGTTTATTCTCATCGATAGACTACCTCCACTAAAATTGAAATAATCATATCACATTACCAGCCTGCATTCAATAAAGATGTTATAAATCGTTGCTAATAGTTAATTTTTACCCTTATGCTGAATTCATTGCCGAAACAGAAAAAGTACATTGCATATTTGTGAGTAATATTACAAATATCTGCCGCATTTTTTCTGTTGCAGCGAATGGTCTGCAGATTTGACAATCAGACTGGTGAATCATTACAGAGGCGCATCAATAAGGAGAAACACGAAATGTCTAAACTCGAAATTACCAACATGGTGATGGTCCAAGACAAACTAAGCGGCCAGGTTATCGTTCAGGAGAGAATCAAAAACTGGTGCGGCTGTGCTTTTCCCGGCGGTCACGTCGAAAACGGAGAAAGTATTTACGACAGCGCTGTGCGTGAAATCAAAGAAGAAACCGGGCTAACTATCCAAAACCTCAAATCTTGTGGTTTGATCTACTGGTTCAATAATAAAACCGAGGATCGCTATTTTGTTCATTTATATCGTACGACCGATTATACCGGTGAACTGATCGAGAGGAGCGAGGAAGGCAGCGTATTCTGGATGAGTCTTGACGAACTTGTTGCAAGGAAGCTTGCTCCCAATTTCAAAGAGTATCTGCCGATTTTTCTGGAAAACAAGTTTTCGGAAGCGTATTGCTCCTGGAATGACGATATGCAGGCTGATCTGACAAAGGATAATCCCTGGGGGATCATCTACAGGTAGGAGCAGTAAACAAGGTAAATTTTACCAAAAAACGTGCAGCATTTTAGATTGATGGAGGATGAGAACGAGACATGAAATATCAAACCCCAGCCAATTTTTCTGGTTGTCTGCTTGCGACACAAAAAGGGGAAACACTGGCAGCGGCAAGCTTTGGCTATATGGATTTGGCGAATAAAATGCCAAATCGGATTGATACCCGCTTTGCTACCGCTTCAGCAGGTAAGATATTTGTCGCCGTCGCAATTTTACAGCTGATAGAAGCCGGTAAGCTGCGATTCGACAGTCCAATTGGAGAGTATCTTCATTTTGATCTGCACGCGATTGACCGCGTAATCACAGTAGAGCAGCTGCTTACGCACACATCCGGTATTCCCGATTACTTCGACGAAAGCGTCATGCAGGATTATGACGAGTTGTGGCGTGACTACCCAAATTATAAAATTCGTAAGTCGTCCGATTTGATTCCTTTGTTTATTGATAAACCGATGATCTATCCCCGCGGTGAGAAATTTCAATATAATAACACCGGCTTTGTAGTTCTTGGCTTAATCATAGAGGAGCTTACAGGTGTTTTATTTGATGAATACCTGCAAAAAGCAGTTTTTCAACCGTGTGAAATGCTGGATACCGGTTATTTTGCACTGGATCGGCTTCCGGAGCGCTGTGCAAATTCTTACATCTGTGACGAGCAAAATGGTAATTATCATACCAACATTTATAGTGTTGATGTCAAAGGGACCGGTGCGGGCGGAGCATTCACCACGGTTTGGGATATCAATCGCTTTTGGAGTGCCTTGTTGACTTTTCGATTACTTTCTGCACCAATGACCAAAAAAATGCTCGTTCCTCACGCGGGCAGCGGTAAAGCACAGTATGGCTTGGGTGTTTGGCTGGATCAAACGGCAGCAGGCAGCTTTACACCGCATATAGAAGGCAGTGATCCGGGTGTCAGTTTCATTTCGAGTTATGATCTTGATAGGGAACTCTGCGTAACGGTTGTCAGCAATTTTGGACATAATGTATGGCGGCTGCAAAAAGAAATATTCAATTCTATTTAAAGCTGAGTAACCGAATGCGCGGCGGTTTTGGATGCGCCTAGATGGATAGATGATAACCCATTCAGTATTATTCTTTGCTCCCTTGAGACTCGCTCAAACGGTGTACTCGATCTTTGCCAGGCAGGCTGACACAAGCTGCCTGGCAAAGATCTTTTTTGTGGAATTTCAGAAAACCACCGTGATATGCGGCCAATCGGCTTTTTTGCTACTATTTCCTGAAAATAGGCCAAAATAACCCTTGTAAATGATTTTAAATGGATATATGCTGGTTTTGAGGATATCCTTTAGAATAAAACAGAGGAGATGGATGGAGTATGAATCGGGAAAAAATCGCAGAATTGGAGCAGATAATCAGGAACGACTACAGCAATATTGCGGGTATGCTTGTACAGAAAAACAACAAAACGGTATATGAGCAGTATTTCAACGGATACACTGCAGAGCGTGCTCTTCATGTGTTTTCGGTGACGAAGAGTGTTGTCAATCTGCTGATCGGTATTGCCATCGATCAGGGATATCTCAAAAGCGTTGACCAAAAAGTGTTGGACTTTTTTCCGGATTACACGCTGAAACGCGGCGAAAAAACTGCGCAGCGCGTCACGATCCGGGATATTCTGACGATGAGCGCACCCTATAAATATAAATCGGCGCCCTACACAAAGTATTTTACGAGCGAAAGCTGGGTCAAAGCAGCGCTGGACTTATTGGGCGGTAAGGGAGAGATCGGTAAATTCCGTTACACGCCTCTGATCGGACCGGATATCCTGACGGGTATTCTGGCAAAAGCAACCGGTCGCTCCACGCTTGATTTTGCCCGTGAAAATGTGTTCGCACCGCTTGGCATTCAGGCTGACCGCAATATCGTCTTTCAAAGCAAGGAAGAACAGCTGGCCCTGATGACGAAGGAAAATCATCTTTGCGGCTGGGTCGCTGATCCGCAGGGAATCAATACAGCGGGTTGGGGCCTTTTTCTCAAAGCAGCGGAGATGGCGAAGATCGGCCAGTTGTACCTAAATCGCGGAGCATGGCAGGGCAGACAGCTGGTATCCGCCGAATGGATCAACGAGAGCACACAAGAACACAGCCGTTGGGAAGAGTTGGGGCTCAAATACGGCTATTTGTGGTGGATCATTGATGAAGAAGAACACAGCTTTGCGGCTTTGGGGGATGGCGGCAACGTGATTTATGTCAATCCGGCCAAGAATTTGGTTGTTGCCATCGCAGCTTTATTCGTGCCGCGTCCAAAGGACAGCGTAATGCTGATCAGAAAAATAGTGGAACCGATGTTTGAAAATCAGGACTGAAGCAGACTGAGTTACCGTGGCACACTTTGGGGATCCGTTCAGCTACGCGACGATAATTCTTTTTAATTTTGGGACAAAAGGAAGGCAAAGAAAATATTCGTCGTATATTTGCAAGTGATTCAACAAATATTCGTTGCATTTTTTGTTGCTGCGTGCCATGATAGAATCAGATCAATTACGGAGGTGTATTTATGTATCGGTACGCATTGGATGAACTCTATCGATGGAAAGAAAGCAAATATCGCAAACCGCTCGTTCTTGAAGGAGCGAGGTAGGTGGGTAAGACTTGGCTCATGAAAGAATTCGGAGCAAAGGCTTATACCGATACCATTTACATCAACTTTGATTCGAACAGCCAGATGGCCGATCTTTTCTCAGCGGATCTCAAAGCAGAACGGCTTATGCTCGGCCTGGAACTTTTTGCGGGCAGAAAAATCAATCCCGGCAATACACTGATCATTTTTGATGAAGTCCAAGAGGTTCCCAAGGCGCTAACCAGTTTAAAATACTTCTACGAAGACGCTCCGCAATATCATATTGTCTGTGCAGGCTCACTTTTAGGAATTGCCTTGCATGGCGGTACCTCTTTCCCGGTTGGGAAAGTAGATTTTTTAAAATTATATCCATTATCCTTTAAAGAGTTTTTGATTGCGACCGGCAATAAGCGTTTTGTCGAGTTGCTTGAAAAACAAGATTATCCAATGATTACAAGCTTCAGGCAGGTATTCATCGATGCGCTCAAGCAGTATTATTTTATCGGTGGAATGCCGGAGGCTGTGCTGCATTTTAGCGAGAACAAAGATTTCAATGAGGTTCGCAGGATTCAAATGCGAATTTTGGCAGCTTACGAGCAGGATTTTTCCAAGCATGCTCCGAATGAAATCGTGCCAAAAATCCGCATGCTTTGGAACAGTATCCCCTCACAACTAGCAAAAGAAAACAAGAAATTTATTTATGGGCTTGTTCGTGACGGTGCTCGGGCAAAGGAATACGAAACTGCCATGCTGTGGTTGATAGATTGTGGACTTATTCACAAAGTCTGCCGTGTCAATACCCCTCATCTGCCCTTAAAAGCTTATGAGGATTTAAAAGCATTTAAACTGTTTGTGGTCGATGTCGGGTTGCTCTCCTGTATGACTGGGCTGCATCAACGAATCCTGCTTGACGGGAATGACCTTTTCGTGGAATTCAAAGAGGCATTGAGCGAGCAATATGTGCTGCAGCAGCTTGTTGCGATGCTGAATATTTCCATCTATTATTATACGAATGATAGAAATTCCTCTGAGATTGATTTTATGATTGACGATGGTGAACACATCATACCGATTGAAGTAAAAGCAGAAGTCAACCTCATGGCAAAGAGCCTCAAAACATATAAAGAGAAATTCAACCCAGAGCTTTCCGTGAGGACTTCAATGGCGGATTATAAAAAGCGAGAGTGGCTGGTTAATTTGCCACTCTATGCTGTCTTTGAGGTTGGAAAGCTCTATGACTGAGGTGTCTGAGACGGACGATTAAGGAGAAACACGCACGCCAAAACTCGAAATTACCAACATGGATATGGTGCAAGATAAGACAACAGGTAAAGTAAATCGTTCAGGATAGGATCAAAAACTGGTGCGTTTGGCTTCCCCCGGTGGTCACGCTGAAAACGGAGAAAGTATTTACGACAGCGCTGTGCGTGAAATCAAAGAAGAAACCGGGTTAACCATCCAAAATTTTAAATCCTGTGGTTTGATCTACTGGTTCAACAATAAAACCGAGGATCGCTATTTTGTTCATTTATATCGTACGACCGATTATATTGGTGAACTGATCGAGGTCACCGAGGAAGGCAGAGTGTTCTGGTTGAGTCTCGATGATCTTGTTAAGAGGAAGCTTGCTCCTAATTTCAAAGAGTATCTGACGATTATTCTGGAAAACAAGAATTCGGAAGCGTATTGTTCCTGGAATGACGATATGCTGGTTAATCTGATAGAGGACAATCCCTGGGGGATTATTTACAGATAATAGCCAAGGGAATTCGGATGGTGGATTTCGCAGCGAGTGATGTGTCTTTGGTTTGCTTACAACTTAGTGCGGGAAATACAGGTAGGTTCGAAAAAATCAAATAACCGGATCCGAATGTTTTACCAACAGACCAACAGCGCAGCGATTGATTACGATGCCGGTACCTTCAAAATCAATCGGAATATGAGATGATTTTTCTGTCACAGTATTTTTTTCACAATTCAACGATATAAAAACAGAGTCTGGTATCTGCTTTTTGCAGTTATCGGACTCTGTTTTTTAAGCTGTTTTGTTACAGTCGTATGAAGCGGTATTTACGGAATAAATGATTCAAAAAGCCTTTATCAATCGATGCGTTAGCGTGACAAAACCAAACCTGCCTAATTTACAGAACCTTCTATTTGATAATTGACTCAGTGCGGTATCTTGCTAAGAAGGTTGCAATAATTTCATCCAACATTGGTTTCACCCTTTCTTTATCAATACCATTGGAAAAAAGAGCTGGATAAGTGATCGCTCCTTCCACCAGGGCATAGAATACTCGGGCTGTGAGGATTAAATTATCTGTTTTAATTTTATGATCTTTTTCTGCTTCCTTAAGCCAATCAAGCAGCATATCATAAACCGGAGGGTATTTTGTTACGGTTTCTCTGGCATAATTAATGTCCTTGAGAAAAACGCCGGTCAAAAATCGAGATAGTCCTAATCGCTCAGGTGAATCAATCAGGAAGATTTCCGCATTCGCAAATGCCAATAATTGTTCTTCCAATGAATTTTTTGAATTGTATGTGATAGTTTTCAAACTTTGGCGTTGAGCTAAGAAATCATTCACAATTGCCTGGAATAGATTCTCCTTGCTGCCAAAATGATTATAGACAGTACGTTTAGAGACTCCGGCTGTTTCTGCAATTTTATCCATGCTTGCCAGTTCATAACCCATACTGATAAAGACATCGACGGCACCTTCCAGAATCGTTGCCCGTTTTTTGCTTTTGTCCCGACTTTTCGGTTGTATCATTTCAATAACTCCTTGTAACTTTTTGTAAATTACACCAATAAGTGTAATTAGGTGTTGACTCCCAATTAATTATACTATATAGTGTAATTAAAGGCAAGCGAAAATACAGCAGAGAAAATTTAGGAGGGATTGGTATCAAAGCAGTTGTATGCACCAAATATGGACCACCGGAAGTTCTTCAACTCAAAGAGGTTGAAAAACCGATGCCCGGTGAAAATGAGATTTGTATCAAGGTTTTTGCGACAGCAGTTACTGCCAGTGACTGCATCATTCGTGGATTTAAAGTTGCCATCCAGTTCTGGTTACCGATGGCGGCAGCAATTGGTTTTCATAAACCAAGAAAATCCATACTTGGAATGGTATTTGCCGGAGAAATCGAATCTGTCGGTGATAATATCAAATCATTTCAAAAAGGGGATCAGGTTTACGGCTTCGATCGGTTCGGCTTTGGTGCATATGCAGAGTATAAGTGTATCGCAGAAGAAGGTTTGTTGGTAAAAAAACCGGTTACTGTTTCGTATGAAGAAGCCGCAGCGGTTCCTTTTGGTGGCTTGTTGGCACTATTTTACCTGAAAATAGCAAAGATAGAAAGTGGTCAAAAGGTTCTTATTTACGGTGCTTCGGGTGCAATTGGTACTTCTGCCGTACAGCTTGCCAAATATTTCGGGGCGGAAGTTACAGGAGTATGCAGCACGACGAATTTGGAACTGGTAAAATCCTTAGGTGCAGATAAAGTCATTGACTACACCAAAGAAGACTTTACAGCCGGAAAAGAGCGGTTTGATCTGATCTTCAATTCTGTTGGCAAAAAGAAAGTCAAATTACAATGCAAAAAATCACTGACTCAAAATGGCAAGCACATCACCGTCGATGATGGTTCGCCGACACTTCAGATGGCAGATTTAGTCTTTCTCAATGAACTCCTTGGTGAAGGAAAGCTGAAACCGGTGATCGATCGATGCTATTCGCTGGAGCAAATTGTGGAAGCTCATCGCTACGTAGAAAAAGGGCATAAAAAGGGCAATGTCATTATCACGATGTGTCATAACAATTAGACAATAAGAATGAATCAATTAAAAAAATTATTTGGAGGTATTTAGGTATTATGGATACAACAACAAAAAGAGGTTTGTTTCAATTATTAGGCATTACTTTTCTCGTTCAGGCAATAACACCATTAATCGGCGGGTTATTATTCAAGAATTTAGAATCCAGCAGCGGTATTGCAGCTACCATGAACAATATAACCCAGAATATTTTCACTGTGCAGGCGAGTGTGTTCTTGCAATTTATCGCAGCCATTGTCGTCATCATGCTGGGTGTGGCAATCTATCAAACATCAGGTCACATCAATAAAACAATGAGTGCAATTGCAGCTCTTCTCTATACATTTGAGGCAATCCTGCTTGCTGTCGGTCAAGTCTTCATTGTTGGATTGATGAAGGTCAGTGAAGTTTATTCGGCAGGCGGAGATGCTGGACTTCTGAGTCTGGGAAATGTATTATTATCCTGCAGGCATTTCGCCGGTGAGATTGCGATGTTGCCGTTTGGGATTGGGGCGATCATTTTTTATTATCAATTAGGCAAAGCAAACGTGATACCAAAGTGGTTAATGGTCTGGGGCTTGGTGACAGCACCTTGTATTTTGATGTATTTCACTTTGGGTTTTTTTGGCATCGTACTGCCGTTTGCACTTTGCCTGCCCTATGTGCCGTTTGAATTCTTTACGGGTATCTATATCATCATAAAGTATCGAAAGAAAATGGTCTAGAGATATTAGGAATCATCATTTAGCCGCTAGACTGTACGATTGAAAGCAACCACCTGATCTGATTGATGGGGTGGTTGCTTGATTTTATCCCACTACCAATTGATTCGTCTTCTTGAGATACTTTGCCGGGATTGGACGCTCCAGCTGCCAGGTGATATTCATTGGCCGGCTGCCATTGTGCTGCACGTAATTGGCAAGGCCGAGCAAGCTATAGGGTGCCGTGCCGGCGAGATCTGTCTTGGATTCGCGAACGAACAGCAACACTTTACTGCCGCGCTCGCGGTGATGGATATAACGCTGACCGGTGGGAGAACTCTCTGAGGTCGTGCTCTGGCTTTGCCAATGAAATAAACTTTCATTAATAGAATAATCGTTGTACATCGTCGAGGGAGAATAATGCTTATCTGATTTGTTCAGGGTTACGAGCAGTATATCTATTTGTTTTTCCGGCAGCCATTTCACTCCTTCACGAATCGTTTTGGGCAGCATAAAATCCAGGGCAACCAACAGCTGATCACGGGTATACACGCAGTGCAGATCCAGTGGGCAGGCAAAACCCAAATTTAAAGGTTCATCGAGAAAATCGATGCGGTCGTAGTTATACTGCAGCAGTTTCATCAGCTCCGCAAGCATCACAGGGCTATCGGCAAGTGAGTAAAGATTCTTCAGCACCTCAGCATTGTCCCAATCTTCCACCGCTTCTTGCCAGATGGTAATGTAGAACATTTGCAGCATGCGTTGTTCCCGCTCCGGCAGTTTGGCAAAATTCACGTCATTCAACCGCGGCAATAGGTCTAGCAGGAAGGTAATCCACCTGCGGGAATCAATGGATACAATCCGGCTGAACGCTTTTGTCAGCGTCTCCTCGATCGCCTCATCAAAGTTTTCTTTGGCTCCGGCCAGAACGCAAAGGCGGGCGAAGCTGTATTTTACGTAGATTGTGCGGCTGTCCAGATGGTAATAACCCAGAAAATTTGCTAAATTCAGAGGCAGACCGCTGTCCTCAACAAAATTGGTAAGTTTGCTGATCAACCCCAACTTTGTACTGAAGGAGCTCTTTATATTTTCTAAAATATAGGCTACGGCTATTTTCTCCAACTGGATGTAACAGCCTTTCGGTGCGGAGAGAAAACCATTTTTCAACTCGTACTGCACGCTGTGGTTTGAGTTTGCCAGCAATGCTGCAAATTTCTCTTCAAAGTTATACTTTTTGTTTGCCTGACCGATGAAATCCAGCACGGTCAGGCATTCTTTATTTTCTGTAAGGCGCAGGCCGCGGCCAAGCTGCTGCAAAAAGATGGTCAGCGACTCGGTTGGCCGCAAGAACAAGACGGTATTGACTTCCGGGATATCTACGCCTTCGTTATAGATGTCCACTACAAAGATGAAACGGATCTCCCCGGCTACCAAGCGTTTTTTCGCCGTATTACGTTCTTCATCTGCAGACTCACTCACCAGTGAAATGGACGGCATGCTGTTTTTATTGAAGAACTCCGCCATGAATTTGGCGTGCTCTACCGACACACAGAAGCCCAAGCCTTTCAGGTCATGCATGTCTGTTACATACCGTTCCAGAGATTGCAGGATGTTGCCCGCACGGCGTTCCGCCACGAGGCGATTGAGGGAATAAAGGTTGCTCAGTTCAGACTTATCGTAACCACCGCGCATCCAGCGCAGTTCACTCAGGTCTACGGTGTCTGTTACACCAAAATATTGGAAGGGACACAAGAGTTTACGGTCAATGGCTTCCGGCAAACGAATTTCCGCCGCAATACGGCCATCGAAATAGTCCAGAATACTCTTACCGTCCATGCGCTCCGGAGTTGCAGTCAAGCCTAATAATATTTTCGGTTGAAAGTGGCTCAGCAACTTCTGATAGGTTGGTGCAGCGGCGTGGTGGAACTCATCAACAATGATGAAGTCGTAGTAATCCGCAGGCAATTTTTCGCAGAATTCCTGAGAATTCAGCGTCTGGATGGAGATGAACAGGTGATCGAGACCCTCCGGCTGATAGCTGCCGACAAACAATTCACCGAAATTCGGATCCTTCAGCACGCCTTGGAAGGTATCCCGGCTCTGGATTAAAATTTCTTCCCGGTGAGCTACAAAGAGCAGCCGATTCGCTTGACCGATGTGATCACGATAGAAACGGCGATAATCAAAAGCGGAGATCACTGTTTTGCCCGTGCCCATCGCTGACACCACGAGATTGCGATAAAGATGGCGCACTTCGCGTTCCGCACGGAGTTTATCCAGAATTTCCTGCTGAAAAGGATAAGGACGAATGTCAAAAAAGAAACGTCGACTTTCTTCAGAACCGAAGCGTTCGGCCTTCAATGCTCCGAGCAGGCGCTCGCGTTCTTCTTCTTTATATAATTCAAACTCGGTGGAATGCCAATAGTTCTCGAAGGTGGCCGTAATCTTCTCAAGGGTTTCCGGTAAGTCTTTGGCCGTTAGTTTGATGTTCCACTCCAGGCCACTGGAAATAGCGCTGTTGGAAAGGTTCGATGAACCCACATAAGCTGTGCTGAAGCCGGTGTTACGGTAAAACACATAGGTTTTCGCATGCAGTCGGGTCCGTTTGGTGTCATAGGAGATCTTGATCTCCGTATGAGGCAGCTTGCTCAGCTCCTCTACGGCTTTCATGTCGGTTGCGCCCATGTAAGAAGTAGTGATGATGCGGAGCTCACCGCTACTTCGAGTAAATTCGCGCAGTTCTTCTATAATCAACCGCAGACCACTCCACTTGATGAAAGATACCAACAGATCAATCCGATCGGCGGAAAGGATCTCTTTTTTCAATTCGGAGAACATTTGCGGTTCATGCACCGCGCCGGTGAACAGGCTGCTTTGAGCAATGGATGTTGTTGGCCGATTCAGATCACTTGCTGTTTTGCCCAGTATCAGACGGGGATCATTCTCACCCAATAGCGCAAAAAGCTGCTCTGCACGTCCGTCCACAGAGAAAACGGCAAAGTCAGCTTCTTGGGTTTCCTGTTCAATCAGTTTGACAATTCGGTTAGAAAGAGCAACCTGTGAGGCTAGATTTCCGCCATTGTCCAGCAAATTGTCCATGCCCTTCTGCACTACATCAGAGAGATACTGGGCCAGTATCTTGGATGCTTCCGCTTTATCAATGGGTGCAATTGCCTTACGGGCTTCCTGAACAACAGAAAGCTCGCTGCTGATCACTGTATTGATGACTTGTTCATAAAGGCCTGGTTTCAACATGCTTGTTCACCTCAAATGGAAATATCTGTAATTTGATGATTGCTGTTGTTCTGCCAAAAAGTATAGCTTGAATTTCAAACCGATTCAAGTTCTTCTCGGTTCTTTCAGAGATCAATGCAAACATGATATCGCTGCAATACCGATTGATCGGTTCGTAGAAAGCCTAGGATCAGCCGCAAAATTCAGACAAGAATGTTGTGACCGGAGTTCTTCAGCAATTCAATCTGTTTTTTGGCCTTTTTATCAAGCAAGCTGCCTGACAACGCCTTTTCAAGATAACTTTCTATCTCATTGGATGCCTGATACCGATTGATGAAGATGAGCATTGACAGGATGTCAAGAAGGATGGATTTCTGCATCGTCTCTTTGAAGGAGGCGAGCGGAATCGCGCATAAAGCAGAGCTGATTTTTGCACAAAGCTTCTGTTTATAGGGTATTATCTCACACAAAGACTGAATACACTGCCGCACGGTAATCGGTTTCTCGTCCTGCAGCAGTAATAAATAATCATCGATCGCGGCATCCAGCAAGTCCAGATTATCCCATCTTGTATTGGCAGCAAGCAGCATTGCCCCGAGGCTCCTTTGATAAGAATTGCTGTTTTTGGTTTTTTGATGGAAAACAGTAAAAAAAGGATAAACATCAGCTGCCTTTTGGGAGCGAAACTGCAGCAGTAAGAATGCTTGATATCTTAACTTATCATCTTTTTCGGACAGCCATTCTACCAGTTGCGGTAGATCATCTGTTTCTAATTCCATTGCCGCCTGCGCGATCTGTTCTTTTTCAAGGGAACTTATTTCCTCTTTGGTAATCATTAAAAACCCTCCTGAGCAAATAATTAGCTTATTTTGTTTGTTGATTCAGGAATGAACGCAAGGAAACCCGGCGAATCAGCCTTAGCCCAAGGCGACATCTAAAACCATCATGATCAAGAAACCGAGCATCACGCCTAAAGTGCCGATATTGGAATGTTCTCCAAGATGAGCCTCCGGTATCAGTTCCTCCACAACCACATACATCATGGCACCCGCCGCAAACGATAAAAGCCAGGGCATATACGGTATAATTACGCCGGCGAGCAGCACTGTCAGAATACCAAAAATAGGTTCCACAATTCCGGACATACTGCCAAGGAAAAAGGCCCTTGGCGGACTGACACCTTCCTGCCGAAGCGGCAGCGAGATGGCGGCTCCCTCCGGGAAGTTTTGTATACCAATGCCGAGCGCCAAAGCCAGGGCGGAAGCATAAACTGCCGACTCACCGCCATGTTGCGCAGCCAAAGCGAAGGAAAGACCAACTGCCATCCCTTCGGGGATATTATGCAAGGTGACTGCCATAACCAGCAAAGAGGTTCGTTTCATCGAGGAAGACAAACCTTCTCTTGTGTTTTCCTGCGGATGCAAATGTGGAATCAGTTGATCCAACAGGTACAAAAAAGCGATCCCCAGAATAAACCCACCGGCGGCCGGCAGCCAGCCAATCTGTCCGTTTGCTTCAGCCTCCTCAATCGCAGGGATTAACAGACTCCAAACGGAAGCTGCAATCATGACACCGGCGGCAAAACCAAGAAATATCTTCTGTATACTGCCGCTCATGGTTTTACGGAATAAAAAAACCATGGCAGCGCCGAGTGTCGTCATGAGAAACGTAAAACCGGTACCGGCGCTGGCCCATAATAATGCTTTAATCATCTCTTCACCTCACTGCCAACTTATTTCCTTTTTCCTTCTATCTATTCCGCATCATAGAATAGAACCCCTTTTAGCTCTATCGGAAATAACCCGTATTTTGTTTCTATAGAGAATAATTCCATCTGAATCACCGAGTGACGAAGGAACGCGAGAAAATCTTCTCCGGTATCGGGAGAGAGTTCCAGGGCTTTTTAAAAAAATGTTGTGGATTTAATGATAGTGTAAGTCGAATTGCCCTACTAGCGTAAGAACGCTTTCAATAAGCTAAAGATAACGGAGTCCCTTTCTCAACCAGATCTTTTTTCGTTAATTGGGGGATCCTTTGATGAATCCTTGATTGAGCAACAAGCGGATTTTCAGTAGTATTACCGGAACGAAGGAGAGAAAATTGCTAGCTATAACCTGCAGTTTGAACGGAATAAGAACGCTCAAACAGCAGGTTATTTTTTGATGTAAATAAGGCTGAAAATAATTATTGACATATGTCATAAACCGTGTATAATAAGAATTGAAAGCGGCATATGTCAAAAACAAAAGGAGGTGAATGACATGCCAAGCAGAGATGGGACTGGTCCAATGGGTGCGGGAGCAATGACCGGAAGAGGGTTAGGTACATGCGGAGCTCATGCAGTAAAGTATGGTGCCGGCTTGGGATTAGCCTTAGGCTTAGGTTATGCTTGCAGGCGTGGTTTTGGATGTGGCTTTAGAAATGTTTTTTTTAATCAGAGCTCTACTAAAACACCAAAAGCAGTACTCCAAGAACAAAAAGAGGCATTGCAAAGACGACTAGAAGTCATCAATCAGCAACTAGAAAATTCATGAGAAATGGCAGGAGTAACCAGACTTAGGTCTGGTTATTTCTGTGCCTGTTAAGTGAATGCGATTTCGCTTTCTTTGCTTCCCAAAACGAAAACAAAGTGGGAGTTCAATCGGGACTGCGACGCGTGAGACATAGACAATGCAGAAGAGTTTAGAGAAAGTTACGCAATTAACAACCGAAACAAGGAAATAGAATGGAGGGTTACAATGAAAATAGCAATACCAGTGGAAAGTAAAGGGATCGAATCGGATGTATGCCCGTCCTATGGGCGAGCACCATTTTTCCTCTTCTATGATACGGTCACCAAAGAAAGCTATTATTTGGATAACAGTGCCGTCGCCAGCCAAGGTGGAGCGGGGATCAGAGCGGCTCAGGTTCTGGCAGATCATGGTGTTAAGGCACTGCTAACACCGCGCTGTGGCGAAAATGCCAAAGAGGTTCTGCACAAAGCGGAGATTTTTATCTATAAATCAATTCCCGGAACAGCCAAACAAAATATAGAGGCCTACTTAGCTGAACAACTCCTCTCTCTCAGTGATTTTCATCCGGGCTTTCATGGTCATGAAAAATAAGAGCGTCAAAATTGCCGTGTTGAGTGGTAAAGGGGGTACCGGTAAAACGCTGATTGCCGTTAATTTGGCTGCAGCAGCCGGGGAATCTGTCTATATTGATTGTGATGTGGAAGAACCAAATGGTTATCTATTTTTCAAACCCGAAGCGGTTGCTGAAGAAGACATCACAGTAAAAATACCTGTTATCACTACAGCGCTATGCAATGGTTGCCGGCAATGTGTGGATTTTTGCAAATTTAACGCGCTTGCTTTCATTAAGAATAAGCCGTATGTCTTTGAAGAAGTCTGCCACTCCTGCGGTGGTTGTCTGTTGCTTTGCCCAGAAAAAGCAATTACTGAGAAAGAAAAGAAAATTGGAAAAATCAAAAAAGGTGTATCCGGTCGCGTCGCTGTCAATACCGGAGTGATGAACACCGGTGAGACTTCCGGTATTCCGATCATAAAAAAACTTTTGCATGAAAATAACAGCCATAACGAAGTTCCTGTCTTGATCGATTGCCCTCCGGGGAGTGCCTGCATTGTTATGGAAAGTATTAAGGATGCGGATTATTGCATATTGGTCGCTGAACCAACTGTGTTTGGAGTGCAAAACCTCAATATGGTCTATGATTTGGTCAGGTTATTCGGTAAACCATATGGAGTTGTGCTCAACAAATGCTTGAATGGTGAGAATCCTGCGGAAAAGTTCTGTATGGAAAAAAGTATTCCAATTTTGGGTCGGATCCCGTTTGATCATGAGCTTGGAACGTTGAATTCAGATGCCAAAATAGTTGTAAGAGAAAGCGAGCGATTTCGGATATTATTCTCTACCCTGCTTGAAAGCGTGATGAAGGAGGTGCGACATGAAACAATTGTTGATCCTCAGCGGTAAAGGCGGCACTGGCAAGACGACAATCGCCAGTGCTTTCATCAAAATTGCTAACGCTGCAGCTTTTGCCGATTGTGATGTTGATGCGCCAAACCTTCATTTAGTCATGTTGCTAACCTGCGAGCCAAAGCAGACAGATTATTATGGCATGCCAAAAGCCAGGATAGAGATCAAAAAGTGTACCGCTTGCGGAAAATGTGAAGAGTTTTGCCGGTTTCAGGCAATTTCCTCCCTTGGAGGGTATAAAGTAGATCCATTTGCCTGTGAAGGCTGTGGTGTTTGTGCAGTAATTTGTCCAGCGGAAGCTATTCTATTAAGACCCACGATAGCGGGGAAGATGATGTTGTATACGGATAACGGTAAAGTTTTCTCGACAGCACAATTAAAAATGGGCAGCGGTACTTCGGGAATGCTTGTCACCAAGGTGAAAAATCAAATGAAATCAGCCTCGGCGCCAGCTACCGAGTTAGCGATCATCGACGGTTCACCGGGAATTGGCTGTCCGGTCATTGCTTCCCTCAGTGGTATTGATATGGTCTTGATTGTTGCGGAACCATCCATCTCCGGGATCAGCGACATGGAACGCATTATAAAAACTGCCGAGACATTCCAGACCAAGATCGGGGTCTGTGTCAATAAACAGGATACCAATCTCGCGAATACGGAAAAGATCGAAGAATTCTGCCGGGTGAAAGGTCTTGTGTTTACAGGAAAGATCCCCTTCGATCCGGCAGCGGTTCAGGCTATCAACCAGGGGATGACGATCGTCGACGTTGACTGTCCGTCTGGATCTGCTGTAAAAGAAGTTTTCAGCAGCAGCCTGAAATTGCTTTACAAGGAAGGCAATCAGCCAAGGGCATGAATAAAAAAGGGTTGGCGTCCACAAAAAACTGGAAACTGTTATGGTCATAAAGATCGATATTTTCGTCTGGAAAAGCAGGGAACAATTTTTAAGTAAGGAGATATTGACAATGAGTGAAAAATGTGATCAAAATTATGGCAGCTGCGGTGAAGTCAGCGAAGATAGAAAAGCAGCGAAAACGGATTTCCGGGTAGATCCGCATGAACTGAGTCATATCAAAAAGGTCATCGGAATTGTCAGCGGAAAAGGTGGAGTCGGAAAATCTTCGGTAACTTCTCTGCTTGCAGCAGCAATGCAAAGAAAGGGATATCATGTCGCGATACTGGATGCCGATGTCACGGGGCCTTCTATTCCAAAAGCGTTCGGGATCAATGGGAAGGTATCCGGTGGTGAATTCGGTTGGTTCCCATTGAAGAGTAAAACGGGAATTGACATTATGTCTATCAATTTACTCTTGGAAAACGATACCGATCCGGTGATTTGGAGAGGTCCGATTCTGGGTAATACGGTTAAGCAGTTTTGGACCGATGTTATTTGGGGTGATGTGGACTTTATGTTTATCGATATGCCGCCGGGCACCGGAGACGTACCGCTCACCATTTTTCAGTCGGTAGCGATAGATGGTATTATTATCGTAACCTCTCCGCAGGAACTTGTTTCGATGATTGTATCAAAAGCGGTTAAAATGGCGGAAATGATGGCGATACCGGTTTTGGGTTTGGTGGAAAATATGTCCTATTTCATCTGTCCAGATAACGGTAAGAAATATAAAATATTCGGCGAAAGCCATATTGATGAAATTGCTGATCAACACCATCTAAAGATTCTTGCCAAAATTCCGATTGAACCAAAAATCTCAGCAGCCTGTGATCAGGGTACGATTGAGTTCCTTCAGGAGGATTGGTTGGATTCTATTGCTCAAATATTAGACAAAACGGAGGAGAAAGAAATGATGAGAATTGCTATTGCCGGCGAAGGTAACAACGTGACGGAACATTTTGGCCATTGCGTTAATTTCCTGATTTACGATGTGGAAAACGGTAAAATTATCAAGGAAGAATCCATTCCGAATCCTGGTCATAAACCGGGTTTTTTGCCAAATTTCCTTGCCGACCGCGGTGTTAAGGTGATAATCAGTGGTGGCATGGGTGGCGGTGCAGTTGATATTTTTAACGAAAGAAATGTTGAAGTTGTCGTCGGTGCTGCGGGTGATGCCAAAGCAGCTGTTGAAAAGTATCTGAGAGGCGAACTGAAGACAACGGGATCTGTTTGCCACGAACATCAGCATCAGGATGAATGCGGCAAATAGGAGACGGTTTGCGCCCTTCGAGTTTTAAACGGATGAAGTGATAAATTGATTTCTTACATCCACACCATAAAAAAGTGAGTTGCAAGGAGCGAACCTGGAAGCGCTTAAGATGACAAATAGCAATTTTCACAAGCACGAGGCGAGTTGCTTGATAAAAAGATTCACTTGTTCTGCACTCAGAGAAGAAACTAGTAGAAACGCCGTTGCGGAATTCAGATGAACGAAGAGCAGAGCCGAGTGGCTGTAAAGGCAGGCACTCGGCTCTGCTCTGTTATCGTTGAAATATGAAAATATCAATCCACTGGATGATTACATCATGAAAAAAAGGAATGTGTTATGGCTGCTTGACGAATACTTCCTCTGTTTTTAAATATTTCACCTATCATGATTGACACAGGATCAAATTCAGTTATGATAATGATGGATGTCCGTCAAGAAGTGATCAGAATTTTTCACCAAAATTATGAGAAGCAAAAGCAGATCCTGATGCGGCTACTCGTTGCTGAGTGGTTTCTGGTTCCGTTTAAGACATGACAGATGGAATTGCAGCTTAAGTCAGCCGGGAATAGAGAAATTGACCTAATCTGATAGGATGGATTTTGCATAGACAAGACGGCTGTTGATTCAGCCAATAACCACAATTTTAAGCCAAAAAATACTCGATATCGTGAGGGAATTCTATGAAGATACAAGGATTACAAAGAATGACATTACTTGATTATCCAGGGAAAATTGCAGCAACGGTATTTACCGGCGGCTGCAATTTTCGATGCCCTTTTTGTCATAATGCCTCTTTGGTTTTGAATCCGGAACAAGAGCGAGGCATATTAGAACAAGACTTCTTTGGCTTTTTGGCCAAACGGCGCGGATTATTGGATGGTATTTGCATATCAGGGGGCGAGCCACTTTTGCAGGAAGACCTGAAAAAATTTATTTCTGAAATCAAATCGCTTGGTTTCTTAGTAAAGCTCGATACCAATGGAAGTTTTCCCGCAAAACTCAAAGAGCTGGTCGGCGCTGGTCTGATTGATTATGTGGCAATGGATATTAAAAATTCGCCTGCCAATTATGCTAAAACAGCAGGAATCATTGATAATATGCTGCCACGGATTAACGAAAGCGTATCTTTTTTACTTTCAGGTGCCGTTGATTACGAGTTTCGGACAACGGTAGTAAAAGATTTTCATACAAAAGAGGATTTTATTGAAATCGGGAAATGGATCCGGGGAGCCCAACGGTATTTTCTGCAAAATTTTGCGGATTCGGGAGATCTGATACAGCCCGGGCTTCAAGGTATGGTTAAAACAGAACTGACAGCATTTGCGGACATCTTACGTGACTTTGTCCCTTCTGTGCAAATCAGAGGTGTATAACCTGTATCTTGTATCAGTAGAAAAGTAAAACACAATATATTGTGCTTTGTCTTGACAAGTTGATATAATCATATTACAATGAACTTGCTCTCGCAATGTTTGTGAGAGCAAGTTGCTTTATTAAATCCAATCGTAATAAAAACGATTTTTAAGCCAAAGGAGAGGACTGCACAATGTATCAGGTAAAAAAGAGAGATGGTAAAATCACTGATTTCAGTATCAGCAAAATCTCAAATGCGATAACCAAAGCATTCGATGCGCAGAACAAACAATATAATTCTGATATTATCGATTTTCTTGCGCTTAAGGTGACATCGGATTATCAGAATTCGATAATGAACGGACTCATCAGCGTCGAGAAAATTCAAGACAGTGTTGAACGAGTTTTAGTGCAGGCGGATTATGCGGATGTGGCGAAGGCGTACATTTTATACCGCAAACAGCGTGAAAAAGTACGCAACACAAAAGCGACTCTTCTCGATTATAAGGATTTAGTCAATAGTTATGTCAACCTAGAGGACTGGCGTGTTAAGGAAAATTCTACCGTTACCTATTCCGTAGGCGGATTGATCTTGAGCAACTCCGGAGCGATTACAGCAAACTACTGGCTCTCGGAGGTCTATGACGAGAATGTTGCTAACGCGCATAGAAATGCCGATCTGCATATCCACGACCTCTCCATGCTGACAGGTTACTGTGCAGGATGGTCCCTGAAGCAGCTTACACTGGAAGGTTTGGGAGGCATTGAAGGCAAAATTACTTCTTCACCGGCAAGCCATCTATCCACTCTGTGCAATCAGATGGTTAATTTTCTTGGAATTATGCAAAATGAATGGGCCGGCGCGCAGGCTTTTTCGTCCTTTGATACTTATCTCGCGCCTTTTGTAAAGGTTGATGCTTTAAGTTATAAGGAAGTGAAGCAGTGTATTCAGTCATTCATTTACGGCGTCAACACGCCGAGCCGTTGGGGTACACAGGCCCCGTTTACGAATGTAACGCTTGATTGGACTGTTCCGAATGATCTCGCGGAGCTTCCCGCCATCGTTGGCGGTAAAGAAATGGATTTTTGCTACAAAGAATGTAAAAATGAGATGGATATGATCAATAAAGCGTTTATTGATATTATGATTGAAGGCGATGCCAATGGCAGAGGCTTCCAATATCCAATCCCGACTTATTCCATAACCAGAGATTTCGACTGGAGTGATACGGAGAATAACCGTTTGTTGTTTGAAATGACCTCAAAGTATGGCACACCCTATTTCTCCAATTATATAAATAGTGACATGCAGCCAAACGATGTTCGCAGCATGTGTTGTCGACTGCGGCTTGACCTCCGGGAACTGCGCAAAAAAGGTGGCGGTTTTTTCGGCAGTGGTGAGAGTACAGGTTCTGTTGGGGTCGTCACGATCAATTTACCACGGATTGCCTATCAGGCTGCGAACGAAATTGATTTTTACAATCGACTAGACAAAATAATGGATCTTGCTGCTCGTTCATTGGATACCAAGCGTACCGTTATTACAAAATTGATGAACGCCGGACTTTATCCTTATACGAAGCGGTATCTTGGTAGCTTTGATAATCATTTTTCTACCATCGGTCTGATCGGAATGAATGAAGCCGGTCTGAATGCGAATTGGCTCAGAACAGATTTAATGCATAAATCTACCCAACTGTTTGCGAAAAATGTGTTGAATCATATGCGGGAAAGGCTTGTAAAATATCAGGAACAATATGGCGCGCTCTTTAACCTGGAAGCGACGCCTGCCGAATCCACAACTTATCGGCTCGCTAAGCATGATAGGAAGCAATATCCCAAGATCATAACCGCAGCAGAACCAGGCGATCCTCCCTATTATACGAACAGCTCTCATCTTCCGGTCGGTGCTACGGAAGATCTGTTTGAAGCATTGGAATTGCAGGATGAATTACAGGTCCTGTATACATCCGGGACGGTATTCCATGCATTCCTGGGCGAAAAGCTACCCGACTGGCATTCGGCGGCTGCGCTTGTTCGCAAGATAGCTGAGCACAGCAAATTACCGTATTATACGGTATCGCCAACCTATTCCGTATGTAAAACGCACGGTTACATCAGCGGTGAGCACTTCAACTGTCCGGAATGCGGCATTGAAACCGAGGTTTATAGCCGCATAACGGGTTATTATCGTCCTGTTAAAAATTGGAATGAAGGAAAATCACAAGAGTATAAGGATCGTAAAGTATACAGTGCCGGGAAACCTGTTTTAGGACAGGCGAATCTAACACTGCCGCAGAAAGAGGAATTATTTCTATTTACAACTTCCACTTGCGTGAACTGCCAAATGGCTAAAAAAGTTTTGGCTGCTGCTAATATTACTTACAGTATGATGGATGCGAGTGAACATCAGGATTTGATTGAAAAATATAATGTCTTTCAAGCACCGACTCTTGTGGCCATTGCGGAGGGGAGTGTAGAAAATTTTTCCGGATTGGCCAGCATACAAGAGTACATTAAGAATCGAAGTTGATCAGCAGGTGCGTTTTGTGAGAGTATCTCTTGATTTTCCGGTAGATCAAACTGCAGGTTCAGAATAATTTATATCCATCTTCTCAGACGCGTAGGTGTTACTGCAATACATGCCAGAAAACAAATTTAAGTATCTAAAAAATAAACAAACACCCCAATGGTCAGGCAGTAGGTTATACTGAATGATCAATGGGGTGTTGTTTTATAAAGAAAATCTGAAGAATTGGAACCCGGAAATACACTGGCGAATTCCAAATGGATAAAGGCAGTCAAAGATTCAAAAAGCATTTCTCCCGGGGTTAAAAGCTTCTGCTCAGAAAAACATTGCTCGAAAAGCTGCTAAATTCACAGCAATAATAGCCAGGTTTGCCTAGGTGGATGTATTTTTAATTCCGTTTGGCATTTTAAAAATAACGGAGGAAGGCAGCAATTTCTCTGCAAAACCGTATTCCCTTAAGGTTTGATTGATGATCAGAAGAATGCTCTCATCGATGCCTTCCCATCTTAGCATTTCCCGTCCGCTGAAGCGATTCAGCCAGGCGAGTGTTGTAATCTGGCGTTCACGAAAAGCCTGGCCTGCTGCAGGGGTCAGCCTGTCCAGCAGCAGCGTGATCGGAAGCATCTTGGCAGGTTCTTTGAAAGGGAAATCACGATTGAAGGCTTCGGCTTGCCCGGCGTCCAGCTGAAAAACCGGATCTTCGTAAAATGCGCCGGTGATCCCGTCCAGGGCACCTTCGTATAACGGCATCGCCATCAGTGCGTCAAAGTTTTTGCCGTTGGGTGTTGTTATTTGAAAGGCTTGCGCCGTCTGAAAACCAAAGCGCGGGTAATAGTCGGGATGTCCGTAAAAGAGGATGGCGCGGTAAGCCAAGCGCTTTGCTTTTGCTATGGTCTGCCGCATTAAAGCCGAGCCAATCCCGCAATGCCAATATTCCGGCAAGACGCTTAAGGGGCCAAAGGTCAAGACCTCGTGGTCGACACCCTGCGTATCGATTACTTTGGCTTTGGAATACATGATATTTCCGATTAGTTTACCATCTATTTCTGCAACATAATCCAGTTCTGCAACGAAGGCTGGAATTTTGCGTAAGAGATGGGCCAGATAATGTTCATCACAGGTTGGATGTGAAAATCCCCAGAAAGCTTCCCGTGTCAGTTCTTCCACGGCGCGATAATCACCGGGAAATTCCAGCCGTAAGGTAAAATCCATGTTTCATTCTCCGTTCTGTCAGCGAGGAGCGTTTTTCACGGCTGCCTCGATCAGTTGTGTTGCCGCATCGCGGTTCAGCGGCGAGACTCGGCCGTGATATTGATAATAGATCAGCATCGACCAATATACTTCATAACCGCCTTTGTCAAATTCTTCTTCTGTTGGGAAATAGCCTGTGCAGCCGTTGGTATAACCACCCAGATAGAACTGCTCATTTTTCAATTGATCTCGCGCACGCAGGGCAAAATCGCACATAATTTCATTGGCTACACCACAGAAACAGCCCTCATTGATGGAAAAATACTGCAGTTCCACCTGGTCTGTTTGTTTTTCCACTTTATTTTCAATCAGTTGCTGCACTTCGCTGCGCCAAGCTGTACCGTCAATACCGGCTTCGCTTTTGGCTTCGGCAGCAATGGCCATGGCCCGCTGCATGGTTGGAACGTCGGCGTGCAGCTGCTGAAAAACCGAATACATCTTCAGCTCTTTGACAGCAGACGGCAGCAGTCCGGTCAGAACAGGTTCCACTTGCCGGGCAACCTCCCCGGCCATATCCGAGAGTGCCGCAGCGGATTCTATTTTGCCGTAATAAGCGGGGAGCGGGTTTGCTGCCGTTCCGACGCGGTCAGTCGTATAGTATTTGGGTGCGATGTCACCGGATGCTCCTTGCGTCAGCTGGATCGGGCAGCCGTATTTTTTTGTCAATAAATCTCTGACTGAGCCAAAATAGTCCGAGGAAATCAGGAAATTATCCGCTTTCAAGACATTGGCATGCGCCGTCAAGCGCAGCAGCAACAGCCGCAGCGCTCCGCTGACGGCATCGGCAACCTTGAGAATGCCGATCCGTCGATCCAAAACTTCCTGCTCCGGGCGCCGATTGACGCCGATCTCTCCGTAAGCGGTAGCCCAGGCGATTTTCACCGGTGACATCGCAGCAGCAGCATCCCGAACCGCCGCTTTGACTCGATCGTCAACCATATCGGAATAGGCAAGCTCGATGCTATCGTTGGGAGCTGAGTGCGTATGGGAAAAGCATAGCATTACTTTCTCTCTGGGGATGGATAATAGCAGACCAATTTCGTCTCTGAGCCGATTTGCATGCTGCTTGGCAAAACCGATATGATCAATCGTCACAAGACAGCATTTTTCGGCGGATAATTGCCAAACCGCAGCTTGCGCCGACAGGTTATCCAGAACACCGCGCGAGAATTCATCCACGCGGCCAAAACCAATCGTCTGCATCGGCGAGCTGGGTGTAATATCTACTTGGCAGAAGCCCATATCAGCAGTTTCCATTGTCAGTACCTCTCTATTCTGATGAAGGGAACCCTATCCCATCACTTGGTTTCTTTTGTTAAAACCATTCCCGACTATGATATCGCGATTTTCGGATTTATGCAAGACCCTGCTTTCAATCATCCTGTGCTTGCTTTGGTTTTGCTGGTTCTCTTGCATAAAAACGCTGATCCAGCCGTAAAATCAAAGCTAAGAGCAGCAGAGCACCGCCGGTGACGATCATCAGAAAGCGCAGGGAAATATGATCTGCCAAAGGTCCGAAAAGCAACATGCCGATCGGCAGACAGCCGCTATAAACGGCACTGAAAAAACCGAAGATGCGTCCCTGCATGTTCGCTTCGGATCTTTCCTGTAAGAGCGTCATCACGGCAGTTTGAACCATGGTCAGCGCAATCCCGTAAATCAGCATCAGCATAAGATAAACGGTGAAATTGCGGATCGCCCCCATTGCGACGCTCAGTGCACCAAAAGCGGCATAACCCGTCAGCAAGGTTTTCTTCCGGTTGACGAAACCTCCCCAGCTGCCAATCAAGATGCCACCGGCAGCCATCCCTGCAAACCCAATCAGCTCCACGGCGGTCAGATAGAAGTAGCTGTCGCCATAGGTCCGGCTGACAAACAGTGCCGCTAGAAATCCAGCCGGCACACTCAAAATGATAAAGATCCCATAAATCAACAACAGTTTGGCGAGGAAACCTTCGGCAAAGGCATAATTCATTGCCTGTTTCATTTCCGATAAAACAGAAAACGCTGCGCTGTCAGCTTTCTTTTCCGGCTTTGCTATCACAAGACAGGCAAGCAGCGCAATACCGACAACGGCAGTGGCTACATCAATTAACAGCGTGCTGCGCAGGGTGTTCCAGGTCAAAATAGCACCGGCAGCGGCCGGCGCTGCAAATTGTACGACCGACTGCAGTGCGGCATTGACGCCATGAAAGCGCATCAACTGTTCTTCCGGAACCAGTTGCGGAATCATAGCGCCAACCGCCGGTATTTGTACACCTGCGCCAAGAGAACGGATACAGGAGATGAATAACAACAGCAAAAAAAGTCCGGAACCGTCACCGAGCAACGGCATCAAAAGAGCAAGCAGCAGTGTCGCTGTGGCAATGACGCTGTCGGATAGGATAATCAGCAGTTTGCGCGGATAACGATCCGCCCAAACACCGGAAAAAAGTGAAATCACAAATTGCGGCAGAAAAGAACAAATAGTCAGCGCCGAGACCAGAAATCCGGATGAGGTTTTCAGTGTTACATACCAGACAATCGCAAATTGAACCAAGGAGGAACCGAATAGTGTGATACCCTGGCTAATTAAAAAGAGGATCGCTTGCTTTTTCCATCGCTGCATAAAAAAACCTCCGTTTCTTTGTTAACGGAGATCATAGCATAGAAAGGAAGCTTGGTGTTTTACTGGAGGGTTGGCAATTTCAACTGCAGCGCAAGCAGTAAGCTTTGCATTTTCCTCGCGTCATGGCGTGTGTTTTGCAGAGATACGATCAGTTGGTCGCAAGCGGACACGATATCTTCACCGGCTGTAGGTGTATTCAATATTTGCTCTACCAAAGGGTGCTGCTCCCGGTTCAGCTGAAGCATCAGACGCAAGATTGACGCCAGGGAGTAGTTGGCACAGCGGAGGGTGCGGATGATATTCAGGCGTGCAAGATCCGCCGCACTGTAAACCCGATCACCATTTTGCTGCCGTTTTATCGTGATCAAGCCGTTCAGCTCCCAGTTGCGCAGTGTATCAACGCTCACATCCAACTTGGCTGCAGCCTCGCGCCGCCGGAGCGGCTTACCTTGGGCTGCTTCTTTGCTGCCGAGTTGGGTCTCGACAGCGACAACGGCAGCTTTGGCATTTTGTATCTCGCGGCTGAGCATGTCTTCATACACCTGCGCCGCTTGGATCGCGGCCGGCAAATCCAGCCAGGCACAGAGCCGGATGACTTCGATGGCTTTTTTGCGCAAGCCGTTTTGCAAGACCTCAGCCTGTAAAGCGAGCCGTACCAGCTCCATTTGGCGCAGGTGCAGTTCCGTATACACCCGATAATGGTTAGCCAGACGCTGCGGGGCCGTGATCAAACCCAGCTCCTCATAGAAACGTACGGTATTGGGATGAACGCCAATCAGTTTTGCTATTTCGCTTGTTTTGTATGTCTGCATCGTTCACCATCATTTCTCCTAAATTTTGCGTGATTGTGCTTGCCGGAGCGATTTGATACGCTATTCAGCGTGTGATCAGAGCGGTGGATAATTCTTTGGAAATTTTGACCAGCATTTCCGCCATAAAACGGGCGGATTTTTTCATATCTTCATCCAGCCATTTTTGGATGACACCGACGCAGCCGGTGATCGTAAAAGAATAGATATAATCGGCGTCTTCTTTACTGGTCGCACCATCTCGGGTCAATTCGCTGATGTTTTTTTCATAGACAAGCATCATAATTCGTTTTTGTATGTCCAAATCGCCGCGTTCGCTGAGCAATAATTTGCACAGCGGCGCATTTTCTTTGATATAGTCAAAGATTTTCTCGATCATTCCCACCAGGTTACTGTCGGCTTTGCTTTGCGTGTACTCCGCCAGATAAGAGTCCACATTTTCAAGCAATTCATTTTCAATTGACCGCATCAGGTCGTACTGATCACTATAGTGCGCATAGAAAGTGGCTCGATTGATATCGGCATCTTCGCAGATTTCTTTAATGGAAATCTTGGCAATTTCTTTTTCTCCAAGCAATTTGATGAAGCTTTCTTTTAATACCATCTTGGTGTATTTTACCCTGCGGTCGTCTTTTGCTTTTTCCATCTGCTTTTTTCTCCCGTTTCCATAAAAATTGTTAGTTACCAAACACTTTTAAGGTTTTTATCGGACAACAGACAAGTTTAAAAGATCTGTTTGTTGACTTATTATCATAGTGTTATTATATTATTCACATAGTTGTTTGTCAACAAGATGTTCAATATAATGAGGGGAGAGCAATAATGAACCAATGGTCTCAATTTGTAATCCGGCATAAAAAAAGCGTACTTATCACTTTTTTAGCGCTGGCTGTTTTCAGTGGTGTATTTTCTGCAATGGTAACGGTGAATTATAATATGGTGGATTATCTGCCGCAGGACGCGCAGTCCACCACGGCAATTCGTGTCATGACAGCAGAGTTTGGCGGTGAAATGCCCAATGCCAGGATTTTGATCAACAAGATCAGCATACAGGAAGCCCTGGAGTATAAAGCAAGAATTGCGGCTATCGAGGGGATCGATTCGGTCAGTTGGCTGGATGATGCCGTGGGTTTGGACCAATTGACTACCACACCGATTGAGTTTCTGGATGCTGCGATTCTACAAAATTATTACCAAGATCAAAACGCTCTTCTGTCTGTATCCATCGCAAGCGGCAGGGAAAAAGAGACAGTAGCGGCGATTCGCACTCTGATTGGTCCGCAAAATGCAGTGGCAGGTGATGCGGTCAATACAGCAGCATCCCAGGAGATGTCTTTTTCGGAAGTGCTGAAAGCTCTGGCGATTTTGCTGCCGATTATTGTGATCATCCTGATCGTCTCGACCAGCTCTTGGATTGAGCCACTGCTGTTCCTTCTTTCGATCGGGATTGCTGTCATGATCAATATGGGCACGAATATTTTCTTTGGGGAAATCTCTTTTATTACATATGCGATCAGTCCCATCCTGCAGCTGGCGGTTTCCCTGGATTATGCCATCTTCCTGCTGCACAGTTTCAATGAGTATCGCTTGCAGTATGAACCGAAGGAAGCAATGAAGCTGGCCATGAAAAAATCCGTAGCCGCTGTTGCCGCCAGTGCGGCTACCACGGTGATCGGTTTCTTAGCCTTAATTTTCATGCGATTCGGCATTGGTGTTGATTTAGGACTCAATTTAGTCAAAGGCGTTTTACTGAGTTTTCTTTCTGTGATGACCTTTCTGCCTGCCTTGACGCTGCTGGTTTACCCTTGGATCGATCGGACCAGACATCGCAAACTCGTTGCCGGCTCACAGAACGTGCAGAAATGGCTGATGAAAATCTGCATCCCGTTTTTAATTCTGGCGGTGCTGGTGGTTGTACCTTGTTTTCTGGCTCAGTCCAATACGGAATTTACCTACGGCATGGGCGGTGTCTCAAAAGCAACGCGCGCCGGCCAGGACGCAGCCATGATTGAGGCGAGCTTTGGTCAAGAAAATCTGCTTGTCCTCTTGGTTCCGAACGGAACGGCCGGCAAAGAAGCGGAGCTCTGCACCGACTTAGCTGTCCTTCCCCATATTACCGCTGTCGTTTCTTATGTCACGGCGGTTGGGGCTGAAATTCCCAGTGAATATTTGGCGAAAGAAGTAACCGCGCAATTCTATTCCAAGAATTTCGCCCGGATTATTCTCTATACCGATATGGCCGAAGAAGGCAGGGAAACTTTTCAGACGGTAAAGTCTGTTTTGGCTGCGGCGGCGCAGCATTACGATGTCTATTACTTGGCAGGTCAGGCTGCTACTTTGTCTGATATGAAAGATATCATTTCAGTCGATACCAAACTGGTCAATTTGGTTGCTATTATCGGGATTTTTATCGTGCTGCTGATCACTTTCAAATCGATCAGTCTACCCTTCTTTTTATTGTTTACCATTGAAACGGCAATTTGGATCAATCTTTCTTTTGCTTATTTTACGGGACAGTCTTTTAATTTTATCGGTTATTTGGTGATCAGCACGGTGCAGCTTGGCGCCACCGTTGATTACGCGATCCTCTTGACTGACCGTTATCTGGGCAATCGCCAAGAGCTTGCCAAAAAAGCAGCGATGGAGAAAACAATTGGGGATAACCTGGCTGCCGTGCTGATTTCAGCAACCGTACTGTCCACCACGGGCTTTACCTTGGCACTGACTTCGTCCAATCCAATTGTTGCCGAACTGGGCACGCTGCTCGGCAGAGGCACGCTGCTTTCCTTCCTGATGGTGGTCTGTGTGCTGCCGGCTTTGCTGGTGTTGTTTGATCGATTGATTGAGAAAACCACTTGGCGCAGCGGATTTCATCCCAACCAGCGCGAGTAATGGGCGATAGCTGCCCGGTTAAAAAGCCAAACGAAACGATGATAGAACAAGGAGAAGATAAGATGAGAAAAATAATCGCAGCGATGATAACCATTGCGGTCCTGTTTACCTTCATGCTGCCAACCTACGCCGCAGCGACTCCTTCACCCAAAGAAGAGGTTGTTTACGGTATCCTTGCTTTGGATGGGAGCGTTACTTCTGTCTACGTCGTCAATATCTTTGATGGCGGAGAAATTGTCGACTATGGAGATTATCGTGAAATCCGTAATTTAACCACTTCCGAAAAATTAAGCAATCAAAACGGGCAAATCACGGCTACGACGACAGCGGAAAAATTGTATTATAAGGGAACACTGAAATCGCAGGAATTACCATGGAAGATTGTTGTCAAATATTTCTTGAATGGCATAGAGCTTGCGGGATCCGAACTGGCCGGACAGGATGGAGCTCTGCAAATCGTCGTGGCAGTCAGCCGCAATCCCCTGGTGAACAGTACTTTTTTTGAGCATTATGCCTTGCAGATCACACTCGCGTTGGATACGAAACGCTGCAGTAATATTCAGGCAGAGCAGGCTACCATTGCCGAAGCAGGCAGTAAAAAGCAATTGAATTATACACTGCTGCCAGGTAAAGAGGCAGAGATTCGGGTATCGGCGGATGTGCACGATTTTGTTATGGATGCGATTACGATCAACGGCATCAAATTGTCTCTCAACATTGCCTTCGACCAAACGGAATTGACCGGTCAGTTCAGCCAGCTCAGCGAGGCAATCAAAGGCTTGGATGACGGCTCGCTGCAGCTGTTAGCCGGCGTAAATCAATTATCGCTTGGTTTGGAACAGTATTTTACCGGTATGAAAAGCTACAAGGACGGCTTAGCGGAACTTGATAACGGGATGGCTGGTCTGAATGCCGGAGCCGGCGCTCTGCAAAAGGGTCTATCCGAATTGTCAATGCAAAACGATAGCCTGGTGCAGGGGGCACTTGCCATCCAACAAGCGGCTTTTGATACGGTCAATCAGCAACTTGCCGGCATGGGATTGGCGCTTCCGCTGTTGACAGCGCAGAATTACAAGGCAGTCCTCGCTAATTTACCGGATCTTGCCCTGATTCAGGCTCAACTGGATGCTGCGGTGCAGTTTGCGGCGGGTTTGAAGAACTACACGGATGGAGTCGCCCAATTGGCGGTTGGCGCGGGGAATTTAGCAAGCGGCACGTCCCAATTGAAAACCGCTGCGGCAAAAGCTGCTTCCGGAGCCGATCAGCTTTATCAGGCAGGTGTTCAGCTGAATGCGGCAGTTAAACAGCTGCAGGAGGGTCTGGCTGCCTATCAGAACGGCACCAGTCAGTTAAAGAACCAAACCTCCAATATGGCGGCTGAGACAAGCAGCCGGATCAATGCCATGATTGCAGCGCTGACCGGCAGCGGAGGAGAAACCGTCTCTTTTGTCTCGGAGCAGAATACCAATATCTCTGCGGTTCAGTTTGTCTTAAAAACAGAAGCGATCAAATTGAAGGATACCGCTCCGGCCGTGATCCAGCAGCCTGCCGTATTGACGTTTTGGCAGAAGCTATTGAAATTATTCGGTCTGTATCCATAAAAAGCTGAACAAAGCCTGAACTCCTGCAAAATGAATACGCCTGTCACCACCGATCAACAACCGGCAGTGACAGGCGTATTTTACGAAGAATCCAAAATTCAGTGGCTTTACTTACTTTGCAAACTGAGTCAGCGCAGCAAATTGGCTTTGGGTTAAATCGCATCCATAGAAGAGTTGATAATATTCGGCTGTTTTTGCATAGAGATCATAATTCGTGGTTTCGGGATAAAGTAAGTCGGTCAGCCAGAGCATTCCCATGAAAATATTGACAGACGGAGGATCGCCCAACCAATTATAAGGACCGCTGGGTACCTGATAAATATGACCGGCCGCAACGGCTTGCAGCTGCTGCCAGGCGGCATCCTGACCGACGGATGGATAGATACTGCCCGGTGCAAAGAGTATGACCTCTGGATCCCATAACAGCAGTTGTTCCAGATCCACTTCGTTGCCGCTGCCTTTGAAGGAAGGGGAAGCAACCACTGCCAGGTTATTGCCTACCAGATCGATGACTTCGGCATGAAAAGAAGTCTTTGCAATCACATTGAGTCCGGTATCACCCAAACAATAGAGCAGGGAGGCTTTTTGTTGCTTGGCCAAAATCCCATTGACGGTGGACAGCGTTTCTTCACAGAAAGCCGCCAGTTTTTCCGCTTGTTCTTCCCGACCAAGCAGTTTTCCTAAGCTGCGGTACGCTGCAGCCATGGTTTCTGTGGTGGCTTCAATATGGATGGTCGGGATGCCAATCTGCTGTTGGATGCCATCCATGTCTTCCACGATCGTTTTTTTGGATTCGCCAATATCAATGATCACCTGAGGATCCGCAGCGGCAACTGCTTCCGGATCTAAGGTGTTCACACCATAGAACTGGCCGAGCACCGGCAGTTGATCGTATTTTATGTCGATGAATTGCTTGGCTTCGGGTGCCCATTCATCGGCTAAACCAACCAACAGATCGGGGCAAATGGCAAAGAGGACAATTTGAGCCATCAGACCGGAAGCGGCGACACGGGTGATATTAGCAGGCAGTTCTACAGACCGTTTGCTGGAATCGATGAAATTGACGAGTTTCTCAGGGCTTTTTGCAGCCGGCGCAAAAGGATTACAGCCGGTCAGCAACAAGCAAATCACTAAGAGCAGAACGAACAATTTTTTTCTGTGCAAGATGGATCTTCTCCTTTAATTGAATTTTGGGATGCAAACACGGACCTTATCATTTTGAAAACTTTCCACGGAAGCTTGGACGCCGTAGAGTTGCTCCAGCAAGTCTGCCGTGATCACTGCTCGGGCAGCTCCCTGTGCAACAATTTTGCCATTCTGCAGCGCCAGTACCTGGTTGGCATAACAAAGAGCGTGATCGGGATTGTGTGTTGAAAACAGAACGGTATAACCATCCTGTGTTAAGCTTTGGATTTGACGCAGGACGTGCAGCGCATTGCCGTAATCCAGGCTGGCAGTGGGTTCATCCATGATCAGTATTTTCGCCCCCTGCGCCAGCGCACGGGCGATCAAGACCAGTTGAGCTTCGCCGCCGCTGATCTGTTCAAAGCCGCGTTCTGCCAAAGGTAGGATATTCAGTTTTTGTAAAGCGGCTTCCGCCTGATGATACTGTTTGCTCCCCGGCGCCTGCAGCATGCCAACCTGTGCCGTCGTACCCATCAAGACCATATCAAAGACACTGAAATTGAACGTCTGGCTGTGCGATTGTGGGATATAAGCAATTTCCGCAGCCAGTTCCCGGGCGGTCAAAGCAGATGCCTCCCTCCCGTTGATCTGAATGGAGCCATGATAGCGGAGCAGCCCCAGCATGCAGCGGAATAAGGTGCTCTTGCCGGCGCCATTGGGGCCCAACACCGCCAGTAATTCACCTGCCGCTGCGGTGAAACCAATTTGCTGCAGCACCGGTGTTTGGCCGTAATGGCAGTTTAAATCCCGGACGAGAATACTCATAGCTGTTCTCCCTTTCCGGTGATCAGGTAGAGGAAGAAGGGAGCACCGATCAGAGCCGTGAGAATGCCGATGGGAATCTCAATGGCCAGTAAATTACGGGAAACATTATCCACCAAGAGCAGAAACAAAGCGCCAAACAGCATGGCAACCGGCATCAGGGATTGATAATTGCTGCCAACCAGACGCCGGGAGAGATGGGGGATGACCAGGCCGACCCAACCGATCATACCGCTGACAGAGACCGCCGCGGCCGTGAGCAAGGTGGAAGCAAGAATCACCAGCAAACGCAGCATTTTGGCATTGATCCCCATGGTGCGGGCTTGATCATCGCCCAAGGTCAGCAGATTGATCCGCCAGCGCAGCATCAGCAAAATCACAAGACCGACCAGCATCGGGAGGGTCACAAAGAGCAAGTCATTGGCTTTGATCCCAGCCAGACTGCCCATCAGCCAGTAAGTGATGGCAGGCAGCTGATCGGTGGGATCCGCCACCAGCTTGAGAAAGGAAGTTCCGGCGGAAAAGAGGGAACTGATCATCATGCCGGATAAAATGAAACCCAAAACACGGCTGCCTCTGGCGCGCAGGCTGATCAGCCAAACCAGCAAGACGGTGAGCAGGCTGAAACAGAAGGCGCTCAGCATAATCAGCTGACTGCTGCCGCCCAAAAGAATGGCCAGGGCGGCGCCGAAGGCGGCTCCGGCCGTAGCGCCCAGAATATCCGGCGAAGCCATGGGGTTTTGGAAGACACCCTGATAGGCGGCTCCGGCAGCGGAAAGAGAGCAGCCCACGAGGCAGGCGGCTAAGATCCGGGGCAGCCGAACATTGAAGACAATCGATTGCATCCGTTCCGTCCAGAAAGGCGTGATCGAAAAAAACCTGCCTGCCAAAATCCCAAGCAGCTCAGGCAGCGGCACCGGGTAGCGTCCCAGCAGAAAAGAAAGGCAGATCAGCAAAAACAGCAGCAGGCTGAGCATCAAAATAATCCGATTGGGATGTTTGACTTTGCTTTGTGGTTTCATACCGTTGCAACCTCGGCTGGATTCGCTCGTTGGCAGCTTGGCGGCACGGCCAGCTTGCCATTCCGCGCCAGGAAGTCATGCATTTCCTGCGCGCCGGGCAGGTAATCAACCAACTGCGTGCCAGGCATTGCACAGAACAGCGCTTCCAGTTCGTCGTGATAAAGCAGAAGATCAGGGCTGAGACGAGCTTGTTCGATCATTTGTGCCAGATTCGCCCGGCTTTTCCAAACGCCTAGAATAACACGGTCGGAGCAGAACAATTCCCGTAGTCGCTGCCGTACCGGAGGTAACTGCAGTTCGGCACCGCCGATTTCATCCAAAACCAGAAAGGGCTGGCACTCGGTCAGGGTGATGAATTGCCGCAGAAAGGCATCCGCTGCAAACTGAGCACCATCGGCCGTGAGATTCAAGAAAATACCAGCTTGCTTTGGGTCGTATGGCAGACAGGCTGTTTGAGCCTCTGCCGCCGGGGTCAGGCAGTAGGCTCTGATACCGCTCGGCAGCAGCAGACGCTGCACAATAAAACCTCCGGCCGGCCGTTTTGCTTGACGTAGGGTTTGCAGCAGCAGGCTCGTCTTTCCGCTACCGGAAGGACCTTGCAATAGCAGCTTGGAGATCATTGCGTGTCACCTCCGGGCAGATACTGCTGGAAGCTCTCCTGGAATAATTGTTCGGAATAGAGTTCCAGGTCACGCTGCATTTTCAGAAACATCGTTAAGAATTCCGTGCCCTGTACGGTGAGTTGTGAACTGCCGCCGCGATCACCGCCGGGATGGCTATCCAATAAATCAAAACCCAATTGGCTCTCGGCCATCTTGATCATCTTCCAACCGGTCGAGTAAGACATCGAGAGCAGTTTGCAGGCGGCACTCAAAGAGCCGGCCAAAGCGATTTTTTCCAATAAAACGGCGGTATCATCCTGAAAAAATACTTCCCGTCGGCTGAAAGAGAGCTGCACGCTGCAAGTGACCGGATTAGTCTGCGACATTGCCGCAGCATAGAGTTTCAGGCGCTGATAATCTTCCGGCCGATCGGCATCCAGGGTCATGCCCAAATCCGGCAACTCAATCGTTTCTTTGCTGCATTCAAGCGAGGCCAGGGCAGCCTGTAAACCACCGTCGCCTTTGAATTGCAACAGGTCATGGATGATGCCGTTCTGCAGCAGCACAGGGTGGCCGGAGCGGCCTTTGTGGCTGGGAAACAGAATGGCAGAATGTGAGTAATCCATCAAGCCCATCATTGTCAGTAAAGAGCGTTTGGAGAACAGCGGCACATCGGCGGGCAGGAAAAAAAAGCGTTCGCAGCGCTCTTGGATCCATTGCAGGCCAAGGCAGGCGGAAAAAAACATATCCGTCGTGCGGTAATCCGGATTATAGAGGCAGGTAACGTCCAACGGGGCAAGATGATGCTGCAGCCGTTCCGCTTCCCGCCCGGTTATGACCACGATGGGATCGGCACCGGCGGCTTTCAGCGTTTCTATGGCGGTCTTAATGACGGTGGAACCACCCAGCTGCAGCATGGGTTTGAATGATTTCATGCGGGAAGATAAGCCTGCTGCGACAATGACTGCTCCGGTCTTCATAAGTAACCTCCTATCGAGTGATATCGTAAAACATAACGATGGCAGAAAGGGTCCCGGCAGGCGTTTCTGCCGGGAAGAGATCAGCTTTAGTTTATAACAGCTGCGGCAGCGTGTCAATTACAAAAGCCATGATCGCGGGACAAATTTCCTGGGCTTGACCAGACTCCGACAGCCGCGCTTTTTGCTGTGGATCGGAAAGGTTGCTTTTTAGAATTTCCCGGCAGGTAAGACCGGGATACTCTTCCAGGAAATATTCCTGCAGGCGGCTGACTTTTGCTTTCAGCATGGCTTTTTGCTCTGTTGGCGCGCTGGTGCTGTTGCCGTAGCGTAAACCTAAAACCATCACGGCAGCGGCATAGGCGCCGCAAACCTCACCGCAGTAGAGACCGCCGCCAAATCCAGCCGCCAGGCGGCGAGCCATGTCGGCAGAGAGGCCAAGTTGTTCAGCGAAGGCGGCCAACACGATTTGGGCACAGTTGAAACCGAGGGCATGCTGCTGATTCACGTAGGTGAGACTCATGGCTTACTCCCGATAAGAACAGCAGTAATCGGTGACGGTTTGCACTTTCAATTGAAAACGGGAATTGGCGGCAACGGTAAACTGACTGTCTGCTTCATAACGCCGGTATTCTGTTTCTCCGGGTAAGCGTACATCGACCGTGCCGGCTAAAATCTGCATCAGTTCTTCGGCTGCAGTGGCAAATTCGTATTCACCCGGCAAAAAAATACCTAGAGTTTTGCGTTCGCCCTGGGCGGTAAAGAAGGTGCGGCTGCTGACTTTGCCATCAAAATAGATATTGGCTTTGGCAATTAGGGTGACATTTTTAAATTCCATAATTCTTTCCTCCTTAAAAAATCTTTCGTTTTCCGGCATCGCAATCGAGCTTACCGATGGTAATCTGAATCGGAAATTCCCGCTGCAGAGCAGTAAAAATACGGTCTTGTATTTGCTGCGGGCTGAGTAAGGTATCGAGTATGAGGTGTAAGTGATCCTGCTGCCGTTCTGCCCGGTAATTCTTTACCTCGGGTAGAGAAAAGACGGCTTGGTCCAGCTCATGCACCATCAGCCAGCCCCAAAGTTTTTCCTGCCGCAGCCGCGTTTGTTCTTCATCCAGGCGATAAGGATAGATGTCTGGCAGCAGGCGGCCGCGATCTCCGGTGCGGTAGCGCAGCAGCGGCATGGCTTCCCGCTGCAGTGTGGTCAGCACGATTTCACCCCAGTCACCCGGCCGTAAAAGCGTATCGCTGTTGGGATCGGCAATTTCCAGCTTGATGTACGGGTGGCAGATTTGCAGGCCGGGTCCGTTTTGACAGCGCACCGCGCAGCCAAAGCCGCTTTCGGTCAGACCATAATGCGGATGTGTGCGGCAATGCCAGGTTTGCTCCAATTCACGCAGCAGCCAGGTAGGTGTATTATCGCCGGTCACCAGCAACGATTTAGGCCGCAGCTGCGGTGCGGCGCGGCTGAGAACCAGCAGGGGAATGGGATAACCGGCCAGACAATCCGCGTTTTGGGCAGCAAGCGCTGCTGCTGCCGGATTGGTGATAAAGCCATAGGCTTTGGCCTTTCCGCCAAAACTTGTAATCGCCTGCTCCAGTAAATCGCCCACGCTGTGCTCCGTGGCGCCGGGGAGAAAGAGAACAGCCGTTTCACCGGGCTGCATCAACTCCCGCATACCTGCCGAAAAATATTCGATGGTGTGCAGCAAATCTCTTTTAGAAAAAAAGAGGCGTTTGGCTTGGCCGGTGGTACCGGAAGTGGGCAGCGTGGTGATGCGCGCCACCTGCCGCGGCGGGATGCAGAGAAAGCGCTGCGGATCCGCAATCAATTGGGCGGCGGTGGTGAAGGATGGAATATCTTGCGCGTAAAAATTCGAACGCTGCGCCTGCTTTATCTGCCGCTGCAGTGCCTGTTGCTGCCAGGCTTCGAGTGCTTGGAAGTCTGCAATTTGGCAATGCTGCAGCGTCCAATTTTCCACAAAAGATAGGCTCATGACACTCCCTCCAAGATTGCCAAAAAATAGCCGCATTTAGCCTGATGTAAAGCCGTTCGGTCCAGTTCGGTGTAGATTTGCTGACTGCCCCGCTCCAGAATCCATTGTCCCCAGAACTGCGGCAGCTCTGCGGAATGATCCTGCCAGCTGAGAAGTCTAAAACCGGCGGCTTGGAAGCGCTGCAGCAGGGTGGAGTGGCTTTCCATTCGGCCCAGCACACCGGAAAAGTCGGCGGGCTGGCCACGGGCGTAAAAATCAGAGATCAGCAATTTCCCGTCTGCTTTTAAGACACGGTGGGCTTCGCTCAAAGCAAGCTCCGGAGCAGTGATTTTAGAAAAGCTGCATTCGAACAGCAGACCATCAAAGCTGCTCTGCGCAAAAGGCAGAGCGGCGGCATCCGCCTGCATCACACCGGCAGCAGGCAGCAAATCTACCCCAATCGCCTGATAGCCTAAATCCGTCAGCAAGGCAACGGTAGCGCCTGTACCGCAGCCGATATCCAAAAGACGGGCTGCCGGAGGAAATTGACTGGTTGCCAAACCCTGGCGGGTCAAAGCCAAGCCACCCGGACGGCAGACGCTCAGTTCCATGGCGTTAAGTAGTGGGCGCAGAAGGGGATCAATTTGCCTTGAGCGTAAACATGCAGGCTGCAGCGCTGCAGGCGTTCCAGATCGATCGTACCGGCATCCTGAAAGGCCATGGCGGTGATCGTGAAGCCATGCGAACGCACGCGTTGGGCGAAATAATCCAAATCCTGCAGATCTCCGGGCTTGCCGTCTGGCGGACGCGCTGCCGGGCTATGTTGCCGCAGTAAGTTCGTTTTCTTGCTCTGCGGTGCTTCGCTGTTTGGGAAAACCGATTTTTCCCGCAGCCAGCGTCGGGCAACGAAATTGCGATTCTGTGCCGCTGTCGCCGGTTTGGCGCCAGCGCAGCTGCAGTTGGGGGCTGCCTGAGAAAGAGCTCTTGGCTGCTGGTTTTCGTCGATCACGAAGTCACCGTGGAAACCACAGAGCGGATGGTCGCAGCGGGAAGGAAGCAAATTCTTCACTTTTACCTGACCAGTCGTCTGCCGTTCGATTTCCACGAGCAAGCTATCCAGAGTCAGGCGGTCTTCGTCTTGCGGCGGCTGCGGAATGCGGCCGAAATAGCTGACAGGCTGAAAGTGCACGCCGCGGATGGCCGGGGAGTTGGCAAAAGCAAACTGCAGCATGCTGCCGATGGCATCGACGTTCACCCCCGGTACCAGAGTCGGCACCAGTGTGACACCAATCTGTTCCGCAGCACAATTTTTGATGGCCTGCAGTTTTCGTTCCAGCAGCGGCTTACCGCGCAATTGCTGATAAATGCTGTCCTGCAGACCGTCGAATTGCAAAAAAACAAAAGATAAACCCGCTTCGGCAAGCGCATGAACATAAGCGGGGGATTCAGCCAAACGAATGCCGTTGCTATTCAGTTGGATATAACGAATACCGGCGCTTTTAGCTGCGGCAATGATTTGCGGCAAGTCGTCGCGCAGGGTTGGCTCTCCGCCGGACAGTTGCAGCAGCATCTGACCCGGTTCAGCGATTTTTTGCATGGCGTCCAGCAATTCCGCAAAGGCAACATCGCTGCCACCGCCGCCCGCAGCGAAGCAAAAAGGGCAGAGCAGATTACAGCGTCCGGTCACTTCCAAAACCACACAGCAGGTTCCCTGCCGATGTTCGCCACAAAGGCCGCAGGCAGTGGGGCAGGGAGGCGCTTGCTCCAGTTCCGGCAAATTACCGCGCCATTTGTCGATATCAAGTTGGTTGCGCCAAATCGGCGCCGAAAAAAACCCGTGTTGGGGGCACGTTTTTTGCAAGGTAATTTCTCCGTGTTCATCCTGCACCTGTTCGGCCGGCAGCTGCCGCAGACAGACGGGACAGAGACTGTAGGTATGGCGGATCACTCTGCCCATTATTTATCCTCCAGTTCCTGCTCTACTTCCGCCATGCGTCCGCGCGCCAGTTCTTCCGGAATGTAAACCAGACCGCAGACGGGGCAGGTGGGAATATCGGTAAAAAAGCTGTGACCCAGATAATGAAAGAACGTTTTTTTCGGCTGCAGCGCTACCTTGCAGCGGTAACAGATCAATTTCTTGGCGGTTGGTTCTGGCATTTTATGATTCTCCTAAGCTCATGCGGTGGCAGTAAGCATTTTCTAAGCAGCAGCCGTCGGCTGTCAATCGGTATTCGACCCAAAATGTCATTTGTCCGATTTGCAGGTGGCCAAAGCAAAGACCGCTTTCATCCATCGCTTTTTCGCCGCTTGTTTCGCAGTGACGGATCACAGCTTCGACATCCTCCAGCAAAATCAAATCACGGTGCAATTTTTCCGTCGTTTCCGGTGTAAGCCGGAGCTGCAGTCGGTTTTCTGACATGGGTGTTTCCTCCCCGAAAAATTCGTGTAAGAGTGTTTGCTTCAGCAGCCGACGATTCTGGCGGCTCTCGCTGGCTGTGGGTGCCCTGCGATAGGCGGCTTCTTGGTCGGTGTGCCGGTTGAGAGCAAAGAGCAGATCGAGCAGATGATAGGCCGGTTTGCCCGCTCCGGCAAAAACATCGCGGCAGTTTGCACAGTAGGTGAGATACGGCAGTTCGCTCCTGGCAGCGCGATCGCGCACGACCGAAGCAAAATAAGCTGGATTGGCAATGGAAACCTGTCCGCCCCAACCACAGCAGAGCGGTAATTCCGCCTCATCTTCGATTTGGTAACCGGCTCTTTTTACCAAAGCGCGGACGCTCCCGTGTAATTCCGGATCTCCTTCCGATTGACAGGGGTCAAAGACCGCCAGCCGGGCTGCTTCTGCGGCGGTGATCGGCGGTTGAAAATCGTGCTGTTCCATCACCTGATAGAGCATGCGGCTTTCGATTTCCGGCAGAAATTGCCGGAAGATACTGCGGCAGCTGACGCAGGCAAAGATGGCAATCGGCCGACCGAAAGCCAGCCATTGCCGTCGGATCTGTTCTACCGTGCTCTGCAGGAGGGCCTGATCACCGGCCCAGAGCGCTGGCGCTCCGCAGCAGCCGGTGAAGATTGCCGTATCGGGTTCCACACTTAAAAGATAGCGATAACTCTCCGTGACATAACGCGGATCCGAACCGCCCAGACGGCAGCCGGGAAAGAAGAAGTAGCTGGTTTTTTTGCTCTGCGCGGCCGGACGAACCAGAGCAGAGTCCGCTCCGTTGGAAAACTCCAGATCCCGCAGCCAGAAAGCATGGAAAGGCCAGGGCATGGCGCCTTTTTCCTGCATGCTGCGATGACTTTGTAAGAGAAAAGCGCCGGTATCAATGCCTTGCGGACAGACGGTTTTACAGACGTCGCAATGATTGCAGGTTGCGATCAGCCGAGTAGCCACCGTGCCGTTGCCATCCAGCGTACCGGGGTGAATCGTGACCTCCACCTCTTCCTCGATACGGCCGGGCGATTTGCCGTAATAACGCATCAGGTCACAGTGCTGCAGACAGGCATCGCATTGACATTTCAGACAGCGCTTGGCTTCTTGGACTGCCTGGTCTCGTGTAAAATCGCCGTCGGTAACAGCGGGCAGCGCCAGGGGAATGGATCTGGCATCCATGACCAGTTTGGTCTCCTGCCTGGCTTCCGGTGAGCGCATCAGCCCGGTTTTCAGGTAAGCTTCGATCACACCGGCCATCCTCAAGCCGGTGGCAATGGCGTCGGCCGGCTGTTCACCGCCGCCCAGAAAAACACCGTCTTGCCCGCTGACTCCAGCCGGGCCGCCAAAACCAAAACGATTGCCCTGTGGACCGATTGCGATATAAATCGCGTCGGCTGTGATCGTCGCAAGATCAGTAATTTCGCAATTCAGCTTCAGCTCATAATGTTCATAGCTAAATTGCAGCTCGAGATCGGGTAAAAATTGTTCCGGCGGCAGCAGATCCCAGAGGCAGCCACCGATGCGATTGCTCTTTTCATAGAGGACAACCTCGTACTTGCGGGCGGTCAGCCGCAGCGCACAGGCAAGACCATCCGGTCCTGCGCCAATGATAGCAATTTTTTTATTTTTCGCCGGCAGCTGATACTGATTTGGTTGGCGATTGGCAGCGTAGGCAACCGCCGCTTGTTCCAATTTGCCCAGCAGCACAGCTTCGTCTTTTTCTTGGCGGATACAGGCAGCTGCGCAAGGCCGATGGCAGATCTGGGCAACAATCGCCGGAAAGCCGACCGTATTCTGGAACAGTCGATAAGCACTATTGAAGCTGCCGCGCTGCAGGCGGCTGATCAAGTCGCGCACATCCAGCCCGAAAGGACAGACAGATGAGCAAAACGGTGGTTCTTCCCGCAGACAATTTTTCAGTGTTTCTTTGAAATCACGCATTTTTGCTCCTTTGGCTTGCTAAAAAAAGGAGAGGATCATTCACTTTTGTGAATCATCCTCTCCTCGTATTTTGAGAAGCGATGAAACGGAAGTGAGTTACACAACCGTTTACAAACGCAGCGGCATAGGGCCTGGCGGCGTCGATTTTTAAGATCAACCATTCAGAAGGGGATCAATCTCACCCGTTTAGAAGAATTTTTCAGCGCCTTCACCCAGTGCTACAAAGTGGTCGATTTTACCCACTTTGACAGGATTGGCTTTGATGTTGTCCAGTTCTTCATAAAGATCGGAGCCGAGGAAGTATTTTTTAGGTGTGATCTGGCCGCCGGCGGCTAAGAGATCGAGACCGGCCTTGACTTTGGCCGGCAAAGCGGGCATTTCATAAATGCGCACCCCACAGGCGTTATAGATGGCGTTCAGGACGGCAACATGGCCGGCAGATTGATAAGCCTCGGATGCGCCGGAAGAGCCGAACGGTCCGACTTCATCGGGACGTTCGTAATGGATGACATTGATCTCATCCGGAATGTCTTTGATATATGGCACGCCGCTGGTCAGGTGGTTGGTGTGCTTTTTCACATCATCGTAATTTTCGCTTAAGGCAAAACCGATCGAATGAGAAATGCCGCCGTAAGCCTGGCCGTTGACTGCATCGATATTACCGATTTTACCAACGTCATCGACGACTGTGAAACGCAGAACGGTCGTCTTGCCGGTGGCGGTATCCACTTCTACTTCCGCCAGGTTCAAGCAGTAAGTATAGGCTGGATTGGGATCACCGATGCCGGTATTGGGATCGAGACGGCAGAGACCGGCAACGCTTGTATTGGAATAAGTGCCTTCATATTTGGTGGGAATGCCTTCCGCAATCATTTCTTCGTAGGTGCGGTAAGTGCCGTCCGGTTTGGTCATGGCTTTGATCAGTTTTTCTGCCGCGATCCGGGTCGCATTGCCGCTCATGAAGTGCGTGCGGCTGGCGCCGGACATGCCGCTGTCGGGGCACTCTTTGGTATCATTCTGAATCAAACGGATTTGATCCGGTTTGACGCCCAGCGGTTTCAGAGATTCCAGGGTCAGCATCAGGGAGCCGATATCGCCGCCCTGACCCAATTCCTGATAGGTATCATATTTATAGAACATTTGATTCGGCGCGATTTCAATGGCAGCGGAGGCTTTGTCGGTACCGCCTTCGGTCACATTGAAACCACCCCAGGCCAAACCAACGCCGCGGCGTTTGGCCGCCGTGCTGGCAGCTTTGGCTTGCGCCACCGCTGTATCGTAGTAAGGCTTCATCATTTTCATAATGGCTTCCATCGGATATTGCCGATAGGGATAACTGTTGGTATTGGTCTGACCTTCCCGGGCAATGTTGCGCCAGCGGAATTCAAAAGGATCAATCCCGGCTTTGGCAGCCAGCATATCCATCATCGCTTCGGAATGCGTGTAGGCCTGGGGAGAACCATAACCGCGGTAAGCGGTGCCAAAATTATGATTGGTGTTGGCAATCCGCGCCAATCCGGCCACATTGGGCACATAGTAGGGGAAATAAGCGAAACGTGGCAGTTTGGTCATCAAATCATCGCCGCCCCAGGAGTAAGCGCCATGATCGATGCCGTAATCGAATTCGGCAGCCGTGATTTTACCGTTGCTGTCGCAGGCAAGACGGCCGTTGGAGTAAGCCGGGCAACGTTTGCCGCTGAAATGCTGATGTTCTTCATAAGTCATGGAGAGTGCAACCGGCATTTTCGTCACCACAGCGGCAGCGCCGGCTAGGACCAGATCACCCGCATTGGTGGACCAGCCAAAAGAAGCGCCGGTCGGGTTCATAATCACCCGCATTTTCGCCTTCGGCACGCCTAGAGAATTACCGATGCGGCCGAGAGAAGAATAAACACCCTGGGATTTGCACTGGAAAGTCAGGTTGTCTTCTTCATCAAAGTAGGCTTGAATGGTATCGCCTTCCACGGAAAGATGAGGTTCGCGGGTGGAATAGTAACTGCCTTCTACGCTGTAGGCCGCATGATCAATCAGGTCGGCTACTTTGCCGGCATCTTCCAGGCCAACCCCTTTGAGTACGGGCTGCATGGCGAATATATTCGGTGTGTCCTGATGAATCCGCATGGCATCCGGCATGACGGCATCGAGATAGCTTAAATACTCCGGTAATTTTTCCAATTCAACCTTTACTTTGGCAGCGGCGGCACGGGCATGATCTTTGGTATCGGCTACAACCAACGCTACAACATCGCCATAGCGATAAATTTTATCTTCACACAAAACTTTGCGGCTGGGTACCATAACGGTGGTGCGCTCATGGAACTGACCTTCCGCCATGATATTGGAACCGCCGGCGGCTTTTAACTCTTTGGCTGTGATGACTTTAACGACGCCGGGCATTTGCTCAGCTGCATCAAAATCTATTTTTAAGATTTTAGCGTGATGCGCCAAACGCGGTTGGACCATCACGGCATGCAGACTTTCTGCCGGCATCTTTAACTCCTGATCATCGCCGTAATCAGCCAGACCACAGACTTTTGCCAAGGCAGTGGGGCGTACCAGGGGTTTGCCGTAATATTCATTATCGGTAGGCAATTGGAAGGTAATCTCTTCGATGGTAGCCTCACCGCGCATCACTGTGGCAGCCGCGATAACGGCATCCACCAGTTGCTTATAACCGGTGCAGCGGCAGACGTTGCGATGTTGTTGGAACCAATCGCGCACCTCTTCCCGGCTGGGATTGCAGTTTTTCAATAATAAAGCATAAGAGGAGACAATAAAGCCCGGGGTGCAGAAACCGCATTGTACCGCGCCGCAATTCATCCAGGCAACCTGCAGGGGATGCAGATGCGTGGGGGTACCGATTCCTTCAATGGTGATGACTTTGCTGTATTCTTTGATCGTCTTGATTTTGCGGACACAGGAACGAATCAGTTCACCGTCCAGAACAACCGAGCAGGAACCGCAGACACCGGTACCACAGCCGACTTTTACGCCGGTGAGACCAATTCTGCGCAGAATATCAGCAAGAGAATCTTTTTCCGGATCGCAAAGGAACATCCGATTTGCGCCGTTGATATTCAGCCACATCTTACGTAACTTCATTTTTTTACCTCCATAATTTGATTTTTAAAAGAAGAACCCAAGTTAATTTCATTCTATTTCGGCAGGATGTTTGTGTCTACCGTAAAAATCGTTAAAGGCTTGACTGAAAATTGGGTCTTAGGGGGAAAATGTGATGAATCTGTTATTCTCTGCTGCCAGGCGGCTGGAGCGTGCCCGGTAGGTGTGATGGCTGTGAATTGCTGAGGTTGTCATCGATGACAATGCCTAAGAAACGCGCCAGTTCGACTGCCTGGAAAGAAGTCACAATGGCTCCCTGTAACTCCGGACCAGCCAGTTTTACGCCGGACAATTGACAGCTGCGCAAATCGAGCCCTTTTAATGAAGTGTGCAGCAGCTCACAGCTCGTGAGATTGCAATGCTGAAACTGCAGTGATTTCCAGGAGCAATCACTGATGGAGGCGTTTGCCAATTCACAATGGCTGAACAGCAGCGTTTGGATGCCGCCTTCTGTGAAATTGGCATATTCCCCATTGACTTCCTGCATCAAAACGTGCCGCCAAAGGCTGGCGGTCAAATCGGTGCCCAGCAATTTGCAATTGCGGAATTCCACCCGTTCAAAACGGCATTCCGGCCAACGCGCATTGGAAAAATCACAATTTTCAAAAATGACATTCAGGAAAGATGCTTTTCGTAACGAGGCAGCAGAAAAATTACATTTTTTAAAATGACAGCCTTGCACATTCACATGCTGAAAGAGGTTTTTCGGCCAGTCTTCCTGAATGAAGAAAGAATCCGTCAGAGCTTCTTCACTGAGACAAGCTTTAGTCAGAGCTTCTGTCAAAGGCAGCAGCGCAGGCAGCTCCGGCAGCAGAATCGGCTTCAGCAAACGCATAGAATGACCTCCTGGTGTATTAGAATGATGAGAGAGGATGAATCGGTTTGGAAATAAGGAAAGTGACAGAACGCACAGAAAAAATGGAGATTGCAGCCAAGATCCTTCAGCAACTGCCGGATTGGTTTGGTATTCCGGAAGCGACGGCAAATTATGTCAAGCAATGTGCTGTTTTGGATTTCTGGGTTGCGCGGGACGAAGAGAAACCGGTTGGTTTCATTGCCTTAAAACGACATTTCCCTGCCGCTGCCGAGCTTACGGTGCTGGGAATTCTGCCGGAATATCATCGGCAGGGACTGGGACGTCAGTTGCTGGCAGCCGTGGAAAACCACTGCCGTAGAGAAGGGATCTGTTTTTTACAGGTGAAAACGCTGGATCCGCTGAAAGAAAATGCCTGTTACGACAAAACGCGCAGCTTTTATTTGGCGATGGGTTTCACTCCATTGGAAACCTTTCCGACTCTTTGGGATGCAGCAAATCCTTGTCTGCAAATGATCAAAGTACTGGATCAGACAAAGCCTGCAGCTGAAAGGGAAAGATAATACCTTCTCTTAATTATACGTTGGATGGCTGCGCTGAAGACAGATCAATTATAGCATAGATCATCATGAAAACAAGGAATTTGCTTTTTTGGCAGACTTACGATTCGGTTAAAAAGAACCTGAAAGGGATGGCTATATGAAAATCAACAAAATCAATTTGATTTATTTCAGTCCGACTCAGACCACAAAAAAAGTCCTGCAGGCGTTTGCCCAGTCGTTCTCCGCAAATATCTCTGTTTATGATCTGACACTCTCACTGCAAACAGCCCAGTTGCCTTGTTTTGCAGCAGACGAGTTGCTTGTGGTCGGCACGCCTGTCTATGGCGGACGGATTCCTGCCGTGGCAGAAGCATGTTATCAGAAGATCAGGAGTCTCGGTGCTCCGGCAGTGGCGATTGCCGTTTACGGTAATCGCGCTTATGACGATGCCTTATTGGAATTGACGGATGCTTTGATCTTGGGAGGCTGCCAAGTGATCGGCGCTGCCGCTTTCGTTGGCGAGCATTCTTTCAGTGCTGCCTTGGCTGCGGGACGTCCGAACGCAGAAGATTTGAACTTGGCAAGGCAATTCGGTCGGTTGATTTCGGCAAAGTTGGCAGCCGATAGTCTGGTATCGGTCGCAGTTCCCGGCAATCGTCCTTACAAGGCGCGCGGCAGTGCCGCTGCGGTTTGGGGGCCCTCTACCAAAGCGACTTGTACGCATTGCAACTTATGTGTTGAGCATTGTCCGATGGCAATCATCAATCCAGAAGATGCTGCATCAATCAGGGAGCCGACCCGTTGTCTGCATTGCGGCAGCTGCGTGAAAATCTGTCCGGTGCAGGCTAAATTTTTCGAGGGAGAACCATTCGAAAAGTCCATGGCATTTTTACAAAAGGTTTGTGCTGAGCGTAAAGAGCCGGAGCTTTTTGTTTAATAGTCAAACGAAAAATAGAAAATCCTCCTTACAAGGTTCACTTGTGCGGGGGATTTTTTGTAGTGATGTAAAATGGGTGTTCAGACGGTCAGCGGTTCGAATCCTGCGATTTTTGCTGCGTGCAGGTTTGACCAATCCACTTTTGTAATTCGGAAAAAATGAAAGGTAAAATCTGCGGATAGGTCATGATCTCAGGTAAGGTTGAAAACGATTTGACCTCAGCCATCTCGAATTCCGAAGGCAGTTCTCCAAGCGTTTCCACGTTGGCATAAAATACCTGACCATAGGAAAACTCGGTTGACCGATGAACAGCATAGTCAAATGCGGGGTAAATGGAGAATTTTTCTGCGCCTGTTTCTTCTTGAAGTTCGCGCTTGGCGCAGTCTATTGGCGTTTCGTCTTTTTCAATATGACCACCGGCAGTCTCCCAGGAATCACGGTTTTTGTGACGGGCAAACAGCCACATGCCTCTGTATCGAGCAAATATAACAGTGAAGCGGTAGGTTTTTAGTTCGCCAAGCGGATAGGTGACGATCCGCCAAGGCTGATCAGGTTTTGTGTAAAAGCGTTCAGCAACACCGACTGCCGTCGCATGGGGATCGTTTGTGCCATCGATAGGAATAAGAGGACACGGATACGCGAATGCCCGTTGTTTGAGTTGAGCAATATCGCGAGCGGCAGCAAATTCTCTAAATTTCCGCTGTTGTTCATACAGATCACCTCCCTCGTGTACTCTGTTGCCCCAGCGCTGATCCTCCCGATTTTCTATACGCTTCAGGCGAAGGTCAGTAGGTGCTGTAAGAAATAGCGCGAGATCGAACATCGTTAGAAATTCTTTACCCCAACCAGAAAGATCACCGGATACCACGAAGGAACCGTGCCTGTTCATATCAGCGAGCAGCATTCTAGAACGCTCTTCCCGTGGACGGACAGCGGCATATGGTGGATCGGATTGATAGAACCAATAATCCTCTACATCGAGATGGGCAAAATGAAGCACACGGGCAAGCTCACGTCCCAGTGTAGACTTTCCGCTGCCATTTGCGCCAAGTAAAATTATTCCATGTGGCATACGAAACCTCCATTTTATTTTTATAGTAGGTTTTTCTCGAGCCATTGCGCTACGCCGTCTTCATCGCAGTCACCGCAGATGTCATTAGCTGCGGCTTTCACTTCGTCGATGGCGTTCGACATCGCAATACGATGCCCACAGTACGATAGCATCTCAATATCACTGTAATCATCACCAAACGCAGCGAATTCACTGCTTGTCAGATGGAGAGCGCGTTGCACTGCCTTGAGTGCGTTCAGTTTGCTTGCTTCGCGGTGAACCATTGTCACTGAATTCGTATCGGAATAACTTACCGCCCTAATTTCGGGGTAATCTTCGGTAATTATGCTTGCGATTTTGCCGAGATTACCATCGAGATACAGTACATCATCCGGCACACCATTTTGAAAATCAGTGATCCTGGTGGATTGCTTGCCAAGACTCCAATGACCATCGGCGTATGCGCTGGAGAGATAGTAGGCATTTTCGGTTGAAACGCATCTGACTAAGCTGAATTGCGGCAGCAAGGCATTGGCTGTATGCATCGGAATTAGTTGCTTGTAGATATCCTCGCCATCGAGCCGAGCCAAGGCGCCATTGTCGGAGATGATCACGTCCGGTGTAATGGCAAACAAAGGCGTTAGGTGCTCTGTCACAAAACGATAATCCCGCGCTGTGGCAAACGCCAGCAAGATGCCGCGCCTGCGGACGCGCCGCAATACATCCACAGTGTAGTCACTGATTGTTTTATCACGCCGCAGCAGTGTATTGTCAAGGTCGGTGACGATGAGTTTGATCTTGTTCATGCTGACATCTCCTGTTTACAAAAAATCTATTACCTTCCATGTTCCGTGGCGTATCAGTACTCCATCCGTCAGGTGACTACACAGAATACAACCCTGTGGGTTCTCTGCATGGGTATGATCAAACAGTGTGCCGTATACTGCCATGTGTCCATGACACACCAGGTTTAGCGCTTAACCCACCGAGCAGGACATCTGCATCATACAATAAGCTTTTTCATAAAACGTATCTTTGAACGTTAGCAGAAAACTATAAAGTGTTTACAATTAAAATAAAATATGATAAAATAGAACAAAATAAAATATTAAACCATTATAACAGAAGCCAGCGGATTTAAATATTAATCTTGTAAGGAGGAATTGACGGAATGAAAGAAATCGGCAAAAAGATCGGCTCTGCCATCTGGGGTTATTTTTTTATCATCATTCTTGTTGAGGGAGTTTTCTCGTGGTTCGCCAAGATCTGGAATATACCATTTTTGGCAGAACTGGCATATCTCCTACCGCAGTTGGCAGCAAGTTTCTGGTTATATCGCAAAATGAAGCAAGAAAAAATAATAATTTCCGTAAGCAACGATTCCCGTATTACGATCAAGCTGTTTTATGGATTTCTTTTGCTTTTTTTAAGCAATGTATTTTTCAGTTCGCTTGCCGCAACCATCATTCAGAACATATTGGGTCGTTTCAATTATACTTTCAATTTTGATCTCATAGATTACAGTGCTGCAACAAACTCGCCTCTGCAGATGCTCACGATTATTTTTTTGGCGCCGATCACAGAAGAATTACTTTTCCGCGGCATCATCCTGCAGAAGTTGAAGCAGTTTGGCCCGCTGTATGCTGTTGCCATAACCACACTCCTCTTCGCTCTGGTTCACGGCAATATTGTTTCTTTCTTTGGGGTTTTTTTCTCCAGCTTGCTTTATGGCTGGGCGGCTCTGAAATATTCAATCGTGTGGCCGATTCTGCTTCATATGGCCAATAACGCTTTTGCTTTATTATTTCAAGCTCTGCCGGATACCCATATTTTCCACCAAATCGAATATTTTGTGGCCTTTTTAGGCTTGTTGTTGATTCTAATCTTATCTTATCTCATGATCAAAAATCGCAATACCATCCGACATTTTTTCAGGAGTAATCAAGTGGAACGCAGCATGTATTGGCAATTGTTTGCCAGTAAGCGCATGATTGGTTTGATTGTGCTTTTTATTATGACAAATCTATTGTTTATTCAGGCAATCCTACCGGGAGCTCCCTCCTGATTGTCAAAAACAAGATCACCCTATGTGCAGCAAAATCTCAGCTTCGAAGTAACTTTACTGGAAGTCTAGTCCTCGTTTGAGACAAAACAACAGCGCTGTGTTACGATGAAAATTCCTTCATCCGCATCCAGCGCTGTTTTTTTGACATAGAATGATTTAAAAGGTCGTGTTGCCGGTAAATGTGAAGCCATTCACCTTCATCGCCGGCAGCAGAGAGATGAAGCTGCTCCACCAGTCGCGCGTCAGGCGAACTTCACGGCCCAAAGCTTCCACATTGGAGAAAGTACGAATCATACTTTCGGTATAACGCAGATTTTTTAAGCGAGCGACAATTTCACCGTTTTCTATCAGGAAGGTACCATCCCGTGTGGTTCCGGTACCGACAACCTGCATCGGTTCCGGGCAATGGGTATAGTGAAAACGAGTCATGTAGACGCCGTGTTTGGTGCTGCGGATCATTTCTTCCTCGCTGGAATTGCCCGGCAGCAGGATCATGTGGCTGGGTGCATCGCCGCGTTCTCCGGCATGACCGCTGCTGCCGCAGCCGGCGCGGCCACCGGAAGTGTTGTCGTAGACGACGCCTTTAGCGATTCCCTTTTCGATGATGCTGACCCGTGTTTTCGGCATGCCTTCTGCATCGAAGGGCATAGGCAGCGCCATGGGATGAAAAGCATCATCGTAAACGGTAATATTATCGCCAAAAACTTTCTCGCCAATCCGGCCGGTCATAAAAGAGCGTCCGTCCAGAAAAGCGGTGCCGCCCCAGGCAATCATGGCCGGGAAGCGAATCAGATCCGCTACCGCTGTAGCGGCAAAGACGGTGTCGTATTCACCCGGAGTCAGCACCAGACTGGCCTGACCGGTGCGCAGCAACGCTTTATGGGCCGCTTCCTCTGCCAGCTTCTTGTGATCGAGAGCGGATGCATTCAGAACGATCTGATCGGCATAACCGGTCATCAGTCCGTTGTTCATGATGATGCGCAGTAGGATATAATTGCCGCTGTGATAGACCATCACCCCGTTGGAATTGGCGACTGCCAGGGTACTCAGCGTGTTGTAATAGGAACCGCAGGCGGTCAAGCTGCGTTGTTTTGCAATGTCGATGATTTCTGCAGCAATGGCGGCACGGTCGGCAGGCGTTTGTTTCAGGGTATCGGCATAGATGGCTGCCATTTCCCGGACCGGCTGAGCTGCCGGCATGGGAGTGAGAGCGGGATTGGCCTGCACAAAATGAGCATTATGCAGGGCTTGCTTGACGCCTGCCTGCAGGGAAGCATCGTCCAGCGCACTGACAATGGCGGTACCGATTCGTTTTTGCTGCACGACCTTGATGGTAACCGAGTGCGTCAGGCGCTGCAGGTTTTGATGGATCCAGTTTTCATTAAAACGGGTGAGATTCAAATCTTCGCTTTTCAGGGTGACTTGAGTTTCGTCCGCCGTTGAGGCAGCTAAGACAGTCTTCAGGATGTGCTCGGCATCTTCACGGTAAATCATTCGCCAACACCTACCTTTACTTTGCGAAAGCGTGCCGGTGCGGCACCGTGTCCGACATTGATAACTTGGATGGGTTCACCTTTGGCACAGCCCGGCATACCCCAAACACGCCACTCGTCATCACCTTTACCGGCAACCGCATCGCAGGAGCCCCAAAATTCGGGAGTCAGTGCGGTGTAAGCCGGATTTTTCAGCAGGCGGCCGATCTCGCCATCGACAATTTCATAAGCCATTTCGGAACCGAAGTGAAAGTTCATGCGCTTATCATCCAAAGACCAGCTCTTGGGTTCAAAAACAAAAACACCTTTTTTGGTGTCCCGGATGATTTCGTCTGTCGTCCAATCGCCCGGTTCCAGGTTGATATTGGTCATCCGAACCAGCGGCAGATTCATCCAACCAACCGCCCGCATGGTGCCGTTGGAAGTCAGGCCAAAGTTGCCGGCGGTTTCCCGTGAAGTGAGGTAGTTGGTAAAAATGCCATGATCGATAATTGGGGTGCGCTGAGCCGGCACGCCTTCGTCGTCATAAAAGAAGGAGCCCATGGCATCTGGAATGGTGGCATCCGCTACAATATTGACTGCGTCTGAACCATAGCGGAAGTGTTTGCCATACAAATCGGGAGTCAGAAAGCTAGTACCGGCATAGGTCGATTCGCTGCCCAGCACACGGTCGAGTTCCACGGGGTGACCGCAGGATTCGTGCACCTGCAGGGCGGCCATCGCACCATTCATGATCAGATCGGTGCAGCCCTTGGGACAAACCTCCGCCTTCAGCAAAGCAGAGGCATCGGCGGCAAGCTGCGCGGCTGTCTCGACCAAATGCATGGCTTCCACTGCTTCAAAACCGGCATTCTTGTAGTCCGACCAGGAGCGGCGCTGCATGTCATGATTGCCGCGGGCGTAGGCTTCGATGCCGGCGCCGCATTGGGTAATCTCTTGTTCAATCCAGGCGCCTTCCGTACTGGCGAAAATCTGTTGATTGCGGCTGGTCAGGATATGGCCGGTCGTTACAGCGATCTCCGGTAGCTGGATCATCGCCGCATGACAATCCTGCAGCAGCGCGGTCATTTCATCCAAAGGAACCTGGAAGGGATCCTTTTCTACCTTAACGGCAAACTTGCCGTCTGCCGGCTCAAGCGGGGTAAGGGAAATATCCTTTAACTTGCTGCTGGCGCTGGCTTTGGCGATGGCGATGGCCTGCCTGACGGTGTTTTCCCAGTCCTGCATCTCCAGAGAGGGAGTGGAAGCAAAGCCCCAGCCGCCATCTACAATCACCCGGATACCGATGCCCTGATCGCTGCTGCTGGTCAGGCTTTGCACCATACCGTTGCGCAAAATCAGCGGTTGGCTTTGCCGTTCACCTAAGCGCAGATCGGCATAGGAGGCACCGCTGCGGCTGGCCAGAGCCAGCAATTCCTGAAGTTGATCTCTCATTTTTCTTTTCCTTTCGCGGCCGGATATTCAGTACAGAGTAAACGTAAGGGCGCTTCATCCTCCTCAATGGTGGGAAAACGTCCGACCGGCTCGTAGAAATGATTGTCTGTGGTATCATCATTACACTGCGAAACCTCGCCGATCAGAACCGGTCCGTACCCTTTTTCCGCCCAAAAGGCGTGATAAACCCGCGGCAGCAGGGTAATGCTTTCTCCCGGCGCCAAGCGGACAATGCCGCCAGCCGGGATGGAATAGTGTCTGCCGTCCTGCTGCAGCAAAACCGGTGTATCCAGTAAATCATCCTGCTCGCCGGCTTGATAAAGCTGCATCATTAAAAAGCCGCCGCCCCGGTTGATAATATCCTCCATTTTAAACCAATGAAAATGCAGGGGACAGACTTGGTTCTCTTCGCTGATCAGTATTTTTTCGGCATAAGGTTTTTGATACTGTTCAAGATGGCGATTGCCGTTGCGGATGGTTACCAGGGTCAAACCAATTTCGCTGAACCTTCCCAACCCATAATCGGTAATATCCCAGCCCAGCATATTATCGCGCACCTCATCATATTCGGCGCCTTTGTTCAGCCACTCGGCCGGTGTAAAGGCGGCGAAGGGAGGCAGAGCAAAATTATACTGCCGGCAGAGATCCAAAGCCCGACGGATCTGATAGTTGATTTCGGAACGCTGCATACAATCAAACTCCTTTATTATGAAATCATCAGACAAATCCCGTAAAGCTAGAACAGCTGGTCAGGGAAAATCAATTTTGCTGTCTGGGTGCGGCAAGCTTCGATCTCTGCCAGGGTTGGCATGGCGGACATGCTGCCTTTTTTGCCGGCACAGAGGGCTCCGGCACAATTGGCATAATCCGCAATCTCAGCAATCCGGCTGAGCGGGATCTCCGCCAACGGTTTCTTTTCATCCAACAATAAACTTAAGGCGCAGCCGAAGAAAGCATCCCCGCAGCCGGTGGTATCGATGATGCAGGTATCATAAGTTGGCAAATAACCAAAGCCAGCGGCAGTCCGATAGACGCAGCCGCGCGCGCCCAACGTCACAAAAACAAGTTCAGGACCTTGGCTAAGAATTGCCGCGCTGCCTTGGGTCAGGTCGTTCGTGCCGGTGAGGAATTCAAGCTCTTCCCAGCTGAGCTTGACAATATTCGCCAATTGCAAACCGCTCTTCAGTTGCTCAGCAGCCTCTTCCAGATTAGGCCAGAGCGACGGCCTAAAATTCGGATCGTATGAGACGGGAATCGCCATACAGCGGGCAAATTGAACCGCTGCCAAGGTAGCGTCCCGTGCCGGCTGATGCGTGAGCGAAACAGAGCCGAAATGCAGCAAACGGGCCAGACCGATGCGTTGGTAATCCAATCGATCGGCAGTCAGTAAGGTATCAGCACCGGGATTGCGGATAAAAGAGAAAGAACGGTTACCGTCTTCTGCCAAGTGAATGAAAGCCAAAGTGGTGGGGGATTCCTCTGTACGCTGCAAACCGCTTGTATCAACCGCATAACTCTTCAGATCTGCTTCCAGCAGATCTCCGAAAAAATCCGCGCCAACCATACCAAGGAAGGCTGTTTTTTTACCGAGCCGCTCGGCAGCGACCAGCAGATTGGCCGGCGCACCGCCCGGATTGGCGCGATAACTGCGATCTCCCAGCGGCGTAAAGTCGATCAATAATTCACCTATGGCCGTTATATCAAACAAAACATCACCTCATCCATCTCATTGTATTCGTTGATCATTGCATTCGAGAAGGCGGCAGGTTTTTCCTTTTGAGGAATTTGCATGCCGCTGCGGATTTGTTCCGCTTATTCTTTTTAACTGTTGCATGGCAGTAAAATATTCTATGGAAAATCGTCCTATTTTGTCTGAATGATCGTCTTTTATAAATTACTTCTAGGCAATCAAGGCGGCTAAGCCGCTTATGGATAGTTTTGCATAATCAGTACAAGGATTGCGAGCCATTGACGGCGAATTTAAAGAATAGTTCGAGTGGATGAAACTCGCGTTTGTTTCATTGAGATTATTGCCGGTACCCGTGTCTTTGGGGTAGAAAGGATTGTCTATGAGCGATTACGGTAGGTTGTCCAGGGTGGTGCGTCAAATTGTCCGCGCTCTTATTCCAACTTACAGGGTAAAAAGCGATTTTGATGTCCCGTCACCGGCAGTATTTTTATGTCGTCATAATAACTTGTTGGGACCGCAGACTGTGATCGCCTGGTACCCTAACTATCTGCGCACCTGGGTGCTGCACGTGTTTATGGAAAAAGAAGCTTGTTATCGACAATATGTCGACTTTACTTTTACCAAGCGTTTTGGTTGGCCAAAGTGGGTCGCGCAGTCTGTAGCTAGAGTTGTCAGCCCCTTTGTCGTGAATTTGATGGCTTCTTTGGGAGCGATTCCGGTTTATCGCGATTCGATGAAGTCGATCCGAACCATTAAAGAAACATTGAAAGCGCTGATTGCCGGTGATACCGTACTGATTTTCCCGGATGTTGATTATACAGCGACGCATGCCGAAGTGCGAAAGGTGTATGAAGGTTTTCTTTATCTGGAACGTTATTATTATAACAAGACAGGCAAACATTTACCCTTTGTACCGCTGCGCCTGGATCAGGAACATCAGGAAATTGTGGTAGAAGAAGCGGTATGTTTTGCCGATGGTATTGATTTTTTCGATCAGAAAGAATCAATCCTGGATAAGATCCAGGCAAGAATCAGCGGTGGATAGTGAGACATGAACCGATTTCCATAACAGAGAATGTATTTGAAGGTGTCTGATGCGTTGCGTGAAGCAACGCATCAGACACCTTTTTGCATTCCGGATTTATTCCACGGCATTTGATGCTTTTTGTCGGATAATTGATGTTGATAAAAAACAAAATGAAAGTGAGAAATGAAATTCAATCTATATTTCGATAGATTAAATATTTAATGTGTCGAAATATTAGTGAATGCAAGATTATGAGATATCGGATAGTATCAATTATGGATTAATATGGGAAATTATGACGAATAAAAAAATAAATAATTAAGTAAATAATATAGAAGGGATAGAAAATGAAGTTACAGAATAGAAAATTATATGGTTTATGTATATATACCATTATATGTAATCCGTGTACTCTTGGTGAGCAATGTTGGAAATTCCTTATTATTACATGTAAATATCGTTCGGACAATTGCTCAATTCTCTTTGGAAGGAGGAGTGACTGAAAAAAGAACCCTATCAATCGATTTATGCCGGAAGGAAGTGAGGATATTCGGAAGAGTTTGCCGTTGATGAAACGACAGGAGCTTGAGCTAAGAGATTAAGCGGACTTTCTGAATCAAAGCAATTCTTGCAATGAGAAAATAGGAGGAAAATAAATGAGGAGACGAATAGTACCCGTTTTACTGACCCTGTTGATGGTAATCGCCATGTTTTCAACGACAGTGCTGGCAGCGGAATTCTCTGATATGCCAAATGATTGGTCAACGGCAGCTTTGGAAAAAGCAGTTGAAAATGGGCTGATCGTAGGTGATAATGGTCATATACGAGCCGGAGATCATTTGACAAGAGCTCAGATGGCCGCAATTGTAAATAGAGCATTCGGTACGACGGAAATGGTCGCTATTGATCAATTTACTGATGTGGAAATCGGAGCCTGGTATTATGATGATATGGCAAAAGCCGTTCAAATGAAAACTTTCGTTGGGGATGGCAATAAGCTTTATCCAGAAAATCCAATTACAAGGGAAGAAGCGTTTGCTGTTCTTGCGAGAGCCCTGAAGTTAACGGGAGCAAGCAGCGACAAATTGGATGTTTTTTCGGATAAAACTTCAATAAGTGAATGGGCACTTGATGAAGTAGCTTCGTTGGCTTCTGCGGGATATGTGAATGGATCCAATGGCAGAATCTTAGCGAAAGACTTTATTACAAGAGCAGAATTTGCGCAGTTAATGGATAATTTAGTCAGCCACTATATTACAAAAGCTGCTACTTACACAGAGAATTACAGTGGAAATGTTATGGTCAATGTACCTGGCGTTATTTTAAAGAATTTAACCATTACAGGTGATTTGATCATTGGTGATGGCGTTGGTAATGGAGAAGTAACTCTGGATGGGGTTACGGTAACCGGACGCACTCTGGTTCGCGGCGGCGGAGAAAATTCAGTGAAACTGCTTAATAATTCTAATTTGCAGAATATTATTATCGCACGTGTCGACGGTGTGGTCAGAATCTATGCGGAAGATGGAACCGAAATTGGCGAAACTACGATCGATGGATCTGATAATGTAACCTTGGAAGGCAATTTTGGCACGATCACGTTATTAGCGAATGATGTAACTGTTACCGCAACCAATGCCAATATTGAAGCCGCGACAATTGACGGTGATAATTCTCAAATTATCGTTGGAGCTACCTCAAACATCGGAACCGTAACCATGAATTCAAATGATGCTACTCTTGAAGTTATGGGTGCAGTGACTACTGTTTTATCTACAGAGACTGCTCAAAATTCGACGATTATTGCATCAGAAAATGCGACAATCGAATCGATTACAGCGAACAGTGAGAGTTCAGTCCAAGGGAATGGCACAGTTACGAACGTTACCGCAAATGCAGCAGTAACGGTTGAAACTCAAAATACCACTGTGACAGTTGGCGAGAATTTATCCGGAATTCTGATTAATGGTGAAGAAGTTGCTGCAGGGGAAGCAATAGTGACACCTGGAGAATTACCGCCTGTAATTGTACCTACAACTCCTATTGAAGAACCGGAACAAATCGTTTATATTCATGCAAGTATGGTGCCAACCGGCTTAACAGGGATTCATAATAATAAGATATACCAGGAATTCCAATTAAAGGTTGGTACAACAGTTATTGATCTGAGTGCGACCAGTGTTGCAAGCATTAGAGTTATTAAGCCTGGTACAATTGTCGCTGCAACATTGACACCGGATACAGACAGCACCTTATGGTTCAATGTACAGAATGTGACCGGCGAATATTCTTACCTTGTTACTGATCGAACCGGTAAAAATTACGAAGCCACCTTAGCCTGGACAGCACCGCTTACAGTAAACGCAGCGGCAACCGGTTTATCCGGAGAGCACGAAAGCATATTCTATGCAGAATATAGCTTAGGAGCTCTGAATCTCTCCAGCTTTGATGCGATGTATGAAATCAAAGCGGATGGAAGCGTTGTTGCTCTGACAGCCAACACGGACACGAACCTCTGGTTTAATGTAGGAAGCCCATTGGGATCTTACAGCTTCCTCATAAAACAAGGCAATGTCTGGAGCCAGGCAGTGATTGAACAGACACCGATCGCAGCGAATCTGGTAACAACCAACTTAACCGGAATTCACAATAATAAGGTATATCAGGAATTCCAATTAAAGGTTGGTACCACCGTTATTGATCTGAGCGCAGCCAACATAACAAGCCTTACTGTATTAAAACCGGGTGAAACCACAGTCACCACCCTCACACCGGACACAGACAGCACTTTATGGTTCAATGTGCAGAACGCAGCCGGTAATCATGTATTCACCGTTGTTGACACGCTAGGCAGAACCTATACAGCAACCTTAGTCTGGACAGTACCTGCAGCGGTCAACGCAGTAGCAACCGGTTTATCCGGAGAGCACGAAGGCGTATTCTATGCAGAATATAGCTTAGGAGCTCTGAATCTCTCCAGCTTTGATGCGATGTATGAAATCAAACCGGATGGCAGTATTGTAGCTCTGACGGCCAACACAGACACGAACCTCTGGTTTAATGTAGGAAGCCCATTGGGATCTTATACCTTCCTCGTAAAACAAGGCAATGTCTGGAGCCAGGCAGTGATTGAACAGGCCCCGATCGCAGCGAATCTGGTAACAACCAACTTAACCGGAATTCATAGCAATAAGGTATATCAGGAATTCCAATTAAAGGTTGGTACCACCGTTATTGATCTGAGCGCGGCCAACGTGGCAAGTCTGACCGTATTAAAACCGGGTGAAACCACAGCCACCACCCTGACACCGGATACGGACAGCACCTTATGGTTCAATGTGCAGAATGCAGCCGGTAATCATGTATTCACCGTTGTTGACACGCTAGGCAGAACCTATACAGCAACCTTAGTCTGGACAGTACCTGCAGTGGTTAACGCGGCGGCAACCGGTTTATCCGGAGAACACGAAGGCGTATTCTATGCGGAATATAGCTTAGGAGCTCTGAATCTCTCCAGCTTTGACGCGATGTATGAAATCAAAGCGGATGGAAGCGTTGTAGCTCTGACAGCCAACACAGACACCAACCTCTGGTTTAATGTAGGAAGTCCATTGGGATCTTACACCTTCCTCGTAAAACAAGGCAATGTCTGGAGCCAGGCAGTGATCGAACAGACACCGATCGCAGCGAATCTGGTAACAACCAACTTAACAGGAATTCACAATAATAAGGTATATCAGGAATTCCAATTAAAGGTTGGTACCACCGTTATTGATCTGAGCGCAGCCAACATAACAAGCCTTACTGTATTAAAACCGGGTGAAACCACAGTCACCACCCTCACACCGGACACAGACAGCACTTTATGGTTCAATGTGCAGAACGCAGCCGGTAATCATGTATTCACCGTTGTTGACACGCTAGGCAGAACCTATACGGCCACTTTAGCCTGGACAGCACCGCTTACAGTAAACGCAGCGGCAACCGGTTTATCCGGAGAGCACGAAAGCATATTCTATGCAGAATATAGCTTAGGAGCTCTGAATCTCTCCAGCTTTGATGCGATGTATGAAATCAAAGCGGATGGAAGCGTTGTTGCTCTGACAGCCAACACGGACACGAACCTCTGGTTTAATGTAGGAAGCCCATTGGGATCTTACAGCTTCCTCGTAAAACAAGGCAATGTCTGGAGCCAGGCAGTGATTGAACAGACACCGATCGCAGCGAATCTGGTAACAACCAACTTAACCGGAATTCACAATAATAAGGTATATCAGGAATTCCAATTAAAGGTTGGTACCACCGTTATTGATCTGAGCGCAGCCAACATAACAAGCCTTACTGTATTAAAACCGGGTGAAACCACAGTCACCACCCTCACACCGGACACAGACAGCACTTTATGGTTCAATGTGCAGAACGCAGCCGGTAATCATGTATTCACCGTTGTTGACACGCTAGGCAGAACCTATACAGCAACCTTAGTCTGGACAGTACCTGCAGCGGTCAACGCAGTAGCAACCGGTTTATCCGGAGAGCACGAAGGCGTATTCTATGCAGAATATAGCTTAGGAGCTCTGAATCTCTCCAGCTTTGATGCGATGTATGAAATCAAACCGGATGGCAGTATTGTAGCTCTGACGGCCAACACAGACACGAACCTCTGGTTTAATGTAGGAAGCCCATTGGGATCTTATACCTTCCTCGTAAAACAAGGCAATGTCTGGAGCCAGGCAGTGATTGAACAGGCCCCGATCGCAGCGAATCTGGTAACAACCAACTTAACCGGAATTCATAGCAATAAGGTATATCAGGAATTCCAATTAAAGGTTGGTACCACCGTTATTGATCTGAGCGCGGCCAACGTGGCAAGTCTGACCGTATTAAAGCCGGGTGAAACCACAGCCACCACCCTCATACCGGATACGGACAGCACCTTATGGTTCAATGTGCAGAATGCAGCCGGTAATCATGTATTCACTGTCGTTGACAATTACGGCAAAACCTACGAAGCCACCTTGGTCTGGACAGCGCCGGTAATGGTAACCGTAGAGGAAACTGGTCGGTCAGGAGAACACGAAGGCATATTATATGCAGAATGTACCTTGGGCACTCTGGATCTCTCCAGCTTTGATGCGATGTATGAAATCAAACCGGATGGAAGCGTTGTTGCTCTGACAGCCAACACAGATACCAACCTCTGGTTTAATCAAAGTAGTCCTGTGGGAGTCTACATCTTCCTTGTAAAACAAGGCAGTGTATGGAGCGAGGCAGTAATAGATCTTAATAACTAGTTTAAACAAGATAAAGTTTCTATTTCGCGAACCGTCCTTTTCCGATGTAATAGAAAAACGGATAAGCAAGAGACTGTTCAAGCGGAAATCTTCTCTTGTTCGCTTTTGAATCATGGAGAATGAACTAGATATGAAAAAATCGCCTTTCAGAAAATGAAAGGCGATTTTTTAATTCCAGTATTTGAAATGAGATAGTTGAATGATCAATCAATTATCAATACTCGTGATGTATGCTCTGATTTTTTGCACGATTTCTGCCATGTAAGTTTTACCGATGGAAGCAAAACCAGAATTGGGATAATCCTCACATAAACTAGATTCCAGTCCGTTCAGGAAATCAGCGCATTCCTTGAGGAAGCCGGCTGGCATATTTTCGCGATTGGTTTTTCTGGCAGTTAGGACGAGCAACTTCCAGAAATTCATCTCGTTCTCACCCCATTGATTGACATAGTCATAGGTATGCTTACGCAGGGTGCTTGCTTGGGCGATTTCTTTAGCGGCATGATAACCATCCAAGCCGATTTCAATCTGACAATCTTTCATGGCGGTATCAAGCAATCTGGCACGCTCGGTTGAATTGCAGCTGCATTTTTCAAAAAATGTAGTAAGCAAGCCTACGCCAAAATAATCAAAGGTTGAGCAGAGATCTTTCTCATCCAACAAGCATTTGTCGGTAGCGGATGTAAGGATCTTTCTCATTCGTTGATAGTGTTCCGGATAAGTGATTTCCCCCAACAATTCTATATTGAAGTGCGGTAAGGTTCGGCATTTCTCAGCTTGGCTTTTGACAGCCAGAAGGAAATCATCACAGAGGGTCGTGGCGGTTCCGCAGCTTAATTCACCCAAAACAGAAAATCGCATCGTGATCGCCGCAAACTCATTCATAAGTTCAGCTAAAGTGGCCTCTTCTTCTGCTTTGGCTTGGATATTCTGCAAGAAATTCTGCCAGAATGAACCGCTGGAATGATCTATGATGCCGACCAGGTTTTCAATTTGTTTTCTTGTTGGATTATCTGAACCAGCTGCTGCAACGAAATCATATTTACTGAAACCCAGGCAGCCTGCTTCCCTGAAATAAATGTCAATTGCCTTCTCCTGCTCTGCTGTAGGTGGGGTGCCTTGGGTCTGGAGCACTTTTAAAAAGGCATAGGCCGGCAGCAGTTTTCTGCCCTGCGAAATCTCAGCCGGAATATAGGCAGTATTTATTTGTTCGGCAGTGTCAAGGATCTGGTTGCTGATATCTTTGCTCTCGTCTGAGATTTCCGCTATCGTTTTCAAGATAAAGCATGAAGCTTTCTTTTTTGCCCGGTTTTCGTTTTTATAAAAATCCCGAATTCTTGAGGATGTGCTGATGGTTAATTCATCCCAAAATTGATTTTCCATTTTTAGAGCCTCCTTAGCAGATCGGATTTGAAATTCACCTGCATATAGATTGACTAATACGGCAGATCGAAATTTAACGGGACATGCGCCATTGGAATTAATTTGATATTAACAGATGTAATATGATTTGTCAAGCATAGTATTAGGAAATAATACCTTATATATGCCGCTTTTAATTTTATGTAATATATTATATAAAGAAATACATGGATCAGTTGTATCACAATATTAAGTTGATCTTATAAGTAAATTGCCTTGAAAATACGTTTCTAGCTAGAAAAAGCCTGCTTTTTGACCTTGGCAGGGTCAGAAAGCAGGCTTTTAATGAATTGATGTGCAACAAAATGGCATGATGAAAGCGCAGCTGCAGTGGTTTGCTTAGTTTTTCAGCTGTCCCCATTCACGCAAGTATTGTTCTTTGGTCATCGGAGCATGGAAGGATTCCTTCACTTTAATACCATTGGCAGCGCCATCGGCTAAGAGATCGATTACGGTCATGACCATCGCTTTGGTGGCGGTGATGTATGCCAGGTTTTTGTCCTCAATTTCATAGTGAGAGCTATGTCCAATGCCGGCAGCTCCGCCAAAGGTAGCATGAACTGTTGGCATCAGGTTTGATACATCGCTGGCATCGGTAGTAAAGCCCATACCGGGTTTGATTTTGTCGGCTGGGACAAGCTGCTGCAGGTTTTTTTCAAATAGAGATTTATAGAAAGGCTCCTCAACCGACAGCATATAGCCGGGGATGTCGTAAATCTTAACTTCAGCACCCAAGGCGTCTGCTCCGGCTTTGAGGGCTCGATTGACCTTGAAGCTGGCATCTTTGATGGCATCATAACTGCGGGCACGGACGAAGGTTTCAATGTGAACATCGGCCGGTACCACATTAACCAGGTTGCCGCCTTTGGTGATGATGGGGTGCACGCGCACGCCGTCTTCATCTTTAAAGGTATCACGGATGGCATCAATCGCGGTCAAGCCAAGTTTAGCAGCACTGAGGGCGTTGATCCCCTGGTCCGGACTGGCTGCATGTGCCTCTTTGCCAATGTAATGCACAATTTTCGCCACAAAGCCCATCCCGCCGGGACCGCCGGACGTCACAGTATCACCGATCATGGTATGCTGCATCATCATGATGTCGATGTTGTCAAAAAGCCCGAGTTTGATGAATTCCTGTTTCCCGCCTAAAAATGAGATTTTACCGGCTTGAATCAGGCTGTTGCGATATTCCAGTTCGACCGCTTCTTCGGAAGGCACCGCCATAAAGACGACATCGCCGGAAAGATCGATCATTACGCCGCTTTCTTTCAATGCCATGGCAACGCCCAGCATGGTGGCAATTTGAGCAAAATGACCGCAGGAATGAGCCGCACCGGTGAGTGGGTCGGCGCAGCGATGCCCGGGGGCGACAACGGCATCGAGTTCTCCCATCACAGCGACTTTAATCTTGGATTCCTTCCCTTTAGCGGTGGCGATGACGCCGGTGATGGCATGTCCATCGGTGTAGCAATAACCGAGATCACGGAAGACTCGTTTGACTTTTTCAGCGGTCTTGAATTCTTTGTAGCCGAGTTCCGGTTCGGCAAAGATCGATTCGCCAATCGCAATAATTCGGTCGGCATTTTGATCAACGGCAGCCAAAGCGCGGTTTTTTAATTCCTGTAATTCCATTTTAGGCTTCCTTTCTGATTGCAAGCTTAAACGTTGAGTTTGCACCATTCCTTGAGGTACTGTTCTTTCGTCATGGGAGCTTTGAATTCGGCTTTGACTTTTAAAGCGTTGGCTGCACCATTGGCCAGTAAATCCACGATGGTCATTGCCATCATTTTAGCTGCCACGATGTAAGCTAACTCTGGTTTTTCAATCTCGTAATTGGAGCTGTGCGCAATTCCGACTGCTCCGCCGACGGTAGCATGCACGGTGGGTAGGAGATTTGAGATATCATTGGCATCCGTCGTGAAGCCCATACCGGGGACGATGTTTTCTTCACCGACCAATGTTTTGAAATTATCATGGACCAAGGCTTTGAGCGCCGGCGATTCTACGGCAAACATATAGCCGGGAATATCGTAAATTTTTACTTCGGCGCCTAAGGCATCGGCTCCGGCTTTGAGGGCGCGGTTGACTTTAAAGCTGGCATCTTCAATCGCAGGCAGATTGCGGCCGCGCACGAAAGTTTCCAAACGCACATCGGCGGGGACCACATTGACCAGATTACCGCCTTTGGTAATGATCGGATGTACCCGAATACCGTCTTCATCTTTAAAGGTATCGCGCACGGCATCAATGGCAGTGAGTCCAAGCTTGGCGGCGTTCAGTGCATTAATCCCTTGAGAAGGGCTGGCAGCATGCGATTCTTTGCCGATGTAGTGGATGATTTTCGCGACAAAACCCATACCGCCGGGTCCGCCGGCCGTGACTTTATCGATGCCCATCGTATGCTGCATGACCATGGCATCGACGTCATCAAATTCACCCAAACGGATGAATTCTTGTTTACCACCCAAGAGAGAAATTTTGCCGTCTTTGATCAGCTGATTGCGGAACTCCAGTTCAACCGGTTCTTCTGAAGGAACGGCCATAAAGGCGACTTCGCCGGAAAGATCGGAAAGAACACCGGATTTGACAATGCCGTAGGCAGCACCCAGCATAGAAGCGATTTGCACATGGTGGCCGCAGGAATGAGCCGCTCCGGTGACGGGGTCGGCGCAACGGTGGCCGGGAGCGACGATCGCATCGAGTTCACCCATCACAGCAACTTTTGCTTTCGGCTCTTTCCCTTTGGCAGTGGCGATCACGCCGGTAATAGCAATACCATCCCTGTAATTCAAACCAAGTTCTGAGAAGACTTTTTTTACTTTTTCGGCTGTTTTGAATTCTTTGTAACCTAATTCCGGTTCAGCAAAGATGGATTCACCGATACCGATGATTTTGGTGGAGTTTTCGTCAATGGCTTGACAGACCTTGGCTTTTAATTCTTGAATATCCATTCCTATCAGTTTCCTTTCCTTATTTCGCTGCTCGTAGTATATCAGGAAAAAGGGTGGTTGCCAATAGGTTTTTTAGGGATGGAAAAGTGCAGCAAGGCGATGGAAATTTCTTTATAACACCTTTTTTCTGTTTTCCAAAAGGGAAAATATGTTATAATGTAGTAGTAATTGATCAGGTAATCGGTTGAGCGAGAACAGAGTCCCCAATGCAGTTGATTACTATTTTTGTAAACTGGATGACAGGAGGTATTCGGATGACGATACGGTATGCAAGCTATGAGGATTATGCACAGGTAGAGAAAATCGCACTGGAGATACAGCAAATTCATGTGGATTTCCGGCCGGACATTTATAAAGCAGTGGCAGAGGTGATCGGGGCAGAGGCATTTCGGGATTTATCCGCCAAACAAGCGGTGATTGTGGCAGAAATCGATGGGAAAGTCGTGGGTTATGCGGTTTATTATCTCAGAAACGTCAAGCTGCCGATTATGCACGAGCGAAAAGTATTTTATATCGATGCGATTGCGGTGAGTTCGCTGTGCCGTTCGCAGGGGATTGGGACTCAGATGGTTTTCTTCCTGACAGAGATTGCCCGCAGCAACGGCTGCAGCAGTCTGGAATTGTCGGTCTCTTCGCTGAATCGGGATGCGATCAGATGGTATGAAAAACTGGGTATGCGAACGAAATCAATCTATATGGAAATGAAAATAGAATCAAGCTAATACCGAAAAAAGAAAGCGGCGACGACTCATTTCTAAGATTTGAGTCGTCGCCGCTTATGATACCGGGATATGTTTTTTATCCGAGATAACCGTCTGGATCAACCGTTGCGTCCACGGAACTGCCGGTGAGAAAGGCTCGGATCCCTGTCACTTTTGCTTTGATATTGTTGTATGTTTCCACAGGAAGCTCTTCGCTGAATTCGATGGTTTCATTCGCTGCAATTCTCGTGCTGCAGAGCACTTGCAGGAAAGAACGGTCGGCCGACCAAGTATAAAGCACGGCACCGGCTGCATCAAGCAACTGGAAATCATATTTCTGACTGCTGGAGTGTTCAATTGTGATGGTTTGATCGGTGTTGTTATGCAGACTGAGCGACATGCGTAAGGAATTGTCCTCTACCTGCATAGCAGCGACTGCCTGTAAGTGTGGTTTGTAACTGTCCAACAGAGTAACCAAACGGCTGATCACGGTCACCCCTTCGGCACGCAGAGCCGGAGCGGTGGGATAAAGCATATTTTCACCCCTGCCGTAGATTAGCTTTAGAAGCACAGCGGTGATCACATTTGCTTGATACTCCTCTTTGATTTTACCATCATCATTGAAAGGCGCCGGCATCATCAGAATGACTGCATATTTGCCTTCGGTGACATAATTCAGCGCATTAATGATCAAATGAATCATTTCCTGGCGCTGTAAGATTTGGTTTGGCTGGAAACTATCGGTTTTTTCCACGATGCCAACGGTTACCAGATCATAAAGTGCGCTGGCACCGGGATCTTCGTTTTTCACATCGTTAAAGTATTCTGCAATGTCAGTGGCGGCAAAGTAGTTGATTTCAATGCCCAGGGCTTTGTGTAAGGCGCGGGCAAATTCCATGCGGGTGATACTCTGATCGCCGCGGAAGAGACCATCCGCATCAGCAAAGATCTCTGGGTAGCCGAACTGGCTTGCCTCTGCTTCATACCAAGCACCGAGAATATCCGGATAACTCTTGGCCATGATGGGCATGATCAGCAGCGGTTCGTTAGGCTCTTCGGCGAATGCCAGCATCGGAAAGGAAGTAAGCAGCATCGTCAGCACAAGCATCAAAGTAAGTGCAGTTTTTTTCATAGGGATTCTCCTTTGAATTATTCTGATGGTTTTCACCATCTTGTTTTGTTTAGACTGCAATTGTATCTATTTTGTTCCCAACGCTCGCCGAAAATTGCTGTCAGAAAACCCGGTCCAGGAAAAATTTCCAAAACCGGGTTTGAAAAAGCTGAAAGGAGAGACTCCGTTTTTAAAGCTTATTGCAGAACACTTCTTGCTTCCTGCAGTTTTAGGATGATTGACAGATGTTGGGGACAGGCTGCTTCACACGCGCCACAAGCGATACAATACGAAGCATCGGCATGATTGGTGACTAATTCTTGATAAGCTTTACGCGCATTGCGGACAGCACCCGGATTGGAAGAGCCAAAGAGGTTCCAGGCAGCAAAGACCGCCGGAATATCAACTCCATTGGGGCAAGGCATACAGTAACGGCAGGCAGTGCAGCCGATATTCAGCTTGGAGTGCCAGTAAGCGGAAATTTCTTGTAAAAGATTCAACTCGTCTTTTGTCATACATCCCGGAACCATATCAGGCTGACTGCAGATGCGCAGATTGTCTTCTACCTGACTCATTGTGCTCATGCCGGAGAGGATGAGGGCAACTTCCGGACGGTTTGCTAAAAAGCGCAGCGCCCATTCAACCGGGGTGCGTTTTACCTGGCTTTGCTCGAAGCGTGCAGCGATGTCATCGGGTAAATTAGCTAAGCGGCCGCCTTGCAGCGGTTCCATGATCACGACACGAATCCCCTTTTTGGCTGCCAATTCTAAACCTTTGAGCGTGGCTTGCCGTTCGGTATCAAGATAGTTCATTTGGATTTGACAGAAATCCCAGGCATAGCTGTTGATGATTTCTTCAAATACTTCGTAGGAGTCATGAAAACTGAAGCCGTAGTATTTGATCTTGCCGGCTTTTTTGGCGGCTTCCGCCCGTTCCCAGAGTTTGTATTTTTTGGTTACGCCCCAGAGTTCAGCATCCAAAGTATGCTGCAGGTAGAAATCGATTTGATCCACATCAAGCTTTTGCAGTTGTTCATCCAGTAATTGATCCCAATGTTCAGCAGACTGCACTAAATAAGTAGGACTCTTGCTGGCCAGCGCAGTTTTGGCGCGATAACCGTCTTTGAGGGCTTTCCCAACGACCAGTTCCGAATTGCCGCCGTGATAACCGTAAGCGGTATCGACATAGTTGACGCCCTGATCGATGGCGTGACGAATCATTTTGATTGCTTCTGCCTCGTTGATATTTTTATTCTCGCCATTGACAACCGGCAGGCGCATGCAGCCAAAACCGAGCAGAGAGGGATGATAGTTGATTTTGCCAAATTCACGATATTGCATCTGATGGCACATCCTTTCACTTATGTTAGGGTATATTTCTGCACCCGCAGGATAAAGTCCTTTGCTTTGAAAAAAACCGGTTGTCACGAGCAATTCGCAACAACCGATACTCTAATTATAACATGTAAATTTCTTTTTTACAAGTCTTTTTCTGGAGATTGATCCGGTGTATAATACAAAGTACTTGTACTTTAGCAATCCTTTTTAGAAAGCAACCAACAGTGCTCCCGGTGCCGCGTAGGTACCAATTGCCGGACCGATTTCAGAGAGTATAATTTCTAAGGGATGCAGTTCGTCCTGCACCATTTGCACAAAGGCGTACATCCGTTCCTCACAGTCGCCATGGGCAATACCAACCCGCTGCGGACGTGTGCCTGCGTATTTTTCTTTCATGATGTCGATCAGATAGCGCAGCGCTTTGGCTTCACTGCGAACTTTTTCTTTTACCTTGACAAATCCGTCAACATCAACATGCACGATCGGTTTGATGGTGAAGAGATTAGCAGCAATATAGGACAAACGCGATACGCGGCCGCCTTTGACGGCATACTCCAGGGTATCGAGAGCAACATAGACATTGAGTTCGGAGCGTAAGTTTTGCACTTCTAAAAGTATGTCGGAGGTGGAGAGCCCCATTTGACTCATTTCGGCTGCTTTAATTGCCATGAGAGCAACACCAAGAGAACCGAACAGCGTATCATAGACAGTGACTCGGTTGCCGTACGCTTCACCTGCCAGGCGAAACGCTTGAGCAGTACCGGAAAGAGAAGAAGAGATTGTCAGGCAAATCACTTCATCATAGTGTTCCAAACTTTCCCGGATCAGTTTCTCACAATTGCCAACAGATGGCTGCGCTGTTTTTGGCAGATCGGTATGGGTACGACACCAGCGATAAAAATCATCGATGCTTAAGTCGATTCGATCCAAATAGCTTTCTTTGCCAAGCTGCACGAACAAAGGCGCAACGCCGATATCCCACTTTTTTTGCAGTTCCAAAGGCAAGTCGCAGGTGCTGTCTACCAGGATGCGTACTGACATAGTCATGGCCTCCTTCTAGGGGTCGCCTGATCTTACAAGCGAACCCGATTACGTCTGTGATCAGAGAATAAACCAGTTTTATTATATACGATTTTTGCGTGATTGACTAGTGGTAATAGTGTGACTTTTTTTTGCTTCAAACAGAAAGGAAACGTGTTCTATGCGCTTTTTGATGATGACGATTTTATTTCCGGCCAGTATCAGCCAGAATTTAGGGGAAGCGATTGCTTTAGCCCGCCAGGAAAAGAGTTATGCAGAATTACAGACTTCAGATGGTCAGCGTCATTCGGTCACTTATTCGGCTTTGGAGTCGGTGGAATCATATCGTGCCTTATGGGCTTTGGTGCGCAATTGGAAAGGCAGTCAGCACTTAATCGACGGTGTTGAGGTGCCTTATGAGAGTGTGCAGGAGACGATCGACTGTTATATCGAAGGAGTCCGGATGAGTCAAAAAGACTGGTGCTGGGGTGACGCTACTCAGAGTGCCGCTTACACTCCGCTTTTCCCTTGTCGCTTTATTCCGATTTCCGAAGCGAATCATCTGGGTTGGTTCCAATATGGCAGCCTGAATCGGGAGAAGATTTTCATTGTTGATAAAATCAAGCTGCGTCAGCGGATTGATTATTATTTAGAAAAGAGCAACGCTCGCTTCTGTCCTTTGCTGGATGGAGCCCGGATTGATGATATTGTCCGACAGTTACCCAGCCGGATTGACCCACAGAAAGACGATCAATGGATTTATAAACAAGGCTGGGTGAAAGGCCGTTTTCAAATCATCGGTGTGGAAAAACGTCAAGCAAGTAACCGACCGGCGCAGCAGCCAGCCGCGGCTGCACCGACACGCTCGCAGACCAAAAGTGAGAATCGCAGCAATCAATCAGAAGCGGATCTTGTCATGGCAGAAAGAGATATTCCACTGATCCATTATCATCAAATCGGCGGACTTGATTCGGTGATTGCGCAGGTGCGGGAGAATGTGGAACTGCCTTTAAAAATGCCGCAGCTGTTTACGCATCTGGGCATCACGCCGCACCGGGGGATTCTGCTTTTCGGCCCTCCCGGCACCGGTAAAACCTTGCTTGCCAAGGCGCTGGCCAATGAATGCCATGCCCATTTTATTTTTGTCAACGGTCCGGAATTGATTTCCAAGTGGCATGGTGAGACGGAAGCGAATTTACGCAAGATTTTCGAGGAAGCAAAAGCAAAAGCCCCCTCGGTCATCTTATTTGATGAGGTGGATGCCCTGACACCCGATCGTGACCAGGTTACCCTACATTATGAAGCAGTCGCCGTATCACAGTTGTTATCGTTGATGGACGGCCTCGTGGACCGCGGCAATGTGATTGTGGTTGGCACAACCAACCGACCGCAGAGTGTGGATGCCGCGTTAAAACGTCCGGGGCGATTGGACCTGCAGCTGGAGGTTGGCTTTCCCGATAAAGCGGGGCGGGAAGATATTTTGCGCATTCATACCGCCGGTATGCCACTGCGTTCGGATGTCGATCTGGTGCGTTTAGCTGAACTGACACCGGAATTCAGCGGAGCGGAGCTGGCTTCTCTTTGCCGTGACGCCGGATTGTTATGTATTCGGGAAAGAATCACCATTGGCAGTCAGGATTTGCTGCCTGATTTAAGTGATGAGGAAATCGCTTTGATGACCGTCGGGCAGGAACATTTCCTACAGGCATTGAATAATAGAAATGGAGTTTCGCAGAATTACTAAATAGGTCTTTTTCTGCACAACTATAAAGATAGACGCTCGAAATAAGCAACGAAACAAAAGAACGGGGAGTAATATTTGTATGTTAACCTGGAAGCAGCCGCGTCCGGAAGACAAAGCTTTATTTGATTCTTTTCTCAGCAGTACGGTGCGCGATAGTTATGAAACCTCCTTTGCCACACTTTATCTTTGGCGGAAATATACTCAGCTGGAGTATGCTATCGATCAAGACTTATTGATCCTTTATCATCATAAGCAGGGCTTTGGCAGCTATTATCACCCACCCTATGGCTACAAGAAAGCAGACTTGCCGGAAATAACGCATAAGCTGCAGGCAGAGCGTCCCACCGATTTTCTATATGGTGAAGTTGATGAGCATTTCGCCTTTGAACTCAAGGAAATGATGGGAGATTCGATCGAACTGATTGCTGATCGTGATGATTTTGAATATGTTTACCTGGTTGAAGATTTGATCAATTTATCCGGCCGCCGTTATCATGGTCAGAAGAATCATTGCAACACCTTTGTCAAACTATATCAGCCAACTTCGACAGCGATTTTGACACCGCAGGTACATGCCGACTGTTATCATCTGCTGCAGCGCTGGAAAGAAGCCAAAGGGCTGGAAGATTCCGAGCTGATTGCCGAACGCTGTGCAATTGATGAAGCTATGGTGCTGCAGGAGCAACTGCAGCTCGAAAGCATTGCTGTTTATGCCGAGGGTCGGGTTGTAGGTTTCGCAATTGGTGAAAAACTGACGGAGGAAATGGCGGTCATCCATTTTGAAAAAGCGGATCCGGCCTGCCGCGGCGCTTATGCTTATCTCAATCAGCATTTTTTAGCCACGAATTTTCAGCAGCAGCGCTTCGTCAACCGCCAGGAAGACGTTGGCGACGCGGGTTTACGAAAAGTAAAAACCGATTATCACCCGATCAAAATGGTGAAAAAATACTATATCCGGAAAGTAAATTAAGAATCACAGAATCCGCAGCAGGCGGCATAAAAAAGGAGAGGATGCCGGATGAATCAAAGTCCGATTTTGATGCGCCCTTTGGCGACCAAAGATTTCCCTGCCATTGCCGCCTGGCTGCAGGATGCTTCTTTTTTGGCTACTTATGATTATGTACCGCCGAAACCGCTGTCGATGTTGGAAATTCTCAGCATCTGGATGCGTTATTTAAGCAATGAGGAAGCGGTGGCGTTTGCTTTGTGTGAACGGGAAAGCGGCAAGCTGATCGGCTGGTTGGGTTATGACGAATGGGATAAAGAAAATCAATTGGCAACCTTGTTTATTGGGATCGGCGATAGCGGCATGCGCGGCAAAGGTTACGGTAAAGCTGCGATGCATGAATTGCTCTGCTATGGTTTCGAAAAAATGGGTTTATTTAAAATTCAACTGCAGGTGCTGCCTTTCAACCTGGCAGGGGTTGCGCTGTATGAACGCTGCGGTTTCGTGCGGGAAGGCACGATGCGCCAAGCAGTTTTGCGCGAAGGAATCCGTTATGATTTACTGAATTACGGCTTGTTAAAAAAGGAGTGGGAGAATGCAACTGCAGACAACAAGACTACTCATCCGATCCTTTCTTGAAACAGATGCGCCCGCGTTGAGACGTTTGATCATTGATAAAGAAGCATCCCCTATGGCGCTCTATGATCGGGCTTTTCCAAGTGAAGAAGCAGCGATTCTGGAAATGACCAAACGCTTTGCCGAGGGGGATCAATTTTTTGCTGTTTGTTTGCTGGATAACCCAGAGCTGATTGGTTTTGTCACACTCAACCATCAAAAAGCACCGACCGAACGTAATCTGGGTTATTGTTTGCTTTCCGCGCTGCATAAGCAGGGATATGCCAGCGAGATGTGCAGCGCGATGCTTTCTTATGCTTTTCATCAACTTGGGGCAGAGCGTCTCGTGGCGGGTACCGGCAATGCAAATATCGCCAGCGTTCGGTTGCTGCAGCGTTTGGGTTTTACAAAAACAGGTGAGAGCAGAGTTGCTTTCCGTAAAAATGTCAACGGGGAGCCGTTCGAGTTTATCGGCAGCGATTATGTTTTGACAAAAGAAGAGTATCAGCAGATTGAAACCAACTCGATGAAACTGCTCTAGAAAATCAGACCATAACAGAGAGAAGGAATCTACTTGCAGCAGCTGCAGCCGGCTGATTTATTGTATCTATCATTACAGCGCCAATCTCTCCTGCAGAAAACAAGCAAGAAAAAAGTGCTGACCAATCTTTGTGGGCTGCAGGCGCAATTTGCCAATAATCCCAAATACGGACTGCGGATTCGTTCTAACGACTTTCAGGAAGACGATTGGAATAACGGTTTGGTTAAAATTTGGTCTTTCCGCAGCACGATGCATCTTGTTCTGCAAGAAGAAGTCGGTTTATATCTTTCCGCCAAAGGGATACCGGATGATTGGCGAGATTCCTGGTATGGTTCCGCCAGAGAGCTAAAGCTGTCGACAACCAATGGTTTTCTGAAAGAAAGCAAGCCTTATTGGTCGCAGTTTATTTATGAACAGATCGCCGGCGGGGTGTGTGAACGCAGCCAATTGAAAGAAGCATGCCGACGCCAGGGTATGGAGCCGGAACTGCAGCAGCAAGTGTTTCATGGTTGGGGCGGGCTTTTGAAAGAAATGGCGAGCCGTGGCTTGATCGTTTACGAAGGAGGGACAGCCAAACGCTTTTTGCGCTGCGAAGCTCCTCTCTTTTTGGAAAAAGATGAAGCCAGACGCATTCTTCTGGAACGCTATTTTCTTGTTTATGGTCCGGCTACCTTAGCCGACTGCGCTGCCTTTACCGGTTATGGTTTACCGGAAATTCGACGCTTGCTCAAAAAATACGACATTCCTTTGCAGACGGTGGAATGTGAAGGAATCACCTATGCTTATTTAGGTTCGCTGCAAGGCGATTTGAAGATTCCCACCTGCCTTTTTCTCACCGGTTTCGATCAGATGATTATGGGTTATAAGGATAGAACTCGCTTGTATGACCGTGCGGATCAGCAGCAGATCATCACTTGTTCCGGCATCGTTTATCCAACGGTACTGCTGCATGGCCGCTTGCAGGCACGCTGGAAATGGGAAAAGAACCAATTGCTGATCACTCCGTTCCATGAGATTTCCGCATCTGACCGCGAATTGATTTTAGCAAAAGGGGAAGAGTTATTTGCGGATCTAGGGGTACGAGCAAGCTTCTTGGCCATGCCGTAAGGAATAGATGATTTTGTGATCGATCACCTGGTTTGTTTTGAGCCAGCGCTTTTTGCAATAGATCGAACAGACCAGACCAATCAGAGAGGGTGTTTCAGTGCAAAAACCGATTATGATCGGCATCGCCGGCGGCAGTGCCAGCGGGAAGTCAACCTTGGCGAATTTGCTGCAGGAAAAGCTGCCTTTTTTACGGGTCCTCGTGCTGCATGCCGATCAATATTATAAAAAAATCTTGCCAAAAACCACAGCTCCCTATACCGGTCTTGTTTATGATGAGTATAACCATCCGGATGCATTGGAGCTAGATCAGATGTATCAGGATCTTTGCAAGGCCGCTGCGGAAGAATGGGATGTTGTTCTGGCAGAAGGGTTGTTTGTGCTGCAGAACGATCAAATCCGCAGCTTACTGGATTTGAAAATCTTCATTGATTGCCGATCAGACGAGAGAGCGGTTCGCCGCTTGCGGCGTAATATGGCCAAAGGTTGGGATTTTGATGAAATTGCCAATGTCCTGCTGGATTCGGTACGCTACCGTCATGATGAATTTGTTGAGTTATCGCGCTGGCATGCCGATTTAGTGGTCAATGGTTCTGCGATGCCTTGGCGTGGCACGGAAGCCATTCTGGCCTGGATCGAGCAGCAATGCGGAAGAAGGCGGTCGCAGGTACGCTGACAGCAAAGCAGCTGCAGAGAAAAAGGACTAGATGGTTCGTTTCATGCGAGCAGAAACAATCCCCCGTTTCGGTGATTGACCGAAGCGGGGGATTGTTATGCCTATCTTATTTTACTTGTAAGCAGCTTCCACTGCAGTAGTAACCGCAGCTGCGCTGCCTTCCGGAGCGACGATGTAGAGTAAATCGGTATCATAATAAAACCATAAAGCATTGCCGAGTTTTTTACCTTCTTTGGGCAAATAGCTATCAAAACTGACTTTTTGAGCCGCCTGCCTGGCTTCAATTTTCTCCTTGACCGTATCCATATCTTTGGCATTCTTTAAGCGTAAAAAAACGATTTCATCACTCAGAATGGATTCCGCACAGAGATAAATAGAAAAGGTATCCAGCTGCTCTGCATCGATATCGAAAAATTTATGAAGACGTGTTTCACTCAACTCCAACATTTCCGGAAATTTAGCAGTCTCAATCAGGTCGGCTGCCAGTTGGGCCAAATCCACCGGCTTCGCAGCCGGCTGCTCCGGAACAGAAGGTGTTGGTGAGGGGGTGCTGGTTTTTGTGCAGCCACCGAAGCATAATACAACTAAAATAAAGAAACAACAAACCAAGCGTGGGAATCGCTTCATGAAGATACACTCGCTTTCATCATTCGGTCAAGAGATTTAAGAATATTCCAAGGCGTGCTTCAGCAATCCCAACCAAGCGCCGTAATGCCGGAAGTAGAGGTGCAGACCATCGGGACTCATCTCAGGGTTCATACTGCCGTCCGCCAAACAGAAAGGTGGAGAAATATCGATGTAGGCAACTTTTTTTTCAGTACATAATTGCTTTAAAGCGGTGTTGAATTCAGCGATTTTTTCATTGCTGATCAGTGTGCTGGAATAATTTGAGGTAATCGGCAGGATAGACTGCACATAAAGCGTACTGTCAGGGTAGTATTTATTTAACGCGTCGAGCAAGTCATTATATCGGCTGCAATAGACTGCCGCATCCACAGAAGTATAATTCATATCATTGATACCGAGCAGTATAAAAATAGCTGTCGGCTTTCCTGCCTGCCAATCTGTTAAATTCTCCGCTGCCTTCAATAAGGTTAAGCCACGCCCGGCCATAATCGCTATTGTATCAAAGGATGGCAGAATTTGCAGCCCTTCTGTTATAGAATCACCGATAAAAGCAGTAGTTTGAAAAATGGGATCCTGACTGATTTCCGTGGTGTCAATCGCCAGCAAGTCTGTAATGCCCAAAGCGGTACTTGGCTTTAAATGATTCTCCGGCCGTTCGGGCAAAGCCGTGCTTTGGTCTTTTTTTAAGTAGGAAATCGAAGCAGGTTCAGGATGGTTGAAAGAGCCATCAGCCTGCAGCCATAAGGACAGCGGGATCAAACAGAGCAATAGAAGCGTGATAATCCGTATAGGATGTAATCGGTGTCTTGTTTCGTGTTGATACTGCATATTTGTGGCAATCACCTCCTGAGCGAAACTAAAAAAAACAACGGTTGGGATGATTCGGATTACCCTCAGTATAACACAAAGCAAAGCGGGATGACTAGAGGATTTGCAGCAAATTGCCGCAAGAATTTCACCCTTTGTCTCAAGTGTTGAGTCGATGAGCATCAAAAAAAGTAAAAGAGAATCGGTTTCTAATCGTGTGATGGATAATAATTTCCCAGATAAATAACACATCTGAGTAGGAAATTTCAGATATTGCTTTTCCAGAAAATAAGAGTTACCTTATTTCCAGAAAATTTTCCTTAAATAACTATAAAACAGCTTGTAATTGTTCCCGTTATTCGCTATAATATGCTCATATGTAAAAAAATCGGGAGCCAGGAATAAAATGATTATTGAATTTATTGCAGCGATGATTTTGGCGAAATTCAAGCATTACAATTTGAAATATGCTTTTAATTCCTGGACCTTTTATCCCGTGCTGCTGACGCAGTGCATCTTGATTTTTTTCCAGATGAGTATTTTTTTCGGAACTTATTATTTTTTGCAATTCGTACCAATCGTTGAACCGATCATCATCGTATCATTCCTTTTTGCCATCCTTGCTTATCAGCTCTATACACCGGCGATCATCGGCTCGGTTTGTATTGGCATCGGTTCCCTGCTGAATAAGTTTGTTATGGCGCAGAATGGCGGCTTGATGCCGGTTTATCCGAGTTTGTCTTATCTGACCGGTTATGCAACACCACAGTCCTTTCAGATTGCGGACGGTGTGCACATCTTGGGCAGTGAAGTGACCCGTTATAAGCTGCTAACCGATTATATTGACTTTGGTTATTGCATTCTGAGCCCCGGGGATGTCTTCATCCATCTGTTTTCTTTTCTCATGCTTTATGCGATTTTTAAAGCGGCTCATCAACATTATTCTAGTGTGTAGACAGAACTGCATCAATGAGAGGATGAATCAATTTGGACGGAATAGCGATTAGTGTTACTCAGCTTTTAATAAAAGGTATTCCTGAGGGATTTCTCACGATGCTTGCCTTGCATGTTTTAACCCGGACAAAGATTGATGGGAAGAAATATTCACTTCTCAGCTCAGTTTATGTTGTTTTAACTTACTTGGTTAGATTCTTACCAATCACACTTGGTGTGAACACAATGATATCCCTGTTGACATTGATTTTACTTTTTCAAGTAACGTATAAAACGCAATTGGGTAAGGTTGTTAAATCGGTTGTTTCTGCTGTTTTGATCATGACCTTTGTCATGATTTCAGAAATACTGAATATGTTGATTCTCTATATTATTTTTGGTCAGAGTAAGGCGGAAGAGTTACTTAATTTCGGGTCGGAATTAACACAAAGTTTAGTAACTATTCCATCCTCGATTTTTCTTGGCCTTTTTATAATCCTTTCCCACGTTATTTTAACCAGGATGGAAAAAAGGAAAAACGAACATGGAGAAGCTAACAAGAAAACTGGCGACTGAGGTCGCTCGCTCGCTCGATTACGATGCCGAGCGCGAAGCGGTAATCGCTTACGGTCTGATCGGAATCGTACAGATTATCATCACCTTTACTTTGGTTCTGATTTTTGGAATTTTGGTCGGTGCACCGGTGGAAGCACTCATTGTCTGCGCAGCGGTTGGCCTGTTGAGGAAATACAGCGGCGGTGCTCACGCAGGTTCGGCGGAATTATGCAATGCAATCAGCGTTGTTTACAGCACGTCGGCAGCATTTGTGGCCAAAAGATATTTCTCTACGGTAGATCATCTCATTCCGCAGCTGTCGTTCATCGCGGTCATCTTCGGCGTTTCGTACCTCATCGTCTACCGGTTGGCGCCGGTAGATTCAGCCAATAAACCGATTAAAACGGTGAAAAAGAAAAAAAGGATGAGACAAGGCAGCTTGATCATCCTGACTGTTTACTTTCTGTTATCGATTGCCCTGATTCTTATCGGCTGTGATTATGGGGTTTACGCCTCATACGGGATAAGCCTTCTGTTTGGAGTTATTTGGCAGATTTTCACTCTTACCTCCCCAGGAGCAGCCCTGCTTCACAGCCTGGATCTTTTATTCCAAATAAAGGAGGTGAACAATTTATGAAGAAGTTCTATGGTATCGTTGCTGCTGTTTCTACAATCATGGCAGCCGCTCTCGCTACTTCTGCCTGCTGGTGGTTTGCTTATCAGCCGGAAGAACCCGCGTCTTTGAGAGAAGAGTAGAAAAACCCATATAGGAGGCTTTTTTTGAAGCCTCCTATCTCTTTCTTTGCGGTAATTTTAAGGAGGCGTTGACATGTTTGAACTTGATAAAGAAAAGCAGACACAAATTAATCAAATTTTACAGCTTGTTAAAATCGCCTCTTTGTGTTTTCCGTCGATCGCTTTCTTTCAGTATTATGCCAAAAGCAACGCCTCTGCCGTTTTTTTTACCTACAGTTTTTTGCTGGTTGCCGTCTTATTAACGATGCTCGGCATATATATGTTATTGTATTATATTCAGGATATCATGAGCGATGAATATAGGATCAAACCCTGGATCAGTCCGATGATCTCGCTGACCATCGCATTTCTATCAGTAATCCTGACAGGTACTTATGAGAGCAGTTATAAATTCTTGTTTGTACTCGTGATTATTTTCACCAGCATCGAGTGCAATATGAGAATCAGCATCACCATTTCCAGCTTGTCGGCGTTGATCGTGCTCGTCACCGATTTGGTTTACGCTCCCGCCAATGGGGTCAATTCTTATTTTGAGAGCGATTTGTTCTTGGCAAGCGTGTTTTTGATCATTTCCTGGACCATCAGCTTTTATGTTGATTTAGGCAAAAAGCATATTGAGAGCTTAGCGAATTTAGCCAATACAGACGGCTTAACCGGATTGAATAATCATCGTTTTTTTTATGACGCTCTGACGGAACAAGTGAAAAAGAGTAAAACCGAAGAAAGTGCGCTCTCTTTGCTTTTTATTGATATTGATGATTTTAAATATTACAATGATCTCTATGGTCATCAAAAAGGGGACCAGGTGATCAAAACATTGGCGCTGCTGATGAACAATACACTGCCAAAAAAAAGTATCATCGCACGCTATGGCGGTGAGGAATTTACGATTCTATTGCCCGGCAGCGGAGAAGAGCAGGCGCTGCAGGAAGCGGAAACGCTGCGACGGGTTGTGCATGAATATAGATTTGAGGGAGAAGAGAATTTGCCCGGGGGTACCTTGACCATCTCAATCGGGGTTTCTTCCCTGAGTCCTAAAATTAAGTCCGAAGCCGATCTTTTAAAATGCGCCGATGATGCTTGTTACCGGGCGAAATTCCTGCGCAAGAACCGGGTAGAGTCTTACTACTCTATCCTGGAAGAACTGCAGAATGAAGTGGATGAATCCGATAAATCGATGATCGCATCGATCAAGACACTGATCGCCGTGATCAATGCCAAGGATAAATACACTTATCTGCATGTCGAAAAAGTGGTTTATTACTGCAGTCTGCTGGCGGATCAGCAAGGGATGAGCGAGACAGATAAGAAGAAATTTGTTTATGCTGCCTATTTGCATGATATCGGGAAGATTAATATTCCGGAAGAAATTTTGATGAAGGTTGAAAAACTAACACCGGAAGAGTGGAATACACTGAAAAATCATCCGCAGAATGCAGCAGAGATCATTAAAAACATTGAGTCTTTGAAGACAGTGGTACCGATTATTCTGCAGCATCACGAAAAATTTGACGGAACAGGCTATCCCAACAAATTGAAGGGGGATGAAATTCATCCTTTAGCCAGACTGCTGACCGTGATTGACAGCTTCGATGCCATGACTTCTGTCAGACCGTATCAACTGAAAAAAACGTATGCTCAGGCAATTGAGGAACTGAAACGGTGCAGCGGAAGCCAGTTCGATCCGGATGCCGTTCAGCTTTTTGTACAGGTTGTCAAGAGTATAATTTCATAAAAACAAGAAAGCACTTTTGAATAACCGGCGATAGCCCTATTCGGAGGTGCTTTTCTGTAATTTCGACTTCCCTACCATAACGCTTGCCTGTGCCGAACGCTCCATCGCTTACTTTCCCGGAATTGTAACTAAGTTACTGAAGTCGATCAAGTAATGATGGTATACTAATTCCAAATGAAATGAGTGAAGAAATCATTTGTACGAAAAAGACTGCCGAAGCGCAGAAATCAAATGGAGGGCAAAATGGCTGAAGAACAGAAAATACTGATTGTCGGTGGAGTGGCAGGCGGAGCAACAGCAGCTGCCAGACTGCGTCGGTTGGATGAAAAAGCAGAAATTATCCTATTTGAACGAGGGGAATATATTTCCTTTGCCAATTGCGGTTTACCTTACTATATCGGAGGAGAGATTAAAGAAAAATCGGCCCTGACATTGCAGACACCGGAGAGTTTCCATGCGCGTTTTGATGTGGATGTGCGCAGCGGGAACGAAGTAATTGCGATCGAACCGAAACTGAAGCAAGTGACCGTTTTAGATCATCATAACGGTATTACTTATACAGAAAGCTATGATAAGCTGATTCTATCGATGGGAGCAGAGGCAATCAGACCGAATATCGAGGGCATCCGCTCCGATAAAGTGTTTACCCTGCGCTCGATTCCGGATACCTATCGAATCAAGGAATACATCGAACAGAAAAAACCTGGCAGCGTCGCAATTGTCGGCGGTGGCTTCATCGGCATCGAGATGGCGGAAAATTTGCAGCGGATGGGTTTGACGGTCACGTTAATTGATCTGGCAGACCAAGTCTTGGCGCCGATTGATTATGATATGGCAAGCGATGTTCATCGCCAGATGGAAAGCAAAGGCGTTCATTTAATGCTGGGCAATTCCGTCCGTTCCATTATGGATTTAGGCAATACCTTGAAGCTTGCTTTAAACAGCGGTGAATTGTCTGCCGACATGCTGATCATGGCAATTGGCGTCCGCCCGGAAACGAAAATTGCGAAAGAAGCCGGCATCACCGTCAATGAGCGCGGCGCTATTTTGGTTGATCAGCGCATGCTGACCAATCTTCCGGATATTTATGCGGTTGGCGATGCGGTGGCGATTACCGATTTTATCACGGGTGAGCAAGGGTATGTGGCTTTGGCGGGACCTGCCAATAAGCAGGGTAGGATCGCAGCGGATCAAATTTGTGGCATAGACAGTCAATATGGCGGCACGCAGGGCTCTGCCATTCTGAAAGTGTTTGATTTAACGGTCGCTTCCAGCGGCATCAATGAAAAAACAGCAAAAAAATTAGGACTCAATTACGATAAATCCTTTACCTATTCCGCCAATCATGCGGGCTATTATCCCGGTGCTGTTAATATGTCGATCAAAACAATTTTCGAAAAAACCACCGGTAAAATCCTGGGCGTGCAAATTGTTGGTTATGATGGCTCTGATAAACGCTGTGATGTCTTTGCAACGGCGATTCGTGCCGGCATGACAGCCACCGATTTGACCCGCTTGGAATTATGTTATGCGCCGCCCTTCAGTTCAGCCAAAGATCCGGTCAATATGGCCGGTTACGTGATTGAAAATCTCTTAACAGGAAAAGTGAAGAATTTCCATTGGCATGATGTGGAGGGGTTGCCGCGTGATGGCAGCGTCACTTTGCTCGATGTGCGTACGGCGATTGAATATGAAAATGGCCATATGGAAGGATTCGTTAACCTGCCGCTGGATGATTTGAGAATGCATTTGGATGAATTGAACCGCAGCAAGCCGATTTATCTGACTTGTCAAATTGGACTGCGTGGTTATATTGCAGCCAGAATTCTCTCACAAAATGGTTTTGATGTCTATAATCTCAGCGGCGGCTATCGCCTCTACCATTCGATTTTTGGTACGCATCCGCCAGTACCATCCATTCAGGGTTTTAATGCAGATACTCAACGTGCAGATGAACCGAAAAGTGAAAGAAAAATTAAGCAAACGATTCAATTGGATGCCTGCGGCTTGCAGTGCCCCGGACCGATTGTGAAACTGTCCAATGCCTTAAGCGAAGCAAGTGAAGGTGATCTGATCGAAATATCAACCACCGATCCGGCTTTTACCAGTGACTTGGAAGGTTTCTGCCGCCGGACAGGTAATATTTTACTGGAATCTACCAGTAATAAAGGAATCAATATTGCGCAGGTTCAGAAAGGCAGCAAGCCACTGCAAACAGGAACAGCGGCTGCCAAAGACGGCAAGAATATCATCGTCTTTTCCGGCGATTTGGATAAGGCGATTGCCAGTTTTATTATCGCCAATGCCGCCGCAGCCATGGGGCGCAAAGTGAGCATGTTCTTCACTTTTTGGGGATTAAACATTCTGCGCAAGCCGGAGAAAGTGAATGTGAAAAAGGATTTCATTTCCACGATGTTCGGCATGATGATGCCGCGCGGTGCGCGGAATCTCACAATTTCCAAGATGAATATGGGCGGTATGGGCGCGAAAATGATCCGTTACGTGATGAAATCAAAAAATATCGCCAGTTTGGAAGACTTGATCAAAATGGCGCAAGCCAACGGTGTTGAATTGATTGCCTGCTCCATGAGTATGGATGTCATGGGCATTCGGATAGAAGAATTAATGGATGGTGTGAAAATTTCCGGGGCTGCGGCGATGCTGGCCAATGCGGAAGAATCTGATATGTCACTTTTCATTTAGTTAATAAAAAAAGCTGAGAACCGAAAACGGTTCCCAGCTTTTTTCATGTGCGCCTGACTTATTTCTCAGCAGTCGCTTGGATTATTCGGTGACGAGGCAGGATTGATTGCGTAATCCATTTTGGCTGCCGTTCATCACGCCAGTGCCGTTCATCACGCCAGTGCCGTTCATCACGCCAGTGCCATTCATCACGCCAGTGCCATTCATCACGCCAGTGCCGTTCTTTTGTCCGCTGCCGTTCATCATGCCAGTGCCGTTCTTTTGTCCGCTGCCGTTCATCACGCCAGTGCCGTTCATCACGCCGCTGCCGCTGCCGAAACCAGTGCCGGTGCAGTTGGCTTCGTTTTGCTGCCAGGCTGCCAGAATAGTATCCGCTTCGCTTTGCGTCATTTTACCGGCGGCTACTTGCGCTGCCAATTGATCCTGTTTGATGGCAAACAGTTCGGTTTTGAATTCCGTTAACAGACCGGCTTCAGAAGCGATGCTGCCATAGCTGGATCCGGTTTCGAATTTTTCCGCTGTGATACTTTCCAGTGTTCTTCCGGTCAGGCCGGACACGGCTTCCGCCGGAGTTTGATAAGTGGAAGCAGCATAAACGCTGAGCGAACCGGCGCTAATGGTTAATACCATTGCGGTAAGGGCGAGGATTTTTTTGAATTTTGTCATTTGAAATGACCTCCTTTTTATTTTGTGGCTGTATTTCTTTGCCATGATCAGATCATACCCGAAAGCTGTGGCGAAAATATGTTTTATTTTTTCTTTCTTTATGCTGATCGATGAATAAAATGACATGATTTTGCCACAAAAGCTTGCTAAAATATGATATGATAGTAAAAACAATTAGAAGAGGTGATAAGAATGCCGAACGTTTTAATTGCAGATGATAACCAACAAATCGCTTCCATTTTAGAAGAATATGCTAAAAAGGAAGGACTGACTACTAAAATTGCATCAAACGGCTTAGAAGCGGTTGAACTGTTTACAAAATTCAAACCAGATTTGATCCTGCTTGATGTCATGATGCCAAAGATGGATGGATTTGAAGTCTGCCGTGAAATTCGGAAAACTTCTAATGTACCGATCATCATGATCACAGCCAGGGGAGAAGATTTTGAACGCATCATGGGTCTGGATATCGGCGCCGATGATTATATTGTGAAACCGTTTTCTCCGGCAGAAGTGATGGCGCGGGTGCGTGCTGTTTTACGGCGTATTAGCCATGCAGAAGGACAAAAATACCAGGTTTTTTCCTTTGATAATCTGATTATCAATCTGGATGACTATTTGGTACAAGTGGATCAGCAACCAGTCTCATTAACAAAAAAGGAAATTGAAATTCTCTGGACGCTGGCAACGAGTAAAGGGAAGGTCTTCTCGCGCGATAATTTGCTTAATAGTGTCTGGGGATATGATTATTTTGGCGACAGTCGGACGGTTGACTCCCATATCAAGCGGCTGCGTGCGAAATTGGATCGTTTTGAACATCCTCATTGGGAGATCAGTACGATTTGGGGTGTTGGTTATAAGTTTGAGGAAGTAAAAAATGAAGAATAAAATCGCCTGGAAACTTACCTTTTATTTTTCTGTTGTGCTGCTTTTATTTTCGCTGATCATCGGCAGCGTTTTTACCGTCTTGTTCCGCAGTTATACCATTAACCTGCAAAAAGACGAATTGGCCTCGCGCGCGGTGACCATGGCATCCGCTTTAGCGAAAAGTACCGCTGATCAAGCTGCCGGATCCGGCATGGGCAAGCAGCAAAGCGGTTATGGCTTTTACCTGCGGTTTTTGAATGAAATTGCCATGACGGATGCCTGGGTTGTCGACGAAAATTTGCAGCTGATCACCGGTAATCAAGTGGCCGCTGCCACCTATCAGTATGCCGATTTACCGTCCAATGCAGCAGCGGTAGTGAAGGAAGTTTTTTTGGGCAACACTACCTTTAGTGAAGGATTCAGTTCACTGCTCAATACGCCGACACTGACCGTCGGGACGCCAATTCAGTCAAACGGGGAAATTATCGGAGCGCTTCTGCTGCACTCACCGGTGGAAGGCATCAATGAAGCAATTACACAAGGGTATCAAATCATGGCGGTCAGTATGCTGGCAGCGCTCGTTTTGTCTGGTTTTTTGTCGATCATTTTGGCAGTCACTTTCAGCAAACCCTTGCAAAAAATGAAACAAGTTGCAATGCAATTGGCTGCCGGAGATTACAGTATAAAAACCGAAATCCAGCAGAAAGATGAAATCGGCGACTTGGCTTCCTCTATCGATGTCCTGAGCCAGCGCCTGGAAACCGCCAGTCATGAGAGTGAGCATTTGAATCAATTGCGCCGGGATTTTATTGCCAACATATCCCATGAGCTGCGCACACCAATTACCGTGATTCGTGGTTCTTTGGAAGCATTATGTGATGAAGTGATTACCGAGCCGGAACAAGTGAAGGCTTATCATCAACAAATGTGGAAGGAAAGCATCTTTTTACAGCGTTTGGTCAACGATTTATTGGATTTGTCTCGTTTACAAAACACCGATTTTCAAATTGATTTGCAGGAAGTCAGTTTGTGTGAAGTATTGGAAGATGCGGTTCGCAGCGCCAGGCAGATGGCGCAGGTAAAACAAATTCAGATCGAGATGGAAATCAAATCTGAACTTTGTGTCATCCAGGGCGATTATGGACGTCTGCGCCAAATGTTTCTGATCATCCTGGATAATGCGGTTAAATTTTCACCCGTGCAGGGCAGTGTGAAGGTATTACTGCAGGATCATGTCGTTTCCATCCGGGATCAGGGGATTGGCATTGCCGAAGAGGAGCTGCCTTATATTTTTGAACGATTTTATCAAATTCCATCCGAAGAAAATAAGAGCGGTACAGGCCTTGGCCTGGCGATCGCAAAGCAAATTGCGGAACGACATGCGATCACTTTGTCGGTTGAGAGCAAAATCGCCGTTGGTACTGAGTTTCGATTTATCCTGAAACCATAACAGGTTGCCTGGATAGAGTAATAGTATTTGCCAATTTCCACCGATTGATGTAAGATAGAGACATGGGCTCGGTATGGAAGGAGGTCAATCGATTGCTTGAAACTGAAAAGCTTACTTTACTGCAGCAGTATTTTCCTGCTTGGCCGCATCTGTCTGCAACAGAACAACAAGAAATGCTGAAAAACTGCATGCAAATGAATTATCAAAAAGGTGTTACTGTACATAGTGCTGAGAATAATTGTGTTGGCGTGCTGTTGATTATAAAAGGAAGGCTGCGAACTTACATGCTTTCCGAAGAGGGCAAGGAGATCACCCTTTATCGCCTGCAGCAAGGGAATATTTGTATTCTGTCCGCCTCCTGTGTACTTTCAGCCATCACTTTTGATGTGCAGATCGAGGCGGAAGAAGACAGCGATGTCTTGCTGATCGGTGCTCCTTTTTTTGCTCAATTGGCCGAGCACAATATTTATGTGGAGTGCTTTTCTTATAAAGTGGCAACAGAGCGCTTTTCTGATGTGATGTGGGCAATGCAGCAAATTCTTTTTATGAGCATGGATAAGCGCTTGGCGGTTTTTTTGTGGGATGAGCTTTCTAAAACTGAAGGGGATGTAGTGCACCTTACGCATGAACAAACAGCGAAATACATGGGCAGCGCCCGTGAGGTTGTGACTCGGATGCTGAAATATTTCTCCGCGGATGGAATCGTTGAGCTTTCGCGAGGCGGTATTAGAATTCTCGATCGAGAGAAACTGCGACGGCTTACCCAGTAAGTGTGAGATAAAAAAGGCGGCAGATCGATTACGATCTGCCGCGGTTTTAACTTGTTATACTTTCAGCATTCTGACAATGTCTGCCTTGGGTCTGACCCCGATGGCAGTTTGCGCGAGCTTGCCGTTTTTAAAAACGAGCAGAGTCGGGATGCTCATGATATTGAATCTACCCGACAGTTCTTGCTGTTCGTCTACATTGACTTTTCCTACTTTGATATTGGGCATTTCCTGCGCGATTTGATCAACAATGGGGGAAACCATACGGCAGGGACCGCACCAGGAAGCCCAGAAATCGAGCAGTACCGGTTTATCGGACTTCAGGACTTCTGTTTCGAAATTTTCTTTTGTAATTGTAATGATGGACATTAAATTCGCTCCTTTGATTTTGATATTGCTATCAGTTATGATTTGATTATAGCACACGATCAGTGAATTTCAGTGAGTTAGTCACAAAATAATTTATTTTTTACCGCAGAAGTCTGCCTACTAAAGAAAGCAAAAAGGAACGGATATCGGACTGTCAGCGGTGAAAATAGATAGGGTGTTTTTAGACTTGACGTTTATGAATTTTGTGTTAAGATACAGGCTATGAAAGAGGTGGAAATCCATGCAGATTATTGTGATTGGCTGTGGAAAAGTCGGGTCTTCCCTGGCTGCTCAGTTGATTCAACAAGGTCACGATGTGGTAATTCTGGAAAACGACAGTGAACTGATGCAGCTTGCTGATGATTTGAATTGTGTTAAAATTATCGGTATTCCTTTTGATCAGGATATCATGAAGCAGGCGGGTGCCGAAACAGCGGATGTGGTTTGTGCAGTATCCCAAAACGATAATGTGAATATTATGTCAGCTCAAGTAGCACAACAGGTATTCGATGTCAAGAAAATCATCACACGCGTTTACGATCCCAATTTAAAGGTCATCTGTGAGCAATTCGGGCTCGATACCATCTGTTCGACGGATTTGACAGTTCAGGCGTTGATTCGTGACATAGCCAATGAAACCGAGATTGTTTCTCAGAAGATTTTTAATACGAGGGTTATTTATACGACGACTCCCATCGATGAATCTCTGGTCGGGGAAGAGATCACCAACCTCAGCAGCGATACAGGCAAATTGATTTTTGGTATCCTGCGTGACGGGAAAGTGATTCTGGCAGTCTCGGGTGTTAAAATAGAAGCCGGCGATCAGATGCTTTTAGCCAATCTTGAATAATGCTCTCAACCGGAAGGTGAGAAAAAGGAGTTTGTTACAATGCGTATTATTATTGTAGGCGGTGGAAAACTCGCCTACTATTTGATAAAAACCCTGCAGCCCTATCATCATATCATCTCGGTGGTGGAACAATTAAAAGAAGTCAGCGAACGGATCGCTACCGATTTTGATGAGGTCAGTGTCTACAATGGCGATGGCACCAACATCCGAATCATGGAAGAAAGCGGCTGCCGAAATGCGGATTTTTATATTGCCGTCACCGGTAAAGATGAGAGCAATCTGATTGGCTGTGAAATTGCCAAGAAACACTTTCATGTCAAGACGACAGTTGCCAGAGTCAATAATCCGAAAAATTGTGAAATGTTTACCCGCATGGGCGTTGATAAAATCTACTCCAGTACTCAGATTTTAGCCGATATTATCGAACGTGAAATCGATTATGAAGGGATGCGGGTCGTATTTTCGATCGAAAAAACTTCTCAAAACATCATCGAATTCAAGCTTTCACCGAAATCCGCAGCCTGCAATATGACATTGCGTGATTATGCCTTCCCGAAAGACAGCACCCTGGTCTTGCTGACGCGTGATAACGGTACGGTTGAAGTTCCGCACGGTGACTTGATCATGAAAGCGGAGGATACGATTTTAATGGCTTGTGAGAAAAAGGATTATGACCTGATCTGGAAAGATATGGTCAAAAGGTAGGGATGGAATCAAATCATGGCGGTTATTAAGAAAACAAAATATAAAAACCCACTGCGTCCGCTGAGTCGCTGGATCGGAGAAAAACCGATTCGGTTGATTATCTCTTCTTTCGTGGTTGTTATTTTAATCGGTGCTTTCTTATTGATGCTTCCCATCGCTTCGCAGAATCATCTCAGCGCAGGTTTCCTACGTGCTTTGTTTGTCTCGACTTCAGCCACTTGCGTAACCGGTTTGGTCGTGGTCGATACGGCCACCTATTGGACGACGTTTGGGAAGGTAGTAATTATCTGTCTGATTCAAGTTGGCGGGCTTGGTTTAGTCACCCTGACCAGCTTCTTTTTTAGCGTACTCAAGAAAAAAGCGTCGCTGAAAACCCGCATTGTAACCCAGGAGTCGATTGCGACGCCTACCTTTGCCGATGTCTTTACGATGGTTCGCCGGATTGTCTTAATTGTTTTTACCGTTGAATTTCTCGGCGCGGTGATCCTGACCTGGCGTTTTTCTTATCGTTATCCTTTTTTGGAAGCATTGGGTAAAGGCGTCTTTCAGGCGATTTCCGCTTTTTGCAACGCCGGTTTTGATTTACACGGTGATTCGGTATCCGGTCCCTTCAGCAGCCTGACTGCCTGGAATAACGATCCGATTACGATTTTAACCACCAGCTTGCTGATTATCATCGGCGGACTCGGCTTTATTGTTTGGACCGACTTAATCGATTATCGGCAGACGCACAAATTAGCTTATCACAGCAAAGTTGTCTTGTGGATGACCGGATTTTTACTGGCTGTCGGTACTGTCTCGATTCTTGGATTGGAATACAGCAATACGGCAAATCTCTATTCTATTGGTTCCTTGCCTGTTTGGCAGCGCCCCTTGGCTGCTTTCTTCCAATCGGTCACCGCCCGTACAGCCGGCTTTAACAGCATTGACCAAGCTTCATTGCATGATAGTTCGAAATTAATCACCTCAATCCTGATGTTTATCGGAGCTGCGCCGGCTTCAACGGGTGGTGGGATCAAATGCACTACCTTTGGTGTGATCGTTGCTACAATTTATTCTGATATCCGCGGATTTGAAGAAACGCTGCTGTTCCGTCACCGGATCAATCGGGAAGTGTTTACGCGGGCAATGGCAATCATGGGTTTGGCTCTTACTATCGTGCTTGTCGCTACCATGGCGATTTGTATCATTGAAACAGAGGCTTTGGATCTGAAAACTTTTGATTTGAATGATGTCCTTTTAGAAGCAGTCTCAGCCTTCGGTACGGTTGGCTTAACTTCTGCCGGTACTCCGACCTTACATCCGGCAAGTTGGGCGGTTCTGATCCCCTGTATGTTTTTGGGGCGCGTCGGCCCGGCTTCTTTTGCCATCAGCTTATCCATGAAACGCAGCAAACGCGAATTGGTTTATCCGGAAGGCAGAACGCTGGTCGGCTAAGTGCTAGACTTGATCATGCAACACTCTTTGATCAGATTATTTCTGAGCAAAGAGTGTTTTTTTTTGATTGATTCAAAGTGAGCGCACCTATGCTCTGAATTAATTTAATTATAATAATAATTGTATGATTTTTCCTGGCCGGATTGGAAATTTCGGTTACAAATTTTTCTGGTGAATTCGTCTGTATTTTATTTAGTTACCAAAATTTGGCGTGATCAAAAAACTGCCGAACAGTATTAATGGACCAGTAATTTGAAAATAGAGCAATAATGATAGGAATAGTGAAATAAATATGAGCGTAAAATACAAATAGTCTATAAAATATCAATATTCAATCAAATGTGAGCAAGCGGTGTTTTCCTACAATAAAATTGTTGCGAAAATGTGAAATTGTCAGAAGGGATCAAAGAGTTTCCTGTTGAAATCTACCAATACAAAATTAATAGTTTACTAATCAATCATAGTATTTTTTTATTGAGTAAGCATTTTTCGTATTTTTAATCCTGATGTGCGTCTATGACATTGAAATAATTTTTTCATTTGACAGAATACACATTTTGAAATCAGATGAGCTTGCTAAAAGTATGGATTGGGGGTTTGAGGATTGAGTTGGAAGAGAATTTCAATTGTGGCTTCCTATTGCTTGCTGCTTATTTTCTTAGTTTCAATCACTGGGTTTGCGCAAGGAGAGAGCCCGATTCGGGTTGGCATCATCGATTCAGGAATTTCATCTTCTGCATCGATCACGCACTTGGCAGGGTATAATTATCTTTCTGAAACAAAAGAAACGGAGGATGACATCGGTCATGGCACTGCTTTGGCAGGCATCGTTGCAGTGATCGCCCCCGCGGCTGAAATTATCCCTTTAAAAATTATCGGTCAATCTGCTTTGACGACTGCCAAAGTCACTGCGGCTGCCATTGCTGATGCTGTGGATGTGTATGACTGCGATATTCTGCTGATGGCCTTTGGCCAGCCGGATACCATCGAATTACGCAAAGCCATCGAGCATGCAGCAGCAGAAGGTGTGATCATGATCAGCGCGGTCGGTAATGATGGTTATCTCTCCTATCGGCGCAATCGCATCTATTATCCTGCCGGTTATGATGGCGTCATTGCAGTCGGTTCGACGGATGCAGCCGGCAAGATCGCCTATTTTTCACAGCGCAACAAAAGTGTGTTCGTCACAACCAATGGCATCGGGTTAGAGACCGTGAAGACAGATGGTACGAAAAGATTCGTCAGCGGAACCTCTTTTTCTGCGGCATGCATCGCCGGTTTGGCAGCCAGAGAGCAGATCAGAGATCCGGATGATTTTAAAGAATATCTGAAAACCAATGCAAGTGATCAGGGCAGTCAGGGGTTCGATCATTCCTATGGCTGGGGATGGCTCAAGATAGAGAATCAAGCAGAGGAGGCTGACAAATGAGTAAAAAATCAGGAATTAGGCCAGGTAATATTTTGCTCTTATCGGTATTTTTTATGTTGCTCTTCGTTTTTACGCAATCGGTACTGGCTTACAGCTATAATACAAATTTACTGAATGTTGTGAATAATACAGGCAAAGAGTATACCAGACAAAATACACAGAATATCTACCTCAGTCCCGAGGATCAAGAACGGGCAAATAAGGGTGATATGTATTACAATGCTTCGGTGCATATCGGCGCCAACGGAAGCAGAACGGTAACCAGACACTTGTATGTCAGGTGCTATGATGCCAATGGTAATTTACTGGATAATTATGAAGTGAGCGGTTCGACCTATTGGGTGGCGCATGCCAGCTATAATTATGATAACAATGATCAAAAAATCCCTGCCGGAACAGTCTATATTTATTATGATGCCTATGTTCATATCGGAACCTGGGGCGATCTTGAGTTGGAAAACATGTCATTCAGCTTATATGACGCAGTCAAACCGGCTTATCTTTCGGTGGGAGTCACTTCGGTCAATGGCGGCTATCCCAATCCGGGAACTTATCCGATAGGCACCACCATTCGTTATTGCGTCAATTTTAATGAGGCTTTGGCTTCCGTCAGCGCCGGAACCGTAAGTACGACGATCGGCAGTGCAACCTATGTCGGTAAAAGCGCAGATCGGAAGTCTGTTTATTATGATTATGTGATTACAGGTACCTCTGCTACGGTCAGTGACTACAATTTGGTCAAAGTGGCGTCGGTTGTCAATCTGTCCGTGGCGGATGATGCAGGTAATTGGTCGGACGTGCAAAATCGCTATGCCCTGACGGACAACTACGGTATTTATATGGATAACAAGTATCCTTCTGTTTCTGCCTTTACGACCGAAGCAAGTGCAGACGCCTGCTATCTGGCCGGTGAACAGATTCGTTTCAATGTGACTTTTCACGAAAATATTTGGGTGAGCGGCAGTCCGGCAATCTCACTGTCTAACGGCGGTGTTGCAGTTTACACAAAAATGACCAACAGTGATACCAATGCGGCTGCTTTTATTTATACAGTAGCCGCCGGTGATACCAATACCTCGGCACTGGCCATTACCGCGATCAATTTCAACGGAATCGTCGATAAAGTGAATCAAAGCGCCACGAGCGATGGTTCTTATACCGCGAATCGATATAACAGTTTTTTAAGCGCTTACCGTTTATCGGTTGATACGATAGCACCGACGGTGAGCTTTGCGGATCCTTCCAATAACTATCACAACAATACGTATCAAGTCAGTTTCACACCGGCCGACAGCGTCAGCGGTGTCAATGAAAAGTATGCCGTCTGGACGACCTCTTCCAGCAATCTACCTCCTGCTTTTCCGGAATCGGCCGGAGTGGGTGCGAATAATCTGGTCAGCCTGCCTGCAAGCAGTGGAATTTACTATTTATGGGTCAAATTAGTCGATCTTGCCGGTAATATCAGCAGTACAAAATCTCCCTATCTTTACTATTTTGATTTTACCCAACCGACGATTACTTTTACACCTACTTATATTAGCGGTTACACTGCCCTCGCCAGTATGGTGATCACGGTCGGCGATAATGTCAGTGTTGCCACAAAAAACTATGAATGGCGGAATGCTTCCAATATAAAAGTCGTAGAAGGCAGCTTGACCGATGCATTGCTTTATCCGAGCGCTGATGGAATCTATTCTCTGCTCGTTACGGCTGTGGATACGGTAGGGAATCTTTTTACCAATACCATCAGCGATCTCTCGATTGATAAAACAGGGCCAACGGTAGTTTTTAATCCCACCGGAAATAACACTTGGGCGAAAATTCATACGATTGCCATCACGATTCAGGATGCAAAAACCGGCATCCTCAATTACTCCTACCAATTTACCACCTCGGTTTCGACACCGGTTGCGAATTGGAGTGATACGTTGAATACCTCATTCGATACACCGAATGGTTCGTCCGGCACTTATTATTTGCATATCAAGGCAGTCGACCATGCCAATAATATCAGCTATTTTACCAGCAATGGATTCAATACCGATAATGTTGCTCCCAGCGTCGTGATCTCCCCCAATAGCAATGCGAGCAATCTGGGACTAAGTTCTTATGATATTACCGTTGCGGCAGAAGATGCCATCAGCGCCACGGGCGATCTGGTTGCCGGCTATGCCTTTTCCACTGCCGCTGCGGCGGGCGGACTCACTTATGCAGCCTTGAATCTGACCGACGGCGCCGCACTGCTCACGTTAGCTGAGTTCCATCAAATCACTTATTTATATGTCAGTGTCACGGATACTGCCGGTAATAACAGGATCAGTCGTTCCGAGGCATTTACCCCGGATATCAGTGCTCCTACCGGCAGCATCACCAACGCTTCAGCCGCCTATCTCAATCTGCCATCTATCGATTTGAGTTTCACTGCGGCAGATAACTATATCGCTGCCAATGATCTCAACATGCAATTAACGCTTGACGGCAGCGTAGGGGAATGGGAAGTCTTTACTGAAAGCAAAACGATCGCTTTTGCTGCCGTTGAAGGGAACCATACCATTTCAGTACAGTTCAGGGATGTTTGTGGAAATATTTCCCAAGTTTATTCAACAACATTTACCTATGATGTGACTGCTCCGCAGATTTTAATCCATTATGACCTTCCCACGGCAACCAAGAACAATGTGACTGCCACTGCCACGACGGCATCGAATGCAGACAGTATTACCGGGGTGACCAGTAAGCTGTTTACCGAAAATGGTAGTTTTACCTTTTATGCCCGCGATTATGCCGGCAATGAATCGAGTCTGGCTGCAGTCGTCAACTGGATTGATCAAACCGCTCCTACCATCAGCTTCACCTCGGTAGAGTTTGATAACGCCAAGCACCAGTCGGCAACCGTCACGATTACCGCTGCCGATAATGCCAATGGCATCGCTGCGGTTGTATATCGCTTGCTGCAAAATACAGTGCCGTTAGGCATTTGGCAAAGCTGTGATAACGGAGCGCAGATTGAAATCAACAGCGTAACCGACGGCAGTTTCACAGTGGAAGCAGTCGCGACCGATGGAGTAGGCAACAGCCTGACCAAGGTCTCCGGAATTGTCTTAATCGATGTGACTGCACCAACCGCTGCGGCAGCCTACTCTATCGTAACAAGAACCGCACAGAATGTGGAAGTGCATCTTAGCTTCAATGAAGCGGTTACCATCACAAACAATGGCGGTTTACCAACTTATCTCTTTACGGACAATGGCACTTTTAGCTTCGAATTTGTAGATCAAGCCGGCAATACCGCATCTATGTCTACCGCGGTAACCTGGATTGACCGCAACAAGCCACAGGCAAGGATTGCCATGACAGACGAAAGCTATCATGCCGTCAGTCAGGATCAATGGGTTAATTATAATTTGATTGTCTCTATTATTCCCCCGGCCCAATCAACGATAGAGAATCTGACCTTCAACAATGTCTTGATTGGCGAGGCAGTCGGAGTCATAGCGTCACCGACAGAGCTCAATACTTATCTGGTCACCACCTATGGCGTCTTTCACTTTACCGTCCATGATACCGATACACTACTGGAAAGCGAAGGAGGATTTACGGTTCGGATTGATAAATCTCAACCGCAAATCGATCCATCATTGGAAATCAGAACAACGACCGCCTGGACAAACAGCGATGTGGTAGTAACGGTGACGGCGCTGGATGACCTCTCTCCAGTGACCTACACGAACGGCAGCAGTTTTACTTATACCGAAAACGGAGTGCACCGTTTCCTCTTTACCGATGCAGCGGGCAACCAAAACAGTTATGAGGTCACGGTCGGTAATATCGATAAAGCCGTTCCCGAGGCAAGTGTAGTTTTCACTGTCAACGGAGAAGCCTATGATGGTGATTTTACCAATCAGAATATCAAGGCAACCATCGCGTTTGTCAGTTTATCACCGGTCACTGTGACAAATAATAACGCCGGTTTGGATTATACTTTTACTGCGAACGGTGAGTTTACTTATCTTTATCAGGATGCGGCAGGCAATGCCGGCAGCAAGATGATATCGGTGGATACGATCGATAAAAAAGCACCCACCGCTTATCTGACTTACAGCAAAACCAGCTGGACCAACACAGACGTGATTGCCACGCTGCATGTCTCGGATGATTGGAGCGGTGCCGTCAACGACGGAGAAACCTACACCTTCACTGAGAATGGCACGCACGCCTTTACAGCCAGAGATTTTGCCGGCAATACACTGCTCGTCAATGCAAGTACGAGCCGAATTGACAAAACAGCTCCCGTTCTGTCCTACAGTCTGTCTCCCTCCATAAAAACGCCCTTCAGTGTTTACGCCACCGTCACCGCCAATGAGAGCGTAACTTGGCTGAATAACGGCGGCAAACCTTCAAAGCAGTTTAATTCCAATGACAGTTTTATTTTTATCGCCAAGGATTACGCAGGCAATCAAGCGGAGATTACCGTCACCGTTGCCAATATTGATCGCACGCCAACCAATGTGGTTCTGGAATATTCTACTACCGCTCCAACCAATCAGGATGTCTATGTCAATATTTACCCGCAAGATAAATTGCATGACCTCATCTTCATCGTGAATAATGACAATGCCCGCGTGAAAAAATTCGAAGAAAATGGTGAATTTACCTTCACCTACCGAAACACAGCGGGGATCACCGGAGAGAAAATAGCGAATGTCACGAATATTTGTAAGACGCCGCCGGTGGTTACGGTTGTCTATTCTACAACGGATTTGACGACCGGTGATGTGATTGCTACTTTGACTGCCGATAAGGCGGTGACCTATCCGTTTGCTGCTTTGAACGGAAAATATACCTTCAGTAAAAACGATAAGGTGCAGATTCCAGTCACTGATTTGGTGGGAAATGTCACGAATGTGATCCTGGAAGTGACTTGGATCGATCGGGATGCGCCGGTATTTAGCTTGACAAACCAATACCAGTGCATCGGTGTCAATACGGCATTTGATGTGGCAGCCGGCGTCAGCGTAACTGATGCCAATGCGATTCCCAATGGCTTGGAAATCATCGGTTCGGTGAATACAGCAGTCAATGGCGATTATATCATTACCTACCGAGCGACGGATGCAGCCGGCAATACCGGGGAATGCATGCGCTATGTCACTGTTTATGATCCAACCAAATTTAACGTGATTATCAATGGCAGAATGCCGATCAATGGCGAAGTGGAAATCTCAACCCATCAGCTGAAATTAGAAACGATCAATCAAAATGGAACGCTCAAATTATTGTTTGCAGCCGGCAAAAAAATGTCGGGTTATTTCAAAAAGGACGGCACCGTGATTACTCCGGAATACACATTTACAGACCAAGGTTATTACACCATCTATCTGCAGGACGCGAATCGCAACACGAAACTCGTTTATGTATTTGTGAAATAGGAGGGATCTCTGGTATGAACCGATTGAAAAAAACAGTATGTCTGGTACTCTTGTCTGTGATGATGCTCAATGCGCTGGCGCCGATCGTTTTGGCAGCAGAGGAAGCGCTGCAACCTTATAAGGTTCAGAATGGGATTGTAGAGTATCAAGTCAATAAAAATGACGGACGCTTTACGATAGCAACGGCCGATGGAATTCCCGGCAAAGAAAGCGACAATGATAAAAATCTGCTTTTTTTCGATGAACTGCCGGAAACTTCTTTTACTACTTTCCGGATCAACGGCAAAGATTATATCTTTGGCAACAATTATGGCGCGGAAGGTGGCATTACTTCTGCTACCAAGGTGGACGGTTACATCGCAAAAACGATTTGGCGCATCAATGATGTAGAGATTACACAGAAATTGACGTTGATTACCGATTCCGCCAATCCCAATGTAGGCAATACCAAAATCACCTATGAAGTGGCAAATGGCAGTAATGCTGCAGTCAGTCTTGGTTCCCGCATTTTATTGGATACCCAGCTAGGCTCCAACGATGCGGCTCCTATGCTGATTGGTTCTACTTATATTACCAATGAGACCGAGTACAGCGGTGAGAATGTGCCGATCTCCTGGAAATCAGCGGACCAGAAATTTGCTCCTGATATTATTTCCTACGGTTTGCTCTCCGGCTGGCAGAATATCGAACCGGACCGCTTGGTGATTGCGCATTGGGAATCCCTTTCTCAGACGGCTTGGGATTTTACGACGAATCCCCTGATCAATTTTACAACCGTTAAAAATTCCTACGGCAGTGCGGATTCAGCTACAGCGATTTATTTTGATCCAACTGCTCTCGCGACCGGTGAAACCAGAGTCTATGAGACTTTTTATGGCATCGGCTCTGTTTCCGATACCTACAGTGATCCCAATTTCAATATACAGTTGACTTCTCCGCAAAAATTAACGGTGAATTCGACCGGAACGGCTTATAATGAGACCAGTATTCTGATCACGGTTAGTTTGGATAATACCGGTATTGCCAGCACGGAACTGACCAATATCATCTTGAAATTAGGCTTGTCTGATCAATTGACGATAGCGGCTGGCGATGCACAAATCAAAACGCTGACGCGTCTGGCGCAGGGAGAGACGATCGATGTTACCTTTACTGTCATACCTACCATCCAGCAAACACTGGCGGTAGCGGAATATGGTGTTACCGTTATTTACGGTGTCGATCAAAACGTGGCGGAAGCTTCCAAGTATCTTATTCTGCCTTCTGTCAAGGGGGTTCCTCCCCGCATGCAAATGACGGAGATTGCTCCGGCCACCCTCTATACCGGTTCGAATAAAAAGAGTGTGGTCATCAAAGGCAGTGATTTTGCCAGTTTAAAAGCCGACTATGAATGGAGTATGTATATCAGCAATGATCGGACCGGTTTCTCTCAGGAAATATCCCGCAGCAATATCTATATTGAAGATGCCACGATGACGATTCAATTGGATCCCGCTTTGCGCTTTGATGCCGGAACCTATACGATCAAGCTCTTTTCAGCAAACTTTGGTGATCTGTCGAGAAGTTTGACCTTTACCGATGATCAGTATTACGATAGGATGGAATACGGATTACTGCTGATCGGAGCTTTTGGCAGCTCAACGAGCGATAATCCTGTTTATACCGTGAAAGTGCTGCAGAAAGAAGAAGATATTGCGGCTTTGACTGCTACAGAACAGAGTGAAATTTTGCTGACCGTAAGAGGTGAAATTTCAACTTATGACTTATCCGGTGTTACGGTTTATGAATGTCAAAGCGGTACGATTATCAATAATGCGATCATGTATACGGCGCCGATTGCCAAACCGGAAAGCACCATGTTGATTTGTCGATATGAAAATGGCGTAGAGGGTTGGTCCGGTGCGAATAGTTTCTTCGACAATTTTGAATGGTTCGGCAAAGAAAATGATTCTCTATTGATCTCGGGCGAAGGTGCTTTGGCCATTGCCGATTATCAATTCCACTATGGTAATTTCTATATCACCCTGGAAGACGGCACGACCTATGGTTTGAATGAGCCGGCAGCACCGGATTATAACCATGATGTCAATGAAAATGTGGGTGAAACTCCAAGAGAAGACGAGCCGGCAGCGGTTAAAATCATTACTCCGGCCAATGTAATTGCCAATGAAGCCTTCAAACCGCTCGGTGCCTTGACCGGTGTGAAGATCAATGTGAAGGATGCAGTGATCGGGAAAAATACGGTTTCTCTGGGCGGCAGTTTCAGTATTGCTTTGCCATGGCTGCCGAGTGAAGATGACGGCAGCAGCGGTTCAACCAATACACAGAAAAATGTCAATGCCATCAATGATTATCATGATACAGACAGCCTGATTGCCTTGAACATGGAAGAAATGCGTTACGGGATCAATGCTTCCGATAATACAGCCGATTTGGTTGGCGTCAAAGCAGACGGCAGTATCAATTTAACGGATGATTCTTTGCCGATGCTGAGTGCCGGCGGAGCATCCGCTGGCTTTAAGATCGATTCGATCGACTATCCCGGTTGGTATGTGCAGGTCAGCGCCGGAGTGAAGGTTGGCGATGCCTTTGAATGCAGCGCCATGGTAGCGTTGGTCTTTGAAACTGGTGGCTCCTGTATACCGGATGATATTGAGTTGGTGGTCGGCGGTGCTGTCATCAAGATTCCGCTCGGCGTCACTCCACTCTCAGTCGGTTATCTGACGAAAATCGGCGGCGGTGTTTATCACTTGTATGACACCATTAAAGGAAACTTTAACGCGATTCCTCCGGTAACACTCAAGGTGATTACCGGCTACGCCGATCCGACTACGGTCGCTTTGGAATTGGATACCGTTGCTTTGGAAGTTGGACTGACTGGGATTTCTTTAACGGCCGAAGACGGCAAAATCGTCAAAATCCCGGTTTTGGAAAGTATGGAAGCTCATTTCAAAATCTACGATACCTTGTTTGAAGGTTCGATTTATCCTTGTATTGATGTCGGCGCCAGCATGAAGTTGAATTTGCTGGACTGCATCAAGGGGAGCGGTGCTGTCTGGTTCGTTGCGGATCCCAGAATCAACAGTATTTTTGGTCATCTCTCGATCGGCGGCAAAGTATACTGCGGTATTTTTATTCCTGAAGTAGTACCTTTGCTGGGTGGTATGGAATTGCTTTCAGTCTGGGCGGAACTTTCATCTTACCGCGTCGGCGCTGGAATTAAGATTATCGGTATCCCGCTCTCTGTTGCTTACTATTGGGCGGATAAACGGGTAGCCTTCAATGAATCCATGGAATTACTGGCAAATGACCTGAATATTCCCTTAGTAGAGTTGGAGAATTCTCTGGCGATTGAGTATGCCGAAGCGGAGTCGAATGCCAATGGGGTCATGCTCTTTGGCGGTAATATCAGAAAGACCTACTGCTCGGCTGACGATCTCTCTTTACTGTCGATGCGGGAAATGTCTTTGTTGGGCAGCGGGTATCGTTACGAATTCCCGGTCAGCAATCAGGATTATTCCTTATTTGAACTGCAATACAATGGGGAAGTCCCGACCATCAGCGTGCAGCAGCCGGATGGCAGTGCTTATCAATTAATCGATGGTGAAAACTATATGCTGCAAACGATTGCGGCAGATGTTTCCACCAGCGGCGTGGAAGAACACTACGTTTACATCTCTGTGGTCGATCCGATGGACGGCGACTGGCAGGTCACCAGCAGTTCTGCAGTCACTTTGACTGCGATGGATGTTTTACCTTTGCCGGAAGTGCAGGAGGTCAGCTACAACCATGTGTCCTCAAACCAGCTGCAAGTGAATTGGGATGCGCTTAACATTGATGATAGTTATACGGTTGATATTCATATCGCTGCAGAGAAAACAGCAGATGTCATGGATACGAGCGGTATGACCGAAGAAGAACTGTCTGCTTATTATAAAGCGATCGCCGATAGTTACGATGTTGGTATTTGTGTGGCTCAGGATATCCCGGCAACAGATGGAGCGGCAATTGTCAATTTGGGTGAACGCTTAGCCGATGGCAATTATAAGGCGAGAGTCGTTCTGAAAAAAGACGGAGAAAATTACTCATCTGCCGTTTCCGCCACCAGTTTTGCTTATACCAATCCGAATACACCGGATCCGATCTCTAACTTGCAGGTCACTCCAGCCGGTAATGGTCAATTTAAAGTAGCGTTTACCGGTACTGACAATGCAGAAGGCTATTATGTGATCATCTTGGATGAAAATGGCCAGGCAATCGAAGGATACGATGGTATTTCAACAACAGAAACCACTGCTTATGTCGGAAATACATATGAAGAAGCAACCGGCTATGATGACAAAGGAGAACCGACCGGCTTCCGGACGGTTGGTACCTTCCCGGGTTCTGATTATAAAGTAGCGGTTTATGCTTATCTGAAAAAAGATGCGATTACTTATATGAGCGCGCCGGTCATGACCGCTCCGATCAATTTACCGGTTCCTGATCCGGCTTCGGCTGTGGTTACCGTGGGAGGGATCAGCCCGACCAATGCCAGCGGAGCAGCCGATGAAGTGACGGTAAATAACCAAACTCCACAGGTTATTTTCACACCGAACCAGAATGTCACCTTGTATTATAAAGTGGACGACGGTTCCATCAGTCCCGCCTTTGAGGTGACAGCCAATACGCCGTTTGTTTTTGATTTGGCTTTAGCAGAAGGCGGCTCCAATCTGGAATTCCTTTATCTCAACGAGCAAGGTGATTATACCAATAGTAAAATCTGCATTTCGGTCGATACGATTAAACCGACTTTAATGTTGGATAATACGGTCATTGAAAGTGAAAACGGCAATTATGTGATTACCGGGACAGCCGAAGCCAATTCTGTTGTTTATATCAACGGCACACAGGTAGTCACAGCGAACGGCAGTTTTCAATATAGCGGCACGAACAATCATAAGCGCCAGGAAATTGAAGTGAAAGCGGTAGATACTGCCCTCAATGAAACGGTGATGGTCTGCGAAGTCATTCCGGCAGAACTTTCCAGATTTGTCTCCTTAAAAATCGAGGCAAATGATGCGGAAATTGTCACGGAATATAAGATTGACAAAGGCAATGAAGCACAGCTGACTGTATTTGGGGTAGCCGAAAACGGCAGCGAATTTGAGTTGGATCCAGCGAACCTTAATTATTCTGTCATTTATGGTAATGATAAGGTCAGTGTGGATGAAAAAGGCGTTTTGAAGGCAGAATACTATGGCGATGCAGTTGTTCTCTGTGAATATCGTGTCTCCGAAACTTATTCGTTTGAAGAAACCTTATCGATCAGCGTTCTCAGCCTGAGCGCAGCGCCAACGACAATTCGTTTTTCCAATCAGACGCTTAATGCCGGTGCAGCCGTCGGCTCAGAGATCGCCTTCTTATCCGTGCCGGAAGCTCCGATCGGAGTCAGTTATGTCTACTCCATGCCTGCCAACGACTATGTTGAACTGGTCGGCAACAAAATCAAAGTTCTGGCACCGGTTGCCGACGTTACCTCGATTCCGATTACCGTTACGGCGCAGGGACAGTATGTGCTGAATAATGTTTATGAAAATATCTTTACGCCGATTGTCAATACAGTGACGCTCAGTGTGACGAAAAATATCGTCTCTGTGCATCCGGTGAATTCTATTTTGGTGGAAAAAGGAACGGCTTTCGAAGCATTGAATCTGCCTTCGACGGTCTTAGTCACTTTATCGGACAATTCTGTAGTACAATACCCGGTTATCTGGAACAAAGGTGCTTATAACGCGAATGTTGCCAGAGTCTACTCTTTGAGTGGTACAATTATTCAGGAAGCCAGTGTAACAAACCCGGACGATCTGCAGGCTCTGATGCAGGTCAGCGTCAATCAGTTAAGCCTGACAGAACCGGAATTTGGCTTATATACCTACGGTTACACAGAACCGGTAGCATCCAAAGAGCTTGCCGCCACCAATCAAGGCGCCACTGATCTGACCATCTCCAATATCGCGGTCACGAATGCTGCCGGTCAGCCCAGCGATGAATTTGAGCTCACTGTCAAGACAACAACAGTCGCAGCCGGAACTACCGTCAATTTTGCGGTTCTGCAACCGGTGCTTGGTTTGCCTGCAGGTGATCATACTGCCAAGGTAAAGGTTACCTACGGCAATGGTTTTGTTACCGAAGAGGAGATCAGTATCACCGTGCTGCCCGCTAAGATTGCGATGATCGCAACGAGCAAAGCCGTTCGTTTTGACAGCAATACTCACAGCATCAAGGTAGTTGCCAAAGATGTCTCCAATGGAGTGGAGCTGGCTGCTGAAAATTTCAGTGTCATTTATACCAAGAATGAAATCAGCAGTGTGGCGGCTCCGATTGATGTCGGTATCTATACGGTTGCAGCGGAAGTAACAAATCCTAATTACACGCTATTGAGCGGTCTGCAGAGTGTCGTGCTTGTGATTCGTGAGGAACGCTATGAAGGCGAACAGGATCCTGATGGAAGCGATCCCGTCGATCCCGATCCGGAAGAAGAGCTTCCAATTAGCATTGACGAGATTTTCCAGGATATCGCCAAACATTGGGCGAAAGCCAGCATCGCCTTTGTCTATGAAAACAAATTGTTTTTCGGCTTATCGAATGGGAATTTTGGTCCGGAAATGTCCATGACGCGAGGAATGGTTGTCGCTGTCCTGGCACGGATGACCAAAGATGATTTAAGTCAATCTCCACAAGGTCAATTCATGGATGTGTCCGGTCAGGAATGGTACGCGGAAAGTGTAGCCTGGGCTGCCGCCCATCAAATCACCAGCGGCATGACCGAAACCGAATTTGCTGCCGATCAGCCTGTGACGCGTCAGCAATTGGTTGTGATGCTGAAGAATCTAGCGGACTATCTGGGCTTGGCTCAGAAATCAAATACGACCTTGGCTGCTTATCCGGATGGCAAAGATGTTTCGGCTTGGGCTGAAGCAGCGATGCAGTGGGCAGTGGAAAATGAGATCATCAGTGGCAGAGAAGATCATACACTGGATCCGTTGGGAACGGCTACCAGAGCGGAAGTCGCAGAAATTGTGATGAGATTCATGCAAAATATCTTGAAATAGCAGAATAAAGGACGAGGCCCGGGCGAAAAATCGCCCGGGCTTCGTTTGCTTTAATAATTTTTTTATAATTCACCCAGATAAGCAAGCAATCGGTAAAGAACAACAGCGGCTTCCTGTCTCGTGCTGCTGCGCAGCGGAGCAAACTCGAAGTTTACTCCCTGCATGATACCGGCATTGGAAACAAAATCGACTGCTTCCAGCGCGTAATCCGAAATAGTAGCCTGATCATGGAACCGGACGGCAGTATGATTCGTTTTTGGTGTGCCTTTCTTATACTGGAAGAGTTGGTAGGCGAGGATGGCCATTTGTTCTCTGCTGATTGCCGAATTGGGAGAAAATTGCTGATTACCGTTGCCGCTGACTAAACCCAATTCAAAAGCGCTTTGGACTGCTGTGGCATACCAGGCATCTGCAGGCACATCATGAAAAGCCATCGTGCTGTGGGATTCTTCACGGTAAAGCGTGCGGGTCAGCAGCACGGTAAATTCCGCCCGCGTGATCGTTGCTTCCGGCTGGAAATTCTGTTCAGTGACACCCATGATCAAACCGCGGGACGCAAGCACATCAATTTCGTCTTTTGCCCACTCGCTGGTCACATCACTGAAGCCGATATTTTGTTCGAAAGCGGCGAATTTGCTGAAATGCAGGGTCGGAACGGAAATTTGTCCGCTGATGGCGTTATATTTTCCGCCGATCAGCTGCCACTGTCGGCTGCTTTCCTCAAAATAGCAAATACTGACTTTCCTGCTGTCAGTGATTTTGCTTCGGTCGAGCGGCAGGCTGATCGTTAATTCGTGCGTAAAATCCGCGGCGGGTGAACCGGCTAATGTGATAGAAAAATTGTAACTGCCGGGAGACACCAAGTTTTCTTTGCTCAAGAATTCTTCGCTACGGATTTCAATCGATAATACCTGCGCTCCTGCCGATAGAAGATCGGCGAACCAGAGCTGCGGCAGGAAGAGATCTCCTTTACCGGTGATGATCTGCAAAGCCAATTGTTCCGCGAGCAACTGTTCGACCACAGCTTTGGATAATTGCAGGCTGATGCTGGCCTCTTCTCTGACTTCATTGGTTAGATCGAGGGTTGCAGTCAGGCCATCCGAACTGATCTGCGCCGGCTGCAGGTTTTCAAACAAAAATACAACACTTTGACTGCCGTCTGCGAAGGTCTGGCGCTGAATCGAATAGTCGGGGATCTTTGTCTCTGCTTCAAAGCTGAATTTCTCTGGCACCGCTACTGCCGAATGCTCTGCTGCGGCAACTGCGGCTGCAGCGCGAGGCTGAAAATAGGGAAGCTGCAGATTCGAGGTTACGATCAACAAGGCCAGAATCAAACTGACACTGCGCTTACATCGCTTCATCTCATCACTCTTTCTGCCAATCGTATTGCGTTTTCGTACATATTCGCAAGGAAACCGATCAGTATATTTGTATATTGACATAGAAACTCCAATTTTACCACAGTAAAATCAGAGTTTCAGTAGTCAAAGCTTAATTCAAGAGAATTTCTTGCAAAACAGAGGATAATTGCTCCGGGTTTTCCAGCATGGGTAAATGGCAGGAGTTTTGGATAAAGCGAAAATTGATTTTTTGCCTGATTTCCTCAGGCAGGTTCAGATCTTCCAGACGATTGGGGTAATTTGCTTGCCCCCGATCGCCATAAATACCATAGATCGGCTGCCTTGTTTGACGGATCAGTTCCGTATAATCAAAGTCTTCCTGCAAAGATCTTTTCAAATGATCGTTATAGAACGGCGCTTCTGTTTGGAACATGGCAGTGACGCTGGCGCCATACCGCTGCATGGCTGCCGGCAGCATTAAGTTACGATAAAACGCTTCGGCCGGTTTCAAATTTGATTCGATAAAGATGATTTTTTGGCAGGAAAAAACGGCCTTGGCTGTAAGTTCCAAGGCAATGAGGCCACCCATACTATGACCGATCAGAAAATCATAAGCTTGATCACGATAATTGTTGGATACCCACTCAGCGAGATCGCTCACCCGATTCGCTTGCTTCAGCAGCGCATGCGGATACGCAGCCAGGGTCAGATTCAACTGAGATAAGGATCCCAGCAGCGGCTGCCAAAGATCCGTCGTACAATAAGCGCCATAGAGCAGCAGAGCTTTCATTTTGTCCTCCCATTGCCTATCTTTTTTTGTATTCTATCGAATGCAAATATGTCATGTCCTAATCGGTCCGATCGAATACCGGTGATGATTCGATTTAATACACCGTAGATCGCTTTTGCTGAACATCGTTCCTGCCAATAGAATTCGCTTTCAAGCTCATTGAATCCTGGCGTGGGCAGACAATTTTTTTTGATCTTGCGATGATCGCTTTGCTTTCTCTATTTTCGTGCTATAATAAAGTATCATTCAAATAGTCTGGGAGGTGGAATCGATTCATGAATGTCCAATTTTTAGGTGCGGCAATGTCTGTTACAGGATCTTGTTATTTGGTTACTATCGATCAATACAAATTTCTCTTGGACTGCGGTCAATTCCAAGGCAGCGAGAGCTTGGAGAAATTGAATTTTGAACCATTTAGCTTTCAACCGGCTGAGATCGATTTCATGATTTTAAGCCATGCCCATATCGATCACAGCGGCAGAATCCCTCTGCTGACCAAGCGCGGATTCCGTGGCAAAATTTACTGCACGGAAGCGACCGCCGATTTAGCCGATATTATGCTGCGAGACAGCGGTGGGATTCACGAACAGGAAGCGGAATGGGCTAATAAAAAAGCGCTGCGCACCGGAGAAGCGCTGGTGCAGCCGCTTTTCACGGTCAATGATGCCGTGGCTTCACTGAAGTATTTCCAGCCGCAGCCTTACGATCAGACGATAGAGGTCAACGCGGAGATCAGTTTCCGGCTGCGTGATGCGGGTCATATTTTGGGTTCGACGATCGTCGAATTGTGGCTCAGAGAAGGCGGCAAGAGTACGAAATTAGTTTTTTCCGGTGATCTTGGCCAGAAGAATAAACCGATTTTAAAAGATCCTGCTATTATTGAGGAAGCAGATTATCTCATCCTGGAAACAACCTATGGTGACCGAGTGCATGAGCCAATGAAAAACAGTTTGGAACAATTCAAACAAATTATCCTCAAGACCATCCGGCGAGGCGGCACGGTGGTCATACCATCTTTTGCGGTGGGGAGAACTCAGGAATTGATTTATGAACTGAATCTGTTTTATGAACAGGATGCCGAATTCAAACGGATTATGGAAAACATCATGGTCTATGTCGATAGTCCCATGGCAACCAGCGCGACAGAAATCTTCCGTAGAAATGCGGATGTCTTTGACGAAGAAACAAAAGCGATGATCCGCCAAGGGGATCAACCGCTGGATTTTAAAAATTTAAAATTTACGAAATCCAGTGAAGAATCAAAAAAACTGAATGATATCGTAGAGCCAAAGATTATAATTTCCAGCAGCGGCATGTGCAACGCCGGTAGGATCAAACATCATCTGAAACATAATTTATGGAATCCGAAAACCAGTGTGATTTTTGTCGGCTACCAAGCCCCGGGGACGCTGGGCAGATCCATCGTCAGCGGAGCCAAGGATGTGCATATTTTTGGTGAAAAGATCCATGTCGGTGCGGAAATCAATAGTTTTGATAATTTTTCCGGGCATATCGACAGAGAAGGTCTGCTGCAATGGCTGCAAGGATTTAAGAAACTGCCCCACAAGACGTTTTTAGTGCATGGCGAAGCGGGAGCCAAACAAGCATTCGCCGACTGGATCAAACAGAAACTGGGCTATGAGTGCACAGTGGTTACGCGGGTTTCGGAATACGATCTGAGTGCAGACACCGAAGTGGAACTGGCGCAGCCTGAACGGGCAGTCTCCCGGCGCGGGCAGATGTTAGATGTCAGCGCAAAATTGAGCGGCGTCCGTCAGGGTTTGGATACTACCTTAAAGCAGCTGCAACTCGGCAGCAAGCAAGAAATTACAATCGATCGGCTGGATGAAGTAACGAAAGCGCTGATTGATCTGCAGGATGCAACGGCCAGACTGCAAAAATTGATCGAAAAGAAAGCCTGATTTTTCTGTCGTGCCGGCAGCCGGTTTTTAAAACCGGTTGCTGCGTGTGCTTTTTTTGACAAGCTGCATTCGTGCTCGATGCAGCTTGTCTTTTTTTCAACTCTGTAGTATAATAAACGCAAATGAGATGCGTTTGCATTTATGATTGATCTACAGGAGAGAAGCAAAATGGAAAAGTGGTTAAAAAGTAAAGCAGTGCGGAGTGCGCTGTTTGTCATGCTCCTTCTGGCGCTGGCTGGATGTAATACCTTGCCAAAAACAAAAGAAGTTGTTGACGGTAAACTAAAAGTCGCTGTCAGTATTGTGCCGGAACAAACGTTTGTGCAGGCGGTTTGCGGCGATTTTGTGGACATTATTACGATGATCCCACCCGGCAGCAGTCCGGAAACATACGAACCCACCCCACAGCAAATGCAGGAATTCAGTCAAGCCAGTCTTTATTTTTCGATTGGCGTACCGACCGAAGCAGCGAGCATTTTACCGAATGTGGGTAAGATCAAAGTGGTTGATTTGGCGGCGGCAGCCGCCGCAGTTTATCCCGATCGGACGTTTGCAACCGGTGAACGGGACCCGCATATCTGGCTGTCACCCCGAAGGGTTGTGGTCATGATTGAAACAATTGCGCGGGAAGTCAGCGAGCTCGATCCGGCGCATCAAGCCATTTATCAAAGCAATGCGCAAAGCTATATCAAGGAATTGCAGGCATTGGATCAGAAAATCAGCGCTGCGGTGGAAGCGTCGCAAATCAAGAAATTCATTGTCTATCATCCGGCTTTTGGCTACATTGCAGAAGATTACGGCCTCACCATGTATGCGCTGGAAGAAGAAGGCAAGGAAGCCACCGCGAAGCATCTGCAGGAAATGGTGGATCTTGCCAAGCAGGAGAATATCAAAGTCATTTTCTATCAGGAGGAGATCGACAGTCGGCAATCCGAAGCGTTTGCTGAGGAAATTGGCGGCACTACGAGGAACCTAGCGCCATTGGCGGCTGATTACATTAAAAATCTCGTAAGTATGGCGGAAGCGATTGCGGGGGTTATCAATTGAGCATAGCAGTTCATGTTGAAAATTTAACGGTCTATTACGGAAAAACACCGGCTGTCACCGAGATTAACCTGGATGTAGAAGATGGCGAATATCTCGGCATCATTGGACCGAACGGCGGTGGAAAATCGACGCTTTTGAAAGCGATACTCGGTTTGATTCCTATCACCAGCGGTGAAATAACAATTTATGGCAAACCCTTGGCGCAGAACCGGTCATTGGTCAGCTTTGTGCCGCAATTTTCTTCGATCGATAAATTGTTTCCCATCACGCTGCGTGAAGTGGTTTTATCCGGAAAACTGAAAGCCGAATTGAAACCCTTTTTCCGTTACAGTCGGCAGGATAAAATGGAGGTGGAGGCACTTTTGCAGAAAGTCGGTATTCTCGAACTGGCGAACCGCCAGATAGCGGAATTATCCGGCGGTGAATTTCAAAAGATGCTGATCGCTCGGGCGCTGGCGGTCAAGCCGAAGCTTTTACTGCTGGATGAACCGACTGCCAGTGTGGATACGAATTCCAGCAGTCAGATTTACAGCTTACTGGCCGATTTAAATCAAAATATGACGATTATTTTGGTGACGCATGATCTGCTGGCCATCTCTTCTCAAGTGCATCGGCTGGCTTGTCTGAATAATCATTTGGTTTATCATGGCGAGCCGGAATTAAGCGAGGGGGTTGTCAATACCATGTATGGCTGTCCTGTAGATTTGATTGCGCATGGCGTACCGCATCGGGTGTTGAAAGAGCATCAAGAGGGTTTGAAAAATGATTAATGCAATTTTACACTATCAATTTATGCAGAATGCTGCGATGGCTGGGATTCTGGCCAGTATCGTTTGCGGGATTATCGGTGTGATCATTGTGGAGAAAAAATTGGTGATGATGAGCGGTGGCATCGCCCATACGGCTTACGGTGGGGTGGGCTTAGGCTATCTGCTGGGCTTTGAACCGATTCTGGGTGCCTTTTTCTTTGCCGTTTGTGCTGCTCTGGGCATCGGTTACATCAATCGCAAAGGCGGGGCGCGTGCCGACATCATCATTGGTTTGTTTTGGTCGCTGGGTATGGCTCTCGGTATTTTGTTTATTGCTCTGATGCCCGGCTATCCACCGGACCTTAACTCCTATTTGTTTGGTAATATTCTCTCCGTTACAAAATCGGATTTACGCTTAACTGCTGCCGCTGCCACTTTTGTTGCGCTGATTGTGATTCTGTTCTATCACCATTGGAAAGCATATTTGTTTGATGAGCAATTTGCTTCTATCCTTGGAGTCAAGACATCTTTTCTGGAATATTTGCTGTTGATCTTGGTTGCTCTGACCGTGGTTGTGCTGATTCGGGTGGTTGGTATTATTCTTGTGCTGGCTTTGCTGACGGCACCTGCAGCAACAGCAGGATTGTTGTCTCAAAAGCTGCATCAGCGTATGCTGTATGCGATTTTGCTGGGCAGTATCTTTTGCATCGCCGGTTTATATTTATCTTATCAGTGGAATATCGCTTCCGGTGCAGTGATTGTGATCCTGTCTGTTGCTTGTTATTTTCTGGTCTATCTGATCCGGGCTGTCCGCGAGAGATGGCAGCGCCAGCGCATGGCGGTGCAGTAAATTAACCGCAGCGGAAAAGGGAGAACAAATGCAGAATAGAAATTACAACGAGGAACTAAAAAAAAGCGGACTGAAAAACACTAAGCAGCGAGCGGCGATTCTGGAAATACTAAAAAAAAGCGATCGGCCCATCACTGCCGAACAAGTTTATATTGAGTTGAAAGCGGAAAATATCCCTGCCAATTTATCAACCATTTACCGTAATTTTTCTTTTTTGTGTGAAAAAGAATTGGTCAATAAACTAGCAATTACAGGAGAAAACAGCACTTTTTATGAGATCAATCAGTTGTTGCATCGGCATTACCTCGTTTGTCTTGGCTGCAAAAAAGTTTTAGCAATTGATGATTGTCCCTTGGAGCGATACGAAGCGCTGCTGGCAGAAGAAACGAATTTCGTCATCACCGGCCACAAATTGGATATTTATGGTTATTGCGCTGAGTGTCAGAAAAAAGGCTGCCTGCGGGCGGACAAATAAAAATTCTTGACATGGGCTGTATTTAATCTATAATAAGCAGAGAAGCTGGGAATGAATCCAGAGAAATTTGCAGTTATCGCTAGAAAATAAGAAAGATTCTATTTTCATGGAGTTCAATACCGATTTGGTATTGTCTATAAAAAGAGGAGGTGTTTTCCAGTGCCTGATTTCGGTCAACCGTTTTCCGGTCTCGCCAAGAAACAAATGCTCAGCAAAGAAGAATTGATCCGGGCAATACGCTTCATGGTTGCGGGTGAGTATGAAGCAATTCAGCTCTATACGCAATTGGCAGAATCCACCGACAATGAACTGGCCATCGAAGTACTAAAAGATATTGCCGATGAAGAGAAAGTCCATGCAGGCGAATTCTTGAGACTGCTGAAAGAATTGGCTCCCACCGAAGAAAAATTCTATGCAGAAGGCGCAAAAGAAGTCGAAACAGAGATCGCTAAGCTAAAAAAGAAATAGGTTTTAAACAAAAGGGAAGAGAAGACCACCAGGTCTTCTCTTCCCTTTTGTTTTACCTTACGTCTAGACGATTCTTTGATAAAAACGGATGATAAAACAGCATCCTCCGCTGAGCTGGTTCTCGGCCTTAATGGTTCCATTTTGTCGGTTGATAATGGCTCGGGCCAACGCTAAACCGATACCGATACTGTTTTCACCGGCATTTTTTCCTTTATAAAAACGTTGGAAGATGTACGGCAAATCAACCGGGTCAATACCGCTGCCGTTATCGCAAATTTTTATTTCGGCATACAAGGGATTATGCAGACAGGCAGCAGTAATATTGCCGCCGTTCGGTGTGTGTTCCATGCAGTTTTTCAGAATATTACCGATCGCTTCCAGACTCCAGGCAAAATCGCCCCGAAAAGATGCGCCTTTGTCACCGCTGATCTGCAGGTTCTGATCACGCAGTTCCATTTGAATGGCCAAAGGTTTGGCCGCGCTGTTCAGCAGTTCGATTGCTGATACCGGTTTTTCCTGAAAAACAGCGACACCGATGTCCAAGCGCGAGAATTTTAAGAGTGCGCTAATTAGCCAGTCCATCCGTTTTAAAAGTGCGGAAGCTTCCCGCAGTAATTGCAGATGTCTTTCTTCTGTAAGATCATCTTGATGTAAAAAAGAACAGATCAGCTGCAGCGAAGTCAGCGGTGTCCGCAGTTGGTGAGAGATATCCGCAATGGATTCTCCCAGCAGGATCTTATCCTGTTTCAGACTATCCGCCTGATCCCGCAGACGCAGCGTCATTTTGCTCAACTCACTTCTCAGGAGAGAGAGTTCGCCTTCTTCGTGATCCTCAATGTTCAAGGCATCTTCTCCATGCAGAATGCGATCCAGCAATTGACTTAAATCTGCGAGAGCGCGGTAGCGTTTCCGCGTGAAAAAAAGAGTGAGTAGGCAAAGCAAGGCAGAACTGGCGAGAACCAAGAAACCGGCTGGTTTTTGTAAATAGAATCCGTAGGTTGCTGCCAATAGGGTGATACCGATCCAACTGAAAAACAGCTGTCTCAATTCGGCATTGCGCCATAACAGGGACCATTTCATGTCGCTTCCCGGCTTTCTTTTTTTTAGTCGTAACGGTAACCCAGTCCGCGTACTGTTTTTATGATGGTAGGATTGGACGGATCTTCTTCAATTTTTTCGCGCAGCCGTTTGATGTAAACGGTCAGCGTATTATCATTGACAAATTCTCCGGCAATATCCCAGAGGTTTTCCAACAAACGGTTGCGGGATAACACGCTGCCTTTATGATTGAAAAAAATCAACAGCAGTCGGTATTCTAGGGCAGAAAGATAAACTTCTTTATTTTGTTTTGTCACGGTTCCGCGTATGGTGTCGATTTGCAGATCACCCATGCAAGCCGGTATTTGCAGCTTTTCGTTTTTGCGCAGGGCGGATTTGAGGCGTGAGATTAATTCCATCGGTCGGAATGGTTTGGCAATATAATCATCACCACCCAAATCCAATCCCGTCACCACGCTCACTTCATCGGCAGAAGCGCTGAGGAAGATCACCGGTGTATGACCAAGCCGTTTGGCAGCGGTGCAAACGGCAAAGCCATTGCCGTCCGGCAAAGTGACATCGAGCAGAATCAAATCGATTGGTTCCTGTTGTAAACAATGCAAAGCAGCCTGTTGGCCGGTGGCTGTCAGCACAGCAAAGCCTTCCTGATGCAAGCAGGGTTGTTAAATTATTGATGATACTCTGATCGTCTTCCACCAATAGGATCCGTTTCATGGTTTCACTCCTTATGCTACGGGATTCCCCTCATTTTCTGCCCAGCAACAGGCTCAGAAAGCGCAGGATAATTTCTTTATTCGTCAGTCAGAAAGGAAAAACCTTGGCAGCTGACTGAGCAAAAGCCTCAATGTGCCGGCACATTGAGGCTTTTCTGGATTAGTGGAATTATTTGGCAATCAGAAAAACAACCTGCCCGCCGTCTTCCAGGGGACGATCAAGATAAGCCACAAAGGAAGTATTATTTGCTCTGGCTGCCGTCATGGAAATAAATTGCTTGAGATCGGCGGCGTAAATTTGCATTGTCTCGCTGAATTTCAAGTAAGCAGAACCCATGTGGAGTCCTTTGCTGCCATCGAAGTTTTTGTTGCTGACGGTAGCATATTTTTCCAATGCCGTCATTTGGAAGCTTTTAAAGCTGCTGTAGCTATCCATTCCGGTTGGGACTTTCATGGGATCGAGGGTGCTTCGATCGGTAAATCGTGGTACTGTATAGGTCAAATCTCCATTCATTTGCTGCAGCCAAACGCGATACCCGGTATTTGCCTCATAAACATTACCGGAATCATCGTAGAGTGTTTCAATGATTGCACTGTATTTCAGCATTCCGTACTGCCAGCCTTTGCCCGTTACGTCAGCCAGGATGATCGTACTGACGGCTCCGACGGAATTGCTGATGGTATGGCGAATCTGGGCATTTTCAACCATGTTCGAGGGGATATCAGAAAGATTCACTAAAATCAAAGGTGCATCTGCACTGACCTGTTCGTAAATTTTTACATTGGCAGCGACTTTGCTGGCGCCAATGGTTTTCTCGCTGAGATTCCAATCACCAATGGTTTTATTACTGTAATTTACCGGTTGGATGCTGAGATACTCGTTATTTGCTTGCTGAGTCACAGTGACCAGCTGACCATGGGAAAGCAGCAATTCATTGACGTAACCGCGGCTGATGGTGTAAGCGCTGCCGAAACTGCTGAGGTTCGCAATGCCGCTGACGGAAATCCCATTTTGCAATTCTACTACTGCGTTGCCGGCAGGTGAAATACTTTTCAAAATACCGGTCATCTGGCAATTTACTTCATTGACCGGGAAAGCGCCTGCCACCTTGTTGTTGACGTCAAAAAGTAAAACGATTTGCTGATGTAAACGCAGAACAGCGAAGGTCTCGGCTGCGGCTTCGTTGATCAGGAAGTCATGACCGAAGACAGTAATCGTTTCCGGATAATTGTAGATGGGTGAACCGGATTGATAGTAACCTTTGAAACGGGCATCACTGACATAATAGATACCGGTTTGTCCATCGAAAGAGACAACATCGTAGGGATAGACGCCCAAAGACGAAATCTCTACTCCATTTTTGATCACTTTGGCATTCAGTGGTATGCGTTCGTCGCTGTTGATCCCATAAATGAAACTGTAAGCAATGGCTTTGCTTGTGGTTGCACTGATCAAGTCGATGCTGCCATAATCATCGTAATAGAGGCGGACCGTTTGTTCCGGCAATAAATTATACCAACCGGCGGAATAAGTGGTCAGTTGACCATCCACGAAAACAGCGGTGGCACGCGGGATTTTATAAGTGGCATTGCTGAGGACCAGCCGGTCGGCGTAGGCATTCAACACGGTCGCTTCGCTGAAATTGCGTTGGCTCGGCAGGAACCCGATGACATTGGCGGAGCTGTCACGATCAAAAATCAAACGTCCTTTACTGCCTAAGAAGCTGAGCGGGAGATCGGACTGCATAAAGTATTCTACAACGGAGCCGTTGACGGAAAATTCGGCTCGTCCTTTACTCAATTCAGAAGAAGTTTGCCAAGTGCGCAGCAATAAGGCGTTTTCTGTGATGTTGCTGTAAATGCTGTATAAAAAATCAGTTCCGGCTTTGGTTTTCGTATTCAGCAGATTCCAGGCAAGCAAGGCCGCTTTGCTGCGGGAAAGCGAGTCATTGGCTGCCAGTGTAATTCCTGCTGTTAAGGCAATTTGCTCCGCTTTGTCCAGATAATTCTCCGGCCAAAAGGGGCCGATCTCACTGACGCCATAACCAAGCACATTGAGCAGAATGGTAACAGCCTGGCTATAGGTAATTTCGGCGTTCGGTCGGAAGCTGCCATCGGGGAAACCGCGGATAATATTATATTTGCGTACCGCAGCATTGATATAAGGCGCTTCCGCTAATGTGCTTTTTACATCCGGAAAAATCGTAAACGTGTTGTAAACGAGCATGTCGTTAAAACCCAGCATTTTTACCACCATCCGGGTGAATTCCGCTCGCCGCATGATTTGATTCTCCGAGAAGGTATCCTCGTTTTCTTCTGTCATAAAACCCAAGGAGACCATCGCTTCTGCAGCTGCGTTTTCTTTGGCATCGCTGATATCATGATAGGCCAAAACACTGCCACTGCATAAGACCAGAACCGTGAGGGTCAGGATGAGAAACCAATGGTATTGTTTCATTGTTCAAATTACCTCCTTATTGACTGCGCAGAGCCTCGATGGGATGCATTTTGGAAGCCTTATTGGCCGGATAAAAACCGAAGAAGACGCCCAGAACGGCGGAGAAGAGGAAAGCGCCCAACATAATCAATGGGGAAGGAATGAGAATCACCTTAAGCAGGGCGGCTCCGGCTACGATGGAACCCAAGGTACCAACACCGATCCCCAGCAAACCACCAAACGCGCTGACCGTAGCTGCTTCAATCAGAAACTGAGCAATAATATCTTTGCGTCTGGCACCGATGGCAGTGCGGATCCCGATTTCACGGGTTCGTTCGGTGACGGAGACCAGCATAATGTTCATGATGCCAATACCGCCGACCATTAAGGAAATACCGGCGATCCCGCCGACTACCATACTCATCATCTTGGTACTTTCGCTCATCTGATCGCGCCATTCATTCTGAGAATAAACATTATAGAACCATTCCTGACTGAATTTGGATTGTAAGAACGTTTTAATCAAGGCAATGGCCGTTTCGGTTGAATCAGAGTCTTTGGCTTTGGCAATATAACCATTGATGGCTGAACTGGAACTGAAGGTTCGCATTAAGGTGTAGGGCATGACCATCAGATCATCCATAGACCAGCGGGCGCCATCACTTTTGGCTTCATAAATGCCGATGACAATCACGTCTTCGCCCATGATCTTGATCGATTTGCCGACTGCGTCTTCCAAACCAAACAGTTCTTTGCGGATGCGTTCGCCAATGATCGCAACCTTGACGCGGTTTTTGATATCGGCGTAAGAAAGATCACGGCCGGCGACAATTTTATAGCCCATACAATCACTGTACTGATCATTACCAAAATAGACTGTCGTATCATCCAGAGACTTGGATCGAAATTTCACACGGTTGACCATTGTCTGACTGCTGGGGGTGACGGCTTCGATGTAATCCGATAAACCCAAACAATATTCAAATAAATCAGCGGAAATATTCGCGTTTTCATCCCATACATTGATAGAAATCGTATCCTGGGCCATAGAATAGAATTGCTCCATTTGCTTTTGCGTGTAGCCACTGATCAAGGTTACCAAAATGATCACCGAGCTGACACCAATAATGATGCCAAGCATCGTCAAGAAAGAACGCATTTTATTGGAGAAGATTGATTTCATAGCCATGGTGAAGGTTCGCAGCATGCTCAAGAGAAGACCCCCTCTCCGGTCAGGCGTTCGCTGCCAAGCAGGCGATCGCGAATCAATTTCCCATCCTGCAGGGTGATCAGGCGTTTGGCCATTTTGGCTAAATTCTGATCATGTGTGATGAGTAAAACCGTGTTGCCGAGCTCGTTTAGCTCGATCAATTTATGCATAATTTCAGCACCGGAATGGGAATCCAGGTTGCCGGTTGGTTCATCTGCCATGATAATCGGTGGTTGCGTCACGATGGCACGTGCAATCGCAACGCGCTGCTGCTGTCCGCCGGACATTTCACTGGGATGATGATACATACGCTCCAGTAATCCCACTTCATCCAAGGCTTCGGCCACCATCTCGCGGCGTTCATTCCTCTTGATACCCTGATAGATCAAAGGCAGTTCGACATTTTCAAAAGCAGTCAGGGTATGGATCAGATTAAAACCCTGAAAAATAAAACCGATTTCTCTGCTGCGAATCCGGCTGAGGGTGGAAGGTTTCATTTCATTGACGGCAGTACCTTCCAGTAAATACTCCCCGTAAGTAGGAATATCAAGACAGCCGAGGATATTCATTAAGGTGGATTTACCGGAACCGGATTGGCCTAAGACGGCGAGAAATTCACCCTTTTCAACGGTCAGAGAAACATCGTCCAGCGCCCGCACTTCAGCCTCGGAATCTTCATTGTAGATTTTACTGATGTGACGAGCATCAATCAGGTAAGACATGTCATCCCCCCGTTTTTTATTTGATGATTACACCATTCATACCAGGCGTTAGGCTCTGTTCCAGATAAACTTCCGTACCCTCGCTAATACCTTCCAGGATTTCAGTATTGTTGGCATCGGAAAGTCCGATGCTGACCGGCACGGCCACAAATCCTTTCGGCAAGCTGTCGGAAGGAATTTCTAAAACGGTATACTGCGCTGCGGTTTCAGCCCTTACGAAGACAGCGGGGCCGAATTCTGTATTGATGATGGCAGAACTAGCCACCATCAGACAATCTTGATGCGTTACCGCGCTAATCGTATAGGATACTCCCATACCCGGCATCAATCCACCGGGATTGTGAAGGGTGATGGTTGCCGGAAAATAAGCCGCGCTGCCTTTGCCTCCGGAGGAAGAGGCGACATAACTCAGCGTAGAAATCTTACCCTCCAGATAAACCGGGCCCTCCGTTTGATCGAATGAAACACTCACCGGCATACCAACGCTGACCTTGGAGATGTCGACTTCGTCGATATTTGTTTCGATCGTCATTTGCGACAGATCGGCAATCGTCATGACTGCGGTGCCGGATCCGGTGAGTTTATCACCGGCTTCGACGACAAGCCCAGTGATCATGCCATTAATCGGACTGAGCTGTACGGTTTGCTGCACCTGTTCATAATATTCACTGACCAGTTTATTTTGCTCCGTAAGCGTACGGTTTTCTTCTTCTAATTCTTTCACCAAACTATTGCTGCTGCAGGAGAGCAGTAAAGTATCGGCGGCATAATCGTAATACTGATTGATCGCGCTGGTCAGACATTCACCGCTGGTTTTCGCGGCAAGAGTTGCTTCCTGTAAGTATTTCAGGCTGCCGGTATCGTAAGGCAACAGCCGTTCTCCGCTGTCAGCGATGAGGTAGGCGGTTGCCGCCATATTTTCACTTAAGGTTCCCGGATTATTCATTTCTATATTGACACGGAAACAAACAGTGCCATCGGCATTGACTTTGCGAATTTTCTCCACCGATTCGACCCAGCCGGGCAAAGAAGTCATGCTGCCAGGGACCGATACGGTGACAGGCATTTCCGCTCTGATCTCATTGAGATAGCCATAACTAAAGTATAAAGCCAGTTTCATGACGGAATCATCGACCAAGCGGCCAAGTGCGGTGCCCGCTGCTACGTATTCACCGGGTTTCAGGGTAGTTGCTTCTACCAAGTGACCATTGAAGGGAGCGTATGTATTGAGATTTTCTAGATCCTGGTTGAGTAAACGGACCCGCTCAAGGATTTGGTTTTGCGTTTTCACGGCAGCGGTTAATTTTGTGCGGGCATCTTCGGGATCTACCGCAAAAAGCATATCTCCTTTTTGAACCACGCCGCCGGCTTGGACATACAGTTCGGTAACCGTACCAATAACTTTGCCGCCGATATCCGCTTTTTCTTTCGGGGCAGCCGTTCCCCAACCGGTAATATTGGCACCCAGCGTGCCGCGCATGACAAAGCCGGTGCTGATCTCTTTTTCGCCGGAAGCCTCTTTCAATAGGTGATTGACCAGGTACCAACCGCCAAAAATGAATGCAGTCAAGAGGACGATGGCGATGGCGGCTTTTACCCGGTTGGATAAGCCTTTTTTGTGCTGTTTTTCATAAGCTGCATACTTGTTGCGAGTAATCTGCGCTTTGTCGGGGGCTGTTTCTGTTGTTTCGGGAATCGCTGGTTCTTGGGACAAAAAAATCTCCTCCTTGCCTTATGCTGTACTAAAAATGGACGCATCATGAATAGAAAATGTTTCATGAATGGAGAAATAATTACAAATTTACTAAAAAATAATTAACATACCGAAGTATACAATGAGCGATATCTGAAGTCAATCAGTAATAGCCAAATATTACCATTACAAAAATGTCATAATCAGGTTAAACAGAAACGGTAAATCAGCAGCGGCTCCCTCTTTTCCTGTCTGGTCGGTGATGAAGAAATTCGTTCAGTTTAGGACACGAAAGGAAAAAAGAAGCATAGCCCAGAATGAAGCATGGCGGGAACGGCTGCGATCATTGTTCTCTATTACCCTAAGCATAGCAAAACAGGAAAAGCGTTTACGCTTTCTCCATGCTAAACTAATATCACCTGGCGAAGGAGGTGGTACGATGGAATATGAAGTAATGTTGCAAGCTGTCCTGGACGAGATCGACAAAAAAATCACAGAGAACATCCGAGCTGATGAACTGGCGCGCACGGTGAATTATTCTGTTTACCATTTCTGTCGGTTATTCATGGCTCTGACCGGGACGCCGGTTATGAACTATGTGATCCGACGCAAATTGGAATACGCCTTGTATGATTTGTCGCAGGACAGGCGGATTTTAGACGTGGCGATGGAGTATGGCTTTGAAACACACGCGGGATTCACGAAAGCCTTTAAAAAATGCTTCGGATATCCTCCATCAGTGTATCGTCTGCACATTACGGCTAAACCGCCGGAAAGAGCGACAATCGCCAGCGTAATATTGAAATATGGAGGGATTACAGTGCAGGTTCAAATCAGAGAATTACCATCCTTTGCGATTGTCGGTGTGATCAGTCAGCATGTTTTATCGAATGTAAAAAGAAGCGCCGATATACCGGCTTATTGGAACACGATTGCCATGGATTATGGTAAGCATTTATCCAGATTATACGATGCTTTTACTCCAGCTGTTCACGGCGAATTCGGCCTCTGCTTCAATGTGGATGATATGACCGGCGAATTTACCTATCTGCTTGGCGTAACATTCGATCATGAGGCTGACAACGCGAAAATCGAAGCGGACATGCGGAAAGTGGAAATGAAAGGCGGCTTATATGCTGTATTTACGACACCGAAAGTGCCGAATGAGCAATACCCAAAAGCCATTGCAGAGACATGGGGAGAAATACTGACCCGCTGGCTGCCGGAGTCTAATTACGAGTATGATGAAACACGTTTAGATTTCGAGGCTTATGATGAACGCGATCACGCCTGGCTGCACAACGGTATGGTTCAGATGGATATTTGTCTGCCAATCCGCGAACGCTAGACAGGGCGGTCAAGCAGGAGCTGTTCTGATGTAGAGAGCAGCTCCTGCTTTTTGTAATAAAAAACCGTCTGTTAATCGGGTGGAAACAACTGTTTTAACCCCGGGAAAGCAGCTTTTCTGCGATATTCAGAGATGGTTTGCTAATTATGTAGTATGCGCGGTCGTAGAGGTTACCAGATAGAAAACATGCCTGCACCCAGAATTTTCTGTTTTATTTTTAGTAGGCAGCTTTTTTTTTGACCATAAATAATGTATATTATTGGTGACGAAACGCAGCGAATTCGGAGAACCGGTGAGCGGCAGACCGAGGAAACCACAAAGACGATAACCTGAAGTGAAAGTGGAGACCTGCTAAATTCAAACAGTCAGGTAAATTTGCCGTCCGTGTGAAAACTAAATTAAAGTGCCGATCCCAGTTGCCACAAAATCGAGAGAAAGAAAATGAAGCCCGTTTTCTGGACTTCATGAGGTAAGGTGATTTATGACAATTCTACGCGCACAGAGTTCCAATCTGACCGAATGGGTAAAATTAGCTGCTCTCTTGTTTGGTGAGCATTCTTTTGCAGAACTCTATGAAGAGTACGAGAAATTTCTGACCACAGAAAAGGAAATCGGCTTTCTCTATGAGCAGGAGGGCAGCATGGTTGCATTTTTAAATCTCTCGATCCGCCATGATTATGTGAATGGCTGCCAAACCTCGCCGGTAGCTTATCTGGAGGCGCTTTATGTCCTGCCGGCATACCGCAGACGCGGAATCGGCCGCGATCTGATCGCACAGGCGGAGTCTTTCGCCAGAGCAAAAGGGATCACGCAACTGGCTTCCGATTGTCGTTTGGAGAACACAGCCAGCGCTTTGCTGCACCAACGTTGTGGTTTTCAGGAGAAGGAACGCATCATCTGTTTTGTGAAAAACATAGGAACTGAAGCAGGCAGCATTTATTAATTCGAGCTTTTTCACAGGAGGATCTCCATCGCATCATTGGATCGATTTGTCTGTCGGAATCAGCGCATCTATTGTCAGTTTTCTTCCTTTATGCTATCATAACGCCAGCAGTGAAAATCTGGCATCAACAGAAAAGTAAGCAAGGAGGAAAATAAGATGAAGGAAGAGCTGCTGCGAACCTATTATGCCAAGAGAGGTTTCAGCGATTTAGCCACGGAAGGCGCAGTGAGCGCGGTCAAAACACTTGAAAATGCGTTAATGGAAAAGCAGCGAACTCTAGAAGAAGTAACCGTGGCTGATATTCGGGAGCATGTCAAAACGCTGATTGCAACCGATAGAAATACGATCGATCATCTGCAGGCTTTGGCACGCTATTTTTACCTGACAGACCGCAAAGATATCTACATCTATTTTACCTCCCTCACCGGTGGCTATGGCGTGATCGATAGTATCACGGATCGTCTTGGTCGGATTGTGGATAAAGCAACGGCAGAAACAGTGAGTCAAACGGTCGTGAGCCCGCCGTTGGGGACAGAACCGCACGAGTATCCCGATTTCACCAGAGATTTTATGCGGCAGTTGGACGAAAAATTGCCCTCGAAAACGGTGTGTCAAATTTTAGCGGGCAACAATCACGGCGTCCCCAGAGAAGTTTTTTTACAGGAAAAAGCAAATTACGAAAAAGCAGATTCGCTGGATGAATTTTTGTCTGACTACCATCGGCGTAAAGTAGCCGAATTGCAGGAGTTTTGCGATCAAAAAAAAGTGTGGTATGAACAGACAATCAGCCAAAATGTAGTGGACTTTGTGGCTGCTAACCAGGAAATCTTATCCGCTGTGCGGCAGGGCGATTGCTTATATGTGACAAAAATTCCGTATGATCCGGATACTTATCTCAAAACAGAAGACCCTGTCAGCAAACGCTATCTGGCTTGCCATTGCCCCTTCGTCAAAGAAGCGATCAAACAGGGTAGGACGGATATCTCACCCCATTGGTGCTATTGCAGCGCAGGTTTTGAGAAGTTTCCCTTTGAAGTAATTTTAGATCAGGAAATGAGTGCCGAGGTCCTGCAATCCGCCTTACAGGGGGATGCACTTTGCAGATTCGCCATCCATCTGCCGTCTAAATGAGCTTTTTTGACAGTTTAGTGGAATGATTCTATTTTTCAACAAAGCGCACGAGCAAATTGACTCCGGTATCGGAAGAAGAAGCAGGGGTAAAGTTATGGAACATAAAGGAACCGTCAGTTTGACAACCAACCGATTATTGCTTCGGCGATTTAACATGAACGACACAGAAGCAATGTATGACAACTGGGCAAGTGATCCGGAGGTCACTAGATATTTAATGTGGCAACCTCATTCTTCCCGCGATGAGACGAAGCGAATTCTTGGACTGTGGCTGAATCACTACGGGGAAAATACATTTTATCAATGGGCAATTTGCTTTCAGAGCAAGCCAGAAGAACCCATTGGCAGCATCAGTATTGTTCGTCAGGATGAACTTGCCGCATCGGTACATATCGGTTACTGTATCGGCAGGAAATGGTGGCATCAGGGGATTACAACTGAAGCGCTGGCTGCTGTGATTCGTTTCAGCTTTGAAGAACTGCGGGCCAACCGGGTGGAATCACGACATGATCCGCGCAATCCGAATTCCGGCAAAGTCATGGCAAAGTGCGGTATGAACTATGAAGCCACGATTCGTCAGAGTGATTGGAACTGCCAGGGAATCTGCGATACAGTTTTGTATGGTTTGTTGGCAGAGGAATACTTCAGCACAACAGACGGCCAAGCCACAGAATCAATGGCATTGCTTGTGGTAGATATGCAGAAAGCGCTTCTGGAGGCACAGCCCTACGACGCAGATCAGGTGATCCAACGCATTCAGGCTCTGCTGACTGCGGCGCGTGCGAATCACAAAGAAGTGATTTTTATTCGCCACACGGAGCAAGTGGGTGGGGTCTTGGCGGAAGGCAGTGAGGGTTGGCAGATTGACTCGAGGTTGGAACCATTAGCCAATGAACGTATCTTCGATAAACTGTATAACAGTGCGTTTTATCAAACCGGCTTAAAACAGTATTTGGATCATGGAAAGATGCGGACCATCCTTTTGGTGGGTATGCAGACGGAATACTGCATTGATGCAACCTGCAAGAGCGCTTTCGAACAAGGATTTAAAGTGATCATTCCGGAAGGCTGCAATACAACGTATAGCAATCAGATTCTCTCCGCTGAGAAGCTGATTTGGTTTTATAATACAGACATTTGGTATCATTTTGCTCAAGTCTTGCCGTTGACTGCAGTAATTGATTTACTGGAAAAACCATAAAACAGCCAGAAGCGCTGCGGCAAGCTGACGGTTTTTGATCGCTCAGCTTTGAGGGGAGGACGTGTTGGGATCCACGCCGAAAGAAGAGGGAAACAAAATGGCTGGGAGGAACACAGTTTGAGCAGAACGATACCTGGACTTTTGATCGCATTTTTCGGCGCGTTTCTTTGTGCGATGGATATTTTCGCTGTGATCAACAGCGGCTTTGATCTGACTTGTCTGATGGGTTTTTTGATGGGCGGCGGTATCTTATATTTCGGTCTGTTCCTGGCGACCTGGGAAGCCCGGCAGCGTAAAGCGGATCGGAAAATTTCCGAAGAATATCGCCGAAATTTCGTTGGCAAGATGCAAAGTGAAGGTTTTCAACCGCGACCGACGCTCGCTTTTCAGAAGAATGAATTTGCTCAGGATAAGTATGCGGTCTATTTTAAATTGGATGATTCAGAATTAAAACTTGTTGTCAATAAGGGCTTCGGCAAACCGCAGGAGCTCGAGATTGATCAGGGTGTCTTGTCGGATTTGGCTTGCTCTGCGGTTTTACGTTATAAAAATGGCGCTACTCTCAAACTGGAGTTGGAGGGAGCATCGCTTGGCGAGCAGCTTGCCGCCAAATTGGCTGCCGAAGCCATCAAAAACCATTATCTGATTGTGCAGCTGACAATTTGCTTGGATTGGTGTTCCGGTGAAAGCTTGAGTCTGACGATTTTGGAAAATTGCCGAAATGATGCTGCTCAGGTCGCAGAGGCTTGTGCTTTCCTCAGTTCTTGGCAGCATGAGTTGATCAGCAGAGGCTTTTTGCAAAAATACGCAAACCTTGCATAAAAACAGGACACCCATCTCTTGGATTTGAGACGGGTGTCCTGTTAAGAACGGTGACAGATGAGCCTAGATTTTTTTGATGATCTGCAGATACATCCGGCAGGCGTCGTTGATTTGACTGATCTCACAGTTTTCATCTCTCATGTGCGCCAGTTTATAGTCGCCGGGACCAAAGCCGATGGTTGGAATGCCCATGCTAACCGGTGTGATGGCATTGGTACCGAAATCCCAGAACTCATACTGAGCCGGCAGACTGCCGAAGACCGATTGATAAGCTTGCCGGCAAACGCGTGTCAATTCGTCTGCTGTATCAATCCGCCAGGGATTATGCATGGGCTGATAGACCAGCTTGGCACCTTTCCAAGTGGTATGATACAGCGTACCGACTTGCCAGGAGGCATTTTTCCCGCTGATCAGCTGCTGCATTTCTGCTTCTACCTGATCTAAGGTTTCTCCCCAGGGCAAACGGCGATCCAGGTAAATACTGCATTCGCTGGGAACCGCATTGAGTGAGGCGCTGACGCAGGAGATATCGGATAAAACGATCGTGCCATGCGGCGCCGCTGCAGCGGACAGTTTCAGATTCAACGCTTCGACGCGCTGGATGATTTCTGCCATTTCATACACCGCGTTGATGCCTTTTTCCGGTGCTGAACCATGAGCGGAGACGCCGTGGGTGGTGATGCGCAGCTGCGCTTTGCCTTTGTGGCCCAGACAAATCAGGTTATTGGAAGGCTCGCAAATGATAACATAATCCGGTTTCAGCTGGAACTGCTGATAGAAATGTTTCAGATTCTCGCCATCGCAGTATTCTTCACAGATACTGCCGGTGACATAGACAGTCTTATTTTCCAGGTATCCCAATTGTTTGGCGAAAGCTGCCGCATAAACAGAAGCACCCAGAGCGGATTTCATATCAACAGAGCCACGGCCATAGAGCCTGCCATCGACGATTTTGCCGCTGAAGGGAGCCACCTGCCATTGCTCGGCATCCATGACTTGGACGGTATCCAAATGTGAATCGAAATGGATGACTTTTTGGCCGCTGCCGATGCGTCCCACCACATTGCCGACCTCGTCAATCAGTACTTCATCAAAACCAAGCCTCTCCATCTGCCGCAGCAGGAAATGAGCAAAATCAGCTTCCTGATCGGAATAGCTTTTGATCTGAACGGACTTTTGGATGAAATCGATCATCTCAGGGGAATTTTGGCATAAGAGTGTTTCCATTGCGGAATCGTTCATAGTCTGTCCCTCCTTGCATGTGTATAATAAAAGGTAAAAGTCTTCGTATTGATGACTGAAAAGTGCTGAGGCACTTGACAGACGCTTTTGCTCATTGTATAATAACATAATTTAACAAAGATAGACAAGAATTCATATTTCATATCAAGAAAAAAAGCTGAGATCAGAAGAAGTAATAATCAAATCTCCAAACAGAAAGAAGCCGGCTGATGAGAGGCTCATGGAGCATGATTATGAATACGTCTGGGAGCTGCGCACCGAACGGATTTATCCCAGTAGGCTGCGACGGAGTGGCGCTCCGTGATCGAGTGCCGGAGTATTTCCCACTGTGGAGGGCGTACTCGCTAAGGTAAGCAATGTGAGTTGCTTATAAACAGAAGGTGGCAACACGAGGTTTGAATCTCGTCCGTTTGAAAAACAAACGGACGTTTTTTTTTTATACTTTCACAAGAAAAACACAGTAAGGAGAGGGTCAGCGATGTTAACACCCCAAGAACAGATGCGAATCATCTGCAAAGGAGTCCACCTGATGGTGAATGAAGAGGAACTGCTGGTGAAATTAATCCATTCCTATGAGCAGAACAGGCCATTGATTGTTAAGCTGGGATTGGATCCCTCGGCACCTGATATTCATCTGGGGCATGCTGTTGTTTTGCGTAAAATGAAGCAAATGCAGGACCTTGGTCACCAAGCAGTGATTGTGATCGGTGATTTCACCGGAAAAATCGGTGATCCGACCGGCAAGGCCAAGGGCAGAGCGGCTTTGAGCGACGAGCAGGTGAAAGCAAATTCCGCAACCTACTGCGAACAGATTTTTAAGATTCTGGACAAAGAGAAAACAGAAGTTCGCTACAACAGCGAATGGCTGGCCAAGTTGAATTTGCAGCAGGCGATTCAGCTCGCGGCTTCAGCAACCGTGGCGAGAATTTTGGAGCGGGATGATTTTCAGAACAGGTATCAGAATCAGGTAGCGATCGGCATTCATGAATTCTTCTATCCGCTGATGCAGGCTTATGACTCGGTGGCGTTGCAGGCGGATATTGAGATCGGCGGAACGGATCAGACTTTTAATGTTCTGATGGGCCGCACCGTGCAGAGAGATTATGGGCAAGAACAACAGATTGCCTTGTTTATGCCTATTTTAGAAGGTTTGGATGGCGTAGCAAAAATGAGTAAGAGCTTGGGTAATTATATCGGGATCAGTGAGCCTGCCGAAGTGATGTTTAAAAAGGTAATGGAAGTACCGGATCATCTGATCATTCGTTTTTTTGAATTGGCTACCGACGAGCACCCCGATTCGATCGATCAAATCAAAGCGGAATTGAGCAGCGGGGTGAATCCGCGCGATGTCAAATACCGCCTGGCACAAATCATCACCGGCTTATACCACGGCGCTGAGGGGATGGCTAACGCAAAGCAGTATTATGATACTGCTTTCGCGAAAAAGGAGATCCCTGAACAAATGCCGGAATTCAGCCTGACCGCCAATCAGGCAACTCTGTTTGAGCTCATTCCGCAGTTGATTGCGATCGGTTTTGTGAAAAGCAAGAGTGATTTCCTGCGTCTGCTGCAGCAGGGTGCCATCCAAATTAACGGTGAGAAAATTCAAGTGCAGGATCCTTTGCCGCTCTTAGCCGATCGGGATGTTGTTAAAATTGGCAAAAAAAGATTCATCAGAATCCGGCTTTAGCCTGACTTGGGCTGAGACGTCACACCAAACACCTCTTCTCACTTTATTTCCATGCTATCAGCCCAGCTTCCTCTCTATTTTGCCTTGATCTCATGATTTTGTGGTCACAAAAGAAAAATAGATCTGGCAATTGAAATATGTTGATAGTATACTAAAAGCGCAGTAAAAACCTGTTATCAGTAATCGGTTAAGAGAAAGGGAGTTGTTTATGCAGAACAAAGTAATCATGATTTTGGTGGACGGGATGCGGCCCGATGCTGTTTTGGCTTGCGGGCATGCTTTTGTGGATGAATTGATGCAGAACAGCACTTATACCATGCAAGGCACAACTGTTATGCCTTCCGTTACCTTACCCGTTCATATGTCGTTATTTCATAGCGTTGTGCCGGAGCGGCACGGTGTGACCACCAATCTTTTTACACCGCAGGTTCGGCCGGTTCCTGGATTATGTGAACAACTCAGCCTGGCTGCCAAGAAAGCTGCGATGTTTTACACCTGGGATGAATTGCGTGATATCACGCGTCCCAATTCTTTGACCTATTCTTTGCTGATCAATGGGCATAAGAATCGTGATACAGACCATCAAGTGACGGAAGCTGCTTCGCTTTATATCTTAGCGGAGCAACCGGATTTTGTCTATCTGTATCTCGGTGAAACAGATGATATCGGTCATCGTTATGGTTGGATGAGCGAGATGTATTTGCAGACAATTCAGAAGGCGTTTAATTGTATCGAACGGATCTACCGGCAATGGAGTGAGGAATATACTATCATTGTTCTGGCGGATCACGGCGGGCATGACAGAGGTCACGGCACTTCGATGGCGGAGGATATGACGGTGCCGCTTTTCTTCTGCGGCAAGGCCTTTGAGAAAAACAGACAGATCACTTCGGCCTCTGTGTTGGATATTGCTCCTACCATTGCAAAGCTGCTGGAAGTGCCGCCGGCAGAAGAGTGGGAAGGTAAGGCACTTTAAACAGGAAAAAAAGCATCCACCTCATGCAGGCCGGGTGCTTTTTCTTGTTCTCTACCTATCCGCAGAAAGGTTTCTTTTTTCTATTGTTTTTTAGCTGCTTGACGCTCGTATTCGCATCGATTCGAAAGACGTAATCAAGAATATTTTTTTTAAAAAAACACTTGACAAGCGACATTGCTCATGCTAAACTGCTGTTGTGGTTGACTACTGAAGTAATTAACCAATTAGCACGAAGGGAGTAATTGCCGTGCAAATCAATTTCGAATCGGCGAAACCAATCTTTCTTCAGATTGCAGATGGATTAGAAGATGCAATTCTGGCCGGAGCATTTGCCGAAGAAGAACAGATTCCATCGATTACCGAGCTGGCGGTTGGCCTAAAAATCAACCCTGCCACCGCTTTGAAAGGAATCAATCTTCTGGTTGACAATGGTATCGTCTATAAAAAGAGAGGTGTCGGTATGTTTGTTGCAACAGGTGCGATGGAGAAACTAAGGCAAAAACGAAAAGATGAATTTTTCGAACACTATATTCTAGACTTGATCGCTGAAGCAAAATGTTTGGGTCTGACAGCGCAGGATATTAAGTCGATGATAGAAAGAGGGTTTATCGCGTGAATAGCATCGAAGTAAAGAATATATCAAAGAATTATGGCGCAGTGTGCGCGCTCGATCAGGTCAACCTGCGTTTTGAAGAGAATAAAATCTATGGTCTTTTCGGCCGCAACGGAGCGGGGAAAACGACCCTGCTGAATATTATCACCGGCCGTATTTTCGCGGATCACGGTGAAGTGACCGTTAATGGGGAGATCGCTCTGGAAAATGATGCGGCTCTGCAAAAAATGTATCTTGCCAGTGAGGCGACCTTGTATCCGGAAGGGATGAAAGTAAAAGAAGCATTCCGGTGGTCACAATGCTTTTATGCTAATTTCGATCCGGTCTATGCTGAAAAAACAGCAGCCCGGTTTGGCTTAGACTGCAGCAAGAAAATCAAAACTTTGTCTACCGGTTTCAATTCAATTTTTAAACTGGTGATTGCACTTTCTGTTAATACACCGTACCTTTTGTTTGATGAACCGATCCTTGGTTTGGATGCCAACAACCGTGACCTGTTTTATCGCTTGTTAATTGAAAAATTTAGTGTTACGCCCTGCACGATTATTATTTCAACGCATTTGATCGATGAGGTGGCTTCGGTTGTCGGTGAAGTTGTGATCATCAAAAATGGCACGATCATTCGCAATGAATCATGTGAAGCTTTGTTGGCGCAAGGGTATACCGCTTCCGGTCCGGCCGGCGTGATGGATCTATTCTTAAGTGATAAAAAGGTGCTTGGCTGTGATGTCCTGGGTGGCTTGAAGACCGCTTATATTTTAGGTGAAAAAGGCGGTAATCTGCCAAAGGGCATCGAGATTAGCAAGCTGGATTTACAGAAGCTGTTTATCCAATTAACAAATTCATAGGGGGTCTGAGTGATGAATTTAAAACCTGCATTCAAGTATCAGCTTGCTGACCATAAGAGTTCTGTCATCATCTTCTATTTCTGTATCATGGCTGTAACGGCACTGTCCCTTATTTCGGTCATGCTGTCAACCTCAGCCAGTACAGCCATGTATGGCGGTCTGGAACTGGCAAGCGCGATTTTTCTCTTCGTTACCGGTTTGAATTCTTTTTCCGAACCGTTCCGGATGCTGATGCAGAATGGTGTTTCCAGAAGAAGTATCTTCAAATCCAGAGTTATGGTTTTTCTTGTCTTGGCTTTTGCCATGGCTATGATTGATAAAGTGATCAATTTAATCGGTCTTTCCATTGCGTCTCTCGTCGAGCGTTTTCATTGGTTTTCGCTGTATGAACAAATCTTTGTAGAACGGGCGGCGCGGATGAATGGTTTTACTTTAGCTTTGGAAAGCACTCTGTTCGATGCCTGTCTTTATCTGGCGGCACTGGGATTGGGTTATTTTATCACAATTATGTATTATCGCTTAAACAAAAACGGGAAAATAGCAGTCAGTGTCGGTGTGCCGGTTGGCTTGATGATTGGCCTGCCTTTATTGGAACGCTTTGTCACCGGCGGCAGGATCGGTTGGGCATTGTATCGGTTTATTTTCTTTGCTTTTGGCATTCGCACAGCGAATCCCTATGCTTCCATGACGACCTTTGCTATCTCTTTTCTTGTGTTGTGTGGTTTTGGCTGGCTGATGATGAGAAAAGCGGTTGTGAAATCCTAAGCGTTGCCGTAAAAGTGCGCCTGCTTGCAATGCAAAGAACATGATGACGCCTAATCCCAAACAAAATTGTCTTTAAGAAACACCTGCCGCTCAAAAAACGGTAGGTGTTTTTGTCTTGGCGCAAAATCTTGATAAGTCGCTGTGACTGTGGTATAGTAAAGTGAAAATTCGATAATTTATCCATAGAAGAAGCAAATTGTGCAATCGGAACAGCTTCGCATCGCTTGATTGCCCTATGATCCTACGAGCAACGAGGTAAATGATAGATGTCTCAATCCAAAGTCGCTCCCAGCGTTTTTCAGCAATTGCTTGGCTTTACCGTACCGCTGATCTTGACCGGTTTACTGCAGCAGCTTTATTCGATCACCGACTCGTTGATCCTCGGTAATTTTGTCGGGCAAAGTGCCTTGACTGCGGTGGGTAGCGCCAGCTCCCTGCTCAACGTTTTTCTGTTTGTCATTACGGGATTAGTGACCGGTTGCACCATTATGGTTTCTCATGCTTTCGGTGCCAGAGATTACAAGGCGATCGGTCGTATTACGGTGACCTTCTCCGTTTTCCTGACGCTTGGAGGTATCATTGCAGGTGTGCTTGGCGCCTTGAGCAACCGCAGTCTGCTTGTGCTGTTGAATACGCCGGTTGAATTTCTGCAGGATGCGGTTGTATATTTGACGATCATGATGATTGGGATGCCGTTTCTTGTTTTTTACAACTTGAGCAGTGCCGTGGTGCGCGGCATCGGAGACAGTAAGACGCCACTCTATGCTCTAATCATTACCAGCATCGTTAATATTAGCTTGAATCTGCTTTTCGTGCTGGGATTTCAGGCAGGAATTGCCGGCTCCGCTTGGGCAACGGTCTTATCACAGATGCTTTCTGCCTTCTTTTTGCTCTTAGTGCTGCGCAAAATGCTGCGGAACTTCCAATTTCAACCCTCCCTCGCTGCGATTGATTTGCCGATTTTTCGGGAAGGCCTTCGGCTCAGCCTGCCGCGTGTCTTGCTCTCTTTTATCTCCTCCGGCGGCAGCATGCTGCTGCAGAATGTCCGCAATGGATTGGGTTATGATGCCGTTACTGCAATCACGACTGCTTATAAAATTGATACCTTGATCGTCTTGCCGGCAACCAATATCGCAACTGCCGTGACGATTTTTACCGGTCAAAGCCTAGGTGCTGCCGACCGTCAGCGAGCGGAAGAAGGATTAAAAAAAGGATTGCAGATTGTTCTGCTCTATACTGTGGTGGCAGCTGTGTTGTTGATCACAGTCGGCAGTTATGTACTTGGTTTTTTTGGGATTTCAGATCAAATTGTGGCACTCGGACAACGCTTTTTCTTGCTTTGTGCCTTGTTTTACCCTATTATGGGGATCAAAGAAGTGCTGTTATCTTATCTGCAGGGCTGCAAGGATGTGACTTTTGTTTCTTTTTGCGCCATTGCAGCCTTGTTCGTCCGGGTGGGGCTTTCCTATCTCTTGGTGGATCGTTTGGGCTTTGATGTGATCGCGGTAGCAGAGATGGCAAGTTGGGTCTTTGCTGCTTGCCTTGCTTATAGGCGTTATCGCACGATGAAAAAGAGAGCAATCAAGCAATTCTAAAAATGGACCAGAGAGAATGCAGTAAAACAGGCGCTCGAACGGGTCGGTCTGCTGTGCTGTCTTGATGATGTCGCTCGGCTGGGATGCGCCGGAGAGCACGTTCTTCACGGTTATGATGGACTTTATCAGAAAAAAAGGGAGGCTGCGGAAGATGGAAAGAAAATTGAAAATTGCAGTGATTCAGGAAGCACCGGTGTTGTTTGACCTGGAAAAGACGATGGAAAAGACGATTCAGCTCAGCCGGGAGGCTGCGGCAAGCGGAGCAAAACTGATTGTTTTTCCAGAAAGTTTTATCCCCTGCTACCCCAGAGGGTTGACCTTCGGTATGGTGATCGGCAGTCGGACCAGCGAAGCCAGAGAAGACTTCCAGAGATACTATGAGAATGCGGTGGCGGTACCCGGTCCGGATGTAGACAGATTGGCTGAACTAGCCAAAGAACTGCAGGTTTATCTCTCCATCGGCGTGACCGAAAAGAATGGCAACGGTTTGGATGGCACGCTGCATTGCAGTAATTTATTCTTTGGTCCCGAGGGTTATTTAGGGCGGCACAGAAAACTGAAACCGACCGCCGGAGAGCGGGTCATCTGGGGTGAGGATGACGGATCGACCATGACAGTGATCGATACACCTTATGGTAAAATGGGTTCTCTGATTTGTTGGGAGAATTATATGCCTTTGGCCAGGATGGCCATGTATTTGAAAGGTGTCAACCTTTATATCGTGCCAACTGCCGACCAGAGAGAAGTCTATCAAGCAACCTTGCGGCATATCGCCTTCGAAGGCAGATGTTTTGTGATTGCCAGCAATCAATATGTGGAAAAATCGATGTATCCCACCGATCTGAAATATTACAAGGATCTCGAAAGTCAACCGGAAGTGATGTGCCGAGGCGGCAGCTGCATCATCAATCCCTATGGTGAGTATGTGGCGGGACCGTTATTTGATCGGGCCGGCATCCTCACGGCTGAAGTTGATTTGGATCAAATCAGTCAGTCTAAATTCGATTGGGATCCGACCGGGCATTACAACCGTCCGGAGCTCTTTCAATTCAAAGTGAATGAGCAGCGCTAGATAAAAAATCAGAAGAGCACCAATTGCCGATAAAATCAGCTGCATTGGTGCTCTTTTGATTTAGGCAGGCATTATTTTTTCCAGCAGGACCGAGCCATCGACCGGATCATCCGGGTGTTCAATGCGAAGAATGCGAAAACCGCATTTATCAATGTAAAAGTGATGATTTCGTTTTGAAAATAAAGGTGTTTCGGTATGCCATACCTTTGTCTTTGGGTAAGTTGCTTCTACCCAGTGCCAGACTTCGACGCCTAATCCTTGGTTCTGCCTATTTGTATCCAAAAATAGACAGCCCAGCCGATTGTCATCGGCTTTGTTGAGGCCGATCCATAAAATCACACATCCGACCGCTTGCCCTTCCAGCTCGATTTTGAAAGCGGTTGCCTGTGGATGCAGTGCCCATTTCCGTAGAAACTCACCATTGTTGTAACCCGGAGGACCATCGTCTACCCCGCGATGGATCTGGGCATCATAATTGAAAGCGCGAGTCATGATTTCCGTCAGCGGTTCGATATCGCTTGCCTGAAAAGGGATCAATTCCAATCCTTGATATGGTTTCATTTTTCCTCCATTTTTCTTTTTCACTTGTGTTTTTTAAGATTTTAGCTTACTTTTTCAAAGAAACCGGGTAAAGCAGATCAAGCTGATGTTCACTGTTGCTCGGCCAATTCGCATGGCAATTGTAGAGCCAATTCAAATGCTCTTCCAGCAGACCGTACATACAGGCGCCATTGTCATCCAGACAAGCACTGCCGTATTTCTGGTTATCATTGTTTACCCATTCAGATAACCATTCCCATTCATGAAAATCACCCAACTCAATCGTATGAGCAGCGTAGAGTCCACCCGGGAACTGCTTCTTTGTTAAGGGAGCGCTTACCTCCATCTCATCAGGGATTGTCACCCAAGTCTCATAGCCATATTCGGGTGAATGGAACGATGGATTGGGATGGTTGAAACCAAAGACGCGCGCATCCGGTTTGATTTCGTAAAGATGACTGTCGTTGACGAATTTTTCCAGCAGATCAGCGGAGTGCTGTTCTGGGTCGGGACCAAAAAAATGACTTGCCGCAACGGTTGCAGGAGCGAGCCAAATGATCCTGACATCATTGAGCTTTGTGAGAGGGGAACTGGGTTTTTCCATACTGATTTCCTCCTTAAAATTGATTCTGGAAAGAGGAACCGTATCGACGAGATCGAGTGAGACAGTATCACTGAATCGGGCAAGAATGGTATCGGTATTGAAATCTTGCAGGATCATAGCCAGTATCATCCGCAAGGTGGTACGAATCTGATTCAGAGCCGCCACTTGATTGTCCATTTTATCGATGTTTTGTTGAAAAACAGCAATCAGTTCATCGAAATCATCACTTTTCAAAATAGTGTCAATTTGCTTGAGTGGAAGACAGAGTTTACGTAAAATGACAATGAACTGCAGACGCTTGATTGCGGTTTCATCGTAGACACGATAAGCATAATCATCAATTCTCTGACTTTCAATCAGACCAAGTTCTTCATAATAGCGAAGCGCTCTGGTTGAGATAGCAAAAGCTTTGGATACCTGCGATATTGTGCTCAGTTTCATCTTTCTTCCTCCTTCCATTTTTAGGATACAGCACGACGCGACGTCAAAGTCAAGTATTTATACAAATATTCTCTATTTTTTTTCGAATCCCCTGCTTTGAGCGAAGCGGAAAAACTGAGCAATAGCCGGCGTTGATTGATCGGCAAAATTTAATGCATTAATTCTTGGAATAAATAGAAGATGGATGGGGTAGCGCAGAATATTCTATGAGGAATAATAGCATTTGAAAATTACAGCACAAAAAGTATCAATTGACGCTGCTCTGATATGAGAATATAATCAGGTTGATATAGAAAATAAAAATCAGACAAAAAGTACAGTTTTTTCTATCGATCATTTTCATGGAAGGATTAGGACGATTGTATGGCAGCACAACAGAAGAATTATAAAGATTTGCTCAATTTGCTTTATATGGGTGCTTATCTGGCCTTGGCTTCCTTGGTTGGCTATTTGTTTCGTTATATCCATTTTTCGGAAACGAATATTATTATGGTTTATCTGCTGGCGGTATTATTGACTGCGCGGCAAACCAGCGGCTATGCCTATGGTATCTTAGCTGCAATCATCGCAACTTTTGCTTTCAATTATTTCTTCACGGCACCTTATTTTACATTAGCCGTTTATGATCCGAAATACCTGGTCACTTTTGTTGTTTTTATTATCACCGCAATGATTACCAGTGCCTTGACTTCTCATGTCAAGCAAAGCGCAATTAAAGCAAATGAAAAAGAAGCAGAAACAAAAGCGCTTTACCTGCTCACCGATCATTTAACGGATGCGGAAAACATGCATGATATTGCTGAAATCGCCGTCAAAATCATCAGTGATGTCATGCAGTGTCAGGCAGGGTGTCTCTGCTTTGACGAAAATAGCCTGCCGGAGAAGAAATTCGTCCAGCAGATTTCCCCAGACGAACGCATCGATCGCGAGGTGGCCGAGCCGGAAGAATTGAGGCACCGGATCGAAGGTCTGCAAACAGATCGTGTCAACGGCAAGGAGTTTCAGGAATGGCTGATTTTTGGCCGGGATAATGTGCTTGGTTTGATCCGTATTCCTGTTCAACGCACGGAAGATCTGACCGAAGCACAGACACGATTGCTTCGCTCCATGATTGAAAGTATCGCTTTAGCCATGGACCGATACCGCTCTGCGCAGCAAAGGCAGAAATACAGAGAAGCGACTGTACAGGAACGCTACCGAGGTAATTTGCTAAGGGCAATTTCTCATGATTTACGCACTCCGTTGTCAGGAATCATGGGGACTGCTGAAATGCTGATGGATATGTCGAACGCAAATGATCCCCGGCATGATTTAGCAAAAGTGATTTATAATGATGCGGATTGGCTGTATTCTTTGGTGGAAAATATCCTGAGTCTGACTCGTTTACAAGAAGGTAAATTGATTCTGAAAAAGCAGCTTGAGGCTGTTGAGGAAGTCATCGGAGGGGCGGTCCATCATATTAAGCAACACGCTCCGGAGCATGAAATCACAGTGAAAATCCCAGAGGAACTTTTACTTGTTCCCATGGATGCAAAATTAATCGAACAAGTTTTGATCAACTTATTGGATAATGCCGTAAAACACACCGCAAAAGAAAACGAAATCCAGATCACTGTTTTTCAGAATAAAGCTGCGAAAGAAGCGGTGTTTTCCGTGGCAGACCGAGGTGAAGGGATTGCACCCATCGATTTGCCGCATATCTTTCAAATGTTTTATACATCACAAACCAAGCAAGCAGATGCGAAGCATGGAATTGGTTTAGGTCTCTCCATCTGCGATGCGATCGTGAAAGCACATGGAGGAACGATTGAAGTTCATAACCGTTCTGACGGAATCGGAGCGGAATTTATCTTTTCTTTGCCGATGGAGGTCAATCAAGATGGATAATTTAGGAGCAAGAATTCTGGTAGTGGAGGATGACGCCCAGATCCGGAATTTTATCTGCTATGCGCTGCGCAGTGAAGGTTATCACTATATAAGTGAACACTCCGCGCAGGGAGCCTTGAGCATTCTCGTTTCCGAACCGGTAGATTTAATGCTGCTTGATCTTGGATTGCCTGATTTTGACGGCATGGATGTGATTAAAAAAGTACGTGAATGGTCTGAAATACCGATTATTGTGGTCTCAGCGCGGGATCAGGATAAAGAAAAAGCAGCCGCACTTGATCTGGGAGCGGATGATTATTTAACAAAACCTTTTTCTGCAACAGAGCTGCTGGCACGGATTCGCGTCGCTTTGCGTCATTTATATCAAAAAAATAAGAACCAGCAGCGTTGTTATTATCAAATTGGCGATTTGCGTATTGATTTGGATAAACATTTGGTGTTTTTAAAAGAAATTGAGATGCATACCACCCCAATGGAATATAGTCTTTTAGTTTTGTTCTTTAAAAACGCCGGAAAAGTTTTAACGACTGGGTTAATTATCAGAGAAATTTGGGGAACCGAATATGGCAGCGATACGCAGGCTTTAAGGACGCTGATGGCGGGATTACGAAGAAAAATTGAAACCGATCCGGCAAAACCACGCTATATCATGACAGAAATTGGTGTCGGTTACAGGCTGGTGGATGAGTGAGAAGCAACAACGAACCGCTTTGAGTGCAAATTCAAGGCGGTTTTGTTCTGTACAAAACAGAATTCCCACACCATCCTCACAATAAAAACGCCACCCTCACACCATTCTCACAGTGAATTTGTTACTATAATGTTAACAAGCGAGCGGATCTGAAAGCCGCTAACGGGGCATGAATACTTTTTCTGACATTTGATATGGAGGGCAATAAAATGGAAAACGAGCACGAGGAAGAAGAAAGTCGAAAGCGGAAAGTTCTGTGCGATTCCTTTCGTGATTTGAGTGGAAAGCTGAATTATCCGGCCTGCGAACGCCTACTTCGTTCTGCCATGGCAGAAGATCCGCATTCTCCCGTTCCGCACAACCTGATGGGAGTGCTTTTGGAATACCAGAATGACCATCTCGCGGCGATGAAGCATTTTCGGGCGGCATGGGCACTCGAACCTACTTATCTTCCGGCCAGGCTGAATTTAGAGCATTACAGCAGTTTGACTCTGCGCGGACCCTATTTGATTGATGAAGGGGATTCTACAGCAGCAGAAAACAAAGATACTTACAAAATAGAATATGACGAACAGGGTATTGGACATGTTTTAAAAAGGCAAGGTGAATTAGATTGAGAAACCAAGGAGTAAAGCCAGCCAAACAAGATTTCACGATTATTGTTGGCTGTGGCTGTATGGGAGCTTGTTTTGCCAACGTTTTAGCAGAAAAGCAAAGAAGAGTTTTGGTTTTGGATCGGGAAGCAAAATCCTTGCTGAAATTATCCCCGACCTATAACGGAGCCACGATGGTTGGCGATGGCACCGATCTCGATCAATTACGTGAGATTGGGATGGAAGATGCCACATTTGTTTTGGTTTCCACCAATAGCGACACAGCGAATTTAATGATTGCTCAGATGGCAAAGGAAATTTTCCAAATAGAGCAAGTGATTGCGAAACTGAACGAATTGGAGTATGCCGAGGTTTATCGGGAATTCGGGATCAAAACCGTTGCTCCCAGCGCGTTGACAGCTGCGGCACTGATTCACTTGTTGGATTATCCTGAAAAGGAGCGGGTAATTGAATGAAAAGAGCGCTTTTAATTGGCGGACTGCGCAAGGCGCAGCTTCTTGCTCATTTTCTGATCGGAAAAGGGTATTCTGTCACAGCAGTCAATCTCAGTTATCAGGATTGCTTAAAACTCACCGAAATGGATCATCTGCTCGTTGTGAATGGTGATGGCACAAAACCCTGCGTTCTGCAGCAGGCAAGTGTTGCTGATGTGGATTTGGCGATTGCGCTCACACCGAAGGATGAGGATAATCTTGTTATTTGTGAATTGTGTAAAAGAGTTTTTCGTGCCAAGAAAACAGTGACGATCGTCAATGACCCCAGCCAAATCACTTTTTTTACGAAAATCGGTATTGATTCCGTGATCTGTTCCGATGGCGCGGTGACGGACCGGATCATCAAGCAAATAGCAATCAACGATCTCGCGACATTGATACCGGTGATTGACGGCCGAATCAATGTCGTGAAGGTAGATGTTCTGCCTGATTCACCGATTACTGGCAAGAAATTATGGGAAATCGGTTTGCCACAAGAAGTGATGATCAGCTGCATTCTGCGTGCGGACGAAAATTTCATCCCCCGAGGAGATACAAGGATTTTGGCGGGCGATATCCTGCTCCTGATTGCATCCAATTATCAGGAAGTAGAGATCATTAAAATTCTGACCGGTGCGGCATTACCGTCGGCAAGAGGAGAATCCATATGAATATTATCATTGTTGGCTGTGATTTACTGGGCAGTATTTTAGCGAATAATCTGTCCGATGTTGGCCATAATGTTTCTGTGATTGATCGGGACAGTGAACGGCTGAATGTACTAGGCAGCGGTTTTAATGGCGTAAAAATAAAGGGAATCGAATATGATAATGAAATTTTAGTAGAAGCAGGAATTCGCGAGGCAGACATTCTCTTGGCTGTCACAACGGATGAAAACATCAATATTACGGTATCACTGATCGCGAAAGAGATGTACAAGGTTCCCAGAATCATTGCTCGTATTATGAATCCAAACAGAAAGTATATTTACGAAAACTTGCAGATAGAAACCATCAATCCGATCCAATTAGAAGTGGATGTCCTAGAGACAAAGCTGGCATTGAAGAGAGAAGCTTCTCTGTTTGATTTGAATGTAGAATATGAAATCATTGGCGTTACCGTGAAGCATGCAAAAAAAATCTCGGTGCAGGAGATTGAAGAACAATTTAATTGTATCATTTCTGCAATCGATAAGGGGAATACGATTTTATTGCCGCTCAAAAGTGAAGTCATCGAACATGGAGAGCGAATTATTTGCACCATCAGAAAGAAAGACAAAGAACGTCTGGTATCATTACTATAAAGGAGCGTCATTTATGAAAGCGATCGTGATTGGCGGCGGCAAAGTAGGCTATTATTTGGTTAAAACTTTGAGAGAAAGAAAATACGACGTTACATTGGTAGAAAAGGAACAAGACCTTTGTCGTACCGTTGCCGAGGATGTTGATATCTCCGTAATTTGTGGGGATGGCACGGATATTGATGTTTTAAAAGATGCCGGAATTGAAGAAGCAGAAGTCATTGCAGCTGTCACTGGTACGGATGAAGTGAATCTAGTCATCTGTAAAATAGCAAAAAGCAGTTTCAAAATCGTAGAAGTTATTACGAGAGTCAATAACCCCAAAAATATCCCAATGTTTAAAGCATTGGGCGCAGATAAAACCGTCTGCAGCACTGAAGTGATCGCCAATCTGATTGAATACGAATTTGATAAGGGGAATTTTAAAGTCGTACACGTTTTGGAACGCGGCACCATGATTTTGGCTGAGATTAAAATCGAGAAAACAAACGATTGGTGTGATCAATTGGTGAAAGACTTAGTGCTGCCCGAGGAATGTATCCTGATTTCTATCTTGCGGAAGGAAAAGGTGATTTATCCCAGAGGAAATACACGAATTTTAGAATCGGATAATATACTGGTCATTGTAAATAAAGCAAGCTTAGCGGAACTCAGAAAATGAAATTGACTTGGAACAGGAGCCCATAAAATGCATGAGATGAAGAAGGATTTTATTGGAGTGGTAGTTGAGCTGTTATCTGTGAGCGGGTTCATCCTATTTTTATTTCTTTCCATAGCGATCGTAATGAGGTAAGTATATGGTTAATTCAAACGTAAAGTATACGGATTTTAAGATAATCTGCTATTATACTGGGTATGTCATAATCGGTTTTGCATTATTGATGTTGCTTCCGTTCCTTGTAGCGTTGCTTTTTCGCGAACAGAATCCCGCACTCGATTTTCTGATCAGCATTGCCATCACAATCAGTATCGGATTATCACTTGTCATAATTGGCAGGGAAACCCGTGAAAAAAAGTCCTATGTACAATGGAAGCTCGGTTTTGTCGTGGCTTCCCTGTCCTGGTTGCTCGCTATGGTGTTGGGAGCGATTCCTTACTTATTGAGTGGTCATATCGGTTCCTTACTGGATGCTTGTTTTGATGTCATGAGCGGACTTACCACTACCGGTTTAGTGTTGACGCAGGATTTGGATCATCTTTCTTATGGGTTGAATCTATGGCGGCATTTGTTGACTTTTGTTGGCGGACAGGGAATTGTGGTCTTGGCGCTCTCTTTTTTGGTCAAAGAAACCAGCGGTGCCTATAAATTTTATGTAGGGGAAGCGAAAGATATTGAATTGGTTCCCAATGTCAAAGGCACTGCGAGAATCATCTGGAAAATTAGCTTGGTTTATCTCGTCATCGGAACATTTGCCCTTTGGATTAATGGGATGATGATTGGCTTGCAGCCAGTCTCTGCTTTTTTTCACGGGCTATTTATGTTTGTTTCTTCCTGGAGCACCGGTGGATTTGCGCCAAATTCACAGAATATCATGTACTACCACAGCTTGTCTTACGAAATGATCACGGTTATTTTTCTTATTCTGGGCTCCTTTAATTTTGGTCTGCATTATGCCATCTGGCAAGGCAAGAAAAAGGAATTGATTAGAAATATTGAAACGCAGGTTTTTTTTATTACTGCGTTTATAGCTTCGCTTGGTGCAGTAATCGGTTTAGCGAAATTGAATGTCTATTCTGATGCGGTGTCGATGTTCAGACGAGTGGTTTACAACGTTTTGTCTGCTCAGACCACAACCGGTTTTGGCAATGTATACGCCAGACAGTTTGCCTTGGAATGGGGAGATTTTGGTATCTTGATCATGGTCATCGTCATGTTGATCGGTGGCTCGGCCTGTTCTACTGCCGGTGGTTTTAAAGGGCTGCGGGTTGGCGTGGTAATCAAGGGCTTTTTTGCGGATATTCGTAAAATACTGTCACCGGAAAGAAATATGCGCGTTTATAAATTCCATCATATCAAAGACTATGTTTTGGAGGATGGAATTGTCAAAACTTCTGCCCTAATTATACTCTGTTATATTGTCTTATTTTCGGCTGGAACAGCCTTGGGAGCTTACTATGGTTATCCTCTCGCTGAATCAGCATTTGAAGCTGCTTCCGTAACCGGTAATGTAGGTTTATCCATAGGGATAACTTCCCCAAGTATGCCTGTTCTGATGAAAATCTATTATATTACTGCAATGTATTTGGGAAGGCTGGAGTTTTTATCTGTATTTGGTATGATTGGATATTTCCTCGGAGGTATAAAAAAACTATGCGCAAAAGCAAGAAAAATATAGTTTTCTTGAGCATTTTCTTTCTTTTCCTAGTGATGTCTGCATCCAGAAGCTATGCCGCTGAAACAGTAACCATCAATCAATTGATTGAAAATACAGCAAAATATGATAACCTGGTCGTAACGGTAGAAGGTGAAATCATCGGCGAAGCACTGGAAAGAGGAGATTTTGCCTGGATCAATCTCAATGATACGACAAACGCAATCGGTATTTGGATGAAGTTAAGCGATGCGCAACAATTGCAATATTACGGGGATTATAGTCATAGGGGTGACATAATAAAAATCACAGGAAAATTCTCAAGAGCATGTGCAGAACACGGTGGTGATTTTGATATTCATAGCAATCGGATTGAGGTTGTTAAAGAAGGATGGATCGTCAAGGAAATTGTTTCATCTTATAAAATCATGGTCACTGTGGTATTACTGATCATAGCCAGCATTCTGCTGGCATTGTATATCAAATTAGTGGGAAAAAAGGAATTGGAAAACTAAGCTCACAATGGGTTGCTTTAATGAAAGTATAGTAAAGCCGGTACTGCTTTTCTGCGGTACCGGCTTGATGTTATACTTTAATACATCTTTTTTTTCTGCGGTGGATCAACTTTGACCAAAACCTGAATAATGCGGTGTTCCTGCATCTTATCCACCGTGACGGTTAAATTTTTGTAAGTAAACGTATCGCCCGGATTGGGAAAACCGTTGAGCATTTCAATCGCCCAACCACCGACTGTGGTATAATCGCTCTCAAAATCACGGTCATCCAGGTCGAAATACTCCAGAAAATCATAGATGCTGATGTCGGCATCCACTTCGTGAATATTCTCTCCGACATCCGTGAATTCTTCCACGATTTCGTCCGATTCGTCCCAGATTTCACCCACCAGTTGTTCCAAAACATCTTCCATGGTAACCACACCCAGCGTGCCGCCGTATTCATCGGTTACAATCGCCATATGCATCTTGCGTCGTTTCAATTCGGCTAAAACAGCAGGCAGTTTCATGGATTTATGAATAAAACAGACATCCATCAGCAGATCACGTAAGGAAAACTCTTTGGTGTCGACCACCTGCTTAAAAAAGTGATTCAGATAAAGAATGCCGATGATATTATCGATGCTGTCTTCATAAACCGGGATGCGCGAATAACTGGAGTGATTGGCCAATTCAATGATGGAATCCAAATCATCATCGATATCTATCGCCAGCATATCAACACGGGGTGTGATAATCTCCTGCGCAGAAATTTCGGAGAATTCGATAGCGGACTGCAGTAAATCACTGCGTTCCTCATCGATGATCCCTTCGTCCTCAACGGTTTCAATAATGGAAACAAGGTCTTCTTCCGTGACAGAAGGTTCTTTTTTCTGAGTCGCCCAGGTTCGATTCATGACATCCAGCAATTTCATGATTACAAAGACAATCGGCGCGGTAATCAGCATCAAAAAACGCAGAAAAGGTGCTGCTGCAAGGGTAAAGACATCGCAATGGTCTTTGGCTAAAATTTTCGGGACGATCTCACCAAAAATCAGGATGATCACCGTCATCGCAACTGTTGCGATGGCTGCGCCGGATTCTCCCATCAGCTTGATAGCGATCACGGTTGCAATCGCAGAGGAGGCCATGTTCACCAGATTGTTGCCAATCAGAATAGTGGTCAGCGCTTTATCGTAGCGCTCGTAAATATAGTAAGCTAATTTTGCTTTCTTACTGCCGCTTTCCGCGGCTTTTTTCATGCGCATTTTATTGGCAGAAGCGAAGGCTATTTCCGATCCGGAAAAGAAAGCCGAAAAGCAAATCAGCACGGTAATCAATATATAAGGGCCATACGGACTGTCGTCCATGGGGAAATTCACTCCTCTTATTATTTAGATGATCGGAAACGAGATTTTTTGGCTTGGGTTGATGCGTTTTGCTTCGTGCAACCGGTTAGTCGTTGATCTTCAGCAATAATTTAATGATGCGCTTGTGATCAATCTTTGTGACTGTGATGGTTACACCATGATATTCAAAGCTGTCGCCTTCCTTAGGTACGTAATTTAAGTTTTCCAGTACCCAGGAACCGAGTGTTTTATGCCAAAGCTCTTCTTTATCATAATTGTTAAAATGCATCAGTTCAAAGGCATCGTCCACATCGAAATTGGCGCTTGCTTCAAAACGATTACCGCCCAGTGGCTTAAAATCTTCTAAAACCTCGTCGTCTTCATCCCAAATTTCACCGACCAATTCTTCTAAAATATCTTCAACGGTCATAATCCCCAAAGTACCGCCATAGTCATCACTGACGATGGCCATGTGCAGTTTTCGACGGCTCATCTCCTGCAGAAGATCATCTATTTTAGTTGTCTTGGGAACGAAATAGGGAGCATCTAAAATGGAGCGCAGGTTGATGGTATCGCCCTGCTTCATATACAGCTTTAAAAATTTCCTGATTTGTAAAATGCCGATGATATGATCGATATGATCTTCATAGACAGGCAAACGCGAAAATTTCACTTCTTTGATGATTTTTAAAATTTCGGCACAGCTTGTGTCGACATCCAGCGCAACCACATCCACACGGGAAGTCAAAGCATCCTGTGCCGTAACATCGGCAAACTCCAGGGCAGAGTGAATCAGATCACTCTTATTTTGTTCCAAGCTGCCTTCTTCTTTGATGGTTTCGATAATATCGTAGAGTTCGTCTTCTGTGACCGTTGGTTCTTCGTCACGATGAAAAAGTTTGGAAACAGCAGTGCTGATGGCGGTGAAAATAAAGGCAAGCGGGGTTAAGACCTTGACCAGAAAATAGAGAGAATCCGATACATTGAGAGCAAAAGACTCACTCTGCGCTTTGGCAAAGGTTTTTGGCAGCATTTCACTGATGAAAAAAACAACGACTGTGACAATCAGCGTGCTGGCAGTGACCGATCCTTCTCCCCAGGTTTTGGTGGCAATCAAAGTTGCCAAGCTTGCGCAGCCGATATGCATCAGGTTGTTGCCAATCAGCAGGGTCGTGAGGGATTTGTCAAAGTTGTTCAGAATATACATTGCCTTTTTGGCACGCGGATCTCCATTTTCCGCATTGTTTTTCATGCGGATTTTATTCAGAGAGGCAAAAGACATTTCCGAACCGGCAAAATAGCCGCCACCCAGAATTAAAAGAAACAGCAGTAAGTAGTAATACCAACTGTCACTACCCATACGGGCAACCACACTCCTTTATGTATCAGATCCATCTATGTGTAAATAAAGTGCGCTCGTGAAAGCGGATCAGCAGGTTGATTTTTTAACCCGTTGTTCACTTTTTCAGAGGCACTTAGAATCGTACTTCTATAGTATAACGCAAAGAGCGGGGGATAGCAAGACGGAAAAATGACGGTATCTGGCCATTTGCTAGTGAAATTGGCTGTTTACTCACTTTTTGAGATCATCCCTGCTTGAGACGGAATTTTATGACCACAGTCGAAACAATCAGGGTTTGAAGTGCAGAATTTCGGAGATCGGCAGCAGCGGCAAGCTGGGTAACAAAAACAATAGAATTGCTTTTTAGGTAAATTCATCGATCGTGAAAAGAAAGGCTTCTGTGCGGATGGGATTTATGGTATAATTATTACATTGCGGTTGCGAAGGAATATTACAAAGCAATTCGCTAGAAGTACGGAAATAAAAACAGAAAGGATTTGATCACGATGCGTTATACAGGCGTCACAGCGCGGGGGATCATCACACCAATCTTCCAGTCCGGAGACCCTCTGATCGGGATGATTTGTAACAGTGTTGACAGGGCTGCCAAAGAAGAAAATTTCAGCTTGCACGACGGGGATATCCTCGGCGTTACGGAAGCGGTTGTCGCAAGAACACAAGGGAATTACGCTTCCTGTGAGCAGATTGCGGCGGACATTCGGCAGAAACTGGGCGGTCAGGAAATGGGGATCGTGTTTCCCATTCTTTCGCGCAATCGTTTTGCTATTCTTTTGAAATCAATCGCCATGTCCTGTGAAAAACTAACGGTTCAGCTTTCTTACCCCAACGATGAAGTTGGCAATCGTCTGATAACTTTGGATGAACTGGATGAAAAAGGAATCAATCCTTTTACCGGTAGTTTTACGGAAACAGAATTTCGTAATTTGTTTCAAAATACAGTGCACCCTTTCACCGGTATCGATTATATCGAATACTATAAGAGTATCAGTGAAAAGATTGAAATTGTGTTTTCCAATGATCCAAGATATATTCTCAATTTCACCAAGAATGTGCTGAACTGCGATATTCACAGTCGTTTTCGGACGCAGAGACTGCTGAAAGCAGCCGGTGCGGAACGTTCTTTCCGTCTGGATGAAATTTTAACAGCAAGCGTCAACGGCAGCGGTTATAATCCCAGCTATGGCTTATTGGGCTCCAATAAGGCAACGGAAGATAAAGTGAAACTTTTCCCCAAGGATACCGACCTTTTTGTCAGCGATTTACAGAGCGCCTTGGCCAGCACATTCGGTAAACAAATCGAAGTGATGGTCTACGGCGACGGCGGTTTCAAAGATCCGGTCGGGGGCATCTGGGAATTGGCTGACCCGGTCATTTCTCCTTCCTTTACCAGCCGCCTGGATGGTACGCCAAACGAACTGAAGATGAAATATTTCGCCGATAATGAATTCAGTCATCTTTCCGGAAATGCACTGGCGGCAGCGATGAAGCAACGGATCAAACAAAAAGACGTCAGCCTGAAAGGTCAGATGACTTCTCAGGGAACTACCCCTCGGCATCTAACCGATTTGCTGGGCAGCTTATGCGATCTGATCAGCGGCAGCGGCGACAGAGGGACTCCGGTTGTGCTGATCCAGGGGTATTTTACAAATTTCGCTTCAGAATAGCGGCAAATTTCGCTTGCTGATCCAGGTAAAGGAAGATCAAAATGTAACAATCAATGCTTTGAGTTTAGCTCATGGCATTGATTGTTTTTTTATTTCAGCTCAAGCTTGTCAGTGGACCGAAATTCGTTAAATTTATCTTGGAACCGGCAGTTTAGAAGAAGGATTTTTATTCATGGATATGTAATATTATCCGCAATGATTGTCACGATTTGTGACTTTAAATTGTCTGAATAGTTAGTATACTGAATTTTAGCTAACGATAATAAACAGAGTATTTTATGATTGGATCAGTCGTTTCGGCACAAATGCATTTTTTCTTAAAAAGGAAATGATCGTTATGAGAACAGAAAAAAATCACGTCAATTTTTTCTTCGGCAATCAAATAAAAGGGGGTGTTTTTGTGAAAAACAGCAGGAGATTTGGCTTTCGTAAAATACTGGCACTGCTCTTGGTGCTGGCGCAATTAACGGGGTTAACACCCGGAATGTTGGTCATGGCACAGGAGACGGAAACACCCACACAGGCGGAGGCTGTACAATCGGAGACAGCTTTGCCTGATGATACACCTGCGTTGACGGATGCTGATGCAGCCAGCGCGCCGGCGCAGAATGAAGCTGCTGCAGAATTGACGACTTTGCCGGAAGCGCCGGTCACGCTTTTGGAAGGTCCTCCCGGCGGACCACCCAGCGGGCCTCCCGGTGGCGGTACTCTACTGACGGAAGGGATGGCAACCGAAGCCAGTCCGGTGGCCATCACTGATCTTTCCAAAGCCTTTGCCTTTGCCGTCATGATGCCTTTTGCCACACAAACTGAGTTGTGGTTTAGCCTCACTCTGGCGACCGATACTGTTTTTAGTATCACAGGTGCTGCCTCCGGTATGAGTTTTGCTTATTTACATGCCATCGAACTTTATCAAAATACGAGTGCCAGCAAGGTGGATACAACCTTCGCCTCCGGCGTGCTGACTTCCAATGCTGTGCTTACTGCCGGATCTTACCTGATTAAACTGAGAGCATCGGATGCGGCGGGCGTTCCCAGCGGAGCGGCTATTCCAAGCATTCAATGGATGCTGAGCTTTACAACCGGCAGCGCTGCCAATGTTTTAGCTGAGGGTTCTGCTACCAACCAAAATCCGGTTACCATCGCGGATATTTCCAAATCCTACCTTTTCAAAGTCGGAACCTATGCCACACAGCCCAGTGATTTGTGGTTTGCTTTCGCGCTGCCCGGTAACGGCAGTGATATAGCCTTGACGATCACAGGATCCGATCCGGCCAACAGCGGTTCTTATTTGCACGCGATCGATGTTTACAACAGCTCCGGTCAGCTTCTGCCAGCCAGTTTCGCGGACGGGAGTCTGCAAGCGGAGATTGCCACCAATGCGACCTACAAAATCAGGCTGCGTTCCTCTTCTTTGGATGGTACCGCGAGCGGCGGCACAATTCCGGCGATGGATTGGCAGCTGGCTTTCCAAATGGCAGTGATTACACCACCTGTGCTGAATGATGCCAATCCAGCCTCGGCGGACAATCCTGCCGTGATCGCCAATATCAATAAAACCTATACTTTTTCGGTGGGAACCTATACCACGCAGCCAACCGAGTTATGGCTTAGTTTCACGATCCCGGACGGGGTCAGTAATAAGGAATTGACGATAACCAGTAATTATGTTACTTGGATCGGGTTTTACCTAAATTCAGTTGAATTATATGATAATTCACAAACGTTGGTTGTATCGGGTGGGATGCCTGCTCATGTCAGCAGCGGGAATTATAACTTAAGGTTACGTCCGTCGGATTATTCCGGTACGGTAAATGGTCAGGCGATCCCAACCTCGAATTGGACGCTGCAGTTTCAATTGCTGACGACAGACCCTAATGTCCTGGCAGAAGGGTCTGCTACCTATGAATCACCGGTTGTGATCGGCAATATCGAGGCAGATTATGCTTATTGCGTGGGTGACTATAGCGTACAGCCAATGAAAGTATGGTTTAGCTTTACGATTCCGCAAGGAATCGAGAACCAGAATTATGCCATTCGTAATGCCGCCGGCGACCCTTTCTCCGGCTACAGTCAGTATGCAATCAGCTATCTGGCGCTCTATGACGGTGCAAAACAGTTGATGGCAGAGAATACGGGAGAAACCCCGCTTATTTTTGCGGCTTTGAGCAGCGGTACTTATTATCTTGCTGTGGGAAATCAAATGCGTTGGGGACCGGAAGCCGGCGGTTTCATGGAAATCCAACCTGCCAGTTGTAAAATCAGCCTTACTCCAGCGCTCGCTTCACCAACTTTAGCAACCGGGTCTCCTGTCAGTGGAAGTTATGCCACAGCACAAACCGTATTTATCAATGTTCCTTCCGGTACGCAGGTGATCTATTCCAGCAGCAGCGCCAATCCTTGGGAAGATGCCAATGCAGTACTTTACCATGCCGATACCGGCATTACGGTCAGTGAGACGGCAACGCTTCATCTGGCGGCGGTTATTTATGATGGAGAGACCATTACCAGCTACAGTAAACCGTTTGGCCTTGTCTATTTGATCGATGAGTATGAACTGACCAGTGTGCGCTCGGAGGTCACGCTCAGCCCCAACGGAACCAATTACTGGGCGATCGACACGACAGCAACCGGAGCCGGCAATTATGCTTTTTCTTTTGACATGGTCAGCACAGGTTATAGCCAGACGATTCATTGGGGGATTTATAACGCCAGCGGTGAACAAGTCAAATACATTATGGCTGCCCGTTATTATGAAGATACAGAAATCCATGAGGTAATCTATTTGGCTGCCGGCTTCTATTACCTGCAGATCGATTGGCCGGGCTACAGCACTTGTCACCCCAGTATGACGAAAAGTTTGGATGCTATCCCGATGATTAGTGTGGATGCAGGCAATTATACAACGGCACAAACGGTCTTACTGACCCTGCCGGTCGATGCTCCGGCTGGTGCTGCCATCTATTACAAAATTGATCGCTCTTCCTGGGTGGATCCTTACTATGAAGCAAAACTTTATAATGGAAATCCGCTGATGATCCGGGCGGAAGGCACGCTATATGCCTATATTAAGGACGATAACGGTCTGGTTGGACCCGTCAACAGCAAAACCTATACCTTCAACTATACAGAAGGCGCCGAAAGTAAAACCTATAATTCTCTGATTGCCGCACCTGTTTTTAACTTAGCGAATAACAGCAGCCAAGCGCCAGGAACCGAATTAACCGCCTCAGCGGAAGGTGGACTTGATGTTTACTACTACATTAACAAATCGGCGGATTCTCCGAATTTAAATACTGTTTATCTCCAAGGAACAGAATATAACGCAGCGATTATTCTGGCTGCGGAGATGCTGAATCCCAATTCCTGGAATGAAGAGATACAGATTTTTGCTGTTGCTTTAGATTCATCTACAGGATTGATCAGTGAGGATGCTTATGTCTATTTAACACTGATTACCCCCGGCCCAACTTTCACACCCGCGGCTGATCCGACTGCGGTCACCGTACTAGCAGAACCGGCGTTTGTTAGCATTGCGCATGAGACGGCTGGTACCCTATATTATAATCAAAACAGACCAAATTACGATCCCTTTTCCTGGGGTTACGTATACAGCAATCCGATTGAAGTCAGCACCAGCATGCTGATTCGTGCGCAGTTGAATATGGGAATAGAAAATAGCGCAATCACAGAGGCAAGGTATTTGGTGACAGCCAGTAAGCAATTACCGCTGGATGCCTATGTTTCTGCTTATGGCTTTAAAAACTATACCAACAATTATCATATTACGGCAACTGCGGCTGGAACTTATGTTTTATCTGTCAATGCTTCCTATCCTGTCACGGTTTATAATGACACGAAAACAGAAGTCATTGCCAGTCGGACTGAAGGAACGGCTGACTTGCGCTTTTACCTTCCGGTGGGAACCGCCCGGGTTGTAGTGACCTACCCTGCCGATGTTGCTGAAACAGAATATTATCTTTACCTGACCCGAATTGTGGCGGAACCTGTGCTTTCTCCGGCTCCTTCCGGAACATGGCAACCGAAGTTATCACTGAATTTGTCATCCTCAGACGGCGATACGATCTGGTATTATGTCGGAGAAGTTTTTATTTGGTATACCAATGATCGTTATCCCGATGCCAGATGGCAGTCCAGTCCAACCGCTGTCACTTTACCCGAATTCACCGGAGGATATGTCAGATTATCCGCCTACTGCAAAGCGGCTGATGGTAAAACCAGCGCGGTAATCAATCAGCTCTATCAAATTGATGAAACACCGCCTACACTGGATGCGGCAAATAATGGGCGTTTTAAATTCAACACAGATAATAATACTTATTCCTATTCCAATATCGGTTCTGCCGGAGCGACTTTGTACAGAACCGTTTATGTAAATATCAACGGTGCGACTGACGCTGCCAGCGGGGTGGCAAAAGTTGAATATTACGTTTCCATCGACGGTGGAGCGAGCTACACTGCCTTAGGCGCAGTCAACCGCACTTCGATGTCGGAAGCAATTCCCAATTTTGCCTGGGATACCACAAATACGACCGGCAACAAAAATACAGATGTCCGCTTAAAAGCAATCTTAACCGATTTCACCAGTCTAAAAAGTGCAGTTTCGGTTGCGGAGGTTACAGATGCCTACGCCTATTCCTTTACCATAGACAATGCGCCGACTCCTGTTCCGACAGATTTTACGGTCTCTGCCGGTCCGGGCAAGATTACCCTGAATTGGACTGCTGCAGCCTATCAGTATGCCAATGTCTATCGTTCCACTACCTTAGCGGGTCTTTCTGCTGCTGTGGAACCGTTTTATCATGGTTATTTCTATTCTGCTGAGAGAAGTTATCTCGATTACTTTTATGCGGCAGCAGATACGGCATTGGTCTATTATTATGCCGTGACAACGATCGACAGCAGAGGAATCGAAAGCAGCAAGGTTGTTTGCAGTTCACCTGTTTCTCCGCTTGCCGACACCATTGCACCCGATTTATATCTCTCGGGTGCAGGCAGTTATGTCAGCCTTGCCAGTGATTTTTATTATAATGCCACGGATAATATTGCGCTGGCTGCTCTGGAAGCGACGCTGACAGCCGAGAACACTGCGGTGACAACCATTGTCGATCTTGATTTTACCGATCATCGAACGACTGCTTATGGTTATATTACCAATGACCGGATGGCGGAATTGGGCTTATCCGGTGGCGCTTACACAGTTACTCTGACAGCGACAGACAGCTATGGCAACCAGTACAGCGAAAGCAGCAGTTTCATCTATGATATTACACCGCCGCTATTGCCGGCTACGCTGACCGCCGTTTCGCTGGCCGGTAAGGTCCGCTTAGCCTGGACTGCTTCAGTGTCAACGGATGTGCAGTCTATCAATATTTACCGCAGCACCGCAGCGGAGGGATCTTTCGATTATTATACTTCGGTTGCCGGTGATCAAATCAAATTTGATAATTATGACGCGGGCAATGTCGGAGTCACCTTCTATTATAAAATCAAACTGTTGGATCATGCTTATAACGAGAGCGTTTTCAGTGAGATGGTCTCGGCCGCCGTGGGTGATTTCACACCCAGCATGCGAATTGCCGCTCAGCCGGTAATCGGTCGGACCACAACGATTTATTTCAGCGGATTCCAGCCCTATGAGACCATTGATTTCTATCTGGATCAGTCCGCCACGGCATTTGATACCGGTTACAGCAGTTATGAGACCGATACAGAACAGGAAGCGCAGCTGGCGGTTCCATATGACATGACCGGCACGCATACAGTAAAAGCAATCGGCCGCACTTCGGAAAAAATTGCGCTGCTCCGCTTTACGGTCGGCTCCTATGCGCCGAGTTTTACTTTATCAGCCGGCAGTGTCGCTGTTGGCGGTAGTTTAAACTATTCGATTGTCGGCTATGCCGATTACAAATATGTTTATTTCTATCTGCAGCCGGATGATGCGGGTACGGAGTATGGTCACTACCTTACCTATCAATATTATAGTCAAACAGAGATCAGCAATTCTTTCCAAATTCCAGCCGATACGTTACCCGGGATTTACACGATTCGTGCCGTTCAAATCGACAGCGGCTTAACTGCCTATGCCACGGTGACGATTACTGCGCCGCAGGTCAGTCTGGTCATCAATGACTCGTCTCCCACGCTGGGACAATATGTCTACTTTACCGCCTCCGGATTCCTGCCCTATGAAACGGTTCGCTTTTATCTGGCCGATTTGCCTGGATATGCACAGCAAAGCGGTTATACCGGTCAGGCGAGTTATTCTGTGCAATTACCTGGTTCGATCACGGGCGGCAGCTTTGTCACTTTGGCGGTGGGACAGACAAGCGGCTTGGCGGCTGAACTGACGGTTCCAATCAGCAGTGCGATTCCCGGCATTACCTTACCGGCCATAGTCCAGCCAGGCAGTGTCTTTACCGTTTCCGGCAGCGATTTCACCCCTTACTCCAATGTCAAATTGTTGGTGGACGGAGTTGAAAAAACGACTGTCTATTCCTACGAAGGCAATGTCAGCATCAATTATTCTTTCGCGGATACCGCTGCGGAAGGACGCCATGCCATTGAATTACTGGACACCAGCGGCAGCAAAGCAGGCGGCAGTGTCGTTTTGCTGCGGCCAAGTCTGACGTTGACACTTTCGGCAGAACCTACCTTAGGCGAAGATTTGACGCTGATTGCCACCGGTTTCAGAAACAATGAAACCGTTGCCTTTACGATGAACGGGGTAGCACAGGGGAATGCGGTCGCGGATGCCTCCGGGATAGCAGCACTGACCATTCACGCTCTGGATGTGACTTCCTCCTCTTATTTCTTTACGGCCGCGGCGGTTTCCGGCAGCGTCACCAAAGGCTGGCGCAGCAATGGCCCGGACAATGAACTGAGCATTGCCTATACCGGTGCGATGCAGCCCGATGTCTTATTCCACTTTACGGTTGCTCAATTAGCGGAAGGGGAAGCCATCCGTGTTTATCTCAATCATCAGCTCTATGCGCTGAATCCCGCTGTAACAGCGGCTGCTGACGGCACGGCTTCCTTCTCGGTCACACTGCCTGCCGGTTACTCAAGCGACAGCTTGAATCTCACTGTCATGGGTGAAACGAATTCTCTCTGGCAGACGGCGACGGTTCCGGTTCATCAGACAACACCGGTGCTGACTGTGACGCCGAGCAGCCCGACCGCCGGCAGCGTCCTCGATTTTTCTGTCAGCGGTTTTGCTCCGGGAGAAACGGCAGCGCTCTGGTTTAACGCAAAACCCGTCGCGAGTGCTGCAGCCGATGGTAGCGGCGCAGCGGTGCTGAGTTATACACCCGATATCGCAGCGATTGCGGGAGATTATCCGGTCGTCGTTGCGGGCTCGCGCAGTAATCATTATCTGAAAAAAACGATAACCCTGAATAGCTATGTCTTTACGGTCAATGCGCCTGCCACAGCGGATCCGGGCAGCAGAGTCACGCTCGCTGCCAGCGGTTTAGTAGAAGGTGAGACCCTGCATTTGCTGTTTGATCAGACTTGTATCAGCGGCAGTGGTATCATTGCCGCTGCCGGCTCGGCGGCGCTTGATTATACGATTCCGCCTTATCTGGCTGCCGGCAATCATAGTATTCGCTTTGTGCTTGCCAAGAGCGCTGTGCTGATTGAAAAGAGTATTTATATTACCGATCTTACACCGCAGCTTGCCGCCAGCCAATCCGGAACAGAAACGAAAGCCAGCTTAAATTTGAGTGGTTTTCTGCCGGGTGAAGGTGTGCTGGTTTATTTCGATCAGCGCGATGTGACGGCAAATACGACCACAGCAGAGGGCAGTTCTTCCTTCGTGATCAGCGAGACGGGAGCCCTGACGCTGATTTATAATTTCCCTGCCAGCATTACCTCCGGTGATCACAGTTTCGCGGTGATCGGCAAAGCCAGCCAACGGGCTGCTTACAGTACGCTGGCGGTTGAGGTGACCGGACAACGTCTGACCGTTGCCAACAGCGAGGGCAGAGCCGAAGGGAAGCCGGGTGATCTGCTCACCTTACACGCCGATGGTTTCACAGCCAGCGTTGATGTCAGCGTGTTGTTTGGTGAAATTAATCTGACGCCGGCAAACCATACAACCGATGCAATCGGGGCTTACTCAGCGACCATCGTTCTTCCGCTCGGAACAGCAGAAGGTCTGCATGCAATTCAAATTGTAGCGGCTTCTGTCAGCGAATTGGCGCAAACCACGCTGCGGGTGGATACCACCGCTCCAGCCGTGCCGGAATTGCGGGCGACTCCTGCCAAACGTCAGATTACCCTGGCTTGGGATAAATCCGCCGATGTGGATACCACTTCCTATCTGATTTACCGCAAATTGAGCACAGAGAATGCCGACAGTTACGTCTTGACCGATACACTGGATGCAGCCGTCAACACCGTCACTCATTCCCTGACTGAAGGCAGCCATCCTTTGGCAGTCGATGTCAATTATCACTACATCATCAAAGCCAGGGATCGTTTGGGCAATCTCAGCGTCGCTTCCGCTGCTTTGACCGCTGCCCTGCTGCCCGATACCGCGGCTCCGGTTCTCGAGTATATGGGTAATCCTTATGCTGGCTATCGTAATGGTTTTTATGTATTGCAGGGTTCGGCTCATTTCACTCCGACCATCAGCGATGACCGTCAGGCTTCGACGGTGCTGCTGGAGTACAGCAAGACTGGTACGAATTATACCGCGCTCCCAGCCGTCAGTTTGACTTATCAAGGTCAAAGCTATTACAGCGGTCTGTTTACTTTCCGCGGGGATATCACGCTCGATACGCTGGCGATTACGAACCAGCCAAATTTCGGTGATGGGCTTTATACGATTCGCTTAAGTGTAACCGACGCGGCCGGTAAAACAGCAGTCCGTACGCAGCAGTATTATATTGATAACACGAAACCGGCAGCGCCAACCAATTTGGCTGCCGCTGCGGGTCCCAAGATGGTCAAGCTGACCTGGAATTACGGCGAGATCAGTGATGTGAATTATTTCCTGCTTCAATTCGGTCCCGATTTGGAACATTTGACGACATATTATCTATCCGCCTCTACCCGCAGTTATGACCTGGTCAACCTGCTGCCGGCAACGGAATATATCATGCAGTTAGCCGCCCGAGATGATGTGAATAATATCAGTGACGCGGTAACAGTCCGTGCGACGCCGATCATCGATACCGAAAAACCGATCCTGCCTTTGGACACGATCAGCCCGGCCGCCAACAGCCGGATCAGTAAGAATTTGAACTTGCAGCTCAAAGCAACCGACAATGTGGGGCTGAGCCGCTTCCTGCTTTCGATCGCGCCGTTTGGCAGCACTGAATTCACGTCCATCGATCCGGCGGAGATCAACAGTTATATTTATTCCAACATTCAGTATCTTTATCTGGAAAACCTCAGTTACCAAGGCAATTATACACTGCGCCTGATTGCCGTCGACAGTGCCGATTTACAGTCTGATCCGGTGGAAATTACCTATCAATTTGATACACAGGCGCCGCAGCTGACTGCGCTGACGGCCACAGCGATTTCCGGCGGTATCATGATCAGTTGGGCGAAGGCTGCCGATGCGGATTTGTATTTCTATTACTTGCTGCGGAAAGCGCCCGGCGAGACCGACTACAGCTATTATCGCTACATTTCACCCAGCTACTATGCGCAAACAAGTGGCTTGATCGCTTATTTGGATTATGCGGTGACTGCCGGTGAAACCTATGCTTATAAGATTTCAGCCTACGACGATCTGAATAACAGCACAAATCCCGCGGAGGCTACAGCAGTCTCGGCTCAGCCAGGTGCCTTCAATTTGACGCTGAGCCTGACACCCACGCAGGATGTCAAACCGGGCGCCGTGCTCAGTCTGACTGCCACGGGCTTAAGTCCCTATGAAAGTGCGGTTTTCAGCATTGACGGCTTGGAAATTTTCACCGCTTACGCCAATGAAAAAGGCAATCTGCTCTATGATTGGAGTTACATCAAGAACACCACCAGTGGTGAACATACCCTTCAAATGCAGAGCAGTTCCAGCAATCAGCTGAAGAGCGTGAATTTTACCGCGGTAGCAACCAAACTTGCTGCGCCGGGAAACGTCAATGCGGCGGCGGGTATCATGAATATCAGCCTCAGTTGGGATGCGGTCGGCGCCGCTTATGGTTATCAGCTTTACCGTAAAGCGGACGAGGGCGATTACTTGCTGCTGGTTGATAAGATTTATGGCAGAACCTATACCGATTATGCGGTCGCCAAAGACATCGTCTATTCCTACCAGGTAGCCGCCTTCGACCGTTATAATGCGATTGGTGAAAAGAGCATTGAGGCGATTGCCAAACCGGATCCGGATCAGATCGCACCGGAGATTGCTGTTTTTGTTTCGAATCGAGACGGCAATCTGCTGACACTGGTGGCAACCGTCAGCGATGATATTCGGCTGGCCAAAGTCGATTTTGCTTATAAACCGGCCGGTACGGATGATTCTGCTTATCAGATGATTGAGTCTGTCAGCATCAGCGGCAGTAAAAAGACCGCGGCAGCCAGCTGCAGTTTCGATACATCCGCTTTGACTCAGGGCAATTATACGCTGCGGGCGATCGTTTGGGATGGCGCCAACAATCAGTCGACTCCCCGCACCCTCTCCACAACGATCTCCACCTCATTACCGCATGCCCCTCAGAATTTAACCGCTGTGGCGGGCCAGATGCGCATTGCCCTGCGCTGGGAGGCGCCGGGAGTGATAGAGGAACCGATCGCCCGCTACAATATCTATCGCAAAGTGGGTGAAGCCGATTTTGTCTTGCTTTCCACCACGACTCTAACCAATTATACCGATTTGGCCGTCGGGCTGGCAACAGCTTATACCTATCAGGTCAAAGCAGTCAACGTCTTTGGTTACGAAGGTCCGGAAGTGAGAATGACGACGCCGGTCACAGCGCTGGCCGACACCAGCGTGCCGGTGATCAGCGGCTTTGCGCCCGCTGCCAATAGCCGCTTGGGCGGGCAAATCAACATGAGTGTAATCGCCAGCGATAATGTAGCGGTTAAGCAAATTGATTTCTTTGTCGTCACTGCCAACGGTCTGCTCACTCTGGGCCGCAGTGAGACGGGATCAATCAGTTTCAATAGTGTCAATTATCAAACCGAAGGGGATCTGGTCATCAAAGCTAGGGTCCGTGATGCTGCCGGTAATCAAGCGGAGCAAACGGTAACTTACAAAGTGGATAATGTCGCGCCGACAGCACCGTTGGCGACGGCTGCCTCAGGTGAGCTTTCCATTCAGCTGACCTGGAGCCTGCCATTGATGCCAACCGATCTCTCCTATTATAACGTTTATGTTTTAGCTAACAACACCACACCGGAGCAGAATACCACGCCGCCTGTTGCGAAAGTCACGACGCTGTTCTATAACTACAAAGTCGGTACCACTGCCAGTTTTTATATCACAGCGGTGGATAGCTTGGACAATGAAAGTATCGCCTCCAATATCGTAACAGCCACACCCGGCACCGATCGGACCGCGCCGGTGATTTTAAGCCTGACACCTAACAATCAGGCCATCGTCAGAGCCGATACGAATGTGCGGGCAGACGCGACCGATAATGTGGCGGTCAACAGCTACCTGTTTGAAGTCATCCCGATGTTGCAGGATACGGATACCGGCAGCTTAAAGATCATGCCTGCCGCTGCCTGGACAGAATTGAGTTTGCAGCCAACCACCCCAACAATAAAAACCGGCAGTTTTGTTTGGAATACGCAGGACAGCATCATTACAGCGGAAGGACTGCAGGCCAGATATCCCGATGGTTATTACACCTTGCGGGTAACAGCCAAAGATATGATCGGTAATGCCAGCCTAAAAACCGAAGTGGTGAAAGTCGCCAATCATCCGCCGATCGCTCCCGACGGTTTGCGTGTCGATGCGGGAGAATGGCGTCTGATGGTCAGCTGGAAACCGATGAGCGGCAGTGATGTAGCCGGTTATAAGGTGGAACGTCAAATCGAAGGCGAGTCAGGCTTTACTGAAGTGGCTGAAACAACTTCTAATGTCTATATCGAAACCGGAGTCAGCCCGCTTAGCCTCTACAGTTATCGGGTAGCCATGATCAATGATCTGGGCAACCTTGGGCCTTGGGCAGCGATCAGCAATCAGCGTGCTTTGGAAGAGACGTCAACCCCATCCATTCTCAGTATGAGCCCGCTGCAGGACCAACGTTTCAATAGTGCACTTAACTTAAAAATTCTGGCACAGGACGAAGTGGCGATCGAGCAGATTAAGCTTTCTTATTACCGCATCGGTGATCAATCTTCAGGAGAAATTCCTGCTGAAGCGGTCTATACGGAAATCGCTGTCTTAAGCGGTGCGTCAATCGTTTATGGCAATGTGGAAACCTCAGAGAACGACGTCTTTGGTACGGATTGTTATACCGCCGCATATCGTTGGACGACCGAAGCCCTTGCAGAAGGACTCTATGCGCTAAAAGCGGTCGCCTATAACAAGGGCAATCAAACTGCTTTCATCGTCAAGAAATACTATAAAGATACCCAGCCGCCAGCCGCTCCCGGCGGCGTGACGCTGACCGATCCGGGCATCGGACAGACACTGAACCTGACCTGGACGTCAGGTGCGGATGTTTTACGTTATGAAATCTATCGCAGTACGAATGCGGAGGCGGTCTTCACTTATGCTGAACCGGCCGGGTATCTGAAATTGCCTGCTACACTCAGCCCGACCTTTTCCGATACCGGGTTGACGGATGGTATGACCTATTACTATCACATCGTAACCGTCGATGCTGCCGGAAATGTCAGTAATCCTTCCTCCCGGGTCAGCGGCACGCCCACAGCCAAGAGTGATCTCGGTATTCAAGCCATTTACACCGATCCGGCAGTGCTCATTCTTGGGCGCAATAATAGCTTAAAAGCGTCTATGCGTAATGATGGCACCGCTAGGGCAACCGGCGTGGTTACGTTTTATTACTTTGACGGAACCAGCGATATCGCGGTAGGAAGTGTCAATGTCGACTATGCTGCCAATACAGGCGGTGAAACCAGCCTGGTTTGGCTCGCTCCACTGACGCTGTCGGCGTCCGTTACCGTCAAAGCAACGGTCACGACCAATCCCGGCAGCGATGATATCAGCGCCGAGAACAATCAGTTTACACGGTCCAGCATCGCAACCAATCAGCCACCCACGGCGGTGATTACGCTGCCTGCAGAACCTTACGAATCCGGTTTCCTTTTAAGCTTCAATGCAAATGCTTCAAGCGATGTTGGCGGCCGTATCGTTTCCTATGCCTGGGATTTTGGCAACAGTAAGAAAGCCGAAGGAGCGGCAGCGACCAGCCAATACACCTTACCGGGTGAATATACGATTCGCTTAACCGTCAAGGACAACAACGGAGCAGAAACGACGGCTGTACAGACGATTATCGTTGGAGATAAGCGTCCTGACCTCTATGTTGATTCGATTCGCTGGACTCCAAGCGAAACCAAAGAAGGCGACGTGGTCACCATCACGGCAGTCATTGGCAACAAAGGCTTCGGCAACGCTGCTTTGGGTTTCCTGACCGGCTTCTATATCGACAATCAGTATATGGGTTACAGCAAATGCGATGTGAATCTGAACAATATCAGTCTTGCCAGAGGGGAAACACGGGAAGTCAGTTTCAATTATGTCGCTGCAGCCGGTGTGCATGTGGTAAAAGTAGTGGCCAACGACATCCTCGATACCCTGAAAGAAACAGATAAGGGCAATAATAACCGCAGCGCAGTGCTGAGCAATCAGCAAATCTCTTTTGCTGATGTCGGAGTGGAGAGCATTGTCTGGGTGCCGGACGGAACGGTTTTTGATACGCAGCAGGCGTTTGCTTATCGCACCGTGATCAAGAATCACGGCAGCGCAAGCGCAGCTAATTTTGGAGTTTCACTCTATATTGACGACGAATACCGCGGCCGACAGATGGTTCCCAATTTGGCGGTCGGAGCGGAGATGACCTTAAATTACTACGTCGCTCCGGCAGTTGGCATTCACAAAGTCGAAATCAAAGTGGATGACCTCAATCCGGTCCTGATCGAAGAAAATACGACCAACAATAATGCCAATCTCATCACTGAGGATTTCACCGTCATTTATCCTGAAATCACGGTCGGAAATATTATTTGGAAACCGACCGAAACGACCCTGACCGAAGGTACCTCCATCACGTTTGAAGCGAAGCTGATCAATAACAGCACCATCAATATCACAAAGAATTTCCTGGTGCACGTGGCGATGGATGGCAGAGTCTTTAAAACGATCACAGTCTATGGTTTGAAGGCCGGCGAAGTCAAGGATGTGCTGACGAAATGGTCGGCTTCCAGCGGTGAACACAGCTTTAAAGTGATCGTCGATGCCAAGAAGGCCGTCATTGATCCGGATACCACGGTAGAAAAGAGTATCACCATTCCCAAACTTTCTATCCTTTATCCGAATCTGCACATCAGTAATGTATCCTATTCTCCATTGTCGGTAGAAACCAATAAGATGGTCAGTTTCTTAGTCAGTATCAACAATCAAAGTGTGGCGACCGCATTCAAACGTTTCAATATCGGTTTGTATGTGGATGGCAAAGCGGTGGCCGGTTCCACCATCGACGGTATTCGCGGCTACAGCACGGTTCCGGTTGTGATCAATTGGACACCGGAAACTGCGGGACTGCACACAATCCAAATCCTGGCGGACAGCTTTGGTGAGTTGACCATGAGCGCCGCGACCGAAGGGATACGCCGCAGCTGGACGACCAGTTTGCAAGTCAGCGAAGCACTTGTCCTGAAAACCAATCCGAACAAAGAGGCGCAGGACGAAGATTTCATGGCGGTGCTCTATACCAGCGGAGATGGTTTTATCCCGCTCTCGGCCAGCCTGCGTCATGCCAGCATCAGCAGCCAGAATTTAGGACCGGATGAGGATGCATCGGTCAGTTATACCTTGAAGAAAGGCAGCGTGCTGGTATCCGGCTTTGAAGGACAGATGGCGTTCAATTCCAGCAACCGTCAATTCGAATATCAATTGCCGATCACGACGGAACTGACAACCGGGACCTATACGCTGGAATTTTTGGGCAGCTGCGGCACAGAGATTTTAAGCAGCATCTGCAACATCATGATTGTCAAGGAAACGACAGTCACGTTGGAAACCAATAAGGACACTTATTTGTTGGGTGAAACGATTCGGGTCAGCGGCCGCATGACGGTCGGCGGGCAGCCGGTCGCCAACGAACGGGTTGTCTTGGACTTCCAGCTGCAGCCGCGGCTGACCGATCCGCTGCGGGGTTATGACGCCAAGGGGAATGAGATCATGATGATCTGGCAGGCGGAAGAAATTGTCTTCGCCGTGACTGATCTGAATGGCAATTACGAGTATAAATTTACGCCCTTTACCGGTGAAGCAGGCGATTGGACGATCTTAGCGTTTGCCTATCAGAATGCCTTAGGCGGCGGCGCTCCGCCTAAAGAAGTAAAGGTTTGGGGCATGGCTGCCTCACCGGCCAGCCTGACGCTGGTTGCGACGAAAAATTCCCAATTCTCCAAAGAAATTAAATTCCGTCACGCGGCACCGAATTACGCAGAAGGTGACCCGCTTACTTCAGTAAGCGCAATTTTAGTGGCTACTGCTCTGAATAACGGGGTATCGGCGACCATTGATACGTCCGCTATGGCCCGCAGCCTGGCTCCCGGTGCAGAAACCGGTGTGATCTTAAATGTCAGTGCCGGATTGAACTGTGATGACACAGCAACCTATGAAATTGTCTTCAGTTCAGCCCAGGGAGCAACCTGCAAGACACGAGTCACAATCAATCTGCGGCCGGCAACACCGATTCCGGTGACCGATGTCAAGAGCATCTCGATTGGCGTCAATCCGGCAGACAGTGTCAGCCGCATCGTCACCGTCACCAATAAGGGCAAAGGCTACTTGGACGGCCTAAAAATCACACTGCCCGGCAGCATTCCCTGGGTGACGGCAGGCAGTATCGGCAGCACGCGTCTGGCACCCAATGAAAGCACCACCTTTACGGTCGAATTTTCACCGGGAGTCGGTGTCGCCTTGGGACAATATCAGGATAAGCTGGTGGTCAGCGATGCGACCGGTAAGTTCTATGCTAATGTCGCTTTGAGTGCCGAAATCAGTTCAGCCAAAACAGGCGGTATTTCCTTCCGTGTCACCGATGATGTCGGTACGAAAGTCGGCAATGCGGATATTACCATCATCTCCAAAGAACCCTATACCAGCATGGCTGGCGGGGTGGAAACACAGTATTATCCCAACTTCACCACCAGGACGGATGCAAACGGTGTGGCTCAATTCTATGAAAAACCGTTAGGTGATTACGATTTGGTCGTCATGGCTGCCGGTCGCAAGAAATTTGTCAGCCAGTGCAGTGTGATGCCTTCGACTGGCGCGCCATTTATGGATATCCTGCTGCAAAACGAACCGATCAGCATTGAGTGGACCGTTGTCCCCACCACCATCGTGGATGAATATGAAATCAAATTGGAATTGACCTTCGGCGCCCATATTCCGGTGCCTGCCTTTGGTTTCAATCCTCCTTGGGTGAATATTCCCAAAGAGGTCAATGAACCGATTGTCGTTGAAGCGAATGTGGTCAATACCGGTTTGATCGCCATTACAGATGTGGTGGCCTCGGTCGTGCGTGCCAACAAATCGGAAACCGGCATCAGCATCATCGGCGGCGGTTATCTCGGAGAAATCGGCGCTCACAGCAGCGCGAAGATTCGCCTGCAGGTGCAGCCCGGTGTGTATCAACTGCTGTTCAGCAAGAACGCAGCCGGCAATCCGCTGAATTACATCAAATTTGAAGGTACTTATGTTTCTTTCGATTCGGATACCGGACTGCCGATCGATCCGGCGCCGGTGATTACAGGTGTCCTGCCGCTCTATAATCCGAGTGAAACGTCTGTTACACTGCAGGTGCGTCTGCCGGAAGAAAATGCCAAAGTTGTGGAAGAAGAAGTGAAATTGCCGGAAGGGCAGATGGAAGAACTGCGCTATATCGCTCCTGCCGGCGGCAACCGTGACGATTTGCTCAAACCGGGAGCCGATTCCGCTTACGAAATCGTGCAGCTGACTTTAAGTCAGAAAGCCACCCTGGAACGACAGGCGTTTGATGCCACTTTAAAAATCACCAATGGTTACCCGGAATATGCTCTGCAAAATCTGCGTGTCGATGTTACGGTAACGGATGCGGATGGGAAAGATGTAACGAACAAGAACTTTGTGATTGCTACCGGTATCAATGGCCTGACGGATTTGGATGGCAATGACAGTTTAGCTGCCGGTAAGAATATGACGGCAACCTGGCAGATCATCCCCGGCAGTGATTTGGGCGGTACATCGGTAACCGGCAAGCTCTATTACGCCAAGGCACTGATTTCCTACTATGTTAACGGCCGCCTGGTGCAAACGCAGACGGAAGGTGTGGAAATCACCATTGTGCCGCAGCCGAAACTGACACTCAATTACTATGTGCCGCATACGGTGCTTTCCAATACGCCGTTTAAACTGGCGGTCAAGGTATCGAACAGCGGCTATGGTGAAGCGAAGAATCTGATCATCGACTCCGGTAAACTGGAGATCAGCTCCAATCAAAGCGGTTTGCTGACGGACTTTGAAATTCTGGGCAGTTCCTTTGGCAGCACGACCGGCAGCAACTTCAGACTGGAATTCGGTAACATCGGACCGGCTGTTTACAGTGAAACAACAGATTTAATCACGAACCAAGTCACCGGCAGCTGGACACCGACCGAAGTATCCGGTTATTGGCTGGTGCGCTGGAATTTGCCGGTGGAAGCCGAAGAAAATCCTTACGAAGGCGAATTCCGTGATTTTAAAGCCACCCTGACCCACAAAGACTATAAGGGCGTGCAATTGAACCCCTTGATTGTCGGTGTGACCACCAGCATTATCGGCAAAGAAGATGTCCTGGCAGATCTCAATGCGGATGGCGCTTTGGCGGTTGTCAATGAAGGCAATACCGGCTTCCCGGATTTCCTGATGAATTTGGTTAGCGGTTTAAGGATTCCCATCTTTGTGCCTGATTCGGTCGAAACCAGCGTGAGTTATGAGACCGGCGGCAACTATCTGCAGCTGAAATCCGCCAAGCCAACGGCAGCGCTCGATTATAATTCGGTGCGTTATCAGATCATCATGCTGCCTGCTCCGGAAGGCTGCGGTAATATTTCTGCGGTCAAACGCAGCCTCAGCGCCGACGGCAGCAATCCAAGCAGCCTCTCTTTCTCCAACTACTGGAAGGACTTTGGCAATATTTACATCGTCGATCAAATCCCGGTCAGTTATGATGCCAGCGGCAGCCGGGTCTTCCTCGATTCTTGGTATACCATTGAATTTGGCAGCGGCGTCATCCTCGGCGATCTGGGTTACTCCCGTTTTGTCTACACCCTGGCGGCGCCGGGAGAAGAAGGCGGCATCCCAATTGGCGTGGAAGGCACCGGCAGCTATATCAAAGATGCAGTTTATTACGATACCGGGATTTATCCTGATCAGGGAGAGAACGATCTCACCCTGCGCGTTCTGCTGGATAACCGTTCCAAGAACGTAGAAAACGGCAGCATCCGCTTCAGTGTGATCGATACGACTATCCCCTTGGGTGAAAACCAGACCATCTTCAATGCGGAAGTTGCTTTTGTTAATCTGCAGCCTTATATCACCCAATATGTCTCCTGCAGCAGTTGGGTACCGGTCAAAGGCGGCGTTTATCAGATCAAAGCAGAGCTGCTGAGCGGAGGCGAGGCCACCGGACGTTTTGTCACATCGGAAGCGGTCGTCAACAGCCTGCCGTACGGCAATGCCGGCGCCGATATCGCCAATGCGGTTGTTTTGCAACCGGTCCGCTTTGATGCCAGCCGGTCTTATGACCGGGATGGCTACATCACTTCTTTCGTCTGGGATTTTGGTGACGGTGAAAGCGGTTATGGTTTGACTCCGACGCATACCTACTTGAAATCCGGTTCTTACAAAGTAAAACTCTACGTGATGGATAATAATCTTTCCACCACCTGGCCGCCGAAGCTGGTCGGTAGTGCATTGGGCGGTGAACCCGATCCTGCGACAGTGACCGAGCAAAATGAATTCTCCGTCATGCAAATCACGGTCTTGGAAAACCGGCCGGATTTATTTGTGCAAACCATCGAATTCTCTGAATCAACACCGGCCGAGAACAGCGTCTTTACCGTGACAGCCACACTGCAGAACGGCACCTCTGAAGGAACTGCCGGCGGCTTAACTGCCACTCCGGCACCTTTCCTGGTGGGCTTCTACCTTGATGATGTCTACCGAGGCTATGTGCGCGTCGAAGATGCGATTACAGTCAACAACACCAAGGAAGTCAGTTTTGATCTGACCATGCCAGCCGGCGGCACTGCTCATAAGGTTTCTGTCATCGCCAATGACATCGGAAAATACATTGAAGAGGCGGATTTTGACAACAACCGGCTCGACCAGGTGATCAATGGAACGCAGACTGATTTTGCTGATTTGGCTGTAGAAAACCTACAAGTCAGTGCAATCAGTGGGGACACGGTGCAGTGGCATGCCGGAATAACCGTGCAGGCCAAGGTGAAGAACCTCGGCAGCGCAGCGGCGGGAGCATTTAAGATCGTCGCTTACGCTAACGATACACTGATCTATTCCGCATTGGTCGATGAGCTGGCGGTAAGCGGAGAAGAAAACATTAGTTTCCCGTGGCTGCCGGAAACGAGTGGAGATTATCAGCTGCGTCTGTTGGCTGACGGACCGTTATCTACTGTTGTAGAAATGGTGGAAGACAATAACAGTCAAACACAGACGATCAAAAACTTAAATGTCACCTATGCCGATTTGACGGTGCAGAATGTGCGCACCAGCCTCAGCGGCAGTATTGTGCCGCAGGGGACGAATGTCGTGCTCTTTGCCAATATTCTCAATCAGGGTAGTGCCGCCAACCGGACCGCCAGCAAAGCCTACTTCTATGTCAATAACCGCTTTATTGGTGCGGCTGAGTTTGGCAAAACAGAGGCACTTGCTGCGGGTGCTTCCACCACAATCAGTTACATTTGGAAGAACCCCGACATCGCCGCTGAGGAAATCTTAGTCATCGTCGACCCGGAAAATAAGGTCTTGGAAAGCAATGAAGCCAATAACACGGGCAGCTATTACTTCAGTTCTCCTTTAACCGTGACAGCGGCGCAGCTGCATCTGGTGGATCTGGTGACCAATACCACTGCCGTTCAGTATGGCGACAGCGTAACCACACTGGTCAAAGTCAAAAACAGCGGTGATCGGGCAATTACGACGCCGTTTGCCACCGCCCTTTACGTCAACAATCGCAAAGTTGGTATGGTAACCACCGATGCGATCGGTATCGGCAGTCAGGTTGAGCTGTCCTTTACCTGGAAAGCAGACCAATTGCCGACCGGGAGTTATCTGCTGCGGGCCTATACCGACAGTGAAGCCAAGCTCAACCTGACCGACCGCAGCCAAACCTACAAGAGTGCAGTTCTGAGTGTCGGGCATAGCTTAGTGCTGACACCTGTGTCCAGTGCTGCAGCTTATTCCTTAGGAGAAGCCAGCCATGTCAGTTTAGGCGTTGCCTCTTCCGCCGCTTCCTGGTCGCCTCTCGGTGATGCTGCCGTCAGCGTACAGCTTTACAGTGTCAGTGAAGGTGCTGAGCCGGTATTGACCGCAGTCGGGGAGCCGATCAATCTGGTTTATGATCCGGCAGCCGGAACCTATCAAGGAGTGGTTACCTCACCCGCCGCGGCAGGTAGTTACCGCTTACGTTTTAATGCCGTAAAAGATCTGCTGACTGCCACAACCGAAACTGATATTGTCTACACCAATGCGTTCCAAATTAGTTTGAGCAATGCAACTGAACAGAGTTATACAATTGGGCAGAGTATCACAGCTGCAGGCACAGTGACAGATGCGAATGGCGCTGCTATTCCGGATGCAGCCGTAACAATCAGCGTGATCGGTGAAGAAACCTGGCAATTCAGCGGCAGAACCGACGCGAATGGAACTTACTCGATTGCAGTGAACCTTCCAACAGACTGCGGCGGCGCTTATACGATGAAGGCATCTGCCAGCATCGCCGGCGTGAAAAAGCAAACCGCTTCGATTGTCTTCTTTATCGACGGACTCTATCTTGCCTTGAACAGTAAAGTAACCATTGTGCAAGGCTACGATCAGATGTTGGCAGGATTTGTCACGAATCTTGGTGTGACAGCAGCAGACAATATCAGTCTTGTTGTCAGCGGATTGCCAGCAGGATTAACTATCGAACCGCTTCTCACTTTAAACGCTACTAATATTGCCGCAGAAAGCAGCCAGGAAATTCAGCTGAAGCTGAGCGCTGCCGAAACGCTGGCGGCCGGGGTCTATGAGATCACCCTAACAGCAGGGAATGCCAGCCACGTTCTGACGGTGTCGGTAGTGGCAGCCGAAGCGAAGTACTCCATCAACATCATTGGTGAAGTGGAATCGGGCGGTGATGGCTTACGCAAAGAAGCGCTGACGATGTCGCTGCGGCAGGGAGAAATGAAAACTTCTGTGATTCAGGTCACGAACAGCGGCACCGCCAATCTAACCGGACTGACGGTCGACTGCGATCTGCCTTTTGTGCGCTTCTCGGCTACACCGGTGGACGGCTATCTGATCAAACCGGTCAACAAAGGTTACACGATCCGTGACGCGGAAGGCCGCGCTTCCATCGTCGTAGCGGTTTCTCCTTCTAACTTTACACAAACCGGTCTCTATGAAGGCAGCATCACCCTAACATCGAATGCCGGTGTTCGAAAGATTCCCATCGTGATATCCGTTGGCAGTGAACAAGTGGCCAGCTTAACCTATGAAGTGCGCAACGACAGCAATACGCCGCTGCAAGATGCAACGGTAGAACTCAGCGGTGTAGTGCAGCAAAAAGATCCGGTCAATTTCAGCGGTAAAACCGATGTCGATGGACGCATTACGTTCAGCAATATCCCTGCAGGTGCCTATCAATTAACCGCGACAGCGGATTTGCATTCGACCCTCTCGGCAGCAGTTGATCTCCCGGCGCTGAACGATCGGCTGCCGCAAATCATAACCTTAACAAAACAACCGATGGTCTTTGGCTTTGAAGCCGCTGCGGAGGACAGTATGCGCAGCAGTTCAACCAAGAGTGTTGGCTATGACAGCGTCGTTTACAAAGCGGAACAATTGGCTGCCAGCACAGAACCTCAGCTGCAGCCCAATCTCCCCGCGGACGAACAACAATTCTGGTATATCTCCGGCAAGATTCTCAATCGACTCTCCATCCGCAATCCGGCCGCACCAATCACATTAACTGATCTGTCAGCGAGCGATTCTAAGCTGAAAGATGTCACTTTAGAAGTGGTATCCACCAGTAAAAACCTGCCGCTCAATGCTTTCTTGCTGAAGGGTGAAAGTGGCTACACACCGGTTCGCTATATTGGAGATTTGGCAGCCGGTCAAGTCATTGATTTGATCTGGAGTCTGGATATTGACCGACTCTTTGTGATGGCCAAAGTGGCAGCAGTCGGCAGCACGGGCGAATTCCAACTCACTTTCGATGGAACGAAAGTCAGCCAAGCTATGGTGGACGCGTATGTCAAGGCCAATGATCCGCTGGGAGAAGGTTCACTGCAGTTGGTCGCCGGCAGTTATACGGCAGGTGGAAACAGCTTCAATGTGAAGGTCACTGCCGGTTCAGATCAAACCTATCGCACACCGACGGACCGGATTCCTCTCTATTTTGGCAACCAAGTCTATCTCTTTGATGCTACCATTAAGGCAAGCGGAACCAGAAGCGATAACGGAGCTACCGTTGAAACCTTGATTCCTGTGCGTGTTCGTTACCTTGCGCCTGATTATGAAATTTGGGGTTCCGGCAAACAGAACGCCAATCAGGAGGACAGTGGCTCTCAAACCACGGCTACGGATGCTTATGATGAGAATCCCGGCTTGAAACAGGAGATTCAGTTGGAAGCCGCCTTCCCGTCTGTTAACGGTCAGACAGCAAAGGGTAATTATAGTCAGAATTTCCTGAAAGAAATGGGTTATGGACTGCCGGAAGTACCGGAAGAAGCGACGAAGAATGCTGATTTGGATTTCGGTTTCTCTTCGGGAGCCGGCTTTGCGGAACAGGTTGTGGGATTGAAACTGAACTTGACCAACACATCCTCGACCTCACCGATGACCGATTTGAGTATTCGTCTATTGCTCACCGATAACAGTTACGATGCCGAAGGCAATTTAATCAAAGGCGGTTCTCCGGTGTATCCTGCTGTCAATCTGATAGCCTCTGCCACGGGCGAAAACGCACCGGTGGTGGATGGTTATGGCATCACCCTGAGTGAATTGAATCTGGGTGAGACCTTAAAGCTGAATTATCAATTGAAGCTGGATGAGGTGCAGGACATCTACTCTGCTATAGCGGAATTTGATCCCTCCATTGCCAAATTACTGCAGAATAAATCTTCGGGTAAGATTTACGCCCGCTTCCTCTACGAATATACGCAGGACGGTAAGCAGCAAAGCGTGATGAGCAGCGTGCGGGAATTTGAAGTCAAGGCGAAACCAAAAGTTTACATCAGCTATGATCTGGAAGCGTATCAAAGCGATCCGAATCGGTTTACGCTGACGGCCTATGTGACCAATTTGGGCGAAGGTGCCGCCGAAGGTGTTTATGTCAGCGCACCGATCATGCCGGAAACCGAATACAAGTTCGTTGTAACGAGTGGAAATTCAACCAAAGGAACCAATTTAGGAGATGGCAAAGTCCAGCTGGGGACGATCCAGCCGGGAGAAACCGAAAAAGTTTACTTCAACCTCATAAGAATTGAAGTGACTGCCGCTCAAAAAGGAACCAAGTTGTCCTTGGGCAAACTGGCCGAATTGCCGGCGATGCCGGTCAAGAGCGAGATTGCCGGTAATCTAATCGTAGCGCCGATGAAAATGGAAGCCATGAACACCCTCAGAGCGCACGAAAACTTCCTGTCTATGCAAACCGAGTTGGACAACCTGCAAGTCAATTTAGAAAAAGTAGTCGATAAAACGGTATCCGAGCTGGCTCGTTCGATCCTGGATCAATACGATTATGCCAGAATCCTGACCGGCGCGGTTGGGATCACCAAGGTTTATGAAATGACCAGCGGTGTCGCCAACTTAATCGGTTGGATTAAGTCGATCGCTGAACTGCCGGCGAAATTGAAAGGTGCCTTCACTTCGGCAGACGATGAGCTGAAAGAAGTGCTCAACGGCAAAGTCTTAACACCGGATGAATACAAACTTTTCGCCGCCACGCAGCAAGCTTATCAGGGCTATGGCACAAAATTACTAAATCTTTATACATCGGGAATCAGCTGGTTCAACAATTGGATCGGCAACACGCTTGATGATTATATCAATACCGCGAAAGATGTCTGGAATACTTACTCCGATGCCAAGAAGGGCAAAGCCGGCGTGGAAGCGATGGCGGATTATGAAGTCAAAGCCAATCAGGCGCTGGATACCCTAGGTAAAGCGGCCAAATTCATTTCGGATGCGGTCAATACGAAGAGCAAGAGCGAACGCACCTCCCTGACGACGCAAGGCAAGGCGGCTTTGGAAGCAGCTCAAAGCTTAATTCAGGCAGCCAGCGAGATTAAGACGAAGAATATGGCGGTTTTTGAATCGATCGCCAGCGGTTCCACCAATGGTTGGATCGGCGGAGAAGTCGATCGCTATTATCTCTCGGCAGCCAATGCTTATGTCAACGAAGTTGAATTTGCCGTGCAGGAAACCCTAAAAATCATTGCGGCGCAGATGCAGGCGATCGTTGCGGTCAATGCGTTCGAAGATGCAGCCGAGGGAATGAAAGCTTCAGCGGAAAATATGACCAAGGTCACGAAGGAAGCGCAGCAGGTGCTGGATGCAACCAACAACATGCTGAACAATGTCGGTTATCAGCCGAACCAGTCGGTGATGGATCAGGTCAAGAACTTCCGCAGCTCCAGCACCGTCGTTGATTTTGCCAAGAGCTGGCTGACCAGTAAACTGACGATTGTGGACATGGCGGCGCTGCAGAATATTTCCAAGACTACACCGACGCTGGTCAAAAACCTGGGCAATCTGGCCATTGCAGTCAAGACTGCCCCTGAGGAGGGATTCAGTAACGCGGAAGTAGCAGATTTGATTTTCGAATGCATCTTCCCCAATTCCACTGAGGTTGCCAAGGAAAAATACGCCTACTTCTATGATGAATTTGACGCATATGCTCCGGCCGGCGGCTCCAAAACGGCAGAATATTCTATCTATACGCTAACCCAGGCGATTAAGTTGAGCAGCACGAATGTCATCGATTTGGATGCTTATGAGAAAGCAATCAACCAATTGGCTACCAGTAAGACAACAAACAGCCAAGCGGTAATGAATGCTGCGGTATCATCGGCAACCCGTAAGAGCAATGTCTTTAACATGCTGGAGCAAACACGGGCTGATCTTGCGCTGATAGGGGAGATGATTCAAGGCTATCTTGACAATGACCTTACCGCAACAGCCTACTATCCTTCCGGTCAAGTCCTGGATTACCTGAAATCCCTGAATACGCAGTTAAAGTCGATGTATGCGAACCCCAACGGCAGCCCTATCCCGATTACGCGGGTCGGGCGCTACCGCAACCTCTGGGTTTATACTGCCGATGGCATGGATCTGGTGCCGGATCAGATCACGCTCTTTGAAGTTTATCAGCTGCAGCAGGAAGTCGACGCTTCCATTGCGGAAGGATTCGATGCCATTTATCAGCGTCACATTGTGAACATGATGAAAGATATTGAGACGAGGTTAACCTTGGCCAGCACAGCCTTTGCCTTTATGGGCAGTGTTTCGGGTGCCTCCGGTTCCCTTTCCGCCATCGCAGCCACGGCCGCTCAGATGATCAATACTTCTTCCTACGTCACAGCGCTGGATTCGCTCGATGCGACCATCCTAACCAAACTCTCCAAACAAATCGGCGAATTGGCTGTTAACACAACTCTGATGGTCAATAAAGAAACATCCATTGCTTCAAATTTACTGGATGTTTTCAATACGCTGGAGAACTGGCGTAAAGTCGATCCGGAATTACCGTTGACCGTCCTGTCACAGCAAGCCACGGATGTGGCGCTGCAGGAGGGTTACACCGAAGGTCAAACCACTGTCGCAATTTCCATCCGCAACGAGCATACCGGTTCGGTAACCATCGCTCCCACTGTGGAAATTTACGATAGCTATGGCTTGGTGAATTCCGTTACTTTGGCCAGCCAAACGCTGCTGCCGGGTCAGACCGGTCAATTCAGCGGTTTGGTTGCAGTGCCGCACAATGCTTTAAGAGATGCCGGCGGCTACATTGCGGTCTTTACCTTCGAAGCTTCTGAAGCTGAGACCATGACCATTTCCCCGACTTACGGGCCTTACACGGCTGCCTTCAATGCCCACAGGGCGGCAGCTTTAGCCCAGATGAAGAGTGAGACGGCAGATGCCGTGCAAACCTCACAACCGCTGGGTGGTTATCTGGCTGGCAAAATTGAGGCGGTTATGAACGGTCAAGTGGTGGAAGTCGCTGAGGTCGTGGACAGTCAAACAGTCACGATCAGTAAATCAGCCGGCACGATCCTGCGTATTTTCTGCGCCGCTATCAGCGGCAGCGGGGTCAGCCTGAGCGTCAGCGACAGCCAAGGGCAGCCTGTGAGTGCTTTTGCCGATCTGATCAATCCAGCGGATTTCGTTTTAATCAGCGATCCGGCAGCCGGAATTTATACGGTGACGGTGAGCAACGGTGCGGCAAGCGAACAGGGCTTTGCGCTGCAGGTGGTGGAACATCCGAATTACGGCACGGTTGCCGGTATCTATACGCAGTATACCAACGTTCAGGCAGCACAAAACTCAAGCGGCGAATGGCAGGCAACCATTCCGATCAACCTATATGAAACCGGTTTGCTGCATGATCTGACTGGAATTACCTTCACGGTCAGCGAATTAAGCCTTCAGAGCGATGCGGCGATAAAAATCGTCGGCAGCGAGATGACGATTCAGAATGCGAAAAATGAAGTGCAGAGTCAGCCGTTTACCATTCCGGCCGGGACTGGCAAACAGCTCGCATTGGTGATCAAACCGAACCCGGACCATGCCGACGGCATCTATACCGGCAGCTTAAGTATTCATTTGACGGCGGAAGCGTTTAATACCGGTTATTCAACACACAGTGGCTGGACTGCAAACGGGGATGGAAGTGATACTTTAATCATTCCGCTTGCTTTGAAACTGGATACCGCTGTGCCGAATGCGCCCAGCTTTACGGCAGAAGTGAATGCCGCTGCCGCCAACACCGTTACGATCAGCGGCACGGCAATTCCGGGAGAAAGAATCTATATTTATACAACAGAACCGGGCAGTGAGCTGGTAGATGCAGCCGATCAGGTTTATGCTGTGCTCACGGCGGATGCCAATGGCAGCTATACCATGGATTTGGTCTTGGAAATGACGGAAGAATTCTTATCAGCAACCAGCGGCAGCCTGACCCTGTATGCCAAAGCGGCAGCAGTCAACGGCGTGCTGAGCGAGGCCAGTGCAGCGGTAAGCGTCAACATCGATTATTATGATACCACCGCCCCGCAGATCACCCTATTATCCCCCTATGCCGGTGTGGAACTAAGCAACCCGGTCAGCCAAATTCGCTTTGAAGTTTTCGATGGTGAAAGCGCAGTCGTTGAGGAAAGCATTCAAGTGGATGTCAATGGCAGCGGTATGAACGCTGCCTGGAACCGCACGGAGAAACTCTACGAAGTGAATCTGGCGACACCGCTGACCGGCGGCACCAATAATCTGCGCATCAGCGCGGAGAATGAAGTAGGTTTGCTCGCAACGGAGACGTATGATGTAATCCTTGGCGATGTCATTACGGCTGTGTTCACAGTAATGGAAGCTTCCACGCCGATCGCAGGAGCTACCGTGAGCATTAACGGAGTAGATTTGACAACCGATCTCAACGGAACCGTTTCCACCGAGCTTGCGGCAGGAAATTATACGTATACAGTCAGCAAGACCGGTTATCTCAGCGTGAATGATTCGAAAAATATTCAGGCGGATGACCGCAGCATCACAGTTCTCTTACAGAAATCTGCTAACATTACCTATACCATCAGCAGTGCTGCGAATGCCGTAGCCAATGCCAAAGTGGAAATCAAAACCAAAGCGGCAGTGTTGGTGACCTCGGGTTATACCAACGCCGCCGGTCAACTGACACTGCAGCTGCCGCTGGCAACCTATGACTGCACCATCAGCAAGGTGGGCTACCTCAGTCAAACCGCCGAAATTGCAGTGACCCAGGATGCCGCAAAGGCAGTCAGTTTGGCGAATGATACGACGGCCAACTTCCTGGTGACCATCAAGCTGCAAAATCAGCTCAATACGGTGGTAGAAAAAACGGAAGACAGCAATCACCTGAAAGTCATGCTGGGAGCAGCAGAGTGGATCGTGACTGGTAATCAAACCGCACAATTGCTCAGCAATGGCGACTACAGCCTGATCATCAGCGCGGATGGCTATCAAGCGGTCACCCTGCCGGTCACGGTAGCGGGTGCCGCGGTAACCGAGACAGTTGTTTTAATGTCTGCCGGTGCTGCGATTAATTACACAGCAGAAACGCTCAACTTAGCGGCAGGTTATCAAGCCAATACCGCAGCGGATTTCAGCGGAGTTGCGGTAGCCAGCGGGGCGAATTTTGCTCCCGGCTCGCTTCTCTATATCAAACAAGAAGCAACCGGCGCAATTGTTCCTCTCAAGTCGCAGGAACGGCCGAGTGCGCCGGCCAGTCTGGCTGTCAGTCAAACAGCTGACAATACGGCAACGGTTACCCCAATCGCCGGCGCAGAATATCGTATCGACGAGGACAGCTGGCAGGATACGAATGTCTTCTCTGCGGTCAGCAATTTCACAAGCCATTCCTTTGCCGCTCGAATCAAGGCAACCGGAACTTCCTACGCCTCCTTAGCAACAGCAGCCGACGCGCTGATTCTCTATCCGCAGACGATTTATACGCGGGCACTGGAGCTTGATCCAACCGCCCTGACCACGCAGGTGACGCTGGGCAACCACTCCGGAGCAGATGCCAATCTCATGTTGGTGATTGCGATTTACAATGCCAACGGCAGAATGTTGGAAATGAAGACGGAGAGCGGTATCAATTTGGTCAATGCGACGGAAGTGGAAAAGGTGATTACGTTCAAAGCACTGCCGCAGGGCGGACGCTGCAAAGTCTTCCTGATCGATACGCTCAGCAGTTTACAGCCGCTGGCCGACAGCAGCGAAGGCAGTATCAGTTTGGTTGGATAAACAGCATAAGGCAAGGAACAACAACAACAGGCAGGTTCTGCATGCAGAACCTGCCTGTTGTATTTTGAACGTGAAAATTGCTGGAATCAGGTCGACCTGTTCCTGGCGTGTCACCGGAAAACGATCTATGATGCAAGGTATGGCGGCAAGGGTTGACCGTTAATTGCAATCCTTGTCTGACGGCGTTTGTCTTTCTTCGTACCAATGCATGATAAATCCGCAGAGATCCTGGGTAGCGTTCCTTTTCCCTAAAAGCTGAATGGTGTCTCGCAGAATGCTTACCCTCAATTGATTGGAGAATAAATTGTAGACGGCTTCTTCCAAAGGGAAAGTGGGAGTAACATAGAGTGCCAGGCCATTGTTCAGCATGAATTCAACGTTGCGGACTTCCTGACCTGGAATCGGATTGATCATAATCATCGGCAGCCCTTTGGCTAAGGCCTCTGAGGAGGTTAAGCCGCCTGGTTTCGTGATAATACAATCGGCGGCATCCATCATCAAGTCCACATTGTCGACAAAACCGTAAATACGGAAATCTTTTTTTATCCGAATTGTTTTTAGCAAATTGTACATGCGTTTATTGTTGCCGCAGACGACCAAAGCCTGATAATCGAGTGGCAGTAGATCCAGTTTCTCAATGGTTTCATCCAGATGCCCGAAACCCATGGATCCGCTCATGATCAATACCGTCTTTTTTTCTGGATCTAAATCCAATTGGCGGCGGGCTTCTTTTTGCTCGATACGTTGAGAAAATTTTGGATGGATCGGGATACCAAAGGGAAGCATCTTACTGATGGGAATACCTTTTCGTTTTACTTCGTAGGCTAAGAGTTCGCTGGCGACGATATAGTAATCCATGTTACTGCATTCCTGCCAGAGTGGGTGAACCGTAAAATCCGTGATGATATTCAGGGTCAGGGTGTCAGGCAGCAATCCCCGCTTTTTCATCAAATCGAGCATACAAGAGGCAAAGACATGCGAGCTGATGATCACATCTGCATGAAAATTGAGGATATAGTCCTGGATTTCGTGAGTCAGCAGGCGGGTGACCAATTGAGTCGGCGAGTAAGGAGAAGCAGGTTTGGTTACCCGATCCATGATTTGATAGATTTTTCGATAAGCAGGTTTCGCATAGGAAGCACTGAACAAATAGCCGCGGGAAACAGTTTCGTTCAACAAAGGAGCAATTTGCTCATAGACATCGAGTAATTCACAAGTGGCACCTTGCTCCTGCAGATAATCAGCCAATGCTTTGGAGGTAGCATAATGTCCCTGTCCGGTTGGTAGGTATAAAAATAAGACTTTCATAGAATTATCCTTTCTCACAATTTGGAAATTGCAGCCGGTATAACATCAGAGGATTTTCAGTAGATTTCTTTGGCGTCACGGGGCAGTTCGTGAATATGACGGACATAAGACCGACTGTTGCGCGCTAATTTTTGATCATAAGTAAAATGCAGCCGTGCCGCCACTTCTTGGGCGGTTTCCTCGAACAAGTCCATCATCGTAAATAATGCCTGCCAAAGTGCGGCTTCCTCTCCGCTGGGGTAGGTTGCCAGCAATTTTTGCCAGGTTTGCGGCGGTAAGTAATTCTTCAGATATTTACCGGATTTACCGGTCGAAACCGCGAAATCGGTTTCTGTACCGACCAGCCAGTTCAGCATGGTGATCAATTTGAACTTCGGATATTGAAAACAATCCAGGGCATAAAGCAATTCATTGCGCCAAAGCCCTTTGGCGATATAAGGCGCCACCCAATAAAAATCGATACAACGGCAATCAAAAATTGCCTGCGTTGGCCGCTGCACGAGATAATCGCCGTCATTGGCAGCCGGGATTTTCGGCAGCAGCGCATCTTTATCGAGCAGGACAACGGTCAGACTGTCGCTGCCGAATTCTTTTCGCATCGCCGCTTTGGTCAGGATAGAAAGATCGATGCGGTTGCCGTCGGTAAATTGCATCAGCCAAGCATAACGCTGTGAGAAATCGATGGCTTTTCCCAATATTTGATCCAATTGATCCGGTTCTTCCATGATCAGGATCTCGCCAAAACGGTCGAGCCAAGCAGGATCGGCTAAAAAGGAAGCGGTCTCCGTTACCACATAAACGATATCAAAATCCTGAAAGATATCTTTCGGAACCTTGACATTCGCCCGGGAGCCGTTGAGATAAACCGCACGAATTCTTTCATCGTTTCTGGCTGTGCTGAGAAGCAAATCCAGCATTTTCTGTTCATTGCGCATTGGTTTACTCCTTATTTTGAACTGGATATCACTCATTGATTATTCGTGCCGTTTGCTGCGGGTTCCTTCTCTCGGACGCTGCCACAGCCGGAATCAGCTTGATGACAAGCGGCAGCGTCAGCGATGAATCAGTTTTTAGAGCTGCACGAAAAATTTAACCATTGAGCAGGGCAATCTGCCTTCTCTTGGATTTCGTTAAGCAAACGAGCAGTATGAAAACCATCGCAGACCGCATGATGTGCACGGATCGAAAAAGGCAGCAGCATTCGTTTACCTTGAGCAAAATACTTACCGGTTGTGAAAATAGGCAGCAGATAAGCCATACTCTGGGGCAGATGCAGGTTGAATTCGCTGAAACTGATCCAGGGTAGAGCAGAAAAAGGAAAAACATTCGCCGGGGTGTTCTCTTGGGCTGTTAATTTGTGCACATTTCCGAACTGCGCTGTATTCTCCAAATAAGATTGATAAAATTGAGCAAAATCTCTCTGAAAAGGGGTCCAGATACTGGTAAAGGTTTCACTTTCCGGTTGGAACCAGGTATAAGAGGGGTGAAGTATATCCCAATAACCCAGAACACCATTTTCGTCGAGACATGTGCGAAATTCACTATGATTGTTGACCGCACAGGCTGTGAGGTAGATGCTGACAGGGTAAAATTTGATTTGCTTTTGCTGACAGGTTGTCAGTAAAGTGGTGATGTCCAAATTGACCGTGATATTATAAGTGCAAGCCACTTCCTGCAGATAATGCTGATAATAGGGTGTCCGCGGCCAGCCATTGCAATCGATTGGATGGAATGTCATTTCTTTTCTCCTTTTCTTTCGGGAGCCTCTTTGCTTAGCAGAGCAGCGGCCGCTGCCGATGCAGCTGCAGCGTTAGGGTGTCATCATCTTCGATACTGAAATCAATGAAAATACTGCGGCTGCGGCAGAGCATTTGGATGACAGCCAGATCATGCAGCAGGTGGGTCCTGGCGCAGAGATAGAGATAATCTCCCTGTGCAGTTTCGTCGGCCACTTCCGAGGTATAGGAGACGGCAGTGATCCAGGGGCAGCGGATTGCGGCATAGTGATGTTTATAATTGAGCGTGTAAGGGATCCAGTAATTGATCATGTTCTGAACATAATCGGCGGGGAACAGCCGCGGCAGCCAGGCATGCGCATACTTTTCAAAACGCTCGCGCCATTCACTGTTCCAGGTGGAAATTTCCGGATCCCGGTTGATGGTCTCGGCAATGACCTCCGCAATCTTTTGATTGACCGCTAAATTGGAAGTAAAGTCGGCATGGTCTACCGTCCAGAAATAACCGTAGAGCAGCGCGCGCGGCAGCCAGAAGCCTTTAAACCCCGGCGAAGTATAACCGGAATACTGTTGATCCCATTCATGGCTGGGTACGCCATGATTATCAATCACCACATCAGGCAGGTTGCCGAGCCAGAGTTTACTGAAAGCCAATGCTTCGCTGTGAATCGTATCGGGATGGAAATATTCTGAGGTGAAATCGCGTCCGAGCGCGTTGAAACGAGCGACATGCAGTTTCCAATTGGGATGTTCCAGCTGCAATTCATGATGCAGTGCAGCACCATCGGGGTTTTCCAGGGGAATGATGGCAAGACTGATTTGCTCCGCCAGATTCTGGTAGAGGGGATTGCTCAGGAGTTCTTTCAGCAGCAGAAAAGCCGCATTTGTGCTGGAGACTTCATTGGCATGATGCCGACAGAGGATGATTTCGGAAGGCAGCAAGCTCAGTCGCTTGACCCGAGAAAGATAACCTTTGGCTTGTGGCAGCAGTTCGATGCCATAAATCACTCTGCCCAAAACACTCTTGGCAAGCGGCAGAACACGCAGACCCGGCACCAATTTCAGCTGCTTCATGATGGCGAGATATTCCTCATAACCAATCACGCTGTGTTCCTGTAAATCAATTTGCTGGATCGACAGTGGCGGACGCAGCAATTGCTTTTGCGGCAGATCGAGCAGATAGGCGGTTGGCTGCGGGTCATTGGCCAACGTAAAGACCAATTGGCGGACGGGAAAGTAGGAGAGTTCTTCCTGCGCTGTTTTTTTGCCGATCAATTCCGTGTAAAAATGCAGCAAACGATGAAAATCGAATTCATCTCTTTGGCTGCGCCAATCTTCCACAGCAATCTGAGCCCGGAAATGATCCTGCTGCCAATCCAATTGCTGCAGGCTGGTTTTCACAGAACCTTTGTTCAAAGCGCGATACTGCCGGCCGCTTTGCGTGAGCAGCAGAGGCTTTTTCTCCATTTGTTCCAATAGGGTGACACGCAGGGTCGGTTTGCCTGATCGCTGATGGAGCAGAGGCAGGATCAAACCGGGAGCAGTGAACTGCTCTCCGCAGCGGTTTAATCCGTAAACCTTAAAGAAATCGCTGCCGGCAAAGTAAAGATCTTCATGCAAAGCGTCGAGAGAGGAAAGCAAATCCTGCCGCCAAGGCAATTTCTCATCCGGTTCGCTGGCTTCAATCTCCAAACGCAGTTGAGAGAAGAAAGGCTGATCGGCAATACTGGCCTGCTGTGGCAGCTTTTCTTCGATAAAATTGCGGCAGTCGGGCAGTATTTCCTGCTGATAAAGATTCCAAATCGTGGTCAGATCGGTATCGATCTTCTGCTCGAATAAAAGCGTTCCATTACGGTGAACCTTCAGGTAACCGCAGGCGGGATGCACGAGCCCGAGAGCAGGATAGGCATCGAGATAAGGTCGGTTCTGCCAGGCGGCCAGATAGTGTTCCTGCAGCAAGGGGGTATTGTTTTGATCAAAGGCTGTCACTTCGTAGGTCAGATTCGCCTTGCCTTTGTATTCAAGGAATTGAATCGCACTGCGCGGCAGCGCGAGCCGGCTGCTCAAAAGATCATCGGCGGGATAAAGCTCCTGCAGATAGCGCAGCGGCAGGTCATGCCATTGCTCCGCTGTGGCCGTAGTCAGATGGTTGCGGATGGGGGTAGCTCCATCCTGATCCAGCCATTCTGTTTTCCCTTCCGGTAAAAAAGCCTTGAAAGCAATTTCTATGTGGTGCAGCGAACCAAATTGCTGCAGCTGCGGCAGGATGACTTCTTCCAGCCAACTGTAACCTTGTTTATAAGCGCAAAGAAAGTGAAACCGATCGGTCTGCAAGCCCCGCTGCTGCAATTGGTTCAGAATTTCAGCGGCAAGCTGTTGGCGGCAGGCAGCATCTTCGCTCAGGGCAGCCTCAATTTCGATGTGATCACCGGCCTGCAGCAACGGATAGACCGTCTCAGAAAGCAGTCGGCGCAGCACATCCGCTTCCCAGGGCAGATCATAGGCTTTACTGTAAACCGTACGGGACGCTTTGTGGTTGAAGAATTCCACTTCCGGGTACTCTCGCTGCAAAGCGGCCAATTCCGTCGGATCGGCAGGAGAGGTATAACAGAGTAAGGGATCATCATCCGCTTCGATCAGCATTTGCAGCGCTGCTGTCTGACCATTCAGTGTTTGCAGACAGAGCCCGTCTTCCGTTTGTTGTAAAAAATCCTGCCAGGTCTGGTCTTCCCGCAGAGCCGGGAAATGCGTGCAGAATTCTGCCGAGAAAGCTTCCAATTCGGCTCCGCTGCCGCTGATCACGAGGCGGCTGCTTTCCGGCGCAGAAAGTAGTTTGATGCTGCAGCAGGCTTGTGTTTGGAAAGTAAGCAAATTACCGGGGACGGGCTGGCTGACTGCAATCGGCAGCGTATAAGAGGTCGTTTCCATGCCGAAACGGACAGCAAAGTTACAGGCAGCGATCAGCGTGCTGTCGTCACAGTTTGCCGGCAGCAGAAAATGCAAATCCAGCTGGTCCGGGAGGCCATTATGATCGCTGTCTTTTAAAAAAACTCCCAAAGAGAATAAATCGGCCAGACCGCGCTGCGGCTGCAGCGTGCCGACAGGACGGTAATCTTCCGGTGCTTTACTTGCTTTAAATCCACTCGGCCGCTGCTCGGCCGCATGCGGTAAACGCATGTGCAGCAACGCTTCCGCTTTGCTGTTCAAATCGGCCAGAGCCGCCGGCAGATCCTGCAAACCCCGAATGGCAACGATGACTTTATTTTGTTGCTGCACGATGCTGAATGCATCGTGCGTTTGCTCATCGGCCTGCAGATAGAGCATATTCTCCTCCGTGCGCGCCGTCTGTCTGACAGCGACGGGAAATTCCAGGGAAATGCTGTGAAAACCCAGCCAAAGCGCCAATTCCAGAGTCAGTGTTTTCTGCAGGTCAGTCATGGCAGGGGTAAGCAGTATTTTGATGGTATGGGGATGATACATCAGGACCTGCCTTCTTTCTGTGCTCTTTGTATTGCTAAATTCGCTGAAGGACAGTGCTTTTTCCTGCTTGATAAGAGAGAAAAATTGAAAAAACTACCTTAAGGCAAAGATGAGATAGAGGTAAGAACTGTTTTTCTGTTTTGGGCGGCGAGCATTGTCCAGAAGAATCGCACAGTTTTGGCAGGATTGCAGCCAATCAAAAAGGCACGGTTTTAATACCGCGCCTTTTTTGAAATAATATGGAATCTTATTTGACAGTCGCTATAATGACTCTGATGCGGTCACCGGCCACAAAGATGCTGCTGTCATAATAGCCGCGCAAATGATAGAGATTCAAATCGGAAACAGCGGCTAAATTGGTGGTATAGATTGCCTCATCGGTCTTGAGATAAACTTGCAGATCGGCTGCCAATTGATATTCCTGATGATTGCCGACCACAGCAGAATTGCTCAGGGTATCAATATCCAATTCAGCCAATTTGAGTATATTGCTGACCGTATGATTGCTGTAAACCAGCATAACACCGCCGGACAGGTTATAACTGAGAGAGGAAAAGACTCCTTTGCTGCTGCTGTTTTGGTAACTGAAGCTATAGCGGGTCACATCGACGCTGCCGCCGGCACCATTGCTGACCGCTGTGGTGGTTTCTGTTACATCGGAGATGACAGCATAAGTATGTAAATCACCGGTGACATCGTTGAGAATCAAATGGCTGATTTCACGCTGACTATTCAGCACGAAATAGCGGATGTCCTCAGAATCCAGCTTGGTATTAGCTAACCGTGTGCTGCGGACCGTACAGGATTGACCGTTGCTGTCGGTATCGAGAATCTGAACATCGGCGGCAAAAGTATAATCTCCCAGTTCGGTAGCGGCAGCATTGACTGTGCCGGAAATCCGTTTTAAAGCTAATTTTGTCAGATGGACATTGCCATTGACGATACCGACCGCAACAAGATCGCCGGCATTGACAACAGCATCACTATTATATTGACGGGTCGAACCGTCGGTGCAGGCGACTGTGATCACATTGACAACCTGACTGCCGCTGGTATTGGTCAGGTATGTTTCTACCCCTTTGCTGACAACGACACCATATTGGATGGCAGAAGATTCCTGAGGTGTCAGGACATCCACAACACTGCCGTTCATACCTAAAAGCAGCGTTACAGTATCGCCGGGAACATAGTCACCCATGGCGGAAAGTTTGTAAGCAGCGGCGGAGGACGCAAGCGTATAGGTATTGCCCGCTACAACAATACTGCTGGGGGCGACTGTATTGGGTGAAGCGGATGTGTACATCCCTACGACCTGATTACTGTAAGCCCAGATTGTCTTCAGACTGCTATGATAATACAGAACATCGTTCGCCACAAGCGCGGAAACATTGGCGGGCTTGCCATTGCGGTAAACCGTAGCGTCGGTCAGCTCAAATGGAATCAAATTGCTGAAATCGGTATTGTCCAGTACAAAAGGTCCCTGCATCTTTTTGGCTATCAGAGCGGCATAATCAATTTCTCCCGCAGAATTCACACTATAACCAAGGCTGCTGGCGTATACTGTACCAGTTTTTGTCTTCGCTTTCATCATATTGTAAACCAATTGCCAGGCATTTGCTGTGGTTAGGGTTTCCCCCTTCCGCGTATTGATTCCCTCGGCTAAGCCCAAGGCGTTATACTTTGCTAATTGAGCTGTGGGATAACTGCCCTGCATGTCTTCTGCTGTATAGCCGAGCAGACGTAAAACAGCAGTTGCTGCTTCTTCCAATTTCATGGATTGATCCGGTCGGAAGCTGCCGTCAAGATACCCAAGCATCCAACCGGCATCAACAGCGGTCTTGATAGCAGCAGCATAGGGGTGGTTATATTTTACATCCCGGAACGGTGAAATACTGGAGGTGTTATCGAGGGTATCCTGATATTGCGAACCGGCTGCCAACAAAGCAGCGAATTCTCCGCGGGTGATTGTACTGGCACCACTTGCATCAGTCAATTGATCAGCATCAAAAAGGTCCATTGCTTCTAAAGTGAGTATGACCTGATTGTCTGGTTCGCCGGCGGATACCGGCGGCGTCAGAAAAAGGCAGAAAATCATACTAAAAAGAAGGGGGAGAAGTATTCTTTTTTTCATTTTATCATTCCTTCCTCTCTTAATCGTAACGTAAGGCTTCTATGGGATTCAGGCGCGCTGCTTTTTGGGCAGGCAAATAACCGAAGAGAATACCGATGCCGACTGAAACAGCAAAGGCGATCAGCACCGAAGAAGTGGAAGGGGCAATCGTAATATCGGTATCCAGCATGGAAGTGATTAAGGTGGTGCCTATGGTGGAAAGAGCATACCCCAAAGCAACTCCAACCAATCCGCCCAAACCGCTGGTAGTGCCGGCTTCAATGACAAATTGTTCAAGAATATTACGTTGCTTTGCTCCCAAAGCCTTGCGGATACCGATTTCTTTCGTGCGCTCCGATACGGAAACCAGCATGATATTCATAATGCCAATCCCGCCAACCACCAAAGAGATAGCGGCAATTGCACCGAGAATTAAAACCACAGCATCGAGCATGCTGGACATGGTTGTCAGCATTTCTGATAAGCTGATTACGGTATAAGCGCTGTCACTGCCGAATACTTTGTATAAAGCATTTTCAATCAGCGCTTTTGCTTCCGAAACCGTTTCCTCTGTAGTAACAGAAAATGTATAAGAATTGATGCCCATCCAGGATAGTTTGGCGGCGACACTATAAGGCAGATAGATCACATCATCGCTGCTGCTTTCTTCACTGGCGGCTTCTTCTGAAAGGATGCCGACGATCGTATAAGTATTCTGGCCGATACGCAGTGTCTCTCCCAGCGCGTTATTATTGAAATACTCTTTGGCCAGATAGCTGCCGATGACACAAACCTTGTGGCGGTTGAGAATATCAATATATTCGATGAATCGTCCCGACTGTAAGGAGTAATCCTTCATTGTTGCGTAATCTTCACCGACTCCGGAGATCGAGGTAGTGCTGATACTGTCAGAACCGATTTTAACGGTGCCGCTCACACTGACGAGGGGAGAAACGGACTGCAGAAGATCAGGATTCTCTGCTGCCAGAGTGTACATCTCATCAACGGAGATACTGCGGGAAGAACCGCGCCCTTTCACATTCACAGTCAGTAAATTCGTACCCATGCTTTGAAAGGATTCTGTCATGTAATTCTCCATTCCATTGCCCAGGCCAACGATTACTGTTACCGCTGCAACTCCAATGATAATGCCCAACATCGTCAATAGGGAACGCAATTTATTCGAGGCAATGTTTTTGATCGCCATTTGAAAAGACTGCAGTAGATTCATAGTTTCACCCCGCTTTCCTGGTGAAGCAAAGCGGCTTCTTCTTTCGTAGGACCATCATAGACGATTTTCCCATCGGCCAGGCGAATGGTTCGTTCCGCGTGAGCCGCAATGCCATTGTCATGCGTGATGAGGACAACGGTGTTACCTTCTTCATGCAACTGCTGCAATAAACGCAGAACATCCATGCCTGTTTTTGAATCCAGTGCGCCGGTAGGTTCATCGGCCAGGATGACAGAAGGATTGCCGGCCAATGCGCGGGCGATCGAAACACGCTGCTGCTGTCCACCGGAAAGCTGGTTGGGTAAGTTCTTTAATTTATCTGTTAAGCCAACGCGCTCCAGAACGGTACGGGAACGTTCGATCCGCTCTCGCTTGCCCATCCCCGCATAAATCAAAGAAACCTCCACATTTTCTTCCACTGATAATCTTGGCAGAAGATTATATTGTTGAAAGATGAAACCGACCATCTTATTGCGAATTTCCGCCAGTGCGTTATCAGTCAATTCTCCAACATCCTGCCCGCCCAGCAAATACTGACCTGCATCCGGTACATCCAGACAACCAATGATATTCATACAGGTGGATTTGCCCGAACCGGATTGACCGACGATAGCGACGAATTCGCCTTTGTAAATTTGTAGGGAAATACCGTCAATCGCACGGACAACTGTGTCTCCCATGGTGTAAACTTTATAAACACGGCGGAATTCTATGAGGGGTGTCATGCTGATTTAACCTCCCGTTTTTGGAATTGTGCCGGTGCCGCCGCCTTGCGGTATGCCACCTTGTCCGCCTGTCTGACCGCCGGTTTGTCCGCCGATCTGACCGCCTTGCTGTGTGCCAAAGGGAGTAACAACACTAGTAGTGATAGTCTCATTGGCAGTGACTGCGATAATATCACCTTCACTGAGACCAGAAGTGATTTCCACATAATCATCATTGCTCAGACCGACGGTTACATCCACATAAGCAAAACCTTCCGGAATGGCTGGGTTGCTGTTTTCCTGGGTAGATACACTATCGGTTTGCCTCAATACACGGTTTCCGCGAGCCACGGCACCGATCGGAACAGCCAAAACATCTTTGACCGATTCAATGACAATTTCAGCTTCCACATTCATGCCGGGCAATAAACCTTCTGTATCAGTAATTTGAATGGTGATCGGATAGGTTGTGACACCGCTTGCAGTGGTACCGTTGATGCTGACCTTGGTAATGGTGCCGATATAACGATGCCCTTCCGCCGCATCAGCAGTAATGGAAGCAGTTTGTCCCACAGATACTTTGGCAATGTCCAGTTCATCGATATTCAGTGTCAGGGACAGGTAAGAGAGATCATAAATGACACACATGCTGGAGTTGGGAGAGACTTTATCGCCGCTTTTGGCGGTCTTATCGATAATAGTCCCAGAAATAGGCGATTTTATGATGTAGGAATCCAGATTATCATTTTGATTTTCTAAGGCTAATTCGGCATCTTTTAAGGTATTGGCGGCATTTTCTATTTCGTCCTCTAAACTCTCACTGCTTAACGTAATCAATAATTGATCTTTAGCGACATAATCGCCTTCCATAGCATTGAGAGCAACGACTTCTCCGGCAAGCGCTGCGCTGATCACAGCTTCACTCTGGTAAGTGAAGCTGCCTTTGGCATTGCAGGCGATTTCGCCGATCATGGCGGTGGCACTGTGCGAGGTGGAAAGCGCGCCGGGATTGTTCACGTCAATGGTTACTTGACGAACCAGCATATTGCCGCTCAAAATTTGATCGACAGCGCTGATTTTACTGACGCTGCCATTCAATATCTCATAAGAACCATCCAGAATTACGCTGGCAGCTTGCCCGATAGTAAATGTCTTGGCATCAGAAGAATTGAACGGCAAAGTCAGCTGCATTACATTGCTGTTGCGCAATTTTGCAATTGTCTGTCCTGCCTTTACATCGTCACCAACGTTCACCGAGAGTTCAATGACCGTGCCGCTGCTGGTGGCTTTGATCTTCAGGTTTTCCAGATTTTCCAGTTTTCTTTCGTAACTTTTACGGCTTTGACTGACGGAAAGCTCGGCACGTTCCAGGTTGGTGCTGACATCAGAGCTGTCAATCTGGTAAAGAATCGTATTTTTCGCAATCACGTCACCTTCGCTGAAGTTAGAGGAAAGAACCTCTCCGCTGACTAAAGTAGTGACAGTATAAGAGTCAGCCGGCTGGAGGGAACCGCTGCCGCTTAATGATGAAACAATATCCTGCTTCGCAACCGTATAATTGGTGTAATTGGCAGCTGCGTTTTGCGTTTTTTGGGCCCGGGTTTTTAAAAATACCACAGTTCCAATCGCTGCGATCAATAGAATAACAATCAAAATGAGGGGCCATTTTTTCCTTTTCTTCTTCTTGGCAATGGCAGCTGGATTAAAATCCGTGAGATCACCACCAGCCGTTGTGGGATTAGCGCCATCCATTGCAACAGAGGCATCATTGGATGAGTTTTTTTGCTTTTTGTGGAAAATGTTCATTGACCTAACGCAACCTTTCTCTTTTCATATTAATCAATATCATACCCGAAATATATGACTAATAGCTTAAAGTGAAAAAGAAAATTTCACAAATAAAACGCTTTTTTTGTTCTTATCTTCACGAAAATGACATACTCGTAAAAAAAGTGATCGGCGAAAAAAACAGCAAGGCGGAATATTGTCAGATGAAATGATCCTGCCGTCACTTTCATCATAACAGCAGGATCGTTTTTACACTTTATGTTTAGAACCAGTAATAGAAGAAGATTGCTTTCTCCCCACGGGCGCTGGTTGCTGCATAGAGCAGGCTATCGGCGCCGCCGATGACAAAGCCAAACTTGAGATAAAAGCGGCAGGCGATTAAGTTGCAGTCCTGTGCTTCCAGAACAATTCCCGGCAGCTGCTCTGCTTTGGCCCAGGCCACCGCTGCATCCATCAGTGCCCGACCGACACCTTGATGTCGTAAATCTGCTTCGACTTCGATATCATCGATATAGGCCAGATGGTTCCAATTTTTATGCAGGCGCAGATGACCGGCACAACGGCCTGTTTCGGTAAAGCAAAACAAAACGGTTTTATCCGCGCTGTCAATGAATTCGGCCGGATCCAGCTTTTCATCAGGAAAACACTTGCTGCTCTTTTGCGGCAGCAGCACTTCTTTATGGCTCCAAACCGCACCATCATAGAGTGCAAGACAATGTCCGATCACCTCAAATGCTGTGTTGGGACGCAGCAGGTGCTGGTGGTTGGACCAATTGATCGGAAGCACTGTCCATTCGCTCATCTTGGTTAGTTTGCTAAGGCGATCATGGTGCGCAGGATACGGAAGGCTTCCAGGAAATTATTGCCGCTGCAGCGCAGCGTGCGGCCGTCAATCCGTTCTGAACCGGGGCAACGGGAGGCGTTATCGGCAAGACCGCTGTTCAGGCAGACGAGTTCCAGGTTGACCGGACGGGAGGGAATAAAAGGTTTCAATTCTCCGATGCGTCCGTAGGCACGCTTGGCAGCAGCTTCGATCAGTTGGCAGGCTTCATCGGTAGGTAAATTCAAAGCGGAATAGCGGGTGATGGCTTCTTTGACGGTGACCGTTTCGATTTTGCCTAAATCCAGTTTGACATCATTGCAGATGGTCTGATCACCGGTCAGCAGAATGACAGGGATGTTGAAATCGCCGGCAATGGCGGCATTGATTACCGCTTCGCTGGCCGGTTTGCCGTTGATGCGAATTTCGAATACGGTCCCACCGGAGATGGTATGGCTCAAAACACCGCGGTCGCCATTCTTGGCATGATAGCCGATGAAAGCGACGGCATCGAATTGATCGTTGATGCCTTCCATCATAGAAAGGTGTTTGGGAGAACCGCTGATCAGACGGACGTCCGGATGCAGTTCTTCAATGAGTATATTCCGCATCGAACCATGGCTGTCATTGCAGATGACTTCGCTGGCGCCGGCATTGAAGAACCCTTGAGCGGCAGCGCTGACTTCGCGGGTCATCTGTAAACGCGCTCTTTGATATTCCCCGGCACCGGTGATATTGCATTGATCGCCGTGCACGACGCCGGTAATTCCTTCGATATCAGCAGAAATGTAAATACGCATTCATCAATCACTCCTTCTTTGTTTTCTGTTGTGATTTTCGCCAAAGAAGGTAAAAATCCTTCCGATGCGGAAAAGATATGCAGATAAGGAAGCGAGGCGAAATATTTTGAAGCAATGCGTCATTTATACCGACGGCGCCTGCTCCGGCAATCCGGGACCGGGTGGCTGGGCTGCGGTATTATTCTATAAAACCCAACGCAAAGAACTTTCCGGCGGAGAGAAAGAGACTACCAACAATCGTATGGAGCTGATGGCGGCGATTGCGGCGCTGGAATTGCTGCTGGAACCATGTGAAGTAGAACTCTACAGTGATTCTGCCTATCTGGTCAATGCCTTCTTGAAGAGCTGGTTGGCCAACTGGCAGCGCAACGGTTGGCTGACCAGCAAAAAACAGCCGGTGGAAAATCAAGACCTATGGCAGCGGCTGCTCAGGCAAGCCGAACGGCATCAAATCAGCTGGCACAAGGTAAAGGGGCATGCAGATAGTGCGGAAAATAACCGCTGTGATCAGTTGGCGAGGGAAGCAATCTTAAAATTGGAGGAATGAGCCATGTTGGAAGTCGCTGCCGCTTTGATCTATAATGAAATGAATGAAATTCTGATTTGCCAGCGCCCGGAAGGCAAGAATTGCGCCTTGCTTTGGGAATTCCCGGGCGGCAAACAGGAAGCGGGAGAAACGCTGCGCGAATGCCTGCTGCGGGAATGCCGCGAAGAGCTGAATCTTGAATTGGCAATCGAAAAAGAAATCACAGACACAATTTATTCCTATCCGGAATTTACTGTGCATCTGACTTTTTATCGTGCCCATATTCTCAGCGGTGAGCCGAAAAAGCAAGAACACAATGAAATTCGTTTTGTGCAGCCTGATGATTTAAGGCTGTATGATTTTTGTCCGGCAGATGCAGCGGTTCTGGATCTGCTGATCCAAAGCAATCGGGAGGTAGCTGATCATGAAGATGAATTTTGACGGTGCGAAACTCTTTCTTGGCTGGCTGCAGGGAGACAGCGGCATGGATGAACTGCTGCAGCACCCCGCTTATCAGACGATTTTTGAACACAGCCGGCGATTTGCTGCCGGACTGACTCCGGAGGATATCAAGATGGCGCTGCGCCAGGAGCCATCCCCTTTTTTTGGCCTGCGTGGTTTACAGGATAATTTACCTGCCATCAAAGCCACACTCTGCCGCCTGGAAGCGCAGCAGGAAAGCTTACTCGGCCAAACGGCAGCAGCTCTGCAGGCTTTCTTTGTACCGGAAGATCTTGAGGAGATTACCGTATACCCTGTAATCGGTTATGATGTTGGCATTGGACTGCATCGGCAAGTTCCCATGAATCTCAACTACGCCGGTTATATGAAATATGAAAACGAATTTCTCTATATGATGATGCATGAGTGTTTTCATGCTGCCTATGAGAAATATCAGTCTGTGCCGGATCTCAAAGCGGCCAAAACAAAGGCGCAATGGCTGCAGATGCTTTACTGGGCCTTACAAAACGAAGGCTATGCAACTTACAGTTCCTTGCATGCCCGCTTGTCGGCAGGAATTGAGCCGGACCCGAATTGTTTTACCATCAAAGACTATCTGGTGCTGCAGGATTCCTTGCAGCTGGAACAGACAATCGATTCCTTTTTACAGAGTCTGGACAAAACAGCAGCCGGTGCTGAGCAAGCGGCGGAGGAATGGCTCGATTTGATTTTTGGCCAGCATCGTTACGCTTATCGTGTAGGCTGCGCCTTGATCCAGCGGATCGAACAAACCTACGGCAGAGCGGCTGTGAAAGCAGCCCTCTTTCAGCAGCCGGAGGTATTTTACAGACAATATCGGGATTTGCTGGCAGAGAAAAAGTGAATTTCTCAAGATCCCATAAGACGAGATAAACGTTCCAACAAGCAGGTATCAAATATTATAATAGATGTTTTTAGGTCCGTGATTTTCACGGACTTTTTATTTTGAAAAGATTAAAATCCTTCTAATAAAAGAAGGAAACCTGCCGATACAGGAGAAATATTTACAGCAATAATTGGTAACCGCTCCTGATAAAAAAGCGAAAACCGAACACACTTTGAGAAGGATGGCTGGTTAATGATACAGCCTGACATGGGGGGAGTAAGGAAAATGAAGTGGTCAAAGCAAGTTATCGTCGCAATCTGGATGAGCTGCCTGTTGGGGGTGTTGCTGCCACTGTCAGGGGCAGTGTTTGCTGCTGTACCAACCCTGGCAATCACGGAATCAAATATCTTAAATGGTACGGTAACAGTGAGCGGAACTCTGAGCGAAGCTGGTTCAGGGCAGCTGCTGATCGCTGTTTATACGACCGACGGGAAAATGACGGATGTGAAAGATGTTACCTCGGATGCAGCTGACGGTAATTGGTCGATCACCTTGGAATTTCCCGGTGCTTCTCTCCGCTGTGTCAAGGCGTTTCTCTTGGCAAATAGCCAGGAAGGTTATCACCCCTTACTGACTGCCGAAGAAATGATCACCTCCGGTATGCTGCTGACGATTGATACAGCCGGCAGCTATAGCGGCCAGTATGCCAATGTTACCATTACTGACGCTGTGGGAACCGCTCCCGTCACGCTGCTTGATATGGATATCAGCGGCAATCTGACCATCGGAGGCGGTATCGCGCCTGAATCGCTAGGCTTATTGACCGCAGCGAGTCAAACGGTCTCTTTGACCGGCAGCACGTCGGTGGCGGGAAAAGTTGTGCTGAATCGGCAGGGTGCAAGCGCACAGCCGCTGCAATTGATTCTGGAAGAACAGGCTCATATTCAATCCGCCGAGGTTTTAGGCAGCGCCGGTGCGGTGATTGCCAGTCTGACCGAAACCGAGAACACGATCAACAGCATCACTGCCGGGCAAAACCTGCAGCTGATCAATACCAAGGTTGGCCAATTGACCGCGCTGGCAGGCAATCTGCAGGCGCTGCAGGTAGGCTTATATCAGAGTGAAGTGCAGAATCTGACGGTCGCTCAAGCGGCCGGAGCGACGCCTGTTTCGGCAACGCTCGGAAAGCAGGTCAGTACTTTTGCTGCGGCGGAGGCTTTATTTGACGATTTACGTACAGCACGCATCGGTGCAGAAGAGACGCTTTACCTCAATGCTGAGAATAAAGTCAGCGTCATCGAGGGCAGTCAGGCGCTGCAGCTGCAACAAATATCAGAAGTCGGCAGTGTAACGATGACCGCAGCATTACAGACCGATGCGGAAACCAGTGTTACTGCGTTAACGACCAATGCCGACGCCGTAATTGCGGGAAGACTGCAAAGCGCACAGATGAATGCCGCTTCGCTTGATTCGGCGCCGAATTTAACCTTGCTCGGCAGCGGCGTCACCACACTGAGCGGTAAAATTAAAAAACTGACCCTGGGCGGTGAGGCAACGGCGATCCTGACAGCCTCAACGAACGGCGAGAATGAAATTGGCAGCGTCGAAATGCAGACCAGCGAACCGGCCATGCAGTCACTAAGCCTGAACCTGCTTGCCTTATCGGCTTCGAGCGGTCCTTCTTTTACGGTCATGAGCGGTTCCGGTGTTGGCGGGATCCTGACCAGCGGCAGCGGTAATTTGGGTGGTATCTCTATTTTAAATGGCACCGGTTCCTTTGTGCCGATCCATCTTGGACCGGGAGTCTTTGCGCAGTTTGTGCAATTTGGCAACAATAGTGGTGGTCAGTTAACCTTGGGCGGGACAGATAATCAAAACGGTCAGTTGGGTGCACTGATTAATAATTCGCCGATGCCAAGTCAGCTTTTCCTGCCGGCAGGCAGCAGTCAAAGCAATTTGATCAGCAATGTTTTTGACAGCAACATTTCCTCCGGACTGCAGATGCGAATCGGGGAAACGGCTCCCGTAGTACCGGCTTCAAACAACGATCTCGCTTTTGTTGGCATGAATATTGTAGAACCACCGAGAAAAACAACCTACAAAGTCAATGAAACGATGGATTATAGCGGCATGATGGTCGAATTGATCTATCTTCCCGGTGCAAGCAGCGTAATCCGTACTCCCATCGTGCGCTATGAAGAAGTGAAGGGCAACCAAAACTTTCTGACCGATCTGCCCTTGCTGAATAGTGCAGGCAGCTATACGCTGCAGGTGACACACCGGGAAAGCCAACAGAGTGTAGATTTCCTCATCAATGTGGTCAATGCCTATGAAGTAGAGAAAATCCGAATCGTTCAATACCCGGCGAAATTGACCTATCAAATTGGCGAGCCATTAGATCTAGGCGGTGGAGTTCTGGCTGTTACCTATCAAGGGATAACGGGAGAACAAATTGTGCCGATGATGACTGACAATCAATTGACGGACGGTCTCGTGGTAATCGGGTTCAATTCAACAAATCCATCCCCACAAAGAGTTCAGCTCATCTTTGGCAGAAGAGCGATCGTGGATCTGGATGTCGTGGTGGGGGGCAAATCCACTCTGGAAAACTATCGCACCGCTGCGTTAGCTTTCATAACAGCTTCGGAAGCAAATGCAGGGCTCTATAGCAATCCTGAATTAACAACTTATAATAATGTATTGAGTCTTATGAAGGGCTTAATCACCCAAGCGGAAACAACGGATAGTATTTCTTATGCCTGGGAGATGATTGAAAAGGTCATCCGTCCTCTGAAAACCAATGAGGAAAAATTGCAGCTGCAATTGAGCGCCGCGAGGGAGGCCGGTTACATAGAAATAGAGGAGTACTGGCCAATCAATCCGGCTACTCAAATGCCGTACAGCAGCGCAGACTATTCCTCTGCCATGCTCTACAAAATAAGAAATATTCGCCTGATAGGGAGCCGTTCCGTCAGCGATGCTTTGACATTGGCAGAAATCAACGGTGAGCTCGGTCTGATCCGGCAAACCAAAGCAAAGATCGATGCGATTCCACGCATCAGCAGCAGTTTGGATATTGTGTTGGCAGCGGTCAGCGACTTCAGCCTGACCATCAAAACCGGCTTAAGCTTCGATGAAAAAATACAGCTGGTCAAAGAAAATGTGTCGCGTCAAATGATCAGCGCCGGTGGAAATCCGCTCTGGAGTGTACTTGTTACCGATTTAGGCAGCGGCAGTAATACCGTGCAAATTGCAGATGGCAGCGGGCATTTGAGCAGTGTGAAAACCATTACGGTATCCCTGACAGAAATCGAAACCAGAGGTTCGTTGGTGATAACACTGGCGAATCACTTGCAGGGTAAATTTAGTTTCTTGCCTTTGAATGCAGATGCTGTGATTGCGGAAACGGAGAATTTCGTCGAAACGATCAACATGACGGCGGAACAAAAGACGGCCTTTGCCTTCTTATCTTATTACCATCTCCTCAATGGCAGGGGTCAAATCGGCAATCAACAGATTATGGACCCGAATGCAACGATCAACCGAGCCGATTTCATCTTCCTGCTGACCGCCCTGGAAGAGGCTATGGGTGTGCGCTTACCGGAAACTGTGACGATTGCTGCAATCAGCGATCTGAGCGCTGAGAATCCTCTCTACCAGAAGGCACTTCATCTGGCCAGAGCCGGCGTCATCACGCTGGGAACAGGGGAAACGCTCCATCCCAATGACAGCTTGGTCAGCGCGGCGAGTGATGAGTGCCTAAGCGCAGTCGACAATTTGATCGCAGCATTATCGTCTGTCATCAGCTCAGCGGAGACTTCTGAGCAATTCCAGACCGCACTTACGGACACCTTGATTCAGAAAATCGTAACGGCAGGCAATTTTGTAATCGATACGAATGATCCTTTAAACAAACAATTATTCGTGACTGCCGGCACTACGCTGACGGTCGCAGCGGACAGCGTTTTTACAATTGACACCGCTCAATGTACCGTCATGGGGACAATGATCAACGAGGGAGCAATTCACGTCACCGTCAACGGCAGCTTATCCTTTATGGCCGGTTCTGTTTTGACCAACAACAACAGCGTAGATGTTTACGGTCGGGCGGATTTCCAGAGCGGCTCCACCATCAACGGCAGCAATACCCGTATCACTTATCATCATAATGCCAATCTGCTCGATGCGGCGCAGCAAATTTACGCACAACTGAAAGACGGATATCGCCTGGATCTGCCGTCACAGACAGACATCAATGCTTACGCCGCGTTTTATACCGATTGGAGCAGCATCACTGCCGAGCCTACTGAAAACATTATGGCGCTGGCCTTCTTGCTGAAGAATCAACTGATCGTTGGCGTACCCGGTTTGGGTGACGACGTTCAGAAAATATCCATCAAACCCTATGCGTCTCTCAGCCGCGCGGAGACCGCGATGCTGCTGATCAGGCTGGAGACCGTCCTGATCGAAAAGGCAACGATTACCGGCTTGGATCAAACGGTAGTTCTGAATCCTGTTTTCAATGATTTAAACGGCGAAGAGGCGTACTATGACGCTGTGCTAAGATTAGCCAAAGCCGGTGTGGTTCAGGGCGATACGCAAGGCAATTTCAACCCGAATGCTGCTATGGATGCCACCTGGTATACTTGGGGCAGTCCTTTAAGTGATCTGGTGCGTCGTTTCGTGACGGCTCTGGGCCAGATTGCTTCCGAACAGCAAAGCTTTACCGTTCTGCGCAGTGAAACACAGGTGATTGAAAACAGAAGATTCACCAACAAGGTCAGTATTGTCTGCGGCACGCCGGTCAGCACGGATGATTATGGCGGTTCGATTCGCTTCAGCAATTGCACGTTTGCTGCCGGTCTGACCGCCGAAGTAGGCTTGATCAGATATGACATCGATTTAGGCATGGCCGCTGTAGTCGGAGGGATTCAGGTCAACCGCAGCCCGGATAACAAGAAATTCCAACAGAATGTGAGTGTGAATCTGAATAATGTGGCGGTTGGAACTGAAATCAGCTCCGATGCCGTCGCTGCAGTCAACTGCGGTATCGCAGCAGGCAGCTTTGTGATCAATGGGGTCACCGTCAGCGGTGCAGCTGATTTAGGTGAGCAAGGTTCTTTCGGTGCCCATCTGAAATGGGAATGCTACGCTCCGCATGCCGAATCGTATCAAGGCGATCACAGCGAATGCAGCGGCAACCAATTTACGGCGCTTGCTTTCTATGATGCGGTAGAGAAGGTGGAAGTGAGTGCAGGTGCAGCCTTCCAGAATTATGAAATGTGGAACAACCGTGACGATATTTCCCTGAACTTCCCGGCTGAGGGTGTGACTGTCAGCATGGATCGTTTGCGGATCAACAATCGCAATCAGGAATTTAATAAAACTCTGATCCTGAGCGGGCAAGTACTGGGAGATGTCGAGATCAGTGGTAAGGTCGATCTATCTGCTTTGCTCAATCCAAGCCACCAAATTTATCTGGCTGCCTGGAACAACGGCAATCAGATTGCCATCGGCAGTCAGACGGTCACCGTCAGCGGCCAAAGCGATTACAAAACGTCCGTTCAAGCGGAGAACGGCGCGACAGTCATTGTCGAACAATCCAGGCAGGATGTTGTGGTGAATGACGCAGCGGACAACGCATTTAGTCTTGGCGGTCCGCACATCTTTGGCGATGTAGGCAATTATGGGATTTACCTGATGGGTGCTCCTCTGCCGGCCGGTAGTTATTTATTGGAACAGCGCACAATGAATGCAGAACAAGAGCCGATCTGGACGACCATCAACTATAGAATGGATTCCATATTCGCAGAAAACAAGACTCATTTGATTCCGGATCCGGCAACCCCGATCACCGATCCGTCTGCCGTGCGCTTGACTGTGCATTGGCAACCTGATGCAGATACCGAGATCACGATCGTTTGGCCGGCTCTCTATTATAAACAAGCGGCAAGCAACCGCATTGATCTGGCGAAACGCCTCTATGCTGCGCTGGGCGAGGGATATGGTCTGGCAGCTATCACCGGTGGTACGGCTGAAGTGGAAACACTCCTGAGTGGTTTTGAAGAATGGCCGCAATTAGCGAATGAGGGTGAAGGTGCCGAAGCATTGGCCTTCCTGGTGAAGAACGGCATTCTCAACCCAACCGCTGGCACAAATCTGCTGCCGTATAATGATCTGACGCGTTCGGAAACCGCCGTGATTCTCTATCAGGCGATCATCGCGATGAATCGATTAATCGGCTTAGATCAATCGGTCAATATCAGTTTCCACGATGTGATAGCCGAGCAGACGCCAAACTTTATGGCCATCATGACCTTAGCCAAAGCCGGTATCGTCAGCGGGGACAATCAAGGCAATTTCTATCCCAATGAGAGAATGCTGTCCAATCAAATCGGCGAACTGATCACACGTTTTGTCAATGCTTTGGGTGAAGTTGCGCGTACGGACTCTGCCATCACAAGCTTTACGGTTTCTGCTGCAGCAAGCCAACCGATCCGGAATAAGAACTTCCTGCAGACGGTTACCATTGACTGCGTATCCATTGCAGCGCAGGTGGAAAACGGTTGGGGCGGCAGGTTGACGTTTGAAAACTGTAATTTCAGCCGAGGGTTGATCCTCATTTTAAGCGAAGCCTCTTATGGTGTGGAACTGGGTGGCGCGGCGGTGGCGGAAGGCATTCAAATTGTGCCGCAAAGCAATACCGTACCCAACCGGTTCAACAACCAACTGCGTCTGAACTTATCCGGCTTAGCTGATGCAGCGGTCGTCACATCAACCGTCGGTGCTTCGGTCAACAGCCAGGTGATGGGTGGACAATTCACACTGAACCATGTTCTCGTGCGGAGCACGGCGGATCTGGGTGAAGCCAATTATTTTGGTGCTTATCTGAGATGGGAGTGCTACGATCAGCACATAGAGCAGTATCAAGGCGACCACAGTGAATGTGACCCCTCTTATCAGTTCACTACGCTGGGGACGGATCGCTCGGTTGCTTCTCTGACCGTCGATAAAACAGCTGAATTCCAACGCTACGAATTCAGTAATAGTCTGAATGATGTGCAGTTGCTTTTCGATCCTGACGGGGTCCCGGTGACCATGGATCGCATGCGCATCATAGGCTGCAATACCAACGGAGAATTAAATACTGTTTTGGTCAGCGGTCTGCTGCAGGGCAGCGTGGAAGCGGAAGGCAGAGTTGATCTGACGAATCTCGCTGTTGCATCGGGTGCTGCGCTCACCGCAGCGACTTGGTCGGAGAATACGGAGATCAATTTGGGCAGCCATGCCATTACCCTAGTCGGCAATGGTGGTAAAACTGTTGGCATTGCCGCTGTGAATGGCGCAACTGTCTGCTTCGAACAAGCGGGGCAGAAGGCAAATATCACCAACAGCGAAGCCGCGCTTTTTGAGATCAATTATGCGGAAGTGCTGGAAAGTGAAACCGGTTATTGGCTTACGCTCAACACGGGCAACGGCTCCGATTACAGCTATCGCTTGGAACAAGGCTCCTATGATCAACAGACACAGCAAGAGAGCTGGTCTCCGCTTTCCTTTACAACCGAAGTCTATTCCGGTTCCATTCATACCGATCTGATGCCTTCGGCAGAGACTCCCATCACGAATCCCAATCAGGTGCGGCTGATCGTCACCTGGACGCAGGGCAGCGATACAATTACGGTTGTCTGGCAGAGAGTCTTCTATCAAATGCCAAAAGCAAAGATCAGCGATGCCGCGAAACAAATCTATCAACTCTTCCAGACCGATTACAAATTATTGACCGTCAATGATGATGACCTGGCGCGCTACGCTGCCGACTACAGTGACTGGACGATGATGAATGAGGATGGGGAGACTCGGGCAGCGGTGGCCTTCCTGCTGAAAAACGGTATCCTGAGCGGAACCGCAGCGGAAGATAACTTAACCTATTTGAACCCCTATCAGGAAATGACCCGTGCTGAGTTCGCTAAGCAGCTGTTTGCTCTGGTCAATGCGCTGAGCGGCAACGGTACTTTACCGGGTGGTTTGGCGGTGCTTTCTCCCAATCTGACCTTCAGCGATGTAGTAAACGAGGCTCCTTATTATGAGGCAGTCATGTCGATGGCCAAAGCCGGTATCCTCTCCGGTGACAATGGCAGGTTCTGCCCGGATGAACTCGTCCTTCGAGACGATCTGAACGGAATTTTAAAAGGATTGCAGACTGCGGTTGGCCCGGTGGTTTCCACACAGAATTTATTCACTGTCAATCGAAATCAAGAGCAAACAGTAGAGAATAAGATCTTCAGTCCGAATACACCGGTGGTCATTACCTCCGCAGCGCGGGAAGGCAGTGATGCCTGGGGCGGGCAGATTACCTTTGTTAACTGCCAATTCAATGGCGGCTTGCAGGCTATGCTGGGCAATGTGCACTATAATGTTAATTTCACCGGCACAACAACGGTGAAAGATAATCGTATTGATGTCAGCGCGTCGGTTTTGAACGCCAATTACAAATTTGACGGCAGTGTCAACGTACAATTCAGCGGTCTGCCGGAATCAGTTGGAGTTGTTTCCAGCGTGGCAGCCAGTGTTGCTTCCAATCTGGGCGGAGGCAGTGTGACACTGAATGGCATTAAAACAACCGGTGCCGACCAAATCGGTACAACGGAATGGTTTACCGCCAATCTCTATTGGGAGTGCAACGGCTATCATACAGCGGATTATGCCGGCAATCATGCTGAATGTATCAAAAATCCCAGAGATGTCATCCCTGTGCCGGCAGATCATTATTTGACGTATGCCATCAATGGCAAAGTCAAGAGCGTCACCGTGCTTCCAAGCGAAACAACACCTCTGCAGACGGAAATTTGCAGCTTCAGGGTGGCGGAGGTTCTGGATGATGTGAGCTTGGCCTTAGGCTCTCTGCAGCCTTCCCTGGGTTTCTTCAATCTAAATGGAAATACAAGCGGCTTATTAACGGTGAGCGGCAATGTAATCGGAGAGACCGTTGTCTGCGGCAAAGTGGATATCACCGCGCTGACGCATCCCGGTTACGCGATCCTGATCGGTGCCTGGCAGGATAATACTGCGGTAGTCATTGGCAGTCAAACCGTCACCGTGGCGGGTTATAACAGCAAACCGGTCATCATTGCCGCCTTGTCTGGCGCGGTAGTCAAGTTGGAGCAAGCCAGTCAGGCAGTCAAAATCAATGCCGCAGACCCGGACGGCGGTTTCCAGCCGGGGATCCCGCAGGTCTTTGACACCGACACCGGTTTTGGCATTAACCTCGGTAAATTATATACCTTACCGGAATACAGCTTCGAGATATGGCAGAATTATTATGACAATGATTCGATGCAGGAGATCAGAGCGCAGGTTTCTTTCACTAGCGAGACATCTCCGGATCAGCTCAGCACCTATTTGCTGAGCAACGAAATCAGAAATCCTTATCAACTGGAACTGACGGTTCGTCGGACTGCACCCAGCGGAACCATCTCGGTGATTTGGCAGCAATTGGATTATAAACAAGCCGCGGCGACGCTCAGCCAAGCTGCGAAGCTGCTCTGCCAGGCATTCCGGCAGGATTATCGTTTGGCCGAGCCTACTGTCGACGAGCTGACTGCCTATGCGGCTTATGCCGATTGGTCTCTGATGGCAGCGGATGCGGATGCTCAGGCCGCCATGGCTTTCCTGCTCTGCAATCACGTCATCACGGCAACAGCAGGCAGCGGTGAGGATGCGAATAAATTCTTTGTGGATCCTAACCGCAGCCTCACTCGCAGCGATGTGGCGGTTCTGGTTTACAATTTAAGCGAACAGCTGAAAGCAGTCGGGATTTTACCGAATGGCTTGCCTCAGGATGTTGCACCGAACAGTTCTTTCTCTGATGTGACTGCGGCGGATGCCTTCTATACTGCGGTGATGACCTTGGCCAAAGCCGGATTGCTCAGCGGTGATAACGGACAATTCTACCCCACCGGAGAAGTATCTGCTGACGATGTTGGGCGGCTGATTAACGCTCTGCAGTCAATCATCGGTCCGATTTCCTCAGGCCAGACGAATTTTATAGTATCGAAAAATCAAACCCAAACGGTGCAGAGCAAAACCTTCAGCGAAGCGGTCACCGTCACTTGTGAACCGGGGCAAAGCGGGGACTGGGGCGGAGAAATTCGTTTCACCGATTGCAGCTTTAACGGTGGTATGACGGTGAAATTGGGCGATATCAGCTATGCAGTCAATTTAGATGGAGTCACGCTGCTGAATCAGACGATCCATGCCGAGCTGGATGAAAGGATTCAACCTGCACCGGTTCAGCTCAATTCACAGCTGCAGATTCAAATCAATGGTGTTGCAACGGGCACGATCATCAACTCCACCGTGAATGTCAATGTATCCGCTGCGGCCGACTGCACCGGCTTTCAGCTGAATGGCGTGGAAATGACGAAAGCCGCTGCAGCCCAGGCGAGCGATCCATTTGGCGCCCAGATCATGTGGGAGTGCAACGGGGATCATGCCGATGGTTATAACGGCAACCATGCCGATTGTATCAAGGACCGCAACAATCCAGGTTCCGGATTGGCTGAGCATTATCTTTCATTGCTGCTCTGGGGGAAGACCGGTTCTGCAACAGTAATTAATCCAGAGAACGGTCAGTATGCTATTTACCGTTATGAGATGACGCAGGATTGCACGTGCGCATCCTTATCTTTGGGCAACATCACACCAGCAATCGGTTACCTTTTCCTGACCAGCAGCACGACAGCCAATTGTGCAGTCAGCGGAACTGTGACAGGGGATCTGGTGGTGATCGGTAACTATGATATCTTGGCCGTTATTGTTACACGTTATGTCCTGCTCAGCGCCTCCTGGGCAAGAGATAGTCTGGTCAGTATTGGTGCAAAAGAAGTTACGATCACAAATAACGGTAATACAACCATCGGAATCAACGCGAGTGATGGCGCCAGAATCAATGTAGAGCAACCGGATCAATACTTTGTAATCAACCAGGCTGAACCGGGCAGCGGTTTTGCCATCGGCATACCGCATGTCTTTGGTGATGCAGGGAATTATGGCGTCTATGTTGGCACTGCCAACGCTACGGAATATACTTATACGCTGGAACAGATCCTTTATGATGAGAATCATCCGGATGGCTATGGGCAACCGCTCATGGTCACACCAGAGTATTTCGCAGACAAGACCCACCTGAATCCCAGTGTCTCGACGCCAATTACGGATCCGAATAATGTCCGGCTGACGGTGACCTGGACCAAGAACAATCAGGTGATCATGGTCGTCTACGCCTGGCTCAATTATCTGCCTCCTACGATCGGCCGCGTCGATGCGGCAATGAAGATTTATGCAGCATTCCAAGACGGCTATGATCTGGCAGCTCCCACTTCGGGAGAAATCAGTAACTACAGCCTGAGTTACAGCGTTGATTGGGCAGCAATGTCAGCCAATGAACAAGCAGCAATGGCATTCCTCTTAAAGCATGGCTTGATCAGCGGAGCAGCGAATGAAATCAAACCCTATAATATGCTGACACGGGCGGAAATTGCGGTTATCCTGGATCAGCTCGATACACTGATCGCATATCACTTAGTTCGTACAAAGACCGCACCCGCTTTTACCGATTTAACAGGAAATGAAGCTTACTATACCGCTGTGATCAAAATGGTCGAAACAGGTGTCATCACTGATTATGAAGGAACTAGGTTCGCTCCGGATAATGGAGTCCCTGAGGAACTAATGCAAGAGTACCTGATGAATTTTGTCAGTCTAATTCCATTTGTGCAGCTCGAATCCACGCTTGGCAGTTTTGTGGCCTCGTCTGATTTTAAGCAGGTGATCAACAATAAGAACTTTATCACGCCGGTTACGATTACTTGCGATACGCTATATGATCCTGCAGTGGAATACAACTGGGGTGGGAATATCGTTTTCAACAACTGCTCTTTCTCCGAAGGTTTGACGCTGATTCTCGACACCATCAGTTTTGACGTGGATCTGCGCGGTGCCAATGTTCCCGGTGGGATCAACCTGGTGGCAGGGTCTTCGCTCGATCCTCTGGATGGGGATAAATCTATTACACTCTATAGTTTAGCTAACGGCACGACGGTGACTTCCGCAGTCAACTGCATGATCGAAAATTACTGTGTCGGTGATTGGTATACCTTGAATTTGGTGAAAGTGCAGAGCATCCCCCCGACAGGCAATGAGATGAATTACCATTTTGGCAGCAACATCTATTGGAATTGCGGTGCGGATCATCCTAAGGATTACGTGGGAGACCATAGTGAGTGCGCGACAGCAGACCGGTTTATGGCTTTCGCCATTTTTGGCAATGTCCAAACGCTGACAGTTCCTGCCACCGCTGCTTTCCAACGCTATGAAATGTGGAATAGTCCAGCCAATGTCAACTTGGTTTTCGAAACACCGGGTATTGCGGTTCCTTATTTGGTGATTATCGGTGGTGACAATGAAAATTGCCTTAGTTCTTTTGTGCCGAGCGGTATTGTTGATTCGGATGTGATTATCATCAACAATGTCAATGCGGCCAATTTGACAGTGACAGAGGGACACATCATCTATTATCCTGATTTGGGCGGTGCAGCCGATAAGACTGCTTTGATCAGTGCGCTGGAGACAGCAGGAACGAATTTTTCTTTGGCGATGGTAAGCGAAACCGGCGCGGATATTCTAACTACTTTCTCATGGGTGACTCCATCGGCCTTTGCAGCTTATCAAATTGCGGTGCAGCAAGCTCAGTCTGTTGCCGAAAACGGCAGCGCCACGCAAGCAGAGGTCGACGCTGCGGTCAGCGCCTTGAATTTGGCAACCGATAGTTTTAATGACTCAAAACAGCAGGGCACTATGGTCATGATCCCTCCGGTCTAGCAGGAAGATTATCTGCCTGCCTGGCGGTTACTCCTGCCTCATCGTGTTATCGCGCTGCTTTTAAGATCACTTAACTGAACTCTAATTCTTTTTAGCCTCTCCCCGCAGCCGGTCAACACCTGCCGCAGGGAGAGGCTTGTTTTCAAAGCAGAGGTCACAAGAAGCGACCTAAGATTTTTCGACTGGCGAAAGGAAATCCGGTTTGTTCCGGCGAAATATCATAGAGAAGGGTAAATAGATACCCAAATCTTGAAGGGAGTCGATTCAGATGAACAAGCGTCCCATTACCATAGACGATTTTATGGGAATGAAGTTTCCCGGTGACTGCCAACTCAGCCCGGATGGTCAGCATATCGTTTATGTGCACACAACTATGGATCTCGAGAAGAATGGTTACAAGAGTACTCTCTGGCTGCTCGACAAAACCAATGAAGGTTGGAGTGCGCCGCATCAATTCACCTATCATCAAAGCAGCGATAAATTGTTCCGCGACACCGCTCCCCGCTGGACTGCTTGCGGCAACGGCATTTACTTTATGTCCAATCGCAGCGGCAAGAATCAGCTCTGGATCATCGCTCTGGATGGCGGCGAAGCCAAACAAGTGACCACCTGGGAAGAGGGGTTAGGCGGACTCGTTTGGAATCCTGCCAACAGCAACGAAGTTGCCTTCTCATCCTTCGTTCCCGGCACCAAACCGGAACAAAAGAATAAAGATATGCGCGTGATCACCAAGCTGCGTTACAAATTCAACGGCATGGGTTTTCTCGATCCCCGCAACAAACATCTCTTTGTGATGAATCTGAAAACCGGTGAATTTAAACAGATCACCGACGGCAAATTCAGTGAAGTGTCTCCTGCCTGGAGTCCGGACGGTAAGAAACTGGCTTTTGTCAGCTCCCGCTTGGAAGACGATGAGATCAATGAAATCAGCAACGTCTGGACCGTTGACATCGCCAGCGGCGAGATCAAAGCGGTCAGCAACAGCGAAGGCACCGCTCATGATCCGCTCTTCTCTCCGGATGGCAAATGGATTGCCTACCTCGGTCATGAAAAAGGACAAGGTAAAAACGGCGTCAACACCAGCATTCTGGTTCGTTCCGTTGAGGGCGGCGCAGCAAAAAATCTAACGGAGCCGTTTGATTATACGGTTGGCAACAACTGCGGCGGCGATGCCAGAGCCGATGGCGGCAGCGGCGCTTATGCCTGGGTTGGCGACAGTTCAGCCATTTATGCTCTGATTACGGTAGCGGGCGAAACCAATCTCTATCGTTTCGACTTGAACGACGGCAGCCAAGCGATGGTCACCACCGGCAAACATGCAATCACCAGTTTCAGCGCGGCACCTGCTTTAACCAAAGACGGCAACATGCCGGTCGCCTATGTTCTGGACTGCTCGGTTTGCGCCAGCAATATCTATTATAAAGCACCGGAAATGGAAAAAGGTATTCGCTTGACCGAACTCAATCAGGCTTTACTGAATGAAGTCTATGTCGCCAAGATGGAACCGATTTCCACGATCAGCCGCGATCAGGTTGAAGTCCACGGCTGGCTGATCAAACCGATCAATTTAGACCCCAATCAGAAATATCCTTTGATCCTGGATATTCATGGCGGCCCTTACGGTGCTTCCGGCTACGCTTATTTCTTTGAATATCAGTTAATGGCTGCCAACGGCTATGCCGTTTTAATCAGCAATCCGCGCGGCTCCGCCACCTATGGTGAGAAACATGCGCTGGGCGTAATTGGTGACTGGGGCGGCGGTGATTATGCCGATTTGATGAATATCACCGACCAGGCCTTGAAGGACAATACTTGGCTCGATGCCAATCGCTGCGGTGTGATCGGCGGTTCTTACGGTGGTTATATGACCAACTGGATGATCACCCAGACCAATCGTTTCAAAGCAGCTGTTTCCCTGCGTTCCATCTCCAATATCTACACAAAATATGGCGTATCCGATATTGGCTGGGTTGGCAACAAGTCCGGTATGGGCGGTGTCGATCTTTGGGATAAAGGCGGCGAAGAATTTATCATGTCGCGCAGCCCAATCCGTTATGCTCCCAATGTCAAGACCCCTGTTTTATTTATGCAGTCCGAAGAAGATTATCGCTGCACCATGGAACAAGCCGAACAGTTCTATGTCGCTTTGATGCGGCTGGGCAACAAGTGCGAATTCGTCCGCTTTGCCGGCGAAAATCATGAGCTTTCCCGCAGCGGCAAACCGATGAACCGTCAAGATCGCCTACGTCAGATTATGCGTTGGTTCGATACCTATCTGATGAAATAATCGCAAAAACAAAATATCTCTGCCTTCGGGCAGGAATGTCGCTCTGAGAAGCAGAATCAAAAAGGCGTATTGGTATGAACTTACCAATGCGCCTTTTTTAAATAACCAATAAAGGGGGAGATCAATATGAAAAGCAAATTAATCAGTGGAACGCATCACATCGCTTTAAAAACTCAAGGGGAGGTTGAATTTCGGCAAGCAGTTGATTTTTATGCGGGTCTGCTTGGCTTGCAGGAAATCAGATCCTGGCAGAATGGCAATGACTGCGGTGTGATGCTGTCAACCGGTAATAGCATAATAGAAATCACTTCAAACGGCAAGGCGGCAGCATCTCAAGGCAGTATTCGGCACTTTCGCTTTAGCGACTCAAGACGAGGATGCCTGTATTCGGTTGGTTCGGGAAGCCGGCTACCCAATTGTGATGGAGCCAAAAGATGTAGTGATTGCTTCTGATCCGGCATATCCAATTCGAATTGGTTTTTGCCTGGGGCCGGTTGGAGAAGAAATCGAGTTTTTCTGTGAAAAATAAAGTAAATTTTTAATCCGGCAGGAGTGTGCTTGTGGCAGTCTCCTACAGAGAATGATCAGAAATGAGGAATGGAATGATCGATCTTATTGAATATGGCTGGCGAGCGGAGGCTGCTGAGGCGGTAACCGTAAATCAGGGCTCGCTGCCGGCCAGAGTCATTTCGGTGCAGAAAGGTATTTTCCGTGTGGTCTGTCAAGAAGGAGAATGCAGCGCCAAATTGAAAGGAAAATTTTATCAAAACATCGCCACTGCCGGAGACGTTCCGGTGGTAGGGGATTTTGTTTGGCTGCGCTATCACGCCGACGGCGAATCGCTGATTGAAGCGCTGGTGGCGCGGCGCACGAAATTTTCGCGGCCGGATTTTTCCGGACATAAAGCAAATCACTTGAAAACAATCCTGGAACAGGTGATTGCCGCCAATTTTGATTACGTGTTTATCCTGACTTCCTTGAATTCGGATTTTAAAATCGGTAGGATAGAGCGTTATTTGAGCGTGGCGCGGCAAAGCGGTGCAGAGCCGGTGGTCGTGCTGACCAAGGCTGATACAAATCCGGCTTATGCCGAGTATGTAGCACAGGTGGAGCGCTTATCGGCTTCGCTGCCTGTGTTTGCGGTCAGTGTCAAATCCGGTCTCGGTTTGGCTCAATTGCAGCCTTACTTACAGCCGGGTAAAACGATTGTCTTTTTGGGATCTTCCGGCGTCGGGAAATCCAGCTTGGTCAATTGCCTGGCCGACGAAACGCTGATGCAGGTCCGGGATGTTCGTGAAAAAGATGCCAAGGGAAGGCATACGACCTCTCATCGTCAATTGTTTCGCATGCAGCAGGGCGGGTTGGTGATCGATACGCCGGGTATGCGTGAATTGGGACTTTGGTATGCCGAAGAAGGAGTGCAGGATTTATTTGCCGATCTCGAGCAACTAAGCCGACAATGCCGCTTTTCTGACTGCAGCCATCAAAACGAGCCGGGCTGCGCGGTACAGGCAGCCTTGCGCAGCGGCCAACTGGAAGCGGAGCGCTGGCAGCGCTACCAACAGCTGCTGCAGGAGAACGCCTGGGGTATGGCCAAATCGGGTTATACCAAGAAGGAAATACTGCGGCAGAAGATTCATGGGCGCATCCCTCCGCCGAGCAGAGGAAAATAGGGCAGAAACTTAACAACAAAAAGGAAGCACTCCGGCAGATCTGTTTTCTGTCGGGGCGCTTCCTCTTTTTAATCAAATCTTTATTGCTGCAAGGCGCGGCGGGCCAGATAGATTTTCTCCGGTGTGATCGGCAGTTCCCGAATCCAGACGCCGGCAGCGTTGTGCACCGCGTGCGCGATGGCGGGCGGCGGTGTGGTGATCACAATCTCACCGATGGATTTGGCGCCGAAAGGTCCGGAATGCTCATAACTGCTCTCAAAAGCGACCTGCAGTTGGCAGACATCCAGGCGGGAAGGAATCTTGTACTGCATCAGCGAGCTGTTCATAATATTCCCTTTGGCACCAAACTGCACGTCTTCATACATCGCCATGCCGATGCCCTGTACCAGACCGCCTTCAGCCTGCACGCGGGCGAGGTTGGGGTTGATCAATGTACCGCAGTCGATTACAGCCACATAATTGACCAGCTCATATTGGCAGGTTTTTTGATCCAGCTCGATCTCGGCAATGCCAACCATATAAGGCGGCGGTGAAATTGGTGAGGCATGCGCTTCTGTAGCAAAAAGCGCGGTCTGGTTGTTGCACTGGGCGTAATAGGATAGCTCCTGCAGCGTCACGATTTTTCCACTGGCTAAATCGCGAACCTGCCGGCCTTCGAAGACCAGCTGCTCTTCCGTGGCTGCCAGTTGTTCGGCGGCTAGTTTCAGCATGCGCTGCTTTAAGCGAATCGCAGGCTTTTACAACCGCCATGCCGGTGATGTAGGTGGTAGAAGAGGCATAGGAGCCGCTGTCGTAAGGAGAAGTATCGGTATCGACGCCGTCGACAATGATATCTTCCAGAGCGCATTCCAAAGATTCTGCCGCAATCTGAGCTAAAATGGTGTCGCAGCCGGTTCCCATATCGGTGGCGCCGATGGCCATTGTATAAAATCCTTCGTCATTGAGCTTGATTGAGACAGTGCCGGTATCGACCGAAGCAATACCGGAGCCCTGCATGGCAAGGGAAATACCCAAAGCGCGCACTTTGCCATTGCCCAGATCACGCACGGGATATTTTGCGTCCCAACCGATCATTGTTTTGGCTTTGGCAAGGCAGCGGTCCAAGGCGCAAGAGGTGGCGGTTTCGCCGTAATAAGCCGGCATGAATTGGCCTTCGCGGACCATATTCATTTCGCGAATTTTTGCCGCATCCATGCCCAAGCGATCAGCCAGGTCGTTGATGACCGATTCCAGAGCGAACGTGCCTTGGGTTGCGCCGTAACCACGGTAGGCGCCGGAAGCGATTTGATTGGTATAGACGACTTGATAGGTGAAACGGAAGGCTTCCAGGCTGCCGTAGAGAGAAATTGATTTATGACCGGATAAGCCGACCGTGGTGGGTCCATGTTCACCATAAGCGCCGGAGTTGGAGAGCGTATTGAGATCGATCGCCCGAATCTTGCCATCCCGATTGGCGCCAACCCGCACCTTAATTTCTGTTTCGTGCCGTGGTGAAGAAGCGATCTGCGATTCATAACGCGTGTAGACGATTTTAGCCGGCTTTTTGGTCTTCATCGTGACCAAAGCTGGGTACATTTCACAGACAGCCGATTGCTTGGCGCCAAAACCACCACCGATGCGCGGTTTGATCACCCGCAGGCGTGATTTGGCGATTTCCAGCGCTGTGGCTAAGATTCGGCGGACATGGAAGGGAATTTGGGTGGAGCTGACGACATTCAAACGTCCGAATGCATCCAAGAAAGTGTAGCTGCGGAACGTTTCCATCATGACTTGTTGATTCTGTTTGGTGTGAAAGGTCGCTTCTGAGACCAGATCGCAGTCGGCCAAGACTGCTTCTACATCCTGCCAATCTTCAATCCCGCTGCAGACCAGGTTGCGTTTTTGATCGGCGCCGACCGGAACGAGCGTATGCCAATTCTCTTCCGGATGCACCAGCATCGCATGATCTTTGGCCAAACGGAAATCCAGAATTGGCTCCAAAACTTCGTAGTCTACTTTGATTTTCTGCATGGCGGCCATCACCTGCTGTTCCGTATCACCGGCAACCAGAGCGACAGCATCACCGACAAAACGGACATGATCATCCAGAATACGGCGGTCATAGGGGCTGAATTCCGGATAAGTTTGTCCTGCAATGGTGAAGCGGGTCATGGGAGCGTCTTCATGGGTTAGGACACACGCAATTCCCGGCATCGACAGCGCTTCTGCTTTGTCGACTGAGCGGATCAGAGCGTTGGCATGCGGAGAGCGCAGCACTTTCACAATCAGACAATGGCTGGGAGCCAGATCATCGGTATAGACCGGCTGACCGGTGACTAACGCCATGGCGTCTTTTTTGATCGGTGAATGATTGACAATCTTCCAGCTCGAGGGGTCGCTCATTTTTTTGCCTCCTTTTTCGAAAGCAGATATCGACGAATCGCGCGCAGATGACTCTGGTAACCGCTGCAGCGGCAGAGATTACCGGCCAGATAAGAGAGAATTTCCTGATCATCGGGATCCGTCAATTCACGTGTCATCGCCAGGACGTTCATAATCAAACCGGGGTTGCAGAAGCCGCATTGATCGCCGCCTTCTTCCGCCAGAAAGCGGCCGAACTCGGCAGCCTCCTGCTGCAGCCCTTCCATGCTGGTGACGGTTTTGCCTTCGATGCGCAAAGCTGGTACGGAGCAGGAGAGCACAGGTGTGCCGTCCAGCCAGACTGTACAGAGACCGCAGTTCGTGGTTTCACAGCCGCACTTGACGCTGTAGCAGCCGACGGAACGAAGGTATTGATAAAGGGTTTCATCCGCTGCCGGAGATGCGGTGGTTTCCTTACCGTTCAGCCAGAATTTGATCATTCTGCACACCCGCCTTTCAGCAAATCCGCTGCGCACTGCGCCAGTGCGGTTTGCGCCAGCACTTTGCGGTACTCGCTGCCGCAGCGCAGATCATCACCGTAACTGGTCTGTTCCGCTGCCCAATCGGCAAAAGCAGCCACGGACAGGTTCTCTGTATTGGCAATCAGCACGGCCCGGCCGGGTCGGGCACCGATGACTGCCTGCAGGATCGAATCTCTTTGGTTCATTGCGCAGGAAATCAGGGGGAAATCGGTTTTTGTTTTGTGAACTGCGTGATAAGAGACGAGGATCTCCTGCTTTGGAATCAGCACAGCCACCAGGAGATCGCGTCCCAAACCGTTGCCTTCCAGGAATTCCCGTAAAGCAAGACGGCCGCTCTGATAAAGCTCAACCGAAGCATCCAACGCCAACAGACAAGTCACTAAGTCAGAAAAACCATAACGCCCGGCCACGCTGCCGCCGATGGTGGCTGTATTGCGGAATTGAGTGCCGACAATGGCATAAACAGAAGCAGCAATGCAAGGACCAAAAGCGGCTTTTAAACTTTCGCTCTTTTCCCAAGTGCGCTCGCTGACCATACAGCCAATGCGAAACTCATTTTCCTTTTCTTCAATTTGATTGAGCCCCAGCTGTTCCAGATCAATGATACTGTCGTAATGGGCACTGCCCAAACGGAGCCACATGCCGCCGCCAAGTATCGTGTTTTTGGGATTTTGATTCAATTGCCAAGCCTCCTGCAGAGACTGGGCTTTGATAAAATGATCCGCAGTATACATAGGACACTTCCTTTCTTGCCACGCTCGGATGCTCTGATTTTTATCGTGATACCCTGTTCTTTTGCGATGTATTTCTCTGCCGTTTCAAGCGCGTTTTGTTCTCTTTTACTATAAAGGTAAGCAGAGCAAAAGTCAATCAGCTGCCGAGTTCTTCCGCTTTTTGATAGCGGTAAAACTCGGTGACTTGGATCCGACTGTGCAGCGAGCTGCCGGCTGCTGCCAGATACTGAGCGACTGTGATGCTGTCATCCTTGATGGTCTGCTGTTCCAGTAGGCAGCTCTCCCGGTAGAATTTCTCCAGGCGCCCCTGCAGGATTTTTGCCAAGAATGACGGTAGGCTCGGTAAGATGATTTTCTGTCGTAGTTTAATGGTTGCTTCAATATCCTTTCCAATTTCATTTTTTTACTGTGATCTGCGTCAAGCCTTCCGCGATGCGTAAAATATCTGATTTTGCCAGATCACTGTTTACAGAAAAGACAATTTTACCTTTTTTGTCAATCCAGATTAAGTTATTGGTGTTGGAGTCTCCAGCAGCATGATAAAAATCTGCTTCTACGCCATTAATTATCACATCTTCGCGTAAGTTTTCTGCGTTTTTAGCAAGGAGTTCGGTGTGAATGCTATCGACAACCGCATAATACTCAATCACAATTCCGCTTTTGCTGTTTTGTTTCTGGTATAAACGGCCGTGCATCGTCTCGTCGGAATATTCATAAACCTGTTCATAACCCTCCGGCAGCCAGGTTGGTTCATAATTCGGCAGTATACCAGTTTCATCTTGCCCCCAAAAATGATATATGATACTGTTTTCATACACTTCTCGAATCCAACTGAACACTACTCCACGGGCTTCAGCATTAAAGGTGAACCAAACACTTGAAGTGATCAGTAATATCAAGAAAGCTGAAGCAATTCGTTGTATGAATCTGTTCCTTTTATAAACATAATTTACCCTTAAGCGCATCAGGTCCATTTTACTTTGAAATTCGACTGAGAATTCATACTCACAGTCTGACGGGTTGGGAAGGGAATTCAACATGGCGGAACGAACAGACTGAGCTGCTTTGCTCAGTGCTTCTTCGGTAATAGTTATACTACTCAATTCGAGTCATCCTCCTTTTCCATCTGCTTCTGAAGAGATTCCTTGGCACGCCAAAGTAATTTTTGTACAGAACCGAGTGGCATGTTTAGCATATTGGCAATTTCCTTAGTGTTGAAGCCGTTATCGTAATGCAATAGTAAGACTTCACGATATCGTGCCGGAAGCATAGCCATGGCATCAGCAAGATTACTATCTCCAGGCAATGGAATTGTAATACCGGCGAGTTTATCTTCAAAGTCGATGTCTACGATTTTTGAATTGGCTCGAATAATGTCTATTGCTTTTCGTTCCACAATGATAACTATGTAAGAACGTGTTTTCAAACACTTCACATCGGGTATTTTTTTCAAGTTTTCTATGATGGACAGAAATGCCTGATGTACAGCATCTTCAGCAGAATGAGGGTTGTTAAGAATTTTCATTGCTATATGATACATCAGTCCTCGATACTGAGAATACAGCTGCTCAAACTTACTTCTCTCTTCTTCACTTTCAATTGCTTGTAAATAGATCAGCATATTCTCCACCTCCGATTCATACTATCAACAGAATAGGCTTTATCCATTATTTTGTCAATAATTTATCTTCCATTACACTAAAAGAACCTCAATCGTCCTATGTTGAAAGACGGAATGAGGTTCTTTGGGTACATTTTTACTTCTTCACTTCAATGATGTTAAGAACGGTTTCTCCTTTTGCTCCAAATCCAAAAGCATAAATTCTTTTACCGGTATCGCTGAGCGTATAGGTTGCATCGGGCCGTGTACTATCGCGGCCGCGCGCACCCATGAAAATTGCGGTATCCTCGATGGCCCAGATTTCTTTGTCCCAGCTGTCCTCCGGGTAATCATACCATGCGATGTAGAAATTGGTCACATGAGATAATTTTGAGCCGTACAATTGAAAGGCAAGATATTGCTCATGATATCCGGGAACAAATTGCCGATTCTCACTGCTGAACTCGTAGTGTCCAAAGGTTCGGATGTTTTCCTCGGTAATATAGTGGTTGATTCCTTCATAGTGTTCCGGTAAGGGCGGACCACCGTAGTCGGGACCAGAAAACCGATTGCCATACTGAACATCTCCCCCGCCAAGCAATACCCCATGTTTTGTGGGGGTCAAATTCACTCCCGCATTACTTTGCGTGTGCAGCACTTGACCATTGAGCAGATTCACGACACCAAAACCGGAGAGTTGTTCATTATCCGTGTCCGGTATAGCGCCTCCCCAGGTATAGGTGAGGGTATGCTTGGCTGAAATCTGAAGCTGCTCCAAGTGTCCCAGAGTGTCGATAGCCAATTCTTCGCTACTCCAACTGCCTTGTTCAACAAAATCTTGACTCGGCGACCAATCTCCCCAGACGATACGGTTTTCTGCTGCATCAATATACGCCATTTCATTAAGCGTTTCATTAATCGCTATCCCTTTTCTTGTCCATTGTCCAGCCGTTGGCAAGATGCCTGCTGAAGTGACTTTAATTTCGTTTTGCTCTATGCTGAGCAGCGAAAGCTTCTCGGCGCCTTCCTCCTTCGCCATCGCCGCCGCATAAGCGAATGTATTTTCGTTTAGTCGTTCTACATGATAATCAGCGATTAATCCTCCCTGTAAATCCAAAATGACGGTTAGCACTTCTGTCCGGCTTTTCCAGTTGTAGATCGTGGCTCGCAACTGTTGGTTTTTTTCATAAAGGATCAGCAAATGTTCGCCATCCATTTCGTAAAGATAATCTGCCGGATGGTTTCTTACAGTGCTTACATTGTCTTCCCAAGTTTTTTTATCATGATACAAAAAGGGTAATTCGGATATTTGCTCTATGCCCGGTTCAATCAACTCATATCCTTTTTTTTGTAAGGATTCCACAGAATACGTTAAGGTGGTGAACCCATCACCAACCTTAATATCAACGTGAGGCCGCGAAGCCAACCAATGTTCACTCAGATAACCTTCCTGATCTGAGGCGTATCGTTCTTCAACGGCATAGGTGAAAAAGCGGACAAATTTCATATTCTCCGGCGGATATTCACTGCCATGTCCCGGCTGATCAGCCAGAGACATTTTATACACATGAATCTCTACTTGTTTTTGATCGGCAATGACCTGATACACAGAGTATTTATCGATAAATGCTTTGATCTTCTTCGCATCCGTTAGTTCGGTCAGTTCTTTCAAATCTGCCTTGCCGGGTATCCCTTCGTCATAGAAATAGGACCATTTACTCGGAGGTTGATTGTAACTGAGCATCAGCGTTGATTGGCTGTCGGGGATATTCTCCATAATCAGCTGGGCAAACTCATCAAACGCGTTTTTGTTTCCTTCCCATAATTTGACCATATCTGCAATCGTATCCGGATATTTGATCGTTTGACAACCGGACAACAAGATAACGATGAAAAGCAGCAGAGCAGCCAAAACCTTTGAGTGATGTCTTTTCATGTGTTGCTCCTTCTAATCGTTTCGCATAACCACAGCTTTCCCTTTCAGTTGATTCACAAGTTCTTTATATTCACTTGAATTCTGCAGATAGAGATTGTCAACTGCTTCATTGGGGTATTTTACTTTCAACTCTTCCAACAGCCCGCTAAACATCTTACCAATGGTCAGTTTGACCTGATAGTGTGGTAGAATATTCTCTTGGGCATATTCTTCGAACGTCAAGCCCAAACCCTTAGCATACTGGGTTAGAATCTCCACTTGCTCCGATGGGAGTTTAGAGGAGACATTTTCATAGTAGGCTTGCACGTCGGCTTCGCTTGCTGAGAATCCCTGTTCGACCGCCGCCTGATAAAAGATCTCGTCTTCAATCATTTCTGCGAGCATTTTCTCTTTTACATCGGTTTCGTTCTTCTGCTTGGTTAGTGCATCTACTTTTTGTTGGTAATCTGCCTGCGTGATTTGGCCGGCTGCCAGCAACTTGCGATATTTTTGTAGTTCTACTTTGTAGAGTACTTCTATATTGAAGACAACTCTTGATAATTCGCGTTCCGGTAACCCAACACCGTTGACGGTAGCAATAATCTCTTGATTGGTAAGTAAATCACTGCGAACTATCGCGGTTTCTTCTGCAATCCAGTCATATTCAGTATTTTCGTTTGCATTTAGAAAAACAAACGCCGATGCCAAGACGAGCATAGCGGTTGTTGCTATGATTAGCGTTTTCTTCTTCATGACAGTCACTCCTTTTAGGTTAAGTCTCCTGAGTATTTACTCAGAAGCTTACAGTCCTGAAACTGTAACCGGTATCGAAGGCATAGCCAAGCTGTCCTGTGATTGGAAAATACGCACCGATCCAATGACCTGTAGAAACAGCAATAGGATTATTTCTGTTCTCAGCTGCAACAGCAGAAATTCCGGAAAAAGAGGTTTCAGTTTCATTTTGATTATAATCGACGCCAGATATTCTCAATAGATGCTGAGAAACGTCAATATCCGAAATAACTTGAGTGATGGGTATTGATGGATCACTACTGACTTCCTGAAAGACGATTTGACTTTGCTGGGTTTTCATGGTGTTATTATCAAAGGTATAACCTGATGTAACGTAAAAAACAGCAGTATCCGGTGAAAAAAAAGGATCGATAAAACTAACATACACACTCGTGTTTGTTACAGCATTATTACTCCAAGCTAGCACCGAACCCGATACAAGCACTATTAACATGATTGAAACTAATGTTATCATAAGAATATGTTTCTTCTGCATCGTGAATCCTCCTAGTTTAGAATTAATTAGGAATAATGAAAGAGAAGTGGTTGCAAATATTGTGCGCGTTCAGCAATCAATTATTCACTTTGTACACGGGTTCAGTCCTCTTTCAAAAAATAAAATGGCAGCTTTCGGTGATAACCTTCAAATACTTTCGTCGTGTTTACTATTATTTACGATGATAGGGCTCGAAAAATCGGAGTTAAAAAAACAAACTTAGCTTCTTCAACATGTTTTTATGACAGGTGTTCCTGTAAATGCTACCCCATCAATAGTCCCTGTTACTTCTAAAGTGTAGGTTAGTCCGCTAATTACGCTATGGTTTCCGGCAATAACCAGGTAAGATGTTGCAGAGCCCGACCAAGAGTCGATAAGAGTATCACCTTGCCATAGTTCTAAGGTTGCTTCAATATCCTTTCCAATTTCAGTAATACTAACTCTGCAATAGGCAGTTGTCCCTGTAAAGGTTAGAGTCGGAGTTACCATTGTGGTTCTAATCGCTGCACTCACCATCATGCTATTGGATATTATGGAAACTAAAACAATGGTCAGTAAAATCCTCTTCAAAAAAATCACCTCCTTCCTTCGTTTTCTTCTCATTATATAAAACGGAGAAAGGTGGTGATTCCGGACACTCAAAACAAAAAAAATTCGCTGCACTCGGTATGATCTCCCCGACCATCATCCAAAAAATGATGTCAGTGAGGATTTCATCCATTATAATAATCGAATTTCACTGTTATGACACAGTTCGCAGGTTAGCTCCGACCATACGCTGGCTTTGCTCGAGGTTGTTTCAGATCGCTTACGCTTTCATAATGGGTACTATCCAGGCGAAATCACATGCCGTCGCCCAGAATGGTATTTTTAGGATTCTGATTCAGCTGCCGAGTTCTTCCGCTTTTTGATAGCGGTAAAACTCGGTGACTTGGATCCGACTGTGCAGCGAGCTGCCGGCTGCTGCCAGATACTGAGCGACTGTGATGCTGTCATCCTTGATGGTCTGCTGTTCCAGTAGGCAGCTTTCCCGGTAGAATTTCTCCAAGCGCCCCTGCAGGATTTTTGCCAGGACAGCAGGCGGTTTTTTATGCATGGCTTGTTCCAATTCCAGCTCTGTCTGCAGTTGCGCTTTGACTGCCGCCAAAGCTGCCGGCTGGATCTGCTCGCGGGTCAGATACTTAGGCTGCATCGCCGCGATCTGCATGGCAATTTCTTTACCAATCAATTGAAGAGCCGACGCCTCGATGGGGCGGTCAACGCTTAGATTGAGAATAACGCCGTATTTACCGTTCTGATGCATAAAGGCAATCGGAAAGTCACCGTTCAGTATCTGAAAACGGCGGATGACGATTTTTTCATTAAACATCAGGACCATTTTCTGTGTCAGCTGACGCACTGTCAGGTCCGGGTCATCACTGGGGCACTGCAGCAGCTGTTCCAGGTCGGTTGGGTTATATTTTGCAATTGCCCGCGCGATCTGTTCGGCATTGGCTATAAATAAGGCGTTGCCGGCTACAAAATCGGATTCCGAACTGATTTCCAGCAAGACGGCGCGCTGACCGTAGACGCCTGCAAAAGCGATACCGTCCGCCGCCACACGCGTTTCTTTTTTTTGAGCTAAATGGAATCCTTTTTCAATTAAAATCGACATGGCGATTTTTAGATCATCATTGGCTGTATGCAGCGCTTGCCGGCAATCGAGTACACCGGCGCCGGTTTCCTGCCGTAAAATTTTGATGTTCTCCAAACTCATTTTAGTCATTCCTCCTGGTTGTAAATTTGATTGCCCCGCAGGACACGTTCTGTCCAGTTCAATTCCGTCTGATAAAACCCAATGATATTTTCATAAAGCATGGCAGCAAGCCAACGCTCCTCATCGGAGCGGTCCGGCAGTTCCAATTCCTGCTGCTGTTTTCGTTTTTGTAAAAGCAACTGATTGCGCAGCTCGGTTTGGTAATTCAGCATCAGCTCCTGCCATTGCCTTTTACTCAGCACGTTGGCGTTAGCAAATTGAATCAGAAAAGGTTTTTTAAATTCCGGCAATTCAATCGGCAGGCTGCAGATTTGTCCCTCAAGGGTCAGCCGGCCCTGCGCTGTGATGGTGTAGACTTTTTTAGAGGGAGCGCTCTCCTGATGTTCGGTCTGGCAGCTGACGAGACCCTGGTTTTTTAATTCCAATAAGACTTTATAAATCTGATTGTTATTGCCGGACCAATACATAATCAGGGATTCCTGCATGGCTTTTTTTAAATCATAACCCGACATGGCTTTTTTATTCAGCAAACCTAAAATTGCGGTTTGAATCAAAATAGCACCTTCTTTCTTTAACATAGGTTAATAATAACATATGTTAGGATAGGCTGTCAAGCGATAAAAAATAAGCCGATGCTTTTTCTTTGACCATTTCATTGATTGATGAAACAGCAGCAGAAAAGCACCGGCTTGCCAAATCAGCAAATCGTCAGAGAGCAGAGGGGAGATCAGCGTTTGGCCGGTAAAATCTCCAGCCAGTAACCATCCGGATCTTCGATAAAATAGATGCCCATACCCGGATTTTCATAGCAGATGATACCCATCTCCTGGTGCAGTTGATGAGCGGCGGCAAAATCGTCCACGATAAAGGCGATGTGAGATTCATTATCTCCCAGTTCATAAGGTCCCTGTTTATCCCGCAGCCAGGTGATTTCAAAGCTATAGACACCGGAGCCGTCGGTAAGGTGGCAGATGCGGTAACGTCCGTCTTTGGCACTGCTGTCACGCTGAATTTTTAACCCCAGCGCTTTTTCATAGAAGTCCAAACTGCGCTGCATATCGGTCACATTGATGTTACTGTGGCTTAATTTGAATTGCATTTTTCTTCTCCTCCTCGCGGTTTTTCGCTATTTCACTTCGATTGTGTCACCCGGATTGGTGATACAAGTCAGCCAGCTGTAAGGGGAAATGGCATCGATAAATTTCCTGGTCAAGGGCAGCTGATTACCAAAGTGCATCGGAATCAAGCGGGTGGGATGCGTTGCTTCCGCAAATTGCAAAGCGCCGCGGTAAATATCCGTTTTCATTCTGGGATCAATGGGGAAGAAAGCGATGTCCAGCGGCAAAGTGTGCAGGCGAATCACATCCAGTTCCCGTTTGAACCAGGCGCCGGCTTCGGCAATTTCCTGTGGGGTCGATTCTTCCTGCCAATGCCAATTGTTCAAATCGCCGGCATGGAAAATGGAAAAATCTTTTTTACGCAGATGAAAGGAGACTCCTTCGTCGGTGCTGCCATATGCGGTGATATCCAAATCGCCGATGCTGACCGATTGACCCGGACGCAGATAGGTTGCTTCTGTTTTCAGGTTTTTTTGCGCGATATCATAGCCAAACACATAATGGATTCGGCGTTCTTTCGCCCACTCCAGGATACAGGGATTAAAATGATCGGCATGGCCATGACTTGCCAACACCGTCACATATTTAAATCCCTGTAAATCGGCGGAGCGGATCACGCCGTCGGACAAACCTTTGCCCGGCGTATCTTTACAATAATCAATGATGACCAGGTGTTCCGGCCATTGCAGGGCAAAACCGCTGTTGTATAAATAAGTAATTTTCATCGTGGGTTGCTCCTTTCATTCATTTTTCTCATTGCAAAGGGAAATATATTCGCAATGAAAACAGTTTTCCCGGCTGCATTTTTTTAAATCAGCCGCGTCCAAGCTGCGTTCAATGGCGGCAGCCAAGTCAATCGCTTCCTGCCTGGCTTTGGCCAGCGTGACCGCATCGCAGGGCACATCCCACCAGATTCCCGGGTGCACAAAGACCAGCTGCGCGCGGGAAACCGGTTTGCCGGTCAGCTTCTCCACCGCCAGACAATAAAGCTGCAGCTGCAGATCATAGCCTTTCGCAGCGGATTGTGCTTGCGCCGCTTCGATGCGATTGGTTTTATAATCCAGTAACAGCCAACTGCCGTCTTCCTGTTCCGCCAGGAAATCGACGACCCCCTGCAGCAGAAAACCAGGCGCCAGTAAAACCGTGAAAGGCCACTCCCGCCAGCGGACTGCTTGTGGCTGACGGAAGATTTCCCGATAGGCAGGCTGATTCTGCAGCTGCTGCAGCAGGGTTCGCGCCGATTCGCGCCGGTTGCTTTCCAGAATAAAATCGGGTTCAGCGAAGACTTGGTTCAGCAACTGCTGCAGATCGGTTTCCGGAGTCAGCAATTCACAGAGGCGATGGATCAGAGAACCGAAACGCAGCGGATCATATGGCAGCGTCTGCTGATTCAATTCCACATCGGCAGAATCGTAACCTTCTTCTTCTCTGCGATCGAGCGCATTCACCTGCCATAAATCGGGATCAGTCCCGGCAAATCCCGGCTGCGCTTCTTTCAGCCACAAACGATAGCGTAAATAATAGCTGCGGGGGCAGCGCCGGTAGAGCAGCAGGGTAGTGGCGGAAAATTTGACCAACGCGCGCGGCACAAGGGCAATCTCACGCTGCATCGCGGTTGGGATGAAAGCGGTTGTAACAGGGAAAATCATCTGCCCTGCCGCGGGTTCAGCAGGTTCATCCGGCACATCGGCAGCAGTGAGAGTTTGCTGAGATTCGTCTGACGCATCTTCTTTTGGCAGCGCTGCTCTGGTGATACGAAAAGCATGTTCCCGCAGCGTCAGGCTTTCCGCGTCACTGCAGGCTGCCACGCGCAGCGGTTCGCTTCCCAGCCAATTGGCCAGCAGCTGCCACCAGCTGGAAGCCTCCGGTCGTTTTAGCTCACCGCCGCACAAGAGCAGATAATCTCTGGCTCGTGTCATGGCCACATAGAGCACCCGCAGCGATTCTGCTTTGTCTTCTTGCTGCAGGCGCGTTCGGATTGTCTGACTGCGCAGGCTGCCGTTGGCGAAAGATAAACCAAGTTCGGGATGCCATAAGAGCAGATCGCGGTTTGGCAGTTCCTGCCTACGAATCAAATCGGGCAGAACCAGGACGGGAAACTCCAATCCCTTGGCGGCATGAATCGTCATCAGCCGAATGGCATTTTGCCCCTCTTCAAAGAGAGTCAACTCGCCTTCGTTTTCTTCTTGCGCCAGCTGATGGAAATAGTGCAGGCATTCTTCCAAACCGTTGAATTCCAAGCCGCAGGCATCAAGGACCAGATTCTCAAATTTCCAAAGATTGGCCATTGCCTGTTCGCCATCCGGCAAGCCGGCAAAATATGTTTCCCATTGCAGGTCCCGGCGGATTCGCTGTAAAAGAGCGGTCAAATCAACATGCCCCTGCAGGTATCGCCAGTTCGTCAGGCGGTTTTGTGCAGTCTGCCAGGCGGCAGAAAACTGGGGAGGACCCAACCAACTGCTTTGCAGCCAGGTTTGCTGCAGCCTACGGCATTGCAGAGCATGCTCCGCCAAAGCATTGACGGGTAGGTCATTGACGGGAGCATTCAGCCAACCCCAAAGCGTAAATTCATCATCCGGATGAGCGATGGCGGCTAAACATAAGAGGATGTCTTCGATTTCCCGTCTTTGATAAAAAGAGCGGCTGCCCAGCACCAAATAAGGGATATTGCGGCGCCGTAAAGCGGCTTCATAATAAGCCATCGCTGTCCGGCTGCGAAACAGCAGGGCAATATCCGCGTAAGTGACCGCTTGGGCAGCTTCAGTGCCATCGGTCTCGTGCTGCCAGACCAGCTGCTCTTTTTGCACTACCATTTGCTGCAGCCGATCTGCCAGAGTATCGGCTTCCAGACGACGGAATTCTTCTGCATTGCCGCCGGCTGATAGCAGCAGTTCCAATTGAACAGTTGCCGAGGGCAGCTGACGGGCAGCGATCATCGGTTCATAAGTTGGCATCAAAGGAGTAAAGAAAGCATTGATCAGGGCGATGATCTGCTCGCCGCTGCGGTAATTGCTGCGCAAATGCTTGTGACCGGGCAGCAAAGATGGCTGCAAAGCAACGGCAATTTCATCGGAAAGGCGATGAAACAGCTCTACAATCGCGCCGCGAAAGCCATAGATGGATTGCTGTGCATCACCGGCAATGAAGAGGCTGCGTGCCAGGCTGGTATTGTTCAGCAAGGATAAGAAAGCATATTGACCGTAATTGGTATCCTGAAATTCATCAATTAAGAAAGCCTGATATCGCTGCTGCAGGCTGGCAAGAATCTGCGGATGATCCTGCAGCAACTGCAGTGATTTCGCTTCCAAATCAGCGAAATCCAAAGCAATCGTCTTGCTTTTGGCTTGGCTGAAGAGTTGCTCTGCTGTTTGCAGCAGACGGAGCAGGGAGACATAATAGGGCTGCAGCCAGCTTTCATAAAGCAGATTGAGCGTGAGGCTCAGTTTGCTTTGCCGGATGAGTTCGTCACTGAGCAGTAAATTCTTGCTGGGTTTGACTTTACCGGTTGTCGTCAGGTCATTACAGAGATCGATGCTGTCCTGCAGCCAAGCAGCAACATCCCCAAAGTCGGCGCTGGCAAAATCGATCTGTTTGAAGTCCTGCAAGCGCTCCATCAGCTTTGACCATGATTTTAAGACAGCGGTACCGCGCTGATCAAATTGCGGCTGAGCGGAGCGAAGCAACTGGACGGCAGCAGCGAAATCGGCCTGGATTTGCCGGGGATCCTCCGGCGCCGCCGCAGAGACTTGCGCTAATTGCTGCAAAGTGACTCCCTTATTGCGCATCTGCTGATAAAAACTGCATAACTCCGGGATCAGCTGATAAGGAGAATGCTGTAAGAGCAGCAATTCCAGTCCGGTGGCTTTGCTTTGCAGTGTTTGTTCCAAAGCACCGCGCATGGCTTCCTGCAAGAGGCGGTTGCTCTGCCATTCCTCCATCACATTGAAATTGGGGTCCAGACCGGCTTCCAGGGGATTGGCGCGCAGCAGACTGCTGCAAAAACCATGGATGGTGGTGATATTGGCAGTGGGCAGTAACAGCAGCAAGTGCGAAAGCTGCAGTTGCTTGGCTGTATCGTTTGTCTCCGTCAGGCTGCGGCGCAGCTCCTGACCAACCCGTTCCCGCATTTCTGCCGCGGCCTTACGGGTAAAAGTAATGGCAACGATCTGATCGATGGCCAAACCGGCTTGCAGAAGATTGAGGAAGCGGTTGACTAGCACCCGTGTTTTGCCGGCGCCCGCACCGGCGGTGAGCACCAGTGACTGTGCCACCTGCTCCGCAGCGTATTTCTGATCTTCCGATAAAACGCTCATCAGATCGCCTCCCTTCGACAGACGGCAAGGTAGCTGCAATTGCTGCAGGTTTCTTTTTTCTTGGGTTTTGCTGTAAAATTGCCGAGACTAATCTGTCGGTCAATCTCCGCCAAGAGAGCGAGCGTCTCCGCCTGTAAGGTTTGCCAGTTTTCCTGATTGGCAGCTTCCACTAATTTCGGTTGGCCGTCGCTGCCTTTGCCGGGAAAATAATAGGCAGCCGACAGCGCTTTTTCCGGTCTGAGCGCCTGCCAGACTAACATATAGCAGAGCAGCTGCACATCTTCCAGCGGCTGCGTTTTCAGAATCTGATAATTCTCGGCCCGACCGCTCTTATAATCATAGAGCAAAACCTCCGCTTGACCGCTGCTGCTTTGACGCAAATCGACCCGATCGATTTTACCATGCAGTGGGTAGCGGCAGCCGGGCAAGCGCAGCAAAGCGGCGGGATCATCACCAAATTTCCATTCTTGTAAGAAGGGTCTTGCTTGTTTTTGCTGAAAAAGAGCGGCTTCTTCTGTTAGCCAAGTGATCATCAGCCGCAGGAAACGCTGTCCTTCCGCCTGCCAAAGCAACGGTGTACTTTCCAACAACTCCGGTTTCTGCCAGAGTTTCTCTACAATCGGCGCAATCAATTGACGGCAGGCTGCCAAATCGGGAGGGGATGCGGTATAAAGCGGCTGCTGCCAGGCCTTGGTCAGCTCCTCCAGAATGCGATGCATCAGAGTCCCCCGATCCAGGGCAGACAATGCGTTCTCAGTGGCCTGAGGCTGCTGCAGCTGCAGCAGATAATTAAGAAAATAAGCGTAAGGACAATCCTGGTAACGCAGATAAGAGGAAGGTGAATTGATTAAATCAAGCGGGATCAAAGCGGGGTCAAAATGCAAAGCCTCTACTTTTTCCGCCTGACGCGGCTGCCGGGCACGTTCTGCCTGTTTTGCTTCCGTGATTGAGACAGTATCTGCCAGGGCAACCTCATAGGGAGAAGCGGGTATGCTTTGAATGCGATAGGCTTCCGGAAAAGCAAGCTGTAAATGCAGTAAATAAGGCGATGGCGATAAGGCTTCACCGCTGTTGGAGCGCAGGCTATAAGAGAGCAGCAGCTGCTCTTTTGCCATCTGCAGACAGCCGCGGAATAAGGCTTCTTCTTTGGCGATCAATCCGCTGATCTCTGGTACAATGAAGCCGCAGGCTCTCAATTCTCGTTTGCTTTCCTCCTCCAAAATCCAATCGGAAACCGGATAGCGGGGGAAGACGGCGTCATTCAGACCGAGCAGAGCCACTCCGTAAAAATGCTGCCCTCTCAGGGAAGAAGGGCTGCCCAAACGCACGCCGGCCGGATGACCGAACGGTATCGTCAGCTGAATTCCTTTTAAGATGGTTTTCAGCTCGCTGATATATTCGGCTAAAGTCCAGCTGCCGTTCTCGAGCAGCAGCGGTGCGGTTGCGGAAAGCTGCTGCATGGCTTGCAGAAAACCCTGCCAGGCAGCCCGCTGCCGTTTCTCCTGCAGCAGGAAATCCGCTTCCAACAGATCGATCTCTGCTAAGCGATGCAGGTTTTGATCGATTCGGCGGCTTTGCATCAAGTGCAGAATGGCTTCACGGAATTGCTCCGGTGTGGCGGTTGTGGGCAACTGCGCCAAATCCTGCTGCCATTGCTCTAAATACCTGCGTCCATCCGTAAAAAAAGCCGATGGCAGGATCAGAAAATTGAGCGCATCCTCTTCCTTGCTCTTTTGTAAGGCGGCTAAGCGGCTGTTGCGGCGCTCAGCTGCTGCCAGACGCGCGAACCAGGCGTCCCAATCACCGGAGAGGCCCTCGGCACGCCAAAGGCCGGCCAAACGCTGCGCCAAATCAGCTTCTTGGTTGAGCAGCGGCTGCCGCAGTAAAAGCGTCAGATTGAATTGATGCAAGGATGCAGCGGCATCCAAGAGCGTCAGCATGGCCTGACAGAAAGGCTGCCGGTTGATCGCTTCCCGGGCAACGCAGCTAAAGGGCAGCGAAGCATCCTGCAGCGCTTCCATCAGCAAAGGAAAATAAATCGTTTCATCGCGCACCGCCAAACACCAATCCTGCGGCGCGATGCCTTCGGTCAGAGATTGTTTGACACGGCGGACCATCTCCCTGGTTTCCCGGCGCAAATCCGGCGCCGCAAAGAAATGCAAGTCCGGTGGGGATTTCCACTGCGCTAAAGCGGGCGGTTCGCTGCAATCAACCGCACGGTTGGCTGCCAGCTCCTGCAGTTTCTGTAGGAGCGCTTGTTCTGACTTGTTGAGGTGATAGAGGTAACTTCCTTCTAAAGCCTTTAAATTGCGAAATAGAGCAGGTATTTCGCCATTCTGCAGCAAATTGAGCAGCAAAAGAGGCTGATCGGCAGCATCGATACAGCCGATGGATTTTTTTCTTTTTTCATATGCGGTATAGACCGTCGCCAGATCAGTTAAACGTCCTGAATGGACAGCGGCAGCCGCCAGCGTCAGCTGTCGGCAGTCAATACCGTTTTCCTTACAGGTGGTGATGCTGCGCAGCAAGGACTGGGCAAGACCTTTTTGCTGATCATTAAACTGAAAAGAACGCAGCAAATTCTGCTTGCGCAGTGATTTCAGCAAATCAAGCAGAATCAGCTCCTGTTCGCGCGGTAAGAGCAGCCGCTCGGTTTGCCCGGCATCCTGCAGCAAACGGGTGGTCAATTGTGCCAGGGTGAAAATGAAACGGGGGGTTCCCGGTTCCGGGTGACCCAAGCCATCGGCAGCCAGGTGATTTTGAATTTGCAAAATCAGATCCGTTGTCGGCAGCAGGAAGCCGGTATCAGCTAAAGGGATCCATGGAAAGTGACAGATCATGCCAAAACACCTCATCAATCCATTCTTTTCTGCTCTGGTCTTTGCTCGATTCATCATTTAATGCATATTTCCACAATGATTGCAGGGATCCCTTGTCGTGGTTTGCAGGATTTAGCTGCGCTGAATTTTCCGCTTGTAAGTGCTCTGCAGGTGTGATATATTACGGTTTATGAAAAGTGTTCGAAACGATTGACATTGAAGGAGGTGCCAGATTTGATACGCAAGGGTTTTGATAATGATCTGTATATTGAGCGGCAGTCACGGGAAATCCGCAATCGAATTGAGAAATTTGGCGGCAAACTCTATCTGGAATTTGGCGGCAAACTGTTTGACGATTACCATGCAGCCAGAGTACTGCCCGGTTTCAAACCGGACAGCAAATTGCAAATGCTCAAATCCATCAATGATCAAGTGGAAATCATCGTTGTGATCAAAGCCGGGGATATTGAGAGCAATAAAATCAGAGGTGATTTGGGCATCACCTATGATGCGGATGTGCTGCGTCTGATCGACGCGTTCCGCGGCATTGGTTTGTATGTGGGCAGCGTTGTCATCACGCAGTTCAATGGACAGGCTGCGGCAAAACTGTTTAAGCGTCAACTGAATCGGCTGGGAGTGCCGGTGTTTTTGCACTACAGTATCGAAGGATATCCACTGAACGTTTCGCATATCGTCAGCGACAATGGCTTTGGCCGCAATGAATACATTGAAACCAGTCGGCCTTTGGTGGTTGTTACCGCACCCGGACCGGGCAGCGGTAAAATGGCAACCTGTTTATCGCAGCTGTATCACGAACATAAGCGCGGCTGCATCGCCGGCTATGCAAAATTTGAAACATTCCCGATCTGGAACCTGCCGTTAAAACATCCGATCAATTTGGCGTACGAAGCGGCTACGGTCAATCTCAACGATGTCAATATGATCGACCCTTATCATTTGGATGCTTATGGCATTACGACGGTCAACTATAATCGCGATGTGGAAGTTTTTCCGGTCCTGCGCACCATGTTTGAAAGAATCAGCGGCGAGTGCCCTTATAAATCTCCCACCGATATGGGGGTCAATATGGCAGGATTCTGTATCTTTGATGACCAGGCGGTCAGTGCTGCTGCCAAGGACGAAATCATCCGTCGCTATTATGAGATAGCCGCTTTGCGCCGCAAAGGTGCTCTGCCGGAAGAAGCGATGCATAAGATTGAACTGCTGATGAATCAGGCGAACGTTACTTTGAATGATCGGCCTGTGGTCACTGCCGCGTTGAAACGCTCGAAAGAAACGCAGAATCAACCGGCGATGGCAATTGAGCTGCCGGATGGACGAATTGTGACCGGTAAAACTTCCGAACTGCTGGGCGCTTCCTCGGCAGCCTTGCTCAATGCCATCAAAGCGCTGAGCAATGTCAAGAAAGAGATCAAATTGATTGAACCGGAAGTCATCCGCCCCATCCAAACGCTGAAAACGGGGATCATGGGAGATCAGAACCCCCGTCTGCACAGCGATGAAGTCCTGATTGCCTTATCGATCAGTGCGGTCAGCAGCGAAGCGGCCAGAACGGCTGTCGGTAAACTGCCGGAACTGCATGGCTGCGAAGCGCATTCCACGGTGCTGCTATCTCAGGTTGATGAGACAGTCTACCGGAAATTAGGTTTGAATCTGACCTGTGAACCGATTTACAGCAGCAATAAACTCTATCATAAATAAATAAAACGGAGCCGCGGCAAACTCAAAAATGCCGTGGCTCCGTTTTTGTTCTGCCTATTTACTTGGTTGATCATATTTCCGAAAGGCCCACCAATAAAAGACCGAGGCGGCGAAGTAGAGGGCGCAGGTAAAATAATACGGCGAAGAATTACCCCAAGCATCCATCATGATACCACCCAGAATCTGACTGGCGCTGCGTGCCAGCGAATCCCCCATGTTCATGGTGGAACTTGCCGTGGCCCGCATATCGCTTGGTACAATCTCCATGGCAAAAGAAGTGGAAATCGGGGAGGACATATTCATTAAAGCCGTGCGGACCCAATAGAGAATGGTTACGACGATGATGTTGGGAGCCAGAGAAATGGTCAGCAAAGCCGGAATGGAAAGCACCTGCGTGATCAGGACGGAATTGATCCGGCCGAGTTTCCGCACCAGCCAGGGGCTGCAGAGAACCGCTCCGGTTAAAGCAACCCGGGAACCCATGGTAATAAAGCTGATTTCTCCGGCAGAAGCGCCTAAGGAATCGCTTAAGAAGACATTGAAAAAGGAGACGGTCATGCCGGCGCCGGCGCCGATCATAAAGCGATAGATCGTCAGATTGCGCAAATTTTGATCTTTGACAATGGTTGTCAGATCGGAAAAGACGTTGTGACGTTTGGAGGGTTGGAAGTTATCTTCTTTCACCATGGCCATCGGGATGGCGGACAAGGCTAAGAAAATCGTCGAAAAAGCCAGGGCTAAGCGGAGCTGTGATACTTCCAAAAAATCAGTCCAACCCATTGCCTGCGCAAAAAAGGCCAAGAGCATGGGAAACACGCCGGCTAAAGCGGAGCCGCCCACGGAAGCGACGGTTTGTAAGGCTTGGTTGACGGAGAAAAGATGGATGCGTTCTTCCGGTTTGCTGTTTTCCATCAGAAAGGGATTCTGCACCACCGCTTTGAAAGTAGAACCGATACCCTTGGAAAAACTGACAAAGAGCAGGATGGCTGGGTTTAAAAAGGTGACTTCAGCCAACGTTGCAATGGTGTTCAGGCCAATCGACCACATGACTGATTTTTTGCGGCCGACCCGATCGGCAATTACCCCGATAGGAATTGCGGCAATCGCCGCTGCCAAGGTGTTCATGGCCATATAAGTGCCGATGTAGGATTTACTGAAACCGAGCTTTAAAAAGTAAACATTCAGAATCGTGGAACCAACACCCAGGCAAATTTGAGTGGAAGCGTGACTGAGCAGGAATAGTTTGGCATTGCGGCTGAAAGAACGGATTTTACTAAAATAGCTGCTGCCGTCGTCAAACTGTGCCTGATCTGAGGGACTGACTGACATGAAAAAACCTCCTATACCATCAGCCGATCGCAGGAAGCGCCCTGGATCCGCCAAAAAGATATCGAATAAATAGTGATTCGAAAAAACAGAGCGGCGATCAAAGCCGCGCTATGCTGATTAATTAGTTCGCTACACGAAACGAAAAACCTTTTCCACAGCGGACAAATTCAATATCCAACATCAGCCTTCTCAGTGCTACCGCAATTTATAGGAAAATACCGGGCTATTCACTTGCTAAAAAGATGAAAATAAGGTATACTGTTTTCTGTTCAAGCAATATGGAACTGTGGTGTAGCGGCCTAACATGCCTGCCTGTCACGCAGGAGATCGACGGTTCAAATCCGTTCAGTTCCGCCAAAAACGCTCAAGGTTGAAAAACCTTGGGCGTTTTGTCTCGTTAGCTGACAGGTGAACCATATTATGATATAATAAAACATGAGAAAAACGAAAAGGAGTGGTTGATGTGAAATTGCTGATTATTTCCGGAACACCGAAAAAAGAAGGACTTTGCGTTTCGTTTATTCAGGCTGCCCAGGCAGCCGGCCAAAATAGCTGTGATCTGGTTTCACTGAGCGATTTAAAACTGGAAAGCTGCCGCGTCTGCAACGAGGGTTGGGGTCAATGCCGCACGGAGCACACCTGTATCATCAACGATGGTTTCAATGAACTGAAAGCTTCTATGGCAAATTACGATGGCTTTCTCTTTGTCACACCGGTCTATTGGGGAGAAGTCAGCGAACCAATGAAACTCTTTCTTGACCGTCTCAGACGCTGTGAAGCATCTCATCGGGAAGAAAGTATCCTGAAAGATAAAAAATGTCTGCTCGTCGCCAGCGCCGGCGGTTCCGGCAACGGAACGCTGAGCTGCCTGGAAGAATTACAGCGGGCTGTAACGCATATGGGCGGCAAAGTGTTTGACTACTTCAGTATGAATCGTTGGAATGCCGACTACAAGCGGGAAGCGCTGGTCAACGCAGTGGAATTGATGTTAAAGGACAACTAAAAACAAGCCAATTGGAGCAATTAAAAAAGACTTTTTGCAGTGATGTGAAAAGTCTTTTTTTTAAACGAAACTTTACTTTTTCGGCAGCCGGAACCGTATGCTTGGCAAAAGGAGATTAGGCTAAACTTCGCGAATCAATGGAACATCAATTGAAAAAGAGGTGAGAGCCGAGATGCCTACCACAACCTATAAATGCCCTGCCTGCGGTGGAGGTTTGGTTTATAATCCCGAAATTTCAAAGTTCAGCTGCGATTATTGCGGCAGTACTTTTGAAGAAAAGCAACTGACTGACAAGCTGCAGGATCAATCCGCTGCGGTAGAACACAGTGTGATCTATTCCTGTCCCAGCTGCGGCGCTGAGATCGTGACCGATGAAACCACGGCAGCGACTTTCTGTTATTATTGTCATAACCCGGTGGTCTTGTCGGGGCGTTTAGCCGGTGAATTTCATCCCGATTTTGTTTTGCCTTTTACCGTCAGTAAAGAAGCGGCGAAGGCTGCTTTTCTGCAATGGATTGGCAAAAAACGTTATGTACCCAAGCGATTTTACGATGATGAAAATCTCGAAAAAATCAGTGGGGTCTACTATCCCTATTGGCTGGCGGATTACCAATTGGCAGGTTCCTTTGACGGGGAAGGCACCCAGGTGAACAGTGTAGTCACACCGATGGAGACGATTGTTACCACCAAACATTACGATGTCGGTCGGCAAGGGACGCTGGAATTTCATGAGATCGAACGCAGTGCCCTGCAAAAAGCGGATCGTAAATTAGCGGACGGCGTGCATCCCTACAATCTGGCAGAAATGAAAGAATTTTCCGAAACTTATCTTTCCGGTTTTCAAGCAGAAAAACGTGACATTGATAATGCCGAGCTGCACGAATCGGTGGAAGCCGAACTCAAACAATATGCGCGGCCGCTGCTGACGCGAGATCTCAATTATAGTTCACTGAGCGGTAACGTCAGCACCGCAGTCCGTAAAGCGGAGTTTAAGTATGCCTTGCTGCCGGCCTGGATCATTACTTATCACGATCAGGCAGGTCGGCTTTTCTACTATAGCATGAACGGTCAAACGCAGGCTACTTGCGGTATCCTGCCGTTGGACACCGGAAAATTGCTGCGGGACTGTCTGCTGTTGGCCTTTGTTATCGCAGCGTTGCTCTGTGCGGGAGGGTATTTCTTATGGTAAAGTATTTACGGCACGGACTCTGCTGGACGCTTGGCTTGGTTTTTCTGCTGCTTTTAGGGCAGACGGTACTGGCAGCGGATCTCGCTTCCGGCAGCGCACGGGTTTTTGATCAAGCCAATTTATTCACTCCCACCCAAGAGCAAACCCTTGAGCAGGAGATCAGCAAACTGCGCACGGCGATCAAGATGGATGTTGTTGTCTTGACCAGTACAGGCGCCAAATACAGCGCCAATGACAGTCAGGCTGAAAAAAACGGCATGGCATTCGCCGATGATTTTTACGATCAAAACGGCTTTGGCAGCGGCGAAGCGAAGAGCGGCCTGATCTATTTTATTGATATGTCAAACCGGATGCCGATTATTACGACCTGCGGTGCGATGATCAATTATATTACCGATGCCCGGCTGGAAATCATGCTGGATGCAGCCTGGCAGCCTTTGGCTGACAGTGATTTTGTCGCTTCGGTCAGCAGTATTCTGCAAAATACAAAAAAGTACGTTGATAGCGGCATCCCGGAAGGACAGTATCAATATGATACAGAAACCGGGATGCCCACCACCACGCCTCACAAGGTGCTGACCATTGCAGAAGCGGGTCTCGCCGTCGGAGTTGGCGCCGTGGCGGCGGCCATCCTTTACTTTGCCGTGCGTGCTACCTATCAATTGAAAGGCAGCACCTATCATTATGATCTCAGCGAACACTCTTCTGTGCAGATCACCGGCAGCAAAGATGAGTATCTGCGCACCTCGATCAGCCGCATTCCCAGACCGCGCCCACCGGTCAATCGCGGCGGCGGCGGGGGATTTGGCGGCAATCGCAGCGGCACGCATATTTCCGGCGGTGGTGTGACGCACGGCGGCGGCGGCGGACGGCGCTTCTAGAACCAAAGAAAAACTTGGTAATTGACCTGCAACAGAAAAAGGCAGCCGACGATGAAAACCGTCAGCTGCCTTTTTTACAGTTTGCCAGGATCAAGAAAAGATTAGAGCGATTGACCGATCCGCAGCAGACGCATAATGCGTTCCGCGGTGGCTTCAATCAAGATTTCGGCTTGCCGCATGGATTCCTGCAGAGAGATGGGACCGTTGGCGATGCTGAGTAGGGCATCAATTCCCTGTGCATAGACTGCTTCGGCACCGTCGGCGATGCAGCCGGTGATGGCGACGACGGGCACCTGCCTTTGCTTTGCCCTGGCAGCTACACCGACCGGCACTTTGCCAAACACTGTCTGGCTGTCAATGCGGCCTTCGCCGGTGATGACGAGATCGGTGCTTTGCAGCAGGCTGTCAAAATCGGCTAAATCCAACATCACATCAATGCCGCGCTGAATTTTGCCGTTGCCGAAAGCCATTAAGGCCAGGGCGGCTCCGCCAGCCGCTCCCGCTCCGGGCAGAACAGCAAGATCGAGACCTAACTGCGTTTGCAGCAGAGAAGCATAATGCAAAAGCGCCGCATCCAACTGCAGTACCTGCAGCGGAGAAGCGCCTTTCTGCGGTCCGAAAATCGCGCTGGCGCCCTGCGGACCGCAAAGCGGATTATTCACATCGCAGGCGATGATGACTTCGGTGGCTGCGAAACGCTTGTCCAAACCGCTGAGATCAATCCGATGCAGGTTAGCCAACGCGGCTCCCCCTTCAGGCAGCAAACAGCCGAGTTGATCGTAAAACCGAACGCCCAAGGCGCTGGCCAGACCCATGCCACCGTCATTGGTGGCGCTGCCGCCCAAGCCGATGATCAGTCGGCGGCAGCCCAGATCGAGCGCCGCAGCAATCAATTGACCCGTGCCATAAGTGGAAGTCCGCAGCGGATCGAGACGCTCTTGGCTGAGCAAGGTCAAACCGGAGGCTGCTGCCAATTCCACCACACCGGTCCCGTCGGGCAAGACGGCAAAAACCGCCTCGGTTGCATCACCGAGCGGACCGCGTACCAACCGGTGATGCAGTACGCCGGATAAACCTTCGCTTAAGGCAAGGCAGGTACCTTCGCCGCCATCGGCAATCGGCACGATCGTTATATGGGCAGCCAGATCGACTTTGGCGATTCCCCGTGCCACGGCGCGGGCGGCTTCCAGCGTCGTGCAGCTGCCTTTGAAGGAATCAACGGCTACAATAATATGCAAGGTGCTTTTCCTCCCCTCGATTCGCGGCTTTTCATTGGTTTTAGCCGGCGGCAGTTACTCAACGATTTCTTCCACTTCTTCAATGAAAGCGCGGATGCGTAAAAAAAGCATGGCTAAGGCGACTGTGTTGTGTCCGCCCTCCGGAATGATGATATCGGCATATTTGCGGCTGGGCTCCACAAATTTCTCATGCATCGGTTTCACGGTGTTCAGGTATTGCTCGCGGATGGAGACCAGACTGCGGCCGCGTTCGTTGATATCACGCTCAATCCGGCGCAGAATGCGGACATCGGCGTCGGTATCAACAAAGACTTTAATATCCAGCATCGCGCGCAAAGCGGGGTCTTCCAAAATCAGAATGCCATCGATCACGATGACGGGAGTGGACGGGACTAGGATGGCAGCCTGAGAGCGGTTGTGAATCGTAAAATCATAAACCGGGCAGTGAATGGTGTTGCCCAGACGCAGCTGTTCGAGATCTTTGACCAAGCGTTCGGTTTCAAAAGCTTCCGGGTGATCGTAATTCAAACGACAGCGCTCATCATAGTCTAACTCATCGTGAGCCCGATAATAATTATCATGATAGATGACACAGAGATCGTCACCAAAACGATCCGCCAGACGCCGTGTTAAGGTCGTTTTACCGGAGCCGGTTCCCCCGGCAACGCCGATAATCAAGGTTTTCATCGTATGCAGTCCTTTCCGGCTCCTGAATTTTTGGCAAGTGATGCCTGCTTTTCAGCTTCTGAACTGAATTATAGCACGTGTTTTGCCAATTACCAACTGCTTTTTTCTATGATCACACCGCTCGTTTTGACGCTATTGCATCAGCCGGTTTTATGCTATAATAACCTGACAAGCAAAACGAAGGAAGAAAGGGCGTGTATCGTAATGCAAATTGACAGCATTGAAACCCCGGCTTTGATTTTGGATCAAAAGAAATTCGAACACAATCTGCAAACCATGATGGACCTGATCAAGGACAGCGGCATGGCGCTCCGGCCGCACTATAAATCGCATAAAAGCGCCGCCATTGCCTTAAAACAGATCGAATACGGCGCGAAGGGAATCACCTGTGCCAAATTGAGCGAAGCAGAGGACCTGGCGGACGCCGGTGTGCAGGATATTCTGATCGCCAACCAAATTGTGCAGCCTGCGAAACTGAGCCGAGCGGCTTGGCTAGCCAAGCGCTGCCGCCTGACGCTTTGCGTGGATTGCCAGGAGAATATACTGGCCTTAGCTGCCGCCGCTGTGCTAGCCGATGCGACCGTGCATTGTTATGTTGAATTTGATGTCGGCATGAAGCGCTGCGGGGTGACTAGCTTTGCTGCGGTGGAACAACTGGCGCGCTGTATCATGGCGCAGCCGCATTTAAGCTTTGACGGGATCCAAGCCTATGCCGGCCAATTGTCGCACGAATACAATGCGGTAAAGCGGACCAGTGCCTCTGCCTTGACCGATCAAACCTTGGTGGATTTAAAAAAATACCTGGAAGAGCAGGGCATCCCGGTCTTGCAGATCAGCGGCGGCAGCACGGGTACGGCCTTGTTGAAAGGGAAGCCGCGAATTTACACGGAACTGCAGGCGGGAACTTATATTTTCATGGATGCGTCCTACGGCAAGATGCAGCTGCCCTTTGAGCAGGCGTTGTTTGTTCTGACGACCGTGATCAGCAGCGGCGAACATTTGGTGATAACCGACGCCGGTGTCAAATCGGTTGGGGTTGACCAGGGCAATCCGGTCTTCGTCGGTTTTGATCCGGAAGCGCCTGTCAACATGAGCGAAGAGCACGGAGCCATTCGCTTAGAAATAAACAATTGCAAAATCAACGATAAGATTTTTTATATTCCCGGTCACAGTTGTACGACAGCGAATTTGCACGACAAGATCTATCTGGTGCAAGGCGACAGAGTCGTCGACCGAATCCTGATTACCAGCCGCGGCAAAGCGCAGTAAACGGTGCGATCATGCAGAACAACCAACTGAACGCGCAAGAAATCCGAGATTGCCTTCGTGCCGAGTACCGTCAAATACCGATCAGCATTGAGCAGCAGGTTACCTCCACCAATCAGACTGCCAAAGAACAGGCGCTAAACGGCGCTCCACACGGCTCTCTTTGGTTAGCGGAAAGTCAGACAGCCGGTCGGGGACGCTTGGGCCGCAGCTTTTTTTCACCCAATCAACAGGGAATTTATCTCAGCCTGCTGTTGCGCCGTCAAACGGAACAACAGCCGCTCTTGCTGCTGACGACTTTAGCAGCCGTCGCGGTCCGGCGTGCGGTAGCTGAAGTTTGCGATATCGCCACCCAGATCAAATGGGTGAATGATATCTATCTGCACGACCGCAAATTGGCTGGCATTTTGGCGGAGGGTGTGATCAGCCCGGCGGGAGAATTGACGGCCGTGGTGCTGGGCATCGGGCTGAACTTTTGCGGCAAGCAGGAAGAATATCCGCCCGAACTGCAGAATGTGCTCACCACCCTCTATCGTGAGGCAGCACCGGTCAGCCGCAATCAACTGATCGCTGCCATTTTGAATCAGCTTCTGCTGCTGGCCGAGCAACCCGTTCTGCATACGACGGCCCTGCAGGAATACCGAACGCATTCCTGGTTACTGGGGCAGGCGATCACCTGGCAGGAAAACGGCATCCTTTATAAAGGGATGGCGCTGGATATCGATGCTGCCGGCGGTTTGCTGGTAGCCAAAGAAAATGGAGAACAGCTGACGCTGCGCAGTGGGGAAGTCACTGTGCGCAAACAATAAAAAGGGCCGCATCGATTCCGAAAATAAGGAGTCGATGCGGTCTTTTGCTGGCTTACTGCAGGGTACCGTTGCCTTCCCGGGAGATGAATACGGTATCGTCGCGGATGAAAAGAATCACGTCCGGTTGATAAGCTGCGACATAGTCGTAAACGGAATGCCAATTATAATGACGCAAATCAAGGCTGCGTGTCTGATTGAAATGAGCATAAAATAAAGGTTCCAGGGCGTTGGTATAAGAGTCGCCGATGATCAGCAGATTGGGTAATTCCGGACGATCAGTCAACAGAATCGTCTCCGGATGATCGCCGCCCATATAGATTGTATAGAAGGCATCTTCTTCCTGGGTTGCCGGCCTGTCAATCAGTGGTGTGTCGTCTGGAGCCCACATTTCCAGTCTGGTATAAGCCGGCGTCTCCGGTAAGCTGACATAAATCAAGGGGTCCTGCAAGTTGCTTAAGCCGAAGAGGGCGCGGTAACGGGTTCCCATCAAGCGATTGGGCAGCTCTTCCCAGCTCAAATCCTGTTCTAAAAGCGGCTCAATCGCGAGATTGGTCGTCTGATTAATCCGGTCAATGATCTGACGGTAAACAGAAAAGGCACCGTAAAGAGTATAGTGGTGATCTGTTTTGTGATAGAGCGGGTAAGTCCCATCAGAAGGGAACTTTTTCGTGAGATCAAGTACATCAATGCCAATCTTTTGCATCGCATCAAACAGCAGGGCAGCATTGCGCCGCGTGAAATCCAGATGATTGTCTAAATACCAGGGATATTTGTCAGCAAAGTAAGTGGCTTGGCTGGCTATACCGGTAAAGAGGATCTTGCCGCCATAACTGTCTGTGATCGCTTTCATTTTTGCCCATTCCGTCTGCATGACAGCGACGTCCGTGACAGCATCATCGTAGGATTCGTCTTTGGCTGTATCATTGTAAGGCAGTAATACTTCATCGGTGATCACAATATCATTAACGACTGGCTTATGCAGAAAAAGCTGCAGCCGGGTATAGCTGCGCATCAGCGACTCCCTCAAAATGAAATGATCACTCAAAGCGGCTTCCAATTGCGGAAAATACGTATTGTTCAGCAGCGCAGTCCAGCTGAATTCCGGAAAGGGCTGCAAGCTGCGGTATTCGTAATAGGCAACCTCGCTTGCGGTGATTTGCGGACCGAAAATCATTACGGCAAACAAGAGCATCAGGAAACCAAAAATAAAAAACCGATTGCGGGTGGATGTCATAGCGGGAAATCACTTCTTTCTCTGCCCCGTTTTGTCAGTTTAGCAGTAAACAGGTATTGCCTAGAAACGGAAATAAATGAAGGGATTATAATTACTGCGAATCAAATAGACGGTAGAGACGACCAACAACAGCAGCAATGCCAAATCCGCCGCATGGGAAAGCCAGCGTTGTAGATTCAAATCGATCCGTTTTTGGTAGGAAGAAGACAGAATTTCCTGCCAGGGAATGCAGGCCAAAATAGAAAGCAACAGAACGAGGCCATATTGGTAGAGATAATAGACCGTCTGTTTGTTCCAGAACGGAGTCGCAATGCCAAAGAGATTGCGCAGTAAACCGGAGAGAGCAGATAAATCTGTGGTATAGAACATGGTCCAGCCCATCATCACCAAAAACAACATATAGATTGTCTGGAAGGGACGGCGTAAATGGCTGAGGAAACGTCCCCAAACATACTTTTCCATCAGCAGCAAGATGCCAAAATAGCTACCCCAGAGCACGAAATTCCAAGAAGCACCGTGCCAGGCACCGGTAAGTACCCAAACCAGCATGACATTGAAGATATTCCGTCCGATGGAGACATAATTGCCGCCCAGAGGGATATAGACATAATCGCGGAACCAGGTGCTGAGCGAAATATGCCAGCGCCGCCAAAATTCCGTGATGGAACGCGAAATATAGGGGTAATTAAAATTCTCCGGAAAGGTAAAACCAAACATGCGGCCGAGACCGATGGCCATATCGGAATAGCCAGAAAAGTCGAAATAGATTTGCATACTGTAAGCCAGTAAACCGATCCAGGCGGTGGCAGTGACCAGGGAACCGGCAGGCTTCCTCAAAATCTCATCGCCTAAAGCACCCAAGGTGTTGGCCAGAATGATTTTTTTAGCCAGGCCAATGATAAAACGCCGTACACCGGAGGCGAATAAATCACCGCTTTCCTGACGTTTCCGCACCTGCCAGGCAAAGATATCATAGCGGACAATCGGACCGGCAATCAATTGAGAGAAGAAAGCGATGTAAAGCATCAAATCCAAGAGATTGCGCTGCGCATCAGCCTTGCCGCTGCGCACATCCAACAGGTAACTCAAACCCTGAAAGGTATAAAAAGAGATACCGATTGGTAAGGCGATGTTGGGTAAGGTGCCGCTTGTCCCCAGCAAAGAAAACCAGCTGCCGACCAAAAAGGCAGCATATTTATAATAAATCAACAAGCCAAGGTTGATGGTTATCGCGAGGAAGGTAACATAATACTTGCCAGTGCGCTCCCGCTCTTGCTCGATCGCTAAACCAAGGAAATAATTGATCACAACAGAAGCCAGCATCACAATGATGTGAGTTGGTTCACCATAGGCATAAAAAAACAGGCTCCAGATCAGAAGCGCAAAGTTACGCCAGGATAGCCATTTGGCGGGGATCAGAAAGTAGAGTAAAAAAAGGGAAGGTAAAAAATAAAATAAAAAAATGACGCTGCTGAAAACCATATTAAGCTCCTTTGGGCTGCAATGTAACAAAATAGTATCATGTACTATATCATATCAATTCTGAAATGACAACCAACAGAATTTGAAAAAATTTGTGTTTCCTGGTCAAACATACAGCGGAATCAGCGTCAAATATGGGAAATAATGTGCTCAGCAGCCAATCGGTAAACTAAAATCTTGTGTCTTTGTCCAAAAAGTGCTATAATTAATCTATTAAAAATGTTTGAGAGCAGGGAGAGTATGGCTAAAATCAGCGCATCGGGTCAGGATTATCTCGAGGCCTTATTAGAGTTATCGGGAGGTATGCATCCCGTTCGCTCCATCGATTTGGCCAACCGGATCGGAGTGTCCCGCGCGAGTGTCAACAAAGCAATTGGCGTTTTAAAAAACAGTGGTTTTGTCTTGCAGGAGCGTTATTCCGATATCATTCTGACCGAAGAGGGCATCAGTGCAGCCAAAGCGGTGCGCAAGCGCCATACCGTTTTAAAGACTTTTTTACAGAGCGCTTTGCAGGTTGGTGCCAAAAATGCCGAAGAGGATGCCTGTAAAATGGAACATGTGATCAGTGTGGAAACCCTGGAAAAATTACAGAACTTTCTGGTTTTGCAGGGTATGTTAAAAAAAGAATGAAAAAAGGCTGCCGAATGGCAGTCTTTTTCATTCTTTTTTGCGTGTGGAATCCGCTTTTTCTGTCTGGGAAAGCGGTTACCGGTGTTCCTGGCGGCAGAGCGCATCCAGCCAGGCTTGTTCATACACTTGCTGCGGCCAGCTTGCCTGCGCCAGGGGGCGGCCCCGCAGATCCAGCATCAAACCGCTTAAGCCACCGCGGACGGTGACGCGCAGTTTGTCCAGCGGCCATCTGGCGCCGTTATGAGCGGAAATTTGCAGTTGGACCGTTTCTTCTTTGCTGAGTGGAACGGCCAGTAATTCACCCCAGTGCCCTTCCACTTTGATTTCACGGCCACTGTCCGTTTTGCCCTGCACAATCAGGGCGGTTTGCCCGAGTACTCCGCTGCCTGCCGGTGCCAATGCACAGCCGAGCGGAATCAGGCATTCCCTTTCTAAGATATCCAGCGCCCCAACTTCATCGTTCTGCGAGAAAATTCCCAGGTGCGGCAGCATAAAGACCGAATCGACCATCAGTTCGGTCACGCCTTCCGGCTGAAAAGCATCCAGCAGCATCGCTGCGGCTTGTCCACGTTCCGGCGCATTGGAGAGGACACCGCCGGAGCCGATGATGGTATCGAAAACATCAATGGAGAGTTCCTGGCTGGCATCGGTTAAGCCATTGGAGAAGAGACCTTTGGGTTTCTGAATCTTGGCAATGGCGCGGTGATCTTCAAAAGAGAGCCGCAGCGCTTCGCGGCCGGCAGCCTGTTCTACCTGCAAGTCTTCCGCTGTGGCGGGAATGGTGGTGGGATAAATCAATTTATTACCGATCCGGTTCATCATCGCCGCTGCTGTCAGATTTTGATTGGGCAGCCAGCGCATCAGATTTTCCACACCGGCGGTCGTGGCAACGTTGCCGATGCTGTAACTCATCCCGTAATTGGCGCTGACCGTGCGCACATAAAAACCATTGACGACGGAAAAAACATCGGTGGTGGCGCCACCGATATCGACGCAGAGAATATTCTTGCGCCGATGACTGGCGTAGCGCATCAGGATTTCACCGACTGCGGTAGGCGTCGGCATTAAGGGCGTCGTGGTGATTTCCTTGAGCCGGGCATAACCGGGAGCATGCGACATGACATGCTCGATGAACAATTCATGAATCGCTTCTCTGGTCGGCGTCAGGTTCTCTTCCTGAAAAGAAGGCCGCAGATTATCGACCACTTTTAAAGCGAATTGCTCACCCAAGAGATCCTCCACCAAATCAACGGCTTTCGAGGTACCGGCATAGATGATGGGCAGGGTGTACTGATAACCGAATTTTGGTTTTGGCTGAGCCGAACGGATAAAATCGCACATTTCGATGATGAAAGAACCCGGCTCGGCGCCTTCTACACCGCCGGACAAGAGAATCATGTCTGGACGCAGGGTACGCAGGCGTTCCATGCGTTGGAAGAGTGTCCGCCCGTCATCCGCAGCAAAGACATCCAAAAGCACAGCGCCGCCGCCCAACGCGGCTCGCTGAGCGCTTTCCGCCGAAATACGGCTGACATGTCCGCAGACGACCATTTGCAGGCCGCCGCCGGCAGAACTGGTGGAGAGATACTGATCGGTGGTTGGCGTCAGTCCTTGACCGGTATCCTGCAGAAGTTTGCGGCCGCTGCGGTCTTCCAGCATCTGGATCGCACGCAGGACGCCAATCATCACGTCGGCGTAAGGCGCTTCTACGGTAGTAGCCGATTCTCCCCGGCTGAGCAGGTGCCACTTATTTTCTATTTTTTCAAACAACAGCGCTTTGGTGGTTGTGCTGCCAACATCGGTGATAATTATGGTTTCATGCTCGGACATGCTACAGCCACTCCTTTCGCATTTTGTTGCTCAGAATATTGATACTTTTCCCAAAAAGCCTCATGATCTCCATACAAGACCAGACTGCCTTTGAATTGAACACTTTTCTTACCAAAACCGAAGCGACCGAGAAAACTGGTTTGCTGCTGTTCCAGCTCCAGCAAATGATTTTCCTGCAGCTTTTGCCAAAGGGCAGCGGCGATTTCCTGAAAGAGCGAAACCAATTGCTGCGCTGTGAAGGATTGTTCCGCCGCCTGGCGGACAGTTAGGCTGACTTTTTCCCGCAGCAATTCGGCAGCGAAGGACCAGGCAACCCATTGCGCCGCCAACTGTCCTGTGCTGATGCGGGGAATTGCCACAGCGACATCATTGCTGGCGGTATAACCAAAATGATACAAAATGTCGTTGCCTTTACTGTAGACTACTAATTTTCCCGCTTCATCCATTGTCCGCATCATCTGCATAAAGGCAGGCTGCCGCAGTTCTCCCAGCAGTTTCTGATTTTGCACCAGGCCGGGCGCCTGAATATGGATCAAAGCCACCTTGCTGCCATAAGGTAGGCCCAGGCAAAGCCAGGGCACCGGGTGGCTGGATGCGTCTTTCAGATCGGTTGCCTGCAGCTTCTCCGGGATCGGACAACCGGCTGCTGCACAAGCCTGCAGCCAGAGCGGCCAGAGCTGCATTTGGATTCCGGCGAATCCGACCAAGCCGCTGAAGAGGGCGGCATCGGCAGGGAATTTTTCTTGTTTTATTTTCAGCAGCGCAGGCGTCCAGAGCTCAGCGAAAGTCCCCACTGCTGCATCTTTATCCAATATCAAAGTGATCACCTCATAATTTCTGGCAATTCTGTACCGGTACCGCCAGGCATTCGCCCTGATCCAATTGAATCAAAGCAAGCGAGGCATTGGTCCCGGCAGCGGTTGCCTGTAAATCTGCACTAATGGCAGTGACGCGGCCGATTGAGCCAAAATGCGGTTCGCGGATCAGAATCACTGCGTCATTCACCTGCAGATTCAAGGCGGCAGGCGGAGCTGTTTTTGTCTCAGGCGGGATTTCTTCGGCCAAAGAGATGAGAATTTCCGGCCGAATCACTCCGGCGCGCAGCTGAGTACTGCCATCGATGGCGGTGAGCATACCGGCGTGCTCGGCCATGGCTTGATAAGCACTTTCTGGCATTGGACTGCCAAATCCCTGCATCATAATCAAAGTAAAGGGCAGTTCCATGCGTTGTCCCATGATCATTAAGGGTTCTTCGTGGCTGAATTGACGCAGAACCTCCTGGTCTAGGCTGCCTACGACTAAACCGCTGATTTCGAGTTGTTCCAACTGACGCAGAGCTGCCAGTGTAACACCGCCACGCGCCAAGACGACACAGCCCTTGACATCATCAGGAATATCATTGACGTCCAGATCACGTTCATCCGCTAATAGAGGCCGCAGCGGACCGACCCGTTCACTGCCAAATCCCATCACACCCTGAAAACGGTAACCAAAGCTTTCAATGACCAAAGTGCCAGTCTCCGATATTTCTTTGACCACGCCATCCAAGTGGGCCAGTAATTCGGTCGGCTGATAAAGCGGTACTAAAATCATATAACCTTCCGTGTTGGAGATTTCCCGGATTTTACCGACGGCCGGTGCAAGAAGCGGCGGTTTCAGATTGGTAATCAAAACCCTGCCCCGATCGACAACGGTGCCTTGTTTGACAGTGATGCCGGCAGCAAAGGCGAGTTTTGACATGCCAAGTTCATCTGCCCGATACCAGATGGGATCTTTGGGTCCGGCCGGCAAAGGTTCGCGGATGAAAACGTTGCCCAAAAAGCGCGAAATCAAGGCGATATAACCGGAAGTCGGACTGAAGAGTTGGGTACTCGTATAAAACTCCCGATTTTCTGCCAGCATCTCACCCTGATTGATCCACTGATTCAAACTTTTTGTCATCTTCTTTTGAATGTTTTGCGGGTCGATGCCTAAGACATCTGCGACATTGCAGCGCACCATCTGACCGGGGATGTAGTCGAGTTTTCCAATCACATCATCATGCCGCACGTGCTGGCCGGGTTTTGCCAGTAATTGACCTTGTGCCACTAAACGGCGGGTAACTTGTAGCTTTTCTTTCAAGCAAAAAACCTCCTGAAGTCTCGAGACTCTGCCGAAATAGAGAGCTGCCCTGCAGCCGGAATAATTCCTTCTATAATAGAAGAAATGTAACACAGATTATTCGCTTTGACAAGGTTTTTTTATGGCAATTTCTGATATAATATGGATATCCGCAAATGTTTTTTTCAAATTTGACCGCGTGATTTTGCCAACGAAAGGCCGGGCTGATAGGATGAGAATTGATTTTTATTACTGGGGCTGTCAATGCCCGCTTAATCTGGAGATGATCGGGCTGCTGCAGCAATATCGGGATGTATTTACTGTCTCTCTGCACGATGTGACCGATGATTTTGCTCTGGCGCAGCAGCAAAAAATGTATTTTCCCACACTGACGGTGGTCGACTGCCAGGACCGCTTTTTCAGCCCCTTGAAGAAAGCGTGGCTTGATCAACTGGCAGAAGGAAAGCGTCCTACGGAACGGCCCTGGCAGATTGAGCTGGCAGTCGAACCCTACCAAGCCGAAATCACTGCTTTAACCGCAGTGAATCTGGAGATAGCCTGCCGCTGTACAGGCAAAGACTGCGCAGCCAACTGCGAAGGCAAAAGATTCTTTCTGCTGCGGCAAAAGCAGCCTATTTATGGTTTCATCCATACGGAACACGGTCTTCTGTTGGGCGGTGCTGAATATCTGCCTTCACTGCAGGTCCCTTATGCAATTCCGCACCGATCCGATACCGCCTTCTTAACCTGTTCCTATGCGGCATCGGAGAAATTTGATTATAAAACAGCGCCTTTACGGGCCCTGGAGACTTATTTGTGCGCAGAATTCCGCCAAATCATCGCCATCACAGATGAAACAGGGGTTTTTCCCAACGGTACGCTCGACTTCTTTTTAGCCAATGGCTATACCGATCAGGGTGTGATTGCGGAGGAAAGCGGTTACTGCAAATTGCATTTGGTGCAAAAACAATTACAGCAGGCAGCTGGTTCAAAATAGAAAAGCACCGGAATTGTCAGCCTAGCAGGCCAAACAATTCCGGTGTTCCTTTTACTAAATTTTAAGCTGTTGTTTTTGGAATGTCCGCGACTTTCGTCACATCGTTCCGCTGAATATACGGGATTCGCGCCGGCGTTTTTGTTTTGCAGCCGGTCACTACGTATCATGCATGTAATCCAGCTGCCATTGGGCGGTATTCACCCGAGGCAGGCAGAATTTTCTCGGCAGTATTGGCTGCCGCAAAAAGATTGTATCAACTCCGTGGCGGTACCGCAGACTGTGTTGGGCTTGGCGGGCTAATTCAAGCTGAGCCAAGGCAATCACGCTGTTGGATACGACAACTGTGATCAGTGAATAAATCAATTTTCCCGCCGGCAGATAAACCAGGGAAAGCAAAAGAATTGCTACATCCGTCACAGTATACCAAAGAGAGATCTTTATATGAAATTTTTCCCGCATGATCAGGGCGATGGAGGCGTCTCAGCCGGATGCGGCTCCGGCTTTCAGCAGGAGTCCCTCCCCGAGACCAACAAAGAGTCCGCCCAGAACAGCTGCTGTAATCGGCACTTGGGATAAATCCGGCAGCAGCGGAGGAAAGTATCCGTAAAGTCCATAGAAAGCGGCAAAGGCAACCGAAGCCAAAAGAGAAGCGCCGGCGAATTTTTTGCCAAAAATAACAATGCCAAGCAGAATACCCAGCATGTCCAGCACGAAGCAGGTCACAGAGATTGGTATTTCAGCTCACTGATAAGTCAGGAGCGCAAGCCCTACACTGCCACCTTCCGCAATGCTGCATCTGGAATGGATATTATAAATTCCAAATGATGTGGTCGCCGCGCCCAGCAGGATTAAGCCGAGTCTGCTTAAGCGTTTTGATGAAAACATGATGTCAAACCCTTTCATAAATGTTATATATCGTATACGATACTTCATATTATAAAGGATCAAATTAAATTTGTCAAATTGACAAGTCGAACGGAAGTCAGCGGAAGCGAGCGGAGTCAGGCGGGAAACAGGGATAATCAGGGATTACGGCAGATTGGCAGGAAATAACAGGGATAGCCACGATTGGGCAGACTATTTGCTTAAGTAAAGGCATTTTTATAATGCTGCAGATCCAGAACCATCCCGCTTTGCTTTTGCAGCCAGATGGAAACGATATCAAATTGGTATTCCGGCTCTGTTTTACACTCCAGCATGATATAGTAGAGAGCTAAATTACGCAGCTTTTGCCGCTTTTTGGCGTTTACAGCTAAATATGCCTCGCCGAAGGCGGTACTCGTGCGGGATTTCACTTCCACAAAAATCAGGGAACTGCCGAGAGAACAAACGATATCCAGCTCTCCGATGGGGGTACGGTAATTCCTTTGCAGAATCCGATAACCAGATTTTTGCAGATAAGCAGCGGCTGCCGCTTCGCTCAATGCCCCAATGGTTTTAGAATCCAACACGGTAAGTGACACCTCACAGTCTCATTGAAAAAATTCCAGAAATCCATGCCATACATCTAAAATTTAATTAGGATACGGCAGTGCTAAAAGCATCATAACTGCCAGCCAATAAGAGCCGTTACACGAACCGGCAGCCAACACTCCGGAGAATTGCCTCCGGTTTCACCCTGTTTCTCGTTTGAACGGTTAGAGGTGAATCGTGCGGTGATCAATCTCAATGATTCCTTCCTGTTTTAGCTTTTTCAACTCCCTGAAAAGCGATGGCCTTTGCACGCCCAGGTAGTCGGCAAATTCTTTTTTGCTGAACGGGAGAACAATTTCAGAAGAGCCTTGCATAACGGACTGCTGCCTGAAATAGTCCATAATGTTTTCTCGCAGCGCTTTTTGGGTCAGCATGGTGATTTTTCGATTCATACCTTGCGAATTCATTGACAAAGATTTTATATACTGCAGGACAAAGTGATAATCACGGAGGAATTCCAGCACTGCGTCTCGCGACAAATAAAGCAAATCGCAAGCTGTTACACTATAAATATTGAGTGGATAGGTGTTGTTGTCGCCAAAAAGCAAATTAGCTCCAATGATATTGTTTTCCCGAAACTCAAACATTGAATTGGCAGAACCATTTTCCGCTAAAGAATAGGCAACAAGATTGCCTGATAATACAACGTCAAGCGCGCTGCAGGCATCATGTTGATGATGAACGGTTACTCCTTTTGCATAATGTCTGACGCATACTTGATTTTCCACAAGACATCGATTCAAAACGTCGTCATCTATCCCCGAAAGCAAGGCGATCTGCCGTATCTCTTCAATTGTCACCTGTATCACCTCTTTTGAAACATCATAGCATAAAGAAACATAGGTGTCTATTTCAAATGAAAAAAACCCCCTATAATGCTATCAAATAGACATAGGAGGTATTTTATGGATGTATTGACTTTGGCAATGTGGATCGGGACCGCAATTTTTCTCGTATTCTCTCTGATTAGGGATAAGAAAAAAACAAAACAAGCGCTGAAAATGGCATTTGGCATGGGCAAAGGGATGTTGGGCAGTATTTTATCGATTATTTTTCTAATCGGGTTGATCCTGACTCTCTTACCGCCTGCAAACATTGCCGAGTTCGTCAGCAAGCAATCGGTGCTTTTGGCCACTGTAATCGCTGCTGCGTTTGGCGCAATTACCCTAATCCCGGCATTTATCGCTTTCCCGCTGGTCGGTACGCTTGTACACGCGGGTGTGGGCATCGTTCCATCCGTTGCTTTTCTGACCACGCTGACGATGGTTGGCATCGTCACATTCCCACTGGAAATACGTGAATTCGGCGTGAAATTCACTGTCGTAAGAAATGGTCTGAGTTTTGTATTTGCAATACTGATTGCACTCGTTATGGGGGTGATTATATGATGTTGATTCGCAAGGCAAAAGAAAATTTGTTTATCCTATTGATTGCGGCAGCTTACCTGGCTGTTTTTGTGGTAAATCAGAATTTGGGGATTGCTTCTGTTCAAAACAGTTTCTACTATATCAAAGAAATGATCATGATCATGCCGGTCATCTTTATTTTGACAGCTCTGCTGGATTTATGGGTTCCCAAAGAAAAAATCATCAAGTATCTTGGCAAGGAAGCAAAGATGAAAGGTGTAGTCCTCTCATTTTTACTGGGCAGCATCTCTGCCGGACCGATCTATGCGGCATTTCCACTCTGTGTGATGCTGCATAAGAAAGGCGCTTCGGTCAGAAATCTGGTGATCATTTTAAGCGCCTGGGCGGTAATCAAGGTTCCTATGCTGCTGAATGAGATGAAGTTTCTGGGACTTCAATTTATGGCGGTTCGTTGGGTCTTAACTGTGATTGCCATCCTGATTTTTTCCTGGATTACGGCAAAGGTTGTCCAAGATAAGGATCTATCTCAGCAAAAGAGAAATCAGAATGGTCCTTCTATCAACAAATCCGCCTGCATGGGATGTTCTTTGTGTGCTAAAAATTACCCGGAATTATTTGAAATGCGGGACAAGAAGGCTTCACTCAAAACAATAGACGGGGCAATCGATCAGGAAAAACTTAGGCAGGCAATCAGCTCCTGCCCCGTGATGGCAATCTCATCCTCTGAAGAGGATGAAAAATAATGCAGAATAACGAACGGAACAGCATGTTTTTTTATCAAATGCTTGCAAGAAGGGTTTAACCGCACGGCTAAACCCTTCTGCTCTATTCAGCAAGGTATTCGCTATTTACTTTCAATAGATTCTTCATCCAGCTTCAGTGAATAATAGGCATGCGGATAATCCGCGCCGTGAAAATGGTACGTCTTTGTTTCGCCGCTGTCCTGAAAGCCGCAGCGCAGTGCAAGCGCGATGGAGCGCTGGTTGGTCAAAGCAATACAAGCCCGTATCTCGCTGACCGGCATGGCTTCTCTGACAAAACGGATGGTTTCCTGCAATGCTTCAAAGGCATAACCTTTGCCCCAATAAGGTTTCTGCATGTCGTAGCCAACTTCCACAATGCCGGCCTTTTTTTGCCAGCAATGCAAGCCGATCGTGCCGAGTTTGGCATTGTCTTCTTTGCGGATGATGACCCAGCGATTCCATTTTTCTTCTGTTTGATTGGTGTAAAAATTGATCAGTTCATCCGCTTCCTGCAGGGTGGCCACCGGTTCCGCATCGTAGAGGTACTGATTGACATCAGGGTCAGAAAATTCACTTAAGACAAAATAACGGTCAAGCGGACAAATTCTTCTGAGAAAAAGTCTTTCTGTGTTACGGTTTGGGAAAAGCATGATATTCCTCCTCTAAAAGTGCAAAGTAAAGATCGTCGAACCATTCTTCCCCCGCTTTGAAACTCTTGATAAAATGGCCTTCCTGGCGCATGCCCATTTTGCGAACCAGTGCAATCGATTTGAGATTGCGCGGATCGATGGAAGCGGTGATTCGATGTTTGTGCAGATGGGTAAACAGATAGTCAAATACAGCAGACATTGCTTCGCTGGCGTAACCTCGACCCTGGAAGGCAGGTGCCAGGGTAATACCGATTTCCACCTGCGCTGTGTCTGTTAAAAAGTGCAGTCCCAAATCTCCGATCATCGTCTGGTTTTCAGCCAAACAGATCGCCAATTGGAACCAACTGTCCGGCAGATCGGGCTGTTCTGCCAGCATCTGCCAGAAAACAGCCTGCTGTTGTTCGTTCGCCGCAGCAAAACCTTGATATTGATAGACTTCCGGCAGCGCACGGTAGAAAAACAGGGTGTCAGCATCAGCCCGCTGCAGACTGCGCAGGACTAAACGGGCTGTTGTGATTGGCAGAAAAGCCGGAACCGGCATCGTAAAACCTCCTATGCAGCAAGTTCTTCTCTTTTCGATTCAGACATAAGAAAACCCTGCCATGATTCGCAACGGAATGCTGATTTCCTATTTGACTATTGCGGCGTTCTCTTGTAAAATAGTGTCAATTACTCCATGTTCCCCGTGCAGCAGCTTTCGGTTCGCTGCAGAATAATCAAATGGCAGAGAAAAACTCTTAAAGGAGAGAACGAGATGTCAGAACTTCTCATTCGGAATGTTCGTTTGCTGGATGGCAGCGGCGCACCCTGGCAGCGAGGCAGTCTGTTGGTGCAAAACGGTAAAATCGCTGCGATGGGAGCCTTAGATCTTACGGCAGAACAGGAAATAGACGGTCATGATGGTTATCTGACGCCTGGTTTTATTGATATTCATACGCATGGCGACCGGGGAATTCTGCAATTTCCCGCAGCAGAGAATTACCTCCGTCAAGGCGTTACCACCCTGATCGGTGGGAATTGCGGCGGTTCCAGCTATCCCATCGGCATCCATCGCTCGGCTGTCGCGCAAATCGGCACGTCTCTGCATTATGGGCTCCTGGTGGGGCATGGCAGCATTCGTGAAGATGTGATGGGGATGGAAATGCGTCACCCCACAGCAGGCGAGCAGGTGAGAATGGAAGCCCTGACGGAAGCAGCCATGGCGCAGGGAGCGCTGGGTATGTCCTTCGGTCTCTATTATACACCGGGCAGTTATGCTAAAAAACAGGAAGTAGTGGGTTTAGCCAAAGCAGTTGCCAGACACAATGGTTTTATCAGTATCCATATGCGGGATGAAAGCGATTATAATATCGGTTTGCTTGCTTCGGTGGAGGAAGCGATTGATATTGCCCGTCAGGCGGAAGTACCGCTGCAAATATCCCATTTGAAATGCTTGGGTAAATCGGTTTGGGGTAAAGCGGAACAAGTGCTGGCTCTCCTGGACGCGGCAAGAGCGGAAGGGCTGGAGATCAGTTTTGACCAATATCCTTATCTGGCTTCCGGAACCTCTTTGGTCGGCGCTTTGGTGCCGGGTTGGGCTCAAGCTGGCGGAACAGAGGCCATGCGGCAGCGTCTGCAGGATAGTGCTTTGCGCGCGCAGCTGCGGCTGGAAATGATGGCCAATCTGGAGCGCAGAGGCGGACCGGACAGTCTGCTGATCGCCGCTTGTCCGGCAACACCTTCCTTTAGCGGCACTAGCCTGAAGGAAGCCGCTGAGATTCTGCAGCTGGAAGCGGTCGATGCGGCTTTGATCATGATTGAAAAGGGTCCGGTTCAGATTGTCTCCTTTAATATGCAGGAAGCAGATCTGCGCAAAATCATGCAGCATCCGCTGGGCATGATCGGATCGGACGGCAGTATTGTGAAATTCGGCAAAGATGTGCCGCATCCCCGCTATTACGGTACGTTCCCGCGGGTCTTGGGCTATTACGCCTTGCAGGAGGGAGTCATCACGCTGGCAGAAGCAGTGCGCCGAATGACATCCGCTCCGGCCGCTCGTTTGCATTTATGGGACAGAGGTTTGCTGCGTCCCGGCCTGCAAGCGGATCTGACCCTGTTTGACGGCAATACCATCCGGGATAACGCTACCTATGACAACCCGCATCGTTATGGCAGCGGCATTGAACTGGTGGTGGTAGCCGGCCGGATTGCACTGCGGGACGGCGTGCTGCTGGATGCCAAAGCGGGAACCGTTCTATAAAGACTGATTGAAAGTTCATTAAAATTCCCACAGCCAGCGTTAGGAATGCTGTAAGCTGAAATAGATAACAAAAAGGGGCTGTAGCAAAACAGCCTAAAAAAACAGAGCCAAGTGGCTGCGAAAAGCAGACACAAGGCTCTGTTTTTTTGGTATAATTGAATCGTGAAAAAACCACTACACCGTGTCCATTATGGCACGAAAAAAAGAAATGTGCAACTAAAACTTGACGAATTTTTTGCTGAGAAAATAATTCCTGCAGATGACAGTGTGCGGCTCTTAGACGAAATAATGGAGGAGATGGATGAGACCCCGCTTTGGAGAGCATATCAACGCACAGGCCGTCGCCCGGCAACAAATCCCGTTACCATGCTGAAGCTAATGGTATATGCCAGTATGCAAGGCATTTTTTCCAGCCGCGCCATCGCCATGGCATGTAAGCGAGATATCAATTTCATCTGGCTGCTCAATGGAAAAAAAGCACCTAACCACAGCGAAATCGCGCGTTTTCGAAGTAAACGGCTGACAAAATGCGGTGAGGAGCTTTTCTACCAATTGGTGAAAAAGCTGGCAAACTTGAGTGAAATCAAGTTTGAGCATCTGTTTGTAGACGGGACAAAACTCGAAGCGAATGCGAACAAGTATAGCTTTGTCTGGAAAAAAAGCACGACGAAATATGAAAGCAGGCTACTTGACAAACTGTCGAAGTGGCTGCCTGAGCTGTCTGCAAAATACGGTATTCTGGCAGAAACGTCGGAAGATTTGCTGCAGATCCTCGAGCGCCGGATAACCGCACCGTTTGTCTACGGCAAGGGCAAGCGAAAAAGCGAGTTGCAAAGGGATATCGAGCAGCTTCGGGAACTGCTCGGCCGGAAAGAAAAGTATGCCGGATATCAAACGACCTTCCAAGGGCGGAATAGCTTCTCTAAAATTGATCCGGATGCGACTTTCATGCATATGAAAGACGATCATATGCGTAACGCGCAATTGAAACCGGGTTATAACATCCAACTTGGAGTGGAAGGTGAATATATTACAGGTGTCCAGGTTTCCAGTGAGCGCAGCGATCAGCTTACACTCATACCCTTGCTGGAAAATATGGAATCACATCTGGGGACAAGTTACGAAGATGTCACAGCGGATGCGGGTTATGAGAGCGAGGAAAATTACACCTTTTTTGAAAATAAAACCACACAGTGTTACATTAAGCCTCAAAATTATGAGCGGTCTAAAACGAAGAAATACAAGAGCAACATGGCGCTGAGGGAAAACATGGCCTATGACAAGACACTGGATGAATACACCTGTCAGGCTGAAAAGAAGCTCAGAGCAGTTTATACAGGCAAACGTAAGAGCAAGTCTGGTTTTGAAAGTGAGATCACCTACTACGCATGTGAGGATTGCGGAACGTGTCCCTATAAAAAGAAATGCACCCGATCGAAGGGAAACAGGAAACTGCAGGTCTCCAAGAAATTCATTGAGCAGCGTCAACAGTCACTGGAGCGGATCACCAGTGCCAAGGGGATCTTGCTGCGGATGAATCGTTCCATTCAGTCAGAAGGAGCCTTCGGCGTGATCAAGCAGGATTACGGCTTCCGTCAGTTCCTGCTCCGCGGCAATAAAAAGGTTTTGGCAGAGATTCTTTTGGTGGCAATGGGCTACAACATCAACAAATTACACAACAAGATTCAACAAAATCGCACCGGCAGACAATTGTTTAAAAAACTTACGGCTTAACAATAGTAAAAATCAGAATATTTCCTGTATTTGGGTGAGATTTTATCTGACCTTTATATTTCTGTCTGCTGTTTTTCGTATTAGCTTGTTTTTCGTTTGTGAAAAATGATACTGGAGCATCAAAAAGAGACTGTAGCAATTTTTCATTTTGCTACAGCCCCTTTTTACTGGATGATGTTAATTGCCTTTGACTTTGGTGGTTTTGTCGTTGCCGACTCCTTCGGGTTTGTTTTCAGTTCCGGAACCTGTCGGGCCCTCTTTGATTGGAAGCGAACCGGTGGTTACTTTACCGTTACCGACTCCTTCAGGTTTGTTTTCAGTTCCTAAGGTGACTTCTTCTGCCGGATCAGCAGTGGTGTTATTTTCGGTTTGCTCCGCTGCATGCTTGCGTTCGAGTTCTTTGTTTTGATTGGTCTGCGCCATGATTTCCTTTACCGGTTTGGTTAACCATTCGGTTTGGTCAATCGTGGCCGGTTCTTCTGCACTGGCGATTAATTTTTCTACCAGATTCAATTTGCCGGGTGTGACGCCTAGCTCTTTTGCTTCGGTGACACGTTCCAGACCAACGGCTTCGGCATTGGCTACTTTTTCAACGTTGTTCTTTTCGCAGGCAGTATTGGCTGCTGTTTCGAGATCCGTGGCCAATTCAGCCGCTTTCTCTTTATTCTTGGCTGCGGTGGCAATCACAATACCGTTGCCGCTGCCATTCAAATACCCGGCTTGGGCGATTTCGTTGACGGTGAGCGTAATGGCTTCTTCGATATTTTTGTTCTTGAGGTGAGCAAGTTCAACCTCTGATAAAATCTCCTTGCCTTCGTCGTTGACGCCTTTGGCGGAAAGCACTCTGTCAAAACGGTTGACTGAAAATTCAATCGCCGGATTGACGTCCAAACTGACATAAGTTGTCGGGGTGTAATACGCATAGGCGCTGCCCCCCAGGAAGACCATCATGCATGCTGCCACTAAAGCAGTAATTTTACTGAAACTCAAGTTGTTTCTCATGTTCATTTCTACCTCCTGCCCGATTGTATAGTTCCGGTTTTTCACGCGAACGATGCATCCGTCGTCAGAAAGCAGGGCTGCCTTGTCTTTGCGTATTTCTACAATGATCGCTTTCATTAATTCATTCTTCCTTTCGTATGAAGGATACATATTCTGCCAAACAGGGATACTCACCGGAAAGGAGTTCCACTGCCGCTATAATATAATTACGGTGATGTTCCAGTAATTTTAGGGGTAGGCCCGTAAAAATGTGGATTTTTTTTTGCGGCAGCATTTTTTTAGCGTAAAGTTCGTCCCGCAGCGCAGGATGAGCCAGAATACAGCGCACTGCCAGCCGGCAGGCATTTTTTGTTTTGCGTGATTTCGGTGAGCATTCCGTCAAATCGTAGAAAGAGAAACCGAATTTTTCAAATTCGGCAGCGGCAGCGGCAATTTCATCTTTTACAGCCAGATCCTGATCTGCGGTCAGTTTCTCTACCACTTTAATCCGGTCGTGATAATCGCTTGTCTCTTCGCTTGCTTCCGTCCCGAAGAGGAGAGGATCCATGGCTTCTTCCTGATTGTGCTTCTGCTCCGTCCGATGGTAATCGATCAGGCGCCAGCGAATGCAGGTTTCGGCATATTTTAAAAAGCTGCCTTGACTGAAGTCATAGGTATTGACCGCATCGGAGAAGGCAAAGATGGCAATTGACCATTCGTCGTCTGAAGTAGTAATGAAGCGTTTACTGGCGCGGAAGGCGCAGCCTAAGATAAACCATTTTTGACTGATGATGAAATCGGAGAGGACATCGTCATCTTTGGCCGCTTGCAGGGCTGTCTCATCGATTTGTCTCATAGAGTCCCCTCCTTTCTGATTTTTCTGATTGTTTCAATTCTACAGCGAAAAGGATCCAATTGTCAATTCCTGCAAAAATCAATCGTTCGGAGGTTTGCCAAATTCAGACCACCTCTGCTGCAATCGGTAACCTTGTAAAGAATTGTTATTAAATGTCAGTGATATTGTAAAGCCTCTTGACTAGTACCAAAAAATGAGGTAAATTAAGCAAGATAAGTTTTTTAAATGGAGGCAATCTAGATGAAAAGAATTCAAACTTTGGATACCCGCGATTTGGCTGCCAGTGCCAAGAACGGCGGCTGCGGCGAATGCCAAACGTCCTGCCAATCTGCCTGCAAGACTTCCTGCGGTATCGCCAATCAGCCATGTGAGAATAAGGACAAATAAGTTCAACTGAAAATTGCCGCCTGTTTGCACGAGCGTGTGGGCAAGCGGCATTTTTTATCTTATGAGGAAGGAACTCTGGTTATGATCCATCAGTATCAATTGAATGGCTATTCCATCGTGCTGGATGTTTACAGCGGATCGGTGCATGTTGTTGATAAAGTTGCTTATGAGATGATCAGTCTCTACGAGAAGGCTGAAAAAGAGCAAATTATCGCCCAGATGCTGGCAAAATATGCTGCTGATCAGGTCAGCGAGCAGGACCTGCGGCAGTGTTTTGAGGATCTCGAAGCATTGAAAGCGGCGGGTAAACTGTTTAGCGAAGATGTTTATGCCGAGAAAGCGCTCGATTTAAAGAAACGCAGCACGGTGATTAAGGCGCTTTGTCTGCATGTAGCGCATACCTGTAATTTAAATTGCGAATACTGTTTTGCCAGTCAGGGTAAGTATCAGGGAGAACGCGCCTTGATGAGCCTGGAAGTAGGTAAACAGGCCCTTGATTTTCTGATCGCTCATTCGGGAACGCGGGTCAATTTGGAAGTGGATTTCTTTGGTGGCGAGCCGCTGATGAATTGGCAGGTTGTCAAACAGCTGGTGGCTTACGGACGCAGCCGGGAGCAAGCCTGCCACAAGAAATTCCGCTTCACTCTGACTACCAACGGCATGCTGCTCGATGATGAAGTGACAGATTTCTGCAATCGGGAAATGTACAATGTGGTCCTGAGCCTGGACGGCAGAAAAGAAGTGCATGACAATTTGCGTAAGAACTATGCAGGTGAGGGCAGTTACGAGACCATTGTACCGAAATTCCAACGTTTGGTAGCAAAACGCGGTCAGCAAGGTTATTATATCCGGGGCACCTATACCCATCACAATATTGATTTCAGCAACGATTTGCTGCACATGGCGGACCTTGGTTTTACGCAGCTCAGTATGGAACCGGTCGTTTGTGCGCCGAATGATCCCTATGCCCTGACCGAAGCAGATTTGCCGGTGCTTTTTGAACAATATGAAATCCTGGCCAAGGCGATGATCCAGCGTAAAAAAGAAGGCAAAGCTATCACCTTCTACCATTATATGCTCGATTTGAGCAACGGACCCTGCATTTATAAACGAATTTCCGGCTGTGGCGCCGGAACGGAATATATGGCCGTCACACCCTGGGGAGAACTCTTCCCCTGCCATCAATTTGTAGGCGATCCTAAATTCAGCCTGGGCAATCTCTGTGACGGTGTCACTAATTTGGAATTGCAGGATGAATTTAAACTATGTAATGTCTATGCTCACCCGGAATGTAATGATTGCTGGGCCAGGCTCTATTGTTCCGGCGGTTGTGCCGCCAATGCCTGCCATGCCACGGGCAGTATCACCGGGATTTATGCCTATGGCTGTGAACTGTTCCGCAAGCGCATTGAATGCGCTATCATGATCAAAGCGGCCGAAGCGAATCCGGAATAAAAACAAGAGGGGCTGTAGCAAAACAGCCTAAAAAAACAGAGCCAAGTGGCTGCGAAAAGCAGACACAAGGCTCTGTTTTTTTGGTATAATTGAATCGTGAAAAAACCACTACACCGTGTCCATTATGGCACGAAAAAAAGAAATGTGCAACTAAAACTTGACGAATTTTTTGCTGAGAAAATAATTCCTGCAGATGACAGTGTGCGGCTCTTAGACGAAATAATGGAGGAGATGGATGAGACCCCGCTTTGGAGAGCATATCAACGCACAGGCCGTCGCCCGGCAACAAATCCCGTTACCATGCTGAAGCTAATGGTATATGCCAGTATGCAAGGCATTTTTTCCAGCCGCGCCATCGCCATGGCATGTAAGCGAGATATCAATTTCATCTGGCTGCTCAATGGAAAAAAAGCACCTAACCACAGCGAAATCGCGCGTTTTCGAAGTAAACGGCTGACAAAATGCGGTGAGGAGCTTTTCTACCAATTGGTGAAAAAGCTGGCAAACTTGAGTGAAATCAAGTTTGAGCATCTGTTTGTAGACGGGACAAAACTCGAAGCGAATGCGAACAAGTATAGCTTTGTCTGGAAAAAAAGCACGACGAAATATGAAAGCAGGCTACTTGACAAACTGTCGAAGTGGCTGCCTGAGCTGTCTGCAAAATACGGTATTCTGGCAGAAACGTCGGAAGATTTGCTGCAGATCCTCGAGCGCCGGATAACCGCACCGTTTGTCTACGGCAAGGGCAAGCGAAAAAGCGAGTTGCAAAGGGATATCGAGCAGCTTCGGGAACTGCTCGGCCGGAAAGAAAAGTATGCCGGATATCAAACGACCTTCCAAGGGCGGAATAGCTTCTCTAAAATTGATCCGGATGCGACTTTCATGCATATGAAAGACGATCATATGCGTAACGCGCAATTGAAACCGGGTTATAACATCCAACTTGGAGTGGAAGGTGAATATATTACAGGTGTCCAGGTTTCCAGTGAGCGCAGCGATCAGCTTACACTCATACCCTTGCTGGAAAATATGGAATCACATCTGGGGACAAGTTACGAAGATGTCACAGCGGATGCGGGTTATGAGAGCGAGGAAAATTACACCTTTTTTGAAAATAAAACCACACAGTGTTACATTAAGCCTCAAAATTATGAGCGGTCTAAAACGAAGAAATACAAGAGCAACATGGCGCTGAGGGAAAACATGGCCTATGACAAGACACTGGATGAATACACCTGTCAGGCTGAAAAGAAGCTCAGAGCAGTTTATACAGGCAAACGTAAGAGCAAGTCTGGTTTTGAAAGTGAGATCACCTACTACGCATGTGAGGATTGCGGAACGTGTCCCTATAAAAAGAAATGCACCCGATCGAAGGGAAACAGGAAACTGCAGGTCTCCAAGAAATTCATTGAGCAGCGTCAACAGTCACTGGAGCGGATCACCAGTGCCAAGGGGATCTTGCTGCGGATGAATCGTTCCATTCAGTCAGAAGGAGCCTTCGGCGTGATCAAGCAGGATTACGGCTTCCGTCAGTTCCTGCTCCGCGGCAATAAAAAGGTTTTGGCAGAGATTCTTTTGGTGGCAATGGGCTACAACATCAACAAATTACACAACAAGATTCAACAAAATCGCACCGGCAGACAATTGTTTAAAAAACTTACGGCTTAACAATAGTAAAAATCAGAATATTTCCTGTATTTGGGTGAGATTTTATCTGACCTTTATATTTCTGTCTGCTGTTTTTCGTATTAGCTTGTTTTTCGTTTGTGAAAAATGATACTGGAGCATCAAAAAGAGACTGTAGCAATTTTTCATTTTGCTACAGCCCCTTTTTTCATCATTTCGTTAAGCCGAGGAAAAGTGTTACGGCAATTTCCAGCAGTTCATCCCGGAAATCGTAAGCAAAGGTGTGAACCGGGGGATAATCTTCCCCATTGCCCAAATAGCAGATGGCCCCCTTGGTCAGTTTGGTATAGTAACCGAAATCTTCCGAGCCCCGCTGCGCCTTGGTCAATTCGTTGACCTCGAGACCGTTGGCTTTGGCAGCGCGGCGAATCTGATCCACGCTTTCTTTGTGGTTGAAGGTTTCCGGAAAAATGTCCTGGTAAGAAATAGCAACCGTCAAGCCATCGCGCAGCGCCAGCGCGGCAGCAAGCTTCTCCAGGTTTTGCTGCAGACGCTCGAGTTCGGTTTCCCGTTCTGCCCGAAGGGTCAGGCGCAAATCTCCCTGGCTCGCAGAGATGCCAAAGGCTTTTTCGCCCAGCTCAACCTGAATGACGGTGCATAAGACCAGACCCTGTTGTTTTTCCGGAGCGGTCAGCTCAGGGATCGCCAGGATGATGGCAGCGATGGCGGCCGCCGGATTGCGGCCCGCTTCCGGCTGGCTGGCGTGGGAGGGGATCCCCTGCAGATGAATGGTCATGCCTCTTGAAGCGCAGTGTGCCGTGTTGTCAATCACATTCACCGAGCCAAAAGGCATGCCGCTCATATTGTGAAAAGCATAAATTCCATCGATTTTATGCTCACGAATCATAGCAGAACAGGGCTCGCCGCCGGCTCCGATTTCTTCGGCCGGTTGAAAAAGCAAGAAAATATTCTGCTCAGCTCCCTGTTGGTCAATTTCTAAGGCAAGACCGGCCAGAACTGCTGCGTGCCCATCATGGCCGCACTTATGAGCTACGCCGGGGCAGCGGGAAGCATAGGGTAAGTCAATACCTTCCGGCATGGGCAGCGCATCAAAATCAGCCCGAAAGGCAACATTTTTCCTGTCCGGTCCGGCGTGATAAACCGCATAAAACCAGAAGCCTCTGTCGACGATCTCCAATTTTGTATTTTGCCGTAAAAAATCGATCAGATGCTGCTTTGTCCAGCTTTCCTGTAAAGATACTTCGGGATGTTGATGCAGTTCGTGCCGTAATTGTATCACGCGCTGCAGATTTTCTGGTTTCATCGGATTCACCCTCCCCATCATTCAGGCTTCCCTCGCAAAGTCAACCGATTGATTGTACTTTACACAAAAGCAAGGTTGCAGTCAAGTATTTTTTTCTCTGCTAGTAAAAACCTCAAAATAACCAAGTAGCAGGAAAATCATACTGCCTCTTGACAAAATACGCAAACAATATTATAATATGTTTATAAAATTAGTAAACAATAGGAGAGTGACACCTTGGCAGATCTGGAAAACTTATCAATGCAGGAAATCGTGCAGGGTTATTTTCTTGACGCAGGTCAAAATGCTTACGTTTGCACAGACTGCGGCAGTTCTTTTGCCGTTGGCGAAGTCTACCGACTGGCTGAAAGGTATTTTCAAGCCGAACAGGCAGTGCAGATGCATCAGAAAACCATGCATCAAAATAGATTGGCTGAATTTTTAGCGGCAGACAGTAAGTATTTGTCTTTGACTGAAAATCAGAAAATTCTACTGCAGCAATTCGGTCAGGGTTATACGGACAGTGAGGTGGCAAAGCGGCTGCAGGTGTCTCCCTCAACCGTGCGGCATCAGCGTTTCATGTTTCGGGAAAAAGCCAAAGCAGCCAAAATCTACTTGGCGGTTTGGCAAATGGTCTCAGAGGAGATGGGTAAAGGTAAAAATACGGACGGCAGTCAATTACTGCCTGTTCATGAAGGAGCAACCATGGTAGACGAACGATACGAAATCACCGAAGCGGAAGCAAAAAAAATCATCCATGCCGCTTTCACCAGTTTAGAACCTCTGCAATTAAAAGTGTTTCCGGTCAAGCAGAAAAAGAAGCTCGTCATTCTGCGGCTGATTGCGGAACAGTTTGAAAAGAACAAGAAATACACTGAAAAAGAAGTGAACAGTATCCTGACCGGTATTTATGATGATTTTGTCAGCATCCGGCGTTACTTAATCGAATATGGTTTTATGGATCGAGTCAATGATGGCAGCGCTTATTGGCTGAAATAAGCTTGGTTCCACGGCCCGGCGGCGAAAACTGAGCCAATGGTCTTGCCGCAGACAGGCGAAGAGAAGTTGCCATTTTTGCCCAATAACAAAGGGTTTTCTGTCTTCCATCCAGAATAATCTCCTCAAGAATACAATTCAACGGGAGGGTGGCGTCAGATGAAAAGCAGAAAGAAAGACAAGAAACTCATCTGGTTCGGCAGAGCGGCCGGTATTTTCTATACGCTGTTTTTAATGCTCTTTTCTCTGGACGCTTTTCAGGAAGGCGGCAATTTTCTGACGCAGTTGGGCGGATTTTTACTGCATTCTGTACCTTCTTTGCTTTTGTTTGCGATCCTCTTTCTGACTTGGAATTCACCTCTGCGGACCGGTTTTCTCTTGCTGACTTTTGGCCTGGGTTTCATTGCTTTCAGTATCTTCAGCCATCGGCAGTCTCAGTTGGAAATTGCTTATTTGCTGCCGCAGCTGCTTGTTTTCCTGCCGGCTCTCGTGATCGGTGTTATTTTTATCTATGCGGTTTGGCACAAGACACGGGTGAATTAAGCCGCTTGACAACGAAAAATCCCTTTTTTCCAGCGAGAGTGCGGATCGCTCGGATGGCAAGGACCGCCGGGCTTTTTTAGAGTACATATTACGCCGCGGTTGCTGGATAGCCAAGAGATGTCACAATTAACTCGTATCATCATGATAACAATGTTGTGATAAATTTTTCTATCAATAATAAAGGGATATTATCATACCATCAAGAATTAGCAGAAAATAACCGAGCAAAACGAACTTTGCCGGAAGATGAACAAATAGGAGAAATGTAATGAATATTTTTACGAAGGCGATCGTTTCGAACTCCGAGATGATCAAGAATTATAAGACCTGCCGGGAGAAGGCAGAAGAGTTAGGGAAGATTTTCGTTTTAAAGAATAATCAACCGGATGCCGTCTTGTTCTCCATTACGGAATACGAACGAATGTCTGACTTTGTCGAATACCTGGAAAGTCTGGAGCCGGCCGAGTTTGCCGAAGTGATGGAAACCCTGCCGAAGAAAGGCGCTCGCATCAATTATTCCTTGAAACATTTGAGGAGCGATATCGACGAAAAGTAACAAGAAAAGGTTCGCAGTGAAGTGGTGACGTTTATAAAAACGTTGCCGCTTTTTTTATGCCTAAACAGGGCTGTAACTGCACGGCAAATATATCGATAAATAATGATAATAAAAAATCTTATAATGAATCATATAAAAAATCATATAAATAATATAATAATTATTATCAATATTATTTGACAAAACATGCAAACTGTGCTAAGATGAAGACAGATTTCAGTATAAGGGTGGTGATTGGTAAAATGAAGATCTTGACAGAAGCGATCGTGTCAAACTCGGAAATGATCAAAAAATACAAAGACTGCAGAGCGAAAGCGGAGCGACTGGGTAAGATATTTATTTTAAAAAACAACCAGCCTGATGCAGTCCTCTTTTCCATTGCCGCCTACGAAAAACTTTCGGTACTGATCGAATATCTGGAAAAATTGCAGACAGCCGACTTTGAAAAATTCGTCGAATTCATTCCGAATGAAGATTATACGAAAGCTTATCCGTTTGGCATCACAAAAGCAGATCTCAACCAGTTTTAGATGCACTGCCGCAGGTAGCAGCGCTCAAAGCTTCACACAAGGATTGTTAGATTAGAAAGGCAGGGAATCAGAATGAAAACTCTTAAGACAAGAAAAATGACCGCATTGTTTACTCTACTCTTCCTTATCGTGACGACATCATTCCCCGTTTTGGCGGCATCGCCGGCCAAGATCGAATTAGGCTCTACCTCCAGTTTTGCTATCCTAGCGGGGTCGACCATTACAAACACCGGAACGACCAGCATCAGCGGAACTGCTGGTGGTAATATTGGCTTATATCCCGGTTCCGCCTTTGGTGCTACCGGAGTGACAACCACCGGTACCGCCTATATCTCGGATGCCGGCGGGGTAGCAAGTTTAGCCAAAGCCGATCTGGTAACCGCCTATAATCAAACGGCAGGCACTATCTCTACGGCAACCATTGCAGCCGATCTCGGCGGCATGACCTTAGCACCCGGCGTTTATACTTCACAAACCAGTATCAATATCACCGGCACGCTGACTCTGGATGGCCAGAATAATCCCGAAGCAATGTTTATTTTCCAGGCGGGTTCCACTTTGACCACTGCCTCAGGCAGTGAAATCAAATTAATCAATGGTGCCACCTCTGATCAGGTTTTCTGGCAGGTTGGAAGTTCCGCCACCTTAGGGACCAATTCAAAATTTGCTGGCCATATTTTCGCGATGCTTTCCATCACCGCTACGACCGGCGCTTCAGTACAAGGTCAGTTGTTAGCCCGCAATGGTGCTGTCACGCTGGACTCGAATACGATTATCAATAATGGTTCCTCCACTACCTTAACGGTAATCAAAAAAGTGATCAATGACAACACCGGTACCGCGCTGCCAGCCGATTTCACACTGCATGTGAAAACTGCAGGCGCCTTGGGCACTGATGTCAGCGGCAGTCCTGCGCTCGGTTCAGTTTCGGGCCACGTTTACACGTTACTCCCGGGTAATTATACCGTGAGTGAAAATCTCGCTGCCGGTTATAGCGCAAGCTTCCTCGGCGCTGATGCGCTCGGTAATGTCAGTCTCGCTGCAGGAGAAAATAAAACGGTGACGCTGATTAACGACGATATCGCTGTTCCTGTGATTGCGCCGTTGATTAACATCATTAAAACACCATCACCTGCCGCTCTGCATGCCGGGACCGGTTCGGTTACTTACACTTATATGGTGACCAATCCGGGTTCAGTCGAACTGACCAGTGTGATTGTGACCGATGATAAAATCAACACAGTCAACTATGTCTCAGGCGACTTGAATTCAGATCAGATTCTGCAGGTCACTGAAACCTGGATTTACACCTCTACCACAATGCTCAGCACGACCACAACCAATACAGCCACAGTCAAAGGCACCGGCAATGGTCTGCAGGCAATTGATCTTGCCTATGCGACGGTAATTGTGACGCCGGTGCAAACGGAATTACCCATTCCTCCGCTGATCAATGTAGTAAAAACCGCATCTCCGCAGGCCTTGCTCTTTGGACCCGGTCCGATTACGTATACCTATAAAATTACGAATCCCGGTCTGGTCGCGCTCAGCGATGTCAGTATCAGCGATGATAAAATCCAGATGATCTATTATGACAGCGGTGATCTCAATGCGGATGGCTTGCTGCAGATGGATGAAACCTGGACTTACAGCGGAATTGCATCACTCAGTGAAACCACCACTAACACCGTCACTGTCACGGGCAAAGCCAATGGCATGACGGCCACCGATCTCGCTTACGCAACTGTGACAGTCACTCCTCTGACGACTCCCTTGATTCGGGTTGTCAAGACGGCTTCTCCGCTCTCACTTCCCGCACCTGGTTTGGTCACCTACACCTATCAGGTCACAAACCCCGGTGTGCCTGCTTTGCACAATATCGGTATCTTTGATGATAAGATCAGCATGATCTATTACGATTCCGGTGATCTCAATGCGGATAATTTACTGCAGGCGGGTGAAACCTGGATCTATACCGGTATTGCTTCCCTGAGTGCCACGACGACCAATCAGGTCACGGTACAGGGTGCAGCCAATGGCATGATCGCTTCGGACACCGACATTGTTACCGTGAGTGTAGTGCCGGCTGTCGCTCCGATCATTCACCTTGAGAAGACTGCTGCGCCGATGGCTTTGACCAGCGGACCAGGATTGGTCACCTATACCTATACTGTCACGAATCCCGGCACGGTCAGCATGAGTGAAGTTTTTGTCAGTGATGATAAAATCGCCACCATCTACTACACATCCGGGGATCTCAATCATGATTACCTGCTGCAGACAGACGAAACTTGGATCTTTACCGCTGCAGCAACTCTGCAAGCCACCACGACCAATACAGCGATTGTCCAAGGCAGCGCGAATGGGCTGACAGTCACGGATCAAGCGGCTGTCACAGTGAACGTTAGCTTGGCTCCGGTGATTACAACCCAACCCGGCGGAACCTTGCCGGTAACGGCGTCTCCCTGGTCAACTTTGATGCTGGTTGGTTTCGCCATGCTGATGCTGGGGGCAGTGAGTTGGATTTTTGTCAGAAGATATGAATAGGCCAAGAACCGCAAAGAAGCGCCGGCAGACCTTTCGCCGCATAGCCGTGCTGCTTCTGATGGTTGGTTTCCTGTTTGTTTCAGTGGCACTGGTCAATCTCATCACACAGAACCGTAGGTTGATCAGTGCCTACAATGCAGAATCTTTTGCGGCGACTGCTGAAAATCCAAACGGACTCACCGCATTGGCAGCCGAGGCAGAGTCAATCTCTCCTAAAAATGAGCCGGTAGCAGCGTATTATCCGATTTATCCTCAAGCAGGGGAAGAAATCGGCAGTCTGGCTTTCCCCACGTTGGATGCGGTCATGCCGATCATTCAAGGCACCGCTGTTCTGGACTTGGAAAAAGGAATTGGCCATTATCTGCAGAGTGTGCTACCCGGTGAAATAGACAACTGTGTTTTAGCAGGGCATCGCGATACGGTTTTTCGCCGTTTGGGTGAGTTAAAAATCGGTGATTTGGTGATTATCCAGACTTCCGCCGGAACTTTTACCTACGAAGTCACAGGCACGCAAATCGTTACTGCAGATGATCTGACGGTGATCACGCCCACCGATCATGCTGTTTTAACGATGTCCACCTGTTATCCTTTCTATTCACCGGGTTATTACCCCGAGCGTTACATTGTCTCGGCTGATTTATGCATCAATCCTTAGGATGCTTGGAAAATAATTTCCATGACAAGAAAATCAGAATCGCTTGCTTTGCAAGCAGAACGAAAGGAAGATCATGATGAATACACTAGAAAAGATCGGGTTTGGTATTTTGGTTGGTGCCGCAGTCGGCATCACAGCCGGCATGCTAATTGCAACGAAAGAAGGCAGAACGATGCGGAAAACTTTGAAAGAAAAAGCAATCGATTCAATTGATCATTTGGAAGAACACGTTCAGGATGGCTCCAAAGAATGGAATGCTACTGCTGCCCATGTTGCTAAAAAAGCCAATCAAGTAGTCCGAAATGTGGATGAAAAAGCGGATGATCTGCAGGAAGATCTCGCGCAGGGCTACAATAAAGTCAAAAGGGAAGTCGACCAAGCGATCGCCTATGATACGAAACAAGGCAAGAGCATGGAAAAGAAATGGCAGGATAAGATGGATGAAACCATCGACACGGTCAAAAACGTGGTTGAAGAAAAATCGGATGACCTGAGTGATGCTGCCGCGCATGCTTCGATCAAAACAAATCGTTTCTTCAAAAATGCCGCTGATACAGCCGAAGACGTCGGCGAAGAAATTAAAGATGGCTATCGTGCCATCAAACATGATCTGCATCGGCCGGGAAACGTCTAGAATTCTATTTTCTCTGCTCCTGCGGTGAATGAAACGATAAAAACAGGTTCGGAGCCTTCTAAAAAAGGCTCCGAACCTGTTTTTTGTTGTTAATACCAAATCGCCCTGATCAGTAAAAAAAGTAACAGCAGCCATATCGCCACAACAGGAACAGCATAATACCAGTGACTCGGTTTGCCGTTTGGCCATAACCCTTGCGCTTCCTGCCGGCATTGCGCGAACAATTCTGCCGGGATCAGCCGGATCGTCAACGCAACCAACAGCGGTAAAAGAATCAGATCATCCAGATAACCCAAAATCGGGATGAAATCGGGGATCAAATCGATGGGAGACAAAGCGTAGACAAGCGCAGCAGCGGCCGCCGCTTTCGCTGCCAAGGGGGTCTCTTTCTTTTGTAAAGCGAGAAAAACAGCGGGAAGATCGGTTTTTAATTTCGCTGCGCGTTCTTTTAAGTTCATCATAAAGCACCTCTCATTGATCTCTCCATTGGTTTTTTTCCAGCCGTAACTGTTTAGCCAGCCAATTGTTACCGTTCATCACCTCAGCCGGGGTGCCGGTAGTGAGAATGCGGCCGTCCTCCAGTAAAACAATCAGATCGCTGTGCAGCATAGAGGTAATCCGGTGAGAAATGGAGAGCACCATGCGTCCTTCCTCCGCTTTTTGCAGCACGGTTACAATATTCGCCTCCGTGGCGGAATCGAGATTGGCGGTGACCTCATCCAGGAGCAGAATGGCGGGATCCGCCACAATGGCTCTGGCAATCGAGAGCAGTTGTTTTTGTCCTTGCGAAAAATCTCCGCCATCGGAGCCAACCACCGTAGCATAGCCATTGGCCATTTTCATCACATAATCGTGCAGCCCGACGAAGCGCATGGCTTTTTCCACCTGTTCCAATCGAATCGTCTCGTCTGCCAAACTGATTTGTTCCGCCACGGTGCCTAGAATAAAACTGAACTGCTGTTCCACATAGCCAAAGATCCTGCGTTTTTCAGAATTAGGAATCCGATAAACATCCGTACCGCCTAACTCGATTCTACCGCTCGTGGGCTGCAGCAAGCCCATAATCAAGCGGAAGAGCGTCGTTTTTCCCACGCCGGTGCGGCCGGTAAACGTCACATTGGCACCATAAGGAATGGCTAGATTCAGATCACGCAGAACCGGTTGGTCTGCATCATAAGCAAAAGAAACTTGCTCAATGCGCATGCCGGCTGTCCGAATCCCTTGCAGAATCAGATTCGCTGTGAGAGCAGCGTCTTTGGCCGGCTCTTCCGGTTCCAAGACAAAGCGATTGATCCGCTCTACTCCGGAAATGCCTTTCTGCACATTCTGCAGCTCGGTGCCCAGCGTTTCGATCGGCGCAAACAGATTGGTAAATAATTCAATGGAAGCTGCCACCATGCCGACAGAGATGCCAAGAAATTGGACTTGATCGGTTGAAAGCAGCACAATCAGCGCAATAACCAAAGCGCGCATTACTTGGATGATGGGGGAGTAACAGGAATCGTAGAAATTAACCCGATCCAGCGTGCGGAAATTATCCTCCAGGCGGCCGCGATAGAGTTCTTCCATATAAGCTTCTTTGCTGAACGATTTGATCATATGCACGTTTTTTAAGCTTTCTGAAATATGCGAGTTGACGCGGCCGATCTGCTCCAGGTTTTTAATTTGTGCCGCCAGCATCCGCCGCTGAAAGGCGCGGGTCACGAAATAAATCACGGGCACCAAACAGAGAGCCAGGATACCCAGTTTGACTGAAAAATACCAGATCGAGACCACGATGCCAACGATCTTAAAGCAGTCAATCATCATGCTGATGACGCCGTCGGCAAACAAAGAATTGACATTTTCCACATCATTGGTGAAGCGGGAAGTAATGCTGCCGGGTTGGTTGGCGGAAAAATAAGTGGTACTGATCCGCTCCAGTTTGAGAGTCATTTCCATGCGCAGCCCTTTGACAATTTTCTGACCAAAGACAGTCAGCAAACCGCCTTTGAGAAAATCGAAAAAGCCGATTAAAATTAAAACAGCTAAATAGACAAAAGTCAGCCGCAGCAGGCCTTGGTTGGTTTTTAAGACCAGGTTTTGGTCGATGATCATTTTCAGCAATTGCGGTGGTATTAAGCTCAAAAGCACCACCGCCACAATCACGAACAGCAGGGCGAAGGACAAGAGGGGATTCTGCCGCAGGATTTTCAGGATGGTTGATGTGGTCAGACTACGCTTCATGGTTGTCGCCTCCCGTCTGCAGTTGATAAATCGAGGCATAAAGCGCAGAAGAGGCGAGCAAGCTTTGATGCGTGCCGTATTCGGCGGTATGATCGTTATGCAGTAAAATGATCTGATCGGCCAGCGGAAAAACCGTCAGGCGATGAGAAACGAGCAAAATGACGCAGTCTGTATAATGCAGGCGCAGGTTGTTTAGAATGAGCTGCTCTGTTTTCATATCGACGGCCGAAAACGGATCATCCAGAATCAGCAAAGCGCCATGATGATAGAGCGCCCGCGCCAAAGCGATGCGCGCCTGCTGACCGCCGGAAAGCCGGATGCCGCTGCTGCCAACCAAAGTCTGAATGTCTTCCGGCATGGTTAACAGGTCTTCCTCAAAGCAGACATCCCGTAAAACCGCGGAAATATCCCCCTCTACGCCCAGGGTGATATTGCGGTAGAGGGTATCGGAAAGCAGCTGCGGCTGATGCCCCAGGTAAGAAATTCGGTTGCTGCGTTCCACCTTGCTGTAATCGCGCAGCTCCCGGCCGGCCAGCCGAATGCTGCCGAGATAAGGATACAAGCCCTGCAGAGCAATACCCAATGAGGATTTACCGCAGGCCACCGGACCCGTGATGCCAATCAGTTCGCCTGCTTTGGCAGTGAAATTTAAGTGATCCAAAATCAAATTCGGCTCTGTTGGATAAGAGAAACAAAGATCACGAACAACCAGGCTGGACTCGGCAGCGCTGCCCCGGTCGCTGCGCTCGGCTTCCTGATAGGCGGTCAGATAGGGTTTGATGCGCTGCCAGGAGACCGTCGCTTTTTGATACGTATTAAACAATTTGGACGCCTTGCTGTCCTTGGTGGTCAGAGCGATAAAAATGGTGATATAGGTGGAAAACATACCGACTGTCCAGAGACCGTTAATCACGTTGCTGCCGCCAAAATAGAGAAAAAAGACGATACCCAATAAGGCGATCACATTGTAGACCGGCTGCATCGAATTTTCCAGGATATTCGCCTTGATCGATTTCATTTCCAGGTCGTCCAATTCGCGGAAATATGCCTGGCGGTTTTTTCCTTCCAAACCGTTGACCCGCAGCAAGACGGTGTGTTCGATATTATAATAGGTAAAGCTGGCCACCCGGCTGCTTTGCACCCGAGCCGCTTTGGAGAATTTCACAATGAAGTTTTTCAAAGATTCAGCCAACCACATGGCGACAGGCACAAAAAGACAGGAGACAATGGTCAGTTTCCAGTCGTAAACCAAGAGAGAGATCAAATAAGAAAGCATCAGCACGCCGGTGTCAAAGATTTCGGTGAGGACTTTGCGCATTCCCTCCACACAAATATCCACATCCGAGACCGCTTTGGTCATCAGGTCTCCTGTCTGTTCCTGTGATAACTCGAGAATGCCGCGATGCATGATATTATTGTAAAGCATCATCCGCATCGCGGCGCTGGTTCGATTGGCAAACAGCCGCACATAATAACGCTTGAAATAGCGCATTAGCTGAATCAGCAGGACCACAACCACAAAGAAAGCGGCTTGCTGCCAGACCAGCCGGAGCGGACTCTTGGCGATGATGGCATCGATCAACCGTCCCTGCAGAATGGGCCAGACCGACATGGCGCCATTGCAGAGGATACCAAAAAAGAAGACAGCGGTTAAAACGGAGCGCTCCCGTTTCCAGTAACTGCTGATTTGGTCTGGTTTTTTAACCGGCCTAAGCTTCAGAATTGCCATGCTCTTGCACCTCCAAAGTCAGTAAATTGCCAAAGCCAATGCGGCGTTCGGTTTTTGCTTTCCAGTAAATCTTGTCCAACACCAGCAGAAAATTCTCTTTTTCCGAATCGGCGAGATCGGCCAGCAGCCATTCGTAAAAGAAAGATTCAACCGAGGCCTTGGCATCCTTGACGGCATCACCTTTTTCTGTGGCATAGAGCTGTTTGCTGCGGCCGTCTCTTGGGTCTTGCTGGCGGATGAGAAAACCTTTTCGTTCTAAATTGACTGCCCGTCTGGTCACCGCCGCTTTATCCAGATTCAGCTCCGTCCGGACACCTTCCTGACTGATGCCGGGATGATGCCGCACGCAATGAATGAATTCATATTCCGCAAGACCAATGCCGCTGTCTTTTAAGACTTTACCGGTAAAGCGCGTTGCTTCGCGGGCAATTTTGCTGATCTGACGATTGGTTGCATCCATAAGAAACCGCCTCTCTTTAAACAGTTGTAGTATCAACTAATTCAGAGAATACTACAATTCAGCACAGCTGTCAACCGGTGAAAAAAGCATGGACAGCAAGATGAGCAGAAAAAACCCCTTGAACTGAAAAAGGTCTAGTTCAAGGGATTTTTTAGTCTTATTTGCTTTGCCAGGCTTGGATCTTTTCCCAGTCTGCGGTCAGATACTCGCCTTCTTCAAAAACAACATGTCCTGAGGCGTAGGGCTTGCCGGCAATGGTGATAGCGACCTGTTTGGTTTGAAAATAATAACCGAAGGTGTTGGCCACGCTGTTTAAGAGCATGGATTCCAACGTGGTACCGGCATTCATCTCGCTGACGAATTCGGCGGAAAGGTCCACTGTCAGCAGGCCGGTTTCCCGATCGAAGCGCACACCCAACACAGAAGCAGCCTTGGACATCAGCGGCTGCAAACCGCTGCCCTGCGGGACCTGCTGCATTTGTTTTGTGAAAGCAGCATAGATTTCATCATTGCTGAACAGCTTGATCGTCTGTTCCAGATAAACCAATTGCTCGTGGTCGAAATCCGGATAATAGAAACGAACCGTCTGCTCGAGGGGTGTCTCGGCTTCCATTTTCAGCAAAGCGCTGCTGATTTTCGTGTTAGGATCTGACTTCGGGATGAATTCACGCAGGATCAAGCCGATGCCGGGAGCATAATAATCTTTGTTGGTTGCCTCGGCAGCGACTGTCGTGATTTCTAAGGCGTTAAAAGTACCGGCGGGAACCGTAATTTTTTTATTGATGGCGGTGATGCTGCGGGTAGAACCATTGGCCAGCGTCCAGGCAGTGCCGGTTTGCAGCGGCTCTTTTAGCATGATTTCCGCTTCCTCACGCAAAGCCATGGCATTGACCCGGAAATAGGTTTCTCCCGCGGCATAGACTTTTTTCAGCATACCGTTTTCCAAGACATAGACATTCACGGAAGTTGTGCCGGGATTCAGTACCCTTAGTTGAATGGCGGAATTGCTTTGATAATCCACATAGGTTTCGAATTCGGCATATTCGTTGCCTTCCCCCTGGTAAACTAAATGCACGTTGCCGGTCAAAGGGAAATAATCCAGAATTTTCGCCGGTGCGGTCCGATTGCAGGCGGCCAAGAGACAGAGCAGAGCAGCAAGCAGAATAAATCGTACTTTTTTCATCATACTCTCCTTTTCTTTGACGATTGATACAAAAAACGATAGAAGGTGTTTTTCTCTCCGTGTATGAGAGCAAAGAGTTGCGTATTATTATTTTGGACGCAGCAAGGGATCAAAAAGTTGCGGCAAAACGAAATTAACCGCTGCCTGCCGTCGAGAAGCCTCAGAGCCGCAGCCAGTCTGCATCGAGAAAAAAAGCTCCCAACAGGCTGATTGTCATACGCATCCTGTCGGGAGCCTGTTGCTTATTTTTAATTTTCTACCACAAACCCGTTTTCAATGGTAATGCTGCACTGATATTTCGGTGATACATCGCTGACCGACTGGGTTACGCGGATCAGCAGATTTTTTTTGTCTTTCTCGTTATAGGAATGCGGTACCACCAGGTCAAAAATCAGCTTGATCGAATGATCCTCATTCACGGCTCGGAAATCATGAATGGCAGTTTTGGGATCAAGCTCGAGCAGGATCTTCTCAATCATATTTTTGCTGTTCAAAACCCTCTTATCATTAATTTCAATCGGATCCATGTGAATGACCAGAAAAATCCCCATATCTTTGGAGAAATCACGCTCGATTTTATCGATGGTTTCATGGACTACTTCCACACTGGAATCATTGGGTACTTCCGCATGAATGGTGGCCATGATATTGGAGGGACCATAATTGTGCACGATCAAGTCATGGCAGCCCAAGATGCCGTCATAACTCTCGACCTTCTTTGTGATATTGTCATAGACTTCCTTATCGATCGCCTCTCCTAAAAGCGGCATCAGGGTATCTTTGGCGATATTATAACCGGAGATCAGAACAACAACAGAGACCGCCAAACCGGTCCAGCCATCAATCGGATAGCCGGTCAGCTTTTCAATCAGGACGGACAGGATGGTCGCAGAGGTGACAAAAACATCGTTGCGTGCGTCGGCCGAAGTGGCTTTTAAAATCACGGAATTGATGCGGTGGCCAAAGAGATAGTAAAAGCGGGACAGCCAAATTTTCACCAGCACGGATGCAGTCAAAATGCTGATAAACAGCCAGCTGAAACCGATTTTTTGGGGGTTGAGGATCTTTGTGACGGAACTGACGAGCAAACTGAAACCGATATAAAGGATCAGGAAAGAAACGATCAAAGCAGCAATGTATTCAAACCTGCCGTGACCGAAGGGATGTTCTTTATCCGCTGTTTTTTCCGCCAATTTCACGCCAACCAAACTGATGACGGAAGAAGCGGCATCCGATAAATTATTGAAACCGTCTGCCATGATGGAGATACTGTTGATACTAAGACCGATGGCCAATTTGGCCATGAACAGCAAGGCATTACAAAAGATGCCCACGATACTGGCCAGTATGCCATAGGCGGTACGGACTTTAACACTATTGGTGTTTTCATAATCCGGAATGAATTGTCTTAATAAGATTTGAGTCATACGATCGCTCCCTGAAACCACTATTTCTCATCTCCACAGACATAAAAAACACCTGTGGAACATGCTACTGTCCCACAGATGTTTAAATCCATCCGTTGTCGAATCAACGACCCAGCCCCATCAATCAAATTGAAAGATTTGATTCATCGCCTGCTCAGATTGTACTGTAGATTGCATGCAGTGCAAAGAGATAAATTAATTATATCTTATAATGATCAACGTGTCAAGCCTGATGCGATGAATTCAGAAGGAATAATTCAGCTCGGAAAAGGCAGCAGCTTGGGCAGAGCAGCACCTATTTTTGGATTTTATTGACAATCATCGCATCTTATTATACTATGGAGCTGCAGCGGAGAGAGACAGAGAAGAGAAAATGATTTTTTCTTCTGAGGCAGCGTTTTTCTAATCCGGCAGCCCGAATTAAGCAATGAAAGACAAAAGAGGTGCAGGAATGAATACACTACACTTTAAATATGCGGTTGAGGTGGAGAAAACAGGGTCCATCTCACAGGCTGCCAAGAATTTATTCATGGCGCAACCGAACTTAAGCAAAGCCATTAAGGAGCTGGAGGATACGCTGGCGATCCCCATTTTTGAACGTACTTCCAAAGGTGTTATCCCGACCGCGCAGGGGAAAGAATTCTTGGGATACGCCAAAAAGATTCTTCTGCAGCTGGATAAAATGGAATCGCTTTATGTTCCCGAAGTAAACCGGGCAGCCCGGCAGGAACTGAAGCTTTCGATTCCACGCGGAAGTTACATTTCCGTCGGCTTTGCCAACTTTGTCGCAGAACTGAACATGACAAAAGCAATTGAGCTGACCATTCAGGAAACCAATTCTTTGCAGACCATTCTGAATGTGGCAGACAACGGTTTCCATCTGGGAATCATTCGCTATCAGACACTGTATGAGAATTATTTTCTTGATTATCTGCAAAAGAACGAGCTGGCCAGCGAGTTGATTTGGCAGTTTTCCTGTTTGGTCTTGCTGCCGCGCCAACATTCACAGGCAAGCTGTGCGGAAATTGATTTTCAAACTTTGCAGAGCAGTTCCATCGAGATTGTGCATGGTGATAATGTCGTGCCGTATTTGCCGACACCGGAAATCAAGCAATTGGCCGTGGAAGCAGCCGACAACAATGCCAAGCGGGTCTATGTTTATGAGCGCGGCAGCCAGATGGAACTCCTGGCGCGCATTCCGCAGACCTTTATGTGGGTCTCTCCTTTACCGCAGGATTTGTTGGATCGCTTTGGTTTAGTCCAGCGCAGCTGCCAAATCAGCAATAATTCATTTAAGGATGTCTTAATTTATCGCCGCGGCTATCAACGCTCGGCGGCAGAACAGTTGTTTTTGGATAAATTATACGAAGTCAAACAAGAAGTGGCAGGCAAAGAATTTCATTAAGCGAATTTTCTATAGTGCCGCCTACTTTTTGGCCGCCGCATAGGCATACCCATTATCGATATAGATATATCGATAATGGAATATCTTTATGCGGCATTTATATTTCCCCTGCCAGATGATTTGTGTTATGCTTTCAGCAGTCAGAGACGAAGACAAACGAACCGTCAAGCAGGAAAAGGGGAGGCTATTATAATGGCAAGATTCACATTACCGCGGGATATATATCATGGCAAAGGAGCATTAGAGGCTCTGAAATCATTTCAAGGTCAACGGGCAATTGTCTGTGTTGGCGGCGGCGCCATGAAGCGCTTTGGCTTTTTGGACCGTGCGGTCGGTTATTTGAAAGAAGCCGGCATGCAGGTTGAAATATTGGATGGCATCGAACCCGATCCTTCCGTAGAAACCGTAATGCAAGGCGCCGAAGTCATGCTGAAATTCCAACCGGATTGGATTATCGCCATGGGCGGCGGCTCGCCGATTGACGCTGCCAAAGCCATGTGGATTAAATATGAATACCCGGACATCACTTTCCCGGAAATGTGCAAAGTCTTTGGTCTGCCGACCCTGCGTAAGAAAGCGCATTTCTGCGCCATTTCCTCTACGTCCGGCACAGCCACCGAAGTAACGGCATTTTCCATCATCACCGACTACAGCAAAGGCATCAAATATCCCATCGCCGATTTTGAAATCACACCGGATGTGGCGATTGTGGATCCGGATCTCGCCGAAACCATGCCGCAAAAATTAGTGGCCCACACCGGCATGGACGCCATGACGCATGCGATTGAAGCGTATGTCTCAACCGCCAACTGCGATTTCACCGATCCGCTGGCACTGCATGCCATGCGCATGATTCAAAACGATTTGGTGAAATCATATCAGGGTGATATGTCAAGCCGCGATAAAATCCATAACGCGCAGTGCCTGGCCGGCATGGCGTTCTCCAATGCGTTGCTGGGCATCGTGCACTCCATGGCGCATAAGACCGGCGCTGCCTTTGCCGATTGTGGCGCTCATATTATCCATGGTGCTGCCAATGCCATGTATTTACCGAAAGTGATTGCTTTCAATGCCAAGAATGCAACGGCTGCTCAGCGCTATGCTGAGATTGCCGATTTCCTGGGCCTTGGCGGTGAGACGGCAGAGCAAAAAGTTCAGCTCCTGATTGCGTTTTTGCGTCAGATGAACCGCGATCTGAAGATTCCGCTCTGCATTCAAAATTATGGTCCGGACGGTTTGCCCTGCGAGAACGGTTTTGTGCCCGAAGCGGTCTTCTTAGAACGGCTGCCTGAGATTGCGGTCAATGCGCTGGGCGATGCCTGCACAGGTTCCAATCCGCGCCAGCCTTCCGTGCAGGAGATGGAAAGATTGCTGAAGTGCTGCTATTACGATACCGAAGTGGATTTCTAAAAAAATCGATCAAAAAAGACTGTTGCCCGCGTGGCAGCAGTCTTTTTTTAAAAGCAAACGGTGCACTGGACGCTCATTCAAGGGCTTCGCTGTGTTCCTGCGGCGGCAAATGCAGGACATAAACCGTGGTAGCGGCAGTTGGAACGCTGTTTGTGAACGGTTCAAAAAGAGTAAAATCCTCTGGCCTGACCGAAAAAGCCAGGTGATTGATCCCGAGACGATGCGCTCGTCCGATCACGGCGGCGATCAAGCCGGCAGTCAGCCGTTTCCCCCAAAGATGGACAGCGGCGGTATCATAAAGTCCGGTGCGGTCGCGCAAAACGCACAGGGATTTCTCATTGCCTTCCTGCAGGATAAAGCTCATTTCCCTGGGACGCAAATTGAAATCAATGGCATACTCGCCCGGTTCTTCCTCATCGGAGAGCAGCTGCAGCAGTTGGGTTTGAGAAACAATGCGGCCGGAGAGCGGATTTTGCGCAAAAAGCGCGCTGTCGGTTTGGGTTTGCCAGAGTCTGCGCAGTGAAACCGTGCGGACCCGCAGCGGCGAAGCCTGTGGACGCTGCGTACTGACATTGATTTGGTAATATTCCATTTCTTTTTGCATGGAGAATTTCTCATAAAAGGCGGCGGCAGCCGGATCATAGGTGGTGAGCGTTGCGCAGCCGATTTGTCCCAGCAATTCCAGCGCATCCTGCATCATCAGCGTGCCGACACCCTGCCCTCTGTAATCCGCATGGATGTACATGACGGAAAGATTGGCATTGTAACCGTAGAGCGGGTCGTCGCCAAGAATCAGTTCCAGTTCCCCAACGATTTTACCGTTCAGTTCCGCAACCAGCGGGATATGTCCCTGCAGCAAAAGCCGGTTGAGATGGATGGCGCAGAGTTCGGGGCTCATCCAGGCGCCGCCGTGTTCCCAGCGGTCCAGGAGACTGCAGTCACGCCATTCGGCTTCGACGCGCGGCTGGCTGCCGTCTGCTTCGGTCAGGCGGCGATGCCAGACTTTTACATCGCTGCGGTGAACTTCGTGAATCCCTTGCGTATCCGCCAGGGTGGCGAAGCGAATCAATAACATTGAAAATCCCTCCCATTTCAAAAGTGTTTGTGCTATAATAACCATAAAGCATCAGCCTGACGATCGGGCTGCCAAGGGAGATGAAGCGGTGTCTGCTTTCTTATTGCCGGCCGACTGGCAGGCGCAGCTGACTCAGGTGATCCATACGCCGGAGTATCGAGAAATGCTGCTGCACTTGCAGCAGGAGTATCAGCAGAGAGTCGTTTATCCCCCGGCGGAGCAGGTGTTTCGAGTCTTTCAAGCGGTTCCTTTTGCGCAAGTCCGGGTCGTGATTCTGGGGCAGGATCCTTATATCCATTTCGGCGAAGCAGAGGGTTTCGCCTTCTCCGTTGCGAAAAATAGAAAAATTCCTTCCAGTTTGCGCAACATCCAGCGGGCGTTGACGGCAGACTTAGGGCTGGCCATGCCGCCGCACGGCCATCTGGCGGCCTGGCTACCTCAAGGAGTTTTTTTGTTGAATACAATCCTGACGGTAGCCGGTCCCAGTTTGGATGCAGTCCGGCAGGGTGCGGCCGCCACGGCAACCGCCGGCAGTCATCGCGGCCTCGGTTGGGAAAGTTTCACCGATGCGGTGATTCAAAGCCTCAGCCAAAGACAACAGCCGTTGGTTTTTATGCTCTGGGGCAAAGAAGCGCAGACCAAGCGGGCGTTGATCGATACCGATCGCCATTGCGTACTGGAAGCCGTGCATCCCAGCGGTTTATCCGCCTGGCGGGGTTTTCTCAGCTGCCGTCATTTTTCGCAGGCGAATCTGTTTTTAGAAAAGAATGGCCTGCCGCCGGTTGATTGGAATTTACCAGCCTAAGGAAGGGGAAAGAGACAGATGGCAAAATTATATTTCCGTTATGGTACCATGGGCAGCAGCAAATCCGCGCAAGCCTTAATGGTGGAGTTCAACTATCGCGAGCGAGGTTATCAGGTGCTGCTGGTCAAGCCTTCCCTGGACACACGGGAGGAGAATGCCGTAATCCGCTCCCGGGTTGGTCTGGAAGCACCCTGCAAATTACTCAACCGGGAACAAACCTTCGCCGAATTGCTGCAGGCGGAACATCAGGTGATCATTGTTGACGAAGCCCAGTTTTTAACCGGCCAGCAAGTGGAAGAACTGAAAAACATCACGGTCGATCGCGATATGCCTGTCTTATGCTACGGCTTGCGCACGGATTTTCGCACGCGGCTATTTGAAGGCAGCGAGCGCTTAATGGAATTGGCGGAGAGTGTGGTAGAGATCAAATCCATCTGTCACTGCGGCGCCAAAGCAACCATCAACGCGCGCTATAACGAACACGGCATCGTCTACGAAGGCGCACAAATTGAAATTGGCGGCAACGAACGCTACACGCCGCTTTGTTATAAATGCTGGCGCGAAGGCAAGCTGACCTAGACATACCTTGCAGACCTGGTGCGCTTATGTTACAATTTAGAGAAAGCAGTAAGAGAAAGGCGGCGATCCCATGGCCAAGGAAACCGGCAACAAGCAGCTGGCGCAGAACCGCAAAGCGCGGCATGATTATTTCATCCTGGAAACCTTCGAAGCCGGCATTGAATTGCGGGGCACGGAAGTAAAATCAATCCGCGGCGGCCGCTTGAACCTAAAAGACAGCTACGCCCGAGTGGAAAAGGGCGAGTGCTGGCTGCAAAACGTGCATATCAGCCCTTATGAAGCCGGTAACCGCTTCAATGTGGATCCCCTGCGGGCGCGCCGTTTGCTTTTGCATAAGCGCGAAATTCTTAAGCTGCAGAGCGCCATCAAAGAAAAAGGTCTGACCTTAGTGCCGATTTCTTTCTATCTGAAAGATGGCCTGGTCAAGGTGGAACTGGGAATTGCCCAAGGCAAAAAAATGTATGACAAGCGGGACGATGAAGCCGATAAAGCGGCAAAGTTGGAAAGCGCGCGCGCCAGTAAGCTAACCAACCGTTACAATTAAACTCCTGACAGAATCTCGCAAGGCAATAACTTGACAAGCGGGTAAAAACTGTGTATAATTTTTTCTGACAATTAAATTCTCATCAAGAGCGGTGGAGGGACAGGCCCGATGAAACCCGGCAACCGGCTGCTAGACGGTACGGTGCCAAATCCTGCACAAAAGCTTGTGGCAGATGAGTGTATATGCAAAATACAAAGACCTCTGCTTTTTATTTAGCAGGGGTCTTTTTGCGCCGACAGGTCAGCGCAAGACCTGTCAGTACACGGTTTGATCTTAAGGTAGGGGGGAAACAATGATGAACAAAGAACGTCACTATTTCACTTCGGAATCGGTTACCGAAGGACATCCTGATAAGATGTGCGATCAGATTTCCGATGGCATTCTCGATGCGATTTTAAGCAGCGACAAAGGAGCAAGAGTCGCCTGCGAGACCATCGTCTGCACCGGACTGGCGCTGGTCATGGGGGAAATCACCACTACAACCTATGTGGATATTCCCAGTATCGTGCGGCAGGTCATCGAGGAAATTGGCTACACCCGCGGTAAATATGGTTTTGACGCAGAAAACTGTGCTGTGCTCACATCCATCAACGAACAATCGGCGGATATCGCCATGGGGGTCAATGCAGCCCTGGAATTGAAGGAAAGCAGCGACAAAGAAACGGCGGACGATTGGCTGGGCGCCGGTGATCAGGGTATGATGTTTGGCTTTGCCTGCAATGAAACACCGGAACTGATGCCCGCTCCGATTCAGTATGCCCATCAGCTGACCCGCAGACTGGCGGCGGTGCGCAAGGCAGGTTTGCTGCCCTGGCTGCGGCCGGACGGCAAAAGCCAGGTGACTGTTGAATATGAGGGGAATATCCCGGTGCGCATTGCAACGGTGGTCTTATCCACCCAGCATGCGCCGGATGTTTCGCAGGAAGAAATCCGCAGAGAAATTTTGCAGCAGGTGATTATTCCGGCGTTGCCCGCGCATTTACTGGATGAGAAAACCCGTTATCTGATCAACCCAACCGGACGGTTTGTGATTGGCGGTCCGCACGGCGATTCCGGCTTGACCGGCCGCAAAATCATTGTCGACACCTACGGCGGCATGGCCAGCCACGGCGGCGGCGCTTTCTCCGGCAAGGATCCAACCAAAGTCGATCGTTCGGCAGCCTACATGGCCCGTTACATCGCCAAGAATATCGTGGCGGCGGGTCTGGCCGATCGCTGCGAACTGCAGCTTGCCTACGCCATCGGCGTAGCGCAGCCGGTATCGGTGATGCTGAATACCTTCGGCACCGGCAAGTTAGCGGAAGACCAGCTGGTCAAACTGGTGCGCCAGTACTTTGACATGCGTCCGGCCGCTATCATCAACCGCTTGAACCTGCGTCGTCCCATCTATCGTCAGGTGGCCTGCTACGGCCACTTCGGACGCAGTGATTTAGACCTTAGCTGGGAAAAGACAGACATGGCTCAGATTCTGGCCAACGCCGCACTGAAAATCAGCGCGTCAGCCGAATAATCGGCAGAGCAATTTTAAACTCCCCTGGATCATCGCAACCCAATGCTGCGGCGATCCAGGGGAGTTTTTTGCTTGGATTCGCCTCTGTCCTGTGCTATAATCAACAGGAAACTGGTGATTGCAGGGAAATCGATTTTCCCTCTCAAGAGAAAGGCGGCGGCTGGCATGGTTTTATTGGAAGGCACGGTACGCAGAATTACTTTTCATAACGAAGAGAACTTTTATACTGTACTGCGTCTGGAACTGCCGGGCACAAAACTGCCAATTACAGTGGTCGGTCACTTTCCCGCGGTCAAAGAAGGAGAGCAATTGCGTCTGGAGGGCGACTGGATCAACCATGCCACCTTCGGTCGGCAATTCCAGGCCGAAAAGAGTGAAGTTCTGCTGCCAACCACCGAGAACGGTCTGATTCGCTACCTTGGTTCCGGTCTGCTGAAAGGGATCAAGCAAAAACGAGCAGAAGCCATGGTGCAGCGATTCGGCAAAGACATTCTGCGCGTGATCCGGGAAGAGCCGCAGCGGCTGCAGGAGATTCGCGGCATCACGGCCAAAATGGCTGTGCAGATGCAGCGGGATCTGCAGGCGAATCAGCAAATTGAAGCTTTTATGATCTATTTGCAGGGTTTTGAGATCAGTCCGCATCTGGCGCTGCGCATTTATAAACATTATCAGGGACAGGGCGGCGTCGATATGATCGCTCTGATCCGCGAAAATCCCTATCGCCTGGCCGATGAAGTGTTTGGCATTGGCTTCCGCACCGCCGATGAAATCGGCAAAAAGCTGGGTGTGCTGGATGAGGATCCCAAACGCCTGCGCGCCGGGCTCAGCTTTGTCCTCAGCGAGCAAGTTAATGACGGACATTGCTATTATCCGGAAGAACTCTTACTGGAAAAAGCGGCGGAATATCTGAAGGTGGAAAATGCCTTGCTGCAGACGGCGTTGCTGTCTTTGCTGAGCGGCGGCGATTTTGTGGCGGAAGTGGAAGCCGGCGGCAAGCGGCGGATTTATTTGCTGCCCTTCTATCTGGCCGAAACCAACACAGCACAGCGGCTGCAGCTGCTGTTGAATTTAGGCGCGGCGAATCTGCCGACTCTGCTGCAGGATACCGCCGGGGAGAGCGATTTTCAACAAAAACTGTTGCAATTGCAGGAACAGCAGCAGATTACGTTTGCGCCGGAGCAGCGCTTTGCTTTACAGGAGGCTTTGCATAACAGTCTGACGATCATCACCGGCGGACCGGGCACCGGCAAAACCACCATCGTGCGGGCTTTGGTGGCGCTCTATCTGCAATTGGGTGCCAAAGTTTTATTGGCGGCGCCTACCGGCCGGGCGGCTAAACGTCTGAGCGAAGTCACCGGGCGGGAAGCGAAAACGCTGCATCGTCTGTTGGAATACAGCTTTGTGGCCGGCAGCGGCATCGACTTTGCCCGCAATGAGGATAACCCTTTGGGCTGTGATCTCTTGATTGTGGATGAGAGCTCGATGATCGACTGCCTCTTGTTTTACCATTTACTGAAAGCGCTGCCCAACGGCTGTCGTTTGATTCTGATTGGAGACCGCGATCAACTGCCCCCCGTTGGCCCCGGCAATGTGTTGAAAGATCTGATTGCTTCTGGTGTGGTGCCGGTGGTGCAGTTGCAGACCGTTTTCCGGCAGGCGGCCGAGAGCCGCATTGTGACCAACGCGCATCGCATCAACCGGGGAGAAGTGCCGCTTTATGGGGAACAAAACAGTGACTTCTTTTTCATGGAAAAAGAAAATGGCGAAGAAGCCCTGCAGCTGGTCTGCGATTTGGCAGCCGAACGCCTGCCCAGCTTCCTCAATCTCGACCCGCTGGAGGGAATTCAGGTGCTGACCCCGATGCGCCGCGGCAGCGTAGGCGTGGAGAGTTTGAACCAGGCCTTACAGCAGCGCCTGAATTCGGCCGCAGCGAGCAAAGCAGAACTGCAGCGTGCCGGCGTGGCGTATCGTTTGGGTGATAAAGTCATGCAAATCCGCAATAACTACGATAAAGCCGTATTCAACGGCGATATCGGCCGTATCACCGCTGTGGATACCGCAGAACAAAGCCTGATTGTAGAGTATGTTGACGGGGAGGGCAGCCATTTGATTGCTTATGAGGACAACGAACTGGACGAACTGGTACAGAGCTATGCCATTTCCGTGCATAAGAGCCAGGGCAGCGAATATCCCGTGGTGATCCTGCCGCTGCTGACCCAGCATGCCGTGATGCTGCAGCGCAACCTCCTGTATACCGCCGTCACCCGCGGCAAAAAGCTGGTGGTTGTGGTTGGCAGCAAACGCGCCATGCAGATGGCGGTTCAGCGCAATGATGTCGCCGTGCGCTACACTGCCCTTGCCGAGCGCTTGAGGCTGGGCCGATGAGTAAAACTCCCTGGCGTTATAACCCTTGGCTGCAGGCGGTCGGCAATCTGCTTTTTCCGCCGCTGCGGCAATGTTCGCTCTGTCAGGCAAAGCTCGAAAAAGAAAGCGATCATGGCGTCTGTCCAAACTGTTCTGCCGGGCTGCCTTTTTTGGCGGATCCCGTTTGTCCCGTCTGCGGCACGCCGTTTCCGGGCGGTGAAATTTGCGGCGTTTGCCGGCAGCGGCAGACACCTTTTACCGCCAATCGCTCCCTGCTTGCCTATCAAGACAAAGGCCGCGATTTGATCTTGGATTATAAATACCGCTTCCAGCCCTCGCTGGCTGACTTTTTTGCCGCCGAACTGACGGCGCGGCGTCTGCCGCAATACCATTTTGAGCAGCCGCCTTGGCTGACTTGGGTACCGATGACCCGCTCCCGCCTGCGTGAACGCGGTTATAATCCCGCTTTGCTCTTAGCGGAAGCGCTCAGCGTGACGAGCGGTTACCCGCTGCAGAATACCCTGGTCAAAACGAGCCAGCCGCCCGATCAGCATGGTCTCAACCGGGAACAGCGCTGGCAGGTGCTGGCGGATGTTTATCAGCCGATTGCCCGCCTGCAGGCCGCCGGGCAGGTTTATTTGCTGATTGATGATGTTTACACCACCGGAGCGACATTGCATTTTTGCGCATCCGCGCTGCGTAAAGCCGGTGCCAAAGAAGTTTTCTGTCTGACTGCCGGCCTGACACTTTAAGGGATTGCGGTAAATGTTGCTTTGAGACAACCGAAAAAAGAAGGAAAATGAAATTGGTCTGTTGAACTGTAACAATAAGACAGGTGAGTAAGCCTCCTGTCGGGTTAGTATCACAAGAAAGAGGTGTGACTATGAACCTACAGATCAAAGCGAAACATTTCACTCCCAATGAAAATCAGATCAGTTACGCAAACAAAAAGCTCAGTAAATTCGACAAACTGCTCAACCGGGAAATCGATGCCACGGTCAACTGCAGCAGAGTCAAAGACCAGGAACGAGTGGAGATCACAATCACAGCGGCCGGGTTCCGTCTGCGCGCCGAAGTCATTGCGCCTGAATTTTATGTCGCCTTCGATGCCGCTGTTGACACATTGGAAAGGCAATTGGATAAATATAAAACACGCTGGAATACCAAGCGCAAGAGCGGAGATTCTATCCGTACCGGCGCTTGGCTGCCGGAAGAAGAAAATCTGGCAGAGAGAGAACTCGAAGACCCGGAAATCATTCGTGTCAAACGATTTGCCTTAAAGCCAATCAGTCCGGAGGAAGCCATTATGGAAATGGAAATGCTGGCGCATACCTTCTATATGTTCCTCAATGCCGAAACCGAAGAAGTTAATGTGGTTTATCGCCGCAACGATGGCAAGTATGGTTTGATCGAACCGGAACTGAAGTAAATCAACCCGCAAAGCAAAAAGCTAGAACCCCTCGGCCGTTGGCCGAGGGGTTTTTTTGATTCTACCAAAAAGGATGGTTGACTTAGCCGGATGAATGGTTTAGAATGGTAAAAATAATAGAAGCAAATTAATTCCTATTTAGCGAATGGATGATGAGCGCTAGACGGAATTGAGGTACAGAGCGCAGCGGTAAAGGAGCAGATGAAGTGAAAGCGAAAAAGCAATGGCTGACCGTTTTGTTTTCCATCGCCTTAAGCATCGCCTTGCTTTTTGTGTACTATGCTTATCAGGCCTCCGCCGCGGATCCTTATATTCTCGATCAGGAAGGGATTCAGGATCTTTCCGATGGTTGGCTACAGCAGCAGGATGGCGCCAGCTTGAGTCTGCCCTACTCTACGGGCTTGACTGAGCAAGCGCCTTTGGTTTTATCCGGGCAGCTGCCCAGCCATCTGCCGGATTTTGCTGTCCTCTGCATCGAAACGAATTATCAATACCTGACAGTGACCGCAGGAGATACGGTACTCTATGCTTCCAACGAAAATCGCCTGACAATCTTTGGCAAACCCTTCTATCTCACCCTGCATCTGGTGGAATTACCGCAGAATCTGCAGGGCAGCGTGCTGACTTTCACCACGGGCACGAATGCGGCAGAACAGAATGTGGGGATTCGTCAGCTTGTCCTCGGCAACAAGAGTGCGGTGACCGTTCGCTACATGAGAGAAATTGCGCCTGATTTGCTCTATTGCGCCATTATTTCTCTGGCAGGACTGCTTTTTTTAGCGGCGACCTTTTTTATCAAAAAGCCCAACATGGCGGTCAGCCGCGCCATTTTCAGAAATTTGGGGATCTTTACCTTGCTTGCGGCAACCTGGATGCTGACCGATATCAAGCCGCTGCAGCTCTTCTTTCCCAGAAAAGAAGCGGCTTATTTACTATCCTTCTTTACCATGATGCTGATGCCGCTGGCTTTTTTGCTGTTTGTCCGCCAGATCTGTCAGCGCGGTAAAACGCTGCTGAACGTTTTGAGCTATCTGACCGTTTTCATTTTTTTGCTGAATTTGAGCCTGGCTGTGGCGGGGATTGCCAGTCTTTCGCAGACCGTGCTGCTCAGCCATCTGCTGATCGCCGTCACGGTGTTCTGCTTGCCGGTGATTGGTTGGCTGGAATATCAGAAAGATCGGAACACAGACTTGCGCGAAATCATCCTTGGCATGTTAATTCTCTGTTGCAGTGTCGTGATCAGCCTTGTTCAATATTACCTCGCTAAACCCGATGGCAATGCAAATTATGCGGTTATATTCAAACTGGGGATTCTCGTCTTTATTTCATTGCTGGCTGTCTCGGCCATCCGAAAAAGTGTGGCGTTTTATCGGGACCTAACCGAAGCGGAGTTTTATAAGAAAATGGCCTTTACCGATTATATGACAAACCTGGGCAATCGAGCCGCCTTTGAAGTTGGCATGAGTCAAAAGCAGCAAACACAGGATGCTTTGAAAATACCGGCGGTGGTCGTTTTTGACATGGATAATCTAAAAGCAAGCAATGATGGCTTCGGTCACCGCGTAGGCGACGAATTAATCTGCGGTTTTGCCGCCTGTATTCAAAGTGTATTTCAAGCGCGCGGCACCGCTTACCGCATCGGCGGCGACGAATTTGCCGTGATTTTAGCAGTGCAGGAGCAAGCGGCGATGGATGCCTTGATGTTGGAATTTGACGCGAGCATCCGGCAATATAACGCCTCGCATCAGCATCCGATTCTAGTCTCCTGGGGATTTGCGCTGGGGCAGGCAGAACAACCAGAATGCATTGGAACAGAGCAGCTGTTTAAAAAAGCGGATCAGAATATGTACCGGCAGAAAGCAAAGCATAAATCGGAACTCTAAATAAAAGAGAAAAGCGCCGTCCGCTTCCCTTAGAAAGAGAAGCGGGCGGCGCTTTTTTTAACGTCAGAGTGGGAATTTTTGCATAGCAGTCTGCAGTTGGAACTAGAAAATGAAGCGGTTCCCTGTTATGAGGCGAGATTCAGCCAAATATGCCCCTGCGGATACATTTTCTTCAGCGCGAAGTGAAGCCACTGCTGTTGTTCTTCTGACATCAGCGGCAGCACCGTCTCATAATCCTGCTGATAACCTTCCCGTCCCGGATCGCTTGATTTGTAGAGCAAAATCAATTCCGGCGCCAGATAAGGCACACCGCCTCTTTGAAGAATGGCCTGACTGAGTTTGCGTTTGATTTCCGGGTTGCGGGCATAGAGAAAATCACTGCAATTGGTTTGATCAAAGAGAAACTCAATGTAGTTGAGTTCGGTTTGCTCTTTATGTTCCATTTCGCAGAGGAAAAATCCCGCTTCTCCGCTTGGCTGCAATTTAAAATAACGATTGCCCGGATAGATGCAGAAGAGGTTGCGTTTCAGCAGTTTTTGCTCCTCCGGATCACGGATCAGATGGACCAAATCGTTGCCGCACGCTTCATACAGCGTCCAGCCCTTGGCTTGCATACAACGGATCAAACTGTTGCGGTCTTTTTGCCAAACAGAAATATCCAGATCGTAATGCGGCCTGGATTTTCTGTTTAAAAACAAATCAATGGCATAACCACCGCAGACAGCGTAATGCAGCGGTAAATCGGCGAGCAATTTGGTTGCTTGGGTGATCATTGCAGGTAACATGAGAATCTCCTCCTAGTAGCCTATTTTACTGATCGGCTGCTGCGACTGTTTCTGTTTACGATGACGGTAAAGGTTAATCCCCAAGGCTGCCGTCAGACAGGCAACCAGGAAGATCGGCATGATCCAGGAATTGTAGGTTTCATCGCTGGTCAGTACTTCAACCCATAAGGTATCCATCAGCGTGTTGGCCTCGTCGCTGAGGTTGACATAAGATTCGGCTTTGGCGAGAATTTCCTTGGAGGGGTAGCGGATGGGATCGCTGGTAACCTCTTCCCCCAGCAGTGCGAAGGCGCCGGTATTGGCGGTGGAATAGCCGATGTAATCCATGTTAATGGCGGCTACACTGGGCTCATTGAGAAAATTAATATACATCTCGGCAGCCAGTTTGTTATTGGCCACAACCGGAATACAGGTGCTGTCAACAAACATGTTGACTCCCTCATCGGGAAAGGAAAAAGCCAGATCCGGATTTAGTTTCTGCATCTGGAAAAAGTCGCCGGCATAATAGGGCGCCATGACTGCTTCACCGGCGATCATCTTGTCATAAATTTCATCCATGACATAAGCCTGTACCAGTGGTTTCTGGATTTTCAGTTCCCGTACCGCTTGCTGCAGTTCGTTGACATTTTCACTGTTCATCGAATAGCCCAGCTTTTTCAGCACGAGACCAAAGGCATCTCTGGGGCTGCCGAACATCAGGATTTGACCCAGGAAATTGGCGTCCCAAAGCGCATTCCAACTGGTAGGCGCATCGGGAATGATGCTGGTATTATAAATAATCCCGGTGGTGCCGCGGCTGTAGGGCACGCTGTAGGTGCCGTTGGGGTCAAAAGCCATATTGCGGAATTCTTCCATGATATAAGATGCATTGGGAATCTGATTGTAATCCAAGGGCAGCAGCATCTCTTCCTTGATCATACGGGAAACCATATAATCGGAGGGAATGATCACATCGTAACTGACGCTGCCGCTTTTTAATTTGGCGTACATTTCTTCATTGGTGGAGAAATTATCGTAGATGACCCGAATCCCGGTCAGTTCGGCAAATTCCTTGTTGACATCCACATAATCGGAATCATTGGTCGCCATGTATTCGCCCCAGTTGAAGACATTGACGGTGGTGTTGGTATTCGCCAACTGCCTGTAATAAGTCATATCGAGTGAAGCGTAATCAATGGTGAAATCAAAAGGCTCTGTCGCAGCGGGCTCTGCCGCCGCTGCCGCCGGTGTTTCAGTTGGCTCTTCCGCGCGGACCAGGCCGCCAAACGGCGTGATCAACAAAGCGCAAGCGAGCAGGAGGGCAAGCAAACGAGTGTTCTTTTTCATCTTTTACACTCCCTCCTCTTTCCGGATATGGAGGGCTAGACGGGTTTCGCGTTCCTGCCGCAGCAGTTTTCTTTCCTTCTGACCTTCCGAAAGATAAGAGACCAGCAGCACCGTCAGCACCACGACAAAGACGATGGTGGAGAGTGCATTAATTTCCGGGCTGATCCGCCGGCGGGTCATGGCATAGATGCGGATGGGCAAGGTTTGGGAAGCGGGACCGGTGGTGAAATAGCTGATGACAAAGTCGTCCATGGACATGGTCAGTGCCATCAGGAAACCGGCTAAAATGGCGGGGGAGATTTCCGGAATGATCACTTTACGGAAGGCCTGCCAGGGCGTGCAGCCTAAGTCCAGCGCCGCTTCGTAAGTAAACTGATCCAGCTGGCGTAGTTTTGGCATGACATTGAAAATAACATAAGGGATATTGAAGGTGATGTGCGCCAAAATCAAGGTCAGATAACCGGCATCGATGGGGATATTCATCTTTTCTCTGGCAAAAACAAAAAGCAGCATCAAAGAGACACCGGTGATGATATCCGGATTGATGATGGGCAGATAAGTGATATTGCGGACGAGCTGTTTTGCTTTGGAATTGAGCGAATTGATGCCGATGGCGGCCGCCGTGCCAACAATGGTAGCGACGACAGAAGAAATGGCGGCAACCAACAAGGTATTGCCGAACGCGGCGATGATGGCGTCATTTTGAAAGAGCTTGCCATACCAGTCGAAGGTAAATCCGGTCCAGGCACCGCGGCTCTTATTGGCGTTGAAGGAGTAAGTAATCAGGACGGCAATGGGAGCGTAGAGAAAGACCATCACCATGGCCACATAAGAACTTCTTAACCACTTAAAGTTTCTCATAACAGCACATCCTCCATTTCCTCATTATCAAAAGAGTTGAGGAGGCTCATGCAGAGCAGGATGATTACCATCAGGACGAGCGAGATGGCGGACCCCAGATTGGGATTATAGGTATTGCCGTAAAACTGCAGATCAATTAGGTCACCGATCAGTAGATTGGCGCCGCCGCCCAACATGCGGGAAATAATAAAGGTGGAGATGGCCGGCACAAAGACCATCGTAATCCCGGTGGTGATGCCGGGGATGCTCAAAGGCAGCACGACTCGGCGCAGGATATCGAAGAAACCGGCGCCCAGATCGCGCGAGGCTTCAATTAAAGAATCGCTGATCTTGATCATAATGGTATAGAGCGGCAGGATCATAAAAGGCAGATAATTGTAGACCATACCGAGCACCACGGCGCCAGGCGTGTTGATCATATTCAGCGGTGCGATGCCAAACAAGCCTAAGAAGCGGTTGATCAGACCGGTTTTCTCTAAAATGGTCATCCAGGCATAGGTGCGCAGCAAAAAATTCATCCACATCGGCAGCATCACGAGCAAAAGCAGAACACGCTGGTTGCTGGCCACCTGACGTGACATGATATAGGCCAAAGGATAAGCGATCAGCAGGCAAATTACCGTGGCAATGGCTGCCAGCATGATGGAGCGCATCAGCACCGGCATATACTTGCCAACCTGCGAGATGTTCTCAATGGTCCATTGCCCTTCCGCATTGGTAAAAGCAAAATAGCCGATCAGCAACAGCGGTACGACAATAAAAATGACCATCCAAACCAGATAAGGAGCGGCGGCCGTTTTGGACTTAAACATCTCAGTTGCCCTCCATCTTTTCCATGATCTGGATGTTTTCGGGGGCAATCTGAATACCGATGTGTTTGCCTGGCTCGGCGAATTTCGTGGTATGGATCATCCAGCGCAAGCCATGGGCGCTGAGCATAATCTCATAATGGACGCCTTTAAAAATTACGCTTTCCACCATACCGCTTAATTGTCCCTCTTCCGGCGCGACAATCACCATATCTTCGGGACGAATCACCACATCGACCAGTTCCATGCGGTCCCAGCCGCGATCCACACAAGGGAATTTAACACCGGCAAATTCCACCAGCAGATCCTCATGCATAATGCCGTCCACGATATTGCTTTCTCCGATAAAGTCTGCCACAAAAGCATTGACCGGTTCATTATAGATATTGACCGGCGTATCAATTTGTTGAATTTTACCGTCTTTCATCACCACGATGCGGTCGGAAAGCGTTAAGGCTTCCTCTTGATCGTGGGTGACATAGATGAAGGTGATTTCCAGGTTTTCCTGGATGCGTTTCAATTCTTTCTGCATATCCTTGCGTAACTTCAGATCGAGCGCACCCAAAGGTTCGTCCAGCAATAAAACTCGTGGGTAATTGACCAAAGCACGGGCGATGGCAACACGCTGTTGCTGTCCGCCGGATAATTGGTTGATGTTGCGGTGCTCAAAGCCCTGCAGGTTGACCAATTCAAACATTTCATTGACGCGAGACTGGATTTCTTTTTCCGCCAGTTTTTTAACGCGAAGACCAAAGGCAACATTCTCATAAACATTCAAATGGGGAAAAAGGGCATAACGCTGAAATACGGTGTTGACCGGCCTTAAGTGGGAAGGCACCTCGTTCATATTTTTGCCTTCGAAAATAACGTCTCCTTGCTTTGGCTGGATAAATCCACCGATAATCCGTAGGGTGGTTGTTTTGCCGCAGCCGGAAGGTCCCAGCAAAGTCACCACTTCTTTATCGTGAATATCCAGGCTGAAGTCGTCCAGGACCCGTTCGCCATTGTATTCCATCACCAGATTGCGTAAACTAATCAGTACTTTCTCATCTTTCATCCTGCAGTTCTCCTTTTCATCGTCACGTATTGGACCAATTAGATTTTGCTTGCATCATAAACCTCTTAGAAAAAAATTTTCGCATTCGTCTGAATGCGAATCTCAAATAGAATTATAGCATAAAACGTTCGCCCCAGATATATTTATTTTGTAGTTTTCAGTGGAAAAGTGAATGGTATTTCTTGGAGGATATTTACGGCGCAACCGCACCGGAAAGAATTATATTTACAGCTCAAAACGGGTTATCCATAGGGTTTCCCCCGTTATTTTCAACTTATCCACAAGTTATACACTGTAAATGGTGGATAAAGCAATGGGACTGCCTGTAGAAACACCAAATTTATCTACTTAGTTATCAACAGCCTGTTGATAAACCGGGCAGTTTGCAGAAAAATATCCTGACAAATTGATCAAGAAAAGCCTGTTTCTTAGCTTGTAAAGCTGAACAATAGGAAAACCAGGCAGTTTTTTATTTTAGTCTATTTCTAGATTAGGTGCTGCACGCGTATATTTTCATCGACAGACAAAAAGGAACAAAGCCGGCTGTGTATAAAACGGTGAATAAAACAACGGCTGGCAGCGGCATCAATAGGATCAATGGCAGGTTGGCTTGAGAATAAGACAATTCAATGAGAGGATAGGGGTGGAATCGGGTATAATGGTAGTAAACAGGATCAGGGTGATTCAGTTCAGCTAAAAAGGAGTGGAAAGATCATGCTACAATTACCGAAGAATTTTGAAAGTTACGATTTGGTCCGGCAAGCCGGTTTTTTGCGTGCCAAGGCGGTCAAGGAAAAAGGCATTCCGATGGTTGGTGTCTTTTGTACCTATACCCCCAAGGAATTGATTATGGCGGCTGGTGCAGTCAGCGTTGGTCTCTGCGGTATGAGCGAAGAGCCGATTGCCGCGGCGGAAACCAAACTGCCGAAAAACCTCTGTCCCCTGATCAAGTCGAGTTATGGCTTTGCTGTCAGCGAAACCTGTCCCTATTTTTACTTTTCCGATTTGGTGGTGGGGGAAACCACCTGCGATGGTAAGAAGAAAATGTATGAGCTTTTGGGACAATTGAAGGATGTTTATGTCATCCATCTGCCGCACAGTCCCAAACGCAGCAAAGCCGTTGAATATTTCTATCAGGAATTGCTGGACTTTAAAAAAGTGCTGGAAGATAAATTCCGGGTAGAAATCACAGATGAGAAACTGCGCAAAGCCATCCACGAAGCCAATGAGGAACGCGCCGCCATGCTACGATTATATGGACTGGGTAAAATGAATCCGGCTGTGATCTCGGGTTATGAGTTGAGCAGCATCGCTAATGGTTTGGATTTTCAGTTTTTTCATGAGGAGCGCATGGCTGTGATGAACCAGGCTTATCAGGACGGCTTAAACCGGCTGGAAGCGAGCAAAGCAAAACCGCAGGGAGCACGGCGGCCGCGTTTGATTATCACCGGTTGTCCGATTGGTGGTGTACGGGAGAAGATTATCAAGGCTGTAGAGGATTTAGGTGCTGATGTGGTCAGCTTTGAAATCTGCAGCGGTCCCAGAGAAAAACAAACGGCGGTGGATGAAAACCCAGAGAAGGATCCGCTCTGGGCCATGGCCGAAAAATACCTGCAAATTGGTTGTTCCATTATGACGCCGAATGATTCCCGTTTGGTTACACTGGAAAACATGGTACGGGAGTATCAAGCCGATGCTGTCCTGGAAGTTGTTCTGCAGGCTTGCCATACCTATAACGTGGAATCGTACACGATTAAGCGCTTTGTCACCGACAGCCTGAAGAAACCGTATTACATGCTGGAGACGGATTATTCCAAAGCCGATTCCGGACAAATTCAAACCCGGCTGGAAGCATTTTTGGAGACGATTCCATGCTAGATGCCATAGGAATTGACATTGGTTCCACCGCAACTAAAGTGCTCGTGCGCCGCGACGGGCAGATTTTCTGTACGCTTCTGATGCCAACCGGTTGGAACAGCCGGGAGACGGCGCTGAAAATTCAGGAAGAACTCCTGTTGAGAGGTGTGGATGTCAAAAACAGCAGCAGCATAGTGGTGGCTACCGGCTATGGCCGCATTTCGGTACCGTATGCGCAAAAGCAACTCACGGAGATCACCTGCCACGGCCTGGGCGGAGCAGCACTGGCAGGCGGTGACACGACCATCATCGACATCGGCGGACAGGATACGAAAGTAATCACATTGGCAGATGGAGCGGTGTCTGCTTTTACCATGAATGATAAATGCTCGGCTGGTACAGGCAGGTTTCTGGAGATTATGGCGAACCGCATGGCCGTCGATCTGGTGGAACTCTGCATGTTGGCAGAACAAGGTGTCATCTTGCCGATCAGCTCGATGTGCACGGTGTTTGCGGAATCGGAAGTGATTGGCTATATTGGCAGCGGAGCCGCCAAGGCGGATATTTCGGCCGGAATCATTGATTCTGTTTTATCGAAGGTGACCAGTTTGGTGCAGCGGCATGGGCCGGGGCCGCAGTATTTGCTGACCGGCGGTTTATGCGATCTGCCCTATATCTGCCGCCGCTTAAGCGAGAAACTGCAGGCTCCGGTGAAAACAGAAAAGATGTGCCGCTATGCAGGCGCCTTGGGTGCCGCGCTGAAAGCGGAACAGCTCTAAAGCAAGGAAAGGAGTCTGAAGCAATGCGCGCCAGAACAGCAGCATTGCTTCAGACTCCGATTATTTTATCCTGCTTCTAGCAGCATTCCTCAAACAATTTGGCGGCGGTCTCCATATTTACCGTCACATTCAAGCCGAACGGACAGCGCTTGACGCAGGCACCGCAGGCCAGACATTCCGACGGTTTGACCTCTAAATTTTCATAAGCTTGCTTTAAGGCTTCGGTCATGCCGTGATTTTTGACAGCGTCGAGCAGCCTAGTTGTTTCGGCAATATTGATATGCATCGGGCAGGGCAGGCAATGGTTGCAATACATGCAGGTTTTATTGCCGCCCGTATTAATTGTGGCTAAAACAGGGTGGTAATCTTTCTCTGCGGCGCTGTTCTGGGCAAAAGCGGCGGCGGTTTTTACTTCCTCCAGATTTTTGCAGCCAACCAGCACGCTGCTCACTGCCGGACGATCCAGGGCATACTGCACACATTGCGCTACGGTGAGGGCTTTGCCAAACGGAGAATCGGCCGGATCCAAAAGACTACCGGCAGCCAGCGACTTCATGACGGTGATGCCAACCTTCCGCTCGGCGCAGAGGTTGTAGAATTTGACGCGTTCCTCGTCGATCGTCATCGTGGTGGGGAATTTATCCTCATCCTTCATGCCAAAGAACGTATCCACATTGGGCATGACCAGATCAAAAATCGGACTGATGCTGAACATCACCACGTCAATTTTGCCGGTCTTGACAATTTCCTGCGCTACTCGCGGGTTGTGCGAGCTGACCCCGAGGAAATGAAAGACACCCTTTTCTTTTTGTTCGCACATATAATCGAGAATGCCGTGTTCCAGCACTGTCTGCCAATCGGATAATTCATCTACGTAATGCAGCATGGCAATGTCGATGTAATCGGTATGAAAGCGCTGCAGAAAATCTGCGATGTAGATTTTGCATTGTTCCAGATCGCGGCTGCGTTTGTATTGTCCGTTTTCTACTACGGCGCCGACATGACCCTGCAGATACATTTTATCCCGCTGGCCTTGGAGCGCATCACCGATTTTACTGCGGACATCCGGATCGGACATAAACACATCCATCAGATTGATCCCCTGGCTGATGGCATAGTCGATCATTTGCTTGGCTTCTTCCGGTGAGGCTTTGACGAAATATTCGCCGCCCAAACCAATTTCGCTAACCTTCAGGCCGGTTTTTCCTAAACTGCGATAATTCACAAGATCCGCTCCCTTCAAACTGTTTTATGACTAATTCGTTCTGATTGGGAAAGAACCCTTCTTCGCACAGCCAATAATAGAAAAAAATGGCTAATAAAAAAGGACTGTGATGGAGTTTAATTTCCAAAAAACAGCAAGCAGGCTGGATTGACTTGCCTGAGCAGAGGAATCGAACCTGTGTGGAAAGTGAATTTTAATCGACAGAAAAGTCAGCGTTTGCGATAGCGCTGTTTGCACTCTTGTGCTATACTAGAAAACATATTTAGAATGAAAAGAGGCCAATCCATGCAAGTATTCCACTTAACACAAAAGGATTATATCACCTCCATTTGGAGCGGCGGCAGCACCACACAGCTGTTCCTCTGGCCGCCGCAAGGCAATTATAACGAACGCGATTTTCTCTTCCGTATCAGCTCTGCCACCGTGGAAACAGAAACCTCCACCTTTACAGAACTGCCCGGAATTGGCCGATATATCACACCGCTGCAAGGCAGCTTGACCTTGCAGCATAAAGGTCATCATACGGTCACCCTGCAGCCGCTGCAGATTGACAGTTTCTCCGGCAACTGGCAAACGACCAGTATTGGCAAGGCGCGTGATTTTAACCTGATGCTGAAAAAATGTCAGGGTCAATTGGCGCTGCTGCCGCGGCGGATGCGCCTGGAAATTGAGCCGGCCAGACGAGAGTCTTTTGAAGGATTTTATTTTACCAAACCCGGCAATTGTTTAGTGCAGGGCACAACCTACCCAGTGCAGGCAGGAGATCTGCTGCTGCTGCATTTGCTGGCAGAAGAGGAACGCATTGAAGTGATCCTGCAAACGGAAGAGACGCTGCATCTCGCGATCCAATTGTAAGCGAATAGAGTAAGAAAAGAAAGGCAGTTGAACCAACAATGAAAAGTATCAAACCCGGACGCGGTCCCTCCATGATGAGCGGTATCGCTTCCCTGGCGGTGGGAGTCTTTGGCATCGTATGGACTTTTGCCGCCGCTTCCATGGGCGCACCTGGTTTCTTTAGCCTGTTTGGTGTCTTTTTTGTCCTGATGGCGGTTGTCAGCGGAATTTACAATATCCGCAATGCCACTGCGGAACAGCGCTACTCTGCTTTTGATATTACCGATGGAAGCGAAGAAGCAGACCCGCTGAATCAGCACTTTGGCGCAGCTCCCGAGCAGACTGACACAGCGGCAGCCCAAAGCGACGGCCGCTTTTGCCCCTATTGCGGCGCCTCCGTAGAGGAAGATTACAGCTATTGCCGCCAATGCGGCAAGAAACTCTAAAAATCGGCTTACCGCCATAACTTACCCTCGCTTTAACCCATCTTCGCCGTAGTCATCTTTTATCGTAACCATCTTGTGTTGTAATCCCATCCCCGTCGTCCCCTCTTTTGTCGTTCCCCCTCTTGTAATATATTATTCTGCTTTACGGCCACTAGACTTTCACCAAATGTAGGGAACGGTCTTGACCGTTCCGCCGTAACCCATCCTCGTCGTTCCCCCCCTCCGTCGTCCCCTCTTTCGTCGTCATCCCTCTAGTAACATATTATTCTGCCTTACGGCTACTTGATTTTTACCAAATGTAGGGAATGGTCTTGACCATTCCGCCATAACCAACCTCGCCGTGACTTCCCTCGTCGTCCCCTCTTTCGCCGTCCCCTCTAGTAACATATTATTCTGCCTCACGGCTACTAGACTTTTACCAAATGTAGGGAACGGTCTTGACCGTTCCGCCGTAACCCATCCTCGTCGTTCCCCCCCTCCGTCGTCCCCTCTTTCGCCGTCCCCTCTAGTAACATATTATTCTGCCTCACGGCTACTAGACTTTTACCAAATGTAGGGAACGGTCTTGACCGTTCCGCCGTAACCCATCCTCGTCGTTCCCCCCCTCCGTCGTCCCCTCTTTCGTCGTCATCCCTCTAGTAACATATTATTCTGCCTCACGGCTACTAGGCTTTTACCAAATGTAGGGAACGGTCTTGACCGTTCCGCCGTAACCAACCTCGTCGTAACCCATCCTCGTTCCCCTCCCTCCGTCGTAACCATCGTGCGTCGTCATCCCTTTAGTAACAAATTAAAATATCGGCGCTGCGAGCAAATGTTGATAAGCATGAAACAGGAGTTCTCCTTTAAAAAAACAAAAAAACACCGGCGGTGTGAGCAGAGAGGAAGCGAGAAAAAAATGCGATCCTTAAATATTGTGGTGGTCTATGATCCAACCGGAGAAAATCTGCTCTTTTGCAAGCGCCGCAAGAAACCCTTTCTGGGCTTGTATAACTTTGTGGGCGGCAAACTGGAGCCGGGAGAAGAGCCGCTGCAGGCTGCTTACCGTGAACTGCAGGAAGAAACCGGTATCCCGCCGCAGTTGATAGACTTGTGTCATTTTATGGACTTCACCTATTATCTGGATGATCTGCTGCTGCAGGTCTTTGTGGGCAAATTAAAACAGCCGTTTGCGGTGCACGGCACGGAAAACCAACTGCTTTGGTTACCAACAGAGCAGAACTTCTTTGATGAGACCGTTTTTGCCGGTCACGGTAATATCGGCCATATCCTGGCCATGCTGAACGATCCCACCGCGCAGAAGTTTTAGATGCTCTCTCGTCTTACGACCAAGCGGCTTCCAATTTGCTATCTCGCTGTAACTTCTTTGCCGTCATAACCGTTTGCATAACAAGCTATTTCGTCTTATGACCACAAAGTTTTCAATTTGTCGCCGTAACCATCCCCGTCGTAACCCCTCTCCGTCGTAATCCCTCTTGCATCATGTTCTACCGCCTTACGATTACAAAATTTTACCAAATGTAGGGAACGGTCTTGACCGTTCCGCGTAACCCATCCTCCGTCATCCCCCTCCCCGTCGTCACCTCTCACAAGCCCGATTGTGATACTGTAACCCACATCACTTCTCAAGCGATTTGCTATCTTGCTCACAAACCTAGCGATGAACCGATCATCGAAAGGAGCTCAAAAGCCCATGAGTGACTATGATAATACGTTTTGGTATTTGGTGGGTCAAAACAGCAACGACCCGGGTGGACCTTCCGGCGGTGGGAGAGGACCCGGCTGTTTTGTATGGTCGCTGATTCTTTTTGTTTGCGTTTTCCTCCCGCTTTGGTTCCTGGTATCCTTGAACCTAAGTGACGGAATGCTAATTGTAGTTGTTGCTACTGCGGCTTATTTACTCTGGCGCTATGCTACAAAGGATCAGAAGAAAAGGGAAGAACAAAAAAAGCAGGAGCAGGCGAGGCTGGAGCAACAGAAACTTGATTGGGAGAAGCAGAAACAGGAAAAACTGGACCTGGAGAAGCAGGAAAAAGAGCAAAAAGAACAGCAGGAAGATCCGGAACTGATGTGAGGGCGAAAACATCTTTTGAAGAGAATGTATTTTTATAGAAACAGAAAAAGTTCTTTAGAAGTAAACGGGTAAGCGGTTTATCTTACTTGTATTGCAGCTAAGGAATACTTACCGGATAAGGCTATGTCCTATGTGCAAAAAGGTTCGTTTTGATTAGCAAAAGCACAAGCTCTTGACAGGTTTAATTAAAGTGATTACTATACAACCAATAACACAACATCGTATTCCGTGGAAGCTGCTTCCGTGGAATACGATGTTTTTTTACTACTTGCTGTATCCCCTAGTAAATCCTTGCTGTTTCCCACCATTTTTGCTGTAGTTCCCGCTTACCTTCCGTCACTTTCCATCTATTTTGCTGCAGCACTTGCATCAACTGCGCAGATGCATACGTTTTGATCTTTGCTTATACTGCAGTCAGCAGCGGGCCCACTGCAAAAAAAGGAAAGGAATGATAAACATGGCAGCAACAAACACCGCCAAACCCACCTCTCTGTCTCTCAAGTTCATCACCGCCACCGTCAATGGAGTAAACACCTATCTCAGCCGCACCTACAACAACATTAAAGCAGGCGCGACCGACGATAACGTCTTCAGCGTGGCAACTACGCTTGCCGCTCTCACAACCTACACGCTCAGCGCCGTTACCCGCAACGATAAGGGTGATCTCACTGAAGCCGTTTAGGCTTCTACCGAACTTTGAAAGGAGTCTCTTAAAAAATGGCTGTACAACAATCGAAAACTCTGGTACTTAAATTCACGCTTGCCAATGGCAAAAGCATGACTCTCAATGTGCCCAATCCCTCCGAAACCTTGGCGGCCGCTGATGCAATTGCCGCCATGCAGGCCATCATCACCGCCAACATCTTTGAAGTGGGCGGCTCCTCCGTTACCGCTATCTCCGACGCCTATATCAACGACCTGACCAAGACCGATATCCAAGTCGTTAGCGGCGCTTAAGCACCCCGGAGGAACGGTAAATGACGGACTTTGAACGCTTTACCGCCGGTTTGAAATGGGGCTGCGGGCTAATTGCCTGCGGCCTCAGCTTCTTACTGGGAGCCAATGATACGCTGCTCTCCATTCTCATTGCCCTGCTGGTGCTCGATTACCTAACCGGTGTGATTTCGGCTTATGTCAGCGGTAAACAACTGAGCAGCCGCATCGGCATGCAAGGCATTGCCAAAAAGATGATGTATCTGGCTCTGTTGGTCTTGGCAAACTTAATGGATAAGATCCTCAACACCCCGGGTTCCCTGCGTGCGCTGGTATTAGGCTTTTTGATTGCTAACGAAAGCCTTAGCGTGCTGGAGAATTGTCGCAAGTGCGGTATCCCCATCCCTTTGAAATTGAAAGAAGCGCTGGAGAAATTTAAATCCCCCAGCTAACAAAAACGAGGTGATCCCAATGCTCTTAATACAAGGTCATTTGGCTGAAAATCAATATGACGGCTATGCGCCGCATCATCACATGATGCTGCTTGATCTCAGCTTTGAAGAATATGAAAAATACCATCAGCGCACCGGTAATGTCTTTGCCGATAAAACCTTGGCTTCCGCTGTGCGCAATCCCTGGCGCAGCGGTTTTGTGCGTAAAATCTTAGAGAAAACAGATGACGGTTACGATTACTGCACTCAGGTGGAACCGGCGCACAAAGATCTCTACGCTTTCAACGGTTTGCACGATGGTGTGGATGTGCAGCCTTTTCAGGTAGCGCCGCAACCGCTCCTGGGCCAATTCTACAGTAAGTATACCAACATCAACGGCACAAAATCGAGCTGCTCCGTCTACGAAGTGCACGACTGCCTGGAAGATGAGAAAACCGGTGAAATTGGCCGCTGCTGGGTTTGGATCGGCGCTCTCTTTGTGCAGGGGGTGTTGATTGATGGTAAAAGCTATGTGCATGTGAAAGGTCTCACCGATGCCGCCATGGCACCGCGACCGATCTGGGATGAACGCAGATTAACAGTGGAAGTATAAAAAAACACGGGTTCCAATGATGAATTGGAACCCGTGTTTTTTTATGTACATTCCAATTGGATTTGTTATATTACCACCGCGATGCGGGGGATATACTATGTCGCTCCGCAAGCCTAACAACAACGTCGTCCTCTCATTTTCAACCGTTCTCCGCCGTTCCCCGTTGTAGGGGCGAGGCATTGACTCGCCCGCGGTCATTCAACCTCATCGTAACCGCCCCCGCTCTGGAATCTGTCAGCCTTGAACCTAGGTCCCGGAATGTTGGCTTTGGTTTCTGGAACTGCGACATATTTGCTCTGGCTTTATGTTGAAAATGCTCAATAAAACAAGAAATGCAAAAAAGCAGAGCAAGCGAGGCTTGAACAACAAAAACTCAATTGAGAGAAGCAGAAGCAGGTAAAATTATTCCAGGGGAAGCAGGAACGAGAGCAGCAGGAAGAGCCGTAACTGATGTGAAATGAAAACAGCTTTTGAATAGATCATATTTCCATTAAAAAGAAAAAGGTTCATTGGCAGAGGCACGGGTAAGTAGTGTATCTTATTCGTATAGCAGCCAAAGAATCTTTTCGTGTTATATAATGTAATTCATTTAAAAAGATTTAGTGCGAGATATATTCTAATTGATATTTAATACAAAGAAGGGAATGTGAAAGAATATGTCGAAAAAATCTTGAGGTACAAAACATTTCATAGCTCAATGATTTATTACGCTAAGGGCGGACATGCTGCACGGATTTTTTTAAACGAAACTTGAGAAGTGGTCAAACCTTGAAAAAATAGCCGAACATCTCGGTGTGAGCAAGGACACGATCCGCAACAGGATAAAAAAAGGCGTTATTCCATTCCACCGAATTGGCAAACAGCATAAATCCGAAATTTTTGAAGTAGACACTTGGGTCAACAGCAGTAAAAGTGCCGAAGTTCAGAAAATGCTGATGATAACTGGAATCTAGGGAAGTGAAAATGTGATGAAATAAGGCAGTCTCTATGCCGCATAAGGTACCCTTACTGCCGAGCGAATGTCGTTGAACGAAAGACTGCAAGGACTTCTTGCAAAGAAAGATGATGTCGACGCTTTGATAAACTACGAGCTAAAACAAAAATTAGCTGATTTAAAATATCCCTGCAAAGCTATCGCAGATCAATTGAAATACAGAACGAATCTAATCTCACTATATGTTACGAGACGAAGTTGAAAATCAGATATTTGAGAGAATGGCAGAAGAATACTCAGACGTTGAATTTGAAATTAAAAGCACTATGACCACACCATTTTAAACGATGACAATGACTAACTAACAAGAATTCTCGATGCTTGTAAATTCGATTTCTTTAATTCAACATATTTGCCGTTGAGCAGTTTTGATGTAGAAGTAAACGGTAAAGGGAAAGGAACCTACGACAAAGGTTAAAGAGCTTTTCTAAATACAGTTGTTGCTATTGCTTTATTTGAGTAAAAAGTGTAAAAGCAAATGTGATTCGCTTTACAAAGGATCCTGAAAGTAATCGTTAAGGTCTACTAGAAAATTCACAATAAGAAATCAAGAGCAAATATAGGACCGAGTAATAAAATATCAAAAAATGGAATTCAAATGAAAGAGGTCAAGAGAATGGACAATCAACAACACAATGGAATCGTTAGTTTCATATGGGGTATCGCGGATGACTGTCTTCGTGATGTTTATGTTCGGGGTAAATATCGCGATGTGATTTTGCCTATGACCGTTATTCGGCGCCTTGACGCAGTACTTGAACCAACAAAAATAGCTGTTCTCGGTATGAAAAAACGGCTTGACGATGCTAAAATCACGAATCAAACGCCAGCATTATGCTATGCTGCTGGCCAATCTTTCTGCAATAGTTCAGATTTCTGTCTGCGTGATCTCACTTCGCGGGCGAAGCGTCAAACACTGAAGAAGGACTTTATAGAATATCTCAACGGCTTTTCACCCAATGTCCAGGAGATATTAGAGAAGTTTAAATTTCGTAATCAGATTGACACGATGATAGATGCGGACATTCTTGGCGCAATAATTGAAAAATTCGTTTCTCCGACAATTAACTTAAGCCCCTTTCCTATATATAAGGATGATACAAAAACTGAAATTCGTATGCCCGGGCTTGATAACCATGCAATGGGTACTATTTTTGAAGAGCTTGTTCGCCGCTTCAACGAAGCAAACAATGAGGAAGCCGGTGAACACTGGACACCGCGCGATGTTGTTGAACTGATGGCAGATCTTATTTTCACACCGATAAGTGATAAAATAAAAGACGCAACCTATTCATGCTATGATGGTGCTTGCGGAACGGGCGGTATGCTTACCGTTGCACAGGAAAGACTGCTGCAGTTGGCAGATAATACCGGCAAGAATGTGTCTATTCACCTATTTGGGCAAGAAATAAATCCAGAAACGTATGCTATTGCAAAAGCTGATTTACTTCTTAAAGGTGATGGTGACCAATCAGAGCATATTCATTTTGGCTCAACCCTCTCCGATGATGGCTGGGCGACCTATCGTTATGACTTTATGCTTTCAAATCCACCTTACGGTAAGACATGGAAAACCGACGCCGAAAAAATGGGCGGTAAAAAAGACATTCTTGACAGCCGCTTCAACGAAACTTTGAGCGACGGAACCCAACTAACAATGATTCCGAGAGTGAGTGATGGTCAACTCTTATTTCTCTTGAATAATGTGGCTAAAATGAAAATCGACACACCGCTCGGTAGCCGTATTGCAGAGGTACATAACGGCTCCTCGCTATTCACAGGTGATGCTGGTTCTGGCGAGAGCAATGCTCGTCGCTATATGATTGAAAGCGACCTTGTTGAAGCCATTATAGCCGTTCCCGAAAAGATGTTTTACAACACAGGTATAGGAACATTTATCTGGGTTCTCTCTAACCGAAAGGAAGCGCGACGCAAGGGGAAAATACAGCTAATCGATGCCACTGGTATGAAGTCTCCGCTTCGCAAAAACTTAGGTGAAAAGAACTGCGAGTTCACGGATGAAATACGCCGTCAAATCATTGATATATATATGAACTTCGAGGAAAGTGATGTCAGCCGTATTTTTAACAATAGTGACTTTGGATATTGGCTAATCACGGTGGAACGCCCACTGCGCCTCCGCATTGACACACAAAAGCCCATTCCTGTCACTGCTTTGAAAGCAGAGGAGTTAAAAACTTACCACTCTGCCCTTGCTGCTTTGCCACAGGGTATGCCGATGAATGACTGGACAGCATTTGCGAAAGCTACAAAGCTGAAAGCCACTCTGCTGAAAAAGGTGTGTCCGCTCATTACAGATAAAGATCCGACTGCAAAGCCGGTAGAGGATGAAGCCGATACAGAACTGCGAGACACTGAGATTGTGCCGTTCAATTATGACGGTGGTATTCTCGCTTTCATGGAAAATGAGGTGCATCCCTTTGCACCGGATGCTTGGATTGAAGATAAGCAGACGAAAATCGGCTATGAAATCAGCTTCACAAAGTATTTTTATAAACCTATCAAATTGCGCTCCATGGCTGATATCCTCTCAGATTTGAAAATCCTTGAAGCTGAAACCGATGGTATGCTGGCGGAGATTATTGGAGGTGTTCAAGGATGAGTGTGTATGAATCCTATGTTGCCATACCTTTACCGTGGTTAAGCCAAATGCCTTCTCACTGGACATTGTTACGTAACAAGAATTTCCTTCAAGAGGTAAAGGAAACCGTAGGAAGTGACTCTGTGGACTATACTTTACTCTCGTTAACCAAAAACGGTATTATTCCAAGAGATGTTGCTAGCGGTAAAGGAAAATTTCCAAAAGACTTTGATACCTATAAAGTTATCACATCAGGAGATTTGGCTTTTTGTCTCTTTGATATCGATGAAACACCGAGAACAGTTGGCTTGTCAAAACAGGATGGAATGCTAACTGGAGCGTATACAGTATTTCATTTAAACGGGATTAATTCTCAATTTATGACCTATTACTATTTAGCTCTTGATAACGCAAAGGCGCTTAGACCCTTTTATTCAGGGCTGAGAAAAACAATTAAGACGAATATTTTTATTGGAATTAAATTACCAGTTCCTCCTCGTAATGAACAAGATCAGATTGTTCGCTATCTCGACTGGCAGGTATCAAAAACTAACAAGCTCATTTCTACGTTGAAAAAACAAATTGCCCTATTGAAGGAGCATAAACAGGCGATTATCAATGAGGCCGTGACAAAAGGGATTGACCCCAACGTGTCAATGAAAGACAGTGGTGTTGCATGGATTGGAGAGATTCCAGCGCATTGGAGCATAATTAAGCTCCGTAGTATATTGAAGCCTGTGAGCGTTAAAAACCACCCAGAAATGCCCCTACTCTCTGTTGTCAGAGAACAGGGAGTAATAATCCGTAATGTCGGAGATGCCGAGTCCAACCACAATTTCATACCTGACGATTTGAGCAACTATAAGGTTGTTCGTGAAGGTCAATTTGCCATGAACAAAATGAAAGCGTGGCAAGGTTCATACGGCATTTCACCATGCACCGGGATTGCTAGTCCCGCATACTTTGTCTTTGATGTTAACTTCCCAAATAGCGACTATTTTCACTATGCGATTCGCAGCAAGGTTTATGTAAATTTCTTTGCACAAGCTTCCGATGGCATACGCGTTGGACAGTGGGATTTGAATATGCAGAAAATGAAGGAAATTCCATTCATTGTGCCACCAACTCCCGAGCAAGCGGATATATTCGCATACATATCAAAAGCCTTTATGAAAATTAAAAAAGCAATAGTGGCTATAGAGCAGGAAATCGCATTACTCAGTGAATACCGCACCCGCCTCATTTCCGATGTAGCTACAGGTCAGATTGATGTGCGCGGCGTTGAAATACCTGAATTTGAATATATAGCAGATGAAGTCGACGAAGCAACTGATGAAGAAAATCTTGAAGTTGAAGAAACGGAGGATGAAAAAAATGAGTGATAATTTGCATATGGAAATATCCATACCAACAGACGAGGATGGATATGTCCTTTTACAATGTCCCAATTGTGGCACCTATTTTAAAGCCACGCCACCTGATATCAAAGATGACGGTGTTTTGGAGTTATTTTGCCCAAGCTGTGGACTTGCGGGCGAAAGCTTTATAACCGAAGATATAATAGAATTGGCTATGGCAATGGTGCAAAATAAAGCAATGGACATGATACATGATGAATTTAAGAAAATGGAACGCCAGTTTAAAAAGGGTCCAGTTACTTTTAAGGCTGGCAAGCCCCCTAAACACGAATCTGAAGATCCGATTCGCTCGGGCATTGAGGCTTTGGAAATAGTATCGTTTCCATGTTGCAAGCGTACTGCTAAGATAAAGCCAATTCTAAGAATGACCGGGTGTTACTGCCCGTTTTGTGGGGTGAAAAATTATGAATTTGAATAGAGCGGATTTAAAGAAAATCATATATGATTTTAACAGCATATCAAATCGTCTCATGCAAGCTGATTGTAATGATTATTCAAGTGTACTATCCAAATTTGTAGTTTTTCTCAAAAACAACCAAATCATTAATGATTACATTGACGATTGCGGGACGTGTGAACAGGATTTAGCACAAGAATTTAATAAAGCACGTAGCTATAATGGAAGTATTTTTTCACTCGGTGATACGAGCGAAGAAGAAGTTAGGAATGTTTTTGCCATATTGATCTATAGTGTCGAGAATAATATTAATATCCCGCGTGAAGTCGCTATAGGTTATTCATCCTCAAATAAATACCAAGATAAGGCTAAAGGCTTTAATGATCGTGTGGTTAAGGTGCTAATTCGCCATATTGAAAGTTACTTAACAAAGATTGGAATCGACATGGGAATTGACGAAAAGATTATATATTCAATTACTGTACAAAACGGGCAAGTTAATATTGCCCATGATAATGCAACTATCACTGCAACAAATGCTATAGGAATTGATACTGCGAAATTAGCAGAATTGGTTCACGCTGTGCGAAGCACTGCAAATAACTTATCGCCCGACGATACTGATACTTTAAATAGCAGTTTGGAGGTAGTCGAAGAAGAAGTGAAATCCAATGAACCACGGAAAAGTTTCTTGAAAACAGCAATTAATGGTTTGCGTATTTTGAAGGGAACCGCTGAATTCTCTGCTGCTGTAATTGCACTCTTTCAGTTTATTCAACCTTTGTTATAGTTTTAATGGAGGTGAGTTAGTGTATACAAACACAAAAGAATCTGGGCTTGAATCTTTGATCGTAAAGTGGCTTATCGAACAGAATGGCTATGAACAAGGCACAAACGAGGACTACAACCGCGAATATGCTGTTGATGAAACACGACTGTTGCGCTTTCTTTTCGAAACGCAAACGGACGAAATGGAGAAGCTCGGTGTTTTTTCTGACGGCCTAAAAAAAGCAAAGTTCCTTGACCGTTTGCGTGGCGAAATTGCCAAACGTGGTGTGATTGATGTGCTTCGCAATGGCATGAAGATGTACCCCGCCAACCTCATTATGTTTTACACTTCTCCTTCCCTGAAAAACACAAAGGCACGAGAGATGTTTGAGAAGAACATTTTCAGTGTCACGCGCCAGCTCATGTACTCGAAAGATGCCACACGCATGGCACTTGATTTGTGCATTTTCATTAACGGTCTGCCGGTCATTACCGATGAGCTTAAAAACCAGTTAACCAAGCAGAATGTTGACGATGCCGTATATCAATATCAGCACGATCGCGACCCGAAAGAGCTCCTTTTTCAGTTTAAACGTTGCATGGTACACTTTGCTGCGGACGATGTCCGTTTAAGATTCTGTACAAAATTAGATGGCAAAGATTCGTATTTCCTTCCTTTTGATAAAGGCAACAATGATAATGCCGGGAATCCGCCCAATCCCAATGGATTGATGACAGATTATTTCTGGAAGCAGATTTTGACAAAACCCATGCTCGCCCATATTATTGAAAACTACGCGCAGGTTGTCGAGGAAACTGATCCCGATACAAGGAGAAAGAGTTACAAACAGATATTTCCACGCTTTCATCAGTTGTCCGTCGTGGAAAACTTGCTCGCGGATGTACAACACAAAGGCATCGGGCAGCGGTATTTGATCCAACACAGCGCCGGAAGCGGTAAATCAAACTCCATCGCTTGGCTTGCCCACCAACTCATCGGAATTGAACGTGCTGACGGAAGCACAATTGTGGACACCGTTCTTGTCGTAACTGACCGTGTTCTTTTGGATAAACAAATACGTGACACCATCAAACAATTTATGCAGGTATCGAATATTGTTGCATGGGCTGAACATTCCGGTAATCTCCGTGATGCCATCAACAACGGCAAGAAGATCATTATAACCACTGTACATAAGTTCCCGGTCATCCTCGACAGCATCGGAAGCGAGCATAAAGGACGTAATTTTGCCATCATTATCGACGAGGCACACTCATCTCAAAGCGGTAGTATGTCGGCACAGATGAACATCGTTCTATCTGGTGAATATTCTGGAACAAATGAAGAGGACGATGAAGACCGCATCAACCGCCTGATTGAGGAACGCATCAAGGGGAAAAGAATGCTGACAAACGCCAGTTATTTTGCATTCACAGCGACCCCCAAGAATAAAACTCTTGAAATGTTCGGTATTCCGTACCCCGAGGGTGACCAAGTCAAGCACAGACCGTTCCATGTTTATACCATGAAACAAGCCATTCAAGAGGGTTTCATTCTTGATGTGCTAAAATATTACACGCCGGTGGATAGCTATTTTAAGCTTATTAAAACCGCACAAGACGACCCCATGTTTGACAAGAATAAGGCGCAAAAGAAGCTGCGCTATTTCGTGGAAAGTGACGAGTTCACTATTTTGCAAAAAGCAACGCTGATGGTTGAACATTTCCACGAACAGGTTGTTGCGAAGAACAAAATCGGTGGCAAAGCCCGCGCTATGGTCGTGACAAGTAGCATTAAGCGGTGTATAGATTATTACTATGCGTTAAACAAATGCCTGACAGACAGGCGCAGTCCATACAAAGCGATTATTACTTTTTCTGGTGAATGTGAATTCCGAAAGGGGACGACACTAACATCTGCCGGATTGAACGGATTTCCCGATAACGCGATAACAAAGGTATTTCGTACGGACCCATACCGTTTTCTCATTGTTGCGGATATGTTTCAGACGGGTTATGATGAACCTCTACTCCATACCATGTATGTAGACAAAATGCTATCCGACATAAAAGCTGTGCAAACGTTGTCCAGATTGAATCGCTCTTGTCCGAAGAAATACGATACTTTTGTGTTGGACTTTGCAAACAAAACCTCCGTTATTGAAGAAGCATTTTCGAATTATTATCGGACGACGATTTTGTCCTCGGAAACAGATCCGAACAAGCTCTACGATATTGTCGCTATTATGGAGAACTACCAGATTTTCTCACAGGAGCATGTCGATATGCTGGTTGGTTTGTATTTGAATGGTGCAGACCGCGACCGTCTCGATCCGATTCTCGACGCTTGTGTAGCACAGTATAAAGAGCTTGAGAACGAAGATAAAATTCGATTCAAGGGTGCTGCGAAGTCTTTTGTGCGTACATATGGATTTCTCGGCGCAATTCTACCATATGGGAATGCTGATTGGGAAAAATTATCCATATTCCTAAATTTCCTTGTCCCTAAATTGCCGTCGCCACAAGAGGACGACCTATCACGCGGAATCTTGGAAGCAATTGACCTTGACAGTTATCGTGTTGAGGCGCGCGAAGCCATCTCGTTGAGATCTGAAGACACCGATGCAGAAGTCGACCCTGTTCCTGCGGGGAGCGCTGGTGGCCTGGGTGACCCTGAGTTGGACTTGCTCTCTTCGATCCTGATGGCGTTTAACGATATGTTTGGCAATATCGACTGGAACGACGCTGACAATGTACGTCGCCAGATCCTTGAAATCCCAACAATGGTATCCAAGGATAAAAGATATCAGAATGCTATGAAGTATTCCGACAAGCAAAGCGCTCGTATGGAAAGTGAGCGTGCATTGCAGCAGGTTATCTTCAGCATTATGGCGGATAATATGGAATTGTTTAAGCAATTTCAAGATAATCCATCATTTAAGAAAGAGCTATCCGATTTGGTGTTTAACTTGACATATAACGAAAAAGGGGAGCCTTTCGAGAAGCCGCATGAATAATGCTCTGTAATTTAACTTTGGAAGTGTTGGAATTCATACTTTCCGAATGCTAGGATTTTATCCTGCCAAATACCACCATGGAAATCTCCTAATTTTCGAGGATCAAAGCTGCCGAATTGCTCATGCTTTATAAAGGCTCGGTTTGCAAGACACACAAAAGTATTTCTTAATGAACCAGGGTATTAGAACACTTCCGTATTACATCTCATTACAATTTAAGATCGTATAAGAATTCAAATTTTTGATTGGTTTTGGAGGATTATTATGACTACTTATGTTGAACTACCCGTTGCTGAGATTGAACTTGATAAGAGCAATCCACGTATTGCACTTGGCATATCTCGTTTTGACCCTATTACTAGTGATATCATGGCGCTTCTTCTTGGGTCTACTTCTGAATCATGTGTGAGTTTACGGGAATCCGTCCGGGAAAATGGTGGCATTATTCACCCGATTGTAGTAAACAAACGGGCCGATGGGACTTATGTAGTAATTGAGGGTAACACTCGTTTGCAGATATACAAGGATTTTATAAAAGCAGGAGAACCAGGTGATTGGACTACCATTCGTGCCATTGTATATAATTGCTTAGGTGACAATAAAATGCACTCGATTCGGTTGCAAGCTCATTTCATTGGTCCGCGAGAGTGGGACCCGTATTCTAAGGCAATGTATTTGAACTATCTTGCTAATATTGAGCATATGCCAATGAATACGTTAATTTCTTTTTGCGGTGGTAGCTCTAAGGCCTCAGAAATAAGGAATATGATCGCAGCTTATAACGATATGGAAAAGTACTATCGTCCTTTATGCGATGATGATACCCAATTTGATATCCGCAAGTTTCACGGGTTTGTTGAGCTTCAGAATCGCAATATTATTGATTGCTTAATGATACATGGTTATAATAAGTCTGATTTTTCGCAATGGATGATTGATGATAGGTTTAGTACTTTGCAGGATGTACGGCGTCTTCCTGATATTCTAAAAAGCAAGAAATCTTTAGAAACCTTTTTCAAAGAGAACAGCCAAGAAGCCAAAAAGATACTGGCTGTTGAAGAAATCACATCAGATAAACTAAAAGACGTTCCCTATGAATTACTGGCTCAAGAACTTGAGAAGCGAATGATAAAGATTGAATTGCATGAAGTTAACCATCTGCGTGACGATTCGGAATATTCGGATAAATTGGACTACTTACAACGCGTGTATGATGAATTAAAGTTTGTACTTGATGAAGTGCATGGAGTGAATTAATAATGAGTGAATCTGCACAGCATCAACAACTTGTACAGCTTATCATTAGCGATGTAATATATACTGTCGGTCAAGATCACAATTGCTTTATATCTTCTGATGCTGTTGACGAATTTTCACTTTCTCCTTATACCGAAGAAGGATTTCGACCTGATTTGTTCTATTTATTCAAAGATCATCTCATCATCGGTGAAGCTAAAACAAGTGATGATATTGAAAGAATACATAGCAAGCAACAATATGAATCATTTATTCGTAAATGCTCACTTTTTGAAGGTAGTGCTATATTTATCGCTGCAGTACCTTGGAAGGATCACGCAACAATTCACAATATTCTTCAGAAAATCCGCAAGAAATATCCCGGTAATTACTTAATTAAGATATTGGATGGCATCGGGGGAACGATATGAAAAAAGTTCATTTGATAAAAGAGCCGAGTCTACTGGCAAAATATGATGCCTTTCCATATCAACGAGAAGCGTTTGAGGCTGTTAAGGACTTAGATTATGCGGCGATTTTTCATGAACAAGGTTTAGGAAAGACAAAAATCGCGATTGACCTATTGCTCTATTGGTTAGGTAAAACATCCATAGATACTGTACTGGTAGTAACAAAAAAGCAACTCGTCCAAAACTGGATCCGAGAGTTCAAGATGCATACATCAATCGTGCCAACAGTATTGAATACAGATAAACAAAGTAATTACTATGTATTTTCTGGGCCGACAAGAGTTGTTGTTACTAATTTCGAACTGTTGATAGTAGAAAAAGAGCGTTTTAAACTATATTTAAACACGCGCAATGTAGCTATCATAATTGATGAATCGGCCAAGTTGAAAAATCCTGATGCTAATTTAACAAAGGCCTATTTTGAATTAGCACCTCAATTTAAAAAAAAAGTAATTATGACCGGTACTCCCGTTGCTAATCGACCATATGACATTTGGTCGCAGATTTTCTTTCTAGATCAAGGCGCAAGCTTGGGAACGGATTTCAAGGCTTTTAAGCGGCAAACAGACTTAAATAATAAACTTTCGAATGACGAAGAATTGCAAAAGGGTTTTGAGAATATTGTCTCAAATATACATGATAAAATCAAGAATTTCTCTGTACGCGAAATAAAAAGTAGCGGAATCATTGAATTGCCGGACAAAATCTATATTCGAGAAGAAACTGAATTTACTCCGGAGCAGGAAGAGCTATATGATAGAATATGTGATGAGCTGAAAATTGAAGTTATAAAAGCAGGGCAGGTAATTGAAGATGACTCCACAGCATTAGTAAAACGGCTTTTGCGTTTAGTTCAAGTAACTTCAAACCCATACCTTGTAGATGAGTCATATAAAGGGAAATCGGCAAAGGAAACTGTTTTAGATTCTTTATTACATCACATCGTTGATGCTGGTGAGAAATGTATTGTATGGACTAATTTTATCGATAATGTTGAGCAGTTTACAAAGACTTACTCCAAATATGGGAGCGTCAAAATTCACGGCGGCATGAAAATTACTGATCGAAACCGCTCCGTTGAACGATTTCGGACAGAAGATTATAAGGTGATGTTTGCGACACCTGCATCAGCTAAAGAAGGCTTAACGTTGACAATGGCAAATCATGTTATTTTCTATGATCGAGGTTTTAGTTTGGATGACTATCTACAAGCGCAAGATAGGATCCACCGAATATCCCAGAAAAAAACGTGTTATATCCATAACATCATAATAAACAGAAGCATTGATGAATGGATTGATGTATTGTTAAAATCTAAGCAAAACGCTGCATCCTTAGCTCAGGGAGACATTTCGTTAAAGGAATATAGAAAAGTGGCAGATTACAGTTTTGGAGACTTAATCAAAACAATATTATCCACAAATCAGGAGGGCAAAGAATATGAGTAAGATTACAATTGGGAAAACTGAATATGAATTTAAAGAGGAGCTTCTTGATCAGTGTCAACTCCTCTTCTATGAAGAGAATCCCCGTGTCTACTCTATTCTTAGGGCGAATGGTTCTATTCCAACGCAAAATGGAATAGAAGAACAGTTGACTTCTATGGATCATGTTAAGCAATTGCGTCTATCAATTGAGCAAAACGGAGGTTTGATAGATCCCTTAATGGTTGTGAAACGTAAAGGGGACTATGTTGTATTGGAAGGTAATAGCCGGCTTGCAGCTTATCGACTACTTGCGGTAAAAGATCCAATCAAATGGCAAAAAGTGAGAACACATTTACTTCCTGAAGAAATATCTGACAATGATATTTTTACGCTCTTAGGGCAATATCATCTTATCGGACGCAAAGATTGGAGTGTGTTTGAGCAAGCTGCATACCTATATCGGCAAAAAAAAACCTCACAATTAGAAAATGACATACTCGCGAAAAATGTAGGTTTGACTGAAAGCAAGGTATATACATATATCAGCGTGTATACTTTTATGCTTGAGCATGATGATTTGCGACCGGATAGATGGAGCTATTATGAGGAATATTTAAAAAGCAGAGGAATTAGAAAATATCGTGATACCAATCCTGAAATAGATGAAGTGTTCGTAAAACAAGTAAAAAACAGAAAAATTAAACAAGCCATGGACGTACGTACTGTCCTTGGAGAAATTGCAAAATCTGGAGATAAAATTGCGAAGAAGATTATGCAGGGCATAATTAATGATGGAACGGACATTTACGATGGTCATGAAAAACTTAAAGTAACTGGCAAAACAAGCAATGGTTATCAAAGAATCAAGAGATTCCATGAATTAGTAGCTGATGATGACTTTCAAAAAGTGTTAAAACTTGAGGCTACATCAAATGCATCCATTGCTTTTGAACTCAAAAAGATACAAAAAGCTGTTGATAAATTACTAAGGGATATCTCCAAGTAATATTCTTTCGAAAGGGTCTACGACTATATGAGTAATATTTTGCTAATTGAACCGAATTATAAGAATAAGTATCCACCACTTGGACTTATGAAGATTTCGTATTTCCATAAACATTTTCTTCATGATTATGTTCGCTTTACCAAAGGCGAGCTACCTCCAGCATTAGCAAATACAAAATGGGACCGTGTCTATGTGACTACACTCTTCACATTTGAATGGGCGAATACAATTGCGTCAATCGAATACGCAAAGACATTGGTTGATTCTTTAGAGAAAATTACAATAGGTGGTATTGCTGCGACTATGCTACCCGATCAGATATACAAAGAAACTGGTATTCATCCAGTTTGTGGTTTATTAAATCATCCTGGTAAGTTAGGAATATTAGGCGATGAGTGCATAGACCAAATTGTTCCAGATTATTCAATCCTCGATGATGTCGATTATGTATATCCATTTAGTGATGCCTACTTTCTCAGTGCAACCAAAGGGTGCGGTAACAAATGCGGCTTCTGCGCTGTCCAAACTCTTGAACCCACTTATGTTCCATACATAGATATCAAGGAAAAAATTACAGCTATTGACTGTGAGTTCGGGTCAAAAAGAGATCTCTTATTAATGGACAATAATGTGTTACGTTCACCAGACTATGATCAGATCATTGATGATATTATTGTTGCTGGCTTTGGTAAAGGTGCGACTTATGTTAATCCAAGAACAAATAAAACCGTTCGCAGATATGTTGATTTTAATCAGGGTTTAGATGCTATGTTCCTTAATGAAACAAAAGCAATGCGTCTTGGAGAAATAGCGCTAAAAACTGCCAGAGTAGCTTTTGATCATATTGAAGACCAGCAAACATATGAGAACGCACTGTGTTTGTGTGCGAAGTATGGTATTACAGAGTTATCAAATTATGTTTTGTACAACAGCGAGAATTTTGGTGGAAAAGGTCACCAATATGCCGCAGATACTCCAGCTAATCTATATGATAGAATGCGTATTACCTTAGATATTAAAGAAGAAATTAATAAAAAGCTTCTCGTAAGTGAACGCGTCAGCGCATTTTCTTTCCCGATGAGATACATACCTCTTTCTGCTCATGAACGAGGCTATATTGGCTCTCAATGGAACGCCAAATTTTTGCGCGCAGTTCAATGTATGCTTATACCAACTCAGGGTAAGGGAGTCGGTAGTCGGTCTTTCTTCGAAGCGGATTTTGGCAAAGACTCTGATGAATTCGTGCGCTTTTTATGTATGCCCGATAAGCTGATTGCTGCACGTGGTAATCTTAGCTCTGGAGGTCGTGGTAGAACAAGTGAAACAGAAGAAGAATTTAATACTCGTAAAAATGCTTGGGAAAAAAACCAACGGAAAATTGCTGAGTGGAATCGTCTATATGATCAACTCGGGGAAGAGAAAGAAAGCTTCATCACGTTTATAAGCGATAATGAATTTTTGCCTGAGAAATTTCTTGGCATTTCGTCGATAGCTCAAAAGAAACTATATTTATTCTACTTGACTACCCCACGTATTTTGTCTTTGTTTGGATTTCTAAGCCCAAACTCACCAACCTCTAGCATCGTTTATGACTATATAACCAATGAATTTCCAGCTATGTATCAAGATGTGCTGATATTTGTTTGTGAAAGTGAAACGCAACAACAGTATATTTTTAGAAACTTTCTTTCTTTCTTTGGGAAGGAGGGTGTGTCCAATATCTTGCATGTTCTCGCAGAAATCGATTTTTCTGCCGACAAACAATTACGGAAGTGGAATATCTTTTGCAAAAAAAAGGGTATATGGTTTATTGATTTTGAGCTTATCAGAGTATATAGAAGATACATCGATGTACATGTCTTCAATAAATCAGATCATCAAAGTGCAAAAAATGCGATATTAAGAATGGATATGCCCGAATTAGCTTCAATACTTGAGAGGAATTTTTTGAGCTTTAAAAATAACATTGCCTCAACTCTCAGCAATGAAAAAGGGCAGAAGATTTTAACAAATGCGACGAAATCGATATTTAGTAATATCCAAATAAAGTTGTCGCGTGTTATGGAGGAATAACATGAGCAACATTGTAATCGGGAAACACACGCTAGAATCGCTTACTTCGGGAATGTATTTAGATCCATATGTTATTTTTCGTGAGTATATTCAAAATGCTGCAGATTCTATTGATGAAGCCATTAAATCTGGTATCCTGAAAAGCGGTGAAGATAAGGTAGAGATAAACCTTTCTCCTTCTGAGTGTAAGATAGCTATTCGTGATAATGGTGCTGGTATTTCATCACTTATTGCCGAGAAATCATTAATCAGTATAGGCAACTCTAAAAAAGTTTCTGGCAGTTCACGAGGGTTTAGGGGGATAGGTAGATTGTCAGCCCTAAGTTATTGCACTAAGCTAACATTCGAAACAAGTGCTTATGGTGAAAAGAGTGGAACAAGAGTTATTTTCAATGCAAAAAAGCTATCTGAATTGCTTGCTTCAAATGAAAGAGATGATCTTTCGGCGATAGATGTATTACTCAATATATACAAGATGGAAACATTTGTTGAAAAGGAAAACTCACACTATTTCTGCGTTTGTTTAGAAGGTGTAGACGAGAAATCCAAATTAAATGAATATGACGAAGTTATGTCTTATATTTCTCAAAATGTCCCAGTGCCATATGATCCAGATGGTTTCATTTTGGGGAAGGAAATTTACCGCCGACTAAATCAGGAAAAACTCGCTATACACCAATATAATGTTTTTGTTACATATGGAAATAAAACAATATCAATATTTAAGCCTTATAAAGATGAATTTCTAGTTGATAAAGGCAAAAACTTAATTGATAAAATAACCGACATTAACATTATAAAAATCAAACAAGCTGATGGGTCCATTTTTGCCATTGGATGGATTGCGAAAACAAACTACCTAGGTAGTATTTATGATAAAACAATCAAGGGAATACGGCTACGCAAGGGGAATATTCTTATCGGAGATAGTCAAACACTCAATGTTATTTTTAAAGAAGGTCGGTTTAATGGTTGGGCAATTGGCGAAATATTCGCGATTGATTCAAAGTTAATTCCAAATGCGCGGAGAGACAACCTGGAAAAAAATACTGCATATTTCAAGCTATTTGAGCAATTGACGCCGATAGCAAGTAGTATTACAAAGGAAATTAGATATGCATCGTTAAACAGAAGCATAGAATTATCAAATATATTAAACCAGTCTGAGCAAGTGGCAATGTTGGCAAATGATGCAATTCAGGAAGGTTTTAGCAGTTCTAAAAAAAGTGTGATTAAGCAAAGCATTACTAATATGCAATCGGTCATAGCCAATTCCAACCTGAATAGTGATACTGATGTTTATTATCAGGAAATTGCTTTTGAAGAACTTGATATGCTTATCGGAAAACTACAGGGGTTAACATCCTTTAAAGCAATTAATGCTATTAAGGGCTTGACAAAAACAGAAAAGAAAATTCTCGAAAGAGTATTCAATGTTATTCTTTTTATTGATAAAGATCATTCCGATGTAACAATTGATGCTATACTTGAAAGTTTCTCTACGCGTGATGATTCGTCTTTGGAATAAGAAGCAGTAATTCTTTGCTCAACGAATAAGTTGTCAGAAATAGTATATTTTCGATTGCTTGCCAACTAGAACATCCATTAAGGAGATATTTCAGTGGACGACGATAAAAAGAAATATTATGAAAATGAATATTTCATGCTCAAAGATGCTCATTTTCAAACTTCTCAAAGGATTACCACTTTTTTTCAATATGCATTATTAATATTTTCAGCGCCAATCGCGTTACTGACGTCGGTTGAAATTGACCAATTGCTTCTTGGAATAGTGTTTGCATTCATAGGAGTTGTAGGTCTATTTGTCATGCTTTATCTTTCTCGACTCAGAGTCGAATCTTTATTGTACGCAAGAGGCATTAATAGAATTCGTAGTATACTCTACACTTCCGGTCTTCTTGGAAGGGGAATTTATGAGATACATAAAGGTAAAGTGTTGCTCGCTCAAGATAAAAAGCCAGAATACTCTGATTGGCAACAATTTGGATTTATAGTTACTGTATTAGGTCTCTTTGATTCATTTTATTTCGCATTTGGCATAAATAAAATCATCTCGTCTCCAGGCATTTATTGTGAATGGATTATAAGGCACTTATTACTTATAACAGTAGTTATTGGTTTTTTTTGGTTATTGGTACATTTTTTCTTGCATAACTGGTGTAGTGAAGTCAGTGAGTATGGTAGTGATTATTATAAGAGGATAATTGGCGTAGACATTGATGGAGTACTAAACAAGCACGAAAAACAATTCGTTAAAATATTCAATCAGATTTATAGAAAAAGAAAATCAATTACTGTATCAGATATTACCACTTTGCCTGTTTCAGAATCGGGTATTGTTAATCGAACGGAAGAACACATGATATTCAACACCCTTGAATATTGGAGCGATATGCCAGTAAATGATCATGTTTTCGAAAATTTAATAGAAGAAATTCGAAATAAACGTGGTTATAAGATATATATTTTTACTTGGAGAGATTGGGAGATATGCCGGAATATAAAGGGTGAATCAGTTACTAGTTCCATTAACAAGCAGACAAGAAAATGGCTTAAAGACAATGAAATATTGTACAATAAGTTACTTTTTGAAAAAGGGAATGTTGATCGTCCAGTTTCGTTATTCAATGTGAAATATAAAACGAGATATTACTATTCAAAAAAATATAAAATTAGATATTTTGTTGAAGACACAGCAGAAAATGCGATTAAATTGTCTCATATTTGTGAATATGTATTTCTGATTAACCATCAGTATAACGGAAATATTGAATTACCGTACAATGTTGTTCGAGTCGATGGTTGGGATGATATTCTCTACTGGATTAAGAAATTTGAGTAAATACAATTTGAAACTTAGGTACTCTATTATGTACACCCCGGATAGAGCAAAATAATTGCGTTTTTACCTTTCCGAAATCTTCCGATGATTACCGGAGCAGTTTGAGTCCCTTTTTGTCAATCGAAAAGTTGACAACTATGTTATTTGAAAAGTAGACCACCTGGAGGTGTGGATAAAATCCTGGGTCAGATTTATTTAGGCGGTATCGCATGTTCTCGTATTAAGATCGAGTCAAAGCCGTCAAGTAATAATTCAATATGATATGAGTTACCCAACCATAATTCGTGAGTTGGAATATCCTTCAAAACAATCCCTATGCAAGTGGGATGAAACCTTATCCGGGAAATCAATCGATAATTATAAGAGAATATGGCCTCAGTTTTGAATGCGTCTAGTGTAAATTACGAACCCTAAACATCACGCGCACGGACTAAAAACTCCAGTGAAACAGCATATTAATACCGGGCTCTCGGCGAAGTAATACCAGCCTAACGGAAGAGAACTCAATTCTAGATACTTGATAAAAAATAAATCGAGTGGCATCATAATAATGCGTTAACTCATATACAGGATAGGGCAACGCTGAGGTGCGACCTGAGTGGTATATGAGGTTTTGCGAGAGAGTGATGCCATGACGGTGTCACTCTTTTCTTTGCGTTTAAACGAGAAAACATCAGTATCACTCTCCTGGTAAAACCTAAGCGTTAAACCTTAGGGGTTCGGGGGCAACGCCCCCGGTAGTCAACTTTTACGAATCTATATCATCGAAACTTTTTAAGCCATGGCGTTCATGCATAGATTTTATCCTGTTAATAATAAGACCAATAGAATGATACTTAAATAAAATGGTGCTCAGGTCCGTGATGGTGGAGCTATTTGACCGTGCACGTGGAATTCTTAAGGCGTAATCTACAGTAAACAACGGAAATTTGGAAAGGATGAAAACAATGAGCTTTGAAGAGCAGGTTATGAGTGAGTATTTAAGTTTTGATGCAATGAAGAATAATATTGAAACATTGCCTGATTGCCCGGGGAGTCTCATCATATTATTAAAAAATAAAAAAGTCTGTGATGCACTTTTCCCTAACGTTCAATTTCATTACTTACAAGGTTTGCCTATCATCTACGTCAGTATCACTAATCATGGGATATACGGTCGGTATAGGAATCATTTCCTTGGGACAGCCATATTCTCAACTTTAAGAAAAAGCATAGGAGCCTTGTTTCATTGGCACGATTACCGGGTGATTATGGCTGGCAATAGATACCATTTCGATGATTTACACGAAAGTGAATTAACCGAGTGGATGAAGAAGAATTTACTTTTCTTGTATAAGTGTGTTTTACCAGATGCCGATTTGGACATATGTAAACAATACCTTACCCAGGAGTTGAATCCACCGTTAAATATTAGCATGAATCATAATCCAGTAAATTCTCAATTTAGAGAAGAGCTAACAATGTTGAGAAGGTAACTAACGAACTCGCCAATATGAACCTTTTTATTCAGTTGAGTGTTGCTGCCAAGTAGCTTTGGCCGCAAACTGACAGGAACTTTTGGCCTCACTTTGACAGCAATCGTGACCGCTTGAGGGTAAGCAGGTTGGCGGTGCCAACCTGCTTCGCAAAATCCAAAAGGACTTAACTCATTTCACCTTCAATCACCAGACGAACCATATGGTCATCAATAATCCGGTGTTTACCAGTTGCACCATACAGCAAACAATTGGTGCAGAGCTTGTTAATCAGGCGCGGGATACCGGTAGAATAAAGATAGATCTCCTGGACCGCCGCATCGGTAAAGAGATCCCGCTCCACTCCAGCACAGCGTAACTGGCTATGGATAAACGCGGCTGTTTCGGCTTTATCCAATGGCTGTAAGCGGCATAGAATATCAATGCGCTGCCGGATGGCCGCAAAGGCTTTCAGCTCCAGCCGGTTCCATAATTCACTTTGACCTACCAAAATCAGAGCGAATAGCGAACAGCTGATGCTCCGCCGCGTAGCGCAAGCGCCCCAGGGTTTCTTCCAGCATGCCGCTGGGGTAGAGTGACTGAGTCGTAATTTCTCGGGAAAACGGCGTTCTTTCGCATTGGTAGAAGCTTTCATACATGGCGGTCTTCTCCTAAATCACGAAAGGAAATGGCAGTCTTTTGTTGCTTTTCCCGTATTTGGTTTTTCAGCTTCGCCGCTGTCAGATACCGAGATTGAGCAGGCTGCTCCACTTTACCCGCAGGTAAGACAGGTCGGATAGCGGACCTTGAACCTATTTGTAACGGTTTAGCGGTAAAACGCGGCAGGCCGTCGGCTTCTACCCAGAGCAGATCCGGGGTTTGGCTGTCGTAGAGTAGTGTGACTTTACGACCAACCAAGAGTAAGCCATACTCCAACTCGTATTTTTTACCGTTGAAGCTAATACAACCGGCTTTGTCTACTTTGCGTTGTTCTACCCGTAGAAAGGCTTCTGCCAAGCTTTCGCTGGCAATAAAGCGTAAGGGTTCGCTGTCTTGCCGGAAGGCCAAAGCCGGCGAAGTCTTACCTCCTAAACCACGGTGCGGCCGATTTTGGTAGCATTCCGCTAACCAAACCAGTCTATTTCTATCTCGTAACCGGGTTTGTGTTCAAGGTGCATTGTAGCCTTATTACGCTGCACATATTCGTAATAATGATGCCTAAACTGGGTATAGCCGTATGGAATTTGTGTTTTGTCAAGAAGAAATCCCTGAAATTATCAAGGTAAATTCCCGGAAATAATCACGAGCAATCCCGAGAAAAATCATCGAGGTTATTTAACAGATTGACGCATCAAAGCATGAGTCATCCGGTAGCTTTGGCCCTCAAAAATCAGAAGGTGACCATGGTGAACCAAACGGTCAATCATGGCAGCAGCCATTTGCTCATCCGTGAAAATACCACCCCATTTGGAAAATTCGAGGTTCGTTGTGAGGATCAAGCTTTTACTCTCGTAGCTGTCAGCAACTACCCGAAAGAGCAATTGAGAACCTTCCTTATCAACCGGAATATAGCCCCATTCATCGAGAATCAGAAGATCCAGATTTATCAAATCACGCACCAAACGTTCCAGCGTGCCGGATCTGTGTGCCTCTCCCAGTTTTAAAACAAGTTCTGTCACTGTGAAGAAACGCACATTCATCCCCATCTCGCAGGCTTTGACACCCAAAGCAATGGCCAAGTGCGTTTTACCGATTCCTACCGGACCATAAAGAATCAAGTTTTTCTTTTCCGCAATAAAGCGGCAGCTTAGAAGTTCTTCTTTTGTTAGGGATGGCGGGAGGCGCATTACATTGAATTCATAATCGGCGAAACTTTTCAGGACTGGAAAGCAAGCTCGATTCAACTGTCTGGTTCGTCGGTTCCTTTCTCGCTTCAAAATCTCCTCTTCAAGCACGTAAGCGAGGAACTCCTCTTGTTTTGGTGTTGCTTTTTGCTCACACAATTCCACCATTCGCTGCGAAAGAATCAGCTTTTTACAACTAGCTGAAATGGAGTCGCGAGCCGCGCTGCGCGCCTTCGTGTTAAGCATCGCGTTCACCCACCTGCAGAAGCTGGTCATAGGCAGTCAGATCGGGTCCTTTTTCCGGAGCGGTATGCAAGCCATAATTCATCATACGGGCAGCTAAGACAGCAGCATCGCAGAAATGGTGCCGATTCGTGCGAAATCCCTCCTCCAAAGCTTTTACTGCCGTATCAAAAGAATAAACCTTGCTCAATTCAGACAGGGTGCGCACCGTTTGCTTGAGATCTTCCCGGCAAAGAACATCCATATTGTCCCGCAAAGCAACCGGAATCATTTCACGCACACTGCTATTTTTCCAGGCGCCGACGTTCCTGGTCAAGGTTGCTAAGGTGGTGCGATAATCCAGGCTGTCCGTCCGTTCTTCACCAAATTTGCGGCTGTGGATGACAATCATCTCACCACGCTCGGCATAAATCTCTATGGTATGCGCTTTCACCCCGACCAAAAACTCGGTTCCACCGAATTCAGGGCAGGTAGAGTAGTAATGGCGGTCGTCCACTCTTACTTTGCCGTAACTGTCGGCATTGACGTAAATGAAACGGCAGACATTGGACGGGTGTACCGGAAGTGATTTGAGCGCTTTGAGATCTTCTTCGAATAATTCATGAATGTATATGCTAATCTAAATGTTGACCAGTTTAGCACCGAATGCTAAACGAAAAGTTGACCACCTTGAGCCCCTTTCCTGTTATGATGTATTTGCGAGAAACATCAAGCAGGAGGAAAGGAAAATGTACAAGATGGTCGATAAAGAGTATATCAGAAAACTGTATTACATGGAAGACTGGCCCATCAGGAAAATCAGTCGTCAGCTTCAGATATCACGTCAAGCCATCCGAAAAATGATAGAGGATACGGAAAAGCCAAAGTATGAAATTAAGAAAGAGCGGCCGGCACCGGTCATGGATCAGTATTTGGAAATATTGCGGCAATGGATTGAAGAAGACGAGAAAGCTCCGAAAAAACAAAGGCATACTGCGATACGAATGTATGAACGCTTAAGGGATGAACATAATTTTACCGGTGGCAGTTCAACCGTGAGACAGAGCGTTGCCAAATTGAAAAACAAAGTACCGGAAGTATTTATACCTTTAACGGCAGCACCGGGTGAACAGGTTCAGGTAGACTTCGGGCATGCACAAGTGGTGCTGGCCGGTCATGAACAGAAAGTAAATATCTTTTGCATGCGTTTGAAGCACAGTTCGGTACCCTTTGTTGTAGCTTTTCCAACAGAACGGCTGGAAGCCTTTTTGGAAGGACACGTTCAAGGTTTTGCTTACTTCGGTGGTGTGCCAAGAGAAGGTCTCTACGATAATGCGAAGACGCAGGTCGTGAAGATCTTAGAGGGGCCTTACCGCCAAGAACACGAGGATTTCTCAAGTTTACGCTCTCACTATTTGTTTAACAGTCTTTTTTGCCGACCGAGAAAAGGTAATGAGAAAGGAGCGGTAGAGGGTCTGGTGAAGCAAGTACGCAGCCAAGCAATGGTTCCCGTGCCGGAATGCGAAAATTTGGAAGAACTTAACGCTTTATTACTGAATTGGTGTAAGAAAGAAAAATCAAGAAACCAAGAAAAGTGGTTAGCTGAACAGGCGCAATTACGTCCTTTGCCAGTAGAACCATACTCGGCAGCAAAAATAGTGGCTGCGAAGGTGAGTTCTTACTCACTGGTGACCATTGACCGAAACCGTTACTCCGTTCCCACAGAGTTTGTAGGAGAAAACTTATTTGTTAAAGCTTATGTGAATCGCATAGAAGTTCTGCACCGTAACCATGTTATTGCGACTCACAATCGCTGCTACGGTAGGAACCATACTTCTTTACAATTAGAGCATTATCTCAATGCCTTAGAGAAAAAACCACACGCGGTAACACATGCTACGGTGGTTCGCCAATTGCCTTTACCTTTTCAGCAGGTCAAAGAGAACATGGAGCAAGCGCACGGAACCGGCTACAAAGATTTTTTACGAGTTCTTTTGTTAACACACGAGTATCCGTTGAATGAAATAGGTGCTGCGATTACCGACCTTGGGGCTTCTCGAGCCTGCGAAGAGACCCTGAGACACTATTTACAAAGTAAACGAAACCCATTAGAAGAACAGCGAGACCCACAAAGACAACTCCTCACCAATGGGATTCCCCTGATCACCATACAAGATACTCAACGCTATGATTTGTTGTTGCAGGGGGTGAGAGCATGAGTCTTGATATAACCGAGGCTCAAATTGAGCTCTCTTGTAAACTTCTTCGCTTACCAGGCTTGAAACAACAGTTTCGCGCTCTGGTTCGCGAAGCAAACGAAAGGAACCTGAATTGTAGTCAATTCTTGAAACTGTGCTTAGAACAAGAAATTCACGATCGCCAGGTAAAGAAACAGCAAATTCTGCTTCGTCAGGCTAAATTCCCGGCAAAGAAGACCTTGGCGGATTTCGATTTTACGAAAATCCCGCAACTGCCAAAGAACAAAATATTAAAGCTTGCCGATTCCGAATATGTTAAGCGTAAAGAAAATATTATTTGTATTGGCAGAGCTGGAACGGGAAAAAGTCATATTAGCATTGCCTTGGGAATGGAAGCTTTACAAAAGGGTTTTCGAGTTCGGTTCATTTCAGTGATGCAGCTTTTGCAGGAAATTCAATTGGCTGAAGCGGAATTCCGCTTACCCCGCTACTTAAAAGCATGGAACCGAGTCGATCTTGTTATTCTTGATGAACTTGGTTATCTCCCACTTGGGGAACAGGGTAAACTACTATTTCATTTTATCTCTCAACGTTACGAAACAGGAAGCTTGATAATAACCTCTAACTTAGAGTTTTCCCGCTGGGTTGAAGTCTTGCATGACCCAGCATTAACTTCTGCCTTGCTAGACAGACTGACTCACCATTCTAATATTATTCTTTTCGATGGAGAATCGTATCGCTTTCGCGAAAGCCTGGCTCGCCAGGCGGTGGATTTGAATTAGTTTTCACTAAGTTTTTATCTTATTTTTTTACGCCAAGGTGGTCAACTTTTCGAATAGCAAGGTGGTCAACTTTTCGATTGACAAATACACATGAATCGGGCGCAGCTTTTTGTAATGGATCTCTTCTGCCTTGATTCGGTGCATTTCCAGCAACTCTTGGTTGTAACTTTCTATGCTGTCGTATGAGGGAATCGGCACAAAGAGATTATGCCGGGTATAACATACCTTGTTCTCTACGTGGCCTTTTTCATGTCCGGCACTTTAGATTACAGAACCTTGCAATGAAACCGTAGTGTGCCCGCATTTGCTGAAAAAGCTGCGCCTCACGAATTTCATCCCCCATACGCCGTCCGATTCCCGTTGCGTTGTCAAAGACCAATACACTGGGAACGCCGCCAATATAAGCAAAAATATCCTTTAATCCTTGGCAGACGCACTCACTTGTTTCCCCGCCAAATACTTGGCTGAAACCATTATTGCTGTAAGGGAACGAAACTGTCAGATATTTTTTCCGAATCAACTCGCCCTTTTCGTAAAAATCCGATTCGCCAAAATCAACTTGTGCTTCTCCGGCATGCCAAACGAGTTCCTGAAAGGTTTGTTTCTTCTGTATGCTTGCTTTATATGACTTAACGTAACGTTGCACGGTTGGATAGGATAAATCGAATTCCGGATGTTCTTTCTTCAGACGGTCGTAAATTCTCTGTGCCGTATGGCGTTGTTTATACCAAACATTCGCATCTGCATCGATCCATTCACATATCTGTGCTTTATATGGATCCAGGCGCGATTCGCGCTCTTCATGCGAAGGTACTTGCGGTGAAAAATCTTCCTTGTTCAGATATTTTCGCACCGTTTTCTCATCTAGCGTCAGCTCTCGGGCAATCTGTGCGATTTTATTCCCGGCCGCGTAGCTTTCTTTGATTTCATTGATTTGAGACATATTCAGCATGACTCCCTTCCTCCTCAACCGCTTCTTTACGATTAAGGATATGGTTTTTAAGACAGTAGTCAACCATCTTTTCGTCATGATTTTTCCCGGGAATTCCTGATGATAATAACCGGACTTCCTGATAATTTTTTCCGGTATTTTTAGTTTACATTAAACAGGAATTTCTGCTGTATGCCGACAGTCATTGCAGTATTCATCTCAAAGCAGAGAGAAGGTAACGCCTCGCTGACCCAGATCTTTATGCATTTTCTCGTAATCCGGCACCCGCCGGTTTTGGTCCTTAGCAGCCTTTTCCGGATAGAGCAGAGCTTCCAGTTCGGTGTCACTCATTTCGTTTGGCTGCGGCCAAACCATGGTCTTCTCGCTGGCACGCTTGAGCACGTCAGCTACTGTGTTTCGCGAGTATCCGAGGTTTGCTCCAATACTCGTGCGGCTCAAGCCTATGCTGTTAAGCCGTAAGATTTCGCGGTAATTGGTCATTCTTTGACCTCATTCATGTTTTCACACTGATTGTGTGTAACATGATTTTACCACGATTGAGAGACTGCACTGAGTTCCGTTTTAGCTGCACTCGTTTTCCGTCGCTGCTGCACTCGTTTTCCGTCGCTGCTGCACTAACTTTCCGATCCAACTGCACGGTTTCAGCCGATGTAATCAGAATAACTACTTTAGACCCTGTCTATATGTCACGAATAATATCGCAATTCACCGCAATTGACAGCAGATTTAATAGTGATAACTTCACAGAAAATTATACACTAGCTATAGATTATGAAAAAGCTAAATATTTGTGCGAAAGATTCAATCTTACTATTCTAGACGATTTGTGTAATGAAAATTTTCCCTGCAAAACGGTACCGCCACATTGAAATATGCAACCAAAATGATCTCTGAAAACACTCGATTCTAAATAGTCTTCTCTTCGTTCTGCTTTCTTTGACTTCATCACAGAAGGTTCATCATCTTCACACTCTTATTTTGTCGGGTTTTTCTAGACCATTATAATTGGTTGTCCAGGATTTTGACCGCCCCCTCGGTAGTATCGTATACCGAATATATTTGTCAACCGAAATATTCATAAAGGAGGGGCTAGCGTGTTTTATAAAGGCTTTAATAGTAAACTTCAAGGTTACGGAGATTATCAATTTGAAATAGGTAAAACTCACTCATCAATTACTAAAGATAACTTTGTATGGTTTCATTATGCAGAATATCTAAGTGCGACATTGGTACATTTTGAAGCAGACATACGTATTTGCTTGGTTACTCCACTTGGAGAAACGCGATATTTTAAGGGGGGATTGGATGGGGTAGGAAAAGGTTACTACACAACAAACAAAATTCTGATTGACAGGGAATTAACGAGACGAGAAATCTTCGAAATTTTTGGGAATGAGGAATTCTCTTTCTATTTACTTCTTAAATTGAATCCCCCGTTTGAAGTGTTAGTTAAATATAAAATGAAAATATTTAAATACTCAGATAGCGTTCTACAAATGAAACACCTAACCAAGGAGCAGAAGCTATTCTTACTTCCTAAGGTTTGTCATAAATATATCGATTTGTATCCAGCTGCTTTCTAACTGATTGTTAACCTTTCTGATGCATCAAAGGCGACTTACTAACATGTTACATGAAAGAGTTTTTGAACCCTGTGAATTTCTTAGTAAAGTTAGTATAAAGAGATGGGTTACCTTGGGCAATTTCCTCGAGGTTACGACTGAACCGATATTGGCGAAGTGAGATTGCAGTCCAGCTTCGGGTATCTTGTAAGCAACCAAGTCCCGATGCAACAGATGACGTTGGAGTAAGGCCGAATAGTCGATATAGTTTTCAAACTTTTTTACGATACTTATATCTTTTAATCATTTCTTTTTTACCGCCTACAAGATGGTGTGCATGAAATAATTATTAAATTACAAAAAATGCGCCAGGGCAGGCAAAGCCAACGTGGAAGATAAACTTCAATTGCATATGAAAGGGAAAAGCAATGAAAAGAGTTTTGAGTGTTTTGTTAATAATTCTGCTTCTGTTCTCAGTAACAATAGGGAGCGCCCTTGCATCAAATCCAGCTATTCCGACTTCGGCTTCTGTACTGGTAAACGGACAATCCGTCACTTTCGAAGCTTACAACATTACCGATAACAACTACTTCAAACTGCGTGATTTAGCACAAGCTCTAAAGGGCTCAGATAAACAGTTTGAGGTTGGTTGGGATGTATCTCTAAACGCAATCAATTTGACTACAGGCCAGTCATATACTACCGTTGGTGGTGAGTTGACTTCTTCTGGTAGCATTGGAGCGCAATCAGCAGTATTGTCTTCATCGCCAGTATATATCAACGGGACTAAAGTTTCCTTAACTGCTTATAATATCGCCGGTTATAATTATTTCAAATTACGGGATATAGCAAATGCAATCAAATTCGGCGTTGGCTGGGATGGAATAACAAGTACAATTACTATTGATACCACTGTCGGGTATACAGACACATCTGATTTAACTGTACATTTCCTTGATGTTGGGCAAGGTGATTCCGAATTCATTATCCTACCGGATGGCAAGACTATGCTGATAGATGCCGGTGAAAGTGAATATGGCGATACTATCGTCAATTACATCAAAAATCTAGGCTATAGCAAAATTGACTATCTAGTAGCTACCCATCCCCATACTGACCATATTGGTGGTATGACGATGATAATTCAGAATTTCAAGATGGGTTCAATTTATATGCCATACGCCACAACGACAACAGAGACATATGCGGATCTACTGATGGTAATAAAAAACGCTGGTCTTACGATATCAACTGCAAAAGCAGGAGTTACTATGTTCAACTCCAACGGAGTAACGGCGAATATCATAGCACCTGTGGGAACTGAATATGATGATTTAAACAATTATTCAGCTGTCATCAAGCTCATATACAACAACAATTCTATTCTGTTTATGGGTGACGCCGAAGAATTATCCGAGAATGAGATAACAGCTAATGTGGAAGCTGACATTTTAAAGGTAGGTCATCATGGCAGTGATTCATCCACAGGGCAAACTTTCCTAAATAAAATTGCTCCAAAGTATGCAGTGATTTCTGTTGGAGCAGATAATGATTATGGGCATCCGGCTCAGACTACATTAGATAAACTGAGCAAAGTTGGAGCAGCAATATACAGGACAGACAAAGATGGAACGATTATTTTCACACTTGATGGAACGAATATCACGGTCAATAAGATACCTTCAACAGAGAGTTCAAATACAGATCCAAGTGCAGGATCAGGCAACGGAACACTGGCAACAAATGTTGTAATTAGTAGCGTAGATAAAGTTGTGGAACTCGTGACCATTGAGAATAACGGTATGAGTGATGTCAATCTAGCTGGCTGGGTGTTGATTTCTGTGACAGGTAATCAGAGATTTACATTCCCGTCTTATATTCTTAAGGCGGGTGAAAAAATAACAGTTGCAAGCGGTGGGGCTTATGGAGATTTAGTTTGGTCAACAAGCAATACCTGGAACAATTCAAGCAGTGATCCTGCACAATTGTATGATTCAAATGGCACTTTGATTTCTACCCATTCAGATTAGAGGTGACTTAATCATGAAAATTATCATTGAACGTTTTGAAGGTGATTTTGCTGTAGTTGAACTTGAAGACAGAACCTTTGCAAATATACCCAAGAAACTAATTCCCTTTGGGGCATCAGAAGGCACAGTATTAATCATAAATATTGATCATGAAGAAACAGAAAAGTTAAAAGCGGAAATATCAAGACTCGCGAAAGAGCTTTTCAAAAAATAATAATAAGGATAACATGTGCCATCAGAAGGTACTCTGTGTATCGTCAGGATTTGGTTAATGCCGATTGAATATTCCGGTGTGACAGAGTCCACCAGTCCAGCGCAATAGAGTCGTTTCAAGAAAACCTTATTTTTGTCTCATCATAGTGCAGGCGAGACAAAGAAATAGCATAGAGCCAACGGAAAAACAGTGTAGTGCAACGGAGTTTGGATGCCAGTCCATACTTGCAAAATTTCATTTGATGGATCGGGTTTTCATTGATTTTTACACTAATTTTGAGAATCTTTGAAACCACGCCAAAGAATATTTTTTGAGAAATAGTGAAATATTGAAGAGAGCGAAGGAGATTCGACATGGACAAAGAAGAATTTCTTAAATTTATGTCTGTATCATCTGAAGAAGAATTACTTTTGTATTTCAACAATTACAGTCTAGAACAATATACATTCGATAATAGTAAATATGAAATAACTTTTTTATATAACCTCGGCTTATTCATATCTAAAGTATACTCGCAAGATATACTTCAGAATCTTTTTAGAAGTGAAGACAAGTATTATTATGCACCTTTTTGCTATCTGAAAGCGGTTCAAATATATGAGACTAATAAACTGGAATTGAATAAAGATAGAGGTTTTGTCCATGAAACTATAAGGCGCTGTTACGTTAACTTAGGAAATGAATATAGTAATCAATTTAGAACGGTCGATGCTCTAAGATATTTTCGAAAGGCGTTAGAAATTGACAACTTTTTTGATATGGCAGTAGGAAATTTTGCATACTGCATTGAAAGGCATCCCGTTTTTTTTAAGTTTAGTGAGTCCGATAAAATCTTTAATTTATTATTCAAATTATACGACGGTGTTCATATTCAAGAATTGGATGCTGGCCAAGAATTCTTTAACAATAAAAAAATTCGATCTAATTACTTAAGGAGTTCTTATAACGAATCAATTAGGCTTGGACAAAATTCACATTATAACCCGGGTAATTTTCTCATAAAAATTTCTAATGAGGGGTACGAAGAATGGTGTGTTAGAAACACTTTGGTTTTAAATCCAATTAATGATATAGGCGATTATGTAGAAGGTCAAAAGGATATGGACTTTGACTATATTGCCCTGAAATTGGAACTAAAAAATGAGAAAACTTTACTAAAGCATATGTATGACCTTTACATCTATCTACGGAAAAAGATATTTCTACACAAAGAAATTAATGATATAGGAGATATTTTTGAAATAGAACTGGTTTTTAATACCTTATACTCATTCTTTGATAAAATAGCATTTTGGTTATACAAATATTTTAGTTTAGAGTTCAAAGATGAAAGCAAAGTAAGCATATTAAGCATTTGGTGTAAAAAAACAAACTTAGGTGTACCTTTGTTGGATTATAAAAATCAACATCTTTATAACATTTTTTGGCTTAGAAAAGAATATCGACAACTAAAACCAGGTGATTTGGAAATTAATAAACAATTATCACCGGATGCTCAAAATTATTGGACCCTTCGGAATAGTATGGAGCATAGAGGATATAGTACTGACGCGTCAGCGGAACATTATATCAATCCATTGGATTTATTATCTAAAACCATAAAATTAACTTCGGTAGTAAGAAATTTAATATTATCGATTATATTCATGGTTGATGTTGAAAACAAATTGATTGTAGATGGCAAAAGGAATTTAGATTTAGTGTTTTTTCCATGTGAGTGGTTTTAATAAAATGTAGTTTTTTTGTTGATATATTGCAAAATGGAGTGTGCCACCCTGAGTGTGGGTAAAAGGCTAGCTCACAATGAAGACTTCGTATAGAATGGAGTTGTAAAGACAACATTCAAACGGAGGTAACAATATGAGCTATGTTGGGATTGCGGACGACTTTTTGGAAAATTTAGGTGGCCAGATTACGAAAATGTATGGGCTGGAAATCGCCTATTCAAGTATTTCTTAACGAAGTGGCGCACTTGACATTACAATTCATTAAATATATGAATGCGATCATAATCCGGATTCCTCGCAGAAATTACACAACTAATAATGAAGCGCCTTTATCCGCGCAACAAGACGCGGCAATAATACTTAAACATTGTAAGGAGGGACCATTATGGCTCAGCAACTATCATTCACCTCCGTCTTCGAGAGCGCGGCAAAACTCCCGCTTGTACACATCGACCGAAAAGCGTTCTTGACCAAGAACCTCAGCAAGCTCTGTACCAAAATACAGTTGCAAAAGGCTATCGCTGAGGGAACGCTTCATGCCAACATCCCGATTGCAACATTAGACAGTTTGGCAAATGCCGTCATTAACGCAGAAACCATCAAGGTAACCGTCATATCAACAGCGGCAGGCATGCCAGGCGGGATCGCTATAGTTGCTACTATCCCGGCTGACTTGGTGCAGTTCTACGGATTTGTAATCCGTATATCGCAAGAACTGGCATACATATACGGTTGGGAAGAGATATTTGCCGAATCGGCTGAGCTTGACGCGGGCACGGAGTCTCAACTCATTTTGTTTATCGGCGTGATGTCCGGTGTAGGAGCCGCTAACAAGGTCGTGGCCAAGTTGTTCGGTGAAACGGCAATGAGGGCTGTTGCAAAAAAAGTTGCCGCCAAAGCGCTTACTAAAACGTGGTATTATCCATTTGTCAAGAAAATCGCGACAATGTTGGGGCAAAATATGGTAAAGGCAACATTCGCCAAGGGCGTATCAAAATTTGTTCCTATACTTGGCGGAGTTATCTCTGGCGGTCTCACGCTGGCAATGTTTAAGCCGATGGCACACATGCTCAAGAAGCATCTCTCAACAATGGCTCATATGTCGCCGGAAGAGTTTGCCGAGTACGAAGCCGCTATTGTCTTTGATGCGAAAGACTCAGACACAGATGGCGAGATTGTTGAAGTAGTGATTGAGGAGGTTGCGACAAACTATTGGGTTTGTACTTGTGGTGCGGAGAACAAAGGTAAATTCTGCACTGAGTGTGGCAAAACAAAACCCATCGGGATACCGCAATACAAATGTGACAAGTGCGGTTGGGAACCGGATGATAAGACTCACCTACCAAAGTTCTGTCCGGCATGTGGCGACTCATTTGATGATGGCGATATAGTATTGGTATAACATAATTAGCAAACATTATAAACAAATTGGTAGCTCTCCAGTTACTATGAGTTGCCCACTATGTTTAAAAAAACGTAACGAGCGTAATACAAATATTCTGAAATAAAAGCTCCTCATCACAAGAAGGAAAATCAATGATGATGAGCTTTTTATTCCCAAGCCTTATATCTGTATAACCGTAAGCGTCAAATAATACCCACATCAAGCTAAAAAAGCCACCCGAAAATGGCAAAGTCATAATTCACACAGAATTCTTCTATTTGTGGCTTAACCTGCAGATTTGTGGAATTTCCACTGCCCACAGCAGCGCTTCTATCGGTTCTGTTTTATACCGTTGATTACGTCGGTTGAAACTGTGCCGTTGCACTAACTTTCCGTTTCTACTGCACTCCAGAGGTGATATAATCAATACCGTTGGATCTGCTGGAAGACATACTCAAGATAAGCATACGGAATAAGCCCGTTTTCTTTTGCGGTCTCTACTGGACATTTTCTTGGACCTAAGATACTAAACAAAGACTATATCTGTACCACTGTGAGACTCATTTCTTTGAGTAAGGTTTTAATCTGACCTTCGTTCTGGTTCGAGTTGACGTTTGTGTAAACTGAGGAAGCGCCGTAAACCGAACGGTACGTACGGTGCTGTGGGAGGTGGGTATTCCGGACGAGGTTACCCCGGAGGGGGTGCGGATAAAATCCTGAACTGATTAAACCCAAACCAAGGAGACAAAGATGAGCCGATTTGCAGTTATAGACACGGAGACAACTTGGCGCGATGCGGTTATGTCCATTGGGATTGTGATAGCGGAATCTGCAACTTTCGAATTGATTGACAAGCGGTACTTCATACTTACGCCATTCAAAAATCAAGGCGGTATGTATTCATATGCTTTATATGCAAACAACATCAAGCCAGATCTTGAGTGCTCTCGGGAAAAGGCGATTGACGAGTTAAGGCAGTTTCTTTTTGATCACGATATTGAGACTATCTTTGCTTACAATGCTGCATTCGACTATCGTCACTTGCCAGAACTCCAGCACTTCGCTTGGCACGACATTATGAAGTTGGCGGCGTATAGGCAGCACAATCCCAGAATACCACATTGTGCCCAGTGTTATGGTACGGGCAGGTTGAAGCGCGGATATGGTGTGGAGAGCATTTATCGAATGTTAAGCGAAAATTTGGAATACTGCGAAATGCATAATGCCTTAACCGACGCGATAGATGAATTGATTATTATGAGGATGCTAAATCACGAGCTTGGTAATTATGCTATGGCAAGGATATAAATAGCAGACACATCGCGGCTAACCTTTTAGCAATACATGTGAAGTGCTATACTTATTTATAAAACGTCTGAAAAATGCACATGGTTGTGCATGTAATGTTATAGCTAGCTCAAATAAGCCGCAAAATGCTAAGGTTACCTGACCGAGAGTTGTTTGGCATAATGGCCAAAAAGAGAAAGGAAAAGTCACCCTCGATAAGGAGCTCCATGTGTATCTAGCACAAGAACCCAAGGGGTGTCTCACCAAAAGCATGATAATTATATCAGACTTTACTTTGAAGCGCAGGAGCGAAAACGAAGCAAAAGCGCGCTTTAAATTAAGCGAGTGAATTGCATCAAACCAACTTATTATATATGGTCGGTAAAACCTCAGCTGCACACTGGTTCGCACGATGACTTGCGACTAACTTGCAACTAACTTGCGACTAACTTGCAACTAACTTGCGTTTAACTTGCAACTAACTTGCAACTAACTTGCGACTAACTTGCGACTAACTTGCGACTAACTTGCAACTAACTTGCAACTAACTTGCAACTAACTTGGAACTAACATTTCCCAGCAGAACGGTCAATAACACAAGAAGTCGCGGAGGCACTCAAGTGCAGTCAGAAACGATAAAACGAATGCTTGCGATCCGGTTTGCCGCGCTGCTAACTGCATTTCATTATCCACAATGAATCCTCAACAAACAAGGAGATGATTTTACGAAAAGAAAAATCGCCGTATTTTACTATGATGGTTTCGCGGAGTTTGAAATCGCTCCGCTTTTACTGCTGTTGAACGAACAAGAGATAACATTTTTGGCCTTGGAAAACAGGTCTTATCAAAGTGGGGAGCAACAGCGTTTCTCGGTGGATAAGACCATTGCAGAAATAGATCCGCTCCTCTTTGATCTTTTAATTCTGCCGGGTGGAGATTCCGCGCCATTATACGAAAATAGGCGACTGAAGAATTTCATCTCTGCCATGCTCAGCCAGGGCAAAGCGGTTGCCGCAATCTGCGGCGGCTCAGAGCTGCTGGCCGCCATGGGCTTCCTCACTGGCAAGCATTGCACCGGCGGCGCATCGGGTGTATCAAAAACAGACACTGTATATCCGCTTTATCGCGAAGCGCTCTTATCTCAAGCGCAGGTGGTGTTGGATGGCAGCATCATTACCGCTCAAGGCCAAGCCTATCTGGAATTTGCGGTGACGGTGGCCAAGTACCTGGGGATTCTGAAAGATGATCCTGCAAAGCTTGAGACGCTGAACTGGCTGAAAAATAGGCGCGGGGAAGCGAGCACGGTCAATTGGCTGCAGCCGCTGGATGGTTGGATCGACCTAAGCGAGTCTGTCAAGGTGAGCACCGGCAGCTTTGAAGAATGCAATCTGACTCTGGTCGTTTCGGAGGGCGAGGCGCTTTTAGTGGATACCGGCTACGAAATGCCGGAAGCTGAACGTGTACTGCTGTATCTGAAAAAGCATGGCTTAAAACTGAAGCATATTGTTATCACCCATCATCATGATGATCACGATGCGAATCTGGCGCTTTTTACGATGAACGAAGGGCAGATTTTCGATCCGGCGCATCTGCCGGATGAAGCGGAATTGCGCATTGGCAATAAGAAAGTCAGGTTGCAGAAAACACCGGGACATTTTCCGGCAGGAGATATCAGCGCTGTTGTGGTAGAGGAGCAGATCTTGATTGCGGGGGATATTCTCTATGCCTGTCTGCCGCCGCAATTGTGTTACGGTGCCAATCCGGAAGTATTGATCCAGACCTTAGAAAAAATAGAGCAGCAGCACTACAAATGGATTGTCCCGGGGCACGGCAAAGTGCTTTCGGGGCCGCTGATGATGTCTATGTCACTGTCCTACATCCAACTGCTCTACGAAAAACTGCAGGCAATTGTTCTGCGGCAGGGTGCGGCGGTGGAGATAGACCAGATTGCTTTAGCCGATTGTATCCTACATCGGGATTGGATGGTGGAAGCACCGGCGCTTGATCTGCATCGTCAAAACAAAAAGGAACTCTTCGCTAAACTCAAGCGTATCAATGCAAACGGCAGCACCAGCGTGCTTAAAGGGTGAACAAGCAAGATGAATCATCATAACATGGACATTCAGCCATAGAATTTAACTCGGATCGAACCAATTCTGCAGGCGCATCTGCGTGCTTTGGCCTTTCCAATGGATTCTTTTCTCGAAGACCGCTTGACGAACAGTAAAATTTACGCACTATCGTCTGAGGATCAGCTGATTGGATATGCCGGCGTTTACGAAGGGGTATTGTATTTCTTTCACATTTTACTCGCTCACTTTAGCCTGGCGCCTGAGATTTTGGAGAAATTCATACTGGAAAATGTAATCGACCGCGTTTATGTTACAACGCAGGACCCTCTTTTTGCTGCTTTAATTGCCGAATGGGATTATGAAAAGCAGAAAGATGCCTGCTGGTTCATTGACGGCAACAGAAGTATGCGGCCAACAGCAATCACGAATGCAATGGTCTTTCGCTTGGCTCAAGCGGAGGATCTGCAAACAATTGCTGCTGCAACCGATCCTTTTTTTGATTCGCTGGGCCAAAGAATCCAAGAGCAAAGCATTCAGCCATTTGTGCAGTGTGCTGACGCCAATGCCGTTTTCTTCACACCATGTTTTTATTGACATTCCGCTGCACTGATACAAATTTAGCAGCTCGGTCTTTTCTGGCTTTGTGTATTTCTTGCGCTTTTGCGTTTTTGTTGTTTCCATGACTACACCCCCTTTTGGAGGTATTATCTCATTTCGAAGTTTGTTTGACTATGTGGGTATTATTTGACGCTTACTGATAAGCAATAGTAAGCAACTGCAGTTTGTAAAAAGTGGGAGATGGAAAAAGTATGGAAATTAATGCTGCATTAAGAAAAGAAATCGAGATAGACATCTCGCAATGTGAGGAATACGGTGAAGCTAAAGGCTCGGAGTCTCTTTATGGCGTCCTCATGGCAAAATATAGCGTTGTAGATTCGCAATTTGGCAAGGGGTTATCTACGAACGGAAAAGCTGCAGCGCCGGGCAACGAGTTCGATTTCAGGCAGGAACTAAAAGCGATAGCTGCAAAATTGCGGATGTGGCTGTTGACTACCCCTTCGTCAACTGATATATCTCCAAATACAAAATCGAACCCGCTGAAAGAGAAAGTTTGTTCTTTCATCCAGCGAGGAGAGGAAATACTGGTCAAAGAGCGGCATACTCCAGAAAGAGGAATCGTCATGCCCTCTTATGTGTCTGGGCCTTTGTTGGATGCATGGATGGGTGAAATTATCATTTTCAACGAGCGGTATTTGAAAAAGCATCCCCTCCATGACAGCATATACACTACATATCTCCGTTATAAGGAACAATTTTCCTGTTGTGGAGATATGCTTGGCCATTTGCGTGCGTTAGCAACAGACGATGAATTTTTCGAAATAAACCAACATCCAGCATCGATAAAAACTGCTTCGGTCATTCCAAACATGGCAGATATGTTGACAGATGATATATCCAGATGTCAAGAATTCATCGCCAGGCCAACTGATGAGAAAATCGGTCAGAATCTTTACACTGAGATCACAAGCCGATATGACAGCGCCATAAAGGGATTTGGCAACGGGTTATACCAATACTACGCCGAACAGCATTTTTATGATCCGGAGATTTCAGGCGATTCACTCACTCACAATCTGAATGTGTTACTTAATAAGATGGTCTCATTCAAGGCACAAAAATACGGTGTGTCGAACGAAAGTCGAAAGATGGCGACGCATATGAGCAATAAGGTATTTATTGTCCACGGACATGACGAAGCTGCAAAACAAACAATGGCGCGTACACTTGAACATGGTGGATTTGAGCCAATCATCCTCCATGAGCAAGCAAGCAGCGGGCGTACAATTATCGAAAAAATTGAAAATTATACAGATGCTTCTTTCGCTGTGGTTTTGTATACTGAGTGCGATTTAGGACGAGCGAAAGAAAAAAGATGTGAAGATGAGCATTACCGAGCTCGTCAAAATGTTGTATTTGAACACGGATATCTGATTGGCAGATTAAGCCGGGAGCGTGTTTGCGCGCTGGTAAAGGGCAATGTTGAAACCCCCGGTGATATTTCCGGCGTTGTATATATATCGATGGACGATGCCGGTGCATGGAAAATGGAACTTGCAAAGGAAATGCAGAATGTGGGTATAACTATTGATATGAATAGTTTCTGCAAATAAAGAAAGGCCGCACTAAAGGTTTTATCCTTCTGGAGTTGTCAATAGCGGTTCAGTCATTATCTCGAGATAATTGGGTCTGTCAAGAGTTTTGTGCTTTTGCTTACCAGAAGTAATTCTACTGCAAATAGGACGAAAACAAATTCAGGAAATCAATCGATAATTGTAAGAGACTATAGCCCCAGTTTTGAATGCGCCTAGACCACTTCCTGAGGATATCCTTTCTAGGTAGACAAGCATTTTCTTTAAAGCTTCATCATTAGAGATTATTTTTTTCTCATTTGCGCCATTCCTTTCACCTCTACATCCAATCATACATCGATAGGTTTGGTTTGACAAAAGCACAAACTATTTTATACTACCAATTAATCCCAAACCAAGGAGATAAAGATGAGCCGATTTGCAGTTATAGACACAGAGACAACTTGGTGCGATGCGGTTATGTCCATTGGGACTGTGATAGCAGAATCTGAAACCTTCGAATTGATTGACAAGCGGTACTTCATACTTACACCATTCAAAAATCAAGGCGGTATGTATTCATATGCTTTATATGCAAACAATATCAAGCCAGATCTTGAGTGCTCTCGGGAAAAGGCGATTGACGAGTTAAGACGATTTCTCTTCAACCACGATATCGAGACTATCTTTGCTTACAATGCTGCATTCGACTATCGTCACTTGCCAGAACTCCAGCACTTCGCTTGGCACGACATTATGAAGCTGGCGGCGTATAGACAGCACAATCCCAGAATACCAGATTGTGCCCAATGCTATGGCACGGGCAGATTGAAGCGCGGATATGGCGTGGAGAGCATTTATCGAATGTTAAGCGAAAATTTGGAATACTGCGAAATGCATAATGCCTTAACCGACGCGATAGATGAATTGATTATTATGAGGATGCTAAATCACGAGCTTGGTAATTATGCTATGGCGAGGATATAAATAGCAGACATATCGCGGCTAACCTTTTAACAATACATGTGAAGTGCTGTCGTTATTAATACAATGTCTGAAAAACGCACATGGTTGTGCATGTAATGTTATAGCCAGCTCAAATAAGCCGCAAATGCTCAGATTGTCTGACCGAGCGTTGTTTGGCATAATGGCCAAAAAGAGAAAGGAAAAGTCACCCTCGATAAGGAGCCCCATGTGTAGCTAGCACAAGAACCCAAGGGGTGTCTCACCAAAAGCATGATAATTGTATCAGACTTTTCTTTGAAGCGCAGGAGCGAAAACGAAACAAAAGCACGCTTTAAGTTAAGCGAGTGAATTGCATCAAACCAATTTAATATATATGGTCAGTAAAACCTCAGCTGCACACTGGTTCGCACGATGACTTGCGACTAACTTGCAACTAACTTGGAACTAACTTGGAACTAACTTGGAACTAACTTGGAACTAACTTCTTCCAGCAGAACGATCAATAACACAAGAAGTCGCGGAGGCACGCAAGTGTTGTCGGAAACGAGAAAACGAGTGCTTGCGATCTGGTTTGCCGCGTTACTGACTGCATTTCATTATCCACAATGAATCCTCAACAAACCTGGAGATGATTTTACGAAAAGAAAAATCGCCGTATTTTACTATGATGGATTCGCGGAGTTTGAAATCGCTCCGCTCTTACTGCTTTTGAACGAACAAGAGATAACATTTTTAGCCTTAGAAAACAGGTCCTATCAAAGCGGGGAGCAGCAGCGTTTCTTGGTGGATAAGACCATTGCAGAAATAAATCCACTCCGCTTTGATCTTTTAATTCTGCCGGGTGGAGATTCCGCGCCATTGTACGAAAATAAGCAATTGAAGAATTTCATCTCTGCCATGCTCAGCCAGGGCAAAGCGGTTGCCGCAATCTGCGGCGGCTCGGAGCTGTTGGCCGCCATGGGTTTCCTTAATGGCAAGCATTGCACCGGCGGCGCATCGGGTGTATCAAACACAGATGCCGTTTATCCGCTTTATCGCGAAGCGCTTTTATCTCAGACGCAGGTGGTGTTGGATGGCAGCATCATTACCGCCCAAGGCCAAGCCTATCTGGAATTTGCGGTGACGGTGGCCAAGTACCTGGGGATTCTGAAAGATGATCCTGCAAAGCTTGAGACGCTGAACTGGCTGAAAAATAGGCGCGGTGAAGCGAGCACGGTCAATTGGCTGCAGCCGCTGGATGGTTGGATCGATCTAAGCGAGTCAGTCAAGGTGAGCACCGGCAGCTTTGAAGAATGCAATCTGACTCTGGTCGTTTCGGAGGGCGAGGCGCTTTTAGTGGATACCGGCTACGAAATGCCGGAAGCCGAACGTGTGCTGCAGTATCTAAAAAAGCACGACTTAAAACTGAAGCATATTGTCATCACCCATCATCATGATGATCACGATGCGAATCTGGCGCTTTTTACGATGAACGAAGGGCAGATTTACGATCCGGCGCATCTGCCGGATGAAGCGGAATTGCGCATTGGCAATAAGAACGTCAGGCTGCAGAAAACACCGGGACATTTTCCGGCGGGAGATATCAGCGCTGTTGTGGTAGAAGAGCAGATCTTGATCGCGGGGGATATTCTCTATACCTGTCTGCCGCCGCAGCTGTGTTATGGCGCCAATCCGGAAGTATTGATTCAGACCTTAGAAAAAATAGAGCAGCAGCACTACAAATGGATTGTCCCGGGGCACGGCAAAGTGCTTTCGGGGCCGCTGATGATGTCTATGTCACTGTCCTACATCCAACAGCTCTACGAAAAACTGCAGGCAATTGTTCAACAGCAGGGCACGGTAGCGGAGATAGACCAGATTACCTTGGCCGATTGTATCCTGCATCGGGACTGGATGGTGGAAGCACCGGCGCTTGATCTGCATCGTCAAAATAAAAAGGAACTCTTCGCTAAACTCAAGCGTATCAATGCAAATTGCAGCACCAGCGTGCTTAAAGGGTGAACAAGCAAGATGAATCATCATAACATGGACATTCAGCCATCGAATTTAACTAGGATCGAACCAATTCTGCAGGCGCATCTGCGTGCCTTCGCTTTTCCAATGGATTCTTTTCTCGAAGACCGATTGACGAACAGTGAAATTTACGCAATATCGTCTGAGGATCAGCTGATTGGATACGCCGGTGTTTACGAAGGGGTATTGTTTTTCTTTCACGTTTTACTCGCTCACTTTAGCCTGGCGCCGGAGATTTTGGATAAATTCATACTGGAAAACGCAATCGACCGCGTTTATGTCACAACGCAGGACCCCCTTTTTGCTGCTTTAATTGCCGAATGGGATTATGAAAAGAAGAAAGATGCCTGCTTTTTCATTGACGGCAACAGAAGTGTGCAGCCAACAGCAATCACGGATACAATGGTCTTTCGCTTGGCTCAATCGGAGGATCTGCAAACAATTGCTGCTGCAACCGATCCTTTTTTTGATTCGCTGGAACAAAGAATCAAAGAGCAAAGCATCTTTCTCTTGGAAGAGGGAAAGCAATTATTGGGCTGCGGCCTGATTGAAAAAGGAGTGTTCTTTCCAGGCTGCGTCTCCATCGGCATGATTACCTGTAAAGAGCATCGCCGGAGAGGCATCGGCCAGAGTATTCTTTGCTGCTTAAAAGAATGGGCGTATGAAAAGGGTTATCAACCCATTGCCGGCTGTTGGTATTATAATACGTTATCCAGAAAAACCTTAGAAAAAGCAGGTATGGTTGCCATTGGCATAGGTTATGAAGCAAAATTAACCGGAAAAGAAAAAGCGCCGCTTATCACAGGCCGTGCATCGGGTGAGAAAATATAAAAAGAGCGGAGGACGTATCATGCAACTCGGCTGCACAAAGAAGCTTTTGGATTACCTCGGTAAAAAAGGTGGACCTGCGGATACCAATATTGCACCGCTGCTGTCCTGGAGCGCGAACCTAATCACGCTCAATCGTCGGCATGTTTTGGTGGCAGCCAACGATTCGTCGCGTTACGGTTTTGTGCTGTATGGTTTGAAAGCCAAGGATGTTAAAGCACTGGATAAGATCATATTGGACGGTATACGTACCTGTTTGGAGATCGAATGCATCGCACCGGAACTGATTGAGCAATACATAGCCGATTGCGGCGATACCGTAAGCTTCACCAAAACGGCTAACCGTACCGTCGTGGCACGGCTGAACAAGCTGTGTGAAAGAGCAGCATGGTATACGGAGGGATTGACAACAGACAAGCTGCTGCAGCCTCAAATTCAACTCTCGCTTAATTACGATTTTATTACCGATAAAAGCGACCCTGCTGGGCATCACATGATCCCTTATGAAAAGTTAGCCAAAGATCTTGCTGACCGTTACAGCGCTCCACCTTATCGCTGCCGCGCCGCCGAGTTGGAAGTGGAACTGGAGTTGGAGCCGGAGAGCGTTTGCCGCCGTCGCATTGTTGTGCCCCTGAGCTATAACTTCCAGCAGCTGCATCTGGGTCTTCAGACGCTTTTTTGCTGGCAGGATTACCATTTGCATGATTTCTGGATTGAGCGTTATCCTAACGGCAGATTGAAATATACGCTGGTCGGTTTTCCGCGTGAGGATGAATATGAAGGTGAGACCACGCGGATGGATCGAGACGTTTGCCTGTCCGAGATCTTCCCGGCCTACGAGCATATTATCTACAATTACGATTTTGGCGACGACTGGATCCATCACATTCGGCTCGTCCGTATCGTGGAAGATTACGATAAAAACGTGCCTGTCTGCTTGGTCGGCGAGGGTGACGCACCACCGGAGGATGTCGGCGGGCCAGACGGTTATGCCCGGATGCTGCTTATTTTGGCTAACCCGCAGGATGTGGAATACGAGGATATCAAAAGTTGGTTTGAGGGTATGCGCTGCGAGCCTTTCAATCTTAAGCATGTGAACTATGACCTAAGCAAAAGTGCAAGGTTAAGCTATCTTCTGCATTGATCTTGATGGTGCTTATGCAGTCATGAAGGGAGCAAAATAGTCACCCCGAGTATTACTCTTTGTAATATCCGGAGTGACTTTTTTTTGCTTATTTTTGATTTTGCTTGAGCCAATGAAAAGCGCAGTTGGCATAAACTGCCGCGCCGTAGGATAACGCTGTTTCATCAAATACGGCACTTGGATGATGAATTGGATGAATATAACCTTCCTTTGGCGAGCCAACGCCAAGTTTCAAGACGAGTGCCGGTATTCTTTGGGTTATTTCCGAGAAATCTTCACCGCCATAAGAGGTAGGCCGATCAACCAGTAAAACTTTGTCGTTGCCACAGATTTCTTGGATAAACGGATAAAGTTCATCGCACAAAGCAGGATCGTTATAGACCGCTTTGCCGCCCTGCTTGTAATCAATCTCCACATCCACGCGCATTGCTTTGGCAACATTTTCCGTGACTTCAACAACCCTTTTATGCATGAACTCTGCCATTTGTTCGGTATAGGTTCTGCAAGTTCCGGCAAATTCAACAAAATCCGTAATCACATTGGCAGCGGAACCACCTTGAATTTTGCCAAAGGTTAAAACGGCTCTTTCGTCGGAGGCTACTTCCATAGAAATGATATGCTGTAAAGCTGTGATGATGAGAGCTGATGCTGTGATGGGATCAATTGCGGTATGCGGCTGTGCGCCATGCCCGCCTTTGCCAATGACTTTAATCTTCACACTTGCGCCTGATGCAAAGGCCGGGCCGCGGCTATAGTGCACCGTGCAGGTGTCTGTGAGCTCGTTTGCAACCGCAACATGAATTGCCATGCCGGCATCCACCTTGGGATTCTCTAAGACGCCTGCTTTCACCATTGTACTGCAGCCGCCGGCACCTTCTTCCGCCGGTTGGAACATCACTTTTACCGTGCCCTGCAAATTCGGCTCATTTTCTTTCAGCATTTTAGCAGCGTATAAGAGCATAGAAGAATGAAAATCATGGCCGCAGGAGTGACTGCTGCCATTGCTGGCGGCAAAGGCTAAGCCGCTCTTCTCCACAATCGGCAGTGCATCAAAATCGCCTCTCATGAGGAATACAGGAGTTCCTTTGCCGATGGTTGCCACAATTCCACACTTGCAGATTTCTTGATAGTCGATCTTCCATTCCGCTAACTTCTCTTTGATGAAGCCGGCGCTGTCTTCCAGATCAAATCCGATTCCGCCAAATTGATGAATGATTCTTCTTGCTTTTACAATTTCGGGTTGCAATTCTTTGGCTCGTTCAAGAAAAATTGTATTCATGGCATCTCCTTTTCGTTTTTGGAAGCTTTTGCTCGTGCGTGGCTTCCGTTTCTTGTTGTTCGTTCACATTATCCGCGTAATTAGGGTGTAAAAGGGCGCAAATAACCATTGGCACCTGTGTTACCATTACCAGGTTCTTTGATGATGACAATCGTAAGACCTTTAGCGGTGCCAAAAGCGGCAGCAATTGATATTTGCAGTTCCTCCTTCAGAAATATAGATTCTATATTCTATTTTAACAGCTTATTTAGAAATGTATAATGTATAAAAGGAGTATCTTAATGACTGAGTTTCATATAATGTCTTTCTATTTGGCTTTAGTGGGAGAAATGCTTCAGTGCCACAACCGAAATCTGAAATAGAAAAGAGATTCTTCGTCTCATATTTCAAAAAACATTAAAATTTTGAAATATGCAAATTCTTCGCAAAGGTACCGAATAAAAGAATTGCGCATATTAAGGGGTTGTAGCAAAACAACAAAAAAAGCGGAGCCGAGTGACTGCAGAGCAGACATAAGGCTTTGCTTTTTTTAAAATTGTCGCAGATTCAGTATATTAAAAACACAATTTCGCCATAGCATTTCGGTATGATCCGATTGTGGTCAAGAAAACGAACCATAAAATAGAAGGAGGTCATTTCAAATGACAAATCTTAAAAAAATCTTCGCACTCACCGCTATGGTATTCACTATCAGCGCAGGATCGCTCAATGTTTACGCTGCTTCCAACTACACTACCCCCGCTGAAGCCTTATCCGGCTTGACCGGCAAGTCTTACGAAAGCATTACCGCTGAGAGATCAAACTCCGGCACAACCTACGGCGGAATTGCCTCTGCAGCAGGAGTCTTAACAGAGTTCAAAACCGAATTGCTTCAAATTAGAAAGGATCAGTTGACAGCAAAAGTTGCCGATGGCAGTCTGACTCAGAGTGAAGCGGATGCTTTGCTAGCTACGATGCAGGAACAGCAGATAAGCTGCACCGGTGAAGGCAGTGGAGCGCAAGCTGGTTTGGGAATGGGCAGCATGTCCGGCAATCATCAGCAAAACGGCTCCGTCAGCGGACAGATGAATGGTACTCGTTTACAGGATGGCACCGGAGCAGGTAACAAAAACGGTTCAGCTCAAGCAGGCAGTGGAATGCAAGCTGGTTTGGGAACGGGCACTATGTCCGGCAATCATCAGCAAAACGGCGCTGTTAGTGGACAGATGAATGGTACTCGTTTACAGGATGGCACCGGTACCGGCAGCAGAAACAATTCGGCTCAAAACGGATTGCGCAATCAAACCTGTCTGGTTACCGAATAACAACTCTCAATTTGATCCTATATCCTAAAAACAAGGGGCTGTAACAAAACAGCAATAAAAAGCAAAGCCGCATGACTGTCAAAGCAGACATAAGGCTTTGCTCTTTTATATCATAATAGCACGAAAGGAAATATATCGTTGCGGATTTATAATATATTCTAAAAATGGGTTGGTATCTATTTCTTGAAAATAAACCAGCCAAGGTGTATAATGAATTAGGGATAATTTTGAGTATGGATGGGACGATAGAGGAGAATAAGGAGGGATTTGAAATGAAGCTGAAAACTTGGCAAAGGAATGTCCTCTTAGGAGCAGTCATTGCTGCCGGTGGATTTCTTCTCTTCAATCTGGCTTTCCTCTTCGCTGCGCTGACCATGCAGGTCTGCCGCAGGATCATTTTGCTTTTCAGCGGATCCGCTGAGCCCGAATTCAATCCGATGCTTTGGCGATACGTTTTCGCCATCCTGATCTTGCTGATTTCCTGGTTTGTGCTTCGCTCAAAATTGCCAATCTTAGTGAAAGCAACTTATCTGACAATGCCGCTGATGGTGCTGCTGGTTATGGTAGGCATTCAATTCTACGCTCAGCCGCAGTGGGTTCCCATTGCCTTGGGAGGCATCATCGTGGCAGCGGTGCTCGCTTATCTCTACCAAAAGAAACTGGCCTGGCAGTATTATTTTGCCGCGCTCTATACGGCAGCCCTGGCGCTTTATATCGTTCTAGCCGGTATTGATATTTAAAAATAGAAAACCCGTCCAAACTAAAATCGCATTTTAGTTTGGACGGGTTTTTGCCTTTCGTCAAGTAAAAACAGGTTCGCTGCTGCCTAGCGGATATCCGCCTGGAAGCTACGCTGCAGCAGCAGCCGGCCGGCGCTGTCATAGGCGGACACCACAAACTCAACGTCCTGCATGCCTTGGTAAGCACTCAGGTCGCAGGAGATGGTAAAGGGCGATGCATAGGTCGTGCCAAGGTGGCTGCCGTTGATTTGATAACTTACGCTGGCGACTGCTGCGTTATCGATATAATTGACATAGCTGCACAGCTGCGTGGTAGCAGCCGGAATGGAGATGCCAAACAAAGGCACATAGTAGGTCGCCAATTCTGCGCCGGCGGTGTAGTCAGATAAATAACTGGCAGACTGGATTACGCTGCTGTAGGTGCTGCGCAGGGTGGCATTCTGCGAGAGCATAAAGTTGCGAATGACGGCGCCCGTATCGGCAGAGTCAAAGTAAAACATGGCTTTGACATTGGGATAGACGATGGGCAGATAGGTATAAAAATCTTTCAATTGCCAATTGGCGAAGGCGGTGACATCGCTGCCTTCCTGCGAAACAAAGGTTGCGGCGCCTTCCGAGATGATGATCGGTTTTTTGCCGCCATAGAGCGTATAGAGCGCCGCCAGACTGTTGATCAAGCGCTGGCGCACTTGGCCTTCGCCCAGCGGATCGGTGGCGGCCAGTGCGGCACTGTTGTTTTGATAAGCCGAAACGCCAACATAATCGCAGTATTCATCACCGGGATAGAAGGTTTGGTAATTGGTGGTGGGATAAAAATTCGGCGACCAGACAACCGCCGCATTGTCGGCGTATTGGTGCATGATGGTATAAACGCGGCGGAAGGCTTCAATATAACGAGCGCCGCTGGTGGACCAGGGCGTGCTCTCGAGATTCATTTCGGCGGCAAAGCGAACATAAACAGGCACGCCGGTGGTGGCCAGGTATTTGGCGAAGTTCTCCAGCCAGGTCTTGCCTTGGCTGGACAATACATAATCGAGGCCGCTCAGCGGCTGCAGCGCAATTTGCAGGACGGTGTTGCTTTCCTGCGCCATATGGATGTACTGTTTGAGGCCATAGGTCGCCTCCAGATTGGCGCCAACGGAGTAATAAATCAGATAAGCCCCGTGTGTTTTGCCAACATAATTGGAGAAGGTGGTATAGTTGCCGCTCAGCGCTTTTTCCGCTTCGGCATAGGCGCCCAACAGAATGCCGTTTTTGCTTTCACCGGCTTCGCCGTAATTGTTGACCAGCGATAAACTCGCGTCGTTGGTGACGGCAAAAAGACTGATCCCTGCTGTGCAGTACTCCGCCCGGCGGCGGGCGTCGATGATCATCTGTTCGGCCTGATTGGCGTTGTAACTGTCGGCGGCAGCGCTGTATTCGGCGTAGAGCTGCTGCCAGTAATCGGCTTCCCGCAGATAGCTGGCCGCGGCCCGATCGTAGTTGCCAATTTTAGCCTGGCAGCTGCCGAGATCGAAAAAAGCCAGCGCGAGATTGGTATACATGCCATTCAATCCGTCTTCGCTACCGTAGACGCTGAGATCACAAACCGCCTGTTCCAATTGGGGAATCGCAGACGAATAGGCTCCGCTCTGATAAGCGGCGAGGCCGGCGTTAAAATTCGGCCAGTAGTTGGCCTGGGCGACCGCGCCGGTTTCCAATGCCGTTGTGTAAGCGGCGCTGCATTGGCTGTCGACCAGGACGGTCCGGTTTGCCTGATCCCAACCTACCAGGCAGCCAAAGGCTTCCAGAACAACGCGGATGGGCAGATAGGTGCGGCCATCGTTCGGGTTGATCACGGCGGACGTATCATTGGCGATCGCCTGATTGTTGCGGTAGATTGTACTGGAACCAATGGCAACCAGCACGCTGACCGCACCTTTGCTGATGGTGGCTTCTTTGCGGCTTGCATCCCAGGTGACCTGGCAGCCAAGGGCTTCGCAGGTCAGACGCAGCGGCACTTGCGTGCGGTTGTTGGCATCAATATAAGGATAACCGGAGTCCGCCGTGTAGGGCAGCCAAAAGTTGTCGATGATGGCATTGGCCCGGTTTCCGTCCGCGGCCTGTACATTGGTCAGCGGTAAACCTGCTTTGACCAGTACGAGCAGCAGAAGCAGGGAAAGCAGCAGGGTACGTTTCACTTGATAGGATTTTGGCATGAAGAACCTCCTTTTGCTGAATCGCCAGAGTGACGTTGCTGATGATATCGTAACATATCAGGGACGGTTAATGCAAGTGATCTTTGAGGTGAGATCTTTTTACCTCAATTAAAGAAGAGCAATACTAAGCAAGGGAGTTTCACTCGTAGCTAATTAACCCATAAGGTATATTTTCTATTGACAGTTGCCATGAATTATGTTATCATAAATTAACCTTACAGGTAAAGAGGTGGTGAGTTGCTTCGGATAACTTACAAAACTCGAAAGTTGAAAGAGGAATGCACAAACTTTTCAACAGCTAAAAAAAATCATGGTGATAGCATGGCGGTGCTCATCCATCAACGGATTGCAGAGCTTAATGCGGCTGATTCGGTTCAGATGCTTGTTAAATTTCGTATTGGCAAATGTCACCCGCTTGTGGGGGATCGAAAAGGTCAGTATGCTATGGATTTAGTGCAACCTTATCGCTTAGTATTCAAACTAAGTGAAGAGGAGAGCCAGGTAGTGCAGGTGATCAAGATCGAGGACTATCATTGATTTGATATCGTCTTGTGATTTTGATGTAGTCATGTGATAAGGAGAGATTAATTATGATGTACAGCAATAATACAATTGCTGTTCCACCGGGGGCTACAATCCGGGAACAACTCGAAAATCGAGGTATGAAGCAGAAAGAATTTGCTTCTCGCATGGGATTATCCGAGAAGCACATTAGCCGCTTGATCAATGGTCAGGTTGAATTGACTCAGGAAGTCGCGTTAAGGCTTGAGTCTGTTTTGGGTGTACCGGCGGGCTTTTGGAACAATCTCGAAGCCATCTACAGAGAAAAACTGGCTCGCGTTATTGCGGAAAATGAATTGGCTCAAGATGTGGAACTTGCGGAAAAATTCCCCTATGCAAAAATTGCAGCTTTAGGATGGGTTGCAGCAACAAGAAAGGCAGAAGAAAAAGCGATACATTTAAGAGCCTTCTTTGAAGTGGCAAAACTGGAATTGTTGGAAAATTTAAGAATACCGGGCATTGTTTACCGAAAAGCAGGTGCGAATGAAGCATCTGACTATAGCCTTGCAATATGGGCACAGAAAGCAAGAATTGAAGCAAGGCAATATGAAACGGCAGCAATCAATATCAGCAAGTTGGAATTGGAATTGCCTCGCATCCGCGAGATGACACGAACTACTCCTGATGTATTTTGCAGCGAACTCATCAATTTATTTACGCAATGTGGGGTTGCTTTGGTGCTTTTGCCGCATATTGGAGGTTCTTTTCTAGATGGAGCCACCTTTTATGATGGCAACCGCATCGTTATGGGATTAACAGTTCGTGGTAAAGATGCAGATAAGTTTTGGTTTAGCCTTTTTCATGAAGTGGGTCACATTGTTTTAGGGCATATAGGTGCGTTAGAGGAAGATAAGCAGCAGCAGGAAATTGCAGCGAATGTTTTTGCAGCAAATATGCTCATACCGCCAGAGCTCTATCAAGAATTTACAGATTCGCATGAATTTACAGAGGATTCTATTCTTGCGTTTGCACAAAAGATTGAAATCGCACCCGGAGTTGTTTTAGGACGACTTCAAAAAGAAGGCTATGTTCCATACAATAAAATGAATACCTTGAAAGCGAAATATGAAATAGTGTAATACTGTGTTTTTTCTAGACAAAGCCGCAGTCTGCGCTTGGTTTTTTTTGAAAGAGGTGACTGACCATGCCCGATAATTTAGTCTTAAAATCCATCAACCGGCTGCTGGGAGAGGATTTCTTTATTCCTGCTTATCAACGCGGTTACCGCTGGACCGAACAGCAGGTGCTGGATCTCCTGGATGATATCTGGGCCTTCCGCTGTAAAAGCCGCAGCACAACCGAGGCGGAATTTTATTGTCTGCAGCCCATTGTTGTAAAAAAGAAAAGCTGGCAGGAAAGCGGCAAGCGGCTGCAGGGCTGGGAAGTCATCGACGGCCAACAGCGGCTGACCACGCTTTATATCATTCTGTATTACATCAGCAAGGAATATCTGCATACCGACAGCCTGCAGGCGCACTACGGCAGGAACAGTTTTACGCTGCGCTATGAAACCAGAAAGCAAAGCGAGCAATTTTTGCGGGAGATCCACGACGATACCTCCAATATCGATTTTTATTACATGTCCAAAGCCTATCGGGTGATCAAGGATTGGTTCAGCAATGCTCAAAACATGAAAGACCGCAGCGACCGCGAGAATTTTCTCAGTACCATTCTGGGCAAAGAAGAAGACCGCTTCTCGGTGCAGATTATCTGGTATGAGGCGGAACCGCAGGCGGATGGCAAGGAACTCTTCACGCGGCTGAATATGGGTAAGATTCCGCTGACCAATTCGGAGCTGATCAAGGCCTTATTTTTATCTTCTTCCGGTTTCGATGACGAAGCCTTTGACGAAGCGGAAAAACAGAAATTAAAGAATGAAATCGCGCTGCTCTGGGACGAAATGGAACTGCGCCTGGCCGATCCGGACTTTTGGGCTTTCATCAGCAATGAGCCGCAGTCGAATTATGCCAATAAGATCGAGCTGCTCTTTGACATGATGGCCAAGAAAAAGAAGCGGGAATTCGATCCGCTCTTTACTTTTATCCATTTATACCAGCGCGTCAAAGCAAAGGATCAATCGTTAAGGAAATTGTGGTTTTCCATTGAACAATACGACCAGACCTTGTGCGAATGGTATAAAAATAAAAATCTTTATCATAAAGTCGGCTATCTGATCCATGTCGGTGAAAATTTGGACGATTTGATCGCCGCCTCGCTGCAAACCAGAAAAGATAAGTTTGAAAGCAAGTTGGACGCCATGATCCGCGAGAAAGTCAATTTTCAGCTGGCCGATTTAAGCTACGAAGAAAACGCCGATTATGAGAAGATTACGCGCGTGCTGCTGCTGTTCAATGTGGAGTCTATTCGCAGCAACGCCAGTATTGCGGAAAAATATCCCTTCCGTTTTCATAAATCTACCCGCTGGAGTCTCGAGCATATCCATGCGCAGAATTCCGAGGGGCTCGATCGCAATAAGAAAGAACAATGGCAGACCTGGCTGAATTATCATCTTACCCTGATGGAAGAAATCAAAAAAAGCCAGAGCAAAGAACGCCGCCAAAAGTTGGAAGAGCTGATCACAGAAGCCAAAGCCCTGGATCGCAGCCGCTTAACCTGGGAAAAATTCAGCGCCGTCTCGGAGCGGATCATCGAACTCTTCTCCAAAACCAGCGGCGAAGCGAGCGATGACATGCACAGTATTGCGAACTTAGCGCTGCTCAGCCAGCCGGACAACAATGTGCTGAACAATTCTGTTTTTGAAGTCAAGCGCCGGGCAATCATCAAACTGGATAAAGAGGGGAAATACATCCCCATCTGCACCCGAAGAGTCTTCCTCAAGTATTATAACCCCTTGTCTTTTGCAGAACAGTTCTATTTTTGGAGTCATGACGACCGGGTCAATTATCTGCAGGAAATAAAAACAGTGCTGCAGGCTTATTTGCCGCAGCAAGAGCCGGCGGAGGAGTAGAGATGGCGACGAGTTTTTGGCAGCTGATTCAAACGCATAAAATCGTGATCCCCAAACTGCAGCGCGATTACGCCCAGGGCCGCGATTCCAGCAAGATCGCCGCGATTCGGGAAAATATCCTGACTGCGATTTGTGATGCCCTGCAAGGCAAGACAAAACCGCTGGAATTGGATTTTATTTACGGCTATACCAATCAAAGCAAAAACGGTGAGAAGGAGCGTAAAATCTTTTATCCGTTGGACGGACAACAGCGCTTAACCACCTTATTTTTGCTGCACTGGTATATCGCAGCCAAAGAAGGTTATGGCGAGGTTGCCGCTCCTGTTTTAGCAAAATTCACTTACGAAACCAGGCACAGCTCCGGTTTGTTTTGTTCCGAATTGGTTAATTATCAGCCGCAGAGTTTTTCGGAATCGATCCGCAGCGATATCATCAATCAGCCCTGGTTTTTTACTGCCTGGGAAAATGATCCGACCATCCGCTCGATGTTGATCATGCTGGATGCAATTCAGATAAAAGTGTCCGCCTATCATTTGGCTAAGGTATGGCCTTTGCTGACCGCGGCCAAAGCGCCGGTTTTCTTCTATTTGCTGCCCATGGAGCAGCTCGGTCTGCCGGATGATTTATACATTAAAATGAATTCTCGGGGCAAAGAACTGACCGAGTTTGAATATTTCAAGATTCGCTTCGCCGAGCTGCTCAGCCAAAACAGCAAGAAATTTACGGTGGACCCGGCGAAAACCTTCACGCGCAAAGCGGATTTGGATTGGTCCGATTTATTTTGGAACCTCTACCGACAGGACGAACTGACGGACATTGCCAAGCAAGTGGATGAGGGTTTTCTGCGCTTTTTTCGCTACATCACCGATCTCATCGTAGTAAAAAGCAACCGAAGCCAAGAAGAGAGCGCGGAGGAGTGGCAGCTTTTTGCGCAAGTTTATGCCGTCAAAGAGAATGTGGAGTTTCTTTTTGCCGTGCTGGATGCTTTTGTGGCCCTGGAGCAACGGGATCCGGTCTTTTTCACCTCGCTGTTCACGGTGGAAACCGCTGCGGAGGCAGGCGGCAAGACGCGCTTGTTCTTTTTCAATGCCGATGCCAATTTGTTGAAGAAGTGCGCCAATGTCTACGATACCGAGGAGCGCAGCAATCCCTTTTCCATGGGAGAGCAGCTGATGCTTTATGGCTGTATCGTTCACCTGCTGCAGGCGACGGTGCAATTCAAAGTCAGAATTCGTAAGCTGCGCAATCTGATTGCCAATTCCGAGGATACCATGCGCAAGGAGAACCTGGCGGCGCTGCTCAATTCCGTTGCCGAGTTGATCAGCACCGATCATTTATCGGCAGAGACGAAATTCAATACCCGGCAGATTGCCGAGGAGAATGAGAAGGCAACCCTGATCAAGCAGCATCCCAAGTTGGCGAAACAGGTTTCTCATTTGGAGGATCATCCTTTGCTGCAGGGTGCACTGGCGATTTTTAAGTTGGCGCCCGATCTCGGCGAATATGCCAAACAATTCGAGCGGCTTTTTGCCAGGGACTGCAATTATGATACCATCAGCTGCGCGCTGCTCACGTTTGCCGATTATTCGCAGGCGGTCGGTAAAACCAGAAGATTCGGCAATAAAAGAGAGTATGTCTGGCGTGAATTATTCAGCCGCAGCCAAAGACGCGGCGATTATGAAAACACCCAGAAGGTGCTCTACAAACTGCTGAATGCCCTGCGGGCGAACCCTAACCTGACAGCGGAAGAAGTGGTGAACGCCTATCTGGCTGCTTTTGCGCAGAATCCCAAAAAAGAGAAAGACTGGCGCTATTACTTTATTAAGCACAGCGAGTTCAGGTCCTTTATGGAGGGTTACTATGCCTGGAACGATGCCGCTAAACCTTATGAGTGCATGATGCTGAACAAGAAAACCATGGATGGCAGTCATTGGGATCCGTTCCTGTTGACGATGAAAAATAAACTGGGCAGTCTGGTCACGCTGGACAAGAAAGCTTCTCCCTTAAAGTATCTGAAAGGCGAGATCGAGCTGCAGATCAGCAATCTGAATGGCGGTTTCCAATTGCAGGCCGTCGGGCCGGCTAGCCATGCCCTGCTGAAAAAAATGAGCCGCTCCGGTGTGCTTACGCCAGAATTTTTCTGTAAGATCAAACAATCCGCCGCCGGTCTGGACGAAGAAGACAGAATTGAGAAAGGCATCCGCCTGATCGAAAGTCTGAAGAAATTGTAAAAAAGTGCAAGTCCTTTTTTTAAAGAACATTGCTTGCTCTTGAGATGGATCGCTCTGTAAAGAAGGTGAAGATCGTATGGAAAAAACCAATGTCATGCGTTTGCTGGAGGCAAATAAGGTAGAATATACCCCGTATGAATACGACGCGGAGCTCACCGACGGAGAACAGGTGGCGGCTGCCGTCGGCAAAGAGCCGGAAACGGTTTTTAAAACATTAGTGACCATCGGCAGCAACAAGCAGTATTATGTTTTTGTGATTCCGGTAAATTGCACGCTCAACCTAAAAAAAGCGGCCAAAGCGGTGAAGGTGAAGAGCATTGAAATGATCAAGCAAAAAGAGCTCTTACCGTTGACCGGCTATCTGCATGGCGGTTGTTCTCCGCTTGGCATGAAAAAAGTGTTTGAGACCGTGTTGGATGAAACCGCTTGTTTGTTCGAGACGATTACCTGCAGCGCCGGGAAAAAGGGAACTCAAGTGCAATTGGCTCCGCAGGATTTGCTGCAAATGGTCAAGGGCAAATATGACGATCTCATCGAATCGCCTCAGACTTAAAAAAACCGACTGCCTTTTGTGAAAAGTCACAAGAGACAGTCGGTTTGCTGAGCGGGAGGATTTAATAAATAGCGATCAGACCGCCTTTTTCCGGATAGCCGGTATCCCAAAGGTCGGACAGAGAAGCCAGACAGCGCTCACCCCAGGTGGAATAAACGATCTCCTCATCCGTGTAGCCGGTGATGGTGAACCAGTGCCATTCAATTTCCGAAAATGCTTCGTTCTGGTGCTTCAGCAGCAGAAATTGCACACTGATGCCGTTATCAATCATCTGATGGATGAATTGGCGGGCAGCATCGAGGCTTTCGTCTCCCTGCAGTTCGGCATAGGAGACCTTGACGGCGACGTTTTGGGCATATTTTTCAAAACCTTCCCGGAAAAGCCGGGTTTCCGGCATACCGCGAAAGCCCGGGAAGACATATTGATACATCGTTTTGGCAAAGACCTTGAATTCTGTTTCTGTTATGTTCAGCCTATCGTAGGGGTAAAGGGCGGCTTTCGTCCGGTCGTGCATCGCCAGTAAGGCGGCGGCATGGCAGGCGCAGACGGTGGAACAACCGCCGCGGTTCATCATGGGGTGTAGAAATTTATATTGATTGCCACCGTAGGTGTTGCTAATATTTAAAAAATCCAGGTCTTTGCCGTTCATTTTTTCTCCTCTGCTGTATCGAAACAAGATTCTCTGAAAGAACACAAGTATTCCTGAAAAGCTTTCGCCGTTCAGTCAAACATTTTGATAGACGACATTCATTATAAAAGAAAATGTGAGAATCAGCAAGAGGTAAGATCAAATCATTTTGTAATATTTTCATACTGGAAATATTCCTGTTATTCCGCTCAAGCCAGGGGTTACTATGACCATAAACGGGATCGTTGCAGAGTAGAAAGAGATATTCTACAGAATCTGTAAGTTCCGGAACCTGGGATGAAAGACAAGAAAAAATCGCCTCAACGTGCAATGAAATCACGATGAGACAATTCCAATTAGTTTTTTATTGCATTGCACCAGAACGATTTATTCTTGATCTTTTAATTCAAGTAACGGAAGTCAAGCAAGTCTTTACTCCCCTAATTTGAAGGGCTGTAGCAAAACCAAAAATTGCTGCAGCCCTCGCATTAGAACCTGCTCTTACGGCGGCAGGGCACTGAATATTACCAAATTAACAGACCGATCTAAAAAGTAAAGCTCCCTGTAAGGATCTATTTATCCTCAGAAGGTGGAGATGTAAAAAAATAACAGAACAAGAATCCTAATGGACCAGATAGGGACAATAGGATAAGAGTGATTGGATTTTTAATCTTACTGACTCTTGTTGCTTGTAAAAAAGCAAATATTCCGAAAACAATCCAAATAGTGAATCCGGTGAGGGTATCTTCTAATGACATAATAGCTGCTTCCTCCTTTCTGCTTTTTTCGGTATTCTATTTTTATATTTATATGTTTTTGTGCCATCCGTGACACAGATTTGCTATCTAGTTTCACTGACTCGCCCGGTAGTTCAGGTGGTAAATCATGAGGAACAGACTTTGCTGCGAATCTCAAACCCTTCTCAATAATACAATAATTACCATAATTTCAATTATCTGTATCTTAGCACATAAAGTAAAAATTTCAAGTATTAATCAAAATAAATATAGATGGAGTTCAGTTAATTGGTATCTCTATGACGTGGATAGATATGAAATCTTCTTTCTTGTGATGTTTTTTGCACAAATGATAAAGTGTCGGTTTTTTACTGGTATCAGAATTCACTTTATAGTATAATCAGTAAAAAAGAAAAGCTGAAACTGGCTAGTTTTAGTTTAAGGGGGATTTTATGATGAACAAATTTCGGATTGAACCGGCATTCTGGCAGCTATTCCCGCAATGTGAGATTGGTGTGGTAGTGCTGCATGGCATCAATAACAGCGAAGAAGGCTGTGAGCCTGTGCGTCCTGAGATGATCGAGCAGTTGGAAAAAGCGAACCTCGAAGCAAAAAAATATTTAACCGAAGCGGTGTTCAGCCAAAATCAAGTCGTGGCGGTTTGGCGCCAGGCGTTTACGCAGTTCAAAACTAAGAAAGGAGCCCGTTCTTCCATTGAAGCGCTCCTGAAACGCATCGAAAAAGGCAATGAAGTGGGTTTGATTAATCCCTTGGTTGATCTTTATAACACGGTATCGCTGCGCTATGGTTTGCCCTGCGGCGGTGAGGATCTCGATTGCTTCGTCGGTGATTTACGCCTGACAGTCACAGCCGGCAACGATGTCTTTTTGGCGCTGGGTGATGAAGAGAGCGATCTAACCCTGCCGGGGGAAGTCTGCTATCTGGACGAGGAAGGCGCGGTCTGCCGCTGCTGGAATTGGCGCGACGGTCAGCGCACGATGCTGACAGAAGACACGCAAAATGCCATTTTGGTGATTGAATCGGTCGATCCCAGCCGTCATCCGGATCTCTTGGCAGCAGTGGATTTTCTGGCAAAGACAGCAGTGCAGTATTTGGGCGGCAAAGCTTCTACCAAGATTTTAACGCGGGAAGCTGCCGAATTTGATTTAGCCGATTAAACCTGCACGTGAAAAACACGAAAAATCCGAATGGTTCCGGACGGACGCTCTCTTTTCTTGAGGAGCGGCTGGTGGGAATTCGTCCGGATTTTTTTGTAGCCGAAAGGATTTATTCCCTCAAACGACAAATAATAATAGTAGGTTTATTGCAAAGAATCTGTAGGAGAGAGGTGTTCTTGAAAATGGAGATTCAAAAATTAGCGCAGGAACAATTTGATTACATGGTAAAACACCGGCGTCATCTGCATACCCATCCAGAGATGTCTGGCAAAGAATTCGAAACGGTTCAGTACATCATGCAAGAGCTGAGGGCTTTGCAGATTCCCTCCATTGAAGTAGAAAACGGCGGTGTGCTTGGTTTTATCAAAGGCACGCGCCTCGGTAAAACCGTTTTGCTGCGTGCCGACGTGGATGCTTTGCCCATTCAGGAGCCAAAAGTCAACCTGAAGGCAGAACGGGTTTGCATCAGCCAGAATGACGGCGTGATGCATGCCTGCGGGCACGACGCACATACCTCCATGCTGCTGGGAGCAGCAAAAATTCTCAATCTGCATAGAGATGAGATCAAAGGTGAAGTCCTGCTCGTTTTTGAACGCGGCGAAGAAGCGGCCGGCAACATTCGTCAAATCATGCACTATATGGAAGATCACGAGATTACCTGGGACGGTGCCTGGGGTCTGCATTGCTTCCAGGATATGCCGACCGGCACTCTGGGTATTCGCGCCGGCGGCAGCATGGCAGGTTCGCTTGTCTTCCGCTATAAGATCACCGGTGAAGGCGGTCACGGTTCCCGTCCGGATCTTTCCAAGAGCCCCATCGACTGCATGCTGGCGGTACTCGACGATTTATACAAAGCTCCCATGAAATATACCAATCCGTTTGAACCGTTTACCTTATCCATCGGTCTGATTCAAGCCGGAACGGTGCAAAATGTGATTCCCGATACGGCGGAATTTGCCGGTACGGCGCGTTTCTTTGACGAAGAGAAATCGGCGCTGCCTTTCTTAAAGCATATGGCCGAGAGCGCAGAAGCTTACAGCAAGCTCTATGACTGCAAGATCGATTATACGGTCCGGCATGGTAAGCCGCTGATTAATCAACCGGATGCAACCCGGCTTGCTTGGGATGCAATTTCGGCTGTCGTCGGCGCCGATCATGTGGTGGAAGGCATGCCCGCCATGGGTTCCGAAAGCTTCCCGGCTTACGCCAACTATGCGCCGGCTTGTTTCGGCAAACTGGGCATTGCCAATCCTGAAGTGGGCAGCGGTGCGGAGATTCATAACCAGTTCTTTGATATCGATGAGAAGGCCATGATCAACGGCGCGGCCGCTACCATCGCGTTTGCCTTAGCCTTTCTCAACAGTGAAACAGTCATCCCGTTCACACCTTTTGCCGGCAATGTGACCGATTACTATGCCGAGAGTTTAAAAGAGGTGCATTTTGGTGAATAACGCAACGCTACTGGCCCAATTTAAGCAATACCAGGAACAAATGGCTGCTTACAATTTCATGCGTTTTCACATCAGCTGGGACGCTTCTACCCGAGCACCGCAAGCCAGCGGTGCTTACCGCAGCAAGATGCTGGGGATTTTAAGCGGCGATCATTTTGCTTACTGCATGCAGCCGGCTATGATCAGTCTGCTGGAGACGGTCAGTCAGCTCAGCGATATCGATCCGCTGCTGCAAAAATCGGCTGCCAAGTATCTGCGCGAAACCAACAAAATCCGAAAAATCCCGCAGGCGGAGTTTGTGGCGCATCAGCAGGATCTGTCTTTGGCGTCTTCCGCCTGGGAAGAAGCGAAGAAAACTAACAATTACGCCCTGTTTGCGCCTTATCTGGCTAAGTTGATCGAGTACGATAAACGCGTGGTGGAATACCGTGGTTACAGTGAGCATCCCTATAATACGCTGCTGGATGATTACGAAGCAGGCATGACCATCACGAAATACGATGCTTTTTTCAATGCCCTGCGCGCCGAATTGGTGCCGTTTGCGAAAAAAGTCCAGGCAGAGGGCCGCAAGATCGACGACAGCCCGCTGTATCAGTTTTATCCCAAAGCCAAACAGCGCGAATTCTTAGTTTATCTGGCCGGCGTGCTGCGCTATGATCTCAATCGCGGCGGCATCAGTCAATCGATGCATCCCTTTACCAGCGGCGCTTCGCGGGACGATGTGCGGATGACTGCGCGTTATCTGGAAAACTACTTGCCCGCTTCCATTTTCTTGGGTATGCATGAAATGGGACATGCTTTGCACGGGCAGCAGATTGATCCGCGCCTCGACGCGAGTAATTTGGATTTCGGCGGCTGCGGTCTGGGCGAATCACAGTCACGTTTTTATGAAAATTATATCGGCCGCAGCCACGCCTTTTGGCAGCGACACTTTGGCAAACTGCAGAATCTTTTCCCGGAACAGTTGGCAGACTTGAATCCCGATTCCTTCTGGTGTTTGGTCAATCGCAGCAAACCGGGCCTGATTCGCCTTGATGCCGATGAATTGACCTATCCGCTGCATATCATGGTGCGTTATGAACTGGAACGGGAAATTTTCTCCGGTGAGGTTGACGTTCGTCAGCTGCCGCAGAAGTGGAATGACAAAATGGAAGCCTATCTGGGCGTGCGTCCACAAACCGACAGCGAGGGCATCCTGCAGGATTCTCACTGGTCCGGCGGCAGTTTTGGTTATTTCCCCACCTACGCCCTGGGTACCGCCTACGGCGCGCAATTTTACCATACCATGCTCAAATCGGTCGATCTGGAACGGGAAATTGCCAATGACCGCATGGAAAATGTCAATGCCTGGCTGAAAGAAGAGATCCATCAATATGGCGGTTTGCTTGAACCGGATGAATTGATGCAAAAAGTGACCGGCGAGTCGTTTGATCCCAAGTATTTCATTGAATACATCAAGGATAAATTCAGCAAAATTTATTTTTAAGACAAAAGTCAAAGCGATTTTGCCAGAAAACAATCAAAAAGAAAGAGGTGCGTCAGAAATGGACAAGGAAGTCACGTTAAAACAGTTCCATGAATATCAAAACAGAATGGCAGCCTTCCGTTTTGCTATGTTCCACATCAGTTGGGATGCTTCCACGGCAGCGCCGCCGATGTCGGCAGCTTACCGCGGCAAGATGCTGGGTATTTTAAGCAAAGATAATTTTTCCATGCAGCGCGACCCCAAGAATATCGCCATGCTGGAAGCCGTCAGCCAAATGACGGAGATCGATCCGCTTGATCAATTTGCCGCCGCCAAAATGCTGAAAGAGATCAACAAGAACGCCAAGATCCCACAGGAGGAAATGGTCGCCCGTCAGCAGGACAATGCCATGGCCAAAAAGGTCTGGGAAGAAGCCAAAAAGAAAAACGATTTTGCCATGTTTGCACCATATCTTGCCAAAAACATTGAGCACAATAAGATTTCTGCCGAATACCGCGGCTATGTCGGACATCCTTATAACACGCTGCTGGATGATTTCGAAGAAGGCATGAACATGGAGCGCTATGATGCTTTCTTTGGTCTGCTGCGCGCGGAGTTGGTCCCTTTTACCAAGAAGATTCAGGCAGAAGGCAAAAAAATCGACGACAGTGCGTTGTATCAATATTATTCCAAAGCCGATCAGCGCAAGTTTTTGGAATATCTCGCCGGCGTCTTGCGTTATGATTTAAACCGCGGTGTGATCAGCGAATCCGCTCATCCGTTCACCAGCGGCGCTTCCTATAACGACATGCGCGTGACCGCCCGCTACCTGGAGCATTATCTGCCGGCTTCTGTTTTCTTGGGAATGCACGAGATGGGCCATGCCATTCACTCGCAGCAAGGCGATCCCGCTCAGGAAGGCCGCATGATCGGTGGTGCCGGCATGGGTATCGGCGAATCACAGTCGCGTTTCTATGAAAACTATATCGGCCGCAGTCACGCCTTCTGGCAGCGTCATTTCTATAAGCTGCAGAACATTTTCCCGCAGCAGCTGGCCGCTTACGATCCGGAATCCTTCTACCAGATGGCAAACCGCACCAAACCGGGCCTGATCCGTCTCGATGCGGATGAGCTGACTTATCCGATGCACATCATGGTTCGTTATGAACTGGAACGTCAAATCATGTCCGGTGAGATTGAGATCATGCAGCTGCCCAAGCTGTGGAACGACAAGATGGAGGAATACCTTGGCGTGCGTCCGCAGAACGACAGCGAAGGCATCCTGCAGGATACCCATTGGGCCAACGGTTCCTTTGGTTATTTCCCCACCTACGCACTGGGCACCGCTTACGGCGCCCAATTCTTCCATGCGCTCTGCCAGGAAGTGGATGTGGAAAAAGAAATCGCCAACGACCGCATGCAGACGATCAACGCCTGGCTGCGGGAAAAGATTCATCGCCATGGCGGCTTATTGACGCCGGATGAATTGATGATCAATGCCAGCGGCGAATCCTTTGATCCGCATTATTTTGTCAACTACCTGAAAGAAAAATACAGCAAGATCTATTTCTAGGCTGTTATCACAACGAAGGGGATGCGAGACGATTGCGTCCCCTTTTTGGCAACAAAACAAGAGTGCAGCAAGCAAAAGGAGGTCAATTATGGAAACAAGACCTTATCTTTCCTGGCAGTTGGTCGGTGATTTTATGACGGCGGCCTTGATCAAAGTGGGCGTGCCGCCGGCGGACGCTTTGATTTGCGCCGATGTTTTAATGGAAAGCGATCGGCGCGGCATTGAGAGTCATGGCTGCAATCGTTTTAAACCGATCTATATTGACCGCATTCAAGCCGGAATTCAGCAGCCGGTAACAGAGTTCGAAGTAATCCGCGAAACCGCCACAACGGCTGTGGTGGACGGACACGACGGCATGGGCATGGTCGTTGCGGTCAAAGCCATGCAGATGGCGATTGATAAAGCCAAAGCCTACGGCATGGGTATGGTGGCGGCGCGCAATTCCACCCATTACGGCATCGCCGGTTATTATGCCACCATGGCCACCAGGCAGAATATGATCGGTCTGACCGGGACCAATGCCAGACCCTCCATTGCTCCTACCTTTGGCGTGGAAAATATGCTGGGCACCAATCCCCTGACCTTTGGCCTGCCGACGGATGAAGAATTTCCTTTCGTGCTGGACTGCGCCACCAGTATCATTCAGCGCGGCAAGATTGAATATTACGCCAGAGCCGGTCTGGAGACGCCGGCCGGTACGGTAATCGGGCGGGATGGTTCCACACAGACCGACAGCAAGCAAATTTTACTGGATTTGGTCAGCGGCAGCGCTGCCCTGACACCGCTGGGTGGCATTGGCGAGACGCTGGCCGGTTATAAAGGTTATGGTTATGCCACGGTGGTGGAGATTCTCTCGGCGGCGCTGCAGGCGGGCAGTTACATGCGCATGCTGACCGGTTTGGGAGCAGGGGGAGAGAAAGTGCCCTACCATTTAGGCCATTTCTTTTTGGCGATTGATCCGGAAGCTTTTATGGGTGCGGAGAGTTTCAAGCACACGGCTGGAGCAATTTTAAGAGAACTGCGCAGTTCAACCAGAGCGCCCGGGCAGGAACGAATCTACACCGCCGGAGAAAAGGAATATTTGATTTGGCTGCAGCGCAAAAGCAAAGGTGTGCCGATTGGAAGTGCGGTGCAGCAGGAATTTATCCAGATCCGTGACCAATTGCAGTTGCCCTTCACCTTTCCATTTGAAGCGGCTTAGCAAGGTTTAATCAAGATTTAGCTTTTTAGGGGGTTAGAAAGAAGAATGCCAGAGAAAAAAGTGCTTGAGGTGACACGCGTTGGTTTCCCCGGCTACACCGGCGATCAGCGGGCGCCGGAAAGTTTGCCGTTTCCGGCCTGCATGACCTCCCTGATGGAACACTTAGGAGAAGATTATCCGCTGAAAATCAGCTATTCGGAAGGCCGCCGTTACATCAAACGCAGCGGCTATCAGCAATTTATTACCGTCAGCGGCATGACGTTTCAATTGCTCTGGCACGAAACACTCTGCCCGAGCAGTTTCGATTTGACCATCGGTATTGAAGCGGTCGGCCGTGCCTTTGCCTGGGCAGGTTACGATTATCGGATTGTACGGCCCGATCAGACGAGCTACGAAGCAATGAAAGCCGAGATCGTGGCCTCGATTGACCGCAACAAACCGGTGCTGGCCTTTGGCGTCATCGGACCGCCGGAGTGCAGTCTGATCGCCGGCTATGATCAGGCGGGGGAAGTACTGCTGGGCTGGAGCCATTTCCAGGTGATCGCTCCCTCTGAAGAAGAGCCGAACGGCATGTTTCGCCAGGCGGATTGGCAGAAGAACCTCTATTTTCTCGTGTTTCCGGGCGAGAAAACCGCACGCCGGCTCAAGCTATCCGACGTATTGGCTTACGGTTTGTCGATCCTGGAGCAGAGAAAAGTCGAAGATTACCTAGCGGGGCAGGCGGCTTATGACGCCTGGATCGACTTGATTGCGACGGCTGCGGACTTTGACGATGCCTCTCTGAAAATGCGTTATCAGTTTCAGCGCAATCTCTTGTTCAGCAATGCCGAAGCGCGCAGCTGGGCGGCTGATTTTCTGCGGGAGAACGGGATCAAAGATGTGGCCGGCTGCTTTGTCAAAATCCGCAACCGCAGCCGCAAGGCGGATGCCGTGCTGCGCGAAAAAGGCTGGCAAGGCTTGCGTGAACCGAAAAACAGAAGAGCGATCACAGAATTGTTAAGAGAAATGCAGGCGCTGGACCGGCAGGCGATCACAGCCCTGTGCCGTTACAAAGAATAAATAGCAGAGAATTTTCTGCTTGACAAAGCGATGCTGTCGGCTTATAATCTCAAACATAAACCATTGAACAAGACGAGTAGGTAAAGCAGCCTGTTAACAGAGAGCCGCCGATGGTGCGAGTGCGGTAACATCAGCTTTAGTGAATGGACTTGTGAGGGCAGCCCGAAATTTTTTAGAAAAGTAGGCGCTGACGGCTTCTTCCGCCGTTATCCAGGGAAGCGCATATGATGGTATGCGAAAGAGTGGGCGGCAGTTTGCCGTCAAATTGGGTGGTACCGCAGAAGCTTTTATAAGCCTTTGTCCCTTTTATTGAGGAGACAAAGGCCTTTTTTGTGTACCCGAAGAGACGGTTTGCAGGAGAAAAAAGTAAGCGCTTGCTTTTAATTCGGCATCGGATCTGCTGCTAATCAGGAAAAAATAAGAATAATAGAAAGGAACGTTTCATGCCATCAATGAAATAGGGTGATTACCATGAATGAAACCAAGGAAAATCTCCAGTCTGGTCAAAATTCTCTCTCCGCAGGCTTTTTCGGTCAATTTGGCGGGCAGTTTATCCCGCCGGAATTACAGCCGACCGTAGAGGAAGTGGATTTGGCATGGCAAAAATTCCGGCATGATCCGGAGTTTCAAGCAGAATTTTTACATCTCTGCAAGACTTACACGGGACGTCCTTCTCTGCTTTATTATGCGGAAAATCTCAGCCGCGAATTGGGCGGCGCTAAAATCTATTTAAAACGCGAAGATTTGAATCACACCGGCGCCCATAAAATCAACAATGCGCTGGGACAAGCCTTGTTAGCCAAACGCATGGGCAAGACGCATCTGATTGCCGAAACCGGCGCCGGTCAGCATGGCGTTGCCACGGCCACTGTGGCTGCTTTAATGGGCTTCAGTTGCGATATTTATATGGGTGAGGAAGATACCAAACGTCAGGCGCTGAATGTCTACCGCATGGAATTACTGGGCGCGACGGTGCACGCCGTCACCAGCGGCACACGCACGTTAAAAGACGCCGTGGATGCGGCACTGTTGGCCTGGATGCAGCGTCATGATGATACTTATTACTTGCTGGGTTCGGCTGTGGGGCCGCATCCTTTTCCGGAAATGGTGCGTGAGTTTCAGAGCATCATCGGCCGGGAAGCCAAAGAGCAGATTCTGGCAGCGGAAGGGAAACTGCCGGCAGCCGTGATTGCCTGTGTGGGCGGCGGCAGCAATGCCATTGGCTTGTTCCATGAATTCGCTTGCGAAAAGCAAGTTCGCTTGATCGGCTGTGAAGCCGCCGGCAGAGGACTAGATACACCGGATCACGCCGCAACGCTGACCTTGGGTCGGGTGGGAACCTTCCATGGCATGAAATCCTATTTCAACCAGACAGCGGAAAACGAATTGGCCCCGGTCTATTCCATTTCCGCCGGTTTGGACTACCCGGGCGTCGGGCCGGAACACGCGTTTCTGCGGGACAGCGGCAGAGCGGAATACACCGCAGTGACCGATGACCAGGCGGTGCATGCTTTTGAGGTGCTTTCCCGCAGTGAGGGGATCATCCCGGCCATCGAAAGTGCGCATGCGGTGGCGTTTGCCCTAGAGTTTGCCGGCACCTTGCCGAAAGAGGACTGCATCATCATCAATCTTTCGGGCAGAGGGGATAAAGACGTAGCGGCGATTGCACGCTATACAAGACAGATGGATTTAGAGGAGTAGAAGAGCATTTTAGATTATGCCGATTGTTGATTTTCCGAACTCCGCTCGTATCATAGGATTCGCAAGTGGTATTTGGAGATGCAGCACTCTTTGTATTCCTAACCCCACCCGTATCATATGTTTCGTAAGTTACATTTGGTGATGCAGCACTCTTTGTAGGGAACGGTCTTGACCGTTCCGCGTTCTTTCGTACTTCCAACTCCGCCCATATCAATAGGATTCGTGAGCTGCATTTGGAGACGCAGCACTCTTTGTAGGGAGCGCGTCTTGACCGCTCCGCGTCCTTTCGTACTCCCAACCCCGCTCGTATCATATGTTTCGCAAGTTGCATTTGGTGACGCAGTAATCTCTGTATTTCCAACCCCGTCTGTATCATATGTTTCGTAAGTTGTATTTGGAGACGCAGCACTCTTTGTAGGGAGCGCGTCTTGACCGTTCCGCGTCCTTTCGTACTTGCGTCTTGTGTAATTGAATATTCATATGTAAACTGTGACGTTCGGAACGGTCAAGACCGTTCCCTACAGATACTCAGCATCGTTTGTAACTACATATCCGTTGTGGATTGTGACGTTCGGAATGGTCAAGACCATTCCCTACAGATACTCCACATCGTTTGTAATTACATCTTCGTTGAAAAAAGGTGGCGTTTGGAGGAGCTTGACCCTTCCAACCACCACCTTCGTCAGTTATTTTTTTAAGCCCGCTCGTATCATATGTTTCGTAAGTTGTATTTGGAGACGCAACACTCTTTGTAGGGAACGGTCTTGACCGTTCCGCGTTCTCCGTATTTGTGTCTTGTGTAATTACATATTCGTTGTGGATTGTGACGTTCGGAAAGGTCAAGACCATTCCCTACAGATACTCCACATTGGTTGTAACTAAATATCCGTTGTGGATTGTGACGTTCGGAACGGTCAAGACCGTTCCCTACAGATACTCCGCATCGTTTGTAACTAAATATCCGTTGTGGATTGTGATGTTCGGAATGGTCAAGACCATTCCCTACAAATACTCCGCATTGGTTGTAACTAAATATTCGTTGTAAACTGGGACGTTCGGAACGGTCAAGACCGTTCCCTACAGATACTCCGCATCGTTTGTAATTACATCTTCGTTGAAAAAAGGTGGTGGATGGAGGAGTTTGACCCTTCCAACCACCACCTTCGTCAGTTATTTTTTTTAGCCCACTCGTATCATATATTTCGCAAGTCACATTTGGTGACGCAGCAATCTCTGTATTTCCAACCCCGTCTGTATCATATGTTTCGTAAGTTGTATTTGGAGACGCAACACTCTTTGTAGGGAACGCGTCTTGACCGTTCCGCGTCCTTTCGTACTTGTGTCTTGTGTAATTGAATATCCGTTGTAAACTGTGACGTTCGGAATGGTCAAGACCATTCCCTACAACCACCGCGCTAAGGGAATTTAAAAATTCTATATAATGGTGCATCGCACCCCCACAACCCTGACGCCAGCTTTTTAATAAGTAAAGTAGACGCCTGCCTGACCGACCGCACCTGAATGACAGTCGTTGATTTCCAGCAGGAGGTAGTAAGTTGCATCGGGCAGCAGGGCAACACCATCCGGCCGGGCGATTTGGATCAAAAAGGCATCCATCGCCGCCTGATCCGCTTTGATATACTCGCTTACTCGATTACAGTGCAGCAAAGGGCAGGCGACCCCATTCACCCAGGCCTTGATCTGCGCTGCTTCCAGATCCGGGCAAAGGTTATTTTCCTTGGCCAGAACTTTTTCTAAGCTCATGGGACGAAAATAAAGGGTGAGAGCGGGACTTGCTCCGCGGATTGAAAAACAATGCAGACCATAGATTTCCAATTTGTCGATGACAGCATCCAAGCATAGATCCGTCCGAAGCGGCAGGTCCTGGCACCAGAATTCCAGGTTGTTGACCGCATAGTCCTTACAGGCAAAAAAGAAAGGGTAAACGCCTGCTTGCACCGGCAGTGCGTAATTTCCGTTTGCATCGGTCAGACCGCTATAAAGGGTTTCAAAATGACGATCGAGCAAGCGGACTTCCGCTTCTGCGATCGGATTTCCAGTTTTATCTTTGACTGTCCCCTGCAGCGTATAGGTATCCGGCATTTCCATCCACTCTTTTCTTTTTTTCTTATTATAGCCGCAGCAGTGAGAGATAGCAAGAGATGAGAGTATTGCCAGAAAATAGGTTTTAAAATAAGCAGCCAGTGGCTTTTTTTTACTATTACCGGCAGCGTGCGGCGGAGATTCAGGCTTATTTACTAATTCACTGGATATGTTTTAGTAATGTCCTATTTAGTAGTTTTATGCTTGCAATTTCTTTTTTACAGTGGTATAATGAGCAAAGTTTGCAATATTCCGCAAAAATACGGGAGAATTTGCAGTTAGTCAATGGCTTTATACCTATTTTTAAAGGAGGATTTTTGCTATGGATATCGGCGAGAAGTTTGCTGCCCTTTCCAGCATGATCGGCAATACGCCGCTGCTGGAGATTTCTTTGAAGTATAAAGGTGAACTCAGAAAAATCTATGTCAAAGCCGAATATTACAACCTGACCGGCAGCATCAAGGACCGCATCGCGCTGCATTGTATGCGCAAAGCGTATGCCAAAGGGACGGTCAAACCGGGTGACACCATCGCTGAAGCAACCAGTGGCAATACCGGGATCGCTTTTTCCGCAGTCTGCAGTTATTTGGGGCATAAAGTGATCATTTACATGCCGGACTGGATGAGCAGCGAACGGAAAAATCTGATTCGCAGCTATGGAGCGGAGATCCGTTTGGTTAGCAAAGAGGAAGGCGGTTTCGTGGGAAGCATTACCAAAACCGAAGAGCTCGCCAAAGAAGGCGGTATTTTCCTGCCTTGCCAATTCTCCAATGAAGATAATATCGAAGCACATTTTACTTCCACCGGGCCTGAAATTGTCAAGCAACTCGAGAAGTTCGGTTTGATACCGGACGCGATTGTGGCCGGTGTCGGCACCGGCGGTACTGTGATGGGCATCGGTAATTTTATCAAATGCGTCAATCCCAACGCCAAAGTCTATCCTTTGGAGCCGGAGAGTTCTCCCACCATGAGCACCGGATATCGGGTAGGCAAACACCGCATCGCCGGTATTTCCGATGAATTTATCCCGGCTTTGATGAAGATGGACAAAGTGGACGGCATTATTGCGGTGGATGACGGCGACTCCATCATCATGGCTCAGATGCTTTCCCGTCAGCTCGGATTGGGTGTTGGCATTTCTTCCGGTGCGAATCTCTTAGGCGCTTTGAAGGTTGGAGATCTGATCGGCGGCAATAAAACCATCGTTACCGTCTTTAGCGACGACAGCAAGAAATATCTCTCGACCGATTATGTCAAAGACGAACCGGTGAAAGCCGATTTTCTTAGCTCGCAAATTGAATTGCTTGGCTATAAATCGGTGAAGTAGCATCGTTTGCAAGCAAGGACGCAATTGCTTGCTAAAAGTGAAGTAAAACAAAACAGACTCAGAAGAACAGAGTGGCGCTGCAGAACAGCCTTACGTGGGCTGCCAACAGCGGTCAATTTGTTCCGGAGTCTGTTTTTTACTGTACGGATTTTTTGGGAGGAAAATCAAAAGCGTGTTTTCATATTCATGAAAACACGCTTGCATTTTTATATGGTGGAAGTTAACGGGCTCGAACCGCTGACCCTCTGCTTGTAAGGCAGATGCTCTACCAACTGAGCTAAACTTCCAAACTGGTGGGATACGATGGGATCGAACCATCGACACCCCGCTTAAAAGGCGGGTGCTCTACCCCTGAGCTAGTATCCCTTTTGCGACATCGCTTATCTATAATACACAAATGTCGGCAGAATGTCAATAAAAAAGGGGTGTTGTTTTTCAAAGAATTCTGCAAATTCAGTTAATATAGGATGAATTCTCCTAATTTATCAAAGAGAGCTCGATTCATCGCGTTCTGCGATGACTCTGGCCGCAATTAAGCCGGAAGCCGATGCCTGTACCAAACCGCGGGTGATGCCGGCGCCGTCGCCTACCGCAAAAAGGTTGTGAATTTGGGTTTCCAACTGATTGCTGACCTGCATGCGGTTGGAATAGAATTTTGCTTCGACGCCGTAGAGCAGGGTATGTCGGCTGTTGACGCCGGGTGCTACTTTATCCAGCGCCTCCAGCATTTCCATGATGTCCACCAGATGACGGTAGGGCAGCACAAGGCTCAAATCGCCGGGCGTGGCTTCCGGCAGGGAGGGTGTGACCAAACCGCGTTTGATCCGTTCTTCGGTAGAACGCCGACCGGACTGCAGATCACCGAGACGCTGAACGATGACGCCGTCACCCAGCATATTTGCCAGGGCTGCGATGTTTTTACCATAGGTGATCGGTTCATTGAACGGTTGGGTGAAAGTTTTGGCGACCAGTAGGGCAAAATTGGTGTTTTCGGTTCGCTTGTCGGCGTAGCTATGACCATTGACGGTGATCAGGCCGCGCGTGTTTTCCATCACGACTTCGCCGTAGGGATTCATACAGAAGGTCCGCACCTGATCGTCGAAGGAGTGGGAATAGTAAATGAATTTCGATTCATAGATGGCATCGGTCAGGTCAGACATCACCACAGCCGGAACTTCTACCCGTACACCGATATCGACCTGATTGTTGGTGGTGGGCAGATTCAGGCGTTTTGCCTCTTCAGAAAACCATTCGTGTCCTTCGCGTCCCGGAGCCGCAATGACGAAGCGGGCAGTGATCTCGCTGCCGTCATGCAGGATGACACCGCAGATCTGGTGATCTTGCACCAGGAGTTGTTCCACCGTGGTTTCGGTCCGGATTTCCACCAATTTATCCAGAGCCTGACGCAGGTTGGTCAGAATTTCATAGTTTTTATCCGTGCCCAGATGGCGGATTTTGGCTGGGATCAGGCGCAGATCGGCAGTGGCGGCCTGACGCTGAATGGCTTTAATTTTATCCAGATCCATGCCGTAGACTTTGGAATTGCCGCCGTATTGCACGTAGATATCGTCTACCTGAGCGATGATTTCTTCCAGAGCTTTGGTGCCGATGAAATCACCCAGCCAGCCGCCGTATTCGGTGGTCAGCGTGAGTTTGCCGTCGGAGTAAGCGCCGGCACCGCCCCAACCGGAGGTAATGGAGCAGTTTTTGCAGTGAATGCAGGGGATGTGTTTATCGTGCATCGGGCAATAGCGTTTCTGAATATCGTTGCCCTTTTCCAGAATCAGAATGCGCCAATTGGGCTTTTTACGGATCAATTCAGCGGCGGCAAAGATACCGGCGGGACCGGCTCCGATGATGATGACATCATATTGCGTAGGCATGGTTTTAATGGTCTCCTTTACTTAAACCGGCTTATCTTTATTGACGAACCGATTGATGCTTTTCAAAAAAAACAGATTGACGGTGCCGGTCGGGCCATTACGCTGTTTGGCAATGATCAGTTCCGCTCCGTTGGGGTCGGTGCTGGGATTATTATAATAGTCGTCACGGTAGAGAAAAACAACCACATCCGCATTGGCTTCGATACCGCCGGATTCCAACAAATCGGATAACATCGGGCGTTTATCATTACGGCCTTCTACACCGCGGTTTAATTGGGAAGCCACCATAATCGGCAGGTCGAGTTCCTTGGCGATTGCTTTCAATGTCCGGGAGATGAAGGAAATTTCCTGCTGGCGGGATTCCGGCTTGCTTTCGATGGTCATCAGCTGCAGGTAATCGATCGCAACCATGCCGATATTCAGCTCGGCTTTCATGCGGCGCAGACGGGAACGAAATTCCACAACGGAAAGTGAAGGGGTATCGTCGATGTAGATTGGTGCGGCGGACAGCGGGCCGATGGCCTGGGTAATCTTGCTCCAGTCGTCTTCTTCCAAATAACCATTGCGCAGTTTATAGAGATCGACATTCGCTTCACCGCAAAGGATCCGCTGTGCCAACTGTTCTTTGGACATTTCCAGACTGAACAAAGCGCAGGGTACATGATTGTTGACTGCTGCGTGCTGTAAGATATTGGTCATGATCGTCGTTTTGCCCACGCCGGGGCGAGCGGCCAAAATGATCAAATCCGAGCGCTGCATGCCGGCTGTAAAGCGGTCAAATTCATAAAAGCCGGTGGAAACGCCGGTTAGACCACCTTTTTGGTTCATCAGGGTTTCCAACTCTTCGTAGGTATGAAAGAGGATGCTGCCAATGGATGCGTAGGTGGAGCCGCTGCCGCGGCGGTTGCCGATCTCCAGGAATTCTTTTTCCGCTTTATTGAGAATTTCACCGGCAGATTCTTCGGCGGCGAAGGCCAGATTGCTGATTTTGTGCGCACTGGCGATCATCGCCCGCAAAGCCGATTTTTCCTGCAGGTCTTTAATATAAGCCGGCAGGTTGGCGGTGGTCGGCACAATTTCCACCAGTTGATTGAGATAAGCGAGGCCCCCGGCGGTTTCCAATTTTTGTCTGCGCCGAAGTTCGTTGATTAACGTGATCAAATCCAGCGGTTCTCCGCGTGCATAGAGATCGTAGGCGGCCGCGTAGATTTCCCGGTTGTTTTCCCAATAAAAATCGTTTTCACGCAGTTCTTCCATGATGCTGGTGATGGCGTTGCGTTCAATCAGCATCGAACCCAGCACAGACTGTTCCGCTTCCAAACTCTGAGGCATGTTACGATCGGGCATGGGATACCTCCGTTCTGTGATCGTCAATCAATTGCTTCGGTCAGCATGATTTTCATGGCTTCTTCAATATTTGCATAGGGGGTCAGCTTGACGCCGTACATTTCGGCAGGCAGTTCTTTGCTGTTGGCTGCCGGGACCAGGATTTCTTTCATGCCCGCCCGTGCAGCGCCGTAGAGCTTGCCATATAAGCCGCCAACCGGTTTGATCAGCCCCTGCAGGGAGATTTCTCCGGTCATGGCGATATCCTGGCGGACCGGCGTATTGCGGACGGCGCTGATCAGGGCCAGGGTCAGCGCCCCGCCTGCCGAAGGACCGTCGACATTGCCGCCGCCGACAAAATTGACATGTACGTCATAATCCTGTAAATGCAGATTGAGCACTTTGCGCAGGACTGTGGATGCAACAAAGATAGAATCTTTAGCCATCGAACCGGCGGTATCGTTAAAACGAATGCTGCCTTTACCTTTTTCCGTGCTTGGGAAGACTGCCGCTTCAATTTCCAAGACACTGCCGCTAAAGCCAAAAGCACCCAAGCCAAAGACTTGACCTACTTTCGGTGTTTCCTGCGCCAGATAGGGAGCCTGCGGGGTAATGCGGCTGATCTGCAGAATTTCCTGCACATCGGCAACCGTAACATCCACATTACGCCGGCGATCCAATTTTTCTTTGATCCGCGAGAGTACAAAACCATAACTGTCGGCCAGAATATTCACAGCTTTTCTGGCTTCGTCGGTATGTTCGGCAATTAGTTTTTCTGCCCCGGCGGCCAGATTGATGTGCAGGCGTTTGGCTGCTCCCAGCACGACTTGTTCGATATCCTCTTTATAGAGAGGATCAAAGAAAACTTCGGCACAGCGGGAACGGATGGCGGGATTGATTTCTTCCGGACTGCGGGTGGTGGCACCGATCAGAATGAAATTAGCCGGTGCCCCTTCTTCGAACAGCCGGTGAATATACTCCGGTATATTGGTGTTTTCTGGATCGTAATAGGAAGATTCAAAGAAAACCCGCTTATCTTCCAGTACTTTCAGCAATTTGGCCTGCAGTTGATAATCCATTTCGCCAATTTCATCGATGAAGAGAATACCGCCATGCGCGTCGGTGACCAAGCCTGGCTTGGGCTCCGGTACGGCATTGTCTGCCAAATCACGCCGAGCCCCCTGATAGATGGGGTCATGCACCGAACCCAATAAGGGATTGGTGATCTCACGCGGGTCCCAGCGCAGTACGGTACCGTCTACTTCGATAAAGGGGGCATTGGCGCTGAAGGGAGAATGAGGAGAGGTGCGGGCTGCTTCCAGCACCAGACGGGCTACCGTTGTCTTGCCGACACCGGGCGGACCGTAAAGCAGGATATGTTGAGGAAAGGGAGTGGCAAGCTTGGCCATCAAGGCGGTTTTGGCTTGGGCTTGTCCAACTACCTCATCCAAAGTATGCGGCCGCATCTGTTCCATGGCCATTTTTGGCGCTTTGCGTTTTTCCAAAGCCAATAAGGTTTTCAATTTTCGGGTAGTAATTTCCGTTTCGGGCCCATTCTCTTCTTTGATCAGAGTGAGTTTGAGATCCCGCATATAGTCATCCTGCTGACTTTGAATGCGCTCGTTGACGATTTTTTCCAAACGGTCTTCTACAGAGCGGCGGGCGATGAATTCAGCCAGATCATTTTCCACCTGTTCCATGACCGCTGCCAAGTCTTCTTTTTTAGGTTCGGGCAGTGTGGGATCGGAGCTTAACAGTTTTTGTAAGCCCCAAAGACGTTTCATTTCGTCATCATCACTGACCAGATCGATGATTTCCATTTTTGCGGCGCGGGCGACCAGCCGATCCGGTCCCAGCACCTGAGCCATCAGCGCATAAAGGGCCGTCACACGCTGATTCAAGAGATCCGTCTGATTAGCGATATCCTGCCAATTTAGATCCTTGAATTGGTTTAAATAATCGTGAATGGTATGTTGCAACTTCAATCCTCCCAAAGCTGATCTACGATAAAGAGCAAAAGGAAGGGCGATGGTGGATCGCCCTTTTCATAAACTCGAAGGAATTATTAATCAGCCGCTTAGTCGAGAGGATGAATTTTGATGGTCAGTTTGACCGTCATGCCCGGATAAATCCGCACATCCGCTTCATACACACCGAGTGTCTTAATCGGTTCCTTCATTTCGATTTTTTTACGATCAATGCTGATTTTATGCTGGCGGCTTAATTCATCGGCAATGCTGCTGTTGGTAACAGAACCGAAGAGCTTGCCGCCTTCGCTGTGTTTGCACTTGATAATCACTGAGACACTTGCTATTTTTTTGGCTAATTCCAGGGCTTTTTCTTTTTCCCGTTGCTCTCGGCGCGCCTTGCCGTCATCACGCTCCTGCATTTGCTGCAGAGCACCGGCCGTCGCCTCGACAGCTAAACCGCGCGGCATCAGATAATTCCGGCAATAGCCTTCTGCCGCATGGATTTTTTGGCCTTTTTGGCCGATCCCTTTGACATCCTGTGTGAGGATTACTTCCATTGTTCATCGCTCCTTTGTTGCGCCTCTTCCTTAGGGAAGGGAAGGCGGATCGTTCTTGTTCTGATCGTGATCTTTTTCGGCATCATCGGTCTTTTGCAGTTCAGTGTTCGCACGGGAACGAGGTCCGATTTTCCGTAAATCAAAAATAAAATCGACAAAACCTAAAAGGATCACACCGGTAGAGATATAGGGATTAAACAGAACAAAAATCAGCAGCAGCCAGCGAAAAAGTTTGCTGACGTGCAGTTTTTGCATAAACCAGACCATGACAGCCAAGCCTTGAATCAAAATCAGATAGTAAGTCACCTGAAAAATGTTCTGAGCCGAGGTGGAGAGCCAGGTAATTGAGAAATAGCTGCCGGCAGAGTTAGCCAGAATACTCAGCAGGAAAATTAAACCGGTATAATCCGGCAAACGCCAGGAGGGGAAGGGGGCTAAGCCTTCCATCGGGAGATGCATGCGTTTCATCACAATGCCGAGAATTTGGAAATTCACTAAGGCATTCATGGCCGAGCTTAAGGTCAGCAACATGGGCAGCAGGGGACCGAAATAAGCTTCCGCATAGGTCGGGATTTGCCGGATCAGGTCCAGTTGCTCCTCCGGGAAATTGAACTGCTCGATCATACTCAGAGAAATCTGCGACGCTTCCTGATAGAGTTTCACCATTTCATCCAGGAAATTATAATCCATCAATTTGGAGGAAAGTACAATTAAAAAAACAAAGCCGACCAAGGTGGCGGCCGTTGTGGCAGCCAAAGTGGTCCAGGGGCTCCATTTCTTCCCTACTCCTAAGCCAAGAATTAAACCGGAAAACTGCAATGTAGTACAACCGGAAATAACGAAGACGGGATCCAGCAATAAGAGCAGGACCAGTTCCGCGGCAACGGCAGAAAGCAAACCGGCTTTCCAGCCATGGCGGCAAGTCATGATTGCGGTTGGTGTTGTCATGGCTAAAATCAGCAGGGTTCCCAGCGGTGTATAGTAAGTCACTAAAGCCAGAAGGACAAAAACAGCAGCCAGCATAGCACCCTCTGTGACCATGCGGACAGAGAATCGACGATTCATCAATGTTCACCTCGTTTAATCGGAGCTAGGTATCATCAATTGTTCTTATTCGCTTGAAACAGCAATGAATCCTGCATGAAAAAAAAGAAGCGGCAAGGCAAAAAAGACCGCTCCAAACCATTTGTTTGAAGCGATCTTCGTTTCTTTAAGATACTACTCGGTTGTGAAGGGAAGCAGAGCAACGATACGAGACCGTTTGATTGCCTGGGTCAGCGTGCGTTGATGTTTCGCGCAGCATCCGGAGATACGGCGGGGTAAAATTTTACCCCGTTCAGTCAGGAAGCGGCGTAATTTATCCACTTCTTTATAATCGATGGTTTCTACTTTATCGACGCAGAAACTGCAGACACGACGTTTGGGACGGCGGCCTTTTGGGCGGCGTTCGTCTTTATCACCACGGTCGCGATTGTATGATTCGGCCATATTGAATGACTCCTTTACTAACATTTATTTGATTGAATTAGGAATTGAACGGAACATCGTCATCACTTTCGCTGGGTTGTTTCCCGGTTTTGCTGTCATTAGCGTCATAAGGTTCATAAGGCAGATCACCGGGCATTTCGCCGCTTTCCATACTGGTTTCTTTGGGACGATCCAAAGGAGTGATGCTGTTGCAAGTCACTTCGGTATAATCCCTGCGGCTGCCATCGGGTTGGCTGACGCTGTTGATATGCAAAGAACCTTCCACAGCAACCAGCCGGCCTTTATGGACATAATTGGAGACGAATTCGGCGCGCTTATTCCAAGCGCTGCAACGAATAAAATCAGCCTGACGTTCTCCGTTGGGGCCTTTCATATTGCGGTCAACGGCTAAAGTAAAACGAACAACCGAAGAACCACTGGGTGTATAGCGCATTTCCGGATCTCGGGTCAGACGTCCGACTAAGACGATATTGTTAACCATCGTTGCATCCTCCATTTTTGTTTGTTAAGCCGACAGCTGACGGGACTATTTTTCGACTCTCGTAATCATGAAACGGATAATTGGTTCCGTTAATTTTAAAACACGGTCGATTTCAGTTATGGCTGAAGGATCGGCATCAAAGGTAACAATCAGGTAGACCCCTTCTTTGAAATCATTGATTTCATAAGCGAGACGTCGCTTACCCCATTTTTTCACCTCTGTTACGCTGCCCTTAACGGTTTCGATTAATGTTTTCACTTTTTCGCCCACTGCTTCCAGAGCTTCACCCTCGAGCGTAGGATTAATGATATACATCAATTCGTAACTATTCATTCAAATTCACCTCCTCCCCCCCGGACTATACGGCCCTGCCTTTGGCAGAGCGGGGGAACAAATTAAAGTTTAACATAATTAGAACGAAAATGCAACTTCATTTTCGCAACTGTTTTTCCTTTTTCTCGTCGGATGTATTGGTAAAAGCAGGCCGCTGCTGTGCAGTCAGGACAGCGTCCCCTCTGCTGAGGATGGATTTGACGCTTTTTTCAAATTTTACTCTGGGTAATAACAGGCTATGACCGCAGGTCGTACAGCGGATACGAAAATCCATGCCGATCCGGGTTACTTCCCAGGTGTCGCCACCGCAGGGGTGGCTTTTGCGCATTTTTACCAGATCACCCAAGTAATATTCCGCCATAGGGCAGCTCCCTTCTGATTAAAACAAAGCGATCAGGAAATAGAAGAATTTCATCATTTTATTGGCGAGGAAGGACTCGGTCACGGCAGTGGTTAAGCCAGACTGACTGGTGCTGCTCAAGATGGGCAGAACGACCGCGATGATAACGATCAAAATAGCAAATGACTGCAGCAGACCAACCAGCAAACCGCTGATTTTATCAGAAGTACCACCGGCAACCCGCAGCACATTGCGCAGTAAGAAGAGCAGCAGACTGGCGGCTAAATTAACGGCCAGAACGATCGCCAGAAAAGCCAAAGCGCTGATTAAGAGATTGGCCAGCATGGTTGCTACCAATTCACCTAAATTGCTGGACATGGACTGTAAATTAATCGTACCTATCGATTCGATCGCTTTTCGCAGCTGATCGAGGACCGATTGCGGCAGTTTAAGTGTAGCCAGCTGCTTCATCAGATAGGCAATCGGATCCGCCTCGGAGAGACTCATAGTGGGAATATTGATTTTCGGTGCGATGAAGTCGACGATTTTTTGATTCAGATGCCAATTCGAATTGAACCAGGCGGCAACAGCCGGATAATAGAAAATAGCAGCAATGAAACCGACAACAGAACCCAGAAGACTGATCAGGGTTTTGGTAAAACCGTTGTGAAAACCTCGCCAGGCTCCAAGCAGCAGAATGATAACAATAACACCGTCTATCCAGTTATAATTCTGCAGTGTGATACTTTCCATTTCGTTCACATCCTTTTTTTATGGAAGAATTAATTGGGAATTTTCCACAAAGTTAAGCGGCCGCTTTGGCCAAGACCGCAAAGGTATTCTCCGCTGGGAGAAAAAGCAAGATCGAATAAATCACTATCGGCATAGCGCTGTGAAACCAAAAGTGCACCTTCGTTGGACAGAGCATAAATCAGACTTTTGCCTCCTCCGTAGATGGCGTAGCCGGAAGGATGAATTTTTAAGCAAAGAGCAGGTTCCTTCAGTGCATAACTCCAGATTAATTGGTCATTTTGATTGTAATCAATAATCCAACCGCTGTTTTCTGCGTCATTCCAACAGGCAGCCACAAAAGAAGCATTGGTTTGGCTGAGCGCAAGCTGGGTGATCCCGGCTGGTAATTGGATATACTGATCATTTTTCTCAATTGCAGGGCCGGCAGGGTTGACTGAGGTGATTTCCGTGATTTTGTCCTGATCGCTGAAGCGATAAATTCTTGTATCCACCCCGACCATGGCGGTAAGGCCGTCGTCGCTGATCACCGACACAGCAGTTTTAAATTTGCCGACCGTCATCCGATGGCTGACAATACCGCCGCTGTTCATCAAAAGGAAAGAAGAGGAACCATCGTTGAGCGAAGTGATCCCGATGACAGCGCCAACGCCGCCCGGCGCCAGCACAGCAGAGTCAATCGTGCAATTGGTTTCGATGTATTCCCAGACGATGTTGCCGTGATAGTCCAGCAAGCTTAAATGCCAGTCGGTTTCATTTTCTTTCGTGGTTACGAGTGTATAGCCGTCACTGCTGGGCCAAGCGTTGCCGGGCCAATTGAAGAAACGGTGCTCCCACAGAATTTCGCCTGCTAAATTATAGGCTTCCAGTGTTTTTTGACTGCGATGCAGCCAGACTTGCTGAACGCCGTCGGTGTAAACAAACAGAGAGTAATTTTTCAGGAGAATACTGGCGGAGCTTTGTAAATGCTGTTCTGCGTCAATCAGTAAAGTTGTGCCGGTGGTTTGTGTATTGATCCAAGCCACGATGTCTGCTTCATCGTTGATTTGACCGATCCCACTGGGCAGGAGAGACTCATTTGACCAAACTTGCGATAGACTTAGTTGTGAAACAACGGAAGGGGTATACCAATTTCTCTGCCAGGGCGTTCGGCTGGTAATGAAGCTGGTCAATAAACCGCCCAATATAGTGAGTGTCAGCAATAGAATGAAGATCGTTTTGGATAAAGCTGCGATTTTCTTGCTGGTAACGCTGGAAATACGCGCTCTCTTCATCGATCCATCACCTCTTTCGTTTCTTAAGATTCGTAATCCACTACGATTTGTTTTAATAATTCCAGCCAAACAAAATTGCCGGAATATTCAAGGTGCAGCCCGTCAGGGCTTTCCGCTTCCCGCATCACGCCGGCCTGATCACAAAAAGCAGAAGCGATATCCAGAAAAGCAAAACCGGATTGACGGCAAACCTGGGCTAAAGCCGCATTATAGGCAGCAATGGCTGTATTGCTGCGGCAGGTATCCAATAATTCATGGCTGGCAGTGACATGAAAAATAGCTTGTGCATAAATCTTGGCATGTGGCCAGTTTGTCTGCAGTTTGGTCAGCAATTGCTGATATTGTGCCGCAAACTCTTCCGGACTGTAACCATAGCCCATATCATTGATGCCGAGCAACAGAAAAACGCGCTTCGGCGTTGTTTGGCTCAATTCATTCAGCCGTGCCTCGGCTTTGCTCACCGTCAGACCGACTTCGTCTAAAAAAACAGACTGTTGTTTTAGTCTGGTGTAACCTTCCAGTCCATTGGTAAAAGAATCGCCGATAAAACAGCTATTGGTGAAAAAAGGGTCCAAATCGATATCGTAAGAAGCCGGTTTCAATTGACCATCCGCCGGGACGACGATATAATCCATCACCGAAGGAATCGGTTTCAGCAGCGGAAAGCTCTGCAGCTGCTCACGAGGCGCCGTGATCTGCCCATAGAGCAGCAGAGCAGCGCTGAGTGTCAAGAGAATCCAGAAGAAAGAAAGCTTGCGGGAAGGCATATCGTTCACCTGCGTCATGAGATTTGTCTATTCAGTATTGTATCTCAGAATTTGGTGTGACGCAAGAGCGAATCGTGACGAAAGCTTGAATCTCTCAAGAAGAAGCTTTGGATTTTATCGGATGCAGTGCTATAATGTAACAGGAAATGATGTACTAAATAGAGAAGCAGCTGCCGTCGGAAGAGCGGCAGGCGATGATAGGAAAGAAGCTGGGTTTTTAAGGAGGAGATGGCAGGATGAACCAGGTAAAAGCATGGCAGCGAACCGCTTTGTTGGTTGGAGAGCAAGGCTTAGCCCGCTTGCAGGCCGCCAGTGTGATGATCGTTGGTTTAGGCGGTGTCGGTTCCTTTGCGCTGGAAGCGATTGCCCGCGCCGGGGTTGGCCGTATTATTTTGGTGGATGACGATTTTGTTGAGGAGAGCAATCTCAATCGTCAGTTGCTGGCGCTGCATTCTACGATTGGTATGTCGAAAGTGGCGGCAGCCGCGGCACGCATCAGAGACATCAATCCAGAGTGTCAGATTGAAATGCTGTGCCTGACTGTCACCCCGGCCAATATACAGGATCTGCTCGCGCTAAGACCGGACTATGTCATCGACGCCATCGACAGTGTGGCGGCGAAAGCAGCTTTATTGGCGGAAACCTATCTGGCTGGGATTCCTGTCCTCGGTGTGATGGGAACCGGGAATAAATTAGATGCCAGCAGCTTTTTGATCACAGATATCAGCAAGACTCACACCTGTCCGCTGGCGAGAGCACTGCGGCGGGAATTGAAACAGCGCGGTATCCTGAAAGGGATCCGGGTGATTTATTCTCCCCTGCCGCCGATGATCGTGGCAGACAGCGCCTATGCCGGCGGGACAGAGAAGAACTTGCCGGATGCGATGTCTGCAGCGCTTGCAGAAGCCGCTCCGGAAGAACCGGTCAGGTTAAAACGCAGACCGCCGGGCAGTATCAGTTTTGTGCCGCCGGTTGCCGGTATGCTGGCTGCCGGTGAAGTGGTTCGTTATTTGCTGCAAAGAGAAATTTAAAAAGAGAGGATTGTCTTCATCTGATGCTGAGATCAGGTAAGGACAATCCTCTCTTTTTAACAGATTCGCAGCCAATCAAGTGCGCAAACGTTGAAAAATCCGAGCAGTGTAAGCATCCCAGGCCATGCTGTCGGTGTTGACAAGGACGGTTGGCAGCAAAGAATGCTGCGCACAGGCGACAAACTGCCGCTGCTTTTCGTTATAAGCGTCGAGATCATTTTGCGTAAAAATACGGTTGGGGTTGGCTTCCCGCTGCTGTAAGCGTGCCGGAACATTTTCCGGACTGATGCTGCATAAAACAGTCAGTGCATGTAATTGCGCCAGACGCTGCTGCAAGTCTAGATACTCTTCACTGCAGCAATCCTGAAAACAAACAGCAAAGTTTAAATGAAACCGTTCAAAGACAAAGAAGAGTCCCCGTGAGCGGCGGGAATGGATCCCCATGGAATTTGCATAGTGATTCAATTGTTCCAGGAGAGCGACTCGTTCCTGCAGCACCTGCAGATTTTCTGCTCGGCTCATTCCCTGCAGGACGCCATTGACCCAATTCAGATTCTGCGAATAATGTTCCGCCAGGTAAATGACATTGCGTTCGGCTCCCGCTTCTGTGAGGTGATAGCGTTGGATCGCATTGAAAAGAGAAGTCTTGCCGGAACAGGAGGGCCCCTCAAGAATAATGCCGCAGATTTGCTCTGACATACCTGCCACCATCCTTATGTGAAAATCCGTCAGGACAACAGGGACCGTTTGCTTTCTGTCGTAATCCTGACTGTGCGAAACTTAGGGAAGCACCAAGGGATTGCCTTTATTTGAGATAAGACAGCAAATCAGCCAGACGCTGCAGGCGATAATCCGGCTGCAGTTCATCCCAGACCGTTGTGGGGAAGTTGCTCCAGAGTACCGCGGCAGAAGGGGAGCCCGCTGCTTTGGCGCAGAGAATATCATAGGGACTGTCACCGATATAAAGTGCGGCGGACGGTTCGATCTGCAGGAGTCTGCAAGCCTCCAGCAAGGGTTCTGCCTGCGGTTTGTGAATTTTAGTATCTTCTTCGCAGACATAAACCTGAAAGAACGCTTCCATCTGAAAAAGGCGGATGCCTTTCATCACGGTAGGACGTTTTTTGGAAGAAACAATACCCATCGTATAACCTGCCTGCTGCAAGGCATGCAAATCTTCATTAATATAAGGGAAGGGCTGGGCCATCTGATCGTGCACCGCCAGATTGTGCTGGCGATAGACTTGCAGCATTTCCTGGACAACGGCTGCGTCTTTGGTGTAACGGCCGAAGGAATAAGTTAAAGGGCGGCCGTAGTCATAGAGAACTTCTTCAGCCGAGATATCCAAACCCAGCACCGAGCGAAAGGTATGCTGAAACGAAGCTACGACCAAAGCGCGGGTATCGATCAGAGTACCGTCCAAATCAAAGAGCAGGGTGGTCGGATTCATGTAATTGCGTCTCCTCTGCTTTAATTCTTGGCGCTATCTTATCAAGCAGAAGTCGGTCATTATCGTGAGCCAGCATCGCCTGCACTTCTTCCACCGGAGCAAATACCGCTTCGATGAAGCCTTCCCGTCGGTTTAAGGTATAATAGGGGTCTTCTACCCGCATCCAAAACCAATGCACGATTTTATTGTGCAGCCTGCCGGAGGAATTGAATTGATAGCTGGTTTCGCCAATGGCTTCATGAATAACTGCCTTTAAGCCAACTTCTTCTTCCACTTCTCTTAAGGCCGCAATTTCCGGCGTTTCGTTTTCTTCCAAGTGACCCTTGGGAAAGACCCAGCTGCCAAAGCGGTTGCGTGCCACCAGCACATTGCCGCGATAGACGATTACGCCACCTGCCGACTCTTCATTGACCATAAAAAACGCCTCCTCGCAGGTTTGTTTCATTGTATACAGTATAGCATATTTCAAAATGAGGGTAAAGGTAGATCCCTGCGGAATCTGCAGTTTATTCTCAAGCATAAGAGAAAGGAGAACGACAGCAGCAAGAAACACCGCGGCCGAGCGGCCAATCTGTGCAGCGGGCGATGGACAAAGGAAATGGCTGTCGATGTCTCGAATCAAAGCAGACGACAACAGGAGAAGCTGCGGCAGTGCAAACGCGTGAGAAGGAGGCGGGATCTGTGCAATATCGTTATATTACAAAAACGGAACAGCTGGAAGCAGCCGTAGCGCAGCTGAGCGGCCAGCGGCTGCTGGCGATCAGTATCCAGGCGACAGGTCCCGATCCTTATTTGCATCCTCTGCAGATGATTGGCTTGAATACAGACAAGGATACGGTTTGGCTGGTGGAATTCACTTGCTTTCCGAATGATGCCAGCAGAGCCCCTTTACGTCGGTTATTGGGCGACGCCAAGACGGTGAAAGTGCTCTATCAGGCCAAAGAAGCGGTTGAATTCTGCAAAGTCAATAACCTTTTGCTGCATGGCAGTTTGTTTGATCCTTTTTTGGCGGCTCAATTACTCACAACACAGCAAGGACCGCAGGATTATCAACTGGCTGCTTTGTCGCAGTTTTTTTTGCAGCATCCGCTGACCGTTCTGCCGGAAGGCAGCAGCCAGGAGCAGCACAGCCGGGAAGACACGCTGCTGCTGCAGGCGCAAGCCACCGCAGTTTTATTACCACTGCGTGCGGCGATGGTTAAGCAATTGCTGGAGAATCGGCTGGTGGATGTGGCTAAAATAGAATTCGACTGTGTCTATGGCGTGGCCGATATGGAATTGACCGGCATGTACTTAAATCAGCAGGAATTGCAGACCTTAGGCGATCAGCTGCACAGGGAAGCTGCCCGCCTGGAAAAAGAGTTGGCTCCCTTGCTTTCTTCCGAAAAAACACAGATGAATTTACTGGGAGAGGCGGAAACGACGGCGGTCAATCTGGACAGTCCGGAACAGCTGCGCGCCGCCTTAGCGCGCCGCGGCATTGATTTACCCGATACCAGCCGGCACACGCTGACACAATTGGCAGCGACTTACCCGGAAGTTGCACAGCTGCTGCAGTACCGTAAAATCGCGAAGCAATTGAATACTTTTATCGATGCCTTGCCGAGTTTTATCCATCCGCTGACCGGACGGATTCATTCGCATTATCAGCAAATGGGAGCCGGCAGCGGCAGATTTTCCTGTTCTTCGCCAAATATCCAAGGTACACCCAGGGATGAAGCCTTCCGCAATTGTTTCCAGGCTGCACCGGGCAATGTGCTCGTGATTGCCGATTATTCGCAAATTGAACTGCGCGTGGCGGCGGAAGTTGCCCAGGATACCCGGATGATCAAAGCCTATCGGGAAGGGCAGGATTTGCATCGCCTCACGGCTGCCTTGGTTACCGGTCTGCCGATCGAATTAATCGACAAGAAGCAGCGTCAGGCGGCGAAAGCGATTAATTTTGGCCTGGTCTATGCTATGGGAGCCAGGGGACTGCAGACTTACGCGCGGGATACGTACGGTGCTGAGATGACGCTGGAACAGGCTGAACAATTCCGGCAGCGCTTCTTTATGGCTTATCGGGGCATTGCCCGCTGGCATCAGAAGGTTCGCCTGCAAAATGAAGCAGACCGCAAAGCGGGCGTTCCGGCGGAAACACGTACTCTCAGCGGCAGACGTTATATTTGGAGTACTGCCGCAGGGTTAGCCGGCTTATACAATATGCCGGTGCAGGGGACGGCAGCCGATATTGCCAAAAAAGCGATCTGCTTGATTGAACAGGAAAATGTCAATCCCAAGTGGCACCTGATCGGCTTCGTCCACGATGAAATACTGATGGAAGTACCGCAGGAGGATGGTGTGGCTGCCAAGTATTTTTTAAAGACTCAAATGGAACGGGCAGGTAAATTCATTCTAAAAACAGTTCCCGTGACGGCGGAAGCCAATATCGGCAACAGCTGGGCCGACGCAAAATAAAAGTGAGAATCGAATGGATAAAAAAACCGCCTCCCGCTGTTTAAAAGTACAGCGGGAGGCGGTTTATTCGGCTGAAGTTGATTTATGAAGAAACAGCGTTCTCCTATTCGTTTTCGCTTTTTTGCATATTGTGATACATCCGATCCAGGAAAAGATACAGTTGTTCGATTTCGGATTCATTGAAGTCCTGGTAGCAGATGTTTTCCACTTCAACGAAGATACGTTCAATTTCCTGCAGCGTTTGCTGTCCTTTATCGGTTAAGAATGTTCGCATGACGCGGCGGTCTTTGGCATCCGCTTCGCGGTAAATCAATTCGGTTTGCTCCATGCCGCTTAAAATACTGGTTGCGGTAGCCGGTTCGATGTTGCAGCTTTCTGCGATTTCCCGCTGCATGGCGCCGGCATGGGTGGAGAGATAATACAGTAATTTTGGCTGTGCACTGCTCAGACCTATCTTCGCAAAACGGTTGGTGGTTTCGCGCCAGTGGCTGCGGAACAAACGGCCAAGATAGATATGTAGTTCATCGTTCTTCATGATCTTTACCTTCCTATATCGATTTGATTCGTTTCCTAAACTATTAGCTTCCTTAATATGTAATTATAAATGCGCTTTGCTGCAGTGTCAAGATGAAAAGTACTAGATTTTCGTGTGAATATGAGATATAAGATAATTTCTTCGTTGCTACTTGACACAAACAGATGCTGGGGGTTACAATTATAATTCAGTAAACTGGTGGAGGTTATGTGAATGGATGTAGAACAATATAAAAACTACTATGATAATTTTGCAGACTATCGCGTCGATAAACTAAAAATGCTGCAGGAGGCAGGTGTTCAAGTCTATCCTGAGCGCTTTCCTGTCAGCCATGCTTTAAAAGATGCGTATCTCTTACCGGATGGCACAGCGGATGTCCGGATTGCCGGACGTGTCATTTCAATGCGCAAGATGGGTAAGATTACCTTTGGACATCTGCAGGATCTCGAGGGTAAACTGCAGTTTGTTCTCAAGAAGAATACCTTGGAAGATCAATATGATTTTTTCCATAAGATTGTCGATATCGGCGATTTCTTTGGTTTTACCGGAACTCTGTTTACCACCAACAGCGGCGAGCGTTCTCTGCAGGTGGAAAGCTACACTTTTCTGGGTAAGGCGCTGCGGGAATTGCCGGAAAAATGGCATGGTTTGGCGGATACCGAATTACGTTATCGTCAACGCTATCTTGATTTGATTTCCAATGAGGAAACCCGCAGGGTCGTCCTGATGCGCTCCAAATTGCTGAGCACGATCCGGCATTTCCTGGAGGATAGGGGCTTTTTGGAAGTGGAGACACCGATCCTGACCAATAAAGCGTCCGGTGCCCTGGCGACGCCTTTTGTGACCCATCATAATTCACTCGATATGGATGTTTACCTGCGGATCGCGCCGGAGACTTATCTGAAACGCCTGATCGTAGGCGGCTTTCAGCATGTTTTCGAGGTGGCCCGCTGTTTCAGAAACGAAGGAATCAGTCCGGTCCATTTACAGGACTTCACCATGATCGAGGGTTACAGTGCTTACTTTAATTACCAGGATAATATGAAGATGCTGCGGGAATTGATCCTGGCTGTGCTGGAGGAATTGTTTGGCACCACTTTATTGAAAATCGGTGAGCAGGAGATCGATTTCAGCCAAGAATGGCCGGTCATCTCCTTCCGTGAATTAATCCTTAATGATACAACAATTGATATCGACGCCTGTCCGGACGCTGCTGCGCTGCTGGCTGCCATTCGCGGACAAGGAATCAAACTGGAACATGAAAATCTGGAGAGCTTAGGCAAAGGGAATCTGATTGATCAATTATATAAAAAGGTCAGCCGCCCCTTTATGATCCGTCCGGTTTTTCTGATCTGTCATCCGCTCGATCTTTCTCCGTTGGCGCGGCGCAATGATGAGAACAATCAGATTGTCGATCGTTTTCAACTGGTAGTCAACGGTGCAGAACTGATCAATGCCTATTCTGAATTGGTCGATCCGGTGGATCAGCGCATGCGTTTGGAACAGCAGGCAGGCTTGCGCAGTCAAGGCGATGCCGAAGCGATGCCGCTCGATCATGAGTACCTCAAGTCTATGGAATATGGCATGCCGCCGATTTCTGGTTGGGGCATGGGGATTGATCGCTTATTGCAGGTGCTTTTAAACCTGGAGAATATTCGCGACGGAGTCTTATTTCCCTTGATGCGTCCTTTGGAAGATGAAGTGTAAACAAGACAGAGCGAAGGATGGCCGCGCAGCCAAGTCCCGAGGCGGGAAACCGGCGCAGGCAGCGAACCGCGCTCAAATCAGAACTTTCAATGCTGCAGAGTGAAGAGGTGTAAAGGACATGCGCTTTTTGGGACGCATTACCGACAGACAAGTGACCGGAGAAGATCTTGGTCTGGTGTCTCGTATCTCTCGTTATGGCTCAAGAGGCGTGGTCATCAATGATCAGGGAAAAATTGCTTTAATGTACTTAAGAAAGCTCAGTATCTATAAACTGCCCGGCGGCGGTATCTTAACAGGCGAAAGCAAAGAAGCGGCTTTTATCAGAGAAGTCCGGGAAGAAACCGGTTTTCCGGTGGAAATTTTAGCGGAAATCGGGACGATTGAGGAGCATAAAGCCCAAAATCATTATCTGCAGCTTTCTTATTGTTTTGTTGGCAGGGTTTGCGGAGAAGCGATTGGGAATGACTTGAGCGCCAATGAGAGACGGCTGGGTTTTGAATTGCGTTGGTTTACACCCAAGCAAGCCAGCTTTCGCATGCGCAAGAACCAGTGCGTTGATTATACCATGAAGTATATCCTGCTGCGTGACCGCGTTGTCCTGCGCGAAGGTTTATATTGGTTAAAGCAGAATCCTCAGCCATTGTTCCGTAAAACAGCTTCCGAAGAACCGAAAACCCAAAGTGAAGCATAAGACAGATGTTTTTTTAAAGGGACTGGGTTTGATTTTTCATTTTTGTTTCTTTTCATCAATCATTGCACCATGTGGCTGTTTATGCTATAAAATGTTTTTATTTGACCGGATATGATACACAAATTTCATATGATAGGCAGGATTCAGTGAAAACAGCGGCGAATTTAAATAGAAGCTGCTGAGTCATGCCTAGATGTTCAGAAGCGATCGAAAGGTACATGGGGAGGATTTTTAACATGTTTGGTTTTGGTATGGATGTTGGCATCGATTTGGGGACCGCCAGTGTTTTGGTTTCCATTAAGAATAGAGGTATTGTACTCAATGAACCGTCTGTCGTCGCGGTAGACAGAGATACAGGCAAGATGCTTGCCATCGGGGAAGAAGCGCGCCAAATGATTGGTCGTACCCCGGGCAATATCATCGCTGTGCGGCCGATGCGGGAAGGTGTCATCGCTGATTATGATGTGACGCAGCAGATGCTGCAGGCGTTTATTCGCAAAGTCTGCGGTAAAAATCGTTTCTTCGGACCGCGGTTGATGATTGGAGTTCCCTCCGGAATCACAACAGTCGAACAAAGAGCGGTACTGGAAGCAGCCAGCGAAGCCGGAGCACGCCAGACCTTCCTGATCGAAGAACCTTTGGCAGCTGCCTTGGGTGCCGGTATCGATGTGGCAAAACCGAATGGCGCCATCGTGGTGGATATTGGCGGCGGCACAACTGATGTCGCAGTCATTTCTTTAGGCGGCATCGTTGTCTCGGAAGCAGCCCGCATTGCCGGTGATAAGTTGGATGAAGCAATCATTCGCTTTATGCGCAATGAATATCGCCTGCTGATTGGCGAACGTACCGCCGAAGATATCAAGATTCAAGCCGGCACTGCCTTTCCGGGTTCGCGTGAAGTTTATCTGGAAGTGCGCGGACGTGATTTGGTCACCGGTTTGCCTAAAAATGTGACAATCACTTCTCATCAAGCCATGACCGCAATGCAGGAACCGATCGACAGTATCGTCAGCCTGGTAAAAACCGTTTTGGAACGCACTCCACCGGAATTGGCGGCCGATATTATGGACCGTGGCATCATCATGACCGGCGGCGGCGCTTTGATTGATGGCCTGGATAAACTGATGACGCAGGAAACCGGGATTCATACTTATGTAGCTGATAACCCGATCGAATGTGTCGGTTTGGGTACCTGTCTGGCGCTGGATTCCCTGAATTTCCTGGAAAAGAATCTGATCAGCAGCCGCAAACGCTAGACAATTGTTTTTCTCGTTATAAAAATCCGCCCGAGCACTCAGCTCAGGCGGATTTTTTTCATCGAAATGAGGAAACGGGTAAGCGAAAGCTTAACCGATTTCCATGATAATCGGTAGGATCATCGGCGTGCGTTCGGTCTTTTCAAACAAATAGCCGCTCAAGGCATCCCGTAAGCTGTTTTTAATCAGGTTTAGGTCGGTATTGCCGATTTGAACCTGTTCTGCCACGATACCCTTGACCAACTGACGGATGTCCCGCATCAGTTCTTCCGATTCCTTGACATAAATAAAACCACGGGTCAGAATTTCCGGTCCGCTGAGGATATTTTTATGGCTATGGTCCATTGCCATCACTACCGTTAGGGTGCCATCCAAAGACAATTGCTTTCTGTCACGCAGCACCACATTGCCCACGTCGCCGACGCCCGAGCCGTCGACATAAACCGGACCGGCTGTGACGGTGCCGACCTTACGCAGCGATTCTTCGGAAATCTCAATCACGTCGCCGATTTCCGCCAAATAACTGCGGGCACGGCCGATGCCCATTTCTTCGGCCAAACGCACCATGCTGGCCTGATGCCGGTACTCGCCATGGAAAGGGATGACATAACGCGGCTGCGTCAGGCTGAGGATCAGTTTTAATTCTTCGCGGCTGGCATGACCAGAAACGTGGACCTCGCTCATCCCCTGATGGATGACGGTAGCACCGCAGCGATAGAGTCCGTCGATGACTTTGCTGACCAAGCGCTCATTGCCGGGGATTGGCGAAGAGGAGAGGATGACCAGATCACCCTCGCGAATGTTGACTTTGGGATGGCTCTGCACGGCCATGCGGGTCAGTCCGGCCAGCGGTTCCCCTTGGGAACCGGTAGAAATAATCAGCAGTTCATTGTCTTTGATCGAACTGACTGCTTCAATTGGCAGATAGTTTTTATCATTATATTTTAAGTAACCCAAACGGCCGGCAATCTCAATATTATTGATCATGCTGCGGCCGACCGCTGAAACCTTGCGGCCGTATTTTTCTGCAACATCAAAGACTTGCTGGATGCGATGAATATTGGAAGCGAACGAGGCGATGATGATGCGGCCTTCGGTATGGCTGCGCAGAATTTCTTCAAACGTTTTACCAACGACGCGCTCCGATTTGGTGAAGCCTTCCCGCTCGGCATTGGTCGAGTCGATCATCAGCGCCAGTACGCCTTCCTGACCATAGGCGCCCAGCTTCTGCAAATTGATCGTCGGTCCGGAGACCGGCGTCTGGTCAATCTTAAAGTCGCCGGTATGGATCAGGATGCCTGCCGGTGTGCGGATAGCCAAAGCAAAGCTATCCGGGATGCTGTGATTATTCTGGATAAATTCAACTTTGAAATGGCGGCCAAACTGCACGATGTCACCGTTTTGAATCGTGTGGGTTTCCGCTGTTAATTTGTGTTCTTTCAGCTTGTTTTCCAATAAGCCCAAGGTCAGCGTGGAACCCCAAATTGGAATTTTGAGCTGCTGTTCCAGATAAGCGACCCCGCCGATGTGGTCTTCGTGACCATGGGTGAGACAGAGTCCTTTGATCAGGTCCTTGTGTTCCAAGACGTAAGAAAAATTGGGAATGATGTAATCGATGCCGGGCATATCGTCCCCGGGGAATTTTAAACCGGTATCGATCAGGATGATTTCCTGCCCAAAACGCAGTGCCGTCATATTCTTACCGATTTCGCTCACACCGCCCAAGGGAATGAGTTGTAATTTGTTTGTACCTTTTTTAGCCATGTTACCTCCATAAGTTTCGCGATAACCTTGTTATCTTGACCGTATTTACTCTGATTTCAGCTGTCTTGTGGTATAACAGCGCTTTGGTCTGTTTGCCTGCAGCTTTTTATAATTATGCTTAGAAATTGACCAGCATAAATCCTAGTTATTCTATTTTACTCTCTTTTACATTTTTTCACAACAGGTAAACTCCACTTATTGCTAACATTTTATGAAATAATTCGCGTAGTAAAGGAAAACAAAATCACTTCGTCGAAGTTTCATGCAAGTTCCTCTGATTTTTAAGGAACTTTCAGGGTACTGCCTTTCGTCTTTAATCAAGACAGAATGTAATATAGATCGATATGTGTCAAACAAAAGTGTCTTCGGCTGCGCTCGTGAGCAGTCGGTGTCAGCAGGAGGAGAATCATGTTTACTTTTGATTCAGTCAGTAAGATATATAACAACAGGGTGCAGGCTTTGGATAATGTTTCCTTTTCGATCGAGAAAGGAGAATTCGTTTATTTGGTTGGTCCCAGCGGTGCCGGTAAATCGACGATTTTACGCCTGATGACGGCGGAAGAACGTCCGACAAGCGGTAAGATTACCTTGGATACACAAATCATCAATCGTTTGCGCCGCAACCGGGTGGCGGCTTTACGCCGCAGACTTGGCGTCGTTTTTCAGGATTACCGGCTGTTGTCACAGAAAACGGTTTATGAAAATGTGGCGTTTGCCATGCAGGTCGTGGAAGCATCCAATCGGGAGATTCATAACCGGGTGCCTTTGCTGCTGGAATTGGTAGGTCTGTCAACCCGATCCAAATCTTTTCCCGATCAGCTTTCCGGCGGCGAGAAGCAGCGGGTGGCTATTGCCAGAGCACTGGCCAATGACCCCGGTATCCTAATTTGTGATGAACCAACCGGCAATTTGGATCCGGCAACTTCCTGGGAAATCATGCGCCTCTTAGGTTTGGTCAACGAGCGCGGCATGACTGTGATTATGGCGACACATGATAAAGAAATGGTCAACCGTATGAAGCATCGGGTCATTGTGATGGAAGGCGGCAAGAAAGTAAATGAACGCTTGGAAGGGGGATACAACAATTGAAACCCCACACCATAGCTTATTATTTTAAAGAAGCTTTTACCGGCTTACGGCGCAACGGCTGGATGATGTTTGCTTCTGTGGGCATTACGCTGGTGATGTTTATTATTCTGGGTCTATTTCAGGTACTGACCGCGAATCTGGATTATATCGCGCGTGATGTGGAAGGCAAGTTAGAGATCACCGCTTATCTGGACGATCAGGTTGCGCAGGAGGGCATTGCTCTGCTGCAGCGTCAGATTGAGGCGATCCCTGCGGTCAAGGAAACTGTCTTTGTCTCCAACGCGGAAGCGCTGATTCGTCTTTCGGAGAAATTGGGCAGCCGCTCAGATTTATTGGCGGGTTATGAAAGCGACAATCCCTTGCGCAATTCCTTTGAAGTGACAACAACGGAGATCGAACAGGTCGCTGTGGTGGCGTCTGATTTGGGAAAGCTGAATGGGATTGCTGAAGTCAAATACGGCAGAGAAGAAGTGGAAAAGCTGCTGAGTATCACCAAAGCGATCCGTTACGGCATGGCTGCTTTAATGTTAGCTTTGGCTACCGCAACCTTGTTTGTCATGATGAATACCATTCGCCTGACTGTATTTGCCCGCAGACAGGAAATCCAGATCATGAAGTATGTTGGCGCCACCGATTGGTTTATCCGTTGGCCTTTCATTTTGGAAGGGATGATTATGGGGATTTTCGGTGCGATGTTGGCAGGCGGTTTTATTTTCCTGATTTATCATTATTTTGTCGGTTATGTGATGACTACGATTCCTTTCCTGCCGGTGCTGCCGGTGTTTCCGTTTATGCGGGGATTATTCTTCACACTGATTGCCGGGGGAGCCTTGATCGGAATTATTGGCAGCGCGCTTTCCCTGGGCCGTTATTTGAAAGTATAGTGGGTGAAAAATGAAAAAACAGAAATGGATCATCAGTCTGCTTTGCCTTTGCCTGGTTGCAGCTTTTAGTTTTGCCAATGCCGATGAGGTATCGGATTACGAAGCGGCTTTGGCGGCGGCCAATGCGCAGAAAGCGGAACTCTTAGGCAAAATCGAATGGGCGAATCAACAGACAAGCAGTCTTCTGACGGAGCTGGCGCAGGTCGATTGGGAATTGGACTGGACAACCCAAGAGCTGACCTATCTGCAAAATGAGAAAGTGACGACAGAACAAAACGTGCTGCAAGGGCAGCAGCAATTGGCTTTGATCGAAGCGGAACTGCAGAAAAAATACGAGGTGTCTAAAACACGGCTGCGCGCTCTCTATGAGAACGGCAACGTCAGTTACCTGGAGGTACTCTTTGGCAGTTCCTCCTTCAGTGAATTTCTGACCAGTTTTGATCAGATCACTCTGCTGTTTCAAAGAGACGTAGAGTTATTGGAAGAGCAGCGGGTCTTGAGGAAAAATCAAGAGGAAATCAATACGACTTTGGAAAACTATAATAGTTATTTGGCTTCGCTGGCTTACCAGGCCGGTGTACGCAGTGGGGAATTGGCAACCATGCGCACGGAACGCAATAGCTTAATGGAGAACATTCAGGGTCAGAAAGAAAGCTGGCAGGCATCCTATGACGCCTTTGAAGCGCAGGCTGTCGCCCTGGAAGAGACAATTCGTCAATTGCAGGCGCAAAATCAAGGCAATATCCACGGCAGCGGACAGTATATCTGGCCGGTACCCAGTTCTTATGTTATCACCGATCAATTCGGTTGGCGGGATGATCCCTTTGGTGGCAGCAATAGCAATTACCACGGCGGTTTGGATATTGCGGCTTCTTATGGTGCCAATATTTTGGCTGTGGATAACGCCACGGTGATTTATGCCGGCTGGAATTCCGGCGGTTACGGTAATATGGTCATGCTGGACCACGGCAACGGCATCGTCACGGTCTATGGCCATATGTCACAAATTTTAGTTAATGTTTGGGATACCGTCGATAAAGGTGATGTGATCGGGCTGGTGGGATCTACCGGTTGGAGCACAGGACCGCATTTGCATATTGAGTTTCGTGTCAATGGGGAGCGGGTTGATCCATGGAATTATTTGGGTTAATTGAAGGTTTTAAAAATGATGCGCTGATTCGAGAGCGAGAACGGTGCAGCAAAAGGAGTCGTATTATATGGAGATTGAGGAAAAGAAAAATCCGGAATCCGCTGAACCGGAGCAGATCGGCCAACCGTTAGAGTCCAACGAGGAAGCGATGCCAAGCAGTGAGACACCAGCACAGGAGCAGGCAGCAGAGGCAGCGGCAGAACTGTCCGGGCAGACGAAACCGGAGCAGGACGCAGCGCAGAATTTACTGATTCCGCGGCAGCCCGAAGAGACCGAGGTGGCTGCTCTACCGGAACCGATGGCGCGGCTGAAACAACCGATTGGCCGCGGTAATCTGGTTTTCTTTGCGGGTTGTCTTTTGCTCGCCCTGGCTTTGATCTTTAACGGCACGCAATTGTGGCGCCGTTATAACCTGGTGAACACCCCATCGAGCAGCTTAACCGAAACTGAGAACAGTAAATATACCGCTTATCTGGCCAATTTGATCTCATCCGATCCGGATCTCTCGGCTTTTATGGAAGCATATCAGTATGTGACCGAGAATTCCACCCTAAATCCGGATACCGGCAAGTTGATGGATGGTGCCATTGAAGGCATGCTTGCAGCTCTGGATGATAAATATGCGGCTTATTATGACCCAGAGACCTTCTCAATTAAAATGGATGACAGCAGTGGATTTTATTCCGGCATCGGAGCGGCGGTGATTGAAAACGGCGGCTATATTACCATCGTGCAGCCCTATGAAGATTCACCGGCTGCGACTGCCGGCTTATTAACCGGCGATCAGATTCTGGCTGTGGATGGTACCGATGTCGTGGGCTGGTCTACCGATGATGCCGTCATGCTGGTGCGCGGTGAAGTGAATACGGATGTTGTATTGACTATCCGTCGTCCCGGCAGTATGGAGGATCTAGAAATCACCGTCACCAGAACGACCGTCGAAACCAAAACAGTGACCGGCAGTTTGAATGATGACAAAATCGCTGATATCAAACTCACTTCCTTTAATGATCAGACCGGCAAACAATTAGCTGCCCTGATTGAAGAATTGAAATCCCAGGGTATGACGGGCTTGATCCTCGATCTGCGCAACAATGGTGGCGGTACGCATACCGGTGTCGTGGAATCGGCACAGTGTCTGCTGCCGGAGGGTAAAATTTTCTCCGTTGTTTATGCCAATGGTTATACAGATGAAGAGTTTTCCCAACTGAAAGACCGTGGTTTCCCGATGGTGGTGCTGATCAACCAATACAGTGCCAGCGCTTCCGAAGTGTTGGCGGGCGCTTTGCAGGACAGCGGCGTGCCACTGGTTGGTGTGCAAAGCTACGGAAAAGGGGTAGGTCAGAGCTCCGTCGATTTATCAAACGGGTCCGGAATTACCTTTACTACCAGCAACTGGTTTACCAGAAATGGTCATCAGGTCGCTGGTGTCGGCCTGACTCCCGACTCTATCGTGGTGGATGCCTGGTTCCCGCTTGGCACAATTGATGTGGCGAAACTGAAACCATCCGATCTTGCTTTATTGCAATATAAACTAAACACGCTGGGCTTCCCGGTGGCGGCAGAGACGGAGTATGCTGCGTCAACCCAAAACGCGGTGGCTGCCTACCAAACGAGCAAAGGGCTGCCGGCAAGCGGTCAGTTGGATTTGGCTACCGTACAGAATTTAAACGCCGATTGTTATACCTTACTGGACGGCAGCGGCGATCCGCAATACGAGAAAGCAATGCAAGTCTTACAAGATTTGCTGACGGCAGACTAGGCCAACCAGGACTGAATTTAATTTTCCGGGAGGGGAAGAAATAAAGATGGGACTATTTCAATTACATGCTCCCTATCAGCCGCAAGGGGATCAACCGAAAGTGATTGAGCAATTGGTAGCCGGCGTCAATGCAGGTTATCGGGGTCAGACGCTGCTGGGCGTTACCGGTTCCGGTAAAACCTTTGCGATGGCGAACGTGATCGCCGAGACCCAGCGTCCTACCCTGGTGCTTGCTCATAATAAGATCCTGGCAGCTCAGCTGTGCAGCGAATTCAAGGAATATTTTCCGGAGAACGCTGTCGAGTACTTTGTCAGTTATTATGATTACTATCAACCGGAAGCCTATATTCCGCAGACCGACACTTATATTGAGAAAGACAGCGCGATCAATGACGAAATTGATAAACTGCGTCATGCGGCGACCATTGCCCTACTGACCCGCCGGGATGTGATCATTGTCGCCTCGGTTTCCTGTATTTATGGCTTGGGTTCCCCGATGGAATATATGAATTTGCATTTGCATCTGGAACTGGGTCAGGAGATTCGCAGGGAAGATATTTTACGCCGCCTGGTAGCGATTCAGTATCAGCGCAACGAAATTGATTTTCAGCGCGGGCGATTCAGAGTGCGCGGTGACACGGTGGAAGTCATTCCGGCCAATACCAACGAGACGGCTTATCGGATTGAATTGTTCGGCGATGAGGTGGATCGGATTTCCTGTGTCAACGTCTTGACAGGCGAAATTCTGGAAACACCGAATGCCGTCGATATTTACCCTGCCAGCCATTATGTCACTTCGGAAGAGAATGTGAAGCGTGCGATCGTGGAGATCGAAAACGAGATGGAGGAGCGGGTTGCCTGGTTTAAAGAGAACGATTTATTGATCGAAGCGCAGCGCATTAAGCAGCGCACAGAGTATGATCTGGAAATGATGATGGAGATGGGTTTTTGCAGCGGCATTGAGAATTATTCGCGGCCGCTTTCCGGCCGGATGCCCGGCACAGCGCCGGATGTGCTGCTGGATTATTTTCCGGATGACTTTTTAATGATGGTGGATGAATCGCATGTCACGATTCCACAGGTGCGCGGTATGCACGGCGGTGACCGCGCCCGCAAAGAAAAGCTGGTGCAGTATGGTTTCCGCCTGCCGTCTGCCTTCGATAATCGGCCACTGACCTTTACTGAATTTGAAGCGCATATCAATCAGGCTATTTTCGTTTCGGCGACGCCGAGCGAATACGAAGCCGCGCACAGCAGTCAAACCGTGGAGATGATCATCCGACCGACCGGTCTGCTCGACCCGGAACTGGATTTAAGACCGATCAAGGGACAGATCGATGATCTATTGGCAGAAATCAAGCTGCGTGCCGCCAAACAGGAACGTGTTTTGATCACGACGCTGACCAAGAAAATGGCGGAGGATTTAACCGAATACCTGAACCAATTGGGTGTGAAAGTCCGTTATATGCATCACGAAATCGATTCCCTGGAACGGATGGAAATCATCCGCGATCTGCGCTTAGGTATTTTCGATGTGCTGGTAGGCATCAACCTGCTGCGGGAGGGTCTCGATCTGCCGGAAGTCTCTTTGGTAGCCATTCTCGATGCGGATAAGGAAGGTTTTTTAAGAAGCGCGCGTGCCCTGATTCAAACCATCGGCCGGGCAGCCAGAAATTCCAACGGTAAGGTGATTTTATATGCCGACCGCATCACGGATTCGATGAAGATCGCTATCGATGAGACCAACCGCCGCCGAAAAATCCAAGCCGCTTACAACCTGGAACATCATATTACGCCAACAACGATTCGCAAAGACGTGCACAGTGTGATCGATTCTATTGCCAGAGGAGATAGCTATGAGCATCTCAGCAAAGAGAAAGTAGAAAAGATGGACAAACGAGAGCTGCAGGATTTAATTGGACGTTTGGAAAAAGATATGAAAGCCGCGGCCAAAGCGCTGGATTTTGAAGAAGCAGCCAGAATCCGCGATGCTTTGATGGAATTGCGTGCCTCACTTTAGAGGAAAAGATGCAGATAGTGCAGATTCTCTGTTGATCATAGTCATCAAAAAGCACAATATTCTGCATCTTTTCAGTAGAAAATAACGTCGGAACCGCCTTGCATTTTCTGCTTTGTTTGATATAATGTTAAGCGTAGTGCGGAAATAGCTCAATTGGTAGAGCGCCACCTTGCCAAGGTGGAGGTTGCGGGTCCGAGTCCCGTTTTCCGCTCCAATTTTTATATGAATCTCTCCCCTGATTTTAGCTAAGGGACGGAATGAAGTAAAATGGTGTGCCGCGATCGGTAACAAAAGGAGGATATTATGGAACTAAAATCTCAAAGCCAAGAGCGTTATTATGTTACGCTCAACGTAGAACTAAGCCCTGAAGAAGTGGAACAGGGTTTGGAGAAAAGTTATAGAAAAGTGGTACGGCAAATTAATGTTCCCGGTTTCCGCAAAGGAAAGTTTCCGCGTCCCATGTTGGAAGCCCGCTACGGCGTTGAAATGCTTTATGATGAAGCAGTGGATGCCTTACTGCCGGAAGCTTACGAGTTTGTGCTGAAAGAAACCAATTTGGATCCGATTGACCGTCCGGAAGTGGATGTGGTCAGTTTCGCTAAAGGACAGCCGGCGGAAATTAAATTCGTCGTGACCGTCAATCCGGAAGTGGTTTTAGGCGAATACAAAGGGATTCAAGTCGAAGTAAAACATAGCGAAGTCAGCGAAGCCGCAGTAGAGGCCGAACTGAAACGTTTACAGGACGAACATGCGCGTCTGGTGCCCGTGGAAGGCGCCGCGCAGCAAGGCGATTTTATTAAATTGAACTTCGACGGCGCTGTCGATGGTGTAGCGTTTGAGGGCGGAAAAGCGGAAAATTACGACTTGGAATTGGGCAGCAATTCTTTTATTCCCGGTTTTGAGGATCAATTGATTGGCAAAAATGTCGATGAAGAGGTTACGGTTAAGGTCACTTTCCCGGAGAGCTATCATGCCGCCGAGTTGGCTTCCAAAGACGCTGTCTTCCTCTGCAAGATCACCGAAATCCATCGTAAGGAAATTTTACCCCTAGACGACGATTTTGCCAAAGACGTCTCCGATGTAGAGACGCTGGCGGAATTGAAAGTTCAGCTGGAAAATACATTGAAAGAAACCGCAGCCTTACAGGATAAAGAAGCCAAACGGGATGCTGTGCTGGCCAAAGTAGTGGCGAACGCTCAGTTGGAAATTCCGGAAATTCTGATCAGCCGTCAAACAGAGCAGATGATGCATAACTTTGAGAATTCTCTGATGCGTCAGGGCCTCAAATTGGCTGATTACCAAAAAATTCTCGGTAAAACAGTGGAAAGTATGAAAGAAGATTTCAAACCGCAGGCTGAAAAAGCGGTAAGGCAGACTCTGGTTATTGATCAAATCACCAAAGTGGAAAGCATCGTAGCGACAGAGGAAGAAATAGCAAAACAAGTGGCCGAAATGGCCAAAGCTTACCAAATGGAAGCGGATGCATTCCAGAAAATCGTCAATGAACAAGGAATGCAGAATGAAATTGCTGCCGAAGTGGCTTATAAAAAAACAATAGAATTCTTAACCGAAGCGGCGGCGGAATAAGCAGACCCGTTTTTGGTTCGATCGAATTAAGCGAGGAGAAACATGGCGAAAGGATTTCGGGACGATAAGAAGCAATTCTTTTGTTCCTTCTGCGGTAAATCGCAGGATCAAGTGCGTAAATTAGTGGCCGGCAACGGAGTTTTTATTTGTAACGAATGTATTGATTTATGCAACGAGATTTTGGAAGACGAATTAAAAAATGATCCCAAAGAAGCGTTTACGCTGGAGGAATTGATGAAACCTCTGGAAATTAAACAGGCGCTGGATCAATATGTCATCGGCCAAGATGAAGCGAAAAAATCGCTGTCTGTTGCAGTCTACAATCATTATAAACGAATTCGTCAAAAGAGCAGCATTCAAGGGACAAAAGCGAAAAGCAAGCTGAAAAATGACGAAGCGGAATTATCCAAGAGCAACGTTCTTTTACTGGGTCCGACCGGTGTAGGTAAGACTTATCTGGCTCAGACCTTGGCGAAGATCCTCAATGTGCCGTTTGCCATCTCCGATGCTACCACCTTAACCGAAGCAGGTTATGTCGGTGAAGACGTGGAGAATATCTTGCTCCGCCTGATCCAGGCCGCCGATTATAATATCGAACGGGCGGAACAGGGCATCGTCTATATCGATGAAATTGATAAAATCAGCCGCCGCAGTGAGAACCGCAGCATCACCCGTGATGTCTCCGGTGAAGGCGTGCAGCAGGCGCTGCTGAAAATTCTGGAAGGCACCGTGGCCAATGTCCCTCCTCAGGGCGGCCGCAAATTGCCGCATCAGGAATTTATCCAACTGGATACCACCAATATTCTCTTTATTGTGGGCGGTGCATTTGATGGTTTGGATAAGCTGATCGAAGCAAGAGTCGGCAAAAAGACGATCGGTTTTGGTGCCGAAGTGCGGGCAGCCAAGGAAATGACCATGAATGAATTGATTCATCAGGTCATCCCGGCTGATTTAATCCGCTATGGACTGATTCCGGAATTGGTCGGACGGATTCCTGTGATTGCAACACTGGATTCGCTGAACGAAGATGTTCTGGTGCGTATCCTGACCGAACCGAAGAACGCCTTGGTGAAACAATATCAACAGCTGTTTGCTCTTGATTTTGTCGAGTTGGAATTCACAACGGATGCGCTCAGAGAAGTGGCGAAAGAAGCCATCAGCCGCAATACGGGTGCACGCGGACTGCGTGCCATCCTGGAAGGTGTCTTGATGCAGACGATGTATGAAATACCTTCCCGCCACGATGTTCGTAAAGTGATTATCGATGATGCAGTCATGCGTAAAGAAAAAACACCGATGCTGCTGTTATATAATGACAACTATCTTGCCGACGGAGAAAAAGTGGTTGGCGGAGAACAAAGCGAAGAATAAAAACCATCACCTGTGCTGAAAAGGCAAGGGATGGAGATCATGAGAAAACAGACTGATCATTCCGTTACAGAATGATTGGTCTGTTTTTTAGCAAGACAGGATCGATTTGTTAGGAGATGCACCGAAAATGCAGAATCGCTGCCCTTGACAGGAACGCTTGTAATCGATATAATGTTATCGAAACAAGATGCAAAGGAGGGCTCTCTCAGTGACAATGAAGAACCTAAAGCCAATCTCAATTCAAACACTCAAGCGACTGCCGGATTATTTGCATTATCTGCAAACAATCAATAATAAAGAAGTCACCAGCATTTCTGCCACGATGATTGCCAATAGCTTAAAATTGAATGAAGTTCAGGTCAGAAAAGATTTGGCTGCGGTCAGTATGACCAGCGGAAAACCCCGAACCGGTTTTAATATCAATGAATTGATCAAGGGGATTGAATCCCGCCTGGGCTATGACAGTAAAGATGAAGCCGTGCTGGTTGGGGTCGGCAAATTAGGTCAGGCACTGCTTTCCTATCCGGGTTTTCAAACTTATGGTTTAAATATTGTCGCGGGTTTTGACAGCAATCCTAATTTGCATCATGTGACAATCGAAGGCAAACTGATCCTGCCGATGGAAAAATTCGTCAACCTTTGTCAGCGTATGAAGATACATATCGGAATTATCACCGTACCTGCCGATCAGGCGCAATCTGTTTGCGACTTGATGCTGGCGGGTGGCATCATTGCCATCTGGAATTTCGCTCCGGTCAATCTCAAGGTTCCCAATGGGATTTTTCTTAAAAATGAAAACATGTCAGCTTCTCTGGCGATGATTTCTCAATTTCTAGCCGAACATTTTCACGATAGCAATTAAAAAGAAAGCAGAGGAGACTTTGTGAATATCCTGCATTTAAAATATGCTCTGGAAGTGGAAAAAACCGGCTCGATCACCAGAGCAGCAGAGCATTTATTTATGGGACAGCCAAACTTAAGCAAAGCGATTAAGGAATTGGAAAATTCACTGGGAATTTCAATTTTCAAGCGCTCTCCCGGCGGTGTGCTGCCGACGCGTGAGGGAGAGGTTTTTTTGCAGCGGGCAAAAAGCGTTTTGCAACAGATCGAAGAAATGGAGAGTCTCTACGAGCAGGATAAAGCAGGGAAAATACGTTTTTCTGTGGCGCTGCCCAGAGCCAGTTACCTGGTCTACGCTTATACGCAATTTCTCAATCATCTGAAGCGGGCAGCGGATTTGGACTTGAATTTCATCGAAGCCAATTCGATTGATACCATTCATCACGTCAATCGATCCGACTGCAATTTCGGCTTAATCCGCTATCAGGCAGAGCATGAAAATTACTATCAGTTTCTTCTGAAAGAAAAAAATCTTAGCAGTCGATTGATCTGGGAATTCGAGGCCTGCCTGCTGACTTCCAAACGCAGTCCTTCCTCCCTGCATGTCGCTTTCAGTAAGCATCATTTGGAAAATGGGATCGAACTGCTCTACGGTGATCAGACCGCTCCGGTGGCTCCGGCTGATTTGTCCAGCACTTCCCTCAGCGATCGGCAGACGAAGAGGAAAATTTATATTTACGATCGCGGCAGCCAGTTTGATCTGCTCAATCAGGTTCCCGGCAGTTTTATTTGGACTTCACCCATGCCGGCCGAACTGCTGCACCGTTATCAATTGATTCAGTATTTCTTTCCGCTGCGGCCGAAGAAAGTTCGGGATGTCCTTATCTGCGGCAAGGATTATGTTTTCAATCCGATCGATCAGCAATTTTTACATGAAGTTGAACAGGTTAAGCAAGTCTTGCTGGAGGATTCCGGGGGACAGACCGACTAAATAGATCAAAGCATATCGATATATACATATCGATATGCTTTTTTTATATTACTACCCCGGCGTGATTTAGTGTAAAATTAAATCAGTAAAATGATACCGAATAGAGATGGAAATTTCTGACCGAGCGCAGCAGTTTTAGGCTCCATGCGGCAGGAATCCTCAAGACAGGTCCTGTTCAGGAAATGAAACACAGCTAATTTTCCGGTGAACTGACCGATGAACAAGGAGAGAAAATTCTTCGAAGAACAAATTAAGGAGTGAACCCTATGAAAGACGAAAATGCTTCCAAGTTTGACCGCGTTTGCCTGATCCTAGATAAGTATCAATGCAATCCCCATAAGCTGGTTCCTATCCTACAGGAAATTCAAGCGGAATATCTCTATTTACCGGAAGATATCATGACCTTTGTAGCGACGGCACTCCGGATTTCCACCGCGACAATTTACGGAGTCGCCACTTTTTATGCCCATTTCACTTTGACGCCAAAGGGGAAACATATCATCAAAATTTGTGATGGCACAGCCTGTCATGTTAAAAAGTCGGAAGAAATTTTAAATCGACTGGATCAGGAACTGGGTTTGAATCAAAAGAATAAGACGACGGCAGATAGGCTTTTTACCTTGGAACCGGTCGCTTGTTTGGGGGCCTGCGGTCTGGCACCGGCGGTCGTGATTGACGAACAGGTACATGGCTTGATGACCCCAGATAAAACCATGGCTTTGATCAACCAGTTGAAAGAGGAGGAAGCAAGGGTATGATGCACCAAATTGATTTGGAACAAAGACAGAAGAATTATCAGGAATGCATCGCGCAATACAAAGCGAAAATTGTGATCTGCGGTGGGACCGGCTGTACTGCCAATGGCGCCAACCGGATTTTTCAACGCTTTCAGCAAGAAATTACCGCCAAAGGACTGTCTGCAACCGTGGCTATGGAAAAAGAGAAAGCAGATTATATGCTGTCGAATTCCGGCTGTCAAGGTTTCTGTCAGATGGGACCGCTGGTGACATTATATCCCCAGGGAATTTTCTATGTGCATGTGCAGGAAGACGATGTGGCGGAAATTCTGGAAAAGACGCTGCTGCAAGGCCAACTGATTGAGCGCTTATTGTATCAAGATGCCGATGGCAAGGGGCTGGCAGACACGCAGCATATCCCGTTCTATGCCAAACAACAGCGGACAACGCTAAAGTTGTGCGGTTTGATCGATGCACAGGATATTGAAGAATATATCGCCCATAACGGCTATCAGTCGGCACGGCAAGCGGTTTTGCAGATGACGGACGCAGAAGTTTGTCAGACCATCTCAAAATCCGGTTTGCGCGGCCGCGGCGGCGCGGGCTTTCCGACCGGACGTAAATGGGAATTTTGTCGGGTAGAAAAAAACGATGTCAAGTATGTGATTTGCAACGGCGATGAGGGAGATCCGGGTGCCTTCATGGATCGCTGTGTGATGGAAGGCAATCCGCACAGCGTTTTGGAAGGCATGATCGTGGCTGCCAAGGGCATCAGTGCTACCAATGGTTATGTTTATGTCAGAACGGAATATCCTTTGGCCGTGAAGCGGATGAAAATCGCCATTGCAGCGGCGCGTGAGGCCGGTTTCCTGGGACAGCATATTTTTGGTTCCGAGATGAATTTTGATGTGGAAGTCATGGAAGGTGCCGGCGCTTTTGTCTGCGGTGAAGAAACTGCTTTGATGGCATCCATCGAGGGCCGGCGCGGTATGCCAACTTCAAAACCGCCTTTCCCGGCAGTCAAGGGGTTGTTCGGTAAACCGACCATTATCAATAATGTCGAAACATTAGCAACCATTCCGGTCGCCATGCAGATGGGCGTAGAGAAATATGCCGCTCTGGGGACGCCAAAATCCAGCGGTACCAAGACCTTTGCCCTGACCGGCAACGTAGCACATACCGGTCTGATTGAAGTTCCCTTTGGTACGACGCTGCGTGAGATTGTCGTCGATATCGGTGGCGGCGTGATCAACGACGATGGCAGCAATGGCGGAGCGGATTTTAAAGCCGTTCAGATCGGCGGACCTTCCGGCGGCTGCCTGACTCAGGAACACCTGGATATGCCGCTGGATTATGAAACGCTGCAGTCAGTCGGGGCGATCATTGGTTCCGGCGGACTGGTTGTGATGAATCAGCAGACCTGTATCGTGCAGATTGCCCGCTTCTTTATGCAATTCACCCAGAATGAATCCTGCGGCAAGTGTGTGGTTTGCCGGGAAGGTACCCGTCAGATGCTCGCTTTATTGGATGATATCATTGAAGGCAACGGCAGTGCGGAAGGATTACAGTTATTGGAAGATCTGGCACAAACGGTCAGCGTCGGTTCACTCTGCGCTTTGGGCAAGACATCACCGAATCCAATTCTTTCTACCTTACGGTATTTCAGAGAGGAATACAATGCGCATGTTTTTGACAAGCGCTGTCCGACCAATCGCTGCAAGAAGTTAGCTAACTATAAAATCAATCCTGCCAAATGCCGGAGCTGCAGTCTTTGCGCCCGCAACTGTCCTGTATCAGCGATTACCGGCAGCAAAGGAGTCGCTTATCAAATTGACCCCAGTAAGTGCATTCGCTGCGGGGTCTGCCAATCAACCTGCAAATTCGGCGCTGTGGAGAAATAAGGAGAGCAAAATGAAAAAGCAAACTGTGACGATTGATGGGATGCAAATTGCCATTGAAGAGGAAAAAAATTTGCTGGAAGTCATCCGCAAGGCGAATATAGAATTACCGACCTTTTGTTACAATTCTCATGTCAGTGTTTACGGCGCCTGCCGCATGTGCATGGTTGAATTGGTTGGTAAGGGTCTGGTGCCCGCCTGCTCCACCGCGCCGGCCGATGGTCAGGTGATCAAAACCAACACCAAACAAATCAGAGATCTGCGCAAAATGATCGTCGAGCTGATGCTGGCGCATCATGATCAGAACTGCAACACCTGTCCCAAGAGCGGCGACTGCAAACTGCAAAGAATCGCTCAGCAGATGGGCATCACTAAGATTCGTTTTAAACAAATCAATGACAATCTGGCGATTGATGATTCTTCGCCTGCGATTGTGCGCAATCCCAATCGCTGTATTCTTTGCGGCGATTGCGTGCGGGTCTGCAATGAGGTGCAGTCGGTCGGTGTGCTTGATTTCGCGAACCGCGGTTCAAACGCCCGGGTAGTTGCTTCTTTTGATAAAGAATTCGGCTCTGTGGAATGCGTCAACTGCGGCCAGTGTGTCAAAGCCTGCCCGGTGGGTGCCTTAACCCCAAAATTCCAGATTGAAGAAGTTTGGAACGCGCTGCATGACGAGAAAAAGAAGGTTGTTGTGCAAATTGCTCCCGCGGTGCGAGTTGCTTTGGGTGAGTATTTTGGTTATAAACCGGGTACTTCCACCACCGGTCAGATTGTGACCGCCCTGCGCATGATGGGCTTCGATCAGATTTATGATACATCCTTTGCCGCCGACTTGACCGTGATTGAAGAAGGCAATGAGTTCCTGGCACGCTATGCAAAAAAGCAAAACCTGCCGCAGTTCACTTCCTGCTGCCCGGCCTGGATCAAATTTGCCGAACAGTATTACCCCGATCTGTTGGAAAATCTGTCCACCTGCCGTTCTCCACAGCAGATGTTCGGGTCTTTATGCAAGAATCAGCTGACAAAAACGCTGAAAGTAGCCAGGGAAGATTTAGTGGTTGTCTCCATTATGCCCTGCACGGCCAAGAAATTCGAAGCCAAGCGCGAGGAATTTGCGGTAAATAAGAATCCCGATGTGGATTACGTGCTGACGACCAAAGAATTGTCGCTGATGATCAAAGAATTGGGCATTGATTTTGAAAAACTGGAACCGGGTTCTTTCGATTTGCCTTTCGGTTTCAAAACCGGCGCCGGGGTGATTTTTGGCGCTTCCGGCGGAGTCAGCGAAGCGGTGCTGCGCTATGCGGCAGCCAGCTTAAGCAATGGTCAGCTGCCGGATATGAAGGAACTGCGTGGCGGCGATGAAGTCAAGATCAGTCAAATTACCTTGGGTGATATTACGCTGCGGCTGGCCGTGGTCAGCGGTTTACAGAACGCCCGTAACTTAATCGATAAAATCCGCAGCGGAGAAGAACATTTCGATTTGGTGGAAGTAATGGCCTGCTGCGGCGGTTGTATCAACGGCGGCGGTCAGCCGGTGACCGACCATGATCCGGATCTCGCGAAACGCGCCAAGGGTTTATTTGATAATGACAAGATGCTGCAGTTTCACAGCGCGCAGGAGAATCCGTATGTCATGAAAATGTATCAGGACGGCATCATCGACGAACATCTTGCCCATAGCATACTGCATACCGGTTACAAAAACCGTCGGCGGATCAGTATGGAAGATGTGGTCCTATCCAAAGCCTCTGCGGAACAAAAGCTTTCCCTGAATATTTGTATGGGGACCAGCTGCTATCTGCGCGGTGCGCAGGAGCTCTACACCAGACTGATTCACTATATCCGCGAAAACGGGCTGGAAGCCACGACGGAAGTCAATGCTTCCTTCTGCAGTGAGCGCTGTAAAAAGGGACCGGTTGTCACCATCAATGGCACGACTATTGAACACTGCTCCTTCGAGGATGCGGTGCGCGAAATCAAGCGTGTTATAAGATAGCGGTTCCGCTAAAAAACCACAAGATCAGATCAGGCATACGGCTTGGAGCAGACGATTTTTTGCTGCATTCCAGGCGTATGCCTTGTGTTATTGACGCGGATGTTTTATACTGGATTTAAAAACCGGATGAGAAGGTGAAAAAAATGGATGTTGAGCATCAGATCGAAGAGAAGCAGTTGTTGAAAACCAACGTGATTTATACGGAATTTGCCAATTGTCAGGATTGTTACCGCTGTGTCCGGGCCTGTCCCGTCAAAGCGGTGCGAGTCAGCAACAGCCAGGCTCGTGTGACCGACGATCTCTGCGTTCACTGCGGCATTTGTGTGCAGGAATGCCCTCAGCATGCCAAAGTGATTGCCCCCAGTCTGAAGCAGGTCAAGCAATTGATTGCCAGCGGCAAGCCGGTAGCGGTTTCGCTCGCACCGTCTTTTGCCGCTCTGTTCAGCGGTTGGAGCGCCAGAAGACTGCCTTCTGCGCTCAGATTATTGGGATTTTCCTATATTGCCGAAACAGCGGAAGGCGCGGAATTTGTCTCGGAAAAGACAGTGACGCTGCTCGATCAAGGCAATATTACCACCGCCTGCCCTGCCGTGGTCAATTATATTGAAAAATATCACCCCGAGTTGATTTCCTATTTGCTGCCGGTCGTTTCTCCGATGATTGCCCATGGCCGTATCTTAAAACAGCGCTTAGGCGCCGATTATAAAGTTGTTTTTATTGGGCCCTGTGCCGCCAAGAAGCAAGAAATTCTGCGGCCGGAACTGGCAGATGCCATTGATGCCGTCCTGACTTTCCAGGAACTGCAGGAATGGATGGACGAAGAAGAATTGGTCGTAGCTAATTGCGCCGAATCCGATTTCGATCATAACGACGGTTATGAGAAAGCGCGTCTTTATCCGCTGCAGGGCGGACAATTAAAGGCCTGCGGCATCACGTCCGACAACACACAAAACGATATCCTGCATATCAGCGGTGCTGAAAACCTGATCACCTTTTTTGCTTCCGCCAATAATCTCAATTATCGCATGATTGAACCGTTGTTTTGCAGCGGTGGCTGCATTGCCGGGCCGGCATTTCCGCAAAACCTCAATTTATATCAAAAGAAACAGGCTTTGATCGACTACGCGGAAAACTGCGCCCAGCTGAAGCATTTCCTGAAAGCCACCACCGGCAGCGAAAGAGCGGCCGCCGCGAACCAAGAAGCAGACACTGCGGCAAACCCGCTGCAGCCTGATCTGCCTGTGTCAGCCAGGGAGCAAGCTGTCCTGACAGGCCAATCGACCATCAAATCGCAGGTGAATGAGATCACTTATCTGACTGCGTTCGATCCCACGGAAGCAATTCATTTGGAAGAAATCGATGAAAACAGAATTCAGCTTGCCCTGGAACACACCGGCAAGAGTTCTTCCGAGAATCATTTGAACTGCGGCGCCTGCGGTTATAATACCTGCCGGGATAAGGCGATTGCCGTAGCCCGCGGTTTAGCCGATCCGGAAATGTGCCTGCCCTACATGCGCCGTTTAGCACAGCAGCGCTCCGATAAGATCATGGAGACGAGTCCGGATGGAATTGTCGTTTTGGATGCGGAACTGAACATTCTGCATATGAATCCCTCCTTCCAGAAAATGTTTTTCTGCAGCAACGGTATTTTGGGGAAACGAATTTCTTATCTCGTCCCTGCCGATGGTTATGAGAAAATGGTCAGCGGTCAGGCCGAACAATATGAGTCGATTCACTCAAAGTATGGCATGAAGTATCACGAAATCCTCTATGCTTTGCGCAATGAAGCGCAGTACGTCGGCATCTATTCCAACATTACGCAGTTAAAGTTTGACAGCGGCCAGATCGATCTGATCAAACGTCAGACCTTAGAACATGCCAAAGAATTATTGGATCATCAAATCCGTTTTTCTCAGGAGATGGCGCATTTTTTGGGGAAGAATACGGCCCAGAGCGAAGATCTGGTCAAGCGAATCACAGATTTGTTCTCGGATGACAGCAAAGTGTAAACAATTGAGGTGATTGCGGTGAATTATTATGAGCATACAGTCAAACAGGAGAAGAAAGTCAATCAGCGTGTCTTGGGTGACTATTGCTTAAGCAGTCGAACCCCTACGATGTCCATTTTTGTTTTATGCGACGGGATCGGTTCGGGCATCTATGCCAACATCGCTGCGATCGTTTGTGCCAACCGCTTGGTCGAACTCGCGAGACATGAGTTTTCTTTTCGCAGCGCCTGCGAAATTGTGGCGGATTCCATGCACCGTGCCCGCACCGAAGAGATGCCTTTTTCCGCATTTACCGCGGTTAGGATTTTGAATGATGGCAATTTCACGATTTATACCTACGAATCGCCCAATCCGATCCTGATCAGCGAAGGGACAGCGCAGGTGATGAAACCGCGTTTCTATACGGCGGGCTACGAGATTATCGGTGAAAGCTTTGGTACTCTGCGGGAAAACGAAAGTTTGTTTCTCTGTTCCGACGGCGTAACGCAAGCCGGCATGGGCGCCAAATATGTTTTCGGTATCGGAGCCAATGGAATTGCCGATTATTTGAATCATGAGCTGGCGGAATCTGCGGACTGGCAGCTGAAGTTAGATAAGATCGTCGAACTAACCAAAAAAATCTCCGGTGGTTATGCTGCCGACGATACTTCAATTTTGCTGATTCACCGCAGAAAAGCGGTCAGTTTAACCATTCTGTCCGGTCCGCCGGAGCAAAAGAACAGTGATCAGGAGTTTGTGGCCAGGTTCATGGCACAGGAAGGACTGCACATCATTTGCGGTTCCACCACCGCCGATATTGTGGCACGGGAACTGAAGCGCAAAGTCCAAATGGTTGAGGGTTCCCTCTCCCTGGGTTCGCCGCCGGAATATATCATGCAAGGCATCGAGATGGTTACGGAAGGGGCGGTCATGCTGAATCAGGTCTATAATATTATCGACGAGCCGATCGCCCACCTGACCGACAGCACACCGGTGGAACGGCTCTGTAAATATCTGCTGCAGGCAGACAGCATTACCTTCATGATCGGGAACGCCTTGAATGATGCACATACTTCGTTGCTCTTTAAGCAGGTCGGTGTCAAACCGCGTTCGACCACGATGAAACTGATCAAAGAGAAATTGGAGCAGATGGGCAAATTAGTGATCGAAGAGAATTATTAAGTCAAAAGACTAAAAACGGTTTCTTACGCCGGTCAAACCGATGCGAAAGAAGCCGTTTTTCGTATTTGCGGTGCTGCAGCGGCAGCGATTGGACAACGGGCAGGATTCTGCAGTGGGTTTGGCGAATTATACTAATTATGAATGATAATCTGAGAACCAGATTGTATAAAAAGAGGAGCTGTTTACTTGTCAGAAGCAAAGAGTTATGTCGTGTTGCCTTTGGAAGAGGTTGTTGTTTTCCCGCATACCATGCTGCGGTTGGATTTTATGCAAAGTAAAGTGGAGCGCGATGTGGAAGACGCCATGGCGCGCGGTGAACAGGTGCTGATTGTTGGTTACCGCAAAGAAGTGGATGATACTGCCAGTCAGGTAGACGCCGATAAATTGGCTTTGGTTGGCACGATCTGCCGTGTGAAGCAAATCATGCGCTTACCCGGCGGTCAAAAGCAAGTTGTTTTGGAAGGTCAGCAGCGTGGTTTGGTGCATACTTATCAGCCGAACGGTGAAGAAGCACTGCGCGCTCAGGCAACCGAGCAGACGGATCCGGAGGCAGTCGATGAGAAATCCACTTTATTGGTGGAACGGATCACCGAACGATTGCGGCAATTGATTCGGCTGAATCAAAAATATCCGGCCAGCGTGCTGAGAGAAGCCGGTATGATGCAGACACCCGGCTTATTCGCGGATTATTTGGCCACCCATCTGCAGTTTTCCTTTCAGGAAAAGCAGGTCATGCTGGCGGATCTATCGGTCGAGCAGCGTCTCTTGGATTTAAGTGTTTTTATCGAAAAAGTGATCCAGCGGCATGAACTGGAGAATTATATTCAAACCCAAACCCAAACCGTGATGGCGAAGAGTCAGCGGGAGTATTTTCTGCGCGAACAGATCAAGGTCATTCAGAAAGAATTAGGCGAAGCGGAAGAAAAGCAGGCGGAAAAAGAGCGGATGGCAGCCATGCTGGAAGCGATTCAAGGCATTTCTGCCGACAATAAAGAGAAGCTGAACAAAGAAATTAATCGTTTGGAAAAGATGCCGGCCAGTACTCCCGAAGCGGCTGTGCTGCGGCAATACCTGGATACGGTCTTTCAATTACCTTGGGATACCTTGACAGAAGATATGCTGGATATCAAGGCGGCCGAGATGGTTCTGGATCAAGACCATTATGCTTTGGAAAAGCCAAAAGAGCGGATTCTGGAATACTTGGCGGTCCGACAGTTGAGCAACAGCCTGAAAGGACCGATTATCTGTCTGGTCGGACCACCGGGAACCGGCAAAACATCCCTGGCCAAATCCGTTGCCAGAGCGCTGAATCGTAAATTCATCCGGATTTCTTTGGGTGGAGTGCGGGATGAAGCCGAAATTCGCGGTCACCGCCGCACCTATGTGGCTTCCATGCCGGGACGGATTATTCAGGGTATTCGGCAAGTGGGGGTACGTAACCCGGTTTTCCTGCTGGATGAGGTTGATAAGACAAGCAGCGATTTTCGGGGGGATCCGGCCGCCGCTTTGCTGGAGGTGCTGGATGCGGAACAGAACAACACCTTCTCCGATCATTATTTGGAAATCCCCTTTGATTTATCGCAGGTTCTCTTTATCACAACCGCCAATAATGCCAGAGAGATTCCGCGCCCGCTGTTGGATCGCATGGAATTGATCGAACTGTCCAGTTATACCGAAGAAGAGAAATTCGAAATCGCCAAGCGTCATTTGATTCCTAAACAATTGCAGGAGAATGGCTTACGGGATGATCAGCTGCAGTTTGCCGATAAAACGCTGGTCCGGATCATTTCCGCTTATACCAGAGAAGCCGGTGTGCGGCAGTTGGAACGGCAGATCGGTAAAATCTGCCGCAAACGAGCCCGACAGATTCTGAGCGGCGAGGACGGTAAGCTAAACCTGACCGCCAACAAATTGGATAAATTCCTGGGTACCGCAATCTACAGTCATACCGCGGCCGAAAAGCAGGATCAGGTTGGTGTTGCCACCGGCATGGTTTGGACAGAAATGGGAGGCGAAATCCTACCGATCGAAGTCAGTATTTTGGAAGGCAAGGGTGACTTGATTCTGACCGGCAAACTGGGTGAGGTGATGCAGGAGTCCGCCCGGATTGCCTTGAGTTATGTCCGTTCCAAAGGCGAAGCTTATGGGCTGCTGCCGGAATTCTATAAAGAAAAGGATATCCATATTCATGCACCGGAAGGGTCCGTCCCCAAGGAAGGACCTTCGGCCGGAGTCGCTCTGGTTACGGCCTTGGTTTCGGCTTTTACCAAAGTTCCCGTGCGGCGCGATGTTGCCATGACCGGTGAAATCACCTTGCGCGGTAATATTCTGCCGATTGGGGGCTTAAAAGAAAAGCTGCTGGCTGCCTATCGAGCCGGCATCTACGAGGCGGTCATCCCCGAAGAAAACCGCAAGGACATGGAGGAATTACCGGAATCGATTCAGCGGAAAATGACCATCCATTATGCAGAAAATTATGAACAGGCGCTGGGCTATCTGATTCCCGAATTGGAAAGAAGTATCAAACAGATGAAACGGGGAAAGAAAGAGGAATAAATGAAAATCAAGCAAATTGAACTCGTCATGTCTGCCGGTTTTGTTTCTCAATGCCCGCCGGATGTGCTGCCGGATATTGCTTTTGCCGGCCGTTCCAATGTGGGGAAATCCTCCCTGCTCAATGCAATGTTTCAGCGCCGCAGTCTGGCGCGGACCTCTTCAACACCGGGCAAGACGCAGACCTTGAATTTTTATCGTATCAACGATTGTTTTAACATGGTCGATCTGCCCGGTTATGGTTATGCCGCTCTGGGTAAAGGCAAGCAACAGACGATCAGTCAGCTGCTGCAGGATTATTTATTGAAGCGACAGCAGCTGCAGCTGGTGGTACAGCTGGTGGACAGCCGGCACGAACCTTCGCAGCTGGATCAGGAAATGACGGCTTTTCTGCAGCGCTGCTCACTGCCGTTTATTGTGGTTGGCACCAAGCGTGATAAGCTGACACGCAGTCAATGGCAGAGTCAGGCGGCTATGCTGAAACGGTCCTTGTTGCTGCCGGAACCTCCGCTCTTGTTTACCACGGAAGAAGAACAAAGCCGAGAGGCGCTTTGGGCTGTTTTAGAGCAATTAGTGCCGCAAATTCTGCAGATGCCGGAAGAAACGGTTTAGGATTATTTACCGCAGTTTGTGATGCATAAAAAAGAAAACGGGCTGTCTTTAGCGGGGAATCAGAGCACTGCGGGACGGCCCTTCTTACTTGCGATCGCTGAGCAGACTAAAAAGAAAAGCAAAGACAAAACTCCGGAGAAGGAAGAGAAAGGGAGCCGACAGAATGGACATCACAGTACAGGCGAACGCCCTGAAGCTCGTTGGCCAGCTTTTTGACCGCAAGAGCAGTACACAGCCAATCATTCCTTATCTGCCTCAGAAAGCGATTTTTCCCAATCATCCGCAGCGGCAGTCCTTTCCCTCGGCTACCCCCGAGTCTCAAGGCATTCCCTCCGCTTATCTGGCCCGCTTTATCGAAGAATTACAGGCGGATCCCAGTCTCGATCTGCATACGCTGATGATTCTGAAAAATGGTTTTGTCATTGCCGAAACAAGCTTTGGCGCCTATGATCTGCACACTTGGACCTTGGGGCATTCCTTTTGTAAATCGATCACCGGTTTAGCGATCGGCATGCTGATTGACGATGGACTGCTGCAGCTGGACGATCATCTCGTCGATCTTTTTGCCAAACATAACAATATGCTCTCCCGGCTGACGCAGAAGAATATCACGGTGGCTCATTTACTAACCATGACGAGCGGTGTGGTTTTTAACGAAATCGGTGCCATTACCGAGACGGATTGGCTGAAAGCGTTTCTGGAATCGGGAGTTCGCTTCGAAGCGGGCAGTAATTTTGCTTACAACAGCATGAACTCCTACCTGCTCTCGGTGCTCGTCCGGGAAATCAGCGGACAGAGTTTAATGGAATTTCTGCAGCCGCGCTTATTTCAGCCTCTGGCGATTGAGAATGTCTATTGGGAAGTTTGTCCCAAGGGCATCGAAAAAGGCGGCTGGGGTTTATATCTGGCGCCTGAGGACATGGCCAAGATCGGTCAGCTCTATCTGCAGCAGGGTAATTGGCAAGGCCAACAGCTCGTATCACGGCGATGGATTCAAGAGGCGACCTCAACGAAAATCAAGGCACCTGCCACGACGGGAGAGTATAACTACGGTTATCATATCTGGGTGAGCAGACAGGAACATGCTTTTTTGCTGAATGGTATGTTTGGGCAAAATGTGATTGGCTTTCCGGAAAGTCAGATTTTGGTCGTCACAACCGGCGGGGTTGGGGAGTTGTTCCAATTAGGCGGCTTCTTTCGGTTGCTGCATCGCTATTTTAAGGCAACCTATCATCCCGGCCATTTTCTGCCGGAAAATACGGCAGCGTACTTGCGTTTGCAGCGGCTGCGGCATTTGCCGGGGCATGGCTGGAACAAGACGGAAGCAGTGGCCGCCGTACCGCTTTCTCATTCACGCGAACCGGCTTTACCGCAGGCCTGCCTGACGCTCGACCAGCAGGTCTACACTTTTAGCTCGGCAGAGGCGGACAGCGTCGGTTTGTTTCCGCTGATCGCGCAGATTATGCAGAACAATTATACCAAAGGCATCCGACGTTTGAAATTTCAGATTCACGATCATCTGTTTTGGCTGATCGTGGAAGAAGAGGATGAAAGTTATAGCCTGCCGATTGGTTTTCACACAGATCAATTTACCTCGCTGTCTCTGCATGGAGAATCTTATCTGGTTGGCTGCCGGGGGCAGTTTGCTCTGGATGAAGATGAGCATTTGGTACTGAAGCTGCGCTGTTCGTTTCTGGAACTCTCCGTAGCCCGTTTGATTAAACTCTATTTCGACGACAAACAGCTGCGGGTGAATTTCAGCGAATCGCCCGGTAAGGAAATCCTCTTTGGAGGTTTAGCTTCGGTTGTGGAGGAGGCTTCCAAAAAGAAATTCCTGGAGGCTGTCATTGCGCGTGTCGATGCAGACTACCTGGTTTATCGCATCGAGCGCTCTTTTAATCCGGTCTTGACAGCAAAGCTTGTGGAGGAGACCATCTAGCAAGTTCATACTAAAACCAAAGGGGATGCAGCGGTTGGCTGCATCCCCTTTGGTTTTAGACGACGACGATATTGACCAGTCTGTTCTTGATGACGACGATTTTGATGATTTTTTTGCCGGTTAAGTAGGGTTCCAGACCCGGTGAAGCCAAGGCCATGGTCTTAATATTTTCTTCCGATTCTTCCCGGTCCACTTCGATTTTATCGCGGATCTTGCCGTTAATCTGCAGCGCCAGTTCGACACTGTCCTCGATCAGCATGGCTTCATCGCAAATTGGCCAGGCTTGATTATGGATCGAGTAAGGTTTGCCGATCTGCTGCCAAAGTTCCTCCGTTAAATGAGGCGCCAGGGGAGCCAGCAAGCGCAGCAAGTCAGCGGTCGCTTCTTCCAATAAGACCCGATCTTTGATGGTGTTTTCTGTATCGTATTGGTTCAGCGCATTGAGAAATTCCATGATCTTAGCAATGGAGGTATTGAATTGCGAGACTTCCATGTCTTTCGTGCAGTACTGGATCGCCTTGTGACGATAGAACTGCAGCCGTTTGCCGGCTTTGGCATTGGCGATTCCGCCGGGACCGCCCTGGCGTATTTCCAGCAGCCGGTCGATCCAGCGCTCTACCCGGTCAATAAAGCGCGACATTGCCTTGATGCCGCTGTCCTCCCAGGGGCCGCCTTCGGTATAATTATAGGTAAAGCCAAGGAAGAGGCGCAGAATATCCGAACCGTAGTTTTCCAGATAGCTGTCGGGCGAGATCACATTGCCATGCGATTTCGACATGCGGTTGCCGTCGGGTCCCAGGATAATGCCTTGATGGATGAGGGAACGGAACGGTTCGTCGAAGTTGAGATAACCGCAGTCGCGCAGCGCTTTGACAAAGAAACGGGCATAAATCAAGTGCATGCAGGCATGCTCCGGTCCGCCGACGTATTTATCGACCGGCAGCATACGATTGATCCAGTCGACATTCCAGGCCTGCTCACTGTTTTTGTTGTCGGGATAGCGCAGGAAATACCAGGAGGAGTCGACAAAGGTATCCATGGTATCGGGATCGCGTTCGGCCGGTCCGCCGCAGATAGGGCAGACGGTATGCATAAAGGAGTCACTTTTGGCCAAAGGGGACTTGCCGTCCGGCTTGAATTCCACGTCATAAGGCAATTTGACCGGCAGGTCTTCCAGCGGTACCGGCACTTCGCCGCATTTGGGACAATGGATGATCGGGATCGGTGCGCCCCAGTAGCGCTGACGGGAAATCAGCCAATCACGCAGGCGATAGGTTACGGTGGCTTCCCCTTTCTGCGCCGCAGCCAAATCGCTGACAATTGCTTTTAAGGCTTGCTCGGAAGTCAATCCGTTATACGAACCGGAATTGACCAGGATGCCATATTCCGTGAAGGGCAGTGCCTCCGAGGCTGCGCCTTCGGCGGCTTGAATCACCCGCGGAATGGGCAGTTCGTATTTGACGGCAAATTCATAATCGCGCGTATCGTGGGCTGGAACGGCCATGACACAGCCGGTGCCGTAGGTGGCGAGCACATAATCGGCGATCCAGATGGGGATCTGCGCACCGGTCAGCGGATGGATGGCATAAGCACCGGTGAAAGTGCCTGTTTTTTCTTTGACTGTGGAGAGACGTTCAATTTCGGTTTGCTTTTTGGTTTCTTCCTGATAAGCGGTGACCGCTGCCAGTTGGTCTTGACTGGTGATTTGAGCGACCAGCGGCTGCTCCGGCGCCAACACGACATAGGAAGCGCCGAAAAGCGTATCCGCGCGGGTGGTGAAGACACGGATCTTGAGATCCGGCTGCCCAGCCACGGCAAACTCAATATGACTGCCTTCGGAACGGCCGATCCAATTACGCTGTTTGATCTTGGTGCTTTCCGGCCAGTTCAGCGCATCCAGGCCATTCAAAAGCTCCTCGGCATAAGCGGTGATCCTGAAAAACCATTGGGTTAAGTTTTTTTTGGTGACGGGTGTTTCACAGCGTTCACATTTGCCATCCACGACCTGCTCATTGGCCAAGACAGTCTGACAGCTGGGGCACCAATTGACCGGCGCCATTTTACGATACGCCAATCCCTTCTCGTAGAATTTTAAGAAGATCCACTGGGTCCATCTGTAATATGCCGGATCGCAGGTCATCAGCTCATAATCCCAATCAAAAGTGGCTCCCATTTCTTTCAGCTGTTTTTCCATGGAAGCGATGTTGGCCAGGGTAGAATCCATGGGATGGATGCCGGACTTGATCGCGAAATTCTCTGCCGGCAAGCCGAACGCGTCAAAGCCCATCGGATGGAATACTTCGTAACCCTGCATTCTCTTCATACGGGACCAGCTGTCGGTCATGCCATAATTATACCAATGACCGACGTGTAATTTGTAACCGGACGGATAAGAGAACATTTCCAAACAATAGAGTTTTTTGTCGGCTTTCTCCGGGTGAAATTTGTAGAGCTGCGTTTCTTGCCAACGCTGCTGCCACTTCAGGTCGGTCTGTCGATTGTAACGACTCATTTTGCTTCACTCCTTCTATATTGATTTTTTTCTGCGCTCGAAAAATAAAAAACTCCGTTGTCTCAAAATAAGAGACGACGGAGCCGCGGTACCACTCTTGTTGAAATCATGCTTTGGGCATGGTTCCCACTTACAGCAGATAACGTATGCTGACGGACGGATTTAAATCCATCTGCCTTCCAAAGCGAGTTCCCTGCTTTTTGTTGCTGTCTCTCAGCGTCCGACAGCTCTCTGAAAACAAAAATAGCAGCTACTGCTCTCTGATCATCGGCATTATGATATTAAATGAATTATAGAACGAAATTCAGGCGTTGTCAAATACTTTTAGCACAGTTCACTGTTTTTTCCAGGTTTCCTGCAAAAATATTTTTCGTTCCTGTACGGCTTCGTCGGCATGGTATTTTTCTGTTTCACGGCGCGCATAATCCTGGTGATAGTTTTCCGCCGGATAAAAAGTTTCCACCGGCAAAATACGGGTCACGATCGGTTTCTGAAACTTGCCCGAAGCAGCCAAGTCCGCTTTGGATTGTTCCGCGGCCAGACGCTGGCTTTCATCATGATAGAAAATAGCGGTGCGATAGGAACTGCCCCGATCACCAAATTGACCGTCCTGATCGGTGGGATCAATCTGCTGCCAATAGATGGCCAATAATTCGGGGTAGGATATGACTTGTTCGTCATAGATCACGCGGATCGCTTCCAGATGCCCGCTTTTTTGGGCACGCACGTCCTGATAGGTAGGATTGGCTAAAAAGCCGCCGGTATAACCGGAAATCACCTGTGAAACACCTTCATAGCAGTCAAAAGGCAAAACCATACACCAGAAACAACCACCGGCAAAGGTTGCTGTTTTCATTTGTTCGTTCATTGTTTCCTCCTCTTTGAGCCTGATCGGAATCATGGGAAATTCAGCTGTCCCGACTTACAAGTGCTTTTCTTTGAAAAAAGCAGTAGAGCTGCCTTCGTAACCAAGTGCTGCATAGAGAGCCTGCGCTTCCGGGTTCTCTGTATTGACGTACAAGCGGATACCGACGGCGCCGCAGCTGAGAGCGCAGGTTTCAGCCTGTTTCATCAATAATTTGGCAGCGCCATGCTGGCGAAAGGCCGGTGCGACCCACAGTTCATCGACGTAAAGATGACCATGTCCATTGTATTTGCCTACTTTCGGCAGGTAATACAGGCTGATCCAGCCGATCATGCGCGCCTGACAGACGGCCGTAAATAACCAATAATCCGGCCGGGCTAAGGCGCTGCGCACGGCAGCCGGTACGTCGGAGGGTATGCAGGCTTCAGTGGAGCTTGCTTCTTCTCCATTGAGACGCCAAGCTACCAGGTTGGCAAATAGGGGATAATTAACCGTATTAATCCGGCAAAGGTGAATTTCGTTTTTCGCTGATTCTGTAGCCATGAAAAATTCGCTCCTAATATAAAACACCCGGCAGTTCATTTTCTATTGTCCTGCCGGATGTTTTGCTTCAAAGTTCTCTGCTTTTTACAGCAATTTCTGCAGCTCGAGTTCGTGTTTGATTAAGATACCATTCTGTCCCACCACAGGAATTTCCGGTTTCAGGTTTCGTAAAGAATCGATCGTGTTCAGATACAAATTCGAGAACTCAAAACCGCGTTTTTGATAAAAACGTAATGCTTCGATGTTATCATTTGTGGTGATCAACCAAATACGTTTGCAGCCGGCTTCTCTGGCGGCATCTTCCATACTGCGCAGCAGTGAAGAGCCTAAACCTACTTTATTGAGCAGCGAATTGATGGTCACTAATTCACATTCTTCACCGCGAATATCATAGGTAATCAAACCGACAATGAAACCATCCTGGTAGACAATAAATCCGGGTAGTGTGTCTGTTTGCTGTACTCCTTTGGAATGCACATTTTTACTGGCACCCCAATGCTCCTGAAGAAATTCAGACATCTTCGGCCGGTCAGCATCGGAAATTCGACGAATTACATATTGGCTCAACACTATCCACTCCTTTACAATCTGAGATCCTTATTTGGCAAGGCATCAAGCCTTGGATCACCCTTTGCCATTATTCCAACTATTCGCTTTAGCAGGATTAAAAACCTTTGACAAAATTCGTAAATTAACGTGTCGTTTTTCAGACGGCGCAAAACGATTGGCTATTTTTGGCTCGTTTGGCAGAGCATTCCCTTTTTTAACTGTAAGGCTGTCCAAAACAACAGAAAGAAGCTGGATTATATTCTTGCGTAGCATGTGGCTTTGAAGGTATAATGTAACACATTGGCACGGTAGCTCAGTTGGTAGAGCAGCGGACTGAAAATCCGCGTGTCGCCAGTCCGATTCTGGCCTGTGCCACCAGTTTATGGCGGAGTAGCTCAGCTGGCAGAGCAAGCGGTTCATACCCGCTGTGTCGTTGGTTCGATTCCGACTTCCGCCACCAAAACAAGGTCCCGATTTTGATTGATTCAAAATCGGGACCTTGTTTTTATGCAAAAATCCGCACATTGACCCGCAGCCGGCCTTTCCGGGTTTCCTTCTCGATGCCTTCATAAAGAAAGCGGCCAAAGCCCTGCACAGAAACGATACTGCCTGCTGTCAGAGCTGCACTGGTGTTTTCGGTAACCCGACTGTTGACAGAGACAATCCCTTTGGCAAAAAGCTGTTGGCTCTCGCTGCGGGAGAGCCGATAGACCGCAGCAACGATAGCATCCAGACGCTCGGAGGCGATGACGATTTGGCTGGGATCGGGGATTTGATTGACGAAATCAGGTGCGTCCGCCATCGTGCAGCGAACCGTAGTGTGCTTTACCTGTTTCAATTCTGCGATGATGTAATCAGCGACCGAAACGAGGCAAAAGAGAGAACCGCAGTTATCATGCAGGATGATATCCCCGATAACTTCCCGTTTTAAACCCAAAGCTAAAACAGAGCCGAGGAAGTCCCGGTGACTGAGCTGATCCGCAAATTTCTGTGAAACAGGAGCAATGCAGATGCAGGAAATCGGTGAGCCGGCAGGCGGGTATTCCGGTGCAGGCACGCCAAAACAAGCAACTTTGCGTTCGGCGGCATCATAGCCACCCATTAAGGTAAAGGCAGCCGAATTGCGGTCAAAGGCTGTCTGCTGCAGCACTTCTTGTTCGGCGCGGTTTAAAAAATCGGAATAGAGCTCGGTATCACGTGAAAAGGCACGGTGAGCCAGCTCTGTGAATCTTTTCATCAGCAGTGTATCGTCTTCCGTCATATCTGCCGCCTCCTTTCAGGATCAATTTGATGCTTTATCATTTTGATGCTTTATCATTAACTAGACTATTCTCTTTGGGCTGGATTATTCCTTTGCTGACGAACAAGCTGTTCGGTTATTTGAAAATCGGTTTGCCGCCAAGTCTAATCGAGCCTACCAGGCAAGTGCAAACAAGAGGACCGATCGGCTGCGAAAAAGGTTTTGCTCCACAGCGAGCCGAATTAAGTAAAAGCGGAATCCTCTGAGAATCAATAAGCTAATTTTGGACGGTGAATTGAAAAAATGAAAAATCTCATTCTGATCAATGGTACGATGGGAGTCGGCAAGACGACGACCGGCAGAGCGCTGCAGCAATTGCTGCCGGATTGTGTTTTTCTGGATGGCGATTGGTGTTGGGATATGCGGCCTTTTGTGGTCAATGCGGAAACAAAAAAGATGGTTGAGCAGAATATTTATTATCTGCTGAATAATTTCCTGCACTGCTCAGTCTATCAAAATATAATTTTTTGTTGGGTCATGCACGAACAGGTGATTTTGGATCATCTGCTGGCAGCTTTGGACCTTAGCGATTGCTGTGTTTATCAATTCTCTCTGGTTTGCTCCGAACAAGCCTTGATCAAGCGGCTGGAATTGGATGTGGCAGCCGGCCTGAGAGTCCCGGAAGGGACAGCCAGAAGTCTTCCCCGGCTGCAGAATTATCAGAGTATGGCAACGCTGAAAATCGATACAAGTGAGATCTCTGCTGCTCAGGCAGCAGAAAAGATCCTTTCTTACATCCATGCCGCTGCGATTTGAAAGGGCTGGAGCAAGCAAATCCTCCGTGATGATTTCTTTTTAAAAGGAGTGTTGCAATTGGCCGGTGAACTGAGTCTTTTTAATTCTGTCATGTTACAGAAACAAGCAGTCAATGAAATTCTGGGATTGAACCAAATCACCCGCCAATATGGCTTGACTTTAAGCCCAAAACAGGTGGTTGACCTGGTGGAAACCCGTGCCTTGGCATTGCAGCAGACCGGACGGATTGAAATCGGCGGTGGTGTCATTGACAAAATGATCACCGTCTTTGCCGATTCTCCCTTCCTGACCAGCTATAATTATGCGGAAACACTCAATGACTTAATTGAATTATTTTACTATTTTAAAAACGAAACACTGGAACAGGTCAGTGACGATGATTTAATCGGTTACATGGGCAAAGCCTTTAATGGTGTCTGCCAAGGCTCACTCGAATTATTAGCCGGACGGGAATTGGTCCGAATGGCACATAATATCCGATTTGGTTTGGCCGTGGATTACGAGGAAAAAGAGCAGGGGGAAGAGGAGGAACAGGATGGAGTACGCTGAACAGCAGGATGACAGCAAACCGGCAAGTCCAGAAACCGCATTCTATCTGCAAAATCTGTTAAACGATGCCAATCGCAGCCAAATTCTCAGCGATATGGAAATAGAAAAAGTGCAGATGGCTTTGCTCAATCTGCTTGCCATGAAAATCACGAGCTACACAGAGAACCGCAGCAGTTCGGTTCGCCAGGAAACCGCTGAAACTCTGATGCAGTCGAATCTCTATACGATCGGGTTGTATCTCAAATCACTGTCCGGCCCAGTGCAAGCAACGCAAGCGCTGCGGGAAATTGAGGTTACTGAGCTCTATCGTCTGGGCAGAAAACGCCTGAATGCAAAAATCAGCGTGACCAATCATTTCTATCAGATGCTCAGACAAAACAAAATAGAAACGAAACAGGCTATTTATCAGGCAGCTGTGATGGAAGCAATCCCGCAAGTCCTCAGAGGCTACCAACCGGATTACGCTGCTCATGAAATTTCTGCCGCCTTGGATTACCCCTTGGCGTACTCTCCTCTCCATTTAGCAGGAATTGAATATTTGCAAGCTTATGTACAGTCGCTTTATTATGAAAATGCGTTTTGCGCTTGCTTTTCTGCTGCCGATCTGCATGCTTTGCTTGCCGCCTATGATCCAGCCTATGAAGATGCTGTTTTTAATATTTTCCAACTTGTTTATCTCACCGCGATCGGCTGTGAACTGTCTCATCTGAATTTTAGACCATTAAAATTAGCGAAAACAGACATAGAATGTTTGTCCGCTTTCCTGCTGCAGCAAACAGAGGAACAAATCATTCGCTTGGCTAGTGCCGCTGGTCAGGAAGTGATTCGGCAGCTGAATTTAAAAGATCGCGCTCTGATCCAATATCTGGAGGATCAGCTGCCGGCTCTGGGCAAAGAAATTCGATCGGCTGCTAAAATTGGCGTGCTTGAGCAATTCTTTCACGCGAACACAGGAGCACTGCAGTTGCCGCAGCAGGTGTTTTCTTTTGGTGATAAGATGGAGGATGCCGCTTACAGAGATGTGTTGGATGAATTGCATTCCTGCCGCTATTTATCGGATAAATTGGCCATCATTCGGGAAAAAATCCGATCCTTAAGCGATCTGGACGATTTGATACGGGATGGTAATCTGACAGAAAGCGAAACGCTTGCGGTATTACAAATGTTGGGACGGATCGAAATTGCCGCTTTAGTCAAGCGGCACCTGATTTCAGCTGAAATGGATGCCGATTCGGTCAGTGAAACAGAAAATCAATTCAGAGAGACTTTGCGTCAATTTATCGCGCAGCAATCTGTGGCATATCGTCAACAGTTGACCAAAGTGGTGAATTCCTTACAAATCGAGTCTTGAATTTTCCACGAACGGTTTCTGAACATTTCATTACACAGCAGGTTTGTTTCAACTTATTCTTGTTTAAATCAGGGAATCAGGGTATAATGACCTGACATCAGGATGAGGAGCGATCGGATCATTGTGATGCCAACGTGGGATGAAGTGTTGTCTTTGGCATATTTCGAGCTATGATTCACGAAAGGCTGTGAATTGATTGTATAATACCTACGATGAAATGTTGAAATTATTGATTCAGTATGACAAGAAGCTGATTACCAAAGAAGAATTCGAACAGAAGAAAATCGATTTACTGTTGGAGGAGCAGCAACTGATTCGTAATGAAGGTCTGGAATCACTGCCGGTTTTTCATCCAATCAGCCCAAAAGAAGAAAAAAAGGTGCAAGCCGCCATAAAAATCAAACGCTGGGCGGTCTTACTGATCGCGATGGTGATCCTGGGCTGTCTCACCGGCTTACTTTTTATGAATTGGAAAGAGCATCAAAGCAATCAGCCGGCAGCAGAAGAGCCGCATACCAATGCAAACGGTTTGCCGAGCTTCTCCCTGGCGTGGACCGACTATTTGCACCTGACGCCGGCAGAACTGACAGGTAAACTGGGAGAGCCGCAGGAAATTCTGGCGGAAGTCAGTAAGCAGGGAGCGGAATCCTATCCGTTGAAGATCTATGTCTACCCTGCAACGGATGCCCGGAAAGCGAAATTGAAATTCTTTTTCTGGCAGGATCAGTTGGTCCGGCTGCAGGCGATTGCACCGGATCAGTGGGCTTACACGGACGACAAAGCAATTGCACAGGATTTCGGGCTTACACTCGGCACAACAGCGCAATTGATCTCGAAAGCGGATGGTGCTCATGTCTACCATCGGGTCAGCGCAACAGTCGAAGAAATGGCTATTTATAATATCACGGCTGCCGGTGGTTATAACAGTGTCTCTCTGACTTTTCAGCAACGCATTTTTGGCGGTTTGGCTGTGGCAAATCCGGATCTTTATTGGGCTGGCGCGCAGAGCATGGTGAAAGCGGCATTATCCAGACCGGAAACGGCTGTTTTCAGCACAGATCCGCTGGATCATCGCATTTTGGAATATCAAGGTAAAATCTGGATCACTTCCAGCGTAACTTATACGAATTCGTCCGGTGAGAAGAAAACCAGTGAATTTGTTGCTCGTTTTCTGCCAGGAGATGCGGAAAACCCCAATTATCTGGCGATTGACGGCGATGTTTTATACGAATGGTCGTAAGGAGAGAAGACAATGGGAGCCAGGGTAATTCAATTTTCGATTGTAAAATTCAACGCTGCCCGTGTGATTGGTAAGAGCGTTGTTCAAAGTTTAGGTGCAGCGGAAGAGGATCTGACAATTCCGAATTTATGGGATGCTTTGCTTTCCAGCGGTAAAATGGGGATTTTATTTGATCTGAACGGCTTGGTAAACGAATGGGACCGCGTCGGTTGGGGTGGAGATGTTGATCCGCAAAGCGGCATTTATACCTATTTGGCGGGAGTCCTGACCGCGGCAGGCACGCCGGTGCCAAAGGGCTTTGAATATCGGGATATCCCTGAAGGGATCATGGCTTATGCCCAATTGGAAGAAAATAGAAAAGACGGCATCAGCGTTACTTCCTGCGCTTCGGAATTGGTCGCCCGTGAAGCGGCACGGTATGGCTATGTTTATGACGGCTCCCGCGGCAGTTTTGAATTGGAGTATTATGCCCGGGCGCGTTATGAGGGTCGCTTGAAACAGGGAAGATCCGTTATCTTAGACTATTTCTCGCCGTGCAAGAAAAAAGCCGAGCGTGAATCACGATAGTATTGACATGATCAGTCGCACATCAGGATATCTGCTCCGGTATGATCGGAGCGGGTATCCTGTTCTGCATTTCTGCCGAACAATCCGCAGGCGAAGGCGGCAGGAAAAGAAAAAAATTTCTCAAAAAATGGAGAAAGAAACACAGCAAATTTTTCAGCGGACTGTTTCTTTCCCCGTCGTTCTATGTTACAATTCAACCATTCGATTCGTTGAAATCGAAGAGTTGATTGAATTTGTGAGGCTCAAAACATGATTGGTTTAGGTACAATTGCCAATGCTGCGACAGTCATCGTCGGAGGATTATTGGGTTTAGTTTTTAAAGGCGGTCTCAAGCAGCGTTTCCAGGATATCCTGATGCAGGCCTTGGGATTGGCGACGATTTTTATTGGTGTTTCCGGTGCCTTGAAAGGGATGCTGGTGCTTGAAAACGGCAGCATTACGACAACCGGAACGATGATGATGGTTATTTCGCTGGTTCTGGGCGCTTTGATTGGGGAATGGATTGATCTTGACAGTGCGACGGAGCGCTTTGCCGGCTGGTTAAAGCGCAGGACAAAAGCAGAAAATGATTCTTATTTCATTGATGGTTTTGTCGCCACCTCTTTGACAATCTGCGTCGGCGCCATGGCAATTGTTGGTTCCCTGGAGGATGGCTTGACCGGTAACGCCTCGATGCTTTATACAAAAGCGATTCTGGATGGCATCATCACTTTGATTTTTGCCTCTACCTATGGCAAAGGCGCCATTTTTTCCGTGCTGCCCTTGGTAGCGCTGCAGGGAAGTATTACTGCTTTTGCGCAGCTGCTGCAGCCAATCTTAACGGAGCAAACGATCGCCAATTTATCCTTTGTTGGTTCCATGCTGATTTTCTGTGTGGGCTGCAATTTGATGTTTAAAACCAAGATCAAAGTAGCGAATTTACTGCCGGCTTTATTGATGGTCATTGCCTACGGTTTACTTCCTTTGTAAATGAAATCACTGCAGCAAGGATAAGGAGTGAAAATTTGATGAAAAACCTGATGAAATACAGTCGATCGATCGGTTTAGCATTGTGTGCCTTATACTTTTTTAGTAAAAATTACATCACCTATCCTGATTCAGTTGCCATTGGTATCTGTATCATCGGAATCATCTTGTTGTTCATCGGTTTCGCATTTGATAAGAATGCTAGAAACGGCAAAAAGCCGCTGCAGCCCTAGGTAAAACAGCAGGCAAGCGCGCAGAAGAACGGTCTCAGCAGGAATGCTTTGGCTGGTTGTACTTTTTTTAATCTGTTCGATAAGGAGAGGAAGACAAGATGCAGTACCGGCAGGATAAAAGCGGAAAAGACATTTCCATATTGGGTTATGGTTGTATGCGCTTTGGCAAGAACCGTTTTGGCAGTATTGATCTCGCCAAGGCGGAGCGGGAGATCATGGCCGCTGTGGCCGGTGGGATTAATTATTTTGATACGGCTTATGTTTATCCGGGCAGTGAAGCGGCGTTGGGAGAGATCCTGCAGAAAAATCAGTGTCGGGACAGTGTGAAAATCGCTACGAAATTACCGCATTATCTGGTCAAGTCGCGTGAGAGCATGGAAAAGCATTTTCAGGAACAATTGCACCGTTTGCGCACGGACCATATTGATTATTACCTGATGCATATGCTGACGGATGTCAATACTTGGCAACGCTTAAAAGCCATTGGTGTCGCCGAGTGGATCGCGGAGAAGAAAGCCAGCGGCCAGATCGGTCAGATTGGTTTTTCATATCACGGTAATTCCACGATGTTTTTACAGCTGCTCGATGCCTATGATTGGGATTTTTGTCAAATCCAATATAACTATATCGACGAATTCAGCCAGGCCGGCAAGCAAGGTTTACAGGCTGCGAATCGCAAAGCAATTCCGGTGATCATTATGGAACCACTGCGCGGCGGCCGCCTGGTTGGTTTATTGCCGGCAGAAGCGAAAGCCGTTTTTGCTGCCGAGAGCAGGAAGCGCAGCCCGGCAGAATGGGCCTTGCGCTGGTTGTGGAATCAGCCCGAAGTAACTTGCGTCTTGTCCGGCATGAATTCTCTGGAGATGGTGACGGAAAATCTGCGGGTTGCTTCAGAAGCGCGGCCGGGCGAGTTTACGGAAAAAGAGTTCCAGCTGATTGAACAGGTAAAAACCATCATCAACAGCAAGACCAAAGTTGGCTGCACCGGCTGCGGCTATTGCATGCCTTGTCCGCAGGGAGTGGATATTCCGGGGACCTTTCGCTGTTGGAATGCGATGTATACGGAAAATAAACAAAGCGGCAGAAATGATTATCTGATGAGTACTGTCCTGCGGGCGAAAGCCAGCGGAGCGTCTCATTGCATTGGCTGCGGCAAGTGTGAACCGCACTGTCCGCAGGCGATTTCCATCCGCAAAGAACTGAAAAGCGCCGCCGCGGATCTGGAAACATTCAGCTACAAGGTAGCTGAGAAAGCGATCTCTTGGTTTCGGCTTTGGTAAGCAGGCAATTCTGAACGACAGGCATCGCAGCAGCGGCGCCTGTTTGTTGTTAGCAAGGCAGAATCAATTTGCTAAAAAGCGGTGGCCGCAGGGACAGCATCACGATTTTACCAAAGATTAGCAAAGCAAAGGAATACCGACTTCGTTTCGCGAAAAAGACAAAAAAGGAAAAGGAGTGACAGCTATGTTATTTGATGACCGAAGTGTGACGATCTGCCGTTATCTGGAGATCACTTTCGATTTGAATGACTTGTATCACGAACAATATGAAGCCATGGCGGAACAGGAAAGCCTGCAGAAATTTGATCTTGAATCGGCAGTGGACAGCCTGACCGAAGCCAAAATAGAACTGCTTGGGGTTTTGGCGGAATGCAATCATTTATCAGACGAATCGGCGGCAGCGGAAGAAGCGGATGAAGTACTGCAGGCGATGATCGACTTTCAGGAGTTGCTGCTGCGGCGGAACTTCAATTTTCTGGAATTCCTCGTCCGTTTGCAAGCAAAACCAATTCCTGCCGAGAAAAGATATGCAGACTATCTCGGCCGCCCGGAATGCAGGGAACTGACCAGACTCGAAGAGATGGGAGAAAAAGCGTTTGATCTGCTGGAAGAAGTAGCGGAACCATTTATGGAAAAATGGCAGGATGCCGCCGAACAGGATGGGGATCCCGAGGAAAATGCAGAGGATGAGGGAGACTTTTCCGACGCCAAACCCAATGAATTAAGCGGATACAATGACTTGGTCACCGCCTTGGAAGAGATTTTTCATTATTATTTGAAAAATCGCCAAGACGAAAGGACCGCTGAGTTTTGGCAGAAATTGGCGCATAATCTGGAGCATTTCGGCGCAGGTCAGGATAACCACGAGGTATTTGCTTTTTCTTTCGTTCTGCATTCAACGGAAGGTTTGAAGTATATCGATTTCTATGTGGATATCGACTCAATTGAGGTTTCCTCCGGCGGTTATTTATTCGATGCGAAGACCGGCGGTGACGCTTATACCGACTGGCTTTATAATGTGTGGAATAATGGTCGGGAAGTCAACGCAGTGAAAATGGCGGATCTGGCGAACCTTGTGATCATGATGATCAATCTGGGCGTAGAAATTTCGATTGAATTGCCGGAGAAATTTGCCGATCCGGAAGAGAAAAAATAAAGCAGCAGCCAGAAGAGGAGAACGGGAACGCAAGATGGATACACAAACTATCTTGGCACTCCTGAACGAATCCGATGCGATTTCATTGGGTCGGTTGATTTAAAAATAAAAGCGTTAGGTGAAAAAGATCACCCAACGCTTTTTTAAAAGTACGGAGTCGTTTATTTTGTTTTTTGCAGCTGCAGGCCTAAAATCCGTCCGCCTTCCAGCTGCAGACCGGTTATTTTGCCGCTTTGGTCTTTTTGGAAACGGAAGACGCCGTTGAAATCTTCATTCCAGGCAAAGAAGCTGTCTTCGCATTCGGCAAAACGGTAGAGCCGATGCGTGCCGTGCCGGAAATGGCTGACGAATAGATGGCCATCTTTGGCGCCGATTGTATAATTAGTGGCAATCTCATCGCTGTGATAGCAGCCACAATAAGTTTCGGCCAGGGCTTGATCGACGACGCCATCCGGTGCAGCGGTAAAGAGCGTCATCGTTGCTCCGGTCAGGCTGATCAATTTTTCCGGCCAGACCAGCAGTTCGGTTAAACCGTAACCCAAACGATAGCGATTGCCTTTGATATGGCGCAGCGGTACTTCACCGCGGTAGAAGAGCCCGTTTTTTTCTTTTATGATGAAAGCCTCCGGACCGCTCGGGTTGAGATAATTCCCTGCGGTCGGCAGGATGACTTGTTCTGTTTCCTTTTCGTGCAGAGCCGGCGTTTCCTCCGGCAATTCGAGTACGAGATTGGCAATCTTCCTGGCCATTAAGCTCATCAGCAGGTTTTGTGTGTTGCTCAAGAGCACAATATCCAAATCATCATCGGTCAAACGCATGACGTGGGCTCGGAATGCGGCATCGGCACCGCCGTGTTCCAGATAAGCATGGCCTTGATATTCGCCGCATTGCAAACCACCGCCGTAGGAGCTGCGCTTACCATCCGCTAAGATCGGACGCTGCAGCATCAAAGCCATGGTGGCCGCTGTACCTATTTTCGGCGTGCGGTAATGATCCAGCAGCCGCATCAGGTCATGGGCGGTGGTGTGCAAAGAAGTGGCGCCGTAGGTGCCATAGTTCAGCACATTCCAGCTGAAAACACCTTCGCCGTTATCGTGATAAGCATAGGCACGCCGGTCGATCAATTGCCAGTAGGTTTCCCGAATCGTGCTGGCAGCCATACCCAATGGCGTGAAGATGCGCTGTTTGGCAAACTCGCCAAAGCTTTGTCCGCTGACTTTTTCCACCAGCATCGCCAGCAAACTGAAATTGCTGTTGCTGTACAGATAACGGCTGCCCGGCGTAAAGTTCAGGTGCTTTTGCAAACGAATGATATTGGCCACATCGCGCATCGTAATCGTGTCATCGATGCGCACACCATGGTAGATCAGAGCCTCCCATTGATCCCGGATGCCGCTGACCATATTCATCATTTGCCGCAGACTGACGGGTTCCTCGAATTGGATCAGCTCGGGCAGATAGCGCCGCACATCATCGTCGAGATTGACTTTGCCGTCTTCCTGCAGGAGCAGAACCGCCAGCGCCGTGACCTGTTTGGAGACCGAAGCAACATGAAAGACCGTGTCGCCGGTGATGGGAATTTGGTGCTCCAAGTTGGCATAACCAAAACATTTTTCGTAGATGACTTTACCTTTTTGACGGACCAGGATCTGTCCGCCGGGACAGAGACCTTGCTGCCAAAGTCCAAACAAAGCGTCGATCTTTTGCGTTTGATTCATCTTGCTTGCCTCACTTTTTTTTATTTTCCGGCAGCAGAGGATGCCGTACCATCGCCTGCTGCTTGTGCTTTTGGTCCACTGCCGCATAAATTTGTGTGCTGGACAGATCGGTGTGACCGAGGAGTTCTTTCAATACGTTGATATCTGCGCCATTGAGATAGAGCAGGGTGGCAAAGGTATGGCGCAGTTTATGCGGCGTGATGCGTTTGGAGGGATCCTCCAGGTCCAGTTTTGCCACTGCCTTCTCGACGACACCGCGGATGCCGCGCGTGGTAATCCGCCGCAGTTTGCTGGAAATAAATAAAGCATCCTTATTTTCTCCGGCCTGCTCCTCTAATTGTTTCCTGGCATAATCCATCGGGGCAGCGTCAATCTGCTTATGTTTGAAAGCAGCCGGGTTCGGACGAACCTGCAGGTAATCGCTGATCAGCTTCAGGACATATTCCGTCAGGGGGATTTCACGGATTTTATTGCCTTTGCCATGCACAATCAGCAGCATATCATGCCATTTGACATCAGTGAGATTCAAACCGGCTACTTCGGAAATGCGCAGTCCGCAGAACAGCATCAGGCCGACCATGGCCAGATCGCGTTTGGCAAAACGGCTTTCCTCTGCCATCGACGTCAGTAATTGCGCCGCTTCTTCCTGCTCCAGATAGATATGGCTGCCGGAGTTCTTGGTCAGTTTGGCGTAACGGATGTTGACGGCCGGGTTGATTGTGATCTGATGCTCTTCATAGAGAAAACGGAAAAAAGAGCGATAAGTGGAAAGGTGGCGGTTGAGCGTTTTCGGCGAAAGATCCTGCGACAAACGTAAGTAATCCAAAAAATCGCGCAGTATCAGACTATCGACCTGGGCGAACGCGCTGATTTTCTGCAGCCGTAAGTAAATCACAAAAGTCGCCAGATCATAACCATATTCGATGATGGTTAAGGGAGAATGATTCTGGCGGGCGTATTCATTTTGGAAACGTTCTACCCAATGCCAAAGAGCCAGGGTCTCCGCATCTGGGTCCAGGCGATTGCCTTCCGCATCCATCCGAAAAAGTTTGTCAGGGTATGACAATGAAAATCAGCTTCCTTTCCTGACAGGTTGTTCCTGCAGAACTGCCTGATCAATTTCATGGGCACCGTCGGCGATTTCGGCTGGATAAAAGCTAGGAGTACGGCCTGTTTTTTCCAGGTAGACTGCGCTGATTGTTGCTTTAAATGCTTCAATTTGACTGCAGGGCAGCAGATTGATGGTACAGCCGCCAAAACCGGCGCCGGTCATTCGGGCACCCAGGACACCGGGGATGTTTTGCGCCGTCTGGGCCAAACAATCCAGCTCCGCTCCGGTTACTTCATAATCATCACGCAGAGAAGCGTGCGAAGCATTGAGCAGCAAACCGAATGACACGAAATCACCTGCCGCCAAGGCTGCCGAGGCACTTAACACTCTGGCGTTTTCACTAATCACATGCCTGGCTCGCCGCAAGAGCAAATCGTCTTGCAGAACAGCGCTTACGTTAGCGAATTGTGCCGGCGTGATGTCTGCCAGATTGGCAGCCTGCGGCAGCACTTTCTGCAGCAGGTTCAGAGCGGTTTCACATTCCTGCCGGCGTTGGTTATACTTGCTTTGCACCAGCGAACGGGGATAATTGCTGTTGACTATCAAGAAGCGATTATCACCCAAGTGCAGCGGGACGGTTTGATAGCGCAAATCGGTACAGTGCAGCAGCAGCGCATGGTTCGCTTTGCCCATCGCGGCGGCGAACTGATCCATGATGCCGCATTGCAGGCCAATGAAATCGCACTCTGCGGTCTGCGCCAGCGTTGCCAGGCGCAGAGCGGGGATTTGCAGCTGATTGAGCCGGTTGAGTGCTGTGGCTGTCACCAGCTCGATAGCGGCGGAAGAGGAGAGGCCGCTGGCCAAAGGAATCGTTTCGTGATAATAGAGATCACAGCCCCGCAGCTGACATCCTTGCTGCTGCAGGACGTGAGCGACCGCTACTTGGTAGCTGCCCCATGGTTCCCGCAAGTAATCGGCTAAATGATCGAGATCCACCTGCAGCAGATGCGGCCACTGACTGTCCGCCAGGCGCAGGAGGCGGTCGTTGCGCGGCCGCGCCATTAAGAAGGAACCAAGCTCCAGCGCTGCCGGCAGGACATAACCTCCGTTATAATCCGTGTGCTCGCCGATTAAATTAATCCGCCCCGGTGCCAAAAAGCAGCGGATGCCGTTGGCGCTGCCGCCAAAAATTCCGAGAAAATCCGCCAGCATGGTTTGCAGTATTTGATCCATTTTTATGAAAACTCCTTCGCTTGCGATTGATGAACTGCGATAGAGAAAAAGGTCGGTTGCCTTCTGCAACAATGTTAGAAATACTTCTCTTTTCAGGCAGGAAAGCCCTTCCCGAAAGTCAAATACTTTAAGCAATACGGGAAAAGGAGTGATTTGAATGGCGAATAAACAATTAACCGCGGATATTACCAATGCTTTCGGACCATCCGGATACGAAGAAGATGTGGTGGAAGTCATTAAGCGCTACACCACGGATTTTCAGGTGAAAGTTGACCCGATGCATAATGTCTATGCCCGTTTCAAACAGGAAGCCAGCGACCAACCGGTCATCCAGCTTGATGCGCATAGCGATGAACTCGGTTTTATGGTGCAGTCCATTCGCGCCAATGGCATGATCGATTTCCTCAATCTCGGCGGTTGGATTCTGACCAATGTTCCTGCGCACCAGGTCGTGATTAAAAACGGCCGGGGAGAATATGTGAAAGGAATTACCAGTTCCAAACCACCGCATTTCATGTCTGCGGCAGAAAAGAGCAAATACCCGGAGCAGAGCGATATCACCATTGATGTCGGCGCCACCAGCCGCGATGAAGTGATGAATCTGTTTGGCATCCAGCCCGGTGATCCGATCATGCCGGACGTGACCTGCCTGTATAATCCGGTCAGCAAAGTGTTTATGAGCAAGGCGTTCGACAACCGCATCGGCTGCCAGTGCATCATCGAGACAATGGAAAACCTGAAGAATGTCAAACTCCAAATCAACCCGGTTGGCGCCTTTGCCGCTCAGGAAGAAGTCGGCTGCCGCGGTGCCAAAGTGACGGCTCAGGTGGTCAAACCGGATTTTGCCATTGTTTTTGAAGGCTCTCCCTCCGATGATTTCTTCACCGATCAATTTACCGCGCAGTGCCGTCTGAAACATGGAGTTCAGATCCGGGTGATTGACGGCGGCATGATTTCGCATGCCGGCTTCCTGCGCTATGCGAAAAAAATTGCCGAAGCCAAGCAAATCCCTTATCAAATTGGGGTACGCCGCTCCGGCTCGACCGATGGTTCTGCGATTCATACCGCGAATCACGCCGTTCCCTGTCTGGTCTTGGGGATTCCCACCCGCTATGCTCACACGCATTACTGCTATTTGGCGGAGGAAGATCTGGATGCAACCATTCGCCTGGCGACTGAGATCATCAAATCACTGAATGCAGAGACGATGAAGGAAATCACCGGCTGTTAGGTAATATTTAAAAAGCACAAAAAAACGGAGCTGCAGCGATCTGAGAAATCGCTGCAGTTCCGTTTTTGAATTGCAAACTCACTCTGCTTAAGGTAAAAGGAAGGGAGTACCTACCAGTCAACCGCCTCAGCCGACAGAACATCTTGCCGCGCTACTTATGCTTGCGGCCGTTATGCAGTCGGAAGCGCGTCTAGCGGCCGACAAACGATACTAACAAAGACAATAGGATGGGTACGGCTGCCGAGCAGACGACGCCGTGCAGGATAGCAATCATGGTGACATCCGAGCCTCCGCAGCGGCTGATGATGGGCAGGGTGGTGTCCATCGTGGTCGCACCGCCGATTGTGAGGGCGGCGATGCCGATGTCCAGCTCAAAGAGCAGTGGTACAAGCAGGAAGGTCAGCAGTTCGCGGATGATATTGGTCAGGAAAGCAATCGCGCCGTATTGGGCGCCTAAGCTTGCCGTCAAAATTGCACCGGAGATGGAATACCAGCCCATGCCGCCGCCAATGGCGGCGCCCTGCCAAAAACCCAGGTTCAAAAAGAGGCCGGTCAAGGCACCGCCCAGCACCGAGCCGACGATGGAAAAAAGGGGTAGACAGAAAACAAGTTTCGGCATTTTTTTTAATTTCCCCCAGATATCGCCGGTAAAAGCCATCTCGGCTCCGATTAGGAATAACATCAGATAAAGAATCCAATGCGAGGAAGAGACAGCCAAAGCAACAAAAGAGGCAGGCAGCAGGAAATAACCGGCCAGGATGCCACCGGCTAAAACAAAAATGATCAGCAGAATCATCATGGCTTCACCATCGCTTTCATCAGCGCTTGCCGGTGCTTTAGCCAAAGTGACAGAGGCAGCGCCAGCAATACGCTGCCGGTTGCCGTAAAAACAGCGAAAAAGGCGGCTTGCCAACCGATCGAGCCGATGGCAGCCATCACCGCCGGATTGCCTCCTACCTGGATTCCCATGGCGAAGATCAGGAAAAATAGGCCAAGAGAAATCCCAAATTGAATGTAGCGGCGAATGGATGTCCTTTTACGAGCCAAATAACCGGCGCATCCACCCAGGGACAACGCCAATAATAAATAAAACACTGCGGGATCCCCCTTTCAAAGAATTGTATCATCTATCATAGTATAGCCCGAAAGAAAGGCTTTGGCAACGCTTCCTTCCGGTAAGTTTTCCAGAAGAGAATTGCTGTAAAAAGAGAGTTGCCTCTAAATCGGTGAAAAATAAAGGGTCGGGACTGTCAAAAAGCGAATAGTGTCGAATTCCAATCAGGTGTTCAGAGCAATCGCGCGGAGGTCATGATGAAACACTTACGTGAAAAAATAATACACTGGCTGACTGGTTATCTGGACAGCGAAACGATGCGCAGCAATGCTTTTTACAGTATTGTAGAAGGTATGGCTTATAATATTATGACCGGCTTAACCGGTTCTTTTATGGCTGTATTTGCCATCAAGCTCGGAGCGACCGATCAGATGCTGGGTATTCTCGCTTCCGGACCGGCTTTGATTGGCTTGCTGTCCCAAATTCCTTCCGCCATCATTACCGAGCGAACCGATAGAAAACTGCAGCCGATTTTAACCTGGGGTTTTCTGCATCGGATCAACTATTTATTTTACGCCATTATTCCCTTCTTGCCACTGCCGGCAATTTATAAAGCTTGGATCTTTATTATCCTGGTAACCTGGATGAATTTTCCGGCTGTGGTGGTCAATACGATGTGGACACATCTGATGGGGGAGATTTTTCCCATCAGCAGCCGCGGACGGGTCTTTGGTGACCGCAATTTTATTGTCGGTTGGGTGACCATCGCCGCCATGCTGCTGGCCGGGCCGCTGCTGGATTTGATTCCTTATCCGTATAATTACGGGATTCTGTTCGGCTTATCGTTTGCCGGACTGATGGTATCGCTTTATTATTTGAAGCTGCTGAAAGAAGAGCGGGTTGAAACTGCCTCGGTCAGTGAAGTCAGTCATAACGGCCCCTTCGACGGTATGATGAGTGTGATCAAGGACAAGCAGTTTTTCAATTTCACTGCCGCTTCCTTTGTCTATTATATGGGATTCAATGTTTCGGCATCGATGTGGACGATCCTTTATGTGCGTTTTCTCTATTTGAGTAACACGCAAATCGCCATGATCGCCATTGTCAGTACAGTGATTTCTACCAGCAGTTACCGCTTTTGGGGGCGTGTTTCCGATCGGATCGGCAGTAAGCAAGTTTATTTTATCGGCTGTCTGCTGTTCTTGGTGCAGCCTTATTTTCATTCCTTTATCACCGTGCCAACGGCTTGGCTGCTCTGGCCTTTGGCTGTCGCCAACGGCTTGGCCGGAGGCGCTTTCAACCTGGCACAATTCAATACGCTGCTCAGCATCGCGCCGGATCCGGCCAAACGCCCCAGCTACCTTGCTTTTTTCAATATGGCGATGCAGATCACCGGTTTTATTTTTCCGATGCTGGGAATCTGGCTTTACCAGAATTTAGGCAATCATTTGAATCCTGTTTTTTATCTTTCAACCTTTTTCCGCGCTGCCGGTTTGCTTTATCTGGCAGCGGTGATCAAGGTGAAATGGCCGTTTAAGCCAAATCGAAAAAAGAGACGAACCATTTCACCCTAAACACAGGCCGCGGAATCGATATGGAAGGAATAGGTGTTGAGCTTTCATGAATTATGCAGTGATCTCTCTCTTGGCAATTCTAGTTGCCATCATCATCGGTTTTTGGCGCCATATCAATGTTGGTTTTCTCTCGATGGGCCTGGCCTTTCTCTTAGGCAGCGGCGTTGCCGGTTTTACCGCCAAGCAGATCATCGCCTTCTGGCCAACCAATTTATTCGTGACACTGATCGGGGTTTCGATGCTTTTCTCCATGGCGCGGGTCAACGGTACGCTGGAACATCTGGCGCGCCGCAGTGTGGCTTTGGCCAGGGGAAACGGACCTTTAATTCCTTGGATTTTCTTCTTTCTGGCAGCGATTTTTGCTGCCATTGGGCCCGGTAATATTGCGGTCGTAGCGATCCTGGGACCAATCGCTATGACGATCGCCCAAGAAATGGCGATTCCGCCGATCCTGATGGCAGCCTTTCTGATCGGCGGCGCCAATGCCGGCGGGATGTCCCCCATTGCACCAACCGGGATCATTGGCGTCAATCTGACAGAAACCTATTTGGGCGCTTCTGCCGGCAATCAGATCTGGTTGGCAACCATGCTGACCTCTTTTGCCTGGTGTTTGCTGCTGTATTTTCTCTATGGCGGTTATCGTCTCGCCAATATGAAAACAGAGGCTGTGCAGCCGCAGCAGACACTGGAGCGTCGGCATTGGCTGACCATAGCGGGGATGACCGTTTTAATCGCTGCGGTGTCGATTTTGAAATGGGATCTCGGCCTGACCGCTTTTGCTGTCTCGGCTGTTTTATTGACACTAAAGGCGGCGAATGAAAAGCAGTCGATGGCCGGCATTCCTTGGGGAGCCATGATTTTAGTGGCCGGTACCGGCACGTTGATTGAAGTCACCGCTGCTTTGGGCGGTATCGATTTACTGACCAGTTTTTTCCGTCACTTTATGACGGCTGCCACGGCGACCTCTCTGATCGGTTTGATCAGCGCCGTGATGACCTTCTTTGCCAGCGCCTCCGGTGTCGTGATGCCGACTTTGATTCGCACCCTGCCCGGTCTCTTGGCTGGTTTACCCGGCATTTCTGCGGCAGCCATGGCAGCGGCGATCACAGCGGGCGGCCATTTGATCACGACCGGCCCGTTTACCACCCTGGGTGCCTTGGCTTCGGCTTCCCTCACCCCGCAGCAAGACCGCAATGACTTTTTAAAACAGCAGATGCTGACCGCGCTTGGCAGTGTGGTTTTCACCTTTCTTTTCTTCTTCTTATTGTTCCGTCTGCCCTGGCTGCAATAAGCTTGACCGGCGATGGCAGGTCAGGGAACTCTAGGCAGAATGGCGCTTGACTTTCCCAATATGGGCTGATATAATGAATTAATAAAAATAATGACGGAGAAAAGTAGGAATTTCCGAGGCTGCAGAGAGTCGGCGGCTGGTGCGAGCCGATGCAGAGAAATGCTGAAGATACACTCCCGAGTTGCAATGCCGAACCAAAAGCCAGCAGGCTGAATGAGCAGTAGGCATTGTCGGTTGCTCATCGTTAGCTGAGCCCAGAGGAATCGCATTTTCTAAGCAAAATGGGATTCGATTCAGGGTGGTACCGCGTTCAGACGCCCCTTCCAGGGGTGTTTTTTTTATCCTTTTTTACAAAAGAAATTGATAACTTGAGGAGGAAGTTCAAATGAAAACTGCTTTTACAATGTTAAAGGAACGAGGCTTTATTCAGCAGACCAGCCATCCGGAAGAAATTGAGAAAATGTTCGCCGAAGAGCGGGTGACCGCCTATGTCGGTATTGATCCTACTGCGGATAGTTTGCATGTCGGCCATCTGTTTCCGGTGATGGTGATGGCACATTTACAGCAGATGGGCCATCGCCCGATTATTGTGGTTGGCGGCGGCACGGCGATGGTGGGAGATCCCAGCGGTAAATCAGAGATGCGCAAAATGCTGACGACCGAAGAGTTGGAAAGCAATAAAGCGGCCATTCGGCAGCAATTGGGAAATTTCCTGGACTTCGGGGCAGGACAAGCCTTGATGGTGGATAATGCGGAGTGGCTGATGAACCTGCAGTACGTCCCCTTTTTAAGAGAAATCGGTCCGCATTTTTCTGTCAACCGCATGCTGACTGCCGACTGTTATCGGGCTCGCATGGAACGGCCGGAAGGCGGATTGAGCTTTCTGGAATTCAATTATATGATTATGCAGGCTTATGATTTTCTCAATCTCAATCGCCGCTACGGCTGCAAACTGCAGATCGGCGGCGATGATCAGTGGAGCAATATGCTGGCCGGCACGGATCTGATCCGGCGGCTCGAACAAAAAGATGCTTTTGTACTGACCTTGCCGTTGCTGCTGAATTCTGCCGGTCAAAAGATGGGCAAGACAGTCAGCGGCGCCGTTTGGCTGGATGCGGAAAAAACAAGTCCTTATGATTTCTTCCAATATTGGCGCAATGTGGACGATGCAGATGTAGCCCGGCTGCTGAAAATTTACACCTTCCTGCCGCTGGAAGAAATCAACCGGCTGACCGCTGCGGAAGCGAATATCAACGAAGCCAAAAAAGTGCTGGCGATGGAAGTAACAACGTTGGTACATGGCAAAGCAGAAGCGGAAAAAGCTGCTTCTGCCGCGGCGGCTCTATTTGGCGGCGGCGGGGATGAGAGCACCATGCCTACGACGCTGGTTTCTGTCGAAGCATTGGCAGCAGGTATCCCTGTACTCGAACTGCTGGTTTCCTGCGGTTTGGCTGCCAGTAAATCGGAAGGGCGGCGCTTAATCCAGCAAGGCGGGTTGCGGCTGAATGATGAGAAAGTGGATGACATCGATTTGAAAGTGAGCACTGCGTTTTTGTCAAACGGCCGCGTGTTGATTAAAAAAGGCAAAAAGATCTTCCATGCCGTCAAACCGGAAATGTAAAAAAGCAATTTAATAGAAAACAGAAAATCCGGTTGCTTCCTTATTGCGCCGCTTCCTCCTACGGAGGAGCGGTGAAAGGAAACAGCCGGATTTTTATTTTTGCAGCACCGCTGAACGATTTGACCCAGAAAACGAGAATGAACTGCTGCCCCGTAAAATCGGGCAGGAGTGAGAAAAACAGGGGAGTGTACGCAAAAAAGAAGCTGTCTTATCGGTACGGTTGAACCGATAAATCAGCTTCTCTCATTCTTTAAATTATCTTAAAGAGAAGTGGTGCTTCACTCCTACGGAATAAGCAACCTGATTTCGAAAAATTAGTAACGATTGTTGCGAGCCTGGTAGCAATCTTTGCAATATACCGGGCGATCACCGGACGGACGGAAAGGTACGTAAGCGATCTTGCCGCATTCTGCGCAGGTAGCTTCGAACATTTCACGTTGTTGGCCCTGACCTTCGCCACCGCGAGTGTTTTTGCGAGCTTTACGGCAGTTGGGGCAACGGCTGGGTTCGTTGGTGAATCCGCGGGAAGCATAGAATTCTTGTTCACCGGCGGTGAATACAAATTCAGCTCCACAGTCACGGCATACCAAAGTTTTGTCTTGATACATTATTTTTTCCTCCTAACCACTAATGGGTTATAAAATTATTGTTCTGGAGTCTCGTGGCTAAGAGCGGGATCACTATTTAACCGTTTACCTAATCTTTGCCTGCTAGCTCTCTCAGATACGTTCATACTATAGCATGTCGTCTCTGAATTGTCAAGGATTGTTTTGTTGAAAGAGAAAATAAATTTTTCTTTCGTAATTAAGGAATTACTTGGAGGATTTACGAATAAATTGTGACTTACAAAGGAAGTAACGCATCGGTGGTGAATATGATAAGAAGGAAAAGAAAAGGAGGTGAAATTGTGAAGAAGACAAAATTTGTCATGCGTATTCTGATTGCTCTGGGCGGTGGTTTGGTCGGTTTTAAACTCACAACCTATTTACGCTCCATCTGGGTGATGCTGCAATGGGATCAGTGGCTGAGTGTGTATCCCTGGCGATATATTGCGATCGATGCAGCCGTTATTTTTATCTTTGGCCTTATATTTTATTTTATAGCACCTTTGATTTTGAGCGGTATTCAAAAAGTGATCCAGCTGATGGAGAAAATTCTGCAGCGTGTGCCTTTGGAAGATGTGATCATCGGCTCCGGTGGCTTGATTGTTGGCTTGCTGTTAGCGAATTTAATGGGATTGGCGTTGAATGGGATTCCTATTTTTGGAAGTGCCCTCGTTTTATTGTTCAATGTTATCCTGGGTTTTTTGGGATTGCGTCTGGCGCTTTATCAGAAAAACGATGTCATGAAACTGTTTGGTGCCATGAAACGCGAGAAAAATGAGGCTCCGGTGAGCGCCGCGATTTTATCTGCCTCCCCCGGCAGCGGCAAGGCGGGAGAATGCCGGGCAAAACTGCTGGATACCAGCGTGATCATCGACGGACGGATCGCGGATTTATGCGCGACCGGATTTTTAGAAGGTCCTCTGGTGGTGCCGCTGTTTGTTTTAACAGAACTGCAGCTGCTATCCGATTCTACCGATTCGATTAAGCGGGCGAGAGGCCGGCGTGGTTTTGATATTCTCAATCGGATTCAAAAAGAGATCAACTTTCCGGTCGTGATCTCAGAGAAAGATTATGAAAACGATAATGCAGTGGATAGTAAATTAGTCAAGCTTTCTCAGGAAACCGGTTATAAATTATTAACCTTGGATTATAATCTGAATAAGATGAGCGTCTTGCAGCAAGTCCAGGTTTTGAATATCAACGATCTGGCCAATGCGCTGCGCACCATCGTCTTACCGGGCGAAATGCTGACGGTTACGATTTTGAAAGTGGGACGGGAAGCCGGTCAGGGCATTGCCTATCTGGATGATGGTACTATGGTGGTTGTTGACGGTGCCAGCCGGATTGTGGGCAAGACGCTGCCGGTCGAGGTGACTACTTCTCTGCAGACTTCAGCGGGCCGCATGATTTTTGCCAAGACAAGAACGAATAATTAGAGCGATGCTTTTGATAGAGAGGATGAGACATCATGGAAACCATTTGGCGGATCGGCTGCGGCTTTGACGTGCACTGCTATCAGCCCAAGCGGGACATGATGCTTTGCGGGGTAAAAATTCCATGCGAGGTGGGGCTTTGGGGTCATTCTGATGCCGACGCCCCTCTGCATGCCTTGTGCGATGCTCTACTCGGGGCTGCCGGCCTTGGCGATATCGGCGTACATTTTCCCGACAGCGATGCTGCGTTTCTCAATATTGACAGCGCTCTGCTGCTGCAGCGCGTCATGGCAATGATAGGGGAAAAAGGGTATCGGGTGGGCAATGCTGATCTGACCATCATCGCGCAAATACCGAAAATTGCACCTTACCGGGAAGCCATGCGATGTCGGGTGGCAGAGCTTTTGCAGGTATCACTGTCGGAAGTGAACATCAAGGCTACCACGACGGAAGGTCTCGGCTTTACCGGGCGCAAAGAAGGATTGGCGGCAGAGGCCGTAGTCCTCTTGAAAAGGAGTGTATCGAACAATGGAACTGATGGTTTACAATAGCCTGACTCGAAAAAAAGAAATATTTCAACCGGTGCAAGCGGGTAAGGTCTCAATTTATACCTGCGGACTGACAGTACAGGATTATTGTCATCTTGGTCATGCCCGCATGGATATTGTCTGGGATACAATCAAGAATATTTTACGGCACATGGGATATCAAGTCTATCATGTGCAGAATTTTACGGATGTCAATGAAAAAATCGCGGCAAAAGCCATCGCGGAGGGCCGCGATCCGCTGGAATTGGCACAGTTTTTTATCGACGCTTATTTTGCCGATATGAAGGGTTTAGAAGTGGCAGGAGCGGATCTCTATTGCCGGGTGACGGAGAATATGGATGCGATTCTTGCCATGATCCAGGTTTTAGTCGATAAAGGACATGCTTATGCGAAGAGCGGCAACGTTTATTTCCGAGTGGAGAGTGATCCTACCTATGGCGCGCTGACCGGCCGCAAGATTGAAGAAATGCAGGCCGGTGCCCGTTTGGAAGTAGAAACAAGCAAAGAAAATCCGGGCGATTTTGCGCTTTGGACCGTCGCGCAGCCAGGCGAGCCAACCTGGGAAAGTCCCTGGGGTGTTGGCACTCCCGGCTGGCATATTGAGTGCTCGGCGATGTCCTGCAAATACCTGGGCAATCCCTATGATATGCATGGCGGCGGAGTGGATATTATTTTTCCGCATCATGAAAATGAATTGGCACAAAGCCGCTGCGCCTGCGGGGATGAATATGCCCATTATTGGCTGCACCACGGCATGCTGACTTTGCCGGGCGGCGAGAAAATGTCGAAATCTTTGCACAATTTCTTCCGGGTCAAAGATTTACTGGCTCAGATGCCGGCTTATGTCTTGCGCTTTTTTATTCTTTCTGCTCATTACCGGTCTCCATTGGCGTTCTCACCGGAATTGGTGGAACAAAGCAAGGTGGCTTTGGATCGCCTGATCAATACGGTCAATCGCTTACGCAGTTGGCAGCCACAGCAAAATAGCGAGGATACCGCTTTACTGCAGCAGTTAGCCGAGGCGAGACTTACCTTCGAAGCGGCCCTGTATGATGACTTCAACACGGCCGGTGCCATTGCTGTGCTTTTTGAGTTGAATAAGCAAGTGAATCAGGCGATGGCGGACAGCCGGATCAGCCAGCAGACGGCTGCAGCGGTATTGGCTTTTTATCTGGAACAAGCAAAATTACTGGGCTTCGCCTCTGCTTTTGCGCTGAAAGCAGAAGATACCGATTCGCAATTCAACAAAGAAGTAGAAAATCTGCTCGAACAGCGTCAACTCGCACGCCAACAGAAAGATTGGGCGACAGCCGATCTGATTCGCGGTAAATTGGATGCGTTGGGTGTTGAACTGCGTGATACACCGCAGGGGGTTCAATGGCAGAAAAAATGATAGTTCAACCGGAGCAGATGCATTCCCTTTCTTTGGCTTTCCTCGGTGACGCTGTCTTTGAATTGGCCGTCAGGCAGCGGGTTTATCAGAAAGGAATTGTCAAGTTGCATCAGCTGAATAAAGAGACCGTCCGATATGTCCGCGCCGATGCACAGGCACAACTCGTTTTTTTAATTGAACCCTTCCTGACCGAAGAGGAAGCGGATGTGCTGCGGCGCGGCCGCAATGCCAAATCACGGCATTTTTCCCGCGGTTCTTCTGTCGTGGAGTATCGGCACGCCACAGCGCTGGAAGCTTTGATGGGTTACTTATTCGTGCAGCACAGACAGCAAAGAATTGATGAATTGGTGGATATCATGATGGCAGAGAGGGGGGAAACAAAAGTATGAAAGTACTCTTGCTGAGTCATACGCCGGATCCGGATAAGCTGGTTGCCGCCGCGGCTCGCCTCTGTTATGCGCCGATTGGAGCGGATCAGTTGCTGGAGACCATGACGGACAGCCAAGTAAACAAGCTGGTGCAGGACTTGCTGGCGATGGGACATGAATCACCGATTGAACATGTCAGCTTTACCTTTGCCATTGAAGGGGTCAGCCGCGCCATGTCGCACCAGCTGGTCCGGCATCGTTTGGCTTCCTATTCCCAGCAATCACAGCGTTATGTCAAAGCAAACGCTTTCGAATTTATCATGCCGCCCAGTGTAGAGGCGAATCCGGCGGCAAAGGAAATTTTCCTGCGCCAGATGGCAGCGATTCAGGAAAGTTATAATCAACTCAATCGACTCGGTATCCCCAAAGAAGATGCCCGTTATCTGCTGCCCAATGCCTGTGAAACAAAAATTGTGATGACGATGAACGCGCGCAGCCTCTATAATTTTTTCCAGCAGCGTTTATGCCAGCGGGCGCAATGGGAAATCAGGGCCATGGCGACTGCCATGCGCCAGGAATTGATTCAAGTTTCCCCGTTGCTGTTCAGTAGAACCGGGCCCCAGTGTGAAACGGAGGGTTACTGTTCGCAAGGTAAGATGTCCTGCGGCCGTAAACCAACCAGAGAAAATTTGCGATAAAGGATGGAATCAATGGAACAAATCGAGGGACGATTTCCCGTCTTGGAAGCTTTGCAGGGCAGCAGAAAGCTGATTAAGCTTTATTTGCTGCAAGACGGCAAAGGTGAAACCATAGAAAAAATAGCCCATTTGGCCGAGACACAGCAAGTACCGATCCAATGGATGGATCGTAATCAATTGAATCACTTGAGTGAAGGCCGCGTGCATCAGGGAGTGATTGCGGAGCTGCCCGATAAAGAACTGGTCACCGTAGAGGAAATTCTGGCTATCGCCGCTGCTAAGAACCAACCTCCCTTCCTCTTGATTCTGGATGGTCTGGAAGATCCGGGCAACGTGGGGTCGCTGATTCGCAGCGCCGCAGCGGCCGGTGTGCATGGCATGATCATGCGAGAGAAAAGAGCAGCCAGCTTTACGCCTGGCTTAATCAAAGCGACGGCTGGGGCATGGGAATATATGCCTATCTCAGTAGTGACCAATATCAGCCGGACCTTAGTCCAATTAAAAGAAGCCGGTGTTTGGGTTGCCGGCGCCGATATGGACGGAGAGCTGATTTACCAAACGAATTTGAAAGGCCCTTTGGCAATTGTGATCGGAGCAGAAGGCCAGGGTTTGAGCCGATTGGTCAAAGAAAAATGTGATTTTCTGGTGAGTTTGCCGATGGTTGGCGGCGTTGCCAGTTTGAATGCTGCGGTAGCAGGCGCTTTGGTGATTTACGAGGCATTGCGTCAGCGCGGTGTGTATGTAAAGAGCTAGAGAGAAGGGAGGAAGGGAAAGCAAGATGAGTGCAGGCGACAAACGATTGCAGGAAGACTGGATTGACAAAGAGAAAGCTGCCGTTCGGGTCAATATGTTAGGCGATTTTCAACTGGAAAGTAAAGATGCAACTGTTTCGGAACAGATTAACCGCTCCAAAAAACTCTGGGGTGTACTTGCACTTCTCCTGATTTACCGCAAAAATCCTCTGAACCATCAGGAACTGACGCAGCAGATTTGGACGGAAGGGCGCAGTAAAAATCCGGTGAATGCCTTAAAGACATTGCTTTATCGCTTGCGGGAAATGTTGGAGCCTTTGCAGGAAGATGGTCAGCCGCTGATTATCGCCAACCGAGGCGCTTATTGCTGGAATGCGGCAATCCCCGTTTATCTTGACTTTGAAGAATTTGAAGCCATCAGCCAACAAGCAGCCAATGTCAAGGGCAATAAAGAAGAGAGTATTCCACTCTATCAGCGCGCGGTGGCTCTTTACAGGGGAGATTTTCTCTTGCGGGTCGAACTGCCCTGGGCGGTGGCGATGCGTGCCAAATTTCGGAAAATCCACCTCCAGAATATCAAAGCCCTGGCTGCTTTCTACAGCGCCAATGCTCAGTATGCCGAGGTTGTGCAGCTCTGTGCCAACGTGATCGAAACCCCCATTTTAAACGACCAGATTCATATCTACTATATCCGTTCTTTGCTGCATTTGGGACATCATCAGGAAGCGCTGATTCATTATGAAAAAACGAATGAACTGTATTTGCGTGAAAAAGGCACTTATCCTTCCGATGAAATGCGCAATCTCTACAGTGAAATCATGAAAATTCAGCAGCAAATTGAAACTGACTTAAGTGTCATCCAAGCGCAGCTGAAAGGATCGGATAAAGAGACCGGCGCTTTTGTCTGTGACTATGGTTATTTTAAGGAAGCCTATCGTCTGGAATGCCGTCGGGCGGAACGCAGCAACTCGAAAGTGTATATTGCTTTGATTACAGTTGCTTCCGATAAGGGCCCGGATTCCGAATTACCGGCGGAGCGTTTGCGGCTGGTCATGAAAAAATTGCTGATCAGTATGAAATCTCATTTGCGTAAGGGCGATGTTATTTCGCGCTACAGCAGCAATCAATATGTGCTGTTGCTGCCCAGTGTCACTTATGAGAATGGCATTTTAGTATTGAATCGAATTTTATCAATTTATTACCAACATAATCGGCGTAATAATGTGATTTTACATTGTCGGTTACAACCCTTGGATGCTTCCGTCACTAATAACAAAGAGAAAGCGGAATTACCGCAGGATAGAGTCGCTGCTGATCAGAGTCCCTTATAAAGAAAACAATTCTTTTAAAAAGTATCCTATAAAAACGGTTGACATCTGTCTGAAGTAACGTTATAATTACTTTCGTTCTGACGCAATTTTACGTCGGTAGAAAGCATGGTGGGATTCCCGAGTTGGCCAAAGGGGGCAGACTGTAAATCTGCTAGCTTCGCTTTCGATGGTTCGAATCCATCTCCCACCACCATTTGCGCGGGAGTAGCTCAACGGTAGAGTCCCGGCCCTCCAAGCCGGTCGTGCGGGTTCGATCCCCGTCTCCCGCTCCAAATCATTCAGAACGCAGTCCGGTAGTTTTGCTGATGTAGCTCAGTTGGTAGAGCGTATCCTTGGTAAGGATAAGGTCAACGGTTCGAATCCGTTCATCAGCTCCATTTTCCGCGGGGTAGAGCAGTCTGGTAGCTCGTCGGGCTCATAACCCGGAGGTCGTAGGTCCAAATCCTACCCCCGCAACCACATGCTGATGTAGCTCAGTTGGTAGAGCGTATCCTTGGTAAGGATAAGGTCAACGGTTCGAATCCGTTCATCAGCTCCATTTCTTTTTCGCGGGGTAGAGCAGTCTGGTAGCTCGTCGGGCTCATAACCCGGAGGTCGTAGGTCCAAATCCTACCCCCGCAACCAATTTCGTTATCGTTGCTGATAGAGTTTCAGCAAAGGTAACGCTTTTTTTATGCCCAAAAATGGCTGTGAGAGGAATATTTCAGGTGATTCAGGCTCAACGCAGGAAACAAATCAGCTCTGATGACGATCTTCTTGATGCAAGCCCGGTCAACACGTTGTCATAGAGGATCTATTCCAAGCAGACTTTCCTGGTTTAGCAGCAGCATCAGATCCGGTGAAATTATTAACACGGCTATCTTATTAGTTATAATTTTATAGAAAACGAGTGAAAAAAATAATTTTAATGAAATATTCCACTGGAATTTATAAATGGTTTATGCTAGAATACAACCATATAGCTAACAAATATTAGTTAGTAAAGGAGGCGCTTTCCATTGGAGAAAAAGCAGGAAATTCTCGAAGCTGCCTTTGAGATTTTTTGCGAAAAAGGCTATCATCTTTCGGTAGCCGAGCTTGCCGCTGCGGTGAAAATTAAAACGCCCTCACTTTACAGTCACTTTGAAAGCAAGGACGAAATCATCGAATTGATTGTGCAGAGTGAAATTCAGAGATACTATGATAGCTTAACAAAGACCATGCTGGAAATAGAAGTTTTAAGCTGTAAGGAAGCGATGAAGCAGCTTTTCGATTTTGTGATAGATTACTTTTGTACAGGCAAACGTCTGCGGTTTTGGCGCGCGATCCCGTTCATTCCGAATCAACGACTGAATTGCTTATTTGCTCAAGCGATCTCTGAAAAAGATGCTGTCTTCATTCAGAAGATGCAGCGCTGCTTCCTAAAGGGTCAGTCCAATGCTGAAATCAGGTCGGATGCGTCACTGGGGTCTCTTCGGCTCTATCTTTGCATGATCCAAGGTGTATTGGACGGAATTCTTTTATATCCCAAAGAGCTTGGCGGAAAAAATAACACCACTGAATTGTTTGAAGCATATTGGTATGGTATCTGCAGCGCTGATACAGATGAAGCTAGATTACCAAATAGACACCAATCATTCATGAAGGAGCAAATGAAATGATCACAAATCAATGGTATGCCATCCTTCCATCCAACAGAGTCAAAACCGGCAAAATTGTTGGTGTAAAAAGGATGAATCTGGATCTAGCCCTATTTAGAAACGAAAAAGGCGAGCTTGGCTGCGTTGTGGATCAATGCACGCACCGCGGTGCCGCGCTCAGTTTGGGGAAGATCAAGGGCGACTGTATCAAGTGTCCCTTCCATGGACTTGAATTTAATAAAAAGGGTCAATGCAATTTTATCCCCGCCAACGGCAAAGGATCTACCACCGACCTCAGCCGCTACAATGTCAGGCATTATCCCGTCAGAGAGGCTCACGGCATCATCTATCTCTGGTATGGTGAGGCAGAGAAAATCACCGAGCATCTCCCGTTTTTCGATCAGGAAATTGATGCATCTTATGTATACAGTGAGATAGAAGATTGCTGGAATTCCCACTATTCGCGCTGCATTGAAAATCAATTGGATGTAGTGCATCTGCCTTTTGTGCATTACAACACGATCGGCAGAGGAAATAGAACTCTGGTGAATGGCCCTAAGTTGCTTTGGGAAAACGGTATGTTAACCACCAGTGCCAATAACGAGCTGGATCACGGACAAAAACCGAAACCTCCCGAAGAATGTGTGATCAAGACTACGCATTTGTGCTTTCTGTTTCCTAATGTTTGGATGAACTACATTAGTGACAAGATGAAAGTCATCATCTATTTTGCTCCGGTCGATGAGGAAAACACGGTGCTTTATATCCGGTTTTATTGCAGGCTGACGCGCTTTCAGCCGCTGAACAATCTGATTGCCTACCTAGGTAAATTCGGCAATAAAGCAGTCGAAAGACAGGATAAGCGGGTTGTGATCACCCAAAAACCCAAAGCATCTACCTTAAAGTCCGGGGAAAGGCTGGTGCCGGGTGACGGTCCAATCATTATGTATCGTAGAATCAGAGAAGGCTTAAAACAAGATACTTCTATATAAACCAAAGATTTTATACGCAATCGGAAAGATAAGGATGTGTCAATTGATGGATTTTGACGTAATCATCATAGGCGGTGGGCTTTCCGGACTGACTGCGGCCAGTTTATTGGCCAAGCGCCAGCTGAAGGTTGCTGTCATCGACAAAAATTACCAACCGGGAGGTTCCTGCGGAATATTTAAACGCGGGCATGTGACATTTGACATAGGGGCGGCGATGCTTTATGGTTTTGGAGAAGCAGGGTTTAATGCGCATCGCTTTGTTTTTAATTGCCTTGAAGAACCCATCGACATCATCCGCCACGATCTTCTGTATTGTGTTAATTTCAAAGGCGAAAGGATTAAATTCTGGGCGGATGTCGAAAAGTTTTCCGAAGAGCTTGCCGGTATTTTCCCGAATGAAAAGAGAAATATCAAGCGCTTTTATACAGACATGCTGAAAATGTATCAAAATGTGATGGTGGATGTGCCGGCTTACAATACGCCGGATGAAACCGATCCGCTGGTTGCGCTGAAGAGCATGCTCAAACATCCCATTTCTTACCTGAGATTTTTGAGCTATTTGAATAAAAGCGCAAGAAGTCTCTTAAAAGAGTATTTTAAAGATCCTGAAATACTCAAATTTTTCGATAAACTAACCTCAACCTATTGTTATGCGACCCTGGCTGAGGCTCCTGCAGCAATGGCTGCTGTCATGTTTGTAGATAACCATGTCGGCGGCAGCTATTACCCTGCCGGATCGACTCTCTTTCTGCCGGGTAAACTTGAAAAGGTGATTGAAGAGAACGGCGGCGAGATGCTTCTGCAAAGGGAGGTTGTATCCATTTTGTTTGCAAAGGGCAAACCTGCCGGTGTCGGCTTGAGTGACGGCAGCAAGCTCTTCGCCCCGGATATCATTTATTCAGGAACTGTTTGGAACCTTTATGGCAGGTTGATTGATCCTGCCTTTAGCACACAGCAAAAAAGAGAATGGGCACAAAAACAGGTGCCTACCTATCCGAGTGTGGTTCTGTATGCCGTTGTTGACCGCAATGTGATTCCAGAGGACACGGCTCCGATTGAAATGCTGGTAGGCAATCCTGATCAGCTTGACGAAAGTGAAGTAACCGCCTACTTGCTCAGCATTGACGATAGGACATTGTGCAATGAGGATGAGCACACCATCATCGCGATTGGTCCCACATTCGGAGCCTGGGATATGCAGGACAAAGCAGTTTATCAAGATAGAAAAGCAAGCGAACAGGTACGTTTGCTTGACGTACTCGAAAAACGCTTCCCGGGATTCAAACAAGCGCTGCGCTATGCAGAAGTTGCCACACCGAAAACCATCGAGCGTTATACGATGAAAAACGGCGGCGCGGTAGCCGGACCCAAACAAATGCTGGGACAGCATTTGTTCCATCGTCTGCACACGCAAACGGAATGGGACAACCTCTTTTGCTGCGGTGAATCGACAGTGATGGGTACCGGAACGCCCACTGTGACGACTTCCGGACTCTCAGCGGCTAACGCCCTGCTGAAGAAGCAGGGAAAAGAACCCTATCTTTATCAAAAAGACAGGAAGAATTTTGTCCGCATTGTTGAGAAACCTTTTACGGCAAAACAGCTCTATGACGGCTACGACGAAGCAGCCCGCACGACGATGCAGAAAGCCAGGCAGTGCAGGCTGTGCGAGAACCCCACCTGTACGAAGGAAGTAGATATTCGCGGTATCATGCGGCGGACGGCAGTCGGAAATTTTGCCGGCGCCAAAAAATGCTGGCTGCGGAACACAACCGATTTCGATACCTTGAAAAAGTGCGAATCGGATTGTATCTGCGCGGTGGGAAACCAAGCCGGTGTGGAAATACGGGCGGTTGTCGGTTATTTGCAGGAGGTGAACTTGTGAACGAAAAATATGACGCAATTGTGGTCGGCGGCGGTCTTGCCGGGTTAGGCAGTGCGGCCTATGGACGTTCAGCCCCTCGGGGTTACCGGTATCGATCCTGACCGGAAAACTGGCGGCGGATGCAATTCACAAGACACTGAAGAGACACGTTTCATGAGCTTAATTAGAATTGAATTTATCATTGCCTTGGTAGGGCTTGCCAAAGAATTGTAGAGCTGTGTCACAGTATAAAAAACGTAGATTCATTATATGAAGGAGGAAATAGCATGGACAGAATTAAAAAAGCATGGATCAACGCCTTTTTTCTAATCGCTACATTTGCCATCAATGCATTGGGAGCGGTCGGTCTGATTAACGGTTTGAATCAAAAGCAAATTTCTGATCGGTATGTCACTTTAATTACACCAAGTCCGAGCACTTTCAGTATATGGGGTGTTATCTACTTGTTTTTGTTGCTCTCGATCATTGTGATGATTGTCAAAAAGCAGGACTCTTATTACCAAAAGGCCATTGATCAAATTTCCAATCTGTTCAGGATTTCCTGTGTCCTGAATATTGCCTGGATTGTATCGTTTTCATTTCTCCTGGTTGAGATTTCTACTCTTTTCATCCTTGGCTTTGTGGTTGCTTTGGCCTTGATTGACATAAAACTGCTGGAAATACGCGAAAGCAAGCGTTGGCTATTGCCTTTGAGTTTTGGCCTCTATTCAGGTTGGCTGTTTATTGCTGCGGTGGTGAATATTGCTGCTGCACTCGTCAAACTGAAGTGGGACGGTTTTGGTCTATCTCAGGAAACATGGGGAAGCATCATGCTGCTGATCGCGATTGTTCTCTTGATCGGAGTGCTTTTGAAAATCCGCAATGCCGTCTTCCCGCTTCCTGTCGCTTGGGCTTACTATGGAATTTACCAATTTTTGAAATCACCGACGGGATTCAAGGGAGAATTTGCTACCCTGCAAATCATATCTCTTTTTGGCATGACGGTTCTGATCATTGTTTCCGTGCTTCAGTTTTACCGAAACCATTTTTCCCTACTTCCTGAATCGCCAAAAAAAGGACGAGCAGGCAGATAGGATGGGGAGAACGGAAGACTTATCTGATTGCAGTTTATCCGCGACAGAAAAAAAGGCACTGCTGCAGAGATAACAGACGCATCGCTGTTCGAAATTTCATAATTATGCCTCTTCTATCTGGCAGACTATAACAGCAAAAGGTTAATACAATGCATCACAAACCAAAATGTGATGCATTGTGTTCATTAGCGCTACCTTTACCAAATCGCTATCGTTGTTGTGATTATTTCAGCAAGTGTAATATTTTTTTACTTCAAATCGGCTGGAAGAGGGGTGTTTTGCGATCGTCAATATCAGATAACCAGAAGGCTAAATGCAGGAGAAACCTTTTCTCACCTGGAATTTCATTAAAATATAATGAAAATCTGAACAGGCTGATCATTTTATCCTCAAAGGCGGCCTTTTCATATACTTACTCATGAATTTCGAGAACTGCGCCACGCGAGATGTGGAATTTCTCTGCCTTGACGGGTGAACCATGATTCCAGTCACATTGGTGCAGTACTCGATGTGATCATCTCTACACCTACCGGCTGTGACGATGCTGCGAAAGGAAGAAGTGCAGATGGAGCAAGATACTACTTTTCAGAGCCCAATCATGCCAAAGAACTCAATAAAATGGTGTCATTATTTGGTGAATGTCGGCTATATGACGGCCGCCTTGATGATTTTGGCCCATCTGATCTGGTATTTTGCTGCACGCAGCGTTTTGGCCAGACCGCCGCAGGTCTATCTGCAGGATTACATCATTCTGCCTGCCCTGATTTTTTTCCCTTTCAATGGGATGATTGACCTGTTGGTGCGTTCTTCCCGTGTTTCACTTTTTTGGAAAGAATACCTTGCGCTTTCGTTGTTTGTGATCTATTCCGGTTACCTTGCCTTGACGCATGATCTTGCTAAAGTTTTGTTGGCTTCTTTTATTCTTCCTATTTTTGTTTCTACGATTTTTTCCAATCAAAAGATTACCCGTTTGATTTTTTGGATGAGCAACTTGACTTTATTGCTGCTTGGTATTAGAAATTTTCTAGCAAGCACGCTGGACAGCCTGATGATGATGCAGATTTTCGTAGCTTGTTTTATGTTCTTATGCTCTTTTTTACTGGCGAGAGTTTTGATTCAAAATGGCAACGAAAACTTGGCAGCTCTGCTGGATTACAGCAGCCGGCAAAGGCTGATGCAGGAGCAGTTGCAGCTGGATCTATTCACTGATTTGAAAAATCGAAAAACTTTTGATCAGGAGTTGGCAAGACAGATGGAAGTAGGTCGCAAAGCCAATAAAATGCTTGCACTGGCGATGATCGATATTGATCATTTTAAAGATGTGAATGACCAATATGGGCACGCAGTCGGTGATCTGGTCCTGCTTTTTTTTGCAAATCTCCTGAAAGCGTTACAAGCTGAAAACATCCAGGCTTTTCGGATCGGCGGAGAGGAATTTGCCATTTTAATGCTGGATTGCAACGAACCGGAAGCTTACCATATCTGCGAAGGTTTGCGTCTGCGCATGGAATCCGCTGCATTGTCTGAGATTGAGCAAAAGAAAATCACCATCAGTTGCGGGCTGATCTGCAGGAAGCTGAACCAGATCGATCCGGAGACGTTGACAAAAGCAGCCGACACCGCCTTGTATGAGGCGAAACACAGGGGGAGAAATCAGGTTGTGATCTCATCAGCACTTTGATTGCACAATCAGGCGCTTTCTTCATTAAGAAAGAGTTGGTCAGCGGAGGACTTAATTCTGGAATCAGAGCAACCAATGAAACCACTTCATTGGAGCATCCTCTGGTGCAAAAAAAAGCGCAAATTAAGGTTCAAAAATCCAATGGATTTCTGAACCTTTTCGATTGACAGCAAACATTCGCCTTGTTATACTCATATCAGTATCATCCGCTAGTTTTCCAGCGTATTCGAGAGAATTGATGCGAAAATTTAGATTCTGAAAGGATGGGAAGCAAAATGTTTGATCTTCTGATCAAAAACGCCACCGTGATTACAGTCGATGCACAGCACAGAGTTTATCAGCCCGGTTATATCGCAGTGATTGGTGACAGCATTGCGGCAATTGGACCGATGCAGAATCTGCCGGAACAAGTCGAAGCAAAGAAAATCATCGATGCCGAAGGTCTGGCGGTGCTGCCGGGTCTGATCGACGGTCATGGCCATGCCGGTCATTGCCTGGTCAAGACCTTTGCCGAGCAGAATGATACGGCGAATCCACCCGGTTGGTGGGGCTCCATGGCTGAGGATATTTATTTCCGCCATACCGATGATTTCTTTTGGTACGCGGAAGGGGCACTGGCGGCGGCTGAACGCTTGAAATTTGGTATTACCACCGGTGTTTCCATGCTGGGCAGCACCCCCCGTCCGGATCGCCTAGAAAATCTCGTTTCGCATTTTGCAGGTGCAGTCAAGACGGGCTTGCGGCAAATTTCCGGTATTGGCTCCTGTGATGGTCCCTGGCCGAAAAAGCCCTGGGTCTGGCAAAACGGTCAGCATTCTGAAACCAATTTTACTCCGGAGCAAATGGTAGCGAATACCGAAGCAGCCGTCAAAACCTTAAATGGCAAGCATAAGAGACAGATTTGTATTGTGGCTCCCGGTAGTATCGGCATCAATCAAGACAAAGGAGATACCAGAGAATTCTGTATCTGGAAAAATCAACAGATGGGCCGGATTGCCAAAGAATACAATCAGCCGCTGCATACACATGTCTATGGCGGCGGCGTGCAGTTTGTCTATGATACCACGCCGGAACTATTGGGACCGACCACGTCCCTGACGCATGCGACGGGTTTGAGTGAGAACGAAATAAAGATTTTAGCCGATACCGGCGCGGTTTTATTCCACGGTCCAACAACCAGAGCGAATATTAAAAACCGCTGCCCGGTTTATGAAGTATTGCGGGCGGGAGGCGAGGTTGTCATCGTCACCGATGGCACCGCCCCGGATCGCAGTTATGATATCTGGCGCGATATGAAGGTGTTTCAGGTCATTCACCGTGCCCATGAAAATGATCCGCTATTGGCACCGCCGGGACGGGTCTTGGAAATGTGTACCATTCGCGCGGCGAGAGCGCTGGGAATTGACCATCTGACGGGTTCGCTCGAGGTTGGCAAACGGGCGGATATCATCATTGTCAATACCAAGCAGCCGCACCTGGCTCCTTTTGGCATCATGCCGGTGCAAAGAATCGTCTATCATGCTCAAGGTCAGGATGTCGACACCGTGATTGTTGACGGTGAAGTGATGATGGAAAACCGCAAGATGCTGGCTTGCGATGAAAAACAGATTTTAGCAGATGCGGAGCAGGCATTTCAGGCACTCTGTGACCGTCTGGGCAGCGAAAAGGTCAAGGCCTTTACCGCCTACGATGATATTTATGGCATCAGAGCAACGCCGATCAGGAATCCTTATGAGCAATAAGAAGTAAAGTTGGTTAATTGGCTGCAAAAAGGATGGGCAGGCTTCCCTTTTGGGAAGTTGCCCATCCTTTTTGCTTCCGGTTCTGTTTTGCTTTTAAACAACTTGTCGTTCAGCAGCGTAGATCTCTTCGATTAAAGAAGAAGTAAGTTCCGGCCGCTGACAAGAGAGCCAAGGCAAAAGAAAGTAAACTAAAAGCCGGATCGATTTGCTTTTGAAACATCACAGTGTCGGCGTTGAAATAGAGAAAGGGTGAAAAAGCACGCAAAAAATCCAGATCGGCATTGAGGTCAATGACGACTTTGAGAATAAAGCTGACCAAAATGAGGGCAGTGACGATGGAGGTGGCGGATTTGGCGCTTTTCGCCCAGGCTCCCAACAACAAACCCAAAGCCAAAAAGATCAGCTGAATCAGAAAAAGTGCCACACAGATTAAAAATACCGGATAGGTTAAGGGCGTTCCAGTATTATAGTGCTCTACCGAGATCAATGATGTGACAAAGGTGACCAGATTGAGGATCAGAATATTGACCAGGGCAGCCGCTATTTTGCAGGTGATGGCATAGGACCTGGTGATCGGCTTGACAAAAAGGAAGTCGGCGGTTTTATCGCGTTCTTCTTTGGCGATGATCAAAGCGCCCAACATGGAACTATGCACGGTGGCCAGCAGAATGAAATAGAGAAAGAAGATGCTGTAAAACACGGCAACAGAGGTCAAATCTGCTCCTTCCGCAATTCCCATCACAACTTTCATCGATTCCGGAATTTGCGACATGAACTGCATCACGGCATCTCCGGTTTTAGCAAAGGCCGAATATTTCAGTAAACCGGCATAAATCAGGAAAACCATGGACAAACACCAAATCAGCAGTGATTTGGCATTTGTTTTCATTTCTCTGAGAAAAATGTTCATACCTTAAAGCCTCCTATACTGCATGGATATCTTTTCTTTGATAGATACCATAACTCAGCAAAAGCAAAATAAAGAGAACTCCTAAGTCGAGCGCGACATACTTTAGATCAAAATGGAGTTGAGACAGCAGTTCGGAAGCTCTGAAGTAAGAAAATGGTGTCAAATACGTTAATTTTTGTTCCATTAACGATTGATTGATCATATCAATGATATAGAACATGAAAACCACACCTAGGGTGACCGGCATGACGGACTTTATTTTCTTGAGCAGCACGGAAACAAAGATACCAATGCCGACAAAAAATAATTGTACCAGGAACAAGGAGCCGCCGAGCAGCATAAAATACTGCAGCTTGATCTGACTGCCTTCCACCAACCAAGCCGCTGGCAGGCAGCAACCAAAGACCAGCATATTCTGTACGACGAGACAGAGCAGGACGGCCGCTAACTTCGCCGTGACAATTTGATAGCGCTGAACGGGTTTGGATAAGAGGAAATCGGCGGTTTTAGCTCTGGTTTCTTCAGACAGCACACTGACACTGAGTTTCATGCTGTAGACAGCGCCGATCAAAACGATGTAACTGTAGAGAAAGCTCAAGTAACCGTTGATCTCTGAAAGGCTGACATCCGCAAAGCCAAAAGCAGCTTTGAATTCTCTGGGAAAATTAGCGAGAATGGCATCCAAAAGGGCAGTGTCGGCAGCAATGATATGGAAAAGAGAAATAAACAGGTAGAACGTTACGAGGATACCTAAGGTATAAGAGAGCAGGGATTTCAACTGCATCTTAAATTCCTGTAAAAAGATGTTCACGAGCGGCCTCCTCCTTTTGATAATAATGCAGGAAGATTTCCTCCAACTCAGGCTCTTCAATCATCAGATTTGTCAATTCGCAAGATCGGAGTGCTTCCAGTAAGGAGTTGATATTGCCGTTATACAAAAAAGCAGCTTCCTGTCCGCTGACGAGATAGTTGGTGACCCCGGTGAGCAATGCTAATTCGGTCAGCGGCTCGGATTTAAATTCTAATTTTACCTCTTTGAAGGTCTTGCTGCGCAGTGCGTCGATGTCTTCGATTTTCACAATCCTACCTTCCCGGATGATGGCGACACGGGAACAGAGTTTTTGCACTTCAGGCAGAATGTGCGATGAAAAGAGCACGGTAGCGCCGCGCTTATTTTCTTCGCGGATCAGGTTGAAGAATCTTTGCTGCATCAACGGATCTAGGCCGCTGGTTGGTTCATCGAGAATGATCAATTGGGGACTGTGCAGCAAACCTTGAACGATTCCTACTTTCTTTTTGTTGCCATAACTTAAATCATCAATTTTACGGGTCAAATCCAAATCCATGACGTCAGCCAGATACTTGATTCTCTTCATGTCGGTCTTGCCATAGAAGGAAGCCGAATATTTTAGTAATTCGAGGACTTTCATGTCATCGTAATAAAACACTTCCGACGGCAGATAACCAATTTGCTTTCTGATTTCATGCCCCTCTTTGATACAGTCGCGGCCAAAAATGGTCGCGCTGCCGCTGGTAGGGTGAATCAGTGCCAGGAGGGTGCGGATTGTGGTGGATTTGCCGGCACCATTCGGTCCGATAAAACCGAAAATCTCATTTTCTTTGACCTCAAAGCTGATATCCAGAATCCCTCTTGACTTACCATAAAATTTAGTCAGATTTTTGATTTCAATCACATTTTCCATACGAATCCTCCTTATAAAAGCTTACTCTAAAGAGAGATAAGAACGGTGCCAGAGCGTCTAAAATTTCTTTGGCTGAGAGCGAATTCCATTCTTTATCGGCGTTTTGACGAACGAAATTCTCCGACCATTTTTCCAGGGTATAAAGCATGGTTGCTAAAGCGGATTTCCGATCAAGGTCAGGTTTGAATAAACTATAGTCGATATTTTCATAAACAAGACCAAAGCTCTGATCCAACAAATCCCGATTGAGAGCAGCAATTTCTTCTTTCACTTGCAAAGAAGTTTCCAGATAGGCTGTTTTGATAAAATCAAAGATTTCCGGATGCTTTTTCATCAGTTCAAATTTCAACAAAATTAAGGCTTGGATGCGCAATAAAAAATCTCTCTGGTCGGGATCAAGCTTCTCACAGATTTCCATGATATAAATCAGAACCGCTTGCCGATAAACCGAGAGAAACAATTCCTTTTTGGTAGAGAAGTAATGAAAGACCAGCCCTTTGGATACACCGGCCTCTGCTGCAATCTGATTGATGGAAGTCTTTTCATAACCGCATTGTGAGAAAATCTTGATTGCCGCATTGACTATTTTTTCTTTTGCTGAAGCAGCCTCCCCATCCAAATGATAACATCTCCTTTAAAAAATAAATGAATCAAGCAGATTATAGCACTATTGACCGAATCGGTCAATAGTACAACACGTCGCTGCATTGCTTCGAAAAACCTGAGGATGTGAATATTTCATGATTTGTCTCCAGGAAAAGCATTGTATTTCCAACTGAAGATAAAGTATAATACGGATATGTCGCAGGCACAGTTTGTTGCCAAGCACATTGATGGAAAATTTCAGCCTCGAAAGGCTTCGATGCGATAGGTAAGAAGGGAGCATGACAAGGATGAAGAAAAGCAATTCAGGCAGAAAAGGTTTTACTCTTGTTGAAATTATTGTGGTCCTTGTAATCCTTGCCTTGCTGGCAGCGATTGCCATTCCTAGCTTGACAGGTTATATCCGCAAAGCGCAAAAGGCCAATGATACCGTCAATCTGCATACCTTGAACTCGGCAACAACCTGTTACCGTTTGAATAAAGTCATTACGAATAATGATGTTTTTGACCCTCTCACGACTGAGAATGCCAGAATGCAGGCGTTGATTTCAGAAGGTTTTCTGGAGCAGATCCTGATTTCTCAACAAAAGGATGTCCAGTATGTTTGGCATATCCCCACGCAAAAGTGGCTAAGCGAACCGGTGTCCGATTCACCGCCAACGATTGCAGTTGCCAGTGTATCCCTGAATAAATCTTTCCTTATCGTATCTGATCCAGCTAATGGCGGAGACAATGCCAGCCCAAAGACTTTGCTTGCCACCGTGCTGCCGGTCAACGCGAGTAATCTCACAGTGACTTGGTCTTCCAGTGACACTGCCATTGCTACCGTTGATAGCAACGGGGTAGTGAGATTTGTCAAACCAGGAAATGTGGTGATTACTGCCACCAGTGCGGATGGCAGTAAAACGGCAACCTGTGCTGTGCGAACGCAGTGGTAGAAAGAATGAATCGCAGTCAATCGGTCAGCAGGCTTTTTAACTGCAACGGCTTGATCACAAGGAGAGTGTTATAAACATGGAAGCGGAAAAGAAAATGAAATACTGGAGCCTCTCTCCCGATGTCGTGCTGCAGGAACTGCAGTCGTCCAAAACCGGACTCAGCCGGGAAGAAGCTGCCCGCCGATTAAAGCAGTACGGTGCCAATACGATCCAGGCGCAAAAGAAAAATGCGCCGCTGCGGCTTTTTCTCAATCAATTCAAAAGTCTGATTATTTTGATTATGCTGATTGCAACTGCAATTTCGGCCGCAACCGGTGACTGGCTTGATTCCGTCATTATTTTGGCCATCGTTTTGGCCAGTGCGGTCCTCAGCTTTTTGCAGGAATATAGCGCCGATCATGCCATCAGCGAGCTGCGCTCGCGCATTCAACAGAAATCTACCGTAGTTCGCAGCGAACAGGAATTGGAAATTCCAACAATTGAGCTGGTAGTCGGTGATATCGTTTTGCTTTCCGCAGGAAGTCTGATCCCTGCCGATGGGTTGATTTTGGAATGTGATGCGTTTAATGTCAATCAATCGATTCTAACCGGAGAGGCGTTTGCGGTTGAAAAAGAAGCAGTGCCTGTCGAGGCGGAAACCGCGTTAGCGAATCGTAAAAATTGTGTCTTTATGGGAACCAATGTGCGCAGCGGCAATGCTAAAATACTGGTGGTCGAGACAGGACTCCAGACCGAATTCGGCCAAATTGCAAAAGATCTCGAAGCCAGCGCGCCCGAAACAGAATTCGGACGCGGTGTGCGTCGTTTCGGTTATTTATTGGCCGGGATCATGCTTGTTTTAACCCTGTTTGTCTTCCTGTTGAATTTGATTTTCCAGAGACCCTTCATCGATTCCTTATTGTTTTCGGTCGCTTTGGCGATTGGCATTACACCGCAGTTATTACCGGCGATCATCAATATCACGCTTTCCCAAGGAGCGCAGACCATGGCGAAAAAAGGGGTTATTGTCCGTCACCTGACCGCCTTGGAGAATTTCGGCAGTATGGATGTGCTCTGTACCGATAAAACCGGTACTCTGACCGAAGGCGTGGTTCATCTCGATGCGGCAGTGGATGCCCAAGGAAATCCTTCCGAAGCAGTTTTTCGTTTGGCATATCTCAATTCTAAACTGCAAATCGGATTGGTGAATGACCTGGATAAGGTGATTATCTCTAATCGGCAGCTTGAGATCGGCGACGTCCGGAAAATCGGAGAAATTCCCTTTAACTTCGTACGCAAACGGCTCAGTGTGATCGTGCAGGACAGCACAGGCTGCAAAATGATCACAAAAGGCGCATTAAATAGTATACTCACAATTTGCAGCAAAGTAGAAACCGAAACGGGAGAGCAAACGCTCGATGCCTCGCACTTGGCAGCCATCAATCAACATTTGGTGGAATGGAGCGACCAAGGGTTTCGTGTGTTGGGTATTGCTCAGAAATCGCTGGAGGTTCGAGCGAAATATACGGTGCAGGATGAACAGGATTTGACCTTTGCAGGTTTCTTATTGTTTTTAGATCCACTGAAAGCGGATGTCATTCAAACCGTATCGGATCTGGCTCAGCTTGGGATTCAGCTGCGGGTGATCACCGGTGATAATCATCTGGTTGCTCTGCACATCGCTAAATCGCTCGGTATGCAGATCCGGCAAGTCCTGACGGGCAGCGAGCTGAGCGAATTAAGCGATGATGCCTTGCTGGAACGCATTGAAACAACCGATTTGTTTACCGAAGTGAATCCCAGCCAAAAAAAGCGCATCATTCTCGCTTTGAAAAAGCAAGGTCATGTAGTTGGCTATATGGGCGACGGGATCAACGACGCACCAGCTTTACATGTGGCTGATGTGAGCATTTCTGTCAGCACGGCGGTGGATGTGGCCAAAGAATCAGCCGATTTTGTGCTGCAGGAGAAAAATTTGAGTATCCTGAAAAACGGTGTCCTCTTAGGGCGGGCTACGTTTGCTAACACCTTAAAGTATATCAATATTACCACCAGTGCGAATTTCGGCAATATGTTTAGCATGGCAGGCGCATCTTTGTTTCTTCCGTTTTTGCCGCTGCTGCCAAAGCAAATCTTGCTGATCAATTTTATCTCGGATTTTCCTGCTATGACCATTGCGGCGGATACCGTTGATGAAGAAACCATTGCGGTACCGCAACGCTGGGATATGCGCTCCATTCGTAATTTTATGTTTACCTTCGGTTTCATCAGTACTGCTTTCGATTATTTGTCCTTTGCCGTGCTTTTATTTGGCTTCCGGGCCGGGGAAGAGCTCTTTCAAAGCAGCTGGTTTGTGCTTTCGATTCTGACAGAACTGTTGATCTTATTGGTTGCCCGCACCCGAAAGCCCTTCTATCAAAGCAAACCGGCGCCGATTCTCTTATATTCCACCATTGCAGTCGGAATTTTCACTCTGATTCTCCCTTATTTGCCGCTGCAAAAAGCATTGAATATCGTCGCAATTCCATTGCCGACCTTATTGGCTTTGTTGGGAATTGCTCTGCTCTATATCATTACCACTGAAATCGCAAAACATTTCTTCTACCGCAGTAACTTAGCGCTGAAAAAAAGCAGCGTTTCAAAAGCGGAAGGCAGCGAAAGGAAGGATTAGGATGATCAGAGGATTGGAGTCGTCTGTTACCAAGATTCGCAAACAGGTTTTTGCCGAAGTGGCACGTTTAGCTTATGAAGGCGGTGATTATTCCCGCGTGGAACAGTTGCCTTATGTGATTGTGCCTGGTGAAACCGCCAAATACAGAGAGTCAATTTTCCTGGAGCGGGCGATTGCCGGGGAGCGCATTCGTTTGGCAATGGGACTGCCGCTTCGTCCGGTCAGCGAACATAAATTGTTATCGGAAGGTGTTGACCAAAGCGCCATCGCCGAGAAATACTACGAGCCGCCGTTGGTGAATATTATCCCTTTTGCCTGTAATGCCTGTCCAACGACCCAATATAAAGTTACCGAATTTTGTCAGGGCTGCCTGGCGAAATCCTGCGCCCAGGTCTGCCCCACTCAGGCGATCACTTTTGAACATTTAAAGGCTGTGATTGACCAGAATAAATGCATCAAATGCGGCCGCTGCAGCAGCGCCTGTTCCTATAATGCCGTGATCCGGTTGGAACGTCCCTGCGCCGCCGCCTGTGGTATTGACGCGATTGGTATGGATGAGCACGGCAAAGCAAAAATCGATTACAATAAATGTGTGTCCTGCGGTATGTGTTTGGTCAATTGTCCGTTCGGGGCAATTGTCGATAAGGGGCAGATTTTTCAGTTGGTACTTTCCATTCAACGCGGTGATCAAGTAATTGCCATTGTAGCGCCTTCTTTTCTTGGCCAGTTTGGCACCGATGCAACGCCGGAACGATTTACTGCTGCCATGCAGCAACTGGGCTTTGACAGAGTAGTGGAAGTTGCGGTGGGAGCCGATCTCTGTACCGTTCAGGAGGCGGAGCTTTTCCTGCAGGAAGTGCCGGCAGAAAAACCTTTCCTGGCCACTTCCTGCTGTCCTTCCTGGTCGATGATGGCCAAACAACTCTTCCCCCAATTTGCTGACTGTATTTCGATGGCGCTGACCCCGATGGTGTTGACCGCCAGGCTGCTGAAAAAAAAATACCCCAAAGCACGTATTGCTTTTATCGGACCCTGCTCGGCAAAAAAACTGGAAGCCAGCCGCAGCGATATTCGCAGCGATGTAGATTTTGTGCTGACTTTTGAGGAACTGCAGGGGATGTTTGTGGCGAAAGAGGTTCAATTCCAGCAAATCACAACAGAAATACCGCTGAATCAGGCAACCGCGGCCGGACGGGGCTTTGCGGTGACCGGTGGTGTTTCCGGTGCGGTCGTTGAAGTGATCGGGAAATTGCAGCCGGAGCGCCAAATCAAAGTGATGACTGCGGAAGGATTGCGCAATTGTAAGAAAATGCTGATGGCAGCCAAAGCCGGAGTTTATAACGGTTATTTGTTGGAAGGCATGGCTTGCCCGGGCGGTTGTATTGCCGGAGCCGGTACGATTCAGCCAATCGGTAAATCCAGAGAGGAAGTAGCGAATTATAAGAATGCTGCCCAAGAGAAGAATGCGCTGGATTCAAAATATGTGATCAACTTACCGGAACTGGAAGAATAATACAGTGAGCGGAGGAACCAAGATGAGTGATTTGATGAAGCGATATGTTGCCTTGAAAAACCAAGTGATAGAGCGGAAAGAGCAATTTAAAAAGCTGACTGATTTTATGGAAAACGAAACCGCCTGGCTGACTGCTCCTGCCAGCACGCGCTACCATCTTTGCCGGGACCGCGGTTTGCTCGAACACTCCTGTAATGTGGCCGAGACAATGTTGAAAATAAAAGCAGCCCTGGCGCCGGAAATATCGGATGAAAGCTGTGTCATCGTTGCGTTGCTGCATGACTTGGGCAAAGCGGGCATGCCGGGCAATCCTCAATATCTTCCGAATGAGGCAACAGCCAGACAAAAACAATATGGCTATCAAGCCAGCACTCCTTATCACTTTAATAAGGACCTGACTTATTTGAGTGTACCGGTCAGGAGCCTCTATTTGGCGGGACCTTTAATCAAGTTGAGCGAGGAAGAAGCACAGGCGATTGTTTATCATGACGGTCAGTACGTAGAAGACAATGCCAGTGTTGCCACCAACGAAAAACCTTTGACGCTGCTGTTGCAATATGCGGATAATTGGTGCGGCTTTGTGGTGGAAGCCGCTGAGGGTAAGTTCGAGCGTCAATAGATGCGAAAGTCGAGCCGATTCAAGTTGGACATCGGAAGGATTTTTGCCAATGAAATGCGAATTAAAAAAGAGAATTCGTTTTCTGACTCAACTCAGTAACTTTGAGTCAGACTTGTCCGCTGAAAAATCAAAACGAGATAAAAAGAAAGAAGGAACTCAAAATGCAAAAATTCACACTGGAAGATGTTAAAATTGTGGCAGTGAAATTGGGAATTGATTTTGCGACAGCCGGATATTCAGCCGATGAATATTTAGCCGGACTGCAGGTCGAACTGGAACATGGCTTAGTGGATGCCCGCACCAATGTGACAAATGATGATTTATTAACGACTGCAAAAATCGTTCTGGCGCACTTAACGGAGAATACCAGATATTATGATCAGAACGTTGGTTTGGATGCTTGGGAACACGCGCTCGACCAAATCAAAGGCGATACAACGGGCAAAAAAGTCGTTATCCTCTAGCAAACCCATTGGCTTCCTTTCAGTGATTCGCTTCCCATGCCATCGATGCAACGTGCAAAAAGACACAGTCTGCAAATGCTTAATCTCTTGCAGACTGTGCCTTTTCCTTTGTCTCTTGCATTGGATATCGAATGAACAACGAGTTGAAGAAACGATAGGATCCCATTTGTTCACAACCGGTTCATACCTGCCGTGCTGGCAAATGAAGGAGTTTACACCGTTTTAGTGTAATACTCTGTCATAAGGAAAGGATGCTTTGACCGAAGAAGAGGGAAACCGGTTGAATGTACCTTTCAGACAAGTCATATTAACATCACACCGATCCGGCAGCAGCGGTGATTGGAGAAAGGGTATTGTCTCATGCAGGAATCAATGATCGAGTTTATCAATCAATACGGCTATTTCGGAATTGCTTTCATGATTTGGCTGGAAACAATCTTTCCGCCCATTCCTTCGGAAGTAATTTTGATTTTTTCTGGTTATCTGATCACCCAGACTGCGATGAGTCTGCCCTGGGCAGTCCTTTCGGCAACGATTGGCTCTGTGACGGGAGCGGCAGTGCTCTATCTTTTGGGTTATTATTTAGGGAAAAATAAACTGGATCATTTGCTGGCCGGTATCTGGGGCAAGCGTCTGCATTTCAATCAAGCAGACTTGGCAAAAACAGAGCGGTGGTTCAGCCGTTATCAGGGCAGAGCAGTTTTTCTTTGCCGCTTTGTGCCGGTCGTGCGCAGTTTGATTTCGATTCCGGCCGGGATTACGAGAATGCAGCCGCTGCTTTTCTTTTCGCTGACGTTTTTGGGCAGTTTGGGTTGGAACACGATTTTGATTTTATTGGGTCAATCAGCCGGCAGCGCTTGGCAGAACGGTTTGACTTATATTGGTTGGTATTCCAAGGTAGTTTTAGTTGTGGCGGCAGTCGCAGTTATTTGCTTTGCTTACCGTACCTATCACAGGAAACGGCATTAAAGTAAGTTGTTTTTGATTCAAAGATAAAGGAATGAATGAGCATGGTTTTCAGCAGTATCAGCTTTTTATTTTATTTCTTACCGATTTTATTTCTCTGTTATTACCTGGCTCCCAAACGATTGAAGAATCTGGTCATGATCATCGGCAGCCTGGTTTTTTTTGCCTGGGGCGAGATTCGATTTATTCCCGTGATGCTCCTGCTTTCCGTGGAGGACTATATTTGTGGCCGCCTGATGGAAAAAAACCGTGAAAATGAAAAAAAGAGACGGCTTTTTATGCTGATATCTGTATGCAGCAATTTAAGTGTGCTGGTTTTTTTTAAGTACACCAGCTTTCTGCTGCAGAATTTCAGCGCTCTGACCGGATTGGCTTTTGCTATACCCAAGATCATTTTACCGATTGGGGTATCGTTTAATTCTTTCCAATCGATTTCTTATGCGATTGATGTCTACAGAGGAACGACCAATTGTGAGAAATCCTATTATAATTATCTTGCCTACACGACCCTGTTTCCTCAGATCATCGCCGGTCCGATTGTCCGCTATGTTACCGTCGAGAATGATCTGGATGATCATCAGATGACGCGTGACAGTTTGTCTCTCGGTATGAGGCGCTTCCTGTTAGGTTTAGGTAAGAAAGTCTTGATTGCCAATAATGTTGGGTTTTTGGCCAATCAGATTGCGGACGGCAGGGCGGGGGTGCCTTCCGTGCTGCTCTATTGGCTCGGTATCACGGCCTATACCTTTCAAATCTACTTTGATTTTTCCGGGTATTCCGACATGGCAATCGGATTAGCCCGCGTTTTCGGTTTGACTTTTGACGAGAATTTTAATTTCCCTTATATTTCACAGAGCATCACTGAATTTTGGCGCCGTTGGCATATTACACTGGGTGCTTGGTTTCGCGATTATGTTTATATCCCAATGGGAGGAAATCGGGTTTCTGTGCGCCGGCACTTATTCAATTTGTTCGCGGTTTGGGCTTTAACCGGTTTTTGGCACGGAGCATCCTGGAACTTTGTCTTATGGGGATTGTATTATGGTTTCCTGCTGATGATCGAGAAATACCTGTTGATGCCAATTTTGAAAAAAATACCTGCTTTCTGCCGCCATGTCTACACGATTCTTTTGGTGATGTTTGGCTGGGTGATTTTCTATTTTGAAGATTTGCACAGAATGTCCGAATTTTTTCAAGGCATGCTGGGTTTGGCTAAAATCCCACTCTATAATGAACAGAGTTTATACTATTTATTGAATTACGGCATTATTTTCCTACTGGCAGCCTATTTTTCCACACCGCATTTCAAAAAATACCTGACTTTGGCGGATCATACCGTAAAACCACTGCTGGCGGCGGCCACGGCCGGCTTTTATGCGCTGATGTTTTGTGCCTGCATCGCCTATCTTGTCAACAGTACATATAATCCTTTTTTATATTTCAGATTTTAATGAGGACATGAATGAAATGAAAACTACGATGAACAGAACCTTCTTCTACCTGATTTTCCCCCTATGGATCATCATCCTCGCTGCCAATTTTCTCACGCCTACTTTGGAATTTTCTCAAAATGAAAACCGATATCTGGCACAAATTCCAGAGTTTTCGCTGAGCACTTTACTGAATGGCAGCTATATGGCGAAATTGGATGAATATGTCAATGACCAATTCGTTTTTCGCGACCACTGGATCAGCTTACAGAGCGATTTGGAATATACCCTAGGTAAGCGGGAGAGCAATGGTGTTTTTATCGGGAAAAATGTTTTGCTCAGCAAATTAGGCACTGCGAGCCAAGCGAATATTGAGAATAATCTGCAAGGCATGTTGGATTTTTTCGCAGCTGCTCAAAAGCCGTGTGCTGTCATGTTAGTACCGAGTGCGGCCGAGATCCAGCCGGATAAGCTGCCGCTCTATGCACAGAGCTGGCCGCAGGATCCCCTCATTCAGCAGATTTATCAGGCTGCAGCCGGAATGACCGGTATTTCCGTATCGGCTGCCCTGCGCGAGCATGCAGAAGAATACATCTATTATCGCACAGATCATCACTGGACGACCTATGGAGCGTATTTAGCTTATCTTGAATATTGCCGCGCATTGGGATTGGTTCCGCTCGAATATCAGGCCGAAACAGTGAGCTGGGATTTTAATGGCACCCTCTATTCAAAATCCGGTGTCCGGTTCATCAAACCGGATACGATGGAAGCTTTTCAGAGCGATGCTGCTCTTGGCTGCAGCATCAAAACGAATGGGGAGCCTGTCTATTACGATTCCGTCTATTTCCCGCAATATCTGGAAGTCAAAGATCAATACGGCTATTTTCTGGGACAGAACCAGCCGATTGTAACGCTCTACGGTAATCAGGCTACCGGAAAGAAATTGCTGATGTTCAAGGATTCTTATGCTCATTGCTTGGCGCCGATGCTTCTGCAGTATTATGATGAAATCGTTTTGGTAGACCTGCGTTATATCAACAGTGAAATCGGTGATTTGCTGGATATCGAGGAATTTGATCAGGTTTTATTTCTCTACAGTGTTGATACCTTTGTCAGCAGCAATCAACTGGCAAAACTACAGCAATAGCTGCAAAAAGAAGGAAACGGTAACGTGGCTGATACAAAGGAGGACCAGCTCCTTCTTTCAATAGAAAAACCCCTGCAGCAGTTCGTTAGGCTGAACTGCTGCAGGGGTTCTTTTTTAAATGGCTGCGGGAGCTTTATTTGGCTAATTTCCGTTCAATCAACTTGACGATTTCGACCGCAGGGATGATGCTGATGGCCAGGCACATCGCAACGAGAAATTCCTGTAAGTTGATTTCGGCAAAGCCGAAAGCATTGGCAAGGAAGGGAACATAAATGACGATAGTAGACATGATGAAAGCTGCACCGGCTGCCAAGAGCAGGTAGCCATTCTGCGAACCCAAACTGAAGATACTGCCGCGTTGGCTGCGCATATTCAAACTATGGAAAATTTCAACCATATTCATAGTCAGGAAAGCCATGGTGGTGCCGTCGGTGCTGTTGCCGATTTGCCATAACCCGGTTTCCATATAATCACCGATGAAGTAGGAAGTCAGAATCAGGATCGTCGTCAGAATTCCCTGGTAGATGATATCAAATCCCAAACCGCCGGCAAAAACACCATCTTTAGAAGAACGCGGCTTACGCTGCATCAAATTCGGTTCGGCTTTTTCCATACCGAGCGCTAGAGCGGGGAAGCAATCGGTTACCAGGTTGACCCAAAGCAAGTGGGCCGGCTTCAGGATGGTGAATCCCAGCATTGTCGCGATGAAAATACTCAAGACTTCACTCAAGTTGGAGGCGAGTAGGAATTGAATCGCTTTGCGGATATTATCATAAATCCGGCGTCCCTCTTCCACAGCACCGACGATGGTGGCGAAATTGTCATCGGCTAACACCATATCGGCAACATTTTTCGTGACATCGGTGCCGGTGATACCCATGCCGATGCCGATATCGGCGTTTTTAATGCTGGGAGCATCGTTGACACCATCGCCGGTCATGGCTGTAATCATGCCGTTTTTACGCCAGGCATTGACGATTCTGGTCTTGTGTTCCGGCTGAACCCGCGCATAGACATGATAAGTTTCAATATTCTTTGCCAGTTCTTCGTCGCTCATTTCATTCAGTTGAGAACCGGTAATTGTTTGAGAAGCGTCACTGACCAAACCCAATTCTTTGGCAATGGCGACTGCCGTATCATGATGATCACCTGTAATCATCACGGTCTGAATCCCTGCTTCATAACAGCGTTCAATCGCGCTTTTCACTTCCGGGCGGACCGGATCGATCATACCGGTCAAGCCGATGAATGTAAGATCCTCTTCCAAGGTTGTCGGTTCGTAATCGGCAGGCAGCACTGACCACAGCCGGGTTGCACAGCAAAGCACGCGCAGGGCACCGCTTGCTAAGGCTGCATTGGCGTCAATGACTTGCTGACGCAGCTGATCATTCATCGGCAGATTGACCCCATCTTGGCTGTAGTAAGTGCAATGACTAAGAACAACCTCCGGAGCACCTTTGGTATATTGCACAATGCCGTCTTGAGTCTGATGCACCGTGCTCATCATCTTACGGCTGCTGTCGAAGGGAGCTTCCCCGATGCGCGGGTTGGCTGCTTTCAATTCTGCCTGCGGTAATTGCTGCACATGAGCAAAAACCACCAAAGCCGCTTCTGTGGGTTCACCGGTAATTAACTCACCTTTTCCGTCGATTTCAGCGTCGTTACAGAGCGCCATAGCGGTGGCAATGGCTTTGATATCACTGCCAAAGGTATCAACGACTGTCATTCTATTCTGGGTCAGGGTGCCTGTTTTGTCGCTGCAAATGACTTGAGAGCAGCCAAGTGTCTCCACTGCACTCAGTTTACGGATGATTGCATTCTTCTTGGACATATTGGTGACCCCGATACTCAAGACAATGGTCACGACGGCAACAAGACCCTCCGGAATAGCGGCTACTGCCAAACTGACAGCAATCATAAATGTTTCCAGAATCACAGATCCGCTGAAATCGCCCGATTTCAGTAAAGCGAAGACAAAGATGAAAGCACAAATACCAAGGACAGACCAGCTCAATACGCGGCTTAATTGGGAGAGCTTGATCTGTAAGGGGGTTTCGCCCTCTTCCGCGTTGGCCAGGGCGTCCGCGATTTTTCCCATTTCGGTGTCCATACCAATATTGGTGATGACAACCTTGCCACGTCCATAAACAATTTCACTGCCCATATAGACCATATTTTTACGGTCGCCCAGCGTGATTTCTTTTGCTTCTGCTAATGCTTCAATCTGCTTGGTAACCGGAACACTTTCTCCTGTCAGCGCGGCTTCTTCCACTTTGAGGCTGGCACAAGCAAGTACGCGGCCATCGGCCGGAACCGCATCGCCGGCTTCCAGCATCACGATATCACCGACAACCAGATCTTCGCTTTTCAGTTCTGTGATTTTACCGTTGCGCAAGACCTTGCTCATGGCTGCTGACATGGCTTGCAGAGCTTCGATGGCTTTTTCGGCTTTGCTTTCCTGATAGACACCTAAAGTAGCATTGATGATGACAACCGTAAGAATAATGAAGACGTCGGCCATACTTTCGCCGGAATAAAAAGAAGTCACCCCGGAAATCGCTGCCGCAGCCAGCAGAATCAGGATCATTGGATCGCTCATTTGTCCTAAGAATCGCTGCAGTAAGGTTTCTTTTTCGGCTTCCCGCAGCTTGTTTTTTCCTTGTTCTTCCTGCCGTTTGAGCGCTTCCTGACTGGTTAAGCCTTGTTCTGTTGCATTTACATACTGCAGAACAGAATCTTGATCAGTAGTATAAAATCTCATTGGTAGTTCCCTTCTTTCTTTCATTCGTCGGTTTTGACTGTTTCATTATACTATGAGGAAGTTTTTTGTCAAGACTAAGCAACGAGCATATGTTGTAATAGAACTGATCATAGGTAGCTACTGTGACTATCAACTGATGATAACTATTCAATTTCTGAAAAGAATGCTGTTAAGCATATATACCTAAGTTACTAAACACATATAGTGTCTACTATAAACAAGAAAAAACAAAGTCGGAACTGAAAATAGAGTCATAAAACCTGTTAAAAGAGTGGAAAAAAGTGCAAAATGTGATCTTTGTGAGTATTGCGATGTCATATTCTGCTCGTAGCACCGCAAATAGAAAAATACCAAATAAAAGTAAGCAATTCGTTTGATAAAGACTGTATATACTTGTGAAAAGCAGACCGGAGCCGATTTTGCATACATAATTCAGGCAAAGTTAAAGAAGCAGAAAGCGAGAATTTTTTACTGCTCCAAAGCGGGGAGTACTCCGGCGCTGCGGATTTTTTACAGAAAGTTGAGATAAAAAGTGACGATATTATTTAAAAAAGGACAAGTGCCTATGACTGTAGAATATTAACCTGGAATGATTGTACGGATTAAAAGCTGGAAATGAATTTCTATACGAAACAGCAGACAAAAGAGGTGAAAGAATGGATTTTATCTACGAATATGAATTGTGCGCATTGATTTTTCTTTGCCTCGTTGCGCTTCGCTTTTTCACCCGGCGTTACTTTTCTGTGATGCAGTATAGAGTGTTTGCTGTTATTATAGTAGCAGCAATGATTGTCCTTTTACTCGACAGCATCACATGCTATACCATTCAGTACAGCAGTGTCATTCCCAATTGGTTGAATTATCTGCTCTGCCTGCCGATGTTTTTCTCTCTTATCCTACTGCCTGCCATGTTTTATCTCTATGTGATGATTTTAACGCGCCAGATTAGCTTTGGTCATTATAAATTTATGCTCGTGCGGATGTTCCCCTTTGTTTTAGAGGAATTATTCCTGCTTTCAACCCCGTGGACTCACCTGATTTTTAGTTTTAACGCGCAGCATACCTATCTGCATGGTGTAGGTTATCGCTTTTTATATTTTTGTGCCTTCCTCTATATCTTCTTTGCAGCGATCACTGCGGTTTATGATCGGGCGGCAATGAAAAAGGAGCAATTTCATACGATTTTAGTGGTGGTGGTTTTATTGACTGCCGGAATCGGTCTGCAATATCTGTTCCCGCGCTTATTGGTCGCAGGTGTTGCCATGGCTTTATCGATACTGATGATGTATCAGACGATGCAGAACCCCGATGATCTCCTGGATACCATGACTGGGTTGTTGGATCGGCAAGGCTTTTTACTGATTTTACAGGACCGCATCGATGCAGGAAGCAAATTTCAGCTGATTATCATTTCTTTGGATGAAATGAAAATAACCAACAATTTGGTTGGGCTGAAGAATGGGGATCGCTTACTGCAGGAAATCGCTGGGTTTTTAAAAGCGTTTTCCGCTAAGCAGCAGGTCTTTCGTATTGATGGCGACGTATTTGCTTTTATAACCGAAAAAGAAGAAGACTGTTTACAGATCGTCGGAGTGATCGCGCAGCGTTTCACAAATCTATGGCCGATTGGCAATTTAGAACTGAAGCAGGCAGCGACTGTCTGCTATGCTTTGCAGCCGCACGGTGAGAGCACGGCTCAGATTTTACAAACACTGGAGTTTGCCTTGCAGCAAACCAAGAGAGCAGGGAAAAATAAGGTATTTGCCATTACTGATGCGATGTCAGCCGATATCCAACGGCAATTGGCGATTGAAAGTGCTTTACGCAGAGCGATCGAATTGGATACACTGGAGGTTTTCTACCAACCGATCTACTCCCTGCAGCAGCAGCGTTTTGTTTCGGCAGAAGCGTTGGTACGGTTATTCGATCCGGTTTTAGGATCGATTGCACCGGATGAATTCATTCCTATCGCAGAAAAGAACGGTCTCGTGGTGCGGATTGATGAGATGATTTTAAAGAAAGTCTGCAGTTTCATTGCCAGGTATCAGCCTGACTGCCTGGGCTTGGATGGTGTGGAATTGAATATGTCCATTGTGGATTTCATGCAGCAGAACTTGGTTTCAAAAGTCAGTAAGATTATTGCGGAATACCGGATCAATCCGGCGCTGCTGCATTTTGAAGTCACCGAATCAATTGCCAGTGCTTCGGAAACGATGATTGCGGAGCGGATGGGAGAAATGGTTGAATTGGGCGTGAAATTTTCTTTGGATGATTATGGTACCGGTTATGCCAACTTAGCTCGTTTGATGCATTTACCTTTTTCTACGGTGAAATTGGATAAATCGTTGCTCTGGGATGCTTTTACCAATGAAAAAAATCAGATTATTCTTACAGTTACAGTCGATATGATTCAGAGTTTAGGCTATGACTTGATCGTAGAAGGAGTAGAAAATTCAGAACACTTAATAAAATTGCAGTGTATTGGTGCTGACAAAGTGCAGGGTTTCTTCTTTTCCAAGCCTGTGACAGAAAAAGAGCTGGTTTCTTTTCTTGCGAATGATCAATATAATCAAGTAAAGATCAAAGAGCTGCAGGACTTGAACGTATCGAAATAAGTATAAATATGTTTATGTATGCTGACATTTATCTACTAAATATACAATGCGATTCTGTTTCATTGTGCGGTACTGTCAAAATATGTCGATGAATAATTATAAATTTGAAATTAATTTGCTATCGAGAAAGGATTATACATCCACATACTAGAATATACTTTCGCTTACAGAAACCAGAGGGGAATGTTACCCTGTTTTACCAAAAGAATCAGAGCCGATTATCGGTAAAACGGGCTTCGGTATCATATCACGTACAAGATATGATTATATGGCGACCAAGAGCGAACAACACAAAAATAAAGGAGAAGTCGCAATGAGGAAATTTGTACAACTCTATTCGGAAATCGGCAAGTTAAATACAGTGATTCTGCATCGTCCCGGCACGGAGCTGGAACAGTTGATTCCACCGTATTTAGAATATATGCTCTCCGAGGATACGCCCCATGTCCGCATCGCTGCTGCCGAGCACGATGCTTTTGCTCAGTTACTGCTGAACAAGGGCACCAATGTACTCTATTTGTCGAATTTGTTCCGCGAGGTGATTGAAAACCAAGTCATTCGCGAAGCCTTCATCGAGGATTACCTGCAGGTCAGCAGGGTAGCCTCGGAAGGTTTAAAGAAAGTGATTCGAGAGTACCTGCAGATAAAAACACCCGCACAGTTTGTGGAAACCATTCTGCGCGGTGTGATGAAACGGGACCTAAACGGGATCCGGGCGCAAGGGCTGCCCATGGTTGTGCAGGAGGATTATCCGTTCTACACCGATCCGCTTTGCGGGATTTATTTCACCCGCGATATTGGGGTCTGTATCGGCCATGGTATGATTGTGAGCAGCATGAGTATGCCATTCCGCCAAAGAGAGACACTGCTGGTGCGCTACATCTGGAAGTATCATCCCCTGTTTCGGCGGGATGATACGCCCCTTTGGTATGATTACAATTTGGGGTATGGGATTGAAGGCGGCGATGTGCATGTCTTATCCGATAAAGTTTTGGCGATCGGATATAGTGAACGTACCTCTTTGGGTGCCATCGAAGCCGTGGCCGGTAATGTTTTGAAATCCGGTTATGAGAAAATTTTGCTGTTCAATTTGCCCAAATCGCGCCGCTATATGCATTTGGATGTGCTCTTTACCATGGTTGACTATAATAAATTCCTGGTTACACCGCCGATGGCAGAAGGTCAATTCGACGTTTACGAAATAACCATGGACCGGCAGGGTGAACTGCGGACCACGAGATGCACCGGTTCTGTCAAAGAAACGCTGCAGTATGCACTGAAACTGGATGAAGTGATTTTTATTCCGGTTGGCGCCGGTGATGTGATTTACGCACCGAGAGAGCATTGGAATATGGGTTCCAATGTTTTGACCATTGCGCCGGGAGAAGTGATTGCTTACGACCGCAATGAGGTGACCAATGAGCAGCTGGATAAAAACGGTGTGCTGGTGCATACCTTCTCCGGATCGGAATTGTCCAGAGGCCGTGGCGGTCCGCGCTGTATGAGTATGCCAATCAACCGTAATTGATCATTAATGAGCAAATTGCGCGGGAAGAAGAAAAAACCATTGCCTGCAATTGTTATAATTTTCTTGACAAGCAGAAGCGGCAATGATATATTACAGAAAGAGCGATGCAGAAGAAACGACTTATCATACTGACGATCAGAGAGGGCATGTCACCGGCTGAAAGCAAGCCTGCGTTCCAATGATAAGGATAACCACTTCCAAGCTGCTGTTCCAAAGGAATGAGGATGTCTCCTTCCGAGTAGTTTCAGCCGTAGGTTCAGCGTTAAGAACAACGAAGGGATGGATTGAAGACAATGATTTGTTTCAATTCATAATCCGGGTGGAACCGTGCGAAGTAGCACCCCGGACAGAACTGTAGAACCAGTTCTGTCCGGGGTGTTTTTATTTTCGATCGCTTCTGGCGGGTGCTCCGCCATCCAGTAATGCGAAGAGGAAAGAAAGAGGTGTTTTAGGAATGATCGGGATTCAATTGAAAAATGGCAGCAGATTGGAATTGGAAGAAGGCGCAAATTGCCTGCAGGCAGCCAAAAAGATGAGCAACAGCCTGGCGAAAGAGGTTTTGGCAGCCGAGGTCAATGGCTGTGCGGTGGATCTCAGCACAGAGCTGAAGGACGGCGACCGACTGAATTTACTGACATTTAATGATGAAGAAGGAAAACATGTCATGCGTCACAGCGGCGCTCATTTACTGGCACATGCCGTGAAGCGGCTTTATCCGGCGGCAAAACCAACCATCGGTCCGGCGGTAGAAAATGGCTTCTATTACGACTTTGATATGGATACCACCATTTCCAGCAACGAACTGGCGAAGATTGAAGCGGAAATGCTGAAGATTGTCAAAGAGAATTTGCCGATTCAGCGCTTTGCTTTGCCCCGGAATGAGGCAATCGCCCTGATGCAGAAGAGAGAGGAACCTTATAAGGTAGAGTTGATCGAGAATCTGCCGGAAGGAGAAGAGATCTCGTTTTATCAGCAGGGGGAATATGTTGACCTTTGTGTCGGACCGCATGTGCTGAGTACCGGTGCCTTGAAAGCGTTTAAGCTGACCGCCGTTACAGGTGCTTACTGGCATGGTGATGCCAATAATAAGATGCTGCAGCGGATTTACGGTGTCGTTTATCCAAAAAAAACGGATTTAGATGCTTATCTGACCATGCTGGAGGAAGCGAAAAAGCGTGATCATCGTAAACTTGGCAGAGAGCTGGATTTGTTCCTGCTGGCGGACGAAGGGCCTGGTTTTCCGTTCTTTTTGCCCAAAGGGATGATTTTACGCAATTTGCTGATCGATTTCTGGCGTGAAGTCCATCATAAAGCCGGCTATCAAGAAATCAGCACGCCGATTATTTTAAATGAATCCCTCTGGCATCAATCCGGGCATTGGGATCATTATAAAGAAAATATGTATTTTACCACCATTGATGAGCAGGCGTATGCGATTAAGCCGATGAACTGTCCCGGTGGAATTTTGGCTTTTAAACGTAAAGCTTATTCTTATCGTGATTTGCCGCAGCGGTTGGGTGAATTGGGTATCGTCCATCGTCACGAATTATCCGGAGCCTTACACGGTTTGATGCGCGTGCGCTGTTTCACGCAGGATGATGCGCACATCTTTATGACACCGGATCAAATCGAGAGCGAAATCATCAGCACCATCCGTTTGATCGATTCCATTTATCGCGTCTTTGGTTTTGAATATCATATGGAACTATCCACGCGCCCAGAGAATTCGATGGGCAGCGACGAGCAATGGGAAGCGGCGACCAATGGCTTGCGCAATGCTTTGGAGATTAATGGTCAACCTTATAAACTGAATGAGGGTGACGGTGCCTTCTACGGTCCGAAAATTGATTTCCATCTGAAAGATTGCCTGGGGCGGACCTGGCAGTGCGGCACGATTCAGCTTGATATGCAAATGCCGGAACTCTTTGATATCTCCTATATCGCGCCGGATGGCGAGAAACACCGCCCGGTCATGATCCATCGCACGGCACTTGGCAGTATCGAGCGGTTCCTCGGTATCCTGATCGAACATTATGCCGGTGCATTTCCAACCTGGCTGGCGCCGGTGCAGGCGATTATCATGCAGATCACGGATAAAAATCTTGCTTATGCGAAAGAAATTTATCAGCAATTGGACAAGGCAGGTTACCGCGTAGAATTGGATGCCCGCAATGAAAAAGTAGGCTATAAGATTCGGGAAGCACAGATGCAGAAAATTCCTTATATGCTGATCTTAGGTGATAAGGAAATGGAAGACGGCAGCGTCTCGGTCCGCTTGCGCAAGACAGGGGAAACAAAAGTGATGACCTTGCTTGAATTTATTGCCATGGTCAACGCTGAAGTTGCAGCACGGATTTAATCACTGCGAACGCAGAACAAAGCAAGCCGTTTTCTTCAGGCGCAACGTTTTTTTGCTTTGCCTTCCGTGCTGCTATTGCTAAATTGAGTGCTATGGTGTAAAATAAGTGTTGTGTATCCAAAGTGATGGCAGAATCATTGCGAGGGACACGAATTATAGTTGGGAGGCGATTTCCTTGGCCAAAAAGAAATATGAACGTACCAAGACCCATGTAAATATCGGAACGATTGGTCACATTGATCATGGCAAAACAACATTGACCGCAGCCATAACCAAAGTGCTTTCCACCGTTGGTGGTGCAGCAGTCATGAATTATGCAGATATTGACAAAGCCCCGGAAGAAAAAGCCCGTGGCATCACAATTAACACAGCCCATGTCGAATATGAAACCGCGCATCGTCACTATGCCCATGTGGACTGCCCGGGACATGCCGACTATGTCAAGAACATGATTACCGGTGCCGCTCAGATGGACGGCGCGATCCTGGTTGTTTCCGCTGCCGACGGCCCAATGCCGCAAACCAGAGAACATATCCTGCTGGCCTATCAGGTTGGCGTACCTTACATGATCGTCTTCCTGAATAAGGCAGATATGGTAGACGACGCGGAATTAATCGAATTGGTCGAAATGGAAGTCCGCGAGTTGCTGACCAGCTACAAATTCCCGGGCGACGAAGTGCCGGTCATCGTAGGATCCGCTTTAAAAGCCGGCGAATGCGGCTGCGGTAAACGCGACTGCCAATGGTGCGGCGCCATCTGGAAATTGATGGATGCGGTAGATTCTTACATCCCGGATCCGGTCCGCGCGACCGATAAACCGTTCCTGTTGCCGGTAGAAGACGTCTTTACGATCACCGGACGCGGCACTGTCGCGACAGGCAGAGTAGAACGCGGCATGGTTAAGATCTCAGACGAAGTAGAAATCGTCGGTTTGGCAGAAAAACCGCGTAAAGTGGTTGTCACCGGCGTAGAAATGTTCCGTAAGCTGTTGGATTCCGCGATTGCGGGAGACAACGTGGGTGTGCTGCTGCGCGGCGTTGACCGCAAAGATATCGAACGCGGCCAAGTTTTAGCAAAACCGGGTTCGATCAAACCGCATACCTCCTTCAAAGCGAATGTCTATGTTCTGAGCAAAGAAGAAGGCGGCCGTCATACACCGTTCTTCAACGGCTATCGTCCGCAGTTCTATTTCCGGACCACCGACGTGACGGGCAATATTGCCTTACCGGAGGGTGTGGAAATGGTAATGCCGGGTGATAACGTGGTAATGGGCGTGGAATTGATCACACCGATTGCTATCGAAAAAGAACTGCGTTTCGCAATCCGCGAAGGCGGCCGTACCGTTGGCGCCGGTGTCGTCACCGAAATCAACGAGGTTTAAGAGGAACGCTCATTCTGGGAAATCCTAAAAAGGCAGACATGCCGCTGAGGAAGCAAAGCGTGTCTGCCTTCTCTTATTCGGAAAGCTGGGAAAGTCTAAAAAGGGAAAAGGCTTATTGACAGGCCTTTAGTTTGAAAATACCTAAGCCATTTTCATCTTCAAACGTTGAAAAGCGACGTTAAGTTTATTTATAAAATTCATTGACAGGTGGCCTCGGTTTGTGTTATTCTAATTTAGTCATAGATACAAGCAGAAATTGACTTGTGTAAATCGCTTAGGAGGTGCTTGATTCATGAGAGTCGGAATCAGTTTAGCTTGCACAGAATGTAAGCAGAGAAATTACCGGACAGAAAAAAACAAAAAGAAAAATACCGAGCGTCTGGAATTAAAAAAGTACTGCAAATTCTGCAAGACTCACACTTTGCATCGCGAAACGCGCTAGTGAGGTGATGAGATGAAGTTTGTGGACAGATTTAAAGGTTGGGGTAAAGGGATTACAACGTTTTTCCGTGATATCCGCGGTGAGTTACGCAAAGTACAGTGGCCGGGCAAAAAAGAGACGATTGTTTACTCCGTTCTTGTCGCTGTTTTTACGTGCTTTGTGTCTTTGTTGATTTGGTTGATTGACTCAATCTTCAGCACGTTGCTGTCTTTCATTATATAATGTCTGCCAGGAAGGGAAGAGGTGAGACTGCGTAATGAAGAGAGAATGGTACATTGTTCATACTTATTCGGGTTATGAAAATAAGGTCAAAGATAACCTGGAAAAAAGAGTAGAAACAATGGAAATGCAGGACAAAATCTTTCGGGTTGAAGTTCCTACCGATGATGAGGTTGAAATCAAAGACTCCAAAAAGAAATTGACCAAACGAAAATTATATCCCGGTTATGTGTTGGTTGAGATGATTTATACCGATGATTCCTGGTATGTTGTCCGGAATACGCCCGGTGTAACCGGCTTCATCAGCAGTGACAACAACAAACCAATTCCCATGGAGACAGAGGAAGTGGATCGGATTATCGGTCGCCAAGCCCAAAATTTAGAGCATATTGTTTATATTGATTTGGCAGTCGGAGATAAAGTGGAAGTAATCGAAGGCCCTTTTGCCGGTAAAAACGGTACGATTCTCGAAATCGATTTGGAACAACAATATTTAAAAGTTTTGCTATCTGTTTTCGGCTTCGGTCGGGAGGTTCCAACGGAACTGGCTTTGACCGACGTGAAAAAAGCATAGAAACGCAAGAAAATCTTATCTTGCGTTGCTTTTGTTGCAATCTAAAATTACTGTAACAGAAGAAATTTTATGAAAAGGAGGTGGAATAAACATGGCAAAGAAACTCGTTAAGGTTGTAAAACTGCAATTACCCGCCGCAAAAGCGACACCGGCACCACCTGTAGGGCCTACCCTCGGTCAAGCTGGTATCAATATGATGGCGTTTCTGAAAGAATTCAATGAAAAGACCGCTGCTCAGATTGGTTTGGTAATTCCTGTTGAAATTTCAGTGTATCAGGATCGTTCCTTCACGTTTGTATTGAAAACACCGCCGGCAGCAGTATTGCTGAAAAAGGCGTGCAATATCGATACCGCATCCGGAACACCCAGCACGAAAAAAGTGGGTAAGGTTTCCAAGGATAAAATCCGTGAAATCGCCCAAATGAAGATGCCCGATTTAAATGCCGCTTCTCTGGAAGCCGCAATGCGTATGGTTGAGGGTACTGCCCGCAGTATGGGGATTGAGATCGAAGTGTAATTCACCGGGATCCAACACTACCCGCAGCCAGTGGGAGGGGTAATCCCCCGTATGACCACAAAGGAGGAAAAATAAATGTCCCAACACGGAAAGAGATTTGCTGAAGCAGCAAAATTAGTGGATCGCAGCAAACAATACGAACCATTGGAAGCATTGGAACTGATCGGTAAGGTCAGCACCACAAAATTCGTTGAAACTGTGGATATCGCGGTTGTTTTGGGTGTGAATCCCAAACATGCCGATCAGAATGTCCGCGGTGCGGCAGTAATGCCTGCCGGTTTAGGTAAGACGGTGCGCGTCGTCGCTTTCGCTAAAGGCGATAAAGCAAAAGAAGCAGAAGAAGCCGGTGCCGATGTGGTTGGCGCCGAAGAATTGGTTGCAAAAATCCAAGCCGGCTGGTCAGATTTCGATGTAGCGGTTGCTACACCGGATGTCATGGGCTTAGTTGGCCGTTTGGGCCGTGTTCTTGGTCCGCGCGGCTTGATGCCAAACCCCAAGACTGGTACCGTTAGCATGGATATTGCAAAAGCGATTGCTGAGATCAAATCCGGTAAAGCGGAGTACCGTGTAGATAAAGCCGGTGTCATTCATGCACCGATCGGCAAGGCCAACTTTACGGTTGCTCAACTGGCAACGAACATGGAAGCTTTAATGGACGCTCTGGTGAAAGCACGTCCTGCAACTGCCAAAGGTCAATATATCAAATCCGTTACCATCACAACAACGATGGGACCTGGCATCCATATAAATCCCCTGCATGCTACAGGAAAACTTTTGCCGCAAACCTAATTTGACTTGACAAAGTCGAGCAAAGCAATTAGAATAAGTAACAGATCGTAGACAGCAGGTACACTTTTGTTTAAATACCCTGCCGAGGTCGGAAATGTCGCTGATTATTAGCGGTATCCGTCTGTCTGCGGATGCCGCTTTTTCTATAGCATGAATGATGACGAGCGCCTCAGGACAGTTGCTGTTCAGCTAGCTTTCCATTGCGTTTGCTATTGTTAAAGTGAATTTTGCAAAATAAGGGGGTGTATGTAAGATGAATACGATTCGCGATCAGAAAATGGCAGCAGTGCTTGAGATTAAAAACAAAATGCAGAGTGCACATTCCGTGCTTTTTATGGATTATAAGGGTATGAATGTTGCCACGGTAACCAGACTGCGTCGAAAATGCCGTGAAGCCGGTGTTGAGATGAAGGTTGTAAAAAATACTTTGACTCGCCGTGCCGCAACAGAGTTAGGCGTATCCGGAATCAATTCCAAACTCGAAGGAACGACAGCAGCTTTCTTCGGTTTGAACGATCCCGTTTCTCCCGCCAAAGTTCTGGAAGCCTTTATTAAGGAAAACAAGCTGACTTTGGAGGTTAAAGCCGGTATTGTGGAAGGTAAAGTGATTGATGCAGCAGGCATCAAAGCGCTGGCCAGCCTACCCGATAAAAATGTTCTTATTGCTCAGGTTCTTGGCACACTCATTGCGCCGATCACCGGATTCTACTCTGTGCTGCAAGGCAATACCCGCAATTTGGTATATGCTTTGGAAGCAATTCGTCAGCAAAAAGAAGAAGCGGGCAACTAGTTTGCCGGATGCTGCTTACTTTAATAAGAAAAATTTAGGAGGATGTTGAAAATGAATAAAGAACAATTAATTGAAGCCATCAGCAATTTGACCGTATTGGAATTAGCCGACCTGGTAAAAGCACTGGAAGAGAAATTTGGTGTTTCTGCTGCTGCTCCCGCCGCTGCTGCCGCTGCTCCTGTAGCCGCTGCCGCTGCTGTTGTGGAAGAAGAACAAACCGAATTTGATGTAATCCTTGAAACCATTGGCGACAAGAAAATCAATGTTATTAAAGTTGTTCGTGAAGTCACCGGCCTTGGCTTAACCGAGTCCAAAGCAATCGTTGACGGCGCACCCAAAGCGGTAAAAGAAAAGGTTTCCAAAGCCGACGGCGAAGAAATCGTCAAAAAGCTTGTTGAAGCCGGCGCTACTGCAAAATTGAAATAATTGCTGATCTTCAGCACAACGGGATATCCTGTTTGCAGGATATCCCGTTTTCCATTTACAGCCCGTTCAGCCCGCTTGCGCGCTGAACGGGCTGTGCTGGCACGTGATCCGAGCACGAGACGGATACCGGTGAATTAGCAGTTGTTTTCTGCTCCGGTACTCTTGACAAAAAAAAGATCCTATGGTAATATAGATAATTGCAATAGTGTAGGATGGACTTATTGTTCTTTCTGCACCTATGTTAATTTGTTCCGTGACAGGAACTTCGATTTTGAGGATGAAATAAGCGAGGAGTCGTGAGCAGGTATGAAAATTAATAAATACCTGCTTTTTTAGTTACTCTGATGCTTCCGAAATCCAAACAAGGGGTGACAAATTTGGACGGTAAGATGGTCAGATCCGGAATGCGCGAGCGCTTTTCTTTCTCCAGAATTGATGAAGTGCTGCCAATTCCGAATCTAATTGAGGTTCAACAGAGTTCTTACCAATGGTTCCTGAATGTTGGCTTGAAAGAGTTACTACGGGATATTTCTCCGGTTCAGGATTTTACCAACAATTTGAGTCTTTTCTTTGGTGATTATCGTTTGGGTGAACCGAAATATACGGTGGACAGCTCAAAAGAACGAGATGTCACTTATGCTGCTCCAATGCGTGTGAGAGTCATGCTCAGTAATAAGCAAACCGGAGAAGTGAAAGAACAGGAAGTTTTCATGGGGGATTTTCCTCTGATGACCGATCAGGGTACTTTCATTATCAACGGTGCAGAACGCGTTATCGTCAGCCAATTGGTAAGGTCTCCTGGCGCTTATTTTGTCTGGACCGTTGATGCCAATAACAACCGTGTCTACAGCTCTCAGATCATCCCAAACCGAGGGGCATGGCTTGAGTTTGAGACTGATGCGAACAATGCTTTATATACACGGATTGATCGCAACCGTAAACTTCCTGTCACTGTTTTGTTGCGTGTTTTGGGTTTGGCGCAAAACGCTGAAATCCTGGATTTCTTTAACGATGATCCTCGCCTGAAGATTACGCTGGAAAAAGATACGACAGACAGCCGTATCGCCGCTCTTTTTGAAATCTATAAAAAATTGCGTCCCGGTGAACCGCCGACAGAAGACAGTGCCATGAATTTAATCAAGACACTCTTCTTTGATCCGCGTCGTTATGATTTGATGCAGGTTGGACGCTATAAAATGAATAAGAAGCTGGCTTTGCAGCGCCGTGCGCTGGGACGCATTGCTTCCCGTGCCATCGTGACCGAACAAAATATCTATACGGATCAGGGAGCACTCCTGCTTTCCGCCGGTGAAGTGATTGCCAGCCAAGGCGATGTGCTGACCCGGGATCATTTTCAAAAATGTATGGAAGCCGGAATCAACGTAGTTTATGTGTTTGCCGGCGACGGCGAGCATGAAATCAAGGTAATTGGCAACGGTTATCAATGTACCACCTGGCAGGAACGCCTCTTGGGTCAGCGTTTAGCAGAGGCAATGCTGATCGACGATCAAGTCCTTGTCAGCGCCGGTGAGGTGCTGGATGAGAATCATCTGGCCGCTTTCCTGCCCTCTGTTGAGGAAGGCAGCCTAAGGCAAGTCACGATTCAAGTTGATGATGCTGTCCAGACGGTTTATTTAGGGGATCAATATCATTTGAGAGACGAAAAGCACCTGACCATCGAGGATATTTTAGCTGCTGTCAGTTATCAGCTGAACATTATGGATGGTTTAGGTAATCGGGATGATATCGATCATTTAGGCAATCGCCGCCTGCGTTCAGTGGGAGAATTACTGCAGAATCAGTTCCGGGTTGGCTTAGCTCGGATGGAACGTGTCATTCGCGAGCGGATGTCAATCCAGAATACCGAACAGGTTACACCGCAGGCCTTGATTAATATTCGCCCGGTGGTAGCTTCAATCAAAGAATTTTTTGGTTCCAGTCAGTTGTCACAATTTATGGATCAAACCAATCCTTTGGCAGAATTAGCGCATAAGCGACGTTTAAGTGCGCTTGGTCCCGGCGGTTTGAGCCGAGACCGGGCTGGATTTGAAGTCCGCGACGTGCATGCCAGCCATTATGGCAGAATGTGTCCGATTGAATCTCCCGAAGGTCCGAACATTGGCTTGATTGGCTCGCTGACCACCTATGCCCGGATTAACCAGTATGGTTTTATTGAAACGCCGTACCGCCGGGTCAATCAGGAAACCGGACAGGTAACCAGTGTGATCGATTATCTGACTGCCGATGAAGAAGATGAATTCATTTGTACGCAAGCCAATACACCTCTGACGGTAGACCATTATTTTATCCAGGATAAAATCACTGTGCGGCTGCGCAACCTGGAAATCAAACAGGTATCACCTAAAGATGTGGATTATATGGATGTATCCCCCAAACAATTGTTTTCTGTGGCTACCACCATGGTCCCCTTCCTGGAGCATGATGATGCTTCCCGCGCTTTGATGGGCTCCAACATGCAAAAACAGGCGGTCCCTCTGCTCGTGCCAAAGGCTCCTTTTGTTGGCACCGGTATGGAAGGAAAAGCCGCGATTGACTCCGGTGTCTGTGTGATCTCCCGCCGCAAAGGTGTGGTCATCCGCGCCACCGCCGATCAGATCAAAGTCTTGGGTGACGATAATGAAGTCGATACGTTCAAACTGACCAAGTTCACCCGCTCCAATCAGGGAACTTGCATGAACCAACGCGTGATCTGTTACAAAGGTCAGCTTGTCGAAAAAGGTGACGTTCTAGCGGACGGCCCTGCCACCGAAAGCGGCGAATTGGCGCTCGGCAAAAATGTTCTGGCGGCTTATATGCCTTGGGAAGGCTATAATTATGAGGACGCGATTCTTTTATCCGAAAAAGTAGTGCGGGAAGATATTTTCACCTCCATTCATATTGAAGAATACGAATCGGATGCGCGGGATACCAAACTCGGACCGGAAGAAATTACTCGTGATATCCCCAATGTCGGCGAAGATCAGCTGAGAGATTTAGATGACCGCGGTATCATCCGCATCGGTGCGGATGTTCGCTCCGGAGATATTTTGGTCGGCAAGGTCACTCCCAAAGGAGAAACCGAACTAACATCGGAAGAACGTTTGCTGCGCGCGATCTTTGGTGAAAAAGCCAGAGAAGTCAGAGATACTTCGTTACGCGTACCAAATGGTGAATCCGGTAAAATTGTGGATGTGAAAGTGTTCTCACGCGAGAACAATGATGAATTATCCCCTGGCGTCAATGAATTGGTCCGTGTCTATATCGCACAAAAGCGTAAAATCAGCGTTGGCGATAAAATGGCCGGCCGTCATGGCAACAAGGGTGTTGTCTCCCGTATTATGGCGGAAGAAGATATGCCTTACCTGCCGGACGGCACCCCGATCCAAATTGTGCTGAACCCCTTGGGTGTTCCTTCCCGAATGAATATCGGACAAATCATGGAAGTTCACATTGGTGCTGCCGCACAGAAATTAGATATTCACATTGCGACACCTGTTTTCGACGGGGCTGATGAGCAGGACGTGCTGGACGCCTTAAGGGAAGCAAAAATGGAAGAAGACGGCAAGAGCATCCTATATGACGGCCGCACCGGCGACCCCTTTGAAAATCGTGTCACGGTTGGTTATGTCTATATGCTGAAGTTATTCCATTTGGTCGACGATAAGATCCACGCCCGTTCGACCGGACCTTATTCGCTGGTAACCCAACAACCGTTGGGAGGGAAAGCGCAATTTGGCGGACAGCGTTTCGGTGAAATGGAAGTATGGGCCCTGGAAGCCTATGGCGCTGCCTATACCCTGCAGGAATTACTGACTGTCAAATCAGACGATGTCATCGGCCGCGTTAAAACATATGAAGCGATTGTCAAAGGCGAGAATGTCCCGGAACCGGGCATCCCTGAATCGTTTAAAGTTTTAATCAAAGAGCTGCAGAGTCTGTGTCTGGATGTAAAAGTGTATTCTGCCGATAACAATGAAATTGTCATTCGCGAAACGGACGATGACATCGGTGAAACCGCCCGCGAGTTGGATCTCAATATCGAGGCTCCGGAAGCAGACCTGATGCTGGACGGAATGGAAGAACCGGAGGATCCATTGGATAATGAAGATTTACCTTTGGATTACCCGATGCTCGATTCGACGGAAGAAATTGGCCGGCATGAGGGAACAGCAAAGAAAGAATTGATTATTGATGATGCAAAATTGGCACAATTGGCGAAACTGGTTGCTTCAAGACTGGAAGACGAATTCCTGGATGAAGATCTTCTTGATTCTGATGAGGAAGAAGACGAAGAAGAAGATGAGAATCCGAAATCGCGTTAGTTTGTCTAATCTGTGCACAATTGGCTGTACTATAGAAGGGAGATAATGCTCATGCTGGATGTCAACATTGCTTCCATGAAAATTGGACTTGCTTCCTCAGAGCAGATTCGCAAATGGTCTCGCGGTGAGGTAAAAAAACCGGAGACGATCAATTACCGTACTTTAAAGCCAGAAAAAGATGGGTTGTTTTGCGAGAAGATTTTTGGGCCTACCAAAGATTGGGAATGCTATTGCGGTAAGTACAAGAGAATTCGCTATAAAGGCATTGTTTGTGATCGATGCGGTGTGGAAGTGACCCGCGCCAAGGTTCGCCGTGAACGGATGGGTCATATTGAATTGGCGGCACCCGTCTCGCATATTTGGTTCTTTAAAGGAATTCCAAGCCGTATGGGTTTGATTTTGGATATGTCTCCCCGTATCTTAGAAAAAGTGCTTTATTTTGCCGCTTATATTGTGTTGGATCCCGGTAAGGGGACCGAGCTGACGGAGAAAGAAATCCTCAACGAAGCGCAATATCGGGAAGCACGGGATAAGTATGGTTCTGCCGGATTCAGAGCCGGGATGGGTGCCGAATCGGTACGGGAATTGCTGGAAAAAGTGAATCTGGAAGATCTTTGCGCCGAATTACGCAATGAGATCAAGACAACATCCGGTCAGCGCAAGACACGCGCCAGCCGTCGCTTGGAGGCAGCGGAAGCGTTTCGTAAATCCGGTAACCGTCCGGAATGGATGGTGATGGATGCGGTGCCGGTGATTCCTCCCGAATTGCGTCCGATGGTACAGTTGGACGGCGGGCGCTTTGCCACCTCGGATCTGAATGATCTCTACCGCCGTGTGATCAACCGCAACAATCGTTTGAAAAAATTGCTCGAGTTGGGTGCTCCTGATATCATTGTTCGCAATGAAAAACGCATGCTGCAGGAAGCCGTTGACGCTTTGATTGATAATGGCCGGCGCGGTCGGCCGGTAACAGGCGCCGGCAACCGTCCTCTGAAATCCTTAAGTGAAATGCTGAAGGGAAAGCAGGGGCGTTTCCGTCAGAACTTGTTGGGGAAACGCGTCGACTATTCCGGGCGTTCCGTGATCGTGGTTGGGCCGGAACTGAAGATGTATCAATGCGGTTTACCAAAAGAAATGGCTTTGGAGCTGTTTAAACCTTTTGTGATGAAGGTTTTAGTGCAAAGAGGTTTGGCGCATAATATTAAATCAGCCAAACGAAAAGTGGAACGGGTCAGTGACGAAGTTTGGGATGTCTTGGAAGAAGTCATCAAAGGTCACCCGGTGATGTTGAACCGTGCTCCCACTTTGCATCGTCTTGGTATTCAGGCATTTGAACCGATTTTAGTCGAAGGACGCGCCATCAAGCTGCATCCTCTGGTCTGTCATGGTTTCAATGCCGACTTCGATGGTGACCAAATGGCTGTGCATGTGCCGCTTTCTCCGGAAGCGCAGTCAGAAGCTCGCTTCCTGATGATGTCTACCAATAATATTTTGAACCCCAAAGATGGCAAACCGGAAATCACACCGCAGCAGGATATGATCTTGGGCAGTTATTATCTAACCATCGTGCGCGATGGTGCGATCGGCAGCGGCAATATCTTTATCAATTTTGAAGAAGCTTTAATGGCGTATCAAACCGGTGTCCTGCATTTGCAGGCACCAATCAAGGTGCGCCGCCGCGTGACGATGGCAGACGGTACGCCAGTGACGAAAATCATTCCTACCACAGTAGGACGGATGATCCTCAATGAAAAAGTACCGCAGGATCTTGGCTTTGTGGATCGGACCAATCCGGAGACCGTCTGTAATTTGGAAGTAGATTTCCCGATCGATAAAGGTGCCTTGGGTGAAGTGGTCTGGCGCGTTTACCAGATTCATGGCAATGCCGGCACAGCGGAAGTCATCAATAATATCAAAAACTTGGCTTTCAATTATGCCACCCGCGGCGGTATCAGTATCGGTCTGCAGGACGTAGCCGTGCCGAAAGAAAAACCAGAAATTCTGGAACGCGCGGAAAAAGAAGTAGAAAAAGTCGAACGCTATTTTGCCCGCGGCCATATCAGCGAAAAAGAACGCTATGACAAAGTGGTTGCTCTGTGGAGTGCGGCTACCAAGGAAGTTCAGTCTAAATTGGAAGGTTCCATGGATAAATTCAATCCGATTTATATGATGGCAACTTCGAAGGCCAGAGCGAATATGTCTCAGTTGGGTCAGTTGGCCGGTATGCGTGGTCTGATGACAGATCCCACCGGACGTATCATCGACTTGCCGATCAAATCGAATTTCCGGGAAGGACTTTCCGTACTGGAATACTTCATTTCTACCCATGGTACAAGAAAAGGCTTAGCGGATACTGCGCTGCGCACCGCCGACTCCGGTTATTTGACCAGACGCCTGGTTGATGTCTCTCAGGATGTGATCATCCGTGAAGATGACTGTGGGACAACCAATGGAATAGAGATGATTGAGATCCGCGACGGACGTCAATTGATCGAAAAATTGGAAGAACGTCTGGTTGGACGCTATTCTTCTATTGACATTGCGGTTCCCGAACTGGTGGCTGCAGATACGGGTGAGCTGATTGCAGAAGCGACAGCACAGACGCATGGCACCATAGACGAAGAGAACCAGTTACTCTTTGTGCAGAGCGGTGAAGCGATCACGGTGGATATCGCCAAAGAAATCTGTAGCTATGGCATCATCAAGAGCAAAGTCAATGGGATGGCGCGGATTGTGAACAACAGTGTGGTGGTAACCGATGCTGAGGGCCTTGAACATATCTACTATCTCTATCTGAAACCGGATGGGCAGGTGCAGAAACCAGCTGCTGTTGATCAGATGAAAGTAAAAGTCGGCGACGCCTTAAGCGAACCGCTGATTACCAAAGTGCTCTGTCGTTCTGTCCTGACCTGCGCGACCCGTCATGGTGTCTGCGTGAAATGCTACGGCCGCAATATGTCCAACGGTCGGATGGTCGATGTAGGTGAAGCGGTGGGTATCATCGCGGCACAATCCATCGGCGAACCGGGAACACAGCTGACCATGCGGACCTTCCATACCGGCGGTGTCGCCAGCAGTGAAGATATTACACAAGGTTTACCGCGTGTAGAAGAGGTTTTTGAGGCGCGTAAACCCAAAGGTCAGGCCAGCATGACGGTGATTACCGGTAAGGTGAAAATCATCGAAAATAAAGGCAAACGCGAAATCGAAGTCACTGCCGATGATGGTGAAGTGCATGCTTATCCGGCGCCATTCGGCGTTAATCTGTTGGTCAAAGACAATGATTTGGTGAACATCGGTGATCCTCTGACTTCCGGCAGCTTGAATCCTCACGATTTACTGACCTTCAAAGGGGTCAATGCCGTGCAGAATTATATGGTGCAGGAAATCCAAAAGGTCTATCGTAACCAGGGTGTTGAAATCAATGATAAGCATATTGAAGTCATTGTCCGGCAGATGCTGCGCAAGGTGCGGGTGGAAGAAGCCGGCGATACCGATCTGTTGACCAATGGCATCATCGACATCTTTGATTTTGAAGATGCCAATGCCAATGCCTTCGCTGCAGGATTGGAACCTGCGGTGGCTAATCCAATTTTGTTAGGAATTACCAAAGCATCCCTGGCAACCGATTCCTTCCTGTCGGCCGCTTCCTTCCAGGAGACGACCAGAGTCTTAACGGAAGCTGCGATCAAAGGCAAGAGCGATCCCTTGCTTGGTTTAAAAGAAAACGTGATCATCGGCAAATTGATTCCGGCCGGAACAGGGATGCCGATTTACCGCGACGTTTTGCTGGAAGATCCCGCCGAAGAATTCCTCAGCAAGTCCGGATCGGATGAGATTGATCCCTAACAGGGTCAATCGTGTCTCTATAGATAGATTATGTAATAATTAAAAACATTGCACAATTGATTGACAGCGGCTCCCCGAAAGATGTATAATCGGAGAGTCGCTGTTTCTGGAATGGATAACTATGCCCAAAAAGGAGTGGTTAGATGACATTGGAACTGTTGAAGCAGGCTAAACGGAAAACGATCGGCTCGAAACAAACCATGAAAGGGGTTTGCTCGGGACGGGTTGCAAACGTTTTTCTGGCCAGTGATGCGGAGGACCATGTAATCAAACCCTTACAACAGCTTTGTGATGAGAAAGCAATTCCTTATCTGATGGTTGAGAGTATGCTCAGCTTGGGAAAGGCTTGCGGAATTCGGATCGGCGCTGCCGCAGCAGGGATCATGAAAGAAACAGACTTAAATTAATTCACACTTTACATCCATGAATTGAATCAATCAACTGGAAGCCAATTGAAAACAAAACGACAAAGAAGGGTGGTGTAGATATATGCCAACAATCAACCAACTGGTCCGTAAAGGCCGCGTGAAAGTAGAATACAAGTCTAAATCACCAGCGCTGGACAGCTGCCCTCAAAGACGCGGTGTTTGCACAGTGGTCCGTACGACGACCCCAAAAAAGCCGAACTCCGCTTTGCGTAAGGTTGCCCGTGTGCGTCTTACCAACGGAATTGAGGTTACCGCTTACATTCCGGGTATCGGTCACAATTTGCAGGAGCATAGCGTAGTATTGGTGCGCGGAGGCCGTGTGAAAGATTTACCTGGTGTCCGTTATCATATCATACGTGGCGCGCTAGATACCGCCGGTGTACAAAAACGCCTGCAGAGCCGCTCGAAATATGGCGCCAAACGTCCCAAGAAATAGCTGAAACTGAAAATCTCTACCCTACTATGCAATTGTGAGGAGGAAGAACCGTGCCAAGAAAAGGTCCAGTGCCAAAACGGGAAGTACTGCCAGATCCGGTTTATAACAGTGTTCTGGTTACCCGCGTCATAAATAAAATCATGATGGATGGCAAACGTGGTGTCGCACAATCAATCTTCTACAACGCATGCAATATTATTCAAACCAAAACCAACAAAGACCCTATGGAAGTTGTTGATACCGCTTTGAAGAACATCATGCCTGTATTGGAAGTAAAAGCGCGCCGGGTTGGTGGTGCTACTTATCAGGTTCCAATTGAAGTAGCTCCTGATCGCCGCCGCACGTTAGGAATTCGCTGGTTGATCGACTATGCGCGTAAACGTAACGAACGCACCATGGAAGAGAGACTTGCCGGTGAATTTATGGATGCTGCCAACAATGTCGGCAACTCTGTCAAAAAACGTGAAGATACTCATAAAATGGCTGAAGCCAACAAGGCTTTTGCACATTATCGTTGGTAAGAAAAAAATAATCGCCTAAAGGATTTAAGCGAAAGGAGGAAAAACGCGTGCCAAGAACTATACCATTAGAAAAAGTAAGAAATATCGGGATTATGGCTCATATTGATGCGGGTAAAACTACCACAACGGAACGTATTTTATATTATACGGGTCGTGTGCATCGGATGGGTGAGGTGCATGACGGTGCAGCCACGATGGATTGGATGGTCCAGGAAGCAGAACGCGGGATTACAATTACTTCGGCAGCTACGACTTGTCAATGGCATGATTGTTCGATCAACATTATCGACACACCAGGGCACGTTGACTTTACTGTAGAAGTCGAGCGTTCGCTTAGAGTCCTTGATGGCGCTGTAGCGGTCTTCTGTGCTAAGGGAGGGGTTGAACCCCAATCGGAAACGGTTTGGCATCAGGCTGATCGGTATAATGTGCCAAGGATTGCTTATGTGAACAAAATGGATATCACCGGTGCCAATTATCAGCGCGTGATTGAAATGATGCGGGAACGACTCGGAGCGAAAACCATGCCGGTTCAGCTGCCGATCGGGCAGGAAGATACTTTTATCGGTATTATCGATCTCGTAGAACAAAAAGCCTTTTATTATATGGATCATGAAGGCAAAGATGTCCAACTGCGTGAAATTCCTGCCGATATGCTGGAAGCAGCACAAACCGCAAGAGCTGAATTGCTGGAAACAATTTCCGAATTCGATGATGATTTACTGGCGCAGTTGTTAGAAAATGAGGAGCCCAGTATTGCGGAGATCAAAGCGGCGATTCGTAAAGCAACGATCTCTGTGAAGTTTTTCCCGGTGTTCTGCGGAACCTCGTATCGTAACAAAGGTGTTCAACTTTTACTGGACGGCATTGTTGATTACTTGCCGTCACCCAAAGATATCGGTGAAGTCAGAGGAATTGATCTGGATACCGATGAGGAAACTACCCGGAAGTTTGGCGATGACGAACCGTTATCCGCGCTGGCCTTTAAAATCGCAGCGGATCCTTTCGTTGGAAAACTTGCTTTCGTACGCGTCTATTCCGGTAAAATCAGTGCAGGTTCTTATGTCTATAATTCCTCCAAGGGGAAGAGAGAAAGAATCGGCCGTGTTTTAAGAATGCATGCGAACCACAGGGAAGATATGTCGGATGCCTGCGCGGGTGATATCTGCGCAATCGTCGGTTTAAAAGACACCTATACCGGTGATACGCTGTGTGATGAAAAGCATCCGATTGTGCTGGAGTCGATGAACTTCCCGGAACCGGTCATCAATCAGGCTATTGAGCCGAAAACGAAGGCCGATCAGGAGAAATTAGGGTTGGCTCTCAATCGTTTAACCGAGGAAGATCCCAGCCTGCGTGCTTACACCGATCCGGATACCGGCCAAACAATCATTGCCGGCATGGGCGAACTGCATTTGGAAATCGTTGTTGACCGCCTGAGACGCGAATTCAATGTCGATGCCAATGTCGGAAGTCCCATGGTTGCCTACCGCGAGACGATTTCTCGTCTGGCCAAAGGCGAGGGTAAGTTTGTGCGTCAAACCGGTGGCCATGGTCAGTATGGTCATGCAGTGATTCAATTGGAACCGTTGGAAGCGGGTTCGGGGTATGAATTTGTCAATAAAACCGTTGGCGGTTCAGTCCCCAAAGAATTTATTAACCCGATTGATAATGGTATCAAAGAAGCGATGGGTAATGGTATTTTAGCCGGTTACCCAGTGATTGACATTCGGGCAACTTTGCTGGATGGTTCGTTCCATGAAGTGGATTCCTCGGAAATGGCGTTTAAAATCGCCGGTTCGATGGCATTCAAGAATACTGCTGAAAAAGCAGGACCGGTTTTACTGGAACCGATTATGAAAGTAGAAGTTGTTGTTCCCGAGAATTTTCTGGGCGATGTGATTGGCGATATCAATAGCCGCCGTGGTCACATTGAAGGAATTGAAGCCAGACCCGGCGTGCAGGTAGTTCATGCTCATGTGCCGCTTGCCTCGATGTTTGGTTATGCCACTGTGCTGCGTTCCAGCACACAGGGGCGCGCAATCTATTCCATGGAGCCCAGCCATTATGCCGAAGTGCCGAAGAGTGTTTCGGAAGGTGTTATACAAAAAACAAGAGGCGTATAGCTTCGCAACAGTTAAGGAGGAACGTTGAATTGGCCAAAAAGAAATATGAACGTACCAAGACCCATGTAAATATCGGAACGATTGGTCACATTGATCACGGCAAAACAACATTAACCGCAGCCATCACTAAAGTGCTTTCCACCGTTGGTGGTGCAGCAATCATGAATTATGCGGATATCGACAAAGCCCCGGAAGAAAAAGCCCGCGGCATTACGATTAACACAGCCCATGTTGAGTATGAAACCTCACATCGTCACTATGCCCATGTGGACTGCCCGGGACATGCCGACTATGTCAAGAACATGATTACCGGTGCCGCTCAGATGGACGGCGCGATCCTGGTTGTTTCCGCTGCCGACGGCCCAATGCCGCAAACCAGAGAACATATCCTGCTGGCCTATCAGGTTGGCGTACCTTACATGATCGTCTTCCTGAATAAGGCAGATATGGTAGACGACGCGGAATTAATCGAATTGGTCGAAATGGAAGTCCGCGAGTTGCTGACCAGCTACAAATTCCCGGGCGACGAAGTGCCGGTCATCGTAGGATCCGCTTTAAAAGCCGGCGAATGCGGCTGCGGTAAACGTGACTGCCAATGGTGCGGCGCCATCTGGAAATTGATGGATGCGGTAGACGCATACATCCCGGATCCGGTCCGCGCGACCGATAAACCGTTCCTGTTGCCGGTAGAAGACGTCTTTACGATCACCGGACGCGGCACTGTCGCGACAGGCAGAGTAGAACGCGGCATGGTTAAGATCTCAGACGAAGTAGAAATCGTCGGTTTGGCAGAAAAACCGCGCAAAGTGGTTGTCACCGGCGTAGAAATGTTCCGTAAGCTGTTGGATTCCGCGATTGCGGGAGACAACGTGGGTGTGCTGCTGCGCGGCGTTGACCGCAAAGATATCGAACGCGGCCAAGTTTTAGCAAAACCGGGTTCGATCAAACCGCATACCTCCTTCAAAGCGAATGTCTATGTTCTGAGCAAAGAAGAAGGCGGCCGTCATACACCGTTCTTCAACGGCTATCGTCCGCAGTTCTATTTCCGGACCACCGACGTGACGGGCAATATTGCCTTACCGGAGGGTGTGGAAATGGTAATGCCGGGTGATAACGTGGTAATGGGTGTGGAATTGATCACACCGATTGCTATCGAAAAAGAACTGCGTTTCGCAATCCGCGAAGGCGGCCGTACCGTTGGCGCCGGTGTCGTCACCGAAATCAACGAGGTTTAGGAGAAGGTAAGCCGTTTCGGTGCGATAATTAGGGTTGCAACTTTATCGCACCGGACGGAACCGATAATTTGCGATGAAGCAGAAGGTTGCCTGGTGAAATATCCTTTGGCATCAGGGGAATTTTTGCTGAGTTGTCAGTCCGCATAGATCGGACGAAGGAGGAAACAAGAGTGGCACAACAAAAAATCCGTATTCGCTTGAAAGCTTTTGACCACAATCTCTTGGATGCCTGCGCTGAAAAAATTGTGGAAACAGCAAAACGTACCGGTGCACAAGTATCGGGACCAATTCCGTTGCCTACCGAGAAAAACTTGTATACCATTCTCCGTGCTGTGCACAAATACAAAGATTCGCGGGAACAATTCGAGATGCGTACACACAAACGTTTAATCGATATCTTGGAACCGACGCAGAAAACAGTGAATGATTTAATGAAACTGGATCTACCTGCCGGCGTTGATATTGAGATTAAACTTTAACGCCATCAGGGAGGTGAAAGTGGATGAAAAAAGCAATCATTGGTAAGAAACTAGGTATGACTCAGATTTTCTTGGATAATGGTCAAGTCGTTCCTGTTACCGTTGTAGAAGCCGGCCCCTGTGTGGTCGTGCAGAAGAAAACGGTGGAGAACGATGGCTATTCCGCTATTCAAATCGGTTTTGGCGAAATCGCCGAACGGAAAGTGAATAAGCCGGAAACAGGCCATTTCAAAAAAAGTAATCTTGCACCCAGACGTGTTTTAAAAGAACTGCGTTTGGAGAATGCACAGGATTATGAAGTGGGTCAATCTCTCACTTGCGATCTTTTCGCAGTAAATGAGTTCATTGATGTCAGCGGGATCAGCAAAGGTCATGGTTTTACAGGCAGCATTAAGCGCTGGAATCATCATCGCGGCAAAATGACTCATGGTTCCAAATTTCACAGGGCTCCCGGTACTTTAGCAGCTCGTGCAGCAGCACGTGTGCCAAAGGGTCGTAAGATGCCCGGACATTACGGCGTTGACAACACGACGATTCTCAATTTGAGAGTTGTTCGCGTGATTGCCGATCGTAATTTGTTGTTAGTCAGAGGCTCCGTACCCGGTCAGGTAGGTTGCCTTTTGACCATCAAGAACGCTGCTAAAAAGTAGCGGGATGATGACAGGAAAGGAGGATAGGCTATGCCTCAAGTAGCTGTATACAATACCCTGGGAGAAAAAGTTGGCGAAATGAGCTTGTGTGAATCGCTTTTCGCAACTGAAGTCAGCGAGCCGAGCCTGCATCAAGCCGTTGTTGCTTATTTAGCTGCACAAAGACAGGGTACCCATTCCACACTGCTCCGTTCGGAAGTCCGCGGTGGTGGTAAAAAACCTTGGCGTCAAAAGGGAACCGGTCATGCCAGAGCTGGCTCCAGCCGTTCACCGATTTGGCGTAAGGGCGGCGTTGCTTTCGGACCAAAACCGAGAGACTACCGCATTAAAATGCACAAAAATGTAAAACGGATCGCCATGCGTTCTGCTTTTACCAGTAAAGTCAATGATCAGGATCTGATCATCTTAGAAAATCTGGATATGACTTCGCCGAAAACCAAAGAAATGGTCACCTTATTAAAAAACCTTAAGATTGATCGCAAAGCTTTGTTCATTACGGCGGGTCCTGAAAAAAATGTTTACCTCTCCGCAAGAAACCTTCCCGGTATCAGCGTAACTTTTTCCGGCAGTGTGAATGTTTATGACATTCTGCTCCATGATAAGCTGATCATCGTGAAAGATGCGGTCGGTAAGTTAGAGGAGGTATTTGCGTAATGCGTGAACCTCATGAAGTTCTGGTAAAGCCCATTATCACTGAAAAAACCAGTGCAATGATGGCTAGCAAAAAATATGTTTTCAAGGTACATCCGGATGCCAACAAAATCGAAATCAAATATGCAGTGGAAAAGGTTTTCGAAGTTCAGGTAGCCGATGTCAATACGATGCATGTTAAAGGCAAAAAGAAACGGGTCGGAGCACATTTCGGTTACACTTCCGATTGGAAGAAAGCCATTGTTACTTTGACCAAAGATTCCAAGACTATCGGCTTCTTCGATGGGCTATAAGGAGGAGGATGACAAATGGCTGTAAAAACATACAAACCAACCTCTCCGGCCCGCCGTGCAATGACAGGTTACTCTTTTGACGAAATCACTCGCACAACCCCGGAGAAGTCTTTGCTGGCTCCTTTGATCAGTCGCGGCGGCCGCAACAATCACGGCCACTTAACGGTTCGTCATCAAGGCGGCGGCGTCAAACGGATGTATCGCTTGATTGACTTTAAACGCATCAAAGACGATATTCCTGCCAAAGTATTCAGTATTGAATATGATCCCAATCGTACTGCCCGTATCGCCCTGATCTGCTATGCGGATGGCGAGAAGAGCTATATTCTGGCTCCTGTTGGTTTGAAGGTTGGCGACACCGTTATTTCCGGTGAAAACGTTGATATCAAACCCGGCAATGCATTACCTTTAAGAAAAATTCCCGTTGGCACTTTGATTCACAATATCGAATTAAAAATCGGTAAAGGTGGTCAATTGGTGCGCTCCGCCGGTGTATCTGCTCAGTTGATGGCGAAGGAATCGGAATACGTTCACGTTCGCCTTCCCTCCAACGAAATGCGCCTGATCCATGGCAACTGCAAAGCTTCCATTGGTGAGGTAGGTAACCTGGAGCATGAAAATGTAAAAATCGGTAAAGCCGGTCGCTCGCGTCATATGGGAATCCGTCCTACCGTCCGCGGTGTGGTTATGAATCCTGTGGATCATCCGCATGGTGGTGGTGAAGGCCGTTCTCCTGTTGGCCATAAGAGCCCTATGAGCCCGTGGGGTCAGAAAACAAACGGTTTCAAGACTCGCAAGAAGAAAGCATCCGATAAGTACATTGTTACAAGACGGAGCAAGTAATAGACAAGGGAGGCTAGACAATGTCCAGATCCATTAAGAAGGGTCCTTATATTGCCGACCACTTGCTCAAGAAGATCCAGGCAATGAACGCGAATCGTGAGAAAAAAGTTATTAAAACTTGGTCTCGCGCTTCTACGATTTTCCCGGATATGGTTGGCCATACCATCGCAGTGCATGATGGAAGAAAACATGTACCTGTATATATTTCGGAAGACATGATCGGTCATAAACTTGGCGAATTCGCTCCCACCCGCACATTCCGCGGACACAGTGGCGGCGCCGAGAAGGCAACCGGTACGAAAAAGGTAGGGGTGTAAGAATATGGAGAGTAAAGAGAGTAAAGCAATTGCTCGTTATATCCGGATAGCCCCCCTGAAAGTCCGTATTGTTATGAACAATATTCGTGGCAAGAGTGTTGACGAAGCTTTAACGATTTTGCGTTATACCCCGAAAGCCGCTTCGCCAATCATTGCGAAAGTTGTGAAATCTGCTGTCGCGAATGCGGAAAACAATTTCGATATGGACGGTTCCCGTCTTTACATCGCTGCTGCATTTGTAGATCAAGGCCCAACGATGAAGCGGGCGCAGCCTCATCAACGTGGTCGTGCGTTTCCTATTTTAAAACGCAGCAGTCACATCACGATCGTAGTAAAAGAGCGTGCATAGCGACGGAGCGCAAGTAAGCAAGGAGGGAAAATAGAGTGGGTCAAAAAATTCATCCTTACGGTCTGCGTCTTGGCATCATTAAGGACTGGGAATCTCGCTGGTTTGCAACTAAAAATTTCTCAGATCTTTTGGTCGAAGACTATAAGCTTCGTAAGTTTCTGAAAGATAAGCTCTATCAAGCCGGTCTCTCGAAAATTGAAATCGAGCGGACTGCAAACCGGGTCAGTGTGATCCTGTTTACTGCTAAACCTGGTATTGTCATCGGCAGAGGCGGTGCGGGTATTGAAGATCTGCGCAAACAACTCGAGACGATGGTCAACAAACCGGTCAATATCAAAGTAAACGAAATCCGTTTTGCCGAAGGGGATGCCCAATTGGTAGCGGAGAATATTGCGGCTCAATTGGAAAAGAGAATCGGATTCCGCCGTGCCATGAAACAATCGATCATGCGTGCGATGCGGTCACCCGGAGTCAAAGGCTGTAAAGTCCAATGTTCCGGCCGACTGGGCGGCGCCGAAATTGCCCGGGACGAAAAGTTCCATGAAGGCACCATTCCGCTGCATACCCTGAGAGCAGATATCCAATATGGCATAACCGAAGCCAAGACCACCTATGGTCGCATCGGTGTCAAAGTTTGGATTTATAAAGGTCAAGTATTACCGAAGCCGAAAGTGAGAACTGAAGCTAAGGAAGGGGGCAAATAAAAATGTTACTCCCCAAACGTGTCAAGTATCGCAAACAACATCGCGGTAAAATGCGTGGTCTAACCAAGGGTGGTGCAGAATTAAGCGGCGGCGAATTCGGATTGCAAGCTTTAGAAGCCTCCTGGATCAGCGCTCGTCAGATCGAAGCAGCCCGTGTCGCCATGACTCGTTTTATCAAGCGTGGCGGTAAAGTATGGATCAAGATTTTCCCGGATAAACCGGTTACACAAAAACCGGCTGAAACCCGTATGGGTTCAGGCAAAGGTGCTCCTGAGTATTGGGTAGCGGTTGTGAAACCCGGCCGTATCATGTTTGAAATCGCCGGTGTGACGGAAGAAACTGCCCGTGAAGCTTTCCGGTTAGCTGCCCATAAGTTGCCGATCAGAACGAAATTTATTAAACGTGAAGAAGTGGGTGGTGAAATCAATGAAGGTTAATGAATTGCGCAAGCAGATCAGCGATATGAACGCTACCGAGCTTGAGCAAAAGCTCGCGAGTTTAAAGGCTGAGCTATTTAACCTCCGTTTCCAAATGGCTATGGGGCAGTTGGATAATCCAATGCGCATCCGTGAAGTCAGAAAAGCCATTGCCCGCGTCAAAACCCGCATTCGTCAGCGGGAACTCAATATCGGTTAATGGCAGGAAACAAAAAGGAGGAGCCAAATATGATTGATCGCGCTCGTCGTAAAATGAAGACCGGTGTGGTTGTCAGTGATAAGATGGATAAAACCATTGTTGTTTCTGTAGAAAGAATGGTACAACATCCTCTGTATGGCAAACGCATTCGTCTTACTACGAAATTCAAAGCCCATGATGAAAACAACGAATGCCATGAAGGCGATACGGTGACCATAATGGAAACAAGACCGCTTTCCAAAGACAAACGCTGGCGGTTGGTTGAAATCGTCGAACGGGCAAAATAATCTAAAAGCCCATTGCAGACGAAAGGGGGATGAAACCACATGATTCAACAGCAAACTGTTTTGAATGTTGCTGATAATTCCGGTGCGAAAACAATTATGTGTATTCGCGTGAAAGGCGGTCATTACCGTCGTTACGGTAATGTCGGTGATACTATTGTTGCTGCCGTCAAATCCGCCACACCCGGCGGCGTTGTTAAAAAAGGCGAAGTTGTCAAGGCTGTCATCGTCAGAACCCGTAAGGGTATGGGACGCGACGATGGTTCTTATATTCGCTTCGACGATAATGCGGCCGTTATTATCAAAGAAGATAAGAGTCCGCGTGGCACTCGTATCTTTGGGCCTGTTGCTCGGGAATTACGCGAAAGAGATTATATGAAAATCATTTCGCTAGCTCCCGAAGTTCTGTAGTCAGGAGGTGTACTAGTTTGACAGCACCTAAAATGCATGTTAGAAAAGACGATACCGTCGTTATTTTACAGGGAAAAGATGCAGGCAAGCAGGGTAAGATCTTAGTAGCGATGCCAACTGACCGTAAAGTCATTGTTGAAGGCATCAACATTATTAAGCGTCATACGCGTCCTTCCAATACAAATCCCAAAGGCGGAATTGTGGAGAAGGAAGCGCCGGTTTTCGCTGCAAGAGTGCAGGTCGTTTGCAAAAGCTGCGGAAAACCGACCAGAGTCGGCCGCAAAATTGCCGAAGACGGCAGTCACGTTCGTTATTGTAAAAAATGCGGACAGTCCCTTGATAAATAGAGGAAGGGAGGTAAACTATCTTGTCCCGATTGAAAGAAAAATATCAAAATGAAGTGACACCAGCTTTGATGGAGCGCTTCAAATACAGCAGTGTGATGAGTGTTCCCCGTCTATCGAAGATTGTTATTAACATCGGCGTGGGAGACGCATTGCAAAACTCAAAACTGCTGGACGCATCGGTCAGTGATCTGACAACAATTGCCGGACAAAAACCGGTAATTACGAAAGCTAAGAAATCGATCGCAAACTTTAAACTGCGTGAAGGCGTTTCGATTGGCACCATGGTGACTTTACGCGGCGAGCGTATGTGGTCTTTCCTGGATAAGCTAATGAATATCAACCTTCCCCGCGTTCGTGACTTCCGCGGAGTTTCTCCGAAAGCTTTTGATGGTCGTGGTAACTATTCCCTCGGCGTGAAAGAGCAATTGATCTTCCCCGAAATTGAATATGATAAGGTCGATAAAATTCGGGGTATGAATATTTCTATTGTCACCACGGCAAGAACAGACGAAGAGGCCTTCGAGTTGCTGAAAGCACTCGGCATGCCTTTCCGTTCCTAATGAGGAGGAAGCTTTATGGCTAAGACTTCACTAAAAATCAAACAGAGCCGTCCGCAGAAATTTAAGGTTCAGGAATACAATCGCTGTAAAATTTGCGGTCGTCCTCATGCCTATATGCGGAAATTTGGCATCTGCCGCATCTGCTTCCGCAATCTGGCGCATCAGGGACACATTCCCGGTGTCACGAAAGCCAGCTGGTAATATCGAAACAGGGAGGAGGTCGTTTACATGGCTATGACCGATCCGATTGCTGATATGTTAACTCGCATTCGCAATGGTAATGTGGTTTACCATGAAAAGGTAGACATTCCGGCGTCAAAGATGAAAGTGGCGCTGGCGGAGATCCTGAAAAATGAAGGATTTATCCGTGATTTTCAACAAATCAGCGACAATAAACAAGGCGTTATTCGGGTTTTTATGAAATATGGTGCAGAACGCGAACGCGTAATCACCGGCATCAAACGTATTTCGAAACCCGGTTTACGTGTGTATGTTCACAAAGATGAAATTCCTCGTGTCCTTGGCGGGTTGGGTGTTGCGATTATTTCCACAACATCTGGTCTAATGAGCGACAAACAAGCTCGCGCAGCAGGTCTGGGCGGCGAAGTGATTTGTTATATCTGGTAGAGGAGGTGCCGTAAGTGTCTCGTATAGGTAGAATGCCGATTGTAATTCCGCAGGGCGTAAACGTTACTGTGGAAGGTAACTTGGTAAGCGTAAAGGGACCCAAGGGCACCCTGACACGTGCTTTACATCCGGAGATGAAAATTACTTTGGAAGACGGAGCTCTGCATGTCAGCCGTCCCAGTGACGCTCCGAAGCACCGTGCGCTTCATGGTTTGACCCGCGCCTTGTTGAATAACATGGTTGTTGGTGTCACCAAAGGTTTTGAGAAAAATTTAAACATTGTTGGTGTTGGATACCGTGCTTCAAAACAAGGAAGAACCCTGGTACTCAATATGGGATATTCCCATCCGGTCGAGATTACTCCTGAGGAAGGCGTAGAAGTTGAAGTTCCCGCTCAGGCCAGAATGATCGTTAAGGGAATCGACAAAGAAAAAGTCGGTGCTCTTGCCGCTGAAATTCGCAAGGTCCGCGAACCGGAACCCTACCTCGGTAAAGGAATCATGTATGAGGGCGAAGTCATTCGTCGTAAAGTCGGTAAGACCGGTAAATAAAGGGATTTGATCAAGAAAGGAGTGACTCCGCTTTGATCCAAAAGCCGGATGCGAATAAAGCTCGTCTGGTCCGTCATTTTCGTGTGCGCAAACATATCAGCGGCACAGCAGAACGTCCTCGTCTCTGCGTTTACCGCAGTAACAAGCATATTGTTGCACAAGTCATTGATGATAACAGCGGTCACACCCTGGTTGCTGCTTCTTCCTTAGAAAAGGCAGTCCGGGAAGAATTAAAATACGGCGGTAATATCAGTGCCGCTAAAGTGGTTGGCAGTATCGTTGCCAAACGTGCTCTCGAAAAAGGTATCAATCAAGTAGTCTTTGATCGCGGTGGATATCTCTATCACGGCCGTATCGCCGCGTTAGCTGATGCCGCCCGTGAAGGCGGTCTGAAATTCTAGGACGATTGGGAGGGAATTTTCAATGCAAAAGATTGATTTAACCAATCTGGAACTGACAGAAAAAGTAGTCTCCATCGGTCCTGTATCCAAGACCGTAAAGGGCGGACGTATTCGTCGGTTCAGAACTCTGGTTGTAGTCGGTGACCAAAAGGGTCACGTAGGAATCGGCGTCGGAAAAGCCAGAGAAGTACAGGAAGCCATCAAAAAAGGTACGGACGACGCAAAGAAAAATGTTGTAACGATTCCTATGGTAGGAACTACGGTTCCTCATGTTAATATCGGCCGTTATGGTTCTGCAGAAGTCTTACTGAAACCGGCAGCAGTCGGAACCGGTGTTATTGCCGGCGGTCCGGTGCGTGCGATTCTGGAAGCAGCAGGCATACACGACATTTTAACAAAATCCAATGGATCTTCTAACCCTATCAATCAGGTACAAGCAACTCTCAAGGCTTTAATGACCATGAAGACAGTTGAACAAGTAGCCAAATTGCGGGGTAAAACCGTGGAAGAAATCCTCGGTTAGGGAGGAAAAAAATCATGGCAAAACAGATTAAAGTGACTCTATTCCGTGGTTTTGCCGGACGTACCGAAAAGCAGCGCAAAATTGCCCGGGCTTTGGGATTAACCAAACGCGAGCATGTTGTTATGCATGACGATAACCCGGTAATCCGCGGTATGATCAACAAAATCCCCCACATGTTGATTGTGGAAGAAATTGAAGAATAGGAGGTGCCCTTCATGAAACTTCATGAATTAAAACCGGCTGCTGGTTCGCATAAACCCCGTCGCCGCGTTGGACGCGGTCTGGGTTCCGGGATGGGCAAAACCTCTACCCGCGGACATAAAGGCCAATGGAGCCGAACCGGTGGTGGTGTACGAATTGGTTTTGAAGGCGGTCAAATGCCGATTACCAGACGGATGCCGAAGGTCGGTTTCACCAATATTTTCAAAAAAGAATACGCGTTAGTCAACGTAAAATTCCTCGATTGCTTTGAAGCTGGTACCGAAGTGACGCCTGAACTGATGTATCAGGAAGGTCTGATCAATAAACTCCAGTTGCCGGTAAAAGTGCTCGGCCATGGTGATTTAACAAAAGCGCTCACCGTGAAAGCTCACAAATTCTCGGCATCAGCCTTGGAGAAAATTGAAAAGGCCGGCGGCAAAGCAGAGGTGATTTAATGTTTAACACCTTTGTAAACGCGTGGAAAATACCGGAACAACGGAAGAAAATTCTCTATACCGGCTTGCTGATCTTCCTATTTCGTTTAGGCTGTCACATCCCGGTACCATTGGTTGATGCTACGGCAATCCGCAGCATCTTCAGTGAAAGTAATTTCTTTGGTTTCTTGAACGTGATGTCCGGCGGTGCACTCAAGCAAATGAGCTTCTTTGCGCTTGCCGTCAGCCCTTATATTACATCCTCCATTGTGGTGCAATTATTGAGCATCGTCATCCCGAAATGGGAAGAGATGTCCAAAGAGGGCGAAGAAGGCCGGAAGAAATTACAAGAGTATACCCGCTATATCACACTGCTGCTTGCTTTGATTCAAGGTTATGCTACCGCTAATTATATCGGCAGCTTAGGTGCAGTGAAAGATCCTGGATTCTATTCCTATTGTGTGATCGCTCTTACCTTTACTGCCGGCACAATTCTTTTGATGTGGATGGCGGAAACGATTGGCGAAAAAGGCGTTGGCAATGGTGTTTCTCTCCTGATTTTTGCAGGTATCATCTCGCAAATGCCGGATGCTGTGGTCACTATGGTCAAAGGTGTCATTGCTGGCACTACTCCTTGGTGGGGCATGGCGATTCTCATCGTGATCGCTGCCGTGAGCGTAGTAGGTATTGTTTTTGTCACCCAGGGCACCCGGAAAATTCCGGTGCAATATGCCAAACGTGTGGTTGGCCGTAAGGTCTATGGTGGACAAAACACACATATTCCTTTCAAAATCAATCAAGCCGGTGTCTTACCTGTTATTTTTGCCTCCAGTTTGTTGATGTTTCCGGAAACGATTCTGCAATTCGTCAACGCCAGCTGGGCAGAGAAAGTCAGTTCATTTATGGGCACTGGTACCTGGTTCCATACAATCTTGTATGTGCTTCTCATTTTCTTCTTCTCTTTCTTCTATACGATGATCCAATTCAATCCGATTGATACTGCGAAAAACATGCAGAAGAATGGCGGATTTATTCCCGGGATTCGTCCCGGTAAACCGACTTCTGATTTTCTTAGCCGTATCATGAGCCGTCTTACGGTTGTAGGCGCTGTTTTCCTTTGCGCTTTGGTTCTACTGCCAATGATGTTGTCTGCTGTCACGACCATGAAAACCGGTTTCGGCGGAACAACCATTTTAATTGCAATCAGTGTGGCTTTGGAAACGATTAAAGCGATTGAAGCTCAAGTAATGCAGCGTCATTACAAAGGTTTCTTACAATAGGAGGCACGGGTTACTATGCGGGTTGTTTTATTAGGTCCCCCGGGTGCGGGGAAAGGCACCCAAGCGGAAGCGATTGTCAAAGCATATGAAATTCCTCACATTTCCACTGGAGATATGTTCCGTTCTGCCGTCAAAGAAGGAACGAAATTAGGAATCGAAGCGAAAGCTTATATGGATGCCGGTGCGCTGGTGCCTGATGAGCTGACAATTGGCATTGTGAAAGAACGCTTGCAGAAGCCGGATTGCCAAAAAGGTTTTTTGCTGGACGGTTTTCCCAGAACATTAGCGCAAGCGGATGCTTTAGATAAGCTTCTGCAGGAATTAGGCATTGGCCTGGATGCAGTCTTAAACATTGAAGTTCCCTTTGAAAATCTGATTACACGTTTAACGGGCCGGTTCATTTGCCGGCAGTGCCAAGCTCCTTACCATAAAGTTTTCAACCCCCCCAAGCAAGCAGGCATCTGTGACCTTTGCGGCGGAGAACTTTATCAAAGAGTTGATGACAGTGAAGCCACTGTTACGGCGCGGCTTGAAGTATACAACCGTCAGACTGCACCGCTCATTTCTTATTATGCGAACTCAAACCGCCTGATCACAATCAATGGTCAGGGATCAGTTGAAGAAGTCGGCAAGCTCATCCTTGCTGCTCTTGGGAGTTTGTGATGATTATTCTGAAATCTGAAAACGAAATCAATGCAATGCGGCATGCGGGCACAATTTTAGCCAGGGTTCTGAAAGCGGTGACGGAGGCGGTTCGCCCCGGCATCACGACAATGGAATTGGATGAAATTGCTGCCGAAGTCATTCGCAAAGCGGGATGCAAACCCAGTTTTCTGGGTTATGACGGATTTCCGTCAACATTATGCATTTCTGTGAATGAAGAAGTAGTACACGGGTTCCCCAGTGCAAGAAAACTGCAGGAGGGTGATATCGTCAGCATTGATGGCGGTGTCATCTACGAAGGAATGCATTCTGATTCAGCTATCACGCTTCCGGTTGGCGAAATCAGCGCTGAGAAAGCACGATTGCTGCAAGTCACAAAAGAAAGTCTTTATTTGGGAATTGCCCAAGCCCTCGAGGGTAATCGCCTCAGCGATATTTCACATGCCATCCAAGCCCATGCCGAAGCAGCCGGTTATTCGGTTGTGCGTGATCTGGTTGGCCATGGAGTTGGCTGTGATTTGCATGAGGATCCCGAGATTCCCAATTACGGATCACCGCATCGCGGTCCTCGCCTAAAAAGTGGTATGACTTTAGCGATCGAACCCATGATCAACATGGGGAGATACGAAGTTGAAGTGGAAGAGAACCAATGGACTATTGTGACGCAAGACCGGCAGCCTTCTGCTCATTTTGAGCACTCCATCCTGATTACGCCAACAGGGCCGCTGATCTTGAGTGTGGATGATGAAGAACCGGTTAAATGATTTGAATTGTAAGATTTTAGAGGAGGATTGAGCTATAAAATATGTCCAAAGAGGATGTAATCGAAGTAGAAGGCAAAGTTGTGGAACCATTGCCCAATGCAATGTTCCGGGTTCAGTTGGAAAACGGTCATATCGTATTAGCACATGTGTCCGGCAAGTTGAAACTGAACTTTATCCGTATCCTCACGGGAGATAAGGTGAAGTTAGAGATTTCACCTTACGATCTCAGTCGAGGCCGCATTACCTATCGGTTGAAGTAACCTAAAACCTAAGGAGGTAAAAACCCATGAAGGTTCGGCCGTCTGTTAAAAAGATGTGTGAAAAATGCAAGATCATTAAGCGCCATGGTCGTGTTATGGTGATCTGTGAGAATCCCAAACATAAACAAACACAAGGTTAACCAAGCACAAAGAGCAAAGGGCTTCTGTAAAACATCATGGCTCTTGACTGCTTTATGCAAGTCAATGGAGGTGTACGACAAGTATGGCACGTATTGCCGGTGTAGATTTACCCAGAGAGAAACGTGTAGAAATCGGATTAACGTATATCTTTGGCATTGGTCTTTCAAGATCAAGAAAGATTCTGGGACAAACCGGAATCAGCCCCGATACCCGTGTTCGCGACTTAACTGAAGGTGACGTAGCGAAATTACGTGAGGTTCTCGACCACGATTATAAGGTCGAAGGGGATTTACGGCGTGAAGTGACCGCCAGTATCAAACGCCTGGTAGACATAGGCTGCTACCGTGGCATCCGACATCGCCGCGGCCTGCCGGTAAGAGGACAGCGCACCAAAACCAATGCGAGAACGCGCAAAGGCCCACGTCGCTCCATGTCCGGTAAAAGGAAATAAGCGGTAAAACCCCAAAGGAGGGATTAGCGATAAATGGCTAAGGCAAAAGCTGTTCGCACCAAACGTCGTGAACGTAAAAACATTGAGTTCGGCGTTGCGCACATTCAATCTACCTTCAACAATACCATTGTTACCATTACTGATCGAACCGGTAATGCAATTTCCTGGGCTACTGCCGGGGGAATGGGTTTTAAAGGTTCTAAAAAGAGTACTCCCTTTGCTGCTCAACAAGCTGCAGAGAAAGCTGCTGCAGCTGCGATGGAACATGGTATGAAAGAAGTAGAAGTATTGGTCAAAGGACCCGGTTCCGGCCGTGAAGCGGCAATTCGTCAGCTTCAAACGTCCGGTTTGAACATCAGTCTGATCAAAGATGTTACATCAATTCCCCATAATGGCTGCCGGCCACCCAAACGGCGCCGCGTTTAATCTGAAGGAGGAAAAGTTATATGGCTAGATATACCGGACCTGTCTGCAGATTGTGCCGCCGCGAGGGCATTAAGCTCTTCTTGAAGAGTGAACGTTGCTATACCGGCAAGTGCGCTCTGGAGCGCCGTGCAACGATTCCTGGACAACATGGACAGGGTCGCCGCGGTAAAGTATCTGACTATGGTCTGCATCTGCGCGAGAAACAAAAAGCCCGCCGTATTTATGGCATTTTGGAAAGTCAATTCCACCGTTACTTCGCCCTTGCCAAACGTAAAAAAGGTGTTGCCGGTGAAAACTTATTACAATTACTGGAATGCCGTTTAGATAACGTAGTTTATCGTCTTGGCTTTGCCGGCAATCGAATTGAAGCCCGCCAGTTGGTTCGACATGGACACTTCAAAGTGAATGGTCGTCGGGTGGATATTCCTTCCTACATTTTGAAAGTAAACGATGTCGTTGAAATCAGATCCAAGAGTCGGGCCAGTACTAAGTTCGTTGGTCTGGTGGAGGCACTCGGAGCAAAAGCCGTGGTGTCTTGGCTGCAATTGGATGTTGAGAATTTAAAGGGTTCGGTTTTGCGCATTCCGAGCCGTGAAGAAATTGACATACCGGTAGCCGAAAACCTGATCATCGAGTTTTACTCCCGTTAATGCATCGGGAACAAGTAGGAGGGTTGGCCTATGTTGGAGAAATTTGATCGCCCAAAAATTGAAATTGTCTCCATAGCGAGTGACGATCGCTATGGGAAGTTTTGTGTGGAACCTCTCCAACGGGGTTACGGACACACTTTAGGCAATTCTCTTCGTCGTATCCTCCTTTCAAGTATCGACGGAGCCGCAGTTACTGCGGTTCGGATTCAGGGGGTTGAGCATGAATTCACGACGCTTCCGGGAATGCTGGAAGATATCACGGAATTCGTACTGAACCTGAAGGAACTTCGCCTCAGAATCTTCAGTGATGAAGTGAAAACGTTACGAATTGAAGCGCAGGGTGAAGGAATCGTTAAAGCAGGAGATTTGAAGCTGGATGCTGATGTGGAAGTCTTAAATCCGGAACTGAAACTGGCGACATTGGATACCGACGGTCGTCTCTTTGCCGAATTAACGGCAGAGAGAGGGCGCGGATATGTATCGGCCGACCGGAATAAGAAGAACGATACAACGATTGGTACTATTTGGGTTGACTCTATTTTTTCACCCATTATCCGCGTGAATTACGTTGTTGAAAATGCGCGTGTCGGTCAAGTCACAGACTTTGATAAGCTAACGCTCGAAGTTTGGACCGATGGCAGCATCAAACCGCAGGAAGCAGTCAGCAACGGGGCTCAAATCATCTGCGATTTATTGAATCCTTTTGTCGCCTTGACGGAGACTCATACGGAAGCAGAGGAATCTGTGATCCATGAAGCCGGCGAGACGAGACAGAAGGAAGATAAATTGCGCATGACGATTGAAGATCTGGACCTATCGGTTCGTTCCTACAATTGTTTAAAGCGGGCGGGTATCAATTCGGTATCTGAATTAGTCAACCGTACTGAAGATGATATGATGAAAGTGCGCAATCTGGGAAGAAAGTCTTTGGAAGAAGTTATTATCAAACTTCAAGTCCTTGGCTTATCCTTAAGGAAACAGGAAGAATAAAAGTGACGAAGGAGGGAGAACCATGGGCTATCGTAAATTAGGTCGTAATACCGGTCATCGTAAAGCCCTTCTCCGTAACCTGGTGACTTCATTATTGGAAATGGAACAAATTGAAACCACGGAAACCCGTGCAAAAGAAGTTCGTTCCATTGCTGAAAAAATGATTACCTTGGGTAAAAGAGGAGATCTCCATGCTCGCCGTCAGGCTGCCGCATATCTTACCAAAGAGAGTGTAGCAAAGAAAGTCTTTGACGACGTAGCAAAACGTTGTGCGACCCGCCCAGGCGGCTATACACGAATTTTGAAATTAGGTCCCCGGCGCGGGGATGCTGCCCCTATGGTGCTGCTGCAATTGGTGGACGGCAAAGTAGAAGCAGCCAAAAAGGAATAATAACATGACAGGCCAAACTCTGCTGATAGAAACCAGGAACTTGAGCCATACGTTTCAAGGTCCGGAAAATCAGGAGATTCAAGCGCTTGATTCTGTTAACTTGACAATCTATTCCGGGGAATTTGTGGTGATTTTAGGTGCCAACGGTTCCGGTAAGTCTACTTTAGCCAAACACTTGAACGCTCTCTTGCTTCCAACAGAAGGAACTGTGTGGGTGGATGGCTTGGATACTGCCAGCGAGGAAGCACTTTGGACGATTCGGCAAAATGTCGGGATGGTCTTTCAAAACCCAGACAATCAGATCGTGGCAACCATCGTAGAAGATGATGTCGCTTTCGGTCCGGAAAACTTAGGGCTTCCCCCTGCTCTCATCCGTGAGCGGGTTGCGGAAGCCCTTGTCATGGTTGGCATGAGTGAATTCAGGCAGCATGCTCCTCATTTACTATCCGGCGGTCAGAAACAACGTGTGGCAATTGCCGGAATTGTTGCGATGCGTCCGAAAGTGGTCGTTTTGGATGAAGCCACTGCCATGTTGGATCCACAGGGCCGCAGGGAAGTCATGGCTGCGATTCAACGGCTGCGCAGTGAAGGAATGACCGTGATTCTGATCACTCATCACATGAACGAAGCGGTGATGGCGGATCGGATCATTCTGCTGGATCAGGGTCGGATTGTTGATCAAGGCACACCGCATGATATTTTTCAAAAACGAGAGCAAATGAAGGCATTGGGTTTGGATATTCCCCAGATAGCGCAATTGGCGGCATTGCTGAAGGCCGATCATCTGATCGAGCGCGATGATTTGCTCAGTGTGGAAGAGATGGTGAAGCAATTATGTCCATCATCTTAAAAAACGTCGGACTGGTCTACAGCCCCGGCACTCCTTTTGCTGCCTTTGCCTTACAAGAGATCAATTTGGAAATCGGCAGCGGCAAGCTGGTGGCAATCATTGGGCATACCGGTTCCGGAAAATCAACGCTCGTGCAGGTCATGGCCGGTCTGGAGCAGCCCAGCAGCGGCGAAGTGATACTGGACGATATTGTCTTGTACAAAAGAAATACAGATAGAAAACAACTGCGCAGGAAAGTCGGTATGGTCTTTCAATACCCGGAGCATCAGTTATTTGAAGAAACCGTCGAAAAAGAACTCGCATTCGGTTTGCTGAAGCAGGGCAGAAGTGAAGAAGAGATTCGCGTTCAAATGGAAAAGGCGATGCAATTTGCCCAATTAGCACCGGATTTGCTCAGCCGGTCTCCTTTTGAATTATCCGGCGGTCAAATGCGGCGCTTAGCGATTGCCTCCGTCATTGCGATGGAGCCGGATTATCTGATCATGGATGAACCGACAGCCGGTCTCGATCCGGCTGGCAGGGACGAGATCTTGAGCGGTTTGGCTAAATGGCAGCGTCAAACGAAGAAGACGGTCATCTTAGTCTCCCACAGTATGGAGGATGTTGCGAAACTGGCAGAGGAAATTCTCGTCTTAACCGATGGTCGTTTAGTAATGTCGGGCGATACGAAGAGCATCTTTGCACGTGGGGAAGAACTGCAGCAAGTGGGACTCGATGTCCCGCAGGTAACCGCTTTGATGATGGAACTGAAACGGAAAGGTTGGCCAGTTCCCACCGATGTGATCAGTGTGGAAGAAGCTTATGCCAGCATTTCTGCACTGCTCAGGAGGGGAAGGCCATGAATTTATTACGGGGTGTAACCATTGGCCAGCATTATCCTCTCAATTCACCGATTCACCATCTGGACCCGCGCTTTAAAATCTGCTTTGTATTTCTCTATATTACGGCCCTGTTTACCGCCAGCGGGCCGCTCGCTTACGCAGTCCTGCTTCTGTTTTGTTTATTGATCATCTATCTGTCTAAAATCCCTTTTAAGCTGATTTTGCGTGGGCTGAAGCCTGTCCTATGGATCGTTGGCTTTACCCTGCTCCTGCACAGTTTTAGCACCGCTGAGGGAGAGATCCTCTGGCAATGGTGGCGGTTTACTCTTTACAGCGGCGGTATCCTGCGCGGTGTGATGATGTCAAGCCGTCTGATTCTGCTGATCAGTACGACCTCGCTGCTGACCTTAACTACCTCGCCCATTGCCCTAACCGACGGCTTGGAAGTGTTGATGAAGCCGCTGCAGCGTTTTGGTTTACCGGCTCATGAATTGGCGATGATGATGACCATTGCTTTGCGTTTTGTACCGACGCTGATTGAAGAAGCGGATAAGATCATCAAAGCGCAGACAGCCAGAGGTGCGGATTTTGAACAGGGCGGTTTGATCGCCCGTGCCAAAAATCTGCTGCCTGTCTTGGTCCCTCTCTTTATCAGCGCCTTTCGCCGAGCCGATGATCTCGCCATGGCGATGGAAGCGCGCTGTTATCGCGGCGGTGAACACCGTACCCGCATGAAAGAATTGAAAAGCGGCAGCAATGATTGGATAGCCTTGCTGATTCTCCTGGCTCTCTTTGCGCTCGTTCTTACACTCAGACTGACAGGGATGGATGTCTGGCAGGTTGCGGGGAACTAAAATGAAGACCATTCGTTTGAATATACAGTATGACGGCAGCAGGTATCATGGCTGGCAGCGTCAGCCAAATGTTTTGACGATCCAGCAGCTGATTGAAGAAGCCATCACACAGTTAAGCGGTGAAAGCGTTATTCTCAACGGGGCAGGCCGTACCGATGCCGGCGTACATGCGATGGATCAATGGGCTCAATTTAAAACAGAAAGCCGCATTCCACCGGAAAAGTGGTATCCGGCGCTGAATAGCATCCTGCCCGGAGATATCCGTATCATGCATTCCGAAATGTGTGAACCGCTTTGGCATGCCCGTTTTGTACCGCATCAGAAGACCTATCGATATACGATTGAAACAGCTCAGGTGGTTTCTCCTTTTCGGCAGGCGTATGTTTGGCATCGCCGTGGAGATTTGCCATTCGTCCGCCTGCAGGCGGCGGCTGAGTTGGTGCTGGGAGAGCATGATTTCAGTGCTTTCTGTGCGGCACACAGCGAAGTGAAGAATAAAGTGCGCCGGATTGCCGCCTCGGAGTGGCGGCAGGAAGAAACGCGTTTGATCTACAGTATCACCGGAAACGGATTTCTTTATAACATGGTCCGTCTGTTGGTTGGATTTATGGTGGAAATTGCCTCCGGAAAGCGGGAGCTGCAGCAAATGCAGAGTTTTCTTACCGCTGCCTGCCAAAGCAAAGCCAGCTTTACGGTACCGCCGCAGGGACTTTGTCTGTATGAGATAGTTTATGAAGAAATGCCTGCACTACTTGACATAAGCACAAATATTGACTAAAATAGTAATGTTCTGTATTTCTGTCATCCGGTAACCCCGATATCTGACGGCAGAAAGCGAAAAACCCAAGATACAACAACTTTGAAAAATAAACGGAGGGAATACCGTGCGTACGACCTATATGGCCAAATCTTCTGAAGTGATCGACAAATGGTGGATCATTGATGCAAGTGGTTTGGTGTTGGGACGCGTTGCAGCCGATGTGGCAGCGATTCTGCGTGGCAAACACAAACCAACCTTTACTCCTCACGTCAATTGCGGTGATCATGTGATCATTATCAATGCCGACAAAATTGTTCTGACCGGTAATAAATTGGATCAGAAATTTGACGAGCATTATTCCGGATATTGGAGCGGTTTAAAGCGCGTTCCTTATCGTATTCTCATGGACAAGCATCCTGAACGTGCTTTGGAAAATGCCGTCAAAGGCATGTTGCCGCATACTCGTCTTGGCAAACAAATGATGAAAAAATGCCGCATCTACGCCAGCCCTGAACATCCCCACGAAGCACAATGCCCTGAAGTCTGGGCAATCGGCAACAAATAACGAAAGGGAGAAACGACAGTGGTACAATATCGCATTAAAAATTATGGTACCGGCCGCCGCAAAAGTTCTGTGGCTCGGGTTCGTTTGATTCCCGGAACCGGTAATATCATCGTAAATAATCGTGGCATTGACGAATATTTTGGTCTTGCTACCCTAAAGCTAATCATTCGCCAACCCTTGGTCCTCACCAAGACCGAAGGCGACTATGATGTCATCTGCAAAGTGGAGGGCGGCGGTAATTCCGGTCAAGCCGGTGCGATCCGTCATGGCATCTCCCGCGCGCTCTGCTCGATCGACGCGGAAATGCGTCCGATCTTGAAAAAGGCTGGTTTTCTTACCCGTGATCAACGGATGAAAGAACGTAAGAAATATGGCTTAAAGAAAGCACGCAAAGCGCCGCAATTCTCCAAACGTTAATTCTCCCGCAAACAAAACTTACGAACAAAACACGAGCAGCTATCGGATTTGTGGAATCCGACAGCTGCTTTTTGTCTGTACAAAATTTGGTCAATGGTTTTTTCCGGCTCGGGATTGTCGGACGATTAGAGCTAATTAGATTGCATAAAAAATAAAGCTGAGAAATAGTTATAATATTTAGAAGGAATTTTAAAAAAAGTGTCAAAAGAATATACAAAGACCTACTGACAGAGATGGCGATCACAAAGTTTGCCAAATCACAGCGAATCGAAGGAGGAAAAAAATGAAACCATTGATCCTGATCACGGGGGAAGACGAATTTGATCCCAAATCGCACAACCCATTTTATCTGATTAAGCGCAGCTATGGCACGGCAGTGGCCGGCGCGGGCGGCACGGCCGTGATGCCGCTGGACCCGGCGCAGTGGGCGAGTTATGCCGAAATGGCGGATGGATTGCTGCTGACCGGCGGCGTGGATGTCCATCCGGCACGTTATAATGATATCTTTATGGATTACGATCCGAATTCCGGAGCACCGGCGCCTTTTGTTATCAGCGTCACCCGGGATTCCATGGATATCCTGCTTTGCCAGGCATTTTTGCGGGCGGGTAAGCCAATCATGGGAATCGGACGCGGTTTGCAGGTGATCAATGTCGTTTTAGGCGGCACGATGGTCCAAGATATTGCGATTTTACTGCAGCAGGAACACCCGATTGGCCAGCACCACTGGGTTTCCACTACAGCCGGCAGTCAAATGCAGCAATTACTGGGAGAGAAGCTGGAAGTAAACAGTTATCATCACATGGCAGTCAAGACGTTGGGTAATAATCTCAGCGTCAGCGCCTGGTCCGAAGATGGTCTGATCGAAGCCATCGAACATACCAGCCTGCCTGTTTTTGCGGTGCAGTGGCATCCGGAGACTTATCACACTGACGACGAAGAAATTCGAGCCCTGCATGCCGGTGTGACAGAACCGATCATGACGCTGGATGTCGAAGAACTCGCAAAGCAGATCACGGCGACCGAACATAAAAAAGCCATTCCGGGTACTAAGACCGATGCGGATGTGGAATTGCCAACCGATAACGCATTGTTTAACTACTTTATTGCTTTATGTCAAAAGGAGGGCTAATAAAGTGAAAAAACCGATTATCATGATCATGTGGGGCTCTTGTTTGGAGAATCAGTTTCTCTCTCATGCTAATATGCTGACCAAGGCCTACAGCGCGGCGATTACCGCCGGCGGCGGCATTCCGCTTTTGCCGCTGGTGCAAAGTCAGGTGAAGGAATATGCCAAGCTGGCCGATGGTTTGCTGCTGCCGGGTGCGATGGGCTACTCGCCCAAACCGGAGCTGGCAAAACACCTGGCAGCAGAGCGTTTTTCACGTCAATCGGATTTTGAGAGTGAATTGTATCAGGCTTTCAAGGCCGCCGGCAAACCGATCCTGGGGATTTGCGCCGGCTGCCAGAAAATGAATTGTGAAGAAGGCGGCACTTTACAGCTTGATTTTCGAAAAATGTTTGGTATAGAACATAGTGTCGGTGTGACGCATGCGGTAGATGCGGTCGCCGGCTCGCTGCTGAATGAAATTTGGGGTGAGCATTTTTTCATCAACAGTTATCATGGCTTTCGCATCGCGCAATTAGGTAAAGGTTTTAGAATTACAGCCTATTCGCCGGAAGGGATTCCCGAGGCGATTGAGCATCAGGAATTGCCATTCTACGGAACACAGTTCCATCCGGAGCGGATGCGCGGTGATTTTCCCAATCCACCGGAAGGGCCCAATTCCGATCCTCTTTTCCAGCGCTTTGTTGAATTGTGCGCCACGGCTGCGGCTCAGAACGAACTGCACGGGTGCTAAAGAGACGTTCGTTCTCGCGTGGATGGTTGCAGCTTTCGCGTAAAATGATTTAAAAAACAGAGAATGGAGTGAATGACTTGAAACCATTGATCCTGATCACGGGGGAAGACGAATTTGATCCCAAATCGCACAACCCATTTTACCTGATTAAACGCAGCTATGGCACGGCAGTGGCCGGCGCGGGCGGCACAGCCGTAATGCCACTGGATCCGGTGCAGTGGGCGAGTTATGCCGAAATGGCGGATGGTCTGCTGCTGACCGGCGGCGTGGATGTCCATCCGGCACGTTATAATGATATCTTTATGGATTACGATCCGAATTCCGGCGCACCGGCGCCTTTTGTTATCAGCGTCACCCGGGATTCCATGGATATCCTGCTTTGCCAGGCATTTTTGCGGGCGGGTAAGCCAATCATGGGAATCGGACGCGGTCTGCAGGTGATCAATGTCGTTTTAGGCGGCACGATGGTCCAGGATATTGCGATTTTGCTGCAGCAGGAACACCCGATTGGCCAGCACCACTGGGTTTCCACCACAGCCGGCAGTCAAATGCAGCAATTACTGGGAGAGAAACTGGAAGTAAACAGTTATCATCACATGGCAGTCAAGACGTTGGGAAAGGATCTGAGTGTCAGCGCCTGGTCCGAAGATGGTCTGATTGAAGCCATCGAGCATACCAGCCTGCCTGTTTTTGCGGTGCAGTGGCATCCGGAGACCTATCGAACCGATGACGAGGAAATTCGAGCCCTGCATGCCGGTGTGACAGAACCGATCATGACGGTGGATGCCGATGAACTCGCAAAGCAGATCACGGCGACCGAACATAAAAAAGCCATTCCGGGTTATAAGACCGATGCGGATGTGGAATTGCCAACCGATAACGCATTGTTTAACTACTTTATTGCATTATGTCAAAAGGAGGGCAAATAAAGTGAAAAAACCGATCATCATGATCATGTGGGGCTCTTGTTTGGAGAATCAGTTTCTCTCTCACGGTATGATGCTGACCAAGGCCTACAGCGCGGCGATTACCGCCGGTGGCGGCATTCCGCTCTTGCCGCTGGTGCAGAGTCAAGTGATGGAATATGTCAAACTGGCCGATGGTTTGCTGCTGCCGGGCGGCATGGGTTATGTGCCGCGGCCTCAATTGGGAAGACATCTGGCAGCAGAACGCTTTTCACGTCAATCGGATTTTGAGAGTGAATTGTATCAGGCTTTCAAGGCCGCCGGCAAGCCGATCCTGGGGATTTGCGCCGGCTGTCAGAAAATCAATTGTGAAGAAGGCGGCAGCCTGGAATTGGACTTTCGACGGAATACCGGCATAGAGCATCATATGGGCAGCAGCCACGCTGTAAAAGCAGCTGCGGGCAGTTTATTTGACCAATTGTTTGGTGATCATTTCCGCATCAACAGTTATCATGGTTATAAAATCAGCCAATTGGGTGAGCAGCTAAAAGTGACGCTGCTGTCACCGGAAGGAATTCCCGAGGCGATTGAGCATCTGAAATATCCTATTTTTGGCACGCAATGGCATCCGGAGCGGATGCGCGGTGATTTTCCCAATCCACCGGAGGGCCCGGATACAACAGTGCTCTTCCGTCATTTCATTCGATTGTGTGGGGATCGACGGGATCAAGAGCAAGCTTAAGAAGAAGAAAACAAATAGTACGCCAGCGATAAAAGCTCGGTAGAATGCTGCAGTCCAAAGAGGTAAAGAATACAAAAGCTGGATCCTGGCAGCAATTCCAAGCAAAAAAACTTGTCATAAATTTACATATACATACGATTTATCAGAAACAGAAATTAAACAGGTCAATGAAATTAATTAGTTCTAAATAAAGCAACATTCAGCCAATTTTTCGAGCATCTAAAGAATAATATTAGCTAAATTTTATAAAAATGCAGAATGCTGCAAACCGACATTTACCAAAATATGTAATTAATACAACATAATTTTCAAAATAAATAAGATCATCAAAGGCACCCCGACGAACTCTACGTTTAAAATGCATATCCGACAGAAAGAAATAGTATTAAAAAAAAAGGAATTCGATATGTGGTTGCATAATGAATAAGAAGACAGATTTCTGTCAATGGTTGTTCTATTTCGAATGGAATCGATGTGCGACCCGAATAAAACGGAATGCATTAAAGGAGGAGTGTTGCGATGAAGACAGGAATTGTAGGTCCAAAGATTACTGTTGAGAGAATCATATCGAACTTGGAAACCAAAAAACTCTTTGTTGAATATGTTCCCATCATTTATGAAAAACTGCAGGATGCTGTGGCACTGGTACGAGCACATATCGGAGTCGTGGATAATTTTTATTTCACCGGTCCGATACCGTACCACTATATCCGGACAAAAATGACCTTGCCATGTCCGGTGGAATACCGTACGGTAGATAGTAATGCCTTTGTTGTGATGCTGTTTCAAGCCAATTATCATTTTCACTGTGATATCAAAAAGGTGACTGCAGATTTTTACGATAACACGAACCTTGCCAAAGCTTATAACCTTTTAGAAATACCCGCTTCCCAAGTAAAGATCCTGGAAGCGCAATATGATATTTTCGACAATGAGTATCCGGAAAAAAACGCGGAATTTCATATTGCCAACATTGCGGAAGGAAATGCAAATTTCTGCCTGACCGGAACCGAGCGAACTTACGAAATACTGAAAGCAAAAGGTTATCCCGTTATTATGGCCCAGCCTTCTCAGGAGCAGCCGGAAATGCAGATCAATCAGCTGCGCTTGCGTAATGTGATGGCTTTACGGGATGAAAATGAATCTTCAGTTATTTCTATCGCGGTGGAATATGGTGTTGAACAGGAAGGTGCCATTACCACCGAGCTGCAGAATTATCAGATCCGCGGACAGATTATGGAGAAGATTTATTATTACGCTCAGAGATTGGATGCGGCAGTGGAAAAGCAGGAGAATGGTGACCTGATCTATCGCATCTACACCACCAAATCGATTCTCAGCGATGAAACCAGCGGCTACCGCAAACTGCGCTTGTTGGATGAATTGCCGGGTCTCTTTGGGGTCGTCAAAGTCGGCATTGGCATCGGCCTTGGTGAGACGACGGCAGAAGCGAAGAGGAATGCTGATTTTGGCTGTGAACGGGCGAGTAATTACGAAACCGACTGCTTCTTTATTGTCTATGATGACCAGAAAATCGCTGGGCCGATCATCCAGACCGAAGTGGTCAAAAAGAATGAAGAAATTAATGGCGAACTCTATTTAATCTCCCGGGATACGCAGGTGGGTTTGGATAAATTGATCATTATCGATGCAGTCCTCGACCAATATGGGGTTGATGTGATCACCCCGGGAGAATTGGCACGTTTATGCGAATTGCCTCTGAACAGAGTGAATCGTCTGATCACCAAATTAGAATCATCGGGTTACGCTAGAGTCATCGGCAAAAAGCCGTTGAATGGTTCGGGTCGTCCCAGCCGTCTCGTCCAAATTAACCTTAAAAAGCGGATTTAATCCGCTTTTTTGGTTGTTTTGGCAGAGGGTTTCGATGATACAAAAACAAAATCATGCAAGGGAGGGTTGTAGCGGTATTGCCGAGTTCAATTTTTAATCGGAATTATTCGTTGAGATCTTATTATCGGCAGCAATGTGTAAAATGAAAAGAAATGATGGAATCAAGACAGCTCTTGTAGGGACAAACTGTCTGACAGAACTCAGAATGGAGGATTTGATATGACCATTATTCCAGGGAAGATTTTTTCCTTTCTCGTCCTGATCGTGCTGAGCATAATAACGGTTTACATGATTAAGAGGATGCAGACGAGCAGTGAACCGGTGGATGTTCGTCGTTTAGCCGGATTGGATGCGCTGCAGGAAGTGGTTGGCCGTGCTACGGAAACCGGACGCCCCATCCATTACAACCCCGGCATGGGTTCCGTTGAAAGCGCCAGTACCGGCGCACGTGTTTTGGGCGGTATGGAAGTTTTGGGCTGGCTGAGTAACCAATGTGCCCGCTATGATACACGCTTGATTTCAACTTACTGTGCACCTTCCACTTACGCAATCGCGCGCGAAGTCATTCGGAACGGATACGTGCAGGCAGGAAAACCAGAAAGTATGAATGAAGAAACCGCACAATTTTTATCCAGCGACCAAATGGCATTTGCTATGGGCGCAGTATCCATTATGCAGCGGGAACGCATCGCCTCTAATGTGCTGATCGGCAGCTACGGCGCAGAATGCCTGCTGTTGGCGGAAGCCGGCAATACCCTGGGCGCGATCCAGATTTCCGGTGATACCAATGCTTACCAATTGCCTTTCCTGATTGTTACTTGCGACTATTCTTTGATTGGTGAAGAGCTCTTTGCCGCCGGCGCCGTTTTGAGCAACAATCGCGATGTTTACGGTTCTTTGATTGCGCAGGATTACGGTAAATTGGCCGCTGTGGTCTTGATCATCGCCGGCAGTGTGATGGCGACCTTCGGCAATACGGTTTTAACAAAATTATTCAGTTGGTAGGAGGTGAGCGTAAATGAAAAGAACAGTTCCGTTGATCATTGCCTTTATAGTTGGTATGGGTTTATTGTTGGATAACTTTATTAAACTTACTCCGTTGAATACTTCCATGGTGACTTTGCGTTCCTGGCTGGTTATCATTGCCTTGTTTTCCCTGATGGTGGCAGCGCTCAACCTTTTAATGGTGCATATCCCACGGATCATCAAACGCAAAGGTACTTGGTCACAGAGTATTGTCCTGGTTACTTTTATGCTGCTGACCATTATTAGCGGTATTTTCATCGGTACCAAAGGGACAATCTATCAGACTCTTTATACCGGTATTATGACGCCGGGCGGTTCTACCGTCAATGCGTTATTGGCCTTCTTTATTGCTTCCGCAGCAGTGCGGACCTTCCGGGCTAGAAATCTGGAATCCACACTCCTCTTGATTACTGCCATTATTCTGATGTTATCCAATGTCACCATTGGTAATGCGATCAGTCAGTACATTCCCGTTGTTGGTAATTGGATCACCAATGTACCGAATGCGACTGCACAGCGGGGCTTGATTATTTCCAGTTCACTGGCCTTTGTCACCATTAACTTAAGAAATATCCTCGGCTTCAGCACCCAGTGGCTGGGCGGCAAAGATTAGGGGGGCGGGCAGATGAAAAAGTTTAACATCTTCGATCTCGATAAAAGAATTACTTATCTCTTACTGCTGATTATGATTGTTTTCCCCTTGCTCTATCCGATTGGGATTGCCATCAAACCATCGGAAAACACCATCCTTGCCTATAATTATGTGGAATCCTTAAAACCAGGTTCTTCCGTCATTCTCTTTATTGACTTTGGCATGGGCAATAGTGCAGAACTGACACCGCAGGTGATCGCTTCTTTAAAACACTTTGCCAGGAAAGACCTGAAAGTATATGCCGCTACGCAAGTGCCGGAAATGGCGACCGCCCTTGAATCGTATTTGGAGCAGACTTATGGGGCAGCAGGCAAGGTCTACGGTGAAGATTATATCGACCTAGGCTACTTTGCCGGTGCAGAATCTGCCATCGGCGCCATGGGTGATAGCCTGATTGCTGTCTTTAAAACGGATAGCAGAGGCACTGATCTGACCAAGATTCCGATGATGAAATCTGTTGTGAAATTGCCTGATATTAACGTGGTTTTTGCTGTGACGGCATCCGGCACAATTCCATTCATCCGTCAGTGCAATGCCAAGTTCGGTATGCCGATTATTTTCTCGGTCAATGCCGTCATGGGACCTGCCAATGTACCTTATGTTCAATCCGGACAAGCGGTATCCGTGCTGGTAGGTAGTCCCGCTGCCGCGCAATATGAAACGATCATCGGCGAGCCGGGTGTAGCAACTGCCGCCATGGATGCGCAATCGCTGGCTCATGTTATCATCATTCTTTTGATTGTTTGGGGTAATATTGGCTATTTTGTGGAAAAACGTCAAAAGCAAGCAAAAAAATCAGAAGAAAAGAAAGCCTAAGGAGGTGCACTAATGCAAATCAGTAATAATCCTGTCGTTTGGTTGGCCGCCTTTGTTACGGTCTCGATCCTCAGTTTCGTTTTCTGGAATGACAGTCCGTTTTATAAATATGTGCAAAGCGCTTATTTAGGCGTAGCTGCTGGTATCACGGTGGTGGTTGGCTGGGGCAATATAAAAAGTCAGGTGATTGCTCCTTTAGCAAAAGGTGACTACAGCATGGTTGTGCCGATTATTTTCGGCTGCCTCCTGCTGATCCGCTTTATTCCCGGTTTAAATTGGGTCGCACGATATCCGGTCGCAATCTTAGTCGCCGGCGGCGCCGGCCTAGGCTTGGCCAATACCGTGCAGGCACAGTTTGTCAGTCAGATCAAAGCTGCTTTACTGCCTCTCAACAACATCAATAATCTGATCATGTTTGTCGGTTTAATCGCGGTGATTGCCTTCTTTTTCCTGACCGGTCGGACCACGCATGCGATTGAGAAATTTAAACTTGGTTGGCTGACCTATCTTGGCCGCCTCGTTTTGATGATTGCTTTCGGTGCAGCCTTTGGTACCACGGTCATGGGACGCTGTTCCATACTGATTGGCCGTATGCAGTTCCTTTTGACCGATTTACTCGGTTTATAAAAAGTAAATTTTACTTTCAATGAACATCCTTCCTCTTACTAAAGAGGAAGGATGTTCGTTTTACGGTAATCAGCAGAAAATGCAGGAAAGCAGCGGATCCGACACGAATTAAAAAGCATCGCTCATGCTTTTGAGTGAAATACGAACTTGGAGGTTCTTCATGAAGACCTTTTTGGAATATTGTTCTGCTTATTTTAAAAGAATGTCACTGATCGATAGCATGCTGTTGAAAGTGAGCATTTTTTCTCTTGCTCTGCTGATCGGGATGGTGCTTTCACCAAAACAGCGTGATGCAAAGATTACCGTGATCACCGCAGTGTTCAGCGCTTCTACTCTGATGCTGATGAAAGGGCTCTTGCAGTTTTTCCAGGCGCACCGTCTGCATGCCATGGAATAAGCATGCCAGGCAGCAGCATCGAACAAACGATCGACGAAAAAGGCAGTTTGCTGATCATACCGTATGGTCATAGTATGTGGCCATTGCTGCGCAGCGGCATAGATCCGGTCTACTTAAAAAAGCCGGTGATTTTACGGAAATATGATGTTATCCTTTTTCGGCGCAATCAGGCACAACTCGTTCTGCATCGTATCGTGGCTGTCGGGAAAGACAGCTACCTTATCTGCGGCGATGCAGAAAGTGGACGGGAGTGGATCCGTCCAGAGCAAGTGAAAGCGGTGATGGGCGGCTTTTATCGCGGAAAAGCCTATATCGGCTGCGATCATCCGCTTTACCGAATCTATGTGCAGCTCTGGTGTGCCGCTTATCCGCTGCGGGTTGGTTTGCTTTATCTGCACGCTTTGCTTGCTAAAAAAAACGTCGCCAGAAAAAAATAAGATAAAATTGAGCGGAGGTGCGAAAGGTTGAAGTTTCAGACCATCCTTTTTGATTTAGACGGTACCTTGACCGATCCGGCGATCGGCATTACGAATTCGATCATGCATGCTCTCAAGCATTTTCAGATTACAGTCAATGATCGCAGCGAATTATATCGCTTTATCGGACCGCCTCTGCTGCCGGCCTTCATGCGCTTTTACGGATTTACTCAAGAAGAAGCCGCTCTGGCCGTGACGCTCTATCGGGAGTATTTCAGTGAAAAAGGCTTATTTGAGAATACGGTTTATCAGGGCATCCCGGAATTATTGGCTGCTTTGCAAAGCGAAGGCAAAACGCTGTTGGTCGCTACCTCCAAACCAACTCCTTATACCGAACGGATTTTAAAGCACTTTCAGTTGGAGCGTTACTTTCATTTTATTGCCGGCAGCAATCTTGATAACAGCAGAACCGATAAAGCAGAGGTGATTCGCTACGCCTTGGCAAACGCTCCGGCCGCAGATCCGAGCTGTACCCTGATGGTTGGTGACCGTGAGCAGGATATCCTGGGCGCTAAAAAGAATCAAATTGCAGCTGCGGGCGTTCTATATGGTTATGGCAGTAAAGCAGAATTAGTAACAGCCGGTGCGGATTATCTGTTGGATTCGGTGCAGCATTTGCAGGATTTGCTGCTGAAGTAAAAAAAATGTTGCCAGCTGAAACATGAAACCGCAGAACGATCACTTCGTTTTGCGGTTTCTTCTGCCTCAGCGATCAAAAAACCGCCGATCGCGGATCTATTTTCAAGCAATAAGAGAAAGCAGGGAATGAAATGAGTCTAGTCGCAGAATTGCCGCCGCAGTGGCTGAAAAAAGCCAAAGTGTTTATCTTGGATATGGATGGAACCATCTATCTGGGTGGACGGCTTTTCCCTTTCACACAGAACTTTTTGCAGGAAATCAGCAACAGCGGCCGACGCTATGTCTTCTTTACCAATAACTCTTCCCGCAGCGTGGCAGACTATCGGGAAAAATTGGCTGGTATGGGCATCAAAACCGCAGAGAATCAGCTCTATAATGCAACACAGGTTTTGTTGGAAGATTTACTGCAGAGACAGACAAGTCCTACGGTTTTTGTAGTCGGCACGCAAGTCTTGCAAAAAGAATTCATTCAGGCGGGATTTCAATGCAGCGAGGCTGCCGATCTTGTCGTGTTGGGTTTTGATACGGAACTAACCTACGATAAAGTAAAAACAGCCTGTGATTTGATTCGGCAGGGGGTTGCTGTCGTTGGGATCAATCCGGATTTGAATTGTCCGGTGGAGAACGGTTTTCTGCCCGACTGCGGTTCCATCGCCGCGCTGATCACGGCATCGACCGGCGTTAAAATAGAGTTTTATGGCAAACCAAGCCGCTATACCTTAGACTTTCTCAAACGAAAAACCGGTGTTCGCGAAGAAGAACTCGTCTTTGTCGGCGACCGCCTTTATACGGATATTGCGATCAGCCAAGGCAGCCAGGCACACAGCATTTTGGTTTATTCCGGTGAGACAAAAAAAAGCTCTGCCGAGAATCCGCACTGCAAACCGGATTTGGCTTGCGCAGATTTAGCAGAGCTGGCCATCTTGCTAAAAAAAGCAGACGGTTAAATGTTGATTCCTTTTAAGAAAAGCTCCGTGTTAAAATACTTGGCGGCATCATCAATCAAGAGTGCATCTGGCGTTAGAAATTTCAGCAGCAAGCGGGCGCTGCCTTTGCCACCGCCGGAGCCGGGTGCAGCCACGAGAGCACAGGAGAAATCGCTGCCGCGCAGTGCGATGCTATAGCGCTCCTCACTGTAAAATAAAAAAGGTGAACGGAGCTTAACGCAGGTCAGTGGTGTCAGCTGAACTTGTTCTATTTCACTGACTGCGGTGCGGTTGGATTTGATCACGAGATCGAAGCAGCCGCTGAAGCCAAAATAGACAGCCAGTTGATCCGCAGCTTCCAGACCAAAAATACGGCTGGCATGATCAGCCAACCATTGCGGCAAACGTGCGTTGCTGTCATTGCTGAGATCGAGCACTTCTCTCTGCTTCATTAACTGGCGCTCGAGTCGGCTAAGGACTTGAGAGACACCATTCTGTTCTTTCTCAATCAGAAAAGCGATATCCTCTGTCGTTAAGCTGGAAAAAAGCAGGCTGGGTATCTGGTAAAATTCTCCCAGATGGCGCATGCTCAAAGGCTGTGAAAAATGGATCGCCCGGTAGACGGAGGCGGGAATGAGGGCTGCATTTTGATTTTTCAAGATGGTTGCTTCCTTTCTTACATCATAACCATTTGATTGACAATCAGGCTGAAGCGCAGTTTTAGAAATTCTGCGGCGCGGCGGCAGAGCAGCATGCGGCTGATGAAAATCTCAAAATACTCCATCGGCGGGCAGATTTGGGGATCGATGGTGATATTCAGCGTAATCAGCTTTTTTTCTGCTTCGATCAGCAGATCGCAATGTTCCACGGCATAATTGACTCGGTCATGTATATCAAAAGCAGTGGAATTTCGGTTCCGTACACGACTGCGGCGCACATCACTCTTGTCGGCGATGATCAAAGCGGCGCTGATCGGATTGACGGCGACCGCAGTCGCCTCATCATGCGTTCCGATGGCGGAGACAATCAAAGCAATTTCATCTGCCGGCAGCGCCAGGTTTTGCAGCAGCGTGAAGGCCATAATACCGCCGCTGTGCGCATGATCCACCCGGTTGACCAAATTACCGATATCATGCATGTAACCCGCAATTTTGGCTAATTCCACCATCCTCGCGCTGTAATCCAGGGCTGTGAGGATTTTAGCGGCGCGGTCGGCACTCAGCAAAGCATGCGGGAAGGAATGCTCGGTATAGCCGAGTTCCTTCATCATCTGATCGCTTTGTTCGATATAGGTATGCAAATTCGAGTTTTCTTTAACTTGTGCAAAAGTGACCATCGTGTTTCTTTTCTCCTTTGAATTCCTCTGCTTCTATTATACCTGTTTTTCTGTTTCTGACAAGTAGCAGCCGCAAAATCAGCGCAGGGTAATCAACCCGGCAGTGGGCCGGAAGCTGCGCTTGCCTGGACGGGCAGCAATAAAAAAACAATCCACCCGCCGTGGATGGAAAAGAATTTTCAGTGGCAGCCGGCTGAGACAAGCAGGAGACAGTCTTTTCTTTCTCGAATGATAAGCAGCATCAACCGCAAGGAGGAAATTGACATGGAAAAAATCTATCAGGGCATCCAGGCTGCCGTTGAAGCGGACAAAGAGCGACTGTTTGAAATCAATGATGCAATTTACGCCCATCCGGAATTGGGCAATCAGGAATTCTATGCTGCCGATCGTTTGACTGCAGCGCTGCAAGAAGCAGGTTTCAGCATTGAACGTCCTTACCGCGAGATCGCCACCGGTTTTCGTGCGACCTATGATACCGGTAAACCGGGTCCCACCCTGGCGATTATGGGTGAATATGATGCTCTGCCGGATATCGGTCATGGCTGCGGTCACAATATGATCGGGACAATTGCGCTGGGTACGGCTTGTGCTTTGGCTAAAAATGCAGCGGCTCTGCGCGGTAGGATTGTGATGCTGGGCACTCCTGCGGAAGAAACCAACGGTGCTAAAGTCGTTTATGCGGCGACTAAGGTCTTTGATGATATCGATGCTGCGATGATCGTGCATCCCGGCAGTGAAAATGCGCTCGGTTCGACATCCCTGGCTTTGGAACCGCTGGAGTTCATCTTCCATGGCAAGACGTGTCATGCTTCCGGTAATCCGGAAGATGGCATCAACGCCCTGGACGGAGCTATCCTGACTTTTAACAATATCAATGCGCTGCGCCAGCATGTGACTTCGGATATTCGCATCCATGGCGTGATTACGGAAGGCGGCAAGACGCCTAATGTTACGCCGGACTATGCGGTTGCCCGTTTCTATGTGCGCGGCAAAAAACGCGATTATCTGGATACCATCGTTGAAAAAGTCAAAAACTGTGCCCAAGCCGCCGCTTTGGCGACCGGCTGCAGTCTGGAAATCAAGACCTACGAATTTCCCAATGACAATATGCGCCCCAATGTGCGGATGACCGCTGTCTGGGAGAAGCATCTGCGCGCCTTGGGCATCACAGAATTCAAACCGCTCGATTTGACGGCAGCCGGGGGTTCCACCGACTGCGGCAATGTTTCACAGCAGTTGCCGGCCATTCATCCCCATATCGGCATTACCGGCGGAGTGAAAGTCAGCGGTCACAGCCGCGAATTTGCCGCGGCGACGCAGACCGAAGCAGGACATGCCGCCATGTTGGTTGCCATCAAGGGTGCAGCCTGCACGATGGCGGATCTCTTGATGAATGATGCGCTTTTGCAGGAAGTCAAAGACGAATTCGACCGGCACTAAGACCGGATGATCAAGACACCGGAGAACCAAGACCATGTGGTTCTCCGGTCTTTTTTCTAGGCAAATCTAACTGTAGAGCGGCCCTTACAGCAAAAAATGAGGAAAATGAGGTGAAATATGATTCGCTATTCACATATTCTTTGGGATTTTAATGGTACTTTGCTCAATGATGTCCAGACAGGACTGCAAAGCGCCAATGTCTTATTGCTGCGCCGAAATTTGAAACCGATTGAAAGCATCGCCAGCTATCGCCAGCTTTTTTGCTTTCCGATTATTGAATACTACCGAAAAATCGGCTTGGATTTGACGGCGGAATCTTTTGAAGCTTTAGCCGAAGAGTGGATGGAGCAGTATCGCTATTTTTACCGCAGCGCGGCTCTCTTTGCCAATGTCGTAGAAGTATTGACCACGATTCAGTCTCTTGCTCTGCCGCAGATCATTTTGTCCGCGACGGAAAAAAACATGCTAACCGTTCAATTGAGCGAATTGGGCATCCGCAACTATTTCGCTGAGATTCTGGGCTTGGATAATATCCATGCCTATAGCAAAGTGAATCTCGCAATAAGTTGGCAGGAACGTGTAAAGCCAAGCAAAATGTTGCTGATCGGAGATACGGCTCACGATTTTGAAACTGCTGAAGCAATCGGAGCGGATTGTATTTTAGTCGCCAATGGACATCAAGCCAAAGAAAATTTACAGAAATTGAACTGTCAGGTACTGAACGATCTGACGGAACTGCTCTCGCAACTGACCAAATAAAATCACAGCTGAGGCGTTCACTGCTTCAATTTTCTGCCTGCAGTGCAGCTAAAAACAGATTGATGGATGAAATTGCATCCCGAGCAAAGCAGTACAGGAAGCGATGAAAAAATTTGAAATAGAGCAAGAAAACCACTTGACAGTTGAGCCAGTATTCAATTATAATGCAGGCAAAGGTTGAATCATGATTCAACTGAGAAAACGGGAGGGAGGAAATCAATTGGTGAAAGCGGATGTATTTTGTGATTGCGATGTGATCCACGCAGAAGCAGTCAACGCGGTCAGGCTAAAAATGCCGGATGAGAATAAATTAACCGATCTAGCTGATTTTTTCAAGGTGCTGGGTGACAGCACGCGAGCGAGAATCATCTGGGCACTGGATGAAAGCGAATTGTGTGTCTGTGACCTGGCGGTATTGCTGAACATGACAAAATCTGCAATTTCCCACCAACTCAGTGCTTTAAAACAGGCAAATCTTGTCAAGTCCAGAAGAGACGGCAAAGTCATCTTCTATTCTCTTACCGATGATCATGTCAAAGAGATCTTCGAAAAGGGATGGCAGCATGTCACGGCATGCAATCAAATGGAAGCGGAGGCAATATAAAATGAAAAAGACTTATAAGCTTGAAGGCTTGGATTGCGCCAATTGTGCGGCAAAAATAGAAAGAGCCGTCAATGGCCTGGACGGAGTCACGTCCGCCACACTGAATTTTCTGACGACGAAATTGGTGATTGAGGCTGACGAAGCAAAAATCAGCGAAATCGTAACCGCTACAGAAAAAATCGTAAAAAAATTAGAGCCTGATGTCATCTTGAAAAAGGCTTAATCGAGGTTAGCAATGAAGAAACGTTTTTGGCGGATCCTGGTTGGGGCATTGATCTTTGTGGCAGCCTTATTGATCCAAACCTCAAATCCCTGGCTGCAGCCGCTGATCTTTCTGATCAGCTATTTGGTCTTAGCCGGCGATGTGCTTATCTTGGCATTGCGGAATATTCTGCATGGTCAGATTTTTGATGAGAATTTTTTGATGGGGATCGCTTCACTGGGAGCATTTTGCATTCGGCAATACTCCGAAGGCGTTGCTGTCATGCTTTTTTATCAAGTCGGTGAGTTGTTTCAAAGCTATGCCGTCAGTAAATCCAGGAAATCGATTGCCGATCTGATGGATATTCGGCCGGATTATGCCAATGTTCAGCAGGGACTTGAGTTGATCAGAATGGATCCGGACGATGTAAAGATTGGCGACCTGATTGTGATTAAAGCCGGGGAGAAAGTACCGCTTGACGGCACCGTGCGGGAAGGCAGTTCGATGATCGATACTTCGGCTCTGACAGGTGAATCACTGCCGCGTGAAGTGGCAGTCGGTGGTGAAATCCTCAGCGGCTGTATCAATCTCAATGGTGTCCTGACTGTGGAAGTGACAAAGGAATTCGGTGAATCAACCGTCAGTAAAATCCTGGATTTAGTGGAGAATGCCAGCAGTAAAAAATCGAAATCGGAGCAATTCATCACCAAATTCGCCCGTTATTATACACCCATCGTGGTGACACTGGCTGTGCTGTTAGCCATTCTGCCGCCTCTGCTGATCCGGGGAGAGAACTTTGGCAGCTGGATCTATCGGGCATTATCCTTTCTCGTCGTATCCTGTCCCTGTGCCCTCGTGATTTCGATCCCGCTCAGCTTTTTCGGCGGCATTGGCGGAGCTTCCCGCCGGGGGATTTTAGTCAAAGGCAGCAATTACCTGGAAGCTTTGGCGCAGACGGAGATCGTGGTTTTTGATAAGACCGGTACCCTGACCAAAGGTGTCTTCAATGTGCAGGAGATCCGGCCGCAGGGGCTGACCAGAGAAATATTGCTGGAATTGGCCGCTTATGCGGAAAGCTACTCCAATCATCCGATTTCTTCCTCTCTCAAGCGTGCCTACGGTAAAGCCATTCAAAACGAGCGCATTAGCGGAGTGGAGGAAATTCCGGGGCAGGGAGTCCTGGCAACGGTTGATGGGAAAAAAATCATCGCCGGTAATGTCAAACTGATGAAAGCCAAACAGATCTCCTATTTCACGGGAGAATTGATCGGGACAGTGGTTCATGTTGCCGTCGACGGCAGTTATGCCGGCTATCTGCTGATTTCCGATGAAGTTAAAGAAGATGCGGCGCAGGCAATTCAAGCCTTGAAGAAAAATGGGATTCAAAAAATCATCATGCTGACCGGCGATAATCAAAATGTCGGAGCAAAAATCGCTGCGGAGCTTGGCATCAATCAAGTCTATGCTGAACTGCTGCCTGCGGATAAAGTCGACAAGCTGGAAGAACTCTTGCGGGAGAAATCCGGTAAAGGCAAATTGGCTTTTGTCGGTGACGGCATCAATGACGCTCCGGTATTGGCGCGGGCGGATATCGGTATTGCCATGGGGGGGTTGGGTTCGGATGCCGCCATTGAGGCAGCGGATGTGGTGATCATGACCGACGAGCCTTCGAAAATTGCCACTGCCATCAAGATCTCTAAAAAAACCTTGAGGATTGTTTACCAAAACATCATCCTGGCAATTTCTATTAAAGTCATCGTCTTAATTCTCAGCGCTTTGGGAATTGTCTCGATGTGGGCCGCGATCTTTGCCGATGTTGGCGTCATGATCTTAGCAGTCCTCAACTCCTTCCGTGCCTTGAATATGCGCAATCTCTAAAAAAAACACCATGCTATTCTGACTTGATAAGGAAAAATGATTTTATTTCGCCGTGACGAACAGAAGAATCGCCGACTAGGCTAGCCTAGTCGGCGATTCTTCTGTTTGCAGTTGTTCTTTTAAGTTTCTGACCTTTTGCTCGATGACCGCGATGGTTTTGAGCATCTCGTCGTCCGGTTTGCCGCTGGGATCGGCCAATCCCCAGTCTTCGCGCCGTTTGCAGGGCAGATAAGGACAGGTGACGTTGCATCCCATTGTGATGAGTAGATCTATCGCAGGCAGTTCTGCCAGCAATTTGGGGTGCTGCGTGAGTTCCATGTCGATGTGATAGATTTCCTTGATCAATCGGACCGCATCGGGATTGATTTGCGCAGCGGTTTCTGTCCCGGCAGAATAGCTTTCGAAGACATCTCCTGCCAAATGCTTAGCCAAAGCTTCCGCTATTTGAGAACGGCAGGAATTATGTACACAGACAAAAGCTACTTTTGGTTTGATTTGTTTCATGCTTAACCTCCTGGCACATTCCTCATTTGAGTTCAGACACGTGGGGTTTCGGAAACCAATGTTTGGTTTGATTGGCGATCCTGACCAGAATCAACATGGTGGGAACTTCGGTCAGAACACCAACCGTGGTCGCCAAAGCGGCAGGAGAGGTGGTTCCAAACAAGGCGATTGCAACCGCCACCGATAATTCAAAGAAATTGGAGGCGGCGATCATGCCGGCTGGTGCCGCAATCTCATGCGGCAATCGCAGCCAGCGGCAGGGAAGATAGGAAATAAAGAAAATGAAGAAGGTTTGAATGATCAGAGGGATTGCGATCAGCAGAATGTGCAAAGGGTTCTTCAGGATAATCTCACCCTGAAAAGAAAACAGCAGGATTAAGGTCAGCAGCAAACCGGCGATGGTGGCGTGATCGAATTTCGGCAAGAATTGCTTTTCGAAATAGGCCGTGCCGCTGCGGCGGCTGACGAACAGCCTGGTCAGGATACCGCCGGCCAAAGGAACAACCACGAAGAGAACCACCGATAAAATCAAGGTATCCCAGGGGACGAAAACATTGCTGACGCCCAGCAGAAATTTCACTATGGGAACAAAAGCGACGAGAATAATCAGGTCATTGGTCGCAACCTGCACGACCGTATAGGCAGGATTTCCGTTGGTTAAAAGGCTCCAGACAAAAACCATCGCGGTGCAGGGAGCTGCGCCCAAGAGAATTGCTCCGGCGAGATATTGTTTGGCCAGATCCGGCGGAATCAGATCCTGAAAGACGACATACAGGAAAAAAGAAGCGATTGCATACATCGTAAACGGCTTAATCAACCAATTGGCGATCCAGGTGACATATAAGCCCTGGGGATTTTTTCTCACATTTTTGATGCTCTGAAAATCGACCTTCATCATCATGGGATAGATCATAATCCAGATCAGAATCGCAACCGGTATGGATACCTTGGCATATTCAAACCGGTTCAGGAAAGCAGGGATGCCGGGCAAATACTGACCAATCAAAACTCCGGCCGCCATACACAGCAGCACCCATACCGTTAAATATTTCTGAAAGAAACCGATATCCTGAACTTTTTCGTTTGGCATCGTCAGATCGCACCTTTGCTTATAGAGTTTTCTTCAGTAATTTTTCCAGATCGGCTGGTTTCAAGACTTTTCCCATCGCAACCACTTTTTCATTGATCACGACGGCCGGCATCGACATCACGCCGTAGGCCATGATCGTTGCTAAATCGGTGATGTATTCTACTTTGGCTTCGAGCCCCATCGTTTTGACGGTTTCTTCTACGTTTTTTAATTGTTCATGACATTTGGCGCAGCCAGTACCCAGAATTTTAATGCTGAGGCTGCCCGGTTGACATTGCCCGCCGCAGTCACAGGTTTTTGCTGCGGGTGGTTGGCTTTCCGCAGCGCTGCAGCTGCAGGTGGGTTCCGCTTGCGGCTCTGCAGCGCACGTGCAGGCGGGTGTTTTGGTTTCGTTTTTCTTGATGTGGAATAAAGACATGATTCTTCCTCCTCTGATTTGATGAATTTCTTTGTGGAAATACGGAGCCTTGCTTAGATCAGGAAAGGCTGCAGTGCATTGAATAGATAACCGACCGCGATAATACCCAGTGTACAGTAACCGACGAATAAGGTCAAGAGTTTTGGTTTTACTGCTTTACGCAGCATGATGATCGACGGCAGAGAAAGGGTAGTGACAGCCATCATAAAGGCAAGGATGGCGCCAAGCTGAGCTCCTTTGCTCAGCAGCGCTTCCGCAACCGGCAGCGTACCAAAAATATCGGCATACATGGGAACACCAACCAGAGTAGCCAGGATCACGGAAAAAGGATTATGGCTGCCAAGCACATTGCTGACCCAGGCATCGGGAATCCAGTTGTGGATGAGAGCGCCGATCCCAACCCCGATCAAGACATAGAGAAACACTTTTTTCACGGTTGCCAGCACTTGATCCCAGGAAAACTGCAGGCGGTCCTGGACGCTCAGTGCTTCGGCTTCCAAGTCAACCGATCCGGCACTGCGGATGAACGCTTCCACCTGATCCTCCATATGCATTTTTTCGATCAGACTGCCGCCCAGAATGGCGATCAGCAAGCCCATGCTCACATAAGCAAGTGCGACTTTGGCGCCAAAAATACTCATCAGCAGAACGAGCGAACCAAGGTCAACCATCGGGGAAGAAATTAAAAAGGAAAAAGTAACACCCAGGGGTAAGCCGGCGCCGGTGAAACCGATGAACAAGGGGATTGAGGAACAGGAACAGAAGGGAGTAACCGTGCCGAGCAGAGCGGCAATCATATTTGCACCAAGGCCATGGAAGCGGCCAAGGATTTTTTTACTGCGTTCTGGCGGAAAATAGCTTTGAATATAAGAAATCAAAAAGATCAGGATACTGAGCAGCAGCATTATTTTGATGGAATCATAGAGAAAAAATTGTGCGCTTTTGCCAATTTTACTGTTCAGGTCTAAACCAAAGCGTGTCAGCAGGCGGCCGACCAGAAGATTCAGCCATTGCATGCCAAGAACCTGATTCTGAAAAAACCCCCAACCGGTTTGCAGTGCCGTCATAACGATACCCTCCACTAAATTAATATATTTAAATATATCTATATGATGGTTTGAAAAGAAAGTCATCTTGCGATGACTCGAGAAGACAAACCGTTCCGGTGTAGCCGGATCAAATAGACAAGTCTCTATCTGCTATTATAACTATAGATAGAGACTTGTCAATGGGTTAGCGGAAAATCACAAAAAAAATCAGAATCAGCCAGCGTCCGTCCTCTCAGCGGATTCTGCCTTCCAAGCGGCTATTTAAAAAATTACCATTGGGATAATCAGGGAGAAACATTTTCACGGTAGCCTTGACAATATCCTTGCGCACACTATCCATAAAGGGATTAAAAACCACTTTCATTTCATGCAGCACCTGAGTAGGAAGTGTGCAATAGATATAATCAAAATTGGGGTAGTTGTATTTTGTACTGACCCCGGACTTATTTTTGCTGATCGAAACGGAGGGATTACCTTTGCCAACATCAATGTAGCAGCGCAGTCTCGTTTCTTGCTCATATTCCCAAATTTTCGTTTTAGCGAAACCGATACAGGTGGAATAAACTGCATCGGCGCTGTCCACACCGTCTGGGCGGGTAGTTAATTCAAACTTGGATAAGTCATCGTCGTATAAAACATCCAGCAGTTTGGCATCCCGTACTTCCCAACCTTTTTCGATGGCCAAATAGTTGCTTTTGTCTTCCAGGAAATCCAGATGATCAAATCGCAGGGACAACCCCATTTTATCATTGGCGTAAATTTTCCACATGGGGATTGTTTCGGTGCTGTGGTGGGTAAAGCAGAGGGTGAATACTTTATTTTTATATAAGGGCAGTGCTCGTTCTTCTTCGATGGGATCATTGAATTTTTTTAACTGGGATAATCGAATCGATTGATCAGAGACAATATGTGCGAGTGTTTCCAAATTGGTAAAATGATAATAGCTGTCGTGCGCTTTTGCTTTCTCATTTTGTTGGGTGTAAAATTCTTTTTCATTCAAACTCAAGTCTGATCCCTCGCTTTGCGTTGGTCACTCTAATTTTGGCTTAGATACTGATCCAATCGCATTATACAACATATAGCTACAAAAAGCCAGAAGAACGGCCGCTGCAACATTTTTTGTATCGGTGAAACGTACAGAAAAATGGAATCCACTTAAATTGGATGCAATATCCTGATGTAAATTTAAATACCGGTGCGCTGATTTTTCAAGGGACCCTGAACTTACGAATCTGCTGGGGGCATTCAGTTCAAAACGAGGTTTATTTTGAATTTTTTCTGAAATAGAGTTCTTTTTTTCAGCTGCGAAAGGGAAACCTCTCGGCTTTGCAGAATAAAAAAAAGTATTGCTTTATCAAATCACGGTTTCGGCAGTAAAAATGGTAGATGATGTTGGTTTGTGTTTGTCTTACCGAACCAGTCTGGAGGGAAATTTATGGAGAGAATTCTAGCGATTTTCGCTGATTTTAGTTTACTCGACGCAGTGGATGTGCTGATCGTCTCCATCGCCATATCCAGTTTGATTATGATGATTCGCAATACGCGAGCCATTCAATTGGTCAAAGGATTGCTTTACGTCTTACTGGCTTTTGCCGTCAGTTCGTTCCTGGAGTTGAAAGCAATCGGCTGGCTGATGGATAAAATCCTTACTTTAGGTATTGTCGCTATTCCCATTGTTTTTCAATCCGAGCTGCGTAAAGTTTTGGAAGAATTGGGACGCGGTACTTTTTTTCGCAAACAAACGGCGGATCAAATTCAAATGAACCAGATGTTCGCAGAAATTATTAAAGCAGTGGATACGATGTCAGCTGCTAAAACCGGCGCTTTGATTGTTTTAGAGCGCAAAACCGGTTTGCGGGAGTATATGGAAACCGGTATCGAGCTGGATAGTCTGGTTACCAGTCAGCTGCTGCTGAATATATTCTATAAGAATACACCGCTGCACGATGGTGCTGTGATGATTCGAAATAACCGCATTGTTGCCGCAGCCTGCTATCTGCCGCTGTCCGCCAATCCGGAAATTGCGCAGGAACTAGGTACGCGCCATCGGGCCGGCATTGGCATCACCGAACAATCCGATTGTCTGACCATTGTCGTATCCGAAGAAACCGGCGCCGTATCTTTGGCTCAGGCAGGAAAATTAATCCGTTATCTGGACGGTAAAATGTTGGGCGAATTACTGCAGCAGACTTATTTCGAAGAAGAAAACACCATTAAGGCTGCGCTGCCGTCCTGGCTGCATTGGGGAGGGAAAAAAGATGAATAGAATTTTTTCTTCCAATTTGGCCGTGCGTATTTTATCGGTTTTGATTGCTCTGACAATTTGGGTCGTAGCCAGCGAGCAGTCAACCCAGCAAGCAGCAGGCGCTGAAATGAGTAAGAATTTCTATCGTATTCCGATTGAGGTGCTGAATGCTCCGGCTAATTATGCGATCTCCTATGATTATACCGCGGTGGAAAGCATCGTGCTGAAAGGGTCTTCTTCTTTACTGACCGATTTACTTGGCCAGGAGATTACAGCCAGTATTGACCTGAAAGGATTAAGCGAGGGAGAATATGATCTGGACATCAGTCTGCGTTATCCTGCCGGTTTAAGCCTCGAAGCAGTCCAACCGCGTAAAGTTCATGTCAGCATGGTCAGCAGCATGAGCCGGGTGATGGATGTGGAAGTGATCATCACAGAGCAGCCAACCGATGCCGCTGTCGATCCTGTGGTAAGGATTCAACCGGAAACCGTCTTAGTAGTCGGTTCTCGCTCTACCTTAGAGCAGGTAGCGCAGGCAGTTGTGCTGATTGACCTAAGTGATCGCAAAGGGAATTTCGAACAAAATCTTGAGGTGAAGATTCTGGACAGCGCCGGCAACAGCGTGGAAGGCGTCACCGTGCAGCCCAGTTTGATTGCCGTAACAATTCAGCTGCTGTCCGCCAAAGAGGTCGGTTTAGCGTTGCCGGATTCATTGGTGATTCCGGAAGGGTGGGCGCTGCAGAATTATACCTTTTCTCCGACCACAATCCGGATCAATGGTGACTTTGCCCAGCTGGCTTTGATTGATAAGCTGCCGGTGAAAATGAGTGTTCTGGAGATTACGGCCGAGGACAAGACAAGCGAAGAGATCGTGAAATCACTGCGTACCACCATCCAATTACCGGAGGGGATTACATTGTCGCAGGAGATAACCAATACTGTCAGAGTGACACTGACGCTGAAACAGGTGAGCAGCGGCACAACCGTGATCGCTGCAACAGGAACCGGCAACTGAGCAGAATTGAAGACCCGTTCGCTTCTGATGATGTAAAGACAGGAGATGAGCGCAGCAAAAAAACTGAAGGCAACTTCTGGGGGGCAGCAAGATGACAAGATTATTTGGTACAGACGGGGTTCGCGGGATCGCAAACACGAAACTAACACCGGAATTGGCATTTCAATTGGGGCGTGCAGCCGCAGCGGTATTAACGCCGCAGCAGGAAAGACCGACGATTTTAGTTGGCAAAGACCCAAGGTCTTCCGGAGATATGTTGGAAGCAGCCTTAGCGGCAGGGATGATGTCGAATGGTGCCGAGGTGATTTCTCTCGGTATCGTCACCACACCGGCAGTAGCTTACCTGACCAAACACATGGCGGTGCAGGCAGGTGCGATGATCTCCGCTTCACATAACCAGGTGGAAGATAACGGTATTAAGTTTTTTTCGCATAACGGCTATAAATTGCCGGATAAAACAGAGGACGCCATCGAAGCATACTTGCGGCAGGATCAGGAGGTAAGTCAGAGACCGACCGGTGCCGGCGTAGGCAATTGGCAGCAAAACGAGACGGCGATTCAGCTTTATTTGCATCACCTGCAGCAAAGCATTGCCGGGATCAGGCTGGAGGGCTTGCATATCGTGCTTGACTGCGCAAATGGTGCCGCCTCTCCTTTTGCCGCGGATTTATTCCGCAGTGCCGGTGCTAAGGTAACAGCGCTGCATGCCAAGCCAAGCGGAGCGAATATTAATCTGGACTGCGGCTCAACGCACCCTGCCAGTTTACAAAAAGCAGTCACGCAATTACAGGCGGATTTCGGATTTGCTTTTGACGGAGATGCCGATCGCTGTTTGGCCGTGGATAGGGACGGCAATTTGGTCGATGGCGATCAAATCATGGCTATGTTGGCTCTGCATTTTAAGCAAAAAGGCAGGCTGCATAAAAACACTTTGGTCATTACGGTGATGAGCAACCTTGGCTTAAAAAAAGCCATGGCAGAACATCAGATTGATTTGCAGATTACAGCGGTTGGTGATCGCTATGTTTTGGAAGCAATGCTGGCCAACGACTACTGCCTGGGCGGAGAACAGTCCGGTCACGTCATTTTAACCGATTTTTCCACGACCGGTGACGGTATGCTGACCGGATTACAAATTGCAGCCATGCTGAAAGAGAACAAAGCATCCATGCGGGAGAAGGCTGAGGTGATGCATAAATTCCCGCAAATCCTGCTGAATTGTCAAGTGGAAGATAAACAGGCTGCCATGCAGAATACCGCTTTCACTCAAGCAGTGGCAGAAGAGACAGCAGTTTTAGGCGAGCGGGGGCGCATTTTAGTGCGGCCTTCCGGCACTGAGCAGCTGATACGAATTATGGTTGAAGCGGAACAGGAAGCAGCAGCGGCAGCAATTGCCAAGCGCTTGAGCCTGTATTTAGTGAATGAAGCACGGATAGTAGAATAGGAGGGATAGCGTATGTGCGGGATTATGGGTTATGTTGGACCAAAGGAAGCACTGCCGATCATTATCGACGGGTTACGTTGTTTAGAATATCGGGGTTACGATTCTGCCGGTGTAGCGATCATTGAGGCGGGTAAGCTGAACCTGCTGAAAAGCGCCGGGCGTTTATCGGAATTGGAAGCGATTTTAAAAGAAACACCACTGACGGGGCATATCGGCATCGGTCATACCCGCTGGGCGACGCATGGGGAGCCCAACAATGAAAATGCCCATCCGCATCTAGGCAGCCGCGGTCGGATCACGCTGATTCATAATGGCGTGATTGAAAATTATAAAGAACTGCGCCAGGAACTCGTCGCCAAAGGCGTTGCTTTTCTTTCCCAAACCGACTCTGAAGTCGTGGTGAATCTGTTGGAAGAAACTGAATTGCCGCTGATGCAGGCGTTGGACGTGGTATTACCCCGTTTACGCGGCGCTTACGCTTTGGTTATGCTGGATCTTTGGCAGCCGGATCGCATTGTTGTGGCACGTAAAGATAATCCGGTGGTCATTGGTTTGGGTAAAGGCGAAAATTATGTAGCGTCTGATATTCCGGCGCTGTTGCCCTATACACGCGAGATGGTTTTTTTGAATGACGGCGAACGTGCTGTGATCACCAAAGAAAAGGTGACCTTTTATCAAAAGAACGGCAGCGAAATTGAAAAACAGCCACAGGAAATTACTTGGACGGCAGAAGCAGCCGATAAAGTCGGCTTTGAGCACTATATGCTGAAAGAGATTCATGAACAGCCCAAAGTCCTGCGCGAAACAATGAAAGAACGCATGCCGAATGCCGACGGCAGAAAGTTCTTTGCTGAAATTGATGCTTCCCCCTGGAACTGGCAGAAGGTAAACCACATTCATATCGTGGCATGCGGGACAGCCTATTATGCCGGTATGGCAGGTAAATATATGATTGAGCGCGTTGCCCGCATTCCGGTAGAAGTGGATATGGCCTCAGAATTCCGCTACCGGGAGCCCATCCTGGAGGCTTCTGATGTGGTGATTATTATCAGCCAATCCGGTGAAACCGCGGATACCCTCGGCGCTTTGCGTGAAGCGCAGCGCAGGGGTGCGAAAGTATTGGCTGTGACCAATGTCATGGGCAGCACGGTTTCCCGTGAAGCGGATTTTGTGGTTTATACGCAAGCCGGACCGGAAATTGCCGTGGCTTCCACCAAAGCCTATATTTCCCAATTGCTGATTATGTTGATGCTGGCTTTCAAATTAGGTCATCTGCGCAATCAGGTCACGGATACGGAATTAGCGGCATGGATGGAAAAACTGCGTGTCTTGCCTTATTGGGTAGAAAAAGTATTGCTGCAGGAAAAAACAATTGCCAATTGGGCCAGACAAATTGCAGGATATCAAAATTTCTTCTTTATCGGACGCGACCTGGATTATGCTTTGGCTCTGGAAGGCGCTTTAAAACTCAAGGAAATCTCCTATATTCATGCGGAAGCCTATGCAGCCGGCGAATTAAAGCACGGTCCGCTGGCCTTGATTTCCGGCGGTACTCCGGTGGTTGCTCTGACGACTCAGAGCCGCTTGGTGGAAAAAGCGCTGAGCAATATTGAAGTGGTGAAAGCCCGCGGCGCGTCGGTTTATCATATTACCAATTCGGAAATCATCAGCCACAGCGAAGACAATGAACATATCCTCGCTTTACCTGAATTGGATGATCTTTTAATGCCGCTGCTGGCGATTGTTCCTCTACAACTTTTGGCATATCATGCAGCGGTCGCCAAGGGCAACAATGTGGATAAACCGCGGAATCTGGCAAAGAGCGTTACAGTAGAATAAGGAATCAAACCAGAGTGGTGAATGAAAAGTGAAATGGAATGAAAGGGATCTATTCCCCCCCGGGAGACTGAGGAACCTTTGGGGAAAGGTCTCTTTTTTCTGTCAAAAGACGAAGCGTGGGATGCGATGACGGAGAGAGTGTAGAATGGATGGAAAAGTAATTCTCGCTGCATGGAATTTACAGCAAAGTCAAATTAAGCAAATCTATGCTACAACTTGGCAGGTTGACGAACATTTTATTCTAAAACATACAGAGAATAAAGAACAGCTGCAGCGCAGCATAGTAATTATGCACGGATTAAGTCAACTGGGTATTCCGGTTGCATTACCAATCCCCACGATAACAGGGGAAGAATACCTGACAAGTGGAGATAGTGATTTCTGGTTGTTAATGAATCAATTACCTGGCGATCACATCCAAGGGATCTATGAGGGCGACTCAGAGAAAACCGCCTATCGATTGGGTGAAATTCTGGCGGAACTGCATCAGGCTCTTCGTCAATTACCCATGGTATCAGGAGTCAAGGATCATGACTTTACAATTGAAATGAGCGGTTGGGTCTATGAAGTTTATCAGCAAAAAGCACAGCGACTGGTTCCGTCAGAAAAAGTAGAAGCTATGCTTGCTGAGCTAAAGCAGATTTATCCCCAGCTGCCGCGTCAATTGATTCACGTGATCCTCACTTGGGTAATTTGCTGTTCTGTGAAGGCATACTTACCGGATATATTGATTTTGATTTGAGTCAAGTCAATGCTCGTTGTTTTGATTTGGCGTATTTCACACTCGGCTGGCTGATCAATCACTTCAATACGCAAGAAGAGGGCGCGCAATGGTTGAAACTATTGGCTGCAGCCGTAAGTGGTTACCATGGTAAGCTCCCTTTGACAGAGGCAGAGAAGCAGGCCATGATCTGGATGATGTTGAATATAGAATTGCTTTTTGTCTCTTATTTTACTCAAAAAGAAATGACGGAGGCTGCAGAAAATGCGGCTGCGATGGTCATCTGGTTGTGGAATCATCAGAAAGAGATCAATGCTGTCGTATTTGCATCTGTCTGAAGAAAAGGCAGCGGATCGCCAGCTCTACCTAAGGCAGAATATTCTTTACAGAATAAAGAATCATAGTCCATCATGCTTTTTTCTAACACCGTTCGTAGATAACAATAAGGGGATATCATGGATCATTACCAAAATAATTATAAGCATAATATCAGAGGAGGCTTGCTGGGCACTTTTGTGATGGGATCCGCCAGTTACGCAGCGACTTTTCTCAAAGCGCTGGGTGGAACGGATCTCCATTTTGCTATGCTGAATGCCTTGCCCGCGATGATTGCTGTTTTAGCACTGATTCCCGGGGCGATGTTGATTGACAATGCCAAAAACAAATTGAAGACTGTTTTGATCATTTGTTTGATCTCGCGCCTGTTTTTTTTATTCTATGCGGCGATTCCGCTTTTACCGCCTGTTCTGCAGCCGCTGGCCTTGGTTTTTTTAATCGGACTGCGCAATGCACCGGAATCGATTTGGCTGATCGGCTATCAATCGCTAATTGGCGATGTTTTCCCCATGGCTCACCTGAATGAGATCATCGGCAAACGCAACAAATATAACAGCTTGCTGACCATCGGCGCTACTTTTTTGTTGGGAATTTTTCTTTCTTTGAATGAACGGTTTGCCATCAGTAATTTCACCTTGTTTGAAATTCTCTTCGTCTTTACCTTCCTGGTCGGTTTGACGGAAATTTATCAATATAAACAATTTGCTTTTCTGCAAAAGCCGCCTGCCAAGGGAGATCTTCTTGGTAAGAAACTGCTTGGTATCATCAGGACATTGCCAAAACACCCGCAATATGTTCGTTATTGTTCGACAGTGATCGTCTTTTATCTTGGTTGGCAAATGGCTTGGCCGCTCTACAGCATTTATCAGTTGAATGTGCTGCAGGCAAATGCAGCTTGGATTGGCTATTTTACAATTGTCTCAACCATCACTCAGGTAATCACGATTGAACTCTGGATCAGATTGAGCAGAAAAATCGGCAGTCAGTTCGTGCTTGGAATTTGTATGTTCCTGATGGCAATTTCTCCTTGTGTCTATGCCCTCAGCGCTACGCTTCCTATGCTTTTATTGGCGCAGATCGTGGTAGGCAGCGGGACAGGCGGAGTGCTCTTCCTGGTATTCAATGAATTGATCTATGTTTGTCCGCAAGAAAATCGAACGCTGTATATTTCTCTTTTCACCTGTCTGACTCAAATCACCGGCTCGATCATGCCCTTTGTAGGTACTTACATCAAACAACTCTGGTCGATTTACGCAGCTCTCTATCTCAGCGCTGCAATTCGCTTCGTAGGCGCCGCAATTTTCCTGTGGGCTTGCAATCGAAATCTAAGGAAAACCGATAAAGCGAAGCAAGCATAACAAAAAGCCCGACAGATGAAAAATCTGATATGCTCCCCATAGAGTAGACACTCGAAATAACAAAAAGTTCGAGACTACACAATGGGGAGCTATTATTATGCAAAAAACGAAAGCAACATCAGAAGAAAAGATCAAAGCTGTAGAAGCAAATCTAGCTGGAGAAGGAAGCCAAGCAGAATGGGCAAAGAAATTCGGGATAGATGAATCATCCTTTCGTCAATGGGTACGAAACTACAAATCAATGGGACGAGATGGGCTTAGGCCACAAAAAAACAATAAGAAATATACAATAGAAATGAAGCAGGAAGCCGCACTTGCCTATCTTTCAGGGAAAGGGAGTCAAACCGAAATTTGCGAAAGATACAAAATTCGAGCGAACCGGCAATTGCAAACTTGGATAAAGATGTATAATGGTCATAAAGAATTCCGCGCTTCCAGCGGTAAAGGGAGTGAACTCTATATGACCAGGGGGAGAAAGACGACACGGGAGGAACGAGTTGAGATCGTTAGCTATTGCATAGAGCAAAATAAAGATTATGCTGAGACGATTGAAAAATATGACGTCAGCTACCAACAAATCTATGCTTGGGTAAAGAAGTATGAAGAACGCGGTGTAGATGGTCTCTCAGACAAACGGGGAAAACGGAAAGTAGAAGCTGAAATGACGGAGATAGAGAAGCTACGCGCTGAACACCGACTCCTAACAGCAAGGAACAAAAGACTGGAATTGGAAAATGCTGTCCTAAAAAAACTCGAGGAATTGAGGAGGAGGTGACGTTAAGCGGAGTTCGACAGCAAAGTTTATATGTTTGTGTAGAAGGCTTTGCAGAAGAAAACTCCTCTGTTGCGGAGATCTGTGACATCTTGGAATTAAATCGTTCCAGTTACTACAAATGGACACACAGGGAAAAGAGTCAAAACGAACTGGAGAACGAAAAACTCATCCATGAAATTGGATTGATTTATGCCAAGAATAACAGTACGTTTGGATATCGGAGAATTGCTGATGAATATAATGGAAACGAAAAGCACACACAAAAATATAACTACAAACGGTTTTACAGATTGACGCAGCTAGTGGGATTGCAGTCCGTCATCCGTCGTAAGCGACCAGCTTACCAAAGATCTAAACCAGAGGTTACGGCAGAAAACATTCTGAATCGTGAATTCACTGCTGAAAAGCAAAATGAAAAATGGCTGACTGATGTAACCGAGATGAAATACAACCATAACATGGAGAAACTCTATTTGAGTGCGATCCTGGATTTAAAGGGAAGAGATATTGTTTCTTTTGCCATTGGGCACAGTAACAATAACCAATTGGTCTTTGACACCTTTGACTTAGCAGTCCAAAGATATCCGAATGCTCATCCCTTGTTTCATAGTGACCGCGGATTTCAATATACGAGTAAGTCTTTTAAGAGAAAACTGGACCTTGCAGAAATGACGCAAAGCATGTCTCGTGTTGGTCGTTGCATTGACAATGGCCCAATGGAAGGCTTCTGGGGAATTCTTAAGTGTGAGATGTATTATCTAGATCAGTCTGAAGATTATGACTCTCTTGCTAAAGCAATTGAAGATTTCATTCACTATTACAATTATGAACGTCGTCAACACAAGCTGCAGAAACTAGCACCGATGAGTTACCGGAATCTATTCGAAAAAGCGGCATAAGTAAAACCGCAAATTTTGAATGGCTGTTTTGACGTCCATTCGAAATTTGCGGTTGCCACAGCGCGCAGCGCTGTGTTTCCTAAGAGTTTTTTGTTATTTCATCTGTCTACTTGACAGGGAGCAGTTCAATCCGCCGGGCTTTATTTTTTTTTTTAGACAACTTCTTCTGCGGTATGTTTTTTCTCATAACGCTGCAAAACTTTAAAGCTGGAAGCTCCGCCGACCCGCAGCAGAGCACAGATCAGGAAAGCAATTGGAAAGCCGAAAAGATCCCTTAAGCCAACACCGACAATGGGAGCAAACACGGCCATGATATTGATAAACGTTTGATGATACGCAAGAAAACTGGTGCGGTTCTTTTCCGGCGCCGCCTCAAGTGTCGCATTAAAGAGAGAAAGCGTGACACCAGAAAAGACCATGCCGGTAATCAGATTGATGCAAGCAACAAAATACAGGCTTTTCGAAAAAGCATAGGCCAATGGAACGACGAAAATCCAAATGCCCGAAGAGAAGAGCGTGGCCAGATTACCATTCTTTTGGCTGTATCTTGTCCAGAAGCCGTAACCGAGTAAGGAACCTCCGGTATTGATCAAGCTTAATAGACTGACCCAGGTATTGTTGGCACCCAAGATCCGCACCTGATAGAGAGAGAACAAAGACCAAGGGATCATCATGGCAAAATTGAAGCAAAGAGAAGCGGCGCAGAAGCGCAGAAAACGCTTTTCCTGCCATATTTCCTGCAGGTTTTTTTCCAGGCTTTGCAGCAGACTCGTTTTGGCTTGAATGGTCTGTGCTCGCTGTTCAATCGCCTCATCACCCGGCAGGTCCGGTTCATCCATGCGAGAGAAGACCCAGATTTCAACCATAGTGAGCAAAAAAGAAGTGAAGAAAGCCAGTTGATAGCCAATGGGATAGGAAGCAATATCGAGGAAGCGGCCGGCGAGCAGGGTAAAACAAGTGCCGACCAAATTCTGCATTTTATTCCTGGTAGCAATCGATTGCGGACGCAATGCCGGCGGAATGACCCGTGCGATATACGACTGCCAGGAAATCGTACTGATCGAACCGGGCAGATTCATTAAAGCGATGGTCGCTACCAGCAAAGAGGCGCGCAGACTGGGGCGAAAGAAAGGAATGCAGGCCAATAACAGATAAAAACAGCGATGAAAAAGCATGGTGATCATCGTGACTTTATGCTTCTTGGCACGTTTATCAATATAGCGTGCACCGGGGATCATCGATAAAACACTGACCAATGCCGGAGCGGAGGCGAGCAGAGCAACTTGATAATCGGTCGCACCGTTTTTAATCGCGAAGATGCTTAAAAACGGATTGACCAGATTGATCGCCATGATGGACAGGATGCCTTGCGCCACATTGATTTGCTGATTGCGTTGGAACTGTGCTTCCGATCCATCGGTGTTTTTGTTGCGTAAAAGCTGCCAAAAAGTTTGCGGGTTGGGAAAACTCAAAACTAAAACCACCTTATTTGTCGATTTTGCCGCACACGTTTCCAAATCAGAAAGGGGGGAAGAGAATCATCATTTGCTTCCGGTGCAGCATTTTGAGTAAGTATGATAATTTTCGCCCGGACACCCTGACCTCAAACTGGCACGAATCAAAGCTTTGTTCAAAGACAAGATTATCTAAAAAACAGCACCCGGTTCGCTTTACGCCGGGTGCCTTCATGTTGCGTCACGCGCAGCAGTTCGTTCTATTTTCAGCCGCAATCCTCTTCAGCATCAGCAAGACCTTTGTCCAGCAATTCTTCTACTTTTTCGGCTACGAAACGCACATATTCGGCGCATTGCTTTTTGGCATTGCTTTCCGGTTTGAGCTTCAAACAGCTTTCCGCCCCGAATTTGTCCGTGAAAGCTTCATATAAAGCTTTGCCGTATTCTTTCATTTCGTCCTTGCGTGCTTCATTTAAGTTACGGCCAAACCAGCGGCCCAGCGTCAGCATGCCGCCTGTCAAGGCGCCGCAGACGGAGCCCACACTCATCCCACCGGAAAAAGCGCCGGCCATATGATTTCCTGCATCCATTTCTTCTGCGGTTAAATCATCGGCTTCGGCTAAAGCAATATAAACGGATTCTGAACAGCTGAAGCCTTTCTCCAGATAGAGCTCAACTGCACGATTGCCTGTTTTTGACATGGAAACCATCCTTTCTATACCCAAAATCATACGCATTGCGTAGATCATTTAGCTGAGATTATAACATGGATTGAGTCAAAATGCAATTCGGAATCCGATCGGGTTCTGGTATAAAAAGGAGAAAGAAGGACTCAGGAAGCTTTGTCCAGAAAAGAATATATTCAATCTGAAGATAAGCACAAGCCGCTAGAGAAAAGAGGTGTCAAACCATGAGCACAAAAAACAAAGCGATCATTTATGATTTACGCTTCATTCAGCAAGTAGAGGATTTGTTGACAGAAGCACTGTCGCGGCAGGATTTACAACAAATCAAGACACAGCCTGTCAATCAGCTGATTGAAATGATGGAAGCACGGCCCGCGGATTTTTTAGCCGCTCTGGTGATGCAGTTTCGTAAACCATATGAACAGAAGCGGCTGAATTTCTTGGCTTGGCTGATGACAGAAGGCGATCTGCCGGGTGTGGAGGAAGCTTTATATCGGGTGATGGGCAATCCGAAAATCCCGGATATGCAGCGGATGGCGGCAGCAACGATTCTGACGGACTTGGGTGAGAACGTCGATAAAGAAGAATTATTGCTGTCATTACAGGACTCTATGTCGATTTTAAGATATTATTACGACGAGTATTTACGTGCGATTGCCGATGAGGATGAAAACCTGGATAAGCTGGCAGAGGAATTCTGCGATTTGGATGAGGAGCTGCAGATTGAGTGTATGGCAGCCATCTCTCAGCAAAAAACAAAGCGCGCCGCTATGTTCCTTTGGCTGCTCAGTTTACAGCGGGAAGAGTGGTATCAGGAAGAAGCCTATGATTTGCACCGGAAACTTGTCCTGCTTGGTGTTCCATTTTTGGATCCTGTGCAGCGCATGAAGGAAAGCGTGCCAATTAGTCTGAAAATTAGTCATAGCAGAGACGATTGCTTGGTTCTAATCCTGCTGGCTTGGCAGACTGAGGGCTTTGTGGAGTACGTTTATTTCTATCTCAACGCTTATATGCAGGAAGGTCGCGGCATCCAATTTAATAGCGAGAGAGTGCCAATCAAGCAATTCTATGCTTATTTTGAACATGCCAGATTTAACACGGACATCAAAATGCAGGATACTGATCTGCTGACCTGTCGCTATTTATTGGCAGATGCGGTAGCACTTGCCGAGGCGAGCCAGCGTAATGTGGAGCTGCCCATGAAATACCATTGGCTGATTGAAGAACTGGCAGAAAAAAAAGATGCAGACTACCAGGTATTCAATCGTTCTCTGTATCGCTGCAAATTAGGTCCGAAGAATTTGCTGACGATTTTTTGCAGAGCTTGGGGCAGCCAGGATTGGGGAATGCTCTGGGATTTATATGAACCAAGCGCAGCGCCGCTCGGGCGAATGGAATATGTGCAAGCCATGTCGGCACGTGCCATCAAAGAGAAATTGTTCTTCAGTTTTGCCGGCTTCCAGATGGCGGAGGGGAAAACCAAGAGAACGGCAGTCGTTCGCCTGGAATATCAATTAAATAGCAGCCACTTTGAAGCCGTTTGGCATGTGCTGATCAGCAAATTGGAAACGGAGTGGTATATTAGCGAAATTCGCGATCAACAGGAAAAACCATGGCTCTTTCCTTTCCCGGAGAATTCGATGCAGGATATCTTGCGGTTACCTTTGAAACGTTGACAATGAAAAGTGAAATGCTGTCGAATCGTTAAGAATTCTGATAGGGTGATAGGAATCTTGTCAGTGGGGCAGAAATGGTAAGTAGAAGCTTTGCTGATGAATTGTGAGGAGGAACGATTGTGGACGCAGGAAAAATCATAAAACTATTCGCCGGCACGGCAAGCCGTCGTTTGGGAGAACGAATCGTCGATCATTTAAAAACAGAATTACCGGAAACAGCAGGTCACAAACATTTGGAGAAATATCGCCTTGGTGATATTACGGTGAAAAAGTTTTCCAATGATAATACTTTTGTTAAATTGGAAGAAACAGTACGGGAAGCCGATACCTTTATCATCCAATCTTCCGGAGTACCGGTGAATGACCGATTGATGGAATTGCTGCTGACGATCGATGCCATGCGCCGCAGTTCAGCCGGACGCATCACAGCGATCCTGCCCTATTTTCCCTACTCGCGCTCAGATAAAATCGATCAGCCCCGCATTCCGCTGACGGCCAGACTGGTAGCGGATTTAATTGAAGCGGCCGGTGCCGATCACATTGTTGTCATGGATCTGCATGCCGACCAAATTCAGGGCTATTTTAATATTCCGGTCGATCATCTGAAGGCGACCAGTATTCTGGCTTCTTATGTCAGAGAGAATATATTAAAGGGCTTGAGTAAGAAAGAATTAGCGAGTTGGACTGTGATCTCACCGGATGCCGGCTCTGCCAAGCGTGCGCAGAGCTTTGCTTCCAAGTTAAACCTACCCTTGGCGGTTGTGCTCAAAGAACGTCAGGGTAATGAAGATGTCTCTGAAATTATGCATGTCATCGGTGATATTGATGGCAAGAACGCGATTGTCTTTGACGATGAAATTGATACTGCCGGTTCCATGATGAACGCGATTACTGCCCTCTGTGAAAATTTTGGGGTAAAACGCGTAATCGCTGTGGCAACGCACGGGATTTTCTCCGGTGCCGCCCTGCGCCGGATTGAAGAAAATAAGTATTTGCAGGAAGTCGTGGTCACTGACACGCTGGATGTCCCAGAAAAAGGCGAGACCGTGACCAAGTGCTATTTATCCGGAGGGAAGATGGTGGAAGATCGGATTACCGTGACGAAAATCCGGGTTTGCTCTGTCTCGGAATTGTTTGCTGCTACCATCCGTTCCATTCATTTGGGAGAGAGTGTGACCCATCTCTATCAGCGCTGGGAAATTAATGATCCCACCGATAATAACGAAACCATTTAGTCTCTGCTGCCCCGTACTGTCGGTTTGATCGGCTGCGGCCAGCGCATACAGCCGATCGCCGCGCACGATCGGCTTTTTCTATCTACTGTAATGTAAGAAAAATCAGGAAGCCATGCTCTTTTAAATGAAGCAGAGCCTGGATATAAAGCAAATTCGGATCAATGCTTGTCTAAAAGTGAAGGAGGATGCGACCATGAGGAAGATGATTGACTTAAACAGCGATATGGGAGAATCTTTTGGCGCTTATCGCTATGGCGCTGACCAGGATATTGTGGAGTTTATTTCTTCTGCTAATATCGCTTGTGGCTGGCATGCCGGTGATGCGGTCGTCATGGATCAAAGCACGAAGCTATGTCGTACGCATCAAGTTGCGATGGGAGCACATCCCGGATTCCCCGATTTGCTCGGCTTTGGCCGACGTAACATGAACTGCTCCGCAGCCGAAATCCGTGCTTATCTGATTTATCAGATCGGTGCGCTGCAGGCATTTGCACACAGCCAGGGGATTGAATTGTCACATGTCAAACCCCATGGCAATTTGTATAATATGGCCGGTCAGGACTTAAAGATGGCACTGGCCATCGCTGAAGGGGTAAAAGCGGTGAATCCAAAATTGATTCTGGTTGGACTGGCCGGTTCTCAGCTTTGCCGGGCGGGTTATCAAACGGGATTGCAGGTGGCCGAAGAAGTCTTTGCCGATCGCGGTTATCGTGCGGATGGCAGCCTTGTCCCCCGCGGCGAACCGGGGGCGATGATTGAAACTTTGCAAGAAGCGGTCAGTCGGATTGTTCATTTGGTGGAAACCGGTGAAATGATTGCCAATGACGGCAGTATCTTAAAGTTGGAAGCGCATACCGTCTGTCTGCATGGTGATACACCCGGAGCAGCGGCGTATGCCAAAGCCATCCGTCAAATGCTGACCGAAAAAGGGATTACGATCGCTCCCATGGCAGAGGTGATTCGGCAATGAGCAGCCCTCGCTTCTTAAGACAGGGTGAAAGCGGTTTGGTAGTGGAGTTTGGCGACCGTATCGATCCCACTTTGGTAGCGCAGGTGCGCAGCCTGGAAAACGCCTTACAGCGGGAAAATATCGCTGCCATTCGGGAAACGATTCCCACCTATCGCTCCCTGCTGATTGCCTACGATCCGCTGCAGCTGCACTTTGACGATTTAAAGCATGAAGTCGAGCGTTTGCTGCAGCATGTCTCGCATGAAACGGCAGAAGCGGAAGTCGTGGAAATTCCTGTTTGTTATGGCGGTCTCTTCGGACCCGATCTGCACGATGTAGCAGAACATGCCGGCGTAACGGAAGAGAAGGTGATCGAACTGCACAGCTCGGTCGATTATTTGATTTATATGCTGGGCTTCACGCCGGGTTTTCCTTATCTGGGCGGTTTGCCGCCGGAAATTGCCTGTCCGCGTTTGCCTTCTCCCCGCACAGCGGTACCGATCGGATCCGTCGGCATAGCGGAAACACAGACGGGCGTCTATCCCTTGGAAACACCCGGTGGCTGGCGCCTGATTGGGCGGACGCCGCTGAAACTCTTTAATCCCCAGCTGGACCAACCGGTTTTACTGAAAGCCGGTGACTATCTGCGCTTTTCACCGATCAGTTTAGCCGATTATGAGAGGATCCAACAAGAGGTTTCACTGAATGCTTATCAAGTGATCCGCCGCCGGAAAGAGGGAGGCGATGTCCGATGAGTCTACAATTACTGGTGGGGCAACCCGGTTTGCTGACGACCGTGCAGGATTTGGGCCGATATGGCTATGGTTCCATTGGTCTGCCTGCCGCCGGAGTGATGGATGAATACGCTGCTTCCGTGGCGAATTTCATGCTGGGCAACGAGGCTGAGGCGGCCGTGCTGGAAATCACTTTGCTGGGACCGACCTTGACTGCAGTCGGCAGCGGCCTGGCTGCGCTGGTGGGCGGTGATCTGGGCGCTAAACTCAATGGCATCGCCTTACCTGTTTGCGGCAGCTTTTGGCTGCATGAGGGTGATGTCTTGAGTTTCCGCGGTGGCACAGGCAGCCGTACTTACCTTGCTTTGGCAGGTGGAATTGATATAGCGCTTGTTCTGCACAGCCGCAGTACTTTTTTACGCGGTAAACTAGGCGGTTTTCAGGGCAGAGCCCTGATGCGCGGTGATCTGATTGCGGCTGGTGCCGCAGCAGGGCTGCCTGCCTGGTATGGCCGGCTGCCGGAACGGTTTTGGCCGCAAAGCCAAGGCGAGCGGCAGCTGATTCGGGTTTTACTTGGGCCACAAGGTGATTTTTTCGGCGCAGCTGAAAAATTGAGCTTCTTTACGCAAACCTGGCAGGTGAGCAAAGATTCCGACCGCATGGGTTATCGCCTGGAAGGGGAAGCGCTGCATCATCTGGATAAAAAAGAGATCGTTTCTGATGGTGTGATGAAAGGCGCGATTCAAGTGCCGGGTCATGGCCAGCCGATTGTCTTGCTGGCGGATGCCCAAACGACGGGGGGTTATCCCAAAATCGCAACGGTAATCGGGCCTGACTTAGGTAAGTTCGCCTATTTTTCTGCGGGTAATCGGTTACGTTTTCAGGAAGTCAGTTATGAGGCGGCGCTGCAGGCCCGGCGTGATCGGAATGCACAGTATGCAGCCATTAAAAATTGGCTGGCAGGTCAAACGACGCCTACCAGCCACCTCTATAGAATTTCTGTCAAAGGAGAAGTCTTTACCGTGCGGGTGGATGAGAAATTAGAGTAGCTTGGCCTGCCTTTGCTCCAATTTAAACCGCATCAGCAGTAAATCGAACAGCAGAACCAAACAACAGAAGAAAAATACACCGCGGTAACCGATATAAGTGGCAGCAAAACCCAGAGTAAAGGCACCCAAACTGGCGCCTAAATCAGAAGCGGCCATATAAGTAGAATTGGCTTTGCCCCGTCTTTGTGACGGGGCTTTTTCTACGGCCATGATGTTTAATAAAGGGAAACATAAACCACCTCCGATGCCATAGAAACCGGCTGCTAACAGCAGAATGGTTTTATTTGTGGCAAAAGCCATTAACAGAAGAGCGGTCGTAGTGATCAGCATTCCCGCCGTCAGAGTATTTTTCACACCAAATCGCTTCGCCAAGGCAGCTGCCTGCAAGCGACTGAATAACAGACAGGCCGCTTGCGTGGCATAGATTGCAGTCAATCCGCTGACACCGAGTGAAGTTGCAAACGGAAATAGGAACGTCATCAGTCCACCCATGGGAAAGGCGTAGAGCAGCATAATCATACCCGGAAGCAAGGCGGTCTTTTCAAAAAAAGCATCAAATAAACCAAGCATACCATTAGTCAAAGGTATTTTTTCCGGATGGACCCGGTGTTTCATTTCCTGACCTTGTTCATAGTTCATGCGGGTGGTCAACAACCAAGCTAAACCGGAAAAAATGCCGACCAACAGGAATAATCGAGCGGAAGGATAGTTTTCCCAGAGATAGAGACCAAAAATCGAACCAAACATGCTGCCGATTGTGCTGAATAAGCCGAAATAACCAATTCCTTCGGCAAAACGTTCACTGGGCAGGAGATCGGCAGCCATAGTGGAAAATGTAACGGTAGCCAGTGACATACCGATGCCTTGCAACAGGCGCAGCAGTACAGTAACCAGTGGCAGCGGGAAGCAGACATATCCGATCAATCCCAGGACAAAACAAGCAAGACCGGTCAGTGCCATGCTGCGCCGGCCATATAAATCGATCAGGTAACCTGAGGATAACCGCATAATCAGGATACAAAAAGTATAGGTGCCGCTGATAATACCGATTTCAGCTAAGTGGAAGCCGAGATAAGCCAGATACAACGGAAAGATCGTAAAAACCATTTCGGTCGACAAACCAAATGAGACAGAAATACTGCCTAAGAGCAGGAACCTTCTGTTCCATACAGAGGTTGCTGCTGTACCGCTTGACTGTGCCATCGATAAAACTCCTTGTCCTATTATTCTGCGCTGTGTCTGTGAGCAGGAAATGAGCAGCAGCACTGTGAATTATAAAATAAAAGGTGAGGTGCTCTGTAGGTATTGTAGTCGGGTGGCGCTGCTGCCGTCAACCATCAACTTCGCAAAACAAGTTGACTAATCAACACTTGTCCGAAAAAAATGGAAACGAAAAGGAGGGAGAATCATGGCGGATCGACGTTATCGCAAAACAGAAGCAGCGATTGAAGCGGCTTTTCTGAAATTAGTATCAGAAAAACCGATTCGGCAAATCACGGTCAAAGAACTGTATGAAGTGGCAGATATGAATAAAAGTACTTTTTATGCTCATTATCAGGATATTTACGCTTACGCTGAAGTTTGGCTGTTGGGAACTGTGGCAACTTTTGATCAGATATTGGCTGATTATAATTTTGAGCAATTGATTTTCCATCTGCCATTTGTGATACGACGAATCACGGAGAAGATTCACCAATTTTCCGAGCAATATCGTATGACGGCGAAATCACCGGAAGTTTCGACCCTATTGGTGCAAATCAAGAAGAAGCTGGTAGAGCGAATGCTGCAGCGCGCTACCGCTGGAGAACGTGCGGATATGAGCTTTCGCTGTTCGGTGACTTTTGTAATTTTCGGCATTATTGGTTTATATGAAACCTATTATTACAGCGAGCTGACGGAGGAAACGATTGCAAATGTGTCACATCGTATTCAAGCTGCTTATGCGCTGCAGCCTTTTGGCAAGCTTTCTTGAATAAACCTCAGCAAAATAGCGAAAAAAGACTTTCCAATTAGAAAAGAATATGGTATACTAAAGGACGTTATCGTTTGAAAACAACGAAATCAACGTGAGAAGAGGTGCTACGTATGCCTAAAACAAAAAGAGGTAAGAACATTAAAGCCACTGCCGGTTGGAGAGGTACCTGCCCTGTCTGTAAGAGAACCGGTGTAAAATTATTATGGAATAAGAATGATGCCAATGGCAATGCAATCAATGTATGCAAACGCTGCGGTAAATAATCGGTAAACTGAAAAGCTTGTGGATCAAAAAAGATTCGCAGGCTTTTTTATTTTCTTCTTTTATCGGTTTTGTTGATGGAAGAAGCCAGTCTGTTTCGAATATAACGCGCGTTATAAAAAAGGAAAACAGACCGTTCGCTTTACCGGCAATCGATAAAGCGTTTGATATTTGCTTCCTTCGCCAGGGGGTTCAGCCGCAGGATTTGTTCCCGAATGGCAGCTTCTGCTTCGCAGCAAGAGAGCTGTTCGGCTTCTGCCTGCAGTTCAGATGTAAAAAATTCTTCTGCCGTGGAAAAGGTGCTGACAGGCCAGCCATACGGTTCGCCATTTTTACTCAGCTTGCGCGTCTCGCCATCCAAGGTGATCAGCAGCAGCATCTGCAGTTGAACTAAAGCGGTTTCCGCTGTTGGATCACCGGTGATTGCTTTGATCGTGTGCAGTGACGAAGCGGTTCCGTTTTTGATCAGAGCATAGATGTCCCGTTCCAGCCGGCTGAGCTTCCCTTCTGCGTATAATTCTTCGCAGCTTTTTGCCGCACGCCGCACGGCAATAAAATAGGGATACCATTTTCGCGTGATCCAGCCGCTTTTTTTCAAAAAAACCTTACCATAGGCAACATCGTCGTATTCCAAAACGGCTCTGATGCGCCAGGTCCAGGGATCGCTTTCCGGTTCGCCGGTGTGCCAGACAATCAGCGGGGAGGCGTAATTCTGCAGGGTGAAGATCCCTTCATTATTCTCACCGGCTGTCGAAAAACCGGCTTGCTGCAGAGCGGTATAAAAATCTTTGAATTGACCGATCATCGGAATCTCCATCCAAAATTACCTCCGTAGAAATGAATTTCTGCCGCCGGATTGTCAGGCAGGATTCCACCAGGCAGCGAGAGAAAGAGAGAGCAGGTTGTTTATATTCAATACGAGTCAGCCCATGACGCAGCACAAAATCTACCCGATCCGAAGCAGCAGACGATGATCACAGCAGCCGCCTGGGCACGGAAGAACAGCTTTTTTTGCGAAGGGAGATTGCGAAAGGATAAGACTCCTATTCAATTCTCTTTTACGCGGTTAATTCCTTTGCATGGGGAGGTCAGAATGAAGACAAGATACATGGAAGTGCCAAACCCGCAGCCGCGGCAATTAAGCTGCCGATCCGAGCGGAAAGAGGATGCGGCTTGCATTCGTCTGATTCATACTACCGCATTTGGGCACGACTGGGAAGCCAATCTGATTGAAGAACTGCGCCAAGAGAACCTGCTGGATCCCGCTCTCTCTTTGCTCGGCATGGTCAACGGGGAAGTCGCCGCTCACATTCTTTTTACTCCGGTCAGCATTCATAACAGCGTTCGCAAGCTGCCTGTGATGTTATTGGCACCGCTGGCTGTTTTGCCTCAATATCAGGGCATCGGCGTCGGCAGCCTGCTGGTTCGGGAAGGACTGCGTCTCTGCAAGGAACGCGGTCTTAAAATTGTGCTCGTCTACGGTGAAGCTTATTATGCCCGCTTTGGCTTTCGGCCAGCCAGAGAATTTAACGTTTTTCGTCCGATTGTGGAAACAGGAGACCATTTCTGGCTGCTGGAATTGGTTCCGGAGGCGGCGGTCAATGCGAGCGGCGTGATCGAATATCCCAAACCGTTTTACCCGCTTGTGTTCCAAAATGTGCTGGCAGCCTTGCATCTGAGCACCTTGAAATGTTAAAAAACAATGACAAAAAACCGAGGCGGGTTATTGCATTAAATGAGGGATTGTGTTATTCTATGACTATGTGACGTGCGTAAAAAGCGCACCACGAAATAATTTTTAGGAGGAAAGAACTGAAAATGAAGAGAAAAAGTATTACGATGTTACTTATTCTGGCCATGGTTTTAGCTATGTTTGCAGGCTGCGCTCCGAAAAAAGAAACTTTTGAAATTGGTTTAGTCACAGATGTTGGTACTATTGATGACAAATCCTTTAACCAGGGCGCTTGGGAAGGTGTCGTTCAATATGCAAACGAAAGTAAGAAAACCTTTAAGTATTACCAACCAAAAAGCGATGCGAAAGACGATTTGCTTGCCTCCATTGGCCTTGCCATTGACGGCGGAGCAAAAATCGTGGTTTGCCCCGGTTTCAATTTTGAAGTAGCTATTTATGAAGCCCAGACCAAGTATCCCAAAGTAAACTTTATTCTCCTGGATGGCGTACCTCATACTGCAGATTTTAAAACCTTCAAGACGGAATCCAATGTGAAATGCATTTCCTATGCAGAACAAGAAGCCGGATTCCTCGCCGGTTACGCTGTTGTCAAAGACGGCATGACCAAATTGGGCTTTATGGGCGGTATGGCTGTTCCCGCCGTGATCCGTTTTGGCTATGGTTTTGTTCAAGGTGCTGATTATGCTGCCAAAGAAATGAAACTTGCCGCAGGTGCGATTGAAGTGAATTACAATTACACCGGCAAATTCGCAGCGACACCCGAAGCGCAAACGATGGCTGCCGGCTGGTTCACCAACGGCACTCAGGTTATCTTTGGCTGCGGTGGTGCTCTGGGCGATTCCGTAATGGCTGCCGCTGCGACAGCGAAAGCCAAAGCAATTGGTGTTGACGTCGATCAATCCAGCGAATCCCCAACCGTCATCACTTCTGCGATGAAGAACCTGACCAAATCCGTTTATGATTCTCTGAAAGAATATTATGCCGGGAAATTCGCCGGTGGCGCCACTTTGACTGTTGACGTAAAATCCAAAGGCGTGGGCCTGCCGATGGCCACCTCCAAATTCACTACTTTTAAACAAGCAGATTACGATGCGATCTATGCCAAGTTAGTTGCCGGCGATATTAAGATCCTCGTCGATACGGATGTAGATTCCGCTGCGAAACTTACCACTACAAATGTAGTCGTCAACGAGATCAAATAAGAAAGAACCTGAATGCTCTCGGTAATCGTCAAACAGGGGGATGTTTATCCAACATCTCCCTGTAATTATCATAAAGCTTTCAAGAGGCAGCAACGAAACAAGAGGGGATAAGTCATGGAAAATGTCATTGAGATGCTCAATATCACGAAGAAGTTCCCCGGAATTATCGCCAATGACAATGTAACTTTTCTAGTCAGAAAAGGTGAAATCCACGCACTGCTTGGTGAGAACGGCGCGGGGAAATCGACGCTGATGAGCGTTCTTTTTGGTTTATATCAACCCGAAAAGGGAACGATTCGCATTAACGGGCAAGAAGCGAAAATTCGCAATCCCAATGACGCGAACCGCTATCATATCGGTATGGTGCATCAGCATTTCAAGCTGGTGCAGAATTTTACTGTCCTGGAGAATATTATCCTTGGTGTTGAATCAACTCGTCAAGGATTTTTGGAAATGAAAGAAGCCAGGGGCAAAGTGATCAAGCTCAGCGAAAAATATAAACTGAAGATCGATCCGGATGCCCTTGTATCCGATATTACCGTTGGCATGCAGCAGCGAGTAGAGATTCTAAAGATGCTCTACCGGGAGAATGAGATTTTGATTTTCGATGAGCCGACGGCTGTCTTAACCCCGCAGGAAATCATTGAATTAATCAAGATTATGAAGAATCTGGTGCATGAAGGAAAATCGATTGTCTTTATTACACATAAACTCAATGAGATCAAAGAGGCTGCCGACCGCTGTACTGTGCTGCGCAAAGGTAAATATATCGGCACAATCGATGTGCAGACCACCAGCAAAGAGCAAATGTCAGAAATGATGGTCGGACGCCTGGTCAATTTTAAAATAGATAAAAAAGCAGAAATCAAGGGTGAGCAAATCCTGAATGTGGAGCATTTATCCGTGAAAACCGGCCATCATGGTCAATCCGCTGTGGAGGATGTTTCTTTTATTGCCAATCGGGGTGAAATTGTCTGTGTCGCCGGAATTGACGGCAACGGACAGAGTGAACTGGTTTACGCTTTAACCGGCCTGCTGCCGGCGGGCAGCGGCACGATTGAATTTATGGGTCAGGACATCACGCACCGCTCCATTCGTGACCGGACGCTGCTGGGTATGGCTCACATCCCGGAAGACAGACATAAGTATGGTTTGGTACTGGATTATTCGTTGGAGGAAAATTTAATTCTGCAAAGGTATTTCGAGCAGCCATTTTCCGTGCATGGCTTTCTGCAATTTGATGCCATTGACCAATTTGCCCAGCAATTGATCGAACGCTTTGATATCCGCAGCGGTCAGGGAATCAAGACATCTGCCAGAAGTATGTCGGGTGGCAATCAGCAAAAAGCGATTTTGGCCCGGGAAATTGAACGCGATCCGGAACTCCTGATCGCCGTGCAGCCGACACGCGGCTTGGATGTAGGAGCGATTGAGTATATTCATAGCCAAATCATTGCCCAACGCGATCAAGGCAAAGCGATTTTATTGATTTCCTTGGAACTGGATGAAGTGATGGATGTCAGCGATCGTATTCTGGTGATGCACAATGGTCGAATTGTAGCGAATCTGCTGCCGGAAGAGGTAACGATGCAAGAGCTTGGACTGTATATGTCCGGTGCGAAGGTGGGGGCGGGTTATGAAAGGTAGAAGTGTCAGTAAATTAACACGAGCCATCCTGCCCTCCGTCTTGGCGGGACTCGCAGGTTTTTTACTTGGTTTTGTCATCATGCTGATTGTCAATCCGCAGCAAGCCCTGCAGGGGATCGGCATTATTTTAATGGGAGGTTTTCAAAAAGGCGCTGCCGGGATCGGTCAAACGCTCTATTATGCCACTCCCATTATCATGACCGGTCTGGCGGTTGGCTTTGCTTTTAAAACCGGTTTGTTCAATATCGGTGCTTCCGGACAGTTTATGCTGGGTTCCTTTGCCGCTGTCTATGTTGGTGTGACCATGACTTGGCTGCCGGGCAGTATTCACTGGCTGGTGGCGCTTTTGGCAGCCATGCTGGCAGGAGCCTTATGGGGGATGATGCCGGGTCTGCTGAAAGCGGTCAGCAATGTCAGCGAAGTGATTACTTCGATCATGATGAATTATATCGGTATGAGTTTGGTCAATCTGTTGATCAAGGCTACCGTGTATAATAAACTCAAAAATGAAACGATGCCGGTGGCGGAAGCCGCTAACATTCCGAAATGGGGCTTAGATCTACTCTTTCCGTATAGTAGTATGAATGGCGGTATTTTAATCGCCGTTCTGTGTGTAATTGTGATTTATATTGTTTTGAATAAGACAACTTTTGGTTATGAGCTGAAGGCCTGCGGTTTCAATAAAAGCGCCAGCCTCTATGCCGGGATCAATGCCAAACGCAATATCGTTTTTTCGATGATGATCTCCGGTGCTTTGGCTGGGATTGGCGGCGGGTTGCTTTATTTATCCGGCTCCGGCAAATACATTAAAGTCATCGACATCATCGCCAGCGAAGGGTTTGATGGCATGTCAGTCGCCTTGTTAGGCTTATCGAATCCCGTCGGTATCCTGATTGCCGGTTTATTCATTGCTTATATTCAGGTAGGCGGATTCAATTTGCAGTTATTGAATTATGATCAGGAGATCATCAACATTATCACAGCCGCCATCATCTATTTCAGCGGTTTTGTACTTGTTTTCCAAAACAATCTGGAACAGGTTCAAAATTGGTGGAAGGGCAGAAACTCCAAAAACAAGAGCAGTTTAGCGAACAGCGAAACAGAGGGGACAGCATCAGAAACCCTGGAAAATGAGTCTCCCACGGAAGGAGGCGGTCAGCGATGAAAGGAATCGGTCTACTTTATTTTATTGTCCAGCAAACGATGTTCTTTTCGATGCCGCTGCTTTTGGTTGCCTTGGGCGGACTTTTTTCCGAACGCAGTGGTGTTGTCAACATTGCTTTGGAAGGAATTATGGTCATTGGTGCTTTAGCCAGTGTGCTTTTTATTTATTTGATGCAGACTTATGCGCTGCTCTCCGGCAATCTTTTATTGATCTGCGCGGTCTTGATTGCCATCGCGGCCGGAATGCTTTATTCCCTGCTGCATGCTTATGCCGCTATCAATATGAAGGCAAACCAAGTCATCAGCGGTACTGCTCTGAATCTGGCGTCCTCCCCGTTGGCGATTTTAATCGGCAGAATTGCGACCGGTTCCATCAGTGGCCGCAGTGTGCAGCAGATCCCTTTTCAAAATCAATTTCACATTGCAAAAGTACCGTTCTTGGGCGATTTGCCTCTGATTGGACCGCTTTTTTTCCAAAACACCTATATAACCACCTATATTTCGATCGCTATTCTGATCGTTTCCTGGGTGATGCTCTATAAAACCAGATTTGGCTTGCGCTTGCGTGCCTGCGGTGAACATCCTCAGGCAGCCGATTCGGTTGGGATCAATGTTTATCAAATGCGTTATGCCGGCGTAGTCATCTCCGGTGCTTTAGCGGGATTAGGCGGTCTGGTTTTTGTGATCCCAACTTCGACCAATTTCAATGCTTCCGTGGCCGGTTACGGCTTTTTGGCGATGGCTGTGCTGATCTTCGGTCAATGGAAACCTTGGCGTGTGTTTGCCGCCTCGCTTTTCTTTGGCGTGATGAAAACCATTTCGGCGTCCTATTCTTCCATAGGACTGCTGCAGGGTTTGGGAATTTCCAGCGAAATCTATAAAATGATCCCGTATTTTGCTACTCTGATTGTCTTGGTTTTTTCTTCTAAAAATTCGCAGGCACCGAAAGCATCCGGTGAACCCTACGACCAAGGCGCCAGATAACCGTTGTCCAGGTAGCATAGTAAAGGTAGGACCGTATCGCTTTCTTATGAGGAAGAAGAAACGATACGGTTTCTTTGCTTTTAGTTCGGCTTTTCTTGTAAGGAAAACGGGCTAGCATGTCTTGATTCAGCGAGCAGGGCAGGAACCCTATGCAGCCAAAGAGAATTTTGAGACAGCTGCAGTAACAGACGGCCCGAATGGACCGCTCGAAAGACAGGAGAAATGATCATGGCACTCAGAAAAGAAATTTACTGGCATTCCAATCTCTGGAATCACTTTATGGCAAGCTTTAGCGATTTAGCAGGCATGCTTTTGCTCCGTGCGGCGCTGCTGCCGGCGATTTTCATCACAGCGGAATTACTGCTGCTGCAATATTATCACTTTCTGTCCGGTTTATTGCCATTTTCGGAATTTTATCTGGCTTTGGCTGGCGTTGTTTGTTTATTGGCAGCGCTGGTCACCGCTCGTCTGAGAATTCCGCCTGTGACCATTTTCTTGCGGAATTGCGGCGGCGGATTGATTTGCCTGGCGGTTTTGTGGCTGAGTGTTTTTCGTTATGGTCTGGCGGCATTTTGGCTTTTACCGGTTGATTTTCTTTTCGGTGATAGCAGCCTTTGGTTCAGCTCTGTTTACAATCTGCCCAATCAGGCGATTGCTCGTTGGATCATCAGCGCAAAAAGCCTGCTGACCAACGGCGGCGGAGGAACCCTGCAGGATTTTTTAAGTTTTTTTGTGCTGAAACCGATCCGGCAAGATGCGATTTATTGGGCAATCCCTGCCGCGGTACTGGGGGTTACTCTTGTCATAGTACTCCTTTATTTTTTAATTGTGGGTTGTTTTTTTCTGCCGCTGCTGCCTGCCATTGCTGCTTATACCCTCTTAAGAAAAGGTTGGAATCTGCTCGTTTGAGCAGCTGCCGATTGCCGAGCAGCATGCTATTCTCATGAACAAAAAATGAATTCAGCTCTTTTGTTGGCAGATAGCAGATTTCCTTATTTTGACTGAGAAGGAATCGAGTCAAGAAATGATGAATAAGATAAGATTGTAAGGAGGCGTATGATATGTCAATGAAACTAACCCGTGAACAGATCAATAAGATCATCGACGAATGTCAAAAACAAATCGTCAAGAATCCGCATAATAAAGAAGCGCACCATGATTTGGCTGTAGCCCGCATGGAAGTCGGTCAATTTGATCAGGCTTTACCAGGCTTTTTAAAGGCGATCGAACTGGATCCCCGTTTTGTCAGTGCTACTTATTTAGCAGGTGTCTGTTATGCGGAATTGAACCGGCCGGATGAAGCGGTGGAGATGTGGAAAAAAACCTTGACCTTAAATAAACGGCATGATAACGCGATGTACTTCATCGGTAAAATTTACGGAATGAAGGGCATGTGGGATATGGCCATTCATCAATTCAATCAAGCCATCAAGGTGAATGATGAAATCCCGCAGTATTACCAGGCTCTGGCTGAAATGTATTTAGCCAAGGGGGAATTTCAGACCGCAGTGGAGAATTGGCAGAAAATCCTCACGCTTGATGAAAAAAATCTCCAGGCGCATGTCAATTTATGCGCCTGTTATCTGGATATGCATGACCTAGAAAAATCAGTCCTGCACGGCGGCATCGCTGTCAGCTTGGGTGTGGTCAGTCCCACGCTCTATTACGATTTGGCGATGGCTTACCTTTTTGCCGGTATGTATGAAGACAGTATTAAGTATTTCCTGTTGGCTAAAGAAGGCGATGAAAATGATATCCCAACCCGGCTTTCTTTGGGAGAAGCGTATATCGCCAATGGTGAACGTCAGAAGGCGATTGCAGAATGGCAAGAATTACTGGCAAAAGATGCTGCCTGCGTCGAAGCCTGGTACAATTTAGGTTTGGCTGCCGCACAGGATGAAAATTCCGAACAGGCGTTCGAATATTTTGATAAAGCACTGGCGCTGGATCCGAGTTATTTGCCCGCCACATCGAATAAAGGTATTTTGTTTTACCAATTGGGAAAACTGGATGAATCTCTGGAGCAATGGCAGAAAATTGTCAGCGTCGAACCGAATCATATTCAGGCGCTCGGTAATATTGTGGAAATCTACATGGATAAGAAAGACTTTGTGCAAGCAAAGAAAAATCTGGACCATGCGATTGAACTGCAGCCGGAGGAAGCCCGCTTTCAATACTTGAAGGGGTGTTACGACCTGACGCGCAATGATGTCAACGAAGCGCTGCCTGCCTGGCAGAAAGCTTACGCGCTCAATCCGGAGATTTTTGTGACCTATGCGACTCAAGTGCAGCTTCTGCTGACGGATGAGAAATACGAACACTTAATTGCCGCCGCCGGGGCGGACGATCGCGCTATGCTGCAAAAATTACAGGATGTGAAAAGCGGTCAGGCGGTCAAGCAGGTTTTGGAGCAAGCCAAGCGACAGGCAACGGTGCAGCAGGAAGAAAAAAAGAGCCTGATGCAAAAAGTAAAGAATTTATTTAAGTAGGCGGACAGAGCATGGATTTAATCAGACAAATAGCCAGAGAAAGCAAATTGCCGGAAAAATATCTGAATGCCGCGCTGCAGTTGCTGGATGAAGGCAATACCGTTCCCTTTATTTCCCGTTACCGTAAAGAAGTAACCGGTGAAATGGACGAAAATCAGCTGCGCTTCTTAGAAGAACGCATCGCTTATCTGCGAAATTTGGAAAAGCGCAAACAAGATGTGCTGGCCAGTATTGAGGAACAGGGAAAATTAACCGCCGAGCTGAGTGACAAAATCACCCAGGCTGCCATTCTGCAGGAAGTGGAAGATCTTTATCTGCCTTACCGTCCCAAACGCCGGACTCGAGCCAGTATGGCCAAAGAAAAAGGCTTGGAACCGCTGGCAATCTTATGCCTGCAGCAGTTTTTTACAACGGAAGCATTACAAAAAACAGCGGCAGGATTTATCACCGAGGACGGTTCCGTACAGGATGTGGCTGCAGCGCTGGCAGGTGCGCAGGACATTCTGGCGGAGAAAATTGCCGAGGATGCCGAACTGCGTACCTGGGTACGGAATTACAGCTTTAATCAGGCAATTCTGAAATCGCAAGCCGTTGCTGCGGAAAAGATCAGCGACTTCAGTGATTATTATGAGTATGAAGAACCGGTTTTACGCCTGCCGCCGCATCGTGTTCTGGCCTTGAACCGCGGAGAAACAGAAGGCTTTTTAAAGCTGAAACTGCTGACGCCCAGAGAACAGATTCTCAATCGGCTGCAGCTGGCTTATCAGGCGCCAAGTGGTTCTGCTGCAGCGGAGTTGGTGGCAGCTGCCGCAGCGGATGGCTATGATCGCTTGATGACCCCTTCCATCGAACGGGATATTCGTACTGCGCTCAGCGAAAAAGCAGAAATCCATGCCATTGAGAGTTTTGCAGAAAATGTGCGCAACTTATTGCTGCAGCCGCCTGTGCGCAATCGGGTCGTCATGGGAGTGGACCCGGCGTTTCGCACGGGATGCAAATTGGCAGTTGTCGATGGCACCGGAAAATTGCTGGATTTGGCTGTGATCTATCCAACGCCGCCACACCGCGAAACAGAGCAATCCGCTGTCAAAATGACAGCGCTGATCGAAAAACACCAAGTCGATTGCCTGGCCATTGGCAATGGCACTGCTTCCCGCGAAACTGAAACTTTCGTGGCGGAGACATTGAAAAAAATCCCGCGCTCTGTTTTTTATACCATCGTCAACGAAGCGGGGGCTTCGGTCTATTCCGCATCGAAATTGGCAGGCGAAGAGTTCCCTGCTTTGGATGTCTCGGAGCGCAGTGCAATTTCAATTGCCCGTCGTTTACAGGACCCTTTGGCGGAATTGGTGAAAATCGATCCGAAGAGCATTGGGGTTGGTCTATATCAGCATGATGTCAATCAAAAACAATTGGGTAAAAAGCTGGATATGGTAGTGGAAAGTGTTGTCAATCATGTGGGAGTCGATTTGAATACCGCCTCACCCTCACTGCTGCAATATGTTTCCGGTTTGAAGGCGAATGTCGCTAAAAATATCGTTGCTTATCGGGAAGAAAACCAGCGCTTCAAGAAGCGAGCGGAATTGAAAAAGGTCGCGGGTTTGGGTGCACAAAGTTTTGTGCAGGCTGCCGGTTTCCTGCGGATAACGGACGGTGACGAACCGTTTGACAATACTCCAATTCATCCGGAGAGTTATCCTGCCGTGAAAAATTTATTGGCGATGTTAAAAATCCATTGGAACAAGGCGGGAATTACGGAATTTACGGCCATCCAGAAAACGCTGACCGATCAGGATATCGAACAATTAGCAGCGGCTTTACAGATCGGTATTCCTACTCTGCGTGATATTTTGGAAGCACTGGCTCGTCCCGGCCGGGATCCCCGAGATGATTTGCCGCCTGTCGTATTTTCCCGCGATGTGCTGAATATGGAAGATGTGAAGATTGGCATGATCCTGCAGGGTATTGTTCGTAATGTGGTTGATTTTGGCTGTTTTGTGGATATTGGAGTGCATCAGGACGGCTTAGTGCATGTATCGGAAATTTCCTATAGCAGGATCAGTCATCCATCCAATGCGGTGAAAGTAGGCGATCACGTTCAGGTAATGGTAATCTCGTTGGATAAGCAACGAAATCGGATCGGATTGAGCATGAAGCAGGCAAAAAAATAAGCAGAAGGTGATAATTTGGCAAAACGCAAAAAGAAAGATGCGGCTGAAAATTCAAAGCAGACAAGTGCAGCGGCCGGCAAAAAGGGACAGATCCGTGATGAAAAAGGAAAAATCGGCTGGACAGAAGTACCCGGCGAAATATTACTGGACTGGAAAGGCCGACCTTGGCGGGCTCGACCTAAAAAGTTAACCGTTCTGACGCTTTTTTATGTTTTTCTCTTCCTGCTGGCAATTAAAGTACTCCCAGAATTCGGGATTTTTCTGGCTGTCATTCCTTTGGTTCTGCTGGGGAATTCTTCATCCCATCTGGTGAACAGCTATTATGTGGTAACAACCGAAGGTGTCTATTGGAAAAATTTTGCGAACCAAATGTTTAAACCCTGGATCGCGATCGAAGGCTTTATTTTTGAAGATGAAATGGCAGAATTATTTTTTGAACGCGGTAATATCCGGGCACGCATTCAGCGCAGCATGCCGGTCTATTATGATCAGAACAGAGAAGAAGTGGAACGCGTGATTCGGGAATATCACGGCGCTGTTTGGAAGCAAATCCGGGAGCGCGTGGAGAGCGAGGATGCTCGGATCAGGGAAGAAGTGGTTGCGAAACTTGAGGGGAAGACAGAAGAAGAAACCGTAGAAAAAACCGTAGAAAAATCGGATGAGAAAGGAGTGGAGACGAATGAGTAAAAATAATGACGAGAAAATTCCTGCCAGCCCCAATCCGATTTTAGAACCGGATTACTACGAACTGGATCCTACCCGCCGCGATTTTATCGTAGACTATATGGCCAAAAAAATTGATAAATACCAAATGGCGACGCCGGCTATCATATTTTTGGAAGCCGGGCGTCCGGTAAGTTTTATCGGCGGTTCTCTTGTTTGGGGCGCAGCTCCGTTTTTGAATATCTTTGTCAATGATCAATATGTTCGCGAAATTGCGCTCTTTCTCGAAGACAGAAAGAACATCGAACTGCTGATTGAGAAAATTGAAAGCATGGAATATGAACGTGTCGCACGCGAGAAAATTGAAAAACAGGAAGCAAAGAAACGCGCGATTGCGGAAGGCAGAAAACCCTGGTGGAAGTTCTGGTGATTGATGCAGTCGTAAAAGCTCGAAATTGACTAGCAAAGCGTGTGTAAATTGATACTATTAGTTTCTTTTTCAACATGGAAGGGTTTTATCTCATAAAAAGCGAAAAGAGTTTGGTATTTAACGGCAGCTTGTTTCATTTTCGTAGTCCTACGGAAAAGTCAAGTGTGCCATTAAGGTAAGAAGGAGGAACGTTCATGGCTCATGAAGTGAAGCGAGAAGCAATAACTCGCGAGATCAATTCCATTATTGCCACGGACTGCGGATCGACAACAACAAAGGCAATCTTGATTGAAAAGGTTGACGGCGCGTATCGTTTGATCAATCGTGGTGAATCCCCTACAACCGTCGAGGCACCTTTCGAAGATGTTACCGCAGGTGTCCGCAATGCAGTTCATGAATTGGAAGAACTGGTAGGCCGTATATTTTTAGGCCCTGACGGTGTTGTTACACCCAGACAAGCAGACGGCACAGGTGTTGACATTTATTTGTCTACTTCTTCCGCCGGTGGTGGTTTGCAGATGATGGTTGCCGGTGTTGTAAAATCAATGACCGCTGAATCTGCCCAACGTGCTGCTCTAGGCGCCGGTGCTATTGTTATGGATGTCATTTCCATTGATGATGGCCGCAAAGCCTATGAGAAAATCCAACGAATTCGTCAATTGCGTCCGGATATGATTCTTTTATCCGGTGGTATTGACGGAGGCACCATTACGCACGTTGTTGAAATCGCCGAGTTGATTTCTGCTGCAGAACCGAAACCGCGTCTTGGTATTGGCTTTAAACTTCCGATTATTTACGCCGGCAACAAAGAAGCCCGTAAGTACATTACCGACATCCTGGAAAAGAAAGTTGACTTACGTATTGTAGACAACCTTCGTCCTGTTCTGGAATCGGAAAACCTTGGACCGGCGCGTGAAGAAATTCATAACCTGTTCATGGAGCATGTTATGGCTCAGGCTCCTGGCTATAATAAATTAATGCAATGGACCGAAGTGCCGATCATGCCGACGCCTGGTGCAGTTGGTAAAATCATTCAAACATGCGCAGCTGAGTACAATATCCATATCATTGGTGTGGATATCGGCGGTGCTACTACCGACGTTTTCTCCGTCTTCGGCGATGATCATGAGTTCTTCAATCGTACCGTTTCTGCCAACCTTGGTATGAGCTATTCCATTTGCAACGTTTTGTTGGAAGCAGGCGTAGACAATATCATGCGTTGGGTTCCTTTCGATATCGATGAAGCCGATCTTCGCAACCGTATCCGTAATAAAATGATTCGTCCTACCACCATCCCGCAGACTTTGGATGAACTGGTAATTGAACAGGCAGTTTCCCGTGAAGCATTGCGCCTTTCCTTTATCCATCATAAATCCTTAGCCACCGGTCTGAAGGGCGTTCAAAAAGTGCGTGATATTTCCGAAGCTTTTGATACTTCCTCTTCCAGTGATACCGTTATCAATCTGATGGACCTTGGTATGATCGTCGGTTCCGGCGGCGTTTTATCGCATGCTCCCCGCCGTCAACAGACAGCTTTGATGATGCTTGACTCCTTCCAATTAGAAGGCTTCACCGAGTTAACCGTTGACTCCATCTTCATGACTCCGCAATTAGGCGTTTTATCCGAAGTGCTTCCGAAGGCTGCTGCCGAAGTATTCGATCGTGACTGCTTGATCTTCTTAGGTACCGCTATCTGCCCGGTAGGCAATGCGCAAAAAGACGGCGAAAAATGCGTCACCGTCAAAGCGACCATGCCGAATGGCGAAGTGATCACCAAAGAAGTAGCATATGGTTCTTTGGCTACCATCCCATTGGGAGAAACAGAATATGCCGAAGTGGAAGTAACTCCTTCCAGCAATTTCGATATGGGCAACGGTAAAGGCAGAGCCATCAATAAAAAAGTGCGCGGCGGTGTAGCCGGTGGTATCATCATTGATGCCCGCGGTCGTCGTCCTTTCAGTTTACCGACCGACAAGAGCGCTCGTATCGCGAAATTGTTTGAATGGTTCAAAGCTCTGGACATCTATTCCATGGATGTTCTGGAACGCTATATGAAGACATCGAAGTAATTCAAATTGTGTATGAAAGGAGCGGCAATCAATGGCTAATGCTTATACCCCAGGACTTAAGGTAACGGCTGCCTCTATAATTTCCAAGAAGCGTCGTTTGCCTATTTTAGGCGAAGTGCTGGTACAAAAAGGTTCCAAAGTGAGCCCAGAGACCCCTGTAGCCAAAGCATATATTCCCGGCAATCCCCAATCGATAAACGTTGCGAATATCCTCGGCTGCGAAGCGGAAGATATTGAAGGTTACATGAAAAAAAAGGCGGGAGACACCATCGCAAAAGATGAAGTTCTTGCCTCTTCAAAAACATTCTTTGGTCTGTTCAAGACCGAATGCAAGTCTCCTGTTGCCGGCACAGTAGAACATGTATCAGAAGTTACCGGTCAGGTTATTATTCGTGAACCGGCAATGCCGATTGTGATCAATGCCTATGTCACTGGTACCGTTACCGAGATTATCGACCGTGAAGGCGTTACCGTAGAAACCAAAGGTGCCTTTATTCAAGGTATTTTCGGTGTTGGCGGCGAGCGTGAAGGCGTTCTGAAAATGATCAGCCAGAATCACGATGAAGTCCTTGACGGACCTGCGATTACTGCGGATTGCAAGGATAAAATTATCGTCGGTGGTTCCTTGATGACTGCGGCTGCAATCAAAAAAGCAGCTTCTGTCGGTGCCCGTGGTATTGTAGCCGGCGGTATCATCGATAAAGATTTGGTGGACTTCCTTGGCTTCGATATTGGTGTTGCCATTACCGGCCATGAAGATATTCCTCTTACCTTAATCGTCACCGAAGGCTTTGGTAAAATCCCGATGGCCAACAAGACATTTGATCTTCTAAAATCACTGGAGGGCATGACTGCTTCCATCAATGGCGCCACGCAAATTCGTGCCGGCGTTATGCGTCCGGAAATCATTGTTCCCAACGAAACGGCTGTGGTTCGCGAATCCACCATCGACTTGGAAGGTAATTTGGATTCCGGCACGGTTGTTCGCTGTATCCGTGAACCATATTTCGGTCAATTGGCCGAAATCGTGGATTTGCCGCCGGAATTGGTTGTCATTGAAACCGGCGCCAAAGTACGTATTATGCATGTGAAATTGCGCAATGGCGAAGTCGTTGTTGTTCCGCGTGCCAACGTCGAGTTAATTGAAGAGTAATTGAACATTAAAAAACCTCACTATTTCGGTAGTGGGGTTTTTTGCGTGTACAGACGTGAAAATACCGGCTTTTTCAGCTGAACAAAATGATATAGCTGATCGATAGAACAAAAATAGAGGTAATGAAAAGGGGATTCATTTTCCTTTTAGCTCTATCAATTTCAAATCTGTCTCAATTTGCTGAATGCTTTTCTCCGGAGTGGAAAGATTTTCTGGCATAGTACCGCCAATATCCTTGATTGCTTTCCGAACTTTCTTACCAACTTCGAAGTGTGTTTTATTAGCAGCTGTTTTATCGGTAATTCCATCCTTGTTTAATTTTTCTTCGGTTTGTGTTGCACGGAAAAGATTCGCTGCAAGCTCGGTGCTGCCCATATGATCCAGTATTTTTTGACTTGATTTCAACCCTTTATTTTTATGAATTTCCTTAACACCAAGACCACCGTATAAACCCTGATAACCCTTGTTTTGGAATATGGCATAATCCTGAGGTGTTGCAACTACTGCGGTTTTTGCGATTTCAGCTAGGGCTTTGTTATGTGAGATCATTTCATTGCGGATGGCCAAGCGTTTTTGATTCTCGGAAAGTTGATCATAATTGTCAATCAGTTCTTGTTGCCTGGTTTTTACGGCAAAATAGGTTTGACCAAGTGCAATGACGTCTTTGCGTGGATTACCGTTTTGGACAATGAGATAGCAAGCATAGCGGGAAAGCATATAATCGTTGATCGGTTTAGGAGCAACACCTGCAGCAACCATTTTGCTGACCTTAGCAAAATGGGCAGAAACGATATTTTTACTCTTCTCACAAGCGGTTTTGGCTTTTTCAATAACTAATTCGAAATTACGCCATTGTGAATATTCTAAAATTGGTTGCAGTTCTCTGGCTGACCAATATTCATTACCTCCCTCTGTATAATGCTTTATGCTCTCAAAAATCTCTTCGGAATAGTTTTGTATCGGTCCCATCAAATCGTTTCCTCCCTATTACTACCGGTTGATTATTTGTATCAAGTGAGTTGATCTTGTTCTACGTAGCTAAATTAATAGGAGTAAAGCAAGGATTATTCATAATTTCCTCTTCATCTGAGTAATCTTTTACTTCATACCAAATAAGTGCAGAAAAAAATTACCTACCTTTTTTTCACGTCCGGACTTAGTCAGCGGTATTCCTATTGCTCGGGAGATCTTGCGTTTTGCAGAACTTATGCCTAACGCTCGTTTGATAGAAAATGATACGCCGGGAATCTTAAAAAAAGACTTTCTTGCCATGATTATTCCCCCTTGTTTTTGTTTAGCTCATTCAACTCGTTCATTAAAGATGATCAAAGCAGACAATAAAATATAACCGAAGGCCAAAGTAGCTACTGCGATAAGTGGATCCTTTTGTTTACGAAGTACATTGATTATTAGTGTAACGCTTTTTGAATAGCGCAATAATTTGAAAACACGAAACACACGCATTGTTCGCAACAGGCGTAAAATCTTAAGAATACGAAAACCGCTGCTCAATGCCGTAACTGAAGGTAAAATACAAAGAAGGTCAACGATGGCCATTGGAGTCAGCGGATATTTAACAAAGGGGAAAATTCCTTGCTTGTTCATTGCGTAATCAGCCGTAATCCACCTCATCAGATAATCAGCGATAAATATCACAAGGGCAATGTGGTCTATCCAAATAAACAGGGGTAGTTGCGTATCTTTAAAAGCCAACGGAACCAAACTTACTACAATGACAAACATCATCGTGAAGTCATAAATTTTATCGGTCAACCCATCGCCGAATGTGCTTTCTTCTCATGCTTTTGAACCGAGATCACGTTTTTATTGACTGCTTTGTAAAGTTAATATTGTATTAAAAAGTAAAAAAAAAAAATCCCTGCCAGCACCCTATGTTGGGTTACCGGCAGGAGGAAAAAAGAGGCTGTTTATAACGAAAGAATCAACGCGAGCAGCTGATCATTTCACCCTGCAAAAGGAAAGCGACGGAGGGTGAAATGGCAGATAATCAGGCTGCCGGATTCTTGTGAATGACGAACAAAAAAGCGCCAACCTTTTGGTATTAAGTAATATAGCTGCTGATGATTGGGATACGCCGCAGCAGCCAGGTGATGAGGAAGCTGCAAACAAACACGAGGAGCGCAAAAAGAGGAATGGTGGTAAACGGATTGCTGAGATAAGCGTAGATATTCATTTGTATAAAGAAAGCAAGGATAAATGGATGCACGAGATACATGCCAAAGCTGCAGGAAGAGAGCACAGAAATGATCTGAAGCAGTTTTGGCGAGTAATTGCGGTTCGAAAATATAGATTGAAAGAAAACGAAAACAGCAATACTTTGCAGAACGACGGTTGGCGAATTATACTGGTAGAATGTCATATCACCGAAACCGGTTTGTTCGGAAAGGCATTGGGTCAAGAGGAAAGTAGCCAGGAAGCCGAGTACTCCCAACGCATAGAGGAATAGACGCTTCTGATGGTTGATCGCATACTGAGCGAGATAATGGCCGGCCACAAAATAGCCTACATTGCCTAGCACGAATTTAAAATCCGCATACGAGAGGATAATATTGAAGGTTGATTTGAGCAGTGGGCTGCTGCGCAGGACGATGAGCGGCACAACGGAAGCGAAGATAAAACAGAGCAAGAGAAAATATTGTGTGCTGGTTTGATCATGCAGCACGATTTTACGTAAAAACGGTGTGATAGCGTATAAGCCGGCAATCATATACAAAAACCACAGGTGATAATGACCGGTCAGGAAGGATATGATTGCTTGCTTTTGCATGCTCCAATCAATGGGTAAGTGATTGCTCCATTGCAGAAATAAAGGAGCAACCGCATAGGCAGCAGACCAAAAGAGAAAAGCAACCGCAACCCGCAGAATATATTTCAGGTAGATTTTGCGATAGCTCAAATTTCTTTCGGGATCCAAGAAAAACATGCCGCTGACCATGATAAAAATAGGCACACAGAAACGCACCGCGCTGTTATAAAGGTTCATGACATGCCATTCGGTAGAGAATACACTTGCCGTATCCCAGTGACCGGCAGCGATATGGAGCAGCATGACTGCAAAGGTGGCTGTAATCCGAAGCAGATCCGCAAAAATAACACGTTCTTGTTTCATTTTTTCTCCTAACAGATAAAGTGTTCGGAATGAGTAGAAATTGGATGCTGATTCATTATAAGAGAAGATGCTTGCTCTGTCAATCGCGAGAGCCTTCTCTGCTTTTTACGATAAAAACAGCGGTTGCCGGATCGGAAAGGATTTCCTGCTTTGTTCTGCGAATCAAAGAGACAAACCGTTGCGGCCACTGGTATAGGATTTCGAGAAGGAGGGATCAGTTTGAGAGATTATCACATGCATCTCGAAAAAGGAGAATATCGGCAGGAATACTTAAAGGAGTTTGTCGCTGCAGGTGCCAAACGCGGCGTGACCGAGTTGGGCATCAGCGAGCATACCCATCATTTCAAGGAATTTCAGGAAATCTATTTTCGGCATGTGATCATGGATGATTCGGCGATCGGGAACTATCAAAGAAAGTGGCTGCAGCAGAGCCCCAAGTCTTTTTGTTACACGCTGGATCAGTACGTATCACTGATTGAAGCCGGTAAGCAGGCGGGACTGCCTTTAAAACTCGGCCTGGAGGTTTGCTATTTTCCCGGCGAAGAGGAAGCGATTCGCACGATCCTCCAACAATATCCGTTTGATTATTGTATTGGCTCGGTGCATTGGCTGCAGGGCTGGGGATTTGATACCAAAGCGGAACTGTGGCAAGGTAAAAACGTAAACGAAGTGTATACTATTTATCAGGAAGTTTTACTGCAGGCGATTGAGAGTGATTTGTTTGATGTGATCGGACATGCTTTTTCCTGTAAGGCTTTTCAGCATTGGCCGCAGGGAATTGCCATGCAGCCCTGGTATGCAAAAATTGCAGCTGCTTTGTTGCAGCATCAGACAGCGCTGGAAATCAACACAGGGCTGCTTTACCGTTATCCTGCCGCAACAATTTGCCCGCCGTTGGGTTTACTGCAGGCCGCCGCTGATTTAGGCTGTCAGATCAGCTTTGGCTCCGACGCCCACCTCAGCAGCGATTGCGGACGTGCTCTGGGGTATGCGGTGCAGCTGGCCAAAGAAGCGCAGATCAGAGAACAAATGAATTTTGAAGGCAGAAAAGGCAACCGGGTTTTATTGGAAGCGCTGCCGGTCAATACTCTTTAGAGAAATTGCTGTGGCGGTGCAGGAATTATTTCGCATAACGGATAATATAACAAGGAGCCATTGCCGAATGAGTCGGCAAGGCTGTTGAACGAAAAGCACAGGAGGTACTTTTAAGATGAGTAAAGCTGTAATTGAAATGGAAAAAGGCGGCAGCATCGAAATCGATTTTTTTGATGATGCCGCACCGAACACCGTGAAGAATTTCTGCGATTTAGCCAAAAAAGGATTTTACGACGGCCTGACCTTTCATCGCGTGATCAAAGGGTTTGTTGCTCAAGGCGGCTGCCCCAATGGCACCGGCACAGGCGGTCCCGGTTACACCATCAAATGTGAGACAGTTGGCAACCCCTATAAACATGCCCGGGGTCGCTTGTCGATGGCGCATGCGGGTAAGGATACCGGCGGCAGTCAATTCTTCATTTGCTTTGACGCCTTTCCGCACTTGGATGGCGTTCACACCGTGTTTGGTGAAGTCAGCAAAGGGATGGAAGTTGTTGATGCGCTCAAGCAGGGAGATAAGATGAAAAAGGTCACGGTAACGGCAGAATAGCCTGAGAAAATGGCAGAGTAGGGCTTAGCTGCGCTACGAAAAAGGCACTTCAGAGTCGGCAAAAGAGCAAGGGAAACAGGCATAGACTATCTTTTCTGGTCAGAGTGTTTTCAATGCCGCAAGGCGTTTGAGAAATAGAGTAAGCAAAGGAGTTGTTTTGATGAACGAAATCGCATTAAAGACGATCGAAGCAAGACGCAAAGAATTGATTCAAATCAGCGACTACATCTGGGAGAATCCCGAGCCGGCTTATGTGGAATACAAAGCGGTTGCTGCCCTGAAAAAATTTCTGGTGGACGATGGCTTCCGCTTGCAAGACGAAGTCGCCGGCATGCCCACTGCTTTTATGGCTTCCTGGGGCTCAGGCAAGCCTGTCATCGGTTTTCTGGCCGAATATGATGCTTTACCCGGGCTCAGCCAAAAAGCCAGCACAGAGCTTGATCCGGTGATTCCTAATGCACCCGGTCAAGGCTGCGGCCATAATTTGCTGGGCGTAGCCACCTTGGGTGCTGTGATCGGCTTAAAGCAAGAGATGATTGAAAATCATCTGCCCGGCACGATCATCTTCTATGGCTGCCCTGCCGAAGAAGTACTGACCGGAAAAACTTTCATGGCACGCGGCGGTGTCTTTGATGGTCTTGACTTGGCTTTGGCCTATCATCCCGGCCGTGGCAACAATGTCGGTTTGGATAGCTCCAATGGTCTCAATTCTGCCGTCTTTCACTTCAGAGGCCGCACTGCCCATGCCGGCGGTGATCCGCATAACGGCCGCAGTGCGCTCGATGCCGTGGAATTAATGAATGTCGGCGCTAATTATTTAAGAGAACATGTCACCACAGACGTGAGAATCCACTATGTCATCAAAGAAGGCGGCATGGCGCCCAATATTGTGCCGGATAAGGCCTCCGTTTGGTATTATGTCCGTGGTCCGAAACGCAGTGTGATTGATGAAGTCTATGCACGGCTGATCAAAGTGGCCAAAGGCGCTGCGATGATGACCGAAACGGAAATGGAAATCGAATTCCTGGGCGGCTGTCATAATACGATGCCAAACAAGGTGCTGGCCAATGTCTTGTATGACAGCATGAAAGCAATTCCGCCGGAAACCTGGACTGCGGAAGAATTGGCTTTTGCCAAACGTCTCAATGACCAGCAGCCGGTCCAGTATCCCGCCGCCTTGAAACAGATGAATCTGCCGGAAGGTACAGAGATCGCCGCCGGCGTCAGTCCCATGATTGCCACCGGAAGAATCGGCGGCGGTTCTACCGACGTTGGTGACGTGGAACATATCGTGCCCTGCGCTTCGTTCGGCACTGCCACCGATAATCTGGGTGCTCCCGGTCATAGTTGGCAGATCACTTCCTGCTCCGGTATGAGCATCGGTCATAAAGGTATGATCTATGCCGCTAAAATAATGGCGGATGCGGCTGGCAACCTGCTGCGTGATCCGGAAACCGTCGCCAAAGCCAAAGCGGAATTCCTGGAAGCAACCGGCGGTAAGCCCTATCAATGCCCGATTCCACCGGAAGTAAAAGCTCCCGGTCAGAAATAATAGAATAACCTCAGCATGACCTAAGTAATGAACTGCTCCCCATCGTGTAGTCTCGAATCTTTTTAACTTCGAGTGTCTACCCTATGGGGAGCAGTTTCGTTTGGCCATGTTGAGGCTTTTTTGCGGAATAAGCAGGAGAGCAGTTTTTCTAGTGGTTTAAATAATGAATTGGTAAATCAAGATAAAATGGCAGATGCTGCCGAGCAGAATAAAAACATGAAACACTTCATGAAAACCAAAACGGGGATGATCGCGGCCGGGCCATTTGAGCGCGTAAAGCACCCCGCCAAACGTGTAGAGGAGTCCGCCGCTGAATAACCAACCGAGGGCTGGCAAAGACAAGGTTTTCAGTAAGGGACCGATCACGAAAATCGCCAGCCAACCCATAGCGATATAGATAGCAGAAGCAAGCCAACGCGGCATGCCGATCCAGAAAATACTGAGGACAGTACCGCCCAGCGCAATCAGCCAAACCACGGCGAAAAGCAGCTTACCACCGCTATTGGCCAGAGAAATTAAGCAGATGGGGGTGTAAGTGCCGGCAATCAGACAATAAATCATGCTATGATCCAGTTTCCGCAAGGCCAGACGCCCGGGAATCCCTGTTCGCAAACTATGATACACCGTGCTTGCGGTATAAAGGCAGACAGCGGAGGTGCCGTATATCAGCAAAGCCAGCAAGGTCTGCAGCGGCAGCGACAGGCGCTGTGCTTTTTGCAGCAGCAGCAGTGTGCCAACAAAAGCGAGTCCCCCTCCAATCCCGTGTGTCAATGCGGAGTAAAAACGCAAACCAATGTAAGGATCGCGTGCCGCTTCTCGAAATTGCTTTTTCAATGTCATAACCCCTCTCGAACCAACAACCAAATTTATAGTGATCTGCTTTTAGCAACTAAAAACAAAGTATACCACAAGCAGAGCGGGCCTGCAATCAAACGGTTTCGATAATATTTTCTGGTAGAAAAGATCAGATTTGCTTGACATGCTGTTGGATTGGCATTATAATGGTCGTAAAATTGATAATTCATCCATATTAGGTAAAATATTCTTTAGCGGATTTATAGGAAACGAAATAAGGTGAATCCTATGTAAGCTGAACCGTGCCAAAGAGTTGTACCCTGCCTATGGAAACCTACCAAATGAAATGGAGGGGATTATCATGCCTTGGTATCAAAGACTCATGAAAATCGATCAGCGTATCTTATACCTAACGATGTTTCTGGGAATTGCCGGAGTCATGTTTTTTCCGATCGGCTTACCGGTACCTGCGGAAGAATCTACGCTGGCCAGCTGGGATTACATCAATGCTCTACCGGCGGATAGCGTCGTACTCTATTCCTTTGATACGAGTGCTTCTGCCATGACAGAAACAAAACCACCTGCGGAAGTGCTTCTGCGCCGTTCTTTTGAATTGGGACATAAAGTGGTAATGATTTCCACCACAGCGGATTCCAACAGCCTTTCCTCGCTTTGGATTGATCCCATCATAGAAGAGTTGGGGAAAGTTTATGGTAAAGATGTTGTGCATTTGGGATTCATTGTGAACTGGCAATCGTTTATGGAACAATCAAGAACAGATCTTTCCGGTGCTTTGGGCGGTATCGACAAATATGGCACGAAATTGTCGGAGCTTCCGATGATGAAAACAATCACCAAAGCAACTGATTTTGCTTGTGTGTTTTCTTTTTATGGAACCGACCCCGGGCCGAACGGTTGGATCAATATGTGGAATGCAACGGAGGGTATTGATGTACTCACAGCTTGTACAGCGGTTTCTACACCGGTGTGCTACAATTACTATCAATCCGGCTTATTGAAAGGAGTCGTAGGTGGGATTGGTGGTGCTGCTTATTTGGAGATGCTGGCAGGACGCCCGGCTTCGGCTGTTTCCGCTATGGATGCGCAATCGCTCGGTCATATCATTATCATAGCTTTTTTGATTCTTGGTAATCTCAGCTATTTTATCAACAGGCATTATGAAAAAAGAAAAGTTACCAAGTGAGAAATCGAATCACTGATCTATTTGAATCGATTCATCGAAGCAAACAAACCTGTTCCAACCTCTGCCGCTTGAAGATCGCGCCGGCAGAGGTTGGGGCAGGCTTTTCTATGGGCAGCAGCGGCGGTAGCGCTGCAATAGCAGCTAAGTCTCTCTCTTTGTGGCGACCACAAAGAGAGAGAGCGTGCCCTGCTTTGAGTTTCTCAATTTTTCTGCAGCAGCTTGAGCAAATCTCCTTTACTGCCGCCAACCACCAAATGCTCCTCCTGAATTAAAATAGAATCCGGATCGGTCATTGGTGTCATTTGGCCGTTGCGTTTCATGCCGATGATGTTGATATGATGAGCAGTGCGCACATTCAACGAGCGGATGCTCTTGCCAACCCAGTTTTCCGGTACCGCAACTTCTAAGATAGCATATTCCGGGGTCAGCTCAAAGTATTCAAAAGCATTGGCAATACTGTATTTGATGGCGGTGCGCTGTGCCATATCTCTTTCGGGATAGATGACATCATCCGCTCCGATTTTGCGTAAAAATTTCGCCTGAATCTCCCGGTCTGTTTTGGAGATGACATAGCGGGCACCGATTTCTTTCAGCAAAGAAGTAATCTCCAGGGAGGATTGGAAATTATCGCTGATGCAGACAAAACAGATATCAAAACTAGCGACATCAAGCGCTTGCAGTACCTCAATTTCCATACAGTCACCAATCTGGGCTCTGGTGACAAAAGGAGCGATTTTGTTCACCAGCTCCTCATCGATATCGACTGCCATTACCTCATTGCCCAATTCGGCCAATTTGCGGGCTAGATTGCTGCCGAAATGACCAAGTCCAATTACCAGCATTGGTCTCATGCGAATCCTCCTATCCAACGATGATTTTATCTTCCGGGTTTCTTAAGGGGTTAACGTTGCGGTGTTCCGTAGCGGCCAAAAAAATAGTTAAGCTGCCGACGCGGCCGGCATACATTAGCAGAAGGATGATCAGTTTTGAGAAGGGGAGCAGTGTACGGGTAATCCCTGTACTGAGTCCTACCGTGCCGATCGCAGAAAATGTTTCAAACAGCGTATCTTTGAGTGTCAGATTTTGAGTCGCTAAAATCAACAAACTAGCCGAGCTCAATAAGATAAAGTAAAAAGCAGTACTGAGGAAGGCTCTTTTGACAAGATTTGCTTCCAGACGGCGATGAAAGATTTCAACATCTTCCCGTCGCTGCAGATTTGCCCAAACAGCCAATAAAATCACAACAAACGTGGTAATCTTGATGCCGCCGCCGGTAGAGCCGGGAGCGGCGCCGATCGCCATCAGCAACATGGTGAGCAAAGATCCACCCTGGCTGAGCGCAGTGAGGTCGACCGTGTTGAAGCCTGCCGTTCTTGGAGTGACAGCCTGGAACAGAGCGGCGAGCAGTTTGCCTCCGCTGCTGAGGCCGGCGAAAGCCGCATCCCTTTCCAAAAAATAAAATAAAGCCGCAGAAACAAATAAAACGATGCCGGTAGAGACGAGAGTGACCTTGGTATGCAGCAGATACCTGGTGAAATGCCAGCGATTTTTCAACAGATCGTCCCAGATCACAAAACCGATGCCGCCGATGATGATCAAACTAATGATGGTCAGGTTAACAAGAGGATCATTCACAAAGGGAATGAGAGAAGTGAATGGCTGGATGGAACCCATCAGATCAAAACCGGCATTGCAAAAGGCAGAAACGGAATGGAAGACACTAAACCAGATGCCATCAGCCAGACCAAAGCGCGGCCAAAACCGGCTGAAGAGCAGAATTGCACCCAGACTTTCAAAAAAAAGGGTGCCGAGCAGAATGTGTTTGGCTAATCTGACGATACCGCCCAGCTGCGAAGCGCTGACGGCTTCCATTAAATAACCGCGTTCCGTTAATCCGATTCGTTTGCCCAAAGCCATGGCAAAGAGAATGGCAAAAGTCATAAAGCCGAGTCCGCCGATTTGAATCAGCAATAGGATGATCGCCTGACCAAACAGACTGAATTGCGTCCAGGTATCATAAACAACCAAACCCGTGACACAAGTGGCGGAGGTGGCGGTGAAGAGTGCGTTGAGGAAGGGAATGGATGCTCCATTCCTGCTGGACAGCGGCAGCATTAGTAACAAAGCGCCGCTGAGAATAATCAGGGCAAAACCGGCAGCTAAGATTTGCCTTGCGCTGAATCGCGCTTTGGATATCATAGCAGTTCGTTCCTTTCTGGATCAGCAGGTTTCATTCGAGGTCGAATAAGGTTGGCTGCTTTTGCTGATCGTTCTGCCGATATGCGGCGATGATTTGCGGCATTTGATAGAGAATACCAAGCCGGTCACATTCTTTGGCAAAAAGAGCAAAGAGCAGACGAGCCTTCGGACTGTCACAGCGATAGCGATCGCCATACAGACTTTGGTAACGTCGACTTAAGCCCGGAAAACGGTCATCCAATTGCCGGTAATAGTATTCTCTCTGGTTGCTCCGTAAGGTCACGCCAAAACCGGGGTAGATGAATTTAGCGCCGCAGTCTGCGGCGCGATGTACAATGCCAAGTACATTTTCTGCCGTATCTTCGAGAAAAGGTAAAATCGGCATCATCAGGATGCCGCTGAAAAGGCCGGCATCCGTCAACTGCTTGATGGCGGCAAAGCGGGCAGAAGAAGCAGCAACATGAGGTTCCACCTGTAGGCTGAGCGCATCCTCCGCAGCCGTGACGGTCAGTTTGCAGAGGACGGGGGAGTGCTGACTGATCTGCTGCAGCAGATCAATGTCACGCGTGATCAGGGGGCTTTTCGTGCAGATACCGATCCCGAATCGATACTGATTAATGCACTGCAAAGCCTGACGGGTCAGACGGTGGCTTGCTTCAAAGGGATTATACGGATCACTCATCGCACCGGTGCCGATCACACCGCTGCGCCGCTTACAAGCCAGGTTAGCGGCCAGAATAGCAATGGCATTTGCTTTGGCTCGAACCGTATCGAAGTGCTCTACATGGTAACAGTCACTGCGGCTGTCACAATAAATGCAGCCATGACAGCAGCCTTTGTAAAGGTTCATATTATAATTATAACCAAACCACAAACTGCCGTCGGTTTCGGCGTAAGCGGAGAGAATATTTTTGGCTGGTATCAACGGCAGATTCCCATTTTCCATGCTGCTTCCTCACATCAATTTCAGCGTTGCTCTCGGTTCAGAGTCCTCTGTTCAGGGTTGTGGTTCCCCTTCGTTTGGCGCTTCCGCTGTAAAAGGGACTTTAAAACTGATTTTTCGCACCGTATCCAACAGATCAAACTGGATAACATAAGCCGCGAGATCACGGTCAATCCCGATCACTTCACCGGCGCCCATGATGCTGTGTACGATGCGGTCACCCGCCTGAAAAGCAAGATCGCTGTTTTTCGCCTGCAGCCGATTTTCGCTGTTACTGATTTGCCAAGTGGCATCTTTGATCAGACTGTCATCGAGTTCATGCGTATAGACCAGCAGAGATTTATCAATATTCAGCAGAAAACGCGACGGATAGCGGTATGAACCATCCAAATTGCTGCCTTCGGAATCGGTCAGGAACAACGCTTTTTCCGCGCGGGTGATGGCGACAAAAGCCAAGCGGCGCTCTTCTTCCATGGCTTCCGGCGTAGAGGTTTTTTTGGACGGGAAGACCCCTTCCTCCAGGCCGCAGAGAAAGACATAAGGAAATTCGAGCCCTTTGGCCGTGTGTACGGTCATCAGTTTAACCGTGTTTTTACCGGTCACTGCGTCGGTATTGGTCAGCATGGCAACATGGGACAGATAGTGTTCCAGGGTGCTTTCTTCGCCGCAGGTGACCTCGTAATCATAGACCGATTGCTTCAGTTCCGCCAGATTATCCAAACGTTCCTGATTGCCTTCGGTGCGCAGCATGGTTTCATAGCCGCTTTGATCCAGCACATCGCTCAGCAAGACCGAGATCGCTGTCGTTTGATAACGATCCGCAAAGTGTTCGACGAGTGAGAGCAGGTGCTTCGCTTTGGTGTTTTTAAAAATCTCCTCCTCAATACTGTCTTCCAGCGCGGCATAGAGAGAACAGTGGTTTTTTTCTGCATAATTCTGCAGAAATTTCATCCGGCGTTCCCCAATGTTGCGCTTCGGCAGATTAGCAACCCGGCGAAAGGAGAGGTCATCCTTAAAAACGATCAGGCGTAAATAAGCCAGGGTATCTTTGATTTCCATACGGCCAAAAAATTGGACGCCGCTGAAGATCGTATAAGGCAGTTCCTCTTTGAGAAACACTTCCTCCAAAGTGCGGGTCAGGAAATGAGCGCGGTAGAGAATGGTGATTTCATGCAAAGACGCACCCTGGTCGACCAACTGTTTGATCTGAGCCACGATCCAGTGTGCCTCCAATTGTGCTGTTTTGGCATGATGGTAAATTACCGCAGCACCGGCAGGCAGGGTAGCGATCAGGTCTTTTTTGATCCTGGTTTGATTCTTGCCGATCAAAGAATTGGCAACAGCAATGATCTCTGGGGTGGAACGATAATTCTGCATCATCATAATCGTTTCTACATGGGGGAACTGGCGGTCGAAATCGAGCAGCAGCTGCACATTGGCTCCCCGCCAGGTATAAATCGTCTGATCCGGATCACCGACAATAAAAAGATTTTTATGAAAGCCGCAGAGTACTTTCATCAGACGGTACTGCAGGTCATCGATGTCCTGATATTCATCGATCATAATATATTCCAGCCGCTGCTGCCATTTTAAGCGGATTTCCTCATTGGTGTCAAAAATAAAAAGCGTATATTTAATCAGATCGTTGTAATCAAGCCCGAAGCATTTCTTTTCCTGATAGAGATAGCCATAAAAGATGATTTCAAAGGTTTCGGTGGCCTCCAGATATTTTTGATGCAGCTGATCAATCGACATGGCAATCATGGCCTCATAATAGTCCGGTTCTCGCAAGATTTTCCGGATCTCAATCAATTCACGCGCGCGGGAAAAGGTCATATGGCGCAGCGTCAGATTGCGTTCTTCATAAATGATCTTCAGCATATCATCGATATCCGAATTATCCAGCACCAAAAAACTTTTAGGGTACGATACCGCATTGCTGTCTTCCTGCAGCACCGAGACACAAAAACTGTGGAAAGTACTGATGTAACCGGTATCGCTGTCACCGGTCAGCAAGCGGATGCGCTGCTTCATTTCATTGGCTGATTTGTTGGTGAAGGTAACGCAGAGGATATGGGAGGGCATGATCCCGATTTCATTGACTAAATAAGCAAAGCGGTGCGACAGAGCCCGTGTTTTACCGGAACCGGCGCCGGCAATCACCCGAATAAAGCCTTCGGTTGCAGTGACCGCCTGCAATTGCTGTTGATTGAGGTTTTTCAAAATATCACTCATCGAGCTGCCCCGCCTCCTTTGGAATTTACTGACATAATCAGCCTGTTTTGCTTGCTTATTTCCGCAAAGCCCTTGAAATCTCCTTTTTTACAGCGAAATTAAACAAATTTTTGCGAAGAAAACAAAAGGGTTCTGCCTTACGGGCAGCGAAATAAATTTCTCAATAGGGGGTGAATCGATGCAGGAACAACTGAAAAATCTGCTGGCCTTGGCAAAACGGCGGGGAGCAAGTTATGCCGATCTGCGCTTTACTCAGGCAATCAGCAAACCGCTGCAGATGAAAAATGGCGAAGTACAGAGCCTAACCTCCACACAGGAAGAGGGAATCGGCATCCGGGTCATCGTCGATGGCGGTTGGGGCTTTGCTTCCACGCCATCCAAGCAGACGGAGGATCTGGAAAGAACGGTAGAGCGCGCGATTGCCATTGCTCAAGCGAGTGCTCGCTGTCAATTGCAGCCGGTTGAGTTGACCTATGTGGAACCGGTGCAAGCAAAGAAAGCGATACCGGTGCAGCGAGACGCCTTTCAAGTCAGCAGCGAGGAAGTCAGCCATCTACTGCGCGATTGTCATGAGGCAATGACACAGGTAACTGCTGTCAAAAGTACCTCCGGCAGCGTCTTTATGAGCCGGGAAAACAAAATTTTCGCCAGTTCTGAGGGTGCTTGGATTGAACAGGAAATCAGCATTACCGGTGCAGGTTTCGATGTGCTGGCCAGAGGCAACAATGATGTGCAGCGCAGATCATTCAATATGAACAAGACCGGTGGATTTGAAGCAGTGGAACGCATGCACTTAGTGGAACGGGCCACGCTGATGGCGAAAGAGGCGGCTGTTTTACTAACGGCGGCAGAGTGTCCGCATCGGGTGGATCATCTGATTCTGGATAGTTCCCTTGCCCGCCTGCAGGTGCACGAATCCTGCGGTCACCCTATGGAACTGGATCGCGTCCTGGGTTCGGAAGATACCTATGCCGGTAAGAGCTTTCTGACACCGGATCTCTACGGCAAGAACTATCGCTTCGGCTCGGAAGCCGTGAATTTAACCGCCGATGCCACGCTTGAGGGTGCTTTAGGCAGCTTTTACTATGACGACGAAGGGGTTCCTGCCCAAAGGACGGATCTGGTGGAGCAGGGGATTTTCAAAAATTATCTGACCTCGCGCGAAACGGCTGCCGACTACGGCGGCACTTCCAACGGTTGCATGAAAGCCATGAATTGGGCGAATATTCCCTTGATTCGCATGACCAATATCAATTTGGAGCCGGGTGATTGGTCATTGGAAGAAATGATTAAAGACACCAAATCAGGGATTTTAGCCTGTACACCCAAGAGTTGGTCTTTGGACGATAAACGCATGAATTTTCATTTTGCACCCGAAATCGCCTATGAAATCAAAGACGGTGAAATTGTACGCCCTCTGAAAAATGCTGCCTATACCGGCTTAACACCGGAATTCTGGGGCTCCTGCGATGCGGTTGCCGGCAAGCAGAAGGGCGAGTGGGAAGTTTGGGGCAGCATCAGCTGTTCCAAAGGAGAACCGCATCAAAATATCGGTCCCGGCCACGGCGTTGCGCCGGTTCGCTTTGCTCAGGTGCAGCTCGGTGTTGGTGAATAACCGAAAAAAGACAGGCTGCAAGATATGTTTTCAATCAAGCGTAGAGGTGAGAGCTGCTTGCCGGCAAGCTAGAAGTGGCCAATCGTAAAAAAAGGGGGAGTCAGTATGGAGGATCAATTTCAGGAGCTCATCGCTCTGGCGCAAAGAAAAGGCGCGTCTTACGCCGATGTCCGTTTTACCAAGCAAATCAGCCGCCCTTTGTTCATGCACAACGGTGAAGTCGACAGTTTGTCGGTCAGTGAAGATAAAGGGATTGGCATTCGTGTGATCGTGGACGGCGGCTGGGGGTTTGCTTCCACGCCATCCAAAGTAAAAGCGGAGCAGGAAGCAGCGGTGGCGCGGGCAATTGCCATTGCCAAAGCCTCCGCCAGCTGCAAAATCCGTAATGTTGAATTGAGTCCGCTGGCTGCGGTGCAGGTGAAAAAAGCGGTCAAAGTGCAGAAGGATCCCTTCCAGGTTTCGGTGGATGCCATGTCTGATTTATTGCGGCAATGCCATGAGGCGATGGTCAAAGTTCCGCAAGTGAAAACTACCGCCGGCACCATCAGCATGCAAAAATTGCAGAAAATTTTCGTCAATAGCGAAGGTGCCTGGATCGAACAGGAACTGACCAGCAGCGGGGCCAATTTAGAGGCTTATGCCAGAGGCAACAACGATGTGCAGCGGCGTTCTTATCTCAACGGCAAAACTGCCGGGTTTGAGGCAATCGAAGCAATGCAATTGGTGCAGCGGGCAGAAAAACTGGCTCAGGAAGCAGCCGATCTGCTGCAGGCCGCTGAGTGTCCCCGCGGGCTGAACACCTTAATTCTAGGCGGAGAAATCGGTCAGCTGCAGGTGCATGAATCCTGCGGTCACCCCATCGAATTGGATCGGGTTTTGGGTTCGGAAGATACCTATGCCGGCCGGAGTTTCTTAACGACCGATAAATTCGGCAAAAATTACCGTTATGGTTCCGCAGCGGTGACCATCATGGCAGATGCCACCATCGAAGGTGCTAACGGTTCCTTCTTCTACGATGACGACGGCGTACCTGCCCAGCGCACTACCATCATTGATCAAGGCATCTTTACCAATTATCTGACGTCGCGTGAAACGGCCATCGATTTTGGCGGGACTTCCAATGGCTCAAATCTGGCCATGAACTGGGCGAATCTGCCTTTGATTCGCATGACCAATATTAATTTGGAACCGGGCGACTGGACCCTGGATGAGATGATCAAAGATACGAAACAGGGCATTTTTGTGGATACACCGAAGAGCTGGTCCTTAGATGACAAACGGGTCAATTTTCATTTCGGCGGTGAAATTGCTTATGAGATCAAAGACGGTGAAATTGTGCGCTTATTAAAAAATCCGGCCTATACGGCCATCACACCGGAGTTTTGGGGTTCCTGTGATGCGGTCGCCGGCAAAGGTAAAGGAGAATGGGAAGTTTGGGGCAGTACGACTTGTGCCAAAGGGGAACCGGTGCAGCTCGTGCATCCGGGCCATGGAGCAGCTCCCTTCCGTCTGCGTAATGTAAAGGTAGGTGTAGGAGAATGATTGAACGTGAACAGGCTGAGAAAATTCTCAAAACCGTCTTGGCTGCTTCAACGGCGGACGAAACCCAAGTCGTACTGAACAGTGAAGACTTAGCGCTGACCCGGTTCAATAATAATTGGATCCATCAGCATCTTTTCCGCGAAACCTATACGGTGGAAATCAAGGTAATCAACCAAAAAAGAGTCGGCATCGCTACCGTCAACGCCTTGGATGAGGCTTCTTTAAGAAAAGGTGTCGCGGATGCCATGCATAACGCCAGTTTCGTCAAACCCAATGCCAATCTCGTGTCTCTGCCGGAGCCGCAGCCGATACGGGAGATCGACGGCATCAATCAGAATAGCCTGCATTTAACCGACATGGATCGCGCGGATTTGGTCGCTTCGATGATTGCGGTCGCCAAGGAAAACCATGTGGATGCTTCCGGTTCTTTCAGCAATGAGTTGGCCAGTGTGGCAGTTGCGAATTCTAAAGGTGTGATGTGCTATCATGCCGGCAATGTTCTGCGGCTGCGCAATATTATGGCCAATGGTCTGCAAACCGGTTATGCCGAAGCGATGGCGGTCGATGTCAAGGATCTTGATTTTGTCGCGGTTGCCAAGGATGCATTATGGAAGGCTAAATTGAAGGCGGAACAAAGTTTAACCCTCGATCTGGGTTCCTATGATACAATTTTTGAAGCGCCTGCCGTTGCGGATTTACTGCGTTTTCCCGCATATATTGCTTTCCAGGGACAGTCTTTTCTGGATGGACGTTCCTTTATGAAAGAGGCGATCGGAAAACAGGTATTCAATCAGCAGGTCAGCATTTATGATGATGCTTACGAACCGCGCCATATCGTGATGCCCTTTGATATTGAGGGGGTTCCGAAAAAGAAAGTCGCGATTTTTGAAAATGGCGTTGCTAAGGGTGTTGTTTATGACCATGCTACTGCGGTGAAACAAGGGGTGGAAAGTACTGGCCATGCCGGCGGCGGTCATCGACCCGGCCCGAATCCCAGTCATTTGCTGATGCTGCCCGGCCAATCCAGTCTGCCGGAGATGATTCGCAATACAAAGAACGGTGTCTATGTCACCCGCTTCCACTATACCCATTGTCCGGAACCCATGCGCTGTGTGGCTACCGGCACCACGCGTGACGGCACTTTCCTGATTCGCGATGGGGAAATTGTCGCGCGCTTAAAGAATCTGCGCTTTACCGAAAGTATGATCGATGCTTTTGCTCATGTGGATGCTTTGAGCAGCCAGCAATATCTGGTGAAAGACTGGTGGTTCAGCTTCAATATGCTGTTGCCGGCAGTGAAAATCAACCAATTTACCTTCACCGGTAATACCACTTTCTAAACAGGTTTTACTTGCGCCCATATCGCAAATTCTTCTATGGGCGCATTTTTCGTGCTCACGGCTGCAGACAAATATCCGGTCCGGAAAAATCCGAACTAATTTTGTATAATTTAAAAAATCATTCGTATTTTTCGATTCGGGGCTTGAACTTTTTAACTTCTCTGTTACAATGGAGACATGGAAAAGTCAAAGATAGCACAAAATTAACAGCACCTTGCCTGCGCGGCTGGTCTTCGGTTCTTTTGCGCAGCTGGGGATGATCTAAAAAACAGAGAGGCTGACTTTTTTTATGAAATTACTACAGGAACGGATTCAGACCAGTGCGCAGATTGTCGATCATAATATTGTTCGGGTCGATATGTTCCTCAATCATCAGATTGATGTCGAATTGCTGGACCAAATGGGTGAGGAATTTTATCGTTTATTTGGCTCGCTGGGGGTAACGAAAATACTGACGGCAGAAGCATCCGGCATCGCCATCGCCTGCCTGGCCGCCTTGCATTTTAAAGTGCCGGTGGTTTATGCCAAAAAAGGCTTTGTCCGCACCCAGGGCAGCAATGTTTACAGCACGGAGATCTTTTCTTATACCAGAAACAAGACAACCCAGATTTCTGTGGCGCAGGCCTATTTAAAACCGGAGGATCGTGTCTTGATTATCGACGATTTTCTGGCCTCCGGCAGTGCTGTGCTTGGCTTAAAAGAGATTGTCGATGCAGCCGGGGCAACCCTGGTAGGCGTTGGAATTGCGATTGAAAAAGGCTTCCAGGACGGTGGGCAAAAGCTGCGGCAGATGCAGATCAACCTTCGTTCACTGGCGATTATTGCTTCGATTGAAAATGGTAAAGTTATTTTCATGGAAGAATAGTCGTTGTGAAATAGAACTAATTCTTTAATATTTTAAGGAGGAAATCAAGAATGAAGAAACTTTCCAAAGTACTGATCCTGATGCTGGTGTTGGTCACCTTGATTAGCATGACAGCCTGTAACAAAACTCCAGAACCGGTCAAAGACCCTGAAGTAAAGTCTGCGTTTGCGGCGGTTGCCAAAAAAGACATTAAAGTTGGCATGATCTATATCGGTTCCGCAACGGATAAGGGTTGGACTTATTCTCATGAACAAGGTGTTCTTGCCATGCAGAAAACCTTAGAATTGAAAGATGAGCAGATCATCAGAAAAGAATTTGTCACCGAAGACAGTGCCTGTGAAACTGCCATGCGCGAACTGATCGAAGCGGGCTGCCAAGTCATTTTCGGCAACAGCTGGGGCTACATGGATTATATGGCGGAATTAGCCACAGAATATCCCAAAGTGATTTTCTCCCACTGTTCCGGTTATAAGAACAACGGTGTCAATTTCAACAATTATTTTGGCGCGATCAACGATGCGCGTTACCTTTCCGGTATCGCTGCCGGTTTGAAGACCCAAACCAATAAAATTGGTTATGTCGGCGCTTTCAAAAATCCCGAAGTCATGTCCGGTGCGGATGCATTTGCGCTGGGCGTAATGTCTGTTAATACGCAGGCAAAGATTTATTTTGTGGAAACACAAACCTGGTATAATCCGGATTTGGAAAAGTCTGCCGCTATTTCTCTCCTGGATAAAGGCTGCGACGTGATCGCACAGCATCAGGATACCACCATGGCTCAAATCGCCGCCGAGGAGAGAGGCGTTTGGGGAATCGGATACCATGTAGATATGACAGCCGAAGCGCCCAAAGCGGAATTGACCGCACCTGTTTGGGATTGGAGCGGTTATTACACCGATACCGTCTCTAAAATCATCGCAGGAAAATGGATTTGTGAAAATTATTATGGCACTCTGAAAGATGGTCTGGTCAATCTGGCTCCTTTAACCAAAAATGTGGCTGCCGGGACAGAAGAGAAAATTGCTAAAGCCAAAGCCGCCATTCTCGACGGTTCTCTGGTTGTCTTCCGTGGTCCGGTGACCGATAATACCGGCAAAGAAGTGATTGCCAAAGGCCAAACCTATCTGCGGGCTGATGTGGATGCGATCAACTGGTTTGCTTCCAACATTGTCGTAGAATAGAGTAAATTTTAAAGTAAGGATGTTGCGTGATGGAGAAAGAGCAAGCCAATTACAGCAATGCCATCGAATTACGGGGTATCTGTAAAGCATTTGGCACCGTCGTCGCAAACAAAAATATTGACCTAACCGTTCGGAAGGGCGAGATTCTTGCTCTTCTGGGTGAAAACGGCTCGGGGAAAACCACGCTGATGAACATGCTGTCGGGGATTTATCACCCCGACAGCGGTTCTATTTTTGTTTATGGCCACGAAGTGCATATCCGATCTCCGCAAGATGCAATGGCACTCGGAATCGGTATGATCCACCAGCATTATAAGCTGGTGGATAACCTGACAGCGACCGAGAACATCATTCTCGGTACCGATACCAAACGTCAAGCTGCGCGGACTTTAAGCGAAAAAGTGCGTCAGATCAGCAATCGTTTCGGATTGGAAATCCAGCCGGATAAGAAGATTTACGATATGTCGGTCAGTGAAAAACAAACGGTCGAAATCGTCAAAGTCTTGTATCGCGGCGCCAATATTCTGGTCCTGGATGAACCCACTGCCGTTTTGACTCCGCAGGAAACAGAAAAACTCTTCGCAATTCTCCGGCGTATGAAACAGGATGACTGTGCCGTGATTATCATTACCCATAAGCTCAATGAAGTGCTGGAAATCAGTGATCGGGTGGCGGTATTGCGCAAAGGCGAAAGCGTCGCCACGGTGGCAACGGCCGGTTGTGATATCAATCAATTGACGGAACTGATGGTGGGTCGTGCTGTGAATTTATCCATTGACCGGCCAAAAACCGCTCAGAAAACACCGATTTTAGAAATCGTGCACCTGGGTGTGAAAAACACAGATGGGATCGCCGCCTTAAAAGATGTGAATTTTGATTTGCGCAAAGGGGAGATCTTGGGTGTGGCTGGCATTGCCGGCAGCGGCCAAAAAGAATTGTGTGAAGCGGTAGCGGGGCTGCATCCGGTCGAAGAGGGCGCCATTCTCTTTCGAAAACAGAATTTGGTCGGTAGAACGCCCGAAGAAATCATCAAGTTGGGCATCAGCATGAGCTTTGTGCCGGAAGATCGTCTTGGCATGGGACTGGTGGCTGCGATGGGTATGACCGACAACATGATTTTAAAAAGCTATCGGGCAGGCAAAGGCTTTTTGGTTGACCGCAAACCGGGCCGGGCACTCGCTGCCCGCCTGATTCAACGTTTGGGGATTATCACACCGGATACCGAAACGCCGGTCAGCCGCTTATCCGGCGGCAATGTGCAGAAAGTACTGCTGGGCCGCGAGATCGAGTCGCAGCCCAATGTGCTGATCACGGCTTACCCGGTGCGGGGCTTGGATATCAATTCCTCTTATCTGATTTACAGTCTGCTCAACGAACAAAAGGCCGCCGGTGTGGCGATCCTTTATATCGGTGAGGATTTAGACGTGCTTCTGGAATTGTGTGACCGTATTTTGGTCCTTTATGACGGCAGAGTACAGGCGATTCTGAAAGCAGAAGAGGCGACGAAGGAGATGCTGGGTTTGTTGATGACCGGCAGCCCATTAACGGCAGAGGGAGGCGAAAAGCATGCCACCGAAAGAAATTCTTGAGGCGAACACCCGCGAGCCCTTGCTGCGGATTGTCAGTATCCCGGAAAGCTCCGAGCGAAGAGGGATCGTCCTGCGTATTTTGGCAGTCGTGGCAGCGCTGATTGCCGGCAGTTTTTTCATCGCTCTGCTCGGGCATAATCCGCTCACCGTCTATTTCGCCATGCTGAAGGGCAGTTTCGGCACGCCAATGAGCTTTCAGGGCACCGCTAAGATTGCCATTCCCCTGGTGATTTGTGCGCTTGGTGTCACACCTGCTTTTCGGATGCGGTTTTGGAATATCGGCGGGGAAGGGCAGATGATAGTCGGCGCCATTGCCGCTTCTTATTTTGCCTTATTTCATGCCGATTGGCCGCATGTGCTCTTGCTTTTGGTGATGGCTGCGGCCGCTATTGTGGCAGGTGGTCTGTATGGTTTAATTCCGGCTTTTTTCAAAGCGCGCTTTAACACCAATGAAACTTTACTGACCTTAATGGCCAATTATATCGCCCTTTATGTGGTGCAGTATTTGCGGGAAGGTCCCTGGAAAGATCCCGGTGCCAAAGGCTTCCCACAGATTGCACGTTTTGCCGCAAGCGCCCGCCTTGGCATGCTGGGCGGAATCCATGTTGGTTGGGTGGTTGCTGTCTTACTCGTCCCGGTGATTTTTGTTTATCTGAAATACAGCAAGAATGGCTACGAAATTGCCGTGGTGGGTGAAAGTGAAAAAACCGCCGCCTACGCCGGTATCAATGTGCGCAAAGTAATTATGCGCACCATGTTTCTCAGCGGCGCGATCTGCGGCTTGGCCGGGATGCTGCAGGCATCCGGAGCCGATCGCACACTGACCGATTCTGTGGCCGGTGGCATCGGTTTTACCGCCATCATCATCGCCTGGCTGGCCAATCTCAATGCGCCGGTCATTCTGCTGGTCTCTTTATTGTTTGCCGTTTTGGAAAAAGGCGGCGGTTATATTCAGTCGATGTTCATGATCTCCTCTTCCGCTGCCGGTGTTCTGGAGGGAATCATTCTCTTCTTTGTCTTGGGATTTGAATTCTTTATCCGCTACAAAGTAGTGGTGCGCAGGAAAGGGGTGTAGCCATGCAAACAAATTATCTGGTGAGTTTTGTTTTCGCTGTGATTGTGGCCGGCACACCCTTGCTCTTCGCTACCCTGGGTGAGATCATTACGGAAAAAGTCGGCAACATGAACCTTGGCGTGGAGGGTATGATGTATATCGGCGCCGCGGCCAGCTTTGCTGCGGCCTATTATACCGGCAGTGCCATTCTGTTTTTAGTGGCTGCGGTGGTGGCCGGCATCCTGGCCTCTTTGATTTATGCTTTGCTGACTGTCACCCTGAAGGCAAATCAATCGGTGACCGGTTTGGCTTTGACGATCTTCGGCACCGGCCTGGCGAACTTCGTGGGGGAGACCATCACTACCCGTTCCCCGACTCATACGGCAGTGTTGAATTCAGCGCTGGTCGATCGCTTTGATTCCATCTCAATTCCGGGTTTGAGCAACCTGCCGGTGATCGGCAAATTGCTTTTTTCGTATAACCCCTTTGTCTACTTTGCTATTCTTTGTGCTGTGATCGCAGGGCTTTTTCTTTATCGCAGCATTCGAGGCTTGAACCTCAGAGCGGTTGGGGAAAATACAGCCGCTGCCGACGCTTCCGGCATTAACGTCACGCTCTATAAATATCTCGGCATTGCTGCCGGCGGGGCTTTGAGCGGCATGGGCGGCGCTTACATTATTATGATTACCTGCGGTGGTACCTGGACGGCCAACTGTGTCAGTGGTTTGGGTTGGATTGCCGTAGCGCTGGTCATTTTTGCTGGTTGGAATCCTTATAAAGCCATTTTTGGCTCGGCGATTTTTGGCGCTTTACGCGTGCTGCGCTTCTATGTGCCGAAGAGCGTGATCAATATCCCCAATTCTTTTTATGCCATGCTGCCTTTTGTCGTCACGGCTTTGGTGATTATTTTTACCTCGATTCGCAACTCGCGCGAGATTCAGCAGCCTGCCGGCTGCGGAGTCAGCTATTACCGCGAGGAACGTTAGCGCTGCTATGCTTTTTTATAGATTGAAAACCAAAAACAAGCTTCCGCTGATCTGGAAGCTTGTTTTTTGAAACTCAAACTGCAAAGAGTAGCGCTATTTACTGAAAAAATTAAATAATGACAGAAAATCTAGTTTATAAAAGGGTTGGCAAGATTTCAAATTCGCAGATTCCGGGTTATAATAGGAAAGGAATCTTCGTATCATAACAAGGTGTGGAAACGCTGAACGGCGAAAACAAGTTTCGCTGAACTGCAGCAAAGGCAATCATAAAAAGAAAACCCGCTGCATCGTTTGATTCACGGTTTTACTCCGTATTTACGGTAAAAATCGTAAAAAAGGACATGATCAAGAGAAAGAGGGCTAAATATGTTCGAAATTATCAGAAAAATCGAGTTGAACCCTACTGTTACCCAACTGGATATCTATGCTCCGCTGGTCGCGAAAAAAGCAGAACCGGGACAGTTCATCATCCTGCGCGTGGATGCCGAAGGGGAAAGAATTCCTTTGACTGTAGCGGACTATGATCGCAGCAGCGGCAGCGTTTCCATCATCTTTCAAATTGTGGGTGCGACAACCGCCAAATTGAATCACCTCAAGGTGGGTGATTCCTTACAGGACTTTGTCGGTCCGCTCGGGAAACCAACCGAAACAGACGGATTAAAGAAAGTGGCTGTGGTCGGCGGCGGCGTTGGCTGCGCCATCGCCTATCCGATCGCCAAGAAACTGCATGAACTGGGTGCAGAAGTGCATACGATCGTCGGTTTTCGCAGCAAAGACCTGGTCATCCTGGAAGATCAATTCAAGTGTTCCTGCAGTTTATTGAAGATGATGACAGATGACGGCAGTTATGGTGAAAAAGGATTTGGCACCGATGCCTTGAAAGCCCTGATTGAGAGCGGCGAGCAATATGATGAAGTGATTGCCATCGGACCTTTGATGATGATGAAATTCGTCTGTAAGCTGACGAAAATCTATGGGATTAAAACCATTGTCAGTATGAATCCGATCATGATCGACGGTACCGGTATGTGCGGCTGCTGCCGATTGACGGTGGGCGGCAAAACCAAATTTGCCTGCGTGGACGGACCGGATTTTGACGGGCATCAGGTTGATTTTGACGAAGTCATCGCGCGCGCCTCGATGTATCAGGCGTTTGAGCGAACAGCTTTCGAGCATACCTGCAATCTCTTTCAATTGGAGGTAGAATAAATTGACGAATTTATCTTTAAAGAAAAATCCAATGCCTGCGCAAGACCCAAACGTCCGAAATAAGAATTTTTTGGAAGTCACCCTCGGCTATACGGCAGAGCAGGCGCTCGATGAAGCCAAACGCTGCCTGAACTGCAAAAACAAACCTTGCGTCAATGGCTGCCCGGTCAGCATCAATATTCCCGCTTTCATCAAAGAAGTGGAAGCAGGTCATTTTGCAGCTGCCTACGATGTGATCAATCAAGCCAGTTCCTTGCCGGCGGTTTGCGGCCGGGTCTGTCCGCAGGAAAGTCAATGCGAAAAATATTGCGTCAGAGGGATCAAAGGCGAACCGGTAGGGATCGGCCGTCTGGAGCGCTTTGTCGCCGACTGCTATCAGGCCGAAGCCAGTGGAAAAATTGAAAAGCCAGTGGCCAACGGGCACAAAGTTGCTGTGATCGGTTCCGGACCTTCCGGTCTTACCTGCGCCGGTGACTTGGCTAAAATCGGCTATGCTGTCACCATCTTTGAAGCGCTGCATGTGGCCGGAGGTGTGCTGGTTTACGGAATTCCGGAATTCCGTCTGCCCAAGGCGATTGTGCAAAAGGAAATTGATGGCTTGAAAGCATTGGGTGTAAAAGTCGAGACAAACGTGGTGATTGGCAAAACCATAACGGTTGACGAATTGCTGGATGCCTATGGCTTTGAAGCCGTCTTTATCGGATCCGGTGCCGGTTTACCGAATTTCATGAATATTCCGGGTGAGAACCTCAAAGGAGTCTATTCTGCCAATGAATTTCTGACTCGCATCAACCTGATGAAGGCTTATCAGCCCAACAGCAGCACCCCGATCCAAAAAGGCAAAAACGTCATCGTGGTCGGCGGCGGTAATGTTGCCATGGATTCTGCCCGCTGCGCCAAACGGCTGGGTGCCAATGTCACCATTGTTTATCGCAGAACAGAAAATGAATTGCCGGCCCGGCGTGAGGAAGTGGAACACGCCATCGAGGAAGGAATCCAATTTAAATTTCTGCATAGCCCGCTGGAGATTTACAGCGATGAAAACGGCTTTGTCAATGGCGCTCTTTGCCAGGAGATGGTGCTGAGTGAACCGGATGCCTCCGGCCGAGCGAGACCGATTCCGCTGCAGGGCAGTGAATTTAGAATGGACTGCGATACCGTGATCATGGCCATTGGCACCTCTCCCAATCCATTGATTAAGTCCACTACGGAAGGTTTGCAGACCAATAAATACGGCTGCATTGTGGCCGACCAAAGCGGATTAACCTCTCGACCGGGTGTTTTTGCCGGCGGGGATGCGGTGACCGGCGCAGCGACGGTCATCTTAGCGATGGGTGCCGGCAAAATTGCGGCAGAAGCGATGCATCAATTTATCCAAGGTAAAAATCAGTAACCGATATCATTGCAAAACGCAGCCGAGCCTTTGTTTAATAAGCACGGAACTGTCTCGTTCGGGAGTCAGGGCCGTGCTTTTCCGCAGAAAAAATCGAAAAGCGGCGTACTGTGATTTTATTGACAGGCAGAACAGTCAATGATACTATAGTAAGAATAAGAAACGTGTGTCAAATGAAGGTCAACACTCGAAAAAAGTGATGACTGCATGAGATTTACGGTGAATTTCTAAGCAATAAAGCCAAACGAATCAGCACTGCATCCAAGCAGTGGGGAGACAACAATGACAAAGAGTGTTCTGGAGTATTTAGAGCGTTCGGCAGCACGGTTTCCGGATAAAACGGCATTTGAAGATGAAACATCTTCTTGCACCTACGGGGAACTATGGCAGCGTGCGCAAAGAATCGGCAGCGTTTTGGCGAATAAAATTCCTGCCGGCTCTCCGATTCCTGTTTTCATGGAAAAAAGCGTGACAGCGGTAACCCTGTTCATGGGTATTCTGTCAGCCGGTTGTTTTTATGTCATGTTGGATGTGAAACAGCCGGTCACCCGCTTGAATCAGATTGTCAAAACGCTGGAAGCGTCTGTCATCATTACTGACCGGACCAATCAAAACGCCTTGGCCTGTTTGGATTTTACGGGAGAAATCCTTGCTTTCGAAGATCTGATGCCGGAGCAGCCGGATGAAATGCTCTTGGCGGCGCGAAGAGAACAGGCACTGGACATCGATCCGCTCTACGGCATTTTTACTTCCGGATCCACCGGTGTGCCCAAGTGTGTGGTGATCAGCCATCGTTCCGTCATCGATTTTATGGATTATTTTCCCGATCTGTTTCAGATCTCAGAGCAAGATGTCATTGGCAATCAAGCGCCGTTTGATTTTGATGTGTCGGTCAAGGATATTTACACCACGCTCAAAACCGGAGCCACTATGGTGATCATTCCGCGCCGCATGTTTTCCATGCCGATGCAGCTGCTCGATTACCTGGCGGACAGAAAAGTGACGACGCTGATTTGGGCTGTGTCTGCTTTGTGTATCCTGACCACCCTGAATGCCTTTGAGTATAAGATTCCTCGTGATATCAAGAAAATTTTGTTCAGCGGCGAGGTGATGCCGATCAAGCATCTGAATAAATGGCGAGTGGTCTACCCCAAAGCACTGTTTGTCAATCTCTATGGTCCCACCGAGATCACCTGCAACTGCACCTATTACATCGTCGACCGAGAATTTCAGCCGGGGGAAGTTCTGCCCATGGGCAAAGCGTTTCCCAATGAAAAGGTCATGCTTTTGGACGAAAACAACCGCCTGATCACAGCGCCAAAACAAGAGGGTGAGCTCTGCGTTTCCGGAACCGCTCTGGCTTTGGGTTATTACAACAATCGGGAGCAAACCGAAAATGCTTTTGTGCAAAATCCGTTGAATCCACATTTTCTGGAACTGATTTACCGCACGGGCGATCTGGCTTATTATAATGAGCGCGGTGAATTCTGTTTTGCTTCAAGAAAGGATTTTCAGATCAAACACATGGGGCAGCGGATTGAGTTGGGTGAAATCGAGACTTGTCTGGATCGAATCCCGGAAATCAAACGAGCCTGCTGCATCTTTGACGCAGAGACAAATAAGATTGTCGCTTTCTATGAAGGCGATATTACCAAAGGTTTGATCATTCGGCAGCTGAAAATTGATTTACCCGTTTATATGCTGCCCAATACCCTTCTGCGCGTGGAAGCCATGCCAATCAGTAAGAACGGAAAAATCGACCGGGTGGCTTTGAAAAATCTTCTGAAAAGGAGCTAAAAATGGAACGCAGCGTGTTAGCGCGGATTGCGCAGGAATTTCCGACACCGGCTTATGTTTTTGAATTGGATGAATTAACGGCAAGACTGACCATGATCCGTGAACAATTAGGCGATGCGGCCGGGCTTTGCTTTGCAATGAAAGCCAATCCTTTTTTAGTCGATCATCTGAACGGCTTAGTGGACCGCTTTGAAGTTTGTTCTCCGGGTGAATTTGCCATCTGCGAGCGAAACCAGATCCCGGCGGCGCGGATCGTCTTATCCGGTGTGAATAAAGAGCGGACGGAAATGGAACGCGTACTTCGCTGTTATGACACAGCGGTGACTTTCACGGCCGAATCAGAGCAACAGCTGCAAATGTTGGCCAGCTGTGCCGAGGAACAGCAGAAAACAATCAAAATCATCCTGCGTTTGACCAGCGGCAATCAATTCGGGATGGATGAGGCAACCATCTGCCGGATTTTATCCCGCTGGCAGGAGTATCCCAACCTGCAGCTGATGGGTTTGCAGTATTATTCCGGTACGCAGAAAAAAAAGATCTCGCTGATCGCCAAAGAACTGCACTATTTGGATGAATTTTGTATCCAACTGCAGAATTCATACCAAATTACCTTTCCGAACCTGGAATACGGCCCAGGTCTTTATACCCCTTATTTTGCCCAGGATGAAGCCGTGGATGACAGTGAGCTGCTGGCGGCTCTCGGCGATTTACTGCGCAACATGCGTTTTGGCGGCAAGATCATGCTGGAGATGGGACGTTACCTGACGGCGCTCTGTGGTTACTATCTCACGTCCGTCGTTGATTGTAAGCGGAATCAGGATCAGAATTATTGCATCATCGATGGCGGCATCAATCACATTAATTATTATGGGCAAACAATGGCCATGAAAATGCCGCCGATCCTGCATCTGGCACAGCAGGACCGCGGACAGATAGAGAACTGGCATGTCTGCGGTTCCTTATGCACTGCCGGCGATGTCATTGTCAAGCAACTCCCCTTACGGCAGCTCATGGTGGGGGATGTCTTGGTTTTTGGCAAATTAGGCGCATATTCGATCACGGAAGGCATCTACCTTTTCTTGAGCAGAGATCTTCCCGGCGTTTTGTTTTATAATCAGGCCGAGGGGATTCGGCTGGTTCGCTCGAGTCTTGCTACTCACCCATTCAATTCGATTTAAGAGAGGAGAACCAATATGGAAAACTCAGAAGGAATTAAAAAGATCATTGCGATTCTGGAGGACATCAATCCGGATGTGGATTATACAACTTGTACTAAGCTAATTGACAGTCAGATTCTCGATTCTTTCGCTATTCTTTCGATTGTCGCCGAACTGCAGGAAGAATTTGATGTCTATGTGACGCCGATGGATATAAAACCGGCGAATTTCAACTCAGCCCAAGCTCTATGGGCTATGGTAGAGCGTCTGAGGGCGTAGTGTCTTGAGTAACGCTTCTAGATCTGGAGGCAAATGATGTCGTTAGTTTCTTTGAAATTTGCACTCTTTCTGTTGGTTGCGGTCATTGGTTATTACCGTATACCAAAAAAATGGCAATGGATATGGCTGTTGGCCTTCAGTTACGTTTATTATGCGTCTGCCGGTCTGAAGATCGTACCTTTTTTGCTTTTTTCTACCGGCGTATCCTATCTGGCAGGCCGAATGCTGGACCAAATCAAAAACAGCCAAACCGAAAAAACTCTGAAACAGAAAAGGAAACGCTTTGTCTTATTGCTGACGCTGCTCCTGGATTTCGGCATGCTTGTGGTCATTAAATATACGAATTTCGCTTTAATCAACATGAATCGTCTGCTGGATCTGCACCTTTCCCTGCAGACTTTTCTGTTGCCGCTGGGTATCTCGTTTTATACCTTCCAATCGGCAGGTTATATCATCGATGTCTATTGGGAGAAATACGAAGCCGAAAGGAATCCCTTTCGGTTTGCTTTGTTTGTTTCCTTTTTCCCGCAGATTCTGCAGGGCCCCATCGGCCGTTTCGACCGGCTGGCGCGTCAGCTCTATGAAGAGCATGAGTTTAATTGGCCGCGCATGGAACGCTCCCTGCAGTTGATTCTCTGGGGATTCTTTAAAAAAATGGTGATCGCCGATAATGCAGCCCGCGTGGTTGGTGAGGTTTTCTGGGGCAACAATTATCAAAAATATACCGGCACCACGATTTTGGTGGCAGTCTTGGGCTATTCCATTCAGCTCTACGGAGATTTTTCGGGCGGTATGGATGTCGTCAAAGGGGCTGCCAATCTGTTTGGCATTGAGTTGGACGAGAATTTTAAACGGCCTTTTTTTGCAGTTTCCATTGCGGATTTTTGGCATCGCTGGCATATTACGCTGGGCACCTGGATGAAGGATTATGTCTTTTATCCCTTATCGCTATCCAAAACGATGAATCGCTTTGGCAAATCTGCCCGAAAACTTCTGGGCAAAAACATGGGGCGCGCTTTGCCGATTTGCGTGGTGAATATCATTGTATTTTTCATCGTTGGTGCTTGGCACGGCGCGAATTGGAAATATATCGCTTATGGTTTGTATAACGGACTGATCATCGGCTTCAGCGGCTTGATGATGCCGACCGCCAGGAAATGGAAAATCGCTTGTCATATCAATGATAAATCAACAGCCTGGCGCATCTTTCAGATTTTCCGAACTTTTATCCTAGTCAATATCAGCTGGTATTTTGACCGGGCCGATAATCTGACGCATGCCTTCGCGCTGATGCAGAAAACGGTGACCGATTTTCACTTTTCTGATTTCTTGGACGGCACGCTGATGTTGAAAGGGGTAAGCCAGATAGGGCTGCACCTTTACAACATCGTCTTGCTTGGTTGTGTCGTGCTATTTATTGTCAGTTATTATCAGGAAAAAGGTGTTCGGATCGGCGAAGTGCTGCGCGCCAAACCGGTTGCTTTGCGCTTTGTCGTCTATCTGCTGCTTCTTTATGCTTTGCCGGCATTCGGAACACTGTCGTCATCCGGAGGAGGCTTTATCTATGCGCAATTCTAAAAGGGTCATCCTCTTTGCGGCATTTTTCACGGTCTGTCTGCTGCTTAACGTCATTTTGAATTATATTTTGATTCCGAATAATATCATGAGAATCAAGCTGCATAACCTGGAAACAACGACCTATGATGACTTATTCCTTGGTACGTCGCATGGCTTTTCGGCTGTGGATCCTCTGGTTGTAGACAGCATTACAGGGCGGAAAAGTACCAATCTCTGTATCTGGGGAGAGTATCCCAGAGATTCTTATTACCTTCTGAAAGAGGCATGCAGAGAGCACAAACCGGAACGCGTAGTTTATGAGCTGGATCCCACTTATTGGATCAATAAGGATATTGATACCTATTATTATACGCAATTGTTTAATTATATGCCTTGGTCTCAGGTCAAGGCAGAGTACTTCTTGGCGAAAATTACCTCGGCGGATTTTAGAGCTGTTTTATTCCCCTGGTTTAATTATCAATTGCAGTGGCAGCCGAATCTGGCCAATCTGGAATTAAAACAAACGGACAATTATAAAAACTACGGCCTTGATACATTTGATCTTTCCTATCAAACTTTGAAAGAAGAAGGATTCTTATTTTTCAAAGATACCAAGCGGACAAAGTCTCAATATGTCTCTCTTTGGGATGAAAAGAAAATGCTGGTGAATTCGTATCGGTATTTTGATAAAATGGTGACCTTCTGCCGGGAAAACGACATTGAACTGGTGGTTTTTACCACGCCCGTGCCACAGGAGACATTGGAGCTTTATCCGGAAAACTACCAAAAAGCATTCCAGTATTTTTCGAAAATGCTGCAAGGCTACGGTCTTACCTATTATAATTTCAATTACATCCAATTGGATGGTTTTGATAAGAGTCTTGTCGGTTATTCCGATTATGATGGACACATGTATGGTGATACTGCCGGTTCCTTCAGCAAATCCCTGGGAGACTATCTGAAAAAATAAAGTCGGGCGAATCAATAAAAAGGTATAAAAAAAAGCAGGCACTGTCAGGTGCCTGTTTTTTTTTATCGGAACTGTTTGCCTGCTTTCAGCCTTGTTTGGCTGCAAAATCCATTTGAGGCGGCAAGGAATCATTAAATGACTCTTTTGCCCTGCACTAAACGGATGATCACCAAAACCACGGCGATGACTAAGAGAATGTGCAAAAGGCCTCCGCCCGTAGTAGTAACCAATCCAAGTAACCATAAAACAATCAGGACGACTGCAATCGTGTATAACATAATGCACTCCTTCTTCTTATGAGAATCATTTCTTTGCTTTTTCGATTCGATTTACTAATCGGATAAGGTCTTCTTGACAGGGTAATCGACTGATTGATCCGCAGGATCAATCGGCGTGTATTCGACCCATTCCGGACGGACCCTTCTGGGCCTAACCAGTCCCAGGAGAATCAGGCCAATGACACCGGTAACCAGCATCGCGATGAGGGTAGCGGGTTCCAAAAGCGGCAAGGCATCGATGGTGGTCAGGCTTACCGGAAAGATCCCATCAAAGATACCAACAATGTATTGCGTGACAGTGTAAATTCCTTTGACAAAAACATTGGTCGGATCCGCTCCCAGTAATTTGAAAAACAAGCGAAACGCCAGGGTGCATTCGAGCAAAGCTGTTAAGGCTCCGAACAGACGATATAAGAAAACATTTCCATCCACCGTTGTTTGCAGATCAGTTGAGTTAGTCTTTCTTTCCATTTTTAATTCCTTCCTTTTTTTTAACACTTGTTATTACAATTCCGCAGAAGACGGACCGTTTTTGGCGATTTTCCAACAATAACAGGTAGAAGAGGAAGTGACATGTCTTTTCCATATCCGTATCATAACATAGTTATGATTAAATGTCAACATAATATAATAATTATTATTAATATAATAATACGAATTATCGGATGAATAAAATAGCGCCTAATTTTACGTCTGTTCCGCATGACTTTTTAGCGGCAATTTAGGCGGGGAAATTTCCAGAGCAAGAAGAAAACATCAAAAAAAAAATCAGTAAATAGATTGACAAAGTTCAATATGATGGTTATACTCAATATATAGATAAAGTTCAATAAGTATAGATCGGGGGACTGTTAAGATGAAATATTCCTATGCAGAATTTGTGCCGGTGTTTAAGGCACTGGCTGACGAAACCAGGTTGAAAATATTGGAAATGCTGTCGTGCGGAGAAATGTGCGCCTGTGCAATTTTGGAGAGCTTTCGCATCAGCCAGCCAACGCTTTCTTATCATATGAAAATATTGATGGAGTGCGGTTTGGTGGATGGCCAGAAGGACGGCATTTGGATGCGCTATACCTTAAATCAAACGCGTTTTCAGGAATTGCGGGAATTCTGTCATTTATTCTGTGGGGATCATGAGGACTGTATTTGTCATCACCCCAAGGCAGACGAGTGCTGCAAATAACAAGGGAGGAGATTGGAATGAAAGACAAAGAAGTAGTGCGGGAATCAATCAGAAAAAGATACGGCAGCATTGCGAAGAATAAACCTGCGGCTGGCTGCTGCAGCAGCGGCTGCGACTGCAATGGTGCCCCGATGGGTAGGACAGAGGCGTCCTTGCGCTTAGGTTATTCCGAAGAAGATTTGAAGAGTGTGCCGCTGGATGCCAATCTCGGGCTGGGCTGCGGCAATCCGCTGGCCATCGCCGCATTGAAATCAGGCGAAACGGTGCTCGACTTAGGCAGCGGCGGCGGTTTCGATTGCTTTTTAGCACGCCGACGGGTTGGCGAGCAAGGTTTCGTCATCGGCGTCGATATGACGCCTGCGATGATCAAACTGGCGCGCAAGAATCTGCAAAAGAGCGGGTATACCAATGTTGAATTTCGCTTAGGGGAAATTGAGCATTTGCCGGTGGCTGACGCGACGGTCGATCTGATTATTTCCAATTGTGTGATCAATTTATCCGTAGAAAAAGAACAAGTGTTCAAAGAAGCCTATCGGGTCTTAAAAAAAGGCGGCAGATTATCCATTTCCGATTCGGTTGCTACGGCAGAATTACCGCAAGAAGCGAAACAGAGTTTAGCCAAAATTATTGGCTGCATTGCCGGTGCTGAGTATATTGAAACCTTGAAAAGCATGATGCAAAGGGCGGGCTTTACAGACCTGGTATTCACGCCAAGAGACAACAGCAAAGAAATCATCGCTACTTGGATCCCGGGCAGCAAAATCGAAGATTATGTTGCTTCCTATCTGATTGAAGCAGTCAAATAGGATTTTCGGCGAAATATCGACAGAGGGAGAAAGGGGATGCAAGCGATGGAAAAAGAATATGCCTTGCTGTTTAAAGCGTTGGCTGATCAAACCAGACTAGAGATTGTTGACCTGATTTCCTGTGGCGAGTTATGTGCCTGTGAAATTCTGAAGTCGTTTTCCTTCAGCCAATCCACCCTATCCTACCATATGAAGCTTTTGACAGACAGTGGTTTGGTCAACGTGCGGCGCGACGGCAAAAAGATGATGTATTGCATCGACCCGGAAAAAGCGCTTGTTCTGATCGATTTTTGGGAAAATTTTGAAATTAAAGCAGAAAATTAGTAACGGAGGATCATTATGGAAAAAGAACGCTATGGTTTTATTATGTGCGTCTGCACAGGCAAGTGTCCCGGTTTTCGTGCTATGGATATCTGGGATTTTATCAATCAGGTACGGGTGGAATTGCCGGTTGAATATGCTTTTATTCATCCGCAGCTTTGCGAAGAGGATGGCGATCGCTTTTTAGCCGATTTTCTGCAAGCCAAGCGTAAGGTTGTGATTGCGGCCTGCGCACCCAATATGCAAAAGAAAATGTTCAAACAAGCCTTCCTGCAAGCCGGGATGAATATGGAGACGGATTGTGTGATGCTGGATATCCGCGATATGACGAACGACAAAGCTTTTCAAAAGGTGAAAGATGCCTTGAGCCAGCTTGGATTTGAGGAGGATCTGTAAAATGAGCGAAAGCACATTTATGGGTGTGGAACGCAGTAAAATTGATTGGGCGCCGCGGATTGACCCAACCAAATGCAATGACTGTATGGAATGTGATAAATTCTGTCCGCATCAGGTGTTTGCCGTGCGGGAAAATGCCAGCCCGAAACTGGTCGTGCAAAATCCTGAGAACTGTGTTGTTTTTTGCCGGGCTTGTTCCAAGACCTGTGGACCGGACGCGATCTCTTTTCCCGATAAAAAAGCGACGACAGCCGCCATCAAAGAACTGCGCCAGGAGGATGAGAATCATGGCTAAATCGTTTGCGGTGCTGCCATGCAATGGCTTGGATAAATCTGCCGGGTCACTTGCGAGAGAAGTGGCTCTGCGGCTTTGTGAAACGGGAGAAAACGAACTGATTTGTCCTGTGTTTTATCGGGTCGCTGAGGCAAAGTACAACAAGCTAACAGAAGAAAAACCACTTTTGGTGATTGACGGCTGTGCAGTGCGCTGTGCCAGTAAATTGGCGGCGGAAAAAGGTTTAAAAATCAGTGAGAAGATCAGCATCAGTGAAGAAGCAAAAGTCAATGGTCTGGAATTACCCGATCATCTGCGCTTAACGGCGGCAGAAATTGAATTTGCCCATCAGCTTGCAGAAAAAATCGGCAGGCAAGCAAGCGGCGCGCAGCCGGTAGCTGCTGAAGAGGCATTGCAATTCCCTGCTGAGCTGCATTTTCAGACTTATACCAAAGACAAGTTTATCTTTAAAATACCCGATAATGAGGGATTCTATTTCAATGAGAATGATGTTTGGGTCTATGTGATTGGTGACAAAGCAAGACTCGGTGTGACTGACTTTGTGCAGCACAGTCTGGCTGATATCATTTACTTTACCCCGCCTGTGCTTGGCAGCCATGTGGAGCAATTTGAGGAAGCCGGCAACATCGAATCCGGTAAAGCCGTTTTTGAAATCGTCAGTCCGGTCAGCGGTGTGGTTACAGCGGTCAACGAGGCGCTGCTGGACGCACCCGAACTGATCAATCAAAGCCCCTACGAAAAAGGCTGGATTCTGGAAATGAACTTAACGGCATTTTCCGAAGATCAAGACCTGCTGCACCAATTTGCAGGTTACTTTCCGGTATTGAAAAGAAAGGTGGATGAGTTTCATGTCTAAAGTAATTGTGGTACCCTGCAGCGGGATCGGTAAGGTTTACGGCTTAATGGCAAGAGAAGCTGCCTTGGCTGTCACCGGGCATTTGGCAAAAGCCGACGCCGAAACGGTTTGTTTGGCGCATATTGTGACCGGAGACGAGGAAGTAAGGGCGAAAGTTTGCGGAAAAAACTGTATTTCAATTGATGGCTGCGCTGCCCTTTGCTCTTTTCATAGTCTGGAAGCTGCTGGCGGTATCGTGCAAGGCAAATTTCGTTCCGTGGATGAGATGCGAAATCATCGGGGCGCGAATCCCGGCACCGGCAGTGATCTGACGGAAGAGGGTTGGCAGATTACCGATGAATTGGCAGCCAAAATAGCGGCGCGAGTGGAAGCGATCCAGAAGGAGGCAGAGTAAATGGCGGATAAAGTTGGAGTTCTTGCCTGCAGCGGAGAAGAATACTTAGGTGGCACTTTAGCCAGGTTAGCGGTTCGTCAAGTGATGAGCAAACTGCGTCCGGGCCGGGTATCGACGCTTTGTCTGCCTTTGTATATCGCCGGCGGTGAGGAAGAACGTGAATTTGCCAAGAAGTATCCTTGTATTGCAGTAGATGCCTGCAGCAAATCGTGTGCAGAACGCGCTACCGTCAAATACAGCGGTGCGGTGAAAGATGTCCTGTTGGTCTCCGATGTGATCGGAACGGAGGCGGCTCTCAGCAAAACTGTTTCCGCTCGGGATTTAAAACCGGAACATTATGCGATGATGGAGAAAATCGCCGCCGCAATTGCTTTGAAAGTCGATGCGATTTTAGCAGAATAAAGAAAAAAAGAAGTCTTGGCAGCATTACAGCTTGGTTGCCAAGGCTTCTTTTGCATATTTGGTTTGATTTGCTTAGAATCGAAGCAAGTTGAGATACCATTGGATCAGATTGAGCAACTGCGGCCGAAATAAAAGCCAAATCGCTGCTGCCAGACAAATATAAGGTCCTAAAGGACGGCTGTCGCCGATGTGCAGGCGCTTCAGCAGCATCAGAATCCCAAAAGTCAAACCGGCGAGCAGAAGCGTGGTGAGTAAGATAAACCCGACATCCGGCCAGCCGCAAAAAATAGCCAAAGCAGCCAGCAATTTGACATCCCCAAACCCAAGAGCTTCCTGATGACGCATAACAGACCAAAGACAGCCAACCAACCAGGGCAGGAGGGCTGCGATGGCGAGCCCGATGCCGGCGGCCCAGAGGGCAGCGGAGGTGTTGACGATCATCAGACGCAGGATACCTAACACCGCCAGACCGGTGCAGAATTGATCGGGAATGATACTAAAGCGGGCATCGGACAAAGCAATCATCCAAAGCAGCAGCAAGGCCAGCGTATTCAAAATCGGAAAAGTGATGCCCAAATAGACTTTTGCGATCAGTGCAGCCAGGGTAGCAAGCAGAATGCAACTCAGCGGCAGCCAGGGCAGCCTTGGCCAGCGGATGGCTTTTTGCAGAGCCGCATGCGGTTCTTCACCGGTCTCCGCAAACCAGGCGGCCGGCAGCAGATTCATCAGATGGTAAGCCGCAAAGCCGCAGCCACCGCCCAAAACAGCAAAAATGAACTCCTTCATGATTTAATCACCATTTCCTCTTGATCTCTTTTTTTTAGTATAGCAAAATTTTGTGGCAATGGCAAATTTTTTTGAGTGAGAATGCAATTACGCCGGAAATCTCGGCTGCATTGATAAATTCACGACGGAGAGTGCAGGTCTTTTCAGCCGCACAGGGAATTAAGGAAGTAAACAAGTTGACATGTTGCTGATGAGGAAAGGTGTGTATAGGAAGATGTCAAGAAATCAATGGTTTATTTTGACTGTGGTATTTGTTTTCGTGCTTGTGGTTATCAGCAGCCCGGCTGCTGTGGTTGTGGCTGCAGTGAGTGCGGCGGAGAGTGTGGATGGCGGCAGCGGCGGCTTCCAGGCGATCGTGCAACGCTATTCTGCTTTTGCTCCCTTATTGGTCGGAATTGTGCTGATTGCGCTGCGGCGGAAATTTTTCCCCGGTAAACACGATTAGCAGGTAAAATAGACAGAACGCAGCTTGATTCCAGAATACTAGAGGCAATCTACCGGCAGTAGCCTGCAAGAATGACTTGAAGTTTTGTTTGTTTTATGATAAAATAAAGGCAATACAAATAAAAACGATAGAGTCATTCAGAACAGGAATGAAATCACAGCGATGCAACGAAGGAGCTGGTGGGATGCCGGTCATTGTACGTGCCAGAGGAAAGATTAATTTTACGTTAGATGTCTTGGGAAGCAGAAGCGATGGTTATCATGAAGTATCGATGGTAATGCAAAGTATTTCTCTGTACGATGTTCTCACCTTTCAAGCAGGCGATAAGCTGGAATTGATCTGGGATCCACGGGGATCGCGTCCTCCTGCTTTGGCGTTGGATGAAAGCAACGATATCCTGCGGGCCGCCCGTTACTTGAAAGAAGTGAGCGGATGTCCGCGGGGCGCTTCGATTTGGTTGGATAAGCGTTTACCGATTGCTTCCGGCCTGGGCAGCGGATCTGCGGATGGCGCCGCTACTTTAGTTGGTTTGAATCGATTATGGCAGACGGGTTACAGTCAAACGGATTTAATGAAAATGGCAGCGGACCTTGGTTCGGATATGCCATTTTGTATCATGGGTGGAACAGCGGTCGCCAGTGGCCGCGGCGAGCTTGTAGAACAGCTTCCCTTTGCGGGGACATGGCATCTGGCCTTATTTAAACCGCCGCAAAGCATCTCGACGAAATTGGTTTACACCTCATTACAGCAGGATCATTTGCCGGCGCCGGTGACGGAATTATTGGTCCGCAGCTTACAGGTGGGTGATCAGCGTTCTCTACCGGATTACCTGAGCAATCATTTGGAGAGTGTCACTTTTTCCATGCTGCCGGAATTGCAGCAATTGAAGGAACGTTTGATGTTTGCCGGAGCTGAAAAAGCTTTGATGAGCGGCAGCGGACCGACCGTTTTTGCCATCACCAAAGACGCTGAATTGGCAGCAAAATTAGTGGACGAGTTGACGCCGCCGGGTTGGTGGAGCGGAGTAGCCGAAACTGCCGAGCTGGGCGCCGAAATAGAGGAAGAACCGGAAGAATAGCGAAAAAGAGCATCGAGAGATGCTCTTTCTTTTTGTTCGGTTGGCAGTTCAGATCAAAACCATCCCAGTGCAGTCACTGGGATCTGCCGCAGTCCAATCGATGGGGCTAGCAAAATCAAATGAATCGAAGCGGAAAGAAGGTTCCTTATGAAAGAAGAATTATTCCAGCAAATAGATCGGTCCGCCGATCAACTGATTGCGATGGCGAATACCATTTTTGATCATCCCGAACTCGGTAATCAAGAAATCCTGGCCAGCACCCTCTTGTGCGATATGCTGCAGCAAAACGGTTTTACGGTTGAGAAAGGGGTAGGCGGTTTGCCGACCGCGTTTCGGGCCGTTTACCAAAACAAAGAAAACGGTCCCTCAATTGGGTTGCTGTGCGAATATGATGCGCTGGAAGGGTTGGGTCATGCCTGCGGCCATCATTTGCAGGGTCCCGCCATTCTGGGCTGCGCTGCAGCCATTAAGGAAAAATTAACAGAAATGCCTTACAAATTGGTTGTTTACGGCACGCCTGCTGAAGAGACGACCAGCGGGAAAGTGACGATGCTGGCCAATGGTTGTTTTACAGATATTGATGTAGCTTTGATGCTGCATGCCAATCCCGGCACCACGGTTGACATCCGCTCTATGGCGCTGACGACGTTTACGGTAACGTTTCGTGGTGTCACAGCGCATGCCGCCGTCAAACCGGAAGCGGGCAGAAGCGCTTTGGATGCACTGCTGCTGGCTTTCCAGGGTATCGAATTTATGCGGGAACATGTGGCGGATGATGTGAGAATGCACTACACCGTAGTGGATGCCGGCGGGGCAGCCAACAGTGTACCGGCCAAAGCCGTTGGTCATTTTTATCTGCGCAGTTATCACCGCAGTCAATTGGATGATGTCATCCGACGTTTTGAGAATGTGATGAAAGGTGCGGCCCTGATGACGGACACTACGGTCGAGATTCAAGCAGAAAAAGCCATTGACAGCAAGATTCCGGTCTATGCTTTGAACGACCTGATCATGGCCAACGCCAGGCTGCTGCAGGCGCCGGATCTGTGTCCGCCGCGGGAGAAAACCGGTTCTACCGATTTTGGCAACGTCATGTACCGGGTTCCTGGCAGCTGCCTGCGCATGGGTTTTGTCAAACAAGGGACAGCTTCGCATTCGCAAGCCTATCTGGATGCGGGCAAAGGCGAAGCAGCTGTTACCGCTGTCCTGACAGGTGCAAAAATCCTGTCTGCTACGGCGTATGATTTGATTTGCGATGAAGAACTGATCAGCCGGGTCAAGACAGAATTTGCGGCAAATCAACGCGCAGAGGGAGGTTTTTAGCAACGGGATTGAGAAATCTTCTCTGCCGAAAGGCTTTCTTTCCTTGACTTTACGGACATTTCAGTTATAATCTAAGTTGAATGTTCGTAATCTAAACTATTCCATTGCTGCTGTCATCAACGGAGGATGGAAAGAAAGAGGGAGTCTATGGAGCGGATTCGCAGGAACGATCGTATCGTTGCCATCACCAAATATCTTATCGATCATCCCAGTCAATTGATCCCCCTCACGCAATTTACACAAACCTTGAATTCTGCCAAGTCCAGCATCAGCGAAGATCTGGCTATTATCAAAGAAGCGTTCACCCAGTTGAATATGGGACGCATTGAAACGCAGACAGGAGCGACCGGCGGCGTGATTTATACGCCGGTGTTTACCTTTCAGGAGTCAATCAGTTTAGCAAAAACCCTCTGTACGATGATTAATGCGCCGGAACGCATCCTGCCCGGCGGGTTTCTATATTTGACTGATCTGATTGGCGATCCGGCTTTGATGCAGCAGATCGGCTTGTTTTTTGCGCAGCATTTTCGTCATTTGAAACCGGATCTGATTGCTACGGTCGAGACCAAAGGCATTCCCATTGGCTTGATGACCGCCCGGCAGTTGAATGTGCCGTTGGCGATCGTGCGCAGTGACAGCCGGATCAGCGAAGGCACCAGCATTGGCATCAGTTATATTTCCAACAGTCAGAAGCGGCTGGCTACCATGTCTCTGCCGCGGCGGGCTGTTAAACCGGGCGCAAAAGTTTTATTTCTGGATGATTTTCTGCGCGGCGGCGGTACTGCCAAAGGTATCCTGGACTTAATGCTGGAGTTTCAGGCGGAGTGCGTGGGCATGGGCTTCCTGGTCAGCGCAGGCGACAGTCAAAAATCAGTGCATGAATTCACTTCGCTCTTAATTCTGGAAAATGTAGATTCCGAGCGCAAACAATTAGTGATTCGGCCCGGTGAATGGGCCGAAAAACAGCCAAACGATTTGTTTAATTGAAAACTACCAAGAACTCTTGAAACAAAAAGTTGCTTTTTCTGTCAGAGTACGATATAATTTTCCAGTCATGGGTGCATTTGCATTCAGTGCTTTGGTAATTTGAATTCACACGCTAGAATGCCGGACGGCAAGTCTGCGCTTGCCAAAGACATTAAAAAAAAACTCGTGAAAACGAAAGGGGTTTATGATCATGGAAAGACCGATTTTACAAGCGGAAATCAGAAAAGAACTCGGCAAGAATCATATTAAAGCCGTACGCAAAGCAGGCAAGATTCCTGCTATCGTTTATGGTGCAGAAGTTGCCAATGGTTCCATGGATGTCTCTTTGGACAACGCGGAATTCGATAGAGCAATCGCCAAGTATTCTGCCAATGGTTTATTTGATCTGGAAATCAACGGAGAAAAAAAGACGGTCTACGTCGCGGAAATTCAAAAACATCCCGTTCGCCGTACCTATACCCATGTTGATCTGCATCAGATTGAGATGAATGTAGTGCAGAGCTTTAAGATGCCGATTTCCTTTATCGGCAGCCCGGTTGGTGTTAAAAACGGCGGCATCTTTGAAATTCAAATCCATCAAATCGAAATTTCCTGCCTGCCTGCCGCCTTGCCGGATCGCATCGAAGTTGACATCACGAATCTCGGTATCAACGAAGTGGTTTATGCCAAAGACATCGTCCTGCCGGCCGATGTAACGCTGGACAACGACGAGATGATGGTGCTCGCGATTGTAAGTTCAATGGCCGAAGAAGCAGCTGCCGTCGAAACCGAAGCGACTGCCGAGCCGGAAATGATCAAGGAAAAGAAGACAGAAGAGAAGAAGCCTGAATAGTGATCGGTTCGAAATAAGACGCAAAGGAACAATATGGTATGGATCTGCTGGTTGGATTAGGAAATCCCGGCATTCAGTACACGCCTACCCGCCATAACTTTGGCTTTAAAGCTATTGAGCGGGTGGCTGGTGCGTACAAAATCACATTAAACGGTCATAAGAATAGTTCGATTTATGGAGAAGGGCTGATCGCCGGGAGAAAAGTGATTTTAGTCAAACCCCTCACCTTCATGAATGACAGCGGCCGTGCGGTTGGAGCCTGGCAGCGTTTTTATCAGCTGCCCCTGGAGAATATCTTAGTCATCTACGATGATATCGATCTGCCTTGCGGACGAATCCGCATCCGGCCGCAGGGGAGTGCCGGCGGACACAATGGCATCAAGTCTCTGATCGAGCATCTGCACGGCGATGACTTTCCCCGCATTCGTCTGGGCATCGGTCCTCAAACAACGGGAGTCGATTCAGCGGATTATGTTTTAAGCAGCTTTAAGCCAACAGAATGGGATACGGTGAACAGTGTTTTGGCTGTCATGCCCGACATTGTCGAGGTTTGGCTGAGCAAAGGAACAGAAGCTGCCATGGCGCAGTTCAACGGTTTCAATGGCAAACAAAACTGATAAAACAAGAAGCGGAATTTCCTCAAAGGAGGGCTTTTATTGCTGAAGGCGTTTACCCCGCTCTATCAAACTGAACAAATGACGCAACTGACCCGGGCTGTGCATGCGCAGCGTGGGCCTGTTTGTCTGTACGGATTATCGGATACCGCTCAGAAATCGCTGCATGTGGCCTTATTGGCGGCGGAGGAATTGCCTTTTCTCTTAGTCAGTTATGGTCATAACCAGGCGCAAAACCTTTTTGATGACATCAGCGGTTTGCTGCCGGACAAACGCATCGGTTTCTTTCCGGCCAATGAGAGCTTCTTTTATGATTCTGCCGCAGCCAGCCGCGATCTCAGTAATCAGCGCCTGCAGGTGCTTTTGGACTTGCTGAATCATAAGCTGGACGGTGTGGTGACCAATATCGAAGCGCTGATGCTGCCGCTGCTGCCGCCCGAGATCATGGCTTCCCGTCAGCTGAATATCCACACGGGCGATCGGCTGGACTTGAAGGGCCTGATGGAATCGTTGGTTGCGCAGGGTTATGAACGGGTGGTTACCGTTGATACTCCCGGCAGCTTTGCCCGCCGCGGCGGTATCATTGATATCTACGCTGCGATTGACGCCCTACCGGTGCGCATCGAGCTTTTTGATGATGAAATCGATTCGATCCGCTTATTTGATCCGGTCAATCAGCGCTCCTATGAACCGATTCAGGAATATACTCTTTCGCCCGGCGCCGAATTCATCCTGACGCCCGCAGCGAAACTGCATGGCCGCAAAGCCATCGCGGCTGATTTGGCCGACAGCCTCGAACGTTTGCGCAAAAGCGAAGCACCGGAGCGGGCAGCCGAACTGCAGCAGCGGGTGGAAGAATTGCTGCAGCGGCTGGATGCCAATGAAATCGACGAGCGCTGGGGCCCGTATTTGCCTTATTTTTATGCGCAGACCGTTTATCTGACGGATTATTTTTCAGAAAAACCGCTCGTGTTTTTGGATGAACCTTCCCGTCTGCAGGAAATAGCAGATCATCGCCTGGAAGAAATCCAGGAATATTGTCTGCAGAGCTTTGCCCGCGGTGAAATGCTGCACGGCAGATTGAAGCATCTGATCAGTTTTAATGATTTGCTGCCGGAGCTCAGTTCCGACCGCAGCATCAGCATGACGATGGTGCTGCGCCGTCCGGTCTGGCTGAAACCGGTGGATGTGATCAACAATCAGATGAAATCCTTACCGATGCTGCGCGGTGTGCTGCCCAATTTGATCTCCGAATTAACCCGCTGGCGAAAATTCGACTATCATATCTTAATCCTGGCGGAAGATGAAGCAAGGGCAAAGCAGATTCAGGAGCTGCTGCGGGAGTATGAATTGGAAAGCAGCTTGTCCACGGCAGAAATGCCCCCGCAAGCGGGTCAAATTCTCGTTCAAAAGGGTTTTATCAGCGAAGGCATAGAGATGTCTTCCATTCGCTTTACCGTCCTGCCGGACAGCGTATTTTTTACGAAAATCAAAAAGCGGCGCGGCAAAGCATCTGCCGAAGGACGGAAACTGCGCACCTACCATGAACTGAACATCGGTGATCTGGTGGTCCATGTCAATCATGGCATCGGCCGTTATCTGGGCGTGCATTCTCTGATTCTGGAAGGCTTACAGAAGGATTATCTTTATATCCAATACGCCGGTGAAGATAAACTGTACGTGCCGGTGGATCAAATCGGTTTCGTTCAGAAATATATCGGCAACAGCGAGAACAAGACGCAGCATCTCAATACTCTGAACAGTTCGGAATGGAGCCGCACCACTTCCAAGGTAAAAAAAGCAGTGGAGGATATGGCTGCGGATCTGCTGCGGCTTTATGCGCGGCGGCAATCCGGCTTGGGTTATGCTTTTTCTCAGGATACTGTCTGGCAGCAGGAAATGGAAGATGATTTTCTCTATGAGGAAACCGAGGATCAGCTGCGCTGTATCGAAGAAATTAAACAGGATATGGAACAACCCCGACCGATGGAGCGTCTGCTTTGTGGCGATGTGGGTTTCGGCAAGACGGAAGTCGCCATCCGTGCCGCCTTCAAAGCAGTGGCCGATGGCAAACAGGTTGCTATCCTGGTTCCGACGACGGTCTTAGCTCAACAGCATTTTAATACTTTTCGGGAACGGCTGGCGAATTTTCCGATTAATGTTGCTTTGATGAGCCGCTTCCGCAACAACCGCGAAAATGAAGAGACCATCCGCAGATTGAAAAACCGACAAGTCGATATCGTGATCGGAACGCATCGGATTCTTTCCAAAGATATCGAATTTGCTGATTTGGGTTTGCTGATTATCGATGAAGAACAGCGTTTTGGCGTGGCGGATAAAGAGAAACTGAAAGCGCTGAAAACGAATGTGGATGTGCTGATGCTTTCGGCCACACCCATACCCCGCACCCTGCATATGTCTTTAATTGGGATCCGGGATATGAGTACGATTGAGACACCGCCGGAAAACCGTTTTCCGGTGCAGACTTATGTGATGGAATGGAATCCCGAGCTGGTGCGGGAAGCCATCGAGCGGGAATTGGAACGCGAGGGTCAGGTTTTTGTGGTGCATAACCGCATTGCCGCGCTGCCGGTCCTGCAGGATATGCTGGAGCAATTGCTGCCGCACGCCCGCATGGTGATCGCGCATGGGCAGATGGCGGAGGGAAAACTGGCCGAAACCATGTCTGATTTTCTCGACGGCGAATATGATGTTTTAATCTCCACCACAATTATTGAAGCGGGTCTCGATATGCCGAATGTCAATACCTTGATTGTCTGTGATGCGGACCGCTATGGACTCTCTCAGCTGCATCAGCTGAGAGGACGCATCGGGCGTTCAAACCGGGTTGGTTATGCCTATTTTATGTACACACGCGATAAACAATTGTCGGAAGTTTCCGAAAAACGTCTGGTAGCCTTAAAAGAATTCTGTCAATTGGGTGAGGGTTATAAAATCGCACTGCGCGATCTTGAACTGCGCGGTGTGGGGAATTTACTGGGAGCGGAACAGCATGGTCATGTGGCTTCGGTGGGATTTGAATACTATTCCCAATTGCTGAAAGAAGCCGTGGAGGAATTAAAGGGCAGCGTGACGAAGAAGAAGACCGAAGCATTATTGGAATTGCCTGTGGATGCCTATATTCCGTCCGCTTATATTGCCGATACGGGACATAAGGTTGATTTCTACCGCCGCATTCAGGCGGCAGACGAAGCGGAATTAGCGGAATTGGTGGATGAATTGATTGATCGCTTTGGTGATATGCCGCTGCAGCTGCGCAATTTGCTTCAAATTGCCAAACTGCGGGTTAGAGCCTCCGCCTGTGGGGTCAGTCAAATCAGCTATAAACCGGATGACGTGATTGCGATCAAAACGGAAAATGTCAGCTATTCACTCAATGATGCCGCTTTACTGGTGATCGGAATGAATGGACGGTTGCGGTATCAACCCGGAAAACCAACACCGTTCCTTTTAGATGCCAGTAATTTGAGCACATCCGGAATGTTACAGCAAATTGAAATTTTCCTGCAGGGCTTCCAACGTATTGCTAAAAATTAAGCAGACTTTTATAATGACTTGTGGTATTATGCTAAAGTACAGTGAAAACGAAGATGAATGGGAGTTGTAGAAATTGAGCAATCAAGCAAAAGGCAATCTCGCAAAACCGTTGGCCTCTTGGGTGAAGTGGCTGATTCTGGTCCTGATGATTAGTATTTTAGGTGGAGCAATCTGGTTTGCTCTGGATCAGAAAAATAACCTGGTGGTCGTCAACGGTGAAAAAATTACTGTTGCAGATGCCAAAGCACTCTTGGGTCAGTACTACTTATATGACACTACGGTAAAGGTAGATAATGTCTATTATCAGGAAAATATCGCCCCTTATGCGGCTTTGGACAAATTACTGGTACAGGAAGCGACCGCACGCGGTTTAAAAGTGACCGACGAGGAGGTCAGCACATCCGCCGCCGATACGATAAAATCCTTGGAACAGTATTTCCTCTACCAGGCAGCTACGGACGCCAAATTGGAAATGGACAGCGTCACGCTTTATGGTACTGATGCGACGGCAGCGGCAGCGGAAGCGGCGCGTTTGGCTGAATTGCTCGGTAAAACAGGCGCTCAGATTTTAGATGAGAAATTGACTGCCGGCGGCATTACCCGCAATTACTTTACCGCCAGCGCCCGCACGAATTTACTGACTACTCAGTTATATGCAGCGATTAAAGCGGAACTTGTCTATACCGATGAAGAGATCGCGGCATTCTATCAAAAACATTTACTGGATAAATATACTAAAAAAGACTCCAGTCACATCTTAGTGGCCGATGAAGCGACTGCGAATCTGATTTATGATAAATTAGCCGCCGGTGAGAATTTTGTAACCTTATCCGATACCTACAGTACCGATACTACAGCGAAAGCCAATGGCGGCAAGATCGGCTATTACGGTCAAACCGGTTTGGTTGCAGAATATACCAAGGCATTGTTTGCCCTAACCGAAGTCGGTGAAATCAGTAAGCCGGTCAAAACAGAATTCGGCTGGCACATCATTCGTTTGGATGGTAATCAGGTGACACCGATGTCAGAAGCCATCGCTACCATCAAGACGGATATGGTTAACAGCAAGACAAATGCAGTCTTGCGCGCTGTTGTTGAGAAAGCCAGCATCCGTCCGACCAGCGCTAAAAATGCGATGCTCGGCATGTTGGAAGATAAGTAATTCACTGACCGATCAAAAGACCGCTCGGGGTACAAGCCGGGCGGTTTTTTTCATGGTATTTTTCCGCTTTGTTAGGTCAAAAAGAAGGTCACCTGATGCCAAACAGCGAAAATACTACAATTATGAGCCAGCTTCCAAGCAGGATCAAACTGAAATTGAAAAGACAGACAGGTGGATAACACGATGAAATCGAATCAAAAACCTTCCTTTTTATTGAATACGATGATTCTTACCCTTGCCGGTGGTTTTGCCAGGGTCTTGGGGGCGGTTTATCGGATTTTCCTGACCCGCATCATCGTCCAAGACAAGCGGTGATGTGGGAATAGGGCTCTACCAGATGGCCTATAACCTGGCACTTGTTTTCATGACGGTGGGGATGACGGGGCTGCCTTTGGCAATTTCTAAAATCGTCGCCGAGAAAACCGTCGAACAAGATGAAAAAGGGACCCGCAAAGTACTATGGCTCTCCATGCTGGTTTCCGGTGCTTTGGGTTTATTGATCGCCGCTTTGTTGGGCTTGGGGGCGCCTTATTGGATTGAATTTAATTTAAAAGAGCCGCGCGCTTTATTACCGCTGCAATGTATTGCTCCGGCTGTTTTCTTTGTTTTCTTAATGGCACCGTTCCGCGGTTATTTTCAGGGTAAACAGAATATGATCCCCCGTGCGATGTCTGACACCGTGGAACAACTGGTGCGGGTGGTCATGATTCTCGTGCTCGCCTTATTACTGATTGGGCGCGGTCTGGAAACCGCCGCCGCCGGTGCAGCCATGGGGGTATCCTTAGGTGCAGCCGCCGGCTTCCTCTACCTTTTATTGATGTATCTGCGCACAAACCGCCAGAAAGATCGGAGCGGGTCGGTCAGCGCCGCTGCGTTGCCGGAAGAAAAAGCCGTCACCGTATTACAGCGTTTGCTGAAATTGGCCATCCCGGTGACCTTAGGCTCTTTGATTTGGCCATTGATGCAATTTATGGATACGCTCTTGATTACCGGGCGCTTGCAGTCTTCCGGCTTCAGTGTGGAAGAAGCGACGACGCTTTTCGGACGTTATTCTGGGCAAGCCGGGCCGTTGATCAATATGCCCAGTATTCTGACCGTAGCGGTAGCCGCTTCTCTGATTCCCTCCATCACCGAAGCGATGGTGCGCAAAGACGGCGTCACCATGCGCAGCCGCGCCAATCTCGCTTTAAAAATGAGTGTTCTCATCGCTTTGCCGGCCGCCCTGGGATTGAATCTGCTCAGTGGTCCGGTGGCGCAGCTGCTTTACGGTTCTGCCAATGCCGGTAATATCATTGCGGTTTATTCCTGGGTGATTCTTTTCTTGCTGCTCTATCAAACATCGGCCAGTATCCTGCAGGGAATTGACCGCATCAGTTTGCCGGTATACAGCATGCTGGTTGGCGTCGCTGTGAAATCTGTTTTGACTTTTTTACTCTGCGGCATTCCCTCCATTAATATTTATGGAGCGGCGATTGCCACCGGGGTTGGTTTTGCCATTGCCGTGGTCATGAATCTGCTGGCGGTCTATCGATATACCGAAATGAGACCGGACTGGCGCGGTTTGGTGATTGCGCCGGTAATCAGTTCCGCTTTGATGGGCTTGACGGTTTATTTTGGTTATCCGCTGCTGCACCGTATCACTGGCAGCATTCTGATCTCCACCGGCTGCAGTGTGATGCTGGGTGTGCTGTTTTATGCGGTGGTTCTTCTGCTCAGCGGCGGCTTGAACCGGGAAGAACTCAGCAGTATTCCTAAATTAGGACCAGCCGTTTTAAAGATTTTAAACCGGTTTTCCAAACAGAAATAACTAAAAAAAGTTGCTGCCGCAGTGATGATGAGAAAGGGTTTGAGAGCACATATGAGCAAAGGCGATTTACAGCCATTGCTGCAGATCATGCAGCGTTTGCGCGGTGAAAATGGCTGTCCTTGGGATAGAGAGCAGACGCACGATAGTTTACGCCCTTATGCCATTGAAGAAGCATACGAGGTTGCGGAAGCAGTGCAGAAGGGGAATACGCTAGCCTTGGTGGATGAATTGGGCGATCTCTTGCTGCAGGTTGTTTATCACGCCGCCATTGGGGAAGAGGAAGCTGCTTTTACGATGGATGATATCATCCAAGCGATCTGTGAGAAAATGCAGCGGCGTCATCCGCATGTGTTCGGTAATCTGCAGGTAAAAAACAGTGCAGAGGTAATGCAGAACTGGGAAGCCATCAAGGTAGTGGAGCGAAAGTCTCAACTGCGCCACTCAGCATTGGATGGGATTCCTCCAGCCATGCCGGCTTTAATGGCAGCTGCCAAACTGCAGAGCAAGGCGGCAAAAACCGGTTTCGATTGGACAGATATCCGCGATGTTTGGCAGAAAATCGAGGAAGAAAGCGCAGAAGTAAAACAAGCAGCCGCGCAAGACAGTCAGGCAGCCATCCAAGAGGAAGTCGGTGATTTTCTCTTTGCTGCCGTAAAAATGGCGCGCTTTCTCGAGGTGGAGCCGGAAACGGCTTTACTGCAGGCGAATCTGAAATTCAGCCGGCGATTTCAAGCCATGGAACAGTTGGCAAAAAAACAAGGCAAGGTATTCAGTTCACTCACATTAACAGAGCAGGAAGAATTGTGGCAGCAGATCAAAACTGCAGAATAGGGGGAAGCAATGCGGCTCGATAAATTCCTAAAAGTTTCCCGTTTGATCAAACGGCGGACCTTAGCCAAAGAAGTTGCGGAGAGCCAGCGGATTGAACTCAATGGCAGAACGGTAAAACCGGCGGCGGAGGTGAAAGTGGGAGATGTCATCACCCTGCATTTCGGCTCCCGCACCTTAACCGTGGAAGTTCTCAGCATTACGGCAGCACCGAAAAAAGAAGAAGCAGCCGAAATGTATAAGGTTTTATCAGAAACACGGCAAGAAGTTACATTTGACTGGTAACAGGAAAATAATTTTACGTATCTATATTTGAATTTTTGCTTGCACAATGAAGAATAGCATGCTAAACTGAAACTTAATGATATTTGAGAAGGAGGAGTCTGTATGAAAGATCAAAAGAATCTGGAGACAGCCGCGCCAAGCGCTAGACCATCACACAGATTCTTTACCATCACCGGTAAAAAAACAGAGCAAAAGGCACCGCGCTTTCAAAAGCTCGGTGAAAAGTTGCTGCTGGTGATTGCTTCGATTACATTGGGTTATTTCCTGATCCAGGGCATTGCTACCGAAAAAAGCGTCAAGCAGGTGGAAGCACAATACCGGATGATTCAGGAACAAAAAGCAGCATTGCTGCAGGAGCAAACGGAACTGAAAGAAGAATTGGCTTATTTGCAAACAGACGATTATGTTGCCGAAGCGGCTCGCTCCAAACTCGGCATGCTGAGAGCGGGAGAAATCATGTTTATCATCGAATAAAAAAGTAGCTAAAATTGAAAGCAATCACCGTGCTCTGTGTGAGAGAGCGGTGATTGCTTTTTAGCATTTATAAGCAGACAAGCGTTTTTGTGGCATTGACAAGAACAAAAACGCGAGACAATTTCATTGTTATACTAAAAGTGCACGATCATTGGCAAATTCCCTGCCGCTGGCGCGCGAGAAAGCCAGCAGCAGATCTTCAACAGTCAGTGCCTGCTTCTCGCGACCGTTAACATCCAAAATAATCTCTCCGTTGTTCATCATGATCAGGCGATTGCCGTTGGCGATGGCATCCTTCATATTATGCGTCACCATCAGAACGGAAAGCTGCTCCTCCCGGATGAAATGATTGCTGATGGCCATGACTTTGGCTGCGGTTTTGGGATCGAGCGCTGCCGTGTGCTCATCCAGCAGCAGTAATTTTGGCTTTTTCAGCACAGCCATTAACAGCGTCAGGGCTTGTCTTTGTCCACCGGAGAGCAGACCGGTTTTGCTGGTCAGCCGATCCTCCAGACCCAAATCTAGTTCTTTGAGCAGTTGTTTAAAATGCTCCCTTTCCTGACGGGTAATCGCCCGGCTTAAGCCGCGCCGCTCGCCGCGCCGATTGGCCAGTGCCAAATTTTCTTCGATCCAGAGCTCCGAAGCAGTACCCATCATGGGGTCCTGAAAAACTCTGCCCAGGAACGCGGCGCGTTTGGCTTCGGAAAGCTGAGTAAAATCGATTCCATCCATTTCCAGGCTGCCCTGATCGATCAGAAAGGTGCCGGCAATGGCGTTGAGCAGCGTCGATTTGCCGGCGCCATTGCTGCCGATCACACTGACAAACTCGCCGTCCTGCAGGGTGAGAGAAAGATGCTGCAGGGCGGTCTTTTCATTGACCGTAGCCGCATGAAAGGTCTTGCTGATGTTACGGATTTTTAACATGCGGGTTTACCTCCTTTACTTGGATGCAGCATTAGATACTTGTCTTTTAAAAAAGGCACAGACAGAAAACAAGCGACGATGATAGCAGAGAACAACTTCAGATCCGTGGTGGAGAGGCCGGCAAAAATCACGATGGCCAGCACGATATAGTAAGCGATGCCGCCGCAGACTGTTGCGCTAAACCCGAGCGCCAAGTTTTCGCGTTTGCCCAGAATTGCTTTGCCGATCACAACGGCGGCTAGGCCGATCACAATGGCGCCGCGGCCCATATTGATATCGGAACAGCCCTGGTACTGCGCCAGCAAGCCGCCGGCGAAGCCAACCAAACCATTGGAAAGAGCAAGCCCGATCACCTTGGCGGTGTTTGTATTAATGCCCTGCGCCCGTGCCATCGCTTCATTGTTGCCGGTGGCGCGGATGGCGTAACCAAGTTCTGTGCCAAAAAACCAAAAAAGCAAACCGATTACAGCAAGAGCTGCTATTGTCCCGACCAGAATAGCATGCCCCACTTCGGCGCTGGTCAAAATCAGCGTGAATTGGGTTCGGCTGATGGTCACATTCGATTTACCCATGATGCGCATATTAATCGAATAGAGCGCCAATTGGCTTAAAATTCCGGACAGGATGGCGGGAATCCCCAACGCTGTATGTAAAAGACCGGTGACAAAGCCCGCCAGCAGACCGGCCAGCAGAGCAAACAGCAGCGCCAAATAGGGGTTGACTCCTGCCGCGATACAGACGGCGCAAACCGCACCGCCTGTACAAAGACTGCCGTCCACCGTCAAATCGGCGTAATTCAAGATTTTGTAACTAACCGCTACCCCGAGCGCCAGAATTCCCCAGATCAATCCTTGTGCGATCGCACCGGGTAAAGAATTTATCAATGATAGAAGCTGCATGATCATTACCTTACCTTATCCGCGGAGCTTTTTACTTTAAAGTCTCCGGTATTTTAATCCCCAGTTCAGCTGCGTTGGCTTCGTTGATAAACAAAGTCAGGTTACTGGCATCAAAGGTAAAGATCGGGGTGCTGGCGGGTTTGGCGCCGTTGACTAAAATATCATAGGCAATCTTGCCTGCCTGACAGCCGAGGTCATAGTAACTGATAGAATAGGTAGCGAGAAAACCGTTTTCGCACATGCTTTGCTCCGCACAGATCACCGGTTTACCGGCCGCGGTGGTAATGTTGGACATGGTCGTCACATTGGAAGCAATCAGATTGTCGCTGGGTTCATAAAAAGCATCGACTTCGCCGCAGGCTTTGGTTACTACCGTTTGAATCTCGTTGGAGTCAGCTACGGTATAGATCTTCACGGCATAGCCTGCCGCTTCCAGAGCCGTTTTGGCTTCATCAGCTTGGATTCTGGAGTTCTCTTCTGCAGAACAAATAACGATTCCGACGGTTTTCACAGCCGGACAGAGCTTCTGCAGTAATTCGACTTGGACAGAGACCGGATTATTGTCGGAAGCACCGGTGACATTGGCACCGGGTTTGGCGTTGGAAGCTGCCAAACCGGAATTAACGTAATCGGTCACCGAAGTGCCGACAATGGGAATCTTAGAAGTTGCTTCCCGGGCGGCTTTGACTGCATTGGTGGCGTTTGCCATGATCAGGTCGACTTTATCGCTGACGAATTTATTGACAATGGTGGTGCAATTGGTTTGTTCACCTTGAGCATTTTGCAGATTGAAGCTGACTTTATCACCGAGTTTTTCAGTTAGAGTGGCTTGAAAGCCTTCTGTGGCTGCATCCAAAGCGGGATGCTCTGCCAATTGAATGATGCCAATCCGATAGGTTTTTGCCGCGGAAGCAGCGGGTAAATTTCCGCTATTGCAGCCGCTCAGAAAAAGAGCAGTCACTGTGAGTAATACAAAAGTAATTTTCATGATAACCGAAGAATGTTGTTTCATGCTTTCGTCTCCTTAAGTGATTTATATTGATGCCAGAATGGCCACTTCCGGCAAAAATAACGAGGGAAATAAAAAACAGCCCCGTCGAAACCGACGAGGCTGCATTTGTTTATATTACTATAAACCTAGTTTGCAGGTACTCTTCGCCGATTCCAAGGCAGGCTGCTAAAATAATAAAAATAGGTATAGGAAAACAGACTTGCAGAAGAATTGCAAGCCTTGGCAGCAACGGCAACTAAATAATCAGTCGGTAATGCGTGCATGGTGTTTCCCTTTCCGTTCCGGTGACAGGTGATTTTTTGTCAGTATAAGGCTTTGGGCAAGCGATGTCAAGAGAAAATTAAGACCTGCACCTGTCGGATTTGCAGAAGATCAAGAGAGAATGCCTAAAAACATGTTTGCCGATGCGCTAAAAACGCCGCCAAAGTGTAAGGCAGAGAAGGGGAGCGGTGCAACGGGAGCTGGCAGGCGGGCTGAAAAGAATGTTTCAAATTTGAGGAAAACGATAGATTATTTCTTTACAAAGCAGTCGGGTTTTGTTATGATTTATCTGACAAAGCATGATTTGCCAAACGAAATGGTCTCGGGTAAGCAGAACGAGAAACAAACAGGAGAGGGAAAGGGGCGTATGCAGATGAATGTGCAGGAAATGAAAAAAGCAGCCTGTGCCGTAATCGACCGGCATGCAGAAGAATTGATCGCTCTCAATGACTCAATCTATCGGGAACCGGAGCTGGGTTACAAAGAATTCAAGACGGCGGCGAAAATGAAGGAGCAGTTGGATCGGCTGGGTTTGAAGTACGAGGATGGAGTCGCGATCACCGGCATTATTACACCGCTCAGCGGCCGCAGCCACGGGATCAATGTTGCTGTGATGGGGGAACTGGACGCTGTGCTGGTGCCGGGCCATAAATATGCCGACCCATTGACCGGTGCAGCGCATTGCTGCGGTCACTGTGCCCAGGCGGCTTCGGTGATTGGCGTGGCAGCGGCTCTGGTGGAATCCGGCGTGATGCAGTATCTCGACGGCGATGTGACGCTAATGCATGTGCCGAGTGAAGAATTTGTCGAATTGGAATACCGCGAAAACCTGATTCAGCAAGGGAAAATTAAGCTGTTGGGCGGCAAACAGGAGTTTATTCGGTTGGGTAAGTTCGATGCGGTGGATATTGTGCTGACGCAGCATACGCTGGGAACGGAAGTGGATGCTGCCCCCGAAGGCCAGAAAGAAACGAAGCAGATTCAGATCAAAGCCAACTGCGGTGGTGCCATCGGCAAAGGTTTTGTTGGTAAAATGATTCACTATACCGGAAAAGCCTCTCACGCGGCGCTGCCCAGTGAAGGCATCAACGCCCTGACCGCTGCCCGGCTCGGTTTTGCCGGTATGGATGCCCTGCGGGAAACGTTCCGCGATGAGGATGGCATCCGGGTGCATCCCATCATCACCAAAGGAGGCAATCTCGTCAATGTCATCCCGGCCGATGTGCGGATTGAAACCTATGTGCGCGGGCAGAACATGCCGGCTATTCTCGATGCTTCCGAAAAAGTCGACCGCGCCTTTAAGGCCGGCGGTTATGTTATCGGCGCCAAATGTGAGATCACCCAGATCCCCGGTTATATGTGCCCCTATGAATCGCAGGAATTGAAAGATTTGGGCTTTGAAAATCTGAAAGAGATTTTCGGCGCTGACCACTGTGAGCGCGACGGCATCGGCGCTTCCACTGACACCTATGATGTGGCGAATCTGCTGCCCACCCTGGCTTTCCATACCGGCGGAGCCAAAGGCACCTTCCACGGCGTGGATTTTGACATCGTCCGGCTGGATTATGCCGTATTGGACGCTGCCAAGGTGATGGTTTGCACCTTGATTGATTTGCTGGCGAATGGGGCAGAAAAAGCGCAGTTTGTCAAAGAACGCTTCCAACCTGCCTTAAGCAAAGAACAGTATTTGCATGACTGGTGCAGACTATAGAGTGAATTAAAAACACGGTCGTCCCGGAGAACGCAATTGCGCAGCTCTCCGGGACGACCGTGTTTGATTGCAGACCGGTTTTAACGCTCAGCGCGATATTGCGCCGGTGAAAGCCCGGTGGTCTTGCTGAAAGCCCGGGTGAACGCCGCATGGCTATGGTAACCCACCTGCAGCGCAATTTCCATCATCGTATAATCGGTGGAGGCGATCAGTTCCTTTGCCTTCTCGATCCTCACTCGTTTTAGGTAATTCGCCGGCGTGCAGCCGGTCTGTCGCTTGAACCATTCATTGAAGTAAGAGATATTATAATTTTCCATTTTTGCCAGCTCCGTCACGGCGATGGCTTCTTCGAAGTGTTCCTGAATATAGCGGATGGAGTTGGTGCGGTGGTTTTCAATCAGTTTGTCATAAAGGTAGTAGAAAAGATAGCGAACCGAGTTATCATTTTTCCCGCCGGAAATTTCTTCTTTGATCAACTCAATCAGCGGGATCAGCGGACCTTTGATGGGAAAAACAATCTGATTGGATAAGATCTGCATATCTTCTTTCTTGATCATATCGTTGGGGATATTGATGGTCAGCAATTGATTCTTGCACAGGCAGCGATGCACGGTATCGGGTGGAATGAAACCAAGCTCATTGGGCAGAATGGTATAATCGGCATCCTTGCAATGCAGATCCAGGACGCCGGCCAGGGGCAGAAAAATCTGCGCATAGGCATGGGTGTGCTGCTCGGCCGAGTCATTGAGAATATAACAGTCCAATTTATTCATGCTGCCGCCGCCCTTCCTCGTTTGCTGCGGATTTATTTCTCGTTTTGCCGTGGTTTTTCCTCTGTTTAGAAAAAAAGCGGCGCCGGTACATAAAAAAACCGCCGAAGCGGATTGCTTGGTGGTTTTAATTGACAATGGTGGCGGAAGTCGGAATCGAACCAACGACACAGCGGGTATGAACCGCTTGCTCTGCCAGCTGAGCTACTCCGCCAAAAGAATGGTTGCGGGGATAGGATTTGAACCTATGGCCTCCGGGTTATGAGCCCGACGAGCTACCAGACTGCTCTACCCCGCGATATCCTGTCGACTAATCAACTGACTTCGGTAGTATACATGAAAATAAGTTCTTTGTCAAGAGGGAACAGAAAATAAAGCGAAACCCTGAAATAAAACACGTAATTTTCTCTTTACAAGTGTTTCAAATTATGTTAGTATACATCGTGTTCCAGTTATGGGTCATTAGCTCAGCTGGTAGAGCAGCTGACTCTTAATCAGCCTGTCCGGGGTTCGAATCCCTGATGGCCCACCATAGCATTTAGTATACGAACTCCTTCACCGGAGTTCGTTTTGCTGTACCAAGGGGACGGGGGTATTGGCACAAAGTTGTGCCAATACCCCCGTCCCCTTGGTACATGCAGATGGCAGCATCTCCGGCATCGGCAGCAAAAAGCAAACAACCTTGCAGCGTCTTCTGGTAGATTGCCGAGCGGAAAAGATTGATCAGGTGATCAGCACCTCCCTTTTTACACGATGACGAAGAAAAGGCCCCCTTTTACACACTATAATAGATCATTAGATAATTATAATAAAAATTAGTTAAAAAATATGATAATTATTATAATAATTATCATATAAAATGTGAAAACTGTGTTAAGATGAAATAGAGAGTCTAGAAAAATATCAGTAATTAGTAGAATGATGATCTTAGCGAAGGTAATGAACGCAATGATTTTTTCGTTTAAGAGTATTTCCTTGGACAGTAAAGAAGTTTAGATAAGTACATCTATAATTGAAAACTTTTTTGATAATAGTATAACTCTGATTGATTGGAGATAAGATGATGAAAAAAAATAATGGAAACGAAAACCGAGCCAGAGAATTAGTGACAAAAGAAATTCAAGAAGAAAAAGTAAATAAGGAGTGGGAATATAATCGCAACTTGCTGGAAACAAACATTGACTCTCTCGTTACGATAGGATCGGATGGTATCATAACTGATGTCAATTCTGCAACCGAAAAGGTTACAGGACTTTCCAGAGAAAAGATTATCGGCACGGACTTTTCAAAATACTTTACCGATCCTGATAAGGCTCGTATCGGATATAAACAAGTTTTTGATGTTGGTAAGGTCGTCGATTATGAACTGTATCTCAAACATATTAGTGGAGCAGTCATTCCTGTTTTATATAATGCCTCCGTCTATAAAGACGATGCAGGTGAAATAATGGGAGTGCTTGCTGTTGCAAGGGATATTTCCACCATAAAAAAACATGAAGAAGAGCTTATTAATTTTGAAAATAATCTTGAATTAAGCGTTCAACAAAAAACAGCAGAGCTAATCGTCGCAAATAAAGAACTTATTTTTCAAAATGACGAAAAGGATAAAAGAGCAGCAGAGCTAGTCCTAGCAAATAAAGAACTCATCTTTCAAATCGGAGAGAAAGCAGACAGAGCGGCCGAACTAGTGATTGCCGATAAAGAACTGGCTTTTCAAATTGGTGAGAAAGCAGACCGCGCAGCAGAGTTGATTATTGCAAATCGAGAGCTTATTCATCAAAATGAAGAAAAAGATAAACGAGCAGCAGAGTTAATCATAGCAAATAAAGAACTTATTTTTCAAAACGCAGAGAAGGAGAAGCGAGCAAGGGAGCTAGACTTTGCCAATAAAGAGCTTTTCATTGAACGGAAAAAAATAGAAGAACTCAACAACCAATTGGAAACTCGCGTCGCGGAGAGAACGGCTCAACTTGAATCTGTGAATAAAGAGTTAGAGGAGCTTTCTTATTCCATATCTCATGATCTGAAAGCGCCTTTAAGATATATCACAGGATACATTTCGTTATTAATGAAAAAACACATGAACCTGCTTCCTGAAGAAGGTCGTCGTTATCTTGACAACATTTCTTCTTCCGCTATCAACATGGGAGAATTGATTGATGGATTGCTTCGATTTTCAAGAACCGGAAGAATAGAAATGAACCAAAAGCTGCTCGATATGAATGAAGTAGTGGATGCCTTGATTCAATCCAATAAAGAACAGGATCAACAACACAGAATAGAATTCCATATTAGCCACTTGCCGCCTGCTTTCGGTGACCTTGAAATGATCAATTCAATCTGGAATAACCTGATTGAAAACGCAATCAAATTTTCCAGGAAAAAGGAGCTTGCGAAAATATCCATTGGCGCAGAGACAAACGAGACTGAAGTTATTTACTATATCAAGGATAATGGGGTAGGTTTCGATATGAACTACGCAGCAAGATTATTTACAGCTTTTCAACGTTTGCACGGTCGTGAGGATTTCGAGGGTACCGGGATAGGCCTTGCTACAGTCAAAAAAATGATAACAAGACACGGCGGGAGAATTTGGGCTGAAGGTAAAGTCGGAGAAGGTGCAGCCTTCTACTTCACTTTAATCAAAACAGAGGGGGAATAAAAGAATGGTAATGAAAGCTATTCTCTATGTCGAGGACAACCCGTTGGATATTGATCTGACTTTGGAAGCATTCAAAGAGAATAAAATTGCAAATCCAATCGTTGTGGTGCATGATGGTATAGAAGCATTGGAGTATTTAAGGCGTGAAGGCCCGTTTCAAGATAGAAAAACAAAAAACCCCAGTATGATTCTTTTGGATTTGAAAATGCCAAGAATGAATGGGTTGGAATTCCTGGCAATTGTAAAAAAAGATAAGAAATTCAAAAGAATTCCTATTATTATGCTTACTTCCTCACGGGAGGAAACGGATTTAATAAAAGGGTATGACCTAGGGATCAATGCCTATATTGTCAAACCGGTTAATTTTGATTCTTTAATAGATATAGTAAAACAGATGGTAGACTTTTGGTTGATTATCAACGAATTACCCACAGAATGAAAGGGAACTTATGACTATTGTAAATGAAAAAGGATATCCATTACGCATCCTGTCTCTGGAAGACTCTCCTATGGATGCTGAACTGATTAAAGAGTATTTAATTGAAAATTTCGGATCCGAAATCGAATTCAAAGTGGTCGCAAATGAAGCGGATTTTATTTCAGCGATATCTCTAGATAAATATGACCTGATTTTAGCGGACTTCATTTTACCCGGATTTAACGGCTTCGCGGCATTGGCGCATACAAAATCGATCTGCCCATCCACGCCGTTTTTATGTGTATCCGGATTCATAGGAGAAGAAGCTGCCGTGGAACTTTTGAAGCAAGGCGCGACGGATTATATTTTGAAGGGCGGGTTGGGGCGTCTGAAATATTCTATGGAAAGAGCGCTCAAGGAATCAAAAGAAAATGAAGAAAAAGAAAAGCGAGCCGCAGAGTTAATCATAGCTAATAAAGAACTTGTTTTCCAGAACGATGAAAAAGATAAAAGAGCAGCCGAGTTAGTCATAGCTAATAAAGAACTCGTTTTTCAAAACAAAGAGAAAGAGAAGCGTGCATCTGAATTAATTGTTGCGAATAAAGAGCTTGCCTTTCAAAATAAAGAAAAGGATAAAAGAGCAGCCGAACTAGCCATTGCCGATAAAGAGCTTGTTTTTCAGACCGGAGAGAAGGCAGACAGAGCAACAGAGCTAATCCTTATCATTAAAGAGCTTGCTCTTAAAAATGAAGAGATTTCGCGCATTAAATACAACAATTTTTTAACGGAAATTCATAATGGAAATTACTTGGCAAATGAGAAAAAGCGACTTGAAGCCCCAAGAAAATAACCTAAGTGCTTGGAGCCAAGGGGACGGGGGTGTTGGCACAACGTTGTGCCAACACCCCCGTCCCCTTGGTACACTTATTTAATGGATGATAGGCTGGTGGCGGTGCTTTCTTGTGTGGAAATATAAAAAGGGCTATCTCATCATGAATCCGAATTTGATGAGGTAGTCCCTAATTCTGAAGTTATACTTTGGTGATTTGCCTATTATGCTTGACGGAGGCGGTTTTAGTAACCTTTTACCTCTAGGACAACTTCCTTTTCTGTATTTTCTTCTTTAATTAGAACGGGAAGTGGTTTTGGTTGGCTTCTGATCATTTTATCTACTTTCTTCTTAGCTTCAAGTGCTTTCTCACCATCAAAGACTTCTCTTTTTATAATCTCATCGACAAGGATTTGTTTTATTTCATCGTTTGATATTTTCGCTTCTGAAGATAGCTTCTTGAGTTGTTTTCTTAGCGTGTCAAGAACCATCTCAGAAAGAAGTAATTGGCCGATGGTAAAGCGATTTACTAGTTGCTTTTGAATATGATAGTCGTCTAGTGACGCTTTACTTGATTTAGCCATACTTTCTTTTGTTAAGTAATATAATAATTCGAGATCACTTTGCCTTTTAGTATTAATTTTGGTAAAATCAAATTCGTATACTAATTCTAGGTTAATTGGCCTGCTGAAAGTAATTTTGTAAACTCTCCACTCTACACCATTGGTAAGGATAATCCAATCTATGCCGGAATTCGAACCATAATCTGCTGCTTGTTTAGTGTGCTGCTCCTTGAGTATCATTCCAGCTGCTTTCACTTCGATGATAAGTCGGATATCTCCATCCAGTTTGATTGCTAAATCGCAGAAGGTATGTTTGATTGATAGCTCGGAAGTAATTTCGTCAAACTTGTCATAGCCAAAAATCTGACGGTCAATACATCGTTTATTATAACAACTGTATCGCTTTCATTGATATCTCGATCTCTGGCTTTTGTCAAAATAGGTTGAAATTTCTTAACCCCTGTTGTCAATCGATCTTTTACTTTTACCGGTATGTTAATCACTTGATCCCTCCTTGTCAAAATAGAAATCGAATTGTAGTTATAAAATCCATTCTATGACAAATGATTAATATCCTTCAAAAATAGTTTTATTCTGTTTCTAAATGTTGAGATTTTTCAGAGATAAAAATACCAAGGGGACGGGGGTGTTGGCTCAAACGCTGTGCCAACACCCCCGTCCCCCTGGTACACTAGAAGCAAATATACAGCACGATAAGACACAGCAAAAAAGCAAGTACTGCGGAGAACGCTCCTAAAAGCAGCTCTGTTAACGTATGACGTTTCAGCGTCAGTGAAGACCACAGGATGGCTCCAAAAAGCAACAGACAAGGAATGATGGTCTTGTTGCCGATAAAGTATACCGTCAGCAGCAACAGACCCGTTACGCTGCAGGCGTGACCGCTTGCTCTTACCCCCACCACCCGATTAAAAAGGGTCAGTATCAATACCGAAGCAAGATAAACCAGAAAGATAAAGAGCAGTTTTTTACTCACTCCGGCGATGATACCAGAGAGCACGGCACCGGTATAGCCAACAAAACTGAGTATGAATGCCAAGTTCCGCTGCCCGTTTTTCCCCTTGGCTTTGCAGCGGGGAGAAAAGTGGGAAAACGGATATGCCAGCAGGGGTATGACTGTGAGAAAAAAAACAGACAGCAACAGCTCACTCAAACCGGTAAAAATGCCCTTGTTATGAAAGAACAAAAACAGTAGCAGTGCCAGAATCATCAGCGGCGGCACCGTGATGACGCGGATTGCCTGGGCTGCTTTTTCTCGCCTAGTCATTGCGGGCGTCACCCCAGAAGAATAGTGCTACCGTACCTGGTCCGGTGTGGCTGCCAATCGTCGTGCCAACGGGGTTGATTTCCACTGAGCCGTTCAGGTTTTTGAAGCGTTTTTCCACAAGGTCGGCGACAGTACGAGCGTCTTCATAGCAGCCGGCATTTGAAATATAACACTTACCGGCGTATGACAGCCCTCCCTGCGCGTGTTCCGCCATGCGATCCACGATCTCCTTGATCACACGTTTTTTGCTGCGCACTTTTTTTCGGGGTATCAGTTTGCCGTTACAATCCATATTAAGCAAAGGGCAGATGTCAAGCAAGCTGCCAACGAAGCCGGCTGCTTTTGAAATACGGCCACCCTTTATGTAATATTCCAACGTGGTGGAAAAGAACCAATGGTGCATCTCCAATTTATGTTCTTCTATCCAAGCATACAGGCTATCCAGATCCATCCCGGCAGCTCTTTTTTCAGCCAGTGTATCCATAATCAGCCCGTATCCGGAAGAGGCTCCCAGCGAATCCACGATGTAAACTTTACGCTGTGGAAAGCGCTCCTGCAAAATGCCCTTGGCAATGTGCGCCGAGTTGATCACGCCCGTCAATCCCGACGAGAGACAGACGTGCAGAATATCACGTCCTTCTTCGAGAAAAGGGGTGAAATAGGCAACAAACTCGTCCACATTTACCTGGGATGTTACCGTTACAACACCTCTTGCCATAGCCCTGTAAAAATCGTCAAAAGAAATCGAGTTTCCCAAATCATCCAAATACTGCTTCCCATCCAAAGAAAAGTGAAAGCAAACATAATGAATATCCTTTTTGGCAAAATGCTCGGCACTCAAATCTGTGGTTGAACAGCAACTTAAGATATAGTTTTGCATAAATGACCTCCAAATATAACTTACAATTTGACAGCTAACTTAACACATGGTAAAATTATAGCACTTATAAAAAAGCGATACAATTTACACAAATGGATATTTGTTAGATACCTATACAGAAACGGCGGAGTGTATAATCAATGGCAGAAGATAAGCGAATCCGAAAAACAAAACAATACATCAAGCAGGCTTTAATCAAACTACTCACCGAAAAATCTTTTGAACAGATCACGGTTACCGAGCTGTGCAAAATATCAGACATCAGCCGTATTACTTTTTATGCCCACTATAATGACAAATTCACGCTGGTTGACGAAATGTTCACTGAAATGCTGGAAAGCGCTACCAGAGATTACCGCAACAGTCAAAAGGAAAACAACCCCGCGAATGATACCATACAAACCTTCTGCAATCTGCTGGATTGTATTCTAAATCTCTATAACGAGCATATGTCGTTGCTAACCTACACCACAATTGATAAAAACCCCTATTTATATTACATGTTTTACAGTTACATTGTCCGGAGTATTGAACTGGTAATGACTCACAGAGACAAAGTCATAAAGCCGAAATATGCCATCAAGCAGGTCAGTGGTTTTATCTGCAACAGCCTCTGGGCATTCATCAGCGAGGCGAAAACAGAAGGAAGCAATATCGCTGTGGTGCGAAAAGACGCGAAGGAAGTATTAATTGGCATCTTGGAGGCCAATATCGTAACGGAAAAGCGGGCTTAAGAACCATTAAAAGAGCAATGGAAGCGTCCCCTTGCGATACGATTGATATTTTCTCGCTGTTCAACTTAGGTTTTTTTGACTTGTATTGACAAAAACCTCAAAAAAAACAGCTGCAACCGGCTTGAGAAATACTTAATTTCTGCTCCGAAGTTCTTCCGGCATGCGGGTGAATTGTGAAGGGACATCCGGAATTGGCTGGTTCGGTAAGATCAAAACATTGGAGGTGTAGACGATGACAGAAAAAAACCGCACTTATATTGCAATTGACTTGAAGTCATTCTTCGCTTCCGTGGAGTGCATCGAGCGCGGGCTTGACCCCATGACGACGAACCTTGTGGTTGCAGATGCCAGCCGCACGGAAAAGACCATCTGCCTTGCGGTTTCTCCATCACTGAAAGCACACGGTATTTCGGGACGCGCCCGTTTGTTTGAAGTCGTGCAGAAGATGAAAGAAGTGAATGCCAAGCGTCAGTCGAAAGCACCCGGCCGCAAATTCAGCGGTGAGTCTTACAACACCGCCGTGCTGAAGACATCACCGGAACTTGCGATTTCTTATATCATTGCACCGCCCCAAATGGCACACTACATAGAGTGCAGCACCCGGATTCACCAAATCTATCTGAAATACGTCGCACCCGAGGATATCCATGTTTATTCAATCGACGAGGTATTCATCGACGCTACGAATTATCTGAACACCTATCAGCTCACACCGCATGAAATGACGATGATGCTGATTCAGGATGTGCTTAAAACCACAGGCGTTACGGCAACAGCCGGAATCGGAACGAATCTCTATCTTGCTAAAATCGCCATGGATATTCATGCCAAGCACATCGCACCCGATAAGGACGGCGTCCGCATCGCAGAACTGGACGAAATGAGTTACCGGCAGTTTTTTTGGACACATCAGCCACTCACGGATTTTTGGCGCGTCGGTAAAGGCTACGCCACCAAACTGGAAGCAAACGGAATCTACACAATGGGGGATGTGGCGCGCTGTTCCTTGGGAAAGCCGCAGGAGCATCACAATGAGGACTTGCTTTATAAGCTCTTCGGCATCAATGCAGAATTACTCATCGACCACGCTTGGGGTTGGGAGCCTTGCACGATAGCTGAAATTAAAGCGTACTCGCCAAGCACGAGCAGCATCAGCTCAGGGCAGGTGCTGCAAAGCCCATATTCTTTTGACAAAGCAAAACTGATTGTGCGTGAGATGACCGACCTTCTCGTCCTGGATTTGGTTGATAAAAAGCTTGTGACCGACCAGCTTGTGCTGAGCATTGGTTACGACATCGAGAACCTGACAAACCCGCAGATCAGCCGTGCCTACCATGGCGAGATAACCACCGATCATTATGGGCGCAAGATACCAAAACATGCCCACGGCACAGCGAAAATCGGTCGGCAAACCTCATCAACCATGCTCATTACGAATGCCGTTATGGAACTGTTTGACCGCATCATCGATCAAAATTTGCTTGTCAGGCGGATTAACGTCGCGGCTTGCCGTCTCGCAAGGGAAGACAGCGCCAAGCAGCCGGACACTTTTGAGCAGCTCGACATGTTTACCGATTACGAAGCAATCAAAAAGAAAAATGCCGAAGAAGAGACAGCGCTGGCACGTGAAAAGCGAATTCAGGAAGCGGTGCTGACGATAAAGAAAAAGTACGGCAAGAACGCCGTACTAAAAGGTATGAATCTTGAAGAAGGAGCCACCACCCTCGCCCGTAATAAGCAGATTGGAGGACACAAGGCATGACGAATCCATATCTTGATATCATCAACCTGCCGCATCACCGGTCCGCCACTCACCCGCAGATGTCCCCACATGATCGTGCGGCGCAGTTCTCACCTTTTGCGGCCTTGACCGGCTACGGGGACGCTGTTACCGAAACCGCTCGCCTGACGGATGCGAAGATCGATCTCGACGAGTACGACAAAGCCGCACTCAATGAGCAGCTCAACCTGATACAGGATACTCTCGATGAGCAACCGGAAGTCTCCATCACCTATTTTTTACCCGACAAGAAAAAATCCGGTGGCGCGTATATTACCATGCGTATCAGCGGTAGCGTGAAGAAGATTGATGCGTATGAACATATCGTCGTAATGTTGGATGCCAAAAGAATACCCTCGTTATGGTTTGGCGATAATAATTGTGAAGAAGATTACGTATCAGTCTTTCCGAATTCTTAAAGAACATCGTAAAATCCAAGCGAAAGCCTGAATGAGCATTTCAAGGGGATGTCCGGTAAAATCATTGCCGCTGAATTTATCCTGAACGGACAAAAGTATCTTGCCCTGGATGGCGGACCCTATTTCCATTTCAATGAGGCGATCTCGATGACGATAGAATGTGATGATCAAAAAGAAATCGATTATTTTTGGGATAAGCTATCACATGTTCAAGAGGCAGAACAATGTGGTTGGGTGAAAGATAAATTTGGGCTTTCATGGCAGATGCTAAAGCGAACGAAGGACGAAATATTGGCTAGCAATAGTGTACCAAGGGGACGGGGGTGTTGGCACAACTTTGTGCCAACACCCCCGTCCCCTTGGTACAGGAAAAAAGGTTTTTGGGGTTGCGCGTCAAATTAAAAGGCTGCTCATATCACGGAATTTTTCAATTTTTGATTTCAATTAGGAGGTAGCGCCATGTTTGGCTTACAGACTAAGACGATTGGACAGGCGGAGAAATCGCAGGTTTCACAGTTGATCACGCTGCTTTTACTGGCGGCTGCTATCATTACTCCCTTGATTATCGTGCCTTACGGTGCCGATTATTTCTACCAACCCAAAGCAATTTTTCTCTATTTCCTGGCTGTGATCATGCTTTCGGTGGATCTCTATTGTCAGAGAAAGCTCTCGGTGCCAAAGGATGCCATCAATATCCTGCTGTTTGTCTACTTGGCGTTGGTGCTTTTGGCTACCTGTTTCTCAACGGATCTGCGTATCTCCATTTTAGGTCGCGTCCGCCGCTGCGACGGGATTTTTACGATTTACACCTATGCGGTTTTCTTTCTGTTTGCCCGTCATCATTATCACTATCAACCGAAACATCTGGACTGGTTCATTGCATCAGCGACACTGCTGTCCGTCTACGGTATTTTTCAGCATTTCGGGCTAGATCCCATCCCGCGCGATTCGCAGCGGATCGGCTGGGGTTTGCGTCCGTTTGTAACCTTCGGCAATCCGGATTTTTTTGGTGCCTACCTCAGCCTGGTTTTCCCCATAAGCTGGTTTGCCTATCTTGCAACCAAGAAACTGCGTTATTTAGGAGCAGCAGCACTGCTTTTCCTTTGCTTCCTCTATGTTTCCACCCGCAGCGCTTGGGTAGGGCTTGCGTTCGGCACACTGTTCCTGCTCTGGTTTGTCTATAGCCTCAAGCTCAGTAAAAAAGCTTTGCTGCTCAGTCTGTTGGTTTTTGTGCTGCTCTTTGCCGGGGTTAATTACAAAGACGGCGGCAGCATGGTAAACCGCCTGCAGTCGATTGCGACGGATGCGGCCAAAGTCATCACACAAACAGAAGATTATGAAAAAGCCGGCGCCGGCCGCATTTATATTTGGACCCGTGTCTGGGAATTGATCAAAGCACGTCCGTGGCTTGGTTATGGTCCGGAAACTTTGGGTGAGGTTTTTTTGCAAGTCTACCGGGATGACATGCTGGAACATTATCATAAGCTCTATCTCTTTGACAAAGCGCATAACGAATATCTGCATATTGCAGTGACTACGGGAATTCCGGCCGCCCTCAGTTATCTTGGTTTTTTGTTCCTCTGTTGCTGGCAGGTTTGGTTGAAACTTTGGCGTTCGTTTTTGAGCCGTGAGAAACAGAAAAAGCAGGAAGAGGGTTCTTTGCAGACCCTTCCAATTCTCAGAGGAGATTTGATGACAGCCGGTTTGCTGATCGCAGTCGTTTCTTACTGCGTGCAGGCAGCAATGAACATCAGTGTGGTATCGGTAGGATATTTGTTTTGGATCTTGCTCGGTATCATGATGAGCGGAAACCTGAATTCTGCCAAAACCATCAGTCCAGAGAGCATGCAAACAGCTGAAATGGGAAAATAAGAATTGCACGTATCCTGAATTAAATATATGTAAAACGTAATTAATTGCAAAGTCTGTAATAAATAGTATAAAGATATAATTGCACAGAGCCTAATTCATCAGTTTGATAATGTAATGCGTAATTATGTATAAATATAAGATAAAATAAACAGTAAGTAGACTTATTAGACAATAATATGTATTTATAGATTTAAAGAGGTAAAATTGTTGAATTTTAGAAAAAAAGGAAAGAAGCATAGCGATGGCGAATATATTCTCTATTGAAGAAGGAATTTTTCACACAGATATAGAATTTTAAAAAAAACTGACTTTAACTAACGCTCTCATGCAGAAAAAGGCCGTTCATAGAGGCAACGGGGAAGAAAGGGGGATGGGGAGGATGCGTCGTTCCGGGCAGAAAGGGTTTACTTTAATTGAAATGGTTGTCGTGATGACGCTCATGGCAATCGTATCCGGATTCGGCTTGCCTGCGGCAACGGCCTACATGGAGCAATCTCAATCGATGCAGATGCAAAATTACGCCAAGACGCTCTATTATGCCACCCAATCCGCCCTCACCTATTATAAAAGCGGCGGTCATGCAGATGATCTGAAGCAGCAGATCATCCTGGCCGGAACGCCGATTGACAGTTACATTTACAATTACCTCGGCAAAACCGATCCGGATTTGTCGGCTAACCAATATTATGCACTGCTTTTGGAAAAAGGAGAAGCAGATCCTCTTTCCGCCGATGCGAGCTTAATCAAGCAGCTCTGTTCCCCCTATCTCTATGATGCCGCAGTTTTAACGGAAGCGGTTTGCTTGGAGATCGATCTAGACAACTACACTGTCTTTGCGGTTTTTTATACAGCCAATCCAAAATTATTATCCTATACGGCAGCTGCTCAGCAGATTTCTCTTTTAGATCGCAGTGAGACTGCTTTAAGAACAAATCTGTTAGGGATGTATGTGGGGGAGGCGGTTGTCAAATCCTACGCTCTGCAGGAACCGGCTGTCATTGATACAGCGGCAAATCCGGCGAATTTGTTCGACGGAACCACCGAGGATTATGGTGAATATTGGGCGGTTGAACGCGAAAAAGATGAAATCAGTGTCGATAATCCCATCCCAATCACCATGGCTTTCTCGTCTTCTCATATCCGCAGAATCGAAATATCCTGGTACGGCGCCGAGAAAACGTATGACTATAATCTTAGATATCTCAAGAGCAACGGCAGATGGGGGCTGGTGAATCAAAGCGGCATCCGGCACGCTTCTGGTTTTGATTACTACGAATTCAGTGATACAACAGAGCAGCTGCGTTTAGAAATCATCGGTCATGATCAACTGGATACCGTGTATGGCATTTGGGAGATTAAATTATACAAGCAAATCTTATCGGATAAAGATGTCCTGATCGAAGGAGCGGCCATTGAGGTGACCATTTCGTAGAATTGCTTGCAATATTGTTCCCTGTGAGGGCAGTTACAGGAATTTAGGATTAAGGGTGTGGGAGAATGAAAATCATCAGTCAGCAATATCAAAACAATTTTCGCCCCGCTCATGCCCGCCGCGGTTCTGCCATGGTCATTATCATCTGCGCCGCTGCATTGTTTTCCGCCATGTCGCTCTCCCTCTTGTTTTCTTCCGCTACCTTGGCTGCCACGGCCAATCGAAAGATCCTGCGGATGCGAACTTACGAACAGGCTTTGAGTTTCTCCGCTGCCTTTACCAACCAACTATCCTCGGAGGATTACGATTCGGAGCTCTGTCAGAGCATCGATAATTTCTTAACGGGTTCCTATCAGGATTATCATTTCGACGACAGTGTCAGCCAACAGGAAGCAGCCACCTATACCTTTGCCATGAGCAGCGCTTTACCGGAAGGCTACGGCGAGATCGAATTGATCCTGAGAAAACAGCAGCAAACGATTCATATTTTTCTTTCGGATGATAGCTTTGTCGTCAATAACTATTTGCCCAACGGCTTGGGACAGCTCAAAGGGGATCTCTTTTATTATGAAAAGACGCTGAAGGATATCGATTATCTGGCCTGGGTCAGCGTCCGCTGTACGCTGAACGGCGATGATGGCTCTGCCAGCACGGTGGACAGCAAGTTCAAACGCACCGTTAATTATGTGCCGACTTATTCCTTAGTGCGCGGCGGCATTGCAACGGTAATCTACCACAACGATAATTTCGATTGGTATCTGACCGCCGATTGTTCCGGAAGCATGCTCAGCCTGCAGGCGAATGATGTGATCGAAGGGGTCTGCACAGAAGAAGGCCGACTCTATTATTATCAGATCACAGGGGTGGACTAAGATGAGCAAAAAAGGCACCACGCTGGCGGAAGTGATTATTTGTTTCACACTGCTGGTTCTCCTAATTGCCATGCTCAATGGGGCGATTCAGTTTTCCCATAAAATGATCGTAAAAGCGGATGAAATCCGCGAAACGGCAGCCGAAATCGCCGTGCAGCTGATCGAGCATACCTACACCAACAACCCCCTGGCCACGGCGCAGCCGGCGAGTGTCACGCTTTCCGATGGCAGCTTGACCATGCAGCTCGACCTGACGCTGCAGAACCAAGAAATCGCTGTTGTGGGTGGAACGGTTTATCATTTTCTGGTTTATGCCGCACCCTAGCTTGAGTGCAACCGTAAAGGAGGTGCGTCTTGCTGCATCGCATCAAAACAGGCAGGCGTAAGGGGATTACCTTGGTGGAAATGGTTGTGACCTCAGTCTTGCTGCTGATGTTTCTCACCTCCATCACTGCTCTGATCGGTCCTTATATCAATAGTTTCTATCGTGTTCAGGATCTGAACAACTGTCAATTGATGGCGGAGACCATCCTGGAAAGTGTGCGCGATCAGCTCCGGGAAGCGACCAAAATCAATCTGATTTTGAACAGCCAATATAAAGGTCATCTCATTCTTTATACCGATACCGAAGGCATCTACCGTTTGTTGGAAACCAGCGGAGGCACAAAGAGTGTTTATGATATGAATGGTATCCAAGTTGGATCCGATACTGAACTGCAGCCGGGTGAACTCTGGATTTGCTATTACCGGGACCTACCGGATTTAGCAAATGATCCCGGCGCAGAGGATCGGACCCGCGGCATCGAACAAGTCTATGGGGATAAGTTTTATGCCGGCAGTCAAATCGCACTGACTTATCAGCCGGTCACCTTCAGCGATGGAGAGAAAACCAGAATTTCTTATGTGACGGTGACAATTGAAGTGTGGCGCAGCGAGCGTTTGATTTTTAGCGACAAGGGGGTGATTGATTTGCAGTACAAGCCGATAAGTATCACCGGCTAAAGCACTGCGTAGAACTTATCCGGCCACCGTACTGTATCATTATGAATGAAAAAATCACAAAATCAGAAAGGAACTTAATTAAAATGAAGAAGAAAATGAAAAGCAAAAAAGGCTTTACCCTCGTCGAAATCGTGGTTGTTCTCGTTATCCTGGCGATCTTAGCCGCCATTGCCATCCCCGCTTACACCGGTTATATTGACAAAGCCAATGAAAGAGCCATTGCCGCCGAGGCTCGTAGCGTCTTAATGGCTGCACAGACATTGGGTTCAGAGGCATACGGACTGAATGCAGTTACTACTTCACAGATTACCATTGCTAAAATTGCAGAATTGTCTGAAGCCGATGGTACTATTAAAGTATCATTTAATTCAAAAGGTTTAGTAACAGCATTGAGTTATGCGTCCGGTACTAAAGTTGCTTCTTATAATGGAGCAACTTGGTCGATTCCAGGCGCCGAATTAGCAGAAGCTCTCACGATTGCTACCCCATAGTAACCTGAAAACAATAACGCATCCAATAGGAACGTTTCGCATCCGTCCGGTGGGAATTCTCTCTCACCGGATGGTTGGCGTTATGGCCAACTCCTGTCCCTTAAGGCTGCTCACGTCCAGCTTGTTTTAAAAAAACAAGATTCTCCGCAGGACACAAAATTTGTTTTATGTTTTGCGGAGAATCTTGCTCAGCGCTCATGGTGGAAGGGAAGAAAGTGCTATGCCAAAATATCAGTATACTGCCTACGATGAAAGCGGGAAAACCCTGCGGGGCCAGGCAGACGCACTGGATGAAAAAGAGCTGTATCGCAAACTGAAAGAAGACAGTATTTTCATTGTGACGGCCAAAGTTGTGGTGCAGCGCGGCAATCTGCGCCGCTTAAAACCCAAGATCGTGGTGTCTTATTGCCGCGAAATGGGAACGCTGCTCAATGCCGGTATTTCTCTGGTGCGCGCTTTGCATATCCTGGCGCAGGAAGAAGAAATCGATCCCTACTCCCGTCTGGTTTTTGAAAATGTGCAGAACCAAATCCGCCGCGGTGTGGCGCTTTCGGAAGCCATGCGCGCCCAGGGCAGCGCTTTCCCGGAACTCCTGATTCAGATGATTAATGCGGCGGAAAATAGCGGCACCATCGACAAGACCATCGCCCGCATGGCGGAGTTTTACGAGAAAGATTACCGCATGAACCAAAAAATCGGCGGCGCTATGACCTATCCGGCTGTTTTAGCGGTGCTGACCGTGGCCGCTGTGATGGTGATCGTGACCTTTGTGCTGCCGCAGTTCGAATCGATGTTTGCCATGGTCGGTGAACTGCCAACGCCAACCAAGATCATCTTGGCCATCAGCGATTTTATGAGTAATTACTGGTATTTGGCTTTAGCCGCGGTAGTGTTGTTGGTTTTTGCGGTTAAGCTGATTTTACGGGTTCCGCTGGTACAGCTGCGCCTGGATAAGCTGAAAGTGCACGTCAAGGGTTTTAAGAAGATGCTTTGCACCATCTATACCGCCCGTTTTGCCAGGACGTTGAGTTCGCTTTATTCCAGCGGTATGCCGATTTTAATGTGCCTGGAGGTTGGCCGCAGCACGGTTGGCAATACTTACATTGCCTCCCAGTTTGATGCGGTGATCGCCTCGGTCCGGCAGGGCGGCACGCTGGCGCAGGCGGTGGCTATGGTTGATGGCTTTGAAAAGAAATTAGCTTCCACAATTTTTGTGGGAGAAGAGACCGGTAATCTGGATACAATGCTGAATGTGGTCTCCGACAGCATGGATTACGAGAGCGAGATTGCGGTTGCTAAAATGACCACCATGATTGAGCCGATTATGATTATCTTTATGGCGGCAATTATCGGCTTCATCATGATTTCCGTCATGATGCCGATTTTCTCCATGTATTCCGGCATTGAGGGTGGAGCGACTTAAAAAGCAAGCGGTGAGGTGAAAAGATGAGCACGTTACTGTTTTTTGCCAATACGGAGGTATTGGCCATGGAAGGTCGGTTTTTTCGTGATCGGATCACAGTGAACAAGATCTGCCGCACAGAATTACCGGAGGGTACTTTGATCAACGGCGTCATCCTCAACGAAGCGGAGGTGGCGGTCGCGCTCAAGCAGTTTTTCAAGAGCAATCGTCTGGGCAGAAAGCGTGTTCAGCTGGTGATCGACAGCACCCAGTTTCAAATCAAGAATATAACCTTGCCACAGATAAAAGAGAAATTGCTGCTCGCTCTGGTGCAAAATGAATTTACCGGTCTGGATCGTTACCAGGAACCCATGTTTGATTATATGTATTTACAGGCCAACGAGAAGAATCCAAAAATGATCGATCTGCTGGCTTGTGTCTGTGAACGCAGCTATATAAAAAGTTATGTCGAATTGTTTGAATCGATTGAAATACAACTGGCTGGTATCAACACGGCCTTAGGGAGTTTATTGAAACTAATTGAGCTGCTGCCGTTGTTTCGGGAGCGTACCTGCGTGCTGATGGTATTCAGCGGTGAGAATTTGTTCAGTATCTTAATTCAAAATGGCGCTTATAAGTATTCCAGCCGGATTCGTTTGTTTGCGGAGCGGGGAACGGCGGAATTTGCCACAGCTATTACCCGAGCGCTGTCTTCCATTCAGCAGTTTCAGATTTCCAATGAGAGCGGCTTCAGTATAACCGATACCTATTTCTGCGGCTGCAGCCAGGCGGATGTGGATGTCTGTCAGGACGGGCTGCATGCGCTGCAGTTAACCGCACAATTGCTGCCGGAGAGCGAAGCGGTTGCTTTTCCGGTGGAGGAACCCGGCTGGCAGTTGAGTGATTATGTTTATTTAGTGGGGGATTTCATCAGGAGGTGAGCGCCATGGCCTCTTATCGGCAGAAAGAGATCAATTTATACCGGCGATATCAGCAAAACGTCAAACGCAGCTATAGTAAATGGCTGATCTATGCCGTTTCGGTGGCGGTCATCCTGATTATTTGTTTTGCCTGGGATGGCTGGCTGGATTGGCGCTGTGCTGAGTTGAGTAAGGAAATTACCGAAACTCAAACCTATTTGGCCGACCCGGCGAATCTTCAGGCAAAAGAGACCAGCCAGACCGTCCACAGTCAGCTGGCTGCGGTCAATACAGAAATAAAAAAATTATCCAAAGCCTTTGCGGCGCTGGAATCATATCCCCATATGAACTCCATGCTGCTCAGTGAAATCGAAGCCTGCGGCGGCGAGACAATTACAATTAGCATCACAGGATATCAAGCCTTGTCCGGTAAGTTGGAGTACATTGCGGTTTCCAGTCAGGTGATCGATATCCCTGCTTATATCAAAAGCCTGGAACAATCAAATCTTTTTAAAGGCGTCAGTTATACCGGTTACGATTACAACAAAGACAAATATTTTTATCGCATCAATGTCAGCTTTTTCTTGAGCGAAACAGCGGGTAAGGCGGTGGTGCAATGAAAATCACCACGCAAATTACAGCGCGCGATCGCTTGCTGTTGGCGCTGCTTTTAATCATCGTGATCCTGGCCGGTTCGGTCAATTATCTGATTCTGCCGGCGCTGAACCGTAAAGCGGACCTTGAAATTGAATTAGACGATTTGAGAACGCAAAAAAAAGAAATGGCATATATCATTGCTTCCGGCGAAGCGGCAGCGGCAGAATTGACGCTTGCCCAGCAGCAATTGGCGGCGGCAATCGAGCGTCTACCGGTTGCTCTCAGCAATAAAGAACTGGATACGCTGATCACAGGGTTAGAGCTCCGCTGTAATCTCTTACCAACCGCTTTGACCATTCAGGATGCGAAAGAGACGGTTGTTTTACCCTATAATCGAGCAGCCGAAGCAGCCAAGCAGACCGGTGGTTCTCTGCTGACCTCCATGCTTACTCTGAAATGCAGCGGCAGTCAGACGGATTTTCTGCGTTTTATGGATCTCCTCTCGGCAGAATACAACTACATTCGGCTGACCAAATTCGCAGTCACAGCTGCCATCGAGGATGTCGGCGCAATCGGTGCAACTGAAATGGATATTTCCTGTTCCTTTGAAATTTATATGTATCAGAAGTAAAGCTGGGGGATGAATGTGAAAAATCTACCAATCGGGGAACTCTTAAGAGAGATGGGTTATATCACGGATGAACAGATTCAATCGGCCTTAGCTTATCAAAAAGAGCATGATCATTTCAGAATGGGTGCCGCCCTGATTGAGTTGGGCTTTATCTCTGAAAAACAAATGCTGATTGCTTTGGCACAGCGCCTGAATTTGCAGACCGTGAAAGTGGATCATTATCCGGTTGACCCGGAAGCGGTCAAACTGATCCCGCGCCAATTGGCGGAAAAATACGGTATTCTGGCGGTGAAGACGAACGGGACGCTGCTGACGGTCATTACAAACGATCCTCTGAATTTCTACGCTCTAGAGGATATCCGGCAGTTGACCGAGCAGATGCTGGAAATTTTATTAACTGAACAAGCGCCGCTGCAGAAAGCCATCGCTTATTATTATACCGAGATTACAGCGCAGCAGGCCGCGCTCAATGCCAATCTGGAACCGGCCAAAGAAATCAACCGCGAATTCACCGGAGCCGCCATCATCAATGATGAAAACAGTGATGCGCCGGTCATCCGCCTGATCGATAGTCTGATCCAAAAAGCCTACAGCATTCAAGCCAGCGACGTGCATCTGGAACCGTTCGAAGCCAATACCATGGTGCGGATGCGGATTGACGGCGTGATTGTAGAATATCTGACCTTGCAGAATTCTCTGCATCCGTCTTTGATTGCCAGGATCAAGATCATGTCCAATATGGATATTACCGAAAAGCGCATCCCGCAGGACGGACATTTTCGCACCCGGGTCAGCGGTGAGGATCTTAACGTGCGTGTCTCCATTATTCCGACGGTTTTTGGTGAGAAAGCGGTCATGCGTTTGCTGGCCAATAATACACGCATCGATTATTCCGGCCAATTTGGTATGAATGAGGATGCTTACAATCGTTTTCTACCCATGCTGGACTACCCGCACGGGATTATCTATATCACCGGACCAACCGGTTCCGGCAAATCAACAACCCTTTATATGGTGTTGGAGCGATTAGCTAAACGCAAAGTCAATATCACGACCATTGAAGATCCGGTCGAGAAAAACATCCGCGGCGTCAATCAAACCCAAGTCAATCCGGTGGCGGGTCTGACTTTTGAAAGTGGTCTGCGCTCTTTGCTGCGGCAGGATCCGGACATCATTATGGTGGGAGAAACCCGGGATGCCGAAACGGCTTCCATCTCTGTGCGCGCCGCCATCACGGGTCATATCGTGCTTTCCACTTTGCATACCAACAATGCCACCGCCTCGATCGTGCGTTTACAGGATATGGGGATTGAAAATTACCTGATCGCCAATTCGCTGGTCGGCATTGTCGCGCAGCGCTTGCTGCGTAAGAACTGCCCCAATTGTCTGCAGGAAATGGAAGTGACACCGGCCGAACGCAAGTGGCTGCCGGCTGACATCCTAACGGTCAAACGCAGCACCGGCTGTGTGCAATGCAACCAAACGGGTTATCTTGGCCGGATTGCTGTGCATGAGGTTGTGACCATTGATAAAGACCTGCGCAGTATGATCGCTCGCAGCGCCAGCATGGAAGAGATCGATCATTACGCCATCAAAGTGCAGGGAATGCAGACGCTGCAGGATCAAGCTTTGGAATTGGTGCGCAAAGGTCAGATTTGTATGGAAGAAATGATCAAATTGATGTTCTATGCGGCGTAAACTTTCACTGAACAAAGAAAGCCGCTTTGCTGCCTGAAGAAAAAGCCTGCAGCGTTGCAACCGGAAAGGGAGAATTACTTTATGGCGATCAATATGGCAAGCATTGTGGAAATTGCCCGTGAGATGCATTGCTCCGATATTCATCTGTCGGTGGGCTTACCGCCGACTTTTCGTATCGCCGGCAGTCTGCAGCAGGCGCCGTTCGCCTTGACGGATCAGGAGACGGAAGAGCTGATCAAGACCATGATGACGGAAGATCAGCAAAAGCAATTGGAGTTGGGATTCGATCAGGATTTCGCTTTTACTACGGCGCAGCATTCCCGGCAGCGCGTCAATATCTACCGGCAGCAGGGAAGACTAGCCACTGCCATCCGGCTGCTGAATCATCGCATTCCGATCCTGGAAGAACTGGGCTTGCCGCCAATTTTACAAACCTTGGCCGACGAACCGCGTGGTCTGATCTTAGTAACCGGGCCAACCGGCAGCGGCAAATCCACTACGCTGGCGGCAATGATTGAAAACATCAATCGCAAGCGTGCGGAACATATCCTGACGGTAGAGGATCCCATCGAGTATATCTATGAGCAAAAGATGGCGATCATTCACCAGCGCGAAGTAGGTCACGATGTGCAGTCGTTTGCGGCTGCTCTGCGCTCCGCCCTGCGTGAGGATCCCGATGTGATCCTGGTGGGCGAGATGCGCGATTTTGAAACGATTTCTGCGGCCGTTACAGCAGCGGAAACAGGTCATTTGGTCTTAAGTACGCTGCATACCAGCGGCGCTGCGCAAACCATCGATCGGATCATCGACGCCTGCCCGGCCTCGACACAGGGTCAAATCCGCATCCAACTTTCCACCATCCTGCGTGGTGTTGTGACACAGCAGCTGATCCCTTTGGCGGACGGCAGCGGCAGAACCGTGGCGACCGAGATTTTAATCGGCACCGATGCGGTTGGCAACATGATCCGCGAGAATAAATGCCACCAGTTGGATTCGCAAATGCAGGCGGGAGCAGCTACCGGTATGCATACACTCAACGGAGATCTGGTTCGCTTGCTGACAGCCAAAAAGATTACCAAAGAAAATGCCTTGAAATTCTCATCCAGTAAACGGGATTTACAGCAATATCTCAACTAACAGGCAACAAAATTCTGGCTGCAGCGCTCAGAGGGGACAAAATGAAGAAAAAATTGATCGGTTTGTTTTTGGTCGTTTTAGTCGTTTTTGTGGCTATACGGATCACGATTGTCGCTCGGGCCTCCGGGGGAGATCATGCCGCCAGCGATAGCGAAGTTTTTACAACTACTTTTTCCGGGGGCGGCACGCAGAGCAACCCTTGGTTGATTGCCACGGCCGACCAGCTGAAACAATTGGCCAATCAGGTGAACAGCGGCAATCGTTATCAAGATAAATATCTTACTTTGGAAAACGATATTGTCTTGGATCAAACTTCCAGCTGGGTGATGATCGGCTACTCCGCAGAGAACAGTTTTCAGGGAACTCTGGATGGCGGCGGACATCGGATCAGTGGTCTGTTGCTCTCGAATCCGGGTGCAGGCGAATTCCAGGGGCTCTTTGGTTACAATACCGGCACCATTCGCTCTCTGCGCGTGGAAGCTGCGATCATTAGCCTTACCCTGCCCACTGCCGGCAAGCAGACCTATTACGCAGGCATCATCGCCGGCTGCAACGGCGGCACGATTGTAGATTGCTACAGTACGGGCAACATCACGATGACCGGCAAGAATCTCTATGCCGGCGGTATTGCCGGGCAGAATCTGGCTGCGATTCAATCCTGTTTTTTCAAGGGTTCGCTGAGCGCTGAAACGACAAACGGAACCAGCAACGGCGGTGGGATAACCGGCAGTCATACGGGAACGATCCGTAATTGTTACAATACCGGCAGCATCAGTGCATCTTCTTATGCCGGTGGGATTACGGGAATCTCGTTTGGCGGTGTTATCAAAACCAGTTATAACAGCGGAACGATTTTTTCCGCTGCAAATTCAGGCGGCATCAGCGGCGCCAACCTCTTGAAAGCCGTTACCGAAAACTGCTATTATCTGGAATCCTGCGGTGGTACGCGTTCGGGCACCGCCTTGACAGCAGCTGCAATGGCGAAACAGTCTTCTTATCTCGGTTTTGATTTTTCAAAGGTTTGGACACTCACTGCGGCGGCATTACCGGAGTATCCTTATTTGGCTGTATTTGCTGCCAATGTAGTGTCAGAGTCACTGCCGCTCAGCACGGTCAGCCAAACCGCAGACCGGCAGCAAATGATCAGCAAATTGAACGATTTAGACCCTTCCGCTGGGTATTATGAAGCGGTGGTCTATTGCCTGCAAAACGGTTATATCAATGGCATGAGTGAAACAGAATTCGCGCCTGAATTGGCGGCAACAAGAGTCATGTTGGTTGAGATGCTGGCAAATTTAGCTTGCATTGATCGTTTACAATATGACGAGGCCTCTGGCTTCAGCGACGTTGTCACCGGAAAATGGTACTCGGCAGCGATTCAATGGGCAGCGGAAACCGGGATCGTCAGCGGGATGAATCACGAGACATTTGCTTACAGTGCCAGTTTGACCCGTCAGCAAGCAGCCGTGATGCTTTACCAGTTCGCACAACTGCAAGGTCTGCAGAGCGGCTTCACTCAAGATGCGCGTCTGGCATTTACGGACGGTGCCACAACGGCAGACTGGGCAGCAGATGCTATGGACTGGGCTGTCAGCAGAGGAATCCTTTCGGGAACGAATCATCTGCTGGAGCCACAAAAAACGGCCAGCCGGGCCGATATCGCACAGTATGTTTACCGCTACTTGCATTAAAAAGTAAGTGGATTTTACATGTTAGCATAAATAGGAAAACCGACAGTAACGCTTGCCGCTGCTGTCGGTTTTCCTATTTGTTTTTCAAATCAGCTGATTTTCTTCAGCGAAACGGTTGTTTTTTAGGCCTGATGCAATATGTAGTATCATGGATATTTATGATGTTATGATAGTTTGCATCATGCTAAATAAGACAATTTTGAATTAAGAAATCGTTTGAAACTAACAATAATCATTAGAATGCGGCACTCTTACATTTCTCTTTATTCTGCTAAAATCTGGCGTGCCTGGAGAACTTGACTTCGTGTTCATACGTGTTATACTTTCAGAGAATTTAATCGGTAGGGTTCTAATTTTCGGGCGCTTGTGCTAATTCGAGGACCGTGACGAGAAGCTTAGCGCAAAAAAATCAATTTTATACTTGCCGCTTTTTTGTGCAAGTTGAAAGGAAGAGGGGGAAACTCGTATGTCTTTATCAGCAGGTTTATTGGATTCTTTGTTTTGTATGACCGTAGTATTCGGTGTGCTGATCGTCTTGGCCGTGTTGATTCATTTATCCTCAAAGCTGATTATTGCTTTAACCGAAAAAGATACCAAGACGGATACGCCGACGGATTAACCGCTTGCCGCGCTTTGAACCGCCAAACTTTGTTAAGGAAGGAAGAAAAATATGTTTCTTGAATCATTAATAAAAATCCTCCAGGAATCCGGCTTTGCAGCCCTGACCTGGCGCTCTATGCTGATGATTGTGATTGCCTGTGTGCTGATTTATCTGGCGATCGGGAAAAAATTCGAACCGCTGCTGCTGCTTCCCATTGCTTTTGGTATGTTGCTGGCCAATCTGCCTTTAACCGGAATTATGAATGCGCCGTCAGCCACCTCCCCGATCGGCGGTTTGCTTTATTACTTATATCAAGGGGTGGAACTAGATATTTACCCTTCTTTGATCTTCCTGGGCATCGGCGCCATGACGGATTTTGGTCCTCTGATTGCCAGTCCCAGCAGTTTATTGATGGGTGCCGGTGCTCAATTAGGCGTGGTGGTGGCTTTCTTGATTGCTACTGTGCTTGGCTTTAATCCTGGCGAAGCGGCTTCAATTGGTATTATCGGCGGTGCTGACGGTCCGACAGCCATCTATTTGACCTCAAGACTGGCGCCGCATCTGTTGGCTCCGATTGCCATTGCGGCTTATTCTTATATGGCCTTGATCCCTTTAATTCAACCGCCGATTATGCGGCTTTTGACGACAAAAAAAGAGCGCGAAATTAAAATGGAACAGATGCGCAAAGTTTCCAAAATCGAAAAAGTCTGCTTCCCAATCATCGTAACGATTTTCTGCACTCTTTTACTTCCTTCCGTTGCTCCTCTGATCGGGATGTTGATGATGGGTAACCTCTTCCGGGAATCCGGTGTGACGGAACGTCTCTCCAATACCGCTCAAAATGATTTGTGCAACATCGTCACCATTTTCTTAGGCACGACGGTTGGCGCAACTTCGGTCGGAGAGCGCTTCTTGCAACCGGAGACTTTAAAAATCATCGCTTTGGGCCTGGTTGCTTTCATGGTCAGCACCGTGGGTGGTTTGTTGATTGGTAAGTTGATGTGTGTGGTCAGCGGCGGCAAAGTCAATCCGTTGATCGGTTCCGCCGGCGTTTCCGCCGTACCAATGGCTGCCCGGGTTTCTCATATTGAAGGCCAAAAAGCCAATCGCTCCAACTGGTTACTCATGCATGCCATGGGACCGAATGTAGCCGGTGTAATCGGAACAGCTGTGGCTGCCGGTGTTTATCTGACGCTCTTCCAATAAAGAGACCAGTTTTGATTCGTTCCTAAAATGAAATAGCTACAAGCTTAAAGAAAACGGAACCGTTCCCCTTAGGAGAAGCGGTTCCGTTTTTGTCTGTTCATATCAGTATGAGAGGATGCTGTCTTACCGGTTTTATTCGGGATCCTTTCTGTCTGCCTTGGGAGGTTCGGCAATCGGATCGGCTGCATTAACGGGAATTTCCGTTTCGGCAACAGAGGGTGCCGGCTCCGCAGTCGGGTTTTCAGAGGTTGCAGGCACAGCCGCCGGTATAACAATTGCTTCAGTTGGCTCGGCTTTTTTGCCTTCCAATTTTTCCAGGAACTCTTTCCCGGTGATGGTTTCTTTCTCCAATAAGTATTCGGTCAGTTCATCCAGCATGCTGCGGTTCTGCAGCAGAATTTCTTTTGCTTTGGCATGACAATTGCGGATGATCTGTAAAACTTCCTGATCCACAATCGTCGCGGTATCATTGGCGCAGACGAGAGAAGCATCACCGCTCAAATAGGCATTGTTGATGGTCTCCAACATCATCATATCGAAGTTATCACTCATGCCAAGACGAGTGACCATGGCGCGAGCCAGGCGGGTTGCCTGCTCAATATCATTAGCAGCCCCGGAAGTGATTTCGTTAAAGCAAATTTCCTCGGCAGCCCGGCCGGCGGTTAAGACCGTGATGCGGGCTAAGGTATCGCTGCGGGATAAGAGCACATGTTCTTCTTCGGCAAGCTGCATGGTGTAACCAAGTGCACCGGAGGTGCGGGGAACGATGGTGATCTTGTGTACCAACTGTTCTTTGTCAGCAAATGCGGCAACCAAGGCATGCCCGATTTCGTGGCTGGCAATCACGCGCCGTTCTTTCGGGGAAATCACGGCTGTCTTGCGTTGTTCGCCGGCTAAGGTCGTTTCGACTGCTTCATCCAGATCTTGTTGATTGACCAGCAGGCGATTGTTGCGCACGGTGCGCAGCGCCGCTTCGTTGATGATATTAGCCAGATCCGCACCCGAGGCACCGGGAGTGGAGCGGGCAATCGAACCAAGATCGATATTTGTTTCGGCCTTGACACTCTTGATGTGGACTTTTAAAATAGCTTCGCGGCCTTTCAGATCGGGCAGCTCGACGGGAATGCGGCGATCAAAACGGCCTGGCCGCAAGAGGGCGCGGTCGAGGACTTCCGGGCGGTTAGTAGCCGCCAGGATGATCACGCCTTTGGAAGAATCAAAGCCGTCCATTTCAGAAAGCAATTGATTGAGTGTCTGCTCGCGTTCATCATTGCCGCCCATGCCACCTGCATCGCGGCGTTTGCCGATCGTATCGATTTCATCGATAAAAACGATACAGGGGGCTTTTTCCTGCGCTTGTTTGAATAAGTCACGCACCCGGGCAGCGCCCATACCGACAAACATTTCTACGAATTCACTGCCGGTAATAGAGAAGAAGGGAACACCGGCTTCTCCGGCGACTGCTTTGGCCAGTAAGGTTTTACCGGTTCCCGGCGGGCCGACCAATAAGACCCCTTTGGGGATTTTCGCGCCGACATTGCTGTATTTTGCGGGGTTATGCAGGAAATCCACGACCTCCAGCAAAGAATCTTTGGCTTCTTCCTGGCCGGCTACATCGGCGAAAGTTTTACCGGTCTGCGCTTCCACATAGACCTTGGCATTGCTTTTACCAAACGACATCGCGCCGCCACCCATCCTTTTGGCCATTTGCTTGGAGAGCAATTGACCCAGGACAACAAAAATTCCGATCGGCAGAATCCAAGTAATGATAAACTCTAGGAAAGGAGAGAGCTGTTCCGGAATCTTACTATAGAAGTTGATCCCGTCAATGGCAGAAAGCCGATCAACTAAATTGGGATCGTTGATATATCCGGTTTCATATTGCGGCTTAGTACCATTGGTATCTGCTTTCCCGATGATATAAATCCGCGTATCTTCTAAGACAACGGTTTCAATTTTATCTTCTTTCAGCATGTCCAGAAAAGTACTGTATTCGATGGTTTCTACTTTCACTTCCATCATCCAGGGGATGATGAGTGTATTAAAGATAAAAATCGCCGCCAGCACAATCGCATAATAAAACATCAGTGAATTTTTAGGCTTTTGGAGTGGGTTTTTTAAGGGGTTTTTCATATTCGTGATCCTTTCATAATATTAAGGGACAAAAAGATTCTAGTTATAATAGTTCGTGCTTTTCGCCTGTCAGACCTGCCTGCAATTTAAGTATTTTGTATGATGAATCTTTGACAAATCTGTAAAAAAGAGAAATCTGCAGCCGGTTTTTTAAAAATGCAGGGATCCGGTCAGGCAAAGCCGAATTTAGATAGATAAAGTAGGTGCAGGAACGAAAGGTTTGCCTGTCAATGAGCCTGGTGCATATTTTCCAGAGATGAAAGAATAAAAAATGGAGTGTTAACAATGAAGAACGAAAGAAATAAGAATCGGAACAGTACACCAAAGCCTGCACCGACATACAGAAAACCAGCCTCCACCGACAAACGAAGCGGTGTAAGTTATGGTGACAAGTATCAAAGTGCAAATTCCGCTGTGAAACGCAGCGAAGATAGTTTTGAGAAAAGGCCATTTGGTGCAAAGCAAGCGGATCCCCGTACTGAAGGTGGCTATGTAAAGAAGAGTTATGGCGATCACCAAGCTGCTGCTCCGCGCAGCGAAGATGGTTACGCCAAGAAAACTTATGGTGAGAAGCCAGCTACCTCACGCAGTGAGGGGGCTTATGCCAAGAAACCCTATGGTGATCGACCGACTGCTCCGCGCAGCGAAGGTGGTTACGCCAAGAAGCCTTACGGTGAAAAGCCAACGGCCCCGCGCAGCGAAGGCGGTTACGCCAAGAAGACTTATGGCGATCGTCCGGCTGCCCCGCGCAGCGAAGGCGGTTACGCCAAGAAGCCTTACGGTGAAAAGCCAACGGCTCCGCGCAGTGAAGATGGTTACGCCAAGAAACCATATGGCGAAAGGCCAACAACCCTACACAGCGAAGACGATTACGCCAAGAAACCTTACGGAGAAAGGCCAACTACCTTACGCAGCGAAGACGATTACGTCAAGAAACCTTACGGTGAAAGGCCAACTGCTCCGCGCAGCGGAGACGGTTACGCCAAGAAGCCATACGGCAAAAGGTCAACTGCTCCGCGCAGCGAAGGCGCATACATCAAGAAACCTTATGGCGAAAAACCAACTGCTCCGCGCAGCGAAAATGACGAGTTGGATCACAAGGAAACGGCTCGCCCTGAGCGGGTACGCAAACTCTACCCTGTGCGCGTGCAGCCAAAGAAACTCATCCGGCAAGCCCAGCCCGCGCTGCAACCGGAAATGCCGCTCAGCACAGACTGGCAGGACGTAGCAGGCTGGTATAATTCCTTGGTTGGTCAGCAGGGCAGTGAGTATCACCAAAGAGTCATCCTGCCCGGAGTCGAACGGATGCTGAAAGAAACCGGCAGTAGTTTTGAAGAAACGAAAATACTGGATTTGGCTTGCGGACAGGGTGTTTTATGCCGCCGTTTGGCCGGCGCCGGCGCCAGAGTAACCGGTGTTGATTTAGCGGCAGATATGTTGGAATTGGCTAAAACCTACCAACGGGAAGGCGTCAAGCAAGTCACTTATTTGCAGGGCGATGCCACTAACTTAATCGATGAAAACGGTCATCTGCGTTTGGGACTGCAGCCCGGCAGCTTTGATGCCGTGACCAGTGTGCTTTCCATTCAGAATATGAGCCCCTTGAGCGGTGTATGGCAGGCAGCCTATCAACTGCTCAAACCGGGCGGTGCTTTAATTGTGGTGATGATGCATCCCTGTTTCCGGATCCCGCAGCGCAGCGACTGGCAGTGGCAGCAGAAAGATCAGCGTCAGGTCCGCACGCTCTGGAGTTATCTCAGCAGTGAAGAAATGCGGATCAGCGCTCATCCGGGTAAAGAAGCCGCCGGAGAAGAAAGCGCCAGTACGATTCATTTCCATCGTCCGCTGCAGGCTTATATCAATACTTTAGGTAATGCCGGTTTGTTGGTGGAGCACTGTGAAGAATGGGTCAGCCATAAAAAGGAACAGGAAAGCGCTAAAAAAACGGCTTTGGACCTTGCTCGCAGCGAATTCCCCATGTTTTTGGCATTAAAATGCCGTAAAATCGGGGTATAATCATCTTGAGCGGCAACGAGAAACCCATGCAGTCAGTGACAGTCGATCAGGATTTAATCTACCGAGGTTCGTTGGGACGTTGCGTTACTGCAATCGGAGTCGACTATGTTTCGGTTGCTCGCGTAGCCGCGGCCTTAATGAAATTACAGGAGAAATTCGCAAAAGCCGTCTTGACTGAAGCCGAATGGAAGACTTGGCAGGACGACGGTTTGCTTTTGTCAGCAGAGCATCTGGCGGGCCGCTGGGCAGCTAAGGAAGCGGTGGCGAAAACCCTAGGCAGCGGCTTTATTCAAGGCATAACCTGGAAGAATATTGAGATACATCATGACGTAGCCGGTGCGCCGCAGGTGGTTCTCAACGGAGCCGCTGCACAACTGGCAGAGGAAAAAGGCATTACACAGTGGCTGATCAGCATCAGCCATGATAAGGAAATGGCTGTCGCTTTTGTTGAAGCCCTGGCTGAACCGCAGAACAGCAGCCGGCTTTTCTAGAACAGCCGAAGGAGGCGGGTTCGATGCGGCCAACTTGGGCAGAAATCGATTTGGTTGCTTTAGCCCATAATGTCATCAGAGTCAGATCGTTGCTGCCAAAGCATTGCCAATTGATGGCGGTGATCAAGGCGGATGCCTACGGGCACGGGGCGCTGCAGGTCGCGTATGGCGCCCTGGCAGCCGGAGCCGATCTGTTCGGCGTAGCTACCGTAGAAGAAGCGATCTTGCTGCGGCATGGCGGTATCAAGGCACCGATACTGGTGCTCGGTTACGTCGCGCCGGAAGCGGCTTGGCAGGTGGCGCGCGATGATATTACGGCCTGCGTTTTTTCGCTCGAATTAGCGAATAAACTGCAGGATGCGGCCTCCGCCGCCGGTAAAATCATTCCGGTTCATCTAAAAGTGGATACCGGCATGAGACGTATCGGCGTTGAGGACAATGCCGATGGCGTCGCCTTCGCTGTGCAATTGAGTAAATATCCGAATTTACAGCTGCAGGGTTTGTTCAGTCATTTTGCAGCGGCAGAAGAAGAAGATGCTGCACCTGCTTTGCGGCAGCTGCAGCGCTTTCAAGACTTCGCTGCTGCTCTCACAGCAGCCGGAGTGATAATCCCGGTTTTGCATATCGCCAATACAGCGGCGATTTTCCGTTTCCCGCAAAGTCATTACGATCTGGTCCGCCTTGGCGTTGGCATGTACGGCGCTTATCCGTCCAATTTTATCCCGCATCCCTTCCCGCTGGAACCGGTAATGACCTTAAAGAGTCATGTTATTCTGCTGAAAAAAATCGCGGTCGGAACGTCGGTCAGCTATAACGGGATTTGGCAGGCAAAGCAAGAGACTTTAATTGGCACCTTGCCCATTGGCTATGCCGACGGATTGGCCAGAAGCTTCAGCAACTGTGGTCAGGTCGCCATTCGCGGCCAGCTGGCTCCGATTATCGGGCGGGTTTGCATGGATCAATGTATGATCGATGTCTCTCAAGTAACCGGGGTACGGGTGGGAGATGAAGCCGTCATTTTTGGCCAAGCCGATCCGGACCGCAATGCCTTGCCGGTGGCGGAAGAGGTTGGCGCCATTCCTCATGAGCTGATGGCTTGTGTCAGCAAAAGAGTACCGCGTTTTTATCGGGAGTATCTTCCTTAGCAGCCAGCAAGCCCGAATCAAAGTGTGGCAAAAAAACCGTTTCTGTAAGAGAAAACGGTTTTTTTATTTTGTCAGCCGGCTGAATCGAGCAAAAAGAAGGAATTAATCGCAAGCAGAGCGTATTTTAGAAAAGAAAATGAGGTTGAGAAAATCTCAAAACACAGAGGAGGACTATTTCATGAAGAAACCACTGATTGGCGTAACAATCAATTTTGATGAAAGTACATTCGTTTACAGCGTCAACCAAACCTATGTCAAATCGGTATCCAAAGCGGGTGGAATTCCTGTTCTGATCAGTTATACCAATGAAGACGATGTGGATGCGCTGGCGAAAAGACTGGATGGTTTTGTATTCACCGGTGGCCCCGATATGGATCCTGCTTTCTTTGGCGAAGAACCGGTTCCGGGCATTGGCGGTATCAATCCCACCCGTGATTCTTATGAAATGAAACTGGCTGCTGCTGTGATGAAAACCGGCAAACCGATCCTGGCAATCTGCCGCGGCTGCCAACTCTTAAACGTTGCTTGCGGCGGAACGCTGATTCAGGATATCTACAGCCAATATAAAGCGGATAATTTGATTAAGCATGTGCAGGTAGCGCCAAGATGGCATACCTCTCATTCTGTCAACTTAATGCCCAACACCCAGTTTGCAGAGATTTTCCCGGGCAAGACAGTGATCAAAGTCAATTCCTACCATCATCAGGCCATCAAAAAATTGGCACCCGGCTGGATTCTCGCCGCCCAGGCGCCTGATGGCATTATCGAAGCTGCTGAAGCCAGCAATTATCCGTTCCTGTTGGCAACCCAGTGGCATCCGGAATGCTTCTTTGAATTTACAAATTTCGATTTGTTGTTCAAGAAGTTTGTCAAAGCCTGCAAATAATGAGCATAACAAAGCGTCCCCGCGCCCGTGACGTGGGGATTTCTTTCGGGTTTTTACCGACCGGAGCCAACAACGCCATAACGGATGTGGCGGGTGTGCAGGTGGGACATTGTACGCTGATTGCAGGCGAAGGGGTGCGTAAACCCGGTATCGGCCCGATCCGGACCGGTGTGACGGCAATCCTGCCGCATACCGGCGATTTATTTGAAGATAAGGTAGCCGGTGTGGTGCATGTGATCAACGGCTTTGGCAAAGCGATGGGGATCGCTCAGGTGCAGGAGCTGGGGACGATTGAAACACCGATCTTACTGACCAATACACTGAATGTGGGTTTAGCGGCGGATGCGCTGATCAGCTGGATGATCGAGCATAACCCTTCCATCCTCTCTCTCAATCCATTGGTGGGCGAATGCAATGACAGCAGCCTGAATGATATCCAGGGCCGTCATGTGCACAAGGAGCATGTTTACGAAGCTTTGAACAACGCGCAGAGCGGTTTGGTGACAGAGGGAGTGGTTGGCGGCGGTACCGGCATGAGTGCGCTTGGTTTCAAAGGCGGCATCGGCACCTCCTCCCGCGTCTTGCCGGAGAATATGGGCGGTTTTACCGTTGGGGTTTTGGTTATGGCGAATTTTGGCCGCAGGCAGGACCTGATCATTGCCGGTGTGCCGGTGGGTAAAGAATTGATCAACTGGCCGGAAACCGAGCATAACGGGGATGGCTCGATCATGATGGTACTGGCTACCGATGCACCGCTTTCCACCCGGCAGCTGACTCGCGTGGCCAAACGCTGTGCTTTTGGTTTATCGCGCACCGGTTCGGTCGCCTCGCATGGCAGCGGTGATTTTGTGGTGGCGTTCTCAACTGCCAATCGTCAGCCCAACAAGAGCACCAGCATTGTGCGCAATGTGCAGCGTCTGGCGGAGGATGGCCGTGTTCTGACCGGTTTGTTTGATGCAACGGTCGAGGCGACCGAAGAAGCGATCATCAATGCCTTATTTGCGGCAGAAACAACAGTCGGCTGTGACGGTTACACCCGTTACGGTTTACCAATTGAAGAAACCCTGAAAATTATGCGTCAATATGGCAGGTTATCATGAAGAGGAGGATGGCAAAATGTTTCGATCTGCAGAACTAGTACATGTCACGCGCGGTCCCTTGGTGGAGAGCATTCATTACGGTGATGTGGCGGTCGTCGATGCAACCGGTAAGCTGATCGCTTACGCCGGTGCGCCGAAAGAGAAAATTGCTTTTTGGCGTTCATCCGCCAAACCATTTTTGGCGGTACCTGTGGTGGAAAGCGGTGCAGTGGAACACTTCGGCCTGACCGAACAGGAAATGTCGGTCTTCTGCGCTTCTCATAACGGAGAGTTGATTCATACCGAAACGGTAGAACGGATTCTGCAAAAAATCGGACTATCTATTTCTGCACTGCAGTGCGGCACGCATGAACCGATGTATTTACCCAGAGCGAAAGCAATGCAGGAAGCCGGTATCCCGGCATCCGCCGTTCACAATAATTGTTCCGGTAAGCATTCCGGCATGCTGACATTATGCCAGCAGTTGGGTGCCGATCCATCCTATTACACCGAATTGCGCCACCCGGTGCAGCAGCTGATGCTGCAATCGGTCAGTGAGTTCACCGGGCTACCGATGGAACAAATTCCCATCGGGATTGATGGCTGCGGCGTGCCGGTACATGGCTTATCGGTTTATAACATGGCGCTTGCTTGGGCACACCTGGCCAATCCCAGCGGTATGAGCGACAAAAGAGCGGCAGCTGTTAAACGAATTCGCACCGCGATGATGCATAATCCGCAGATGATTGCCGGGACTGGCCGGCTTTGCACGGCGCTGATGTCGGCGGCTCCCGGCCGCATTGTTGCCAAGAGCGGCGCCGAAGCTGTTTATGGTTTTGCGATTCCGGAATTGGGCTGGGGCGTTTCTTTGAAGATTGCCGACGGCATCAACCGGGGCATGAGCCCTGCCGTGATCGGCATTTTAAAACAATTGGGTGTTTTAACGAAAGAGGAATTAGCGCGGCTCGAGCCGCTGGCCAGCATCACCTTGCATAATCATCGCGGTGATGAAGTTGGCGAACTGCGTTCCGCTGTACAACTGGTCTGGATCTAGAGAATAGTAGATTTTAAATACCGAAGCATTGAGCAAAGCAACAATGTTTCGGTATTTTTTATCGGAAAGTATAGCAAAGTCCAGTAAGTGAAAGATTGACATCAGTAAAGCGTAATGTTATATTAGATTTATTACAGCGAATTTTTCTTTTGGCGATTCGCCAGATAAGAGTCACGATCCATTCTATCTCTGAACGGATTGATCAGGCTACAATTCGCTGTATCGATGTTGGAAGGAGGAAAACGGTGAAGAAGAATCAACTGATCAAGGTCGGCATTGGTTTTGCGACCGGCAGAAAAAGCTTTCAAAAGGTTCTGAATACACAGATCTACAATTGGAAGGAATCCGGTTTGGTCGACAACAAAAAAGTTGCTTTAAGCATCTTTGTCGCCTATGATCTGTCTTATAATCAAACAAAAAAAAGGGACTATATCAATATCCAGCCGGAATTAGCAGAATATATCGACGGAGCGGTCTTTCTGGGCAAGAACGAAGTGAATCAAGAAATCGAAGCGATGATGGCAGAGAATCTGATCAGCCGCAGTGAAGCGCGCAGTATTTTTGGCAAAGGTTATGCGGCGCAGCGGAACATTGTGCTCTACAGCGCAATCAAGCACGGCATGGATTATTTGATTTTTTTGGACGATGATGAATACCCCATTGCTGTAACCAATACGCATAACCATGCTATTTGGGGCGGTCAGGCGGTGCTGGCGGAGCATATCGCCAACATCGGCAAAGCCGACTTGACCCATGGTCATCACTGCGGCTATATTTCGCCAATTCCCTATATGCAGTACAGTCAGCAACTGACGGAGGCGAATTTCCGCATACTGATCGAAGCCATCAGCAACGATATTCTAAATTGGGATAATGTCAAAGCGGTGATGAACAACGGCGGCGTGACTTATGCGGAAACCGCTATCTTAACCAATTCCACCTCCGTGGAAGTTGCCGAGGTAAACCATGCCAAGTTTATTTCCGGTTCAAATCTTGGCATCAATCTGAAAGAACCAGAGCGGATTTATCCTTTTTACAATCCGCCGGGGGCGAGAGGGGAAGATACTTTTTTAAGCACCTGTCTCGCCGATCGAAAAGTCCTGAAAGTGCCGTGTTATACCTTTCATGATGGATTTTCAACTTACCGTCATTTGTTGGAAGGCGTTTTACCGCTGAAACTGAAATTCATCACAGCAGATAATCCTAAAGTGATCGAACGATTTTACAAAGCTTGTATTGGCTGGATCCGCTATAAACCGTTGCTGCTTTATCTGACCATGCCGGAGCGTTATGATCAGAAAATTGCTGAAATGCGCCAGCAGCTGCAATCGGTTTTACCTGGGGTTTGCGCGCACTTCGGCAGACCGGAGTTCGGTAATATTTTAACCGAATTGGATAAATACGATAAAAATGTGAAGAAGCACAATCAGGAATTTCAGGAAACCCAAATTGTTTGGCAGAGGATTATGCAGCATTTTACCGAAACAAATCATTAAGCAAAAATTGAAAGCCCCTCGAATCCAGGCGATTTGAGGGGCTTTCAATTTACCAATCTGGCTTAAAAAAACAAAGAAACAGCGCAATAAACCAGCATCAGCGCCAAAATGGGATTAACAATTTTGGCATGCTGCGAGAACAGGCTGCGAAAAGCCGAACCGAAACCCGCCCAGAGCAGCGTGAAGCAGAAACCGATGAAGGCGAGCAGCAAGGCAAAGCCAAACAGGATCAACGGTCTGCCTTGATAAAAGGGCAGGATATAGGCTTCCATCGATAAAATACCGTAAAGATAGATTTTTGGATTGATGAACTGCAGCAGCAAACCGGACCAAAAGCTGCCGGCTGTCGGTTTTTCTTCGATCCGGGAGGAGCTTTGGTAGGTACTCCAAGCGAGGTAGAGCATGTAAGCGGCACCGAGCAGCAGCATCGGCAGTTTGATCAGCGGCAGATAGGTGGAGAGCAGGCTGACAAAGGCAGTGCAGAGCAGCATCACCACGGAAAAGCCCGCCCAGATACCAAAATTGAAAAAAACGCTCTTGCGAAAACCAACCCGACCGGCATTGGACATCGACATGATATTATTCGGACCCGGTGTGAAAGCTGTAATAAAAGCATAGGTGAGAAATTGAAACCAGTTGAACATAGCCGGTCCTCCGTTTTTTCTCAAAAAGCAAAACTGCAGCTGAGCCTGCAGCAAAGGTTTGTTTTAGGATCGGAATCGCAAAAAGACCGTTCTCAAATGATTGCCATCAAGAAAGAACAGCCTTTTCCATTGCAGAAGCGCTATTTCTGTAAAGCGGTGATGGCTTTTTCCATCCGGGCAATGACACGGTCACGTCCGATCAGTTCCATGGTGGTGAAGAGCGGCGGTGAGACCTTGCGGTTGGTAAAAGCAATGCGTAAAGGCATAAAGAAGTCGCCCTTTTTCCAGCCCATCGCCTCGCATTTTTCATTCATCACCGCTTCCATGGTTTCGGCTGAAAATTCCGTTGCTTTCAGCAGTGCCAAAGTCTCTTGCAGCAGGGCTGTAATTTCCGCAGGGGTTTGCCGCTTGGAAGCAAACAGATCGAGTGCAACCTCGTCCTGCGTCCAATCCTGATAGAAATAGGCAAGGCTTTCCGGTGCGGCGTCCAGACGCGGCAGACGCTCGTGAATCAAATGGATCAGTTTGGTCAGGTAGGCCTGCGCCGCCGGCGTGTCTTCCTCTATCAATCCGGCTTTCTGCATAAAAGGCATGACCCGTGAGCTGAGATCTTCCGGTGTCAGCCGGCGGATCCACATGCCATTCATCCAATCCAGTTTGACCGGGTCAAAGACGGCATTGGATTCCGTGCAGCGTTCCAGGCTGAACATTTGAATCAATTCTTCTTTGCTTAAGATTTCTTCCAGCTCATCGCCGCCCGGATTCCAGCCCAGGAAGGCGTTGAAGTTCAGCATCGCTTCCGGCAAATAACCCATTTCGGCGAATTCACCCAAATAAACGGCGCCTTTGCGCTTGGAGATTTTTGTCTTATCGGGATTGAGCAGCAGCACGAGGTGAGCAAATTCCGGCAGTTCCCAGCCCAAAGCCCGGTAGATCACAACTTGCGGGAAGGTGTTGGAGATGTGTTCGGCTGCCCGGATGACATGGGAAATTTCCATGACATGATCGTCAATCACCGTAGCAAAATTATAGAGCGGAATCCCGTTGGATTTTTGGATGACAAAATCACCCATCAAAGCACCGTCCGATTCCAATTGGCCATGGATGGCATCGTGGAAGCGGATCTTGTCATCTGGGACATGCAAACGGATGGCAGGCAAACGTCCTTCGGCACGATAAGCGGCTTTCTGCTCTTCCGTTAGCTGCAGACAGCGGCCGCTGTAGCGAGGATCCTCTTTTTTGGCGCTCTGTGCTTCCCGTTCGGCAGCCAATTCTTCCGCTGTGCAGTAGCATTCATAGGCTTTGCCTTCCTGCAGCAGCTGCTGAATGTAGTGATGATAAATGTCGAGCCGCTCGCTCTGACGGTAAGGGCCATAGGGACCACCGACATCGGCACCTTCATCCCAGTCGAGGCCCAGCCATTTCAGCCCGGCAAAAACACCTTCTTCGGATTCTTTGGTGTTGCGTTTGTTATCGGTATCGTCAATACGTAAAATAAATTTGCCATGATTCCTACGGGCAAAAAGGTAATTGTACAAAGCGGTGCGGGCGGTTCCCACATGGCAGTTGCCGGTTGGAGAAGGAGCAATTCGCACGCGAACAGGTTTGTCAGCCATAAAAAGTCTCTCCTTTATGAAAAATCTCAACTGTACCTATTTTACCTGAGTTATCCTCAAAGCGCAAGAGAATTTCTATCTGTTCGTAAATTCTTATTTGACAGTCATTCTTTCAGCAGTTATAATAGAATGTATTCATACGCCATGATGCAAAGAGTAGGCAGGATTTTAGGTTTCTTCAGAGAGCCCGGCAGTGCTGTGAGCCGGGTGGAACCTCCTTGCACGAAAATCACTGCGGATGCGGCTGCAGCAAAAGAACTCTAGCTAACTGCAGACGGCTGGACCACGTTAACGGTCTTGCGGTTTTTTGACGATCGTCCAAGAACCGTCTGAGCCCGTATTCATCTGAATAAGGGAAACCGGGGTGGTACCACGAGCCTGCTCGTCCCAATTGGAGGGATGGGTTTTTTTATGTACTAAATATGTACTAGAAATGAAATCGAGAAGGAGCAAGAAGGAATGGATTATAATAAAACCTTAAATTTACCGGAAACCAAGTTTCCTATGCGGGCAAACTTAGCGGAACGTGAACCGGAACAATTGAAAATTTGGTATGAAACGGATCTTTATCAGCAAATCCGGCAAGCCCGCGCAGCAGCGCCGAAGTATATTTTTCATGACGGGCCGCCTTATGCCAACGGCGATATCCACATTGGTCATGTCTTAAATAAAACGCTGAAGGACGTGATCGTCAAATACAAGACGATGCGTGGTTTTGACGTGCCCTATACACCCGGCTGGGATATGCATGGTCTGCCGATTGAATATGCCGCCGTTCGTCAGTTGGGTTTAAAGCTGAATGAAATTTCCGTTTTGGATCTGCGCAAAAAATGTGCGGAGTTTGCCAAGGGGTGGATGGAAAAACAGAGGGTTTCCCTGAAACGGCTCGGGATCATCTGCGATTGGGACAATCCGTATATGACCTTATTGCCGAAATACGAAGCCAAGCAGATGGATGTTTTTGCGGCGATGTATCAAAAAGGTTTGATTTATAAAGGATTGAAACCGGTGCATTGGTGCCCGAACTGCGAAACCGTTTTGGCAGAAGCAGAAATCGAATACGCCGATAAGAACTCTCATTCCATTTATGTGGCTTTTGAAGTCAAAGAAGACCCGAACCAACGGCTCCCTCTGACCGAAAAACCGATTGATTTTATCATCTGGACCACCACACCCTGGACCTTGCCTGCCAATGTGGCGATATGCCTGAATCCGGACTTCGATTACGTGCTCTACGACTGCGGTGAACGGCGGGTGGTGGTTGCGAAGGCTCTGCTGGAAGCGGCTAAAAAGGCCTGCAGCCTGCCGCAGGGCAGCATTGTGGCTGAGTATAAAGGTACGGATTTGGAAATGATTCTCTGTCAGCATCCGTTTATCGCGGATCGTCTGTCGCAGGTAATTTTAGGCGATCACGTCACCCTGGAGACCGGCACCGGCTGTGTGCACACAGCACCCGGACATGGCGAGGATGATTTCAATGTTGGCAAGAAGTACCATCTGCCGGTGCTCAATCCAACCGACAACAGCGGTCATTTCACGGCGGAGGCCGGTAAGTATGCCGGTATGAAACTGGATGCCGCCAACGACGTGATCATAGCGGATCTTGAGGCTTCCGGCCGTTTGTTGGCGCATGGCACAATCACGCATTCTTATCCGCATTGCTGGCGCTGTCATAAACCCATCCTGTTCCGCACGACCGAACAGTGGTTCGCTTCCGTTGACAGCATTCGTCAGCAAGCGATGGATGAAATTGAAAAGGTGCATTGGTATCCCGGCTGGGGTAAAGAGCGCATCGGCAATATGGTCAAAGACCGCGGCGACTGGTGTATTTCACGTCAGCGCAGCTGGGGGGTTGGCCTGCCAATTTTCTACTGCAAACAGTGCGGCAAAGAATTGATCACCCCGGAAACTCTGCGGATTGTGCGTGATTTGATTGCCGTGGAGGGTTCCGATGTTTGGTATGCCAAAGAGGCGCAGGAAATCTTGGGCAAAGAGTTCAGCTGTGAGCGTTGCGGCGGCCATGAATTCAGCAAAGAAACCGATATCATGGATGTTTGGTTCGATTCCGGTTCCTCGCATGTGGCTGTGCTGGAACAATGGCCCGGCTTGAGCTGGCCGGCGGATCTTTACCTGGAAGGCGCCGATCAGCATCGCGGTTGGTTCCAATCCTCCCTTTGGACCGGTGTGGCAGCCAGAGGCGGCGCTCCGTATCGAGCGGTCGTCACCAACGGTTTTGTCATGGACGGCGAAGGGCGTAAGATGTCGAAATCCCTGGGCAACGTCGTCAATCCGAGCGAAGTGATCAAACAAAACGGCGCCGATGTGCTGCGGCTCTGGGCAGCCTCCACCGACGCAAAAGCCGGTGATGTGCGTTATTCCAAGGAAATCCAAAAGCAAGTGGCGGAAGTCTACCGCAAGATCCGCAATACACTGCGCTTCCTGCATTCTTTGCTGCCGGATTTTAATCCGATTACCGATCGCATCGCTGTCCAAGAGATGGTCCTGATCGATCAATGGATCGTCAGCCGGCTAGCCGGTTTAGTCCGGGATGTGACTGAATATTACGAAGACTTTGATTATCATTTGGTCTATCACAACATTCATGGCTTCTGCGCCCTGGATTTGAGCGCCTTTTATCTGGATGTGATCAAAGACCGCATGTATGCCTCCGGCAAGACAAGCCGTGAACGCCGCAGCGGTCAAACCGCCGCCTGGTATCTGCTCGACAGCATGATCCGTATGCTGGCTCCCATCCTTTCTTTCACAGCGGAAGAAATGTGGCAGGAACTGCGGGCTGTTGGCTTCGAAACAGAAGCGTCTGTGCATTTGGCAGTCTGGCCAAAGGCAGAAGCGGAATGGCTGAATCAGGGGCTGGAAGCACAGTTCAGCCAGCTGCTTGCCGTCCGCGAGGAAGTCAATAAGGTTCTGGAAACGGAACGTCAATTAAAGCACATCGGCAAATCCTTGGATGCTAAGGTGCATTTGTATCTCAAAGACGGAGCACTGCAGGATTTTGTTTTTGCCAATCAAACCTTATGGGCGGAGATTTTAATCGTTTCACAGGTGGTGCTGCATCGGGGAAGCCTGGAAAATGGCCTGCAGGCGGAAAACCTGCCGGATTTGCAGATCCAAATTGCAGCAGCCAGCGGCAAACAGTGTGTGCGCTGCTGGAACTTCAGCGATCAAGTGGGCAGCGAAGCAGAACATCCCGAACTTTGCTCGCGCTGTGCGGCTGTTGTGCGGGAGCTGCCGCTCGACTAGAGAAGAGAATGAAATAGCTGAGGGATAGAATAACAGAGCCGCACTTTTTGAAAACGCGGTTGGGATATTTAGTATCCCCGAGAGAAACGGGGGCTGTAGCAAAACGAAAAATTGCTACAGTCTCTTTTTGATGCTCCAGTATCATTTTTCACAAACGAAAAGCAAGCTAATACGAAAAACAGCAGACAGAAATATAAAGGTCAGATAAAATCTCACCCAAATACAGGAAATATTCTGATTTTTACTATTGTTAAGCCGTAAGTTTTTTAAACAATTGTCTGCCGGTGCGATTTTGTTGAATCTTGTTGTGTAATTTGTTGATGTTGTAGCCCATTGCCACCAAAAGAATCTCTGCCAAAACCTTTCTATTGCCGCGGAGCAGGAACTGACGGAAGCCGTAATCCTGCTTGATCACGCCGAAGGCTCCTTCTGACTGAATGGAACGGTTCATCCGCAGCAAGATCCCCTTGGCACTGGTGATCCGCTCCAGTGACTGTTGACGCTGCTCAATGAATTTCTTGGAGACCTGCAGTTTCCTGTTTCCCTTCGATCGGGTGCATTTCTTTTTGTAGGGACACGTTCCGCAATCCTCACATGCGTAGTAGGTGATCTCACTTTCAAAACCAGACTTGCTCTTACGTTTGCCTGTATAAACTGCTCTGAGTTTCTTTTCAGCCTGACAGGTGTATTCATCCAGTGTCCTGTCATAGGCCATGTTTTCTCTCAGCGCCATGTTGCTTTTGTATTTCTTCGTTTTAGACCGCTCATAATTTTGAGGCTTAATGTAACACTGTGTGGTTTTATTTTCAAAAAAGGTGTAATTTTCCTCGCTCTCATAACCCGCATCCGCTGTGACATCTTCGTAACTTGTCTTAAGATGCGCTTCCATATTCTCCAGCAAGGGTATGAGTGTAAGCTGAGTGCTGCGCTCATTGGAAACCTGGGCACCCGTAATATATGCACCTTCCACTCCAAGTTGGATGTTATAACCCGGTTTCAATTGCGCGTTACGCATATGATCGTCTTTCATATGCATGAAAGTCGCATCCGGATCAATTTTAGAGAAGCTATTCCGCCCTTGGAAGGCCGTTTGATATCCGGTATTTTTAGTTTACATTAAGCAATCCGGCATACTTTTCTTTCCGGCTGAGCAGCTCCCGAAGCTGCTCGATATCCCTTTGCAGTTCGCTTTTTCGCTTGCCCTTGCCGTAGACAAACGGTGCGGTTATCCGGCACTTGAGGATCTGTAGCAAATCTTCCGACGTTTCTGCCAGAATACCGTATTTTGCAGACAGCTCAGGCAGCCACTTCGACAGTTTGTCAAGTAGCCTGCTTTCATATTTCGTCGTGCTTTTTTTTCCAGACAAAGCTATACTTGTTCGCATTCGCTTCGAGTTTTGTCCCGTCTACAAACAGATGCTCAAACTTGATTTCACTCAAGTTGGCCAGTTTTTTCACCAATTGATAGAAAAGCTCCTCACCGCATTTTGTCAGCCGTTTACTTCGAAAACGCGCGATTTCGCTGTGGTTAGGTTCTTTTTTCCCATTGAGCAGCCAGATGAAATTGATATCTCGCTTACATGCCATGGCGATGGCGCGGCTGGAAAAAATGCCTTGCATACTGGCATATACCATTAGCTTCAGCATGGTAACGGGATTTGTTGCCGGGCGACGACCTGTGCGTTGATATGCTCTCCAAAGCGGGGTCTCATCCATCTCCTCCATTATTTCGTCTAAGAGCCGCACACTGTCATCTGCAGGAATTATTTTCTCGGCAAAAAATTCGTCAAGTTTTAGTTGCACATTTCTTTTTTTCGTGCCATAATCGACACGGTGTAGTGTTTTTTTCACAACTCAATTATACAAAAAAAACAGAGCCTTGTGTCTGCTTTTCGCAGCCACTTGGCTCTGTTTTTTTGGCTGTTTTGCTAAAGCCCCTTTTATTTCGTGTCTTTAGGCGGGCACGGGTCTTTGCCGTGACTGTCCGAATTCTGAATTTTCCCGTCAATTCCATGAACTATGAACTCAGTTCTTTGATTATGACTAATCTGTCTACCCATCTTCACAGCATCTGTTTTGGTTTCTGTGTGAACGCTTACTCGCTGAGCGTCATTACGTTTTACATCCCATCCGCCATTCGGATTATGTACTACATGATGTTCATCTCTTGCCATTTGAACGCCTCCTTTAGGGGTTGTACTTGAGATAATCTGAAAAACTTTGATAACCGAGCCGTCGTTTTCTACTCAACATGCTTTGCCATATTGCATTTCCTTGCACTTTGTCTATTAAGCCTGCAGCCATTGCTTCTTTCAGGATATCCCCGGTTGTAACATGTGTCAGTCCGTATTCGTGAACATAACCCGAGATGTCTTTAAGATTATTACTAGCCAGTATTCCTCCACGCTCTATTGCCATTGAGATTGCTGCAGCTTCGCCATCGCCAATTACACAGTGACCTGGATCAGGATTATTCGTCAGCTTGTAAAACAGACCATAAGTTACTGAATCGATAATAATCGATTCCACAATTGCTTGGCCACTCAAAACAAGTGTATCAACTTGCGCCTTCAATCCTTTTACATGATTAAGTCCCGGATGTGAAAGCTCATTGTAAACTTGCCTTGGAATAACGATTCTTCCAGGATAGAGTTTTGCGAGGATGCTTTCATTATCAACCCAGAGAAATGCTGACAGGCAGTCAGTATCGAAGAAAAGAGGCTCAATCAACCACATCACCAGCCCCCTCTTCGCCATATACTAAATCAGGACGGAATGCAGTCAGGAGGAGTTCTTCATACTTCCCGTTAGATATCGATTCTTTTTTCAACAATTGGTCTGCTTGATTTATGTAGTAACCATAAGTTCTATACTGCTTTTCTGTCGGAAGCGGCAAATACAATTCTGAACTATAACCCATCATTTCGGCTCTTTTGCGGACACTACTCATTAGGTAGTCTTCAACCCGAGCCCTGTTCATATAGGTGCTTTCTTTCAAGCGAATTACCATCGCCTGATGGCTTACACCAAAATACTGTTCAAGCCTAATTATATCATCCAGTAAAAGCATCCCGTCTTCGTGCTTAACAGCTAATTGTGCGGCTTTGCATTCCAATTCAGCGGCAGGTATCAAAAAATAGGATGCGAACACGTCCGCTTTTTTTTCGATATCCTTTCCATCCCCGATTTTCTTTCCGCAAATAGATGACATGTTGTCATCATAGCGCAGATGATAAAGCTCATGTGCCAGAGAAAAGCGCTGGCGACCAAGGGACATTGCAGAATTCATTGCAATCACAAAGACTCTGCTCTCTCCCTTAATGCACATGCCACTAAAATTATCCCCCATAGCATAATAAACCAGCGTGAGCTGCTTGATGTTTTGCGCCAGGGAAAAAATATCTACGGGGGAATTACTGTCTTCGCCTAATTCTTTTCTAAATTGAATTGCTTTAGTCATCAAGTCCGCTTTATCAATCACGCTTCAATACCCTCCAGTAGTCTCCTCATGAATTCAGAGTTTAGCGCTATTTTATTAATAGCGCTAATTACCTCTAGATCGCTGGAAGACAAATCACTGCATCTGAAAGCACACGATAGCGGTCTTGTCGCGACAACATCATTCACTAAAGTTGATGGCATAATACCATATAGAGATGAAAGTTTATCTAGCATGTCTGCAGATATGCTACGTTCTCCTTTTTCAATTTTACTAATTAAGCTTTGATCTACCCCTAAAAATGTGGCGATACTTCGTTGATTATACCCAGCACTATCTCTTAGTATCCGGAGATTCTCGCCAATGGCTTTGTTATTCATCATAGTATTCGATCTCCTTTCTCACCATCATTATATGCCGGCCTTGTCATAAAGTCAACGTAATTTTTATAAAATTTATGACAATTCATTATTGAACCTGATTTATCAGTAGTTATATAACTATAACTTTTTTTGTAATATTGATATTCTATTATGTGCTAAGAATTGGAAGAATATTAGTGCTAAGCAACACGAAGCTATTTGATAAATATGACAGAGCTTATGCCTGTATCTCTGTTCAATCCTTGAATGTGACGCGCACATCGTCCTTGCTGTAAACGGTGATGAAGTCAATCTTGCCAGCCAATATTCATCCCGATATTCGTCATCAGTTCTTTTTGTTCAATTGCCTTATTGGCTGCCTAACATACGCTGTGTTTTCCTCTGTCCCTCAGGGATGGCTTCTTTCGCCTCTGATTACCTACTGGGAAAAAAACCCGGATGTACAAAGAAATTCGAATATGTTAACCTCGTACAGGCAGATCTCCGGCACAGCAGGGTAAATCCTCTCATTTCATCCAGAACGGACAAAAGCAAAACCCATTCTGAATTGCTCATAAAAAGCTACCCGGAAAATAATTACAGATAACAATAGAAATACTCACATATTCGTGATATAGTAAATGTGTCATCTTGGAGGTGCAAAAATCTAATTATCGCCGATTTCTGTAAGTGGTATTGACACAGGATTTGGGAATATGTTCTCACAAGGCAAAATGTTTTTATCCACAAGAACGATATCAATAAGGAGAGTTGTATGAAAGATTTTATCATGTCGCTGCTTTTTAACCTATTTAAATTAAACCCAAAAATGAAAGTTGCAACAAAAAAAACGATTTCCCTTGAAACATTTAAAATACTTGAAGAATATAAATGTAAAAGTGATGATCCAACAGACAGGGGGAGTATTATCGATTTAGGCGGCGGAGGCGAGGGCATAATCGGTCAAATCATGGGGCGGGATGTTACTGCAGTGGATTTACATGAACAAGAACTGAAAGGAACCCCTGAAGGTTCTTATAAAGTGGTAGCCGATGCGAGAGATTTACCATTTGAAGCGGACAGCTTCTATTGCGCAACGGCATTTTACTTTTTGATGTACTTAAATCCAGAAGATTATCGGAAGGTCTTTGAAGAGGCTCATCGCGTTTTGAAAGCATCAGGAAGGTTTATTATATGGGATGTTACTATACCAAAAACCGAAAATCCTCGGAAGCGTTTGTTTGTTGTGCCTTTAAAGGTTGAGCTGCCTTTTGGGGTTGTCAATACAGCATACGGCACAGGCTGGGAGAACAAAGAACTAAATGCTCAACTGTTAATCCAAATCGCCATAGAAACAGGCTTTATCCTCGAACAAAATCAAGGAAACAATGAAACCATTCAACTCATTTTTATAAAAAAGTGAGCTATACCATCATCCTTAAGCTTTGTTGAATGCGAAGATGCATTGACGTAAGGCCTTTGCTTCTTTCGAAATTTACCGTGAAGATGGGCTTGATGTGGGTTTTTGTGATGGCTTTCAAGCTCGCCGATGCCGTATTCCGATACGCGACGAATATGCTGTCAGATACCATCAGTATATTGAGGGCTTTTTGCAGCTTGATTTACGATGTTGAGAAAGTCAGCAAGAAGTCCGAACCTGTCAAGAAAGTAAAATAAGAATAGCGACGATAAGCTGACGAATAATAAGAAGAAGAGTTCGTTGCCTCATCCGTTTATAGTTTGATGTTTAGCTAATTTGTAACAAATAAACAGCAGGAAATTTGCTTCTGAACTCGAAAGAATAAGAGGTAAAGTTCGCGGTAGATGAACTGGAGGAGAGGAAGGATTTTTGATGAAACTGGTATGCAAACAAGGAGTTCTTATTGAGCAGCAAGTGGATGCCTGGATTTATGGCGTCTATGAGGGAACCGTAGCGGCAGTTTCCGGCTGCCCGATTGACACCGCACTGCGCCTCGTGATGGAGCTGGGTGACTTCACCGGCAAGTTATACGAAACGAAGCTGCTTTATCCGCCGGTGGCAGCAGCGAAAAAACTGATTGTGGTCGGTATGGGCAAACGCAATGAAATCAATATGGAGAAAGTGCGCGGCATCGCCGGTTCCGCAATAAAAGTTGCTCTGCAGAACAATGTTGTAACGGCGGCGATGACGCTTCCCGGTGAGGGCCAATTGTGCGCCAAAAAAGCCGCACAAGCCTTAGCGGAAGGCGCAATCCTGACGGCTTATACCTACAGCGGATTTAAAAGCAAAAAAACGGAGCTCAAGTTGGACGAAGTGTTGGTCATGACTACCCCAGAGAACGCAGCCAAAGTGGAAATTGGTTTATGCAAAGGTACAGCAATGGCTGCCGGCACCAATTTGGCCCGTACGTTAACGGCTGCTCCGGCGAATTATATGACGCCTACTACATTGGCTGAGAGAGCGATCAGAGTAGCTGCCAAAAACGGCTTAGGGGTTTCTGTTTTGGACAAAGACCATATGCAGGATTTGGGCATGGGCTGTCTTTTGGGTGTGGCGAAAGGCAGTGCGGAGCCGCCGATGATGATCGTTTTAAAGTATGAAGGCAATCCGGGTGGCGATATCTTAGCCTTGGTTGGTAAGGGAATCACCTTCGATTCCGGCGGCATCTCGCTGAAACCGGGCGCCGGTATGGAGAACATGAAAGGGGATATGGCAGGGGCAGCCGCTGTTTTAGGCGCAATGGAGATCATTGGCAAGATGAAGCCCAGAGCCAATATCATTGGTGTGATTGCCGCTACCGAAAATATGCCGGATGGCATGGCACAGAAACCCAGTGACGTGGTGCGCAGTATGATGGGCAAAACCATCGAAATCATCTCTACCGATGCAGAAGGCCGCTTGGTTTTGGCCGATGCCGTTGCCTATGCGGAGACGCTGGGAGCAAAGAAAATTGTAGATGTAGCAACGCTCACCGGCGCCTGCGCGCGAGCGTTTGGCGGAGTCTATGCCGGTTATATTGCGACCTCTGATGATTTGAGCGACGAGATTCAAAAAGCCGCCGCCATCAGTGGTGAGCGTTATTGGCGGATGCCGATCCATGAGGATTATGCGGCGATGTATAAATCTGACGTTGCTGATTTGAAAAACAGCGGCGGTGCCGGCGGCGGTATGCAGACCGGCGGGATGATCATTGCTGAATTTATCAAAGAAGCTGCTTTTGTGCATCTGGATATCGCCGGTACTTCCGGCATTCAAGCCGATAAACCCTATATGAGTAAAGGATTCACCGGCATGGCCACCCGTACCATGGCGGAATTGGCGTTGGCACAGGAAAAATAGGATTCAATAAAAATAAGGCTCTGGGTAAAATCCGAAAAGGTCAGCGCGCACTGGCGCAAAGAGACCGGACGGATTTACCCAGAGCCTTACTTAAACACTTCGCTTAACCCGGTATAAACAAATCCATGCCGCCTGCTGCTTTTTCATCAATACGGCGAACCAGAGAATAGGTGTAAGGCGTAAAGTGTTTTAACCAGTAGCGGCGGGCAGTCGGATTGATGCTTTCACAATCAACCCCAAGCAGATGATAACCCTGGTTGTACCAGAAATTGGCAGTGAAATCCAGCAACTGATCAACAATACCGCTGCCACGATGCTCCGGCAGGCAGAAAGCGCCGGAGATATTGATCACTTTGCCGCAATTACTGATAAAATTCTCCCCTTCCTGGCTGAAGCGCAGATAAGCAACCGGTTTCCCCTGCACCTGCGCCGCAAAAAAGTAATTCTCCTGATTAGCCGTCAGGAAACGCTCCTCGCTGATCGGAGCGTACTTCATAAAGCAGGGAGAGTTGCCTAAATGAGCGATTAACTGGTTTTGCATGGCGAGGAGCGAGGCCAAATCAGCTTTAGCTACCTCATTATAGGAGGCCAGAGCAGGCAATCGGGTGGGAACCACTGTATTTTCTTTGAGCGCATCAAGGCAGCGCATACCAAAACCATTCCAGAAAAATTGTTCCAAACTGGCTTGATCATGGCTGTAGAAGCAAATTGCATGACTGACAATTCCTGCAGCGACCCATTTTTTGGCGGCTGCCTGATAGAGAACATCGTAGAGTCTGGCTCTGTCTTGCTCGATGGCAGCATGGGCATGCAAGGGAGAGAAGATGCCTTTGGCACCGGTGGTATGGAACGCATCCGGGAAAGGGTTTCTGCAGCAAAGGAATCCCAGCAAGCGCTCTCCTTCCAGAGCGGCAACCCCCAAGTGATTGGCAGCATAATCATCCAAGTTTGGTGCTGCGGTAATTTCAGGCAGCCAGGGCAGTCTGCTTTGTAGGACCCGATATTCAGCCAAAACCAGACTATGGGCTTGCGGGATATGTTCTTGAGTAAATTCTGTAATACGCATAGAAATTAGGGCTCCGTTTCTTTGTTATTTGTGGATTTGGTTGGCTTTTTTCATCTGCCGATTCTTTTTGGCAATCGATTTGGACCATTCTTTGCGCTGTTGCATGAATTTTTGCTTGTTTTCGCTGTAAGTCACTTCTTCTTTCAGCTGCAGATAGCGCTGCCATCTTTCCCGGGAAAGATCACCGCGTCTGAGTGCGGCGCGCACTGCGCAGCCCGGTTCATTCTGATGCGTGCAGTCATTGAATTTACACTGACCGAGAAAAGCTTCCACATCGGCAAATGCTTCATCCAAACCGCTGTCTGCCGACCATAAACCGAGTTCCCGCATGCCGGGAGTATCGATGATCATGGTACCGCTTTTCAGCAGAATCAACTGACGGTGCGTGGTGGTATGACGGCCTTTATCATCATCATCACGAATGGTGTTCACCTTCATGATTTCTTCACCGGCCAATTGATTGATCAGGCTGGATTTTCCGACCCCGGAAGAACCCAGACAGACAATGGTTTTACCGGGCTGCAGATAAGCTTCCGCTTCTTGCATGCCATAACCGTTTTTGACGCTGACCACCAGGATTTTTGTGCCGATGGCAACCTGTTCGGTTTGCTGCAGCATCGTACTATGGTTTTCTATCAAATCTGCTTTGGTGAGAATGATCACCGGTTCGGCACCGCTTTGGTGAGCAACCGCCAGATACCGTTCCAGGCGTTTGATGTTAAAATCTTCGTTCAAAGAAGAGAAGATAAAGACATAATCGAAATTTGCTGCGATAATTTGCTCACCGCGTCCGACATCGGGATCTTTGCGGGCAAAATAAGAAGTGCGGGGCAGTGTTTTCATAATTTGGCTTTCGCCGAGGGGATTGTAGCGGATCAGAACAAAATCACCCACCGTAGGATACGGTTCATCGGCATAATCGATATAGTAAACGCTTGCTTTCAGCTGTGCGCTTGCCTCGCCGTTTTCACAGAGAATGTCATAACGTTCTCTGTGGGCGGCAATTATCCGAGCCGGAATGGTTCCTGGTATGGAACCGGGGTACTTATGGTCATCAAAACCATAAAGAGCTAGGTCAATCAAATTTTTCCCTCCTAAAATATGGACTAAAATGGTATTTTTGTAGATAAGACTTTTTGTGGAGGCCGATACGAGAGGGTAACTTCTTACTCTCGGTTTTCTACAGCGAATATAGAAAAGTACACAAAAAAGCGCGGTCAAAGCAGCCTTGTTCAGCTGCTTGCCGCGGAGGTGTAATTGATACACTGCATCGACAAAGAGGATGAAAGGATCCCTTAAAAAACGGTATCACAAACAAAAGGAGACGTCGCTCCTGCGATCTTCCGGCTTTTTTCTTGTTTGCTTACCCTCATATGGAATTAGACGGCAATCACCATTACATTGACTTTCATTACTCATCTCTCCCTTCATTCTTTATAAAAACATTATATCCCATCACACAGGTAAATTCAACCCCTTTTTGAAAAAACAGGAGATGGGCAGAAAATTACACTGAATGAAGCGGGAACAAGAAGGAAATGACAGGAGAAATAGCAAATAAAGAAATAGGGCAAGTTTGCCTGCGGTTTTATAGCCGTACCTTGGACAGATGAGGGAAGAGAAAAAGGAGGGTTTATTATGGCTTTTTTTGACAGACTTTCAAAAGCGGCTAAAAATGTGACCAACCGGGGCGTGGATATGGTAGAAATCACGCGCCTGAATGCGAAAATCGGCAATGATAAATCTGCCATTGAAGCAGTCAAAACCAGAATCGGGGATTTCTACTGGAAGAAATTCGAAGAAGGCGCGCCACTCGATGATGATGTAGCGAAAATGTGCCTTGAAATCAAAGAAATTCAAAAAGCCATTGCAGCACTGCAAGAGGATATTGAGGCGATCAACGCCAAGCAGGAGAAAGAAGAAGAAGCGGCAGCATCAGCAAGCAAATGTCCCAGCTGCGGTGCAGCGGTAGCCGCCGGAGCAAAATTCTGCGGCGTCTGCGGCAGTAAAATTGAAGCGAATCCGGTAGAGCCGGAAGTGGATAGGGAACCTGACATTCTGATTTGCGGTGCCTGCGGTGCGGAAAACCCCCTCGGCACGAAATTCTGCGGGGAATGCGGCAATAAATTAGCATAGAAAAATACGACAAGCGGATGACCAACACTGGCCATCCGCTTGTTTGTGCCTGCTTTCACTTAATTAATCGCAAAGAAAGGATACTCTTTCACCTTTGCATAGGCATCTTTCAAGAGCTGCAAATCAGCTGCATTCAAAGGCTGCTGCAGACATTCGTCAATATGATCGACGACAAAAGAGAAATTGAGGAAATCGCCAGGTGGAACCAAGGCATGGACTCCCAGTGAAAGCGTGTATTTCATGGCGGCCAGACGCAGGGCCGTGTTGTCAGCATCAATCGGTTTACACCAGGATTTTGGGAACTGCGACTGTTCGCGTTCTTCTGCGTTGAACCAACTGCGTTCGATCAACTGTTTCATACCGAGTAAGCCCATTTCTTTTACTTTGGCAGTTTCACACAAATGGCTGCCAAATTGGTGGCCGATGTTCATATGCCAATTGAGCGGAAAGAGGACAGTGTCAAAATCAAAGAGTGAAATCGCTTTCAGAGCGGCCGCTTCACTGTGACAGGTGATCCCGAGATTACGGGCATAACCCTGTTCTTTGGCCCAGCGCATCATTTCCATCACTCCGCCGGGGGCAAAGGCTGCTTCGACTTCAGCAACGCTGCGCAGCGCGTGCATTTGATAGACATCAAAATAATCGGTATGCAGGGCCTGCATGGATTCCTTGAATTCCTTTTCTGCTTCTACTCGGCAGCGCTGCTGGGTTTTGCAGGCAAGATGGATCTCTTTACGATGAGTTTTCAGGGAATTACCCAGTTTTTCCTGTGCGTCGCCATAGGAAGGAGCGACATCGAAATAGTTGATGCCCCGATCGATAGCCCAGGCAACATAGCGGTCGGATGCATCCTGTCCATCGTTCATCGAAACGATGCCACCGTAGACAACAGGAGCGATAGCAAAACCGGTTTTACCAAATTCACGTTTGATCATGAAAACCTCACCTCCAAATTATTCTTTACGTCTTCATTCAGTGATAGAATCCTGACGCTCCGGCGCTTTTCTATGAAGTATTATAACAGATTTCACCGGAAAATTCAAGATCACACCAAGGAAAGCAAAAGCAATGCGAACCGTTTGAAAAAGTGAATAAAGTATAAAATTTTGCAAATCAGCGAAAAAAACGTGTGATCTAGTGTATAATCTATCTTTAAGACAGATCATTCGTTGTAACATTATATGAAAAAGCACAAGACAGTGTATTGGCTGCTTCAGCTTGATTCACAGCAAAAAGATTTGGTAAGAGACGGGAGGCGGCTTGTGATGTTTGGATATGTGGTAGCGAATTTCGAAAAACTCAGCGAAGAAGAAAAGAAGCATTATCAAACTTGTTATTGCAGCCTCTGCCGGTCGCTTGGCAATCGGCATCAGACGATCAGCCGGATCACCCTGACCTATGACATGACTTTTCTGATCCTGATCTTGTCGGCGCTGTATCCTGCCGAACATGACTTGCAGACAGAACGTTGTCTGATTCATCCGCTGAAACCGCATACCTATTGGCAGGATGACATCACGGCTTATGCTGCTGATATGAATGTGGCGCTGGCCTATTATAATTTTCTGGACGATTGGCAGGATGAAAAGAAAAAGAGCGCTTTTTACAAAGCAAAACTTTTTGAGCAGGCGAATCGGCAGATCACCGCGCTCTACCCCAGACAATGCAAGCAGATCCAGGAGAGCCTGCAAAGTTTGAACGCCATGGAAAAAGCGAATGTGCTGAACCCGGACCTTCCTGCTAATTGCTTCGGTAAATTGCTGGCGGAGGTTTTTATCTGGAGAGAAGACGGCAATGCGCCCGCCTTACGCGCTTTCGCTCAGGCTTTGGGTAAATTCATTTATATCATGGATGCTTGTCTTGATTTAGTAGAGGACATCAAAAATGAGCGATATAATCCGCTGATTGCCTCAACCTGGGAGAATACAGGGGAAATACTCAATCTTTTGATGGCTGACTGCACAGAGAAATATCAACGTTTGCCGATTCAGCAAGATAAGCACCTGATAGAGAATATACTCTATTCCGGCGTGTGGACGAGATATGAGATAGCAAACCAGAAAATAAAGGAGAAACAGAAGCTATGACATCCGATCCATATGAAGTACTTGGCGTTTCCCCAACTGCTTCAAGTGAAGAAATCACCAAAGCCTATCGTCAAATGGCAAGAAAATATCACCCGGATGTAAACCAAAACAACCCGGAAGCAGCCAAAAAAATGAGTGAGGTTAATGTTGCTTATGAGCAGATCAAAAGCGGCAATCTTCCCCAAAATGGCAGCAATGGCTATGGCGGTCAGAATCCGTATGGCAGCAATTCTTCCGGCCGTTATGATCCGTTTGGCGGCTTCAATCCTTTTGGCAATTACGGACCTTACGGCAACCAGCAGACACAGGAGGATACTTCGCGATTTGAACCGATTGTGAATCAGATCAGGGCCGGCTATTATCAAGAAGCCCTGAATCTATTGGATGGAATCAAGGACAGGACCGCTGCTTGGTTTTACTATAGTGCCAATGCCAATGCCGGGATCGGCAATGATATCACGGCATTGCAGCATGCTACGATCGCCGTGCAAATGGCACCGAATAATATTGAGTATCAGGTTTTTTTGAATCAAATTCAGCATGGCGGGCGTGTTTATCAACAGCAGAGTCAGGGTTATGGCATGCCGTCGGTCGGTAATCTGTGTTTGGGTATCTGCATGACCAGGTTATGTATGACATTATGCTGCGGATTCCCATTATAAGAAGGAGAAAAAGCAATGGATAAGTTCAGAGAAAGAATCGCTAATTTCATGTATGGCCGGTATGGGATTGATCAGTTGTATTATGCTTTGGTGGCAGTGAGCTTTCTTCTGATCTTAATCAATACAGCGGTGCAATCGCAAATTATTAATATTTTCATGTATGTTATTTTAGGTGTGATGCTGTTCAGAACCTTTTCGAAAAATCTTGCGCAGCGCAGGAGAGAAAATGCTCTCTTTCTGAATTACTGGCAGCCAATCAAAGTAAAATTGGCGAGAAGTATGCGCAGAGTCAGAGAATTGAAAACGCATCGCTATCGCACTTGCCCCAATTGCAAAAAGGTTCTGCGTTTATCGCGCAGAACGGGGACGCATTCCGTCAAATGCCCTTCCTGTCAAACCGAATTTAAGGTGCATGTTCTGATTTAGCTGAGAGAAAAAAACCGTTGACCGTTATTTAACAAATGGTCAGACGGTTTTCTTTTTTAGTTGGATGAGCTTGCTGGTACAGAGATGCAATTCTTAATCGTTTGACCGGAAGGTTAACGCTCCCATGGGACAGGCATCGACGCATTTTCCGCAATGAATACATTTTGCCTGATCAATTTTTGGGGCTTCGTACTGTGTCTGTGTCAGAGCACCGACAGGGCAGACTCTGACCGCCGGGCAAGGATGGTTCTGAGGACATCTCATTTTCACAACCGTGAGTGTTTTATCTTTGAATTCGCTGGGCTGATGAGTTTTTTTTCCGAAGAACATATGGAATTCCTTCTTAACTTGTTATTTTCAAGACTGCTGCAGTTTGTGATCAAATTGATCAGATCTTGCAGCGGGTCTTCAATAGCGTCAGGATACGCTAATTCTACAGCTGGTTCTGTAACCGAATCACAAAAGAGGCAATTCCGCTTCTTTTTTCAAATTTACAGCAAAATATTCGGTATAGAAAGGCAAGAATCCGGCTGCGTAAGCGGTGCGCAGCGAAGCGATGTTGGAGCTCCAAGTCGTATAGAAGGGGATTTTCCCTTTCGCCTCGATTGCGTCTGCCAGGCTGCAGACCAGATAACTGGCAATACCGTTACCGCGATATTCCGCTCGCGTATCGATGCCGATTTGCCACAATGGCTCCATCTCATCGTCTGCTCCGGCAACTGCCGCGATTTTTTCATCGTCATAAGCAGCGATGGCCAAAACATCTTGTTTATAATTTAAGGCATTCTCAAAACCGCTGTTTTGCTGGAGCAGAGAGATCTCTTTTTCGTTGAACATTTTATAACGCAGAGCAATAGCAGGCAGAGAGACAGGTTTTGCTTCCTGACGAAAAAAGCGAATGTGTTCTCCGGCAAACATCATGCCATATTCGCGCAGCTTTTTTTCAGCCAGGTAAAGGTTGTTGCCACTGGCGACACGAGTCGCCTTTACCCCGGCAAACTGCGCTTTTGCCCAAGCCAGCAATTCTGAATTGACTCGAATCACCGCTGCGTTTCCGAAGACGGAAATGCGTAAAAACTGAGTTTCATCCAGAAGAATTAAAGTTTGATCCTGCAGCTGCGTTAAATCGTACTGCCATTTCTCGGATAAGATTTTCAGGACTGTTTGTTGCTGTTCTGTGTTCACTTTACATCTCCTGCCTAAGGTTGCATTCTTGTTGAGGGCCGCTTTCATTATAGGGAGCAAATTGCTAAAGACAAACAATATTATTATTGTTTTAGAAGATTCGTAACAGCCTCTATAGATGGATGGTGTATAATGAGCCATCTGTCGCTTATTCTGTTGAATAAGAGAAATTTAAGACGTGCGAGAGCGTTTTGCACTGCATCCGTAAATGGAAAAGGTTTTCAGAACGATGAAGCCAATATAAGGAGAAAATGGAATGTCAAAAGTAATCTGTATCGATTTAGGTACCACGAATTCATGTATGGCGGTCATGGAAGGAGGGCAAGCGGTCATCATTCCCAATGCCGAAGGCAAGCGTACTACACCATCGGTCGTGGCATTTACCCAAAAAAACGAGCGTCTGGTGGGTGAAACTGCCAAACGTCAGGCAATTACCAATCATGAGCGCACAGTCAGTTCGATCAAACGGGAAATGGGCAGCGACTTTAAAGTACAGATTGACGATAAACAATATACACCGCAGGAAATTTCCGCTATGATCCTGCAGAAATTAAAAAATGACGCTGAAAATTATCTGGGAGAAAAAATCAACGATGCCGTGATCACCGTACCTGCTTATTTCACTGACGGTCAGCGTCAAGCCACCAAGGATGCGGGCAAGATCGCGGGCTTAAATGTTCTGCGCATTATCAATGAACCGACTGCTGCCGCCCTAGCCTATGGTGTTGATAAAGAAGAGGCGCAGAAGGTGTTGGTTTATGATCTGGGTGGCGGTACCTTTGATGTTTCCATCCTGGAGATTAGCGGCGGTGTGATTGAGGTGTTGGCGACAGCCGGCAACAACCATCTTGGCGGAGACGACTTTGATCAGTGCATAGCGGAATATCTGATCTCCGAATTTAAGAAAAGCAACCGGGTTGATCTGCATCAGGATGCGACTGCGATGCAGCGAGTCAGAGAAGCCGCAGAAAATGCGAAAATTGAATTAAGCGGCATGATGTCAGTCACAGTCAATTTACCGTATCTCGCGGTCAAGGACGCAAAACCCCTGCATCTGGAACTGACGCTGACGCGTGCGAAATTTGATGAATTAACAGTTCATTTAGTTGAATCGACCATGGCGCCGGTGCATCAGGCAATGGCGGATTCTGGCTTGAGTAATCTTAGCATCGATAAGATTTTATTGGTGGGAGGCTCCAGCCGCATTCCCGCTGTGCAGGAAACGATTCGAAGGGTACTTGGCAAAGAACCATTCAAAGGCATCAATCCCGATGAATGTGTCGCCATCGGGGCTTCGCTGCAAGCCGGTGTCCTTTCCGGTGCGGTGCAGGGATTGCTGCTTTTGGATGTCACACCATTTTCCCTTGGCGTGGAAACTGTGGGGAATTTATTCTCTAAAATCATCGAACGCAATACGACGCTGCCGACCAGGAAGAGTGAAATCTACACGACGGCGGCTCCTTTTCAATCCTCTGTGGATATTCATGTTTTACAAGGGGAGAGTGAGAGAGCTACCCGCAATAAGACACTCGGAAAATTCAGACTGAGCGGTATTCGGCGTGCAATGCGTGGCATACCGAAAATTGAAGTGACCTTCAGCATCGATGTCAATGGAATTGTCAGTGTTTCTGCCAAGGATTTAGATACCGGCAAAGAACAAAGCATCGTGATTACTGCCACTTCCAATATGAGCCAGGCGGAAATAGATCAGGCAACACAGGAGCAGCAGCAATATCTAGTGGAAGAAGCGAAACTTAAAGAAGAAGCTGCAGCGAAAAACAGGGCGGAAGAGTTAGTGGATCAAGCTAAAAAAATGTCTAGAAAACTGGGAAAAGCGGACCGCGCTGCCATCGATACAGTGGTTGAACAGAGTAAACAGGCATGTAAGAGTAATGAGCATCGGCAAATCGTAGAGAGCAATACTCGCCTGTCTAGTTTGCTCGACAGTCTGCAAAGTAAAGCGGCAGATGGTCTCAACAGTGAAAATCAATAAAAAGAGATCCTCTTTTAATCACCGATATAGGTGAAACGTTGATATTTCTTGCCATCTCGTTCGACTGTTTGGTTCCACATCGCTGCCGGACGCACCCAGACTCCGCCTTCACCGTAAAGAGCGCGGTAGACCACCATCGGCTCCAGTGTTTCGGAGTGTTTTGCCAGGTAAAGCACCTCGTATTCATTGCCTTTAAAATGCTGCCAACGTCCTATTTTGATCTCATCCATGCTGCAACCTCCTTGTCTTAAAAAATGCTATGCAAATGGTTTGGATTTTGATTTGTAATGAGAATTTATCGTATTATAGCATGGAAGAAGCAACAGAAACAATCTTTGCTTTTAAAAAACGAATAGCACTGCTCATTCAAATCCTATTTTTCTAAGATTCCCCAAGTAATAAAGGCAGTTGTTGGCCGATCAGAATAAAAAAAAGAGGTTATCTCAGAATAATCGCGGTATTATTCTGAATAATCTCTTTTTCATATACTTTTATGGCAAAATATCTGCCATAAGATCTTGAACGATCTTATTGGATTGGTTTTTCAGGCTCGTCTGGGAGTTTATTAATTTCCTTATACGGTGCTTTTGGCACATCATTGAGCCCTTTTTTAAAAATTTCTTCCACTCTGGCATCTTTGGCTTTCATCGCTTTCGCATCTTCGAGCGGCTTTGTTTTTAGATCTACCAATGGTAAGATCGGCTCTTTGAATTGATTTTCTGTGGGATCAGCCGGTCCCTGATAGAATTCCTCATCGTCCAAATCAACAGGTTTTGCAGGTTTCATCGGTATGTCGCTGTCGTGCTTCATTAAGTTGTTGACCGTAGCTGTGACCTTTGTCGGAGATTTGTGCACCATCTGTTCCGATGCGGGTTTTGCTTCGTCTAGCCGATCATCAAATGGCTCAGTAGGCATTTTGATTTCCAAATTATTCGATACATCGTAGAAACCTTCTCTAAAGGTTTCTTCAACATCAGCGGACTGATCCGGTTCCTTCTTCGTGTCATCAACCATTTTTTTCATGCTGGGGGAGGCAATCGGACTCGGATCATCCCGGATGAACTCCGAAGTGTGAAGCGATCCGATGACAAGTTCATCGGGAATGGCGCAGCTTGTGCCTTTTTCAATGGGTAGATCAGCCTTTTTTTCGATTGGTTTGTTCATGTCTTTCATTGCTTTTACACTTCTTTCTTGATAGCGCTGTCATTATCATGATCAGCTACAGCATTACTTTATCAATCAACATGCAGCTAGGTTGGCTCTCCAAATTGATAAATCACATACTGAGGAGCTTATAGGATCTGTAAGTTTTTTGAACGACAAAAGTGGAAAACTTCTCGCAGAAGAGCTTTTCATTAGATTATAATCCTTATTCCGTTCACTTCATAGGTGAAGGAACTACGCGGATGACAGCGCAGCAATCAATTTGCCGATTTCCTTTGCTAGCAGTTTGTAAAAGCAAAAGCTAGTATGAAATCGAATCGAAAGGTTGTTCTACTCTGAGCCGAAACATTGATGTTTCGATTTTTAGGTAGATTGAATTTGAAAACCGGAAACCTGCTTAAAACAGTCCTCTAATTTTCTCAATTGGAGTAAGTGTTGTGATATGAAGTTTAACCGAGCTGCATGCTGATCACTAAGATCATCATAATATATTTATAACAATTTGTCAATATATAACTATAATTAAATTTATAACTATCATGCTAAATATATGTCCATAATCATGAAATATAAGGACCGTAGATTTTGGATTCCGTTGAAGAACAGCCTGGATCTTGTTTTCAAACGTGCATGGGAACAGATAAGGGATCGGAGGAAGTAAATACCGGCAGGTATAAGAATGAAAACCGAAACAGAAAGGCGGCAAAAATACTTTTTGCCGCCTTTGCCTATTTAGCATGGTTGGGTTCACGCTGTTTGTCTGGTTTGGGATATGAAGTCATCAAAAGCCGTCACTGCTTTCGAGTAAGCGGTGAATCTACCAACCATAAATGGCTATTTGCAGATCATATGAATTTGTAAACTCCTGAGTGATAAGAAGCTCATTCGTGCTGAAGGGGCCATAACCATCCAGGTATAAGCCAAGTAAAGCTGCATTGTTTGTAAGGGCTGCATCGATTGTATCTACAGTAGCGGCATTGATTTCAGCAAATGCTGCTTCAGCAGCAGGCGCGTTGGTTACCGCTAAATTGAAGGCAGTATGCACTTCTGCGATATTATTATACGAACTCACGAAATACTGTGTATATACGAGATATCCCTGGACTGTGATTTGACCAGCAGGTGATAGCGAATTATAATTCGTTAAATCCAAGCCAAATGCTGTTGCATTGTCAGTGATTACGGCAGCAATCGTATCCATCGCAGCCATGTTGATTTGGTTAAGCACATCGACTGTGAGGTCATAGAGGATGGTATCAATTGCTATTTGTAAATCATAAGAGTTTGTAAACTCCTGAGAGTCCAGTGATGTATTTACCGTGAGCTGGTCGGTATAAAGAACATAACTATCCAAGTTTAGCCCAAGTAACGCCGCATTATTTACCAGCGATTCACCTAGTGCAGCAGCAGTTGCGTTATTGATCTCAGCCAATGCAGCTTCAGCAGCCGGGGTGTTGAGTACTGCCAAATCCAAATCCGTTTGCAGATCTAGAGCAGTTGTATAGAAACCTGTAGAATATATTTCCAATAGTAGGTATCCATTCACGATAGTTTGAGTCTGAGCTGTTAATAAATTGTAACTCGTCAAATCCAAGGCCAGTATGGCTGCATTGTTATTCAGTGCTGCAGCCATTGTATCCACAGCCGCATAGTTAATTTCATCAAATGTAACGGATACCACAGCCTGGTCAAATACATTCTTGATATCAGCTAAAGTAGCGAATGACGGAGCGTCAATCATGGTCTGCTGAACCTGCAATTTCTGATCTGCATTCATCAGGCTGTAATCTGGTAGATTTAACCCGATGGCATCACCAAACTGGGTTATCAATCCGGGCATATATGTCATGGACCGTCCTAGATTGAAGTTGTTTAAAATACTGGCTGTATTCGTCACTGTAACAAAACAGCTTGCTTTTATGCCGCCATCTACTGTTGTTACAGTAACGGTTGCGATTCCTAACTTCAATCCTGTGACGAGACCATTGACTACACTCACGGTGTTTGAGGTGCCTGCTGCTGCCCAAGTCACATTTTTATTGGGAGCGTCGAGCGGCAATATAGTAGCAGTCAGCGTATCTGTCATACTGAGCAGCATCGATGTGGTTGTTTTATTCAGCGTTACCTTTATAATGTTTATTTGGTAAGTTGTTATCTTTCCTCCGACTGTAATCGTCAGCGACTGATCAATCACCGGGGATGTGCTATTAAAACCGGTAATATTTGCGGCTGTGATCGGCTCAACCGTTGTATGGCTGTCATTGTAAGTACCAGTGACAACAAGCCCTTTGATGTCCAGTAAATCGTTGATCGTGTAAGTTGTTTTTGTAGCGGGTGTAGTGATAGCGATACTGCTCAATGTTACGGGCACTGTGATGATGGCAGCCTGGTAAGCAGCGGTTGCCTGATCCAATACTGTTGCAGCATTTAGAAATTCCAGTTCTGATGTTTCTGTTGTTAGCAGTGCAACAGCCGTTGATATCGCTGTATCCAGCGTATCATTCACTGCTTGCGTCACCCAGCTTTCTCTGGGTAATACATCCGTTCCATCCGCACTGATGATGATATCGACTTTAGCTTCATTCGCTGCTGCGATGGCTGTGTCTAAAAACCATGGATCCAGAACTGTAATGGTTGCTGCGCTAGGAGCTATAAATCCCGCGATAAACGTTGCTTGGCTGGGTGCAATGGTATATTCCGTTGTGTATGCGATGACGGTCGGACTGCTGCCGCCTGCTACAGTGAGTGTTGCCGTTTTGTTTTCATTTGATAAGAGAACATTGGTAACAGCACCCAATTCGCCCGGAGCAATTCCACCCAGTATCCAATTGCTGACAATCAACCCATCGATTGGATCAAATGCTCCGGTCAGTAAGGTATAGGTAATGGTCTGTCTTCCTGCCAGAGCTTTTGCTTCCCCGATTGCTAGTGGATCAGAAAGAATTGATACAACCACAGCACCAGGAGAGGAGTAACCGAAAGTGGCAAACATCGCATTTGCCGGAGTCAGGGTATATACCATGGTGTTTGCACCAACCATACCGCTTACAGTAAGGTTTGCAGTTTTATTGCTATTTGTCAAGGAGATGCTTGTGATTATCCCCAAGTCACTTGCATTTGCACCGCCTAGAATCCAGTTATCGACTACAATACCTTCTATTGAATCAAAGGTTCCAATTGTAAGAGCAAAGGAAATTGTTTGTGTTCCTGTGGTTGCCATGGCATTTCCTGCTGCCATGGGGTCTAAAACTGATATGATTTCAGCAGCTGGTGCAATAAAGTCAACTGTAAAAGCTGCTTGCGCAGGTGCAATGGTGTAATCCACAGTAAATGCCCATGCAGTTCCCGATATGGATATGGTTGCTGTCTTATTGTTGTTGGATAAGGCAATGCTTGTAATATCCCCTAAATCAGAGGCAGCTGTTCCGCCCAAAGTCCAATTGTTGATTACGATACCTGCTGCTGCATCAAAAGCACCCGTTGTCAGAGTGTAGGTAATCGTGCTTGTATTTGAAACCGCTGTAGCAACACCTACCGCAGCAACTGATGTTTCTACTCCAGCCATGCCGGAGGTTGCTGTGTTTTGGGCTGAAGTGACTGCAGCAAGGTCCAGAGCCGCATCGATCGCTGTATCACCGGCTGTTTTAAAGCCGGTCAAAGCAATCCAATTGGCAGGTGTATAATTCGCTTCGGTATAGGTGGCTAAGGCAGTCGTCAGCACACCGTGTGCGGTTGTTTTTGCCGCCGCTAAGGTTGCTGCGATGGTTTCGACGCCAGTCATACCTGCAGTTGCTGTGTTTTGGGCTGAAGTGACTGCAGCAAGGTCCAGAGCCGCATCGATCGCTGTATCACCGGCTGTTTTGAAGCCGGTTAAGGCAATCCAATTGGCAAGTGTATAATTCGCTTCGGTATAGGTGGCTAAGGCAGTCGTCAGCACACCGTGTGCGGTTACTTTGGCAGCAGCCAATGTTTGAGCAATCGTCTCTACTCCAGTCATACCTGCAGTTGCTGTGTTTTGGGCTGAAGTGACTGCAGCAAGGTCCAGAGCCGCATCGATCGCTGTATCACCGGCTGTTTTGAAGCCGGTTAAGGCAATCCAATTGGCAAGTGTATAATTCGCTTCGGTATAGGTGGCTAAGGCAGTCGTCAGCACACCGTGTGCGGTTACTTTGGCAGCAGCCAATGTTTGAGCAATCGTCTCTACTCCAGTCATTCCTGCAGTTGCTGTGTTTTGGGCTGAAGTGACTGCAGCAAGATTCAGAGCCGCATCGATCGCTGTATCACCAGTTGTTTTGAAGCCGGTCAAGACAATCCAATTGGCAAGTGTATAATTCGCTTCGGTATAGGTGGCTAAGGCAGTCGTCAGCACACCGTGTGCGGTTACTTTGGCAGCAGCCAATGTTTGAGCAATCGTCTCTACTCCAGTCATTCCTGCAGTTGCTGTGTTTTGGGCTGAAGTGACTGCAGCAAGATTCAGAGCCGCATTGATCGCTGTATCACCAGTTGTTTTGAAGCCGGTCAAGACAATCCAATTGGCAAGTGTATAATTCGCTTCGGTATAGGTGGCTAAGGCAGTCGTCAGCACACCGTGTGCGGTTACTTTGGCAGCAGCCAACGTTTGAGCAATCGTCTCTACTCCAACCATAGCGGAGGTTGTTGTGTTTTGGGTTGAAGTGACTGCAGCAAGGTCCAGAGCCGCATCGATCGCTGTATCGCCGGCTGTTTTGAAGCCGGTCAAGACAATCCAATTGGCAGGCGTATAATTCGCTTCTGTATAGGTGGCTAAGGCAGTCGTCAGCACACCGTGTGCGGTTACTTTGGCAGCAGCCAACGTTTGAGCAATCGTCTCTACTCCAACCATAGCGGAGGTTGTTGTGTTTTGGGTTGAAGTGACTGCAGCAAGGTCCAGAGCCGCATCGATCGCTGTATCGCCGGCTGTTTTGAAGCCGGTCAAGACAATCCAATTGGCAGGCGTATAATTCGCTTCTGTATAGGTGGCTAAGGCAGTCGTCAGCACACCGTGTGCGGTTGTTTTTGCCGCCGCTAAGGTTGCTGCGATGGTTTCGACGCCAGTCATACCTGCAGTTGCTGTGTTTTGGGCTGAAGTGACTGCAGCAAGGTCCAGAGCCGCATCGATCGCTGTATCACCGGCTGTTTTGAATCCGGTTAAGGCAATCCAATTGGCAAGTGTATAATTCGCTTCGGTATAGGTGGCTAAGGCAGTCGTTAGCACACCGTGTGCGGTTACTTTGGCAGCAGCCAATGTTTGAGCAATCGTCTCTACTCCAGTCATTCCTGCAGTTGCTGTGTTTTGGGCTGAAGTGACTGCAGCAAGGTCCAGAGCCGCATCGATCGCTGTATCACCGGCTGTTTTGAATCCGGTCAAGACAATCCAATTGGCCGGTATATAGTTCGCTTCGGTATAGGTAGTTAAGGCAGTCGTCAGCACACCGTGTGCGGTTGTTTTTGCCGCCGCTAAAGTATTTGTGGGTGGTTCAGCAGGTGGCGAGGTTGTCGTTTTTTTCACTACTCCAGCCATGCCGGAGGTAGCTGCGTTTTTTGCAGAGGTAATCGCAGTGAGATCCAAAGCAGAGTCGATTGCTGCATCGCCTTCATCTTTGAATCCTGTTAAGGCAGCCCAATTGGCTGGAGTGTAATTTGCTTCGGTATAGTTGGCTAAGGCATTCGCCAGCATATCATGAGCTGTTGTTTTCGCAGCAGCTAAGGTATCAGTTAAGACTGATGCAACTGTTACAGATGAACCTGCAACTACCGGTGCGTTGCCTGCTAGGACACCGTTTGTACCGAATGCGGCTGTTACAATTGCGCCGGGTACTGTAACAATCGTATTGTTTGCATTGGCTTCAACAGAGCCGAGTTCACCTTGACCGCTAATGCTTGAGCCTAGGCCATTTACGATGATTTTCACAATAGCAGAACTGGAATTTTCTATCACATTCGAATTTTCACCATCAATCGTGACCAGATGAATCACTGCGTTATTCGCAGTAACGGTGATCCCTGAAGCTAGAATTGAAATATTACCAAAATATCCTTCGAGTAATATATCGTCATAACCATCTGCGATCACATCTCCGATTTGGGTTCCATCCTCAGTATAAACTCTAACTACACCATCTACACGGGCGATAGTGATATTTTGAAGAACAGAATCACCAAGAATCTTAATGGAATTCACGCCACCACCACGAATCAATGTTCTGCCAGTTACAACAACATGATCAAGAATAACTTCTCCATCACCAACGCCATCACCGATAATCAGATCACCTGTAATTGTTATATTTTTAAGAGTAATCCCTGTTTCGTTAATCATAACATTACCATTGTAATTTGTTGTATATGTGCCTGGCGTTTTCAGGTAGGTCTTCAAAAGATTATCCATCATTGAGGCAAACTCTGCTCTCGTGATGTACTGCGCCGGATGGATTGCTCCGTTATTACCAACAATATATCCTCCAGCAATAAGAGATGCCACTTCATCGATAGCCCATTCACTAAGCATAGCTTTATCTGAAAACACGTTAAGAACACTCGTGTTTGCTCCAGATAGTCTAAATGCTCGTGCAAGGACGACAAAAGCTTCTTCACGCGTAATATTATTCTCTGGATTCAACTTGTCTCCAGCACCGACAAAAGTTTTCATTTGTACAGCCTTTGCCATATCATCATAATACCATGCATCTGTTAATACATCAGAGTAACTGCTCAAAGAAGCTTTCTCTTTTGTTCCGAAGGCTCGGTTGACAACCGCCGCCATTTGAGCTCGAGTTAGGTAGGCTTGCGGCATAATTTTGTCATTACCGAATCCTTCTAGAAGCCCATTCACTACAGCATTTTCAAGTGCGGTTGTGGACCAATTATCTGGCATATCTGTGAATTCAAAAGCGAGTGCTGATGTGGGAAACATAACAAGAATCATAGCCAGTGCTAAAATCAAGGTTATGATTTTTCTTTTCATCTTTTGAAACATGGTTGATTACCTCCATCTTTATTTAACCAATGCGACATTGAAACTTGAAATAGACAATAAGATCCTCTATATGGTAATCACATTTTATATCATTTCTAGTCATTTGTCAAATTAAGTTATAATAATTCGAATATAGCTAAATAAATTAGATATACCTATTATTTTATTATAAAGAGAAATAGACTTTTTATAAAATTCCATATACATAAAAATTCTATATCTAACATTATTATATAATAATTGCGGTAAAATCTTAGCAACTCTGAGAAATAAAAGGAATTTCATTCATACTGAATAAATACAAAACGGAAAAAATGTTCATTGTATTTTCCGACGATTTACCAGACTTAGTAATTACACTGCTGCATTGGGAATATTGTAAAGCAACAAGGAAAGAAATTGGGGATGAACTCACGACTATTCTCTTTATTTGGAAATCAGGTATAATTGGAATTCTACTTAAGCAAATTATGTAAAATAAAAGTATCCTGATCATTGTTCTTTTTGTAACTTTTGCACGCTTTTATCTTTAATGAATTTCCCACTCAACTCATAATTTCTTAATCTAGGACCGAGTTGGACATAGTCAATACCAGTTTGATGAATATTAGCGAATCGTATATAAATCTATATGCTGATCTTTCTATTTATAGTGTTCATACGCTTTGCCTGGTATGATTTTCTAATTAAGTCCTATTGAGTATTAGATTTATTTTTGAAAATCATAAATAAAGATTATAGAAATTGAAAAAGCATCTAGTCAATGGCATGGATCTCCAATTGCAGTCTCTTAACTTACTAGCTATTTTACAAATTTATTATAATGATTATCCTATTTTGTAAAGGTATTTTGTAACTATTGTTGAATAAATTAAGTAAGAATTCTTGTTTGACTTAGCGGTTCTTTTAATCAACGCGAACGAAGAGGAGATGGATAATATGAAATTCAATAGAAGATACAAAAGGATCTTATTGATTGTAACCTTAGCATTGGTTTTGCTTTTTCAACCTGGCTCTGCGATAGCCGCCAGAACGACTATTGCGATTGATAATACAATTTCTGACTGGGCAGGGGTAGGTACTTCAGCATCGGACCCGGTTGGTGATGTCAACGGGGTTGGTCCTAATGACTTAATTCGTATATGGGTTACGAATGACGAGACTAATATGTACGTTCGATGGGATATTGATATGACGGGCAAAGCAACGAGTATCAAGAGTAGTGCTTATGGATTAGCGATTGATAAAGATTTGAACGGGGTTGCCGATTCCTTTGCATGGGTCGCGTTTGATTCACAAGGAGTTATTTCCGCTTCAATTGAAAATGTAACAACAGGGGTTACAACGACTTTGAGTCCATCTGCCACTTACGTTACTCAGATTAATACCGGTTCCGCTAAAACAGTGACTTCTGTAGAATCTAAGTTCCCCTTTGTCAGCCTGGCAATTCCAGCAACCTCTTCAGCGCTTCTATGGGCTGAAACCCATTCCAGTCCGGTTTCAACTTCTGTCGTTAAAGACAGAGCTCCTGACGGTGGCAATTTCAACATGAATTTCACGGATGGAAATTGGGTTCCCAATGGTACGGGTATGGTTTTAGATATTAGTAAAGGAACGAACCGAAGCAATGTACCCAGCGGTTCACAAGTCACTTATACAATTCAGATTAGGAATACCGGTTCGGCAGCAGGAGCGATATCCAGTTTAGTGGATACCCTTCCAGCTGGCTTTACTTATGTCGCAGGATCTTCCTCAGGCATTACTTCCAACAATCCGACCATTAGCACAACTGCAGGGACACAAACACTGACATGGATTCTCTCTCCATCTATACCTGCCGGGTCATCGGTAACCCAGACTTTTACTGCTGCTGCAAGCAGCACTTTGGGAACGTATTATAACAATGCAACTGTTATGTATTCCAGCCTGTCATTGCAGACCGGAGATACAGCGAAGGTCACGGTAGTGGCCAATAGTACACCGGTGATGTCGAGCAACTCGAATAATACTTCGCAAACCATCGCAGAAGGCAGCGGTTTGTCAGCCATTACAGCAACAGACGCGGATTTAGATACTCTTGTCTACACAAAAACTTCAGGTACGTTACCGGCAGGTATTACTTTGAATAGTAATGGCAGTTTCAGCGGAACAGCTAGCTATACATCTGCGGGGTCTTACCCAGTAGTCATTACAGTTACGGACGGTAATGGCGGCTCGACTTTTACAAATTTGGCGATAACAGTAACCGATGTTAATAGTGCACCCTCGTATACGGGCGCTGCAGCCAATACCGCGCAAACAATTGCTGAGGGAAGCGGCTTGACAGCGTTGGCAGCAGCCGATCCGGATGGCACAACCTTAACTTATACACTAACAACGGGCAGTTTACCGGCTGGCATTAATCTGAATGCCAACGGAACTTTCAGCGGAACCGCAAGCTACGATACAGCCGGATCTTCTCCTTATAGTGTCACCATCACAGCTTCTGACGGCAGCTTGACAGCAGCTACCAATTTAGTAATTACGGTCAACAATACCAATCGTGCACCATCGTATACAGGTGCTGCAGCCAATACCGCGCAGACAATTGCTGAGGGGAGCGGCTTGACAGCGTTGGCAGCAGCTGATCCGGATGGTACGACCTTAACTTATACGTTAACAACGGGCAGTTTGCCGGCTGGCATTACGCTGAATGCTAATGGAACTTTCAGCGAAACCGCAAGCTACGATGCAGCCGGATCTTCTCCTTACAGTGTTACCATCACGGCTTCCGATGGCAGTTTGACAGCAGCTACCAATTTAGCAATTACGGTCAACAATACCAACCGCGCACCGGAATTCACAGGCGCTGCAACCAATACCGCGCAGACAATTGCTGAAGGAAGCGGCTTGACAGCGTTGGCAGCAGCCGATCCAGATGGCACAACCTTAACTTATACGTTAACAGCGGGCAGTTTACCGGCTGGCATTAATCTGAATGCCAACGGAACTTTCAGCGGAACCGCAAGCTACGATGCAGCCGGATCTTCTCCTTACAATGTTACCATCACGGCTTCCGATGGCAGTTTGACAGCAGCTACCAATTTAGCAATTACGGTCAACAATACCAACCGCGAACCGGAATTTACAGGCGCTGCAGCCAATACCGTACAGACAATTGCTGAAGGAAGCGGCTTGACAGCGTTGGCAGCAGCCGATCCGGATGGCACGACCTTAACTTATACGTTAACAGCGGGCAGTTTACCGGCTGGCATTAATCTGAATGCCAACGGAACTTTCAGCGGAACCGCAAGCTACGATGCAGCCGGATCTTCTCCTTACAATGTTACCATCACGGCTTCCGATGGCAGTTTGACAGCAGCTACCAATTTAGCAATTACGGTCAACAATACCAACCGCGAACCGGAATTCACAGGCGCTGCAGCCAATACCGCGCAGACAATTGCTGAAGGAAGCGGCTTGACAGCGTTGGCAGCAGCCGATCCGGATGGCACGACCTTAACTTATACGTTAACAGCGGGCAGTTTACCGGCTGGCATTAATCTGAATGCCAACGGAACTTTCAGCGGAACCGCAAGCTACGATGCAGCCGGATCTTCTCCTTACAATGTTACCATCACGGCTTCCGATGGCAGTTTGACAGCAGCTACCAATTTAGCAATTACGGTCAACAATACCAACCGCGAACCGGAATTCACAGGCGCTGCAGCCAATACCGCGCAGACAATTGCTGAAGGAAGCGGCTTGACAGCGTTGGCAGCAGCCGATCCGGACAGTGATACCTTGACCTACAGTTTAACCAGTGGGACTTTGCCAATCGGTATCACTTTTAATGCAGATGGAACTTTTACCGGAGCAACAAGTCCTGGTTCTAGCGGAACTTTTCCGCTGATGTTCTCCGTCAGTGATGGTACCATGACAGATACAACAACATTAAACCTGACTGTAAGCAATACCAACCACGCGCCGGAATTCACAGGTGCTGCAACCAATACCGCACAGACAATTGCTGAGGGAAGCGGCTTGACAGCGTTGGCAGCAGCTGATCCGGATGGTACGACCTTAACTTATACACTAACAACGGGCAGTTTGCCGGCTGGCATTACGCTGAATGCTAATGGAACTTTCAGCGGGACCGCAAGCTACGATGCAGCTGGATCTTCCCCTTACAGTGTCACTATCACGGCTTCCGATGGCAGCTTGACAGCAGCTACCAATTTAGTAATTACGGTCAACAATACCAACCGCGCACCATCGTATACAGGCGCTGCGACTAATACTGCGCAGACAATTGCTGAAGGAAGCGGCTTGACAGCGTTGGCAGCAGCCGATCCGGACAGTGATACCTTGATCTACAGTGTAACCTCCGGCAGCTTACCGAGTGGCGTAACGTTAAACAACAATGGAACTTTCAGCAGCAGCGCAAGCTACACCGCAGCAGGCGACTACCCGATTGAGATCACGGTTTCAGACGGTAAAGGCGGCACAGATACAACCAGCCTGACGATTACAGTCAGCGATGTCGACCGCGACCCGATTTTCACAGGCGATGCAACCAACACCGCGCAGACAATAGCGGAAGGTGCAGCACCGGCAGCCTTAGCAGCCACCGACGATGCTGACGAAACACTCAGTTACAGCCTAACCTCCGGCAGCTTACCGAGCGGCGTAACGCTAAACAACAATGGAACTTTCAGCGGCAGCACAAGCTACACCGCAGCAGGCGACTACCCGGTTGTGATTACAGTTTCAGACGGCAAAGGCGGCACAGATACAACTAATCTGACTATTACGGTCAGCGATGTTAATAGAGATCCGATCTTCACCGCAGCAGCAACAAACACTGCGCAGACAATAGCGGAAGGTGCAGCACCGGCGGCCTTAGCAGCCACCGACGATGCCGACGAGACGCTCAGCTATAGTGTAACCTCCGGCAGCCTGCCGAGCGGCGTAACGTTAAACAACAATGGAACTTTCAGCGGCAGCCCAAGCTACACCGCAGCAGGCAGTTATCCGGTTGAGATCACAGTTTCAGACAGCAAAGGCGGCAGCGATACGACCAACCTGACGATTACAGTCAGCGATGTTAACAGAGATCCGATCTTCACCGCAGCGTTAACTAACACCGCACAGACGATTGCAGAAGGTGCAGCACCGGCAGCCTTAGCGGCCACCGACGATGCTGACGAAACACTCAGTTACAGCGTAACCTCCGGCAGCTTACCGAGCGGCGTAACGCTAAACAACAATGGAACTTTCAGCGGCAGCGTAAGTTACACCGCAGCAGGCGACTACCCGGTTGTGATTACAGTTTCAGACGGCAAAGGCGGCACAGATACAACTAATCTGACTATTACGGTCAGCGATGTTAACAGAGATCCGATCTTCACCGCAGCAGCAACAAACACCGCGCAGACGATTGCTGAAGGTGCAGCACCGGCAGCCTTAGCAGCCACCGACGATGCCGACGAAACACTCAGTTACAGCGTAACCTCCGGCAGTTTACCGAGCGGCGTAACGTTAAACAGCAATGGAACTTTCAGCGGCAGCGCAAGCTACACCGCAGCAGGCGACTATCCGGTTGTGATTACAGTTTCAGATGGCAAAGGCGGCACAGATACGACCAACCTGACAATTACGGTCAGCGATGTTAACCGCGACCCGATTTTCACAGGCGCTGCAACCAACACCGCGCAGACAATAGCGGAAGGTGCAGCACCGGCAGCCTTAGCAGCCACCGACGATGCTGACGAAACACTCAGTTACAGCCTAACCTCCGGCAGCTTACCGAGCGGATTAACACTCAATGCCAATGGCAGCTTCAGCGGCAGCGCAAGCTACATCGCAGCAGGCGACTACCCGGTTGTGATTACAGTTTCAGATGGCAAAGGCGGCAGCGATACGACCAACCTGACAATTACAGTCAGCGACGTCAACCGTGACCCGATCTTTACAGGCGCTGCAACCAACACCACACAAACAATTGCGGAAGGTGCAACACCGGCAGCACTCGCGGCAACGGACGATGCCGACGAAACACTCAGTTACAGCGTAACTTCCGGCAGCTTACCAAGTGGATTGACACTCAATGCCAACGGCAGCTTCAGCGGCAGCGCAAGCTACATCGCAGCAGGCGACTACCCGGTTGTGATTACAGTTTCAGATGGCAAAGGCGGCAGCGATACGACCAACCTGACAATTACAGTCAGCGACGTCAACCGTGACCCGATCTTTACAGGCGCTGCAACCAACACCACACAAACAATTGCGGAAGGTGCAACACCGGCAGCACTCGCGGCAACGGACGATGCCGACGAAACACTCAGTTACAGCGTAACTTCCGGCAGCTTACCAAGTGGATTGACACTCAATGCCAACGGCAGCTTCAGCGGCACAGCAAGCTACACCGCAGCAGGCGACTATCCGGTTGTGATCACAGTTTCAGACGGCAAAGGCGGCAGCGATACGACCAACCTGACGATTACAGTCAGCGATGTCAATCGTGATCCGGTCTTCACCGCTGCTCTAACCAATACCGCGCAGACAATAGCGGAAGGTGCTGCACCGGCAGCACTCGCGGCAACGGATGATGCTGACGAAACACTCAGTTACAGCGTAACCTCCGGCAGCTTGCCGAGCGGATTAACACTCAATGCCAACGGCAGTTTCAGCGGCAGCACAAGCTACACCGCAGCAGGTAACTACCCGATTGAGATCACAGTTTCAGACGGCAAAGGCGGCACAGACACCACCAACCTGACAATTACAGTCAGCGATGTCAATCGTGATCCGATCTTCACCGCAGCTGCAACCAATACCACACAGACGATTGCGGAAGGTGCAGCACCGGCAGCCTTAGCAGCCACCGACGATGCTGACGAAACACTCAGTTACAGCGTAACCTCCGGCAGTTTACCGAGCGGCGTAACGTTAAACAGCAATGGAACTTTCAGCGGCAGCGCAAGCTACACCGCGGCAGGCAGTTATCCGGTTGAGATCACAGTTTCAGACAGCAAAGGCGGCACAGATACAACTAATCTGACTATTACGGTCAGCGATGTTAACCGCGACCCAATCTTCACCGCAGCGTTAACCAACACCGCACAGACGATTGCGGAAGGTGCAGCACCGGCAGCGCTCGCAGCCACCGACGATGCAGACGAAACGCTTAGCTACAGTGTAACTTCCGGCAGCTTGCCGAGCGGATTAACACTCAATGCCAACGGCAGTTTCAGCGGCAGCACAAGCTACACCGCAGCAGGCGACTACCCGGTTGTGATTACAGTTTCAGACGGCAAAGGCGGCACAGATACAACTAATCTGACTATTACGGTCAGCGATGTTAACCGAGATCCGGCTTTCACCGCCGCTGCAATCAATACTGCACAAACAATTGCGGAAGGCACTGCGCCGGCAGCCTTAGCGGCCACCGACGATGCTGACGAAACACTCAGTTACAGCGTAACCTCCGGCAGCTTACCGAGCGGATTAACACTCAATGCCAATGGCAGCTTCAGCGGCAACGCAAGTTACACCGCAGCAGGCGACTACCCGGTTGTGATTACAGTTTCAGACGGCAAAGGCGGCAGTGATACGACTAACCTGACGATTACAGTCAGTGACGTTAACCGCGCCCCGATCTTTACAAGCGCTGTAACTAACACTGCACAGACGATAGCGGAAGGTGCAGCACCGGCAGCCTTAATTGCAACGGATGACGCGGACGAGACACTAAGCTACAGTGTAACCTCCGGCAGCCTGCCGAGCGGACTGACGTTGAACAGCAACGGCAGCTTCAGCGGCAGCGCAAGCTACACCGCAGCAGGCGACTACCCGGTTGTGATCACAGTTTCAGACGGCAAAGGCGGCACAGATTCGACTAACCTGACGATTACGGTTAGCGATGTCAACCGCGACCCAATCTTCACAGGCGCTGTAACTAACACTACACAGACGATTGCGGAAGGCGGCACACCGGCAGCACCCGCGGCAACGGATGATGCTGACGAAACGCTTAGCTACAGCGTAACCTCCGGCAGCTTGCCGAGCGGATTAACACTCAATGCCAACGGCAGCTTCAGCGGCAGCGCAAGCTACACCGCAGCGGGTGACTACCCGATTGAAATCACGGTTTCTGACGGCAAAGGCGGCACAGATACGACCAACCTGACAATTACAGTCAGCGATGTCAATCGTGACCCGATCTTTACCGCAGTTGCAACAAACACCGCGCAGACAATAGCGGAAGGCACAGCACCGGCAGCGCTCGCAGCCACCGATGACGCAGACGAAACGCTTAGCTACAGTGTAACTTCCGGCAGCTTGCCGAGCGGATTAACACTCAATGCCAACGGCAGTTTCAGCGGCAGCACAAGCTACACCGCAGCAGGCGACTACCCGGTTGTGATTACAGTTTCAGACGGCAAAGGCGGCACAGATACAACTAATCTGACTATTACGGTCAGCGATGTTAACCGAGATCCGGGTTTCACCGCCGCTGCAATCAATACTGCACAAACAATTGCGGAAGGCACTGCGCCGGCAGCCTTAGCGGCCACCGACGATGCTGACGAGACACTAAGCTACAGTGTAACCTCCGGAAACTTACCAAGTGGATTGACACTCAATACCAATGGCAGCTTCAGCGGCAGCGCAAGCTACACCGCAGCAGGCGACTACCCGGTTGTGATCACAGTTTCAGACGGCAAAGGCGGCACAGACACCACCAACCTGACGATTACGGTCAGCGATGTCAACCGCGACCCGATCTTTACAGGCGCTGTAACTAACACCACACAAACAATTGCGGAAGGTGCAGCACCGGCAGCCTTAGCAGCCACCGACGATGCTGACGAAACGCTCAGCAACAGCGTAACCTCCGGCAGTTTACCGAGCGGATTAACACTCAATGCCAACGGCAGTTTCAGCGGCAGCACAAGCTACACCGCAGCGGGTGACTACCCAATTGAGATTACAGTTTCAGACGGCAAAGGCGGCACAGATACAACTAATCTGACAATTACGGTCAGCGATGTTAACAGAGATCCGATCTTCACCGCAGCAGCAACAAACACCGCGCAGACGATTGCTGAAGGTGCAGCACCGGCCGCGCTCGCAGCCACCGATGACGCTGACGAAACGTTTAGCTACAGTGTAACTTCCGGCAGCTTACCGAGCGGCGTAACGTTAAACAACAATGGAACTTTCAGCGGCACAGCAAGTTATATTTCGTCCGGCAGTTACCCGGTTGTGATCACAGTTTCAGACGGCAAAGGCGGCACAGACACCACCAACCTGACAATTACAGTCAGCGACGTCAACCGCGACCCGATCTTCACAGGCGCTGTAACTAACACTGCACAGACGATTGCAGAAGGTGCAGCACCGGCAGCACTCGCGGCAACGGATGATGCTGACGAAACGCTTAGCTACAGCGTAACTTCCGGCAGCTTACCAAGTGGATTGACACTCAATGCCAACGGCAGCTTCAGCGGCACAGCAAGCTACACCTCATCCGGCAGTTATCCGGTTGAGATCACAGTTTCAGACGGCAAAGGCGGCACAGATACGACCAACCTGACAATTACAGTCAGCGATGTCAATCGTGATCCTATCTTCACCGCAGCTGCAACCAATACTGCGCAGACAATAGCGGAAGGCACAGCACCGGCAGCGCTCGCAGCCACCGATGACGCTGACGAAACGCTTAGCTACAGCGTAACCTCCGGCAGCTTACCGAGCGGATTAACACTCAATGCCAACGGCAGCTTCAGCGGCAGCGCAAGCTACACCGCAGCAGGCGACTACCCGGTTGTGATTACAGTTTCAGACGGCAAAGGCGGCAGTGATACGACTAACCTGACGATTACAGTCAGCGATGTCAATCGTGATCCGATCTTCACAGGCGCTGCAACCAACACTGCGCAAACAATAGCGGAAGGTGCAGCACCGGCGGCCTTAACAGCCACCGACGATGCAGACGAAACGCTTAGCTACAGTGTAACTTCCGGCAGCTTGCCGAGCGGATTAACACTCAATGCCAACGGCAGTTTCAGCGGCAGCACAAGCTACACCGCAGCAGGCGACTACCCGGTTGTGATTACAGTTTCAGACGGCAAAGGCGGCACAGATACGACCAACCTGACGATTACAGTCAGCGATGTTAACCGCGACCCAATCTTCACCGCAGCGTTAACCAACACCGCACAGACGATTGCGGAAGGTGCAACACCGGCAGCACTCGCGGCAACGGACGATGCCGACGAAACACTCAGTTACAGCGTAACTTCTGGCAGCTTACCAAGTGGATTGACACTCAATGCCAACGGCAGCTTCAGCGGCAGCGCAAGCTACACCGCAGCAGGCGACTACCCGGTTGTGATTACAGTTTCAGATGGCAAAGGCGGCAGCGATACGACCAACCTGACAATTACAGTCAGCGACGTCAACCGCGCTCCAGTCTTCACCGCTGCAGCAGGAAACACGGCGCAGACAATAGTGGAAGGTGCAGCACCGGCAGCCTTAGCAGCCACCGACGATGCTGACGAAACACTCAGTTACAGCGTTACCTCCGGCAGCTTACCGAGCGGATTAACACTCAATACCAATGGCAGCTTCAGCGGCAGCGCAAGCTACACCGCAGCGGGTGACTACCCGGTTGGAATCACGGTTTCTGACGGTAAAGGCGGCAGCGATACGACTAACCTGACGATTACAGTCAGCGATGTTAACCGTGATCCGGCTTTCACCGCAGCAGCAACAAACACTGCACAGACGATTGCAGAAGGTGCAGCACCGGCAGCCTTAGCGGCAACCGATGACGCTGACGAAACACTCAGTTACAGCGTAACCTCCGGCAGCTTACCGAGTGGCGTAATGTTAAACAACAATGGAACTTTCAGCGGCACAGCAAGCTACACCTCATCCGGCAGTTATCCGGTTGAGATCACAGTTTCAGACGGCAAAGGCGGCACAGACACCACCAACCTGACGATTACGGTCAGTGACGTCAACCGCGACCCGATCTTCACCGCAGTTGCAACAAACACCGCGCAGACAATAGCGGAAGGCACAGCACCGGCAGCCTTAGCGGCCAGCGACGACGCGGACGAGACACTAAGCTACAGTGTAACCTCCGGCAGCCTGCCGAGCGGATTAACACTCAATGCCAACGGCAGCTTCAGCGGCAGCGCAAACTACACCGCAGCGGGTGACTATCCGGTTGAGATTACAGTTTCAGACACCAAAGGCGGCAGTGATACGACTAACCTGACGATTACGGTCAGTGATGTCAACCGTGATCCGATCTTCACCGCAGCGTTAACCAATACCGCGCAGACAATAGCGGAAGGTGCAGCACCGGCCGCGCTCGCAGCCATCGACGATGCTGATGAAACGCTCAGTTACAGCGTAACCTCCGGCAGTTTACCGAGCGGCGTAACGTTAAACAATAATGGAACTTTCAGCGGCACAGCAAGTTATATTTCGTCCGGCAGTTACCCGGTTGTGATCACAGTTTCAGACGGCAAAGGCGGCACAGATACGACCAACCTGACAATTACGGTCAGTGACGTCAACCGTGACCCGATCTTCACAGGCGCTGCAACCAACACTGCGCAAACAATTGTGGAAGGTGCAACACCGGCGGCCTTAGCAGCCACCGACGATGCCGACGAAACACTCAGTTACAGCGTAACCTCCGGCAGCTTACCGAGCGGATTAACACTCAATGCCAATGGCAGCTTCAGCGGCACAGCAAGCTACACCGCGGCAGGCAGTTATCCGGTTGAGATCACAGTTTCAGACAGCAAAGGCGGCAGCGATACGACCAACCTGACGATTACGGTCAGTGATGTCAACCGCGACCCGATCTTCACAGGCGCTGTAACTAACACCACACAAACAATAGCGGAAGGTGCAGCACCGGCCGCGCTCGCAGCCATCGACGATGCTGATGAAACGCTCAGCTACAGCGTAACCTCCGGCAGCTTACCAAGTGGATTGACACTCAATACCAATGGCAGCTTCAGCGGCAGCGTAAGTTACACCGCAGCAGGCGACTACCCGGTTGTGATTACAGTTTCAGACGGCAAAGGCGGCACAGATACAACTAATCTGACAATTACAGTCAGCGACGTCAACCGCGACCCGATCTTCACAGGCGCTGTAACTAACACTGCACAGACGATTGCAGAAGGTGCAGCACCGGCAGCCTTAGCGGCCACCGACGATGCTGACGAAACACTCAGTTACAGCGTAACCTCCGGCAGCTTACCGAGCGGATTAACACTCAATACCAATGGCAGCTTCAGCGGCAGCGCAAGCTACACCGCAGCGGATGACTACCCGGTTGTGATTACAGTTTCAGATGGCAAAGGCGGCACAGATACGACCAACCTGACGATTACAGTCAGTGATGTCAATCGCGACCCGATCTTTACAGGCGCTGCAACCAATAGCGCGCAGACGATTGCAGAAGGTAGTGTGTTAGCTTCTCTTATTGCAACAGATCCAGACAGTGATTCTCTTGATTACAGTATCAGCAGTGGCTTATTACCAGCTGGAATCACCCTGAATTCGGATGGAACATTCAGCGGAACAGTAAATTATACATCGGCAGGGTCCTATCCGGTAACTGTTTTGATTGTTGACGGCAAGGGTGGCAGCATCTCTCAATCTCTTATCATTCATATCGATAATACAAATACAATACCCAGTATACAAACCTTGACAGACCGTACTGATAGAGAAGGAATATCAATTGACCTCAATATTACTTCGACGGATATCGATGGAGATATTCTTACTTATACTGCAGTGAATCTGCCTTTGGGAATCACAATCCATCCAAACACTGGCAAATTGGAAGGAACGCTGACACTTCCGGATGTTTATCAGGTTCGGATTATCGTTCGGGATGGAGCAGGCAATGAAGCTACTTCTTCATTCACTTGGACGGTAGACCCACTGCTGCTAGACGGATGGGTTGAAGCAGGTTTGTGGTCGGATTGGACTAGAGTGGATTATCGCAGTTTGTGGGTAGAACAAGCTTATGCCGCGGGCAATCCGTTGAAAATCGCTGTTTTAGCGGATCCTACCATCACCGAAGTAATTGCAGAAATCCATCAAATTGATCCATTGGAGAATTTAAGCTCGGCTTTAGGACGTTTTATCTTGACCCCAGTAGCGACTGATTTATATGCTGGAAGTTCGGATTTTAAACTCTGGAATGCAACAGTAATTCTGCCTGATGATCTGTTGGAAGGTCGCTATTTCATTACGTTCGAAGCAAAATCCGGCAGCTATGTTGTAGAGGATTCACAACCTGCTACTGAAATCACGGAACCAGGACAGAATAATTATTTCACAGTCAAGAATATATTCGGACTTTGGGGGATCATTAGTGAAAGATCGAGCGGAAAGTTAGTGAATGGAGCCTCTATTCGCTTGTTCGATTTATCAGGGCGATTGGTTGAGACAACTACCAGTGACATAAATGGATACTATCTATTCAGTAATTTGAAAGCCAATCAATATAGCTTAGTAACCGAAGATGCTCGTTATTCTACCAGTAATATGGTTGTCAATGTAGTCTCATCCGACTTGACACAGACCATGATCCGGCAAGATATTGGGTTAGTGAAATTCAGTATTCGTTTTTCTGCCAATCCAACCACGATTGTGGGAGATGGAGTAGAAACTACTCAACTTACTGCTCAATTATTTGATGAGAATGGAGCCGTTGCACCCGGTATTGAGATTAATTTCAGTGCCAGTGCAGGCAGCTTTGTCGGTCCATCAATGGGGATAACGGATGCAGATGGGAAAGTCTCTGTAACATTAAGATCCAGTAAAATTGAAGGTGTGATGGCAGTCATTATACCGATCACAGCAGTGGTGGATGACCCAGTTCGGGACCTTTACGGAGAAGCACGCATTTTGATGACCTTTGCCCCAGGAGCATTGAAAGGAATTGTGACTGATCGTGATTTGAATATTCCTGTAGCAGGTGCCGAAGTAACGGTTTACAAGGATTTTGACAATGATGGGATTACTGATTTCAGTGCAACATTTATTACCGGGGCTGATGGTTCCTACAAAATTGCCATCCCTCGCGGGGATGTAGTCTATGACATTCAAATTAAAAAACCTGTTCATATTGGTGATAGTACTGTAATGATGACCTTCCCACAAAAAGGGACTAGCGGAGCAATCAGTGGGCTAGGAACTGAAGAATTCAACTCGGAGATTACTGGTGCCGGTGTCATTGTTTATAAAGATACCAATGGCAGCACAAAGGTTTTAACTGATTACAGTGATTTTAGCTTGAAAATTGAAAAAATCGAAGTCGGAGGTAATTTAGTAGCCAGCGGACTGACTGGAGGAATCGCTCCCTCTACTGGGGTATTCCAAATCAATAACTTAGCAAAAGGAACTGATTATAAAGTCGAGGTCATGAGAGAAATATCGGCTGGGGAATTTATTACGGTAGGCTATCAGGATATCACAGTCAGTCAAGACGGCGAGATCAATCTGGGGACGTTGGAATTGATTGATCCTTATGGTATCATTACAGATTCCGTAACCGGAAATGCGATTGGAAATGCGTTAGTGCAATTGTATTATGCTAATACAGCATTAAATCTCGGTAACGGTCTGATTCCGGATACTCTTGTTACACTTCCGGCATTAGCTTCATTCCCTCCGGCGAATAATGCGAATCCGCAAAGAAGTGATTCGACCGGGCAGTATGCCTTTATGGTCTTTCCAAATACGGATTACTATATCCTCTCCTCCCATCCGAATTACAATTCTTACAAAAGTCCTATTATTTCAGTTGGATTAGTGATTGTAAAACATGATTTCCAGATGACGGCAATTCCAGATGAAGACATAATTTCTGTGAATGCAGATTTGTATGTCACGCTGACATCGAATCAGATGAAGTATTTGGAAGGAGAAAAGATCAATTTGACAATCGAGTATGGAAACTTGACTGCCAAATCGGCTGAAAACGTGTTGATCATATTCACCCTTCCTTCCTATACAACAGTAGAAAATGCCGGACTTGGAATTGTGAACGGAAACTTAGTGACCTGGGAACTGGGAACTTTGACAGCAAAGTCACAAGGATCTTTAGAAATCGAATTAAGCGTTTCAGAGATTCCTGAACAAACCACAATGGTAACTGCAAAAACAGAGATCCAATCCTCAACGAGCTTAATCAATAAAAATAACGACCAATCTTCGCTGGACATGCTGTTGTTAAGCAATCGTTTTGAGACCGGTATTCACGAGCAGTATATTATCGGATATGGCAATAGAGATTTCAAACCTTATCGGTCAATTACGAGAGCAGAAATCGCAACAATCTTCTCGCGAATCATGCATCTCAACCTGGTTGACGTTCCTGGACAGTATAATGATGTAATCGGTTCGGAATGGTATAGTCAAGCAATTCATGCGGTGAGTAAGGCAGGCTTAATGAGTGGATATCCGGATGGAAGCTTTAAACCGGACCAATCAATCACGAGAGCAGAATTGATTTCAGTCATTAGCCGTTTCCTAAAATCCGGAACTTATACAGGGTTACAACCGGATTTAACAGATATTTCTGGCCATTGGGCTTATAATGACATCGCAGAAATGTATCGTATTGGAATCATCACTGGATATGAAGACAAGACATTCCACCCTGATTTACCAATAAATCGAGCAGAAGCAGTAACGATGATCAATCATCTGCTTTTTAGAGGTCCATTGAAGGTAGAAACCCCAACTTTCATTGACGTACTACCCTCTGATTGGTTTTATGGAGAAGTAGAAGAAAGTGCACATACCCACGAATTTAAAGTTCAGCTCGGTGGAGCAGAGGAATTGGTTCGTTATCTCGATTAACCGCATTCTGAAAGATCTTGCTAAAGAAGATCGAGAGATGGAAAGGCCCTGCTCAGTTAGGCTGGTCACCAAAAAGTGAAAAAGCGCAATAAAAAACAACCTTGTCGTAAGACAAGGTTGTTTTTTTGGCGGAGAGAAAGGGATTCGAACCCTTGAACGGTTTAACCCGTTACACGATTTCCAGTCGTGCGCCTTCGACCAGACTCAGCCATCTCTCCATGGATTAAGTTATGCAATCTCTCAGTGAGAAGACAAAAAGCATTATAACAAATACGATGATAAAAATCAAGCTTTTATTCGGCAAGAACTTGTCTTTCTAAGAATAGAACTGGCGGAGAGAGCGAGATTCGAACTCGCGAGGCGTTTCAGCGCCTACTCGCTTTCGAGGCGAGCGCATTCGGCCACTCTGCCATCTCTCCGTTTATCACGCAATTCCTGAAAAAAATGAGACAACAGGGAGGCACAGGCTTCAGCACAAATGCCGGAAGTCACTTCAACTCTGTGGTTCATTCTCTCATCCTGAAGTAAATTATACAGTGTTCCGGCACATCCGGCCTTCGGATCCGCAACACCAAAGACAACCCGCTCAATGCGAGCTTGCAAAATAGCCCCGGCGCACATAGCGCAAGGTTCTACTGTGACATATAAAGTGCAATTGAGTAATCGCCAGCCGCCTAAAGTTTCTGATGCATCTCGAATGGCAATCATTTCTGCATGAGCGGTAGGGTCACGCCAAGTCTCCCGCCGGTTAAATCCCTGACCTACAATTCGGTTGCCTTGCACAATAATGGCTCCAATAGGAACTTCACCTAAGCGGGCAGCAGACATTGCTTGCTGCAATGCCAAGTTCATTCCAAATTCATCGTCCATAGTACACCACCGTTCATCCTAAAACTCCGGTTGGAGGATGGCGCCCCCGAAAGGAATCGAACCTCCGACGCAGAGCTTAGGAAGCTCTCGCTCTATCCACTGAGCTACGGGGGCAAAAAAATGGTGCGCCCGGAGGGATTCGGACCCCCGACCACCAAGTTCGTAGCCTGTTACTCTATCCAGCTGAGCTACGGGCGCATCAACGGCATATACCATAGCATATGCCGTCGTAAAATGTCAAGTGGATACACTCAAACCGACATAAATTTTATGGAACAGTTTCGATTATTCAGCGATTTCTTCCTTAATCTCAGCCTCAGGAGCATTATTGGTAACAGATTCCATGCCGTTCACACAGCTGATTTTTTGTTTATACCCTTCACTAACGGCAATAATCTCACCATTCCGGGCTTTTAAACGGAAACGGTATTCTCCGGATTTATCTTTATACATTTCAAATTTGGGATGCGATTGCGGAACAACCTGATCCAGCGTTTGATCCTCAATTTTCGCGATCACTGCGTTCTTTTTGACACTTTCAATGCCATTGATACAACTGGCTTTGGTTTGATAATTTTCGCTCGTTGCAATTACTTGCCCGTTGGATGCAAGTAAGTCAAAGCGAAAAGCTCCACTGGCAGTAATCTTCATAACGAACTTACCTTTAGCCATAAAAAATCCCTCCTTGCTATTTTGATAAACTCCGTTCTCATTATAGTCGAAAGTTTTTAAAAAAACAAGACCCAAAAATATGTAATCGCAGAAATAGATAGTAATAGAGTAGCTAGGAGTAGATTGGGAAGAATATTGAACAAAAATAGTTTTAAAACAAACTACATGGAAAACGATAAAATTACGAACTATTTCCGACGATTGTCTTCGTAATCAAGAGGTTTTTAATACAATTCGCTGTAAAAAGGCTAACGTTAAGCTATCTATGCAATTAAATCGAAAATATAAGAAAATCGCCAGGTTTTACCCTTGCACCACCAGTTTTATTGTGTTATAATTCCGTTAGCTTTATGGAGAGGTGCCCGAGAGGCCGAAGGGGACCGCCTGCTAAGCGGCTATAGTGTCAAAAACGCTATCGCGGGTTCGAATCCCGCCTTCTCCGCCAAAAGACGTCCGAAAAATCCGATCAAATCGGACTTTTCGGACGTCTTTCTCATTAACAACTGGAATTTGCAGATTGATATGCAGTGAGGAGGAAAGCAATGCCTGAATACGCTTATGGTTATTGCGGCATGCCCTGTGCTTTATGTACACGTTACAGAACAGCAGGAACCAGCAAGTGTCCGGGCTGTTCTCATGATGGTTATTATACAGAACCGTGCAGAGTTCATCATTGCTGTAAGACAAAAGCAATCACGCATTGCGGCAACTGCGCTGAATTTCCCTGCGTGCGCTTAGGCAAGATGGGAGACTTCAGCGACCTAACAACGAATCATGTCAAGGAAAGAACCTGCCAATGCGTAGCTGCTCACGGATTTGAGGCTTGGTATCGAGATTATGCGGAGCGGGCGGAGTTACTGACGCTGGCGCTGGTGCGCTACAATAATGGCCGCATGAAAAGGTTTTTATGCGAGTTATTTATTCAGCAGGAAATCTCTACGCTGCGCGAAATCATGCAGAAAGCAGAAGCACTTTCCGGCAGCCCCAAAGAGATCGGCAAGGCTTTTCAGGAGATTACGCAATCAATTATCTCCCAAAACTGACTACCAGCAAGCAGAGCGGCGAGCTGATCGATAATGAACAGCAGAAGCCAAAAGCGGAAAGTCAAAGATAAAGTAATCCTATGAGGGAACCCAGAATAAAGCAGAAGAACAGCCGTGGTGAACAACAGATTTCGTGTTGTCTGCCGCGGCTGTATATTTGCACATCGGAATGAAAACGAATATGCTTACCTTGAGCAGGCAAGTAAGGCTGTAGCTGTGGTGAGGGTAGTCAAAGGGTGCAAAAGTCCGCTTGACAAGTAATTTTATTACCCTTATATTTAACATAGAAAAAGGTCGGCAACGAAAGAAGTGTGAAGAGAAGCATGGGGAAAATTTATGATATGATAATTATCGGCGGCGGTGTGGTAGGTAATGCCGTTGCCAGAGAATTGTCTCGTTATCAGCTCAGCATTGCGATTTTGGAGAAGCAACATGATGTCTGCTGTGAAACGAGCGCGCGCAATTCCGGTGTGCTGCATGCCGGTTTCAATAATCGAACCGGCTCGCTTATGGCAAAACTCTGTGTCGAAGGTAATTTGGGTTTTGACCAACTGGCTGCCGAATTGGATGTGCCATTTAAGCGAACCGGTAAGCTGGTCGTTGGTTTTGATGACAGCGACCGCGAGCAGCTGGAAAAACTGAAGGCACAGGGAGAGGCGAACGGTGTCCCTGGCTTGTCGATCATCGAACGAACTCAAATCAAACAGCTGGCACCCTATGTGGAAGGCAATTTTGCCATGTTTTCCGCTATGACCGGCGTCTTGGACCCGTTTCAGCTGACCATTGGTTTAGCGGAAAATGCACATCATAACGGTGTGGAGTACTTCTTTGCTCAAGAGGTGACCGCCATCGACTGTCAAGATGGCATTTATACGCTGCGGACCAAGACAGAGATCTTTCAAAGCCGCTGGGTCATTAACGCGGCAGGTCTGCAGGCCGATCAGATCGCCACACTCCTGGGAGTAAATGACTACCAAATCTACCCTTGTCGGGGTGAATATTTTATTTTGGATCAGCAACTGAATTCTTATTTACCTTTACCGGTTTATCCGGTCCCAAATATTAAAACCGGTGGTCTCGGCATTCATCTGACTCCTTCCATCGACGGTAATATTTTCATCGGACCGAGTGCCGATTATATCGATCAGCGGGATGATTACGCTGCTACTCAAGCCGTGATGGATATGCTGATCGAAGACGGCAGTCGGATTTTTCCTTATCTCAAGCGGGAGAATTTTATTCGCAATTTCAGCGGCATTCGCCCCAAATTGGTCAGCAAAACCGAAGGTGGCTTTCTTGATTTTGTCATTGAACGGCGCCGGGAAGCATCGCATGCCATCCAACTGATCGGTATCGAATCACCCGGATTAACCGCCTCCACCCCCATCGCCCGGCAAGTGGTCCGTTTGATCGAGGAGGTGGAGAAATTGCAGCAGAAGGCAGATTTTGACCCAATCCGCAAGCGTCCGATCTGCTTCCGTGAACGAAGCCATGCGGAACAAGCAGAATTGGTGGCGGAGAATCCTGATTATGGTGAGATTATCTGTCGCTGCGAAACAATTACCAAAGCCGAAGTGCTGGCTGCGATTCATAATCCTCTGGCTGTCGCTACGATAGCAGGCATTAAATACCGCTGTCGCGCCATGATGGGGCGCTGCCAGGGCGGCTATTGTCAAACACGGATTGCCGAGCTGTTGATGCAAGAAAATCAACTGAAACCGGAAGAAGTTCTTCTGCATCGGGACGGCTCTTATTTATTCACAGGAAGAGTGAGATCATGCTGAACGTCATCAAAAAGCAGGTGGTGATCATTGGCGGAGGTCCCGCCGGTTTAGCAGCAGCGGTGGAACTGAAGAAAAACGGAATCAGCGACCTCATCGTGTTGGAGCGGGAAAAGCAACCCGGCGGTATTCTGCGTCAATGCATCCACGATGGGTTTGGTCTGACCAGATTTCAGGAAACCATCTCGGGGCCAGAGTATGCCCAGCGTTTTCTTGAAGAGGCCAAGGCGCTTGAAATTGAGATTGTAACAGATACAACGGTGATTGATCTGACAGCCGAGAGACTAGTCACAGCAACATCCAAAAGAGGAGTCGTCTGTTATCAGGCAGAAGCCATCGTCCTCGCCATGGGCTGTCGGGAGCGTACCCGCGGCGCGCTGGCCATTCCCGGTTCGCGTCCCGCCGGTGTCTTCACCGCCGGCGTGGTGCAGGCTTATCTGAATCTGAAAAACCTGATGGTGGGTAAGGAAGTCGTGATCCTGGGTTCCGGTGATATCGGCATGATTATGGCACGTCGGCTGAGTTTGGAAGGCGCCAAAGTCAAAGCGGTCTTTGAAATATTACCGTATGCCAGCGGCTTACCGCGCAATATAGAACAATGCCTGAATGATTATGATATTCCGCTCTATCTGAACCATACCATCACCGAAATTCATGGTAAAGCGCGCCTCACTGGGGTGACGGTCAGTCAAGTAGACGAAAACAGACAACCCATCAAAGGCAGCGAAGCATTCTATGCCTGCGATACTTTGATTCTTTCCGTCGGTTTGATTCCGGAAAACGAGCTTGCCAAAAAAGCCGGTGTGGAGCTCGATCCCCGCAGTAAAGGCGCTGTCGTGGACGAAAATTACCAAACCAGTGTACCCGGTGTTTTTGCAGCTGGGAATGTGCTGCATGTGCATGATTTGGTCGATTTTGTTTCCCTGGAGGCGGAAAATCTGGCGCATGGTGTGCAGCGCTATCTGCAAAGCAGTCTTACCTTCTCTGCCATTGCCGTAACGACAGAGGGAATCAGCCACACAATTCCGCAGAGGATCAGCGGCGAACGGGACATTAAGCTGTTTTTCCGGGTGCAGCAACCACGGCAGAACTGTGTGGTAGAAATTCAGCAGGACGGGAATACGATTGCCTTGAGAAAATTCCGCAAGCTACTGCCGGCGGTGATGGAACAAATCAATTTACCGGCAGCCAGGCTGCAAAGTAAAAATCCAATCAAGGTGGTGGTGAAAGATGCGTAAATTTCTAACCTGTATTCTTTGTCCCAATGGCTGCGCTCTTGAGACAGAGCAGGAAGGCAAGCTTTTGGTTTCTCTCAGCGGCAATCTCTGTCCGAAAGGCAGAGAATACGCGCAACAGGAATTGACAGCACCGCTGCGCAGCATCGCATCATCGGTGAAGCTGCAGGGCGGTGAATTGCCCCTCTGCAGTGTTCGCCTGACCAAACCGGTTCCGAAAGACAGATTGATGGATGTGATGGCTGAAATCAAAAAACAAACGCTGACAGCGCCAACCCGCATCGGTCAAGTGGTGATCGCTAACGTCCTGGGTTTCAACAGCGATGTGATTGTAACTAAAGAGATCAAGGCGGAGCAAAACCACGGCGAATAGGGAAGAACAAGCCAAAGACAGGAGGGCTGGCAGGCAGGAATTTCCTGCTTTCTTCACGAAATGCAGGAGCATCAATCCACTTTTCTTTACAGGAACCAAACAATAGGAGGCGATTCGGATGGGCAAATCTGCTGTGATTACTTGGTTGGGTCATTCCTGCTTTCGCATCAATTTTAATGGGTATCAAGTTATCATCGATCCATATAAAGCAAAATCTGTTCCCGGTTTGCAGCTTGCACAGCAAAATGCCAATGCTGTTTACTGTAGTCACGAGCACAGTGATCATGCTGCACGGGAGACTGTGCTGCTGATTTCCGAGAAACATCCAATTCCTTACCAACTCAGCACCGTCGAGACTGCACATGATGCGGCAGGAGGTACCGAACGCGGCATGAATCTGATTCACTTATTCGACTATGATGGTTTACGCATCGCACATTTTGGTGATCTTGGCAGTCCGCTGACCGCAGATCAGCTCAAGAAGCTGGGCAGAGTTGATGTTGCGCTGGTCCCGGTTGGCGGTCATTTCACGATTGACGCAAAACAAGCCTGCGAATTGGCCGATCTACTCAAGCCGATTGTTTTCATCCCCATGCATTACCGCACTGAAAACTTCGGTTATGCAGCCATTGGAACCCTGGATGAATTCCTGGTGCTTTGCTCCAATACGCTGCAGTACAACAGTAATACGCTGACGGTGAACAAAGAAGTACCGAAACAAACAGCCATACTGCAATACCAACAGCCATAAAATGATGTGAAAAACCCTTTTCTGCTCTGGTTGCTGACAAGCGCCGCTGCAGAAAGGGTTTTCTTTTTTCAGGATAGATGTGTGATGACTGCCGTAAAAAACAGGAATCGGAGCTTCCCGGAGAGAATCAAGAAAGATAAGTCCGGAGGATAGAAAATGAGGAGTGAAACATATGCTGGCTGACGGAAAATTGTTTGTGGCCAAGAATGAAAATCGGATTTATCTTTTGCCGCAGATGGCAAATCGGCACGGTTTGGTCAGTGGGGCCACTGGTACAGGAAAAACCATCACTTTAAAAGTTTTGGCAGAGAGTTTCAGTGATTTGGGTGTACCTGTTTTTCTTGCCGATATCAAAGGTGATCTGGCGGGTATGTGCCGTGCCGGCGTTGACAGCGAAGGGATGCAAAAACGCATCGCGCGGTTTGGCTTGGAGGGGTTTCGCTATCAAGCGTATCCCACCCGCTTTTGGGATATCTTCGGCGAATACGGGCATCCCGTCCGCACCACTGTTTCTGAAATGGGACCGCTGCTCTTAGCACGGTTATTAGAGTTAAATGAAACACAAAGCGGGGTTTTGAATATTGTCTTTCGGATTGCCGATGAGAAGAAAATGCTGTTACTGGATATCAAAGATCTCCGATCGGTACTGCAGTATGTGGCTGAAAATGCCAAAGAGTTCAGAATTCAGTATGGCAATATTTCTGCAGCTAGCGTAGGGGCGATTTTACGCTCCCTTTTAGCAATTGAAGACCAAGGCGGGCATCTTTTCTTCGGCGAGCCGGCTTTGGACGTCATGGATTGGATGAAAACGGATACGGACGGCAGGGGCTTTATCAATATTCTGCATTGTGTAAAATTGTTTCAAAGCCCTGCACTTTATTCTACTTTTCTGCTTTGGATGCTATCCGAATTGTTTGAAGTGCTGCCGGAAGCCGGCGATCTCAAACGTCCCCGCATGGTCTTTTTCTTTGACGAGGCTCATTTATTATTTGAGGAAGCTCCCAAAGCTTTGCTACAGAAAATCGAACAGGTTGCCCGCTTGATTCGTTCCAAAGGAGTCGGTGTTTATTTCGTCACGCAAAACCCTATGGATGTACCGGATCCTGTCTTGGCGCAGTTAGGCAATCGGATTCAGCACGCGCTGCGGGCTTATACGCCGGCAGAACAGAAGGTTGTTAAGGCTGCCGCCGATACCTTCCGCCCCAACCCTGCCTTCGAAACCTCAGAAGTGATTACTCAATTGGGAACCGGAGAAGCGCTTGTCTCTTTGCTGGATGAAGACGGCCGGCCGGGAATCGTGCAGCAGGCTTTCATTCTGCCGCCGCAGAGCTTGATGGGTACGATCGGCGATGACGTACGGGCACAGGTGATTGCGCAAAGTGAATTCTATCTGAAATATGGTAAAACCATTGACCGCGATTCTGCTCATGAAATGCTGCAGCGGCTGCGTCAGGACAATGAGATCGAACAGCAGAGAATGGAACGTGAAAAGCTATATGAAGTAGAACGGCAGCAAATCGAAAAAGAGAGAGCGCAATTGGCCAAAGAAAAAGAAAAAATCAATGCTAAGAAAGCAAACAAGCGCACCGCTTTTGATAAGGTTACGGATTCCGCTTTGAGTACGGTGGGACGCGAAGCGACTCGTGCCTTGATCCGCGGTTTATTTGGCAGCTTAAAGCGATAAGAAACAAGCGAAGCGTGGAGGACGGTCATCGTTTCGCCCGGATCAGGATCAGCAAATGAAAAGAGCCCGAATGCTTCTGCGACCGACGCGTCACCGATCAAAGTGACGTACTGGCGGAGTAAGGTTCGGGCTTTTTCTCATTCTGTGCTGAACTGGTAAACAGTCAGCAGTTAGACATGTTAATCTGTCAGCAGTTTATTATAGTTGATCGTAATCAGTAGAGGATATCCTTGATTGCGATACTCGGTATCGACTTTGAAATTTTCTCCCAAAGCAGTGGCAAAATTAGGAGAAGACAGGCCAGTTTCAGTCATACTCGCAGTGACGGAGCTTATCCAGTTGTTCTCGGCAGCGAGCGTACCGCAAGCTAAAACGCTGCTGTCAGCCCGATAATACAGATTAGTCAACGTGGCAGAGAGTTGAACAGCTTCTCCCAGAATAGCACCGGTTACCTGGGCCAAACTGTAATAATCAAAGCTGCCATAAATGGGGTCATAAATATCGATGCTGCCGGCAGCGTTGCCGTTGGTCAGTTGTCCGGCATGATAGCAGTTTTCCAGGCGGTTATATTGCAGCAGATACCCGGCAATACCGCCCACGCCGTGCGCATTTTGCGCCGATATTTTGCCCAGGTTGTAACAATCGGTGATTGAGTTTTCTACTTCGTCAGAGATACCGCGGGTGGAAGCCCGACCGGAGCCGACGATTCCGCCTACAAATGCTTCACAGCTGCTGCTGATACTGCCAATGTTGAAACAGCGCTCAATGCTGACCCGCGAGGAAATATCACCGGCGATTCCAGCCATGGCAATCGCGAAACCTTCAACGGTTCCGGTATTAAAGCAGTCAGAGATATTAGAGTTTGTAGCGCTGCCGGTGATCCCGCCGATCCAAGCACCGAGTGTACGGCCAATAGAGTAGAGTTCCACTGCTGCACTGCAGCGAATGTTGGCCAGGTTGCCACAGCTGTTGATTTGAGTTGCAGTGATGCTGCCGGCAATGCCACCGCCAAGTTGGCTGGCGCAAGTCAATTTTCCGTGATAATAACAGGAGGTAATCACTTCGGAAACGGCTTTTCCCACAATTCCGCCGACATTTTTCGTGCCTTGAACATCAGATTGGTAAACACTGATATTAACCAGGCTGCCATTGGCAACACTACCGAATAAGCCGGTTTCGTTTCGATCCGTGGCTGTATTTAAATGGCAGAGAAAAAAACCGTTACCATTATAATGGCCTTTAAAAACGGTAACCGTCGTTTTGAGGCTGGATTCGCCCGATAGTACGACGCTGTGCCTACCGCCAATGGGCAGCCAATCGATGCTGTTTAAATCAAAATTGGCAGTCTGTATAAAATAAGTATTGGCATATTCATTCTTGCGTGCCACTTGTTCAGACAGATAAGCCAATTCAGCAGGGGAGTTGATCTGGTAAGGGTCATCTGCTACGCCACGGCCGGCGCTGAATCCTCTGGCGATGCTGCCATCCCAAATAGTAAGATAAGCAGCCTCAATGATTTCTCCAACGGAGTGAATGACCGGCTCAGATGGTAGATTGGCAGCTGTTTCGGAGGAGATTGTCTGCACAAGCTTCCCACTTGCCGGTTCAACCGGACCGCCGGCTTGGATGTTTTTATGTAGCTCTGTTAGCTGAAAGCCAATGCTTGGAGTAGATTTTTGCTGTTCTTGTGCTCCTGCTGGGGTATTTACTTCACTTGATTCACCATCCAACGATTGATTGAGAAGATCAGTCACTTTTGTACAGGCAGCGCAAGCAAAGAAACCAGCGAGGATAAGAATGAAAGCCAGGAGTTTGGCAGTTCGCTTCATCATTGTGATCTTCCTTTCTCTATTTAGCAGAGATTAAGATCAATATAGCATAAAATGAGATTGGAAACAATCGGGAATGCGAATTTCGTGATTGAAAGACTGAAGCGGAACTCGTGGTATGAAAAATCCCGGAATTGCAGTTTATGAACTGCAATTCCGGGATTTCATAAAATTATCTGAGAAGTGATGCTTTGATCAACTGGATTTCGATTTGCTTTCAAAAGGTGATGTCTGTTCCTGCTGAATTTCCGCAGCAGAATCTCTGAAATTCTTGTTGCGCTGTCGTACGCTTTCGGTAAGAAGATATTCAATCTGGCCATTGATGGACCGAAAATCATCTTCTGCCCAAGCGGCTAACGCCTTCCAGAGCGTGGGAGATAAGCGCAGCAAGAGTTGTTTTTTATCTCTCTCGTTCTTTTGTTCTGCCATCACTAGTAAATAGAACCGCTGTTGACGATCGGCTGCGCATCTTTGCCGCTGCAAAGTACAACAAGCAAATTGCTGACCATAGCAGCCTTTCTTTCTTCATCCAATTGAACAATGCCATTCTCATTCAATTTAATCAGTGCCATTTCTACCATACCCACAGCACCATCGACGATCATCTTTCTTGCGTCGATGATAGCGGAGGCTTGCTGGCGCTGCAGCATGGCAGCGGCAATTTCCGGTGCATAAGCAAGATGAGTAATCCGTGCTTCCATGATCTCCAGACCGGCAATATTAACCCGCTCCTGGATTTCAGTCTTCAGACGTTCCGCTACATCCTGGCTGCTGCCGCGCAAGGTCATTTCCTCTCCCTCAGCAGCAATATCATAAGGATAGAGCCTGGCGATATTGCGCAGAGAAGAATCGCATTGAATGGAAAGATAAGCTTTATAATTTTCCACATTGAAAACAGCCATAGCGGTATTGACGACGCGCCAAATCACAACAATGCCGATCTCGACCGGATTGCCCAGCAAGTCATTCACTTTTTGTTTGTTGTTATTGAGCGTCATTGTTTTTAAAGAAATCGTTTTCTTTGGCAGAACGGTATGTGAACTGTTCTGCGGTGTATTCAATTGAGCAATGGGATTTTGATCCTCCGTCGCGGTTGCCATGCCGGCTCCGGAAGTGGGATTGACGGCGGAAACAAACGGATTGACATAGAAAAAACCTTCGCCTTTCAGTGTGCCGATGTATTTGCCGAACAGAGTTAGAACCAAGGCTTCCTGAGGTTTGAGGATTTTTAAGCCCATAAAAGGAATCCAAAATAGACAGCTATACAAACAACCAATGATCAGCAAAAGGGTACCCAGTGCTGTGCGATGACCGTTTTCTAAAACAATAGCACCCACAATAATGGCCGCGATTCCAGCCAGTGTTAACAAGATACTGAAAATCAACATGAACATGCCGTTTTGGGCTTTGAGTTCGATTTCCTTAGAATAAGGTTCATTCATGATAAAAGCCTCCTCTTGATATTTTAGTGATATCGATATAATATCACTATTAAGAAGGCTGTCAAGCAGTCAGCAAATATTTATTTGTTGCCTTGACCATTCAGCCAAATTATGTTATATTATAGTGTAAACATGGGGGCGTAATGGTTTCGACGGGGATAGGATTGATCTGGTAAGCGAGCCGTGGACCAGGGCCACGTTAAAACTTGGACGACAGATAACTGTCAACAACAATCAATTAATCGCTGCTTAGTAAATAAGTAGCCGTTCGACCAGCCTACCGCCGACGGGGCTGGGCGAGCGTCATTAAGTCGGCTACCCGGTAGGAGACGACCGTATCCTATTTGGGGAAACACACGGAATAGTGTAGGGCAGATTTGGCGATAGGAAGCTGCCTGAGGCGATAACTCAAATCGATCGCTGCGCTCGGAGAAAGCCTTATTGGTTCATTTTCGGACATGGGTTCGATTCCCATCGCCTCCACCATTGTGTGCCAAGGGGACGGGGGTGTTGGCACAGCTTTGTGCCAACACCCCCGTCCCCTTGGCACATAAAAAACCACTTCTCGAGGGATGCTATGAAAATATATAAGAATCCCAATTGCAAAAAGGTCAGGGGCAGCCAGCTTTTAGAAGTCAGCTGCGCTTATTGCAAAAGTTTTATTGCACTCTATCAAAAAGCAGGCGAAAGTAATTTTGTAAAAATGTATAACGATAGAATCATAGAAGGCTCCATTGACTTCTCACAGTATCACGGCGCTCTTTTTTGCGCCAACTGCGGAAAGCAAAATGCTACACGCTACATCACCAAGATGGATAAAAAAGAAGCGTATCGTTTCATACCATCTGCATTTAACAAGAAAAAAATCTAATCTATAAAACCGGAAAATTATCGTAATCGTCTAATTCCTGGAAAATAAACATATTCTTCAAGCTCTAACGTGGATTTGTTTACGAACCCGAATTTCACAGCGGTGAGGGTCGCTGCTTAAAAATCAATTAAGATCATGTGATCAGTCACTAAAGCTGCAAGTTATATAACACGATTCAAAACCCAGTCGGATTTTTATCTGATTGGGCATTTTATTAAAACTTGTAAATTGACTTTTTCTACACTATAATAAATTGTATGAAGATTATTTATGTTGCAGGAGGGTTAGGATGAGCGGAATTAAGCACGAAAGCATGAATCACATTCCACGAAAACACAAATGTGAACACAAGGACTATGAATATTATAAGCGAGTGTTCCTTTCAAGAGAGGACGCAAGTCAATGCACTGTGTCAGTCTATGAAATACCACCACATAAATCTGCCTATCCATACCATTCTCATTCTAATAATGAAGAAGTTTTCTATATCATTAGCGGAACTGGTTTGCTCAAAGCACCGGAAGGTGAGAGAAATGTTTCTGCCGGAGACTTACTGTTCTTTCCCGCCAATCAAACAGGTGCGCACAAGTTAACAAATACTTCCGAAACAGACACTCTCGTATATATAGATTTTGATACCACAAATGATATTGATGTGGCATTTTATCCTGACTCTCAGAAAATCGGAGTATGGGGTAAGGGTATTAATAAAGTGTATAAAATAGATGAAAATGTGGATTATTACAAAGGCGAGTAGCTGCTCAAACGATATCAGACTTGGGTTCAATGCCTGATCATCGGACACTGCAATGAAAATTACTATGCAGAAGTGCATTGAAAAGGGGGATTAAGAAATAAGGTGAATTAGCAAAACGGCCAAATATTGCAGCCAATTAGGAGCTGCAGATCTATGATGTTGGAATCACAACAAGTGCAGGGTTCAGAAAAAGGGGAGCCGTAACGCCATTGAGCGTATGGAACCGGCTTTCAGCTTATCGTTATAATCATAGAAACAGTGGAGAGATTCCACAAAACTACAAATTGAACAAACTATAATAGGAGGAAATACCATGAACAGAAAATTAGTAGCCTATTTCTCCGTTAGTGGAGTGACTAAAAAAGCTGCGGAAAACCTTAGCAAAGCCATTGGTGCAGATCTATTTGAGATCAAACCGGAAGTCCCCTATACGACAAAAGATTTGAATTGGCGGGATAAAACCGCCCGCAGCACGATTGAAATGAACGACTTGAGTTTCCGTCCTGCCATCACCGGTAAATGCGAAAAAATAGACGACTATGATACCATTTTTGTTGGATTCCCGATTTGGTGGTACATTGCGCCGACCATTATCAACACCTTTTTAGAAGACTACGATCTATCGGGTAAAACCATCGTTCCCTTTGCTACCTCAGGCGGCAGCGGTATGGGTGAAACCAACAAGAAGCTTCAGCCAAGTTGCCCGAACAGCAAACTCTTGGATGGCAAGATCCTCAACAGAGCTTCTGAAGCCGAACTAATCACTTGGATGGAAAGCTTGAAACTAGGAAATTAGTGTACCAAGGGGACGGGGGTGTTGGCACACTGTGCCAACACCCCCGTCCCCTTGGTACACGCTCGGATGAAAGAGAGAATAAAAATGAGAAAATTCATCAAAGGCCTCGAACTCTGTGAACGCTTTTTTGATGAGGCTGTAAAACCTATTTTAACTGACCAATTTCCGTCTTTGCAGTATTCAGCCGGATTGATCGGCTACGGTTCGGATGTTCTGGGATTTGACGATGAAGTCTCCACCGATCATATGTGGGGACCGCGTCTTTATTTATTTCTCGAGGAAAAAGAGATCGGTTTCAAGGAGCGAATCCTTACCGTTTTATCAGAAAACCTTCCTTATATGTACTTGGGATACAGCGTGAATTTTTCTGTACCGAATACGGAAGACGGCGGTATACGACATGCGGAATTGATCACCAGTGGGGCAGTCTCGCCGCTGATTGATATCCATACAATCCATGAGTATTTGCTGGATTATCTTGGCACCAACAACCTAACCAATCTTTCCGCGCTTGATTGGCTTGCTTTTTCGGAAAATAAGCTTCTCTCTCTTACATCCGGGAAACTGTTTGTGGATGATTTACAACTGAGGAAATTGCTGGACAAGCTTCACTTTTATCCCCCGGAGGTACAATTATTTCTTATTGCTTCCAATTGGTCACTGATCGCAGAAGAACAGGCCTTTGTCAAGCGTTGTGCAGATGTTGGTGATGAGATAGGCTCCATTCTTGTTTGCGGAAGAATTGCCGAACGATTAATGCGGTTGGCTTTCTTATATTGCGGGCAATATGCGCCTTACAGCAAATGGTTTGGCAAAGCATTTAGCCGATTGCCGTTGGATGAAAAGATCAAATCAACCATACTGAACGCTGTGCGGGCAGACAATATTGCAGACAGAGAGAATAATATTGTGCTTGCACAGCAATCACTGGCAGATTTACACAATTCCCTGAAGATAACGAAATTCGTCGATACTAAAATTGGCAGCTATTTCAACAGAGATATCAAAGTGATTGCGGCAAAGCAGCTATCTGCTGAAACACATAAAAAGCTAGCGGGAACACCACTGGAGAATTATCCGTTGATTGGCTCATTATCAGCAGTAGCGAATTTTGTTACTTTAACGGATTACCCAGATTATCGTGAAAATATCAAGGTTCTTTATAAAGGCTAATGGCTTTGTAAAAGAGTCTTCATAATCCTAAAGATGGTTGCCTGCAGAAATAACTGAGTCAATACCTATTTAGAAATATTTTAAAATAGGTATTGACTTCTTTGTTGTACTGCGTTAGAATCTATTTAGATCAATTTCTAAATAGCAATGAGGGGGTGGTGGATTGGGGTTTGCAGAAACATTTAAAGCCTTGTCTGATCCTGTGCGGCGTGAAATATTGGTCATGCTGCGTAACGGTAAATTATCTGCCGGTGAAATAGGAAAAGCCTTTGCCATGAGTGGCGCTACGGTTTCCTATCATTTATCACAGTTAAAAAAGGCAGGGTTGGTTACCGAAAGCAAATATAAAAATTTCGTATATTATGAACTGAATGCTTCAGTATTTGAAGAAGTCATGCTGTGGTTTTCACAATTTGGAGGAAATAAGGATGAAAAATAAAACAACGATTTTGTCTACTGTGCTCTGTCTCTTGCCGATTCTTTTAGCGGTTGCTGTTTATGATAAACTGCCCCAGCAGATCGCCATTCACTTTTCTGCGACCGGGAATCCAGACAACTACGCTCCCAAGGCATTCGCGGCCTTTGGGATTCCGCTTTTGTTGGCCGCCGTCAATTTGTATTCCAATTTTCGGGTAAATACCGATCCTAAAGTAGAAAAAGCGTCTGCTTCACTGCGTCTGCTGTCAAGATGGCTGTTGCCGTTGTTGTCTGTGGTCATCGTTCCAGTCACGCTCTTTTTAGCAATGGGTAAGCAAATTCCAATTGTGATGATCACTTCAGCACTGACCGGCTGTGTCGTTGTAATTTGTGGCAATTTCCTACCCAAGTGCAGACGGAATTATACGATTGGCATCAAGTTGCCGTGGACCTTGGATAATGAAGACAATTGGAATCGCACACACCGCTTCGCGGGTTTTGTCTGGGTGTTCGGTGGTTTTCTGATCATCATCAATGCGTTTATTCATATCTCTTATTTGCTGATTGCCGTAGTGATCGGTTTGCTCTTACTGCCACCCATCTATTCCTATTCGCTTTATCGTAAGCAAGTGAAAGAAAGCTAAAAATATGGCAGTGTTTGCTAGCATTTTCACGATTCTTTGCGCTTTTGCTTTACCTTTCGCCGCGTCCATTGCTTTTACGAAGCGATTTCACGGAAGCTGGAAACCGCTGATTTTTGGAGCGTTTACCTTTCTCGTTTTTCAAGTGCTGCTTCGATTTCCCCTCCTGCAGCTCGTTCTGCCAAATATCGGATGGTACTCCACCTTCAGTATAACGCAGCCGATTCTGTATTCTATTTTTCTCGGTGTCAGTGCTGGGTTATTCGAAGAATTCGGCCGCTATTTCGTGATGCTGCTTTTTCTGCGAAAAAAACCGGATACGATCAGTGCAATCGCTTTTGGCATTGGGCACGGTGGTATTGAAGCCATCCTTTTATCGGGAATCAACGCCTTGCTGACACTGGTCATGAATGCGTCGACCGCTTCTACCGGGATGATCTTTGCATCGGGTCTGGAGCGGCTTTCTGCGATGTCATTGCATATTGCCTGGTCTGTCCTGATCATGAAAGCCATACGTGAGAAACGGTTCCGCTGGGTATGGCTTGCTTTTTTCTTACATAGCCTAGTGGATTCTGCTGCGACAGTCGCTGTTTATTTCGGTATCCCAGTTTGGCTGATCGAAGCAGCTCTAGTTCTATGCGCAGTTTTCTCATGGACTATTGTGATTTCAGAATATAAAAAGGAGCGAATTCAAGATGAAAAAAACTAAAATTGGCCTGTTGCTGCTTCTGGTGGGAATGATTCTCTGTTCCTTCGTGGGATGTTCATCCAATAAGCTGGCCGACATCTACGCAGAAGATGAAGTAATCGCAAGAGCAAAGCAAGTGGTTGAAGTGATTCATTCGCTTGACTACCCATTAATGATTCACGAACTGCGTGAGGATTTAAGAAATCAGCTGACCGCAGAGCAACTGAAGGAAACCTGGGATGCGAAATTGACAAAGGTAGGAGAATTTAAGGAATATACCGCCACCGCAACGACCGGTCAAAAAAGTAAAACTACCGAGGAGGAGTATGCTGTGGCGGTACTAACCTGTAAATACGTCAATTCCAGTTTGACATATACGATTGTCATGGATAAAAACTTGGATGTGGTTGGTATGTATATGAAATAGTTTGCTTTGTCGTCATCACGGCAAAACCGATTGTTGATTGGCATCATCAACCAGAATATTGCGGCTGTGAGATAAGGACCAGCAGTTTAGGCCGATTACCTAAACGGGTTGGTCCTTTTGTTCTGGTTTGGTAAATCGCTTGCTTTCGCGTGGTATGATTGATTGGGAAGGTTTTTGAACAGGAGGCATGCATAGAATGTTAAGTGATCTTTATGTGACTGGGGTTAAGCTGACGAGAGCGATCCCTCAAGACAGCTATCTGCACAAATTACCGGTGGTCAGACACTTGCGTGAGATGGATGAATTACCCCTGACGAGACGCGTAACCTTTCTTGTCGGTGAAAATGGCATCGGCAAATCCACCCTGATCGAAGCGATTGCTGTGTCAATGGGTTTCAATCCGGAAGGTGGGACCTGCAATTTCAATTTTTCGACCGAGGATTCTCATTCTGAGCTCTATCGCTATTTAACCATCTGCAAAGGAGTAAAGCGGCATAGAGATGGCTTTTTCCTGCGTGCAGAAAGCTTTTATAACCTGGCGTCGAACATTGATCAATTGGATCATGAACCCTCCTTTGGAGCATCGCTGATCGCAAGTTATGGCGGTGTATCCTTACATAAGCAATCTCATGGCGAGAGCTTTATGGCATTGGTAGAAAATCGCTTTAGTGGTCATGGCCTTTATCTGCTCGACGAACCGGAAGCGGCTTTGTCACCTTCGCGTCTGCTGCGGCTGCTCTGCCGTATCGACGATTTGGTGAAACAGGACTCGCAATTTATTATCTCTACTCATTCGCCAATCCTGATGGCGTTTCCCGGTGCAGAGGTACTCGAACTCTCAGAAAGTGGAATTCACTCTGTCCCATATCAGGAAACCGAGCATTTTCGTCTGACCAAACAGTTTTTGAATGCTCCGGAAAAAATGCTGAAATACCTGTTTGAATAGTTTAGGATCGCTATGTGCTGTTTCGCTCCTGCAGACTGACTGAGGTAGGTGTAAAAGTTGTTCAAACTTCTGAACTTAACTTGCAGCGCACCATCTTAAGATAGCCTTAAGAATTTGATCATAGAAAAACTGTATAATAATCTACGATTTACTGCTATAATCAGAATGGATTATTAGAGTAAATAGGGAGCTGAACTATGATGAAGGAGAAGATTCTGGTAGTTGATGATGAACAAGCGATTGCAGATTTGATCGAAGTTTACCTTGAAAGTGAGAACTTTATTATATATAAATTTTATAATGGACGAGACGCTATCCAGTGTGTTGAAAACGAAATTCTGGACTTGGCCATTCTAGACATTATGCTGCCGGATATGAACGGTTTCACGGTCTGCCAGCAAATAAGAATAAAACATAATTTTCCAATCATCATGCTTACTGCGAAGGATGAAGAAATCGATAAAATTACCGGTCTCACCTTAGGTGCGGATGATTATATCACCAAACCGTTTCGCCCATTGGAAATGGTTGCCAGGGTCAAAGCGCAATTACGCAGATTCAAAAAATACAATTCTACCGAGTTTACCCAAGAGGATAATATCATTGAGTTTACCGGATTCATTTTAAATAGGGATAAACATGAATGTTTGCTTAATGAGCGGCAACTCTCTCTAACTCCAATCGAGTTTTCTATTCTGTGGGTCCTAGCCTCCAATCGTGGACGAGTGGTCAGTTCGGAAGAATTGTATCTTGAGGTGTGGGGAGATAAGTATTTCACCAACAGCAATAATACGGTCATGGTACATATCAGACATCTGAGGGTAAAAATGCACGATAGAACAGAAAATCCGAAATACATAAAAACAGTATGGGGGGTTGGCTACAAAATTGAAGAGTAATTTCCGTTCCGGGTTTATGAAAAAGACCATTCTTCACTGCATCAGAGCAGAGATTTACGCGTCAGTTTTGTATGTGATGATACTTGCGGCGGGATATTTTATTGTTCGTTACATCATTTGGCAACCGTCGCTTCTGTATCAATTCCTAAGGAGTTTAGTCCTTTATATCACCATTTTGATTCCAGTGGTATGGCTGATCATGGTTCTCATTATCATTTATTCTTACTGGAATAAGACAGCTGGTTATATAGAAGATGTCGTAGATGCTAGCAGAACACTGATTCAGCCGGATGACGAAGACATCAAACTGTCGGAAGAACTGCGAGAAATTGAAAACAGTATGAATCAGATTAAAAAAACCGCGTTGAAGAATAAGCGGGAGGCCAAAGAAGCAGAACAGCGAAAAAATGATCTTGTGGTTAACCTTGCACATGATATCCGAACACCGCTTTCTTCCGTCATTGGATATCTAAACCTTCTAGACGAAGCACCTGATATGCCATCGGAACAGAGGATGAAATATACTGGTATTACTTTAGAAAAAGCTTATCGGTTGGAGCAATTGATTGATGAATTTTTCGAGATAACACGTTTTAACTTAAGCTCTATTGTGTTGAGCAAGAGGAAAATCAAACTTGCCTTTATGTTGCAGCAAATGGCCGACGAATTTTATCCAATGTTGGCTCCTCAAGGTAAACAAGCTGTTGTCCATGTATCGGATAGTCTTATTTTATGGGGAGACGCAGACAAACTCTCCCGCGTTTTTAACAATATTCTGAAAAATGCGATAGCGTATAGTTTTGAAGAAAGTATAATTACAATCACAGCTTTTTCTCAGGAATCAAATGTTGTCATCCAGTTTCTGGATCATGGAGATCCCATTCCCACGCAGAAACTAGACACGATTTTTGAAAGATTCTATCGGCTTGACGCCGCCCGTTCATCAAATACTGGGGGTGCCGGACTAGGCCTAGCTATTGCTAAGGAAATCATCAGCGCTCATGGAGGTTCTATTTCTGCTCAAAGTGATGAAAATGAAACTATTTTTACTGTCAGATTGCCAAATGCTGAGGTTATAAACGAACAAACGCTCAGTTTTCTGAAGTAAAAAACAGTTTTTCATCAGTTTTTCTTAAGAGGATCCTAAGTAAAAAATCATTTGCTACCTGTTCGATTTTGGTAAGATGAAATTACCATATTGAACAGTTTTTTTTATATTTTGCGGAGGGATAAGATGAATAAGAAAACAGTAGCAGTGATATTTGGCGGCTATTCTAACGAATACGAGGTTTCATTACAGTCGGCATATTCGATGATAGAAAATCTTAGCACAGAAAAGTATAATGTTATTTTACTTGGTATTACCCAGCAGGGTGAATGGTTGAAGTACAGCGGAAATATCGAGCAAATACTAAGTAATACCTGGCAGAAACATATTACCTGCGTTCCTGCTGTTATTTCACCCGATCGCAAGATTCATGGTATTATTCTTACACCTGAAAAAGGAAAGACCGCTATAATCCCTATTGATGTGGCTTTCCCTATTCTGCATGGAAAAAATGGTGAAGATGGCACCGTTCAAGGATTGCTCGAATTGGCTGGTATCCCCTATGTTGGATGTGGCATACTCAGTTCGGCGCTCTGTATGGATAAGGACATTGCTCACAAGCTGGTGAGTCTGGCAGGGATAAAAACACCAGTCTCCATCGTTTTGTGCTCGCAGATTTCAGAGGTGGAGTTATTAAAACGGACAGCACATTTGCATTATCCTTTATTTGTGAAGCCAGCGAATGCCGGTTCCTCTTTTGGTATCACAAAGGTGCTCGAAACCGGTGATTTGTCAGGCGCGGTGGAGACAGCATTTCGATATGACAGCAAAGTTATTCTTGAAGAAGCCATCTCCGGTTTCGAGGTTGGTTGTGCTGTGCTTGGCAATCGTACGCTCACGATCGGGGAGGTTGATGAAATTGAATTGTCACAAGGATTCTTTGACTATATAGAAAAATACACATTGAAAACATCCAAAATTCATATGCCTGCTCGAATTGATGCAGAGGTTACAGAGCGTATCAAACAGACCGCAGCGACAATATATCGTACACTGAACTGCAGCGGTCTCGCTCGGGTGGATATGTTTCTTACCCCAGAAAAAGAAATTGTGTTTAGCGAAGTCAATACAATTCCGGGATTCACTTCCCATAGCCGATACCCAAATATGCTCAAAGGCATCGGTATGTCTTTTGAGCAGATTGTTGATGAACTGATCAGGTTGGCAATATGTCAATGAAAACGCTAAAATTGAGCAGATCTGATGTTACCAGAGGAGCTCTGATCCTTGTGAATCCGTCCCATCCACTGCAAGAAGACAGGAAAGAGAATGAACTGCTGCCGCTTCGTTCCGTTGCTACTCCTATTCTTTTAGAAAGACAAGCAGCAAAAATGCTGGCGAAAGTCATGTCTTTCTTGGACTGCGGAGAGCAGATTACACTGGTCAGTGGCTACCGTAACCGGCGGGAACAACAAACAATCTATGAAGACACTTTGCGTGAGCAGGGAGAGGATTTTACCAACAAGTATGTTGCTATACCAGGGTGTAGTGAGCATCAGACGGGTCTAGCTATCGATCTTGCCGAAAATAAGAACGATATTGATCTGATCTGTCCGGATTTTCCTTATACCGGAGTTTGCGGGCAATTCCGGGAGCTCGCAGCACAATATGGTTTTATCGAGCGCTATCCGGCTGAGCGAGAGAGTATTACGCATATCGCACATGAGCCATGGCATTTCCGCTATGTTGGCTATCCACACTCTGAAATAATGAAAGAAAAAATGTTGACATTGGAAGAATATACAGACTACCTTAAGCAATTTCCTTATCACGATACTCATTTTACTTTTACACAAAAAGGGCATTGTTTTGAAATTTTCTATGTTCTCATTCTGCCCGATATGGTGTCTGTGATAGAAATTCCCGATGCAACACCGTATCAGATTTCCGGTAATAACGATGGCGGTGTCTTGGTAACGCTTTGGAGAGCTTAATGAAAAACAGGTATAAGAAAGATGTAAAACAAGAAATGGATCGCGCTTGGGCGGAAATCAGCAAAGAGAATCTAGCCCACAATGTAAGGCTTCTACGTAGTGTGTTGCCAGAGACGTGTGATATCATGGCCGTTGTGAAAGCAAACGCATATGGGCATGGCGATCTAGAAATTTCAAGATACCTAAACTGTTTGGATATTCGTGCTTTTGCCGTAGCTACCATCGAAGAAGGAATCCGACTACGTCAAAAAGGAGTTACAGGCGAGATACTTATTTTAGGTTATACGCCAGCTTCAAGAGCCTCCGAACTTTTTTATTTTCAACTGTCTCAGACGGTAGTTGATGCGGAGCATGCGAAAGACCTGAATCGTTTTAGCAATTCACTGCAAGTTCATGTGAAAGTAAACACAGGTATGAACCGGCAAGGAGTTGATTTTAACCACTTGAATGAAATTATCTCCATATTTGCTTGTAAAAACCTTAGAATCAACGGGATTTTTACTCATCTATGCGTATCGGACAGTAATGAAACGGATGATATTGCTTTTACAAATCAACAGATTCAAGATTTTTTCGTGCTGCTGGAATGCTTGAAAAATGAAAATATTAAAATTCCAAAAATTCACATTCAAAGCAGTTATGGCATCCTGAATTATCCCGGGCTTCCATGTGATTATGCCAGAATTGGTATTGCGCTTTACGGAATGTTGAGTGACCGAAGTGATCTGACCAAATTGTCATTGGATTTGAAACCGATATTATCGTTGAAATCCAAGGTGTCGATGGTCAGAACCATCAAAATTGGTGAGAGCGTAGGATATGGTAGGGAATTTATCGCGAGCAAAAATTCAATAATCGCTGTTGTTTCGATTGGCTTTGCAGATGGTATACCCCGCAATCTATCAACAGGAAAAGGTTCTGTTTTAATCAGGGGACACAAAATGCTGATTGTCGGTCGCATATGCATGGATCAATTAATGGTCGATGTCACTGGATTTACGGATATCGCCAGGGGAGATATCGTTACGCTGATCGGCAAGGATGGTACTGAAGAAATCCGAGCCGATCAGATGGCGGAATCTGCCGGGACAATTACGAACGAATTGCTCAGCAGATTAGGTAGTCGTCTGGAAAGGATATTTTTCTAATCTGAATTTGCCAACAGAGAATCATCAGGAGAATACTGGATGCAATTAAAATGTGTTTCTACTATTATTTTACTTGACTAAACCAAGCTTACCGATTATTATATTTTTGTTATGATCTAAAATAAAAACGAACAAAAATATGTGATTATGAAAGCAGGTTTCCAATGAAAATACTTTGTGTTTCCGCTTCCAATACGAAGCGTATGGGAGAAAACAGCGCTTCAACAAAAGTTTGTCATCTTATTTCGGATTTGATCATCCAGGAATTCAATTCGACAACAGAGGTGGAGACCATTGCTTTAGCTGCCTATGATTTGCGGACCTGCAATCTTTGCGGTGATTGCAGCAGCACAAACAAATGTCTCTATGATGCGGATTTCAATCTGCTTTATGATAAACTTGCCAAAGCGGACGCTATTTTTTGGGTAGTACCGCATTATTCACCCATACCGGCAAAATTGATTATTTGTTTCGAGAAAATCAATGAGATTTCTTATGCCTCATGGTCGAAAAACAGCAGGTATCGCACACCGTTTCATCATAAAGTAACTGCGGTAATCGGGCATGGTGGCATGCCGGAAAGCGCAGAAGTGCTGCAATATTATCATGATAAGTTAGTTGCTCCGGTAGCCGATATTTTAACCTCTTTATCGTTTCATATTGTTCCCGGCAACCATTTGTTGCCGAAAGGGGTTGCTTTTGGCTTAGCCGATGGGAACTGCATTGTCAAAGCCGAGCAGAAGGTATTTCCGGATATCATTCAGGATTATACAATGATACGGGAAAGAGTCAGACCGTTAGTCAAGAATGTGATGGAAGAATTATCGGCAAAAATGTAAATAAAGCGCAGCTGGAAGGAATCTCTTGCCGCTTCTTCACTGAAAATAGAAAGCACCTCATCAGCGAGGTGCTTTTTTCTATCGTTGCGCATATGCATCAATCAGGAAGATCGTTTGTTAAAAAGGTTTTGCTTTTCTTCAACACCGCTAAAATTTCGGAAATTCTCCGCTTGTTCAGCAGCGAATGAAATCATTGATAACCGTATCGATGCCTGCTTTTTTCGTAAAAGGATTGATCCATTGGATGATCCCTTGCTTACTTACTTTTAAGCCTTTGGCTTGGCAAAGATTGATCAAGATGGAGGAAGACCGCTGTTTAAAAAAAATTTTTCGAAACCAACGAGTAAACCCTTGACTTAGAGTGAACTCCAGGTGATATGCTCCCATCAACAAGCAGAAAGAAGGAGAACAAGATGAAGAATTTTGGTTTTGGTTGTATGCGGCTGCCCATGAAAGATGGAGTGGTTGAAATTGCGCAATTCAGCAACATGGTTGACCGTTTTTTGGCAGAAGGATTCACCTATTTCGATACGGCTCATGGCTATTTAGGAGGGAAAAGTGAGCTTGCCCTGCGGGATTGTCTGACCAGCCGCTATCCCCGCCAAGCCTACCAGTTGACGAATAAACTGAGCACGAATTTCTTCAACATTGAGGCGGATATTCGACCGCTCTTTGAAAATCAACTGCAGGCGTGCGGTGTAGAATATTTTGACTATTACCTGATGCACGCACAGACAGCGGACAATTATCAGAAATTTGTCGATTGCGGCGCTTATCGTATTGCGGAAGAACTAAAATCGGAAGGAAAAGTAAAGCATATCGGTCTCTCTTTTCACGATAAAGCAACTGTTTTACAGCGTATTCTCTCCGAACAACCTGAAATCGAAGTTGTTCAGCTGCAACTAAATTATGTGGATTACGATAATTCCAGCATAGAGGGCGGCAAGTGCTTGGCAGTTTGCCGCGAATTTAAAAAGCCTGTCATCGTTATGGAACCCGTCAAGGGGGGCAGCCTGGTCAATTTGCCGGATGAAGCCAAGGAAATTTTGGACGAACTGGCAGGCGGAAGTTATGCCAGTTACGCAGTCCGTTATGCGGCTTCTCTGGAGGGGATTTTATTAGTGCTTTCCGGTATGAGCAATCTAGCGCAATTAGAGGATAATATCAGTTATATGAAGGAATTCAAACCACTGACGCCTGCCGAATTTGTAGCGATTGACCAAGTCAGCACAATTTTCAAAAAGCAGGACCTGATCCCTTGCACAGCCTGTCAATATTGCATAGATGGCTGCCCAATGAAAATAGCAATTCCTGATTTATTCGCTTGCATGAATGCCAAACAGCAATTTAAGGATTGGAACAGCAGCTTTTACTACAATGTGCATATTCAAAACGCCGGGAAAGCGTCGGATTGTATCCAATGCGGCAAATGTGAAACAGCCTGCCCGCAACATTTGGAAATACGTAAATTGCTTGTGGATGTGGCAGCAAATTTTGAGAATAAATAAGCATCACTAGTGGGATAATCTAATTCCAGAATGGAGGATATGAGAATGGAACTGAACAATAAAAAGTGTCTGATTGCATTTTTCTCGCATAAGGGTTACAATTACCTGAATGGTAGCATCGTCAATTTGCCGATCGGCAACACACAAATCATGGCAGAAACGATTGCCCGGATGACCGGCGGTGATTTGTTTGAAATCACTGCCACAGCGGAATATCCTATCGAATACAAAGCATGCACGGAAGTCGCAAAAAAAGAAAAAGAAGCAAATGTGCGGCCGGAACTGGTTGTAAAAGTAGAAAACATTGCTGATTACGATGTTGTCTTCCTGGGTTACCCCAATTGGTGGGGAACCTGTCCTATGCCGGTATTTACATTTTTAAATACATATCATTTATCTGAAGTGACGATGATTCCTTTCTGTACCCATGAGGGCAGCGGGTTCGGTGTGAGCGAGCAAGAGATCAAAAACGTAATGCCGACAGTACATTTGTTGAAAGGATTGGCACTGCGAGGCAGTATGGTGAAAGATGCAGAGGTTGAAATCGCGAATTGGCTGGAGAATTTGAAAAAGTGAGGTCAAAACCATGACCATAGCCGAGGTAGTTAAAAAATACGATCTATCAGCCGACACACTGCGTTACTATGAGCATATCGGTATGATCCCAGTGGTGCAGCGCACAACCGGCGGTTTGCGTGATTACAGCGAAGCGGACTGTAAATGGATAGAACTTGCCAAGTGTATGAGAAGTGCGGGACTGCCGGTGAAAGGGATGAGCGAATATGTCAGGCTAACCCAGCAGGGAGACGAAACGATCCCCGCCCGCCGACAACTTCTCATTGGACAGCGTGAGCAACTTGAAGCTCAAAAACAAGCGATAGAAATTATCCTGGTACGCTTGGAGTATAAAATATCCCGTTATGAGGAAGCAATGAAAACCGGTGTATTGACTTGGGAATAAGCATCTGAAATAGCAAACTTTGCAACTCCGCTTTCTTGAGTAAAATACAAGAATCGGTGCTGAGGAATCGCCGGAATCAGAACAGCATGAAAAGTCGATGATGGTTAAAAAAACAGGATTGTTGGTTTTATCGGCAATCCTGTTTTTGATGCCATTTTTCAGTTTACTGCAGCAAAGCTGCGTTATTCTAAAAAGCTCCTATATTAAGGCTGCTTTGCAGGTTCATTAAATACTGGACAGCAGCAGTCGCTTAATTTTTCCATTATCCTTTTCAAACTGAAAATATTTTCAGCTTGACAGTGTTTATTTGTGGTGCTATGATATCGCCTTGTAAAAGAAAGATCTTTCATTATTTTCCATTCAAAAATCCTCTGGTAATCGAAATTGACTCGAAAAACGGTATTCTTGAAAGGGGTATTTATTTTATGTTTTATATTTCACTGATCATCGGGTTAATTGCTATAGTGGTCGCTTTTGGACTGCTTTACACAATTAAGCAAGAACCGCAAGTATCGCCGCAAATTGCTGAAATCGCGGGTTATATTGCAACTGGTGCCAGAGCCTATCTCAAGAGGCAGATTAAAACGATTACCTTAGTGACACCATTGCTTTTCTTGGTGCTTTTTTGGCTTTACGATTGGAGAGTCGCCGCTGTTTCCGTTTTGGGTGTGTTTACATCCCTTTTAGGATCAGTGATTGGCATGGCTGCAGCTACGATGGCCAATTCAAAAGTAACCAGCGCCTGCGCAAAATCTTCCGACCGAGCGTTTCGTTTAGCGGTATTGGGAGGTTCTATCACGGGCTTTTCCGTTACCGGTATCTCTGTCTTGGTTATGAGTATCCTTTATTTGGTCTTTAAAGATTACGAAATGGTTGTTGGCTTTGGCTTTGGTGCCAGCTTAGCCGCCCTCTTTGCCCAAATCGGCGGTGGCATCTTTACCAAATCTGCTGATATCGGTGCGGATTTAGTTGGCAAAGTAGAAAACAATCTGCCGGAAGATGATCCGAGAAATCCTGCGGTCATTGCCGATTTGGTTGGTGATAACGTGGGAGACTGTGCGGGTCGCGGAGCCGATTTATTCCAGAGCATCAGCACGGATATTATTACAGGAACCCTGGTTGCTTCTACTATGGTAGATAAATATGGTCCCAAAGTAATATACTTCACCTTGATCATCCAAGCGGTGGGAATTTTAGCTTCTATGTTCGGTATTTCTATTACGAAAATCTGGAATAAAAACATGAAACCGGATTCTGCTTTTAATATGGGTTTGGTTATCACAGCAATCGTTGCTGCTTTAGCTGGCTTCGTTGTTGTAAAGCTGCTATTACCGGATATCTATGTTTGGGTTGGTTTGCTTTTAGGCATCGCAATTACTTTGATCTCTACGGTCAGCACGAGATATTATGCAGGCATGGGAGGCAAGCCGGTAAGAGAACTGGCGGAAGCCTCCAAGCGTGGCCCAGCCATTAATATCATCGTTGGTCTGAGCAATGGCTTGCAGAGCCCGATTGCTTCCGTCGTGATGATCGTGCTTGCCATCATCGCTGCCTATACGATGTCCGGTGGTTCGCTCTTCATTATCGTTGCAGTGAACTTGGGCACGGATTTATTGATTGCCTATATTATGGCTGCGGATACCTTTGGCCCGATTACAGATAATGCTTCCGGTATCGCCGAAATGTCGCATGCTCCGGAAGAATTGGTTGAAAAACTTTCTTCCCTCGATTCCGTTGGCAATACGATGAAGGCGATTACAAAATCCTATTCCATGTCTTCGGGAACCGTCACCTCTTTTGTTAGTTTTACCGTCTTTTTCTCCATCACGAAAAATAGTGTATTGGATGTTTCGAATCCCTATGTGACGGGATTTATGCTGATCGGAATTGCTTTGCCCTTCTTAATTGCTTCTCTGACCATCAAAGGCACTGCCAAAGGTGCTTTCTTGATGGTGGATGAAGTGAGAAGACAGTTCAAAGAAATTAAAGGTCTTTTGGAGGGAACTGCCAAAGCCGACTATGCCCGCTGCATCGACATCACCACCAAAAACGCTTTGAAAGAAATGGTTCTTCCCGGAATTGTCAGTGTTTTTGTCCCGGTTGCGGTTGGTTTTGCTTTTGGCGCGCAGGCGCTTGGCCCTCTGCTGATTGGTGCCATCCTATCCTCCGCCATGTTGGGACCATTCTTCAATAACACAGGCACTGCTTTTGATAATGCCAAGAAATTAATTCAGGAAGACAGAGCACTAAAAGGGACTCCGCAACTGCAAGCTGCCATTATTGGTGATACGGTTGGTGATCCGATGAAGGACGTAGCCGGACCTTCCATCCTGATCTTTATGAAATTAGTTGGTATGACTGCGCTGCTGATCGCTCCTTTGATTTAGTTGCTCTGATCATCTGCTCGCAGCATGTGAGCGTCGATTTTTCAAAAGAATAAAGCATTTATAATCTCCGATAATCCATTGGATTAGTCAAAGGCGATGTCGCACATTACGGCATCGCCTTTTTTATTTTTTTCGTAGGTTCACCTGATGATTCTTATTGCTAAAATGTAGTAAATAGAGTAAAATGGAGATGTTGCTGCGATCGGATTCTCCGTTGTTTTGAAATAAATCAAAGAATTTTCTAAAATGATCAAGGCACAGCTTATTTTGCCAAGAAGGAGGGGACTGAAAATGTCAAATGAAACGCGGCAATCTGGAAGCGAAGAAAAGGGAGCTCTCACAGAGGCTTACCTCAGCCGCATGAATGCATATTGGCGTGCGGCTAATTATCTGGCGGTAGGACAGCTCTATTTATTGGATAACCCCCTGCTGAAAAAACCTCTTGCAACAGAGCATATCAAAAAGACAATCGTCGGGCATTGGGGAACGGTACCGGGGCAAAGCTTTGTCTATACGCATCTAAACCGTGTCATAAAAAAATACGACCTGGATTTACTCTTAATCTCAGGTCCAGGTCATGGTGGTAACTTCTTTGTAGCTCATACCTATTTGGAAGGCAGTTACAGTGAAGTCTATCCGAATATCAGCCAAGATGAAGCGGGCATGAAAAAGCTGTTTAAGCAGTTTTCTTTTCCCGGCGGGATCTCCAGTCATGTCGCCCCGGAAACGCCAGGATCGATTCACGAAGGCGGCGAGCTGGGTTATTCGATTGCCCATGCGTTTGGTGCGGTGTTTGATAATCCGGGCTTAATCGCCGCCTGTATTGTGGGTGATGGGGAAGCGGAAACAGGCGCACTTGCCACGTCTTGGCATTCCAATAAATTCCTCAACGCCATTCACGATGGTGCTGTTTTGCCAATTCTGCATCTCAATGGTTATAAAATCAGCAATCCAACTGTTTTTGCCCGAATGTCAGCGGAGGAAATTCGAAAATTCTTTGAAGGCTGCGGTTGGAAACCCTATTTTGTCGAGGGTGATGACCCAATGCCAATGCATCGAACGATGGCAGCTACACTAGATACTGTCATTGAGGAGATTTTAGCGATTCAAAAACAGGCGCGCAAGACAGGTGATACCACAAGACCCTTGTGGCCAATGATCATCCTTCGCAGCCCCAAAGGCTGGACCGGACCGAAAATGGTGGATGGTCAACAGATGGAGGGCAGCTTTCGGGCACATCAAATTCCTCTCACGATGCAAAAGCCGGAGCATCTGGCCTTACTGGAAACATGGCTGGCTAGCTATCATCCGGAAGAACTATTCGATTCTCAAGGACGCTTGATTGCAGAACTGGCTGATTTGGCTCCGAGAGGCGACAGCAGAATTGGTGCGAATCCGCATACCAACGGCGGTAAGTTACTCAGAGACCTGCGTTTACCGGATTTCCGCGATTATGCAATTGAAATCCCACGGCCGGGAGCAGTTGCAGCCCAGGATATGGCGGTCTTGGGGGGATTTGTGCGTGACATCTTCAGTTTGAATGCAGAAAGTAAAAATTTCCGGATCTTTGGACCGGATGAAACCATGTCCAATCGTTTGAATAAAGTATTTGAGGTGACAAACCGCACCTGGGATGCTGAGCAGAACGAACAGGATGAATTTTTGGCGAGCGATGGACGAGTGATGGACGCTATGCTGAGTGAGCATCTCTGCGAAGGCTGGTTGGAAGGGTATTTATTAACCGGACGTCATGGTTTCTTCGCCAGTTATGAAGCCTTTATCCGCATTATTGATTCGATGGCTGCTCAGCATGCCAAATGGCTGAAAGTCTGCAACCAACTGCCCTGGCGGCAAAAGATAGCCTCTTTGAATCTGATCCTGAGCTCAAATGTATGGCAGCAGGACCATAACGGCTTCACGCATCAGGACCCGGGCTTCCTTGATCATATTGCCAATAAAAAAGCAGATGTTGTCCGCATCTATCTGCCGCCTGATACCAACTGTCTATTATCCGTTTTTGATCACTGTATCAGAAGCAAAAACTATGTCAATGTGATGGTAACTTCCAAGCATCCGCGTCCGCAATGGCTGAGCATGACGGAAGCCGTGCAGCATTGTTCACAAGGCATTGGTATCTGGGACTGGGCTAGCAACGATCAAGGGCAGGAACCGGATATCGTCTTAGCTTGCTGTGGCGACACACCTACGCTGGAAACCTTAGCTGCTGTAACGATCCTGCGGGATAATATGCCGGAGATCAAAATTCGGGTGATTAATGTAGTGGATTTGATGAAATTGCAGCCGAGCAATCAGCATTCTCATGGCTTATCGGATGCGGAGTATGATCTGCTCTTTACCAAAGATAAACCGATTATCTTTGCTTTCCATGGTTACCCTAAACTGATTCACGAACTGACCTATCATCGTCACAATCGCAATCTGCATGTCTGCGGCTATCGCGAAGAAGGTACCATTACAACGCCGTTTGACATGCGTGTGCAGAACGAAATGGATCGTTTTGATCTGGTCAAAAAAGTCATCCTGCGCCTGCCGCAATTGGGCAATCGAGGCGCTTATCTGGTGCAGCAGATGAACGATAAACTGGTGGAACATGAACAGTATACCCATGCCAATGGTCAAGATCTGGATGAAGTCGTCAATTGGCAATGGCATCTGCCAGAGATTGAATAATTGATTGCATCTCTGGCACTCATCCAAAAAAACCATGATTGAAGTGATAGAAGTATATTTACCGGGGACGAATGCGAGCCATCGTATTCCTTAACTCATTACCTATTTTTAGATGATTGATTAAAAAAAATCCTTCTGAATTAATAATATATAAAGGAACGAAACAGGAGAATAGCGAATATGACATAATTCAGAACCTGCATTTTCAGTATACTGAATGCAGGTTCTTCTATGAATAGTGATTTTATCAAATCCTGTATTATGAAGGAGATGAGGAACCGGAAAGTAATTTCATACGCGATGAGCAAGGGGATTCACGGATTATTTGATTGTGATGATTCATTTTAGTGATGATCTGGCTTTATTGAGAGGTAACCGGAAATAGCGTGTAAGGATTATTCCACTACGAATTTAAGGGGATGAGATAGTGAAAAGAAAAATAGTCAGAAAAATACTAGTTCTATCCATGGTGCTTTCTTTAGTTTCTATTCTGTTTTCGATGAATGTTTTTGCAACAGATGCCGTCACAACCGATACGGCAACCAAGGATGTTTTTTTAAATACCGATTCTGAATCAGGATATAGCGCTACCGAGTTGAGCAATGCCGTAGAATCCGAATATACCAGATTGGGAGGTACTGCTTCCGATTTGCGGATTGCTACCAACAGCACGGAAATAAACACAACTGATCTTTCCAGCTGGTATGTCTATGATCACTATGACACAGCGTATTGGGGAACACCGGCTGCCTGGCAGACCGCTATGAAGCTATCTTCGCTAACAGACCCCAAACGTCCCTACCAGTCTTATAGTGAATCTAGTGGATCGGTAACCAGTTTAAAAACTTGGATCGACAATAATTCCAGCTTATCTAGTACCCAAAAATTCGATCAGCACATCTACTCCGGTATAAACGCCAATGGAGCTTTTATGACCTTCGTCGGTTATGGTTCGCCTGCCTATACCGATTATTTGTTTTATCCTGATACTTTAGCCGGGACCAAAACGGTAACTTACACCATCGATTCCGCAAATGTGAATACACATACGCTTACCTCAGCCGGATTCTTAATCAATACAGGAATTGATGGTTCAGGCAATATTAAAGGTTATATTCTGTATTATAAATATTCCGCTCCAACTGTTTATACATTATCTCTTTATCCTATCAAGGATAATGTTAAAGCGACAGATTTAGCTGCGGGTTTAGGTGTTGGCGTGTGGGATATGGTTACCTATCTCCCTTCTACGGTTTCATCTGTTTTTTGCGATGCTGCTGTAGGTGGAGCTGTAACCGGCAGCCTGACGACCAGCACCATCACCGATGTTGTCTTGACTATAACGCCTACCAGTGTAAAAGTAGAACAGAAGGCATCTGGCACTGGCGATCCTACTTTCTCCGAAACCTGGTCATTGACCCCAACCGGTTTCAATGGCTTTGGTCCGTATGTAGAATATTCCAGCCATGGTTGTTCTCAACTGACCAGCTATAAATTCAGTAATTTAAAAATGTCTTCCGCCACAGCAGCGACTGCCTCCGTTTCGGCCCTGGCTGCTCTGCGCAATTCCGACTATTTGATCAGACCCGGGGTGCATAAATATTTCGTTAACATTCTGGGAGCATCCAGCAGTTATGATTTGACCAAAGATGCCAATTATCTCTCTCTTGTGCAAAATAAGAGCATCGATCTCTTTACAAATAAGAGTGTCAGTGCAATCAGTGCTCAGTTGCCGGCTTATTATGTAGATACGAGTAACACAACGCTGTCTACACTGGCCACAAGCATAGCAAACTACCTTTTGGGTATCAATTCAGGCACGACAGATTCTGACCCGGAACCGCCTGTGCTCGCTGATATTGTTGCCAATTTTTCTCTGTTCAGCGAAGGCATTCAGGTGACGAACATTATGCATGAACTGATTCCTGCCGAGGGAGTCAGTATTGATGTGGTCAATGCAACGCAAGCTCCGAGTGGGGTAACATTAGGAACACCTACCTACAAGTTAACCAGTCCGAGTGGAGCGGAAACTACGCTCGCTGCAATTCCTTTCACTGTGACCAATAATGACAGCAGCTGGCCAGCGGGACGTTATAAAGTGACCATGGATTATGGCGGTACCAGCATCCCAGCCGAAGCCAACTTCTATATCTTAGCGGATACTACGGTTCCGTCAGTGGTGGCAGTAAAGAATGGCAATGCCATTGACTTTACTTTTACCAATACCGCAAGTCCTGCCGGTAATACGTATACTTCCAATTTGGTTAGTTATGTGATCGAGAACACAAGTACTACAGCGACACCGACCAGCACTTGGGCAAATCAAGTAGCGATCGTGAATAACGCGACCTCCGCTACGGAGCCGATCACACAAGCTGGGTATATGCATATCTTGGTGAAGGACGAAGCCGGAAATATTGGGCATACTTCTATTGAAATCACCCAAATTTTCCCGACGATTACCGCACCGGTTGCGGCGAATATTTATTATGGTCAGGCCTTAAGTGATTCTGCCTTAACTGGCGGTGTTGCTACCTATAGCGGTAATCCGGTTGCCGGCAGCTTTGCTTGGGTAACTCCAACTGTTAAACCAGGGCTTGGGGCGACCTCTCATCAAGTTCGCTTTACACCAACTTCTTCTACCTATGCAACCATTACCATGGATGTGTCTGTGACGGTAGAAAAGCGAGCCTTGAATATTTCAACATTTTCAGCTAATAGCAAAACTTACGATGCAAGTACTGTAGCAACCGCTGATCCGGATACTTGGAGTACCGATGCGATTAATGGAGATGTGCCGAAATTCACCTATACGGCTGCTTTTGATACCGCAACAAATGGTACCAATAAAGTTGTAAGCTTCAGCAATCTTGCTCTGACAGCGGATGCGGTGAATGCCAATTATACCTTGGTTACAACAACCGGTTCAACCACCGCTAACATCAGCAAGCGTCCATTAACCATTACTTTGCAAGACAAGCAAAAAGTGTATGGTCAGTTGGATCCCGTATTTACGGTTACTTACAACAGCAGTGCGGATGGCGGCATGGGATTTGCCGGAACAGAGAATGCCAACACTTTAGGCTATGTTGTATTGTATCGCCTCAGCGGCAATGATGTTGGCTTCTATCCCATCCGTTTCCAAATTTTCAATGAAACCGTTCACAATTATGTCTTCACGATTGTAGATGGCACCTTTGAGATTAAAGCAAAACCCTTGACGATTGCTTCTGTAACAGCGGAAGACAAATTGTACGACGGAAACACAAGCACGAGTGGTACTATTACAGTTTCCGGTGCCGAAGGTACTGATGAAGTTTTTGCCAGCGGCAGCTTTGCTTTTATTAATAAGCATGCCGGAGAAGACAAAACTGTCAATGCATCGTCGATCACACTGACAGGAGCAGCAGCACATAATTACTCAATTAGTGCTGACGCAGCTACCACCGCCGATATCACGAAAAAAGTGTTGAATTTCAGCTTGTTTACGGCAGCCGATAAAGTATATGACGGAAATGCTGCTGTGAACGGAACCGGATTTACTGATGATCGGATCGCAGGAGATAATCTCGTCTTTTCTTATGAGGCTGCCTTTGATAACAAAAATGTAGCGAGTAATAAGACGGTCTCTTATACGAACATTAGCTTATCGGGAGGCACCGACCAACTCAACTATACTTTGGCAAGCCAGACTGGTACCTCTAGCGCCAGCGTAACCGCGAAACCGCTTACTGCCACCGCGACTGCTTTGGATAAAGTTTATGATGGTGTGATGGCTGCTTCGGGAACGATCAATTTGGCCGGAAGTGTTCTTGGCGATGACGTCACTGCAAGCGGGAGTTTTACCTTCGTTGATAAAAATGTTGGTAATACCAAGACAGTAAATATCAGCGCAATTTCGTTATTAGGCAATGATGCAGGAAATTATACCGTTAATGCTACAGCGACCACAAATGCGTCAATTACCAAACGAACTCTGACGATGACGGCCGAGAATAAGAGTAAATTATATAAAGAACCGTTTGATCCTGCATTTACGATTGCTTGGAACGGATTCCAGAATAATGAAACTGTTGCAGTCCTTGGTGGCACTTACACCATCTTCCGTGAAGTTGGAGAAGAAGCAGGAAACTATGATATCTGGATTATCAGTTCTTTAACTTCCAGCAACTATAACATCGTAAAAGAAGATGGAAATACCGTAACGGATAATACATACGGTACTTTTACCATTGAAAAACGCGTATTAACGGTCATCGCCGATTCCAAGACTAAGGTATATGGTTCGGCCGACCCGGCTCTGACCTACAGTATTGATGGATTTGTGGATGGAGAGACCAGCGCTCTCGTTACGGGAGCATTGAGTCGGAGCAGTGGCAATAATGTTGCCGTATATGAGATTTCTCTCAACAACCTATCAGCTGGGAATAATTACACTATTGATTATACCGGAGCTAGTTTATCGATTACCAAAGCCAGCCTCACCGTCACCGCCGATGCTAAGAGTAAAGTCTACGGCGCTGTAGAACCGGTTCTTAGCTACACTCCGAGCGGTACACTTTACTACACCGATAGCTACAACGTTATCACCGGAGTGAACCTCAGCACCGCGACTGGAGCTGCTGCCACAACGGGTGATCATACGATTACGATTAGTGCAGGCACAGCCGCGAACTACAACATCACACATGTCAACGGTACTCTCAGCGTAGCAAAAGCAGAATTGACCGTCACTGCCGATGCCAAGAGTAAAGTCTACGGTGCAAGTGAACCGATTCTCGGCTACACTTCGAGCGGCACTCTTTACTACACCGATGGTTACGACGTAATCACCGGAGTAACTCTCAGCACCGCGACCGGAGCTGCTGCCACTGCAGGTGATCATACAATTACGATTAGTGGAGGCACAGCGGACAACTACAACATCACGCATGTCAACGGCATACTCAGCGTAGCGAAAGCGGAATTGACCGTCACCGCCGACAATAAGAGCAAAGTCTATGGCGCTGTTGAACCGATTCTCGGCTACACTCCGAGCGGCACTCTTTACTACACCGATGGTTACAACGTTATCACCGGAGTGAACCTCAGCACCGATAGCGGAGCTGCTGCCACTGCAGGTAACCACACGATTACCATCCTTGGCGGCACAGCCGCGAACTACAACGTCACGCATGTCAACGGCACACTCAGCGTAGCGAAAGCGGAATTGACCGTTACCGCCGACAATAAGAGCAAAGTCTATGGTGCAAGTGAACCGATTCTCGGCTACACTCCGAGCGGCACTCTTTACTACACCGATGGTTACAACGTAATCACCGGAGTAAACCTCAGCACCGCGACTGGAGCTGCTGCCACTGCAGGTGATCATACGATTACCATCCTTGGAGGCACAGCCGCCAATTACAACATCACGCATGTCAACGGTACTCTCAGCGTAGCGAAAGCAGAATTGACCGTCACCGCCGATGCCAAGAGTAAAGTCTACGGCGCTGTTGAACCGATTCTCACCTACACCCCGAGCGGCACTCTTTACTACACCGATGGCTACAACGTTATCACCGGAGTGACTCTCAGCACCGCGACCGGAGCTGTTGCCACAACTGGTGATCATACGATCAGCATCAGCAGCGGCACAGCCGCCAATTACAACATCACACATGTCGACAGCACTCTTAGCGTAGCGAAAGCAGAATTGACCGTCACCGCCGATGCTAAGAGCAAAGTTTATGGCGCTGTTGAACCGGTTCTCGGCTATACCCCGAGCGGCACTCTTTACTACACCGATGGCTACAACGTAATCACCGGAGTAACTCTCAGCACCGCAACCGGAGCTGCTGCCACTGCAGGTGATCATACGATTACCCTCCTTGGAGGAACAGCCGCGAACTACAACATCACGCATGTCAACGGTACTCTCAGCGTAGCAAAAGCGGAATTGACCGTCACCGCCGACAATAAGAGCAAAGTCTACGGCGCTGTTGAACCGATTCTCGGCTACACTCCGAGCGGCACTCTTTACTACACCGATGGTTACAACGTAATCACCGGTGTGACCCTCAATACCGATAGCGGAGCTGCTGCTACGGCAGGTAACCACACGATTACCATCCTTGGCGGCACAGCCGCGAACTACAACATCACACATGTCAACGGTACTCTCAGCGTAGCGAAAGCAGAATTGACCGTCACCGCAGACGACGATAGCAAAGTCTACGGCGCTGTTGAACCGGTTCTCGGCTACACCCCGAGCGGCACTCTTTACTACACCGATAGCTACAACGTAATCACCGGGGTGACTCTCAGCACCGCGACCGGAGCTGCTGCCACTGCAGGCGATCATACGATTACTATCCTTGGAGGCACAGCCGCGAACTACAACATCACACATGTCAACGGCATACTCAGCGTAGCGAAAGCAGAATTGACCATCACCGCAGACGACGATAGCAAAGTCTATGGTGCAAGTGAACCGATTCTCACCTACACCCCGAGCGGCACTCTTTACTACACCGATGGTTATAACGTTATCACCGGAGTGAACCTTAGCACCGCGATCGGAGCTGCTGCCACAACTGGTGATCATACGATTACTATCCTTGGCGGCACAGCTAGTAATTACAACGTCACGCATGTCAACGGCACGCTCAGCGTAACGAAAGCGGAATTGACCGTCACCGCCGATGCCAAGAGTAAAGTCTACGGTGCAAGTGAACCGATTCTCACCTACACCCCGAGCGGTACTCTTTACTACACCGATGGCTACAACGTTATCACTGGAGTAACTCTCAGCACCGCGACCGGAGCTGCTGCCACTGCAGGTGATCATACGATTACGATCAGCGAAGGCACAGCCGCCAATTACAACATCACGCATGTCAACGGTAATCTCAGTGTAGCAAAAGCGGAATTGATTGTCACCGCCGATGCCAAGAGTAAAGTCTACGGTGCAAGTGAACCGATTCTCACCTACACCCCGAGCGGTACTCTTTACTACACCGATGGCTACAACGTTATCACCGGAGTGACTCTCAGCACCGCAACCGGAGCTGCTGCCACTGCAGGCGATCATACAATTACGATTAGTGGAGGCACAGCGGACAACTACAACATCACGCATGTCAACGGCACTCTCAGCGTAGCGAAAGCGGAATTGACCGTCACCGCCGATGCTAAGAGCAAAGTCTACGGCGCTGTTGAACCGATTCTCGGCTACACTCCGAGCGGCACTCTTTACTACACCGATGGTTACAACGTTATCACCGGAGTGAACCTTAGCACCGCGATCGGAGCTGCTGCCACTGCAGGTAACCACACGATTACCATTCTTGGAGGCACAGCCGCGAACTACAACATCACGCATGTCAACGGTACTCTCAGCGTAGCAAAAGCGGAATTGACCGTCACCGCCGACAATAAGAGTAAAGTCTACGGTGCGGATGAACCGATTCTTGGCTACACTCCGAGCGGCACTCTTTACTACACCGATGGTTACAACGTAATCACCGGAGTGAACCTCAGCACCGCGACTGGAGCTGCTGCCACTGCAGGCGATCATACGATTACCATCCTTGGCGGCACAGCCGCGAACTACAACGTCACGCATGTCAACGGCACACTCAGCGTAGCGAAAGCAGAATTGACCGTCACCGCCGACAATAAGAGCAAAGTCTACGGCGCTGTTGAACCGATTCTCGGCTACACTCCGAGCGGCACTCTTTACTACACCGATGGCTACAACGTAATCACCGGAGTAACTCTCAGCACCGCGACCGGAGCTGCTGCCACTGCAGGTGATCATACGATTACCATCCTTGGAGGCACAGCCGCGAACTACAACGTCACGCATGTCAACGGCACTCTCATCGTAGCGAAAGCAGAATTGACCGTCACCGCCGATGCCAAGAGTAAAGTCTACGGCGCTGTTGAACCGATTCTCGGCTACACTCCGAGCGGCACTCTTTACTACAGCGATGGCTACAACGTTATCACCGGAGTGACCCTCAATACCGATAGCGGAGCTGCTGCAACGGCAGGAAACCACACGATTACTATCCTTGGCGGCACAGCTAGTAATTACAACATCACGCTTGTCAACGGCACTCTCAGCGTAGCGAAGGCAGAATTGACCGTCACCGCCGACAATAAGAGCAAAGTCTACGGCGCTGTTGAACCGGTTCTCGGCTACACCCCGAGCGGCACTCTTTACTACACCGATGGCTACAACGTTATCACCGGAGTAACTCTCAGCACCGCGACCGGAGCTGCTGCCACAACCGGTGATCATACGATCAGCATCAGCAGCGGCACAGCCACGAACTACAACATCACACATGTCAACGGCATACTCAGCGTAGCGAAAGCGGAATTGACCGTCACCGCCGACAATAAGAGCAAAGTCTACGGCGCTGTTGAACCGATTCTCACCTACACCCCGAGCGGCACTCTTTACTACAGCGATGGTTTCAACGTTATCACCGGAGTAACTCTCAGCACCGCGATCGGAGCTGCTGCCACTGCAGGTGATCATACGATTACCATCCTTGGAGGCACAGCCGCGAACTACAACGTCACGCATGTTAACGGCGTACTCAGCGTAGCGAAAGCAGAATTGACCGTCACCGCCGATACTAAGAGTAAAGTCTACGGTGCGGATGAACCGATTCTTGGCTACACTCCGAGCGGCACTCTTTACTACACCGATGGTTACAACGTTATCACCGGGGTGACTCTCAGCACCGCGACCGGAGCTGCTGCCACAACTGGTGATCATACGATCAGCATCAGCGGCGGCACAGCCGCGAACTACAACGTCACGCATGTCAACGGTACTCTCGGCGTAGCAAAAGCTAACCTTTCCGCGACGGTGGAAAATTACAGTAAGGTCTATGGCGAGGAAAACCCAAGCTTTAGTGTAACAGTCGTTGGTTTTGTCTATGGAGAAACTGCTCTGACAGCCGCGGGTTATGTTGCACCGAGCGCCGGCACAACAGCGACAGTCTCGACAAGCGTGGGAACACCTGCGATTATCATCACTGGCGGCAGCGCTGCCAATTATACCTTTAACAACTCTGATACCGGAACACTTACCATCACCCCGAGACTGCTGACCATTGCAGCAGATTATAAATCCAAGATCATCGGGGCAACAGACCCCGCCTTGACCTATCGTTTGAAATCCGGACAATTGTATGCTGCGGATGCAATCAGCGGTCAGCTTCAAAGAGAAGCAGGGGATGACATTGGAGCTTATGAAATTCAGCAAGGTACATTAACGGCAGGATCAAATTACCAAATCACCTATGTTTCTGCAAAACTCTATATTGCCGCTGTTGAAGCAGAGCCAAAACCGCCTGCTAATACTGAAGTAATTGTTATTATCAATGGCGAAGAACAGAATTCAGGAACAGAAACGACAAATACAACACAAGGAATCACGAAGACGACTCTTGTTGTAGAACAAGAATCAGTCAATCAACGAATTGATGAAATCCTGGCCAATGCACAAAGCGAAGAAAATACAATTGAAGTAATTGTGTCTGAAGAAAAGGCAGATCAAATCAGCACGATTTTAACCGGGGATACCGTGAAAAGATTGGAAGACGAGGAATTCGAGTTCAAGATCACGACAAATGATATTCAATATATCATTGGAGCATCAGAACTTTCAATCGAAAATACGGCTGAACAATTAGGTGTCGATGCTTCGCAATTGCAGGATATTCAGGTTAATATCCAAATCAACAAAATTGATGCAGTGAAAGCGCAAGAGATTCGCGAAAATGCACAATTACAAGATTATGAAGTATTGTTTGAACCGGTAGAATTTTTCATTACTGCAGAGACGACGAATCTGTCTGGTCAAGTCAGCAGCGTCAACATAACAACCTTTAACAACTATGTAGAACGTATCATGGAAATTCCGGCAGATGTGGATCCAACTAAGATTACTACCGGAATCGTCTATAACACAGATGGAACCTTCAGTCATATTCCTACCGCGGTGTTCAAGGCAAATGGCAGATGGTTTGCCAGATTGAATTCGCTGACCAACTCTGTCTACTCTGTCATCTGGAACCCAATTACAGTTGCTTCAGTGGAGAATCATTGGTCGAAAGAGATTGTCAATGATATGGCCTCCAGGCTGATCATTGGTAACCCAACTACTTTCACTCCGGATGGGTACATTACCAGAGGCGAATTTGCCGAGTATATTACCAAAGCCTTAGGCCTTTACAGAACCGGAGTCGCAAAAGCTGGTCTGTTCAATGATGTGACGAAACAAAACACGCTGGCAGATGCTATTACCATTGCTTCAACCTATGGTATCATTTACGGCTATCCCGATGGAAGTTTCCGATCTGATGCTCTCATTTCAAGAACGGAAGCGATGGTCATGTATGCAAACGCCATGCATGTTGCCGGACTGATCAAAGATGTTGATAACAAAATTGATTCCTACGAGGATAAGGATCTGGTTGCTGACTGGGCTTATGCAGATGTTCAAAAAGTAGTCAGCGCCGGTATTTTCAATGGTGTTACTCCAACGATGATCGCTCCGCTCAAAACCTTTACTTATGCTGAAGCAGCAACTGCTATTCAGAATCTTTTAATCGAAACCTTGTTAATTGATGACTAGAATTTAGAAATTAGCCTAAAAAGCTCCCCCTTTCACTGCAGATAGTAAATCTAAACTGCAAATGAAAGGGGGAGCTTTTTTTAAGTTGTAAAACAGTCAAAAGCGGGTTATTTGCTGGGATTGCCGCCTTGGATGAAGGTATACATGTCATCGGTCAGCGCTTGAATGTTCTTCTCACCCAGGTAGGCCATATGTCCCGATTCGTAACCTTTGAAGTAGACGCGATCCATCGGCAAGCCGGCGTGATTCAAAGTATAATAAAGGATACCGGTCTGTGTGCAGATATCATACCAGCCATTGGCAAAGAAGGTGCGCATACCGGGAGTCCGGCGCATAGCGGCGCTGAGACTTTGTGAGGTGTTGCGGCCTTTGATTTCGTTGTTCCAATTTGCATACAGGGAATGAGAATTGACGAAATTACGATCCCATTTGATATTCAGCATCGGGAAAACTTCGCCGCAGAGCACGGATTGGAAGAAAGCGTTGTATTTCCCCTCGGCAGGGTCGTCACGAACACCCCATTGCTGTTCATCGAGCAGCGGATCATATAAAGGACGGGTGATTCTGCCGTCCAAACGAGCCACGGAACGGCCTTTCTTGCGGGCTACCTGACTGCGGTACTCAACATCTTCCACAACAAGCGCACGCTTATCTAAGTATTCGCGGGATACACCGGTATAGTAGATGACGCGTTCGATGATATGCTCACGGGTTAATGCGTCTAAAGCTTCGCCCTGATACAGCGCCAGCAAATATTCGCTGTCGGCAAATTGTTTTGCCTCGGCAACGAATGCTTCCACAGTCTGCTCGGAAGGATGATTATGATACCAGTTGACCGCCGACAAAGTCGGGAAGGCTAAGACAGCCGGATAGACCGGGGATTTGTCACTGAAAAATTTACCAACTGTGACCGTGTTGCCAATCATAATAATGCCGTCGAAAGTAACACTGTAGGCGCGGTCGGAACCGGACAGAGATCCCATGCCGGCAACCGTACTGGCGCGAGTGCAGCCATAACTTTCGCCGACCATATATTTGGGACTTTCCCAACGGTTGTAGCGGGCTAACCACGCTTGAATGAAGGTGAGGATGGCTTCCGCATCCGGTTCGATCCCGTAAAATTTGTCCTTGTCCGCTTCGTTCAGCAAACGGCCAAAACCGGTACCAACCGGATCAATCAGGACCAGATCGGCAATATCCAGCAGACACTGCGCATTATCGCAGGATTCGTAAGGCGGCAGCGGCAGACCATCTGCGTCGACTTCACCGTATTTTACCCGCTTTGTACTTAAAAATCCCACATGTACCATCATCGAAGAAGTGCCCGGACCGCCATTAAAGCCAAACAGCACCGGACGGGATTTCAAATCGGTGACATCGGAACGGAAATACGAGTAAGAAAAGATTGATGCAATGGGTTTTCCTTCATCATCATAAAAGACGTTGTCTTCGCATACGGTATGATAAGGTACCTTCACACCGCGCAGCGTCAGGCTGCCTTCTGAAGTGAATGTCGAAGGGGTAAAAACATCGGTTTTCAACATGAGCAGTTCCTCCTCTATCAAATTGAATCTCGTGCGGATTTGCTCCGCATTTCTTATTATAACGTTAGGCGAAGTATTTTGCAAGCTAAGTTCCGCAAGCTTAGAGAAGAATTTTCCGGATACAAAGATGGACGCCTGCACCAAATTTCAAAAAAAATGCAGCAAACTCTTGCGCTGTGGTATTTTATCGTATATGATAGATCTGGTAAATTAATCCTAGTCTATTCTGGATTGTTTTCCATGATTTGGAGGCATTAGAAAAATGGCAGAATCACTCTTTCGAGACGATCCTTTAAAAACCGCATCGATTGGTAAGGAGACTCCAGAAGCTAGCCTTCCTTTCAAGCGGGTCCCGTTTTTCATGTGGTATAACAGAGAATTTGAAGCTTACCTTGCAGAAATGAGCAGCCGGGGTTTTTTTTTGAAGCAAGACAATGAGCGCAGAAGCAAATTCGAATGGGAACTAGGTGAAGCGCAGCAATGCGTTTACCGCCTGCTGCTGGCTGCTCCTAAACTGGAGATTTCCCTGATAGAAACGCTGCAAGCGAGTGGTTGGAGATTGGCCTATACGGAAAAAAACCAAACATTCAGAAAGAATATTGCGTTTCATATCTTTATCAATGCGGACCTTAATGCAAGCGATCAGTTTTTTTGGGAAAACAACAAAAAAACGGCTGCTTTGCTGAACCCATTCAAGGAGTCTTTGCTTAATCTCATAAAGGTGATTGGAGGAATTGGGCTGCTCATTTGTTTGCTTAATTTGCTTAATGGAATTTATATCGATAATTTTCATTTCATCTCGACCTTTGTGTACTGCGTAGCGATGATTATTTCTGACGGTCTTTGGCAATACCGTTTTTACAAGGCAGAAGTTTATTTTGTCCGAATCCATCTCGAGGAAAGGCAAACAGAGGAAAATGGAATTTCCGATTGGCGAAAGGTAAAAAGCAGAGAAGACCGGCAGCTCTGGCTGAGAGTTGCAGTCGGGGTATTGGGGGCAGCCATCGTTTTTGTCCTAGCGGAATTCTTATAGTTTCCCATTATCAAAATAGCAGCACAAGAAATGCTTACCGCCTTGGCATGAACAGACAGTAAGCTTTTTTTGTTTCGTCTTAATTCTGAACAACTCTTTTCACCAGGTTAATCAAAGACAAAAGGAAATATCCCTACTGCTATAGAACAATTGAGCGGAAGAGAAGGCGGCAGCTAACATTCGCTATCACACTCAATCAATCGAATATCGGAGGGAACCGGATGAGTGAAATTTATCAGTTTCAAAATAAAAGTCCTGTCATCCATCAAAATACCATGCTCGCTCCCGGCGCGAAGATCATCGGTGAGGTAACCTTAGCGGAAGGCGTCAGTGTTTGGTATAATGCGGTCCTGCGTGCCGATGTCAATCCAATTCGCATCGGTAAGTTCAGCAACATTCAGGACAACAGCACCGTCCACGAAGACAGCGGGGAAGGCAGCGGCTTAGCGCAGGGGCTGCCAACAATTTTAGGCGAGTACGTGACCGTAGGCCATGGCTGTATTCTGCATGCCTGCCTGATCGAAGACTACTGCTTGATCGGCATGGGCGCGGTCATCCTGGATGGCGCCGTGATTGGCAAGGGGTCGATCGTCGGCGCAGGCGCTGTGGTAACCAAAGGAACTGTGATCCCGCCTTTTTCTGTCGTTCTGGGTATGCCGGCAAAAGTAGTGAAAACGCTGCCGGAAGAGTCAATTAGCGCCAGAATAGAACACGCTAGACATTATTATCAGCTGGCAATGGCGCATAAAGAAAGCAATGGGATGATTCTTAAAAAACTGTAGAGCATTTTTTCGGCACTTTTTTGTCGGAGCGTTTATCTGAAGGGTCTGATCTCGATTTTCTAAAATCCCAGCATTGCTGCATATCCAGAAAGAAGGTCTTTTATGCCTTTTATGATTGCCATGTCGGTTTTGATTGGCTCACTTTTACTTTGTGTGATTTCCGGCAACAGCATTCTCTATGGTCTGACGGCCGGAGCCATTGCTTTTGTCTTCGCTGCGCTTGCTTTGGGCTACAAACCGGTCGCTGTGGGACGAATGATGTGGCGCGGGGTGCGTGATAGTTTTATCGTCATGAGTATTTTGCTGTTGATCGGCAGCATGACCGGTGTCTGGCGTGCCTGCGGCACGATTCCTTTTTTGGTCTATTATGGCATTCATTTGATCGCGCCGCAAACTTTTATCCTGTTTTCCTTTCTGCTTTCGGTTGCCGTCTCCTATCTGATCGGCACCAGTATCGGAACCTGCGGGACAATCGGCATCGTGCTGATGGTTCTGGCCAATGCCGGGGGCGTCAATCCGGTGCTGACGGCCGGCGCGATTATTTCCGGTGTCTATTTTGGCGACCGCGCCAGTCCTGCTTCCAGTTGTGCCAATTTGGTCGCTTTTCTGACCGGAACGGAACTCTATGCCAACGTGAAACTCATGCTGCGTGATTGCTTAGGACCGATGTTGCTCACAACTGCCTTCTATGCCGTCCTCAGCTTCTTTTTCCCGCTCAATGGCAGTGTGGAGCAGGTGACCGACTCTATTTTATCTGCCTTTCACCTATCCTTCTGGATGCTGCTGCCGGTAGCGGTGATTTTGCTGGCACCATTGTTCAAGATAAAAATCAAATATGCCATGGCGGTCAGTATCGCCATGGCTGTTGTGCTGGCGATGCTGCTGCAAGGGCAGACGTTGCTAGATCTGCTTAAAGTTTTGTTTTTTGGCTATACGGCTCCCGGCAATTCCACGGCAATTTTCAACGGCGGTGGCATGCTCAGTATGAAGAACGCGATTTTGATTATGGGTATTTCCGCTACTTTTTCCGGCATTCTCAAAGGTACGAACATGCTGGCCGATGTGCTTGCCAGACTGGATCAATTTGCCACTAAAATCGGTTTATTTCCCGTCATGGTCCTAACCAGTCTGCCGGTCTCCGCCATCGCCTGCAACCAAACACTTTCCTTACTATTGGAAGCTCAGTTAATGCGGCCGATTTACGAAAAACATCACATTGCGGCGAATCAGTTGATGCTGGATATGGCAGATTCCACAGTGACCATCGCAGGTTTGATTCCCTGGAATACGGCCTGTGCTATCCCTTTGAGCCTTTTGGGCGTGACAACGGCAGCCATCCCATGGGCGGTCTTTCTTTGGCTGCTGCCTGTATGGGGATTGCTGCGTAATTGGCGTCATGCCAATTGAAAAATCAAATCAGTTCGCCGCGTGCAGCGGTGATCAGCAACACGAAGGAGGATTTTTTCTATGAAATATTTCGATCAGGCAAAACTGGGTCGGGCGATTGTTGTCAGATTGGAACCGGGTGAATTTGTCCTGGCTGGAATCCAGCAAGTAATCGAAGAAGCGGGAATCCACGATGGTTATATTGCCTCCGGTATCGCAACGTTTGACCGCTGCCGTCTGCATACGGCGGTCAACACTGAGCTGCCGCCTGAATTTGTTTATCCGGAATGGCTGGATGCACCGCTGGAAGTTTGTGCGATTCAAGGGGTAATTGCGGATGGCATACCGCATCTGCATGTAGTGGTTTCGGATGCAAACAAAGCGGTTGCCGGTCATTTAGAAGAAAGCCGCATTTTATTTGTTTGTGAAATTGTCATTCAGGAATTGCTGGGACAAACGCTGACGCGCCAGCCGATCAGTGAATTTGTCAGCCAACTCGTAGAAAAAGATTAATTGACTGCAGCTGCTTAAAACCAATTGGATGCATCAAGGTTTTAAGCAGCTCTTTTCAAATTCAGCTGGATAAGATTATTACACGAATTCAGCCAAGAGAGTGAAATAGTCGGGTAATTCCTGGATGGACAGAAGGAATTTATCGCTCTATCTGGAATATTTATACTGTAATCAGCAAAAAAAAGGAGGAAAAAGTATGAAGAGAAAATTGGTTGGAATAATGTGTTTTGTTTTCCTTCTGACTCTGGCGGTTTCCGGATGGTGCATGGCAGCAACCGGGTTTACCGTCTATCAAAACAGTGCCAAAGTAATCGTGAATGGTAAAGTAACAAACTTTGAGGCCTATACCATCGATGGGTTCAACTATTTTAAATTAAGAGACATCGCCATGGTAGTGAATGGCACCGGTAAGCAATTTGAAGTAACTTATGATTCTGCCAAAAGGGCGATAAACTTAGTCTCCAATGCGGCCTATACGATTGCCGGCGGTGAATTAGCGCCGGGAGACGGTTCCGCCAAGCAGGCGTTTTTCAATTCAGCAATTATCTATAAAGACGGGAAAATCGCCTCCCTATCTGCTTTCACCATCGCGGGTTATAATTTTTTTAAGCTGAGAGATTTGACGAAAACCTTTAACATCGAAGTGAATTGGGATCAAGCCAGCAGCACCATCGGGATTGAGACCAGCCGGCCTTACGTCGATGCAGTGCAAACCGCTGTCTGGTATGCACCAAACTATCAGAATGACCTTGCCCGCATCATCAGTTCGTTTTCAGAAGGCTATTTTGTGGGACTGCGCAGTGCAAGCCTCCTCGAGTGGGAAAAGCAGTTGGTGACGATTTATGATGCCTCGATGAAACCGGTCGCCTACACCAATTACCGGGCGGAGGACGGCATGTTTGGTGCTGTGCATAACGGTCTGATCAATGTCACCAGCATGACGAAAACTGTCACAGTGGATGGGGAAGCCTATGCCGTAGCCGGTTATATCGACACGGCCGGTAACCTGATCATCCCCGAGAAATATTTCCAAACGACCAGCTTTAAAAACGGGGTTGCCATCGTGCATGAAATGCGGGGAACAACTGCTTATACCTTATTGATCAACACCAAAGATGAAATCCTGATGCAAAAAAAAGGAGTCTATCTAGGTGAAATCGGCGGCAATGCAGTTTATTTTCAGGATAGCTATATAGACGCAAACGGAAATCCCTATACCGGTGAGATTGAAGGCTATTACGATTTTAGCGGCAATTATTCGCGCTACCCCATTTCTGATGATTCCGGTTACTGGGGTGAGGATGGTTATTGGGTAGAACGTCATGGCTACCATCCGTCCGAAGCAAGCGCCTTCAATGCGCAGTATGCAGGGCTTTATGAACATACCGAATATCTTGGCAATGGCTTTATCAAGGTATGGGAAAGCAATCCCAACTCTTACCCGGGTGTGGTTGATTTGAAGAATCGGGTGATTATCCCGATCAATGCTTATCAGACCATTGATGCGGTTGCCACCGAAACCTCCATGTTTTTCATCGTCTCAGGCGATGCCGATCCCATTTATGATGCGTTGAGTGTGATTTCGCCCAGCGGTCAAAAAATCCTATCCCGCGTGCATCAAGTTTCTTTTGCCGGCGGGGAAGCGATCTATTATTTTCAGCACGATGCCTATGGCAACGGTACTTGGGGTCTGATCGAAACCAATGGCCATGAACTGGTTGCCAATAGCTACAATTTCCTGATGTATTTTGACCCCTACACCGGCGGATTGACCTCTTATTATGAATCCACCAATCCTGGCGCAGCCAGCGTCCTGCTTTATACATCGGGAACGATGGATGAGCGGGCAGATACCAGCAAGATGAGCGAAAACCTCCTTGTAGCACAGGATTATTATCAGCAGCTCACCGAGCAGAATTTAGCCGCAGAGAATAGTTATTACTATAACGAACTGAATCGCTACATCCAAAGAGCAAACGCCCTTTTGAATATGGAGAAGCCAGCCTGGATTGATGTCAGTTTAACGGAGACTTGGCTTGGCTTAATCTGCGGCAGTGTCGCACCAATCCTCTACGGTTTTCCCAGCGGTGAGTAGTTGCGAATCTTGATGAAAAAACCAAAAGAGAGGGTATCTGTCATGGATATCCTCTCTTAATTATTTTGATTCAGGCAGGATACACTTAAAAAAGTGAAGAATTATGTAAATTAGAGAATGCTTGCCGCAAAATCGCCCAAAAACAGAACGTGGGCGAACAAGTGAGCAAAATGACCTAAAAGCATGCTATCGCCAGCTGGAATAATTCGACTGAAGGCGTTGTTAAGCTGCGATAGAAAAAGGAGGACAGACCTATCACGATGCAAAATCAAGAGTTTAACCTGACACAATATCAAAAAAAATCTCTGAACGCACTGGAAATTGCTTTAAATACGGTTCCTGTCTATGCGTCTTGGCGAACTGCTGATCCCGGAGCCGGAACCGCACCGGAACAAAGATATGCCGCGCTGCCAGAACTGACCAAGCAGACAATGAGAGAAAATTTTCCGAATGGCCTGGTGCCCAATCACTTACAGGTGGAGGAGGCACTGGCGCGGGATGAAATAGAATATACCTTTACCAGCGGCAGTACCGGTGAGAAAGTGATCAACCTTTGGAACCAGCAATGGTGGAATGCTTCGGAGGCGGCGTCTTGGCGCTTGAATGCCCATACCGCTCAGCTAACCTATCCTCAGAAGCAAGCCAAGCTTGCCAGTGCCTTGAATATTGGTATTCACTGCGAAGAAGATTTACCGATGGATCACCGAATTTTAGGAAATACCTTATATCTCAACGAGAAGATTAACGTGATCGCCTGGCAGCCACGTCATCTGGAACGCATGGCGAGAGAGTTGGCGCTCTTTCAGCCGGTCATTCTGGAAGCCAATCCTTCCTTGCTGGCACGTTTGGCTTGGTGGGCGATGGATCACGGCCAAAAACTCTTTTCACCAGCCGCTATTCTCTTCACCTATGAATTTCCTTCCCAAATTCATCTGGCGGCCATTCGCAAAGTATTTTCCTCGCCTCTGATCAGCTCTTACGGCAGCACGGAAACCGGTTTTGTGCTGATGCAGGGAGAAGACGGTTTGTTCCGTCAAAACACGGAGTTCTGCCGGATCGACTTTTATCCGCTGGCGGCTCGGCATGGCGGTCCGCAGCTGGGCCGGATTTTGGTCACTACCTTTGGCAATCCTTGGGCGGCGATTGTGCGCTTTGATATGGGTGATCTGATCCGCTTGCAGCCAAAGAACGATCACAGTGAAGGATATCTGGTCCAGGCCGTGGAAGGCCGCCTTGCCAATGCCACTTTTACGACGAGCGGTGATTTGGTGACCACCCTGGCGCTCGACCGGCAATTGGCCGGTATTCCGGAAATTCGTGATTATCATTTGGAACAGCAGACCGAGAGAAAATACGAAGTACAGTTGGTTTTGACAGACCAAAGTGAGACCGTCCTCGAGCGGATCCGGCAAGTGCTGGCTGCACTTTATGGCGCGGACGGTGAATTTATTCTCACAGCAGTGGCGAATCTTTGGCCCGGACCGGCGGGGAAATACCGCCGCACGCAAACGAACTTTGACTTTGATGCAAAAGGGATGTTTTTATGAGTACAATCAAACCGATTTATTTATTTGCCGGCGGCCGGTCGCGTGACCCGCAGGCCATGCTCACTGCCATCGCGTCCGTTTTAGCAGAATGCGGCACCGTCAAACCACAGATTGCTTATCTTGGTGCAGCCAATGGCGATCATTTGCTTTTTTTTCAATCCATCAAAAGCATGCTGCAGGAGGCAGGCGCGGGTGAAGTCTTATTAGTGAAATTGGCCCGGAAAAAAATCGATTTAGCAGCCACAAAACAGGCGTTGGAAAAAGCGGATGCCATTTTTATCTCGGGCGGAGAAGTGGAAGACGGCATGCGTTGGCTGCAGCAGCATCAATTGATTGATTTTCTAGCTCTGCTGCGTCAGCGCGGTAAGTTATTTTTCGGTATGTCAGCAGGCAGCATTATGATGGGGTCTGCCTGGGTTCGCTGGCAAGATCCCGGGGATGACAGCACGGCGGCGTTATTCGATTGCCTCGGGTTTGCGCCGACTGTCTTTGACACCCATGCCGAAGACGAGGACTGGATCGAACTGAAGAAAGTATTACAGCTGCAAGGAGAGGGTGCCTGTGGTTACGGCATTCCCAGCGGCAGTCTGCTGCGTGTGGATGCAGCGGGTGAAATGACAACTTATGGTAAACCTTTACTCTGCTACGTAAATTTAGCTGGACAGGTGCAAAGAAAATAAAAAGATCTTTGGCGAAGCGAGGATTCTTCACGAAATCTTCATATGCTTTCGCTATAATCGGCACAGAATAAAGTTTAGGTTCCAGGCAGAGCGGTAATTACCGACTGATGGGAACGAATGAAGAGCTTTATCCAGCCGAAAGGGGAAGCAACCATGATCATACCTTTACTGATTTTAGCTTATCTCTTCTACTTAGGTTCAAAGGACCATCAGAGCACAAAAAGCGGCAAGCGCAATCCGATCAATCCAATTGAAACTCTGCAGTTAAGATACATCAACGGAGAAATTGACGAAGAAACCTTTACAAGATTATCGGAATTGTGCAAATAAGGAGTGAATAAAATGATGTTTTTCAGAGAAAGCAATGAAATCGGCCGCTGTCTCGCATTCGGTTCCAGATCCTTTATGGGTGGCTGGATGATGCTGATCATGGCAGCAGTCGTGCTGCTCGTGATTTTTACCATCCTGCATTTCACCAGAAAGAAAGGCAAGAACCAGAACCAAACCAGTCAGGACGTTTTGGATTTATTGAAATTGAAACTGGTCAAAGGCGAGATCAGTGAAGAAGAGTACCTGAGCAAGAAGAATTTTCTCAATCTCGAATAAAGTAAGTCAATAGCAAACAACAGAACCTTCGGCGCACCAACCGATGGTTCTGTTGTTCTATCGGAAGAAAGCAAAGATTTGACTGCAAGGAAACGATGACAACAGGACAACTCTGTGGTAAAATAGCCCTGTTAATCAATACTTTGAAAGACTGGATTTTAAGCGAAGAAGGAGGATCTTCATGAACAGTGCATTGCTATGCGTTGATCTCCAAAATGATTATTTTCCGGGCGGTAGGGCAGAACTCGTGCAGCCGGAATTGGCTGCGCAGCAGGCTAAGCTTGCTATAGACTTCTTTAGGGCAAAGCAGTGGCCCGTTTTTCATGTGCGTCACATCAATAACAATATCAATGCAGCTTTCTTTGCTTCTGCCGGACCCGGTTCGGAGATTTATCAGCTCGTTGCACCGCTAGCTGCGGAAGCGGTCATTGTCAAACACAAGCCGAACAGTTTTTATGAAACTGATTTGGCAGAGCGTTTGCGTGCCGGTGGGATCGACAGTCTGATCATCTGCGGTATGATGAGCCATATGTGCATCGATTCTACGGTCCGCGCAGCCAGAGAATTGGGTTTCAGCGTGACCGTTTTACAGGATGCCTGCGCCACCCGGAATTTAACTTGGCAGGGTGAAGCAATCTCCGCCGCTGTGGTGCATGCTGTGTTTATGGCTGCTCTACAGGGCTCCTTTGCCCGCGTGATTCAGACACAGGAGTTGTTTAGTTTGCTAAGCTAAAGGCGTCAGCATAATTGCCAGGATTGCAAGCGAATTTTGCTATGGTATTTCACCTGAAAAGCAAAGAACTGTTCAAACCGGACAGATTCCTTGCTTTTTTGATTTTTCGGCTTGCTTTTTTGTCTGAATTAAGGCTTTGTCAGCACTTCTTGTCAGCTGTATATACAGCTGTTGACATTGTTTCGAACTTCGCTATAATGCAAATAGAAAACAAACCGGGGGAGTGAGAAGATGGATGCAAACAGCCGAAGGAAAAAAATCATCGAGGTCATCAGCCATGCGGACAAACCGATCACCGGCAGCGAACTGGCTTCACTGCTCGGTGTGACGAGACAGATCGTCGTGCAGGATATCGCTTTGCTCAAAGCAGGCGGTCTGCCTTTGCTCTCCACCGTTGCGGGTTATATCTATTTAAGTAATGCTGCTAAAAACCGCAGTCTGAAGGTATTCACCTGTTATCATAAAACACTGCCGGAAGCAGAGGTGGAACTGAAGATCATCGTGCAGCAGGGCGGCATGGTGCGGGATGTGATTGTGGATCATCCGATCTACGGAGAAATTACCGGCAGTCTGATGCTGGGTTCTCTGCCGGCTGTTGAGTCCTGGTTGCAAAGAGTCCGCGCCAGCCGTTCGATGATGCTCACTACCATCACCGATGGCATTCATATGCATACCGTAGAAGCGCCAGACGAAGAAACGCTGAATCGAATTGAATCAGCCTTGCGCAGCGCTGGTCTGCTTTATGAAAAAACGGAAGAAACGAAATAGAAAGAAGAGGAAAACAGCTTTGTCGAATACTGAACTGATCAAGAAAATCGAGAAACTAAAAAAAGAACGCCATGCCGTGATTTTGGCACACCTCTATCAGCCGGCAGAAATTCAGGATATAGCCGATTTTGTGGGTGATTCTCTGGAACTGAGCCGAATGGCCAAAGCAACCACAGCGGAAGTCATCGTTTTCTGTGGCGTTACCTTTATGGCGGAGACCGCAAAAATCTTAAGCCCTGAGCGTACGGTGCTTTTACCGGATGTAACCGCCGGCTGCCCCATGGCAGACAGTATTACCGCACAGGAAATTCTGCGGCTGAAAGAGCAATATCCAGAGGCGGCAGTTGTCTGCTATGTCAATTCTTCCATTGAGGTCAAGGCGGTCAGCGATATCTGCTGTACCTCCGCCAATGCCGTGAAAATCGTACAATCATTAACGGAACAGCAAGTGATCTTTGTGCCGGACCAAAACCTTGGCCGCTATATTGCTACCTTCTGCCCGGAAAAGCAGATTATTTTAGCCAAAGGTTTCTGTCCGACGCACCATTTTATCACCGTGCAGCAGGTGAACGAGACCAAAAAACAGCATCCGGCAGCCTTGCTGCTGGTGCATCCGGAATGCCCTTTGGAAATCTCTCGGATGTCCGATCTCACCGGCAGCACGGCTCAGATTATCGATTTTGCCGCGCACTCCCCGACGCAGGAATTTATCATCGCGACCGAAGAGGGTATTTTACATCAGCTTCAGCTGGCTTGCCCCGGCAAACAGTTTTACCCGGCCGCTCCGCGTCTGATTTGTGCCAATATGAAAAAAACGACACTGGCGAATCTGGCGGCTGCTTTAGAGGAATTAAAGTATGTTGTGCAAGTGGATGAAAATGTCAGACAAAAAGCGGCGCTGAGCCTGGAACGCATGCTGGCGCTTTCCTAACTGTTTTGGAAATTTGGCGACCAAGCGATAGTCAAAAAATAATTCGGACGAAGGAGGAGATTGTGATGCAAAATTCCCGGCAATTGGATGAATTATTATATCTGGCTTTAGAGGAAGATATCGGTCACGGTGATATCACGACGAATGCGACCGTTGCTCCTGAGCGGTGGGCACAGGGAAATTTTATCGCTAAGGCAGAGGGAATTGTCTGCGGTTTGCTCGTCATGCAGCGGGTGTTTTTCTTGTTGGATCCGCAGATTCAATGTTCACTCTGCGTAAAAGAAGGAGATCCGATCAGCAAAGGTACGATCTTAGCAACAGTCAGCGGACCGGCTCGCAGTATCTTGAGCGGAGAACGGGTCGCTTTGAATTTTCTGCAGCATCTGTCCGGGATCGCGACACAAACACGCGCTGCCGTTCTGCAAGTGCAGGGAACGAAAACCAAAATCGTGGATACCCGCAAAACTACGCCGGGGCTGCGTTTGGTGGAAAAGTACGCGGTGCGGGTAGGCGGTGCCATGAATCATCGTTATAATCTGGCGGACGGTGTCTTGATCAAAGACAATCATATCGCCGCAGCAGGAGGAATCACGCCGGCAATCGCCAGTGTGCGCCAGCAAGTGCCGCACATTATGAAAATAGAAATTGAAGTGGAGAATATGCTGCAATTGGCGGAAGCGCTGCAGGGCGGTGCTGATGTGATTCTTTTGGATAATATGAGTACGGCAGAAATGGCAGAAGCGGTGCAGATCATCGCCGGCCGAGCCTTGACGGAAGCATCCGGCAATATGGGAGAGAAGGATCTGCGGGAAATTGCGGCAACCGGGGTGGATTTCATTTCCATCGGGGCCTTAACCCATACGGTCAAAGCCTTGGATATTAGTTTACGCTTCGTGAACGAAGCATAGCAAAACAACACAGTGCCTGAAGTAAAAAATCACTTCAGGCACTGTGTTGTTTTTTAGAGTCATTTGATCCACATCGAAGTGGATTGGCTTGGCAAATATCAAGCAAGCGGCAACAAACTGTAGAGCAAACCGCCAATCACGCCTGCTCCCAGCATAATAAAGGTGGGGTTGATTTTTGTCTTACGCAAAAACAGCAGGCATAGAGCAATCAAGATAACCGACAGGAGATCGACGCTGCTCGGATCCAGCGAAGCCGCTTGCCCGTTCCAAATCGCCATAATGAGAATAGTGAGTCCCGCCGAAGCGATCATTCCAATCACAGCGGGGCGTAAACCACCGAGAACGCCTTGCACCGTATCCAGATTCTTATATTTTTTGTAGAGGGCGGCGAACAGCAAGACGATCAGGCAGGAGGGCAGGATGCAGCCGAAGGTAGCTGCGATCGCTCCCCAGAAGCCTCCGATGCGCGTGCCGACGAAGGTGGCTGAGTTGATAGCAATCGGCCCGGGTGTCATCTGAGAAATCGTGATAATATCGGCAAACTCTTTCATTGTGAGCCAAGCATGCAGCCGGACAACCTGATTTTGAATCAGGGGCATGGCAGCGTAGCCGCCGCCGATGCTGAAGAGACCAATCTGAAAAAACGACCAAAATAGTTTAAGGTAGATCATGCTTGGTCTCCTTTGTTTTTCTTTGTGTTATTAAGGTTGAAATAAGACCCGCTGCCGCACAGACGAGAATGATATAGATCACATTGACCTCAAAAAAGGCACCAGCGATGAAAGCAGCGATCATCAGAATGATCGGAACCAGTTTCTTGTTCTTGAAGATCGATCCGGCCATCCCGATTACGACATCCAAGATCACTGCACTGACTGCTGCCTGCATGGCGCGCAGCACGTTTTTGACAATCGGATTCGCAACAAAGGCAGTGTAGAAGAGCGAGATCACTGATAACAGGATAAACGGCGGTAAAATCGTGCCAAAAATAGCAACTAAAGCGCCCTTCATGCCGGCGAGGTGGTATCCCAATAAAGTGGCTGCGTTGACTGCCATCGCACCGGGTGTGGATTGGGCAATGGCGACAAAATCGAGCATTTCTTTTTCATTGATCCAACCGAGCTGTTCGACAAATTGCTTTTTCATCAGCGGCACGATCACATAACCACCGCCGAAGGTAAAAGCACTCAGCTGAAAAGTATAGAGGAAAAGCAGAGTATAAAATTTCATATCGTGTTTCAAGAGGATGCCTCCGGTATCTTTTACTTCTAATTTAGTATAAGGCTTGCCAATACTCAAGTAAAATAGTATAATAAGATAAATATCATAACAAATTTGTTGTGAAAGGAGAGGTTAGTCCTGACACTGCAGCATTTAAAAGTATTCGTCACAGTCTGTGAATGGAACAGCATTACCAAAGCGGCCGAGCAGCTCTACCTGGCTCAACCGGCAGTCAGCCGCACGATTAAGGAATTGGAAGCAGAATATGATCTTAAGCTGTTTGATCGAATTTCCCGACGCCTCTACCTGACCGAAGCCGGTAAGAATTTGCTCGATTATGCCAGACCGATACTCGATTTGCTGGAAGAGATGGAAACAAATCTGCGCAGCCAAGGTGTTGCCGGAAAACTGCGCATCGGTGCCAGTATTACCATTGGCAGCTACTTTATGCCCGATTATGTGCGGCAATTCAACATAGGTTACCCGCAGACACCGATCTTTGTCACGATTGACAGCTCTGAGACGATTGAAAAAAAGATTGCAGCCAATGAACTGGATTTTGCCTTGATTGAAGGGGTTGCTCATCTGGACAGTATCGTTTCGGAAACTTATCTGGACGATGAATTGGTTGTGATTTGCGCTGCCGGGCATCAGTTCAGCAACGGAGAAGAGATTGCATTTGATCGTTTGCTCGCCGAACCCTTTCTCTTACGGGAAAAAGGCAGCGGTACCAGGGAATTATTCGATCATATTCTGGCAGCCCGCAGCCTTTCCCTGCTGCCAATGTGGGAGAGTACCAGCACAACCGCGCTGATCAATGCAGTCAGTAACGGACTCGGACTCTCCGTTTTACCATACCTTATGGTAAAGGAAAAGCTGCAGCAGCAGGAGATTGCGCTGGTTCGGGTGCAAGGTTTGCAATTGAAACGTAAGTTCAATATGATCCATCACAAGAACAAGATTCTTTCCGTTACGGCACGGGCTTTTCTCGCATTGTGCAGGCAGTCATCCGGAGAGGGAGGTACTTCTCTCCTTGACGATGGCTGCTAAAGTGCTGTTGATTGGGGAAGCCAAAGACGAATCAAAGATTTAGTGCACAGAGAAGGAATTTCAGTCCGATTCACGGAAATAAAACGAAGCGAAGTCATTCGCAGTATAACAAATCAGAAAGAAGGTTTGAAAATGATTTCGGAGTTTAAAAAATTCATCATGCGGGGCAATGTTGTTGACTTGGCAGTTGGCGTGATTATCGGCGGCGCCTTTGGGAAAATCGTCACATCGCTGGTCAATGATATGGTGATGCCGCTGCTCAGTGTGATTTTAGGCAGAATTAATCTGGCCGGCTTAAAGGTCATCATCACTCCAGCTATCGGGACTGCCAATGAGGTCGCTTTGAAATACGGTGCTTTTTTGCAAGCCGTCATCGATTTTGTGATTGTCGCCTTGGCAATTTTTTTGATGATCAAACTGCTTTCAGCTTTTAAGAAAAAAGAAAAAGAATCACCGACGATTCCGCCAACGCCTTCCAAAGAAGAAGTGCTGCTGACTGAAATCAGAGATCTGTTGAAAGAAAAAAGTTCAGTATAGGATCGTCAAACCGATTCGTTAAAAAGAAAAATGGAAGACCAGAAACGCTTGAAAAAAAGGCGGTTCTGGTCTTTTTTTTACGGGCATGCGTTGGTTCAGCGTCATTCGGCAATCCTGCTTTTGACACAAACAATGACAATAAATCGACAAAAATGTAAAATTATTCCCTGTATCTGAGCCAAGACGAAAGGGTTTCTATAAGCGATATCGAATTGGTAAATCGAGTGATATTCAAGATGAAACAGAGTATATAAAAGATAAAATACTTAGGTAACTGATAAATTTTATGGTATCACGTCGTTATAAGGCAGAATAATGTCAAAGGAATCAACAGCCATACCATAGCGAAAAAAGACAGAAACAGCAAATAAGTTTGTTGACGAATACATGTTTCTTAAAAGCAGAAAGGAGCAATCATGATGAAAAATGAGTTTTGCAGCCAATGCGGGGCACCCTTGCAATCGATGGATCAATTCTGTTCTGTCTCCGGTAAACAAGTGGCAGGAATGAGGCAGCCGCAGCCAAATCAACAAACACGCGTACCGCCGCCGCCCATCCTTACAGCAAAAGAAACTATGCCAATCATGCCGGAAAAAAATCCGTATCGGGCACCTGAGCCAGCGGTTAAAACGAGCAGCGGTCCAGCGGCTGAGCAAGCAGAGAAATCAGCGGTTGAACCAACGTCTGAAGTGGCAGCCGGGTCAAAGACAAGCATTGCAGGCTCTGCCAAAGTAACCAACCGCGTAAAAATCAGTTCGACGGCTGGCAGTGCAAGACAAACCGCTGTAAGGTCTGCCAATCTTCCGCTGCGTTTGCTTGCTTTACTGATTGTTCTGGCCGCTATTGTTTATCTTGTGTTTTTTATGAAATAGAGAGCGAGGTGTAGGCTCTATGAAAAAACCGTTGCGCTATCTTGTGCTTTTTATCAGTTTTCTCCTGATTTTATATGGCTTGGCCCACCTTGGTTTGTATTTCTTTGGCACAGAAACCACAGCAAAAATCACTTCTGTATTGCCGGGACCGTATACCAGAACGAGCGCGCATGACTTTTCAATCACCTATCAGTTCTCCCTGCCGGATCATTCGGTGCGGCGTGGTTTTGGGCTTGCGGTCTCGAGCAAGCAACCAACCGGTTCGCTAGCAATCGTCTATTTTGCTGCTTATCCGGCGTTCAATTCACCCTATGGCAGCGGTTTGTTTTTCTTTTTCCTGCTCTGGTCTGGTTTAGGCAGTGCTCTGCTGGTTTTTCAAGGGAGAAAATTGAGGGAGAAGCAAATCGAGCAGGAATCCAAATTACCCAGATCCTTCTACCGCAATTTGATTCTTCTGGCGGCGATCGGGTTGCTGCTGATCGCTGCTTACGCTATTTATGAGCAAAGAGCGCATCAGTCAACCGATTCGGCAGACATCGGTAATACGGTTGGCAATATTGCCAACGGCGGTTTTGTACTGCAAATGAATGATAAGATTTTTTATTTGAACTGGCAGGACGAGAACCGCTTATATTCGATGAACCTGGACGGCAGCGAGAGAAAGCAGCTGACTAAAGAATCGGTCGATACCATGAATGGTCTGGACGGATGGATCTATTACACAAATTTCAGCGATCAAAGTAAGTTATATAAAATCCGCGCGGACGGAGCAAAACGTTCCTGCATCTATCCCTGGCAAGTGGATGCACTGAATATTTGTGGCGAGTGGCTCTATTTTACCAACCTCAGTGATCTGCGGCAAATCTACAAACTGAAAACCGATGGCAGTCACGAAACACAGCTGAATCAGGATGAAAGCCGCAACGTGTTGGTTGCGGCTGGTTGGATTTATTATAATAACAGTACGGATGCGGATTGCCTCTACCGCATCCGATTGGACGGCAAGGAAAGAACCAAGCTGACAGACTTTAACCCCGGCATTTTTTGGCTGGAAGGAAATCAGGTTTATTTTTGTAACGCAGCAGACGATGGGAAATTATATACGATGTCGGTCGAAGGCAAGGAAATCCGTCTCTTCTCTGCCGAGCAGGCGGGTTATTTGAATTTTGATCAGGAATACTTTTATTATACCAATCTGAAAACAGGCGGACAGCTCTATCGGATGGGCAAAGAGGGAGGTAATCCTGAAAAACTCTCTGATCTTCTGCCTTTTACGATCAGCCTGACGCAGGATTATCTGGTGATCGTTGATTTCTGGGACAGCGACCAGTTGATTTTTCTGCGAAAAAACGGTTCGGTATTGGTTGAATAAGCAAAAGAGGGGGGTGAAATTTCGTGAAGAAGGTGGGTGCCGTGCGCGGGAAGGTTAAATTTATCGTTGCGAGCCTGCTGATCCTTGCTCTTTCATTGATTCTTTTCTTTTCGAGCTTTCAATTGAGCTGGCATTGGGAAAAATATGAAAGCTTATTCAGCCAAGGAGAAGGGCTGAGTTATCGCTCATTCGTCTTTGAAACCATCTTGCCAACCAGCAATCCATATCCCTTACAGCTGAATAATTCGTTTGCTTATTGCCGCGGCACGTATGATGCCCATGCGGAGCAGTTGACGGCTGGGGTTTTTCAAGCCGCGAAAGCTTTCACCCAAGGGCTCGGCGCTGTGAAAATGGAGGGTAAATGGGGTTATATTCGCTTGCTGGAAAAGAACGACCCCGGTTTTGAATTGGCAATCCCCCTGATTTATGAAGCAGCGGAACCCTTTTCCGAGGACCTGGCTGCAGTGAAAAGCGAAGGCAAATACGGCTATATCGACCGGAACGGCAAAATCGTGATCCAACCCCAATTTGAAGAGGCGCATTACTTCAGTCAGGGTTTGGCCGCAGTCAAGGATGCAGAAGGCTGGTACTTTATCGATTCGTTGGGCAGCCGGGTCATTGCAGGTCCTTTTGAAGCGGCGGAATCTTTTTCCGCGACGGAGATCGACACAAAATCGGCATTGGCGCCGGTCAAATTGCAGGGTAAATGGGGCTATATCGATTTATCGGGCACAGTTGTGATCAAAGCGATTTATCAGGATGCCTGGGCTTTTGAACGCAGCGGCAAAGCTGCGGTGAAAATCAACGACAAATGGCAGTTTATTGATGTGAACGGCAATCGATTATGGCTGTGAAGATCAGAAAGCAGCAACCGCTCTGCACTTGGGCAGGAAGCCGCGGCGGAACAGTTGCCATTAAAAATTGCATGACATGGAGGAGGGAATTCCATGCAAAAACTTCCTGGGAAAGCAATCTTGCTGAAAATAATGAGTATTCTTTGCCTTTTCCTGGCGCTGCAAGCTGTTTGGTATCATCCGCATCGCTTGAACCTTCTCAATGTTGTGATAGCGGCAAGCGAAGACGAAGCTAACAACTGGGAAGGTAAGCTGCCAAGCGAGCAGGAGATAGAAAAAGCAGCCATTCATTTTTTGGAAGTACATGACGGCGAAGAATTTGTCACCCCGGGTTTGGTTCTGCAATCGATGGTGCGAGTCACAACCTACACCATCAACGATGCGGTCAAATGTCATAGCCGAGCGTTGGAAGCGGCAAGCCCGGAATTGGCGAATAATTTATTTCTGGCAGTGACTGCACACGCCACCACAACCCATACAGTCTATGATCTGCAAACCGGCACAGACCAAACAACCGTGACAAAAGAGAACGGCAACGGTTATGTCAAACTGTATTACATGGCGGATGGCAGTTTCTCCTTTACCTACAGCAATGAATTCGGTCAGGGCAATGATTTTGATGCAATCACCGAAGCGGAATTCGAGTCCGGTTACGACGACGGCTGGCTGGGCGAAGCAGGAGCGGATGAAATTCCCTTTGTGGTCGTAGCAGGCGGCGTGGCTGTAGTTGCCGCTGCTGCACTCGCTATTGCTGCCGGAGCGGCAGCCCGGCGGAAAAACAAACAGAAAAATCAAAATGACAGGGAGAGAGCAGCGGGTTATATCCTGCAATTGAGCAGTCCGATCATTCAGGTTGGCCAAAACCAGCCGGGTAGTTTGCAAATAACTGCCTACCAGGTCAAAGAGAGCGGTGCATACAGCAAAGCCCCCGGTGTGAAGATTACAGTTGCTGCCGAGCTGGATTCTGTGCTGAGCATTTCTCCTCAAACGGGAAGCGGGCAAATCAATCTCAGCATTGCCATGAATGCGGCAAAAAAAACCCAGAGCGAAACCATAAACATCACAGGCATCTCTCCTAAGGGCACGATTACCGCTCAGGCGACGATTGAATTGACAGACGAAGCCTATGCCATTGAGATGGCTACCAACCCGGCAGAACGCACGCTGCTGACCGATGGCAAAGCCGAAATCTGGGTCTATGCAAGACCGATCGCCAACAGCAGCAGCCAGACAGACCGCGGTAAACTGCAGCAGCTATTGCAGGAGCTTGCATTCAGCGCGGAAGAAAACGGCGCCGATTGGCTGGATGGCGGCGAAGCCGAATACTATCAGGATTGGAAATGTATTCTGCTGAAAGCAGCCAATCCCAATCCGGGCGCTGTCGGCGGCCAAACACCGGATACCGCTGCGATTGTAGCCAGCCTGACCGTGGACGGCAAGAAAATCAGCGCGAAAGTGCTGATCGAGCTGATCGGCGAACCGGAACTGACCGTAAATCCGGCTTCCTATCAATTTTTGAGCGGATCCGGTGAAACCAAGGAATTTACGCTTGCGATTGTGCATCCGACCATCACCGCTTGGCAGCTGGCCGCTCCGCAAGCTGACGGTATGGCGTCAAGAATAACAAAATGGAATGCTTTGCCAAAAGAACTGAACAGCAATCAAACGGCTGTCTTTCAGGTAACCGAGTGTGATCAGGTCCAAAATGATGACGGCACGAATTTTTCGGATCAAGGGAAATTTACTTTCCAAGCCAACAGCGCAGCTTACGAAGTCAGCAATTGCTGTCAAATCACCGTCTGCAGGGAAGGCTTATTCCGCACCGAAGATGTGATCGGCATCGATCGGGAAACAGGGGCGATTCAGCTGCCGGCGGATGATACGGCAGACGGCAGTATGCAGAAAGCGATCTTTGATCTGCGTTTCCTGCGCTGGAACGAGCAAGAGCGGAGATTACTCTGTGAAACAGAGTTGTTTACCAAGAAAAATCTTTTCAAATTCTCGGCACCTTGGGCGCACGATGAGGGAGCAGAAGCCATTCTGACCAACTTTAAGCCGATTTTCTCCTGGCGGCAAGTCAAGCCATCCAGCCTGCCTTCCGGAGAATTCAGCGTGGAAATGGATAAAATCATCCCGGGCAAACAAGGTCAGCGTTTTCGTTTTTCCGTAACAGCGGTAGCAAGCATTGAAGGCGGCAATCGCCATTTTGAATTGAACATTCCTTTTGATCTGATCCCGGCATGTTTAGCCGAAAATGACAATGACTGGCAAAAAGAATACGAATATTGTAAGAAGATCATCGAGAAATTTCTGCCAAGCGACGTGAGTATCCGGGCCATGACGGATCTGGAGAATAGAAAATACAGCCTGGGGGTTGGTGATTTAAAACAGCTGCGCCAAGAAACTTGGGACGCAGCGCAGAAAATCATCCTGGTTCAGCGGGACAGCTATCTCAATGCGGCCGCCTGGTATGATTATTTCCTAATCGGCGCCCAATCGATTCAATGGCTGAATGACAGAGCCTTCAAGATAGTTGCCTCGCAGCTATTGGGCCCGGTGGGAGCCATTGTTGCCAATCAGTCTAAAGAACTGATCCAGGATATCCTGGATCAATGCGTCAATGCAAAAGATTCGGACAGTTGGCTGACGATTACTTGGAATCTGCTCTATAAACGCATGGCCGGCAGTCTGGGAGATTCCATTAACAGCGGATATTTCAGCAATCGGGAAGTCGGCATCGCCTGGGTTGTCAGTTTCTTTCTGTATCGATGGGTCTTTCATGTGGTTTTCGATTATAACGACAGCGGAACGAGCCGCAAGGGTTGGCTAGCAGGCTTATCCGCCGCCGCCAAAGACCTGACCGGTAAAGGATTTGAAGGCTGCTTCAAAGCCTATGTCGGTAAATGGGCAGAACAGGAAGGTTACCAAAAGAACGTTTGGTTTGATCAGCAATACAAGAAACTGGCGGAGACGGTAGCGTCTTATCTGGTTGATCTGCAGATCAATATCACATTTTAAATGAGCCGCTAGCCTGATCGTCAATTGACCCGCAGTAAAAGAAAAATAATTTTTATAAAAATGAATTTAAGGTATTGACAAGGAGCCTTTGATGTTATAAAATGACAATAATAAATCTGAATGATCCAATTGAATCAAACTTTAGGGCAAACTAATCGAAAGATTAGGACGCAAAGTCAGGAGTCTAAAGCATTACGATGTGATGACCGTCCGACCGCAAGCTTTATTTGCGGTCGGACTTTTTTATTGTTCTCCGGCTCAGAGGGAATTTTTAGAATTCAGGTTGACAATCCTTTTAATATGGTATATTATGTCATTGGAAAATTTAAACCATTTACAAACTGAATAAGTGTTCTTAGGCAAACTAATCGAAAGATTAGGACGCAAAGTCAGGAGTCTAAAACATTACGATGTGATGACCGTCCGACCGCAAGCTTTGTTTGCGGCCGGACTTTTTTTATCGGTCATCGCATTTGAATCAGGGAAGTTCTAACCACTGACCTCGAGGTTGGAGATTTGATCTCTTCTAGGGTGGCCAATCGGTTATTACTCATAGAATTCTTGAAATGACAGAAGAACAGGGAACGAAAATTCAGAACAAAGGGGGCTCAGATGAATGTGAGTCGGACCCGGCGGCGCCCGAGTCAAGCGGAGAGATGCTCGTTTTTATTAATCCTTTCTAACCAGACGCTAAGATCCCATGCAAACCACAGAAAAACCTTAAAAAGCAAAAAATAGAACGTCAGACCGGTGCTAATCTGCCGGCAGCTGACAAAAAATCAAGAAAATGATGAGAATAGCCTAGAAAACGTGAATATAGCCGGCAAAATGGCTGTAAATAAAATTCAAAATAATAAAAGGAGTGTAAGTAATGAAAAAACTTTTCTTAAAACTGAGCGTTCTGGTCATGGTTCTAACGCTCGTCACCCTGCCGCTCGTCTCTGGAACGTATGCCAAGTATACGACTGCTGCAGATGGAACTGATACTGCCAGAGTAGCAAAATGGGGCGTGACGGTCACCGCTGATGTTCAGAATGTATTTGGTGATGCGTATCAAGCTGCCGCCGGTGGACATACTTCTGTTGATTATGCAACGGCTGATGTGACAGTTCAATCCGCGACTGACAACACAGATGTTCTAGCTCCAGGCACGGAAGGTTCCTTCACTTTCGGTGTTGCAGGTACTCCTGAAGTATCCGTTGGTCTCGTCTATGATGCTACGGTAACTCTTACTGGTTGGACAGTTATTGCAGCTAATGATTATCAACCAATTAACTTTACTCTCTTTGATGGAACGCATTTTGCTACCACGGCGGGTGCATTTACATCAGACACTGCGGTTTCTTTGACCGGTGCTCAACTCGATACAATAATTGATGGCCTTGACAGTACGAATGATCCCTTGACAGCGCTTACAAAAACCTATACAGTTGCATGGGAATGGCCTTTCGAAAAAGCAGGTAATTTTAGTACATTATCGGTGGGAACTGATGTATCGACACATTTTGTTGCCAATGGATCCGGATATCAAGCAGCGACAGGAAAATACGTTCCTGGAACAACCTATTACACTAGTCTTGCCGGAACAACACAGGTTGATACCAGTCATTTCCTTCCCGCTGGAAATATTAGTTATGATTTTGCCGATACAATTCTCGGTAATCTAGCTACAGCACCGACACTTTTGATTACCGTTTCTATCACCGCAACGCAAATCGACTAATTTTCTTCCCATAAACCAATAGCTCAGTAGTGCCGAAAGCATTCGTGCGAGGCATCAAAAAACTGGCATAAAGACCCCGGCAAAGGTGAATAAGACCAGCTTTGCCGGGGGTTTTTCTTTCTTGCGGCCAAAATCCATACTGCGGAGGAGGTGATCTGCTTGGCTCAGTCGAATCATGAAACGACAGTAAAAATGACGGAAACTCAGGAAAAGCAGACCACACTCCGGCGTTTATGGTGGCTGCTGCTTTTGTTGTTGCTGCTGCTCTCTCTATCCTTCAGCTATATCGGCTACTTGATTGGCAAACAGGCAAACCTGGATGATTTCACCGGGCGGATCGTTGATACGATTGAGCTTGACTTGGGTGAAATCGGACAGAACGATGAAACAAAACCGGTCACCTTATATCAATTTGATATTTCTGGCACTGTGATGTATACCGATGGCACGCCATATCGCAACGGTATCATCGAACTGCGAAGCGATGTCCGCTATACAATTACCGATGCGAATGGTAACTTTGAATTTCTGCGTGTCACAGAGGGACAGCATACGATCAGCGTCATCGAGGGAACGCGGCGGCTGGCCTCCAGTACGGTTTCCTTTACCGGCGTCAGTTCTTTAAAAGTCAAGCAAACCATCCAACTGGGCAATGGTCATTATCTGATCAAGATTCCTTTGGAGGTCACTGTCATTAACCTGGTTCTGGAATTAAAAGACGAATCAAATCAGGAAACGATCGTTTTGGATCCGGATACGGCGATGCCCAGTCAACCGGGCCAGCCGGATCTCTCCGTTGATCCGATCCTGCCGGGTGATCTCAGCCCGCAGGACGGCGGCAGCAGTAACCCAACAAACCCAACCGACCCGACTAATCCGAACAATCCGAACAATCCGACGAATCCAACCAATCCAACCAATCCAACCAATCCAACCGATCCGACGAACCCTACAAACCCGACCAATCCAACCGACCCAAACTCGCCGGATGTTCCGCTGACGCCAACAGAACCAAGCACTCCGGACCCGGTGATTCCGGTTGATCCAACCAACCCGACCAACCCGACTACCCCTGAACTGCCAAACGATCCCGGGCTGCCGGCTGCACAAACCCCTGACAGAGCGCCCAATATGATTGTCACGGATACGATTGCTCCTGCCCAAATCTGGCAGCAGGCCACCGCCGTTGATATTTTTGCGCCGCGTGACGGAAATACCGGCGTCAGCAAAATTGGCGGGCAAACCGTGATTGCGCCCGGCGCTACCGGCAGATATATCTTTAAAATCAAAAACCCAGAGAGTTTTGCCGTTGTTTTCCAGATCAATCTTCTGGAAGAAGATCAGAATTTTCCCAAACTGCCCATGCGCTACCGCTTGTCGCAAGGTGTGATCCGCAATAGTTCGATTGAATATTACGACTGGCGATCGGCGCAGGATGTCACCCTGCGCAATGTGACGCTGGATGCGAAAAGTGAGACTTTTTACACGTTAGAATGGCAATGGCAGGATACCTCCGACAGCATCGACACCGCAATCGGGATGCAGCAGGGTAATCCTCTCTATATTCTGGACATTTTAATTGGAGGTTCCTTTCAATGAAAACAAGAGCAGCGATGAAATTACCGGGCTTTAGAACTTTTTTACGCAATCTGTTCCTTGTTTTCTTGAGTTTGATTGTTCTGTTCAACCTTTACATAATCACCGCACAGCTTTTCCTGAAAAACGAGCTGCCGAAGGTTTTCGGTTATGCCCAGGTCATCGTGATTTCCGGCAGTATGCAGCCGGAAATTCAGGTTGGTGATCTCTTAATCATTCATCAGCAGGCAGAGTATGCCGTGAACGATGTGATCACGTATCATTCCGGTGCGAGCTTTGTGACACACCGCCTTGTTTCTATGCAGGGAAATCAATTGGTGACGCAGGGCGATGCCAATAATGTGGCGGATCCGGCCATTGCTTTGTCGCAAGTGGAAGGGAAAGTCGTACTGCGTTTGTCAGCTTTGGGTAAATTGATCTATTTTCTCAAAACGAAACAGGGTATTTATCTGACAGTGCTGCTTGCCATCCTCTTGTTTGCGGTGCCATATGCGGCGGACGCCATCCGACAGTTCAAAAATAAACCAAAGCAGTGATGAAAATGAAAAAAGGCTATATTGTCTATCTCGTTTATTTGCTGATGGTGACCGTTGTGGTTGCCGCCGTTTCTCTTTCTAAATTTAGTACTACCGGAGAGGGAACAGACACGGTTGCGATCGCGAAACCAATCCTCAACTATCTGCCGCAGAGCGCTGAACGCAACGGGACTGAGCTTTTGGATATTGATAGCGGATTGAATGTCAGCGACCTGCTGCCCGGCGATATCTTAGTTTATCATTTTGACATCGTTAATTTTGAAAACGGCAACCTGAATCAGGTTTTATTAAAATATAAAGTCACCGTTGAATTTAGTCCGGTTTTGCCGAACTTACCCCTTACCTACACATTGGAGCCTGCCGTAGCTTATGATTCCGCCGGCGATGGTTATGTCTATTTGGGATTTGGCGAGCAGATTGCCCATAGCTATACACTGACCATTACCTGGGATGAAACCTATGCCGGTTCCACTTATCTTGACAAACAGCAGACACTGCAGGTGAAGATTGAGGCAGTGCAGGTGGACAGTTTGACCTAAGAACATAGCAAAGCATTTTTCGAGAGATTGGAGCTTTCGCGCTGCAGAAAGGGGGGATTCGTGAAATGAATGAATCGATGGATGAGAATTATCCATGGGATAAAGCGACGGGGCAGGGGATCGATACCAGCTATTACAACAATCGCGATCCCAGGACGGGTTTATATCGCCATAATTACTTAAGACAGGAAATGAAGAGACTGGATTATGAGAATCAGCTGCCTTTTTCCTTGATTATTGGAGAAATCAACGGCCCGGGTTTTGACGCTGCTTCCTTGGGCTGCGATGAAGAAGACAAGCTGATGATTCGTTCGGTGGAAATATTGAAAGACTGCTGCCGCAAAGCAGGCGTTTTGGCAGCCATCGTCGGCAAAAGTTTCAGCATTCTTTTACCAAAGACAAATGATCTGGAAGCGGACCGTATTTTAACGCAAATCATTTTTCGTTTCAGCACTTTTCAAAGCAATATTGGCAACGGTACGGTCGTGATCAGCCTGTCCTGTGGCTGTGCTACCAAGAGCAAACCGGAAGAGACGTTGGAAACGATCATTAAATCCGCGATTGAAAATATGAATCAGCATAAGCTGCTGCAAAATCGGGAGCAGTGTAATTCTTTAATCCATTTCATTGCCACGGTCATGCATGAGAAAAGCAGAGAAACAGAAGAACACTCCCTGCGACTCATCAAGTATGCGCGCGCGATTGGGACTGAAATGCACTTATCCAATCACCAGATGAATAAGCTGGAGCTGCTTTCCATTGTGCATGATATCGGGAAATTCATTATCAGTGATTCCGTTTTAACGAAACCGTTTGCCCTCTCGGCAGATGAAAATAAGGTGATTCACGAGCATACCGAAATCGGTTATCGCATGGCACTCTCTTATGATGAGCTGAAGCCAATCGCTTATGATATTCTTTGTCATCACGAATTCTGGAACGGAAACGGCTATCCTCTCGGTTTGAAAGCGACAGAAATACCGTTGCTCGCCCGTATCGTATCGATTCTGGATGCTTATGATGCCATGACAAATAACCGGTCGTATCGCAAGGCGATGAACAAGCAGGCTGCGATTGCAGAAATCAAGAAATTTTCCGGCAGCCAGTTTGATCCGGTCATTGCAGATTTATTTGTTGAACGCATTGTGGAACGGGTAGACAAAGCAGAAGAATAACCAAAAGTTTAGTCTCAGCGACAGACGATCCGATCGCCGGAAAGGAGATGAGAAATTGACAAAACCAAAGTGGGTGAGAACGATGTCAGCGCAGAAGCTGATCTTGCTTCTCTGCGCTCTGATTTTATCGATATTTTTCATTTCACCGGCGGCAGCTCGGCTGTCGCTTTCTAAATATGTACTGGAAACGAAAACCTATACGATTTCGGTTGCTTCAGCAGAGCAATTTCCAATCACGGCAATGGCTGCGCTGCAAGGTACAGCGCAAGTTGGGCAACTATTAACGGCCGGTGCGCTGACTCCCGCCGATGCGATGGCTACCGCCACCTATCAGTGGTTCAGCTGTGCTACTGTTGACGGCATCTACACTGAAATCATCGACGCCACGGCTGCCTCCTACACGCTGACCGCTGCCGAATATGGCAAATTTATCCATGTGGTTGTTACAGGCAGCGGTGGTTATAGCGGTCAGTTGACCAGCACTGCTGTTGGTCCGGTCAGCGCGGCTCCCATCACGATTGCCGCTCTTCTGGAGATCACAGTACCGGTCAAAGGGGAGCTTCCGGATCAAACAGTCGCTGCCAATGCGGAATATACCGCCGCCATCACCTGGTCACCGGTGGATTCCCCTTTCAAAGCATATACCATCTATACCGCTGCCATCACCATTACACCCAATACCGGCTATACCCTGACTGGGGTGGCTGAGGATTTCTTTACAGTAGCCGGCGCTGTGGCGAGTAACGCGGCAAATTCCGGCGCAGTGACGGCTGTTTTCCCAAGAACAGCGCCTGCCGTGATTAATCTGGCCGCGATTGCAGGCGTGACACCGCCGATGATCGGTGCGACACCGGTCGGAAGCATTACCGAAACCGATCAATATACAGCAAGTCTAACCTGGTCTCCCGCGCACAGCCAATTTTCTGCCGATACGATTTATACCGCAAGCATCACGCTGACGGCGAAAACGGGTTATACCTTGACCGGCGTAGCGCAAAACTTCTTTACTGTGGCAGGTGCCGTAGCAACCAATGCCGCCGACAGCGGCGTGGTAACAGCCGTCTTCCCCAAAACAGCCTTGGTACCGATTTCCTTCTCTGCCATCGCCGGTATCACCGCTCCGGTCAAAGGCGCGCTGCCAACAACAAGTGTTATGGCAACCGAACAATATACCGCAACAATTTCCTGGTCACCGGCGGATTCTCCCTTTAAAGCGAATACCGTCTATACGGCAACGATTTCGCTCACTCCGAAGACAGGCTATACTTTAGCCGGTGTTGCAGAAAATTTCTTCACGGTAGCCGGAGCGACCGCTGCCAACACAGCGAATTCTGGTTTGATCACAGCGGTATTCCCGGCAACCGCCAAAGAAAGCCTGACTGCTATTGGTCTCAGCGGAACAGCAACAATCGGTCAGCAGCTGACCGCTGTTGACCTTCTCCCCTCAGGTGCCACGGCAACCTATCAATGGCAGCGCTCTGAAACGATCGATGGTACGTATGTTGATATTGCCGGAGCAACGAACACTGCCTATACCCTGGTGCTCGCCGATAAAGACAATTATCTCAGAGTCGCTGCCAGCGGCAGCGGTAATTACAGCGCAACGGTTTATAGCAGTCCCAGCGCCAAAGTAAGCGGCATTGCTTTAATTAGTATCAATGCAATTACCGGTACGACTCGTCAATATGAAACGTTAACAGCAGGATCCTTCTCGCCGACGGAAGCGACCGTCAGTTATCAATGGCTGCGCTCAGACAGCGCAAGCGGTGAATACAGCGAGATCGCAGGTGCGACTTCTTCAACCTATACGTTGGTGTTTGATGATAATAACCACTATATCAAAGTGAGAATCAGCGGCACAGGCAGTTATAGCGGCAGTGTGGAAAGCGTCAGTTCCGGACCGGTTGTCTTTGCGGCGACGGCCATCACCGCTATGGCTGCAATCAATGGCACGCCTTATATTGGTCAAACCTTGACCGCCGGCGCCTTGACCCCAGCGGAAGCGACAGCATCCTATCAGTGGCAGCAAAGCACTGCTCTCAATGGGACCTATACCAACATCAGCGGAGCAACCAATAGCAGCTATTACTTAACCGCGGCTGCCTTGAATCAATTTTACCGCGTGGTGGCGACCGGCTCGGGAACCTTCTCCGGCACAGTCAGCGCCAGCATCGGTCCGATTAAAACGGCGGCGCAGCAGATTACCGCCATCGGTGCGATCAGTGGTTCCACGGTATCAGGGCAGATTTTGACGGCCGGCACCCTGACTCCGGCCGAGGCGACGGTTACCTATCAATGGCAAAGATCCGATCTCAGCGGCAGCATCTATACGGATCTTGCCGGTGCCACTTCCGCCAGCTATACCTTGAGTGATGCCGATCTAAACTGCTATTTAAAAGTCGTGGCAACCGGTTATGGTACTTATACCGGCACAGTTATCAGTGCTCGCAGCGGTCCGGTAGCGACCAGCACACAGAATATCACGTCCATTGGTGCGATTACAGGAACCGCTCAAGTTGGTTCGACGCTGACCGCCGGTGCTGTGGCACCGACGAATGCGACGGTGACTTACCAATGGCAGACAGCGGATAACCTAAGCGGGCCCTATACAGATCTCAGCAATGCCACGTCTTCAACTTATACGGTAACCGCCGCAAATTTTGGCAAGTTTCTCCGTGTAAAAGTGACCGGCTCCGGCGCATATGCCGCAACAGTTAATAGCGACGCGGTGGGTTCAGTCACCGCTTGTCCGTTAATCTCGATCACCAATATCAGCGGTACCGCGGTGACTACCTATACGGTGACTGCCGGAACTGTCGCCCCTGCCGGTGCCACGGTGAGTTATCAGTGGCGCAGATATACCAGCAGCGATCCTGCAGCAAGCTATACCGTGATCGGCAGCAATGCCGCCGGTTACCTGCTGACTGCCGCGGATGAGAACACTTACCTGCGCGTAGCGGCGATTGGAACGGCCGCTTATACCGGAACAGTGCTCAGCAATTATATTGTGCCGAAAGCCAATACCGGCGGAATCACCGCTATCACTGCCATTGCAGACAGCATTGGTTTGACGGAAGTATTTCAGTCGCTGACAGCAGGTACAGTCACTCCTTACGGTGCTACCGTCACCTATCAATGGTATCGCTGCGATACGGCAAGCGGTACTTACGCTGTGGTGAATGGTGCAACTTCGAAAAACTATAATATCTTAGGAATTGATAAAGGCTATTTTTTCAAAGTGGAAGCAACTGGCTCCGGTTCTTACAGCGGTACGGTTTGGAGCCGTTATGCCGGTCCCATCACTGCAGCCCCTCTCAGCGCGATCGGTTCGATCAGCGGTACGGCGACGATCGGGCAGGTGATTACCGCCGGCAGTCTGACACCATCCGCCGCAACAGTCAATTACCAGTGGCAGAGATCCGATCTGAACGGTGAGAATTACAGCGACATTACAGGCGCAACCTCCAATACCTACACCCTGACTGCCGGCGATGAAAACCGATATCTCAAAGTTACCGTGACCGGCTTCGGTTATTACAGTGGAACTCTGACCAGTCTGCGCACCGGTCCGGTATTAACCAATGCAACGCCAATTACAGCGCTCAGCGCCATCGACGGGATTGCCCGCGTCGGCCAGATTTTAAACGCAGGTACAACCACACCCTTGGGAGCGACCGTTACCTATCAGTGGCAGCGCTGCTCGGAAATCAATGGAGTTTACAGTAACATCAGCGGAGCGACAACGGCAACCTACACGCTCACACCAAGTGATCTCAATCAGTACATCAAATTGGTTGTTCACGGTGCCGGTATCTATGCTACGCCAGCCGAGGGTATCAGCAGCACAGCCTTTGGCCCTGTGGCGGTATGTCCGATCACCGCTGTTTCCAATATCATCGGCAAGGCGGAAGTAGATCAAATTCTAACTGCCGGTACAGTAACACCTTACGGAGCGACTGTCAGTTACCAATGGCAGCGTTATATCAACGGCAGTTATGCAGCCATCAGCGGTGCAACCGCCAGCACCTATACGTTGGTCACAGCGGATAACACTTATTATATTCGGGTAGCGGTCAGCGGGATTTCCGGTTATTCCGGTACGGTGTACAGTAACAACACAGGACCGGTCGGGAGCCCCAATGCCATCAGCTCGATCAGCGCCATTACCGGCGTAACCAAAGTCAGTCAGGTGCTGACAGCCGGTACCGTGCTGCCGTATGGTGCTTCCGTCTCCTATCAGTGGCAAAATTCCAGTGAAGCCGACGGTACTTACGCTAATATCAGCGGAGCGACGAGCAGCAACTATACGCTAACCACTGCCGATTATGGTAAATACTTGAAAGTGATTGCCGAAGGTACTGGCGTCTATTTTGGCGAAGTCATCAGTACACCGACCGATCTGATCAGCAAGGGCTCGATCACAGCAATCTCCAACATTAGCGGTTCGACGATCTCCGGTCAAACGCTGACTGCCGGTGTAGTGACTCCTCTCGGAGCGACTGTCACCTATCAATGGCAGCGAAGTGATACCTCCGGCAGCAATTACACCAATATCACGGATGCCACAGCCAACACCTACTTATTAACAAATGCGGATGTAGCATGTTATCTGCGGGTTCTAGTTACCGGCAGTCAATCGTATGAGAGTTCTGTCACCAGTTTACCGACGGCTGTAATTTCACCCAGCGGCACGGCTACCACGGCGCTGATCAGCATCGCAGCGACCGGCGGCACGGCGGGCGTAGGGCAAACCTTAACGGCAGGAGCCGTTTCACCAAGCAATGCAACAGTGACTTATCAGTGGCAGCGCTCCGCCGGAGCGTCCGACAGCGCGTATGCTAATATCAGTGGAGCAACAACAAGCAGTTACGTACTGACAGCAGCCGATTTCGGCAAGTATGTCAGGCCGGTAGCGACCGGCAGCGGTACTTTCAGCGGTTCGGTCAATCCCAGCGGTACGTCAATTACCCTGAAGCAACTGGTCACAGCCGGCAATATCACCGGTACACCGGCGGTTGGTGAGACAGTGGTTGCGGGTGTCTTGACGCCTGCTGATGCCACGGTCACCTATCAGTGGCTACGCGCCAGTAAAAACGGTACAACCTATAGCAATATTGCCGGAGCCACCGGCAGAAGCTATACGATTGTCGATGCGGATGATGACGGTTATCTGAAAGTACTAATTGTTGGCACCGGAGCTTATGAGACAAATCCGACGGCCGGTTTACTCAGCGCCGCTTACGGCCGCATCGAACCTTACCCCTTTAAGATCACCGCAATCAGTGCCATCACCGGAATTTCGCAGGTCGGTCAGCTCCTGCATGCCGGTGCCACCACACCTTACGGCGCGGCGGTTACCTATCAATGGCTGCGCAAAGTTGCCGGAGCGGAAACCTATGCTGAAATTATTGGAGCAACCGCCAGCAGCTATACAACAACGAGCAGTGACTATCATGCTTATATTAAGGTGATTGCTACCGGTGCCGGTTCTTTCTCCGGTTGGGTAGAAAGCGCGCCGACTGCTTTGATTGCAGCAGCACCGCTGACTGCCATCGGCGGCATCAGCGGTACCGTAGCTACGGGACAGATCATTACTGCCGGTCTGCTTACACCGGTAGAAGCAACTGCTACCTATCAATGGCAACGCTCCGATACCTCCGGTGCAAATTTCAGCAATATCGCCGATGCAACCGGAAGCACCTATCTTTTGGGAGCATCCGATTTGAATTGTTCTTTGAAAGTAATTGCAACCGGCACGGGCAGCTATACCGGGACAGTGACGAGTTCTGCGGCTGGACCGGTCAGTGCAACCTTTCAATCGATCACCTCGATTGGACCGATTACAGGGACAGCGACTGTTAACCAAACCCTGACAGCGGGAGCCATTGTACCGACCAATGCCAGCGTAACCTACCAGTGGAAGCGGGCGGATTCAAGCGGAGGAAGCTACACTGCCATCAGCGGAGCAACGAATTCGCAGTACACGTTAACGGCTGCCGATTATGGCAAATTTATCAAAGTCGTCGCCACCGGCTCCGGCAGCTATGCCGGCAGTGTGGAGAATGCTGCTGTGAAAGGTGCCGTTGCCGCCTGCCCCATCACCGCGCTCGGCGATTTTACCGGTGCCTGCAATGTTGGACAAGCGCTCGTTGCGGGAGCAATTACTCCGTCCAATGCTACAGTAATCTATGAATGGTATATTTCAGATCAAAAGAAAGCTGATCCAAGCAGTTGGACTGTAATCGGCGCCACGACCGACGCCATCGTGATTCCGGAGAATAAAATAGGTGCCGGTTCCGGTACGGATAATATTGGCTACTATATAAAAGTAGTGGTCACCGGCTCGGGTGCTTTCAGCGGCACGCAGTCAAAAGTGGTTGGACCGATAGGCAGTACGCTCAACCTGACTCCGCTGACTGCAATTGGGTCGATCATTGGTACAACAGCGCCAACACAGCTGGTCAGTGCAGGTAGTCTGACGCCGAACGGTGCCACGGTTACTTATCAATGGCTGCGCTGCCTGACTTCCGATGGAACTTATGAAACGATCACAGCTGCAACTTCTGCTTCCTATACCATCCAAAATACGGATTTAGGTTACTATCTCAAGGTCAGCGCAACGGGAACCGGAGCTTATACCGGTATTGTGATTTCGGGCTTTAAGGGGCCGGTCATCGCACTCAGTCAAACGACGCCGATTACTGCCATTTCGGATATCCTTTATACCACTGCCCGCAACGTGACTTTGACCGCAGGCACGGTGACGCCATTGCTGGCTACTGTGACCTATCAGTGGCAGGTCAGCAGCAGTATATCCGGCAGCTATACCGATATTGCCGGTGCGACAGCCAACACCTATACAATACCTTTGACTCAAACCTATGGCTATTATTTCAAAGTAAAAGCGACCGGTTCCGGTTCCTATACCGGCACCGTCACCAGCAATTATACCGGGCCAGTCGTAGAAACTCCTACTCCCCTGACCAGTGTTGCAATCAACGGTACGGCGCAGGCGGGACAGACTCTGACAGCCGCTGTACAGCCGACCAATGCCACCGTAACCTATCAGTGGCAGATTTCAACCACAGTCAATGGGACCTATACCGATCTAGCCGGAGCCACTGCTTCAACCTTCCTTGTCACGGTGGTAGAATACAACTACTATCTGCGCGTTGTCGCCATCGGGTCCGGTGCCTATACCGGGACAGTGATCAGCGCTTCTACGGATCGCATCGCCGCTTTCCCGATTTCGGCCATGGCGCCGATCAGCGGAACAGCCACTGTGGGCAATACGATAACGGCGGGCGGCTTGACCCCGGCGGCGGCCACCGGGGTTTATCAATGGCAAATTTCCACTACCGGCAATGCGGCTGACTTTACGGATCTAGCCGGGGCAACTAGTGCCACATTGGCGCTGAGCGCCAACGAACTTGGTCAATATCTGCGGGTTAGCCTGACCGGTTCCGGTGCCTATTCCGGCAGTTATATCAGCGCTGCCGTTGGACCGGTCGTCTATGCGGAAGCTGCACCGGTCGCCAGTAATGTCGGCAGCACCGGTTCGGCGCAAGTTGGTCAGACGATGAGTGGCTATTATACTTACAGCGATCTAAACGGCGATTTGCAGGGAACTTCGACTTACCGCTGGCTGGCGGACAATACCGCGATCAGCGGCGCAACGGCAAATACCTACCTGATCACGACGGCTGAACTCGGCAAAACGATTCAATTTGAAGTAACCCCCATCGCGCTCAGCGGTACTTTGAGCGGTACGGCAGTCAGAAGTACTGCCAGCTGTGCGGTGGTGACAGCAGACGCCCCGCGGGCCAACAATGTCAGCATCAGCGGCAGCGCTTCGGTTGGACAAACCCTGACCGGTTCCTATACTTATAGCGACAGCAACAGCGACCCGGAAGCAACGAGTACTTTCCAATGGTATGCGAATGACACACTGATCAGTGGTGCGAACTCCCTCACTTACCTGTTGACTTTAGCGGAAAGCGGCAAGACCATCCGCTTTGAAGTAACACCTGCAGCGCAAAGCGGAACCTCTCCCGGCGCGGCCAGCAAGAGTGCGCCGACCGCAGTGGTGTCGGTGGAAGAAATGGCGCCAATGGCGCTCAATGTCAGTATCTTAGGAACCTCTATGGTTGGCGAAACGCTAACCGTAGATTATACTTATCTGGATCTCAATGGCGATCCGGAAGGCGACAGCCAGATTCAATGGTATGCCAGTGACCTCAGTGATGGCTCTGAAATGCTGATGCTGGCAGAAAATCCGAATCGTACGGCAATTAGCGGCGCTACCGCAAGAACCTTAGTTATCACAGCAGCACTGCAGCAAAAACAGATCGATGTGGAAGTCACTCCGGTGGCGACCAGGGGTAAAAAAATCGGAAATCCTGCCCGCAGCGCTAAAACAAACGCGGTAACAACGGATATCAGCCTGCTTACCATTAATGGGGTGACTGCTCCGGTGAAAGGAGCCGTTCCGGTGGTGAGTCTAGCCGAAACAACGGAATATACACTTTCCCTGGTCTGGTCTCCTGCAGTATCTACTTTTACCGCCAATACAGTTTATACGGCGACCATTCAGGTTACGCCGAAAGCAGGCTATAGTCTGGCGAAAGTCAAGCATAACAGCTTTACGGTGACGGGAGCGGTTGCTGCCAACGCAGCTCATAGCGGCAGCGTAACGGCAGTCTTTCCGGCTACTGCAAAAGAAACGCTGATCAGCGTTTCAATCAGCGGCAACCCGGTCATCGGTGAAACTCTGACAATGGATCAATTGCTACCCGCTAACGCTGCGGTGACCTATCAATGGCAAAGAAGTACGGCCTTTGACGGTAGTTACAGTGATATTGCCGGGGCGAATACAAATCAATATGTGCTGACGGCAGAGGATGATTTGCAATATCTGCGTCTGTCGGTCAGTGGTTCAGGAAATTTCACCGGTACGCTGAGCAGTGTCCCTATCGGACCGGTCAGTGCGCAAGGTAGAGTTCTCAACGGTATCACGGCAATCGGGGGTTTGCCTCAGGTAGCCAGCCTTCTGACTGCGGGGGTTCTGACGCCAGCCGGTGCCAGCGCAACTTATCAGTGGCAAAGATGCGCCACGATAGACGGCGAATATCTTGCGATCAGCGGAGCGACCGGCAGCAGTTATCTGCTGACAGCCGACGATTATCAAGCTTATCTGAAGGTAGTCGCGACAGGCTCCGCCGGTTTCTCCGGCGTGATTACCAGCGCGGCTACGGCGCAAGTGCAGAAAGGGCCGTTGACCGCCATCTCCGATGTAATTGGTACCACCGTAATCGGACAAATCCTAACAGCCGGAACGGTCACACCGCTCGGTGCTACGGTGACCTACCAGTGGCAGAGATGCGGTACCACCGGAGCCTATGTTGATATTGCAGGTGCTACGGCAAGTAGCTATCAGATCACCGGTTCAGACAGTCAGTTCTTCCTAAGAGTGATTGCGACCGGCACGGGTGTTTATACCGGCAGCGTGACGAGTGACTCCACCGTACATAAGGTTACGGAAAGCAGTATTGCGATAAGCAGCATCGCAGCCACCGGCGGCAGCATCCAGGTCGGCCGCACGCTGACTGTAGGTGAATTGACTCCCTACGAAGCAACAGTAACTTACCAATGGGTTCGTTCTGCGGCAGCCGACGGGACGTATGAACCGATTGCCGGCGCGACCAACGCGGCTTACACGCTGACAGCGGCTGACTGCAATCAGTATCTCCGGGTTGTGGTGCTAGGTTCCGGTTTGTATACCGGCAGCTTGACCAGCATCGCGGTCGGTCCGGTCTCTACCGGGGTTGTCTCGGCAATCGCCGCGATCAATGGTACGACCACAATCGGCCAAACCTTAAGCGCAGGCGCTCTGACACCGCTTGAAGCCACCGTAACCTATCAATGGCAGAAATGCAGAACAGCCGGCGGCAGCTACACTGAAATTAGTGGAGCTACTTCGGCGACCTATACAATTACGGCAGCTGATTTCAACTACTATCTCCGCGTGGTTGCTACCGGTTACGGCAGCTATACCGCTTCCGCCACCAGTGCACCGACTGCCAGTAAAGTAGGCAGTGCTAATACGCCGATTAGCAAAATCGGTGTGATTGTTGGTCAGATGCGAGTCGGCAATACGATCAGTGCGGGAACTTTAACACCTACCGTTGCCACTGCGACTTATCAATGGCTGCGCTGTTCGACAGAAGACGGCAGCTACGAACCGATTGCAGGGGCGACCGGCTCGACTTATTGCTTAACCGCGTTGGATTACAATTATTATTTGAAAGTCACTGCTGTCGGCTCCGGCAGTTATAGCGGCAGTGTGACGAGTTTGGCATCCGCTCTGACGGCAGCCTGCCCAATCAGCTCCATTTCGGACATTATCGGAACCACAACCGCGGGAGAAACATTAACCGCAGGAACGGTTACCCCGCTCGGTGCCACGGTCACTTATCAATGGCAGACTTCGGATGCAACCGATGAGACCAAGTTTATTGATATTGCCGGTGCGACTGCGCAGGATTTCATTGTGATTGCGGAATACAATTATCGCTACCTCAAAGTGGTGGTGACCGGCAGCGGCGCTTATACCGGAACGATCGCCAGCGCTCAAACAACCAGCAGAGTGGTTGGAACCGTGCTTGCTACTCTCAGCGGTATGGATCCGATCATCGGCACGGCCAAAATCGGTAATACGCTCACTGCGGGGAATCTGATTCCGGCCGGCACGGATGCAACCTATCAATGGCAAAAGTGCACGATTGCCGACGGCACCTACGAGAATATTCCGGGTGCGGCAGACAATTCTTATGTATTGACAGCAACCGATTATCAATACTATTTGCGGGTCGTCGCTACTGCCTCCGGCAGTTATATTGGCAAAGCCACCAGTGCAGTCGTGGGACCGGTCGAGGCTGGAACGATAACAGCGGTGGGACCGATCAGCGGCATGGCAGCAATCGGGCAGACTGTGAGCGTGGGATCCATCGAACCAAGCGGTGCGACGGTGACTTATCAATGGCAAATAAGTCCGACGGCGGACGGTGTCTATACCGACTTAACGGGTGAGACTTTTGCTCATTATACAATCAGCGAAGCTGATTACAACAGTTATCTGAAAGTGACGGTCACCGGCAGCGGCAGTTATAGCGGCAGTATCAGCAGCGCGGCCAGCAGTAAAATCAGCAATGCAACGTTTGCGCTGACCGCTCTGGAAGCGATGCATGGTACGGCTGCAGTAGCGCAGCAACTGACGGCCGGGGCAGTGTCTCCTGCCGGGGCAACGGTGACCTATCAATGGCAGAAATGCCTGACTGCGGATGGCCAATACGAAGACATTGCTGGTGCCACTAAGAGCAGCTATCTGATAACCGCCAATGAATACGGTTATTATATCCGTCTGACCGTCAGTGGCTCGGGTAATTATGGCGGCAGTTTAAGCAGCGCGGCCACGGGATTGGTGCAAAAAGCGACCATCACGGCAATTTCGGATCTGATCGGCAGCACAAAAATCGGCTTAACCCTGACCGCCGGCGAATTGACGCCCAGCGGAGCAACCGCCGATTATCAATGGCAGCGCTCCGATACCGGCGGCGGTCTGACTTACAGCAATATCCCCGGCGCCACGGCAGAAAATTATACCATAACCGGTGAAGACAGCTATTGCTACATTCGCGTCGTTGCCACTGGCAACGGCGCTTACAGCGGAACCATCACGAGTGAATCCACCGTCAGCAGAGTGAGCGCCGACGAGCTGACACCGCTGCAGAGTATTGCAGCCATCAGCGGCAGTACTGTGGTAGGACAAACGCTGACAGCCGGCGTGCTGACACCGGTCGGAACGGCAACCTATCAATGGCAGCGCTGCGCTACAGTCGACGGCAGTTTTGAAAATATCAGCGGAGCCAGCAAAGCGACTTACATCCTGACAGCGGCTGATCTGCATTACTTCCTCAAAGTGACGGCAACCGGTTCAGGAGTTTATTCCGGCACGGTGATCAGTTCTGTCACCGCCGAGGTTGCTGCCTGTCCGATCACCGGCATCGGTGCGACAGCCGGTTCACTGGCTGTCGGCCAGGTTCTGACTGCCGGCACCGCGCTGCCGGCCACCGCTAACCTGACTTATCAGTGGCAGAAAAGCGCGACGGTGGGGGGGACCTATCTCAATATCGACGGAGCTCAGCAAAACGCTTATGTTCTGCAAGCGGAGGATGCCGGTTACTATTTGAAGGTAGTGATCACCGGTGTCAATGGCTACACGGGGACCATCACCAGTGCCTATTGCGGTCCTGTGGGTCTGACTCTTACGCCGATTACCGCCATTGCAGCCATCAACGGAACTGCACAGGTCGGCAGTGTGCTGACCGCGGGAAGTCTGACGCCGAGCAATGCCACGGTTACTTATCAGTGGCAGAGAGCAGCCGAAGCGAACGGCACTTATGACGATATCCCGGGAGCAACCGCCAGAAATTATACCTTGCAGGTTGAGGATTATACAAAATATATCCGGGCCAGAGCAACCGGATCCGGCAATTATGCGGAAACGGTCATCAGTGCTGCCACAGAGCAAGTAACCGCTTGCCCGCTGACAGCGATCTCGGATCTGATCGGTACAACCAGACAATACCAAACGCTGACAGCCGGCAGTGTGAGCCCGCTTGGCGCGACGGTTACCTACGAATGGCAGGTAACCAAAACACCGGGAAGCGGAACGCCTACGGTGATCAGCGGCGCTACCGCCAATACGTATTACATCGCATATTTAACCTATAGCCAATATTATATCCGCGTTGTCGCGACTGGGACGGGAGCCTATACGGGTAGTGTCGCCAGCGCTTATTCCGTCAGTATCATCACGAGCGGAACCGCCACAGCGTTGTCTTCCATCGCTGCTACAAGCGGTGCAACGCAGGTCGGCAGTCTGTTGACCGCTGGGGTTTTGGGGCCAAATGGCGCAACTGCAACCTATCAATGGCAGAAGTGTGAGACCGAGAATGGTGTTTATGCCAACATCCCCGGAGCAACCGGCAAGACCTATCGGCTCACAGCAGCGGATTACAATTATTATCTTAAGGTAATCGCTACCGGTTCCGGTAGTTACAGCGGGACCCTGTCCGGTGACACAGTCGGGCCGATCAGCTTGGCCCCTGTTACAGCAATCGGTCCGATCAGCGGCAGCAGCATCAAGGGTGAAACCTTAACAGCCGGCAGCATTACGCCGCTTGCTGCCACCGTGAATTACCAATGGCAGAGCAGTAATGCATCAAACGGCAGTTATACGGATATTGCCGGCGAAACACAAGCCAGCTATACCATGCAGGAGTCCGATCTGAATCGCTATATCAGAGTCATGGTGACCGGCACCGGCAGTTATTTTGGCAGCGTGAGCAGCGTTGCGACCGGTCCGGTCGTAAATACCGCAATTCCCATCACGGCGATCGGACCGATCAGCGGAACGGTGCAAGTCGGGCAAAACCTGACAGCGGGAAGCGTCAGTCCGGCAGGCGCCAACGTTACCTATCAATGGCAGCGAGCGAACGCTGCCGGCGGCAGCTACAGTGATATTGCCGGCGCGACAGCAGCGAGTTACACGCTGACGGCGGACGATTACACCAAATTCCTGGTTGTGAGAGTAAGCGGCGCGGGCGTTTATAACGGGACGCAAATCAGCGCGGAAACAGCCGCAGTAGCGAGCTGTCCGATCACAGCGATCTCGCCAATTATCGGTTCCACCACAGCAGGGCAAACCTTAACTGCCGGAACGATTATGCCGCTAGGCGCAACCGTCACCTATCAATGGCAGGCTTGTCAGACTCCGGGCAGCGGTGCAGTTACCACGATTGATGGGGCTGTCGCCAATAGCTATGTCGTGAGTCTGCAATACAGTTGGTCTTTCCTCAGAGTGGCGGTAACCGGCAGCGGAGCTTACAGCGGTACGATAGAAAGTGCCTATACGACAGGCAGAGTAACCTCTGCGGCAGCCACGGCCATTTCAGCGATGGCTGCGATTCAGGGCAACGCTCAGGTTGGCACGCAGCTGACTGCGGGCAATCTGACTCCGGCCGCGGCGACGGCGACGTATCAATGGCAAAGAGGCACCGCTTCAACCGGTAATTTCGAAGATATCTTGGGGGTGACAACAAAGAATTATACGCCGACAGAGGCAGATGATTCCGCTTATCTCAGGGTGATTGCCACCGGTTCCGGCGCTTACAGCGGCGTGAAAACAAGCGCGGCGGTCGGACTGGTATTGGCGGCAGAAGCGGCTCCCTCGGTGAGTGGTGTCGGTATCAGTGGCACCGCTCAGGTTGGGCAAACGCTGAGCGGCCATTATAGCTATTACGATGCGAACGGTGATCTCGAAGGGGTTTCCAGCTTCCGCTGGTTCGCCGACAGTACAGAGATCTCCGGCGCAACAGGCTTGACTTATGTCTTAACGGCAAGTGAGTTGGGTAAAACGATCCGATTTGAAGTTACACCGGTTGCCGCAAGCGGCATCAGCCACGGCACAGCCGTGCAAAGCAGTGCAACAGCACAGGTTGTGGCAGCCGAAGCGGCACCCAACGCCAGCCTGGTTAGTGTCAGCGGACTCTTACAAGTAGGAAAAACACTGACCGGACACTATAGCTATTCCGATGTGAACAGTGATCCGGAAGGCGTTTCCAGCTTTCGTTGGTTCGCCGACGGGACGGAGATCACCGGCGCGACAAGCTTGACTTTTGTTTTGACGGCAGGTGAATTGGGTAAAGCGATCCGATTTGAAGTCACACCGGTGGCGACAAGCGGCACACTCAATGGCAGCGCCGTTCTGAGCGAGGCGACTGCGGCTGTGGCGGAAACCGCAGCGGAAGCGGCTCCGACTGCCGACGCAGTCAGCATCAGCGGTACGGCGCAAGTAGGGCAAACGCTGACCGGTAATTATACCTACAGTGATGTGAACGGTGATTCGGAAGGAATTACCACTTTCCGCTGGTTTGCCGGCGAAACGGTGATAATTGGTGCAACAGAGAGAACACTGCTCTTAACCGCAAATGAACTCGCTGCCGCAATTCGCTTTGAAGTGACACCGATGGCAGCAACGGGCACGAGCAGTGGTTTGGCGGCAATCAGCACCGTAACAGCCGCCGTGCTGCCGGCCGAAGCAGCGCCGCAAGCTATCAATGTGACAATCAGCGGCATGGCGCAATTCGGTCAAACGCTGACAGGCAATTATAGCTACAGTGATGTGAATGGTGATCCAGAAGGTGTTTCTAGCTTCCGTTGGTACGCCGATGGGGTTTTGATCACCGGTGCCGATGCAAAAACGTATTTGGTAACGGCGGCTGTACTCGGCGCTGTCTTGAAATTTGAAGTGACACCGATGGCCGCCACAGGGATCACCGGCGGCAGCGCCGTAGAAAGCGCTGTTACGGCGGCTGTCACAGAAAAACCGATTGACCTGACTGCCATCTCCGGTGTTACGCCACCGGTGAAAAATGCCACACCGGATACGACTGTAGAGGCTGCCAGTCAATATACAGCCACCATCGTCTGGAATCCATCACCCGGAGATAAATTTAAAAATAACATTGTCTATACGGCTGTGATAACCCTGACACCGGCGGAAGGTTACACAACCATCGGCATTCCTGCCAACTATTTCACCATCGCCGGTGCAGTCACGGTGACGAATTCTGCCGATTCGGGAACAGTCAGTGCAATTTTCCCGAAAACGGGTTAGCGATTCGTACGCAAAAAAACAAAACATCGCAAATTGAGATAACACCGTAAATAATCTTTAAATATCGGCAAAAGCTATTGACTGAGTGACTTTCCCGGCATATAATCACATTATCGATTGATAAAGGAAACGATAACCAGTTCATTTACAGATGGATCTGGAATCAGGCTGCAAATCAGGTAAGAATCGATTGCGCTGGATTTAGCCAACGCTGATCCAGCGTAAGCGATTCGCGTATGCTAATCCGAGAAAAATTGAGTGGGGGTTTTTAAATGAACACGATTGATCACACCAAAAAAACACGGGATAAAACTGTGATGGTGATTGGCATCCTGCTTTGCATCCTATTATTGCCGCTACTGATCATCAATGTAACGCTGATTGTGAAATCCTTTGTCTATCCCAATGAAGTACCAAGCTTCCTTGGCTATAAGCCGTTCATTGTCTTATCCGGCTCAATGGAACCGGAGTTTTATTCAGGAGATCTTGTCTTGGTGAAAGAAGTGGCGACAAATACCCTTCAGGTTGGGGACGTAATTTCTTACCGCGAGGGGAATTCAGTCATTACTCATAGAATCGTCGAGATCACCGAGAGCGCTGCCGGACGTAAATTTACGACCAAAGGGGATAACAACAACGTAAATGACAGAAATCAGGTATTGGAGAGTATGGTGGAAGGGCAGTATTTGCTGCATGTCTCCAAATTAGGTAATTTTGCGATTTTTATGCAGACACCGATTGGTATGGTCATTTTTATCGCTTGCCCGTTGGCCTTGTTTATTTTGTATGATGTTTTGCGCCGTATTTTCTTTGACCGTAAGAAGAACCAGAAAACACAGGAATTGGAAGCCGAGCTGGAAAAAATGCGTCAGCAATTGGCGGAAAAGCAGGATAATAAGAACGAGCAGCCAAAAGAATAAAAAAGACATCCTAACTGTTGACAGTTTAACTGCAAACAGTTGGGATGTTTTTTTTGGCAGTAGATTGACAAGGAAAATCATTCTTACATCGGAGCTGGATTTTCTGACATCATTGCAATGAAAACAGCGGTGATGCGCGGATCAATTACCTTGCCCGCCATTTCACTCATTTTCAGCAGTGCTGCTTCTTTCGATAAAGGTTTGCTGCGATAGATATTTGTCATAGCATCATAGGCTTCAGCGACTGCAATGATACGGGACATTTCCGGGATTTCCAGACCATGCAAGCCCTTTGGATAACCCGAACCGTCCCAATTTTCATGATGGCTGTAAACCGATTCCGCTAGATCCAGGGTTTCATCAAATAGATTGAGGATACGGTAACCCATGATCGGGTGTTTTTGCCGCTCTGCTCGCTTTTCCTCTGTCATCGTATCGGTCTGCAGGATTTCATCCTTTAAAACAATTTTACCGATATCATGCAGGAAACCGGCTTGTCCCAGCTTTTTAATTCTGGTTTCAGGCAGTTGCAATGCCACCCCAATTTGGATGCAAAGCCTGCTGGTGTTGAGGGAATGCTGACGTTCTCTGGGGTATTTATCATGCAGGGTTGTGATGACCGTGTTCAGTATTTCCGAGTCGATTTGTTTGCGGTTGCTGGTTTTATTCTGATACATATTGCTTTCCGCATTGAGAATCGTCCGCTCAATATCTTGGGTACGGTCTGTTTTCGTATCGAAACCCATTGACATGCTGCAGGGAATAGCGGAGACTTTTTCTTTGAAAAGTTCGGTTGTGATTTTGCCTGAGATTTTTTCTGCGGTGGCGGCATCTGTTTTTGCTAGGAGAAGAATAAATTCATCTCCACCTGCCCGCGCAATGATGGCCGTATCTCCACAGATTTTACGCAGGATCTCTGCTGATTTTTGGATCAATTCATCGCCGAGGTTATGACCAAAGATATCGTTGATTAATTTTAAACCGTTGATGTCGCCGAAGAACAGGGAGATCGGTAGATTCTCATCGGTGTCCATTTTGGCGACCTGATCATAGAAACGAGCTTTGTTCAGCAGACCGGTCAGAGAATCATGATAACTGAGGAATCTGATCTTGTCTTCGTCTTTCTTGCGCTCGGAAATATCCATAAAGGTGATCACAGCACCGACGATTTTTCCATCTTTATATTGAGGATAGGAATGATACTCCACATCGAAAGAACTGGCATCGGCTCTCCAGAAAACTTCATCCTTCACATGCAAAGCACTGGCTTCCTGCAGGGATTTTAAAATGCGGCATTCTTCTTGAGGATATGCTTTGCCGTCTTTCAAGCTGTGCAGAATTTGGCTGTGCATATTTTTACCCAGTAAGTCTTCTTGTCTGTGATAACCTAAAGTAGCAAGGCAGCTATGATTACAGAAAGTACAATTGCCCTGCAAATCAATGCCATAAATCGCTTCGGCGGTGGAATCCAAAATCAGACGCAATTGCTCTTTGCTGTCTTGCAGCGCTTCGTTGGTGAGTTCCAATTCGCGATTCTTTTCATTCAAAAAGGCGGATACTTCATTCCTGCTTTGTTCGAAATAGTCGATGATTAGGATTAAAACCAGAGTGGCGAAGAAGAGATTCCCGAGGGTGATCCAGTTGATGCCGGCGGGCTGCCATATTTCATACCGACTGAGAAGATAAATCAAGAGACCTGAACCATACACCAGAGTCAAAAGTCGGCCAATCTTTAGCCCCAGCTGGAAATAGAGATAGGGAGGGAAACAACAAATCCAATAAAAGGCATAATCGGTATTCCCCTTTAAAACAAGATAAAGGCTCAAAGAAGCCAAGAGAATAAAAGCAGTGAGATGGCTTGCTTGGATAAATTGATTCGTCTTGTGGAAATAATAGAGTAAGCAGGTGGCGCAGAGGATGACAAGCAAGTTGACTGCTGCCGAGGCGGAGCATTGGAAAAAAAACAGATTGCTGACAGCACAAAAGGCAGAGATGGGAATCAGAGCAAGCAGGATCACATTGAGCAGGATTACGCTGCGGTATTGCGGATGACTGGTGGTAAAATGATGATGATTGGTTAAAAACCCCTCATCTAGAGTGAAACGCATTGATTTGTAACACCTCCCAAAGATGTCTGACCAATTGTAAGCAAGGTATCCTTGCTTGGATTTATTTGAACGACACCATGCGATCTGTTTGAAGATCGTTGAGCGTGAAGCAGAACCATGACGATGGACGCCTTTTTATGTTCTACCAGTAGATAAAAAATAGAGAAAATTCTCATTATGCGCAATCGCTTTTTATGATAAATCTTCCAACAGTATTTGTCAATTACGAATTGTTTTATTTCAGCGAATAATCAAAACTTTCTCGGCGGAGAAAGATAGATTACCGGTTCTTTATATAGAAAAAGCAAGACAGCATTCCGAGATGAAGTCGGAGCGCTGTCTTGCTTTTTGTTCGATTAACAGACTAATTTTTAGAAGGAATTATGCTTCTGCCAGTGCGGCTTTCAGAACCGCTTCGACAGCCTCTTTGCTGCCGACACCTTTGATGGGAGCTGCTTCCAACATTTTTTGACTGCCGAGATAAAAAGTTGGCACAAAATAGTAATCGTACTTGTTCGCCAATTCCATTTGCTGGCTTTCATCGATTTTTTCAATTTCGATAGCAGCATACTCCGGATGCAGTTCGATCAATTCATTCAACATCCGCAGGGCTTCTTTGCAATAGGGACAATATGGTAAATAGAATAGAGTGATTTTTTTCATCGTATGTTAAGCATCCTTTCGTTTTGGCTAAAATGATATACTGCCAACCGTGCGCGGACTGAGGCAAACATCGCGAATATTGCTGACTCCGGTCAGATACATGACCAGTCGTTCAAAACCGAGGCCATAGCCGCTGTGATACACCCCGCCGTATCTGCGTAATTCCAAATACCAACTGTAGGGTGTCAGATCCATATTCAATTCGTTCATCCGTTTGATCAGCACATCATAGCGCTCTTCACGTTGGCTGCCCCCTACGATTTCACCGATACCGGGCACCAGCAAATCGACTGCCGCCACCGTCTTGCCATCGCCATTTTGGCGCATGTAAAAAGCCTTGATTTCTTTGGGATAGTTGTAGACAAAGACGGGTTTTTTAAAGATCTGCTCTGTCAGGTAGCGCTCATGTTCTGTCTGTAAATCCATTCCCCAGGAGACGGGGAACTCGAACACATGCCCGCTTTGCAGGAGCAGATCGACTGCTGCAGTATAGGAAAGGTGTTTGAATTCATTGGAGACGACATTGTTCAAGCGAGTCAGCAAATTGGTATCGACGAATTGATTGAAGAATTCCATTTCTTCCGGGCATTCCTGCAGCACATAGTTGATGACATATTTGATCATACTTTCGATATTGGCCATATTGTCTTCCAAATCGGCATACGCCATTTCCGGTTCCATCATCCAAAACTCTGCCGCGTGACGGGTGGTATTGGAATTTTCAGCCCGGAAGGTGGGGCCAAAGGTGTAGATGTCACGGAAAGCCATCGCCATTGCTTCGGCTTGCAGTTGACCGGTGACGTTGAGATGGGTTTCTTTGCCAAAAAAATCCTGGCTGTAATCCACACTGCCGTCAGCGTTATGGGGCAGGTTCATCATATCCAATGTGGTGACACGGAACATTTCGCCGGCGCCTTCACCATCGGAGTCGGTGATCAAAGGAGTATTGGCGTAAACGAAACCCTGTTCCTGAAAGAAGCGATGGATGGCAAAAGCCGCCACAGAACGGACACGCAGGACAGCGGAGAAGAGATTGGAGCGCGGACGGAACCAGGCAATTTCACGCAGATATTCCAGGGAATGACGTTTTTTCTGCAGCGGGTAATCGGCAGACGAAGGCGCCAGTTCAATGATTTCCAGAGCGTGCAGTTCAAAGGGCTGCTTGGCATCCGGAGTTTGAATTAAGCTGCCGCTGATCTGCAGCGCCGTGGCGATGGGCATTTTTGCGACATCTGCGTAATTGGTGACGTGCTGCGGGTCAAATACGATTTGCAGGTTTTTAAAAAAGCTGCCGTCGTTCAGTTCGATGAAACCGATACTGTTGGAGGAGCGGCTGGTGCGGACCCAGCCGTTGACGGTGATTGTTTGGTCATAAGGCGGCTGTGCCATGCGGTAGAGTTGTTTGATTTTGGTGATGGTCATTTTTTAGTACCTCCTGTTTTTTTGGGGTATAAAGAAAGCCCTTCGTTGACGCTGTAAAATTTACAGCGGGACGAAGGGCTGCTATTCGCGGTGCCACCCACTTTGGAGATGAGATCCGCTGACGAATGATTCGCAAGACGGCAATCTCCCAACTCATGAATCGCTGTAGCGGGCGAACCCGTCCGCGCCTACTGAAAAAGCAAAGAGAGTCAGCTTTTTGTTGGGGCGGTAACTCGGCGGTGTTCTTGGCAAACATTGATTTATCGGGTTCGCAGCCTTCCCGACTCTCTGGAAAATCAGTTTGTTTGTTACTCTCCGCGTCATCGTTTTGTGTGGATGAAGTTGACTTATTATAGCGAAATTGAGATATTTTGTCAAGCAAAAATTTGTAAGAGAGGAGCGGCAGGTGTTTTTTGTGGCAAGCGACAATCTCCTTCCGGCAGCTGCAGCCGGGGCTGATGCTGGCCTGCAGGAGACAGCCGCTCGCTTTGAGGACTGTGCTGCTGATGTGGGGAGAGGGGTTGTTTTTGGACGGGGGTAAAATGTTTTTGGCAGCAAGCGACAATCTCCTTCCGGCAGCTGCAGCCGGGGCTGATGCTGGCCTGCAGGAGACAGCCGCTTGCTTTGGGGACTGTGCTGCTGATATGAGGAGGGGGGTTATTTTTGGACGGGGGAAAGTTCTTTTGGCAGCAAGCGACAATCTCCTTCCGGCAGCTGCAGCCGGGGGCTGATGCTGCCCTGCAGGAGACAGCCGCTCGCTTTGAGGACTGTGCTGCTGATGCGGGGAGGGGGGTTATTTTTGGACGGGGGAAAGTGTTTTTTGTGGCAAGCGGCAATCTCCTTCCGGCAGCTGCAGCCGGGGCTGATGCTGCCCTGCAGGACACAGCCGCTCGCTTTGAGGACTGTGCTGCTGATGTGGGGAGAGGGGTTGTTTTTGGACGGGGGTAAAATGTTTTTGGCAGCAAGCGGCAATCTCCTTCCGGCAGCTGCAGCCGGGGCTGATGCTGCTCTGCAGGAGACAACCGCTTGCTTTGTGGACTGTGCTGCTGATGTGGGGAGGGGGTTATTTTTGGACGGGGGAAAGTGTTTTTTGTGGCAAGCGACAATCTCATTCCGGCAGCTGCAGCCGGGGCTGATGCTGCCCTGCAGGAGACAGCCGCTTGCTTTGAGGTGTGCTGCTGATGTGGGGAGGGGGGTTATTTTTGGACAGAGGAAAGTGTTTTTTTGTGGCAAGCGGCAATATCCTTCCGGCAGCTGCAGCCGGGGCTGATGCTACACTGCAGGTGACAGCCGCTTGTGCTGCTGATGCGGCCCTGCAGGAGACAGCCGCTCGCTTTGAGGACTGTGCTGCTGATGAGGGGAGGGGAGTTATTTTTGGACGGGGGAAAGTGTTTTTAGCAGCAAGCGACAATCTCCTTCCGGCAGCTGCAGCCGGGGCTGATGCTGGCCTGCAGGAGACAGCCGTTCGCTTTGGGGACTGTGCTGTTGGGGGGTATTCTGGAATGGAATCAAATGCTTTTAGGTGGCAAGCGACAATCTCCTTCCGGCAGCTGCAGCCGGGGCTGATGCTGCCCTGCAGGAGACAGCCGCTTGCTTTGGGGACTGTGCTGCTGATGAGGAGAGAGAGGAGAGCATAAAAAATTCGGGGTGTATTCCTCAAGACATCTCGCACGGAAGGTGGAGAGGCCTTGAGGAGCACACGCCCCGAATTTTTTGGGTTTAGATTGTGATAGGGAATTTAAGTGCTGCTTGAGAAAATTACGGCAGCACTACTTCAACTCTGGCCGTGCCGGCACGTTCGCTGCTGGCAGTGATCGTTACTTTGCTGCCGGCTTTACCGAGCAGCAGCCATTCGGCTTTCTTTTCTTCCCGTCCTTTTAACTGCGGCAGTTTGATTTTTTCTTTGCCATTGGGGACAGAGATGTTTTTACCGCTGATTGATACTTCAATTGGTTGAACCATCTTGATTTGTTCGGCGAGATAAGTGCCGCCGGTAGGCAGGTAGCCTTTGTTGACGATACCGCAGGTGATTTTATACAAACCGTCGGCCATGGCTTCCACTTTTACTTTACGGACATCCACTTCAGCCATCGCTTTGACCTGAACATTGGTAAAGCGCATATTGCGTTCGCAAAGATCGGCAAGGAAACGTTCCGGAGGGTTCTGGAGCAAGAATTTTGATTTCCAGCCGCCGATTTCCACTTTACCCAATTGCGGGTGATCAAATTCATGCCATTCCACAAAGCAGCCAAGGTTGTTTTCGTCATGCCATTTCGCCATTTTCAGCATGTCGTCTTCACGTTCCTTGACCGTCTGCAGCTTACGATCTTTGGAATAATCATTTTTGGGGCAGCCAGCCGCATTGGTCGGGCTCCACAGTTCGGTTGACCAGGAAAGGATACCGCGATGATTATAGATCCAATCGAGATAGACGCCGCGCAATGGTTTATCTCTTTGGCTGGGAGCCATATAGCCCTCAAAAATGTTGCAGTGACCGTAACCGGTAAATTCAACGCCGCGGGTGCCTAATTCTTTATAGGCGGTCACATCATCTTGATTCATTGCTTTATCGGGAATGGTGGCACAGGGACGCAGATGGACTTCACCGGTGGTATGATAACTCTGTGCGCCGGCAATGTTTTTCTGCTTGATCAGGAAATCGGCTACGGATTTGGTTTCCGGTTCGGAAAGGGCATAATCACCGGAACCGATTTGTTTGGCATCGATATCCCAAAAAGCGGGCATGTTGCGGTTGACATCCAAACCCCAGCGCGAACGGGCAGCATTGACTTCAATCCCATCGAATTCGACGATTTTACCTTCCTGATATACACGATAAAAATCACCGGTTACTTCATCGGGCCCGCGTTTGACCATCAGACGGGCATCTTCCGGACAAAGTTTGTAATCACCGTTTGGATCTTTGATGCGCATTTGAGTGATCCAGCCGTCGCCGTCCATATCTTCGGCATGTAAACCGGGCTGATCTTCCGTGAAGGGAAAGAGACGGGTAGAGGAGCGCAGTGTATAGGGAGTATGGAAATACATTTCCGATCCGTCAATGGAAACGCGGGGTACCACGTAGATGGTGCGGTTATCCAGCATGGCGGTGGCATCTGCATCCGTGCCGTAATTTTCCAGCAGCCAGCTGACCGTGTAGAGCGCAACAGCGGAACCGGTCACCTCACCGGCATGGAAATTGGCATCGATGTAATAACCGGGTTTTTCGGCGGCGACGCCTTTTTGAGAAGTTAATTCCAAACAGATGATGGTTCGGCCTTCATAAGTCTTGCCGATGGGATATTGTTTGATTAATTCCGGGAAAGCAGCGCACCATTTTTCAACCAAATCTAAAATTTCAGCCCAGACATAGTATTTGGCGGCTTCATAAGCGACTTTCATAGAGATCCTCCTTTATTTTTAATTTTTTTTTTAAAGCATCGTTCATCCTGTTTCTTAAGCTAAAACCAGTTCCGCGACGGCTTTGCCGGCACGGGGAGCGTGGGCGGTGACGCTGATTTTACTGCCGGCGGCAGCCTGGATGATCCAAGCTACTTTCTTGCGGGAACCGCCGCCGCTGACATTACCATAACCGCCTCCGGAATTTCCATGACCTTTTAAGTGTCCCAGATCCAGTTCTGCTTCTCCCTGCAAGACTTCACCGCCGCTGAGCGTGGCTTTGACGGTGGCTGCCATCTTCGTTGTGACTGCCTGCAGCGTTCCGCTGGTGGGCATAAAGCCGGTATTTTCCACACAGCCGCTGATTTTATAGATGCCTTCGGAGATTTTTTCGGCTGTCAGATCATCTACCGCTAATCCTGGCGTGGCAGCAGCGAAGGAAAGACTGAAGAGCATATTCTTATGGCATTCTTCCTGCAGCAATTTTGCCGGAGGATTCTGGCGTCCGAATTTCGGATTCCAGCCGCCAATTTCCACTTTGCCCAATTGCGGATGATCGAATTCGTGCCAAGCAATAAAACAATCGCCGGCCATAACATCGTCGTTCCATTTGAGCAATTTCAGCTGCATCTCTTCCTGTTCGGCAGGTGTCATTTTCATGATCTTGGCATAGGTCAGATTCTTCAGGCCGGCTCTGCCCAGCAGATCCCACAATTCGGTTGCATAAGAAAATAAACCGATATAGGTGAAGGTCATATCGAGGAAAGTGCCCCACTGCGGTTGATAATCACAATAATCCACAAAAAGTCCTTTGACGGGATAACCGGTAAAGCCGGTTGCTATGCTGCCGATGGCGGTATACATGGCTAAATCATCCGGATTCATCTTATCATCGGTGTCGATGCAAAGCGCACGCAGATGTTCTCCACCAGCCGTGTGATAATACAAACAACCGGACAGATTTTTTTGACTGAGTAAAAAGTCACTGATTGCTTGGGTTTCGGGTTCGGAATTTGGCCGCGGACCGGCGCCGTTTTGCATGTAAGGCGGCTTCCAATTGATGGGATAGTTGCGATTAAAGTCCAAACCCCATTTATTGGGTGCCATTTTCATTTCGTAACCATTATATTGATTGATGGTGCCTTCAGTATAGACGTGGTAGTAAGCACCGCCAAAATCATCGGGTTGGCGTTTGATCATCAAGCGGGGATCTTTTTCGGAGATTTTCATGTTGCCGGTCAGGTCGTCTCGTACGCGCATTTGCAGGATCAAACCGTCTCCATCCAGATCGGCTCCCACCAGACCGCTGGGGTCGGCGTAATCCGGGAAAGTAAATTCTTTATCGGATGAACGGACGGTATAGGGTGTCGTCAGATAGAACTCCGCTCCGTCAGGAGAAACACGGGGAATAATATAGAAGGTTTTGTGATCAAGCAGCCAGGTTGCCTGTGCATCCTCGCCATAATTGCTCAGGAGGTAATCAATGGTATAAAGACAGGCCATACTACCGGTGACTTCACCGGCGTGCGTGTTGCCATCGAGATAGAAACCCGCTTTCTCATCAGCCTTACCGGTCGCATGATTGGTCAGTTCAATGCACCAAAGATCTCTGCCGCCCGAGCTTTTGCCGAGAGAAAAAAGACGGGTCAATTCCGGATGGTCCAGACAGAAATTTTCCAGCGCTTCCACCAGTGCATGGTAACGGTAATAGCGGGTATAGTCCAGTTTCAGAGAAGCCATACATCTTTTCATCCTTTCGTTCGTTTTCTGTCTTATCATAAATAATCAAGACAAATAGTATTTCGTCACGCAAAATATGAATCCTTCCTACTTGGAAGAAAAAGAAGCTGCTTGTTTTCGACGGTAAGAAGCAGGATTTTCTGCGTCAAACTGGGAATTAAAACAGATAGAAATTGTGAAAAACAGAGAGAGAAAGGATGAAGCAGCAAGTGCAGCAGAAAACAATTTTTTATAACGGTCGCATCTGGACCGGTAATCAAAATCAACCGGAAGCCGAGGCGATGCTGGTTGAAAACGGACGTATTCAGGCAGTCGGTGAGAATCTTGACTTGATCAATCAAGTGATAGGCTGCGAAAAGATAGATTTGGCTGGAGCAAGGGTCATTCCCGGTTTACACGACAGCCATCAGCATTTGGTCAATATCGGACGCATGATGGATTGGGTGAATTTGAACGGATCTGCTTCCAGAGCGGAAGTGGTGGCACGCTGCCGGCTATATGCCGCTGCGCATCCGGAGCGGCAGATCATCACCGGCCGCGGCTTTTTGCAGGACCTTTTTGCTGACAGGGCGATGCCAACCCGTTATGATTTGGATCTGGTAGCGGAGAATAAACCGGTCGTCATTGTACGAGCCTGCGGTCATATTGCGGTTTGCAACAGCGCGATGCTGCGTTTGGCTGGAATTGGGCAGGGATATCGCTGCGGTTCGGATGGTCAAGTCGATTTGGATGTGCATGGGGAGCCGCTGGGGATTTTCCGTGAATCGGCTGTGGCTCTGATTTCCGCTTTTTATCCCAAAGATACGACTGCGGATGTGCAGCGTTATATCAGCAATGCCGCTCGGGCGGCGACGGCCTGCGGTCTGACCAGTGTGCAGACCAATGATGTCGGCAATACCGGCAACGAGGGCTGGCAGACTTGCCTGACTGCTTATACGGATTGGATCAAAGCCAATCCTGCGGGCTTACGCGTCAATCATCAATTGCTGTTTGCCAAGATCGAAACTTTACTGAATTTCCATGCCTGGCGTCAGCTCAACCCACTGCAAGTGGACGCAGAGCGGATGAGTTATGGTCCGCTGAAAATTATGTGTGACGGCTCACTGGGTGGCCGGACTGCCCACCTGCTGGCGCCGTACAGCGATGATCCGTCGACCTGCGGCGTAGAAACCCTGACGCAGGAAGAGAAAACTGCTCTGCTCAGCCTGGGCCATGTTTTGGGCTACCAAATGAGTGGTCATGCCATCGGAGATGCCGCCATTCAGGGCATGCTGAATGCTTTTGAAAAAACGTTGGGAGCACATCCCAGCGGCGACGCACGGCCGCGGATTATTCACGCCCAGCTTACCACTCCTACCCAATTGGAACAGATCAAACGCTTGGGTGTAGTGATTGACGCACAGCCGGGATTTGTCGGTACGGATCTGCATGTGGTGGAGGAGCGCATCGGTCAAGCGCGCTCAGCCAGTTCTTACGCCTGGAAATCGATGCTTGAACTGGGCATCCCCGTGGCGGGGGGATCTGATTCTCCGGTCGAACCGTTTAACCCCTTTATCGGGATCGCTTGCGCTGTGACAAGGCAGGATCCGAGCGGTTTTCCGGCGGGAGGCTGGTTGCCGGAACAACGGATTACAATTGAACAAGCGGTGCGCATGTATACCTACGGCTCCGCTTACAGCTGTTTTCAGGAAACCAGCAAAGGCCGTTTGATGGAAAATATGCTGGCGGATTTTATTCTGCTGGACCGCGATATTTTCAACATCGAAACCGGTGCGATTCAGGATACCAAGGTGCTGCAGACTTGGATTGGCGGCAAATTAGTGTAGGAGGAAAATGATGAAGAACTTAAAAGCAACCGCAGGCTTCGATATCGTCTTGCATGAGGATATGCATCTGAGTTATGCTCCCATTCTGGGCAACCTAAAGCCGAGCGTGCGCAAATTGAATGATTGTCTCAATGTCTTGGCGCAGCCAGAGGCGGCAGGTCCGGAGGAACTTTATTGGATGTATCGTGATCTGGCTTTGCCGGAACATCGTAAAACCATGCAGAATATGGGTTTGCGCTATGATATCACCGTGATTCGGCCGGGAAAAATCGGAGATGAATATATCAAGACCATTGGTCATTATCATCCTCTGATGGCAGGCTCTGCTTTGACCTGGCCGGAAGTCTATGAGGTTTTACATGGAGAAGCAACCTATTTGCTGCAAAGTCCGGGTAAAACAGCCGGGACTTTGAGCGATGTGGCAGTATTGCAGGTGAAAGCAGGAGAAAAAGCGGTGATTCCACCTGGTTATGGTCATATTACTATCAATGCCGGACCCGAAGTCCTGGTAATGGCGAATTGGGTCTCTTCCCGTTTTGATTCGATCTATGGTGAGATTGCCCAATTGCATGGCGGTGGTTATTATTTGCGGGAACGCTCCGGCCAACCGATTTGGACAGTGAATCCATCTTATCATGAAGTACCGGAAATTCGCAGCTTGACACCGGTCGATTTGCCTTACTGGGGTCTGGTCAACGGGGAGCCAATGTATCGTTTGATAGCGCAGGATCCTGAGAAGCTGCGTTTACTGAATGAACCGCAGCATTATTTTTTAAGCAAAGAGGATTAAGACGATGACTACGATCAATCCAGGCATCTTTCGGGAATACGACATACGCGGCATTGCGGATACGGATCTTACTACCGAGGCGCTGCAGTTTTTGGCCAAAGGGTTAGCCGCTTATTTTCAAAGCAAAGAGATCCGGCATGTTCTGGTCGGCCGCGATTGCCGCACCCATTCTCCCCGTATTAGTCAGACCATGATCGAATTGTTTTTAGCCTTTGGTTTCGATGTGACAGACGTTGGTATGTGCACAAGCCCTTTGTTTTATTATGCGGGTAAAAAATTGGCGATCGATGGCGGTATCATGATCACGGCCAGCCATAACCCGCCGCAGGACAATGGCATGAAGGTTGCCTGTGGTCCATCGACGATTTACGGCGAGGAAATTCAAAAGGTTTGTCAGTTGGCCCAACAAGCCGAGGCGGGCAGCTTAGAGGAGATCGTTTCAGCGCAGCCCGGGCACTTAACCAGCGTTGATTTGGCAGCTGTCTATATCAATGAATTAACGCAGCGCATCCGTTTGGGTCAACGCAAGTTGCATGTGGTAGTGGACTGCGGCAACGGCAGCTCCGGTGCGGTCAGCCAGGCTTTTATGCAAAACTACAGCAATCTTAGTTTTACACCGCTCTTTTTTGAACCGGATGGTACTTTTCCCAATCACGAACCGGATCCCACCAAAGCTAAGAATCTGCAATTTCTGCGGGAAAGAGTCTTGGCAGAGCAGGCGGATTTGGGTATCGCCTTTGACGGCGACGGAGATCGTTTGGGCGTGGTGGATCAATTTGGCAATGTTCTCTATGGTGATACCTTAATGGCGATTTACTGGCGTGAGATTTTGGCGAAACATCCGGGAGCGCTGTGTTTGGTGGAAGTGAAATGCTCGCAAAGTCTGGTCGATGAAATCAATCGTCTGGGCGGTCAGCCTGAATTCTGCCGTACCGGACATTCGTTGATCAAAGCCAGAATGCGGGAAACCAAAGCATTGTTTACCGGTGAAATGTCGGGACATCTCTTCTTTGCTGATGAGTATTATGGTTTCGATGACGCGCTCTATGCCGCCGGCCGTCTGCTGCGCATCTTGAGCCACAGCGAAGCAACGTTGTCCGAAATGGTGGCCGTCATCCCGAAATATTACAGCACTGCTGAAACACGGATCGCTTGCGCGGATGATTTGAAATTCCGTTTGGTCGAGCAGCTGAAAGAGCGTTTGAGCCAGGAGTACCCTGTGATTACGGTCGATGGCGTCAGAGTGATTTTCCCGCAAGGTTGGGGATTGTTCCGTGCTTCCAATACGCAGCCGGCCATCGTCAGCCGCTGCGAAGCGCAGAGTGAAGCCGAGCTGGCAGCATACTTAGCAATACTAAATGAAGTGTACCAAACGCTCTGTCCGGGAGAGAACATCGACTGGGTGTTTTAGCCGGCAGAGTGTTTTCCGGAATAGCAGCGCAGGAGGGAATAGAAAGTATGGCAATGGCACAGGAAAGAATGGCTGAAGCTTTGCAGTTGATGCCGGAAAAAGCAGAAGCTCTAATTACGAATGCTGTTTTCAAATCCTGGTTTGTCAGCGGAGAGCGTTTAGTCTATCTGCGGGAAGAATTCATCAAAGATCACAAGCAAGTCCGCTATGTTCTGCACAATCTGTCCGATGGAAAAGAACAGGAGCTGTTTGATCATCAGGCAATGGCAACAGCACTGGGGCAGCGCTTGGGCAAAGAGTTGGATATCGATCTGCTGCCGATCGTATTTGAGGAACTACAGGCGGATGATATACCCGTCTTTTCCCTGAGTCCGGGCGGCAAGTTTCAACTGCGTTTTGCTTTTGACGGCAAGAAAATCAGCGATTTAAGCAAAGAAGTACCGGCCAACGCACGGATTTCCCCGGACCATCGCAAAGCTGTTTATGGTGTGGAAGGCAATTTATTTGTCATGGATCTACAAACCGGCATCAGCACTGCCCTCACCAAAGACGGTGAAGCGGAAGATGGCTACGGTATTCTTTGCGCCAATGCCAGCGGTGTGATCGCGGCGCAGCTGAAAGGGACAGCCACTCCTGTGGGGGCGTTCTGGACGCAGGACAGCCAGCAGATCTTCACCTACCGCATGAATCTGAAAAAAGTGGAGAAGTTCACGCTGGTGCAAAATGTTCCGGAGGGTGACAGGGCAGTTCGGCCTGTCGTTTATAACTATCATTATCCCTTACCCGGCGATGCTAATTTGCCGCTGGTGGAATATTATCTGGCGGATTTATCGATGAATCGTTTCCGTTCGCTGGGTTTGGGTCAAATCGCTTATTCCGGCACCATGCCGAGCGGTTTCGCAGACTCGTTGGAGGGAAATTATTCGGCCTTTGAAGTGAAAAACCGCAGCAATACACGCAGTCAGGTCTATCTGATCGAACACAGCAGCGGAGAAATCCGCCTGCTGTTTACGGAAACGGCGGACACCTTTCTTTTTGCCGAGCAATTGAAAATGCAGAGCATCGGACCGAACGCCACAGAATTCAGCAAAAGAAAATACTGTATCTCAGAGCAATTGCACTGTATGTTCTGGCTGAGCGAACGCAACGGCAGTCTCGATTTATACCGTTACGAGCTCAGCGACGGGGCTTGCACGCAGTTGACCGATGGCTATTATGTCCGTCAGCTGTTGTATCTCGATGCGGAACGACAATTGCTGTATTTCTCTGCCAGCAATCATGGTATGGGTAAGACGCCATATCAGAAATTCCCTTATTGTCTTGACCTTAGTACCGGCGAGCTGCGGATCCTGCTGCAGGAAGACGGCGACCACGAAACACAAATCTCTCTGGATGGCCGCTATCTGATCGACAGTGTTTCTGCCTTCTATCGAGCGACCGTGACGAAGCTTTATCGGATCGATGGCAGCTTGCTGCGCACGATCAGCAGCTGCGACTGCAGCCGGCTCCTGGCGGCCGGTTACAGTTACCCCATTGGCTTTACAATAAAAGCTGCCGACCAACAGACGGAGATTCATGGTGTAATGATATTGCCGCCTGATTTGGATCGGAGCAAAAAGTACCCGGTTGTGGAATATTGTTATGGCGGTAATCAGAAAATGCTGGCGCCGCAGACATTCAGCGAGACTATTTCCCGGCATGCAGGCTTCAGCCAAAGTTTAGCCAAGCTCGGTTTTATTTGCGTGATCACAGACGGCCACGGCACCCCGCTGCGCGGCAAACAATTCCATGATGCCTGCTACAATCAGATGGGAGACTGTGCCGGTATTGAGGATCACGCAGCGGCCCTCTATGCTCTGGCGGCAAAGTATCCCTTTTTTGACCTGAAGCGTGTGGGGATTTGGGGGCATTCCGGCGGCGGTTTTGCTGCCTTCCAGTTCATGGTGAAGAAACCGGAACTCTATCGGGTTGGGGTTTCCTCCAGCGGAAATCATGCGCAGGAAATCTACAGTGCCAGTTGGTCGGAATTGTTTATGCAGGAGTTTGATCGCGATATATGGCGGGCGCAGAATGCGGAATTTCTGGCTGACCGTTTGGCCGGACATTTATTGCTGATTCACGGTGATTTAGACGATAATGTGCATCCGGCCAATACCATGCGCATCGTCAATGCCCTGATTCAGGCTGACAAGGATTTTGATTTGCTGATCATCCCGAATCGTCATCATGATTTACATGACCACCCCTATTATCGCCGTCGGCTGCTGGAATACTTCATCAAGCATTTACAGCCTGAGCAGTCATCATAGGAGGCTAACGTTAGAAATAAAAAAAGAACGCTGGCGGATTACAACTTCGCACAGCGTTCTTTTTTGACTTAATTTTAAGTGTACGGAACAGTATTTATTCTCCGGTATAGGCTTCCAGATTCATCGAACCGGTATAAGTGTGGTTATTGCGCGAGATTTGGAAGTTGATTGGATCACCAACGTTGTAATCCTGCAGCAATTTGTTGATTTCGGCAACAGAATTAACCCGGGTGTCGTCGATAGAAACGATATAGTCACCCGCTTTAATTCCATTTTTTTCAGCATTGGAGCCTGTATCCACCCCTGCCACATAAACACCTGGATTGACATTGCCGTAAAAGATACCGTAATAGCTGCTGACGTCCTGCAAGGTCATATGCAGATCGATGCGGCCTTTGACATAGCCGAAGCTCATGAGATCGCTGAGTACTGCTTTTACATCATTAATTGGAATCGCAAAACCCAGGCCTTCCACACCGCTGCCGGTGGATTTGGCGTTGACAATGCCAATCAACTCACCGTAGGCGTTGAATAAACCACCGCCGGAATTGCCCGGATTGATCGCCGCATTGGTTTGCAGCAGATTCATGGTTGCATTATCAAATTCCAATTCACGATCCAAAGCGCTGATGATACCATCGGTGACCGTACCTCCCAACTGACCGAGTGGATTGCCAATGGCAACCGCCAATTCGCCGACCACCAATTGATCCGAATCACCTAAGACAGCGGGTGTGAGTCCGGTTGCATTGATCTTCAATAAAGCAATATCTGTTTTACTGTCGGTACCGATTAAGCTCGCTTCATAGGCTTCTCCGTTGCGCAGGGAAACAGCTATGACGTTGGCTCCTTCGATGACATGATGATTGGTGATAATGTAACCGTCTTCAGAAACAATAACGCCGCTGCCGGCACCGGTTGTGACATATTGTACGCTGCGCCAATTATTGACCGCTGCTTCCGTTTGAATTTCAACGACGGAATCCGCTGCGAGTGCTGTGATTTGGCTGACGCTCAAAGGCTGACTGAGGCCGTTTTCTTGGATATAATTTAGTTTGGTCAGTGCCGCATCACTGTTGTGATCTCGAGAAGATTCAAAGAGATTGATCGAAGAGGCACTGCTGTTCAGGCGTGAGAGGTAATACCCTCCTCCGAAGCTAAGAGCGCCGCTGATTAGCATACAAGCAGCGACCAGACCAAAAATCTGACGTTTCAATTTGCGGGATAATCCGTCGGCCGTGATATGCGGACTTTTCGGTAAATTCAAGTCAGTTGCCGGCGGCTTGCTTTCGTCATGATCTGCCGGTTCGGTCTGTGAAAAAGCAGCTGCCTCTGCTTGGTCTATGGTTTCTGTCGCGTTTTTTTGATCGTTGTCAATTGGTTTTCCGATCAGAATAAAATCAACCGCATGTTCCTGCACTGCGTCTTCCTGATTCAGCGGCTGTGATAGTTCCTCTTTTGTCACGGGAGCATCGGATTCAGGCAAATCTTCTGCAGCGGTAGGAGCGGGTGTACTGTTCATTTCAGATTCTGTTGCTTTTTCCGGCATGTCGTATTGTTGTGCCATTTTTTATACCTCCTTGATGGATTATGAATCAGATCAGCAGCAGTGAATCACTGCAGCATCTATAGTATAAGCCATGGAAGAGAAGAATGTATCATCAAATTGTGAAGTAAAAATGAAAAAAGCTTTACATGGTTCTTGCTTAAATGAAAGAGATATAACCTTCTTTGATTGGTTTGAAGCTTTCTTTGTAGAGAGAATCATAGATGACGGACATCTCTTTGTTCAACAGAAACAGTCTGCGGCCATTGGGGATATTCGGCAGACTGCTGAGTTCTTCTTTCAGGCGATAAACCTGGTTGATCTTGCCTTGATGGAAACCCTGACCGCAGTAATCCGGCAGGGTGCTGACATCACGATAAAGATAAGAGGCAACGTGACAGTATTCGATGCCGTTTTTCACCTCAAAGCAGGGTGAAAGCAGGTCGCGGCTGCCGTTTGCCGGTGTGTTGATAAAGCCTTTACCGATCTCATCCGTAACCGGCAAAAAAGAGCCTTCAAAAACGCCGTAGATTTCACTGTCATCGCGGGCAGAAAGGGAGGCAATCAAAATACCGGGGTGATCCTTCAACTGAGCCACCTGTAAGCCGGTGGCGATATCCCGAATGACCAGATCATAGGGAGAGGCATCGATACAGATGTATTGCTTGCCGAGACGTTTCTCCCAGGCGGCAGAGATGGCCGGATAGTTGACTGCTTTTTGTGCCAGCGGAATCCGTCGGCCTTTCAGATTGGTGATCAGATAGACAGAATCCTTGCTTTCACTGAAGTAAAAAGTTTGTCCATCCGCTGCCTCAAAGACACTGCCGTTAAATTTAAGGTTTTTATAAATACCTTCGCTTTCGCCGCGGGTGGTGTCATGCGTGATGTTGCAGGTCGTGCCGTAGAGATGCACCCGATAAATCGCACTCGGCAGCAGATAAAGACCGGCATAGTGCTCGATCATTTCCTGCGGAATCAGCTTCTGCTTCTGGTAAATATTGACGCCTTCTTCTAACAAGGCAGTGGCAAAGAGACGCAGGATGGTTTCGCTGACATCACATTTGCAGTCATGCGTAGCTGAAATCGCGAGGGCTGCATCAAATTTAGGAATCACCACGAATTGGGTATTAAATTGGAAGCTGTTGCCGCCTTTTTGCAGGACACCTTCACCTAAATCATATTCCGGATCTTTCAGATTGACATTGTCCCAGCCCAAACCAAAACTCGTGCTGCGGTCGTCTTCCGTTAGGAAGCTGACGCCATGCGGTTTTGCCATTTCCTCTAGCGAACTCTGTAAGAACAGCTCCCCCGGATGCAAAATCATTTGACCCAGCTTGCAGAGATCCGGCATACTGGTCGTGATACCGGCGGCACCTTGAATTAAGAGCAATTCAGCGGGTTTGCTGCCCTCACTGACCAAGGTGTTTTCGCCGGTCAACTGTTCGGAAAATTTGGTCGTAGTGGCCGACAAGGGATGCATAATATATTGTTCGCAAAAAGCGGAGAAGCGGATGCCGCTGACTTCAGCCACCACCAATTCTGCCATGGTGAAGCCGTCATTGCAATAAACCGCGTATTCACCGGGGTTAGCTTTCAGGTGATTATACGACAGATAATCGTAGACATCATCGTAGTAATTCGCATCGGTCGTATCGGTTACGGAGAAGCCTTTCCATTGTGTGCCGGGCAGTCCGCTGGTATGACTGAGGCAATGACGCAGCGTGATCAATCGATAACGTTCGTCCAGCATCTGAAAACGGGGAAGATACTTGACAATCGGTTCATCCAAAGACACTTTACCTTGTTCTACCAGTTTCATGACAGCAAGTGTACAGTAAATTTTCGATACGGAGGCCACATTATAGGTATCGTCAATCGTGGAAGGCTTTTTTCCCGTCCCGCCGCTGTTGCCGATTGCTCCGGCAGCCAGCAATTCACCATTTTTCAGCATGGCATAAGAAACAGAAGTGTATTTCTTAGCCAGATTCATTTTTAGGATGCCGTTTAGTTTTTCGCTCAGATGGTTCATGTCTCGTCACTCCTTTTTTTGTGTATTTGGTTGTTCTGATCCGATTTACCGGCACCATAGACAGCCCAGCAGCTCGGAAAACAGAGAAAAACAGAATGTTGCTTTAGCTGAACAGGTTAATCAAGGTATATTTCATCAAAAGATAGCCGAGACTGGTATGTTCATAGATTTCAACTCTGGGGAATAAATAAAGGCTGTCACTTTTCTTGCCAATTTTGTTTTCTGAAGTAAAGGTCACGGTATAATCGGCTGCTTTCAAAATCTGATCATTGAGAACATTATAAGCTCCATAGGGGTAGGCAAAAGCTTTTGGACGATAACCCATGTATTGATCAAAACGTTCATTCGTTTGATTAATATCTTCGTTAACTCTGCTGCGGTAGGCTGTCTCGGTTTCCTTGGAGCGCTGCTCCATCGAAGCGGTGCCGTCTTCCAGTCGGTGGTGTAGGTTATAGGTATGGGACTGAATGTCAATTACGCCCGAATCGGCCAAGGCTCTTGCTTCCGGCCAGGTTAATTTCCTGTCACTGCCCATTGCAGAGGCAATGATGAAAATTGTCGCTTTCATCCCGTATTGTTTGAGCAAAGGATAGCCATACGTATCATTATTCTTGTAGCCATCGTCAAAAGTAATCACAACCGGTTTTGGCGGCAGCGGTTGGTCCATATCTTTGGCAAAAATCGTGGTATAGCCATTTTTTTTCAAATAATCCAGGTCTTCTGCAAATTTTTTACTGGAAACATAAAGGGGATCGGATTTCGCAATCGCGGGATCGTCGGTCAGACAGTGATAAGTCAGCACAGGAATTTCTTGGCTTTTTTCATTCATGATCAGGTTTCTGCTGAAAAGGCTGCCGGAAAGCAGCAGGATCACCAAAGGTAAGATAATCAGTTGGATTTTTTTCGGACGTTTCATATAGCTGCGCTCTTTTCCAAGATTGATCGAATCATCTTGTTGAATTATAGATTCTTCTCTGATAGAAGTCAATTAAAAATAACAGGGGACACAGGCCGGCAAAGCAGGAAATCCATTCGAATTTGCATTGGGGCGCTGCCACCTTACGGAACTGATTTCTTCATTGTTGATAATAGTCGATCCCAATGGACTTGCAGCTGATCTTCGGTTGCCGTCCAGCTGCCGCTGTTATCAATCACCACATCACTCAGGGCTTTCTTCTTTTCCAGTGGCCATTGTGCATCCATGCGGGCGAGTGCTTCTCGTTCGGTTAAGTGATCCCTTTGCCGTAAACGCTGCAGCTGACTCTGATGATCGAGCCAAATCAACCATATAGTGTCGCAATATCGGGTCAGATTGGCTTCAAATAAGAGGGGAATATCGAGGACCAACGGCAGTTCGCTTTTACTTTGACGATACTGATTGATTTGCTGCTGCATTTCCGCTTCGATTTTAGGATGCAAAATGGCATTGAGCTGGGCAAGCTTTTTCGGATCCTGGAAGACAAGTTCAGCCAAACGACGGCGATTTAAAACACCCGGCGCCAAGAGTACGTCTGAACCAAATACCTTGCTAATCTCCGTCACAGCGGCAGATTGATCCGCCGTAATCCGGTGTGAGATGGCGTCCGTATCGACAATTTTAGCTCCTTTGGCAGCGAGCCACCGGATGACGCTGGATTTGCCGCTGGCAATGCCGCCGGTTAAACCGATAATCAAACCCAGTGAATCCTGCTTTGCCTGACAGTGCGGGCAGTAGTGGCTGCTGCGGCCGGCGACTTTACAGCGCTCAATCAGGCTGCCGCAGATTGGACAGGGTTTACCGGTTTGCTGGTAAACCAACCATTGATCCTGAAAACTGCCTTTGGTTCCATTCACATCCAAATAATCCCGCATGCTGCTGCCTTTGGCTTCTACCGCTTCCTGCAGGACTTCCGTAATTGCTGTCTGTAAGCGTTGGAGCTGACTGGGGTTGAGGGAGCCGGCTGCTTCGAGCGGATGGATACCTGCCCGAAAAAGTGCTTCATCGGCATAGATGTTGCCTAAACCGGCAATTTGATGCTGATCCAGCAAGAAGCTTTTAATGGGAGTCCGGCGATTTTGACAAATTCGGTTCAAATAGGCAAGATTAAAATCAGATTCCAATGGTTCCGGGCCCAGTGCAAGGTATCCCGGATCCTCAGGTTCTGCCGGCCAATATCTGATTTTGCCAAAACGCCGCACATCAACATAGCGCAGGCAGCTGCCGTCTTCAAAATGCAGAATAACATGGGTATGCGGCAGCAAAGGAGTTGCTGCATTCCGCTCGGCCGACAACCAGTAGAGTTGTCCGGTCATGCGCAGATGGATCAGCAGGCAACCCTTCGGCTGCAGACAAAGCTGTAGGTATTTACCGCGCCGCTTCGCAGCGACGATGGAGTGATGCTGCAAACAGCAAGCAAAGGAGGCGGCGTCCAGCGGTGCGATTACCCCTTCATTGCGAACTTCGGTTTGGCAAATTGGTGCGGATGGTAAATAAGGCAGTAAACTGCGGCGCACATTTTCGACTTCGGGTAATTCTGGCATTCATCTCATCCTTTGTTACATTTTACTCTCTTTTTATTTGCCATTGCAGAGAAGAAATCCTTTCTAATGAGCGGATTATAATGTTTTCTACGGAACGGAGAAATCTGTAGTGTTCAGGGCTTTCATCGCTTTTATTGTAAAAAATACTGAAGAATGATAGATTGAAATAAAGGAAATCTTCTTACTGTTCGAGAATTCATAAAGCGGTAAAAGAGAATTTGGGTATAAATAAGGAACGTGCTTGAGAGCGGGAGGCGATCGTTTTGTTTAGTTATAAAAAGAAGAAGAGGGTTATGGTTGCGTACAAAGATAATTGTCCGGCCTGTCATTTATTTTCCCTGGAACAACGTTCTTGTATGGGACCGCATAGTGATAAAAAAGAATCGGAGTTAAAAATCTGTGACGATTATAAACTTGATTTGGAAACCTTTTCTTCCTTGATCCCGCGGGACTTAAAAATCACTCGTTGGGCTCGTGTCAAAGGCGGTTATCTGTTTGAAGGTCTGCCGAAAGAAACGCCAACGGAGAATAGCGAGGAACTCTGTGAATAAGATCTATTTAGGCTGTCATCTTTCCATTGCCAAAGGTTTTACAGCGGCAGCGCAGGATGCGATCCAAATCGACGCTACCAGCTTTCAATTTTTTACGCGTAACCCACGCGGCGGTGCGGCCAAAGAATATTCTGCACAGGATCTGGCAGAATCTGCGGCCTTGCTGCAGGAGCATCGTTTCGGACCATTATTAGCCCACGCACCTTACACGATGAATTTATGCTCCGCCAAGGAAGAGGTGCGCAGATTCGCTCTGGATATTCTGAAAGACGATTATCAGCGGGTGCAGCGTCTCCCTTATGAGGCGCGTTACTTGTTTCATCCGGGCAGTCATATTGGTTTGGGCACAGAGCAGGGAATTCATCATATCGTTAATGCCTTGAATCTGGTCATCAAAGAAGAGGACGGACCTTGGGTCTTGTTGGAAGGCATGACTGGCAAAGGCTCTGAAATTGGCTCCACTTTTGAAGAACTGAAGCAAATCATTGAGGGAGTCACGCACACAAAAAAACTCGGTATTTGTATTGATACCTGTCATCTGCATGCCGCAGGTTATGATATCGTCAACCAACCGCGGCAGGTTTTGCAGGAATTGGACCGCGTAATTGGGCTGCACAAGGTGATGGGTGTGCATGTCAACGATAATATGAATCAGCTGAACAGTCATAAGGACAGGCATGCGCCGATTGGAGAAGGCAATATCGGCACAGAGGCCATTGTCAATTTTATTAACCAACCGGAATTAGCCGGTCTGCCGTTCAACTTGGAAACCCCCAACGAATTGGAAGGATATGCTGCCGAAATCGCTTTATTGCGTCGCTTGAGCAGCAATCGATAACTCTAAAAAAGCTGCGGTACCTTAAAATGCATTTTAAAAAAGCACCCTTCCTGTTTTCAAAAGGTGAGAACAGGCAGCGGTGCTTTTTAAAATGTCATGATGGATTTTTTAGATCCCTAGAGTCGCTTAGATTTTGGCTGGCTTGAGCAGCAGATCGGTGAAGCTTAATATGAAAGGTAACACCGCTTAATGCAGTCCGTCTGCCACACCGCAGCGGCGTGGATCGACTGTTGTGCAGAGCGCACCGTTTTCATCCAGAAAACAAGTCTGGAAAGAACCGGTATGAGAATCCCAAGGTTCGGAAACCACCAGATCAGCGCCGAGTTTGCGCAGCGTTTGAATTGTTTCGAGGCGGATGCGGTCTTCCATTAAGATGGTGGTGTCGTTGATAAACCCATACATCCGCGGCAGATAACCGGCAGTATAGGGATCCATCTTGTAAAAGAGAAGATTGGTCAGCATCTGTGCCTGAGAGAAGGACGGATTACCGGGACTGCCGGTCATCAGCACCGGCTGACCATTTTTAAACAACAGCGTATGTCCCATGATCAAACGGGTGCGGGCGCCGGGGACCAATTTGATCTGCATCCCTTCGAAGCCATTGGCGGCGGCAGAACTGCCGCCCATCGGTACGCCGCCTACCACTGCACCGGCAATGCCACTGCCTTGAATGGTATTCATGATTTGCAGCCAATTGCCGTAGGTATCGACAATGCTGATTTCACAGCTGCCACAGGAAGCTTTCGGCCGATCATCGGAAGCAAAACACTCACTGACCAGACTGCCGCGTGGACCGGGTTTGACAGTCAGTTTCATATGTTCGCTTAAATCGACTTTTGGTTTGTTGCTTTCGATCAAACGGGCAAGGTAAGCGTGATAGGCAGGATCACGGAAGAGATCAAAATCCGGATTGGCTACGACGGTGTCATTCATATAACCGGTATGGAAATTCCCGATGCGTAAAGCTTGTGCCATATAATAGAGGTGTTCGCCGGAATAAGGTTCGTATTGCTCAAGATGCAGCTGATCCAGAATTCCTAAAATCAGGGCTTGCTGCTGCCCTTGCTGCTGTGGTAAAGCCAAACAGGCAATCTCGTAATCTTTGACCCGAAAACGGTACGGTTCTACCCAGCGGGGTGGATTTTCCGTCATATGAGCCAGATTGATCTGCCAGCCGAGCGAGTTGGCCTTCGCCACATACGCTTTTGCCCAATCGCCCTGAATCATATAGTCGGGTCCTTCCTTGGCGATCCCACGCAAGGTATCACCCAAACCCGGTTTCGGGAAACGTTCGCCGATTTTTACCAAACGTCCGTTGGGTTTGAAGTATTCTCTGGCTTCAGGGTAATAGGTAAAGACAGCATGCATGTCCATGGTCGCTTCACGCTCAAATTCGGAAACATGATTGCCGTGATCTGCCCACCAGATCGCTTCTTCGCATAAATCGCTCCAGCTGAAGCTGCCATAACGTTCATGCAAAGCCTTGAGACCGGGAGCAAAGCCGGGAATGGAAGAGGCCATCGGAGCGGCACCCCAGCCGGCGCCGGGTCGGGCAGGCATGGGACGATGCAAAGCTAAGCCGCTGGGAAAGGTAGAGGTGCTGTCCAATTGAACTGTTTGGCGCGTTTTGGCATCATAATAGAGCGCAGTCACTGTACCGGCAAGGTTTGTCATATAAGGTTCTAAAACACCCTGCAGCAAACAGCCGGCAATTCCCGCATCGACGGCTGTGCCGCCTTTTTCCAGGATCTGCAGCAAAGAGTAGGTAACCACCGCATTATCGGAACTCACTGCGGCTTTTACTCCTTTTACTGTATGTTTGGAAGCAGAGCCGGGCAGCCATCTGGCTTCGGAAAGATTAATTTCACGAGGGTTGAGCATAAGATACCTCCTTTAAAATGATGATGCAGTTTTTTTCGACTGGGGGCTCGAAAAAACCTTTCTTAAATCTTTGGCAATCGAAGAATTTCCATGAAGCGACGGCAAGAGCACACAGGTCTGGTATTGATTGACAGAGCGCAGCGCGCATGCTATGATACAAAACAAAATGATGCCATGCAGGAAGCAACAGTTTGCTGCACAACAGGAAGGATGGAAAGCCATGATCGAAATACAATCGGATTATCCCACAACAAAGCCGGAATTATACACTTTACTGCAGCAGCAATTGCGAGCGTTAGTGGAAGGGGAAAGACACTCTATCCCAAATTTAGCCAACACCGCAGCGCTCTTGGCCGGCGCCTTACTCAAGATCAATTGGGTCGGTTTCTATTTAATGACAGATGGCTATTTGCTGTTGGGACCGTTCCAGGGTAAACCGGCTTGTCTTCGGATCGCTTTGGGCAGCGGGGTTTGCGGAACTGCGGCGGCTTTGGACGAGACGCAGCGGATAGCCGATGTTCATTGTTTTCCCGGGCACATCGCCTGCGACTGTGCTTCCAATTCTGAGATTGTGATTCCGATTCATGCAGACGGCAAGGTCATTGGGGTGCTGGATATCGACAGCCCTTTCCCCAATCGTTTTGACGAAGAGGATCAGCAGGGTTTGCAGGAGTTGGTTCGTATTCTGGAGGCAGCCTGTTCTTGGTAATGCTGCGCAGGAATTACTGCAAACTAAAAAAACTGCAGCCACAGGAGTGTCTTTGAATTCCTTCTGATTCCAATGCTTGACATCGTGCTCTGTATTTGGTATAAAGGAAGTAAGATGCGCAGGAAGTGCATCAAGACCGCCAGAAGGCGAATCGATGGTTTTAAGATGCAGTCGACGTCTTTGCTTGGTAAAAAAGCCAAGCGCAGCCGCTTGATGCAGATTGGTTCACTTTCAAAGCAAGTAAAATGAAGTCTGAAGGCTTACAATTTTTGTAGGCCTTTTTTTTTTCAGGGAGGAAAACATGGATCTGAAGACTTTTTTTCAAATCAATCCAAAAGTAGCTTTGGGCTTTTCCGGTGGGGTGGATTCATCTTATTTACTCTATGCCGCCATCACTTACGGTGCTGATGTCAAAGCCTATTTTGTACAGACTCCTTTTCAACCGCAGTTTGAATTGGAAGATGCCAAACGCATTGCAGCGCAGCTGAAGGCGAATTGGCAGGTTTTGCCGTTGGATGTTCTGCAGGATTGCCAGGTGACAGCCAATAACAGCCAGCGCTGTTATTTTTGCAAGCAACAGATTTTTGGTAAACTGGCAGCGCAAGCCGCAGCAGACGGCTATTCTGTGATTATCGATGGCACCAATGCTTCGGATGATCTGACCGATCGCCCCGGTATGCAGGCGCTGCAGGAAATGCGGGTGCTTTCGCCCTTGAGAGAATGCAAAATCAGCAAGGCTCAAATACGGCAGCTGTCCAAAGAAGCAGGACTTTTTACCTGGGATAAACCAGCTTATGCCTGTCTGGCCACCCGCATCCCCACGGATACGCCAATTACCGCAGAATTGTTGGTCAAAGCGGAGCGTGCTGAATCCGTCTTGTTTTCTTTGGGATTCACTGATTTTCGCGTGCGGCAATTGGGAGAATACGCACGAATTCAAGTGCCATCGGACCAATTTTCAGCCGTTATCGAAAAAAGAGAGGCAATTTTTCAGGCGCTGGCGGCGGATTACAGTGGGATTTTACTTGACCTTAAGTCAAGATAAGGAGCAGTGAGCATGGATAAACAAGAGATTTATCAGTTGCTGCAGCAGGTCAAAACAGGGACGCTGACCCCGGAAGAAGCGGTTTTGTTATTGAAGATGCAGCCGTTTGAAGATTTGGGTTATGCAAAGGTAGATCATCACCGTGGTTTGCGTCAAGGCGTTGCCGAAGTGATTTACGGAGCCGGTAAAACTGCCCAACAAATTGCCGGTATTGTTGCTTCATTACGCAGTGCAGGTCAGAAAACAGTCCTGATTACCCGACTTAGTGTGGAGGCAGCGGATTTTCTGGCAAGTCAGCAAGCGGAATTTACTTATTATACAATTGCCAGAGTTGGTATCGTCGGTCAAATCCCGCTGCCACGTGTACCGGGGAAAATTATCATCGCCACGGGTGGGACCAGTGACATGGCTGTGGCAGAAGAGGCAGCTCTGACCGCCGAAGCGCTGGGCAATGAGGTAATCCGCCTCTATGATGTAGGTGTTGCCGGCTTGCACCGCCTATTGTCCAAGCTGGATGTGCTGATGCAGGCGCGGGTGGTGATTGCAGTCGCTGGTATGGAGGGAGCGCTCGCCAGTGTCGTTGGCGGTTTGGTAGATTGTCCGGTGATTGCCGTGCCGACTAGTGTGGGTTATGGTGCCGCGTTTGGCGGCTTGGCGGCTTTGCTGGCCATGCTGAATTCCTGCGCCAGCGGTGTGAGTGTAGTGAACATCGACAACGGTTTTGGTGCGGGTTATTTAGCGAGTATGATCAATCAAATAGGGGAGTTGAAGCAATGAAAACGCTCTATCTGGAATGCAATATGGGAGCTGCCGGTGATATGCTGATGGCTGCTCTGCTCGAATTAACAGAAGACAAAGCGGGTTTTCTCCATCAAATCAACCATTTGGGTCTGCCAGGTATCCAGGTTCTGGCGAATCCTGCAGTGAAATGCGGTATTCAAGGAACCCATGTCAGCGTGACGGTCGGGGGAGACGAAGAAACCAGCATCGATGAGAATCACGTTCATGAACATGAACATGAACATGAACATGAACATGAACATGAACACGAACACGAACACGAACACGAACACGAACATGAACATGAACATGAACACGAACACGAACACAGCCATTCTTCTCTGCATGAAATTGAGCACTTGATCTTAGCATTGCCGGTATCGGCTCGTGTCAAAAAAGATGCTCTGGCCGTTTACCGCTTAATCGCCGAAGCGGAGTCGAAGGTCCATGGTGTGGCAGTGGAGCAGATTCATTTCCATGAAGTCGGCACGATGGATGCCGTCACAGACATCGTAGGTGTCTGCCTTTTGCTGGAGCAATTGGCGCCGCAGCGGATCATCGCTTCGCCGATTCATGTCGGCAGCGGTTTTGTCCGCTGTCAACATGGTCTGCTGCCCGTTCCTGCACCGGCGACTGCTCTCTTGCTGCAGGGAATTCCCAGTTACGGCGGCATGATCCGCGGGGAGCTGTGTACGCCCACCGGAGCTGCCCTCCTGAAGCATTTTGTATCTGCCTTCAGTGGTATGCCGGTCTTGCAAGTGGAGAAAATCGGTTATGGCATGGGAAGCAAAGAATTTGAAGCAGCGAATTGTCTGCGGGCTTTTTGGGGTGAAACTGCCGATGCTGAGCAAGAGATCGTTGAGTTGGTTTGCAATCTCGATGATATGACACCGGAAGCGCTTAGTTTTGCGCAAGGGATTTTATTCGAAGCGGGAGCTCTGGACGTTTTTGTGACACCGATTACCATGAAAAAGGATCGTGCTGCCATGATGCTGACCTGTCTTGCTAAAACCGAGGCAGCCGAAAGACTGGCCAGCCTGATCTTAAAACATACCAGTACCATTGGCGTCAGACAAAGCACTTGCAAACGCTATGTCCTCACTTCCAGCTTTGAAACGGTGCAAACGGAATTTGGTCCGATCCAACTGAAAACATCCCAAGGCTATGGCGTCTGCAAGACGAAAGCGGAATTTGACGATGTAGCGAAAGCCGCCAGGCTGCATCATCTGCCGATAGCGGCAGTTTTGAAAGCCTTGCCGCAAAAAAGTGAATAAAAGAAGATAAGCAAGAGGCTCCGAAACAGGCTGCAATAACAGCAGTTCCGGAGCCTTTATTCTCAACTGCAAAGAATGAAAATTTTACATAAATACAGGAATCCGGCAGCAGTATCTTGAATAAAACAAAAAATATTCGTCCCAAAAATAAAATAGGTTTTAAGTCTGCTCAAACAAGCAAAAGTTTTTTTACAGGTGCATGAGAGTGACCAGTAAAAGGATTTGAGAGAGAGCAGAATCAGGAGAGTGATGTCATGGATTTTTTCGTAAGTAATCTTTTCACTTTGTTATGTTTGGTGATCTCTATTTTCTTTATTTGGCAAAGCCGGGATGCGCGGCACCTTTCATTTCGTCGTTATGGTTATCTTTTCTTGGCTGTTGCGACCGGTTTCTTTTTCTATGGAATTTATAGCTTGCTTCGCATGATAGCATGAGAAGAAGCAGAACGACAAGCGGTAAAACTGTATTTAGAACAGTTTCACCGCTTTTTCATTTTCTGTTTCCGGCAGCAGGTAGATAACCAGGTGAAAGAGAAATAGTAGGATCAGTTGTCTCGATCAGGAGCAAGATTTGTGATGAGGTGAGGGAAAATTGCATATTATTGTATGTATTAAGCAGGTACCGGGAACGATGAAGGTGGAAGTAGATCCAGAAACCGGGGTTTTGAAGCGGGAAGGGATTGCCAATAAAATGAACCCGTATGATTTATTTGCTTTGGAAACCGCTTTACGCTTGAAAGAAGCAATCGGAGCCAGGGTTACTGTAATATCGATGGGACCTCAACAGGCAGCATCTGTCATCCGCGAAGCCTATTGGATGGGGGTAGACGCAGGTGTGCTGCTGAGTGATAGGCGTTTTGGCGGTGCTGATGTGCTTGCTACTTCCTATACGCTGGCACAGGGAATTCGAACCTTGGCTGTGGCCGACTTGATTCTTTGCGGTAAACAAACGACAGACGGTGATACGGCACAGGTTGGGCCTGAATTGGCGCAATGGCTCAAGATACCGAACTTGTGTAATGTCCTCGAAATCCAGGCAGGCGAGAGGGATGCTGAAGTAAAAATTGATCTCAACCAAATCATACAAACCGTTCGGATCAAATACCCTTGCCTTTTAACCGTTGAAAAAGACATTTTCATGCCGCGGTTACCTTCTTATCGTTTAAAAAAAGCTACCGCACAATGGACGATCAAGGTTTTGAGCCTGGATGATCTTGCGGACCGGGATGCGCGTCATTATGGCTTAACTGGTTCAGCAACCCAGGTTGAGCGAATTTTCCCGCCGCAAGCGGAGGGTGAGCATGAGATACTGCAAGGCAGCGGACGCAGTTTGGCGGCGACTGCCGCGGAGAAATTGCGGCTGCATGAGCTGCTCTGAGTTAAAAGACTGGAGGGTCTAAAAGTTGGCAGAATTAAAGATAAATCAAGACAAGGTAGTTGACCGATATAAACTTATCGGTCTATGCCCATTCCAGGCGCTTTACATCGATGAAACAGGAAGTATTGCACTAAATGATCGCTGTAAGCTCTGTAAACTCTGTTTGAAATTTTCTGATGGTGCGATCGAACTGGTGGAGGAAATTGAACCAAAACAAGATTTCAGTTGCTGGAAAGACCTGGCAGTCTATTTGGAATGCCAGAATGGTAAAATTCATCCGATTGCTTGGGAATTGGTGGGCAAAGCCCAAGAACTTGCGAAACAGTTGCATCAGCGCGTTTGTGGTGTTTTGATCGGTATGGATTTGGCAGCACCAATTGCCGAAGCGAAAAAATACGGTTTGGATGAATTGGTGATCTATGAAGCAGAGGAACTGCGCTATTTTCGCATTGAACCCTATACGGCAGCCTGGACGGATTTTATTATTGATAAGAAACCTAATATCATTTTAATCGGCGCAACAAATTTAGGCCGTTCCTTGGCACCCCGGCTTGCTGCTTGCTTTTCTACCGGATTAACGGCGGATTGCACGGTTTTACGTGTGGAAAGTGACGGCGCACTGGTGCAGATCCGGCCGGCTTTTGGCGGTAATATTATGGCACAAATCAAAACGCCAGGCAGCAGACCGCAGATGGCAACCGTGCGTTATAAAGTGATGCAGGCTGCGCTGCCGAATGCTGTCAAAATACCGAACATTGAGTTCCGTCAACTGGCCCAAACACAGCTTGTTTCTGCCATCACACTGCTGCGGATGGAAGCGAAACCGCCGGTGCAGGATATCAGTGACGCTGAAGTCATTATTGCAGTCGGTCGGGGTGTAAAACGGCAGGAGGATCTGAAGTTGATCGGGCAATTGGCGGATCGTCTGAATGCAACCTTAGCCTTTAGCAGACCAATGATCGAAGCAGGCTGGGCGGATGCGCGGCAGCAGATTGGTTTATCCGGCAGAACGATCAAACCGAAATTGCTGATTGCCTTAGGAATTTCCGGCTCGGTGCAGTTTGTGGCCGGGATGAGCGGTTCTGCTTATACAATCGCCGTCAATACGGATGCCCAAGCTCCGATTTTTCAAGTTGCGCATCTTGGTTTGGTGGGGGATTGCTTTGAGTTTGTCAGAGAATTATTGGCTATCCTGGATGAAAAGGCAGGTGTTTGAAATGCAGACTTATACACGAATGACTTCGGAGCACCTGATTGCTCTGCGTCAGATCCTGGCAGCGGAACGAGTGCTGACGGGTGATGAGATTGCGGCAGAATATGGCCATGACGAACTGTCCGGCATGATTGTGATGCCTCAGGTTGTTCTGCAGCCGCTGTCTACTGCTGAAGTAGCCGGAGTGCTTCAGTTTGCCAGCGAACAGCGTATTCCCGTGACGCCGAGGGGACAAGGAACCGGTTTGGTTGGCGGCTGCGTACCTGTTTGCGGCGGAATTACGCTGGATATGAGTAAAATGAATCGAATTTTGGAACTCGATATGGATAACCTAACCCTGACAGTGGAGCCTGGTGTTCTCTTGATGGATGTCACCAAGTTTGTTGAGGAGCGGCAGCTTTTTTATCCGCCGGATCCGGGAGAGAAAAGTGCCAGCATCGGCGGTAATATATCTACGAATGCCGGCGGTATGCGGGCTGTAAAATACGGCGTTACCCGGGATTATGTTCGTGGCTTGGAAGTGGTTTTGGCAAACGGTACCATTCTCAACCTCAATGGCAAGGTCGCGAAAAATTCTTCTGGTTATGATCTGAAAGATTTGATCATTGGTTCGGAGGGGACGCTGGCTGTCGTGACCAAAGCAATTTTGAAATTGCTGCCTTATCCGTCTGAAACAATCAGCTTATTGATTCCCTTTGCCGATTTGAAAACCGCGATCAATACGGTGCCTTTGATTCTGCAGTCCCGCACGAATCCGGTGGCGGTGGAGTTCTTCGAACGCGAAACGATCATAGCCGCGGAGCATTTTCTGGGTAAACATTTCCCGGATCATTCAGCACCGGCCTATTTACTGCTTAGTTTTGATGGCAACAGCCCGGCAGAACTGGAGCAGATCTATGAGACAGCAGCTGATTTATGTTTAGATAACGGCGCTCTGGATGTGCTGATTGCAGATACGCAGGAGCGTAAAGAATCTATTTGGAGTGCCCGCAGTGCTTTTCTGGAAGGTATCAAGGCAGCAGCCGGTGAAATCGACGAATGCGACGTGGTGGTACCACGGAAATTGGTGGCTGAGTTTATGCAGTTTGCCCATGGTTTAGAAGCAAAATACGGCGTTGGGATCCGTGGCTTCGGACATGCCGGAGATGGAAATCTGCATATTTACGCAATGCGGGAAAACATGCAGGAATCCGACTGGCAAAAAGGGAAGAAGGCAGTTATGGCAGCGCTTTACCAACAGGCAGCGCTCTATGAAGGTCAGGTTTCTGGGGAACATGGCATCGGATGGGAAAAACAGGAGTATTTACTGCAGCGTTTAGGGAAAGCGCAGGTTTGCTTAATGCAGGCGGTGAAACAGGTATTCGATCCTTCTGGTATCTTAAACCCTCAGAAGATTTTCAAACTCGCATAAAATCATGGTGATTGCAGGAGCAGCCAATTGGAAATTCAGCTGAATAGTCAATCTGGATGGTGGCTTGCAGTCAGGCGACGCAGTCATCGGACCGATCTGGTTGGGAGGGAGAAAGTAAGATGCTGTTTCAAAACATTGCTTTTCTCGATGAGCATAACAACGTGATTCCAAACGGTTATGTTGCTGTCGAGAATAGGAGAATTGCCTATACAGGCGAGACACCGCCGCAGGGCGATTTCGGTGAATGCTACTGTGGCGAAGGAAAACTGTTGCTGCCTGGATTTGTCAACAGCCACAGCCACACGCCGATGACGCTGCTGCGAGGCTACGGAGAAAACATGGCGTTGGCGTCTTGGCTGAACAATTGCGTTTTTCCGTTTGAAGCACACTGGAAGCCGGCTGAAATCTACTATGCTACCCTTTTGGGCATTGCCGAAATGGCTCGTTTCGGTATTGTCTCTACGACGGATATGTACTATTTTGTGCCCCAGATCGCGGATGCGTTTTTATCAGCCGGCATGAAGGCAAATCTTTCTCATACCATCGTCGGTACTTACGGCGGCGATTTTAACCGTTCACCGGTCAGTCTGGAAACCAGGCGGGTTCATTCGGAGTATCACGGCGCCGATGACGGCTTGATCCGTATTGATGTTGGTTTACATGGCGAATATACTACCGATGAAAAAATGGTCAGAGGAGCAGTGAGTTTAGCCAAGGAGTTACAAACAGGGATTCACGTGCATCTTTCTGAAACCAAAGAAGAAACTGAGGGCTGCCGCAGCCGTCATAAAGGGTTTACTCCTGTGCAGTATTTTAATCGCTTGGGCCTTTTTGATGTACCGGTTACAGCAGCGCACGGAGTTTGGCTGGAAGCGGAAGATTATCCAATTTTACAGGAACATCAGGTAACCGTGGCGACCTGTCCCAAGAGCAACCTGAAACTGGCGAGCGGGATTCTGCCTTATCTTACTTTGAAGCAAGCCGGAATTCGGGTTGCTTTGGGAACCGATGGTGCAGCCAGTAATAACAATTTAAATATGCTGGAGGAAATGCGCTTTTTTGCTCTCCTGCAAAAAACCAAATATAACGACCCCACTTTAGTCACACCGACAGAAGCGCTGCAGGCCGCTACCGTCAATGGCTGGCAGGCGCAGCGGCGTGAGAACTGCGGTATCCTGGCAAAAGGTTATCGGGCAGATTTGACGGTTCTGGACACAACCTCACCCTCCTGGCAGCCGGTTCACCAAATGCTGAGCAATCTGCTCTATTCAGCCAGCGGCAGTGATGTTTGCCTGACGATGGTAGACGGCAAGGTAATTTATCGGGATGGCTGTTATCCCACCATTGATCTGGAACGGGTTTACTTTGAAGTAGAAGCTGCAAAAAAAAGAATTTTAGGCGAACTGAAAATGGAATCAGCACGATAAAGTCACAGGGAAACCAAGTTCTGCCAGACAGTGGAAAGCAAAACCTAAAAGCAAAAAGAATTATGGCAAGATCTGAAATCCGAAAGGATAACTTGATTCAGATCTTGCTTTTTTGTTGAATCATGTCAGTGCAGCCAGAAACCATCGGTGAAAGAAAATTCATTTGCATGCGAAGCAAATCCGAAAGGAATTGAGCAATCTTTGTAGAATATAGTTGCGATTTTATTTATTTTAGCGAAGGAGGGACCGATTTGAAAGAAAAAATCCTAGGATTGTTGGCTTTTCTAAAAGAAAAGCAAGTGGATTATGCCGATCTGCGTGTCAATGAGATTTTACAGGAGAATATCCAAACCGAAAATCTGAAGGTGCAGAGCTTAAGCACCACCACATCCTATGGTTATGGTATCCGTGTTTTTGTGGATGGTTCGATGGGATTTGCCGCTTCGCAAGACTTTTCTCAAATGGAAGCGACTGCTTTGCAGGCACTGGCGATTGCCAAAGCCAGCCGTTTGGTGCAAAAAACTCCAATTAAACTGGCAGCAAAACCGGTCGTCGTGGATCATTACGAAACTCCAATTGAAATTGATCCGTTTACCGTAGCAAAACAGGAAAAATTGGAACTGCTGTTTACGGCGGAAAAAGCCATGCGCCAGGCGGCTCCTACAATCTTCCGCACCCACGGTGCTTTGGGATTCCGCAAAGAATATAAGATTTTTGCCGATACCGAAGGATCTTATATCAGCCAAACCTTGGTGGAATCTGGCGGCGGGATTGATGCGGTTGCGGTCGCCAAAGGCGAAATGCAGACACGCAGTTTTCCCAATTCAGCCAGAGGCAACTATGCGACGGCCGGTTATGAGTTTGTGCGTGATCTGCAATTGGTGGAAAACAGCGCCAGAGTGGCGCAGGAAGCGGTGGCTTTGCTGACAGCAGAAGAATGCCCTTCCGGTTATTTCGATTTGGTTATCGATCCCAGTCAGCTGACCCTGCAGATTCACGAATCGGTGGGACACCCGCTGGAGCTCGACCGTATTTTAGGTTATGAAGCAGGATACGCCGGCACATCATTCATCAGTACGGATATGCTGGGTAAATTTCATTACGGCTCTCCCATGATCAATATCATTGGGGATGCTACCTGCCCGGGCGGACTCGGGACGTTTGGTTATGATGATGACGGCATTGCCGCTCAGCGCATCCCGCTGATCACCAATGGCGTGGTTGAAAACGTGCTGACCAGCCGCGATACGGCGGCAGTAGCGCAGCTTTTGCCGAATGGTACCGCCAGAGCGGATGGTTGGGCCCGGATTCCTATCGTCCGCATGACCAACATCAGCTTGCTGCCCGGTGACTTTGAACTGGATGAACTGATCGGCGGTGTGCAATACGGTTTCTATCTGGATATTAATCAAAGCTGGTCGATTGATGACCGCCGCACAAATTTCCAATTTGCCACAGAAATCGCCTATGAAATTAAAGACGGTAAACTGACGGGCAAGATTTTCAAGAATCCGCTTTATACCGGTATCACACCTGAATTTTGGAACAGCTGCGACGGCGTGGCGAAGGCGAAATACTGGAAACTCTTTGGCACGCCAAACTGCGGCAAAGGCGAACCCGGGCAAGTGGCGCATGTGGGACACGGTTCCGCACCGGCCCGCTTCAGAAAGATAAAGGTAGGTGTGGCTGATGTTCAGTAAATCAGAATTGTATCAGATGATTGATTGGGCTGTTGCGGCAGCCGGACAGCATCCAATTCTTGTGCTCGCCAGCAGTTCAGCCGAAGGGCTCACCCGTTTTGCCAATTCAGAAATCCATCAGAATGTCTTTGAAGATGTGACCGATCTGCGGATCACAGTGATGGGAAAACAGAAAAAGAGTCAGGTTACCACCAATAAAATCACCCGGCAGGGGATCGAGCAGGCGGTAGCGGAAGCCATTGAAAATCTGAACTTATTACCGGAAGGGGAAGAGATTCCCGCTCTGGTGAACCAACCGGCTGTCATGGAAATGGAACGTTTCAATCAGGCGCTGGCGGATGAATTTTCTGCCGAACAAAGAGCGCTGCGTCTGGGAGAGCAATTGGATCAGATTCATCTGCCATATAAGGCTTACGGTCAGCTCTCCTATGGTGAAAGCGCATTGGCTCTGGGAAATTCAGCTGGGATTCGCCGCTATTTCAGAAGCAACAGCGCCAATTGCAGTGTGCTGATCTCACACGAAAATGGCGCTTCCGGTTATGCCAGCTCGGTCGCGACCCGAGGCGGTGAACTGGAATTGGCAGCCGCTTTCCGGCGTGCCGATCAAAAAGCACAGGCCAATCAAGCACCGATTGACCTGGATATCGGTGCCTACACAGTAATTTTAGAACCCAATGCTGTTTTTGATCTGCTGATGTACACCACGCTTTTGGGATTCTCCGGTAAAAGTCTGCAGCAGAAAAGCAGTTTCTTAACGGATCGTTTGGGAGAAAAAATCTTTGACGAAAAACTCAGCATCAAAGATGATTGGGAAAACGAAAACGCCCTCGGAATCCCGTTTGATTTTGAAGGTTCTCCGCGGCAAAAACTAAACTTGATTGATCAAGGGATTGCCAGAGAAGTCGCCTACGATCTGGCCAGCGGCGCCAAAGCCGGTGTTGCCAGCACAGGACATTCTGCCGGGATGGATATGTTTGGAGCGATTCCCATCAATATCGTCGTCACTCCGGGTGAACAAACACTGCAGCAAATCATCGCCGAAACCAAGCAGGGCTTACTGGTTACTCGTTTTCACTATATGAATCCGGTCAATCCGCGTCAAGCCCTGTTAACCGGACTGACACGGGACGGGTTTTATCAAATTGAAAACGGTGTGGTGACTGCCGCTGTGAACAACATGCGCATGACCGAAAGTATGCTGAAAGCGTTCAACCAAATTGAGGCAATCAGCAGCGACTGCGAGCGGCTTTCCGCTTTTGTCGGCAATGTTTATGTTCCGGCAATGAAGATCAATCAATTCCATTTCACCGGCAAGACCGGTGTGAAGAAATAACGATCGGATCGATCTCTTGCTCAATGCGTCCGTACGAAAACCATGATTGTGGGTTTCGTGCGGACGTTTTTGCTGTAGAAACAAGTTGAAGCTGCCGTTGGTTTTGAGTTCTGATGGCACACAGAGGAGCAATTAAAAAAGATTTCAGAAAATCGGATTTTAAAAGGTTAATCTTGACAAAACTGCCAATTGGATGTATAATAAACCCATCAAGCGAACGAATCAGAGATAAAACAGACGGAATTTTCTTAAAATAGGTGCGAATCCGATCAACGGTACAAGAATAAAGCAATGAAAACAACGTGCAGTTTGCTGAGCGGAACGTAAGTCCAGTTGTGGCAAACTGTACGTTTTTTTTGCCTTGATGTTTGGTCTTAGGATTGCAGTGGTTTGGCGGACATCAATCGGCTGAATCAAAACAAACCAAAGACCCTGTCTACCCTAGGGAAGGAGTAAGGAGTATGATTATGCTAACAATCAATACCTATGTTGTCTACGGTACTAACGGTGTTTGCCAGATTACTGGGATTAAGAAAGAAAAGTTCGGTGGCAGTGAGAAAGAATATTATCTCTTGAAACCGATCAATACGGAAGGCTCGATTATTTATGTACCGCTGGATAATGTAATGCTCACTTCTAAAATTAAAAACCTCCTTAGTCTGGATGAGATTCATGAATTGATTAAACACATGCCGGAGGAACAAATAACCTGGATCGCGGATAGTAAGCTCCGCGGTGAGAAATATAAAGATATTTTTGGCCGCGGCGATCGCCGGGAACTTGTTTGCATGATGAAGTCCATTTATCGTCAGAAAAAAGACCGCACCCGGGAAGGCAAAAAACTGTGGTCCGGCGATGAAAAAGCCTTGAATATAGCGGAGAAAATTCTCTTTGATGAATTTGCTATTGTTTTGAATATTACCCCGGAACAGGTGGCTCCGTTTATCTATCAGGAACTGCAAGCCAATGGTGATACAGATCAAACCTGATTGCTGCCTGCAATCAAATAACGTGTGGGTCAGTCTGTAGGGAAACAGCAGGTTCAGAATGGGGTAGGGAACGGTCTTGACCGTTCCCTATAATTTACACATGGGACATCAATTGTTTTCAGCACCAAGCGAGGGAATAATTATAGCCTAGCGCAATAGCAGGATGGCGCAAAGGTAGGGAACGGTCTTGACCGTTCCGCACGCAGCTTTTTACGATGATTGTGCAAGGAGTACGAACGCGCAAAGGTAGGGAACGGTCTTGACCGTTCCGCACGCAGCTTTTTACGATGAGTGTGCAAGGAATACGAACGCGCAATGGTAGGGAACGGTCTTGACCGTTCCGCACGCAGCTTTTTACGATGAGTGTGCAAGGAGTACGAACGCACAATGGTAGGGAACGGTCTTGACCGTTCCGCACGCAGCTTTTTACGATGATTGTGCAAGGAATACGAACGCGCAAAGGTAGGGAACGGTCTTGACCGTTTCAAGTGTAACATGATTTAATTATCATCGCAAAACGATGGTACGTAACGCTAGGACGGAGTCACGCGGAACGGTCTTGACCGTTCCGCTACGCAGCTTTTTACATAGTGATATCAACACCGCAAAACGAGGATGCTACGCTGGGACATCAATTGTTTTCAGCACCAAGCGATGGAATAATTATAGCCTAGCGCAATAGCAGGATGGCGCAAAGGTAGGGAACGGTCTTGACCGTTCCGCACGTAGCTTTTACGAAGACTGTGCAAGTACAAAGGACGCTCATTAGTGTAGAGAAACGGTTTCTGGAGTTGGAGAAGCTTTTTCGTAGAGCAGTAAGGATTGCTTTGCAGAACAAATCAAAAAATCACGGCGGCAGTCTGGCATGCTGCCGTGATTTCTTATTTTTACTGTTCATAAAGAAAGGATCCTAAAAACACAAGGCTGCACAGGAGATTGACTCAAAGAGCAAGAAATAAGAGAGAAACCTAAAAGCGGCCGGTTTGGCAAGGCAGTTTCGCTCTGCTGACGCCCTGCCGGAAAAAATTCTGTAAGCAACAAGCGGAAAAATAGAAAATGAGGAATGAATATGGAAAATAAACTCGTATTGCCGCATGGAACCGTAAGATTGCCGGCATTTTTCCCGGACGGCACCTATGGTGTGGTGCGTTGCCTGGATATGGAGGATCTGGAACGCTGTCAGGTTCAGGGCATTGTAATGAACAGTTATCATTTACTGACCAAACCCGGCTTGGCGACGATCAAAGCGGTGGGCGGGCTGCATGCTTTTACCGGTTGGCAGCATCCGATCCTGACAGACTCCGGTGGATTTCAAGTTTTTTCATTAATACGTCAAAATCCTAAATTCGGTGAGATCAGAAAAAATGAAATTGTTTTCCGGCCGGATAATAGCAATGAGAAGATCGTTTTCACTCCGGAAAAATGTATTCAGGCACAGTTTACATATGGCTCGGATATCATGATGTGTCTGGACTACTGCACGCAACCGGATGACAGCGATGAAGTCAACCAATTCTCAGTGGAAGTCACAGTAGCTTGGGCAAAGCGCTGTAAAGCGGAGTACCTTGTGCAGATGAAGGCGAGAAAGATCGATCCCGCTAAACGGCCGTTGCTTTTTGCGATTATCCAGGGCGGCGGCAACAAAACAATGCGCAAATGGTGCGCAGAACAGCTGAAAGAAATCGGTTTTGACGGTTATGGTTTTGGCGGTTGGCCGATGGACAAAGAGGGCAAGCTCATCGAGGATATCCTGCATTTTACAGCGGACTTAATGCCGGATGAGACGCCGAAATATGCGATGGGTCTGGGCAAACCGGAAGACATCGGCGCCTGTATCAAGATGGGTTATAATTTGTTTGATTGTGTGATTCCCACCAGAGAAGCCAGACATAATCGGCTGTATGTGTTTGACAGCGACAATGCCAGCGATGCAGCCAATTATCATTATCATTACATTATGGATGATACCCATTACCGCGATCCGCAGCCAATTTCAGAGCAGTGTGACTGCCTGACTTGCCGCCGTTATTCCAGAGCATATCTGAGACATTTATATAAAGTAGGCGACTCACTCGGTTTCCGCTTGGCGACCCTGCATAATGTGCGTTTCTATACCCAGCTGATGGAGAAATACCAAGCTGAGAATATACAGGCTGGGGACACTGATGAGAAGCGTTGAGGAGATCGACTGCCTGATCCGCGCTGCCAAGAAATATACCGGCTTATCTCCTGAGCTGATCACACGAATTTGTCAGCAGGAATATCTCAAATATAAAAAAGAAAAAGATTTGCTCAAAGCGATTCGAAAAGAGATCCATATCATTTATGGATCTTATCTTAAGGAAGATGCAATTCCTGACTTGCGGCAGCTGCTTGTATCATGGCAGCCGGCTGACGGCTCGCCGGCGGAATTAGCCGACCAACTGCTGCAGTTGCATGCGTCTACGCGGGAACGCTTTCCGGAAATCAAAGAATTCTATGCGCATTTGAGCGGTTTTCTGCGGCAAGAGGATCGGGTGCTGGACTTAGGCTGCGGTTTAAATCCCTGTGCCATCTACTGGTTCCCGGCCAGACCATTGAGTTATTGCGCATATGATCTCAATCACGCGACGGCGGAATTACTCAATCTTTTTTTCCAAAAATCCGGTCAGACAGACTACCTGGCAGGCGCAGCTGATTTAATCCAAACTACACCAGCAGCCGAAGCGGATCTGGTTCTGATGCTCAAACTCTTTCCTGTTTTGGAACAGCAGAAAAAAGGCAGAGCGTTTGAACTGCTCTCGCAGCTACAGGCCAGCCGTTTTGTCGTTTCTTTTCCAACGCGCAGTTTGGGCGGGAAACGCAAAGGGATGGAAAAATTCTATAGCGAATTCTTCCTTAGCCGGTTGCCCAGCGAATTTTGCGTCGTCCGTTCTTTTCAAATCAGCAACGAACTTGTTTTTTTGCTGCAAAGAGTTTAATTTTACTGTTCCTGTCTCCATTCATCAATTTGCATGCAGAGGAAAGAGAAAATATGATCGACAACCGTGGAATATTGTATATTGTAGCGACACCGATCGGCAACCTGGCCGATTTTTCTCCCCGGGCTATTGAAATCTTAAAAAGTGTAGATTTAATCGCTGCCGAAGATACGCGAAATTCGAGTCATTTATTGCAGCACTTTGCTATCGAAACCAAGATGATTTCTTATCATAAATTCAATGAGCAGCAGAGGGCGGCGTCTTTACTGCTGCGTTTGCTGAACGGAGAGAATCTGGCGGTCATTTCGGATGCCGGCACACCCTGCATCAGCGATCCGGGCAGCCTGCTGATTCAAGAGGCGATCAAGGCACAGATCCAAGTGATCGGGATTCCGGGTGCCTGCGCCATGCTGACAGCGCTTTCCATCTGCGGCTTTAATCTGCAGGAATTCTACTTCGGTGGTTTTCTGCCACGCAAGAAAACCCTGATCGAGCAGGAATTCCGCAAGCGGATCGCAACGCCGCAGTGCACCTGCGCTTGGTATGAATCGCCGATGCGCCTGAAAGCAACTTTAGCAGTGCTTTGCCAGGCAGCCCCTCAGGCGGAGGTATGTCTCTGTAATGACCTTACCAAGAAATTCGAACGGAGTTATCATGGCACGGCGCCGGAAGTAGAAAAAGAAGTGATGAGCAATCCGGATTATCAAAAAGGTGAGTATGTTCTGGTTGTCAGCTTTGCCAAATTGTCTGCCGCAGTCAATGAGGCTGAAACAGGCGCAGAAACAATCTGTCATGAAGCGAAACTGGTACAGATCATGCAGCAGCAAAACTGCTCTCTGCGAGAGGCGATGCGAGTTTTTTATCAGATGAATCACGGCAAACTCGGTAAAAAGGAAATTTACCAAGCCGGCTTGCACTTGAAGCAATTATGCCTCGGTGGTGATGCGGAAGCGGAAATACAAGAAGAATCGGATTGTCTTTGAACAAAATGAACAGATATAATAAGGAAGGGGCTGTAGCAAAATGAAAAATTGCTACAGTCTCTTTTTGATGCTCCAGTATCATTTTTCACAAACGAAAAACAAGCTAATACGAAAAACAGCAGACAGAAATATAAAGGTCAGATAAAATCTCACCCAAATACAGGAAATATTCTGATTTTTACTATTGTTAAGCCGTAAGTTTTTTAAACAATTGTCTGCCGGTGCGATTTTGTTGAATCTTGTTGTGTAATTTGTTGATGTTGTAGCCCATTGCCACCAAAAGAATCTCTGCCAAAACCTTTTTATTGCCGCGGAGCAGGAACTGACGGAAGCCGTAATCCTGCTTGATCACGCCGAAGGCTCCTTCTGACTGAATGGAACGATTCATCCGCAGCAAGATCCCCTTGGCACTGGTGATCCGCTCCAGTGACTGTTGACGCTGCTCAATGAATTTCTTGGAGACCTGCAGTTTCCTGTTTCCCTTCGATCGGGTGCATTTCTTTTTATAGGGACACGTTCCGCAATCCTCACATGCGTAGTAGGTGATCTCACTTTCAAAACCAGACTTGCTCTTACGTTTGCCTGTATAAACTGCTCTGAGCTTCTTTTCAGCCTGACAGGTGTATTCATCCAGTGTCTTGTCATAGGCCATGTTTTCCCTCAGCGCCATGTTGCTCTTGTATTTCTTCGTTTTAGACCGCTCATAATTTTGAGGCTTAATGTAACACTGTGTGGTTTTATTTTCAAAAAAGGTGTAATTTTCCTCGCTCTCATAACCCGCATCCGCTGTGACATCTTCGTAACTTGTCCCCAGATGTGATTCCATATTTTCCAGCAAGGGTATGAGTGTAAGCTGATCGCTGCGCTCACTGGAAACCTGGACACCTGTAATATATTCACCTTCCACTCCAAGTTGGATGTTATAACCCGGTTTCAATTGCGCGTTACGCATATGATCGTCTTTCATATGCATGAAAGTCGCATCCGGATCAATTTTAGAGAAGCTATTCCGCCCTTGGAAGGTCGTTTGATATCCGGCATACTTTTCTTTCCGGCCGAGCAGTTCCCGAAGCTGCTCGATATCCCTTTGCAACTCGCTTTTTCGCTTGCCCTTGCCGTAGACAAACGGTGCGGTTATCCGGCGCTCGAGGATCTGCAGCAAATCTTCCGACGTTTCTGCCAGAATACCGTATTTTGCAGACAGCTCAGGCAGCCACTTCGACAGTTTGTCAAGTAGCCTGCTTTCATATTTCGTCGTGCTTTTTTTCCAGACAAAGCTATACTTGTTCGCATTCGCTTCGAGTTTTGTCCCGTCTACAAACAGATGCTCAAACTTGATTTCACTCAAGTTTGCCAGCTTTTTCACCAATTGGTAGAAAAGCTCCTCACCGCATTTTGTCAGCCGTTTACTTCGAAAACGCGCGATTTCGCTGTGGTTAGGTGCTTTTTTTCCATTGAGCAGCCAGATGAAATTGATATCTCGCTTACATGCCATGGCGATGGCGCGGCTGGAAAAAATGCCTTGCATACTGGCATATACCATTAGCTTCAGCATGGTAACGGGATTTGTTGCCGGGCGACGGCCTGTGCGTTGATATGCTCTCCAAAGCGGGGTCTCATCCATCTCCTCCATTATTTCGTCTAAGAGCCGCACACTGTCATCTGCAGGAATTATTTTCTCAGCAAAAAATTCGTCAAGTTTTAGTTGCACATTTCTTTTTTTCGTGCCATAATGGACACGGTGTAGTGGTTTTTTCACGATTCAATTATACCAAAAAAACAGAGCCTTGTGTCTGCTTTTCGCAGCCACTTGGCTCTGTTTTTTTAGGCTGTTTTGCTACAGCCCCTTCCTTTTTTATTCTGCAAAGGCTGAATACAACAATGATCAGCATTGAATACAAGAGATCAAATCAGCAAGGCAGCGCTGCGGATCATTTTGCTCAGTCATTGATACGGATCGTTGCTCGGTTGTTATTGATGGTAGACTCAAAGTTGCAATCGATATCTAAAAGATTTAAAAGCGATACAAATTGTCCAATTTAGTTTACTTTTTCAAATTCAACAAAAAAAAGAGAGTATTTGCCGTTGACGAATGAGAAAATGATAAAAGTTCAAGCGTAATTTTTCTTATAATTAAATATATCTGTAGAAATAGATCTTTACCGCTTTTAGAAATTACTTATCGTGAAAATACAATTTTTAAAAAAAGAGGAATTTAGTGAATATTACCTAATTATGTTGTGGTTATTCTTTTAGTTGAATATTGGTGATGTTTCTGAAGTTTTTTTTACGATCGCACCGAATTTTAGGTTGACGCTTGCAGTAAAAGGGGGATTTGTATGGATCAAACGAATGATCAAGTTGTCCATCTGCGGTATTCACTGAGAAGCAATCTTCTTTTTATCACGAAAGTAATTCGACAGCACCAGCCTCTTGTGATTCCGGCGATTTTTCTACGGGGTCTCCTGCAAGCCGGGTTGCCTATTCTTACGATTTATCTTACGAAAACAGTGCTTGATTTTTTCTCTTTATCGGAGCGCGTAAATACTGACCTTGTCGGTACTCTAGCAATGATGATCTTGATTTTATGGCTCGGCCGAACTGCGTCGAATGCTTTAGAAAAATGGCTAGCCATGCACGCCAACCGCAATCGGCATTACTTATTGCAGAAAATCGAAAACAAGGTTTTCACTATGGATTATGTCAATGTAGAAGATCCGGTTGGTCAACGTGCTCGTCAGCGAGCAATTCGGGCGATCAATTCTGATACTTCCGGCGGAGAAGCGATGATCGTTCATTTTGGGGATCTTCTGCAGCACGGTTTTGGATTGGCATTCTTTGCAGCTTTCGTTGCGGTACTGAACGTTTGGATCTTGCTGGCACTCATTTCTGCATCACTGCTCAGTGTCTGGTTAACGCGGCTGGCTCAGCTTTATGAAGCTCGCCATAAGAGCGAAGAAAGCGTCATTGAGCAGCGCTTGAATTACGTCCGCGAATGCGCGGTTCAGTATGAAAGTGCGAAAGACATTCGCTTATTCTCCATGTCCGCATGGTTTGTTGATTCTCTGCGCAAGAACACAGTGCAGATTGCTCTCTGGAAGCGTCGGATCCTTACCCGCTATTTTCTGGTGGATGCTGCCGGCGATTTGATGAATTTTCTGCGTGATGGAGCCGCATATTTTTATCTGATCAATCAAGTCATCCATGGCTTTCTGACCCCTGGGGAGTTCACTTTTTATTTTGCCAGCATTGCAGGTATTTCCAACTGGACGAGTCAGATGAACAGAGATCTGACACTGCTCAACAAAGCCAGCCTCGATATTGGTTATCTGCGCAGCTATTTGGATATTCCGGAGCATTCTTCGGTAACAAATGCTGCGAAGGTTCAATTTAGCAAGAACGTGGTACCTGAAATCCTCTTCGAGAACGTTTCTTACCGCTATCCGGGCGCAGCTGTTTGGACGCTGCATGACGTCAATCTTCGAATTCGTCCCGGAGAAAAACTGTCGATCGTCGGATTGAACGGGGCAGGCAAGACAACCCTAGTCAAACTGCTCTGTGGTCTTTATCAACCGACTGAAGGAAGAATTTTGCTTGATCATCTGGACATCTCCTCATTCAATCGTGAGGAATATTATCGCCTTTTTTCTGTTGTCTTTCAAGAAATTCGAATTTTAGCGCTCGATGTCCAACAAAATATCGCTCTTTGTCTAAAGGAAGACATGGATCGTGCGCGCATAGAGCGAGTTATAGAGCAAGTAGGCTTAACACAAACTATAGCGGCTCTGCCACGTCAAGCAAAGACCCCCTTGACCCGAACATTAGAGCAAGATGGTGTGCTGCTATCGGGTGGGCAAGCGCAAAAACTCTTATTGGCGCGCGCTCTCTACAAAGATGCTCCGGTGGTAATTCTCGATGAGCCAACCGCTGCCTTGGATCCCTTGGCCGAAGCCGAGCTTTATCAAGACTTCAGTCGACTTGTTGAAGGGAAATCTTCGATTTTCATTTCTCATCGTCTGGCAAGCACTCGATTTTGTGACCGGATCGCCTTGCTGAAAGATGGCCGCATCCATGAACTTGGCAGTCATCAGGAATTGTTGGATCTTGGGGGAGAATATGCTCATATTTTCGAGGTTCAAGCTCGTTATTATCGCGAGAACAAAGAGGTGAGTGATTTTGATAAAAACGAAAGCAAACATTAGGCAGATCATAGCGGATGATTGGCGGATGATTCGCTTCAGCTTGAGATGTGTGAATCAATACGATAGAAGGGCAATCCCTGCAATGTTAGCGCTGGCGATCGTGGAAATTGTAACGCCATTGATCAATTTATTCTTTACTGCGAAAATTCTCGATGCCTTGTTGGATGCAGAGCAAAGAAAGTATATCTTTTCTTTGGCTATCTTGACGGTTTTCATAAATCTGGTCTGTGTCCTGCTGCGTCATGGATTGGACCAGATGCGAACCTATTTCAGAGCAAAAATTGCGCAGGAATCAGATAATACTGTTGCTGAAAAGTTCACCTCAATCAGTTACGAACTCATGGAAAATCCGCAAACGAGAGGGAATTATGTCAAGTACCATAATTATGATATGTGGTATGGCGGCGTATTTATGGTGGTGGAACATTTTTTTACGATGGTGCAAGAGGGTGGAGGACTGCTGGTTTCCGGCGGCTTGATCCTGAGGCTGTTCAGTTTAGCAGCGGTGGGAGGTAGAGGGGGATTGCTCGGATTTTTCGATTCACCCTTTGCTTCAATGCTTTTACTTGCTGTCTTTTTTACGAGCATTGTGATCAATTTTCGAGCCGACGCAGATTCCGCAAGCGCAGGACTCGCTTATGAAAAAAGTATGGAGAGCAAAAACCGCAAATTTTCCTACTATGCTTTCGAGCTGCCCAATGATTACCATTTTGGTAAAGATATCCGATTATATCATATTGCCGAATTGCTTAATGACGAACTCGACACTTTTTTTCAAGCTTCGCATCTTCAACGGGCAGGTTACACGCAAAATGTGATAAAAAATGATTCCTTCAGCATAGCTGCCACAACTTTTTCCATTGGTTTTTCTTACATTTTTATCGTGATGAAGGCAATTTTGGGGACAATTACCACGGGTGCTATCGTGATGTATATGGGTATTGCTGCAAATTTTAGCTCGGGCATCAGCAGATTCAACGCGGTTATCTCAGAACTCCATTTATGCAGCCAGATGATTCTGCCATTTCGCAATATCATAAATCTAAGCTCCCCAACAGAGCAAGGTTGTCTGCCTTTACAGAAAAGCACAGAAGCTCAATATGAAGTTGAATTCCGGCATGTGATTTTTCGTTACCCCGGTGCAGATACACCTGTTCTGAAAGATATTTCTTTCAAAATTGCGAAAGGCCAACACCTGGCGGTGGTTGGCTTAAATGGATCGGGAAAAACAACGATGATCAAGCTGCTATGTAGATTATATGATCCGAATGAAGGGGAGATTCTCATCAACGGCAGGGATATTCGTTCTTACAATTTACAGGATTATCTCGCTCTGTTGGCCGTGGTTTTTCAGGATTTTCAATTGTTTTCCTTCTCTGTAGGGCAAAATGTTGCCGTCGATCGGAATTATGATCCCAAACGCGTATGGCAGTGTCTTGCTCAAGCGGGAATTGAAGAGCGTGTGCGCAGCATGCCTCACGGTTTAGAGACGATTCTCTATTCGTTTCTCGATGCCGGGGGCATTGAAATATCGGGAGGAGAAGCGCAAAAACTAGCGATTGCTCGTGCTCTTTACAAGGACGCACCCATCATTATTCTGGATGAACCCACCGCTTCACTTGATCCGCTTAGCGAGAATGAGATCTATACTCACCTAAACGAAATGATTACCGGTAAAACCGCTGTTTTTATCTCTCATCGCCTTTCCAGCTGCCGCTTCTGTGATGAAATACTCGTGGTTGATGAGGGGAGAATTGCACAACGAGGCAGCCACGACGCTCTTCTGGCAGAAGAATCAGGACTCTATTTTAAAATGTGGCAGACACAAGCGAGTTATTATAAGTAATAGATAATATTATTAAAGCGCTTACAGATACCGGAGCTGCGCTGCGAAACTTTTGTTGGAATAACTGTAACCAAATAAACAACACCCATGTGGTAAAACATGCTTATTACTTTCCCATCCTCTGATGATTTATTAGTATGGGGAGGGGATGATTTGATTGCTTATGCATAACACAAAAATGCAGCAGGATTCAATTCCTGTTGCTTTTTTATTTTGCTTTCTTAGCTTACGATGTAATTTAGAGAATTCGTAGCCTGGAAAACTTTTTCGCAAGATGCTGCCTTTGAAATACAGAAAATTTATGTTTTCTTAACGTATTTCTCTGATCCCTTAATCCCGTCTTAATCGCTTCATCGCTATAATGAGGTACAGATTGGAAACCGAAATATCAGTCCGATCAATCCAAAGGAGTGAGCAGTATGGGAGTCGTTTTGGCAGTTTCGTCGGTCATCGCGTTGTCCTTGTTTATTTATTTATTTTATGTTTTGTTCAGAGGTGAAAATCTATGAAGCAAATTTTGACTGAGGATATCTTTTTTTTGTTGGTATTGATTGGTTTGTCAATTCCACTTGGGATTTATATTTCTAAAGTAATGACAGGACAGAGGACGTTTTTAACACGCTTGTTATATCCTGTCGAACACGGTGTTTACAGGATTATGGGAATCCAAAACGAAGAGGAGATGACACCGAAGCAATACGCCCTCTCTATGCTGACTTTTAGTGCGTTCGGATTTGTCTTTTTATTTGCCATCCAATTGCTGCAAAAATACCTGCCGCTCAATCCTGAACATGTCGGGAACGTCGGTTGGGATCTTGCCTTCAATACAACTGCAAGTTTCGTATCCAATACAAACTGGCAGGCTTATGCAGGCGAGTCTGCTTTATCTTACCTGACGCAGAGTTTTGGGCTGACCGTACAGAATTTTCTGTCAGCTGGTGTCGGCATTGCAGTTATGTTTGCACTGATCAGAGGATTCATAGCAAAACAGCGAATAAAAATAGGCAATTTTTGGGTGGATATGATCAGGGTTACACTCTGTGTGCTGATTCCCTTATCATTGGCATTGGCTATTGCCCTCGTATCGCAGGGAGTTGTTCAAACACTGAATCCCTATATTCAAACAGCCATGCTTGAGACTGGAACTACACAGGTTATACCACTGGGGCCGGCGGCAAGCCAAATTGCTATCAAGCAACTCGGTACCAACGGAGGCGGATTTTTCGGAGCGAATTCGGCTTATCCATTAGAAAATCCAACAACTTTTTCTAATTTCCTTGAGCTTCTTGCCATCCTGTTAATACCGGCTGCCTTATGTGTAAGTTTCGGAAAAGCGGTGAAAGACTCGAAGCAGGGCAGGACAATCTATGTTGTTATGCTGATTTTTTTCATCATCTCTACTGTAGTTGTAACAGCAAGCGAACTTTATACAGCACCGGTCTATCAAGGCGTCACAGCAACCGGCAGTATGGAGGGTAAGGAGATCATTCATGGTATTGGTACGTCGGCGCTTTGGGGTACTGCGACAACTGCTGCCTCAAATGGCTCAGTAAATGCCATGCACGATAGCTTTACTCCTCTCAGTGGAATGGTTCTCATGTTCCTGATGCAGATCGGTGAGGTTGTTTTTGGAGGCGTTGGGAGCGGACTATATGGCATGCTGGCGTTTGTCATTCTGACGGTTTTCATCGCGGGACTCATGGTAGGGAGAACGCCGGAATATCTTGGTAAAAAAATAGAACCTTTTGATATGAAAATGGTTTGTATTATTGTGCTCTTTCCCCCGTTGTTAACGCTTTTCGGGGTCACTTTAGCGGTTAAAATGCCAGAAGTCACGTCATGGCTTACCAATTCGGGAGCGCACGGATTTTCCGAGATTCTTTATGCCTTTACATCGATGGGTAATAACAACGGCAGCGCGTTTGCAGGGTATGCGGCAAATACTGTCTTTACTAATGTGATAGGCGGAATCATTATGCTGATCGTACGTTTTGTGCCGATGATTGCCACGATTTATCTTGCTGGTAATCTGGCCAGGAAAAAGCTGGTCGCTGCTGGTGAGGGGACGCTTTCGACGAGCAATACGATGTTTGCTGGCCTTCTGATCGCTATTATTTTAATTATCGGTGCGCTAACCTTTTTGCCCGCATTGGCATTGGGGCCGCTGGCCGATTATTTTACAACACTAGGTTTGAGGTGAGCTAATTGAATAAAAAAAATCCACAAACAAAAATATACATTGACGCTGTCAAACAAGCCCTTAAGAAGCTTTCACCCAAGGTTCAGATCAAAAATCCGGTCATGTTCGTTGTTTATGTCGGTGCGATCCTTACCTCGGCACTTTGGCTGCTTTCCTTTGTGGAAATCAGGGATGAAAACGCTGGGTACACCTTCACGATTGCAATGATCCTATGGTTTACAGTGCTGTTTGCCAACTTTGCGGAAGCCATTGCCGAAGGCAGAGGCCGCGCTCAGGCGGATACGCTGAGGAAATCACGCAAGGACGTAAAGACTAGAAAATTGAAATCCGCAGACAGCATCGACGAGTATGATGAGGTACTTTCCAATACCCTAAAAAAAGGTGATATTGTCTATGTCGTGGCCGGAGAGCAGGTTCCAACGGATGGTGAAGTCATCGAAGGAGCCGCGTCAGTGGATGAAAGCGCCATCACCGGCGAATCCGCGCCGGTCATTCGTGAATCGGGAGGTGACAGGAGCGCTGTTACCGGCAGCACGACGCTGATTTCAGACAGCTTGATCATCCGCATCACCTCCGAACCTGGAGAAAGCTTCCTTGACAAGATGATCGCGATGGTAGAGGGAGCTTCCCGAAAAAAAACTCCCAATGAAATTGCTTTGCAAATACTTTTGGTCACGCTAACCATCATCTTTCTTGTGGTAACTGTGACATTGCTGCCATTTTCTGATTTTGCCAGTAAACAAGCCGGAGCAGGTCATGCCATTTCCATTACAAATGTGATTGCATTACTTGTATGTCTGGCGCCGACAACAATCGGAGCCTTTCTGTCTTCTATCGGTATCGCAGGGATGAGCAGACTCAATCAAGCTAATGTCTTAGCCATGAGTGGGCGCGCAATTGAGGCGGCAGGAGATGTTGATATACTTCTTCTTGACAAGACGGGTACGATCACGCTTGGTAATAGACAAGCAAGTGAGTTTATGTCAGTGAACGGAATTACGGAGCAAGCTCTTGCCGATGCGGCACAGTTGTCTTCACTTGCAGATGAGACTCCCGAAGGCAGAAGTATTGTGATCCTGGCAAAGGACCGATTTAACATCAGAGGACGTGACCTGTCCAAGTTGGACGCTTCTTTCGTGGAATTCACGGCAAAAACGAGGATGAGCGGGATCAATTACCAGAGTAATGAGATTCGCAAGGGAGCTGCGGAAGCCATCAAAGCATATGTGCTTGAGAAAGGTGGTATTTATCCGGAAGAATGCGAAAATATTGTAAAGCAGATCGCACAGCAAGGTGGAACTCCGCTTGTCGTAGCAAAAAACGCTGTTGTACTTGGTGTTGTTTATTTAAAAGATATTGTTAAAAAAGGTGTCAAGGAACGATTCAGTGATCTACGGAAAATGGGTATTAAGACGATCATGATCACCGGTGACAATCCAATGACGGCTGCGGCAATTGCGGCAGAGGCGGGGGTGGATGATTTTCTCGCCGAGGCCACTCCGGAAGCAAAGTTGAAACTCATCCGGGATTACCAGGCTAAAGGTCATCTTGTTGCCATGACCGGAGATGGTACCAATGACGCGCCCGCGTTGGCGCAAGCCGATGTAGCGGTGGCAATGAATACTGGGACGCAGGCAGCAAAAGAAGCTGGAAACATGGTCGACCTGGATTCCAACCCGACAAAGCTGATTGATATCGTCCGTATCGGAAAACAGCTGTTAATGACTAGAGGAGCACTGACCACTTTTAGTGTTGCTAACGATATTGCCAAATACTTTGCGATCCTGCCGGTCATTTTTTTCGGAATCTATCCGCAGCTCCAAGCTCTTAATTTCATGAAATTGACCAGTGCGACAAGCGCAATCCTTGCTGCCATTATTTACAACGCGCTGATTATCATCGCGCTGATTCCGTTGGCACTGAAAGGTGTTAAGTATCGTGAGACATCGGCAGGTAATCTTCTGAAACGAAACCTGCAAATCTATGGATTGGGTGGCATCATAGCCCCTTTTCTGGCGATTAAATTGCTTGATATGCTGCTTACTGTATGTGGTATCGTGTGAGGTGAATGACAAAATGAAAACGACAACGAAATTGCTTCGGCCCGCGTTTTTCAGCTTTCTTATCTTGACTCTGCTTTGTGGAGTGATTTATCCGGGAATTGTCACGATTGTTGCTCAGGTGTTTTTTCCTGCTCAGGCAAATGGTAGTGTCATAGCAATTACTTTGCAAGATGGTACTGAAAGATTATACGGCTCTGAACTGATTGCTCAGGTCTTTACAAAAGCGGAGTACTTAATTGGGAGACCATCTGGTACTTCAAATTTGTCTCCCGTCAGCGAGAAACAGGAAAAACTGGTAAAAGAGCGAATAGAATGGTGGCATCAATTTGACCCGAACAACATCGCCAACATACCAATGGACCTTGTAACAGCTTCCGGCAGCGGAGTTGATCCGAACATTTCACCGGCAGCGGCGGAATATCAAGTTGCCAGGATCGCAAAATCTCGTGGTATCAGTGAAGAAAAAGTAAGAGAGGTCATCGAGAAATATACGACCGGGAAATTTCTCGGTATCTGGGGTGAAGAAGCAGTCAATGTTCTGAAGGTCAATTTGACGCTTGACAGTCTGCTCAAAGAATAATCAAATTATAATCTCAAAGCATTGAGGTGAATATCATGATAGGCAATCATGACGGAAGACCAAACCCAGATGTTTTGCTGGAGCGAATTCAATCCGACGAAGAGGAAAAAGTAGGCAAGCTGAAGGTGTTTTTCGGATACGCGGCAGGTGTAGGCAAAACATATGCCATGCTGGACGATGCAAAGGAACAATTTAAAAACGGTGTCGATGTCTTGGTCGGATATGTGGAACCACATACACGGCCTGATACGATGCGATTACTGGAAGGACTACCAATACTGCCTCCGCTCGTTGTTCCGTATAAAAACCTGCAGCTTAAAGAATTCGATCTGGATGCGGCGCTTTTACGCAAACCTAAACTGATTCTAGTCGATGAGCTCGCTCACACAAATCCTGTGGGAGTTCGAAATAGAAAAAGATATCAGGACATTGAAGAGCTTCTCAAAGCGGGAATTGATGTTTTTACGACCATCAATGTACAGCATATCGAAAGCCTGAATGATGTAGTAGAGGATATTACTAAAATTCAGGTGAAAGAAACTGTACCCGATTCTATCTTCGACAAAGCTGACATGGTAAAGCTCATTGATATTGAACCTGACGAGCTTTTAAGGCGTTTTGAGAACGGCAAAATCTATTCTCCTGAAAGAGCAGAGATGGCGCGCAATCATTTCTTTATCAGAGAAAACCTACGGCTTTTACGAGAAATTGCAATGCGCAAGGCAACGGACCGAATCAGTCACGGCAATCAAAATGAATTGAAAATGGCAGAAAAAATGGCCAGCGCAAAAATTCTTGTCTGCATCGGCACTTCTCCATCCTCCGCCAGATGCATCCGGTGGACGGCGAGGACGGCTGAGGCTTTTCATGCATCCTGGGTTGCGGCCTACGTTGAAGCGATTGACAACCGATACTTAGCTGAAAGTGAGAAAAAAAATATCAAAGCCAATTTCGATTTGGCGGAACAGCTTGGTGGAGAAATTGTGACACTGAATGGTGACGATCTTGCAGCAGTGGTTTCCGAATATGCCCGGCTTTCGGGAATCACGAATATTGTCGTAGGTAAAAGCAGAAACAAGAAGACACTCAAGAATTATTTCGAAATTGATCTTGAAGATAAGCTCGTTACCCTTCTGCCAAATGTTGAAATTCATATCATCCCCAGCAATCCATCGCAAAAGGCCTATAAGAAGGCAAGAAAAAGGCAACATGGCCCGAGTGTTTCCTTTTCTGTAGCCGACACATTAAAAACCTTAGGCTGCTTAATTGCGGCAACCCTGATCTGCAAAGTTCTGCAGGTACTGAATATTGGTGATCAAAACATCATCATGGTCTATATCTTATCTGTTCTGGTTGTTTCCCGAATGACGATGGGTTATGCTTATGGTGTGATCGCATCCATTCTCAGCGTACTTACTTTTAACTTTTTCTTTACTGTGCCTTATTATACGTTCAATGCAATTCAACCAGGTTATCCGGTCACATTTCTCGTTATGCTGCTGATCGCGCTGATCACAAGCGCCCTCACTTTTCGGGTAAAAGCACAGGCGCAGTTGGCTGTACAGCGTGAAAGGCGCACAGAGGTTTTGTATGAAATCAATAAAAAGCTACTAGCCACAAGAGGTCTTGACAGTATAGTGGAACTGACCAATGAAAATATGATAGAGATATTCAAGCGCTCTACCATTTTCTATACTATGGATCCAGAAAACCATTCAAATGGAAGCGTCATGCTGCAGTCACCCGAAGACAACGATGCTTCATTTTTGCTTACAGAAGATGAACGTGCGGTTGCGCATTGGGTATTCGTGAATCAGAAAAACGCCGGCGCAGGAACAGATACATTGATGGGAGCAAGCGCATTTTACATACCGGTTATTTCTCAGAGCAAGGTCCTGGGAGTGATCGGACTTTCATGCATGAAAGGGGAGCTCGATCAGCATAGCCGACTATTCCTGCAAATGATTCTGTCACAGGTGGCAATGGCTCTGGAACGACAAAGACTAACTGATGAGCAACGGCAGATATTAATTGAATCAGAAAGAGAAAAGATGAGAAGTAATCTTCTCAGGTCGATTTCGCATGACTTACGCACTCCATTAATGTGTATTTCCGGTGCAGTATCAGCCATTCTTGAAAGTGGTGAAACACTTGATAAAGGAACTCATGACAAATTTTTAACCAATATCAGAGACGATTCTCTGTGGCTGATTCGCATGGTCGAAAATATACTGTCCGTAACGCGCATTAGCGAAGGAGCTGCGAGCGTTTCGAAAGTACCTGAGGCAGCAGAAGAAATTGTTGCTGAGTCTGTCAGTCGCATTCGTAAGAGATTTCCTGACAGGAAGATCGCTGTAAAGGTACCGAATGAATTTTTGATGGTTCCTATGGATGGAACTCTGATCGAACAGGTTATGATTAACCTATTGGAAAATGCCATTAAGCATTCAAAAGAAGATTCTCTGATTGAGGTTACAGTCTACAAAAATGGAAATGCAGCTGTTTTTGAAGTGATTGACAACGGAGAAGGAATTGCGGTAGAGGATCTTCCCTATTTATTCGAGAATAATTTACCGAACAAGAAAAACAGCTTGGACTTATCAAGGGGAATGGGAATCGGATTGTCTATCTGTATGTCGATTATAAAAGCGCATAAAGGGAAACTGGAAGCAGTCAATAAAACAGATGGCGGCGCAATTTTTCGCTTTATTCTGCCGCTGAAAGAAGAGGAAAGCAATGCAGAATAAGCCGTTAATTTTAATCGTGGAAGATGAAGATGTAATCAGCGATTATATCTCCACTGTACTGGCTGCAAATGGCTTTCATTCAATCAAAACCTCGAAAGGCAAGGAAGCTGTTTCAATGGCAGCATCACATGGTCCTGATCTGATTTTGCTTGATTTGGGGTTGCCTGATATGGATGGTCTGGAAGTTCTGAAAATGATCCGGCAATGGACGGGACTTCCGGTGATTGTTGTTTCTGCACGGGGACATGAGCGAGAAAAAGTGGAAGCACTCGATCTCGGAGCGGATGATTATATCACAAAGCCATTTGGTACGGCAGAATTGCTGGCGAGAATTAGAACCGGACTCCGTCACCGCCAGAATCTCATAGAGAGCAACGGTTCTGACAGTGGAAAAATCACAACGCGAGAGCTCGAAATTGATTATGGCAAAAGATTGGTACTGTTAGCCGGAAAGGAAATCCATCTGACACCGACGGAATATAAAATAATCGCTCTTCTTTCTCGATATATCGGAAAAGTATTGACACATGATTTTATCATGAGAGAGATATGGGGCCCTTTTACAAATGATACTGATTCGAGCGAGATACAAGCACTACGTGTTAATATGGCGAATATTCGAAGAAAGCTTGAAGTGAATCCCGGAGAACCGGTGTTTATTGTGACAGAGGTTGGAGTTGGCTATCGGATGACAGAAGAGTAATCAAGAAAGAATTGCTGCATTTTATTGATGATTCGATTCGGTCCTGATTTTTCATAAATTCAGTTTCTGTTTTGCATTTCACCTTGACTATGAGAGAGAAAAAGCATACAATCTTGATAGTACAGCAGAAAAGCGTTCCGCTTTTCGCTGAAAATAAACAAAGGAGGAAATGCCATGGCAGACGTGTTGGAAAATACCAACCAGATGGTGAAAAGCGAAGCTTCCACCTCAAGCAATTATATCCGTGAGATCATGTTGGAAGACATCAAAAATCAGAAAAACGGTGGCGCGATCCAAACCCGCTTCCCACCCGAGCCCAATGGCTATCTACACCTTGGCCACCTGATGGCGCTGGTCGCTGATTTTGGCTTAGCAGAAGAGATGGGCGGCAAATGCAACCTGCGGTTTGACGATACAAATCCCGATGCCGAAGAAAAGGAATTTGTTGACAATATTATCGAAGACATCCACTGGATGGGTTATGATTACGAAGACCGGCTTTTTTATGCCTCCGATTATTTCGAGAAGCTCTATGGTTTTGCCGTACAGTTGATCAAAGATGGGGAAGCCTATGTCGATGATCTTAGTATGGATGAAATGCGGGAGCATCGCGGCACCTTGACAGAACCGGGTATCGATTCCCCTTGGCGAAACCGCAGCATCGCAGAAAATCTCGATTTATTCCAGCGCATGAAGAATGGCGAATTTGCGGAAGGCAGCCGAACACTGCGAGCGAAGATCAATATGAAGGCCGGCAATGTCAATATGCGTGATCCGGTTATTTATCGGATCAAAAACGCGCCGCATCATCGCTCCGGCACGAAATGGCATATTTATCCGATGTATGATTATCAGCATCCTCTTTCCGATGCCATTGAAGGCGTGACCCATTCCATGTGCTCTCTGGAGTATGTTGATCACAACGAGTTATATCGTTGGTTTATCGATCATGTCAAATGGCAGCAGACACCCGAGGACCATGTGCCATATCAGTATGAATGGTCCCGCCTGAACATTACCGGTACGATTATGAGTAAGCGGAAACTACGCAAACTGGTGATGGAAAACTGGGTCGACGGCTGGGATGATCCGCGTATGCCCACCATCTGCGGACTGCGCCGACGCGGTTACACACCTGACGCTTTAAAAGATTTTATTTATCGCTGCGGCGTCTCACGTTCGCCGAAGACGGTGGATGCGGCTCTGTTGGAGCATTGTATTCGGGAAGAATTGAATGCCAGCGCCGTGCGGGCAATGGCAGTACTCAATCCACTCAAGGTGATCATCAGCAATTATCCGGAAGAAAAGATCGAAATGCTGGAATTGGAGAACAATCCGGAGAATCCGGCAGCGGGAGTGCATCTGCTGCCTTTCTGCCGTGAATTGTATATTGAGCAGGAAGATTTTATGGAAGATCCGCCAAAGAAATTCTTCCGTTTGCGTCCGGACGGGGATATCCGTTTGAAAGGTGCTTATATCATTCATTGTGACGAAGTGATCAAGAATGAACAGGGTGAAGTCATCGAGCTGCACTGCAGCTATGATCCAGACAGCAAGAGCGGTGGCTTAACAGCCGGCCGTAAGGTTAAAGGTACTTCACATTGGGTTTCTGCCCGCCATTGCCGTACCGTCAATGTGCGTCTCTATGATACCTTGTTCACTCGCGACAATCCGGAAGATACGGAAGAAGGTCAGGATTTCACGGCTTTTGTCAATCCGGATTCTTTGAAAGTATTAAACAACTGCAAAGTCGAACCGCGTCTGGCGGAAGCCAAAGGTGGCGAGCGCTTTCAGTTTTTGCGTCAGGGTTACTTCTATGTGGATCATACAGACTTTGCCAAAGGTGATTTGGTCTTCAACCGAATTGTCGGTTTGAAGGATTCCTGGCTGAAAAAGTAAGTAGGATCCGTCGGATGCGGCAAGAAAATGTATGACGAATTTGAAAAATACTCTTGTCTTTTCTGTGAAGATGCGGTAGAATGAAGCTATCCAAATTTGAAGGAGGGTATTCATGATGCGCAAAAAACTTTTGGCTGTGCTGCTGGTTGTGATGATAGTTTTAACGGCAGGTTGTGCCCCCAAAGCTCCGGAAGTGAAACCTGTAGCTCTTACCATCTGGCATTATTTCAGCGGGGCACAAAAAGAAGCTCTGGATGCAATTGTAGCCGATTTTAATGCTACCGTCGGAAAAGACAATAAGATCACTGTGACTGCTGAAAACCAAGGCACAACGGCAGACCTGCAAAAGAAAGTTCAGACTGCAGCCGAAGCTGGTTTAGCGAATTTGCCTGACATTATCCATGGCTATCCGGATATTACAGCTACCCTGCACGCGAAAGGCTTCATTGCCGATATAGGAAGCTATGTTACCAAAAAAGATGCCGGTGAATATGAGGTTTCGTCAAATGAGCTAGCCGATTATTATGAGGGATTCATTGCAGAAGGTTCACAGTTTGAAGGCGGCGCATTCCGCTTGATGCCGATTGCCAAATCCAGCGAATTGTTATTCTTGAACAGAACTCTGTGGGATAACATCAAAGGGCAAATTGGCTGCACCGATACAGATCTGACAAATTGGGAAGGCATTGCCAAAGCCGGCAAAGCTTACACCGCAAAAACCGGTAAAGCGTTCTTTGGCATCGATTCCATGGCCAATTTCTTCTATTTGAGCGGCTATCAGCAAGGCATTGAATTTGTCACACCGGGCAAGTTTACCTCCAACGAAGCAGCCGAACAAAAGATTTATAATTTTGTAGCTGACGGGATTGCCAATGGCTGGTTAGTCACAAAAGACGCCAATAAAAAATACAATTCCGATTTCATGAATGACGGCACTGCCGTCTGCTATGTTGGTTCCAACTCCGGTACTACCTACCTTAATCCCAAAACAGATAAGGGTCAAGCTACCGAAGATACGTTGAATTGTTTGTCCTATCCTGTCTGGACTGGCGCTACAGCGGCAGTGATCCAACAGGGTGCTGGTATGTCCATCGCGAAAAAGGGCGAAGATAAGGAAAAAGCAGCTGTTAAATTCCTGTTTTTCCTGACCAATGCCGCCAATACAGCCAAATTCTCGATGACCAGCGGTTACCTACCTGTGCGCAAAAGCGCTTCTACCAACAAGACATTTTCTGATTTCTTAGCCGGAAAAGATGCGGCTGGGAAAGCGCTGGACGTGAAATCAGCCAAAGTATCCATGGCTGTCAATGCGGTTTTGACCCAATTCAAGACTTATAAAACCTATTACACACCGGCGTTCACCAACTCCAATGTCATTCGCGATAAGGTTGATGAGCAGATGAATAAAATCGTAGCTGGAACCTATACTGATTTCCAAACTTTCTATACGAATCTGAACACCGAAGTGCAGAGCATTATCACCGGCAGATAAACTTCGGGATGGATGAGACTGTATCAAGAAAAGAACCTGTTCCGTTTTTACGACGGGACAGGTTTTTTTAAAAGTACAAACGGCTGCAGCAAACTTTCCGCGATGCAGCGGAAGGATTCCACTCTGGCAAAGTATAATAGTAAGACGACATGGTTTTGTAACAGAAGATACAGGTGCAAGTTCCAATCGATAAAAATGATTCACAAAAAGGAGCGATGTGCGGTGCGCATAAAACTAGAGAATGTTACAGTTCGGTTTAAAGATAGAAAGAATCCTAAAAATGAAGTTCTGGCTGTGAATCATGTGAATTTGGAAATCCCCGAAGGGAAATTGATCTGCTTGTTGGGGCCATCCGGCTGTGGGAAATCGACCACCTTGTTTGCGATTGCCGGCTTGCAGGAATTATCGGAAGGAAAGATCTATTTTGGCGACGACGATGTTACCAATCTGGATACACAGGAAAGAGGCATCGGTTTGGTATTTCAAAACTATGCCCTTTACCCGCACATGACGGTAGCGGGTAATATTTCTTTTCCTTTGAAAAATGCCAAATGGAGTAAGGAAGCCATCGAAGCACGGGTGAATGAAGTAGCAAAAATCGTGCAGATTGGTGAATTGCTGGACCGCAAACCGGCTCAGCTTTCCGGCGGTCAGCAGCAGCGGGTAGCCATTGCACGTGCTTTGGCCAAAAACCCGAAGATTTTACTGCTGGACGAGCCCTTATCGAACCTAGATGCCAAATTGCGTCACAGCACGCGCGAAGAAATCAAACGAATTCAAAAAGCAACCGGGATCACAACCATTTTTGTGACCCATGATCAGGAAGAAGCGATGACGATTTCCGATGAGATTGTGATCATGGAGGCGGGTTCTTTCCGTCAGCAGGGACAGCCGCAGGATGTCTATGAGAAGCCTTCCAGCATTTTTGTGGCAGGTTTTATCGGTTCACCGACTATGAATTTCTTTGAAGGACGCTTTGAAAATAACGGAGTCTGGGTCGATCAGTATCGGATTGCCAGTCATTCCGGTCAGTCTGGCAAGGTGATTGTCGGGGTCAGAGCAGAATCGATTCGCTTGGCGGAGCAGGGGCTAAAAGGTCATGTCACCAATGTCGAATTATTGGGCAGAGAACGCATGTGCCGGGTCGTGCTGGAAAATGGGGTAGCAGTCGCTATGGTCACCAGCATTGATACCATCATTGAAGATGAATCGGATATTGTGGTCGATTTTGCCCCAGGGAAAGTCTACTTGTTCGACAGTGAAACTGGCTTAGCTTTAACGAGGATATAGTGATGCAAAAACACGGATTTCGTAAAGCCCTGCCTTTCTTATTGCCTGCAACATTGATTTTATCTGTTTTTACGTTTTATCCGCTGGTCGACGCGTTGATTCAGAGTTTCAACCGCCTGCCCAATCCGGAACATTATGAATTGTCATTAAAGACTTACCAATGGTTATTTCATGATGCCAGCTTTATCAGCTCAGTGAAAAATACATTGCTCTATACAGCGGTGACCGTCCCGGTTTCGATTGCGATTTCGCTGTTGATATCCGCGCTGCTGACCTCGGTTACCCGTCTGCGGGTTTTCTTTCAGACGGTTTATTTCCTGCCTTATGTTACTTCTGCTGTCGCCGTCGCCTTTACCTGGGGTTACCTATTCAATGCCGATTACGGTTTAATCAATATGATCTTAAATCATCTATTTGGCATTGCCAGCATCCCCTGGATTAAAGATCCGCAGTACGCGATGTCTGCCGTGATTATTTTTGGCGTCTGGCGCTCGCTCGCTTTTAATATTCTAATTTTAACGACCGGAATGCTATCGATCGATCCACAGTATTATAAGGCTGCCAAAATCGATGGAGCCAATACAGCCACCACATTTTTTAAAATCACGCTCCCGCTCTTGTCGCCGATCCTTTCTTATGTCTTTACGATCGGATTGATCAATGCTTTTAAAGTCTTTACAGAAGTTTATGCCTTGATCGGCAGCTATGCCCGGGTCTATCAGGCCAATACCATGGTCTTCTATATTTTTGATCAATTATGGATTTACCAGGATTACTCTCTGGCTTCCGCCGCTGCCATCGTTTTGCTTGTGATCATTTTGGTCCTGACCGTCTTTTCACGCTGGTTGTCGGCCAAAACAGATTACAATGCATCATAAGAGAGGAGCGCGTCATGAATAAACTAAAATCTACACTCAAACAAGTCACCGCCAAAACAGCAGCCTATGCGATTCTGGGGCTTTTTGCTGTGATCACGCTGTTCCCCTTTTATTGGATGGCAATCACCGCCTTGCGCGATTCCTCCGCTGCCATCACCTGGCCGCCGGAATTGTGGCCCAGTGAGTTCCATTGGGAGAATTTTAGCAGACTCTTAGCGGCAGCGCCTTTTGGTTTGTATTTTAAGAATTCGGTGATCGTGGTGATCATGGATTTATTTGTCAGCCTGATCGTCATGACCTGTGCGGCTTTTGCTTTTGCTCATTATGAGTTTAGAGGCAAAGAAACCTTATTTCTTTTATTTTTAGCAACCATGATGGTGCCCAGCGAGGCGCTGATCATCACGAATTTCCGTACGGTCGCGGCGTTGGGTTGGTTTGATACCTACCATGTCTTATTCCTGCCTTATGTAGCCAGCGTATTTTACATTTATCTCTTGCGGCAGTCATTTGAATCGATCCCGAAACAACTTTATTTAGCTGCCAAGGTGGACGGCTGCACTGATTTTGGCTATTTTTTGAAAATCTTGCTGCCGATTTCCAAGCCGATGATTATTACGATCGCTATTTTAAAGGTGATCGCTTCTTGGAATTCTTTTATGTGGCCTTTACTGGTCACCAACACCAGCCGGATGCGGGTAATTTCTTATGGTTTGGTTGCTTTCCAATCGGAAGCGGGCAGCGATTTCCCGCTGATGATGGCTGCCTCTGTGTTCACTGTCGGACCGATGATTCTGCTTTATTTGATTGCTCGTAAAAAAATCATCGACGGGATTGCCCGCGGCGGTTTGAAAGGCTAGAGTCTGGCTTATTTTGTAAGGAAACGGGGTTGTCAAATGGCAAATCAACTTGCCTTAAAAATCTGGCAAACGATTGCCGCTTATCAGACCATCATCATTCACCGCCATGTCATCCAGGATTACGATGCCTTAGGCAGCAGCTTTGGCTTGCAGGAACTGATCCTCTCCGCCTGGCCGGATAAGAAGGTTCACGTTGTAGGGAAAACCGACACACGCTTTTTATTGGTACCCGAGAGTGAGACCTTAGCAGCAGAAACCTGGCAGGGAGCGCTCGTGATCGTCTGTGATTGTAATAACAAGGGACGCATCGATGATACCAACTGGCAGTATGCGGATTTTCTGATCAAGATTGACCACCATGAGGATTTCCAACCCTTCGGCGATCTTTCCTGGGTGGATTCCGCCTATGCAGCGACGGCAGAGATGATGATTGATCTCTATCTGCAAGGCAAAGACGCTTACCCGCTCCGGTTAACCAAGAAGGCACGCCTTTTCTTCTATTGCGGCATTCTGACCGATACCGGCCGTTTTCAATTTGTCCATAAAGCACAAGCCGCCCGTTTATTTAACCATGTTGCTCAGCTGGTGGCGCCTGGTGATCTGTCTCCTTTTGATATCGGCAATTTGGTTTATCGCTATACCTGGAACGAAGTTCAGATTGACGGTTATATCAAATTGAATTTTCAGCGGCCGGTGGAGCGCATGGTTTACATCTGCATCAGTCAGACGGATTTGCAGGAACATGGCTGGTGTTTTGATGAGGTGCGCGGAAAAGTTAACAGTATGATGGGGATTATCGGGGTAAAGGTTTGGGCTTTGCTGGTGGAACGGGCAGAAGATCAGAAAATCTACGTGGAACTGCGTTCAAACGGACCGGTTGTCAATACCATTGCTCTCAAATATGGTGGTGGAGGCCATAAATTAGCCAGTGGCTGCAAACTGGATCAATGGCAGCAGGCAACAGCGCTGTTGGAAGATCTCAGGCAGGCAGCTGAGGAAATCTAGGGTTCAGGCAGAGAAAAATTAAAAAGGTTTATGCAAAAACGAGAAATCGCGTTTGCATAAACCTTTTCTTACGATTGTTTATCCTGACCATAATGATGGCGGACATATTCCTGCATGGCCTGAACCGCGCCGGTGGGCAGCGTCTGCGGCTGACCGATACAGCGAGCCATATAATAAACCTGAGCTGTCATTTCCAATACGGTCGCTGTCCGAAACGCTTGTTCGAGATTTTCACCGATACAGACGGCGCCATGCGCGCGCAGCAAGCAGGCATTGGCTTGCTTGCCCAAGGTGGCTGCGCAGTAGGCTGCCAGTTCGGCGCTGCCCGGCAGGGCGTAAGGTGTCACCTCTACCGCAGCACCAAGCACCTGCGCCGCTTCATCTAATACGAGAGGGATTGGTTCAGCCAGCACGGCAAATACCATGGAGTGCAGCGGATGGGTATGCAGAACGGCATTGATTTCCGGACGGGCCCGATAAACAGCCAGATGCAGTTCTTTTTCCATTGTCGGCTTGCGCCAACCACTGACGAGATTGCCGCCGGCATCACAAACTACTACATCCGAGGCTTGAATCGTATCATAAGCCATCGCGCTGGGGGTAAGGTAGATGAATCCGGTTTCCGGATCACGCAGACTGAGATTGCCCCAGGTTTCTACAGTCAGATTGCTCCGCAGCATGCGCTGACCGGCGGCGACGATTTGCTGACAAAAATCAATTTTACCTACCATTTTGCTGCCTCCGCCTGTTTTTGTTGGAAGAGAGCGGCAATCGAAGCGGTGAAAGGCGGCCTGGCAATGCCCTGTTCTGTAATGATGGCCGTGATGTTTTGCTGTTCGGTCAGGTCAAAAGCAGGATTATAGACATCAATCCCCGGTGGTGCCATCCGCTTTTCATACCACATTTCCGTCACTTCTTCCGCTGCGCGCTCTTCAATCGTAATCTCTTTACCGTCGGCCGCCATCCGGTCAAAAGTAGAAAGCGGTGCGCAGACATAAAATGGAATTTTATAATAACGAGCTAAAATGCTGATGCCGGCGGTGCCGATTTTATTCACCGTGTCGCCATTGGCGGCAATCCGGTCAGCTCCAACCAAAACCGCTTGAATCCAGCCTTTTTGCATCACAGAGGAGACCATGTTATCACAAATCAAGGTCGGCTGAATGCCGGCCGCCTGCAGCTCATAGGCAGTCAAGCGGGCTCCCTGTAACAGCGGCCTGGTTTCATCCGCAAAAACGCGGAAACGATAACCCTGCTCCCAACCCAGATAGATCGGGGCAAGAGCGGTACCGTATTTTACGGTAGCCAACCGTCCTGCATTGCAATGGGTCAGCAGACCGAAACCATTCTGTAAACAAGTTAAGCCATATTCGCCGATGCGGCGGCAGATTTGGATGTCTTCCTGCTGGATGCATTCGGCTTGCAGCAGCAATTGCTGTTTGAGCTGAGCGAGAGGTTTCCCTTGATGCTGCAGGAGGGTCGCCTCCATTCGATCCAGGGCCCAGCATAAATTGACTGCCGTGGGCCGCGCCGTGGCGAGATAGGTCTTGGCTGTCTGAAATTCCGCATAAAAATCCGAGAAGTGTTCGGCTTTGCTGGCGGCAGCAGCCAGATAGAGTCCGTAGGCGGCTGTAATCCCAATGGCAGGCGCGCCACGCACCTGCAGGGAACGGATCGCCTGCCAGACTTCTTGTGCGGTTTTTAGCCGCAGCAGTAAAAGTTGGTTGGGCAATTTGGTCTGATCGATGGTGATAATCGAGGAACTATCCGCATCCAGATGGACCGTCTCAAATTCTGCTGTCAGCTGCATGAGATTAACACTCCTGTTTTTCATTGCCTGCCGTCAGTACTTGCGTAATGATCGGAATCAATGATTTTTGTTGGCGTAATTTGGGTTCCAAAAATTTCAGCAGGAAAAAGGAGAGGAAAGCAAGAATAATACAACCAATGCCTGAGATTGCCTGTGATGTTTCAAAAGGCAGCGCTCTGGTCAGCCACGCCAAAAGCAGATAGCCGGCAAACAAAGAAATCAAAGGAGCGCCATAGGTAAGGAGGGCTGCTTTGGAACCGATTTGACCGCTGAAATTAATCTCGACCCGGTCGCCCACCTGAGCATCGGTCTGATTCAGTGCCCGAATCTGCATTTCAGCGTTTTCGCTGGTCCCTAAAGAACAGGCGCGGCAGCTTTGGCAGGCCGATTGACGGACTAAATGGACTTCAGCATAGAGACCGTCCCGTTTTGTAACAATACCGGAGGGAATCACAATAAAACTTCCTTTCTATTTGTCAATGGAACCGTCATAGTCTATTCATAATCTTGTTGAGACCTTGTCATACATGGAAGAAGAAAACATCTATAATTAGAGATTAAGAGAAATTTATTTCTGCCCCCTGACGGCAGCGTGGTTTCTCTCTATCGAGGAAATGAGAAAGGATGGATAGATATGTGGTATGATTCAACATTTCTGCTGCTAATCCCTGCCATGCTGATTGCGATGTGGGCACAGGCCCGGGTCAGCAGCGCCTTAGGACGTTGGAAAATGGTGCGGTCTGCTTCCGGCTTAAGTGGCGCCCAGACAGCGAGGCGCTTGCTGGATGCGAATGGCCTGACTGATGTTGCTGTCGAACAGATCAATACCGATATGGGAGATCAATATGATCCGGGTAAAAAAGTGGTCCGGCTTTCGCCGGAAATCTATGGCAGCTCCAGTGTCGCTGCTTTGAGTGTCGCCGCGCATGAAACGGGTCATGCTCTGCAGCATGCGCAAGGCTACGCGTTTCTTTCTGCGCGCACCGCTGTTTTCCCTTTGGCCCGTTTTGGTTCCAATGCCGCTTTCCCACTGCTGATCATTGGTTTGCTGTTTAGTTTTGATGCTCTGGTCAGTATCGGGATCGTGCTGTTTGCTTTTGCCGTGTTGTTTCAGTTAATTACCCTGCCCGTTGAATTCAATGCTTCCAGCCGTGCTAAAATTATGTTAAGAGAACAGGGCTTGGTCGATGCGCATGAGCAAAGCGGTGTGGACGAAGTGCTGAATGCCGCTGCTCTGACTTATGTAGCCGCTGCCTTCACCGCCATTATGCAGTTGCTGCGCTTATTGCTGCTTTCACGCAACAGAAGAAGATAAGTCGAAGACTATAGTGAACCGAAGCCAAAAACGAATTGAAAAAAGTCCGAAGATGACGCAATGCGGCTGCCCAGTGAAGGCGCTGCCGCAAGGGATCTCCGGACTTTTTTTTTAGTCTCGGGAAGAAGTTTGTTTTCCTATTGCTGGATGACAGTCAGAGAGGTTAAGGTATGATCATCACAGACAATATTGCCGCCGGCTTTTTTCACTTCCTGCAGATATTCTAGGATTTCTACATCGATCACTTCTCCCGGCAAGAGGACCGGTACGCCGGGCGGATAAACCGTGATGGTTTCCCCACAGATCCGTCCTACTGATTGATTGAAGGGACAGAGCTCATTGTTGGCATACCAAGCTTCTCTGGGAGTCAGCGCAATGTTCGGCTGCATGGCAGCCCAAGGAGCATCGGTCAGCAGGGGAAGCGGTTCGGCTGTTGTGTCGAGCGAAGCGGCGAAAGAGCGCAGGCAACGCTCAATGCTTTCAAAATGTTCTTCTTCATCAGCAATCGTCAACATCAACAGAACACCGCCGCTGTCTGCTAACTCCGGTTCCAAACCGTGCAGACGCAGCATATTGGCTGCCTGGAAACCAGACAAACCATAGAGAGCCGTGCGCAGGTAGAGTTTACTGATATCTTGGCCGGCAGCATTCTGCAGCGGCAATTCATCCAATTCCAGAAAACGCAAAGGCGTTTCACGATTGAGTCTTTCTTTCATATGCGCCGTCAATTCCAGCATGCGGGTCAATTTTTCCGGTCCATCTGTTGCCATTTGTGCACTGGCTGCTTCCAGGCTGAGCAGAAGAATATAAGAGGGACTGGTGGTTTGCAAAATGCGCAGAGCAGCCTGAATCCGGGCGGGAGCGATACGGCTGCCTTTCAGGTGCATCCAAGAGCATTGCGTAAAACCGCTCAGCGTTTTATGCGTGCTTTGAATTACCACGTCAGCACCGCATTCGAGGGCATCTTTGGGCAGCAGGTTGGAAAAATGAGTGTGCACGCCGTGCGCTTCATCCACCATGACCGGGATGTCATAAGAGTGGATCAAATCGATTTGTTCTTTCAAATAACCGGAAATACCATGAAAACTCGGTGAGGTCAGAATCACTAATTTGATATCCGGGTGCATTTCCAGGGCGTGACGCAGATCGTCGACGGTAGGAGGCAGAGCGACGCCGGTCGTTTTATCCCAAGTTGTGGGCATAAAAACCGGGGTGGCACCGCTGAGAATCAAACCCTGACTGACGGAACGGTGACTGTTGCGCATCAGCAGCACTTTCTGCCCGGCAGCAGACAAAGCAAAAATGGTGGCCATGATACCGCCGCTGGTGCCGTTGATCAGATAAAAGCTGGTGTCGGCTCCGTAGAGCTTGGCCAATAGTTCCTGACTTTCTTTCAGTGCGCCAACGGGTTGAGACAAATCATCGGTAAAGGGAAGTTCGGTGTAGTCATAGGCGGCGGCAGCCCCTAAAATGGGTTGCAGAGCCGGGATGATGCTGCGACCTTGCTTGTGGCCGGGCATGTGCAGTGCAATTCTGCCGGCAGCTTGCTGCCGCTGAATCGCCTGCAAAAAAGGAAGTTGTATTTCTTCCATCTCGCATTTCTCCTGTCAGCTTATTATAGAAATCGAGCTGCAATTTTTTATGAGAATCATAAAAAGTTGCAGCCCGATAATTATATTTTATTCAATAGCTGCTGTCAATAGTTTTTCCTAAAAGCCGTAAAACTATCAGATTATTCCTTGGATTTTCATGGCTTTTAGAACATTGCCCATCAGAATCGCCGTGGTGAGAGAACCAACGCCGCCTGGGACCGGAGTGACTTGCGCAGCGACTTGCATCGCTTCGTCATAGTTGACATCGCCGACCAAATGATCGCCGATTTGACTGATTCCGGCGTCGATCACGACAGCACCGGGTTTAATCATATCACCGCGAATCAAATTGGGTTTCCCGGTGGCGGCGATCAGGATATCTGCCTGTAGGGTGATGAATTTGACGTCTTTGGTTTTGGAACGGCAGACGGTCAAGGTGGGCAATTCTCTTAAAAGCAGAGGAACCAATGGTTTGCCGACGGTGGCACCGTAACCGACCATGACGATATGCGGCTGCAGCAAATCAACACCGCACTGATGGATAATTTCCAGAACCGACTGCGGCGTGGCGGGAAAGAGCCAATCCTGTCCGCTGAGCAGGTAACCCATGGAAACCGGGGAAGCACCATCTACATCTTTTTCTGGTTTGATCCAGGTGACGGCTTCTTTGGCGTTCATGCCTTTGGGTAAAGGCAGCTCCAGCATGATGCCGTGTACGGCAGGGTCCTGGTTCAAACTCTCAATCAATTCCTGCAGGGCAGCCATACTGGTATTGGCCGGCAGGATATAATCGGCGAACTCAATGCCGGCTTTGATGCAGGCGTTCTTTTTGGAGCGTAAATAAGCTGCAGATGCTTCGTCGTCACCGACTAAAATAACGGCCAATTTCGGTTGGATTTTGCGTTCTTTTAAAGCAGTGATCTGCACTGTCAATTCTTTACGCATTTTGGAGGCGATGGCTTTGCCATCTATCATTGTTCCCATGAGAGGTCTTCCTTTCTGTCCGGTGATAATAAATTAGAATAGCTTCCAGGCAATCAGGTTCATTGCAGCCAAGACATCAAAATAGCGGCTGGCGGCTTTGCTGCAATCAAACCCTGTTTCCAAACGGGTCAAACGACAAATCTCAGCAACGGATCGGGTTCCATCGGTCCAATACAGCAGTTGTGTGCTGCTGCGCTGCAGCAAAGGTTCTTCTGCCAGTAATTGACGATAGCGTACTTGTACTTCTGCCGGTTGTTTCTCAACCATTCCCCGGGCATTGAAAGGTCCGCGGAAGAGACGTACCGGCACAGCGTCGGATTTTTCATCGCTGTTCGCTGCCTGCTTTTCATCTGTCAAGTGGATTCCCAAAGCTATTTGCTGCTCTTTCAACACGGCATCGGTATAATCCTGCATCAGTTTGCTTTGGCGTTTGCAAGAGCGCAGAAACGCTTGCTTGCTCTTGCCGATAAACCGCTGGAAATCTGCCATTTCTGCTTGCTTCAATTCGCATTGATAGCGGACCTGGGCAGCTGTGTCCTGATAAAGTGCTGACTTTTCGGCTGTATTTTGCTGCAGACTAGCAGCCAGATCCAATTTCAGCAGCTGATCGATATGATGGATATAACTGGCTCGGCTGAGCGCCAAAATCCAATCGGCATCCTGTTCGGTAAGATTCGCCAACAAATAAGCGTAGGTCCCGCTCATACAGCCAACACGGTAGAGCATCTTCGGATCGACTTTATCTAAGGTATCGGCGCTGGTATGATAGAATTTATCCGGCCATTGGATCAGCATCGGAGAGGGAATACCAACCGTTGGATCTGAGAGAACATAATGGTCGCTGCCACCGGAGAAGGGAGTCACCGCATATTTGAAAAGCGCATAGCTGGTGCCGCCGGAAAGGTTTTTGGCTTCCTCTGTGACTGCCTCCAGCACATTGGCCATCAGATCACCGACAAATGATTTTGCTGCCTGCGGCGGATATTCCACCACCAGGGGTCCCTGGCAGAGTTCCTGCTTTTCACCGACCATGTCCAGATTTAAGCCCGCTAAAATCCTGGGGATGCGTTCTTCGTTTTGCGCCAGGTAGGCGAAGGTGCCGGTCATTTCCGGGACCAGCAAAAAGCGAATGCCGCGTTTGGGTTTCTTGAGTTTGCCGCTGTCAATCAATGTCTGCAGGGTGCGGGCTGTTTCCAGTAGGACACCTACACCGGAAGCATTGTCGTTGGCCGAAGCCTGTGGATGGCAAAGGTGAGCAGTCAGGATGATTTCTTCCCGGCTGCTGCCCGGAATGAACGCGCTGACATTTTCGATCGCACCCGGATAGAGTTTCGCATCGACACAGGCTTTGGCGCTGAGATAAGGAGAGGAGGCGCTGCCGGCCAGGTAAGCAGCTTTTTGTTTCTGGCAAAGTTTTTTCAGTAAATCGCCTTGCTTGGGTGAAAGCGCAAAACCAAAGCATTGTTTTTCATGGCCGGTCCACCAAAAAGAGGTATAAAGGATGGCGTCCGGAATATCAAAACGATGGCGGACGATGGGGAATTCCACCATGCGTTCACTGATCAGCCCAAGCGCACCGCGTTTTTCAACAGCCCAAGCGCGGATTTTATTCCAATCGCCGTCGGAAAAAACGAGCGCGCCGTGAAAATCGATCTCGGGGTAAAGTGCTTCGTCATCCCCCTTTTCCAGCCAAATAATCGGAGCGACCAAGCCTGCAGCCGGTGTTCGGATGCTGCGCTGGATGACAGACATTTTTTCAGCTGAAAAATCGCAGAGACGGATCGGTGATTCTCCTAAAAGATCAAGCGTTGCTGAGCGGCATTCCCATTCTTCAAACATGCACTGCGTCCAATAAGTTGTTTCGAAATTAGAGGGATAGGAGAGAATCTCGGCTTTGACGCCAGCCGAACGGAATGCTTCCAAGCAGTAATGTGCCGCGGCGCGATAGCCCGGACTTGCCTGAATCCGATGATGTTGACTAACCTCTGCCACATGATGAAAAGATTTTTGGCCGGAAAACTCATTTTGAATCAAAGGTAAGATCGAACGGATCATATTGTCACCCCTTCTTGTTTATTTGCTGTTAAATTCTGTTTGATGCGTCTAGATTCCTTGTTGCCTGCAGGAAAAAGGTTGCCTAAGGTCAGCGGGGGCAAAATGAAGACTGCTGGTGGCAATTGGCTGATACTCCTCGAAAAGCATATCTTACCGGATCCAGAGAGGGAGAGAAATTTCTGAAAGCGGGTAATGATCTGCTGAATCAAGCCAAGAATTGACTCACAAGCAGGGGCCGGTCGTAACCAGAGTTTTCTATCTATTTTATTGTTCCTGCGAGTTGAAAAGCTGGCGAAGTAAAGCTCTTTTCGTCGGGAACTGTATCATTGACCAAATCGGCAATGTAAGGCAGGATTTCGTTTGGATATTACGGAATTATGTCGAGTATAATCTAAATGGTGTCATATGCACTGGGTGAAATGAAACCTTGAAGGAAATCTTGGGTGCATAGGACAGAAAGGATGAAAACGGTGAAGACGATCGACGAATCAGCACTTTTACAGTATATGAATGAGCATGAACAGGAGATTATTACCGAGCTGTCCAGTCTGGTTGTCATGAATTCCTATACCTATGCACCGGAAGAGGTCAATCGGTTTGGTAATTGGTTGTGCCTGCAATTCCAGCAAATGGGATGTCACACCGAAATTCTTCCATCCTGCAATTCGAATTATGGCAATCACATCAAAGTGACCTTCGGTCATGCTGAGGATCAGATTTTGATCTTAGCGCATATGGATACCGTCTTTCCGAAGGAAGAGACCAAAGCCGGGTCTCTGCATATAGAAAAAGGCCGAGCATACGGTCCCGGCGTGTTTGATATGAAAGGCGGCATTTTACAGCTGCTCTGGGCGGTACGGTTGATTCGGCAGAATGGGTTGGAGCCGAAATACCAGGTCTGTATGATCATCAGCAGCGATGCGGAAGCCGGTGGGACAACCGCTCGAAAATATGTCGAAACGGAAGCAATGCACAGCAAAGCGGTGTATGTCTTGGAATCGGCGGTAGGAGAAACCGGGGAGCTGAAAAAAGAGCAGCATGGTACAGGCCGTTATAAGATGACGATAACCGGTACCGGCGGACATCCCGGCCGTTATCTGCCGACTACTTCCGCTATCCAGGAACTGACCTTTCAGATTCAACGTCTGCACAGTCTCTCGCATCCCGAGGATGATGTGATTGTCAATGTCGGCCAAATTTGGGGCGGCAATACAGTCAATACCATTTCAGCCAATGCCACTGCTTTGATCGAATTGCGATTTCTCGATGCAGAAGAAGGGAAACATACCGAGGAGATCATCTTACGCAGTCAGCCTTTTACCAATTGTCGGGTAGAAGTGAACGGCGGCATCATTCGGCCTTCTTTAAGGCGCAATGCGGATACGCAAAGGCTGATGTGCATGGTCAAACGTTTGGGTGCTGTGATTGGTCTGCATTTTAAAGACGGAGCAATCGGCGAAGCCAGTGATGGTAATTATGCTGCAGCGCTTGGCGTACCTACGCTGGATGGTTTGGGACCGGTTGGCGGCGGTGCGCACAGCGGCGACGAGTTTATTGAGATCCGGTCAATTGCGGAGCGGACCGTATTACTAATTTCTATACTCTGCAAGGGAGAAGTATAGCTTTTTTTAGACGATACTGTATTGATCATTCTTTTTTTGTCTTTTCCTATTTTTCTACAGAATCTTTTAATGATTTCGACAAACTCAGCAATCAGGCGAGAAAGGGGAAGAGGATGCTTCTCTCGAATTGATAGACGTTTGCGGCATATCGCCGTGTAAAAGTTGAAGGAGGAGTTTTTAACATGGATTTCAAATCTGATATCGAAATTGCACAGGAAGCAACACCCCAAGATATTCGTCAGATCGCTACAAAACTGGGATTAAGAGAAGACGATATCGAGCTTTACGGAAAATATAAAGCGAAAGTGGACTATAATTTGCTGAAAGAAACCCGGAAAGACGGCAAACAGGCAAAATTAATTTTAGTCACCGCGATCAATCCGACCCCAGCCGGCGAAGGCAAAACCACAACGAGTATCGGTCTATGTGATGGTCTGGCGAAAATCGGCAAAAATGTAGCCATCGCTCTGCGTGAACCTTCTTTGGGTCCTGTCTTTGGTGTCAAGGGCGGTGCTGCCGGCGGCGGTTATGCTCAAGTCATTCCGATGGAAGATATCAACTTACATTTTACCGGTGACTTCCATGCGATTACTGCTGCCAACAACCTTTTAGCTGCGATGATCGACAATCATATTTACCAAGGCAATGAATTAAGAATTGATACCCGTCGGATTACCTGGCGCCGCTGCATGGATATGAATGACCGTCAGCTGCGTTTTGTCGTCGATGGTTTGGGCGGCAAGAGCAATGGCACCCCAAGAGAAGACGGTTTTGATATTTCGGTTGCTTCTGAAGTCATGGCGGCCTTCTGCCTTTCCAATGACTTAATGGACTTAAGAGAAAAACTCGGCAACATCATGGTAGCTTACAATGTGGACAACGAACCGATCTATGCCCGCGATCTGAAAGCACATGGCGCCATGGCCGCTTTGCTGAAGGATGCCTTAAAGCCAAATTTGGTACAGACCCTGGAAGGTACCCCTGCGTTTATTCACGGCGGTCCCTTTGCCAATATCGCTCATGGCTGCAACTCCATCATCGCCACCAAAATGGCGATGCATTATGCCGACTATGTGGTAACAGAGGCTGGTTTCGGCGCCGATCTTGGTGCGGAGAAGTTCTTTGATATCAAATGCCGCAAAGCCGGTCTGACACCGAACGCAGTTGTGATCGTGGCGACCATCCGGGCCTTGAAATACAATGCCGGCGTAGCCAAAGAAGACTACAGCAAAGAAAACCTGACCGCAGTGGAAGCCGGTTTGCCGAATCTACTGAAGCATGTAGAAAATATGACGCAAATCTATCATATGCCCACCGTCGTTGCCTTGAATCATCGCACCAGCGATACTCCGGCTGAAATTAAACTGGTAGAAGATAAGTGCAGAGAATTGGGCGTTAACGTTGTCTTGAGTGATGTCTGGGGCTTAGGCGGCGAAGGCGGCAAAGATTTAGCCAATGAAGTGGTACGCCTCTGCGACTTAGAGAATCATTTCCAATTCTGCTATGAAGACGGCAAAACACTGAAACAAAAAATCAATGCCATCGCAACCCGGGTTTACGGTGCCGGTCAAGTGGATTTCTCTGCTGCTGCCAGCCGTGAACTGAATAAAATTACCAAAATGGGCTTTGCCAATTTACCTATTTGTATGGCAAAAACCCAATATTCCCTGACCGATGATGCCAAAGTAGTCGGCCGTCCGGAAGGATTTACCATCAGTGTCCGCGATGTCGTGCTGAACTCCGGCGCTGGCTTTGTAGTTGCCGTCACCGGCGATATTATGAGAATGCCTGGCTTGCCAAAAGTTCCGGCTGCGGAAACCATTGACGTTGACGAAACCGGCAGAATCAGAGGTTTGTTCTAAACTGAAGTTCGATTGTTTTATAGCAGGGCTGTTTCACTTTGTGAGACGGCCCTAAAATAAAAGGATCTTTCTGAAGCAAAATGACGCGAGAGGAGTGTTTTCTAATGAATTTACGTGAATTGCGTACCGATGAATTTGTGGCGGAATTGGCATCCAAAGCACCAGTACCGGGCGGCGGCGGCGCAGCTGCGCTGATCGGCGCTCTGGGTTCCGCTTTGGGTTGTATGGTTGTCAATCTGACCTCCGGTAAAAAAAAGTATGCCCAATATGAAGCGGATTTGCAGCGCATGCTGACGCGCCTGACTGAGTTGTATCAGGGTTTGCTGCAAATGATCGACGACGACGCAGTCGCTTTTTATCCCTTGTCACAGGCTTACGGCATCAAAGCGGTTACGGAAGAGGAGAAAGCTGCCAAGCAGAAGCTCCTGCAGGCTGCCTTACAGCATGCCAGCCTGGTGCCGATGCAGATCGTCCGCACTTGTTATGAGGGAATTACCATTCAGGAAGAACTGGCAGCGAAAGGTTCCCGCTTGGCGATCAGTGATGTGGCGTGCGGCGTTCAGGCTTTGCGGACCGGCTTATTGGCTGGTCGGGTCAATGTCATGATCAATTTGGGCATGATTGAAGATCAGGAATTTGTCGGCCAGATGAAAACTGAATTGGATAACCTGACGGAAAAAGGGGTCAAAAAGGCCGATGATATTTTCCGAACAATTGAAGCTGAACTGATGTAGCATCGTATAATAAAGAAGGGGCTGGAGCATATCAAGAAATGCTGCAGCTCCTTTTCCATAACTTTTCGGCGCTCGTTATTCGGTAAAATGACATTACTATTTGTAAATAGATAAGAAAAACCAAATGCCAGATGGAAAAGTCCAACCCGAAAGGAAGAGCATTCTGGTTTTGTTATGATGCCATAATACATATTGATTTCATTCGATGCACTGTTTACACTTGCTTTTTCTCAGTAGTGATTTGCATCTCAAAGTTAGATTTTATGTAAGTGATACACTGCCATCAGCAAGGACTTTTTCTCAGCGAAATATTCAAAAGTTTCAATTGCACATTTTATTTTTTGTGCCATAATGAACATGATACGTTGATTTCTCATCAGTCAATGAGTCCAAGAGCAGAACGCATAGGTTTTTTTAGTTATTTATCAGGCTTCTACTGCAATTTCAATGTAACAATTTACTTGCTTTTGATTTTCATGAGTTGATTCAATGCGTAAAAAAACCCGGATTTTGCATTTTGAGGATATTGAAAATCTGTATAGAAGAGCGGTTTATTAGTGTTCAACATTTAAGCCAGTTTTGGATGAATTTTAAAAATGACCGCAAAGCGATACAACTAGAAAGAAAGGTAGTAAGTATCATGTACAATCCACAACTTGAAACCTTCATTCGGGTAGCGGATGCTGGGAGTTTTAGCAAAGCGGCAGAACAATCCTATATAACACCTACTGCGGTGATTAAACAAATTAACATGCTGGAAGCGAAGCTTGGTGTGCTACTTTTTGAACGAACACATCGAGGTTTGAACTTGACAAAAGCTGGTACTTCATTGTATAAAGACGCGAAATACATGATTCAATACAGCAAGGACTCTGTGATACGGGCAAAGAACGCTCTACAAGAAGACAGCAATACCATTCGTGTCGGAACTTCTGCCATGACACCGGCAAAAATCCTCGTAGATCTTTGGCCGAAAATTCATGAACCGTATCCCGAAATCAAGTTTCAACTTATCCCTTTTGAAAACACACCAGAAAATGCAAGAGAAATATTAAGGAATCTTGGTCAGAACATTGATGTTATTGCAGGAATCTTTGACGATATACTTTTGGATGTGCGTAACTGTGCAGGCTTTGAGCTTTCAAGAGAACCTCTCTGTTGTGCCGTCTCTATACATCACCGCCTTGCTGATAAGAACAGATTGACAGTTCAGGATTTGTATGGAGAAAATTTGATGCTGATGCATCGGGGATGGAGTCATTCTATAGATCAACTTCGGGATGACATTTTGGAACACCATAGACAGATTCATCTGGTAGATTTTGATTTTTATAGCGTTGATATCTTCAATCGCTGCGAAAACAGCAACGACATTCTTATGGCAATTGCGGGATGGGCCAATGTCCATCCACTATTGAAAGTGATTCCTGTGGATTGGGATCACTCCATTCCCTATGGTCTGCTCCATTCGCTCAAGCCATCTGAAAAGGTGAAGCGTGTCCTTGCGGCGATTCAAACGGTATTGCAGCAATAATGAAATGGAAGCCATAACCTTTGAGTATAAGCTAACGAACAAATCGAGACTTCTCTGGAAGGCTCGATTTGCTTATAATACAAATGTAAGAAATGATTATCAGGTGTGAGCAAAACAAGAAAAGGATTGTCATCAATGATAAATGACCGATAAGGGCATTTTTTAGTCCGAATAAATCGATCAAGGAGGTTGGAAGATGGATAAGCCGTTTGTCGTTTGTCACATGCTGGCTTCTCTCGATGGGAAGATTGATGGTGATTTTATGGTTGCTCCCGAAAACGCGCCTGTTCTGCAGGAATATGGGAAGCTTCGTGTTTCTTATGCATGCCAAGCCACACTTTATGGAACGGTCACAATGGAAGGCAGTTATTCCGAAACTCGTATGTCGGAATTACCAAACAGTAGAATGCTCTATCCGAAAGAAGACTATCAAGCTCCTACTGACGTAAAAAACTATATCGTTTCTATTGATCCAAAAGGAATTTTGGGATGGAAATCTAAGTATATCGAGAGAAAAAATCGCCCCAAATCCCATGTGATCGAAGTCCTTACTGAGCAGGTTTCTAACAATTATCTGGCATATCTTCGACAATTTGATATTTCTTATATTTTCGCAGGCCAAGATCAACTTGATTGTAATGTAGTTCTGTATAAATTAAAAACAGTGTTCCAAATTGATCGCTTGATGATTGCTGGAGGTGGTCTGATGAATTGGTCATTCCTTCAGGACAATCTGATTGACGAGTTGAGTCTCGTTATCTCACCTTTGGCAGACGGTAACCGAAAGGCTGTTTCAATTTTCGAAAAAGCGGAGTTCCTCCCCGACAGAACACCAGCAGTTTTTACTCTGAAAGAGGTAAAACAAATTGAAGGAGATGGACTTTGGTTACGTTATTTACTGAAGCGATAAGGAGGGTATATACTATATTGAATTCTTAAGGGACTTGAACACTTCTTCAGACAGACTTGGCTGCAGATGCAGGGGGCGAACTTGCCTGCATCGCACAAGCAATAATGAGATAATCGACCTGGTTGTCTGTGGCGAAGGCTGGAGACAAGCATAGCCTGTAAGTCAATTTGTTGCTGTTTGCATTTACGTATAAAATCACGTGCAGTGACGTAAAAGCTCACTAAGCTGGCTTCTGGAAAACACCAAAAACTGCTGATACACGGCACACAAAGCCGGAAGGTAAGTTATTGATGAGACACAAAATCCTATGGAAAAGTCTGCTATATTTGGCGGGTTAAGAAGAATCAATAACAACGATAAGGAGTAATGCATCATGAGAAAAAATTACGGAAAGAAAACCTGGTTTTACCCATTACCGGTTCTGATTATTGGTACTTACAGTGAGAATGGTAAAGCAGATGCTATGAATGCAGCTTGGGGTGGCATTTATGATCGTGATCATGTTGTGCTCAGCCTTGGTGCAGGGCACAGAACCACACAGAACATCAAAACAAAAGGTGCGTTCACCGTGAGCTTTGCTGATATCTCTCATGTTGTGCAAGCAGATTATGTTGGATTAGTTTCTGCAAAAGATGTGGAAGATAAAATGGAACAGGCTGGATTCCATACTAGTAAAAGTGAGTTTGTGGATGCTCCCATTATTGATGAATTGCCCTTGACATTAGAATGCAAGCTCGTTAAAGTGAACGAAGATGGAAAAATCATTGGCGAAATTGTCAATGTCAACGCAGATGAACGCATTTTAGGTGAGGATGGAACAATCGATCTGGCAAAGCTTCAGGTTATTTCCTTTGATCCGGTTCACAACGCCTACTTAATGCTGGGTGAAAAGGTCGGTAATGCTTTCCAGGATGGAGCGGTGCTGAAGTAACCGAAAGGCTTATACTGCACCATAGGTGGAGATTCCAGAACATTTTGTTTGCGGTTTCATTTGAGAAGAAATTTTCTTAAAAAACAAGTTATAACCTTTATTGTTATAAACAAGCAAGGGTTGTTTGTTGACTAAATCTTGGAACGGCTGATATTAAATAGGTTGATTCGTCTAGATTTGGTTTATGAAAATGATATTGAGATGAAAAAGTAGTTGCAGCAATTTTATTTTTAGCTGCAACTATTTTTTACTAATTATAATACTCTTTTCTCAAACCGAATTCCGCCGATTCGACCCAATCTTCTGCCTGTTTCAGTAAAGCGGCAAGCTCTTCCAAAACCTCATAATGATGCTTCTCTTGATTGATCAGATAGGTGAAAAGTTCTTTTTCCATGCCGGCTTCCGGATCGGCTGCGTGTTTGCTATAAAAATCAATGCTTTGCTTTTCTTTATCGAGCGCGATGCGGTAAAAATCCAATTGACTGGGATTTTCTTTGCCCTTGATTTTTATTTTTGCAATATCCTGGAAGATATTTTTAGCTTTGCTTAAAGTCTCCGAATCCGGACATTCGTAAGCTAAATGATTCAGTTTGTGGCTGAGCAATTGAGCATGCATCTTTTCGTCATCCGCCAGCATCCGGCAGACGACATTGAGATTATTCTGCGTATAAAGCTCTGCTTGTTCCCGGTAATATTTTTCTCCGTCCTGTTCCATCTGGATGGCAAATTCTAAAACGTTCATCTTCTGTCCTTTCTTTAGAGCCAAGGGGACGGGGGTTGTGGCACACCTGTGCCACAACCCCCGTCCCCTTGGCACAAGCCTATTCGAGAGAAATTGCGCTGACAGGGCAGGATTCTTTGGCTTCTTTGGCACAGGCTTCCGACACTGCCGGAATCAATTCCGCGATGGCGACCGCCTTGTCTTCAAAATCCATTGAAAATACTTCCGGACAGATGGATTTACACAGACCGCAGCCGATACAGGAGTCTCTGTCTACCATGGCTTTCATACTTGTTTCACCTCCGTTTTTTTGATGCTGAGCTAAATTTATACTGTCTCGATACCAATGAAAAGGTCGGTTCCTTCTGTTTTCACCGGATAGCTGTGAAGATCGGTTGCTTTGACCTTGATAAATAGCAGTTTTCCGCTTTGCACTAATTTACCATTGGTTACATCATAAACGGAGCCATGCCGCGGGCAAATAATGTGAGTGCCCTCCAAGGTTCCCTCAGCCAAAGACCCTCCCATGTGCGAACAGCTATTATCAATGGCATAATAGCTGTTGGCCAGATTGGTCAGCAGAATATCTTTTCCATGATAGGTGATTTTCATCTTTTCTCCCGGGTTCAACTGATTGGTATTGGCAACTTTAATAAACTCCATTCGGAACCTCCTTTCTAAAATATACAAGAATTTCATATTGTACGAGAAGATACTACCAGATCCAACACTAATTCTACCATAGAGAGATATTTTTGTCAATCGGCAACAGGCTGAACAAGAATTTGGTTTTTTTAATCGGTTGCTCCGGCAGCAGCTGATGAGAGAAAAAGAGAGTGACACGGTCTTGTGCCACTCTCCATCGATTTTATTCGGTTTTAGGCAGCCTATTTGATGCCGGCGCTTAAGATGGCATTGAAGATCAATTTATAGGTGTTATGCGCCTGCGCCCGATAGATGGGATTAAAAGCGAAGCAAACGATGCGGCCTTTACCCATGGGGATTTCACAGAGGGCGCTGCGGCCGTTGAGCTGTGCCTGCGGATCCAGCATCCAACCGGAAAGCAGGAGGTTGGAACTGGGATAATGAGCGAGAACCGTACCGCTGTCAACCGATAAAGCGCCGGAGCGTTGGAACCAGATGGGTTCTTCTTTTTCGGCACCCCAGGTTACCGGGTGTTCATTATTGACGCAGACGCGCAGCAGAGAGCCGGGAATATAAAAATCTTTGGGAGGTAATTTCGCTAAGATGTTCTTGGCGGGGATCCCGAGTGTCTCAATGGCATAATCAACAGCGTGATCGATTGCGATCAGAACACCGCCGGCTTGGACAAAGTCTTGCAAAGCCGTGGCACCCGCTTCTCCCAGACCACCAAAATAGGGAGCGGGGACCATGTTTTCCGGTAAGCCTTCCTGAATCCGCTGCGCCATCATATTCGGCAGGATCAAGGCATCATATTTTTCAATCAGGTTGCCCGCCTGAATCAGCTCATTGCTGGGGCTTTCGAAATCGAAGTGGAATTGTTCCAAGACAAAACGCAGCCAGCCTTCATCCATTTCACCGGTCCAACTCTTGTATAGACCGAAGCGGACGGGACGCAGACTGCAGGTAGGCAGTCCATTCTCCCAGGGTGTAATTACAAGACCTTTTTCTGCCCAGTCCTGCATGAATCTCGTTAGGCCGACCTGGGTTGGGATTACCCATAAACCGGCGGGGAGCACAACCTCTTTTGTTTCAATGGTTTTGGTCAGACGTTCTACCCTGAAGCCATTTTGCAGTAAATCATTGACAAAGGCAAAGCCGTCGTTCAGTTTGGGGTCAACAATATAGCAGGAAGCGTCAGTGCGGGGTGCTGCAACGGCTTTCGGTGTCACATCAGAGAGGCGTGTCATTGCAACGGTCAGCGGTTCTGTGACTGTTACCGTATCAATGCCCATTAAGAGACCTTGCGTAAATGCGGTGACATCATAGGGACGTTGGGGCGGCCCACCGGGATATTCACGGATATCGGGGTAATCCTGGATCTCCAACAAACATTTCGCAAAAGCAAAATAAGGCTGATCGGCAGGAATAATCACAGAACCGGCAGCATAAGTCTTGCCATTGAAGCTGAAGGCTTGATCCGCCGTATAAAGTTCGACTTGCCCGATATGGAAGATGCGCAGCAAGCGGTAGACGCTGTCTGTCGCTCTTTGTCCGGCAGGAATCACAAAAGCATAAGGCGCTCCTTGATGGTTCACTGCTTTGCGGCCAATCTGTAGGAAGTTGCGCAGCCAGGTTTCCCGGTTGCGGGCAGCATGCGTGAGTAAGGCTTCGGTCGCCAGACGTTCATATTCGATGATATCAGAAAGATGCCATTCACCGCCGGTCCAGGGTTCAGGGAAGTTCCAGGCGCGCACTTTTCCGTCATAGCCGATACCGGTCGTTAATTCTTCGAATTTTACGTTAACCGGTGTGGCGATTTTACAGGAGGCTGCTTCAGTCAGGATACGGATGCCGCCGTGGGTATGTTGGAAGGCGCGCGCCGGATTCCAGGCATCATAAATGCCGTGGATCAGGACGCCTTTTTTATCCTGAGCGGTGAGTTCCTGCGCCATGGCAGAGCCGATCCAGACAATTTCCTGCTGAATGATCGGATCAACATTTGGCTCAATGGGATCGACATAAGGCGGAATAAAGAAACGGGCGGCAGTAGTTCCCATTTGATGCATATCATAGATGATTTGCGGATGCCATTCGTTATGGATTTCCTCAATCGTCAGGCGATTTTCCACTTGGCTGAAGGTATACCAATCGCGGTTGTTATCATGCCCGACGTATTTTTGATAGAGCCAAGGCATGATGCCGCCTTCATAGGGGGTATCCAGATTCTTACGGTACCAATCTGTAATCATCTGATGTCCATCCGGATTTAAGGAAGGAACCAGTACTAAAATAACGTTGTCCAAAATTTGTTCCGCATTTGGCATCGTTGAGGCAGCCAGGGAGTAAGCCAGTGCCATGCTGTATTCGGGTCCGGCGATTTCGGTAGAATGAATTCCGCAGGAAATCATCACAATCGTTTTGCCGATACGAATCAATTCCTTGGCATCCTCGTCGGATAAACCTCTGGGATCAGCCAGCCGTGCTTGATTTTGACGATGAGTTTCCAGATGCTTCATGTTGTATTCCGAGGAGATGATCAGGTTGATAAAAGGTTTACCTTCGGTGGATTTTCCCATTTCGGTCAGTTTAACCCGTTCGGATGCCGCAGCCAAGTGTTCAAAATAGGCCAGCATTTGCGGCCAATCTGCCAGCGTGCGGTCACTGCCCGGCTCAAAGCCTAGAAATTCCTTCGGTGTCATGAGCTGCATAACAAACTACCTCCTTAAAAAATCAAATTGCATAAATACTCCTTAATCTTTCGTGACGGGAAACAATTTCCCTGCCTGTCAACGATAAATAAATGAAAAACCGCAGACAATGAAAGAGATCATTGCCTGCAGTTTCTTTTTAAGAACTTGTTACAAGACAGAGCGTAAAGCATAAGCGGGGGCTTCTCGGCGTGAATCGGGGACGGAATAATTTTTGACTGTCTGATAAAAAGTGTGCATTGCCTGCAGCGCCAAAAAAACCTGGTTGAGTTGTTGATCGTTGAGCGAATAAAGAAGATCCTGCAAGCAAAGCAAGATAGCAGAAGGCAGATAATATTCCGGTTCGCTGGCAGAGAAAAGAAATTCCGTATTCATCGTACCCTGTGGTAAGGTAACCTGCAGCAGAGTAGTGACCTTATTGATGATGGCAGCATGGCTGCTGTCGCAGAGCAGCAATTCCAGATTCTTACCTAAAATATTGATCCGTTTTTCCATCGTTGCTTCATTCTGCAGCATAAAGGGAATCATGGAGTCAAGATAAGCGACAAGCTGGTTCGCTTCTTCCAAACCGGTCAATTGAAATAGTACTTCGGCATAGGTGACTAAGAATAGATGCAGCTGCAAACGAAAGACTTCATAATCAGGATCCAGACGATGAAACTCAACGCAAGCTCGCTCTCGCTGAAAATAACTGACTTGCAAGCTGGCAACCGTTTGGATTTTCAGGCGGGGAGGAACTGGCGGAGGTGTGAGCGGAATGCTCGGTTTTGCTGTCTCGTTATTTTTTTTAAAGATCGAGCCAAAATTACTGTTCTGCATAATGAAACCTCCACTGTGGTAGCGCATTGATAGCGGCAATCAGTCTTTTATTTTAACAATCATTTCGATTTCAACGGCAATGCCCTCCGGTAATTCAGAAACCCCAATGGCTGAGCGAGCATGTTGTCCGGCTTCGCCAAATAAGTCAAGCAAAAGCTGTGAAGCGCCGTTGAGAACTTTCGGCTGATCGGAAAAGCCATCAGCCGATCGAATAAAACCGAGTAATTTCCAAATTTCTTCAATACGGTCCAAATCCCCGATTAAAGATTGGATGGCTGCCAGGCAATTGATCACAGCTTCCCTGGCTGCTGCTTGACCAATTGCAATGCTGAAGTCACTGCCGACCCGACCGACATAACTGCGGGAGCCGCAACCGCTGGTATAGATCAGATTACCGACCTGTTTGGCTGGGCGGTAGATCCCCAGAGGAGCAACAGGCGGCGGCAGGACGATACCCAATGTTTTTAGACGGCTTTCGATGCTTGACATGTTCCTCATCCTTTTCATTTTTACTTAATTTCTGCATCGTAAAATGGTTGTCCTGCCTTTTTTTGAAAAACATTATAAAAAATGTCATTTTTGTTTTTAATACGAAGTTTTTTAGACCATTTACCGAACAGACAACTTGGTTTATGCTCGAGCTATTAAGGCGTATTCAGAAGAAGCATCTGTCTCGCAAGGCCAATGCCGGATGCGCAGCTGTCGGATTCCGTTCTGTGACCCTTCTGAGAAGGAGTCTGATCCTTCGAGAGTGAAAACATTAGAAAGCTATGTTTGAATTTCGCTTTGAGCAGCGGTTTGTGACCGGACAAGAGTAACCGGTCAGCAGAAAGAAGGTTCTTTGATCTATGGAAGATGCTCGTACGGCTCGCCTAACGGAGATGGAAGCCATCACAACCAAAGAAATGCGCAGCAAGATTTTCGATATGGCGTGGCCGGCCACAGTAGAAGCCGTTTTACAAATGATGATTGGTATGGTCACCTCCGCGATGATCGGTCAGGTCAGTACCGTTGCCATCGGAGCCGTTGGTTTAGGCAAACGCATCACCCAATTGGTTTGGGCGTTGTTTGCCGCTATCGGCACCGGCTCCACCGTCATGGTAGCCCGCTCGATCGGTGCGGGCAATCAGAAGGCAGCCAATCGTTTTGCGGAACAGGCGATTACCTTAACCTTAAGTATTATTTTAATCCTAACCCTGGTGCTTGTGCTGTTTCCCGGCCGCTTGATCTCGCTTCTTTATGGGTCCACCGGCGAATTATTGGAAAACGCCACTCTGTATTTAAAAATTACGGCACTGGGTGTGCCGTTTATGTCGATTACCCAGGTGGTAGGCGCACTGATGCGCGGTGCGGGGAATACAAGGGTACCGATGGTGGTTGCTTCCACCATGAATGTCATCAATGCAGGTTTAGGTTATCTCTTGATTTTTGGTAAATTCGGTCTGCCCGCCATGGGGTTGAGAGGGGCAGCCTGGGCGATGGTGATTGCACAGGTGATCGGCGGTTTTATGGCGCTTTATATTCTGTATTTTCGTCAGAGCAGTCTGTCACTGCGCTTTACCGGTTTGCATTTTGTCTGGAAGGATACCAAACAGATCCTGAATATCGGTGTACCAGCTGCGACTGAAAACTTGTTTTTGCAATTTGGCGGGATTATGCTGACCTCCCTGGTAGCCTCTTTTGGTATGGTTTCGTTGGCGGCGCATCAGCAGGGTATGACGGCGGAATCACTGTCGTATATGCCCTCTACCGGATTTTCCATTGCGGCTACGGCATTCGTCAGCATGTCGGTTGGCGCCGGTTCGATCCCTTTGGCGCAGCGTTATATGAAAGAGCTGATCAAATTAGATCTTGCGCTGACGGCTTTTACGGCTTCCATCCTCTTGTTCTTTCCCAAAGTGGTCTTCACGTTACTGAGCAATGATCCGGCGGTGGTGAACCTGGGTGCGAAATACTTAATTTTAATGGGAATCTGCCAAATACCACAGCAGATGACCGGGTTGCTGAACGGAGCGTTAAGAGGGGCGGGAGACACCAAAGCAACTATGGTGATCAGTTCCGTCGGTTATTGGCTGGTTCGTTTGCCGCTGTCTTATTTATTATCCCGTTATTTCAATCTAGGTATCATGGGTGTCTGGTATGCCATGACCATTGATATTTTCGTCCGGTTTGCCATGAGCTTTACGCGTTATCAAATTATGGGAACCTGGAAAAAGAAAGCTCTGCAGGATACGATTAACTAAAGAAAAACCTTTGCGGCAGCATAGCAAGGTATGCAAACCGCAAAGGCTTTTTTATACTTGATAGAGTGAAGATGGCAAATCGCGCAAACAATCAGCAATGCTGCCGCTGTAATAAACAGCAAGACGATGCAAAGGGCGAGTTAGCGCAACGTAAAGCAGATGTCGATCCGCTTTGCTGTTGCTGTAGATGGTATTTTCGGCGTCTGCCACAAAGCAGGCGTCAAATTCCAGGCCTTTGGCCAGGAACACCGGCAAGACCACGATTTTACTTTGATATTGATCGGTCTCCTCGGTGATGAGTTCCACTTCCCCGGGCAAAAGAGCCTGCAGGGCATGGTATAATTTCTGGCAGTTTTGGCTGCCTTTGCATAAGACAGCAAAGGTATTCAGATCGGCATGCTGCTGCCAGATTTTGATTTGCGTCATGACCGCCGCCGCTTTTTGCTGCCAGGCTTTATTGCCGGCCGCAAAGCCGTGCAGAACCGGTAAATCACCGGTCTGACGCACCGCTTCCGCAGCGGTTGTGTTTTCCTGCAGAAGCAGGGTATTCGCTAAGTCGATGATTTCTGCCGAACTGCGGTAACTGCGTTTCATTTCACGGTAAACGATCTGCTTATCATGGATGATATCATCCATCAGACTGCTCCAATCGGTCAGACCGCGCTGCGGATAGATTCCTTGCGCTAAGTCGCCGACGATGGTCATGGAAGTGGTATCTCCCAATAAACGGCGGATCATAAAAAACTCCGCCAGGTTTAAATCCTGCGCTTCATCGATGACAACATGGATATACTGGTCTTTTAAGCCGTATAAATGTTCTTTCAAACGCAATAAAAGAGCGAGATCTTCCTGATCCAGATGGCTGACCGTGCGATTATGATGGTACACCATGGCATTACGCAGTTCTGCTGACAATTCCGGCCAGAATCGGCTTAGGTTTTCTTCATTACCCATCAGTTCCTGATACAAATTGAGCAGGGAAAGTTGTTTCGGCATTTGCTGCCGGTATTGCTTCACTGCCATGTCCACCTGTTCCTGCAGACGTTTGATGGCATCGTCACGCTCCTGCAGCAGTTGAATTGCCTTGGGGTTGGGCATGTGCTGTAAATGAACCGGGAAGCGGCTGCGTACAATTTCCAGACGGCGTTCGTAATAGTCGTGAATCTCTTCTTTGGCTTTGACGCTGCGCCGTTTACTCTGAACTTGCAGCCAACGATGCATAATTTTTACTCGTTTGTCGAGCGGCATATGTTTCAGATCATCATAACGCAGCTTCATGTCGTCGTGTTTTGCCAAAACAACACCGTCTGCCGTCGTCAAATCCTCAGCCGGCAGAATCACCCCAACCAGAAACGAGAAATAGCGGTCGATGGCGGCGATCGCCGCCAGACTTCCTTTGGCTTGCAGCAGTTCCGCTTCTTTTTGCAGAGGGGGTTGGATCGCGTTGGGTGTCTGATTACAGTAACGGATCATCCATTGCGCCGTGGTTTGCAGGTTAATTTTTTGTTCGATTTGTTCCAGAACAATTTCCGCAAAGGTTTTCTGTTTGCAGCGTCGGATATCCAAATCCGGCATGACGGAAGCGATGTAGCCAAAAAATAATCGGCTCGGTGTCAGAATTAAAGTGTCTTCCGGATAAATTTCTTTGCGTTTGGCATAAAGTAAATAAGACATGCGATGCAAAGCGACGGACGTTTTACCACTGCCGGCCACGCCCTGCACAACCAAAGGTTGTGTAAAAGGTAAGCGGATGATTTCGTTTTGATCTTTTTGGATGGTAGAGATGATATCCTTCATGCCGGTGCTGGCATTTTCACGTAAGCGCGATAAGAGGAAATCATCAATGCCGGCGGCTTCTTCCTGGTCGGAAATTTCCTTTAGTCGGCCGCTCTCAATTAAAATCCGCCGCAGCAGATGCAATTCTACTTCAATCGGACCATATGGGCCTTCAAAATGAGTGCGTCCCTGGATGCCGGCATAATAGAGATCAGCAACCGGAGCACGCCAGTCCACAATCAATTGGCTGCCGTTTTCTTCGTTTTCCACACCCAATTTACCCAAATATAATACTTCTGTCGGCGGAGTTTGATCGTGGACTTTGACGCCGCCTTTGGATTCCTTGCTGCCGACATGCTCGAAATTGACATTGTGCTGAAATTCATATTCCAAGGTAGAAAGATCAATACGACCAAAATAGGGATCTTTCTCAGCCAGGCTCAGCACCGTACGGCGAGTCAAAGCGGCTTCAACCCGGGTCATTTCAAATTGCTGCGCTTGGGTCATATCCTCTGGCTTCTTCGCATCGGCGAGATTGCTTAAAATTTCATCGATTTCTGCCTGAGAGGAATGAGCTTGCTCTACCAGTTTCTCTTTCCACTGATGAATCTGCTCTAAAGTGAGCTGGAGATGATGCGTTTCTTCCGTGAAAGCGGCATGGGCATCGGCACGCATAATAAATCGTCCTCCTTTATGCGAAACACTTGACAAAAGAGTAAAAAGAGGCGAAAATAAAAAGACAAAGATGAATAAGAATTATACCCTTTTGCTCAGGAAAAGAAAAGCGAAATACATAATCATTTTAAATCTTCTGCAATGAGGCGAAATGGTTAAAAATCAAGCAATTTCTAAAGCATTTCTATGCAAAAATCGGTGATAAAGTGTGACACGGGGAAAAGAAGGTGTAGGATGATCATGACAATGGTGGATATCATCAACTCGAAACGGGAAGGACAGTCGCTCAGCCGCGCAGAAATAACTTATTTTATAGAGCAATACAGCGAGGGTTTGATCCCGGATTATCAGGCAGCCGCTTTACTGATGGCTATCTGCTGTCGGGGAGCAGATGACCGCGAAATTTTTTATTTAACAGATGCGATGCTGAGATCCGGGATCGAACTGGATTTGCAGCGCATCGCAGGCATCAAGGTCGATAAACACAGTACCGGCGGGGTTGGAGATAAATTGACGCTGGTAGCGGCGCCGCTGGCGGCGGCGGCCGGTGTGAAGGTTGCGAAGATGAGCGGCAGGGGCTTGGGCCATACCGGGGGAACGCTGGATAAATTGGAGTCAATCCCCGGCTTTACCAGTGCAATGGAACCGGAAGCCTTTATCAGGCAAGTGGACTGCATGGGACTGGCGATTATCAGCCAGACACATGATCTGGTGCCTGCCGATCAGAAACTCTATGCCCTGCGGGATGTCACCGGAACGGTTCAATCGATTCCCCTGATTGCAGCCAGCATTATGTCCAAAAAACTAGCGGCCGGCAGCAACAAGATTCTGCTGGATGTAACGGTTGGCAGCGGAGCCTTTATGAAAACCGAAGCAGAAGCGGTGGAATTGGCGCAGTTGATGGTAGCGATTGGTCAGGCTGCCGGACGTGAAACAGTGGCTGTGCTGACCGATATGAGTGAACCTTTGGGTTGTGCGATTGGCAATTCCTTGGAAATTGAAGAAGCAATGGCGGCACTAAATGGAGGAGGACCGCAGGACCTGCGGGAATTGGCATTATTCTTTGCCGCTAAAATGCTGAAATTGGCTGGCTTGAGTCAGGGGGAAGCAGAAGACCGGCAACGTCTGGAAGGTTTGTTGGATCATGGGGAGGCTTTGGCAAAGTTTTTGCAGATGGTTTCTCTCCAGGGCGGAAATACTCAAAAATTGCTGCAGCATCAGCTGCCGCGAGCTAAATTTCACCTGCCTGTTTTAGCAAAGGCAGCGGGTTGGATTCAAGAAATCGATACCCTGAGCTTAGGGAAAATGGTTGTAGAATTGGGAGGCGGACGGAAAGTAAAGGGAGAAGAGATCGATCACACGGTCGGACTGGTACTGGAACGCAAAAAAACGGATTCGATTGAACCGAATCAAGTCTTGCTCACAATCGATACCAATGAGAGCGATCCTGATAAACAGGCGCTGTTGGTTGAATCGGCCTTACAGGCCTTTGTGTTGAGTCCTGTGCGCGTAGAGCGGTCCCCCTTCATTCTGCGGATTATCAATTGAATTAAGAGAGAGAAAGCGATTACTCAAGAAAAATGCAATATGGAAAGGTGAATCGGATGACAAAAAAAACGGATCAGTCGAATAAAAACAAAAACGTATCCAAACGCAGTACGGAGATTGAACGTTCATTCTTCGGCTTGGACAGCCGGGTGGTGATGCTTGCTCTCTATTTGGGCAGCAGCATCTTATTTTTCCTATTGGAATCACCTCTTGTCTTCGCGGTGTTTTGGTTACTGTCCTTAATGGCTTATCAGTTTAGCAAAGATGAATTGGTGCAGCTGCATGCTCTGCAGGCTGCTGCTATCCATATGATTGCTTTCTTATTCCGTTTGCTGATCAACACGATCAGCAGCTTTATTGTCTCTTATATCACACAAATCGGCGGCGGAGAATTGGAATTAGCGCAGCCGGCGCAAATCGTTGGTTGGATTTCCCTGACGCTGTCTTTGCTTGTGTTGGCTGTGCAAATGCTGGCTTCGGAAACAGCGATGCGCGGCATGCAGTTAAAATTGCCTGTGCTTTATGCTTTCGGAAAATTAATGGCACGTTTCTTTTTGCCCGGGTCTGCCGCAGCGCAGGAGTAAGAATACTGTAATGAGAAAACGCTTCGTTCTCGCGGGATACATTGGGGAGCTGCGCTGTCGAAACGGCTGCAGCTCCAAAAAGTTGCTTCTTTTTCTTCAGAGAGGTGTGGATGTTTCTTTTACTGAGAGAACAATCCGATCACCTCACTGAGAAAAGGAAGCCTTTTTATCTACAAATTACTTTAAAAACATATACAGATGATCAGGCAGAATCGCTGGACAAAAGCGAACGATTGGTTTATAATAATCACATCTTGTTGGATACTGTCCGAACGAAAAAACTGAAAGGGATGGTTTATGTTGGCAAAAACAGCAAATGATGTCTTGGCTATGGCCAAAGAGAACAATGTGCGGTTTGTCGAACTTCAATTGATTGATATCTTGGGATCTCAGAAAACCGTTTCGATACCCGTTACACAACTGGATAAAGCGCTCAACAACGAGATCGCATTCGATGGTTCCTCGATTGAAGGATTTGTTCGTATCAATGAAGCGGATATGCTGCTTTATCCGGATCCGAATACCTTTGTGATCTACCCATGGCTCAGCGGCAGACAGACTACAGCCAGGCTGCTGTGTGATGTGCACAATCCGGATGGCACCCCTTTTGTCGGTGACCCGCGCGGCGTTCTGAAAAAAGTGGTCAAAGAAGCGGAAGCGATGGGCTTACAGTTGTATGCCGGAACCGAAGCGGAATTTTTCTTATTTGAACAGGGAGAAAATGGTTGTCCGACGGTCAAGACGTTTGACAAAGGTTTCTACTTTGATACAGATCCAACCGATAAAAGTGAAGAAGCACGCCGCGATATGGTTATCACTTTAGAGGAAATGGGTTTTTCCATTGAAGCAGCGCATCATGAAAATGCGCATGGTCAGCACGAGATTGATTTTAAGTATGCCGGTGCGATCGAAACCGCGGATAATATCGCTACGCTGAAGACTGTGGTTCGCATTGTTGCACGCAGCCATGGCATGCATGCGACTTTTATGCCGAAACCGATTGCCGGTGTTGCCGGTTCCGGGATGCATATCCATCAGTCGGTCTTCCAAAATGGCATCAATGCTTTTTATGATGAGAAGCGTCCGCAAGGATTATCGGTGATGGCAGAGTCCTATATCGCTGGTTTGATGGATCATGCCGGTGCGATGACAGCCATTACCAATCAGCTGGTCAATTCCTATAAGAGACTGGTTCCCGGACATGAAGCACCGGTTTACATTGCCTGGGCTATGGCGAACCGCAGCCCTCTGATTCGAATTCCCAGCCGGCGCGGCATCGGTACGCGGATTGAGCTGCGCAGTCCGGATTGCTCCTGCAATCCCTATTTGGCGCTGGCGGTCAGCATGAAAGCCGGTCTGGATGGAATCAAACGCCATCTGGTTCCGCCGGCTCCGATCTCGGATAATATTTATGAGTTGGATGAAAAACAGCGTCAGAGCCGAAATATTCTTTCCTTACCCGGTAATCTGAGTCAGGCGATTGACGCCTTGAAAGAAGATGCCTTGATTCGTGAGACCTTAGGCGAACACGTATTTCAGAGTTTCCTCAATGCCAAGAGTCAGGAATGGGCTGATTATTCTCAGCAAGTTCATGACTGGGAATTGAATCGCTATCTTTGGAGCTTCTAAATCGCAGCTAAGGCAGAACAATCGTTACCTTGGGTTTCGTCGTAACCCGGTGACGGTTGTTTTGTTATATGGCAGAATGAAAGGGACTAACAAGACCAATGGATCGTTGTGGTTGATTGAGTACCATACAGGTATCATAAAAATTTATTGATATATTTTAAAATACATGCAAAATAGAAAGGAATTTCCAAAAGAGTGTCGAAATCAAATTTAATACATAGAGTAATAGCAATGAGCATCGCAGTAAAAAGTAAAGAAATCCGAAAGTAAGACTATCTCAGCCGATCAGTCGTCTATTTTCACAGTGCGGCGGCGAAAACAGAACGATGAAGTTTTTAGTCAAATCGGATTTTTTCTATTCACAGGATGACTCTATGTAAAGTCTTGATTTTGAAAGGAGTGAACGATGAACATGAAAAAAACACTATTTCTCGTGCTGATGATCGTTGCTTTACTATGCTTTTCCGGTGCGGCAATGGCACAGAGCTTTTTCGATATGCCGAACAATTGGTCAACCGAAGCTCTTCAGCATGCTGTAGATAACGGGTTGCTGTTCGGCAGCGATGGGTACTTGAAACCAAATGATTCGCTGAAAAGATCGGAACTTGCCGCAATTGTTGTCAGAGCGTTTGGCGCCAACGTGGCCGCAGATATTTCACACTTTTCTGATGTCAATGCGAATGCCTGGTATGCTGTTGAGATGGCAAAAGCGGTTGAGATGAAAGTGATGGAAGGAGACGGAATCAGACTCAATCCGGAAACTGCGGTTACCCGTGAACAGGCATTTGCTGTGTTAGCCAGGGCATTCCATATTGCGAATGGCAGCAAAGCAGATTTCGCCGGTTTTCTGGACGCTTCCTCTGTTAGCTCTTGGTTTGAAGCCGAATTGGGCGGTATGGTCAAAGCCGGCTATGTCAGCGGCAGCGATCAAAATTTAGAGCCGCTTAGTCCCATTACACGGGCTGAATTTGCTCAGGTCATGCATACCTTGGTTCAGACCTATGTGGTTGCGCCGGGTACTTATACCGCTGATTACGCAGGCAATGTCCTGGTCAGAGTATCCGATGCCCGTTTTGAGGGTGTGACTTTTAATGGCAATTTAATTGCCGCCGACGGTATTGGCACAGGTAATATTTACCTGAAGGACTGCACCGTGAAAGGCGAAGTCATTATCCGCGGCGGCGGTATGAATTCCGTTGTGATCGACGGCGGTAATTACCCGAATGGTATTACTGTTGTTACAACACCGTCCGGTGGAACCCGGATCTTCACGACCGATGCCAGTGGTCTGGAAGTTACAATTGCTGAAACCGCCGCTAATGAGACCGTGAAAATCGAAGGCAGTATCGCCAAAGTAACCGTCAATGCCGAAAACGTCAATTTGGAAATTGCCGACAATTCAGTGGTCGCCGCCCTGGTTGTCAACAGCAACAATACTACGGTCACCAGTATTGGCAACGGCACCATTACAGATGTGCAGGTCAATGTTCCTGCCCAAAGCAATCCTGCTGATGCGGTCATCACTTTAAATGCGAACATGACCAATGTTACTGTGAATACCCAGACGGATGTAATGATGGACTCTGCAACCGTCACTACGCTCACTGTCGCTCCCTCGGCAGCCTCCACTTCCATTCATGTTGGTGCAGAGGCAACCGTGACGACAATGACAGTCAACGCACAACAGACAACTGTCACCGCTTCCAATGGCGCCGTGATGACCACAGTCAATGTTTCAGCGAATAATGTGACCGTGGCCGTGCCAAGCACCATGGTTTCTGTCATTGTCGGTTCATCAGTTACTGGATCCGTCGTCAACGAAACTGCTGTAGCAGCCAATACGACAACAACAGTGACGTCGGCCGGGGTTATAACAACAACTCCAACGACACCGCCGGTGGTAGTACCGCCTGAATCGGAACCGGAAGTAGTTGTCAGTGCCATCAGTGTTACACCAACAATAATGACTTTAACGTCAGGTGGAGCAACCGGAACAATCACAGCTACAGTTAGCCCGGTAAATGCCACAAATAGAAATATTATTTGGTCATCAAGCAACCGAAATGTAGCCACTGTTGCGAATGGCATCGTAACGCCGATCGCAGTAGGCACAACAACAATCACAGCAACCTCAGCTTCGGATGGAACAAAAACTGCGGCAACTGAAGTGACTGTAAATCCGATCGCAAGAATCAATTCGATCAACCCGGCAACGCTGAGGGAAGCGTTTATCCCGAATAATGGCAGCTTGATCAGTGGTAACGTAGTGATAACCATAGCAAATGGTATTTTCGCTGATCCGTTAGTGAAGGCAGACGTTACTGCATCAGCTGGTTTGCCTATAGGCATGGATTATACGGTAACAAGAAATTCTGATACGCAGCTCACAATTACCATCACCGGCAGTGCAGCAAACCATGCGGATGCCAATGATGTCAGTAATTTATCCTTCACCATTGCCAAGGCGAAGATCGCAGGAGCAATTGCCAATTTAACAACAGAAGACATAAACATAGACTTTAATGATCCGGTTTCAATTTCTGCAACAACGCTTAATTATGCAGCCCCATCCGGTTTTTCCGGTGCATCAAATACAGTTGCTCTCACCGGCACTACCTTTACCGCGGCAGCAATCGCTGAGAACACAGCGAATTGGACAATCGATACGGGAACAACAAATCTTCAAGTTTTTAGTATAACGAGAACCGGGGATCAAGCAGTAACAATCAATTTCACAGTAAAAACTGCTGGTTTAGGCAGCGGAACGGGAACGATAACGATCCAGGCGAAAGCGGCTGCACTTACAAGCAACGCTGCAAGCAACATCGCGAGTGTTGTTATTACTGATAATTCAGCACCAATCGTAAGCAATTGCAATATTAGTGCGATCACCGATTCAGCTGCAACCCTCAGCTTCAGCTCGAACGAATCAGGAACCTATTATTATTTAGTCTATGTGGCGGCAGACGCAGCACCGGATGCAGCCATCATCAAAGCACAAGGAAGTTCGGCAGCCCGAGAGACTGGAATCGCCTCGGCAGCTGTTAACACTTCAAATATCACAAGTCTTGAACGTTTTAAAGCTTACAAAGCCTATGTGATCGTTGAAGATTCAACCGGCAATATTTCAGATCTTCAGTCAATTGAATTTACCACCGCTAAAACAAAAGTGACAAACGCGGCAATCCAAGGATTAACCGCACCGATTACTGATGCTGCTGCGGTTACAACAATCACTTCAACCGACGAATACACCGGAACCGTAGCATGGAACCCTATCCCTGAAAACAATCAGTTTGCTGTATGCACAGCGTATACGGCAACGATTACAATCACCCCAAAAACAGGTTATACCTTAACCGGTTTGTCTGCCAATTTCTTTAGCGCAGCAGGGGCGACAAGCGTATCGAACGCTGCCAATTCAGGGACGGTAACGGTAGTCTTCCCGGCAACTACAGTCAGTACCGCCGCACAATTTGAGACTGCACTGGCCAACAATACTGTTGCGACGATCATACTCAGCGAGACGATTACCGGTAATGTAACAGCGACACGGACAGGGGCGACCAATTTTACAATTGATTTTGGTACCTATTCGTTAGTAGGCAGTTTAAACCTTGTTGCAGATATGGTAACAGCAATCACGTTCAACGGAACAGCAATTCCCGCAATTACCGGGAACTTGACACTTTCTGCAACACTGGCAACCGTAACAAACAATATTTCTGTTGGAGGAACCATCACCATCAATGGTGTTGGCGATAATACTTGGATTGAAGTAGCGAACGGGAATCAAATCATTGTGCATGATGATAACGGAGCTACCTTTGATATTCAAGGTCTTCCGGAGGGAATTACAGTCACGAATGGTGCCAATGGCATTAACATTACAGCGAATATTCCAATAGATATTGTGATTAATGCAGGTGCTGAGGTTGACAACATAACCGTTGGCACAGACGCCGCAGGATCTAGTATCACCAACAACGGAACCGTAACCAACGTAACTGCGAACTCGGACATATCGGTTGCAAACAACAGTGGCGCTGTTAATGTAGGAGGAACAGGGACGATAGGAACTTCTGGTACCGCTTCAGGAAATGTAACAGGAACCGCAGTAATCGTAACAGGTATTACTGATCTCGCTATTCCGACCGTATTAAGAATCGGCGGAACAACAACGGCAACGATTACAACGGCAACATCAGGCTCCACATATAACGTCACCTCCGCAAACCCATTGATTGTCAGCGTGGATGCAGCCACAGGGCTTGCCATTACTGCCCTCGCTCCTGGAAAAACGGCAATCACAGTACAGGTAAAAAATGCTTCAGGGGACGTTACCCATCAGGGCACAATCGCCGTTACTGTTCTTCCCGCAGAAATCTCAGCAGCATATGTCACAATGGCAGCACCGGTATTAGGTGTTACACCTGAAAATGCTGCGTTAATTCAGACGAATACTGCGAATCCGGATTACACAGTCACGAGTGTCACTTGGAATCAAGAATTAACACCGACCGGAAAATTCAAAGCGGGGGTAGCTTACACAGCAACCGTTGTGTTGGCTTCAAAGAATGACAAAGCATTCCAGACTGCAGCTTTCACACCTACAGTAGCAACTGCAGCCTCAGTTGGTGCAACTACAACACAGGGAACCGGTTCGGGCAACAGTGTAAGCTTTATTGTTACCTTCCCGGCAACGGCGCCTTTAGCGGTAACCGGTATTGAAGTAACAACACAACCATCTCAACTGCAGTATACCGCAGGCCAGCTTTTGGTCCTAAACGGTATGATCGTTACGGAAATTAACAATGATGGTACAACAAAGACAGTCTCGTTTACAAATGGTACGGCACCAGGATATACCGCAAATCCTGCAAACGGTACTGCATTAGGCAAAACAGCGCATAGCTATCAGACAGTCACGATTACACTGACAGCCTCAGCGAAAACGGCAGTAACCGCGCAATTGATTGTGGTAAACAACACGCAAACAGCACCGTCAGGCTTTGCAGCAGTTGCCCCAACAGCCGATTCCAATAACGGTAGGATTACAGGCACCACCAGTGCGATGGAGTATAAACTACTTTCATCAGCCAAAGATTGGATTGCCGTAGCGGGCACTGAAATCACAGGATTATTGTCTGGAACCTACGAAGTAAGATATGCTGCCAAAGAAGGATTCGACCCAAGTCCTGCAGTGCAGGTCATGGTTCCCGCTTTAGTAAGCATAGCAATTACAACACCGGCAACAAAAACGGCCTATAAAGTTGGAGAGCCGCTTAACATTGCGAGCTTGGTGGTGACTGGAACCTATGATAATTTAACAACAAAAACAGAAACAATCACAACAGCAAACATCAGTGGCTTTAACAGTGCTGCGGTCGCGCTAAGTCAGACTCTGACAATCAAAGTAGGTTATCAGACAACAACTTATACGATCTCGATAGCGAAAGCAGACGGGCCTGCACTTGTTGGTGTTACGATGAATGATCTTGCGAACACACTAATCGGTATCACTGCAGGTATGGAATTTTCCACGAACGGAACGACTTGGACAGCATACACTGCTGCAGCACCGAACTTACCTGCTTTAACAGGAACAGTCGCATTGCAGGTTAGAGTAGCAGCAACAGCGATACGGGAAGCGGGAGCTGCAACAACCTTCAACTTTACAGTGCCGACACTAAGCAGTATAGCAATCACAACACCGGCAACAAAGACAGCTTACAAAGTTGGGGAGACACTTAACATCACAGGCTTGGTAGTGACAGGGACCTATAGTGATACGACGACAAAAGTAGAAACAATCACGACAGGTAATGTAACGGGCTTTAATAGCACAGCGGTAGCGGCAAGTCAAACTCTGACGATCACTGTTGGCAGCAGGACAACAACCTATAACATATCGATCGCGAGTGCAGAACAAGCAGCGCCAACCGGGTTATCCGGCGTTTCACCAACTACCATTGAAGGAACGGATGGCAAGATTAGCGGTACAACATCCTTAATGGAATACAAATTAGCAACAGCTGCAGACAGCACTTATACAGCTTGCTCGGCAAATGCAACAACAGTACCAGCCGTTGGAAATTATTATGTCAGGTTTGCGGCTAAAACCGGGTTTAATGCAGGAGCAGCAGTATTGGTAACCGTCTCAGAATCCATTTTCCCACGCGTCACCGCTATTTCGATTTCAGTTAATTATAGTGTAATTGCACCGACATCGGAAACGCCGACATCGCTCACATTCGACTTATCCGCGATTCCGGATTCTGCTTCCATTACCGCACTTGGCATATCCTTCGCTAACGCTGATTCGTTAATCGTTGGGGATACTACATTAAGCGGAACAACGACAATTGGCTTGGATTTAGCAAATGCAGGTGCGACCATGACGCTTGGTGAGATCCGTGCTATGGGACATGATCGTTATGTGCTGATAGGCCAGGTGTCCGGCACAGGCGAAAACCCGTCTCCTATTACAATTACAATTATTTTCCGTGCCGGAGCGAATCAATATCAGCTCAGCGATCTGACGAGTTTGAAGACCCTGATTAAAACCGTGATCACAGATGCAGGCAGACTTGATGCAATGAGACAAGCCTTTAGCACACTGACAATCTCATAGTCAGGCTAAAGTAAATTTACTACCGCAGTAAAAAAAGCGGGGCGGGCATGCGCCGCCCCGCTTTTTGTCTCTTTTATGAGAAATCGAAAGAATCGCTGATTTTTATGGGAAAGGAGGAAGATTGGATGAAACGCTTCTGGATTACTTTGATTTGCGTCGTATGTTTAGTAGCTACGATCGGTTTGGTGAGTGCGTATTGGATAGGGGATTTTCTCTTTCGTAATATGCTGCAGATGAATAACTCAGAGACTTTTATCCCTGCAGAAGATTCGGATTTATTGCTCGAAACGGAAAAAGGAACAGAATCGCTCACCTCCGAGCTGCCGACCGATAACAAACAGGAAGACACTCCAATGGCACCTGCTTCTGATATTGCTTCACCTGAGGATTCCAAACCAATCCCTGCTCCGTCAGAGATGCAGCAAAATTTACCATCCATTGATCCGGCTCCGGTAACGCCGACAACACCTGGGATATCAGAACTGCCTACTGTAACCGAATCACCGACCGTGACGCAGCCGAATTTGCCATCAACTGATCCAGCGCCGGTAACGCCGGCAACACCTCCTGTAACCGAATCACCGGCAGTAACCGAACCTGAGCTAACCGATGCGGAAATTATTGCTTCGGTAGAAAGTGTCGATAAAATGGCCATCGCTTTGTGGATCCTTCCGAAGCTAACTCCATCGGATCTTTCCACTCTTTTTGACATGGTCAGTGATGGTGTGTTATCAGCGGAAGAAAAAGTAACTGCGAAAGCGATCTGTTACAGCCGTTTCAGCGGCGATGATTTGCTAAAAGTAAAAGCCTATTATGATAAATACAAAGGAAATCTCACAATAATTCCGTAATAATTGTGAACATTGTTTAAAAACCTATTAATGTTGATTCTTCAGGAGGGGTGATCGGATGGGTAAAAGAAATTAGTGTTTGGTGGGCTGGATTGCACATGGCGGACCGGTTACTTCAACCGATGAACCGACGACTTGTTATTATATGATCATATCAGAAGCGGTAGAGCTGGTTCTGCAAGCAGGAAGTTTGCATAACGATGGAGAAGTCTTTGGATTGGATAGGGGTGATCCGGTGAAAATAGTCGATTTGGTTCGCGACATCATTCGTTTTACCGGATTTGAACCTGATGTGAATATCTCGATCGAAATTATCGGCGCCAGACCGGGAGAAAATTCATGAAGAACTGCTTATAGCGGAAGAAGATACGATTACATCCCGTTATAAGAAATTAATCATCGCTTAGAAAAATTGATGGATTCTTTTACCATAAAGAGAATGCTAAAGAGATTATATGAAATCGCTTTAGCGGATGAAATTGATCATCAGCAAGCAATTGATGTTATAATGAAAGCAGGAAAAAAAGCTGTTGCCAAACCCCTATTGGCTAAGCATTCCGAGAGCCGGTAAAAAAAACTCGGAATCCTTAGAAAATGAAAAATTTAAAATAGAAAGCATGCACTGGGAATACTTCTTTTCTTCCTGATTCGTATTGTTCAAGTGTGCATGAAGTGAGGGAAAAAATGGAACTTGATTTGAGAAAATTGATTGCCATCCTTTTGGAAAAATGGTGGATCATTCTTTTAAGTGTGATATTATGCGCTTCTGTTACGTTTGGTGTTTTTCGCTTTATGGTGGCTCCGGTTTATACCACCTCAACCACTCTCTATGTTTATAATACGGAAAACCGGACGACAGGGTCTCTGACAACCGGCGACTTAACCGTGGCGCGTAATATGGTAACCACCTATGTGGTTTTGTTGAAAAGTGATTCTGTACTCAGCGAAGTAGCCAAACAGACCAATCTAGGTTATACCGCCGCTCAAATTAAAGCCATGATCAGCGCCTCCTCTGAGAACAATACCGAGGTTATTAAAGTCATGGTCGAGAATACCAATCCTGAGCATGCGCGAGTTATCGCCAATACACTCTTGGCAGTTGGTGCTGAAAAAATCGTCAAAGTCATGAAAGCCGGATCAGTTGAGGTGATCGACGAAGCAAAGCTGCCGACAGTGCCTTCCGGTCCCAATGTCATGCTCAACTCGGTCATTGGTGCCCTATTGGGTATGATGGTTTCTGTGATGGGAATCCTGTTGATTGAAATGTTTGATACAACAGTCAAATCAGAAGAGGATCTCAAAGAAATGTTTAATATCCCCGTAGTTGGTGTCATTCCTACCATCCCAGCCAATGCCTCAGAGAAAAAGGGAGGTAAGAAATATGAATAACAAAAAAAGTCAAAGACGGGATCTGGTTTTATCAGCGCAGACCCCATTTGCTGTGGTAGAAGCGTACAAAGCGGCTCGGACGAACTTTATGTTTATGCTAAGCGGCAGCGGCAAAAAGGAAATGATTTTTACCAGCGCTATTTCTGAAGAAGGAAAGACAACAACCTGTATCAATTTAGCGATTACCTTTGCACAGACCGGTTCACGGGTTTTGATCGTGGACGCGGATATGCGGAAACCCAGGGTTCATCGTTTACTGAAGGTACCGGCTTCACCGGGCTTGAGTGATCGCCTGGGTAATTTGACACAATCAGACTGTATCTATACCACTGCATTCGAGAATGTTTTTGTCCTACCGGCCGGAACTTTGCCGCCGAACTCAGCGGAATTACTGGCTTCTGAAACGATGCTGCGCTTGATGACCGAATTCAACGAAAGATTTGATTATATCTTTATTGATACGCCGCCAGTCGATGTTGTAACCGATGCGGCAGTGATTGCCAGTCGCTTCCATGGTTTGGTTTTAGTTGCACGCGAGGGTTACAGCAGCAAAGAAGTGATGCAATCGGCGGTAGGAGCGCTGGAGCAAGCCGGTGTGAATATCTTGGGTATTGTCTTAAATGATGCAGATGTCGGAAAATATGCGAATCGCTATCGATATAACACCAAATATGGTCGTTATAGTTACAAATATGGTTATAAATATGGATATAAATCAGCATATGAGGAAGAAAATGAACCGCGTTGATTTTCATACGCACTTACTTCCAGGTGTGGATCACGGCAGCAAAGATTTGGATACTTCACAAAAGCAACTGCAGGCTGCAAAAAAGGCCGGTGTGGTTACTGTGGTAACCACACCTCATTTTTATTCCTGGCGACAGGATTTGGCAACATTTTTACCGCTCAGGGCAAACGCCCTGCAGTTGCTGCAGGACTATGCCGCAGAGCTCAACATGCAGTTAGTCGCCGCTGCGGAAGTGACGCTTTCCATGGAACTGCCAACTTTGCCGGGTTTAGAGCAGTTGTGTATTGGCAGTACGAATTATATCCTGATTGAAATGCCTTTAGAAAATTGGGGAACTTGGGTCTATGATGCTTTGGAAACCATCATAGGCCGCCGAAATCTGCGCCCGATCATCGCACATGTAGATCGTTATCCGGTGAAGGCAACGCAGCGTTTACTGGAATTGGAGGTGTTGGCTCAGGTCAATGCCGAAGCCTTTCATTCCATTTGGGGCGGCCAAATTTACCAAAATTGGATCAAGACGGGTCTGGTGCAGTTATTGGGCAGCGATGTTCATGATGCAGCTGCACCGCAGTATCAGGACTTTACCAAAGCGCTGAATCGTTTGGCAAAATGGGAAGAACAATTGATGGATAACGCCAATACAATCCTGGCAGGAGAGTCCATTGATCGCTAGAAAAATAGGAAAGCAGCCGCAGTGCCCAAATGATTTTGGGGCAGCACGGCTGCTTTTTTATTGATAAGCACATTGTCACTGAAAGCGTCGTTTCTTCAAAAAAACCGGCTTATTCGCTGTATTGATAACCAATTTCAAATGCTTTCAGATTTAGTTCAAGATAACGAGCGGGAATGACGGTAGCCAAAGCATCCAGCCAAACTTGTTTCGGTGTATCTTGCCAGCTGGCTGCCACCGTTCCCAGCAGCAGAATATTGACAATCCGTTGATTGCCGAGCTGCGCCGCCAATTGGCTTGCCGGCACCTTGCGAATATGGTTCGTGTAGTTTAACAATACAGCTTCAATATCGCTTGGATACTGTGCTGCTCCAATGACGACAGGCATGGGGGCAATTTCCTGATCGTTATACACAATAGAACCGTTTTCTTTCAGCAAAGGTAAATAGCGCTGCGCTTCCAATTTTTCAAAAGAGATGATATCGTCGGCTTCACCATTTTCAATCAGCGGTGAATAAACTTTCTCGGCAATTTTAATCTGCGTTACGACAGAACCACCGCGCTGAGCCATACCATGGATTTCTGACATTTTCACATCCATGCCCAGATTTAAACCGACTTGTGCCAGAACTTTTGCGGCCAGGATCGTGCCTTGTCCGCCGACACCGACTAAGAGAATTGCGCGTTTCATATTAGTTCACTCCCTTTTCAATGGCACCGAATTTGCATAGCTGCGCACAGGCACTGCAGCCCACGCATAGGGTTGGATCGATTAAAACCTTTTTGTCCTGCAGTGTCATAGCAGGGCAGCCGAGTTTTAAGCAAGCTTTGCAGCCTTTGCATTGAGTCGGATTGACTCGATAGTGATCGGTCAGATCTTTGCGGATCAGGACGCAGGGTTGGCGAACAATGATCACACTGACTTCGCGCACAGCCAGTTCTTCTTTGATGGCTTTGCGCAAAGCTGTTAAATCATAGGCATCGACGATGCGGACACGATTGACACCCAAGGCGCGAATGACATTTTCATAATTGATTTTAGCCGATACTTGACCATTCAGCTGCACCCCGGTGCCGGGATGGTTTTGGTGGCCCGTCATAGCGGTAATACTGTTATCGAGCAGGAGAATCGTTGCGCTGCCGCCGTTGTAGACTTGATCCACCAAGCCGGTCATGCCGGAGTGGAAAAATGTGCTGTCACCCATCACAGCGACGAGCCGATCGGCCATTTCTGGGTGAACTTTTTCTATGCCAAGCGCCATGGGAATGGAAGCACCCATGCAGATGCAGGTGTCAATCGCGCTGAGCGGCGGCAGGGCACCTAAAGTATAGCAGCCAATGTCACCGGTCACCGTACAGTTCAATTCATGTAAAGTGTAGAACACATTGCGATGCGGGCAGCCCGGACAAAGAACCGGCGGACGTTCCGGTGAATAGGGCTGTGGCTTTACCGGATCGACCGGTTGACCAAGGATTTTTTCTCGCAGGATGGAAGGTGACAATTCTCCGATCAACGGCAATAATTCTTTGCCATAGAAAGGAATACAGCCGTTGCTGCCCAGGCAGAGAATGCTGGCAGCACTGATTTGCTCTTCCATGAACGGATCCAATTCTTCTACAACCCATAATTCTTCCACCTGAGCAGCAAATTGGCTGATCAGCTGCATCGGCAGGGGATTGGTTAAACCTAATTTCAGCACGGATGCCTGGGGCAGTGCTTCTTTGACATATTGGTAGCAGATGCCGCTGGTGATAATTCCCAGGTTTTTATCCTGTATTTCCATCCGGTTGAGGGGGGAAGTTTCATTATATTCCGCTAATTGATGTAAACGTTCGGCTAAGCTGACCCGCAAGTGTCTGGCATTGGCGGGCAGGGTAACATATTTTGCGAAATCCTTCTGATAGGCTTTCGGCTGCTGCTGGCTAGGCTCTTCCAGGCGCACTAAACCTTTGGTATGCGCAATCCGGGTGGTGATGCGTACCATCATCGGCAAATCGAATGTCTCTGAGAGTTCAAAAGCTAATTTGATAAAATCCTTGCATTCTTGACTATCGCTCGGCTCCAGCAAACCGATTTTGGCGAATCTGGCATACTGACGGTTATCCTGCTCGTTTTGTGAGCTGTGCATACCGGGATCATCGGCGGAAACGATCACAAAGCCAGCATTGACACCGGTATAAGCAAAAGAAAAGAGCGGATCGGCCGCTACATTGACACCAACATGTTTCATGCATACCATAGAGCGACCGCCTGCGATCGAACCGCCGATCGCAACTTCGGTGGCAACTTTTTCATTGGGGCTCCACTGGGATCGGATGGTTTTGTACTGAGCGATATTCTCCAATATTTCGGTACTTGGCGTACCCGGGTAGGCAGCGGCAAGCTGCACGCCGGCTTCATAAGCACCGCGGGCAAGCGCTTCGTTGCCGGATAAAAGAACAACAGACATAAGATATTCCTCCTCTTTCTCTATAGGACGCAAAAAAGTTTGCATCTTCTGAATTCTCCTTTCGCTTCTTCTGTTCCTGCTTAAAAAACCGGATAAACATTTGGTTTGCAAACCTTTATGGAGAAACACTGCGATATCTTGCGCTGCGGCAGGGAAACCCACACGTCAGAGAGAAACTTTAGCATGAGAAGATTAAAAATGGTGGTGAAGAGAATGACACGATTGGCATATGGAAAAAATTGGACTGAATATCAGGCAGCATCGCAGCAGTTGCTGGGAGAAATTCTGCCGCAGGAGTTGCCTGTGCTGCAGGATCCGACAGCAGAGATCAGATTTGCTTTGCAAAATCCCATCGGGACGCTGCCTCTGCGGGAAATGGTGCGCGGAAAGCGTCGGATCGCCATCGCCATCAGCGATGGTACCCGCCCTGCGCGCAGCAAACTGTTGCTGCCTGTTTTATTGGATGAATTAGCCGGCGCCGGCATTGCGATGGATCAAATCAGCGTTCTGGTCGCTTTAGGAATCCACCGTGCCTTAACAGAAATAGAATTAACGGCGTTGGTGGGCAGTGAGACCTATCAGCGGGTTCGGGTGATCAATCACGATCCGTTGGATACCATCCTGCTGGGAGAAACCAGCCGCGGCACCCCGCTGGCAATCAATCGCTGTTTTGCCGAAGCAGATTTTAAAATCTGCACCGGCAATATTGATCTGCATTTTTTTGCCGGTTATGCCGGCGGCGCCAAAGCCATGATGCCCGGACTTTCCACCAGAGCGGCGATTGCCAACAATCACCGGATGCAATTGGAAGCAGGTTCTGCCAGCGGTATTTTGGCAGGCAATCCTGTCCGGGAAGACATCGATGAAGCCGGTCAGATCGTCGGTATCGATTTCATCTTAAATCTGGTGCAAAATGAAAGCAAAGAAGTGATCGCAGTCTGTGCCGGGGATCCAATCGCCGCGCATCGAGCCGGCTGCCGGATCATCGATCGCCTTTATAAGGTACCAATTATCAGGAAAGCGGCTCTTGTCATCGCATCCGCCGGCGGTCATCCCAAAGATGTGAATTTATATCAAGCGCAGAAAGCATTGGATAATGCAGCGCACGCCGTGCAGTCGGGTGGCACGATCATCTTGTTGGCAGCTTGTCCGGAAGGTTATGGAGAAGCGGTTTTTGCCGAATGGCTGCGGGAAGCGGATGGACAGCCCCAGCAGGTCTTACAACGCCTGCAGCGTGGCTTTTTGCTGGGAGGACATAAGGCGGCAGCCATCGCTCGGGTGGCTGTGCAGGCACGCGTGATTCTGATTTCCGAGCTGCCGGATCAGCTGGTGCGGCAGGCTTTTATGGAACCCGCCGAAAATCTGCAGCAGGCGCTGCAAATGGCGGCCTGGCAGCAGGCCGAATCGATTTGGCTGATGCCCTACGCCTGCTATACCCTGCCGCAGGAGGCTGCCTCATGTTAGCATTGCACGATCTCTTTGCCCGGGACGGCTTGCTAGCAGAGCGCTTTCCCGGTCATGAGCATCGGGAAGGTCAATTGGCGATGGCGGAAGGGATTTATCAGGCGCTGAACAGTGGACAGCCGTTGGCTGTGCAGGCCGGTACCGGTTTGGGTAAAACGTTTGCCTATCTGATACCGGCGCTGCTCTATGCCAAAGCAGAAGGCAAGCGGGTTGTGATTTCCACCGGTACTTTGCAATTGCAGTCGCAAATCGTGCAAAAAGATATTCCAGCCTTGGAAAAAATCCTGGCAGGAGAATTGGAATTCCATACTGCTTTGGTAAAAGGGCGCAATAATTATATCTGCATGCGGAAACTGACTGCCTTTGCTCAAGCCAATCAGCAAATCGAGCTTTACCGGGAAGCAGCCGACGCCAAACAATGGCCGCGGATCCTGGATTTATATTATGCCAATGGCTTTCGGGTTGGCGATAAAGAAGAAATCCCCTTTCGGGTGAATGATAGCCTCTGGGCGGATATCGGTTCGGAATCGGATCTCTGTCTGCGGGGGCGCTGTCCGTTTTACAGCGATTGTTATTTTTATCAGGCACGTCAGAAACAAAAAGAAGCGGATCTTTTGATTACCAATCACGCTTTATTTTTTGCTGACTTGGCTGTGCAGCGAGAAAACGAATACAGCGAAGAGGTTGAAGGCGTTTTAGCGCATTATGACGCTGTTATCCTGGATGAAGCGCAAAATGTAGAAGATTATGCGACGGATCATTTCTCCAGCGAATTTACTTACGGTAAATGCCTCTATCTGTCGATTGCCGTACGCAACGCTTTACGGCCGGGCGGCGTCTTGAAGTGGCCGGATGAAAGCGATTTTTTACGTCTGGAAGGCTTAATGGAAACGATTTTACGTCGTTCCAGCGACTTTCTGTTTCAATTGGCCGCGCAATGGCCGGACAAAACCACGCGCTTGCGAAAAAGCGGTGAGATTGTCGATACATTGTCCCTGGATTTCGTCCAACTGCAAGCGGAGCTGAAAGCGCTGACAGAAATCTCACAAAATGAAGAGCAGAAGATGACCTTCCGTGGGCTCGGTATGCGGACTGCTCAGATCCTCACAGCCCTGGAACAACTCTGCGGCATGTCTGATCTGGAACAATATGCTTATTGGTTTGAGAATCCGGACAATCGTGAATTGCGCAAAATGCGGCTCGCTTGTGCGCCGGTCTCTGTCGCGGAATTTATGCAGGAAGGCCTCTTTTCCAGGATGCCGGTAGTGCTCACTTCGGCAACTTTAGCCAGCGAATTAATCTCCCGCTTAGGACTGGATCAGCCTACCTGGCTGCGTCTGGATTCTCCCTTTGATTATAAAAACCAGGCTCGCCTCTATCTGCCACTGGACGGCCCGGAGCCGACCAATTATAATCAGACAGAATTTCACGCCTTTGTGGCGCAGCGCGTGCTGGAATTGGTTCGCATCAGCAAGGGCCGTGCCTTTGTTTTATTTACATCCTATCGCTCTTTGGCAGAGGTTTACGAACTTTGTCATGCCAAGCTGGAAGAATGGGGTTATCCGGTGCTGCGTCAGGGAGAAAAACGGCGCGATGAGATTCTGCGTAATTTTTCAGCAGACGGCCATGCGGTGCTCTTTGCTGTCACCAGTTTTTGGGAAGGGGTCGATGTCCAGGGAGAGGCGCTCAGCCTGGTGATCTTGGTGAAGCTTCCCTTTGCCGTGCCAACAGAACCAATCCAGCAGGCGCGCATGGAAGCCCTGCAGCGAGCCGGCAAAGAACCGTTTTACAGTTACACCCTGCCGCAAGCCTCTTTACGCTTGAAGCAAGGGTTTGGACGTTTGATTCGTTCCAAAAAGGACTGTGGTGTGATTGCTGTTTTGGATAAACGCATGCGCAGTAAAACCTACGGACGCCGCTTCATCCGTGATCTGCCGCCGGCGCCGGTGATTGATCAATTGACGGAAGTAGCCGCTTTTTTTCACGCGATCGAGACGGGTTTGCCTCCGACGGCGCTCCCGAGCGAAAACGGTATGGAAGCCACAGAAGAAAAGGGATACGTGACAGCAGAAGCGGCTAATCGGATGGAAGCGAAGAGGAAAGCCCGATCCGGTAAAAATGCTGCTGCCGCAGCAAAGAAACCGACATCGGAAGAGGCAAAAGAATCTGCCCATCGTGTCGTTTCCAGCTTCGATATTGACGAGGAGCAGCCGCCCTGGTAAGTCAGTTGGCAGTCGAACAACAGGTAAAGCTGAGGAAGGCGACCGTGTTTCGCCAAACAATTGCTACTGACAGTAGAGAAAAAAACCCGTGAAAAAATGAAATCACTCTTCTTTGGTCACTTTCCCTTTTCGCTTGAAAGTGTTATAATCAGAAGAAAGAGAAATAGGAGGCTAATGGATATGAAAGAGAGAGAACTGGGATTTTCCACACAGGCGATTCATGGCAAGCACATGCACGATCAATACGGTGCGTTGAACATGCCGATTTATCAAACCTCTACCTTTGTTTTTGATGATGCGGATCAGGGCGGACGCCGTTTTTCCCTCGAAGAAGATGGCTTTATTTATACGCGTTTGGGCAATCCAACCGTCCGTCAATTGGAAGAACGTTTGGCGGTTCTGGAAAAAGCAGAAGCCTGCGTTGCCTTCAGCAGCGGCATGGGAGCGATCGCTTCCGTGATTTGGTCATCAGTCAAGGCCGGCGACCATATCGTAGCGGATAAAACGCTGTATGGCTGCACCTTTGCCCTCTTAAATCATGGTGTTTCCAGTATGAATGTGGAAGTCACTTTTGTGGATGCGGTGAATTTAGCAGAAGTGCAAAACGCCATGCGTCCAAATACCAAACTGGTCTATATCGAAAGTCCCTGCAATCCCACTTTAAAACTGGTGGATATTGCTGAAGTAGCTAAAATAGCGCATACGGTGCCCGACTGTAAGGTTCTGGTTGACAATACTTTTGCTACGCCCTATATCACCCAACCGCTGACCATCGGTGCGGATGTGGTCGTGCATTCCGGCACCAAGTACTTGAATGGTCATGGCGATGTCATTTGCGGTTTTGCCATGGGCAGCAAAGAATTTATGACGCGGGTGCGTTTCTTTGGCTTGAAGGATATGACAGGCGCTGTGATGTCGCCATTTGATGCTTTCCTCGTCCTGCGCGGCTTAAAAACGCTGGCTGTCCGCATGGATGTCCATTGCGCCAATGCGGTTAAGGTTGCGGATTTTCTGGCGCATCATGAGAAAATAGCAGTCATCTATTATCCCGGCCTGCAGAATTTTAAGCAAAAGGCACTGGCCGACAAACAAATGCGGTTACCCGGTGCCATGATTGCTTTTGAAGTCAGAGGCGGTCTTGCGCAAGGCAAACAATTGGTCAATGCCTTAAAAATCTGTCGTTTGGCAGTCAGCCTGGGTGATGCAGAAACGTTGATTTCGCACCCGGCCAGTATGACGCATTCTCCCTATACGCCGGAAGAACGTGCCGTCGCCGGTATTTCTGAGAGCTTAATCCGCATCTCGGTTGGTTTGGAGAATGTGGAAGACATCATTGCCGACTTGGAGCAGGCGCTGGCTTTGATTTAATCTTGGTTTTTAGAAAACGGCTTTTTGGTGACCCCCTAAAAAAGCGCTTGCTTTTTCAGGGGGTTTCTGCTAAACTACAACTTGCATCGCGCTAGACGGGGAATTTGCGGCACCCTATTACCGGAACGCTTGGCCGGGTCGAATGCCTGCTGCAAGGAAGACGCCGATCGGATTCGGTTTTGCTCAAGGTGTTGACCTCGGGCCTCGCACGACGTTGCGCTGTGAACCTCGCCAGGACCGGAAGGTAGCAACGATAAGCGGTTTGCGCGGGTGATGCGAGTCGTCTGAGTGAGTTTTGAGCTAAAACGCGGCTGAAAGCGTTTTTCAAGGGCAGGGCGCGGTGCATTGCTTTTCAAAAAATGAAATGGTTTACGATTGGTTTTCGTAGACCATTTTTTTTGTTTTATTGTTGCAATTCGCAGAAAAATGCAGTATGCTTGTCTGGTTAGTAGTGTTTTCTTTGGCATGACAGCCAATAGGAAAAGGAGGTATCATCCGGATGAGACGAAGCAATGCAGAAATCTTAAGCAACTTTCAGGGTATGGTCCAATGTAAAACGGTTTCCGGGGCGGAATTGGCTAAGATTGATTTTAATGAATTTTACAAGCTGCATCGTTACCTAGAACAGACCTATCCGTTGATCCATCAAAAATTGAGCCGCGAAGTGATTGGCAAAGCCAGTTTGCTCTATCATTGGCAGGGCAGTGGCAGCAGCTCCGCTTTACCGATTGCCCTGATGGCTCATCTGGATGTCGTGCCGGTGGGGGATTTGAGTAAATGGCGGCATGATCCTTTTTCCGGCGACCTTGTCGATGGTATGATTTGGGGCAGGGGAACCGGCGATACCAAATGTCAGATCGTCGCCCAGATGGAGGCAGTGGAAGAATTGCTGCGTCAGGGCTATCAGCCGTCCTATGATATCTATCTGTGTTACGGTCACAATGAGGAAATCGTTGCGGCTGGCGACAGTTCCGGCGCTCAGCAAATCGTGGATCTATTGAAAGCACGCGGTATCCGCCTGGGATGTGTGATTGATGAAGGCGGCACCTTAGTGGATGGAAAAATACTGGGTGTAACCTCCCGCCTTGCGGTGATCGGGGTTGCCGAAAAAGGTAGTGTCAATGTCGAACTTTCCGTCAGTGATATCGGTGGTCATTCCAGTATCCCCAAAGCCTCGACTGCTCTGGGTAAAGTCGCTCGCGCGGCTGTCGCTGTGGAGGAACATCCGATGCCGGCACGCCTGTTGCCGTTGGTGGAAGAAACATTGCAGACGATCGCACCGGAAATGGGAAAGCTGGCTCCAATTCTGAATCAGGCGGCAGCCAATTGGCCGCTGCTGCAGCAATATCTGCAGCAAAGCCCCACGACCAATGCCATGATCCGCAGCACCATGGCAGTCACCATGGCGCAGGGCAGCGCACAGGCAAACATTCTGCCGGAGCGTGCGGTCATGATCGTCAATTGCCGTCTGTTGCCCGGTGACACGATGGATTCGCTCGTGCAATACCTGAAATCGATCGTCGATCCCGAGGTGGCAGTCAAAGTGCTGAGCGGCAAGAATCCTTCACCGATTTCACCGACCGATACCGCCCCTTTGCATCTGATTCGCCGCTTAATCAGCGAACAGTTTCCCAATACGCTGATCACTCCGTATCTCGTGATGGGTGGTACCGATTCCGGTAAATATTACCCGATTTGTGATAATGTCTATCGCTTCGCCCCCTTCTATTTTGATGCGGAAACGATGCCGACCATGCATTCTGTCAATGAGCACATGCCAAGCGGTGGTTTTGAGCAAGCCGTCTGTTTTTATCGGGAATTCATCGAACAATACCCCGAGCAAAACAAATAGCACCGCCCTTGCTGTCTCGGGATTGGCAGCGAATTCTTTAGTCGCAAGCTTGGACAGGAACCTGACAGCACAGTCTTGGCTGGAAGCCGAGCGCTGTCAGGAACTGCCTGAGCTTTTTTCTTACGAACTTGCTTTTTGGTTTCCCTCCCATGCAAGCAACCGATTTGCCGAATCACCCTTTCGTTTTGCACTCGATTATGTTATAATAAAAATACAATATCCAGCGTGAAAAAGGAGAGGATCGAATGGCTTATTTAGCACTTTATCGACAATATCGACCAAAAGTCTTGGCGGAAGTCGTAGAACAGGAACATATTGTCAGAACCCTCTCCAATGCGATTAAGCAGGGAAGGTTAGCGCATGCGTATCTGTTTACCGGGCCGCGCGGGACCGGCAAAACCACAATCGCACGTGTCTTAGCGCGCTCACTGAATTGCGAAAAGGGCCCCACCCTGTCTCCCTGCGGTGTCTGCGCCTCCTGCCGGTCCATCGATGCAGGGACTTCGTTGGATGTGCGTGAAATCGATGCTGCTTCTAACCGCGGCATCAATGACATCCGCGAAATCAGGCAGGCTTTGCAATATGTCGCCGAATCGCGGTATAAGATTTATATTATTGATGAAGTTCACATGCTGACCCCAGAGGCGTTTAATGCCTTACTAAAGACACTGGAAGAGCCGCCGGCGAATATTATCTTTATCTTGGCAACCACAGAAGTGCATAAAGTACCCTTGACCATTCTTTCGCGCTGTCAACGCTATGATTTTAGACGGATCAGTCCGCAGGGGATGATCATGCAGATGCGGATGATCGCTGAGGAAGGACATTTTACGATCAGTGAGGATGCCCTCCAGGTGCTGGCGGTCCGAGCGCAGGGTGGCATGCGGGATGCGCTGTCGCTCTTGGATCAATGTCTTTCTTATGCAGGTGATGCGATTACTCTAAATGATTTACTGGCAGTCTTGGGATCGGTCGATCAGCAGACTTTGCAGCAGGCAATTCAGGCAATGCTGACGGGAGCGATTCCGGAGCTTTTGGCTTTACTGGACCGCATTGAAAGTGAAGGCAAGGATCTAATTCAGTTCCTGCGGGATCTGCTGCAGCAACTGCGCGATTGGCTGACGGAAAAATCTCCCTTCGCCGATCTCCAGCCCAAGCAATTGGTCACACTGATGAATATTCTGGCCACAGCCGATTGGGAAATGAAACAAGCAGCGCAGCCACGCTTAATTCTGGAATTGGCCATGTTTAAGGCGGGGGAAGCCTATCGCTATGGGGATCGTCTGAAAAAAATGGAAGCGCGGATCGAACAGCTGGAACAGCAAAATATAAAAAGCGGGACTGCAGTCCAGACAGGTCAAGCAGAGAATCAGCAGGCTGTGGCGCCAAGACCGGCACCGTCAGTAGAAGGAAAGCTGAAAAATGCTCCTGCAGCAAGCCTGAGTCCGACGCAGCAGCAGCAAAGGCAGGTCGACCGGGAGGTACAAGAAGCAACCCCACCCGCGGCTGCAGCGGAACAGGTGGATTTGTCCGGTGCTGAAACCGGCGCGGCAGTACAAGAAAAGCCGCAGCAAGCCGAAATACCCGCCTCGGATGACATGCTGTCTCGTTTCAGAGCCAAATGGCCGGACATTTTGCAGCAAGTGCTGCGGGAGAAAATATCCGCCCATGCAGTCCTGAAACAGGGAGAACTTTATGAAGCGAATGAAAATTCCTTGGTCGTGGTTTTTCAGGCAGAGTTTCATAAGAAAGTCATGGAGAAGGCCGATAATCGAGCCGTGATTGAAAAGGCGATTGCAGCCGCGATAGGAATGTCTCTCAGATTTAATGCGAAAACGAAAAAGGAAACTTTAGGCGACTTGCCGAAAAAAGAAGCAAGCAATCCGGCGATGCTGCTGCGGGAAACAAGTTTACCGCAGGAAGAAGATTGGTTTCTGCAATCCGCTTATGCACTGGCCGGTCAAAACAAAGTCGATGTAATCAAACAGGAAAAGAAAAACATAAATGAAGGGAAGGCTTGATCACGATGCGTGGAGGAAAAAATAGTGGATTTGGCGGCGGAAGTGCCGGAAATATGCAGCAGCTGTTGAAACAGGCACAAAAACTGCAGGCTCAGATGCAGGAAGACATGGCGAAATTACAGGAAGAGATGAAAGTGAAAACGGTGGAAGCATCGGTCGGCGGCGGTGTAGTCAGTGTCGTATTTAGTGGTGACAGAATTCTGCAGTCCATTCTTGTCAAACCGGAAGCAATGGATCCGAGTGATCCGGAAATGCTGCAGGACCTGCTGATGGCGGCAATCAATGAAGGGCTGCGGAAAGCCAAAGAATTATACGATGGCGAAATGGAAAAAATCAACGGCAACCTCAAAATGCCGGGCGGTATGTTTTAACCAAAACGGCGTGAGAGAAAGCTGCATTGAAAGAGGTGTCCCATGTATTCCTTTGGTGATCCAATGACGAAATTAGTTTCTCAATTGAGCCGCTTACCGGGCATCGGTCCCAAGACCGCTCAGCGCTTGGCGATGTACATCATTCAAATGGAAGAAAGCAAAGTGCGTGAGATGGCACAATCCATGTTGGATGCCAAAGAAAAGATGCATTATTGTTCCATTTGCTGCAATTTATCGGATCGCAATCCCTGCATGATCTGCAGCGACGACAAACGGGATCAATCGATGATCTGTGTCGTTTCAGATCCGCGCGATGTGATGGCGATGGAGAAAACCAGAGAATACAAGGGCTTGTATCACGTGCTGCACGGGGCAATCCAACCCAGTGAAGGAATCGGTCCGGAGAAATTAAAGATCCGGGAATTGCAGCTGCGCCTCTTGGACGGGACCGTTAAAGAATTGATTCTGGCTATGAATCCGAATATTGAAGGAGAAACCACAGCGCTTTATTTATCCCGTTTGGTAAAGCCCGCCGGGTTGAAAGTGACACGAATTGCCCGTGGTTTGCCGGTTGGCGGAGATTTAGAATATGCCGATGAAATTACACTGCTGAAAGCTTTGGAAGGCAGAAGAGAAATCTAGCTGAAAAGTATAAGAAAAGGTCTGCAAGAAAAAGCAGCGATGGCTTTGGCTTACCATTACTGCGAATAGGATCGCAGCCGATCACTACAATCAGCCACAATTGGGTGACAACAGAGAGGATGAGACAGATGGAAAGACAAACAGAGAAAGACCTCTATGTTTTGGGACATTTACAACCCACACAGGTGGCGCAAGCCGGACGTCTGATCGCTGCAAATCCGGTCTTCCGTCCCTATCAGTACACGGCAGAGAAAATAGCAGCTGCGCTGTCTGAGGCACTGCAAACGGAGGATATCATTCTCACTGCCATGGATCATGATCAATTGCGGGGTCTGGTTTGGCTGCAGCTCAGGAATGTGTTTGGCTTGAGTGCCTATATTAAGCTGATTGCCGTGGATTATCAATACCACGAACATGGCATCGGACGGTTGCTGATGACTGCCGCTGAATTGTTGGCACAGGAAAGCGGTCCGAATCTCTTCTTGCTGACTTCTGTCGATAACCTGACGGCACAGCAGTTCTATTTGCGCCTCGGTTATGAAGCGATCGGGGTCATTAAGGATTTTGTTTATGATGGGGTTGACGAATTACTGATGCGAAAAACATGGGGCAGCATTAAAGGAAAAAGTATTGACCTTTCCTGACCTTTGTGCTATACTACGGGCATAACGGGTGAGGATGCTTTGCAGCCCGTCAAAAAGAAGCAGGAGGGTTTCAAATGGAAATACGTAACGATTTAGTGCCGATTGTCATAGAACAATCCAGCCGGGGAGAGCGCTCTTATGATATTTTTTCCCGTATGCTGCGGGACCGTATCGTCTTCTTAAACGGTGAAGTGAATATGTACAGCGTCAATTTGGTAATTGCACAGCTGCTGTTTTTGGAAGCGGAAGATCCGGAGAAGGAAATTAATCTTTATATCAATTCTCCCGGTGGCGAAGTTTATTCGGGTTTAGCACTGTATGACACCATGCAGTACTTAAAAGCACCGGTTAATACCATCTGCGTGGGATTGGCTGCCTCGATGGCAGCGGTGATTTTATCGGCCGGCAAGAAGCGCATGGCTTTGCCGCATTCCCGCATCCTGATTCACCAACCGCTGGGCGGCGCGCAGGGGCAGGCAGCCGATATCAAGATTCAGGCAGAAGAGATCCTGCGTATCCGCCAGACCTTGAATGAAATTTTAGCCAAACACACCAAGCAGGATATCAAGGAAATCGAAAATCGAACCGACCGGGATAATTATTTTACAGCGCCGGAAGCGCTGGAATTTGGTCTGATCGACCAGATTTTCGAAAACAAAAATAAGTAAGCATGATGCGACCGCATCCCATTTGTACTGGGATGCGGTCTTTTTCGTACAGCGGCTGGAAATAGGAAGGAAAAATTCAAACGCAACACGAAATAATACAGGTATCATGATCACAGGGAGGCGTATGTATGAAAGGAATCGGTCAGCAATTTGTCGAGTATACCAAACAAAAGTACAAAACGGAAGATACCGATCAGGTGAAAGGGCTGCCGCAGCCGGCTCTGACAGACCCAACACCTACAGATTTGCCTTTGATTCAATTACCCAATCCCCATACAGCGGCAGTGCCGAAGGTTGATTTGTTTACGGCCATCAACAACCGCGTCAGCGTCCGCAAATACAGCAGCGTGCCGTTGACGCTGGATGAATTGTCTTATCTGCTCTGGTGTACGCAAGGAATCAAGCAGGTAACTACACGTCCCGCTACCCTGCGCACGGTGCCTTCGGGTGGATCCCGACATGCGTTTGAGACTTATTTACTGATCAATAAAGTGGATGGGCTGCAGCCGGGACTCTATAAATATGCCGCGCTGGATCATTGCCTGATTCAAATTGAACCGGATGCAGCCTGGAACGCCAAACTCACGGCTGCCTGTATGAATCAAGGTATGGTGAAAAATTCGGCAGTCACCTTTTTTTGGATTGCGGTTGCTTACCGAACCTATTGGCGCTATGCGGAACGTGGCTACCGCGATCTGTTTCAGGATATCGGACATGTCGGACAAAATCTCTATCTGGCTTGCGAAGCAATGCAGGCGGGCTGCTGTGCCATCGGAGCCTTCGATGATGACGTGATCAGCCAATATTTTCAGCTGGACGGGGTCGAGCGTTTTCCCATTTATGTGGCTACGGTTGGTAAAAAAGAATAGGAGGAAATCACGATGCACAAAAGACTGGAAAAATTACATATCGGCCCGACTTTTATGGAATATACCAAATATAAATACCAAACAGAACCGACCGATCAAACAAAAATGCTGCCGCAGCCGGAGTTAGCCGATGCAGCACCAACAGATAAACCGGTATTTGATTTACCTGATCCCAAATCAGTTGCTGTGAATCGCGTCGATCTGACTGACGCGATCAACAACAGAGTCAGTGTGCGTAAATATGCGAAAAAGCCGCTCACGCTGGCGGAGTTATCCTATCTGCTCTGGACAACCCAAGGCATCAAACAGATCACCAACCGGCCGGCTACCTTGCGCACCGTTCCTTCCGCCGGTTCGCGCCACTCCTTTGAAACTTATCTTTTGATCAATCGGGTCGAATCGCTGCCGGCCGGCCTTTATCAATATGCAGCGTTGGACCATAAACTGATTCAGCTTTCTGTGGCGGAAACTTTGGCCGAGGATCTCACCCAAGTCTGTTCCCGTCAGGGTATGGTCAAAAATTCTGCGGTGACTTTTTTCTGGGCAGCCGAGATTTACCGTAATGTCTGGCGTTATGCCGAGCGTTCCTTCCGTTATATTCATTTGGATGCCGGACATGTCTGTCAAAATCTTTATTTAGCTTGTGAAGCGATCGATGCAGGCTGCTGCGCCATCGCCGCCTTTGATGACGATGCCTTGAGCGCCATTTTAGGCATCGACGGCGTCAGCCGGTTCCCCGTTTACTTGGCAACAGTCGGGAAAAAAGAATAGACAGCGCAGAAAATTCTACAGAGAATCATCGGCAGCGGCGAAGCAACTGACCGATGATTCTCTTTTTAGATTTCCCTTGCATTTTTGCTTTTTTTTCTGTACACTAGGTACAGAAAATGCAAGGGAGATGAACCGCATGCGCGAATTAAATGTGGCAGAGATCACGGCAGCGATTGCCGCTTTATGCATAGAAGCAAATACGGATTTGGGCTGCGATGTGGAAAACGCCATGCAGCAGGCTTTACAGCGTGAAGAGCTGCCGCTGGCCAGGAGTGTTTTGCAGCGTTTGTTGGAGAATGCAGCCATTGCCCGTCAGGAGAAAATGGCGATTTGCCAGGATACCGGCATGGCGGTAGTTTTTGCCGATCTGGGCCAGGATCTGCACCTGACCGGCGGTGATTTTGTTACTGCTGTCAATGAAGGGGTCCGGATTGGATATCGGGAAGGCTATCTGCGGAAATCGGTGGCACACCCGCTCAGCCGCAAGAATACAGGTGACAATACGCCGGCGGTCATCCATCTGCGCTTGATTCCCGGCGAGCAGATTAGTTTGACGGTGGCACCCAAAGGATTTGGTTCGGAAAACATGGGAGCACTCGCTATGCTGACGCCCGCCGCGGGAATCGCTGGGGTCAAGCAGGTTGTGTTGGATACAGTCAGAAAAGCCGGCAGCAACCCCTGTCCGCCACTTGTGGTTGGCGTCGGGATTGGCGGTACCATGGAGCAGGTAACCTTGCTGGCCAAACGCGCTTTGCTGCGTGAACTCGGTGTTTTTCACCCCGAAGCGGAGATTGCTCATTTGGAGCAGGAACTGCTCTCTGAAATCAACCAATTGGGCATTGGGCCGCAGGGCTTTGGCGGTAAAACAACGGCACTGCATGTGGCGGTGGAATGGGCACCGACCCATATTGCCGGATTGCCGGTCGCTGTCAATCTCAATTGTCATGTGGCACGGCACCGCACGAGAATTCTATAATTTTACAATAGAAAGGGTGAATCAGTCATGCAGCGAATCTCATTACCCTTAACCGGTGAGAGTATCCGGACGTTGCGCGCCGGCGATGAAGTTTTACTAACCGGTTGGCTCTACACCGGACGCGACGCGGCACATCAGCGTCTGTTTTTAGCACTGCAAAACGGCAGCGCTTTGCCGATTGATTTACAGGATCAGACTATTTATTACGCCGGTCCGGCGCCGACTCCGCCAGGTCATATCATCGGTTCGATCGGTCCGACTACCAGTGGGCGCATGGATCCCTACACGCCGGCCTTGTTGGCTGCCGGTCTGAAAGGGATGATCGGTAAAGGCAAACGCAGCCAAGCGGTGATCGAGGCGATGCGGAAACATGGCGCTGTTTACTTCGCAGCGTTGGGCGGAGCCGCGGCTTTGCAGGCGAAAACAGTTAAGCAAGTGGAAGTGGTGGCTTATGAAGATTTGGCGACGGAAGCAATTCGGCGTCTTTTTGTCGAGGAGATGCCGGTGATTGTGGCAGTGGATGCCACCGGCGCTTCTGTCTATCAGAAATAATTGAAGCATAAAAAGCAAGGTGTATCAAGATGGATGAAAAACAGAAGATCGGAGAAGAACTGCTGTTGCTGCTCGCTGTCCTGCCGGAGCCGATTCGGCAGCTGCTGCTGCAGCAGGATCTGGACGATTTGATTGAAATTGTGATGGATTTAGGCAGACCGCCGGAAGCTAGATTTCCGGAACGGTTCTCCTATCTCGGTGAGGCCTTGGTTTCCCGGGATGATCTGGATTATGTCGTCGGACGGGTCGGCAGCTTTGGTGATGACAATCGTGCCGGCATTGAACGCACGCTGCATCGTATTTCTGCCATTCGTAATCGGCAGGGGATCATCGTCGGTCTGACCTTGCGGGTGGGCCGCGCCATGTACGGCACGATCAATTCAATTCGTGATGTGGTTGCGCTGGGCAAGAGTATTTTATTGCTCGGGCGTCCCGGTGTGGGCAAAACGACGATGCTGCGGGAAACAGCCAGAGTCTTAGCGGATGAAATGGAGAAACGGGTGATCGTGGTCGATACTTCCAATGAAATCGCCGGTGATGGTGATATTCCGCACCCGGGTATCGGACATGCTCGGCGGATGCAGGTACCGCAGGTGTCGCGTCAGCATGCTGTGATGATTGAAGCGGTGGAGAATCATATGCCGGAAGTCGTCGTGATTGACGAAATCAGTACCGAGCAGGAAGCCGCTGCCGCCAGAACGATTGCGGAACGTGGCGTACAGTTACTGGCCACTGCGCACGGTATCACTCTGCAGAATTTGATCCAGAACCCAACGCTTTCCGATTTGATTGGCGGTATCCAGACGGTGACGCTGAGTGATGAGGAAGCCCGCCGACGCGGTACGCAAAAATCCGTCCTGGAGCGGAAAGAAGCACCGACTTTTGAGTTGCTGATTGAATTACAGAGCCGTGATCGTCTGTTGATTCATTTTGATGTGGCTGCTACGGTGGATTTATTGCTGCGCGGTCATCAGCCAACCCCGGAGATTAGAGCCAGGCAAGGGGATGGCCAGTGGCAGACAGAACAGCTGAGCGATGTGCAGGAAAAAAAAGAGGATCTGGCTGTCCTGGATCACGGCAGCAATATGGAGAAGGTAGCGCGTTTCGTCAATGTCATCAGCCTTTACCCTTACGCAGTCAATCGTAATTTGGTGGAAAAGGCAATCCGGAATTATCGTTTACCCATTCAGATCAACCGTGGTTTGGATGGCAGTGATGTTTTTTTGACTTTGAAGTCCCAACTGCGGCGTTTGCCGGAGAAACTTTTAGAAGCGCAGCAAAACGGCATCCCGGTGATTACGGTCCGGGCGAATACAACGGCTCAAATCGAGATTGCTCTGCGCGAATTGGTGCGCAGTAAACCGCAGCACGAGGAGCTTCCCCATCTCGAGGGTTGGCAGGATCCTCTGGAAGAAGCGGAAATGGCAATTGAACAAGTAATAGAAAGTCAAAAATCGGTGGAATTACAACCTCAGGATGCCTATAATCGCCGTTTGCAGCATGAATTGGCGGAGCAATATCGCTTGCGTTCACGTTCGATCGGAGAAGAACCCAGCCGCAGGGTGATTATCTATATTTAATCTCTTGACGTTTACAAGTCCCGCATGTATAATAATAGCAAGAACTCCTGTGAGAGTGGAGAAAATGGAGGGATTTCTATGAAAATGGTGATTGCTGTGATTCAGGATCAGGATGCCCACAATGCAGCCGATGCTTTGGTTGCCGGTGGCTTTCGATCTACTCGCCTCTCCAGTACTGGTGGATTCTTAAGAGCCGGAAATACAACCCTGTTAATTGGTGTTGAAGATAAACAAGTGGAAGAAGTCTGCCAAATTATCCGCAACGAATGTGAAGCGCGTACTCAAATTGTTAACCCGATTACACCGATGGCATCCACGATCGAATCCTTTTCTACTTTCCCGGTAGAAGTAGTGGTTGGCGGAGCGATTATCTTTGTGATTGATATCGAACGTTTTGAGCGTGCATGAAACGAAGCGCTCAAAAGATAAAAATAAGTCTGCCGCTCGTTGATCCGGCTGCCTGGCTGCAGCAAATTGAGGCATGCGGCGAACGCTTGCTTTTACAATCTGATTTGCTTGATTGGCGGGTTTTTCAACGATCTGTGCGGGACTTTGCCCTTTGGGCTGCGATAGCAGAACCGGAAGAACCGGATGACGAAGAAGCACCGCTGCGTTATAGTGATCCCTTGGCTCCCGTACTACAGAGAAATATTGATAGACTCCTAACGCGTTTGCAAACACAGGTAAAAAGATCTGCACCGGATCACGGTCAGATGGCGGAATTGATTGATGAAATACAGCATTTACTGCGAGAGATTTATAGTTTCAAGCAATAGACGTCGCTCATCTGTCATCGTCTGGTATGTGCAGCGCCATCTGTTGGCGGGCGTTTCGCAGGTGTGAAAGAAAACATCTGTTCAAACGCGACGGCGACAGGTGGTGCTTTTTATTGAGGTGGTGGAAAATATGTGGAGTGATGCTGTTTTCGGTCAGGATTATGCGGTTACACTCTTAAGTCATGCGATGGAACAGCAAAGATTAGCCCAGAGCTATCTTTTTTATGGCCCGGAAGGGGTCGGTAAACGTACTGCGGCACTGTGTCTAGCCATGGCGATAAATTGCCTGAGCCAAGAGGGGCTGGGCTGCGGTCATTGTGTTTCCTGCCGTAAGCTGCAGAAGGGCAGTCATCCCGATTGGCTGATGCTGCAGCCGCTGGAAGGCAAGAGCGGCATCGGTATTGAACAAATTCGTCAGCTGCAGCCACTGATGGCGCACAGACCGTATGAGGGACGCCGCAGAGTGATTGTAATCGATCCCATCGATAAGTTGGAAGTACCGGCCGCCAATGCGCTGCTCAAGCTGTTGGAGGAGCCGGCAGCCGACAATTTGCTGATTTTGATTTCGCATCAACCTGAAAGTATCCTGCCAACCATTCGGTCACGCTGTCAGATGATTCGTTTCCTGCCGCTTTCGGAAGCAGTGATCAGACAGGTTTTACGTCAGGAGCACCCCGGTCTCGTGATACCGGAGCTGGCCGTGAGAATGGCGCAGGGCAGTGTCGGTAAGGCAGCAGCCTGGCTTGAGGATGATCAGCTTGCCATAGAATGGGAAAAATCGGTGCAGTGGTTTTTTGAGGAACCCAACTGGAGCGTATCCATGCGTTTGGCTTGGGTAGCAGAGCGGGAAAAAGAAAAATGGGAACGGATCCATTGGCAAATTTTCTGGCAGTCATGGCAGGATTTGCTGCGGGATCGTTTGATTTTAAGCGGAGGGGGTTCGCCCGCCACCTTAATCAATCCGCAGCTGCAGCAGCAGCTCGTCGGGATGAAACCGCTTTCGTCAGTACAATTAGTCTTGCGAATTGAGCAAATCAGTCTTCTGCTGCAGCAAATGCAGGTGCGAGTTACCGCCCTGGCTGCTTCAGAATCGCTGTTAATAGATTGGAGAAGTGAAGAAAAATGCCCATAGTGGTTGGTGTGCGCTTCAAAAGCGCCGGTAAAATTTACTATTTTGATCCCTTGGAGATGGTTTTCTCTGCGGGAGATAGTGTGATTGTGGAAACTGCTCGCGGGGTGGAAATGGGTGAGATTGTTTTGGAACGCCGCAGTGTGGAAGAAAATCAGGCGGTGCTGCCTTTGAAACCAATCATTCGCAAAGCCAGCGAACACGATCTGCAGCAATGGCGTGATCTGCGCGAAGAAGAAAAAAATGCCCTGCGGATCTGTCAGGAAAAAGTGAAAGCGCACGGCTTGGAAATGAAACTGGTCGATGTAGAATATACCTTTGACCGCGGTAAACTGACTTTCTATTTTACGGCGGACGGGCGGGTGGATTTCAGGGAATTGGTACGCGATTTAGCGTCCATTTTCCATACCAGAATTGAATTGCGTCAGATCGGCGTGCGGGATGAGGCCAAAGCCATGGGTGGCTTGGGTACTTGCGGACGCTCGATTTGCTGTGCGACTTTTTTGGGTGATTTTGTCCCGGTTTCCATTCGTATGGCGAAAGAACAGAATATCTCGCTGAATCCGGCTAAAATTTCCGGAATCTGCGGCAGACTGCTCTGCTGTTTGAAATACGAGTCGGAAGGCTATGGCATGGGTGGTTTGGAAGTACCGGAAGTCGGCAGTAAAGTCGGAACCACCATGGGAGAAGGGATCGTTAGCCATATTCGTACCAACAAGGGAGTTGTCCGAGTCAAATTGACGGAAACCAATCAGGAAAGCGAATTTTCCTTGGATGAAATCGTCCTGATTGAAAAGAACAGCGGCTGTAATTGCAGTCAATGCGATCAATGTAAAAAAGCGCCGGAAGAAGAGCCGCAGGGGAACAAAGGGAGCAAGCAATAATGCCGGAGCAATCTCTGCCCTTGTTGCTGCCGGGAGAGCGCCTGGATCAGTTGAACCGGACCGGGCTTCGCATCATCCAACATCCGGGACGGTTCTGTTTTGGCATGGATGCCGTGCTGCTGGCGAGTCTGGCCACGGTCAAGCCGGGAGAATTCGTTTGCGATTTCGGAACTGGCAGCGGTGTGATTCCTCTCTTGTTATGCAGTCGGATGGCGGATCTCAGGATCACAGGCCTGGAAATTCAAAGCGATATGGCGGAAATGGCCAATCGATCGGTTTGCTGCAATTCACTGCAGGATCGTATCACCATTTTGCAGGCTGATTTTTGTGCAGCTGCCGCCGTCACGGGCAAACGGAAATTCGATTTGGTGATCAGCAATCCTCCCTATAAAGCGTTAAAAGACGGCTTGCTCAATCCCGCACGTGCGCAGGCGATTGCGCGTCATGAGATATACGGCGGCATGGATGATCTCCTGCAGTCGGCGGCTGCTGTATTGAAGCCGCTGGGACGTCTGGCTCTGATCTATCGGCCCCAACGTTTAGTGGCTTTGCTGAGTGGGATGGCCGCCGTTGGGATTGAACCGAAGCGATTGCGCCTGATTCAATCTCAACTCGATAAAAAACCAAATCTGGTTTTTGTCGAAGGTGTTTTGCAGGGAAAACCGGAGCTGATCGTGGAACCGACCCTGATGATTTACGGAGAAGACGGAACCTATACCAAGGAAATATTGCAGTGTTATGCAATGAGCGAACAGGAGGAAACCTTTTCTGCTGATCGTGTCTAGATACGCTGGTAACCAGGAATGAAATGAATCAGAGGAGAAACTTAAAAAATGCAACCGTTGCAACGGCAGCTGCCGAAAAATTATAGCAGCCCTATTTGGCGCGCCATCATGGAATTTGAGATGCTGCAACCGAATGACAGGGTGATGGTGGGGCTTTCCGGTGGGAAAGACTCCAGCTTTTTGCTGTACGCGCTTTGGGTGATCCAACAGCATTCACTGATTCCATTCGAGCTGGCAGCTGTCACGATCGATCCGGGTTTTTCTGAAGCTTCACCTCGGCCAGCCCTGCAGGAATTGTGCGATGCCATGGCAATTCCTTTTTTCTTTGAAGCGCTGCCGCAGATGAAAGACGTTATTTTTACAGGCGATCCTCGACAGAGCCCCTGCGCACGCTGTGCTTTTTTTCGCCGGGGTGCGATCAACCGGATTGCTGCTGCCAATGGTTATCATAAACTGGCGCTCGGGCATCACCATGATGATGCGGTGGAAACCTTTTTGATGAGCATACTCTATTCCGGTCAAATCACGACATTTACCCCGGTTACCCCACAGGAGCGAGCCGGTTTGACGATTATTCGACCCTTGGTTTATCTGAGAGAGAAAGAAATTCGGGCAGCCAAGCGATTTTTCCCCTTTGAACCGATTTCCAGCTGTTGCCCCCGCGACGGCAACAGTACCAGAGCGGCGGTAAAAGATCTGATCCGGGATTTGAGTCAAGAAAACAATTCGGTCTACGAAAACTTGAGCGCCGCCATGCGCTCCGCGCCGGAACGGGCAGCCTTATGGCCTCGTCCGATCAATCGGATGCAGATGAAAGAGCGTTATCTGCAAGCGACAGCTTGGCATCGCAATCAAATGAAAAAAACAAACGCCGAGAAAAATGTATCGAAAGCAAAGTCTGCGGACCAAGCACATGAAAAAAAGATCATCGTCGCTGAACTTCAAATTGAACAAGACGATGAATAATTGAGGTGAGTATTTTGGCCTTGATCGCCGTCAATAATATGGCAAAATATTATGGCAGCACGAAGATTTTTGAACGGGTGACTTTTGATGTCAATGCCGGTGACCGCATCGGTTTGGTAGGACGCAACGGTACAGGGAAGACCACTTTGCTGCGGGTCATTACCGGGGATCTGGAAGCCGATGGCGATGACAGCACCTTTATGACCAAAGCGTCCGGCTGCAGTTTTGGCTGGCTGCGTCAGCAGGATGAATTAGGCGGAGACATGCTGTTATGGGCATCCATGCGCTCTGTATTTGCCCAATTGGATGAATTGGAACAACGCATGCGCAATTTGGAACAAGAGATGGCCCAGCCGCAAGTTTACCAGAACCAAGAAAAATTGGCAGAAATCAATAACCGTTATACCAGAGCGTTGAATGAATTTGAAGCCAATGGCGGCTATACTTGTGACAGTCAGATCCGTGCGATTCTCTTTGGGCTAGGCTTTTTGGAAAATGATTTTAGTCTGCCGCTCGATTCTTTATCGGGTGGTCAAAGGATGCGGGCCGCTTTGGCGCGTGTTTTGCTGCAGAGTCCGGATCTGCTCTTATTGGATGAACCAACCAATCACCTGGACATCGCGGCAGTCGAATGGCTGGAAGAATACCTGCATACCTATAAGGGTGCAGTGATCGCCGTCTCACACGACCGTTATTTTCTGGACCGCATCGTCAACCGTATTTTTGAAATCGAGTATCAGACCCTATCCATCTACCGTGGCAATTACAGCGCCTTCGTGCATCAAAAAAAGGAAAACCTGCGGCGTCAGGGAGATGTCTATCGGCAAACGGAAGAAGAGCGAAAAAAGCTGCGCCGTTTTATCGATAAATTCCAGTATGGCACCAAAGCGACAATGGCAAAAAGCAAGGCAAAAATGCTGGCACGCCTCGATCCCATTGAAGCTCCCAAAGCGGCGGCAGCCAGTATGAAACTGCAGTTCAAACCGCGTTTCAAGAGCGCCAATCGGGTGATCATGCTGGAGGATCTGGAAAAAACTTATGACCGCCGCCTGTTTGGACCGCTCAATCTGACGGTTTACCGCGGTGAGCGGATTGCGCTGGTCGGACCGAATGGCACCGGAAAAAGTACATTGTTATCTATTTTAACCGGATTTGTCGAACCTTCGGCCGGTGAAGTGCGCTGGGGTGTGGGTGCAGAGTGGAGTTATTATCGGCAAAGTCTGGATGATCTGGAAGACACCAATACGGTGCTGGAAGAAATGATGTCGGCTGGTGAGCAGATGACCAACGAAGAAGCCAGAACGATTTTGGGGCGCTTTTTAATCATTGGAGAAGAGGTCACGAAGCGGGTCAGTACCCTCAGCGGCGGAGAACGCAGCCGCGTGATGTTGGCCAAATTGTTTGTGCAGGGTGCCAATTGTCTCTTACTGGATGAGCCAACCAATCACCTGGATATCGCCGCCAAAGAATCTCTGGAAGAAGCGCTGCAAACCTTTCCCGGAACGCTGATTTTTGTCTCGCACGATCGTTACTTTATCGATCAGGTTGCAGAAAAAATCTGGGAAATGAAAGACGGCAATTTCCGCGTGGTGGAAGGCGGCTGGACCGGTTATACAGAGCTGTTAGCGAAAGAAAAAGCAGCACTGAATCAAGTACAAACGGGAATTGTCAAACAGGAAAAGCAGGAAGACAGACAAAGCAAGGAGGAACAGCGGCTGCGCAAACAGTGGGAAAGGCAGATTATGGAAGCCGAACAGACGCTGGAAGCCCTGGAGAAAGAGAAAACCGGTTTGGAATGGACAATGGCCGAACCTGATTTTGTCAAGCGAAGGGAACGTCAAGCTATTTTACGCCGTTATGCGGAATTGCCTCCCTTGATCGAAGCAGCCTATACAGAATGGGAAAACCGCTGCGACGCTTTGCAGGCCGGTGAGAAAGAAAAATGATCTCTGCGTCAGGACTCAAAAGGCAGTTTAGCCATAACATCAGATAAAAAAAGAAGCTGATACGAGGAGCAGTACGTTTCGTACTGAGGATCGTATCAACTTCTATTTTATTTAAAAAAAAGATTAGTGTAATTCTGTCAGCTCTTTTAAGCAGTTGGAGCAGATATGTTTGTCCTTGAAGTGCAGGAGTTCTCCTTCTTGCCCGCAAAGTGCGCAGCTGGCAGAAAACTTTTTCAGGATAATGGTGTCCTCTTCAGTGAAAATTTCCAAGGCATCACGCTCACTGATGTGTAATGTTCTGCGTAATTCCATGGGAATCACAATACGGCCTAATTCATCTATTCTTCTCACGATACCGGTAGCTTTCATTTAATGTAACCTCCTTTGTTTTTCAAATTCAAACTTAATTTACCTTATGCCTGCGTGAAAGTCAATAGTTTCCTTTTGATGGAAAATAATAAAAAAAGAGTCAACTAGATAAAAAGATACAATTAGACAAAACGAAATAAAAAAAATGGCCTTTTCATGATATTTGCACTAAATAAATCTGTAAACTATCATAAAATTACTCTGCTTGCTTAAGCAGGTAGAAAACCAGTAAAGAATTGATTTTTTCAGTTTAAACAGGAGGGGAAAGAATGAGAAGCTCAGGACGATTATTTACCACTTGACAGTTGGTGCAGCAGACAGTATAATCTTTTGTAAGAAAGCGATGATGAGAAGAGTAAGGCGTCCTTTGCCGCACAGAGAGTCTGGCAAGCTGAAAACAGATCGGCGAACGAACCTGAAGATGGTCCCGGAGCAGCGATAGTGATTCAAGTTGAGAGCTGATTAACTATTGACGTCTGGCTTGCGTTAACAAGCTGCGGTAAGCAACAGCGGATGCTGTCCTGGCTTGCTGCATTAGGAAGGATGCTTGCTCTTGACAAAGACAGGTGTCGAACAAGGGTGGTACCGCGACCTCTCGCCCCTTATCGGGTGAGGGCTTTTTTTTATGGATGCGATGGTAAAAGCAGGGTGAATTTTGATTAATAAAGGAGAGTGAACGGATGAGCAAGACCTATTATGTTACCACACCCATCTATTATACCAGCGGGAATCCGCATGTCGGGCATGCCTATTGCTCCATTATGGCGGATACGTTGGCACGTTTTCATCGTCTGCTGGGCGAGGATGTCTTTTTTCTGACCGGTACCGATGAACATGGGCAGAAAGTGGAAGAAAATGCTGCGAAAGCAGGACTCACTCCCAAGCAATATGTCGATCAATTAGATATCGCGTTTAAGGCGCTATGGGCGAAATTAAACATTTCCTATGATGGCTATATTCGTACGACCGATCCGCTGCATCAGGCGGCGGTCCAGAAAATTTTCCGGCAGCTCTATGATCAAGGCGATATTTATAAAAAAGATTATGAAGGTCATTATTGTGTTCCCTGTGAGGCGTACTGGACAGAACATCAAATTAAAGAAGGCAATCTGTGCCCCGATTGCGGTCGACCGGTGACTTGGCTGAAGGAAGAGAGCTATTATTTCCGTGCGTCCAAGTATGCGGATCGGTTGCTGCAATATATTGAAGACAATCCGGACTTCATTCAACCGGTTTCCCGGACCAATGAAATGGTCAACAATTTTTTGAAACCGGGTTTGAATGATTTGTGTGTTTCCCGCACCAGTGTCGATTGGGGCATTCCGGTGACCTTTGATCCCAAGCATACGATTTATGTTTGGATCGATGCTTTGCCGAACTATATTACCGCCCTCGGTTACGGCAGTGACGACGACAGCTTACTGCAGCGCTTTTGGCCGGCTGATTTGCATTTGGTTGGTAAGGAAATAATCCGTTTTCATACGATCATCTGGCCGATTATCCTGATGGCGCTCGGTTTACCGCTGCCCAAACAGGTCTTCGGACATGGCTGGCTGCTTTATGATAATGAAAAAATGTCCAAATCCAAGGGCAACGTGGTGGACCCCAACGATATCATCCGTGATTATGGCACCGATCCGCTGCGCTATTATTTATTGGCCAAGGTACCGACCGGCAATGACGGCAATTTCACGACGGAATTGATCGCCAACATCTTCAATACGGATCTGGCCAACGATTTAGGCAATTTACTGAGCCGCACGATCGCCATGCAGGAACGCTATTTTGCCGGGATTGTGCAAACCCCTTCCGAGCGCAGTGCTTTGGATGCTGGCTTGATTGAATTGGCCGAAGCGACACCGGCAGCAGTCAATACTGCCATGCTGAAAAATGATTTTAATGCCGCTTTGGCGGCTATTTGGAAATTGATTGGCCGCAGCAATAAATACATTGATGAAACACTGCCTTGGGTTTTAGCCAAGGACGCATCCCAAAAAGAACGCTTGGCTACGGTGCTGTATCACCTGGCGGAAGTGCTGCGTATCACAGCCGTGCTGCTGCAGCCGTTTATGCCGGAGACTTCCCCTCGTATTTTTTTCCAATTGGGTTTAATGGGCCGCTCACCGCTGCAGACCTGGCAATCGATTCAAAACTTCGGCGGCTTACCGGCCGGAACCAAACTGCGCAAAGGGGAATCCCTTTTCCCCCGCATCGAAAAAGAGAATCCGGACGGCAGCTTGGGTAAAAAAGCAAAAGCTGTCAATCAAAGTAAAAAAAATCAGAAGCAAGAAAAACTGGAAGAAGGTTTGCAACAAATGACCGAAGAAAATCCGATTGCCGCTAACGAAACCCAGCTGGCTGAAGCAGAGATCATCGAAACCAATGTCTTGGCCGATCAGAAACCGCTGATCACCGTGGACGATTTCGCCAAAATCGATTTTCGCATCGCGGAAATCGTGGCCTGTGAAAAGGTAGCCAAAGCAGATCGCCTATTGAAATTACGGGTGCGGATCGGACAAACCGAGCGGGTGATTGTCTCCGGCATCGCGGAATATTACTCACCGGAAGAACTAATCGGGCGGCAGGTCTGTGTGGTGGCGAATTTAGCCCCTCATACTTTTAGGGGCATTGAATCGAACGGCATGCTTTTGGCGGCTTCGGATGATGCTCATACCAGTGTGATTTTATTACAGCCGGAAAAGCGCGCGCAAAACGGCTGGAGAGTAAAGTAAGCAAATGCGATTGATCGATACCCATGTTCATCTGGATGATGAACGATTTGGCAACGAAACGGAAGCCATACTAGCCCGCGCGGCCGCTGCCGGAGTAGAAAAACTGATTCAGGTAGGCTGCAATCTGCAATCCTCCTATCGGGCTGTTGCCTTGGCTGGCCGTTATGCGCAGATCTATCCGGCTGTGGGGATTCATCCCAGTGACGCGGCCGATTATGCCGCCGACGCAGACGCATTAGCGGAATTGGCCGCGAGATCAGAGGTGGTCGCCATCGGCGAAATTGGTTTGGATTATTATTGGAATCACTGTAGCAAAGAAGTGCAGCGGGAAACCTTTGTCAGACAATTGGATTTAGCCGGGCAGCTGCATAAACCGGTGATTATTCACGATCGCGACGCTCATGGCGAGGTGATGGAACTCCTGCGGCAGCAAGCCAAACACTTCAGCGGCGGGGTGCTGCATTGCTTTTCCGGCAGCTGGGAGATGGCGAAAGTTTGTTTGAATTTGGGATTCTATCTCTCTTTTGCCGGACCGCTGACCTTCCCCAAATCGAATCGCCTGCGCGAAATTGCTGCCCAGATCCCGTTGGACCGCTTTTTGCTGGAGACGGACTGTCCTTATTTAGCACCGCAGGCGCACCGCGGTCAGCGCAATGAACCGGCTTATGTTGCCGAACAAGCCATCGCTTTTGCAGCCGCGCGCGGCATGACTGCAGACGCCGTTGCTGAACAGGCAGCAAAGAATGCGGAATCTCTTTTTGGTTTATAGGAGTGCAAGGATGAAAATAAAAGAGGTCATTGTCGTTGAAGGGGAACATGATCGGCGGGCGGTAGAACAAGCGGTCGAGGCGGATGTGGAAATCACCGGTGGATTTGCCTTGACGGCGAGTCTGCTGGAGCGGTTACGCAAACTGCAGGACGTGCGCGGCTTGATTCTCTTCACGGATCCCGATTTTACCGGGGAAGTGATCAGACGAACCTGCGCTCGCAAAATCCCGGGTGTAAAACATGCTTATCTGCCGCGGCAGGAGGCAATGAAAAAGAATGACGTCGGAATTGAAAATGCCTCACCGGCAGCGATTCGGCACGCCTTAACACTGCTGCACACGGAATCGTATCAAGCAAAAGTGACCTATGCGGCAGCGGATCTACTGCAATTGGGCTTGATCGGCAGGCAAGAGAGCGCCCGTTTGCGCCAAAGCACGGGAGATCGGCTTGGGATTGGTTATGCCAATGGCAAGAGCTTTCTGAAACGCCTGAATCGCTATGCGATCCCTCCGGAACAGTTGGCTGCAGCGGCGGCCTTGGCGCTGGCAGCAGAAACGGCAGAATAAAACGCTTGACTCGATTGGCAAAAGCAAAATAAGCAAAAGAAACAGGAAAGCCGGGTTCGCGATCACTCGTAACCCGGTTTTTCTGTTTTTAAAAGGCGCTATGCAGCAGCAAAAACAGAAAAAGTGCTGCGCTAAATATCCATTTACAAAATGTTGGTTTTAGTGTATGTTAAATTGAAAAGAGCGGTCGATTTAGGGCGGATCAAGGTCTCTTCTTTAAAAAACGGGTATCGTTGCCAAGGGAATCAGTGCGCTTCCTAGAACGCATGGGACGACGATTCCAGCGTAACGATCGTGAGAAAGGTGTTTTAAGATGGTGAATAAATTAACCTCTCCGAGCGAAATAAAACGGTTGATCGATCAATATCACTTTCCGGTCAGGAAAAAGCTAGGCCAAAATTTCCTGGTGGATGAACATATTTTGCAAATGATCCTTGAGGCTGCTCAGCTGGCGAAGCAGACCACCGTTTTAGAGATCGGCCCCGGTTTTGGCACCTTGACCGTTGCGCTGGCAGAGCAAGCCGAACGGGTGGTCAGCATTGAAATTGATCCCATGCTGATTCCCATCCTGCAGGATGCTTTTCTTGCTTACCCTAATATTCGCCTGATCCACGCCGATGCGCTGAAAGTGGATTTCTCTGCCTTGTTTGCTGCAGACGAAGAAATCACTGTCGCTGCCAATCTGCCTTATTATATTACTTCTCCTTTAATCGTTCAGCTGATGCAGGCACCTTTTCGTATGAAAAAAATGGTGATCCTCGTGCAAAAGGAAGTGGGAGACCGCTTGTTGGCACAGGCAGATACGGTGGAATACGGCAGTCTCAGTGTTTTTGTTCAATCGACTGCCAAGGTGGAATTGGTCTGCAGAGCTCCGCGCACCGTCTTCTATCCATCACCGAAAGTGGATTCTGTGGTGATTGCGATTACACCCGATGCGAATCTGCGCAGCAGGATCGTTTCTATGCCCGTATTGGAATTGACGAATCGGGCGATTTTTGGCCAGCGGCGAAAAACGATCAGCAACAGTCTAAAGAATTCGCCCTATTGGACGGTGACAGCAGAGGATGTGCAGCAAGTATTGTCCGAATTGGGAATTGACAGTCATTTGCGGGGTGAGGTTTTATCACCGGATCAAATCGTTTTACTGGCCAATGCTTTATCGGCAGTTATTTGCGTGAAAGAGCTCCCCTTCAAAAAAGATCATGCTTATCGCGAGAACGAGTCAGACTCAATTTCGTTCTGACGCTCTTGTCAAGCAAATGATTCGATGTTATAATTACAGCATAAAATGAAGAAAAAACGAGACAAGCAGACTCAAGATTTTCAGCAGGCTTGATCCGGGTTTTTTAAGGAAGAAGGTAGTTCGTATTGAAGATGGCTGATATCCCGCGCCCCGCTCTGGAACGTATGCCCCTTTATTACCGCAGCCTTTCCGTTTGGAAATCGAAAGGTTTTAAAACGGTTTCTTCCTTAGAGATTGGTCGGGATGCGGGTGTAAATGTCGTACAAGTCCGCAAAGACCTGGCTTATTTTGGCGAATTTGGCCGGCCGGGCATCGGATATAATGTAGATTATTTGATGTCGGAATTGGGCAGATTATTGGGCTTTAATCATAAAACCGAGGCTGTTTTAATCGGAGCCGGCAGACTTGGCACGGCCATTGTTTGTTATCCCGGTTTTTATCGTTACAATATGAAGATTGCGGCGCTGTTTGATACCGACCGCGAAAAAATAGGACAAATTGTCGGAGACACACTGATTCTCGCCATGGAACAGCTGCCTGCCTTTCTGCGCACAAGAAACATCAATTTAGGTATAATTACCGTTCCAGCCGAAGCGGCGCAGCCTGCAGCTGATTTGCTGGTGGAGAATGGCGTCAAAGTGATCTGGAATTTTGCGCCGGTCACACTGCATTTAGCCGAAGATGTGAAGGTTCGCAATGAGGATTTGGCGGTCGGACTGGCTACTTTGTGCTATTTTATCAATAAAGACAAGAGCGGTTCTGACGGGGAACAGGATAAGTTTGAGGTGTAAGCAATGCGATTACAGCAATTAATCCAAGGGCTGCCATACGAGGCAACCGGCAGTACGGCAATCGAAATCAGCGGGCTGACTTCCGATTCCCGTAAGGTGCAGCCTGGGTTCCTTTTTATGGCTGAACCCGGCTTAACGGTAGACGGACATCATTACCTGGAGCAAGCAAAAGCGGCTGGTGCCGTTGCTTGCTTAGTGGAGCGGCGCTCAGCCACTGAACTAAGTCAAATCATCGTTCCTTCCACACGAAGTTTGCTGGGCGTATTGGCGGCGCGATTTTATCAGCAGCCGGCGGATCAGCTTCGGATGATCGGGATTACCGGGACAAAGGGAAAAACGACGACCGCGTTCCTCTTGGAGTATTTTTTACGTTCCGCCGGCAGAGCAAGCGGTCTGATGGGATCCGTGCAATTCCGGGTTGGGGAAACGATAGAACAATCCGGGTTTACGACGCTGCCTGCCGTGGAACTGCAGGCGCATCTGGCCAGAGCGGTTGAACTCGGCTGCAGCCACATGGTGATGGAAGTTTCCTCTCACGCCCTGGCGCAGCGCCGTGTGGGCGGCATTGATTTTGACACAGCAATTTTCACCAATTTTACACATGACCATCTTGATTTTCACGGTACAATGGAACAGTATCTGCAGGCAAAAACCATGCTGTTTGGCCGCCTGGGCAATAGCGAATCCGGCAAAAAAGGGCCGAAGCGAGCGGTGATCAATCTCGACGATCCGGCGGCGGCACAGGTGATCGCCAGCTGTGCCGTACCGTATTATACCTTTGGCCTCGAGGCGGCGGCGCAGGTCCGTGCCGAAGCGATTGAGCTGAACCCTACGGAAACCAGCTTTCTTTTGACTTGGCCGCAAGGCTCGGCCCGGGTGAAACTGCCGTTAGTGGGCAGATTCAATGTTTATAATTTCCTGGCGGCTTTTACAGCCGGCTTGGCTGAAGGGCTGGCGGCGGCAGACATGTTGGCTGCTGTGCCTGATTTTACCGGGGTACCGGGCCGTTTTCAGCAAATCCGCTGCGGACAAACTTTCCCGGTGATTGTTGATTATGCGCATACGGAAGACAGTCTGCGTCAAGTATTGCAGACCGCCCGTGAATTTACAAGCGGCCGTTTGTTGTTGGCTTTTGGTTGTACCGGTGACCGTGATCGCAGTAAGCGGCCGGTGATGGGTAAACTGGCTGCGGAACTGGCGGATTTTGTGATCATTACATCGGATGATCCGCACAGTGAAGATCCGAAAGAGATTATACAGGAAATCTACGCCGGTATTGAACCGTCTTGTCCGACCGTCGAACTGCAGCCGGATCGCGCGAAAGCGATCGATCGGTTGATCGCGATGGCGAAAGCAGGAGACACAGTCCTGCTCGCCGGCAAAGGGCATGAACGGGTGCAGGTTTTTAAGGATTATCAGCTGCCGTTTTCTGACGAAATCAAAGCAAGGCAATGCTTGCGGCGATTAGGGTATCTTCAGGGTAAGGAGGTGTAACAGAATGGAGAATTGCCTCTTTTGCAGCATCATCCAACATCAAATACCGTCCACCGTCGTTTATGAAGACGAGTTGATGTTGGTGATCAAGGATACCAACCCACAAACTCCCGTTCATCTGTTGTGTATGCCGAAAGCGCATCTTGCCGGCCTTGACAACATACAGGAAAAGGACGCTGTCCTGATCGGTCATATCATGCTGAAAATCAGTGAAATCGCAAAACAGCAAGGATTGGCAGCGGATGGCTACCGTGTAATCGCGAACATTGGACAGAATGGCAGACAATCCGTACGTCATTTGCATTTTCATCTGGTCGGTGGAAGAGAATTATCTGAAACATTGGGATAATGTCTTGACGAAACTGTTTTTTTTTTGTATACTGTTTTCACGTGCTGTTTATATCTTTCTGCTTTTTCCCAAAAACCGTCCAGATTTTTAAAATCCCGGACAATTCATGACAGCGGAGGGAGGGAAATTATATGGCAGAAATTAAAGTGGGTAAAACCGAAACATTAGAAAGTGCACTGCGTCGTTTTAAGCGTCAGTGCCAGCGTTCAGGCATCCTGGCAGAAACCAGAAAGCGGGAACACTATGAAAAGCCCAGCGTGAAAAGAAAAAAGAAAGCTGAAGCTGCGCGCAAACGCAAGTTCAAATAGGCGGGACAGATCATTATGACGATGAAAGAACGGTTGGTTTTCGATATGAAAACGGCCATGAAGGTTCAGGATAAAGCTGGACTTGCCGTCATTCGCATGATCCGTGCAGCGATCCTACAAGTTGAAAAGGATGAACTCCGTCAACTGTCAGATGATGACGTCTATGGTTTGGTAGCAAAAGAGATTAAGCAACGCAGAGATGTGATTGCTGAAGTGATTGCTGTCAGACCGGAATACGCTGCGGGATTAAAAAGTGAAATTGATCTTCTGTCAGTTTATCTTCCTCAGCAATTGACGGAAGATGAAATCAGAGAATTGGTTGCGCAAGCGGTAAAACAGGCAAATGCAACCGGTCCCAAAGATACCGGAAAGGTAATGGCCGGATTGATGCCTTTGGTAAAGGGAAAGGCTGACGGAAAACTGGTCAGCCAAATAGTAAAAGAGGTTCTTCTTCCGAAATAGAAGCAACGAAACGTACGTATAGAAGCAGGGATTATTGCCATTCTATTGACAATAGTCCCTGTTTTACTTTCATTCCCGTATGGATTAATTGTAAAATCACTTGCAGATCAAAAATACATATGCTATACTAGCAGGCATGTGGTTATTGATCAATCATTGACGATAAAGAGAGGAGAGAAGGGTCATTTTGGACCCGGAAATATGAAAATTATCGAACGTATTGAAAAGCTAATGCAAGGGAAGCAAATCACTCAAGCTGAATTCTCTCGCCGAATAGGTGTCCCGGTTTCCCGCGTTGCCAACTGGCGTCGGAAGGGCTCCACACCTTCCGCCGATTTAATCCCCTGTATCGCGCAAGTACTTGGAGTCGATACGCATTATTTACTGACCGGCGAACAAATTAACGGTAAGAATTTCACCTATGAATTGACTGCCGATGAAGCCGACTTAATCGATGGATACCGAAAGCTGAACCGTACCTGGCAGCGAGTTGCCATGGGCCAAGTCTATGAATTGGTGGCTGAAACGGAAGAGGAAGAATATTTCAATATCGATGCGGATGAATCAGACGAAGCAAAAGCAACGTCTGAGGAAGCATAGGCATCACTGCTGCCGAAAAGTAAGGAAAACCGTTTGCGGTCTCGTTAACGCAGACGGTTTTTGTTTTGCCAAAAAGAGTCAGTTCTGGCAGGAAACCTTAAGGCAGCAAGGGCGAGCAGCTGACAGTGCGCCAGACGGCAGCTTGTGTTTGGAAGGAATCACCACATTTTTGTCGAATAATCAATGTTAGTGAAAAGCACTGCCAAATAGCGGTTCGCTTTATGGAGTAAGGAGGAATGATTCCTTGGCAAATCAGCTGGAGCGCTCGCTGGTTTTACGTGACGGCAAAGAAACGATGGCACTTTGCGGATATCACGATGAGTATTTAAAGATCATAGCGGAAACGCTGCAGGTAGAGATTTTCCCCCAAGGAAATCAAATACTGATCCGCGGCAGCGAAAGCAATGTCCTGCAAACAGAAGCTTTGGTCAAACAATTGCAGACTTTTATTCGGCAAGGCATCGCGATTGGAGCCAGAGAAGTGACATATGGTGCCAAAAAAGCGGTGACGGATGAATTATCCGAATTGGAAACGCTTTTCAACGATGTGATTTTCCACACCTTACGCGGCAAACAAATCCGTCCTAAAACCATGGGACAGAAAATATATATTGATACCATTCGCAAAAACGATATCGTTTTTGGCATCGGTCCGGCGGGAACAGGGAAAACTTATCTCGCGATGGCGGCAGCAGTGGCGGCCTTGAAAGAAAAACAGGTGCAGCGGCTGATTCTTTGCCGTCCTGCCGTGGAAGCAGGGGAACGTTTGGGTTTTTTACCGGGCGATTTGCAGGATAAAGTCGATCCTTATCTGCGCCCGCTTTATGATGCGCTGTATGATATGATTGGTATCGAGAATTTCCAACGCTATCAGGAAAAAGGCATCATTGAAGTGGCTCCTTTGGCTTATATGCGTGGCCGTACTTTGGATGATGCTTTTATTATCCTGGATGAGGCGCAGAACACAACCCTGGAGCAGATGAAAATGTTTCTGACCAGACTTGGCTTTGGCTCCAAGGCTGTGATTACCGGTGATGTGACGCAGGTTGATCTGGCCAAGGGGACAGGCAGCGGTCTTATTTTAGTGCAGGATATTTTACGGGACGTTGCAGGAATCGGATTTGTTTACTTAACAGAGCAGGATGTGGTGCGCCATCGCTTAGTACAGAAGGTCATTCGTGCCTTTGAAAACTATCAAACGAAATTGTCCACTGCGAAAGCGGGTGAATCAGTTGGCAAATAAAGAAGAACTGCTCAGCTGGCGCCCTTATAAAGGCAGTTTCAAAATGACGACGAAAATCACGAGAGTCATCGTTGCTTTGTGCAGCTGGCTGGCAATCGTGATCATCATCTCACCGCAGATCCTGCCGCAGGCTGTGAACTTGCAGCTCGGTCAACCCAGTGCCGTGGATCTTGTCGCCTCCCGCACCATCGTGGACCGATTAAGCACACAAGCGCTGCAAGAGGAAGCAATAGCAGCGGTGCCAACCATCTGGGAAGTGACGACTTCCGTAAAATCCAGCAGTATTAACCGCTTGAATGTCTTCCTTCAGACGATTCGAACCGTCAACAGCCTGCCGCTTTCCGGAAATCAAACCAGATTGTCACTGCTGAAAGAACGTCTCGATGCTGCCTACACTCAAATTCCCGATGATAACCTACAGAACTTACTGCTGCTGAACGATACCGAGCTCACGGAACAAGCGCAGATTTTACTCAATGTCATTTCTGAAATTTATGACCGCGGTGTGAAAGAAGCCGATCTCAATGAGGCAAAAAAGCAAGGCAGGGCAAAGTTAACCGAGCTGCTTCCCAACGCTGCTGATTTACCGATTTGGCAGAGCTTATTGGAATTGAACCTTCATATCAATGTGGTGCCGAATCTGGAAGCGACCCGGAGCGCGCAGCAGGCAGCAAAGGATAAAGTGGAAGCAATCGTTATTTTGAAAGGACAAAGCATTATCCGGAAAGGTCAGTTGGTGGATGAACACCAATGGGCGATTCTTTCTGATTTGGGTATGCTCGATGCGGATATCGACTGGCTGATGGTAGCCGGCAGCGCCGGTTTTGTCTTGCTGTTGTCTGTCATTTATGGAATTGCGCTGTATCTGAATTTCCGGGCTGTTTTTGATCAGCCCAGGTTGATTTTAGTGATCGGTTTGGTCATGGTTCTGACGCTCTTGATTGGCAGGGCAGTAATAGAAATCCTGCCGTCTGTGCTGATTCCGATCCCGGCAGCGGTTTTAATCCTTGCTGTTTTGTTCAATGACCGTTTGGCTCTGCTCAGCGGGATTTTCCTGAGTATCCTGGCGGCGTTGATGGCAGATATGGATTTTACCGTTTTAGTCACTTTTTTACTGACCAGTTGGGTCACTGTGCTCGGTTCCAACCGGATCCGCCAGCGTACCGAGCTGATCTATATTGGAGCCTGGGTCGGTTTGGCCGGCTTTCTTTCCATAGGTTTTATGCGAATTCTGCTTTCCGGCGTAAGCCTGGAGCAAATCGTTTATGCGCTTTGGGGAGCGGCGATCGGCGTGATCACCGGTATCTTAGCTTTGGGCTTGCTGCCGTTTTTCGAGATGGGTTTTCGTATTTTAACCCCATTGAAACTGTTGGAGCTGGCCAATTCCAACCATCCTCTGTTGAAACGCTTGCTGATGGAAGCGCCTGGGACCTACCAGCACAGCATGATGGTAGCGAATTTAGCGGAAGGCGCCGCAGAAGCAATCGGTGCCGATGCGTTGTTGGCGCGGGCAGGCGCTTATTTCCATGATGTTGGGAAAATCCGACGGCCGATGTATTTCGTCGAGAACCAATCGCATTGGGATAATCCCCATAATGGTCTGCCGCCGCAGCTCTCGGCTGCCATCTTGATTTCTCATATTAAAGAAGGTTTGGAATTGGGTCGGGAATATAAATTACCGATCGAATTAATGGAGTTTATTGCTACCCATCAAGGCAATATGACGGCCGGACATTTTTATAACTTGGCCAAAGAGCAGGCGGGGGAAGCGCTGCCGCCCAAAGCGGAGGATTTTTCCTATCCTGGTCCGATTCCGGTCAGCAAAGAAGCGGCGATCCTGATGCTGGCAGACTGCTGTGAAGCGGCGGTCCGCTCCATTCCCGATTCAACACCGGAGAAAATTACAGAGATGGTGCAGAAACTAATCAAAGTGCGGGTCAGCAGCGGACAGCTCAGCGACTGCGCCTTGAGTCTGCATGAAATCAATCAGGTGGAAAATGTCCTGATCAGCCGCTTGATCAGTATGTATCACAAGCGCATTCAATATAAAACACTACCGGAACAATTGGAACCAACGGAAGAGCGTCAAGCGTCAAATTCGAAAGCAGAAAACAAATAGCCTGCCGCAAGAAGGCCGCACTTTGCTGACGATTTCCGGATATCAGAAGAAAAGAGTGGAATAAGATGATCTATATTGAAAACCAACAGGAAGAAATCGTCATTGCGGATGCTATGTTTGAGCTGCTGAAAAAAACCTTAGAAGCCGGCTTAAAAAATGAAGCGGTAACAGAAGAAGTGGAATTATCGTTGGTTTTGGTTGATAAAGCGGAAATTCAAGCGCTCAACGCCGAATACCGCGGCTTGAATCAACCGACCGATGTTTTATCCTTTGCTGCTGAAGAAGGATCAGATGAGTTTATATTACCCGAAGAACTGCCTTTTCGTCTGCTGGGAGATATTGTGATTGCGGTGGCCGTCGCAGCGGAGCAAGCCGAAACCTACGGACATTCCTTCGAACGCGAGATGGCCTTCCTGGCGCTGCATGGTTTGCTGCACCTATTGGGTTATGAGCATGGTCATGAAGAAAATGATGCCGATCTGGCCGAAATGGTCAAACATCAGGAAATGGTTCTGCATCAATTGGGTTTGGAACGCAGCGCGAACGATTAAAAGCAGAAGTAGTGTTGCGAGAGAAGAAGAAGAAGAGAAAACCGTGAGGAATGAATAAAATGAATCAAGAACAAGAATACCGTTCCGGCTTTGTCAGCTTGATCGGACGACCCAATGTGGGCAAATCAACGCTGATGAATAATTTAATGGGTGAGAAATTATCCATTGTCTCAGACAAACCGCAAACGACGCGCAACCGAATCCAGTGTATCCTCTCAACTGACCAGGGTCAGGTAGTCTTTTTGGATACGCCGGGAATTCATAAGCCGCAGCATCGCTTGGGGGAACGCATGAATCATTATGCCACAGACACTCTTTCTGAAGTGGATTTGATTCTTTATGTAGTGGAAGCCAGCAGCCCCACACCGGGCGCCGGAGATCAGCGGATCCAGCAATTGCTGGCAGACAGCAAGACCCCGGTCATTTTGGTGCTGAATAAAATCGATTTAGCTGCTCCTGAAGACGATATTGCGCAAATGCTGCGGGTTTATGGCAAAGGATTGCCGGTCATTCGTTCTTTTGCTTTATCGGCCTTGCAAGAAGAACAAACGCAGGCTTTGACAGAAGCGATTTTTGCGGCTTTACCGATCGGTCCGCAGTATTATCCCGAGGATATGATCATCGATCAGCCGGAGCGATTTTTGGCGGCGGAGATCATCCGGGAAAAAGCACTGCTTTTAACCAGAGATGAAGTCCCGCACGCGATCGCCGTGGAAATTGACAGTATGAAAGAAAAAGATGAGATGGTCGTGATCGAAGCCAATATTTTCGTGGAACGGGAGTCGCAGAAGGGGATTATCATTGGCGCCAAAGGGGAGATGCTGAAACAAATCGGCACTCTGGCCAGAAAAGATTTGGAAGCGCTGCTGGGCTGCAAAGTGTATTTGACTCTCTGGGCGAAAGCGCGCAAAGACTGGCGTGACAATGAAGCTTCTTTAAAGCAGTTTGGTTATTCGAAGCGATAGAGGAGTATCAATGGGCAGTTATACAACACAGGCAATTGTTTTGAATTCCAAGTCATTTGGTGAGGCGGACCGGATTCTGACTCTGCTGACCTATGAAAGAGGAAAAGTGCGGGCGGTGGCCCGCGGTGCACGCAGGCCCCGCAACCGTTTGGCTGCGGTGATCCAGCCGATCAGTCATGTCGAAGTGCAGATCACCGAAGGCAATCAGCTGGATACCCTGAATCAAGGTCAGCTCATCAATACTTATCGATTTTTAAAAGAAGATTTGGATAAACTCTCTTATGCAACCTATCTGGCGGAACTCTTTGAAAAAGCAACGGAGGGTGCCACCGAATTGCGTGACTATTTTATTCTATTGTTGACTGCTTTGGAGATCGTACAGAACTTTGAGAATTTAAAGCTGACTCGTTTTTTTATTGAGGCGAAGCTTATTGTTTTGCAGGGATATGCTCCTTCCTTGTCGAATTGTTCTCATTGTAATCGCGATATGAAAAATGCAAAAGCGGAACAGCAGGTCCTCTACGCACCGGAAAGCGGCGGTCTCTACTGCCCACAGTGTTTTCCGGGCGGTCTTTCTGTCAAACTGACCCTGCGGGATATTCGTTTTTGGCAGGAATTGATGAAACAGGATCCCCGTTGGCTGATCGCACAACAGCCTGATCCGGTGATGCTGGCAACGGTCGGCGAAGCACTTGCTGCCGCTTTGACTTCGATTTTCGGCGCATTACCCAAATCCGCATCCTTCTTGCAGACTTTGTCCGAATTATAAACCGCGAAGGCGGTGAAAATGACGACTGTGGCTGCAGGACGATGATAAAAAAATGAAGGGGAGGTTATTCGTCATGGAAGAAATGAACAAACAGGAAATCACATTGGAGAAAATTGATCTGGTGCGTGAACGGATGAATATCAGCTATAAAGAGGCCCGGGAAGCACTGGATGCCAGCAATGGGGATTTAGTCGGAGCGCTCGTCCATCTGGAAGAAAAGAAAAAAGTAAAAAGAACGGTCCGGGTGGAAAAACAAACCGCAGCAGCCGACCAATGGAAGGAAGAAGTTGTTACCCGCGGCAGTGATGTGATTGATAAAATCAAAGCATTGCTGGCAGAAGGCAATGCGAGCAAGATTCGCATCAAACAGGGTGATAAAGTCATTCTGGAAATTCCGGTTACTTTAGGTACCGCCGGCGTGATTTTATTGCCGCAATTGGCTGCCATCGGCGCAATTGCCGCGCTCTTTGCCCAGGTGACCATTGAAGTGGAACGTCCAAAGAAAAATACCGAATCCTACACCGATGAACAATCTGCAGAGAAGATGACCGAAGCAGAAATGAATAGCGTGCTGGAGGAAGAACCCTGCACCTGTGGCTGCAAAGAAGAAGCGGCTTGCCCCGAAGAAAAGAAGCCTGAATAGTCATCGCATTGACAAAAGGCAGACGCACCGTCTGCCTTTTGTGATGTACTGGAAAGATATTCTAAGGGATTAAAACGATTATACTTACAATGGAATAGCACAATGAAGAAGGATTTTCGCAATGTGATGTTAAATAGAAAGATATAACGTGCAGGATAAAGGAGAGGTGTGCTATGCAACTGACAGAGAGGCAGGATCGTTTGGTCTCCATGTTGCGCAACGATGGCCCCTTAACCGCCGAGGAAATCGCCCGGCGGATGGAAATGAAAAAAACAACACTGCGGCCTGATTTAACATTTTTGGTGCGGTCCGGTATTTTGAGTGCGAAACCAAAGGTTGGTTACTATTTTACAGGCCTGAGTTATCCCGCTAATCAACGCAATGTCAATGCGTTGCGTGTGCGCGACATCCAAGGTCCTGCTGTTGTCGTGCGCGAGAACAGCTGTGTTTATGATGCTGTCGTCACTATTTTTCTGGAAAACGCGGATATGCTGTTTGTCGTCGACGAAAAAGATCTTTTAGTCGGTGCGATTTCCCGCAATGATCTGCTGAAATCAACCATGGGCGGCGGCGATTTAAATAAACTGCCAATCGGTATGGTGATGACACGCCTCAATCAGCTGATTGCTGTTTTTGAAGAAGATACGATGCTCTTGGCTGTGAAAAAACTGATTGAATATGAAACCGATGCTCTGCCGGTGGTCAGAGCTGCCGATAAAGATTTGAAACGCTCCTGGAAAGTAGTCGGTATGATTTCGAAAACGATTGCCACCCGTTTGCTCGTTGATTCTATGGAAACGGAACAGGATAATTATCGCAAAACGGAGGAGGAAGCATAATATGGCGCGTACCGTCAATAAAACGATTTTTGTTTTATCCGATTCTTTTGGTGAAACAGCTGAGAGAGTTGTCTTGGCTTGTTTGGCTCAGTTTCCGCAAACCAATAACTTAGAAATACGACTTGTCAACAATTTAACAGAACGTGAAACAATCGATCGCGTGCTCCTGGAAGCGAAACAATCCGGTTCGTTTGCGGCGTACACCATTGTCCTGGAGGACCTGCGCAGCTATGTGGTGGAGCGGGCCCGGCTGCTTGATGTGACTGTCATCGATATTATGGGACCTGTTTTACAAGCGATTGAAAAATTAACCGGCGAACATCCCCGTTATCAACCCGGTTTGATGCACCGTTTGGATGAAGATTACTTTAAAAAAATGGAGGCAGTGGAATTTGCGGTGAAATACGATGACGGCAAGGATCCCAGAGGTTTTTTGCGAGCGGATATCGTTTTGCTGGGAGTCTCCCGCACCTCAAAGACGCCTTTATCGATGTATCTGGCCAATAAAAGATACTGCGTCGCCAATTTGCCGATTGTACCGGAAGTGCGCCCACCCAAAGAATTGAAATTGATCAGCAAAGGGAAAATCATTGGCTTAACGATCTCGCCGGAAAAACTGATTGAAGTTCGCAAAGAGCGTCTGAAAACGTTGGGATTGATGGGACAAGCCCATTATGCTTTACCCGAACGGATTGAGCAGGAACTGGCTTATGCCAGTCAACTCTATAAAGAACTCGATTGCCATACCATCGATGTGACGCACAGAGCAATCGAAGAAACAGCAACCAGAGTGATCGAATGGATTGAGTCACAAAAAAAAGAAATCTAGGCAAAAGCTTTGCTGACAGCCTGGATTTCAGCGCACCTTTGTCGGGTACCGCAGGCAGGTTCCCATTCATTTAGCCATGCATCGGAAAGAAGAGGGAAAGGAGGCTGCGGCGATGGCAGGCAGGATACCGGAACAAGTCATTGAAGAGATTAATCGTAAAGTCAGTATTATCGATCTAATCGGCGAGACGGTTCAACTCAAACGTGTCGGCAATCGCTATCTGGGCCTTTGCCCGTTTCATCATGAAAAAACACCTTCCTTCACGGTCGATCCGGAAAAGCAATTGTTTTATTGCTTTGGCTGTCAGACCGGTGGTAATCTGTTTGGCTATCTGCAAAAACGCGATCACTTGACCTTTGTCGAAGCGGCACGTCTTTTAGCGGAGCGGGTGGGAATTCCCATTCCGGAGGATGCCATGGATGAGGCGGATGCCGGCCGGATGCAGCTGCGCCAGCAGTTATATGATGCTTGTGAGGCGGCTCTCGTCTTCTATCAGCATCAGTATCATTTTCATCCGGAAGCCAAAGCGGCAAGACAATACTTGATCAAACGGGCATTGGAGCCGGATACGATTGATACATTTCGTCTGGGTTATGCTCCGCCGGAGTGGCGTTTGTTAGCGGATCACTTAATGCAAAAAGGATTTTCCGCTGACATTCTGGAACAAGCCGGTTTGGTCATCCGTCAGCCTTCGGGAGAAGGTTTCTATGACCGTTTTCGTGACCGAATTATTTTCCCGATTTTTGATTACCGCAATCGCTGCATCGGTTTTGGCGGCAGGGTCTTGAGTGACGAACAGCCGAAATATTTGAATTCACCGCAAACAGCCATCTTTGATAAGGGCAAAAACCTTTATGGCATCCATATGCTGAAAAATCAGCATGATCTGGCTCAGATCATCGTTTATGAAGGGTATATGGATTATATTACGACTTGGCAGGGCGGCATTCCGCAAGGGGTCGCCAGTTTGGGTACCGCTTTGACCATGGATCAGTGCCGCTTACTGAAACGCTATACAAATCAAGTAATCCTTTGTTATGATGCCGACAGCGCCGGTGAGAGAGCAACGCAGCGGGGCATGCTTTTATTGCGCAAAGCGGGGCTGCAAGTGCTGATCGCACAGGTGCCGGGAGAAAAAGACCCGGATGATTATGTGCGCCATAACGGGGGAGAAGCATTTCAACAGGTACTGCAGGCGGCTTTACCGATGTATCACTATTTTATGCTGCAGTTAAAAAAGAAATTTGATTTGCAGACAATAGAAGGAAAAAGTGCTTACGTGCGCGAATTTGCTTCCGTGCTTTCGGAAAGTGACTCACCGGTTGAAATTGACGGGTATGTCAGAGAATTGGCGCGGCAGCTGCAGATTACCGAGAATGCGATTTATCGGGAAATGAAAATCAGCAGCCGAAACGATTTAGCAAATAGTGACAGAAAAGAAGGAACTCCTCGTCCGATCGGCGAAATAAAACCGTCGGACGTCGAAAAAGGCTTACTCGGTAATCGTTCTGCCGAAGAAACTTTGCTCAGATTGGCTTTCAATCAAGCAAGATTCGGCAAATTACTCACCGAGAAAATTGAAATTGATGATTTCGGTCCGATGTATCAACCATTAATTACAGCTCTTTGGCCCTTGTGGCGGCAAGGAAAATTCATTACGATCGCTGATCTTGCTGCGATGGCTGAAGAAAACACCAGCAGTTTGGCAGTGAAGCTGGAAATCAGTGGGGAAGCTCCGGTCACGAACAGTGAGAAAGCATTCGATGACTGTGCAGCCTACCTGATCATTCAGCGTTACCGCAGACGCTTGAATGAACTGACGCAGCAATTTGAAGCGATGCAGCCGGCAGGCGATATGGAAGCGATGGCGATTGTTTTACAACAGATTCAGGTATTACAAAGGAAGTTGGGGCGTCAACGTTGAATAAAAAGATAACCAATCATCCTAAAAGGAAAGGAGGGCGAGGTCGCAATGGTGAAAACGCATGATACGGAACTGGAATCAGTCATGGACGAGAAGTTAGCGGAAACGAAACGATCACATGCAGAGCAGACAGATTCTGCAGAACAGTTCGAAAACGAAAGAAATCTGACATCTACACAAATCAAAACCAACGGTCCGAAACCTTCCGAGAAGGTGGATGATCCCATGGCAATTTACCAGCCTGTGATCAAGAACATTATCAATCTGGTAAAATCCACGGGCGAAATTCCATATGAAGAAATAGCCAATCAGCTACAGGATATTGAAATGACGCCGGATCAGATCGAACGCTTTTATACGGAATTGGGTAAAATTCTCAAGGTCGATACGACTCTGCCGGTGCAGGGGAAAGAATTGGAAGCGCTCGAAGTACCGGATGAGGATTTTGAAAAGCTGGAAGAACCGGTCATCGAATTGGACTTAACGGTTCCCGACGGAATTTCGCTGGAAGACCCGGTGAGAATGTATCTGAAGGAAATCGGTCGGGTAGACTTGCTCACCGCAGACGAAGAAATCGATTTGGCGCAGCGGATGGAGCAGGGAGATGAAGCAGCCAGAGAACGTCTGGCAGAAGCCAATTTAAGGCTGGTAGTGAGCATTGCCAAACGTTACGTCGGCCGAGGCATGCAGTTGCTGGATCTGATTCAGGAGGGCAATCTTGGCCTTCTGAAAGCGGTTGAAAAGTTCGACTATCATAAGGGCTATAAGTTTTCTACCTATGCTACCTGGTGGATCCGGCAGGCAATCACCCGCGCGATTGCGGATCAGGCCAGAACGATTCGTATTCCGGTGCATATGGTGGAGACGATCAATAAACTGATCCGGATCAATCGTCAGTTGCTGCAGGAACTGGGGCGGGATCCAACTCCTGCCGAGACAGCCAAAGCAATGGATTGCACGGTGGAGAGAGTCCGGGAAATAATGAAGATCGCGCAGGAACCGGTTTCCCTGGAAACTCCCATCGGGGAGGAAGAAGACAGCCACTTGGGTGACTTCATCGAGGATCAGGAAGTGATGGCACCCGGCGATGTGGCGGCTTCCACGCTGCTGCGTGAGCAATTGGAAGATGTGCTTTCTACGTTAACCGAACGGGAAGAAAATGTTCTGCGTTTGCGTTTTGGTCTGGATGACGGCCGCAACCGCACGCTGGAGGAAGTCGGCCAGATTTTTGGAGTCACCCGGGAAAGAATCCGACAAATTGAAGCGAAAGCATTGCGCAAGCTTCGCCATCCCAGCCGCAGCAAACGTTTAAAGGATTATCTGGAATAATTTAGAATAGAATAGTGTTAATTCTTTAAATTCTAACACTTTTAGATGGTTGACGAATCCAGACCGCTCTGTTATAATTCGACTTGCGTTTACGCCAAAAGATTCCACAATAGCTCAACGGTAGAGCAATCGGCTGTTAACCGATAGGTTGTAGGTTCGAATCCTACTTGTGGAGCCAGGAAATCATCGGAACATTCCGTTGATATATGGACGGGCCCATAGCTCAGTTGGTCAGAGCTACCGGCTCATAACCGGTTGGTCCTAGGTTCGAGTCCTAGTGGGCCCACCAAGAGTTTTCGCTAAGCCTGTCCAGGCAGCAGTTGGCCCCATAGTGAAGCGGTCTAACACATCAGCCTTTCACGCTGACGACTCGGGTTCGAATCCCGATGGGGTCACCATTTTTTCGGGCGGGTGGCTCAGGGGTAGAGCACCTGGTTCACATCTAGGGGGTCGTAGGTTCAAATCCTATCCCGCCCACCACAGAAAACACGAAAGCAGAGAATTTTTTCTCTGCTTTTTCCTATTGCTTGGCGTAACTGCAGAGACTCGACGCCGACCGTATTTGATCGGAAAGAAGGGCGCTGAATGACCGAAAACAAGCTTATACTAAAACCGAGACTGCAGGCTGTCTTTGATTTACTCAAGCCCTGTGCAATCCTTTGTGATATCGGGACAGATCACGCCTATCTTCCCATTGCTGCTATCCAGCAGGAGCTGGCCGGTTATGCATTTGCCTGTGATCTTCATCTGCCGCCTTTGAGAGCGGCAGAAAAGAACATTAGGACCCATTGCCTGTCCGAGCGGATTGCATGCCGTCAGGGAGCCGGTTTTACCCCTCTGAGTGCAGCCGAAATCGGGCAGGTGGTCATCGCCGGCATGGGCGGTCTGACGATCCGGACGATCTTAGCGGAAGCAGGCGAAAAAGCAAAAAAAGCGGAGCGACTCGTGATCCAAGCCAATAACCACATCAAGGAAGTCCGGCAATGGCTGGTCAATTCCGGCTTTACCATCGAGGCGGAAACTATCGTTCAGGAACGGGAATTTTATTATCAGGCCTTCGCTGCGGTCTATACCGCTCAGAGCGAAAATTGGACCGATCTGGAACTGCAGTATGGGCGCTTCAATTTACAGCGCCGTGATGCGGTCGTTTTGTCATTGCTGCGGCGTGAAGCGGGGTTTTTAACGAAGGCGCTGGTTGGTATGCAGCAAGCCCAGCGTGATGTCAGTCAAGCCAGCAAGACCGCCGAAGAGCAGCTGCAGGCCATTCATCAAATTCTCAGCGAATCTATTTGACTTTTACAGCGTTTTCAGCTATACTCAATTGCTGTTACAAACTTCAGACCGGGTTGGTTGAATGATCGCGAAAAGAAGACCGCAAGGTGCTTTTTGAGGAAAGTCCGAGCTTCACAGAGCAGGATGCTGGATAACGTCCAGTGAGGGTAACCTTAAGGCTAGTGCCACAGAAAGATACCGCCGGATTTTCCGGTAAGGGTGCAAAGGTGCGGTAAGAGCGCACCAGCAGTCGGGTGACCGGCTGGCTCGGTAAACCCCATTCGAAGCAAGACCAAATAGGGAAGCAGATGAAGCGGCTCGCTGAACTTCCGGGTTGGTCGCTGGAGGTATCGGGTAACCGGTATCCAAGATAAATGATCATTTCGTGCCTTACGGCATAGGACAGAACTCGGCTTACAGACCCTGCCGGTTTGAAGTTTTTGTAGCAGCAGCCTGTATTCTCACAAAACAGACAGCAAAAAATCCGGGACATGGCGAAATATATGTCTCCTAGCATTAAATAACCCCAGAAAACTATTTGACAAGCCATATTCTACTTGTTATAATAACTCTCGTTGATTGGGGCATCGCCAAGCTGGTTAAGGCACGGGACTTTGACTCCCGCACCGTAGGTTCGAATCCTGCTGCCCCAACCACTTTCTTTTTCGGTAACCTTTTTTCCTGGCAGGATTCCTGAGTGGAATCAAAAAACATGGGGGATTAGCTCAGCTGGGAGAGCGCTTGAATGGCATTCAAGAGGTCAGCGGTTCGATCCCGCTATCCTCCACCATTGTTCCGATTTGTTATCATGCTTAAAACATAGTCTTCTGCGCGGGAGTTTCCTGATTCCAACCAAATACGGCCCCATAGTGAAGCGGTCTAACACATCAGCCTTTCACGCTGACGACTCGGGTTCGAATCCCGATGGGGTCACCATACATGGTGGGATTCCCGAGTTGGCCAAAGGGGGCAGACTGTAAATCTGCTAGCTTCGCTTTCGATGGTTCGAATCCATCTCCCACCACCAGAAAATCCCGTCTGAATTGATCCAATTCAGACGGGATTTTCAACTAATTCCACCTTAGTGTGGATGAAACTTCATCCGAGCGCGAAACGATCGGATTTCACCTGAGCAAAGTGAAGATTTCACCGTGCTATCAGCATGATTTCCTCTGAAAAGGAAAGGAATGCAGCGGCTTTACGGTGAATAGAGTAAAGTACGATCAGTTTAAACCCTGACAAGACAGTCTGAAAGGTGTTTATCAAGATGGAAGAGCGCTTACAAAAAATTATCGCTGCTGCCGGTTTGGCTTCCCGCAGAGAAGCGGAAGTGTTTATTACAACCGGTTTAGTTCGCGTCAATGGAATTGTTGTAAAAGAATTGGGCAGCAAAGCTGACCCGGAAAAAGATGAAATCACCTTGGCCGGTAAGCCGGTGCAAGTGCAGACGCAATTTTTAACCGTGATGCTGCATAAGCCCAGAGGAACGATTGCTTCGGTGGGAGATCCGGAGGGGCGCAGCTCTGTAACGGATCTGGTCAGCTTTTACAACGCCAGGCTCTATCCGGTTGGACGGCTGGATTTTCAGAGCGAAGGCTTGTTGCTGATGACCAATGACGGCGATTTAGCTTACCGTCTGACCCATCCCAAGTACCAGGTGGAAAAATGTTATCATGTTTGGCTGGATCGTCCGCTGCAGCAAGCGGATCGCCTCCAACTGATTGCCGGTGTACTCTTGGATGGGGTCAAGACGCAGACGATCGGTTTACAGCCAATCGAGAGCCCCGAGCGCCCGGGTTGTGTCTGGAAAGTCACCTTGCGTGAAGGACGCAATCGTCAGATTCGCAGAATGTTTGCTTTGTTCGATTACCAGACCCTGCGTCTGATGCGTGTCCGCGAAGGTGGTTTACCGCTCGGTGCCTTAGCCGTGGGCAAATCGCGCAAGCTGACAGAGCAGGAAGTGGAAATGTTAAAAAAAGAAGCCGGAGAACCCGTGCGCAAAGCACAGGTTACACCGCATGATCAAAAATCAGGTGAGGAGCATCCGTGGATAAAAGAAGAGTAATTGTCGTTGGCGGCGGAGCGGCCGGCATGGTGGCTGCGATCCGGGCAGCAGAAAACGGGGCGCATGTCATTCTGTTGGAACGCAACGAAAAATTAGGCAAAAAACTGAATATAACCGGCAAAGGCCGCTGCAATCTGACCAACGACTGCACCGTAAAAGAACTGGTCGCCAATATTCCCGGCAACGGCAAATTTTTATTCAGCGCATTTCATGAATTTGACAGTCAAAAATGCCAGGCGTTTTTTACAGACCTGGGTGTGGAATTAAAAATCGAGCGCGGTAAACGGGTTTTTCCGGTCAGCGATCAGGCAGCGACCGTCGTGCAGGCTCTGCAGAAGCGACTGCTGGCTTTGCAGGTCGAAATTCATTACATGGCGCGGGTAATGCGGCTTTGGCTGGAAAATGGCCTGCTCAAAGGGGTCGTCGTTGGCAACCAATCGCTGGCTGCCGATGCGGTGATCATAGCAACCGGAGGAAACTCTTACCCCATGACAGGTTCGACAGGAGACGGCTATCTGCTGGCCAAACAAGCCGGTCATACCATTGTCGCGCTGCGGCCTTCTCTGGTGCCGCTGTTGGTCCGGGAGGAATGGCTCAAGGAACTGCAGGGTCTTTCTCTGCGTAACGTAGAGGTGTCGCTCTGGCAGGGAGAGAAGAAACTCGCCAGCGAATTCGGCGAAATGCTCTTTACCCATTTTGGGGTCAGCGGACCGGTGATTTTATCGTTAAGCAGAGCGCTTTTAGACAGCAAACCCGAACCGGAAGTGCAGCTTGCCATCAATCTGAAACCGGCACTGAAACCGGAACAACTCGATTTACGGCTGCAGAGAGATTTTTTGAAATATCAAAATAAACAATTTAAAAATGGTTTGGATGATCTGCTGCCACAGAGCCTGATTCCGGTTATTGTGGCTTTAAGCGGTATCGAGCCAGAAAAGCAAATGCATTTTATTACCAAAACAGAGCGCCAGCAACTGGTGGCCTTACTGATGGATTTCCGCTTGACAATCAGCGGTACCCGTCCCCTGACAGAGGCCATTGTCACGGCCGGCGGCGTCGATACCAAAGAGATCGCGCCTAAAACGATGGAATCGAAAAAGACAGCCGGACTTTATTTTGCCGGAGAATTGCTGGATGTCGATGGCTTAACCGGTGGTTTTAATTTACAGTCTGCCTTCGCCAGCGGTTACGCTGCAGGATTCTGGGCCGCCCAGACTGAATTACAAGCATCTTCCGCGTCTATCCACTGATTGCAAAGGGGTTATAGGTATGAATCGACAAACCGCCGATCAAAAGAAATTAGTCATTGCCATTGATGGTCCGGCAGGAGCCGGGAAAAGCACCATCGCTAAACTCCTGGCGGAACGGCTGAAGATCCGCTATTTGGATACAGGTGCTATGTATCGTGCGCTGACTTGGCGCGCTTTGCAGGATCAGATCGCGATCGAAGATGAAGCCGGTTTGGCTGCACTGTTTCGCCGTCTCAACATGGAAGTGATTCTGGCGGAGCAGGGACAGCGAATTTTGCTGGACGGAGTCGATGCGACTCCTTTCCTGCGGTTGCCCAAAGTCAGCGAACTCGTTTCACCGCTGTCTGCCCATGGGGAGATTCGGAAAATCATGGTGGAAAAACAACGCAAGATGGCAGCCGAAGGGGAAATCGTTTTGGATGGACGTGATATCGGTACAGTAATCCTGCCGGATGCGCCGCTCAAGATTTATCTGACTGCTTCCCTGGAAGAGCGAACCAGAAGACGTTTAAAAGATTATGCCTGCCAGGGAATTCAGATGTGCTTTGCCGATTTAATGCAGGAAATTGCGGCACGTGATCAGCGCGACTCTTCGCGGCAGCATGCGCCTTTGCTGCAGGCGAAAGATGCGGTCTATCTGGACTCCACAGTTTTGAATCAAATACAGGTTGTAGAAATGATCGAAGAACTATGCAGACAGCGGGGACTTTTAGCGGAGGTGTCATGATGACCTACTACCGTTTCTTTTTCGGCTTTGCCAACAGCATTATTCGCTTGATCTGGCGGCCGCGCTATCGCAATACCATTGCGGTTCCGGCTATCGGAGCCGCTGTCATCTGCGCCAATCATACCTTTGCTTTGGATCCTCTGCTGATTGCACTTAGTATTAATCGACCGGTTCATTTTTTAGCCAAAGAAGAATTGTACCGCAATCCGCTGCTGCGTTTTATTTTACAGCGAACCAATATGGTAGCGGTCAAACGGGGATTGAATGACCGGCAAGCCATGCGCATCAGTTTGAAATATCTGAATCAAGGTGAAATTTTAGGAGTGTTTCCGGAAGGGACGCGTTCCAAGACCGCTGAACTATTGGAATTTTATGATGGTGCGGTCTATTTTGCCATGAAAACAGGTGCTCCATTGATTCCTGCCGCAATTATTGGTCAGTATCGCTGGTTTACTCCCATGCAAGTCGTCTATGGAGAAGCGATCGCTGTAGAAAAAGCGGAGACGCCGGATCGTGAAGCCATGCGCAGTCTGACCGAGCGCTTGGCGGAAGAAATTGCAGTTCTGAAGAGGAGCAGTCATGGAGATTAGAAGAGCGGAATATTTGGGATTTTGCAGCGGGGTCCGGCAGGCAGTCGATCTGGCGGAACAGCACCTGTCCAGGAACGGGCAGCTGTATGCACTGGGAGCGCTGGTGCACAATCCTCGCCTGATTGCTGAATTGGCAGACAAAGGCATGCAGGTGCTGGATGAGCCGGACGCCATGCCGGATCAGGCAGCGGTGATCCTGCGGGCGCACGGTGTTGGTCCGGGTTTGCGGCAGCGGCTGCAGGAAAAACAAATGACTATCCTGGATGCAACCTGCCCCAGCGTGCAGCTTATTTTCGATTATGCTAAAAAATACGCCGATCAAGGCGATCTGGTTTTGATCTTAGGTGAAAAAGGTCATCCGGAAGTGGAAGCAATCCTGGAATGGACGCACGGGAATGGTATCATCATTGAATCGATGGATGACCTGAATTCCGTGGCCAAAAACAGAAAAATTGCCGTCATAAGTCAGTCAACTTTGGCCCAAGATGTTTTTAAACAATTTGTTTTGGAAATAAGAAGGATTTTTGACATAGATGTCGTAATCAATACTATATGTTCCGCAACAAAAAACAGACAGGAAGCTGCGGTAAAATTGGCACAGGAAGCCGACGTGATGTTGGTGGTCGGCAGTTCACAGAGCGCAAACTCCAGGCATCTTTATGATTTGTGTTCCGTAGTCAATGCAAGAACGCATCTGATTACAGGTGCGGTGGATTTGTGTTCGTGTTGGTTTACCAAAACTCGTGTTGTAGGGATCACAGCCGGGGCATCCGTTCCGGATTGGATAATTAAGGAGGTAGAATGTACAGTGTTGGAAAACGAAAACAAAGTGATTGAGGGAGAAGAAGTGAAGGTCCCTGAAGTAGAGGAAAAGACAGCCGCCGAAGCGGAACCCGTCAGCGATACAGTAGAAAAAGCAGCTGAACCGGTGGAAACCCCGGAAGTACCCGCAGCAGAAACCGAAGAATTCGATATGGATTCTTTCCATTTGCCACGCTATACCCCCGGTGATATCATTCAAGCGACCGTGGTACAAGTTGGCAATGATGAAATTTTGGTGGATGTGGGTCAAAAATCCGAGGGTATCATTCCTCGCAAAGAGTTTTCTGCCGATCCTTCCATTCTGCCGACCGATGTTCTGAAAGTCGGCGACGAAATAACCGTGATGGTCGTTCGTAATGAAGATCAGGAAGGCCGCCTTACTTTCTCTAAAAAAAGAGCCGATCAACGTCAATATTGGATTAAATTTACCGAATCACTGAAACAAAATGAAGTGATGGAAGGTAAAGTGCTGGAGCAAGTTAAGGGCGGATTGATTGTTGATATCGGTATCCGCGCTTTCATGCCTGCTTCTTTAGCAGAACGGCGTTTTACCAGCGATTTAAAACACTTGATTGGCGAAACGGTGAAAGTTCGTTTAATTGAAGTTGATCCTGAAAAGCGCAGAGCGATTGTCAACCGCAAAATCGTGATCGAAGAAGAAGCAGCCGTCGCCAAAGAAGGCTTCTGGCAGAATACGCATGAAGGCGATATTGTCAAGGGAATTGTTCGCCGCATCACGAAATTTGGCGCCTTTGTTGATCTGGGCGGCATTGACGGTTTGCTGCATATTTCCGATTTGGATTACTATCGCGTCAAAGATCCATCCGACGTGGTAAAAGTAAATGACGAGCTGGAACTGAAAGTTTTGAAATTGGATGCAGAAGCCGGCCGCATTTCACTTGGCTTGAAACAAATGAAAATGGAACCTTGGGAAGCATTTGCCCAAGAATACGCAGCCGGCGATGTCGTGCAGGGTGCTGTCGTGCGCATCACTCCCTGGGGTGCTTTTGTCAATGTGCGTCCCGGTATCGATGGCTTGATCCACATTTCCGAATTAGAAAACCGCAGGGTAGAAAAAGTGGAAGATGTTGTTGCCGTCGGACAGCAAGTGGAAGCGAAGATTCTCGACATCGATTTGAATCGGAAACGCCTCAGCCTTTCTCTGAAAGCACTGCAGACAGAAGAAAGCATTGATGAAGCGGCCGTAGAAGAGATGAAGGAAGAAGTAAACGAAGGAAACAGCAACTCCGAGAGATAATCAACGCTTACTTTGACCTGAATGATCATAGCGTTAGAATGAGCAAGATGGGGCTGTAGCAATTTGCTGCAGCCCCTAATTTGAATAGTCTAGGAAAGGAGCGTGCTCATGGCACACCCTACGATAAAAAAAATCCTTTCGCCTTCGCTGGCTGCCGGCAGTCCGCTGCAGCCAGGCTGGCAGTTGCTGCGAATCAATCATAAGGAGATCGGTGATATCCTGGATTATCAAATTGCGATTGCCGACGCTTGTCTGGTCACGGAATGGTTGGATCTGGCGGGAACCCCTGTTAGCCATACGTTTCAGAAGCCGATTGATAAAGACCTGGGCATCGAATTTACGACCTTAACTTTGGATCAACCTAAGGTTTGTCTGAATCATTGCCAATTTTGTTTTGTGGATCAATTGCCCCGCGGTATGCGCCGCAGTCTCTATTATAAAGACGATGATTATCGTTTGTCTTTTCTCAGCGGCAGCTATATTACCTTATCCAATACCTCCTGGGCTGATCTGCAGCGGATCAGCAGTTTAAAATTATCACCGCTTTTTATCTCCGTGCATGCCTGGGATCTGCAGCAGCGGCAGGCTTTGGTCTGCAATCAGGATCGCGAATTCCGGGAAAAATTCCTCTATTTGGTCAATCAGGGCATTCAGCTCAATTGCCAAATTGTGATTTGTCCCGGTTTGAATGACGGTGCGATTCTGCGCGACACCTGTACAGCACTGCTTGCGCTCTACCCGAGCGTTGCCAGTATCGCGTTGGTGCCGGTCGGGTTGACGGGTCATCGTCAGCAACTGCCTTCTTTAAGACTGCAAAACCAAGCGGAAGCCCTCGCTATCTTAGCTTTGGCAGAGGAGCTGCAAGCAGATTGTCTCGAACGCTATCAAACACGTTTGCTTTGGCCTGCGGATGAGATCTTCCTGCGGGCAGAGCGGCAAATACCCAACGCCGAATACTATGAAGACTATCCCGTCTTGGAAGACGGTGTGGGTTTGCTTCGCTCTTTCCTGGAAGAATGGCAGCAGCTCTGGGCAAAACAGCGTGATTTGATCGCACCACGCCGGGTGCGGCTGGTGACCGGAATCAGCGCGGCTGCGATGCTGAATCAAGTGGCCGATCAGCTGAATCAAATTCCGGAACTGCAGGTTACCGTACAACCGATCAGCAATCGTTTTTTTGGCGAAACCGTAACGGTAGCCGGTTTGATTACCGGCAGCGACCTTCTCGCACAGCTGAGCGCCGAAGCGGGCGAATTGGTGCTGATTCCTGCCGTCATGCTGCGCGACGCCGGTGATCTGTTTTTGGATGACTGTCAACCGCAGGAAATCGTGAACAAATTTGCCGAAGCCGAGATTCGCATCATCGAACCAACCGCCAGCGCCTTGTATTATGCATTATTCAAAAAACGCAGTCGACGTAGTAAACCGGCTTTGCTAAAAAGGAGATTTTAAAAATGGAAGCGATTGTAGCGATTGTGGGCCGCCCGAATGTGGGCAAATCCACCCTGTTTAACCGCTTAGTCGGTCAGCGTGTCGCCATTGTGGAAGATATTCCGGGGATTACCAGAGACCGCCTGTATGGCGAGGCTGAATGGACCGGTTATCGTTTCAACTTAATTGATACCGGTGGGATTGAGGTAGAAGGCAGCAACGATATTTCTGTCCAGATCAGAAAGCAGGCGGAAATTGCCATTGCCGAAGCAGACACAATCGTCTTTATGACAGATGGCAAGCAAGGCCTACAGGGAGACGATAAGGAAATTGCCGAATACCTGCGCCGCTCGAAAAAGCCCGTGATTTTAGTCGTCAATAAAATTGATAATCTGGAAATGGTCAATGCCATCTATGATTTTTATGAACTGGCCTTGGGTGATCCGATTGAGATTTCCGCTGACAGCGGTTTGAATATCGGTGACCTCCTGGATAAAATCGTGGCTACCCTGCCGCGTCTGGAAGAAAAAGAAGAAGACGACGATATCATCAGAATCAGTTTCATCGGACGTCCCAACGTGGGTAAATCCTCTTTGATCAATGCAATTTTAGGGGAACAGCGTGTCATTGTCAGTGATGTACCGGGCACAACCCGTGATGCCATTGATACACAGTTCGAACGTGACGGCAAGAAATATATTCTGATCGACACGGCCGGCATGCGCCGGAAAAGCAAAATTTATGAAAATGTGGAACATTATAGTGTTTTAAGAGCGCTGAGAGCGGTCGAACGCTCCGATGTTGTGATGATGGTGATTGATGCGACGGCAGGCGTCACTGAACAGGATAAACGCATTGCCGGCTATGCTCATGAACAGGGCAGAGCCATGATCATCGTCATGAATAAATGGGATTTGGTAGATAAAGACACCAATACTGCCGAACAGGAAACCAAGAAGATCCGCAACGAATTGATTTTCTGCACCTATGCGCCTGTGATCTTCGTTTCCGCTCTTACCGGGCAGAGAATGTCCCGTTTGTTGGAAATGGTGGATTATGTTGCAGATCAGCATTCTTTGCGCCTACAGACCAGCAGTATCAACGATTTGCTGCAGGAAGCCATGCGCCTGACGCCACCGCCGAGTATGGGCAACCGCCGCCTGAAAATTTTCTATGTCAATCAGGTTGCGACCAAGCCGCCGTTGTTTGTTTTCTTTGTCAACGACCCGGAATTGGCTCATTTTTCTTATGTTCGCTATCTGGAGAACAAGATACGCAGTACCTATGGTTTTGAAGGAACGCCGATTCGGTTATCCTTCCGTCAGCGCGAGAGGCAGTAAGATGGCAAAGAAGATTGCGGTTTTAGGCGCCGGCGCCTGGGGTACAGTGATCGCAAAAATGCTGGCTGAAAACGGTCATCAAGTCAATCTCTGGAGTTATGACAGAGAGGTTGCCCAACAGATTAACGAAGAACATCAAAATCAGTCCTTTGTGCCGGGGGTGATCTTGCCGGACACGATTACCGCCAGCGTGGATGTGTCTGCTGTACTCTCAGAGGCGGAGGCGATTGTCAATGTGGTGATTGCCAAAGGGCTGCGGGCGCTTCTGCAGCAAATGCCGCCGGGCGTGAAGTGGCTGCCGTGGCTCAGCGCAACCAAAGGCTTGGAACCGGATACCGCTTTACGCATGTCGCAGATCATCACCGGCTTGGATAAAGCCACAGAAAATCAACTGGCAGTCCTGTCCGGTCCAAATTTGGCAACGGAAATCGCTGCTGCTTCTCCCGCCTCCAGTGTGATCGGTGCTGTCAGCAAAGAGACGGCGCTCTATTTTCAGGAACTGCTGATGCGTCCCTATTTTCGAATTTACATCAGTCCGGATCCCATCGGTGTGGAATTAGGCGGCGCTTTGAAGAACATCATCGCGCTGGCAGCCGGTATTTGCGATGGACTCGAACTTGGCGACAACGCCAAAGCGGCTCTGATTGCCAGGGGTTTGGCTGAGATCAGCCGCCTGGGCTGCCGGCTTGGTGCCGATCGGGAAACCTTTGCCGGTCTCTCCGGTATGGGTGATCTGGTCGCCACCTGCGCCAGTCCGCACAGCCGCAACCGCTGGTGTGGTGAACAGCTGGGTCTGGGGCGCAGTCTAGATGAAATCATCGCCAGCACCAAGTCCGTGGTGGAAGGGGTGCGCACCACAACAGCCGTCTACCAATTGGCAGAGCAGCTGAATTTGGATTTACCGATCACGAGGGCTGTATTTAGTATTCTCTACGAAGGCGCCTCAGCACGCCAGCAGGTAGAACAGCTGATGAATCGCATGGCGAAACCGGAGAATTCTGATTTAGCGCTGAAAAAATGGCGAATCGAATAAAATAAGACATGAAGTAATTAAAACATACAAAATAACGACAGGAAGCCAACCTTGACAGCAGACTGTTGTTTCAACTATAATTAGATTTATACTATGATGAAGAGACAATACTGTGGCATTCCCCAGCGAAGATCCGATGGTGAGAGGGATCTGAATTCAACTTTATTGCTGGCCACTTCGGAGTGTTTGTGTCAACACAAACGGTGCGCACCGTTATCTGCGATGAGAGGTTACTATGTTTTGCATGGTAACAAACCAGGGTGGTACCACGAACAAAGTCGTCCCTGAGCTGTAATCAGCTCAGGGACTTTTTTAATTTTACGGAGGTGTTGAAAGTGAAAAAAATGACAGGCGATCAGATCAGAAAAACTTTCCTCGATTTCTTTGCGGAAAAAGAACATTTGGTGCTGCCAAGCGCATCCCTGGTTCCGGTCGATGACCCCAGCCTGCTCCTGATCGGAGCGGGTATGGCTCCCTTTAAGGCTTTTTTTACCGGCATTGCCAAACCGCCGGCAGTCAGGGTTGCGTCAGTACAAAAATGTATTCGCACCCCAGATATTGAAAATGTCGGCAAAACCGGCCGGCACGCAACCTGTTTTGAAATGCTGGGCAATTTTTCTTTCGGTGATTATTTTAAAAAAGAAGCCATCCATTGGGCTTGGGAATTTTTAACCCAAACGATCGAATTGGATCCCAACCGGCTTTATATTACCGTGCATCGTGATGATCAGGAAGCCTATGATATTTGGCATCAGGAAATCGGGGTGGCGGCAGAGCATTTATTCTTAGGTGATAAGGATAATTTTTGGGAAGTCGGCATCGGTCCCTGTGGACCGGATTCGGAGATTTTTTATGATCAAGGTCCGGAATTCAGTTGTGGCAAACCGGATTGCGGCATGGGCTGCAGCTGTGATCGTTACCTGGAAATCTGGAATTTGGTTTTCACCCAGTTCGACCGTGACGAAGACGGCAATTACAACCCTCTGGAACGCAAATGTATCGATACCGGCTTGGGGCTCGACCGTCTGGCGGCTGTGCTGCAGAGCGTACCTTCTGTCTTTGAAATTGATCTCAACCGGCCGGTGCTGGATCTGCTGATTCAGCGCAGCGGTGTTCCGTATGACGGTAAGAGTGCGGCGAGTTTGGCTTTGAAAATCATTGTGGACCATGTGCGCGGTGTGACCTTTATGATCGGTGACGGAATTTTACCCGGCAATGAAGGACGAGGTTATGTCTTGCGCCGCATGCTGCGCCGTGCGGTTCGCTTCGGCCGTTTGGTTGGTTTAAAGGATGCTTTTGTGGCGGATGTTGCCGGGAAGGTGATCGACTGTATGCAAGTCGGTTATCCGGACTTGGCAGAGAAGCGCGCCTTTATTCTGAAGGTCGTGGAATTAGAAGAAAAACGTTTCGGCGAGACCTTGGAATCGGGTTTAGCCTTGCTGCAGCAATATGTGGAACAGATGAAAGAGAAAAATGAAACCTGCCTCAGTGGCAGCATTGCTTTCAAACTGCACGATACCTTCGGCTTTCCGTTGGAATTGACCGGGGAATTGCTGGAAGAACAGGGGATGAGTGTAGATATCGCAGGTTTTAAGCAGGAGATGACCCAGCAGCGCAATCGAGCCAGAGCGGCTCGGCAGGATGTCGATGCCATGGGAGCCGGCAAAGCGGATCTTTCCCAAATCAGCAGTCAGTTTACCGGTTATCAAACAGAGCAGAATCAAGCCGTCATCGTCGGCATTTATCAGGAAGGCAGCCCCGTGGAGATGGTTGGCGACGGAGAAGAAGTCGACCTGATTTTAGACCGGACCCCCTTCTATGCAGAAAGCGGCGGCCAGGTGGGAGATACCGGTTATCTCCAGAGCGGAGAACTGCGGCATACGGTTAAAAATACGCTGAAAGAAAGCGGCGTGACTGTGCTCAAGGTGAAAGTCAAGCATCACCTTGGCTTGGGTGATCAGGTGCTCGCCGTTGTGGATCACGAGCGCCGCCTGGCGACTGCCCGCCATCATTCCGCCACCCATCTGCTGCAGCAGGCGCTGCGGCAAGTGTTGGGAGAACACCTGCATCAGGCCGGATCTTATGTCAGCCCTGAACGGATTCGCTTCGATTTCAGTCATTTTTCCGCGGTGGAACCGGCGCAGCTGCAAGAAATTGAGCATCTGGTCAATGCCGCTGTTTTAGAGGATGCTGTGGTTTCTATTGAAGAACTGGGGATTGAAGCGGCCAAAGCCAAAGGTGCTATGGCACTGTTCGGCGAGAAATACGGCAAAGTTGTGCGTGTAGTCGAGATGGGTTCTTCGTTGGAATTGTGCGGCGGTACCCATGTAGAGCGCACCGGTCAAATCGGCAGCTTCAAAATCCTTTCGGAGGCCGGCATCGGTTCCGGCTTGCGGCGGATTGAAGCCGTTGCCGGTTGGAAAAGCAGCGAATATTTTGCGAAGAAAGAACAATTGCTGGGCGAGATCAGCGGTTTATTAAAAACCAAGGAAGACGATCTGTCCATCCGGCTGCAGCAGTTGCTGCAGCAGAATAAAGATCTGGAAAAGAAACTGGAAGCACTGCAAGCGGAACGCAATCTGGATGCCATGTCTGTGCTGCTGAAAAAAGCCGTGCAGGTGGCCGGAGTCAGCTTGTTGGTCGCCCAGGTCAAAGCGGAAAAAACTGACGATCTGCGCCAAATGGCCGATGTGCTGCGCGATAAAATGGGCAGCGGCATCGTTATGCTGGGCAGCGAAATCGATGGCAACGCCAGCTTATTGGCGGCTGCGACTAAAGACCTGAATGGTAAATTTCATGCCGGTAACCTGATCAAGGAGATTGCCAAATTGGTTGGCGGCGGCGGCGGCGGTCGTCCGGACCTGGCGCAGGCGGGCGGAAAAAACCCGGAAAAATTACCGGAAGCCCTGCAGCAGGTGGCCGCGATCGTCGCAAAACAACTGCAGAAATAGTTCTGCCTGTGGTGGCGCAGGTTTGCGCAGCAGTAAACCCGTGCCGCCCGGGAAGAGCAATGGAGAATGTGAGCAAAATGTCAATCCATATTGTGATGTATCAACCGGAAATTCCACCCAATACCGGCAACATTGCCAGACTCTGTGCAGCGACCGACTCGGTGCTGCATCTGGTCAAACCGTTGGGTTTTTCCTTAGAAGATAAATACCTGAAGCGGGCAGGTCTGGACTATTGGCAGTATCTGCGCCTGGAAATCCATCCAGACTGGCAGACGTTTTTAGAAACTTATGCAGGCAAACGCATGTTCTTCGCTACCACGAAAGGGCATACCGCCTATCATCATGCATCCTATCAGGATGACGACTTCCTGGTTTTCGGACCGGAAACCAGAGGGTTGCCACCGGAGGTTTTGAGCCTGCAGCCGGATCATAATATCCGTATCCCGATTTTAGCCGAGACGCGTTCACTCAATTTATCCAATGCAGTAGCAATTATCCTCTTTGAAGCCTTGCGTCAAACCGGTTTTGCTCAGCTCTGCGACGGAGAGATCTGATCCCGTCTGGGAAGCAAAAGAAAGGAATCAAGATGAAGCAGCAAAAAAGAATTCTCACCGGGGATCGGCCAACCGGAAAATTACACTTAGGCCATTATGTGGGTTCGCTGGCCAATCGTGTGGCATTGCAGCATGAATATGATACGTTTCTGATTATCGCCGATACGCAGGCGCTGACAACCAATTGGGATCAGCCGGAGCGTTTGTCGGCATCCATCCGCCAAGTCACCGAAGATTATATGGCAATCGGCATTGACCCCGCGATCGCTACGATTTTCATTCAATCCATGATTCCGCAGCTGGCCGAACTGACCATGTTCTATGGTAATTTTATTTCCGTCAATGTGCTGCGCCATAACCCCACCATTAAAACGGAAGCAGAACAGCACGGTTATAATGACATGAATTACGGTTTTCTCGGTTATCCCGTTTCACAGGCAGCGGATATTACGTTCTGTAAAGCGGATTTGGTACCGGTCGGTCAGGACCAAATGCCCCATATCGAGCTGACCCGAAAAATCGCCCGCCGCTTTAATGAACTTTACGCGCCGGTTTTAGTCGTACCGGAAGGACTGGTTGGTAAAGTCGGACGCCTGGTTGGTCTGGACGGCAAAGCCAAGATGTCCAAAAGCCTGGATAATTGCATCTATTTATCCGACAGCGCCAAAGAAGTCGCCGCGCAGATCAACAAAGCCGTGACGGATCCGGAGCGCATCCGGGCAACCGATCCAGGGCACCCGGATGTCTGCACCGTTTACCTTTATCATCAAACCTTTAATGCGGAAGAATCTGCTGAAATTTGTGAGGATTGCAAAGCCGGCAGAATGGGCTGCGTTGCCTGCAAAAAGCGCTTGACTGCCAAGCTGAACGAATTGCTGGAGCCAATGCGGGAACGCCGGATCCCTTACCAGAATCAGCCGCAATTGCTGGATGAGATTCTGATGGCCGGCACCCAGCGCGCTCTGGAAGTTGCCAAAGAGACGATGCGGGAAGTCCGCGACGCCATGCGGATTTCCTATTTTAAATAAGAAGAAATGGAGGGAAAAAAATGACAGAAGTGACAATGGATAAATTGGTGACGCTTTGTAAAATCAGGGGTTATGTCTATCCCGGTTCGGATATTTACGGCGGGTTAGCCAATACCTGGGACTATGGCCCTTTGGGTGTGGAACTAAGGAATAACATCAAAAAAATCTGGTGGAAAAAATTCATTCAGGAAACGCCAAGCAATGTCGGTTTGGATGCGGGGATTCTGATGAATCCGGAAACCTGGGTGGCTTCCGGCCATGTCGGCGGTTTTTCCGATCCTCTGATGGATTGCCGCAAATGTAAAAGCCGCTACCGGGCCGATAAGCTGATTGAAGATTACGCCGCCAAAAACGGCAAGGATTTTTCTGCCGATGGCTGGACCAATGAGCAAATGAAGAGTTATATCGAAGAGCATCAGATTGTCTGTCCGCAGTGCGGCGCTGTGGATTATACCGAGATCCGTCAGTTCAATTTAATGTTCCGCACCCACCAAGGGGTGACCGATGACAGCAGTTCTTTGGTCTATTTGCGGCCGGAGACAGCGCAGGGAATTTTCGTTAACTTCAAAAATGTCCTGATCTCCAGTCGGCGCAAACCCCCCTTTGGTATCGGGCAGATTGGCAAAGCCTTCCGCAATGAAATCACACCCGGCAATTTTATCTTTCGGGTCAGAGAAATTGAACAAATGGAATTGGAATTCTTTTGTAAACCGGGAACCGGCGAAGACAGCGAGGATATGCAATGGTTTACTTATTGGCGCAAATTCTGCTATGACTTTCTGATCAGCCTGGGAGCGAAGCCTGAAAATTTGCGGATGCGCGACCATGATGCCAAAGAATTGGCGCATTATGCCAAAGCGACCACGGATATTGAATATCTGTTTCCGTTTGGCTGGGGTGAATTATGGGGTGTTGCTCATCGCACCGATTATGATCTGCGGGTCCATCAGCAGCATTCCGGTAAAGATCTGCAGGTCCAGGATACGCAAACCAATGAGAAATATCTGCCCTACTGTATCGAGCCTTCGGTCAGTGTGGAACGCCTGACGCTGATGTTTTTGGCCAATGCTTATGATGAGGAGCAATTGCCCGACGGTGATGTGCGTCAGGTCTTGCATCTGCATCCGGCTTTGGCACCGATTAAGGTGGCGATTTTGCCGCTCTCCAAGAAATTAGCCGCACCCGCCGAGGCGCTGTTCCGTCAGCTGCAAAAGGAATGGCAGGTAGAATACGATGAAGCCGGCAGCATCGGCAAGCGCTACCGCCGTTGGGATGAAGCGGGTACACCTTTTTGTATCACATTGGATTTCCAAACCGAAGAGGATCACTGTGTGACGGTGCGGATGCGCGATTCAATGGAACAGATCCGCATTCCGATTGATCAGTTGAAAGCTTGGCTGGCAGAACGTCTGGCCTTCTAAACTTATGATTTTTCGGCCGCAGCTTTTTCAAAATAACCGCTTGACAAGTCTAGCCGTCATCTGTTATACTCTGTAAGCATCAAGAAGAGGCCATCCGCTTCTCACCCGGCGGTTAACCAGACCGGGTAAATATGAATTTCTCATCATTATGAGGGGATTTTCTGCGCGGGTGAATAACCCGCGCTTTTTCTATGTATGGATGGCATAAGAATTCACAGGAGGTGTGAAGTATCAATAATAAGGGACACCAGATTAACGAGGACATTAAAGCCAGAGAAGTTCGTGTCATTGATGAAAACGGCGAACAATTAGGGATTTTAAGCATCAGAGACGCGATCCGCTTGGCACAAGAGCGTAGTTTAGACCTCGTTCGTGTGGCCGCAGCGGCCGTTCCGCCGGTATGTCGCATTATGGATTACGGCAAATTCAGGTATGAACAGAGCAAACAGGACCGGGAAGCCAAGAAAAAGCAAAAAGTGATCAGCATTAAAGAGGTTCGGGTGACCCCGACCATCGAAGATCACGATTTGGAAGTCAAGGTGAAAGCCTGTGTACGTTTTCTGTCAGACGGTGATAAAGTGAAAGCAACGGTTCGTTTTCGTGGCCGTGAAATCGCTCATGCCGGTTTGGGGAAGATTGCCTTGGATAAACTGGCTGAAGGCGTCGCCGAAGTGGGTGTGATTGAGAAACCAGCCCGCATGGAAGGCCGCAATATGATTATGATTATCGCACCGAAATAGGAAAGTTCTTTATTAAGGAAGGAGTTTTTTATTATGCCTAAGATTAAGACGCATAGAGGAGCTGCGAAGCGCCTCCGTAAAACCGGTACCGGTTTAGTGACCCGTAAACATGCTTATCACCGCCATAAAGCGTTGTGCAAGTCTGCCAAACAAAAACGCCAATTGCGTTTTTCAACCGTGGTCGATCAAACCGATCAACGCAGAATGAGCCGTTTGATTCCTTATCTTTAAAGAGATAAGTATGTTATAAGGAGGAAGAACAACAATGAGAATTAAAGGCGGAATGATTTCCCATCGCAAACATGGGAAGATCTTAAAGTTAGCCCGTGGCTACAGAGGTTCTAAAAGCAAGCAATTCAGAGTAGCAAACCAAGCCGTCATGAAAGCAGGCTTCTATGCCCGTCGTGACCGTCGTGTGCGTAAGCGCGATTTCCGTAAATTATGGATCGCCCGTATCAATGCTGCTGCCCGGATGAATGGCCTTTCTTACAGCCGCATGATCAATGGCCTGAAAAAAGCCAATGTAGAAGTAAACCGCAAAATGCTGGCTGATTTAGCAATCAGTGATATGAACGGTTTTGTGCAGTTCGTGGAAGTAGCCAAAGCTGAATTAGCAAAATAGTCAATCAACCGCGTTTATGTTGAACAATTGTTTGACGGACCGCGGTTTTTTTCTCAGAAAGGTGGCTTTCGCATGCAGGAACTCCTATCCATGCAGAATCCTCTGATCCAGGAAATGCGCAAACTGCGGCAAAAAAAAGCACGACTGCAAAGCAATCTTTTCTTATGCGAAGGTATCCGCAGCCTGGAGGCAGCTTATTCTGCCGCGGCACAGTTTGATAGTCTGTTTGTCACGGCGGCTGCGCTGGAGAAAACACGCATGGCTGATTTCTGCCTGAAGCTTAGCGGCGCGGGTATTCCTGTCTATCAGGTCAGTCAGCGCATCATCGAAGCGCTGAGCCAGACCGAAACCAGCCAGGGAATTGTGGCTGCCATCAGACCTGCCAGGCATGATTTGCAGGAGCTGCAAGCGACGATGCGGATTCTGCTGCTCGATCGCGTGCAGGATCCCGGTAATGCCGGTACGGCTTTGCGCAGCGCGGCGGCTTTTGGCTTTGCTGCCGTCATCTTCCTGCCCGGCAGTGTGGATCCTTGGAGTGATAAAGTCATCCGATCTTCCGCAGGTTCACTCTTCCAGCTCATGGTGCTGGAAGCCGAGAGCGAAGCAGCAGTCATTCACCGATTGCAGGAACTGCACTTGCCCTTGGCTGCAACGACCCTGACCGATGCCGAAGAATTGGCTGATCAACCTTGGCTGCAGCAGCCGCTCGCGCTGGCTGTTGGCAATGAAGGCCAGGGGATTTCCGATTCGCTTTTACAGGCTGCCGATTATCGGCTGACCATTCCGATGATCGGGCCGACGGAATCGCTGAATGTTGCGGTGGCAACCGGAATTCTTCTCTTCAAAATGATGCCAAATCGGTGCTAAACCACTTGCAATTGCAGCGGTTTTATGCTATTTTAATCAGTATAAGCGAAAAGCAAAGATCAAAGAGAGTAGCTTTTGTCAACACGCTACAGGGAGCGGCGGTCATGGATTGAGAACCGTCGGCGCAGTGCAAAAGGGAAGTTCACTTTGGGAGCTGCTGCGTTGAACAAAGAGTTTTTTAAAAAGCTCAGGAGTAGATGCAGTCGGTTGTACCGTTATCACAAACTATGAGGCTATCCGGCCGATCACTTTGCAGGCAAAATGTTCAGCGGATGGATTCAAGGGTGGTACCGCGAAGAGATTTCGCCCCTTTTGGGGTGGAGGTCTCTTTTTTATTGGAAATTGAAGGAGGAGAAAGCCATGTTAAAGAGCCTGATGGAATTGCGTGAGGAAGCGCTGGAGCAATTAAAGCAACTGCAGAATTCTCAGGAGTTGAATGATTTTAAAGTAGCTTACTTGGGAAAGAAAGGCAAACTCACCGCGATTTTGCGGCAAATGGGGAAACTGCCGGAAGAAGACAGACCGAAATTCGGGCAGATCGCCAATGAAATACGGCAAAGCTTAGAAGAAAACTTAGCAGCGATGTTGGAAACATTAAGCCAAAAAGAACAAACGGTCAAGCTGGAGTCAGAGCGAATTGATATCACTCTGCCCGGTTATCCTTTTAACGCCGGCAGCATGCATCCCATCACCCTGATCTTAAACGAAATTAAGACGATTTTCATCGGTCTTGGTTTTACGATTGCCGAAGGACCGGAGATCGAAACGGATTATTATGATTTCCAAGCCTTGAATATCCCACTCGATCATCCTGCCCGCGAAATGCAGGATACCTTTTATATTACCGAAGATCTGCTGCTGCGCACACAAACTTCGCCGATGCAGGCACGTACCATGGAAGCCATGGCGCCGAATCTGCCGATCAAGATCATCGTTCCCGGCAAAGTCTATCGCCGTGATGAGGACGCCACGCATACGCCGATGTTCCATCAGGTAGAAGGCCTTTATGTGGATAAAAATGTCTCTCTTGCTACACTGAAAGGTATTTTACTGTCCTTTGCTCGCCAAATGTTTGGGCCGGAGCGCGAAATTCGTTTGCGCCCCAGCTTTTTCCCTTTCACAGAACCCAGCGTAGAAGTGGATATTTCCTGTTTTAACTGCGGCGGCAAAGGCTGTCATCTCTGCAAGCAATCCGGTTGGATCGAGATCCTGGGCGCCGGTTTGGTACACCCCAACGTGCTGCGGATGAATGGCTACGATCCGGAAGCAGTCAGCGGACTCGCTTTCGGTATGGGTGTAGAACGAATCGCGATGCTGAAGTTCGGCATCGACGACATGCGCCAGATGTATCAAAATGATCTGCGTTTTTTGACTCAATTCCGCGTTTAGGGGAGGCAAGTAAAATGAAAGTATTATACAGTTGGTTACAGGAACTGATTCCCGGTTTGCAGACAGCACCACAGGAAATAGCGGAACGTCTGGTCACGGCCGGCATTGAAATTGCTGCGGTAGACTGTCTGCCGGACGGCGATGCGATCCTGGATTTCGATCTGACACCCAATCGCTCCGATTGTTTGAGCATGTGGGGAGCAGCCTTCGAGGTTGCCGCTGTGCTTGGCATGGAAGCGGTGATTCCGCAATTGCCGGAAATCAGCATTCGAGAAGACAGGCAGCTGATACAGTTGCAGAATGAAGAATTATGTCCCTGGTACCTCGCTTTATTGCTGAACGATGTGAAAATTGGACCGTCGCCGGCTTGGCTATCAGCTCGTCTGGCAGCTTTGGGCATGCGCGGGATCAATAATATCGTGGATATCACCAATTATGTCATGCTGGAAACCGGCCAGCCGCTGCATGCCTTTGATTACGACTGCTTAAGGGCACATCAAGTGGTCGTCCGAACCGCCAAACCCGATGAAACGATTAAAACGCTGGATGGGCAGGAACGCAGCTTAACCACTGATACCTTATTAATCTGCGACTCCGAAAAAGCGATCGGCATCGCCGGTGTAATGGGTGGGCTGCAAAGTGAAGTGACGCCGCAAACGAAACAAATTCTCTTTGAAGCAGCCTCTTTTGAACGCCGCTTCATCCGCCGAGCCGCCAATCGTCTCAGCCTGCGCTCAGAGGCAGCCATCCGCTTTGAAAAAGGCGTCGATCCGGCCGGACTGAAGAAAGCGCTGCAGCGGGTGGTTCAGTTGGCAAAACTATTGCAGGCCGGTACGCCGGATCCGATCATTCTTTCCGGCAGCTCCTATGCGCCGGTCACGCAGCATTCCATTCTGCTGCGCCGCGCTTACTTGACTTCACGCCTGGGCATGGTCATTGAAGATCTTAGAGTCTATGATTCGCTGCGCAGATTGGGTTTTCAGGTCGAACAGCTGGCAGAAGGCTGGCAGGTGCAGGTGCCGACTCGCCGGCAGGATATCGAACTGGAAGTAGATTTGGTGGAAGAAGTCGCGCGTCTGGTCAGTTTCGATCGTTTGCCTGCCGAATTGCCGGTTGGCATGACCACGCAGGGTGGCTTGAGTTCCAGCCAAAAAAACGTCGATTTGCTCCATCAGGCGATGATCCAGTTCGGTATGCACGAAATGGTGAATTATTCTTTTATCAACGAACAGGATTTAATCAAAATCTATCCGGATGAGCAGCATCCCCTCAGGAATGTGATCCGCATCCTCAATCCGATGAGCGAAATGCAAGGAGTGATGCGCACCAGTTTGCTTCCCGGCATGCTGCAGGCGATTGCTTATAATCTGAATCGGCAAAATCTCAATCTGGGCTTGTATGAGCTGGGCAAGGTTTATTTAGCCAAGAGCCAACCGATGCAGGAATTGCCGCTGGAGGAAACGCATCTTGTCTCGGCGCTGGTAGGAACGCCGTTTGGTACGGCATGGATGAAACAGGAAGCGGAGGCGAATTTCTACCATCTGAAAGGCATGCTGGAGCAATTAGCCCATACGCTGCATGTGCCGCTGCTTTTTGAAACAGTTCAGGAGCCGGAGCTTTTTCACCCTTTCCGCAGCGCTTCGGTGCGTCTGCACGGAAAAATCATCGGCAGTTTCGGTGTTTTGCATCCCGATTTGCTCAAACGCTTTGATATCCAAAAAGAAGTCATCCTGGCCGATCTCAATGCGGATGCACTCCTGCAATTTGCAGAACCGCGCATTGTCTATCAATCGCTCTCCCGCTATCAGGCGGTCAACCGTGATCTGGCTTTGTTGGTACCGGTCGAGGTTTCCGCTGCCGATGTGCAGAAACTAATCGAGGATAACGGCGGTGACATTCTGGAAACCGTGGCTTTGTTTGATGTTTATACCGGTTCACAGGTCAAACCCGGCTTTAAGAGCTTGGCTTTTGCCCTGACTTACCGGGCAAAGGATCATAGTTTGACCGAACCGGAAGTGCTGGAACGGCATCAGGCAATTTTGAATGAGGCGGCTCGCCGCTTTGCTTCTTCCTTACGGATGTAGGCGATCCGATGAAACGTGTGGAATTATTGGCTCCGGCCGGCAGTTTGGCGGCCTTGCAGGTTGCTGTTGCCGCCGGCGCGGACGCTGTCTATCTGGGCGGCAAACAATTCAGCGCGCGCGCCTATGCTTCCAATTTTGATGAAAAAGAATTGGAGAAGGCGCTTCGTTTGGCGCATCATCACGGTGTTCGGCTCTATATGACCCTGAATACGCTGCTGCGGCAGGATGAATTGGCTGCAGCTCTGCATTATGCCGAGCAGGTCTATTCGCAGGGGATCGATGCGCTGATCATTCAGGATCTCGGACTGGCCGCTTTGGTGCACCATCAGCTGCCGGATCTTGCCATACATGCCAGCACCCAGATGACCATCCATAATCAAAGCGGGATTGCCAGAGCTGCCGCCAACGGCTTCAGCCGTGTGATCCTGGCCAGAGAGCTGGAGATCGGCGAAATCAGACGGCTGCAGCAGGAGAGTCCGGTTGGCCTGGAAGTCTTTACTCACGGTGCTCTCTGTTTTGCTTACTCCGGTCAATGCTATATGAGCAGTTTTTTGGGCGGACGCAGCGGTAACCGCGGCCGTTGTGCTCAACCCTGTCGTCTTGCCTACAGCAGCGAAGGCCTAACCTCTTACCCGCTCTCGACCAAAGATTTATGCTTACTGGATCGGCTGAAACCATTGGTGGACGCCGGCATTGTATCCATTAAATTGGAAGGTCGGATGAAACGCCCGGCTTACGTGGCGACGGTGGTGGAACAGTATCGCCGCGCGTTGGATCAGATCTATGAGCAGAATGCGGTTGCAACGGATCCTGAAGGGCAAGAGGAGCTGTTGCTGGCTTTTAATCGAGGGTTCAGTCATGGCTTTACTTACGAAGCTCCAAACCCTCAGTTGATCAACCAGGATTATCCGGCCAACCGGGGTTTGGAATTGGCGCGCTGGAGTGCAAAACAATTAGCCGGAGGACAGCCGGAAATGTGGCGCTGTCAGCGGCCGTTGGCAAGCGGGGATAAATTCCTGCTGCGCTGTGGGGATCAACAGCAGACGTTTGAAAGCAACCACCGCTATGCTGTCGCAGAGGCGCTGCCTTTGCCGCGGCTGGCTGTCCTGCCGGCTGGGCAGCCCTTGATTTTAGCGATGATTGATGCGGCTGCTCTGCAGGCAAAGGCGGAAGCTTATTTGCTGCAGCTGGAGCAGCCAGACCGTCTCAGACCGATGGAAGTGGAGCTGCATTTCTCTATCTGCTCAGATCAGCCGGTCAGAGTAACGATTGATTGTGCCGGCAAACAATTAGAGCACACGTTTGCTGAGTGGCTGCCACAACCGGCAGAGAAGAATGGCCTGGGTGTAGAAAAAATCCAGGAAGCCATGACAAAACTGAACGACACGGTCTATGTCTTAAAAAGCTGTACAGCAGAGCTGGCGGCTGATCTTTGGCTGCCCACCAGCGCCCTGAATGCGATGCGGCGTCAGATAGTTGATTTGTTATGGTATGGTCAGGTGCGAAGAGAGACTGCGGCTGCACTGCCCGATCTATCCCAAAAGGACTTGCCGCAGCCAATGCCAGCGGAGCACCCGCTGCAGCTGCGCTTGCAGGTCGCCACTGCGGCACAGGCGCAGGCATTAGTTGCCTGCCACCCCGACGCGATCACCTTGGGCGGTGACAGCTTTTTTGGCAGTTTGACGGTGCTGCAGCTGCAGCAAACGGCAGAACGCTGCCGCCAGGCAGGAATTGCTCTGGAGTTTGCACTGCCGTGTATTCTGCACGAAGAGGAATGGTCGTATTGGCTGCCTTTGCTGAAACAGGCGCTCACGCTGGAATTACCGATCCAGATTGGTCAAAACGCAGAGGCCGATGTGATCAGAAAGATCAAAGCCACTGCCGTTGTCAGCGGTGATTGGCCGCTGCAGCTGATGAACTCAAGTGCGGTAGAACTATTGCTGCAGCAGGCTGCCTGTCAGGAATTAACCGTCTATCCGGAATTATCTTTACAGCAGGCAGGTGAATTATGCAGTCAATTCCCTCAGGTGAATTGGCGCTATCTTGTGGGCGGACGCCAGAATTTGATGACCAGCAAACACTGCCTGACCCTGAACCGCCATGGCAGCTGCCTAGGCTGTTACAAGGGCAGTGTGGAACAGCCGCCGTCCGTTTGGCAACTGACGGATAAAACAGGCAAATCGTTTCCGGTTTATCAAAGCAATTTTTGCCGGACGCATCTGCTCAACAGTGACGAATTGTGTCTGACCGAGCATTATTATCAACTGGAGAAAACGGGCTTTCATCAGCTTGTCGTCGATCTGCGTCATCTGACGGGGATTCTTCTGCAGGAAGCAGGGGAGATTTGGTGCCGCTCTGTGCGGGATTATCATCAGGATAACCGCAATTGGAAAGAACAAGGGAAAAATTACCGTAATCAATTAGCAACATTGTTACAATGTAGTATCACAAAAGGACATAGCTTCCGCGGTGTGGAATAATTAGGACAGAAGGAGGGGTGACATGCAAGCAAAATCACTCATTACCCTGGAATTTCCGAAAATACAGCAGATGCTGATCGACTATACCTCCTCGGGCATGGGGAGATCAAAAGCAGAAGAAATGCAGCCGTCTGCCGATTACGAAACGGTTTTCCGCCGCCAGAAAGAAACAGCCGAAGCGTGCCATCTGCTGGAGTCCGGCGGCAATCCGCTGGGCGGTCTGCATGATATTCGAGCCTCCATAAAACGAGCCGAATTGGGCGGCGTTCTGGAAGCGGAAGAATTGATCAACATCGCTTCCACGTTAGGCGCAGCCAGAAGAGTCCGGCGCATGCTGCAGGAAACGGCAGCGCAATATCCCTTTTTAGCGGAAGCAGCCATCCACTTAAGCAATCATAAAAAATTGGAAGATGAAATTCTGGCCGTGATCAATGAAAAAGGCGAAGTCTCTGACAATGCCAGCCCGGAACTGCGGCGTCTGCGCATCGGCATTCGTCGTGAACAAGCGAATATGAAAGCGAAATTAGAGTCGATGATCCGTAACCCGAATTTGCAGAAGTACCTGCAGGATGCGCTGGTGACTATGCGCAACGATCGTTATGTCATCCCGGTCAAGCAGGAAAACCGCAATGCGGTACCCGGCATTGTACATGATTCTTCCAACAGCGGCGCAACCTTATTCATTGAACCGATGGCCATCGTTGATATGAATAATGAACTGCGCGAATTGATGATGAAGGAGCGCGACGAAGTCCTGCGCATCCTCTCCGAACTCTCCGCTAAAATCGGGGATGATTATGTCTTTATTCAGCATTCTGTCAGTGCGCTGGCGCAATTTGATTTTATCTTTGCCCGTGCCAGGCTAGCCTTTGCCATGCATGCCAGTGAACCGGAAATTTCCACTGATCATTCCCTCGTGTTTTGGCAGGCGCGTCATCCCCTTTTAAAAGGGAAGGTCGTTCCCATCGACATTCGTCTGGGGGATCGTTTTACAGAATTATTGATCACCGGTCCCAATACGGGCGGCAAAACAGTGACGCTGAAAACGGTGGGCTTATTAAATCTGATGGGTCAGTGCGGCTTACAAATACCGGCGCAAGCCGGCAGCCGGATCGGCTTGTTTGACCAGATTTTCGCGGATATCGGCGATGAACAAAGTATCGAGCAAAGTCTCTCTACCTTCTCGTCGCATATGACCAATATCGTGCATATCATGGAACAGGCGACAGAGCATACCTTGGCTTTGTTTGATGAATTAGGCGCCGGCACCGATCCGACCGAAGGGGCGGCATTAGCCATGTCCATTTTGGAAAACCTTTTGCTGAGAAAAACCAGAGTGATCGCCACGACGCATTACAGTGAATTGAAAATTTTCGCCTACCATCATGACGGAGTAGAAAATGCCAGCGTCGAATTTGATATCGAGACGCTGCGCCCCACCTATCGTCTGATGATTGGCGTGCCAGGCCGCAGCAATGCGTTTGAAGTCTCACAGCGTTTGGGTTTGAGCAAGGAGATTATCGATTATGCCCGCAGTCTGGTCGGCTCCGATCAGCTTAAGGTGGAAGATATGCTTTCCACCCTGGAAGATAATATGCGGCAAGCAAAACAGGATCGGGAAGAAGCCAATCTGCTGCGCAATGAATTGGAACAAAAGAAAAAAGAGATTGCCAATGAAAAGGAAGAAGCCAATAAACGGGTGCGGGAGCGCGTCCAGCGGGCACAGTCGGAAGCAGCCGGTGTCGTGAAAGCAGCCCGACTGGAAGCGGAAGAACTCCTGGCAAACTTACGCAGTTTGAGGCAGGATGTTTCTGAGCGCGAATTGACCGATGCAGCACAGCGATCACGCAAAACGCTGCGCCGCATGGCGGGCAGCATGGCAGCTTTAGATGAAAATGTTGACGATATCAGCGTCGGCAAACGAGTGACCGATGTAGAGATCGGAGACAAAGTAGTTTGGACCAAGTATAATATTGAGGCGGAAGTCATCGGCGAAATGGCCGTCAACGGTGATGTGGCGATCCAGGCCGGAGCCATGAAACTGACGGTTCCGATCACGCAGCTGAACACAGCCAAAAAGAAAAAAACCAAAGCTGCTGCCGCCATCAGCCTGTCCGGCAGTGAGACGATGATCAATAAATCGGACTCTCTGAAAACGCAGCTCGATCTGCGCGGTCAGACGTTGGATGAAGCGATCCTCAATGTGGATAAATTCCTGGATGACGCTTATTTGGGACAGCTGAGCAAAGTTTGGATCATCCATGGCAAAGGCACCGGCGTTTTACGCAGCGGCGTCAGAGAATTTCTGCATCAGCACCCCCGCATCAAGAGTTATGCCTTTGCACCGTTCCATGAAGGCGGCGATGGGGTGACGGTAGCGGAATTGAAATGATACTGGAAAAATCCCGGAAATAGACACTTTACAAAGCCTCAAAAAAATAGTATAATAACAAAGCCATACAAGTGCGTATGGCTTTGTTTTTTGCCTAAAGTATTGTCGATACAGATAAGATAGAATGTCCGTATCATACACGGTGATCCGAAATGGTCGTTGGGCGGGTTTCATGGGGCAATTTTACGACGACGGAAAGAGTTATTAATGGAAAATATGAAATTTCAAGATTTCACTCTCTCAGAAGAGTTGAAAAAGGCAGTTGCGGATATGGGTTATGAAGATCCCACACCCATTCAGCAGCAAAGCATCCCTCTCATTTTGGAGGGACGCGATGTGACCGGTCAAAGTCAGACCGGCAGCGGCAAGACCGCCGCATTCGGATTACCGGCGCTCGATCGGATCGATTTGAGCCTCAGCCCTTCTTTTGTCCAGGTATTGATCCTTTGCCCAACCAGAGAATTGGCTTTACAAGGCGCGGACGAACTGCGCAAATTCGCCAAATATAAAAACGGCGTCCAAATTGTCACCATTTTTGGCGGCGATTCCTATGAGCGCCAATTTACGCAGCTGAGACATGGCTGCCAAATTGTCGTCGGCACGCCGGGTCGGATCATGGATCACATGCGGCGCAAGACGCTGAATATTTCTCGCATCAAGATGCTGATTTTGGACGAAGCGGATGAAATGCTCAACATGGGTTTCCGGGAAGACATTGAGACAATCCTGCTGGATGCGCCGGCAGAGCGTCAGACGATTTTGTTTTCCGCCACCATGCCGCAGGCGATTCTGGAACTGACCCGTAATTTCCAGCGCGATCCGGAATTTGTGCAGATTGAAAATAAACAGATGACGGTTCCTACTTTGGAACAATTCTATTTTGAAACACCGCGCGGCCGCAAGACCGACGCTTTATGCAGTTTACTTGCTTATTTCCAACCGAAACGCGCCATCATTTTCTGCAACACCAAAAAAATGGTGGATGAATTGGTGGAAGAATTGGGTGGCAGAGGCTATCCTTCCCAAGGCTTGCATGGTGATATGCAGCAGAGCAAACGTACCCAAGTCATGAACCAGTACAAAGCCGGTAAATTTGAAATTTTAGTCGCCACCGATGTCGCCGCCCGCGGTATTGATGTCGATGATATTGAAATTGTTTTAAATTACGATCTGCCCATGGATGAAGAATACTACGTCCATCGCATCGGCAGAACCGCACGGGCAGGCAAAACCGGCAAATCATTCACGCTGATTCAGGGCCGCGGCCAGTTTAATCAGCTGAGAGATATCATGCACTATACCAAGAGCAATATCAAACAGCGCGCCTTGCCGTCGATTGCCGAAATCAAAGATCATAAACTGCAGCAGCGGGTCAATGATGTGCTTGCTTTCATGAAGACGGAAGAGTATAAAAGATTTATACCCATTATTGAACAGATGTCGGATGAAGAACACGGCGCCGCCGAGATTGCGGCAGCGATTTTTGCCATGACGTTCAAACAGGAACAAACAATGGAAGGTTTGAGTGACCTAACGGTCATTTCCGAAATTTCCGACATGACAGAAGAAGGCAGACAAGCCGCGAAACGCCGGCCGGATTTCAAAATCGGTAAAGATGGCAAACCTATCCATGATAAAGACCGCCGTGTTGTGCGCGGACCCGGTACGGCAGTGATAAAAATTTCTATCGGTCATAATGATCATGTTTCCGCCAGCCATATCTTAAGTGCGGTTGCAGGCGGCACCGGTATGTCCGGTAAACTGATCGGCGCGATTACGATTCAGCAGACTTACAGTCTGGTGGATGTTCCCAAGGAATTAAGAAAATCCATTGTAGACAAACTGAACAATACCAAAATCAAAGGTAAAACCGTCAAGGTAATCTAGGTCAGACATGATTTTTAAAATACTCTGCTAATATGGCAGGGTATTTTTTTTTAGAATGCGGAACAATTCGTTAAAATTAACGTCTATTTCATAAAGATGTCATGATTCACTCTTGCTAAGTGAACGGAATCTTCCTATAATACAAAGTAACGCCAAATGCAAAATGAAAAGTCGGAGTGATAAAATGCAAACTGCTGAGGGAAGTAGAAGATCGAAGGCGAGTGTAGCGAAAAAGAGAAAGAAAGTACTGATCGTAATATTGGCAGCCTTGGCAGTCTTTACTTTATCGGTAGGGGCTACAATCGGCATTTATGCGCTGCGTCATCCTGAAAGTAATTTATTTGGTTGGTTCGGTTCCAAAGTAAAGCAATCGGCTGAAGGAGAGGATTTGCCTACGCTTTCAGGTGGCTTTAATTTACTGGCTGTCGGTGTGGATGAACGAAGCGATGATTTAGGCAGATCGGATACGATGCTTTTCTTTTCGATGCCGGCAGACGGCGGTTCGCCTTTAATGCTCTCCATTCCCCGCGATACGATGATTTGGAGTGATGAGGCAGAGGATTATGACCGCATCAACAATGTCTATCCCGAGCATGGTATTGAAGCAACCGTCAGTACAGTGCAGAATCTTTTGGGTGTGCCGATCGATGGTTACATTAAAATCAATATCGAAGGCTTTGTGGAATTGGTCAACATTTTAGGCGGTGTGACCGTAACGGTGGACGAAGCCATGGATTATGATGATCCCTACCAAGATCTCTATATTCATCTTCAGCCCGGTGAAATGCTGATGGATGGTCAGACGGCGATGGAATATGTGCGCTTTCGTGCTGATGGTGCCGGTGATATCGGCAGAATTGCCAGACAGCAGAAGTTTATCAAAGCAGCTATTTCCCAAGCCTTAAGCGTCAATAAAATCAGCAAGCTGCCGAGCTTAATCAAACAAGGTTTTTCCATGGTGGAAACGAATCTCAGCCTAAAGCAACTGCTGACGGTAGCCAACACAGTGATCAGCAAAGGATTCAGCAATTTCGAGACGGCTACTTTACCAGGGGATGGGCTCTATTACGGCGATATGGCCCTTTATATGCTGCGTTTGGATGAGATGTATGAGATGTTAGCCGATTTGCTGGTTCCTACAGATCAGGAAGCGGATTATCTGGAGCTCCTCAAGCAAAACTGGACGAGTGATTATATCGCCTTACATGATGCGAAACTGCAGATTGCCCAACAAATCTGGGCAGAAACGGGGATGTCGCTCTCGGAAGCGCAGTATGCGGAATGGCTGGCCAGTCATCATTGGGTCGATCCCGGCGTCCCGGTCACGGAGGATCCCGTCACCGAAGCGCCGATTGAGCCGACGGTGCCTCCAACCAAACCTCCCGCCGCTGTTATCACACCATAAACAAAACAAACAAAAAGCAGCAGGCAGATCGTGCCAGGAAGCCAGACAGTGGAAAAGGATTACACTCCAACGTTCTGCCTGCTGCTTTCTATTCTGCTTTCCTGTTTTGCACGGATCATCCATACTATTCTATCTGACGATCGAATCCACTGCCGGATCGCCGGTGCTTATTAATTCAATCACGAGCCGATGCGGCAGGCAGACGGCCATGTCACCCAGCTTCTGCAGCCAGCCAGCTTTGACGTCAATCTGTTCGGCGCAATTTGCGGCTTTGACACGAATTCTGCCGTGGTCTACTTCGATCGTATTATAATCTTTGCCTGCTGCATCCCAAACTGTAAATTCATAGGCTTGCTTGACCAAACTAAGGTCAATGCGTTCGATCACGACGCCATTTTGGCTGATCTGTGCAGTCAGCGGCGCATCGCTCTGCAGCCAATGCCAGACGGGGTAGACGAGAGACAAGAGAAGAACAAGCGTTAGGAACATCGCCAGAAACAAATCACCGCGGCGCAGTTTATACGGCAGCATGATCTTGAATCAGCTGAATTGCCTGGGTGAAGAAGGCAGAGAGATCGGCATTGCCGGGGAGATTGCCTTGCACCAAGACAGGTGAGCCGCCGCCTTTGCCGCCGAAGCTTTGATTCAGTTCTTTCAGGATCAGGTTACAATTTTGCGGCAGGTCAGCGGAACGGGCCAGCGTGATCTGCGGCGGTGTGTTCTCAATCGCCAACAAGCAAATAGTTTGAGGATGGTCGACCAAATACAGTGCCAGTTTCTTTAAGTCTGCCAAGGTCCGTGCGGCAGGCAAGCGGACTTTCACCATAGTCATTCCGTTTTGCTGCTGACTTTGCTGGTAGTAACGCTCTGCTTCCAATTGCAGCAGCTGTTCTTCCGTTTCTGCTAAACGTCTGAGGGTGTCTTTGTTTTGCTGTAAAAAGCGCGGCAGGGCTTGCTGCAGTTCGCTGTCTTTAACTGAAAGCTCATTTGCCAGCTGCAGCACGAGTGTATTTTTCCAGGCGTAATCAGCTAAGGCGCGGCCGCCACAGAAAAACTCGACGCGGGTGACTGCTTTGGATCGTTCCCAACGGCGAATCTTGATCATACCGATCTCGCCGGTGGACTCCGGATGGGTACCGCCGCAGGGAACCATATCGTAGTCTTTGATATCGATGATGCGAATATCTTCACTGACCTTGGGTAACTTCCGCAAAGGCATTTTGGCCAATTCTTCCGGCGTTACCCAATGCCGCAGGATGCGATGGTTTTCCCAAACAATGTGATTGGCAGTGGCTTCGACTAAATCAATTTCCTCCGCTGTGATCTGCTGAACATCCAAGTCGATGGTCAGATTGGTTTCAGTCAAATGAAAGCCGATGGTCTGGGCATTGCAGTGCGCTAAAAAAGCCTCAGATAAGATATGCTGGCCGGCATGCTGCTGCATGAAATCAAAACGGCGTGGCCAATCGATTTGACAATGTGCCACAGGACCGCCCGGATTGGCTGCCGAGATGTGCAGCACACGGTGCTCCCATTCCACGACATCCATCACCCTTGCTTGGTTGATGCTGCCGGTATCGTGCGGCTGTCCGCCGGAAGTAGGATAAAAAGCTGTCTGCGTCAGTTCAGTTTCCCATAAGCCCTGTTCATTCTGCCGGCAGGAGAGGATTTCCGCTGTGAATTCTTTAAGGTAGGGTTGATCGTAATAGAGTTTCCCTTGAATCATTTTATTCACCTTATTCTTTTTTCTTCTATTATAACGATTGTGACGCTAAAAAGAAAGAGCGTCTGAAAAAATCTCCTTCGATTCAGAAGGAGTCTGAGATTTCCTTAGAGAATAGAAATAATCATCGGTCTGATTTAGGGCCGATGAGGATTCATTCTATTTTTTAAGGAGGAGATTGCATTGATTACAGCGATTCGCGGCGGTAAGGTCTATACCATTACCAACGGTACTCTGGAGAACGGCACAGTATTAATTGAAAACGGTAAAATTAAGGCTGTCGGCAGTAAGGTTGCCATTCCGAAAGGCGCAACCATTATCGAAGCAGCCGGTAAAACAGTAATGCCCGGTTTGATTGATTCCCATTCTCATCTCTCCCTGTTTGGCGATCCCAGTTTGCCTGCCACATCCGACGGCAATGAAATCACGAATTACAATACAGCCGAATTAAGAGGCATGGATTCCCTCAATCCGGATGATCCTGCGATTCCCGTTGTCCGCGCTGCCGGTGTGACGACCGTTTATACCGGTCCCGGCTCTGCCAATATTATCGGTGGTACCGGCTTTGCCATGAAATTGCGTGGCCGCACCGTTGATGAAATGATCATTCCGGGTACTGAAGGCATGAAGATGGCTTTAGGCGAAAATCCCAAACGCTGCTATGGCGATATGAAAAAAGTATTCCCGGCTACCCGGATGGGCAATGCCGCTGCGCTGCGTTTGTCCTTGGTTGCCGCGCAGAATTACTTAAATAAGATTGAACAAGCCGAAAAAGAAGGCAAGCCGTTACCGGATCGTGATCTGAAGCTGGAAGCCGTTGGCCGCGTCTTAAAACGCGAAATCAAAGCGCGTATCCATGCACATCGCGCCGATGATATCCTGACTGCCATTCGTATTTCTGAAGAATTCAATATTGATTATGTCATTGAGCACTGCACAGAAGGCTATAAGATCGCCGATATCCTGGCCGCCAAACATGTGCGCGCTACCGTCGGTCCTTTACTGATGGGCCACAGCAAACATGAGCTTTGGAATGTCTCTCTGCAAAACCCTGCCATCTTAGCCAAAGCCGGCGTAAAAGTTGGTTTGCAGGCCGATACAGCTGCCGATACAAAATATCTGCCGATCAATATTGGTATCTGCATGCGCGAAGGCTTAAGCGAAGAAGACGCTTTCCGCGGCGTGACCATCGTTGCTGCCGAGATCCTTGGTCTGGAAGACAGATTGGGTTCTCTGGAAGTCGGTAAAGATGCTGACATCGCGATTTTCGATGGCTATCCGTTCTGCAACCTTACTCATTGCGATATGGTCTTCATCGACGGAGAAGTCGTTTTTGAACGCAAATAGTACTCACCATGTCACTGTGCGCAGGAGTTGTTCTCATCGTGGAACAACTCCTGTTTTCTATTTACAAAAAGCAACAATACGGGTATAATCAACCAAAAGATCAAAACAGAAGGCGGTTTTTTAATGAAACAGGAATTTACAACACCGATCAAATTTCTTGGCACGGTCGATCAAACGATCCAACCGGAAAAGCCGATTCGGCTGACTGCAATGACCAATGCCGCCGGCTGAGCAGCGAAATTGGATCCGACGATCCTGGCGCAAGTTTTGCGCTACTTACCTACTCCCACCGATCCGAATTTACTGGTTGGCATCGAAACCTCGGATGATGCCGCCGTCTATCGCTTAACCGATGATCTGGCTGTCATTCAAACCCTCGATTTTTTCACGCCGATCGTGGATGATCCCTATTTGTTTGGCCAGATCGCGGCAGCCAATTCCTTGTCCGATATCTATGCCATGGGCGGTAAGCCGATTTTAGCACTGAATATTGTTTGTTTTCCCAATCATCTTCCTGCGGAAATCCTAGGGGAAATTTTACGCGGCGGTGCCGATAAGGTGACGGAAGCCGGCGCCTCAACGGTTGGCGGCCACTCTGTGCAGGATAACGAACCAAAATACGGCCTTTCAGTGACCGGCTTGGTTCACCCCAATAAAATTTGGGCCAATAAGGGAGCGCAGGAAGGCGATGTTCTATTGCTGACCAAACCGTTGGGCAGCGGTATATTAAATACGGCTGCTAAAGTTGATTTACTGACTCCTGAAATATTAAGAGAGGCAATTGACTGGATGCGGATGCTCAATCGGAAAGCAGCGGAACTGGCTTATGATTTACCGCTTTCGGCGGTGACAGATATCACCGGCTTTGGCTTCTTAGGTCATCTTTGCGAGATGGCGCAGGGCAGCGGTAAAAATGTGCAAATTGACAGCTGCAAAATTCCCGTCATGAACGGTGCCAGAGCCATGGCGGAGATGGGCATGATTCCGGCCGGAGCCTACCGCAATCGGGAGCATATCAGCCAATGGGTCGATATGGAGCCGAGCGTTCCGCTTTGGCTGCAGGATGTTTTAGTCGATCCGCAGACTTCCGGTGGATTGCTGCTGTCTTTGCCGCCGCAGGCAGCCGCTGAATTACAAAAACGCTATCAGGCTGCCGGCGTCTTTTACGCGAATGTTGGTCAGGTGCTGGGTAATGGCGGTAAGATCCACATCATCTAAAACGGCAGCAAGGAACCGGGAAGAGGTGCAAGCATGAAGCAAATCCTGATTGAAACCTGTTGTGCTTCCGCTGCGGATGCGTTTGCTTCGGCTGCTGCCGGGATCCGGCGCATCGAATTGAACAGTGCTCTGGCCTTGGGTGGTTTGACGCCCAGTATCGGCACTCTCCAGCAGATTAAAGCAAAAACCTCGTTATCCGTTATGGCCATGCTGCGCCCGCGCAGTGGGGGGATGTGTTATTCGGAGGACGAATTCGAAACGATGTGTTGGGATGCCAAAGCCTTGCTGCAGGCCGGCGCCGACGGTTTGGTTTTTGGTGTTTTACAAGCGAACGGTGAGATCGACTGTCAACGCTGCAGCAGAATCCTTACCCTGATCGGCTCAAAACAGGCGGTGTTTCACCGGGCTTTTGATCTGACCCCGCAGCCGCTGCAAGCACTGGAACAATTGATTCAGCTTGGCTTTCACCGGATTCTGACCAGCGGTCAAAAACCTTCTGTTGTTCAGGCGGTTGATCTGATTCGCCATATAGAACAACAAGCAGCGGGGCGCATCGAAATCCTGCCCGGCGGTGGATTAAGGATGCAGAACGTTGAAGAATTCGTCCGCCAAAGCGGCTGTAGGCAAATTCATATGACACCGCGGATCAGTTATCTGGATCGCTCCGCAGACGGAAATCCGGCGCTGCATTTTGGTGCGGCCAGCCTGCCGGCTGAGAATGAAGTGAGTTTGGTCGACCGCGCCGCACTGGAACTGCTGCAGATGAAACTCTTATGATGATTATTGCTAAAAAATCGAAAACAGACAGGATGCTAGAAAGGGATTTTCTTTTCGTATAAAGAATATAGATAGGAGGAATAAGAAATTCTCTTTTTTTTCAATATCAAAAAAATTAATATGGCTGCATGAGATAATCGGGAGAGAGCAGATACCAATGCCACCGAAGGAGCAACGTCCGTTTTGCTAAAACCGGCGAAAACTTTCAGGTAAAAGGACCGATGATTGACAGCACTCTGGAAAGTTCCCAGAACACCGACGGAGTAAACTCTGTTCTTTTTGTACAGAATGAATCTCTCAGGTTCCAAGGACAGAGAAATAGGGCGTTTATTCCCTCTATTCTCTGCTTTTTTTTCGTTTAGGAGACAATATGAAAAAAGTAATGATCATTACCAATAATCCGCAGGTTGCCCCGATTGAAGGAGCTGTGTATTATGACGAAACTTTACTGGAAATCCTGACAAGGGTACGTGATTTAGTCCATGCCGGCTATGTCCTGATATCGCATCCGCTGACCGGCAGTGTGAAACCGAATCAGACACCCTATAAATCGGTGATTTTAGAGCCGAAACCCTTAGCGCAGGTAGACGAATTTTCTCTGCAGATTATTGAAAGCAGCATGGCTATGACAGCCAAATTACTCATGGATAGACCTTTGAGGCCGCGCAGTGAAGCAATCAAAGCGGATTATGCAATGATTGATCATTCTTTGATGATGAGCGGGCTGCAAAGTTTGTCACATTTCTAGATTTATTTGGAAGGTTCAAAAAGGAGGAGTTTATCATGGCTAATTATAAGTTTGATCTCGTGATCGTTGGCGGTGGTCCCGGCGGTTTAGCCGCGGCGATCTATGGTTCCCGTTCCAAGATTTCTACGGTAGTGATTGAAAAAAGCCGTCCCGGCGGCCAAATTGCCACGACCGAAGATTGGGAGAATTATCCCGGTGTTCCTCATACCAGCGGTCAGGAAGGAATGAAGGTTTGGGTCGAGCACGCCAAAAAATTCGGAGCTGAATTTGTCAAAGATGATGTCATTGATATTGTTGATGCCGGTGATTATAAGATCGTCAAAGGCAAAGAGAATACCTTTGAAGCCAAAGTTGTGGTGCTCTCCGTAGGCGCTGTGCCGCGTGAACTGGGTGTTCCGGGCGAACGTGAATTCAGAGGCAAAGGTGTTTCCTACTGCGCTACCTGCGATGCCGATTTCTTTACTGAATTGGATGTCGTGGTGGTTGGTTCCGGTGATCAGGCAGTCGAAGAGGGAATGTATTTAACCAAGTTTGCTGAGAGCGTCACCGTCATTGTTCTGCATGACGAAGGAACGCTGGACTGCACGCCTGTCTTAAAAGAACGTGCTTTCCGCAATCCAAAAATGAAATGGGTCTGGAATTCCACGGTCAACGCCATCAAAGGTGACGGCATCGTCGACACCGTAGAACTGAAGAACATCAAGACCGGCGCAATTTCAGAATTAGCAGCCAATGGCGTTTTCTTCTTTGTTGGAATGGTACCGCAAACAGATTGGCTGAAGGGTATTGTTGACATGGACAAACGCGGCTACATTATTGCCAATGAAATGTGTGAAACCAATGTCGACGGGATTTATGCCGTTGGCGATGCCAGACAAAAATTCCTGCGTCAAGTGGTTACCGCTGCCGCTGACGGCGCCATTGCCGCCACAGCCGCTGAGAAATTTATCCATGAAGAAGAAGGCTTCCGGGAAACCGTTCTCGATGAGAAGATCCCCGTGGTGGTTTCTTTCTGGAATCCGACCAAACCTTCCACCATGGACCTGAATACTCGCTTGGAAGCCATGATGGCGCCTTACAAAGGCAAAATCAAACTGGTGAAGATTGATACTTACCGCAATATCCGCATTTCCCGCAAATGTGAGATAAAGGATATTCCGGCTATCCTGTTGTATAAAGAAGGTAAGATCGTAGCGCGTTTTGATGTTACGATTGATGAAACAGCGCTAGCGGCGAAAATTGCCGAATTGGCGCTCTAAATGCTGCGAGTGTTCGTCGAATGATTGGATTCGATGGTCGCTTATAGATGGTTTCCGATCACTGTAAAGGAGGTGAAATAGATGGTTGCTTTAACAAAAGAGACTTTTGATGCGGAAGTCCGCGAATTTCCAGGAGCTGTTTTGGTAGATTTTTGGTCTCCCAAATGTGATCCCTGCATGGCGCTTCTTCCTTCTGTAGAACAATTGGCAGAAGAGTGGGAAGGCAAAGTAAAGTTCTGTAAAGTCAATGCTTTAGAAAACCGCCGCCTTTGCATCAAAGAGAAGGTTCTAGGGCTTCCCACCATTCAATTTTATAAAAATGGCGAAAAACTGAACGAACTGACCAAAGACGATGCAACGGAAGACAATATCAAAGCGGAATTAGCAAAATTCTAATGGTTGTTATACCCTCGCCAGAAAAGGCGAAGGATATCAGGAGGTGAACCTAATGCGGTTGGAACTTGGTTATATCCATATTAAAGACGTAAAATTCGGCGAAGAAACGAAGATCAGCGATGGTACGCTTACGATTAATAAAGCGGCATTACTGGAAGCTGTTGCAGGCGATGAACGCATTGTTTCAGTTGATATTGATATCGTCCATCCGGGCGAATCTGTCCGTATTATTCCGGTGAAAGACGTCGTTGAACCCCGCGTAAAAGTAAAAGGTCCCGGCAATGTCTTTCCAGGTATGCTTGGTAAGGTAGAGATGGTTGGCGAAGGCCGCACCCATGTATTGCAGGGTATGGCTGTTGTCACCACCGGTAAAATCGTTGGTTTCCAGGAAGGTATTATTGATATGACCGGTCCTGGTGCAGATTACACTCCGTTCTCCAAGCTGCATAATGTTGTTGTAACAGTCGAGCCAAAAGCTGGCGTTTTACAACATGACCATGAAGCTTCTGTTCGTATGATCGGATTCAAAGCTGCTGCCTATTTGGCTGAAGCCGGCCGTACTGCCAAAGTTGACGAAGAAAAAGTCTACGAACATCTGCCGATCTTCAAATCCGCAGAGAAGTATGGCAATTTGCCTAAAGTCGTATACGTATATATGCTGCAAACCCAAGGCTTGCTGCATGACACCTATGTCTACGGCGTAGATGCAAAACGCATTCTTCCCACTTTAATGTCTCCTACCGAAATGTTTGATGGCGCGATTGTCAGCGGCAACTGTGTGTCTGCCTGCGATAAGAATCCTTCCATCGTTCATGAAAACAGCCCAGTCGTTACCGATTTATTGGAACGTCATGGCAAAGATTTCAACTTCATCGGCGTCGTCATCACCAATGAAAATGTAACTTTGGCTGATAAAGAACGTTCTTCTAACTTCACGACCAAACTGGTTGAGATGTTGGGTGCTGACGCTGTCATTATCTCCGAAGAAGGCTTCGGCAACCCCGATGCCGACTTGATCATGAACTGTGTCAAACTAGAGAAAAAAGGCGTAAAAACCGTTCTCCTGACCGACGAATATGCCGGCCGCGACGGCGCTTCTCAGTCTTTAGCAGACGCGAATGTTTTGGGTAATGCTTGTGTCACTGCCGGTAATGCGAATGAAGTCATTTTATTACCGCCGATGGCTAAAGTCATTGGTCATCCCGAAGTTGCCGATGTGATTGCCGGCGGTTGGAACGGTTCTTTGAGAAAAGACGGCTCCATCGAAGCTGAAATCCAGGTAATTACCGGTGCAACCAACGAAGTGGGCTATTTCACTTTAACTGCAAAACAAATCTAGCAAGTCAGTCTCATTTGAAAGCAACATTTCCCGCGAATTACAGTGTTAGGAAAAATTACAGATTTTAGAATAAATTGAAATTAGTATGGAAGGAGTTGGCGCTCGTGTTAAAGGGTAAAAAAGTTGCGATCCTTGGTGATCGTGATGGTATTCCCGGTGGTGCTATTGAAGCAGTTTTAGCTACAGCCGGTGCAGAAGTGGTCTTTTCGACTACAGAATGCTTCGTCTGAACGGCTGCTGGTGCCATGGATCTGGAAAATCAGGCTCGGATTAAAAAAGCTGCAGAAGAACTCGGTGCTGAGAATTTAATCGTAATTCTTGGCGGTGCTGAAGCCGAAGCCGCTGGCTTGGCTGCTGAAACCGTTTCTGCTGGAGATCCGACCTTTGCAGGTCCTTTGGCTGGAGTCTCGTTGGGACTCGCTGTTTATCATGTAATCGAAGATGAAATCAAATCAGAATGTGATGCCGCTGTTTATGAAGAACAAATTGGTATGATGGAAATGGTGTTGGATGTGGAAGTTATTAAGAGCGAAGTAAGCAGCATCCGCAAACAATATTCAAAATACTAAATCTTAGTCGACGAAACTTCCAATTGTAGGAGGGAACACTATGAAGAAGATCCGTGTGGTCCACTATATCAACCAGTTCTACGGCCAAATCGGCGGCGAGGATAAGGCTGATATTGCACCAATTTTGCGTGAAGGTTTTGTTGGGCCTGGTATGCAGATCCAAAACCTGATGCAAGACCGTGGTGAGATTGTCGCAACAGTCATCTGCGGCGATAACTATTTCAACGAGAACATGGATGAAGCTACGGCTACCATCCTGGGAATGATCGAAAAATTCAATCCTGACATTTTAATTGCCGGTCCTGCTTTCAATGCCGGACGTTATGGTATGGCCTGCGGTGCAATTTGCAAAGCGGTAAGCGAGAAATTCAATATTCCTACCGTTACCGGTATGTATATTGAAAGCCCCGGTGTTGACAGCTACCGTAAATACACCTATATCGTAGAAACTCCCAATTCCGCTGTTGGTATGCGTAAAGCATTGCCGGCAATGGTGAACTTTGCCTATAAGCTGGTCGATGGCGTTGAACTGGGTGATCCCAAAGAAGAAGGCTATATCGCCCGTGGTGTTCGCCGCAATTATTTTGCTGCTGACCGCGGTTCCAAACGTGCTGTTGAAATGCTTGTTAAAAAGATCAATGGACAAGCCTATACAACCGAGTATGCGATGCCTGTATTCGACCGGGTAGAACCGAGTCCTCAAATCCTGGATATGTCGAAAGCAACGATTGCACTTGTCACCTCCGGCGGCATCGTTCCCAAAGGCAATCCGGATCATATCGAATCATCCTCCGCTTCCAAGTATGGCAAATACGATCTTGAAGGCGTGAATGGTCTGACAGATGCAACCTATCAGACTGCGCACGGCGGCTATGATCCCGTCTATGCCAACCAGGACCCGGATCGCGTCCTTCCCGTGGACGTACTGCGCGACCTGGAAGCCGAAGGCAAAATTGGTAAACTCTATCGTTACTATTATGCCACCGTTGGCAATGGCACATCTGTGGCCAATGCCAAAAAATATGCACATGCGATCGGTGAAGAGTTGATTGCGGCTGGAGTCAATGCCGTCATCCTCACCAGTACCTGAGGCACCTGCACACGTTGCGGCGCAACGATGGTAAAAGAAATTGAACGTACTGGTCTTCCGGTAGTTCATATGTGCACAGTGGTTCCGATCTCCTTAACAGTCGGTGCAAACCGTATTGTTCCTACAGTAGCTATTCCTCATCCGCTGGGCAATCCGAATCTGACCCCGGAAGATGAGAAACATCTCCGTCGTGGTTTGGTAGAAAGAGCACTCAAAGCTTTACAAACCGAAGTTCACGAACAGACCGTATTTGAGAAATAGTAGCTGCTAAACGATGGTCCCAAGCCTTGCTAGGAGTTTCACAACTCCTGACGTTACCCTTTTTGAGTAGACGGAAGGCTTGGGGCTTTTCGTATCGTACCTTAAGATTAATTTTTGGAGGTGTCTTCAAAATGTCTTTCCCAGTGATAAAAGGGAATGCTTATTCCTTGATCTACACGCCGTCTCTGCTGATTGGTATGGGTACCACGCAGACCAGTGAACGCCGTGCGAATCCAAATTCTGAGTATTTACAGCAGATTCCCCAGCATCTTCGCTCTTACGAAGAATGCGTGGCTTACGCTCCCAATCAAGTTTACATTGGCAATTTTCACCCGGAATTTTTGAACACAGTTGCCAAACCGATGTGGCAAAAAGAGAATTTACTGGCGAATGCCAGCCACGACGGCAAATACGGCGAAATCATGCCGGAAGCTGAATTCCTTGGGATGATTAAAATCGTAGACTCCTTTGACCTGGTCATGTTGGAAACCAGCTTTATGGCTGAAGTCAGTGAAAAACTGGCGAAGCATCCCTTAATGAACGCCAACGATTTAAAACGTCTGGGTAAAAGCTATGGCATGGCAGAAGTAGAAGAACAAATCAATACGATGCATGCCGAACCCCTCAAACTCGGCAGCCGCTTGGTTGGTTGTGTCAAACGCGCTCATGAATACGATGTTTCTTTAACAGCTCATGTCATGGCGGAAAACTATATTGCCAAAGCTTCTGCTACCTTGGTTTTTAAAGATCTCCTAGCAAAATCCGCTCTGAAAGTCGAAGAAGTCGATTATATTATCGAATGCTCCGAAGAAGCCTGCGGCGATATGAATCAGCGCGGCGGCGGCAATTTTGCTAAATCCATCGGCGAGATGGTGGGTGCTGTCAATGCAACTGGAGCTGATATGCGCGGTTTCTGCGCCGGACCAGCCCATTCTATGATCGCTGCTTCCGCTCTCGTCAAATCGGGTATTTATAAAAATGTTGTAGTCGTAGCCGGCGGCTGCACCGCCAAGCTCGGTATGAATGGCCGCGATCACGTCAAAAAAGATATGCCTTTATTGGAAGACTGCTTAGGCGCTTTTGCTTTCCATATCGGTGAAAATGATGGTATCAACCCGGTGATCCGGACGGATATCGTCGGCCGCCATATGATCGGTTCCGGTTCCGCTCCTCAGGCTGTCATGCAGGCTTTGGTTCTGGATCCCTTGCTGCGCGCTGGAATGACAATTCCCGATATCGAACGTTATGCTGCGGAATTGCAAAATCCGGAAATTACCGTTCCGGCCGGAGCCGGTGATGTTCCGACAGCCAATTATAAAATGATTGCCGCCCTGGCTGTCATGAAAAAAATGTTGGAAAGAACAGAAGTCGCTACTTTTGGCGATACGCATGGGATGCCCGGTTTTGCCCCCACGCAAGGGCATATTCCTTCCGGCGTGCCTTATATCGGTCATGCCTGTGATGCCATGTTAGCCGGTGAATTGAAGAATACCATGATCATTGGCAAAGGTTCTCTGTTCTTGGCTCGTCTGACCAATCTGTTCGATGGCGTTTCCTTTGTAATTGAAGCGAACGATGGTAAAGTAGAATCGGAAAAGGGTATCAATAAAGAGGAAGTTCGCGGTATGATCGCCGAAGCAATGCGTGATTTTGCCAACAGCTTGACAAAATAACCTCAATGCTTTGATTATGGAGGTGGAAATTTTGGCTGAACAAAACATCAAAGCCATGATCGGAGAGGTTTTCCTGGATTTAGCCGAGGCCTTGGAAACCGGTCAATTTGGTCATAAAGTAAAAGTTGCCGTTACCGTTTTGGGTAGCGAGCATGGCCCGGAAGAGATTATCCGCGGCGCAGTCTTAGCTCAAAAGCAAAATCCGGATCTGCAGGTTTGTTTAATCGGACCGGAAAACAACAGCGGCCTTCTGACTTTCCCTGCTGCGGATTTTCAGGCGCAGCATAAAAAAATGGAAGAACTGCTGGATGATGGCAGCATCGATGCCTGCGTAACCATGCATTACAGTTTCCCGATCGGTGTTTCTACGGTCGGCAAGGTAGTGACGCCGGGACGCGGCAAAGAAATGTTGCTTGCCACCACCACCGGTACTTCCGCTACCGAGCGGGTGGAAGCGATGGTTCGCAATGCAATTTATGGCATCATTGCCGCCAAAGCGACGGGGATCGCCCAGCCGACCCTCGGTATCCTGAATGTGGATGGCTCCCGCCAAGTCGAACGCGCTCTCAATAAGTTGGCGGAGCAAGGCTATTCTTTCCAATGGGTCGAATCAGCTAGAGCCGATGGCGGTGTTGTCATGCGCGGCAATGATTTGCTGATGGCGACTCCGGATGTGATGATTACCGATACGCTGACCGGCAACCTGTTGATGAAGATGTTTTCATCCTTCCAAACCGGCGGCGATTATGAAGCGGCTGGCTACGGTTACGGGCCCGGCATCGGTGAAAATTATAAACGCACCGTTCTAATCCTTTCCCGTGCCTCGGGTTCTCCGGTGGTAGCGAATGCCGTCAAGTATGCCGGTCAATTGGCCAGCGGCCAGGTCTGGCAGGTTGCCAAAGCGGAATTTGATGCTGTCAACAAGGCCGGTTTAACCACCCTGTTTGAAGAAACAAAAAAAGCGGCGGCTGCTGAAGTGGTAGAAGAAGTGAAAGCACCTGCCAAGAAGGTTGTCACCGAAGAGATCACCGGTATTGACGTGATGGAATTGGATGATGCCACCCATGTGCTCTGGAAGATGGGGATTTACGCCGAAACCGGGATGGGCTGCGTCGGTCCTGTGATTCTGGTAGCAGAAGAAGATCATGAGAAAGCCCTTGCGGAACTGAAAAAAGCAGGTTACTGCTAAAATCGCAGGTGGTTTTTAATCTGAAAAATGCATAATTCCCCCTTGGGCTGACTTGAAACAGAAAGATTCAGGTCAGCCCAAGGGGGAATTTTCTTGTTGCATAAAAAAATACTTGCTTACAGATTTCCGATCATCAAAAGCTGCGTGATTGCGCTGATTTCTGAAAACCAGCAGGGAAACCGCCGTCGGACAGAGAAATTGACAAGACAGTGTTCAAAGCATTTTCAGAAAGAATAGAACAGTAAGGATGAGTGCAATGGGTTTAAAATCGAAACAGGAAGTATTGTCTCAAATTCCGCAAGTGGAATTGTTGTTAAGAACACCGTCCATACAAGCTTTAATAGAAGAATATTCTCATCAGGCGGTGACGGATTCTATCCGCCAGGTCTTGGCTTTATTTCGCCGGGAAATTTTATCGCAGCCAACCGATTGGTTTCCGGAAGAGATGCCGGACCGACAGGAAATCCTGCAGCGGGTAAAAATCATGACCAAACAAAAAATGCAGCCCAGTCTGCATGGTGTGATCAACGCCACCGGAATCATTCTGCACACTAATTTAGGCCGGGCTCTTTTACCTAAGAGCGCCTGCCGACAAGTCTTGGAGGTAGCCAGCCGTTATTCCAACCTGGAGATCGATGAAAAAACCGGAGTGCGCGGCTCCCGTTATGATCATGTCAATCAATTGCTTTGTCAAATCACCGGTGCCGAAGATGCGATGGTTGTCAATAACAATGCGGCCGCCGTGCTGCTGGTCCTGGCTGCGATGGGCTGCGGCAAGGAAGTCGTCGTTTCTCGCGGACAATTAATTGAAATCGGCGGTTCTTTCCGCATTCCCGAAGTGATGGAGCAAAGCGGCTGTCGTTTGGTTGAAGTGGGTGCCACAAACAAAACGCATCTGCAGGATTACGAAAAAGCCATTGGCAGAGAAACCGCTCTTTTGCTGAAAGCGCATACCTCCAATTACCGGATTGTTGGCTTCACCGAAGAAGTGAGCAACGCCGATCTGGTGCAATTGGGCCATGCACACGCTTTACCGATTGTGGAAGACCTGGGCAGCGGTATTTTGCTCGATTTATCCGCCTATGGCCTGACAGAACCAACAGTGCAGAGTTCTCTGCAGGCGGGGATTGATGTGGTGACGATCAGCGGCGATAAACTGCTGGGCGGTCCGCAGGCCGGCATTATTTTAGGTAAAAAAGAATTTATCGCTTTGATGAAAAAGCATCCGCTCAATCGCGCTCTGCGCATTGATAAAATGACCTTAGCGGGCTTGGAAGCCACTTTGAAATTGTATTTGGACGAAAAAAAGGCGCTGACTGAAATTCCGGTGCTGCGCATGCTGACGATCAGTAAAGAAGAATTGCAGCAGAAAGCGGATCGTCTTTGGCTGGATGTTACCATGCGGGTCGGTGGCAAAGCGTTTGTCCGCGTGCAGGAAGATGTTTCTGCGGTGGGCGGCGGTTCGATGCCCTTGGTGCAGCTGCCAACTTATGTGCTGGCGATCGTACCGCGCGACTGCAGTGTGGTGCAGTTTGAAGCAGCGCTGCGCGGTTTTGAAACGCCAATCTTTGGACGTATTGCCAAAGATCAGTATTTATTGGATCTGCGCACCATCCAGGACGATGAACTGACGCGGGTGGCGGACGGCGTGGTGCAGATGATCGAACAGACGGTCATTTAGGAGAGACGATGAAACATATTATTATTGGTACGGCTGGTCATGTCGACCATGGCAAGACCGCCTTAATCCGGGCGTTGACGAAGATCGATACCGATCGTTTAAAAGAAGAAAAGCAGCGCGGTATTTCCATTGAAAACGGTTTTGCTTACTTTGATTTACCAAGCGGCAGACGAGCGGGTTTGATTGATGTGCCCGGTCATGAGCGCTTTATTAAAAATATGCTGGCCGGAGTAGGCGGGATCGATATCGTGATTCTGGTCATCGCGGCGGATGAGGGAGTCATGCCGCAGACCAGAGAACATTTAAATATCGTGTCGCTTTTACAAGTCAAGCGGGGTATCGTGGCTCTAACCAAAGCGGACCTAGTGGAGCAAGATTGGCTGGAGCTGGTCACGGAGCAGGTCAGGGAAGAACTGGCCGATACGTTTCTGGCGGATGCGCCGATTATTCCGGTTTCCAGTCTGACCGGACAAGGATTGCCGGCACTGACGGCCGAGATTGATCGTTTGACCGAAGAAGTGGAGGCGAAAGATACACGTGCCGCGGCCCGCCTGCCCATTGACCGTGTCTTCACTATTTCCGGGTTTGGCACAGTGGTGACGGGAACCCTGCTGACCGGAGTTCTCTCGCTCAGCGATAAATTGGAGATCATGCCGGGTAAGACTGAAGTCCGGGTCCGCGCCTTGCAGGTACATGGCGAAAAAGTAGAAAAGGCTTTTGCCGGCCAACGCGTGGCGGTTAATTTGGCGGGCGTGGATGTAACAGACGTGCGGCGCGGTGATGTGCTGGCGGCAGTCAATACCCTAAAGACAACCTTAATGCTGGACGCCAGGGTGCAGGTCTTGGCCAACGCTCCCCGTGCTTTGCAGCACAGAACCAGAATTCGGTTATACATCGGCGCCAGTGAAGTGATGGGACGGGTGGTTCCCCTGGAACAGGAAAGTGTTGAACCGGGAGAAAGCGCTTTGATTCAGCTGCGTTTGGAAGAACCGATTGCTGCCGCTGAAGGTGATTTGTTTGTGCTGCGCTATTATTCACCGATGGCTACCTTAGGTGGCGGCACGGTGCTGCAAACCAATCCACGCAAAAAGACACGCTTTAAGACAGAGCAGATCGATGCGCTGCGTCAGATGGAAAAAGGATCACCGCAGCATCGCTTGCTGCAAATGCTGGCAGCCGTCAGCGACTCCTATCCGCTGCGGGAAGACTTTATCAAAGCGCACCCGGAAATCAACGAGATCGAGGAACTGATCGAACAATTGCTGGAGAGCGAACAGGCAGTTTCCCTAACGGTTGATAAAAAAGAAATTCTGCTCGCTTCTTCCTATCTGCAGACGCTGGAAATTCAAGTGGAAGAAATATTGCAGCGCTTTCACCGCAAAAATCCGCTGCGTTTGGGTATGGCGAAAGAAGAACTGCACAGCCGCATGCTGAAACAAACCGCGAATAAAACATTCACTGCTTTGCTGCTGATTTGGCTGAGTGATGAGCGGATCAAAATCACCGGCAATACGGTCGCCGCTTATGATTTTAAAGTGCAATTAACGGCGGAACAAATGTCCCTCTACCGCGAGATCAGTGAGAAATTTCAGGCTGTTAAATTTGAACCGCCTGCCAAAAGTGATCTGCTGACGGAATATGCCAAACGCAAAGACTTACCCGCCATCTTGGAACTGATGCAGGAAGAAGGTTCGCTGCTGCGCTTGACAGATGAGATCCTTTATAACAAAGACAATTTCGATCAAGCGGAACAGCTGCTGTTTGACTTCTTCCGGGAACACACGGAAATCAGCCTGGCGGAATACCGCGATCTGCTGGCGACCAGCAGGAAGTATGCCTTGGCTTTACTGGAGTATTTTGACACCGCGAAAATCACACAGCGTCAGGGAGAAAAGAGAATTTTAAGAAAAAAAAGCTAAGAAATTGACTCAGGTAGGTCTCTGCATGCGAAAGATTATGCAAAGCTTAAAATACGACTTGCAACCCTGCTTGAAATTTGCTATAATCTCTCCTTGGGAGTAGCTAGGTTCTGGTGTGCCTACCGGTCTTCAAAACCGAGTTTGGGGCCTAATACGTTCCAAGGTGGGTTCGATTCCCACATACTCCCGCCAAAAAAAAAAAGATCGATAGTAATAACAAAAGGAAGTTCTTCCTGGCCTGAACATGGCCGGTAAGAGCTTCCTTTTTCATAAGCTGTTATCAAGTTTTCTCTATTTCTCAGCCATATAAGGGTAATCGATTTGAGCAGTCGGTGCGAAATTCTCCTTGATAGAACAGACAGATGTCCAGCGATACAGGTTAAGAGCGCTGCCGGCTTTATCATTTGTGCCCGAAGCGCGTGCACCGCCAAAGGGTTGTTGACCGACAACCGCACCGGTTGGTTTGTCGTTGATATAGAAATTACCGGCCGAATGCATCAATTGTTTCTCCATCTGTGCAATCACTGCACGATCCCGTGCGAAAATTGCTCCGGTCAGAGCGTAGGGAGTGGATGTATCACAATATGCCAGTATCTCATCAAGCTTTTCATCTTCGTAAATATAAACCGTGAGAATGGGTCCGAAAATTTCTTCCCGCATGCTGACATAGTCCTTTTGATAAGCCTGGATGATGGTTGGAGCGATGAACCATCCTTTGGAACCATCGTATCCGCCACATAGAACTTCCGCTTCAGGCGAAGCTTTGGCTGCTTCAATATAACTGACGTTTTTTTTGAAAGCCTGCTCGTCAATCACGGCTGCCAACAGATGGGTGAAATCAGCAGGATCACCATACTGAAGTTTGGCAGTTGCTGCCAGCAGTAGCTGCTTTACCTGTGGCCAGATGCTTTGAGGCAGGAAGGCTCGGGAAAGAGCAGAGCACTTCTGACCTTGAAACTCAAAAGCACCACGAACCAAAGCGCTGACCAAAGCCGGTATGTCGCAGCTTGCGTGCGCGACGAGATAGTCTTTACCGCCGGTTTCGCCAACCAGGCGGGGATAGGCGTGATAATTTTCGATATTCTCACCGATTTCTCGCCATACTTGGCGGAAAACCTGGGTAGAGCCGGTGAAATGGAATCCGGCCAAACGGGGATCACGGATCACATACTTGCTGATATCTGTGCTCTTCGATGGCACAAAATTAATTACACCGGCAGGTAAACCGGCTTCCATCAAGCAACGCATCAGGTAGTAATTGGATAACAAAGCAGTACTCGCCGGTTTCCAGACCACCGTGTTGCCCATAATAGCCGGAGCGGTTGCCAGATTTCCGGCAATGGCAGTGAAGTTAAAGGGAGACACGGCCAGAACGAAACCTTCTAGCGGACGATAAACCATCCGATTCCAAGTTTCTCCCACGCTGAGGGGTTGCTGGCGGTAAATTTGATCGGCAAAGAAAAGATTATAGCGCAGAAAATCAGCAATTTCGCAGGGAGCATCGATTTCTGCCTGATAGGCGGTTTTACTTTGATTCAGCATGGTGGCTGCATTGAGCTGAAAGCGATACTTACCAGAAATTAAACAGGCTGCTTGTTGGAAAATAGCCGCGCGATGTTCCCAGGCAAGCGACTCCCAAGCAGATTTTGCCTCGATAGCAGCTTCTTTGGCAGCATCCAGCTCGGTTTTTCCTGCCAGGCAGCAAGTAGCCAGCAGGTGTCGATAATTATGAGGCATCACGACCGGGATACGATTTTCTGTAAAAACTTCTTTACCGTCAATGATTAACGGTATGACAATTTGCTGTTCACTCTGCTTTTTTAATTCCGCTTTCAAGGCCGCTCTTTCAAAAGAGCCAGGCAGATAGTTTAAGGCAGCCTCGTTACCGGGAGTCGGAATCGTAAAATTACTGTTCATACTCAAATGAAATCATCCCTTCCTAATCATCTAGGCCAATTATAACAGCAAACGGATTCGCTGATTGTGCCGGCTGTCGCTGATTCTATACCTGAAAGCGATATGTTTTAAATTACTATACCAACACAACGGTGATTTTTACCGATTCTCGCCTCTTTGGCTTTCTTCTTTACAAAGTCAGACAAAAAGACTAAGATGCTTTGCAGGAACAAAATAGGAATTGAGCGATAACTGATGAATGAATTGGAATGTTTTCTCGTGACCGAAATGAAAAGCCAGCATAGCCATGAGTATGCCCAAATTATCTTGCCGTTCTGTGCTCCTGTCGTCCTTCGTATTTATGACCAGACGTATGCGATCAGCGAACACGAATTAGGATATGTACCACCGGGACAAGGGCATCAATGTACTTGTTCGCAGCCTTTAATCGTGATCAATCTTTCCTCCGCTCTGCTGCAAAGCGGTTTCTGCCGCACACTGACGAAACATACCATTTCCGCTATCCATCCTGAAATCGAACCAATTCTGCAGTTGATCAAAACTGAAATGGCAAGGGATGCCAACAGTCATTCTATACAATATCTCTATTCTTATTTATATAATAAGCTTCTCGGCCAGATTACCACCGATTCCCTGTTTTACCTTAGCAATCATTTCGCCGAATCAATTTCTATTGCGGAATTAGCAGCCATTGAGAATTACAGCGTAACCTATTATAAGAAATGGTTTAAAAAACAAAATGATTTAACGCCGCAGCAATGGATTCGACAGCTGCGTATCAAAAAAGCAAAAGAATTACTGGCTGCAACGAAATTTACGATTGTTGAGATTGCGGAGCAGGTTGGTTACGACAGTCACTCCGCTTTTTCCAGATCTTTTCGCGCACTCACCGGAATTTCGCCGCATGCCTACCGTATTTTGTGCCAAGCGCAACAGAAGGGAAAATCCCAGAATGCTGCAAAGCAGCAACAATAAGCAATCGATTTCGCCATTGGGTTCAGAGTAAACGAAAAAGGAAGGTAACGCTGTGCGCTGCCTTCCTTTTTTTAGGAGAACTGATAGAATGCAAAATGAGCAATATTCCCTTTAACGAAGAATCATGAATATTTTTTTAATACTTGGCGGATTGCCTTTATAGAGTGACATCATCGTATAAAGTTTGCCGGCCAGCATCATCACCAAACCAGTCGTCAACATGATCACCGCAAACGACCCCATGGCTGCCCATAAGCTCATTTCCCCCATCAGAACGCGGCTGGGTACAATCATGATGGCAGTGAAGGGGATCCAATTCAACCAAGTGATGTTTGTGAAACCTCCTGATGAGAAACCACCGCCAAAAGCCAAAACACAATAAAAGCTGATGACCAGCGTAAAGATAAACAGGAGATTGGTTGAGGACAAATCTTCCGGTTTGCTGGCGACGGCACCGCCGACCGCAGCCAAAGCGCAGTAAAGCAGGAAACCGCTGATCAAGACGAGTAGAGCAACGACGATAGCGGAGGCGGTAAACATACCGGAGAAAGCACCGAAGGAATCGAACAATTGAATGATGCCCATCGTGGTATTGGGATGCATAGCCTTAACCAAGAAGGTCCCGCAGGCAAAGCCACCGATCACGGAGAGCAGCCAAACTAAAAGCTGCATCAAACCGGAGAGGGCGATGGCAAAAACCTTACCAAAAACCATAGCAGTCGGTTGCACAGCGACCAAGAAAGTATCCATTAGCTTCGAAGTTTTTTCCATAATCACGCTGTTGGCGACCCCTTGCCCATAAGCTAGAATTAAAAAATAGAGCAGCATAATATTGAGATAAGGCAAAACATAAGATAAGACTGTTTTGGCTGCACTGACCGGTGCAACCGCAGGTGTTTGGCTCTCGGTTTTGATCTGCACTGTGATTGGTGTGGTTAATTCAAGAATCTGCGGCAGGCTGAGGCCGGATTTTTGGATCAGCACAGATTGAAAATTGGCACTGAAAAAACGTTCAAAACCACGGGCATCTTGTTCGGTCAGCTTGGTTTGATCCGGCAAAAGCAGATGCAAAGCGAAGCCCGACGCACTCTTTTCCATCAGCAAAATCAAAACATTTCCATCCGAGCGCTGCGCAGCCTGATTGGCAGTGTTCAAATCCTCGTAATTGACGTAGACGAGATTTGCAAATTCAGCATTGTCCAGGCTGTTCAGGAAAGTATAATCCAGTTTCGTGGTATTGCTGGCATCGACCACATAAACCTGTCTGACTGAAGAAACAGTCAATTGGTCAGATTCGCTGCCGCTAAAGTAACTGACGGCGGTCATGCTGACGGCGGGAATTAGAAAGCAAAGCACTGCCAGCCCAATGGTCAAGAGTTTATAGGCTTTGCTTCTAATATGCTGGTTGAAAGTAAAGGAGAAAATGACAGGTAAACCTTTCAAAATATTCTTCATTTCATTTACCAACCTTTACAGACATTTTATTGTTTTTAATCATGCCCAGCATTTCCTTGAATTCTACCCGGCTGCCTTTGTGCAGCAGCAAATCCTGGTAAATGCTTGCGCAAAACCAAGCCAGAAAAGTTACGGTCAACGCTTGTAAAAACCAGGAAAGCAGCAGAACCGCGAAGGAAATATTACCGCTGACAAAAGCAACCGGGGCGCAGAAAACAGCGACGATGGGGAAGAGGGAGGTGATGATACTGACCGCGCTGTTATCAAAGGGAACAGCAATGATGGAAATCAGGTAGCCTGCCATGACAATCAGCGTCGTCAGCTGACTGGCAGAATCCACATCTTCCATAGAAGAACAGCTGGTGCCGGCGATGCCGGCGATCAACGAAAAGGTTAAGTAACCAAGCATTAAAGAGACCAAAACGATGACGATTGTAAACCAGCCAATGTTGAGCAGGGCAGAGGAAAAGCCAAGGCTAAGTAACATCGTCTGGATGATGGAAACATCGGCAAAATAGCCGGTCAGCCAGTAAGAAAGCAGAAAACCACCGCCAAGCCCAAGGATCATGCCGAAAACATAGGTCATAACAGCCAGAATTTTACCTGCAATCATGGCCAGCGGCTTGATGCTGATCATCAACAGCTCGACCAATTTTGAGGCTTTTTCTTCGATGACGGTGCGGATAATATAAATTGAAGAAGTAAGGCAGAGAATCATCACGAGAATGGCATAAACATATTGAATCAGGAATTTTGCATCCGCACCAAGCGATTGATGTGGATGGAGATACTCGTCAACACTGCTGATGCCGCTGCTGTAGTTCGACATCACCACACCAAATTGCTCTGCTGTAACACCCAGACCTGACAACCGTGCTTGGTTGAACTGATTGGAAATCAGAGCTGTCACTTGGGAAATTTCACTATTGCTCAGTACGCTCGCACCCGATGAAAAAACATCAATGGCGTAAGTTTGGTTGGCAGGGTAGAGATGGAGGAATAATCCCTCTGCCGTGAGCTGATCCGAATAATTCTCAGGAGCAACATCAACTGCTGTAAAGGTCACATCAGCAAACTGCGGATTCTGTTGTGCAGCCTTTTCTAACTGCAAGGGATACTCGGTTTCATTGAGAAGATAGACTTTGCTCAGATTCGTGGTTTGTATGCTTTCAGCAGAATTGCCTTTGAATAAAACCAGCAGCGGGACACTGACCAGAACCAGCAGCAGCATGATCGCTAACGTAATGAGATTGGCTTTGCTTTTGGCATATTGCCTTAAGGTGAAAGAATAAACCTTGCCGATGCCGGTAAAGTCATTCTTATTCAGTTTCATTGGATTCACCTACTACTTTCACGAAAATCTCATGCAGCGAAGGTTCGCGCAGATCAAAGGTGATAATACTGATATGCTTGGCAATCAGCATCGTAAGCAGCAGATTGGCCTGCTCCTCTCCGCTTACTTTCAGTTGATATTCAAATTCCTTTTCTGCAATCAGCTGAACTGCTGCCGCGTCAATCAGTTCCGAGATATCCTGCTCAACTTTCAGCGTGAGATTCACTCTGCCGTAACTCTTTTTAATTTCATTCAGATGTCCCTGTAAGATGACTTTGCTGCGGTCAAGGATGGTCAGGTCGGTACAGAATTCCTCCACCGTGGCCATTTGATGGCTGGACATGATCAGATATTTGCCCTTATCTATTTCATCACGGATGATATTGCGGAACAAATCGGTATTGATCGGGTCGAGACCGGATAAAGGTTCGTCCAGGATAATCAATTCCGGATCGGAAATCAATGCCGTCATAAATTGAATTTTCTGTTGATTGCCTTTGGAAAGCTGATCTGCCAATTTTGGCGGAGTCATTTTTCTGCGTTTACCGCCAAAACCAAAGCCTGCTCTCTTGCCGGTGGAGCTGGCTGGGCTTCCATTCGCATAGCTGGGGTATAAGTACTCCGTCACTTCCAACCGCTCTGCCCAATCGCTGATGCGCTTTTTTGCTTCCGCTGTCGGCACATTGCGCAGTCTGGCAAAATAGATGAGTTGGTCCATCAAAGCATATTTGGGATAAAGACCGCGCTCTTCCGCCAGATAACCGACATTGCAGGTAGCGGTATCCAAGGGCTGATTGTTCCAAAGCACCTCGCCGCTGTCCCGGGAAAGCATACCCAGCATCATCCGGATCGCAGTTGTTTTACCGGCGCCGTTTGTACCAAGCAGCGCATAGACACCTGGTTTTGTCATTTGAAAACTCAAACGATCCACCACGGTCTTTTCTTCATATTTCTTGGTTAAATTCGAGACGATTAAGCTCATTTTTGTTTGTTCTCCTCTTTTGTTAGAAAATGAGATTGATTTAGGATGAATAACGGAATTGATTATAACATGAATGTTAGAGAAATAAAACTCACCGGAGCCAGCTGAGAAATAGTGACATTTTGCCTTAAGAAATGACTGCTTACTAAATAATGGTAAAAAAAGGGACGAAATGCGATAAAAAACTGCTCTTCTTGATTTAAGCGAACGATCAAGAAGAGCAGGTTTTTTATCTGGGAAACGGTTAATCAGCGCGTTTGCTTATGGATTGCCCGCTGATACGCCAAGATAATGTATGAAAATGCGTAAAATCGATTTACCAAATTTCCGGTTTTGCATCACGCGGCAAAGCGTTGGGATAGGTTTCCCCGTCGAGATCGACGAGCCAGGCCGCTTTCGCCTCTTGGATCAATTTTGGATTGGTCAGGAAATCATAAGCGGCAGCCGCCATGATTTTTGCTGCCAGCAACATTCCCTTATGCGCGACGGAACTCTTACCCTGGGCAACGGTTTGCCAGGCATGACCCGGCGTTCCGGCAGCTAAGGTAACGGCGCTGAATTGACCGGTTGGCACAACCCAAGAGACATCACCAACATCGGTTGAACCTTTGCTGGCGCCTTTATGTTCTATTTTGAAATCGAAAAGCGGTTTTTCCAGCAATTTGGCGGCATCGTGACCGGCGATCTGCTTTGCTTCGGCTTTCAAATTATTACGGTCGAGATCGGTAATCACCGCCTGGAAGGCTTTGGCATAAGCCAATTCTTCTGCTGTATAACCAACCGGCAAGAAGGCGTCCATATGCTCGGAAAGGCGGCTGTTGATCACGTCGTTGGCAATGTAATCGGAGTAAGCGGCTACCTGCCGGATATCAACGGTCGTTTCTGTAATCAAGGCGGCCCCGCGTGCCACATTGCAGACGCGTTCATACAGTTCCATAACCTGGGTGACTTTGGGTGCACGGATAGCGTAGAGCACCTGGGCTTCCGATTGAACGACATTGGGCGCCGTGCCGCCGGTATTAATGATAGCATAATGAATGCGCGCTTCGTCGATCATATGTTCACGCATATAATTGACGCCGACATCCATAATTTCCACGGCATCCAAAGCGCTGCGGCCCAGGTGAGGTGCACCGGCAGCATGGGCGGATTTGCCATGGAAGGTGAAAAAGACGCGGAAATTGGCCAGCGAACCGGTAGGTGTCACACCATTGATGCTGCCGGGATGCCAGGTAATTGCAATATCGCAGTCTTTGAAGCAACCGTCGCGGACCAAAAAGGCTTTGCCTCCGGCGTTTTCTTCGGCAGGGCAGCCATAATAACGAATGGTACCGGCTAATTTCTGCTTTTCCATATATTCTTTCAGGGCAACCGCAGCAGCCAAAGAAGCAGTACCCAAGAGATTATGCCCGCAGCCATGACCATCCTTACCCGGTACGATCGGCGTGTGCACCGTATTGTCTGCTTCCTGAGAAAGACCGGAAAGAGCATCAAACTCTCCAAGCAGGGCGATGACCGGTGTACCGCTGCCGAATTCAGCTAAAATTGCCGTATCCTCACCGGCTAAACCTTGGGTAACACGAAACCCCTGTGCTGTTAGATACTGCGCCTGCAGCTGAGATGACTTTACTTCTTGGAATCTGGATTCGGCAAACCCCCAAATTTCATCACTGATATGGCAGAATGCATCCTTTTTAGCGTTGATTAATTGCGCCAGATCTTCACGGTAACTCATACGATTCCTCCTCCATAAAAACTCTCTTCTTGACTCTATCCAGTATAACCACTCCAGCGAAAAAAATCAATCTGCCTTTCTTTTTTTGCACAGATATGATATGATAATCAAAAAAGTTGGTAGATTAAAACATACAGGCTGTCTCATCCATTGAGGCAGCTTTTCTAAGCGGGTGAAAAAATGCAGATAGCACAATATCATTTTCCCAATCCTGTAGTTCTCGCTCCCATGGCCGGAGTGACCGACCTGGTGTTTCGGCGCATCTGCAAAGAGATGGGCTGCGCTTTGAGTGTAACTGAAATGATCAGCGATAAAGGTTTGATCTATTCGCAAAGAGCTACCCTGAAGATCGCTGAAATCAGTGAACCCGGCTTTGTTGCGGTGCAGTTATTCGGTTCGGAAGTGGAGCCGATGATTCAGGCAGTGGAAATCATCAATCGGATGCAGCCGCATCTGATCGATCTGAATATGGGCTGTCCGGCACCGAAAATCGTCAGAAATGGAGAAGGTTCCGCCCTGATGCAGAAACCGGCCCTGGCGTCTGAAATTATGGCCGCAGTCGTTCAGCATGCCGCGGTACCTGTCACGGTGAAAATGCGGCTTGGCTGGGATGCTCAAAACATCAACTGCCTGGAGATGGCCAAACGAGCCGAAGCAGCCGGCATCGCAGCCATTACACTGCATGCCAGAACCAGAGATCAGTATTATGGCGGCAAAGCAGACTGGGCTTACATTAAGCAGATGAAAGAAACCGTCTCGATTCCTGTGATCGGCAATGGGGATATCTGGCAGCCGGAAGATGCGGCGCGTATGCTGAGCCAAACCGGTGCCGATGGCGTGATGATCGGACGCGGTATTTTAGGTAATCCCTGGTTGATTCGCAATACGGTGGCCTTACTGACCAGCGGCCAAACTTTGAGTATTCCCAGTTACCGCGAGCGAATTCAAATGGCGATCCGGCACCTGTATGAATTGGTTGCCTACAAAGGAGAACATATCGGCGTGCGTGAAATGCGGAAACACGGAGCATGGTATTTAAAAAGCCTGCGCGGCGCTTCCGGGATCCGGATTTTGCTGAACGGCGCCAAATCAGTCGAGGAAATGGAACGGATTTTACTGACCTATCAGAGAGAGTTGGCCGGGCTGCCGGAGGATCAGATCCTAGAATCCTGTTGACAGTTTTACCAAAATAGCCTATACTAAATGCGTTCTATGCTGAATAGACGACATAATTTATGAGGTGACAGGAATGATCGATCAACCGGTATATTTGACAGCGGACGGCTTAAAGAAAAACGAAGAACGGTTAGAATATTTAAAAGCGGTAAAACGCAGTGAAATCGCTGAGCGGATAAAGCAAGCCAAAGAATATGGTGATTTGAGTGAAAACTCTGAATATGATGACGCCAAAAACGAACAAGCTTTCGTGGAAGGTGAAATTCAGAATCTGGAGAGAATGCTGCGCAACGCGGTTGTGATCAAAGATGACGGCATTGACCAGGGTATTATCAACGTCGGTGCCACTGTGACCGTGCACGATGAGGAATATGGCGACGAGTTTACCTATACGATTGTGGGCACTGCCGAGGCTGATCCTTTTGTAAATAAAATCTCCAACGAATCTCCTTTGGGCAGAGCCTTGCTGAACAGGAAAGTCAGCGATATTGTGGAAGTTCCCCTGCCGATTGGCAGTGCGAAGTATAAAATCCTGAATATCAGCCGCTAAATCAGCTTACCACTTCAAAAAACAAACCTCTTTTCAGAGGTTTGTTTTTATTTTTCGTGTGTAGAATTAAATTCTTTGCGAAACATCAAATTCTCAAGCATTTTTGAGTTGACAAAGGAATTTTGCTATGCTATTATATCAAAGCACTCACGGAACAAGAGTAAACCGGAACGTGAGGACACAGATCCTTGAGAACTAAACAGCGAAAGAAAAAAGACGAAGATAACAAGAACCGGTCAATTCAAAAACGAGTGACCGAAGAGGACTTGTCATGTGCGTGACAAGAAATCGAAGGGGTTACAAAAAAGTCATATCGCAAGATATGCAAAAAGAAGCCAGTAGTCGAAAGACGAAAATTTCGTAAATAAGAGCTAGATTAGCTCTGCAATAGAAAATATTGGAGAGTTTGATCCTGGCTCAGGACGAACGCTGGCGGCGTGCCTCATACATGCAAGTCGAGCGGTTGTAGCAATACAGCAGCGGCGGACGGGTGAGTAACACGTGGGCAACCTGGCCTTAAGAGGGGGATAACGTTTCGAAAGGAACGCTAATACCGCGTAACGCAGAGAGATCGCATGATTTCATTGCAAAAGGAGAAATCCGCTTAAGGATGGGCCCGCGGCCTATTAGCTAGTTGGTAAGGGTAATGGCCTACCAAGGCGACGATAGGTAGCCGACCTGAGAGGGTGAACGGCCACACTGGAACTGAGAACGGTCCAGACTCCTACGGGAGGCAGCAGTAGGGAATATTCCGCAATGGGCGAAAGCCTGACGGAGCAACGCCGCGTGAGTGAAGAAGATCTTCGGATTGTAAAGCTCTGTCAACAGGGACGATAATGACGGTACCTGTGGAGGAAGCCACGGCAAACTACGTGCCAGCAGCCGCGGTAATACGTAGGTGGCAAGCGTTGTCCGGAATAACTGGGCGTAAAGCGCATGTAGACGGCATAGCAAGCCAAGTGTGAAATTTAGGGGCTTAACCTCTAAACTGCGCTTGGAACTGCTGAGCTTGAGTGCAGGAGAGGCAAGTGGAATTCCCAGTGTAGCAGTGAAATGCGTAGATATTGGGAGGAACACCAGTGGCGAAGGCGACTTGCTGGACTGCAACTGACGTTGAGATGCGAAAGCTAGGGGAGCAAACGGGATTAGATACCCCGGTAGTCCTAGCTGTAAACGATGGATACTAGGTGTGGGAGGTATCGACCCCTTCCGTGCCGCAGCGAACGCAATAAGTATCCCGCCTGGGGAGTACGGTCGCAAGATTGAAACTCAAAGGAATTGACGGGGGCCCGCACAAGCAGTGGAGCATGTGGTTTAATTCGACGCAACCCGAAGAACCTTACCAGGTCTTGACATTTATCTAATCCGGCAGAGATGTTGGAGTGCCGCTTCGGTGGAAAGATAAAACAGGTGGTGCATGGTTGTCGTCAGCTCGTGTCGTGAGATGTTGGGTTAAGTCCCGCAACGAGCGCAACCCTTGATAATAGTTGCCAGCAAGTTAAGTTGGGCACTCTATTGTGACTGCCGTAGATAATACGGAGGAAGGTGGGGATGACGTCAAATCATCATGCCCTATATGACCTGGGCTACACACGTGCTACAATGGGGTGGAACAACGGGAAGCAAACCAGCGATGGCAAGCGGAACCCTAAAAACACCTCTCAGTTCAGATTGCAGGCTGCAACCCGCCTGCATGAAGTCGGAATTGCTAGTAATCGCGGATCAGCATGCCGCGGTGAATACGTTCCCGGGCCTTGTACACACCGCCCGTCACACCACGAAAGTTGACAACACCCGAAGTCGATGGGGTAACCTGCAAAGGAGCCAGTCGCCGAAGGTGGGGCCAGTAATTGGGGTGAAGTCGTAACAAGGTAGCCGTATCGGAAGGTGCGGCTGGATCACCTCCTTTCTAGGGAGCACTTTCATTAAGAAGGTAACTTCTAAGATCGATACCGGATCCGCTTCGTCAGTCAATCAATCGCTGTTTAGTTCTCAGGGATCAAACCCTGAATTTTTTTAAGAAAAACAGGGGCCTGTAGCTCAGTCCCGGTTAGAGCGCACGCCTGATAAGCGTGAGGTCACTGGTTCGAGTCCAGTCAGGCCCACCAGAAGATTTGTGGAAAAAGAATAGAGTCGGGGGTGTAGCTCAGCTGGGAGAGCACCTGCCTTGCAAGCAGGGGGTCAGCGGTTCGATCCCGCTCATCTCCACCAACAAACCTTCACCAAAAGAGAGACACTTGCACCTTGAAAATTGCATAGAGAAGAAAGATAGCAAATCTTTTAAAACAGTAAGTAAAACAAACGAAGGATTTATGAAAAGTCGTAGGAAGTAAATTAAAAAGTGAAGGGAACAACTTCACTGAAAGAATAAAACCCGGCATGGCGACATGGTGGGAATAAAACTTTCGCGCAAAGTAGAGAAAAGGTCAAGCGAACAAGGGCACACGGGGGCTGCCCGGGCACCGGAAGACGATGAAGGACGCAGTGAGCTGCGATAAGCCGTGGGTAGTCGCAAACAGACGCCAAACCACGGATCTCCGAATGGGGCAACCCATAGCGAGTCATATCGCTATATCGTAACATGAATCAATAGTGTTGCGAGGTCAGACCAGGGGAACTGAAACATCTTAGTACCCTGAGGAAGAGAAAACAAAAGTGATATCCCAAGTAGCGGCGAGCGAACGGGGTAGAGTCTAAACCAACTAAGTGTCAAGGCAGTAACCGTTGCTTAGTTGGGGTTGCGGGAGTAATTAGGGTCTGAATTACTGGAAGACCACAGAGTAAGAAAACATGGAGTTAGAAGAACAGGAAGGAAGGCCTGGCCATAGAGCGTGACAGCCGCGTAATCGAAAACGAAATGACTCTGAATTACCACCCAAGTACTGCAGGACACGAGAAATCCTGTGGGAATCCATGAGGACCACCTCATAAGACTAAATACTAACCGGTGACCGATAGAGAACAAGTACCGTGAGGGAAAGGTGAAAAGAACCTCGGAAGAGGAGTGAAATAGAACCTAAAACCGTGTGTCTACAAGCAGTCGAAGCACCATAAGAAGTGCAACGGCGTGCCTATTGAAGAATGAGCCAGCGAGTTACGGTGTCAAGCAAGGTTAAGCACTTCAGGTGCGGAGCCGAAGCGAAAGCGAGTCTGAATAGGGCGAAAGAGTATGACAACGTAGACCCGAAACTGCAGTGATCTATGCATGGACAGAGTGAAGCGTATGTAAAAATACGTGGAGGTTCGAACCACATTGTTGTTGAAAAAACATGGGATGAGCTGTGCATAGGGGTGAAATGCCAATCGAACGCAGAGATAGCTGGTTCTCCCCGAAATAGCTTTAGGGCTAGCCTCGTTAAAAGATTTGCCGGAGGTAAAGCACTAATTGGACTAGGGGTCTTACCAGATTACCGAACCCAGTTAAACTCTGAATACCGGCAAACGTCAAACGGGAGTCAGACAGTGTGGGCTAAGCTACATTGTCAAAAGGGAAAAAGCCCAGACCTACAGCTAAGGTCCCCAAAATAAACTAAGTGGATAAGGATGTAGAATCGCTCAGACAACCAGGAAGTTGGCTCAGAAGCAGCCATCCTTCAAAGAGTGCGTAATAGCTCACTGGTCGAGTGGTTCCGCGCCGAAAATGATCGGGGCTAAGTTTATTACCGAAGCTAAGGATTGTAGTTTTTTTAAAAACTACTCTGGTAGGGGAGCAATCTCATAGAGGGTGAAGCATGACCGTAAGGACATGTGGACGAATGAGAAGAGAGAATGCTGGCATGAGTAACGAAAAGGCAGGTGAGAATCCTGCCCGCCGAAAATCTAAGGTTTCCTGAGGAAGGTTCGTCCGCTCAGGGTAAGTCAGGACCTAAGCCGAGGCCGAAAGGCGTAGGTGATGGACAACGGGTGGAAATTCCCGTACCACTGAAAGTCATTTGACCGAAGGGGAGACGCAGGAAGTTCAGTCGAGCGTGTGATCGGAAGAAACACGTCTAAGTATCGAGTTTGGTCTGGGAGGCAAATCCCCTGGACTAAGGATGAGATACGATGGGGAGCGAAATTAAGTAGCGAAGCGATGCGAATTACACTGACAAGAAAATCCTCTAGGGAGACTCAAAGTGCCTGTACCGCAAACCGACACAGGTAGATGAGGAGAGAATCCTAAGGCGCGCGAGAGAACCCTCGTTAAGGAACTCGGCAAAATAACTCCGTAACTTCGGGAGAAGGAGTGCCAGGAGCAATCCTGGTCGCAGATAAGAGGCCCAAGCGACTGTTTAACAAAAACACAGGTCTGTGCGAAATCGAGAGATGAAGTATACGGGCTGACGCCTGCCCGGTGCTGGAAGGTTAAGGGGATAGCTTAGTGAGTAATTGCGAAGGTTAGAACCGAAGCCCCAGTAAACGGCGGCCGTAACTATAACGGTCCTAAGGTAGCGAAATTCCTTGTCGGGTAAGTTCCGACCCGCACGAATGGCGTAACGATTTGGGCACTGTCTCAACGAGGGACTCGGTGAAATTGAAATACCTGTGAAGATGCAGGTTACCCGCGACTGGACATAAAGACCCCGTAGAGCTTTACTGTAACTTGACATTGGATTCTGGTGAAGAATGAACAGCATAGGTGGGAGTCGGAGAAGGCGGATCGTCAGGTCTGCCGGAGACAACAGTGGGATACCACCCTTTGTTTATCGGAATTCTAACTAATCGCCATGAAACTGGCGATAGGACCGTGTCTGGTGGACAGTTTGACTGGGGCGGTCGCCTCCCAAAGAGTAACGGAGGCGCCCAAAGGTTTCCTCAGCGCGGATGGGAATCGCGCGAAGAGTGCAATGGCAGAAGGAAGCTTCACTGCGAGACAAACAAGTCGAGCAGGGACGAAAGTCGGGCATAGTGATCCGGTGGTCCTGAGTGGAAGGGCCATCGCTCAACGGATAAAAGCTACCTCGGGGATAACAGGCTTATCTCCCCCAAGAGTCCACATCGACGGGGAGGTTTGGCACCTCGATGTCGGCTCATCACAACCTGGGGCTGAAGCAGGTCCCAAGGGTTCGGCTGTTCGCCGATTAAAGTGGTACGTGAGCTGGGTTCAGAACGTCGTGAGACAGTTCGGTCCATATCCGTCGTGGGCGCAGGAGATTTGAGAGGATCTGTCCTTAGTACGAGAGGACCGGGATGGACAAACCGCCGGTGTATGAGTTATTCCGCCAGGAGTAGAGCTCAGTAGCCGAGTTTGGAATGGATAAACGCTGAAAGCATCTAAGCGTGAAACCAGCCTCAAGATAAGATCTCCCACAGAAATAATCTGGTAAGACCCCCGGAAGACTACCGGGTAGATAGGTCAGGAGTGGAAGAACAGTAATGTTTTAAGCGGACTGATACTAATGGGTCGAGGGCTTGACCAAACGGCTTTGCGAAAAGCAAGTGAGGTTGTAAGCCCGACGCAAAAAGAAATACAAGATGACGGCAGAGTAATGAATCTAGACGAATGAAAGACAAATACTGACTTCTCTATGCAATTTTCAGGGTGTGGGAGACCACATTCTTGAATAGTCCGGTGGCGATAGCGGAAGGGATCCACCCGTTCCCATCCCGAACACGGCCGTTAAGCCTTCCCACGCCGATGGTACTCGAAGGGCAACCTTCCGGGAGAGTAGGTAACTGCCGGGCAAACAACAAAAGAAAGCATTCATGTGTAAGCTTGGATGCTTTCTTTTGTTATGTACGCGGGGGAGAACGAGAATACGAATGGTGAGGTTTGCAAACGAACACCGGCAGTATCCTTCCGGCGTCTCATGCGCGAGCGCATAGGCCGCCTGCAGGACACCGCCGGCGTTCTGAACGGCAGGCTGATGGAGATTGAGGAGCATGAGAGCTGGGGACGGGGTGAATGAGTGAATGTAGGGCGGTGTACAAACACTGGCAGTATCCTTCCGGCGTCTCATGCGCGAGCGCATAGGCCGCCTACAGGACACCGCCGGCGTTCTGAGCGGGAGACTGATGGAGATTGAGGAGCATGAGGGCTGGAGACGGGGTGAATGAGTGAATGTAGGGTGGTGTACAAACACCGGCAGTATCCTTCCGGTGTCTCATGCGCGAGCGCATAGGTCGCCTACAGGACACCGCCGGTGTTCTGAGCGGAGTGCTGATGATTGACATAGGAAATGAGTGAGACATAAATTAGTGTTTTTTGAAAAAGTCTACAACAGCATGAAGCTCAAAAATTATGATATAAGTTACCATGAAATATAAAGAAAATTTTTGCTTTATTAAACTCATTTAGTAACAAATACTAAGCACCTTTCCTGTAGTTTTCCAAAGAAAATTTTCACAGTATTGTCGTGAAATATGATAAGGATTAGCAGGAATTGTCTTTCTACGAGTCGAACAAAACATAAATTAGCGAGCCATAGGGGACGGAAACGAAGAAATGCTTGAGGGTAGATTTTTTGTATTGTCAAGAAGCGTGCCAAAATGCAATGTGGAGAATTTTATGGAAAAATAAGTATTCAGTATGACGGAAATATAGTTTGGCATTTTTCTTTCTGACTTTTCAAAAGTCGTATATTTAACTTATATTAAGAGGAAAAATTTTGAGAGAATCAAGACGATATAAATATGGAAGGGGAAATGGTATGAAAGTCAAAAGAATCATTATTCTTTTATGCTCCATGATCATTCTGTTTACTTCAGGTCTTCCCATAGTCTTGGCTGAAGATACCAATGCAAGAGTTGATTTCATCGCAAGTGAACCCGATGCCAATGGTTATTTTACACTTAGTATGTCGGTTGCGAATGCAAAGTTTAATGCATTTCAATTTGTTTTACGGTATAATACGGAATCACTGCAAACTGTTGATTATGTGACCCATGAAAATACAGATAGTTTTAGTAAATTCTCTCATACCCCTGATAATTTGACTTGGCTTTCTAAAATCGGAACAGGAATCGACTCTTCATTAGGCTTGATTGATTTCAGCGGCTATGTAACACCGGGAACCTCTCCATCTTATAATGCAGAAGAAATAGTTGGTCAAGCGAATATTGGAAATACACCGGTGATCCTTTTTGAATTTGCATTTCGGCAGCTCGGGACTGAACCCATTGGCATAGAATTAGCCAAATTTGCGCTTGATAAGCCAAGTAGAGAGTACTTTCCCGAAGGGGGAGCTTTAGCGAATGCTGGAAAATCGATCGATGTCATCATATCATTTCTTTTACCACAGGAACTTGGCGAAAACATTATTATAGAAAATCCAGGTGACCCGGTTATTCCTGATTCGGAAACACCTGTGGTACCTGTTCAACCGATACCTACTGATATAGAAGAACCTTTGGATGATAAAACTCCGAAAACAGTGATCGAGCGCTTAAAAGAAACTCTGATCTTGCAAATCGGTAACTATGCGGCGGCAGACGAAGGAGCTCTGTGTCATATCTACCCGGGTGAAAAATCGGTGTTCCCTTACCTCAAAGATAATCGAACGTTTGTTCCATTCCGGTTTATTGCTGATCGACTGGGTTATACGGTAGAGTGGAACGAAGCAACTAGAATGGTGACATTCAGTAACAATACTCATCTACTGCAGATGAAAATTGGAGCAATGGAATACACAGTTGATGGTATTAGCTATCCAATGGATACAGCTGCAGAAATATCTCATGATAGAACCATGGTTCCAATTCGTTTTATTGCTCAGGCATTGGGTCAGGCAGTGGAATGGGATTCGAATAGCCAAATGGTTTATATTACTCGATCGGACATTCCCTGGAACTTTGAGCGAGAATTAGAGAAACAAGCAACTTCTGATGTTTCATTGGTTTTATCTCCATTGCTGCGTGACTTTGTGTAAGGAGGATTGTGCGAATGAAAAAACTTTCTAGGTTAATTTTGTTTTTTAGTGGATTGATCCTTTTGCTATCATCAAATGTGATGGCAGCAACCGTTACCTTGGGTGGAGTACCAGTGGACGGAAACTTAATCATCAGTCCAGTTGAAGGAAAATATTCCATCACATATACCGAAACATCAGAGAATGAGTTAGCAGCAGATCAACAGATGGTACTTTTAATTGTAAAGGGTGTTTCTACTACCGTTGGAGGTTTGACCATTTCTGCGGATAATATTCGCTATATTGATCAAACATCAGCAACTACAACGAGTGTAACCTTTAGCAATTTCATTCCAAGCTCCGTACCCAATTGCACGATCCTGCTGGGCGGATTCGCAGATGGAGCAAAAGTCATCGGTTATATTGCAGCGGTCCCGGTCAATATTGGTGGAACGATGAATTTTCTTTCTGGTAGTATTCTACGCGCTGCAACGGTAAAACTGACGGAAAACGGTAATGCTGCCAATGTTTATACGGTTCAAACGAACACCAGCGGTCAATTCACTGTCCCACTTGTGACCGAAGGGTCTTATACGCTGTTGGCGACAGCAGAATCCCATGCGAGTTATACGAAAACAGCACTAAATGTAACTGACTTGGATCTGAGTGGGATCAATGGGGTTCTTCGTCCGGGAGAATTGACCGGAGATATTAATATTAATTTCTCTGACCTATCAAATTTGCTGGATGATTATAATAAAACGAGAACCACAGCGCTGCGAGTCAATGCCGATATCACCGGTGATAATAATATCAATTTCAGTGATTTGTCCAGTTTACTCGATAGCTATAACAAATCCGCAATTTCCGAATAAAGGAGGAGAGAGAATGAGAAAGAAAATTCTGTTGCTTTTGCTTGTCTTCTTGATGATGCTTTCCATCACGCCAATCGTTAACGCTGGAACTAACCCTGGACAAGTTAATTTGAAAATGGAGTCTGTTGGAACTACAGGAGCCTATAAGCTTGTGATTTCTGCAGGTGCGACCAATGGTATTCAAGCTTGTGACGTGATACTTTCCTATGACAATACTATTTTGACACCGATAAGAAAATCTAAAATTCTTGCTGCAACACCTATTATTGAAACTGTACCAATCAGCGATGAAGCCGCAGTAGTAACACCATTTAATATTACAGCGATGGATACAGATGATACCCTTTATGCACAAACAACACCTTTATGGAAAGTTCATGGATCCAGAACGGCTTTTAGGACTGGTGTTTATATTGCCAGTGCAAGTAGTGTTTCGCAAAGTTTTAGCCTTGATTCGATGTTTGAAATGTACTTTATTATTGCTAACGGAAAGTCAACTGCAGATTTCAGTAAATCGACGATTAAAATCGAATCTGCATGGGGTACTTCCGATTCTGATTCATTCCTAATGGATTATTTTAATGTTCCTGCAGGAGCTTTAGCTGTTAATCAAGCTAATGATATTGCTGGATTAGCGTTAAAACAGGCTAATACGGTATTGCTTTATAGTAAACAAGCGAATGCAAGCGAAAGTCAAATCGATCTTACATATGACTACCCCAACAGCACAGTGGCTGCTTTAGGCAGTATTACTCTGTCTACGCCGCTAAACGTTACAACCATAGATATCCCTGGGAATACAGTAAACACGCCCAACACATTAACCCTTTCAGCGGCAGCGCTTGATACGGAGGGTGATCCCTATACTTCACCGGTTAGCGGAACATGGTCTCTGGTTGAAGGTTATCCTGCCGGAGTGACTCTGACACCTGGTTCACCGGATGGATTACAGGCAACTCTCTCAGTTCCGGCCGGCACTTCAATTGGAACCGCGACCGTGAAATTCACGTCCGGTAGTGTGGAAGCGAGCAAAACAATCACAATCCAGAAAGCAGCCTCCGTAGCTTCCTCCGTCAAGTTGTATAAAGATGCCACACTCTTAACCACAAATTCAGAAACTCTGATTGTTCCTGATCCCGGTTCAGCTGACATGCATCAACTCTATCAGGCAGAAGTCTATGATCAATATGATGTATTGATGCCGGCTGCCGTTGTGGATTGGACAGCCAGTACCGGAACCAATGTGACTCATTCTCTGGGTGCAGATAACAAGCAAGTTTATATCGATATTGCCAATGGCGCGCAACCCGGTGGATATCTCCTAAAGGTCAAAGTAGGAAGCACAGAGTTACTGCAGTATAGCATTCATTCGGTGCGTACTGTCCTGAGCGGCATGTTTGCAGCGATCAGTGATCAAGCTTATACCGGCAGTCAAATCACACCTACTCTTACGAATGGAGTCGGATCCAATCTGGTATTGAATACTGATTATACCGTTGCTTATGGCAGTAATATCACGGTCGGCAATGGCACAGCTGTTGTAACCGGTATCGGCAACTACACCGGCACCGCCACCTTGAATTTTGCGATTACACCGAAAATGCTGACACTTGATGTAAGAGCCAATAACAAAACCTATGATGGCAAGACGACTGGCGAAGGTGCGGTCAACATTTTAGGTCAAGCCGTTGGCGATGATGTCGCGGTGACCGGAACCTTTACCTTCACTGACGCGAATGCAGCCGATAGTAAGACAGTATTAGTGACCGGTATTACGCTCTCCGGAGAAGATGCAGCCAATTATACGGTTGCCAGCACCGAAACAACCTCGGCAAATATTGATAAAGCATGGCTGTATGCAACGGTCGAAGATGCCAGTAAAGTTTATGGAACTGCCAATCCGGATTTCCCGGTCGCGGTGGCTGGCTTTGTCAATGGTGAGAATGGCAATACAGCAGCCGGTTATATAGCGCCTACTGCTTCAAGTCTTGCCGACACTACAACACATGTCGGAACAGCAGAGATTGGTATAACGAGTATCGATGCAGCCAATTACCAATTTGATAGTACGGATAAAGCAACTCTAACAATTACCAAGCGGGCATTGACTGCAACAGCAACCGCCGATAACAAAGATTACGATGGTCTCACGATTTCATCCGGTTCGATCAGTTTAGCAGGATTTGTCAACGGCGATCTAGGCACAGCAACCGGCAGCTTTGCCTTCAGCGATGCCACTGTTGGGATTGATAAAACTGTAAATGTCTCGAATATTGTTCTGGATGAAGTATCAGCTGCCAATTATACCGTCAATACTTCCGCAGCAGCAACGGCCACGATCAGCAAAGCGAAGTTGACTGCCACCGTAGAAGATTCAAGTAAAATCTATGGTTCAGTCAATCCGACTTTCCCGGTTACGGTGACTGGCTTTGCAAGCGGTGAGTCAGCAGTGAATGCGGCAAACTATACTGCACCTACTGCTTCGAGTTCTGCTGATACAACAACAATCGTAGGAACAACACCGGCTATTACGATAAGCGGTGGAGCAGCGACCAACTATTTCTTTGATATCGCTGATACAGCCATATTGTCGATCACTCCCAAGTTATTGACTGCTACGGCGACAGCCAACGACAAAGTCTATGATGGCAAAACGGATGCAACGGGAACGATCAGTCTCGCAGGCACGATTAACAATGATGTTGTGACAGTAAGCGGAACCTTCCAGTTTGCTAACAAAAATGTAGATCATTTAGGAAATGCTATGACTGTGAATGTCTCAGGCATTACGCTTGGCGGAGCAAATGCAGCGAATTATACCGTCAATACGGAAACAGTGACCAGTGCGATGATCACAAGAGCGGTGCTGATCGCAACCGTGGGTGATTACAGCCGCGAATATGGCGCGTTAAATCCCGATTTCAGTGTCACTGTAGAAGGATTTGTCGGTGGAGACACTGCACAAACCGATGCAGATTATTCCGCGCCAGCCGCAGGAACCGGTGCGAATTTAGAGACCGGTATCGGACCAGTTGAAATTACCATCAGCGGCGGTACTTCCTGGAACTATAGCTTCAATAACAGCGACAAGGGGACATTAACCGTCACAGCCAAAGCTCTGACTGCGACAGCCACTGCCGTAAATAAAGAATACGATGGTTTGATTTCTGCCAGCGGAAACATTGTTTTAGCTGGTTTGGTTAATAATGATCCGGTTGTTGCTTCCGGCAACTTTACCTTTGATTCACCGAATGCGGCAGCAAGCAAGACGGTTAATGTTCATGGAATCACACTAAACGGTATCAACAGCGGAAATTATACCGTCAATCTATCTGCCACCACAACAGCCGCTATTACGAAAGCTCCCCTGACAGCTACTGTTGGCAACTACTCGAAAATTTACAGAGAAAACAATCCCGCTTTTACTGTTGATGTGACCGGATTTGTCAATGGCGAAAACAGCACAGCGGCGGGATATCAGGCACCGACAGCGATTTGTTCCGCAAATGCCAGCTCCAACGTGGGTGACTACACAATCAGCCTGATTGGCGGAGCAGCCGAGAATTACAGTTTCAATACCAGCGATACCGCTACCTTGACGATAAATAGAAAATCACTGAACAACGTGCAGGTAGATGCTATTGCCGACCAAGCCTATACGGGAAGCACAATTAACCCAACGGTTGTCGTCACAGATGGGCTTAACACACTTAATTTAGCAGCCGATTACTCCGTTCAATACGGCGCTGCAATCGATGTCGGCTCGGTCGCCATCACAATTACCGGTTTGAATAACTACATCGATAATACCGGAGTATCCTTCAATATTGTCAAAGCTCCGTATACCGCCGGTTTGACTAAAACGAGTCTGGTTGTCAGCAATACAGCTGCAATTGGTAAGTCATACAACCTGGGCGGACAGTTGACGGCTGGTTTCAAGGATGTCGTCTACAGTTCACTGCAATATACGGGCAATGAAGCCGGTTTGTTGACCGGTGTACCATCCATCTCGTCAGAGGGTATGATTACCTACGATGTGTCAGCCAAAACCAAAAACACGAGCGGTGTCATCAGCGTTGTTGTCAGCAGTAAGAATTATGCGGATGTAACTGCATTGATTACGATTCAGGTGACCGATGTGGTTCCCACCTGGACCCCTGTCGACACCTTAATCTCCGGTGCCGCCTATACCTATGGTGATATGAACGGAAAGGTTGCTTTACCTGCCTCCGGTTCTGCTGTAGCAGGCGATGTGACTGTCGAAGGAACCTTTACCTATAAAGATGCCTCTGTTGTTCAATCCCAAGGCGCAAAAATGATCACGGTGATCTTTACAGTCAGCAGCGCAGGCAACTATTTTGCTACAGAAGTTGAAAAAGATTACAATATCACGATTGCCGCAAAACCGATTACCGTGACTGCGGATCATCAAAGCCAGTATTATGGCGAAGTAAATCCGACCCTCACCTTTACTCACAATCCTGCCGACTTGGTTGGTAGTGATACAAAAGCGACACTGGCAGCGGGCTTAAGCTTAGTCTATCAGCCGGTAACCGATTATGCTGCCGGTGCTGTTGTGGCAATTAACGGCCAGGATAATAACAGCAGCGATAATTACGCAATTACAGTCACTTCGGGCAGCCTGACCATTCAGAAAGCGGATATCAGCAGCATTACCACCGCGAATCCTGCGCTTGGTATTCTGGCAAACGACGCCAGCAATACTACACTGGATACTCTAAAGAGTTTGTTGCCTGCCAATGTGGATATTGCCTTCGGTACTGCCGGCACAGCGACCTTACCGATCACTTGGGCTTACACCGCCAATCCGGTCTTCAACGTGAAAGGTGCGGTTTATACGCTGAATGGCAGCGTCACTCCGGGAACCAACTTCAATGCGTATACCAACCCCTATACCGCCAGCATCACGGTGACACCGGTGATTGGTACAGTAACAACCAACCTGCCTCTTTCCGTCACGGTGGCGCAGGCTACAGCGAACGCCGCCGATGCCTATGATGATTTTGGCTTGCCGACGTCGCTGAGCTTCAGCTTCGATCAGAGCGTAACTGCGGCAACCTACACGAATTTACTTTGGGATAAAACAGTGTCCACGCTGAAAGCAATCCCTGTAGAAAGTCAAACAGTTATCACAATGGTTCAAGGAAATGCAACCGGTAATGTCCCAACCTGGATTACCTTAACATCTCCTGTGGCGATTACGGTAAAAGTAACGGCAAAACTGGTCATCCCGGAAGCGAGCATCAGCTTAACACCTGCGGTGATCACTTATGGCGATACTTATACGCCTACCGCAAGCTTAACCGGCAGTTATGGCGACACGACACCGGCAGTCACTTACAGTTACCAAAATGCCAGCGGCACAGCGCTCGCTGCGCAGCCAAGCAATGCCGGCAACTATTATGTGACGGCCACCTATGAGAACGCCACGCACAAAGGCAGCAAGCAAGTCAGTTTGACGATCAATGCCAAACCGTTAACGCTGGCCATGTTCGAAGTGCTTCCTGCAGTCACTTACACCGGCAATCAATTCAGACCGGAGCCGGTCGTGGCAGCAGGTGCATCTCTAGTCAAAGACACCGATTATCTGGTAACCTATGCCGCCAATCTCCAGGTTGGTGCGGGAACCGTGACGGTAACCGGCAATGGCAATTACTCCGGCAGCGTCGATTTAACCTTTGCGATCAATATCAGACCGATTACGGCAGATCTTTTTACTGCGCTTCCGGCTGTGACTTATCAAGGCAGTCAGTTTACACCGGACCCGATTCAGGCGAACGGTTATGCGTTGGTTAAAAATACCGATTACACCCTCTCATACGGCGCCAACCTCAATGCCGGTGTGGGCAGCGTGATTGTAAGCGGCGGGGCGAATTGCTCAGGCAGTGCGACTTTAACCTTTACAATCAATCCGGCAGCAATCAGCTCGGTTATGTTTAATACACTGGGCAATGAAACGTATACCAGAAACCAAATTACACCGCTGCCAACTGTCGCAGCAGGCTATAGTCTAGTGAAAGATACGGATTATACCCTGAGCTATACCGCTAATACCAATATTGGCAGCGGGACGGTGACGGTGACCGGTATCAACAACTATAGCGGCAGTTTTAACCTTGGCTTTACCATCTTACCGCAAAGTATTACCTCCGCCATGTTCCAGGCTATTCCGGCTGTCACTTATACCGGCACAGCTATCACTCCCGATCCGTCCGTTGCCGCTGGTTATACTTTAGTAAAGAATACTGATTATCAGCTGGCTTATACCGCCAATACCAATGCCGGCACCGGCAGCGTTACGGTGAGCGGGATCGGCAATTACACCGGAAGTATCGTGCTGAACTTTACGATTCAGCCGGCACCGCTGCAGTCAACTATGTTCCAAACCCTTGCAGATGCCGCTTATACCGGCCTGCAGATCAAACCGGAGCCGCTCGTTGCTGTTGGTTCTGCTTTGCAGAAGACAAGAGATTATGTGTTGACTTATGCGGCCAACCTATTACCGGGCGGAGCAATCGTTACGGTCAGCGGTACTGGCAACTACAGCGGCAGTGTTGATTTACCCTTTACCATTACGGTCAGAGTTCTGACAGCAGACATGTTCAGACCGATTGCCACACGAATTTATAACACACATCAGCAGACACCCGAACCGGTCACCGTAGAAGGTTATGCGCTCGTCAAAGACACGGATTACAGCGTCAGCTTTGGAGAGAATCTGCGTGTTGGGACTGGCACCGTTACGGTGACGGCAATTGAACCCGGAAATTGCAGCGGCAGTGTGGTTCTCAGCTTCAGAATCGAAGAAGAGGATTTAACTCCTGTTGTCCCGGTCACCCCGCCTGTCATCCCGCCGGTTACTCCTCCCGTCACCCCACCTGTTGAAAACCCGATTGTCGTCTTCGTCAATGGTCAGGATCGACCGGTTGGAGCCTTGACTACAGAAACGACACCAGCAGGCAACACAGAACAAACCATCACGATCAATGATACCGAAATGAATACCGCCTTAACAGATACTGCCAATGGTGCAACCATCACGCTGCCCTTTACGGAGCCATCCGCTGCTTATATCAGCACATTGAACGGACAAACAGTCAGCAGCATGGAACAAAGAGAAGCCGTCTTGGAAATCAGAACAGAGAATGTGACTTACACCATACCGGCGTCCGAAATCAATATTGACAGTATTTCGAGTCAGCTCGGTCAGCAAGTGGAGCTGAGAGATATTCAGGTATCCATCAGCATCACAGAATCGTCAGCCGAAACCGCCAGAATTGTAGAGGATACGGCCAACAGAAACCATTATAGTGTGGTTGTGCAGCCAGTCGATTTCGAAATTACCTGCACAAGCGGTACTACTACCGTTGATGTATCTCGTTTCAATGCCTATGTGGAAAGATTGATTGCGATTCCGGATGGTATTGATCCTTCCAGAATTACCACCGGTATTGTGCTGAACAGTGATGGAACCTTCAGTCATGTGCCTACCACCATCGTTAATATCGGCGGCAAATACTTTGCCAAGATCAATTCCCTGACCAATTCTACCTATTCAGTCATCTATAGTCCGGTTACCTTTGGCGATACTGCCGGTCATTGGGCAGTCGATGCGATCCAGAACATGGGTTCCCGTTTGATCGTATCCGGCATGGGCGATGGCAACTACGAACCAAACAGAGCGATCACCCGCGCAGAATTTGCTGCCATCCTGGTTAGAGCCTTGGGATTGCAAAGAGCTGCCGGTGTGACCAATTTCCCGGATGTGGCGAGTACAGACTGGTTTGCCGGTTCTGTGCAGACTGCAGTGGAATATGGTCTGATTGCCGGTTATGACAATGGCAAATTCGGCCCGCTCGATAATATCACCCGCGAACAGGCGATGACGATGATTGCCAGAGCGATGAAGTTGACCCAACTGCAGGCAGATTTCTCAACAGAAGAAATCACTGCCGTTTTGGCTGGCTTTACCGATGCAGCCGAGACGTTTGACTACGCCAAAGCCGGAATCGCCGCCTGCGTGAAAAATGGTATCGTGTCCGGCCGCAGTGCAGCTATTCTTGCTCCGAAAGCCAGCATCACACGTGCGGAAGTTGCTGTGATCATTGAGCAATTGCTGCAGGAAAGCAATCTGATTTAGGTCAATCATAAAAGAAAGGCTCCTCATCCGGTCATGGCAGTAACCAGCATCTGCCAAGACCGCAGGGGGAGCCTTTCTTCATCTTTTTAGCGAATTGTTTGTCCAAACGGCTTATTTCTTGCCAAAGGAAGGAAAGAATCAGGGCAAAGACGAATCATGATAGCATTGGAATCTATAAAAAAGAGTAGGAGTGGATTTGATATGGAGTATATTTTTGCAAAGCGAATCTCATCGCTTCAGCCTTCAGCGATCCGGGAAATCTTAAAAGCGACAGCGAATCCAAAAATCATCCCCTTTGCTGCAGGTAACCCGGCGCCGGAAGCATTCCCTGTGCAAGCGATCGTGCGCTTCACCGAAGAAATTTATGCAGAAAATCCAATTTCAGCGCTGCAATATTCTTTATCGGAAGGTTATCCCGCTTTACGGGAAACATTAAAAGGATACCTGAAACAAAACTTTAATATTGGCCGCGAGTTCGACTCGATCAATATTGTTTCCGGCGGACAGCAAGTAATGGATTTTGCTGCCAAAGTCCTCTGCAATGAAGGCGATACGGTTATCTGTGAAGATCCCAGTTTTATCGGCAGCCTGAATACTTTTCGTTCCTATGATTTAAACCTGGTAGGTTTACCCATGGAGGAGGATGGTATCCGTCCGGAAGACCTGGAAACGGCTTTAAAAAGTAATCCCAGAACTAAACTGATTTATTTAATTCCCAATTTTCAGAATCCAACCGGCCGAACCATGAGCCTTGCCAAACGGAAAGCCGTCTATGAGTTGGCTGTTAAATACAATGTCATGATTCTGGAAGACAATCCTTATGGTGAATTGCGTTTTAGCGGCACAGCGGTGCCTGCCATCAAATCGTTCGATGAAGCCGGTGCAGTGATTTATGCCGGTAGTTTTTCTAAGGTGATCGCCCCCGGCATCCGGGTTGGATTTGTTTGCGCACCGTCAGTCATCACGGCAAAAATGACCATCGCGAAACAAGCCAGCGATGTGCATACCAATATTTTAGCACAGATGGTCTGCGATCGGCTGTTAACCAAGTATGATTTTCTGGCGCATTTGGAAAATCTACGTCAGATTTATCGCCGCAAAGCGGAATTGATGTTAGCTCAGCTAGATGAGTATATGCCAAGTGTGGTTCATACCGTACCCGAGGGGGGCCTTTTCGTTTGGTGTTACCTTCCGGCAGGAATCGATATAACCACGTTTGCGCGCGAAGCTCTGCTCAATCAGGTAGCTGTCGTACCGGGTAATAATTTCTTTACGGATTCCACTCAACCCACACAGGCAGTACGCCTAAATTATTCCACACCGACTGATGAGCAAATTATAAAGGGAATTCAGATTCTTGCCAAACTCTTAAACGAGTGGAAATAAACAGGCAGGGTTGATCCCGTAACGACTGGGCCGTCTCAATGCTTGAGATGGCCTCTCTATTTGAAGCGCTGTTGAAGGAGGGATACTGCATGCCGCGCGGAAGACACAATAGAAAGCATGTAAAAAAGGGATCTCACGGGTTTTTTCTTTTGTTGATCAGCATGACTGCAGCCTTAATCCTGGGATTTTTCCTCAGCCCGCTGGTGATCAAATGGATTGATAAGGATTTCTCGAGCCCTGTTTTAACCGATTTCAGCCAGACGCTGCAAACGACGAAGGATTATTTTCAGCAATCTTTCTCCTTCCTAACCGAATTCGTCACCGCGAAATCCGGCGATGCCAAGCAAGAGGAGCAGAAAACAACCGATCAATCCAAATCAGCAGCAAATACAGAGAACCAGACTGCCAAGCCAGAACAGGAGCAGCCAAGTGTGCAGAAGCCGGCCGCTTCTTATCTGCTGCAGTTTGCCGCTTATGAGGTCAAATCGATTCGGGTTGCAACCATTGCTTCGGAGGAGAGAGCCAAGACTGAGCTGATTACTCTGGCCGAGAAAGGGTTTTCTGCCAGCGTGGTCAGAAGCGGAGAATATGCCGCGGTGCAGGTAGGCGCTTTTTTGAGCGAAGCAGAAGCGAAACCGTCCTTATTGCAATTGCAGGCGGATGATTATCCCGATGCCTATCTCACATCGTGGCAGATCAAATCCACCAGCGTCAAACGAAATTATGCGGAACAGGCACTGGATCCCATCGGCAATGCCGTACAAGGGTTAGATGCGGCGTTGGCTGCCAGCCTGTCGGCTGAATCATCGGTCAAGCCGGAAGTGATCCGGCAGAGAGTGGAAGCACTGCAAAATGCGCCAGTCCAATTCAGCCGTCAGGAACAACAAACACTCTGGCAGCAGTCTCTACAAGGCTTGCTGACTTATCTGCAAGACAGCGGAACCGAAAAATCCAATCAGCGGCTGCAGTTAATTGAAGCAATTTTAACACTGCGCAGCTGGTGCACGCCATAAATCGAGGTGATAGCATTTGACCGAAAAAGCAATGGCCGTCCAGAAAATTCTTTTTTCTATTCCTGCTGCTCAAACGCAGGAATTTTCTTTGCTTTGGCAAAGCATGCTTAAGTGGTCAGCGGCAAAACAGATTTGGTTGCCCGAACCGGAACTGGATTACATGCTGTCCGACGAGCCTTTTTATTTCCTACAGCTGTGCACGCCGCCTTGGCCAACCATCGTTTATCGGGTCAGAAATCAGGAGGACCTTGAGCTGATCTGTAATCAGCATTTACGAAAGAGACAGATTCCTGCTCGTTTTGTGGAGAAAATAATATTCCAATAATATAAGTGCTATGCTATAATGTAAAAGTATGAAAATTCTTAGGATTTTATCATAATTATTTGGTAAGAGGTGACTTTTATGCGCTTAAAGACATTCAAAGGCGGTATTCATCCTCCGGCAAACAAACTGACATCCAAGATGCCATTGTTCACGCTGCCTGCTCCCAAACAGGTTGTGATTGCGCTGCAGCAGCACATTGGCGCACCGTGTCAGCCTTTGGTCAAAGTGGGGGATTTGGTGCTGATGGGGCAAAAGATCGGAGAACACCCGGCAGCCATCAGTGCGCCGGTCCATTCCAGTGTTTCCGGCAAAGTGGTTGCGATCGGTCCGGTCAATTTTTCCAATGGTAAAACTGTCAATGCAATTACCATTGCCAATGATGGCCTGGACACCAAAGCAGAGCCGATTGGTGCGGGCAAAACCCTTGCAGAGCTGACGGAGCTGGAGATTCGCAGTATGATCCGCGAAGCCGGTATCGTCGGTATGGGTGGCGCCGGATTTCCTACTGCCGCTAAGTTAACCGTTCCTGCAGAGAAAAAGATCGAGATGCTGGTCATCAACGGGGTCGAATGTGAACCTTATTTAACCTGTGATCATCGCGTCATACTGGAACAATCGTCTGTGATCCTGAACGGGATCAAAGCGCTGATGAAGGCAACCGGTGCCGGTCATGCCTATATCGGTGTCAAAATTACCATGGAAGGTGCTATTGAAGAACTGCATGAAGCCGTGCTGATGGAAAAAGGTATTGATGTGGTACCGCTGGCTTCCAAATACCCACAAGGAGAAGAGCGGCAGTTGATCTATGCGATTACCGGCCGCGAAGTACCTTCAGGCGGTCTGCCTTTGGATGTCGGTATCGTGGTCTGTAATATCGGCACCGCTTGGGCGGTCGGACATTTAATGGAAACGGGTATGCCGTTGATTGAACGTGCGGTCACCGTTACCGGCGCTGTCAAAACCCCGAGTAATTTCATGGCGCGTGTTGGCGTTATGGTCAGCGATTTAATCGAAGCGGCCGGCGGTTATGCGGAAGAACCGGGCAGCGTGATCATGGGTGGACCGATGACCGGGTTGCCGCAGTTTACCACGGAGATTCCCTTCACAAAGCAAAACACCGGTATTCTTGTGCTGAGCAAAAATGAAATTCAGCCCGCTCCGATGACAGACTGTATCCATTGCGGCAGCTGTATTGAGGCTTGCGCTTATCGCTTGATGCCGCTCTATCTGGCAAAATACGCCGCTGCCGGTAATACGGCTGGGCTCGAGAAATACAACATTTTAGATTGCCGTGAATGCGGTTCCTGTGCTTATGTTTGTCCTGCCAAATTACCTTTGATGCATTATATGAAGGTCGGCAAAGGTTACGTGACAGCCAAGCGCGCTGCGGATAAAAAATAGGGCGGAAGGAGCGAAATAGAAATGGAACAAACAAAACTAGTGATACAAAATGCACCTCATATTCGTTCGCCCTTGAACACGCAAAAAATCATGTATTATGTGATTTTCGCTTTGGTTCCGGCTGCGGCAGCAGGTGTCTTTTTCTTTGGGATTCGTGCTCTTGTGCATCTTTTACTAAGCATCCTCTTTGCTGTACTGACGGAAGCGTTGGTACAGAAATTGGTGCATAAACCGATCACCATCCGGGACGGTTCTGCCATCTTGACCGGCTTGCTGTTGGGGATGAATCTTCCGGTGGCTGCTCCGCTTTGGATCGGTCCGGTAGGTGCCGCTTTTGCCATTGCGGTTGTCAAGCAAGCGTTTGGCGGCTTAGGACATAACTTTATGAATCCTGCCCTGGCGGCGCGCGCCATGATGTTGGCTGCTTGGCCGGCGAGCATGACAACCTGGACGACGCCCTTTGACGGTGTCGCCACAGCAACTCCTCTCGCTATCATGAAATCAGGTCTTTCTGGTGCAACAGCGCTGCCGACGTATTGGAATATGTTTATCGGAAATATTGGCGGCTGTATTGGCGAAACCTCCGCTTTGGCCTTGCTTTTAGGCGGTATTTTTCTGATTTATAAAGAAGTCATCGACTATCGAATTCCCTTGGCCTATATGGCGACCGTCTTTCTCTTTGGCAGTGTTTTCGGTAAAAATGGTTTTGATTCCGGTTTATTTTATTTACTGGCCGGTGGTGTGATGTTAGGCTCGATCTTCATGGCAACCGATTATGTCTCTTCTCCCGCTACGGTACGCGGACGCTGGATTTACGGCATTGGCTGCGGCTTGATCACCATGCTGATCCGTCTTTGGGGGTCTTATCCCGAAGGTGCCTCCTTCTCCATTTTATTGATGAATATTGCTGCTCCTTTGATTGAGAAATTCACTACACCAAAGAAGTTTGGGGAGGTGGCAAAAAAGAAATGAAAAACAAGTATTGGAACGCAATCAGCAATGGTATTCTCGGTGAAAACCCATTATTCCGTCTGGTTTTGGGCACCTGTCCTTCGTTGGCAACCACAACCGCGGTGGATAACGCTTTCTGGATGGGATTGATGGTTATTTTTGTCCTGACTTTTTCCAATGTCTTTATTTCGATGATGCGGAAAGTGATTCCGGATAAAATTCGTATTCCCAGTTTTGTCATTATTATCGCAACGCTGGTAACCGTAGTAGATCTGTTCATGAAAGCCTATATGCCTGCCATGCATGCCACGCTCGGTATTTTTATTCCTTTGATCGTGGTAAACTGTATCATTTTAGCCAGAGCGGAGAGCTTTGCTTACAAGAATGGCGTCTTCGTTTCTGCCTGTGATGGTTTCGGTATGGGCTTAGGTTATATGCTGGCTCTGATCATCGTCTCTTCCATCCGGGAACTGTTGGGCAACGGTTCTTTCTTTGGCGTCGATCTTTTGGGAGTGAATTTCCCGGCCGCCAAGGTGATGGTGCAGGCTCCCGGCGCGTTTTTAACTTTGGGTATGATCCTTGGCATTATTAAACTAATCACCAATCGCAGAAAAGCGGAGTAGAGGAGGGGAATCAAATGGGAATTGTTTCATTACTGATATCCGGTATTCTGATCAATAATTACATTTTTGTCAAATTCTTGGGCATTTGTTCCTTCCTTGGCTGCTCGGATCAAGTCGATACCGCAGTCGGTATGGGGATCGCGGTTACCTTTGTCATGACGGCAGCCTGCGCCGTGACCTGGTTGGTGCAGCATTACATTCTCAATTTGTTCCATATTGAATATATGCAGACGGTCACCTTTATCCTGGTGATTGCCGCACTGGTTCAATTCGTGGAAATGGTCATCAAAAAAGTAAGTCCCACGCTCTATCGGGCTTTGGGTGTTTATCTGCCTTTGATCACCACCAATTGCGCCGTTTTAGGCTGCGCCGTTTTGAATATCCAACAGGATTATAATTTCTTCTATTCTATGGTCAGCGGATTTGCTTATGCTTTGGGTTATTTCCTGGCGATTACCCTGATGGCTGGGGTTCGGGAGAAATTGATTTTTTCCAGCATTCCGGAATCTCTGCAGGGATTTCCCATTTCTTTTATCATTACAGGTCTGATGGCCATTTCTTTTTATGGTTTTCAGGGCTTATTCCAGGATCTATTAACATTGTAAAGGGGGCTGTTCCATGCTATCCAGTATTCTATCTCTTGGTGCTTTAGGAGCAGCTTTTGGCTGCCTGCTTGCGTATGCCGGTACTAAATTTGCAGTAGAAGTAGATCCCAAGGTAGAAGCGATTCAGGGTGTGCTGCCGGGTGCCAATTGTGGTGCCTGCGGCCGTCCCGGCTGTGCCGCAATGGCAGCCGCTATCGCTAAAGGAGAGGCGCCGGTCAATGCCTGTCCCGTAGGCGGTACTGCCGTAGCCGCTAAAATCAGTGAGCTGATGGGTACGAGTGTTCCGCTTGGTACCGATGTTAAGGTCGCTTGCGTCATGTGCAGCGGTGGCTGCACTCAGAGAGCAAATTATCAGGGGATTCCTTCCTGCCGGGCGGCTAATCTGGTCGGCGGCGGTGTGGAATCTTGTGCTTATGGCTGCCTGGGGTATGGCGATTGCGTGCGGGTTTGTCCCTTTGATGCGATTCAGATGACTAGTGACGGGGTTCCCTTCATCGATGAAGAGAAATGTCAAAACTGCGGTTTATGTATCAAAGAGTGTCCCAAGCAGTTGATTATGACGGTGCCAAAAGCTGCCGCAGTGCATGTCAATTGTTCTTCGCAGGATATCGGCGTAGCGGTACGCAAAACAAACTGTAATACCGGCTGTATTGGCTGCGGTATCTGTGAAAAGACCTGTCCTTTCGGCGCCATCAAGGTGATCAAAGATGTCAATGACGAAACATGGCAGAAAGCCAATCCACGCAAATTGCGCAATATTGCCGTGATTGATTACAGTAAATGCCGCAGCTGCGGTTTGTGCGTCAGTAAATGCCCCACCCATGCGCTGGTGATCGAAGAATATAAAAAACACGATAAACCGATCATTGGAGATAACTGTATGGGCTGCTCACTCTGTGCCCGAAATTGTCCGGTGGGTGCAGTGACAGGTGAATTGAAACAAAAACATCGGATTGATCCGGATAAATGCATTGCCTGCGGTCTTTGTGTAGACAAATGTCCCAAAAAGGCGATCAGTTATTAGTCGGACAATTTTAATAAAATCGATAGAGCCTACAAAAAATCCCGCCGCGGTTATCGCAGCGGGATTTTTTTTAACAGTTTGGTTTTGACTAGAGATTTTTACCGGTGAACGCTTCCGGCAGCAATTCTCTCAAGGAATAGCATTTGAGCTCACCTCTGGTATTGCCTACAATCACGCGTAAATCCAGATTGAATTCGGCCAACAACTGACGGCAGATGCCGCAGGGAAAGGCAAATTCACCCGAAGAAGCACTGATCGCAATCGTGGTAAAATCCTGCTCGCCTGCTGAGACGGCCTTGGCTAAAGCGGTTCGTTCGGCGCAAAGTGTTGCGCTGTAAGCAGCGCTCTCAATATTGCAGCCGCCATAGACCGTACCGTTTTTGCAAAGCAGGGCTGCTCCCACACAAAAATGAGAATAGGGTGCATAAGCAAATTGCTGTTGCGCAACGGAGAATTGGTAAAGCTGTTGATCAGTCATGATAACCTCCGTATCGTTTATTTTGCCAGATATTCTGTGATGATCTGACGGTAATCCTGCGCGGCTGAACTCGCGGTATAGGCTTTTTGATTGGCGCTGGAATTTTTCTGAAACTGGATCAGGTTGGCGAAAAGGCCGCCATTTTTTGCTGCTGTGTTGCCGTATAAATAATAAGGCACGACATCAAAGAGCGTATGTTTGAGGATGTCGGTGGTGGCATAATTATAAGTACCTAAATTATCGTAAGGATCCGCTGTTTCTGTCAAAGCCCGGGCTGAACCGGGTTGGTTCAGGTCCTCCGCTTTCCGAAAAACCAATTCAAAACTTTTATCGGCAGAAGCAAACTTCAGATTAAAAATGCCGTCCGGTCCATTCAGATGAAAAAGAGAATTTTCTGCTGTATAGAGAATCCAGGCATCCGGATGCGTGTTTTGGTACTCTTTCAGCTGTTCAAGGTTCGCGATAGACAGGATTAGTTGATTGCGCAGATAATGCAGCTGCTGATTGGGGATACGGCCGCTCTGCGTCACGAGTTCGCTGATCCATTTGCAATAAGCTAAATAGTCGGCGTTGTCCGGAGTCAACTGCGTTGGATCGTTCAGCAAGGCAGCGCTGTCCCGCCAGACGAAATATAAGAGTTCCCGATTGCTATATTGGGGATGCTGCTGCACTGTGGTCAGGTAATTGGCAAAGGACAGTTCCATCGGTAAGTTTTCCTGCCAGTTCTGGTAAGATTTCTCAAGGCTCTCATCCTGAAAGGAGTACGGAAAGACAGTGTTCACAAAATAGACCAGTAAAAGAAATAGGGTAAGCAGCAGCAGTTTGGCAACATGGTGCGGTTTTCCTGCAATCTGATCGGCTTTGGCAAAGGCTTCTGGCATCAAGATACCCCACTTTCACGCTGAATAGACACTATTTCGCTTATCAATAGAAAAAATCCTGCTTCCTGAGTAAGGGAAGCAGCGGCTGAAAACAAAATAGAAGCTGAAAAGGGATTGAATCCAGAGCCATCGAAATAGGAACTCATGATAGGATGAAAAGGAAGGGACGCTATGGATGAGCATACGGCAAATGACGCCCACAAGATCCTGAAAAAAAACAAACAGCAAGCGCAGCAGGCAGACAGTTCCTCTTACCCGGAGGATTATCAAATCATCGACGGTGAATTGTGGACTGCGCGTCAGCGGCAGATGAGTTCGCTGCATGAAATATCGTACCGAGCTTGTTTTAAAGCGGAGCTGCCGGAGTATTTTATTTCGCGGTTCTCTTCACCGCAGGATGTCGTTTATGATCCCTTTGCCGGCCGCGGGACCACGGCCGTGCAAGCCGCGCTGATGGGGCGTCGTTTTATCGCCAATGATATCAATCCGCTGATGCAGATTTTGGCGCGCCCGCGGGTAGAACCACCCACGCTGCGGGCGGTGCAACAGCGCTTAGAGGAAATCGACTTAAGCTGCGGCGCAACAGCGGAAGCAGACGAACCGGATTTAAGCGTCTTTTATAATCAGACGACCTTAGAGGAATTGCGTTCACTGCGCCGTTATCTGGATTATCGCCGCCGCAGCGGTTTGGAGGACGCTTTGGATGAATGGATCCGTATGGTGGCAACCAACCGTCTCACGGGTCATTCCAAGGGCTTTTTCTCTGTTTATACCCTGCCGCCCAACCAAGCGGTTACCTCAGAGCGACAGCAAATCATCAACCAACGCTACCGGAACGATTTCAGCATTTATCGCGATGTCAAAGCAATCATTCAGAAAAAAAGCAAAGCGCTGCTCAAAGAAATTCCCCATCCCTGGCCGGGGAAGGGCGGCGTTTTTCTCAATCAGGATGCCGCCAATACCTATGCGATTGAAGACAGCACGGTGAATCTGATCGTCACCTCACCGCCGTTTCTCGATACCGTCCAGTATCGCAACGATAACTGGCTGCGCTGTTGGTTTAATCATATCGATACCGAAGCAGTCGCGGCGCGGATGACAAATCTGCATAACTTGGAGCAATGGTCTAAAGTTATGACCGATGTTTTTCTGGAATTCAAACGCATCATGGTACCGGGAGCTTATGGCGCTTTCGAAGTCGGCGAAGTCCGCAAAGGGAAAATAGAATTGGATAAAACAGTGTTCAGCATGATTCGGGAAGTCGGTTTGATTCCACAGGCAACCTATATCAATCGGCAGCAGTTTACCAAAACCGCTAACATCTGGGGTGTTGCCAATAATCAAGGCGGGACTAACAGCAATCGCATCGTCGTGTTCCGCAAAGGGATCGACTAAAAAACTATCCTCGATAAAGGAGATAGGGGTTCATCGTGGCAATTGAAAAAGTGAAACAATATTTTGCTCAGTATGGCATGGAACATCAGATCATTGAGTGCGCCCAATCGAGCGCGACGGTCGCATTGGCGGCAGCAGCTTTGGCAACGACACCGGAGCGAATTGCCAAGACCTTGGCCTTTCGCCAGGCAGACACTTGTGTGCTGATTGTGTTGGCGGGAGATGCCAAACTCGATAATAAAAAATACAAAGATTTCTTTCACTGTAAAGCATCCATGCTGGATGCAGCAGCGGTAGAACAATTTACCGGCCACGCCATCGGCGGTGTTTGTCCGTTTGCTGTGGCAGCGGAAATCCCTATTTATCTGGATGTTTCTCTCCGTCGCTTCCAAACGGTTTATCCCGCCTGCGGCAGCAGCAACAGTGCAATTGAATTGAGCTGTGCAGAGCTGTTTTTGTATGCGCGGGCAAAAGACTGGATCGATGTGGGAAAAGACTGGCAGACCGAAAAATAGATTGCAGAACTGTAGCGTGCTGCAATCTTTTTCGGTTCAGCTGTTAGCCAATGTCAGTTGCTGCGGCTTTTGCTTTATGGCTGATGGCTAAAAGGTGCGTACTGAGTCCCAGCAGATTTTCTTCTTTTTCCACCAGACGAATGGACGACAAAATTGCTGCTTTGGCAATGGGATCCAGCCAGACCTGATCTAAATTCGGCACCAGCCAACCACAGCCGAGAATACCCCGCAGATCGTTGTCGGCAAAGCCGCCTTCGCGTAATTCCTGTCGCAGTCTGTGGGGGGAATGAAAGAAGGAGCGACCCATACCGCGGTAGGTGGAATTTTCCGGTTTACAATGCTGACCATCGCTCACCTCACGGCGGATCATCTCCTGAAAGGCCGGTTCCGTCAGCAACTGGTTATTTCGGCCATAAGCAGTGGCAGCCCAAAGCAAGGTAGCAAAAGGGGAGATCGCAGCGCAGAACAGCAGCCCATCTTCTTTCAGCAAACGGCTGCACTCTGCCAGAGCAGACAAACGTTCCGCTTTTTCCACAATGTGATACAGCGGTCCGAACAAGAGGATCGCATCGGCAGAAGCAGAAGGTCTGGGAATGGCACGTGCATCGCAGACGGTAGCTTCTGCCAGTTCGATGCCGGCATGCTCCGCCGCGAGCGAAGCGGAGTGCTGAATATTGGTTGCAGAGAGGTCGAAGAGATGCACCTGATAACCGAGCGCGGCCAAAGCCCAGGCGTATTCACCGTAACCACCGCCAATATCATAGAGCACGGCCGGTGCAGGCGGTAAGAATTCCCGAAGCAATTCCATGGTGCGGGCGAATTCGATCAAGCCGATTCCGCTGCGCAAACGTCCTTTTTCAATACCGGCATTATAAGCAGCCAATACATCGGCGTTTATGGTTTTATCTTTCATCTTGATTACTCCTTTGTGTTTTTGTCTTGTTTGCGGACCGTTTTCGCTGCGGGCCGGCTCGGATTGGTTTGACAAGGCAGCATCACCTCCTTAAATATAAAAAACCTGCAGTCTCAAGCTCGAGCTGAGCTGATTCCGCAGGGTCTGTTTGCTAAAGGCCGGTTCAAACAGACAAAACGAAAGCAGCGCTGCAGCAGGCTTGCATCGCTGAATTGTTTTGTTGTTGGTTATGAATCCGCATCCTGGTTACCTCTGGTTCCTGAATAGTAAGGGTTATTCTAGAATCCCAGGCAAATTCCTTCTCTTTTTAGAAAAATGAGAACGCTAAAATCATGGAAAGGAGTTTTTCAAATGAAGCTCAATTTGCTTTTTTTCCCCGATTTTGAAACTCTGGATGTTTTCGGTCCGGTCGAGATTTTTGGTCAGGTCGAGGACCTGCAGCTGCAGTATGTTTCGCTGACGGGGGGAGTCATCTGCAGCCATCAGAAAGCAGCGATCGTCACTCAAGCCCTGCAGGAGTCGGATGAGGACAGTATCTTATTTCTGCCGGGTGGCATGGGAACGCGTACTCTGGTGGAGGACCTTGAATTTATCGGAAAATTAACTCGAATAGCAAAAGCGTCCCGTTACTGTCTGACGGTCTGTACCGGTTCTGCTCTGCTTGCTAAAACCGGTTTACTGGATGGCCGGCGCGCGACAACCAACAAACGTTCGTATCAATGGGCAACCGCACAGAGCGCGGCAGTCAACTGGCAGGCCAGCGCTCGCTGGGTTACGGATGGAAAATTCTATACCTCTTCCGGTGTCTCGGCCGGTATGGATATGGCTTTGGGTTTTATAGCGGATCTTTATGGTAAAGCAACAGCCGAAACCATTGCCCGGAGAATTGAATATGTCTGGCAGCAGAACCCTGAACAGGATCCTTTTGCTGTCAAATAAGAGTAGAGTTGGCAGCAATCGTTTTGTCTGATTTGTTTGAAAAATCCCGGATGATTTACAGCAGGAGAAACTCCGAAGAACAAAGGCGGCAAACGCTTTTTTTCTTGTGCTGCAGGAGAAAAACGACTATACTAAAATAGAATCTTTTTGGGGAGGCGAAATCGCGTGAGTCTGATTTATAAAGAGATCAATCAGGAAGATTATCAGAAAATCATCCACCGCTTTGGTTCTTGGGTCGAAAAACTGGCTTGCATTCATCTGCAGGAGAATGCTTTTTCCCTGGCGGCGTTTGACCAAGAAGAGCCGATCGCTTTTATTTCAACCTATGTCAAGGCATTTCCCGCCCCGCTGGCTTCCATTGCTGACGCTTTTATCGATGTGATTGAAGTTGACGCTGCCTATCGGCGTCAGGGAGTAGCTCGTTCTTTCGTAACGATGACAGAATCCTGGGCACGGGAACAGGGCTTATGCCAAATCAGAGCCTGGAGCAATCGCAGTAAAGAAGAGGCTTTCGCCATGTGGCTGGCTTTAGATTACTGCTTGTGTCCGGCTACGATCCAGGCAGAGGGATTTCAGCAAGGCATAGAAGGATTCTATGTCGCTAAAAATCTCAAAGCGAAACGATATTGAGCATACAATACGAAGTATCATGCGCAGACAGCAGAAGGAATCCGTTCTTGCAATGTCAAATTGAAAGAAGCATACAATACCAGCAATAAATAAGGAAATGAAGTGAAGCATTTGAGACCATCATGGGATGATTATTTCATGGAGATCGCAACGGTAGTTGCTAAGAGATCCACTTGCCTACGACGTCAGGTGGGAGCCATCTTAGTTCGTGATCGGCGAATTTTATCCACCGGTTATAATGGTGCTCCCAGCGGTTTGGCACATTGTCTGATCATTGGCTGCAAACGGGAACAGGAACAAATTCCTTCCGGTCAGCGTCATGAAATCTGCCGGGCAGTGCATGCAGAACAAAATGCAATCATTCAGGCGGCCTTGGCAGGCAGCAGCATCGAGGGAGCGGTTTGCTATACCACACTTTTTCCTTGTTCTCTCTGCGCTAAATTACTGATCAACAGCCACATCAAAGCGATTTATTACGGTGAAGGTTATCCGGATGAGTTGTCTATGGAATTATTAACGGAAGCTAAGATTCCGATGTACCGGATTCCAGCCGACAACATGGAAACGCCGGCATAAAACTTTGAGATGTTTTACGTGCACGGCAAGGATATCCTGGCGTGACAGCTATTTTTGTGATTAAGAGGAGTTATCATGAACGGTACGAATATTTCTTTTTTAGAAACGGTTTTTACTTTTTCTATTGCACTCTTTTTATCGATTTGTTTTACGCCGATTGCTATGAAAATGGCAAAGAGCTTAAACATTATGGACAAACCCAATGCCCGCAAGACGCATAAGGTTGCGGTACCCTATTTGGGTGGAGTAGCCATTTTTTTTGCTTTTCTCGTTGCTTGCAGCCTTTTTGTCGCTTTAAGCAAAGAAATGCTCGGTATCCTGATTGGGGGTACCGTTTTACTGATTGTCGGAGCCGTCGATGATAAAATGGATATTTCGGCGAAACTGCGTTTGGCCATCCAATTTGGCTGCGCCTATCTTGCGGTCCGCTCAGGCATTGCCATTCAAGGCATTGGTAATCCTTTTAACGGTGAGTATATTTCACTCGGCTTTTTAAGTCTGCCTTTGAGTATGCTCTGGATCGTTACAGTGACCAATGTGATGAATTTTATCGATGGCTTGGACGGTTTGGCTGCGGGCACCGCTGCCATTGCTTCTCTAACCTTGATGGTCGTCGCTTGGCAAATGGATTTATCCGAGGTCGTCTTCTTGTCAGCCGCCTTGGCCGGGGCCTGTATTGGCTTTTTACGTTATAATTTCCACCCCGCTAAAATTTTTATGGGAGATGCCGGTGCGCTTTTTATCGGATTTGTCTTAGCTTGCCTTTCTATCCGCGGTCCTATGAAAGGTGCCACCTTTGCTACCATGCTGATCCCTATGCTCGCCTTAGGCTTACCGCTGTTCGATACAATGATCGTTTTTTTTAAGCGGATCAAGGCAGGAAAATCTCCGATGAATGCTGACAGAAGACATATTCATCATATTCTGTATGACAATGGCTTGACACAGAAACAGACAGTTTTATGGCTTTACGCGATCTCGATTTGTCTTGGCTTATCCGCGATTGAAGTAACCAGCGTCCATGGTCGCTTGATTTCCTTTTTGGTTGGTTTGATCGGGGTTATTTTGTTTGTTTCGGCTCGCTCCTTGAATAAATTGGAAGCGGAAGTCAACACCAAAGGCTATGGCCGCAAGTTCGTCGATGAATTACAGGAAGAATTAAAAAAACGAGAAAACAAAAAGCAGGAGGGTGAATAGATGCAGGCATTGACAAAAATCAAGGTCATGACGATTTTCGGTACCAGACCGGAAGCGGTGAAAATGGCGCCATTGGTCAAAGCCCTGGAAGCATGCCAGACGGATATTATCTCCCAGGTTTGTGTCACCGGACAGCATCGGGAAATGCTGGATCAAATTCTGAAAACATTCTCTATCACACCGGATTTTGATCTCAATATCATGCAGCAAAGACAGACTCTGACGGGGATCGCAATTCGTGCAATGCAGGGCCTTGAACCGGTGCTCGCAGCAGAGAAACCGGATTTGGTTTTGGTGCATGGCGATACACTGACCTCCTTCATCGCCGCCTTGGTCGCTTATTTCCACCAGATTCCCATCGGCCATGTGGAAGCCGGCTTACGGACTTATGACAAATATTTTCCTTTTCCGGAAGAGATGAACCGGCAGTTGACCGGCAGGTTAGCCGATTTGCATTTTTCACCGACCCCTTTGGCCAGAGAAAATCTACTGACCGAACGTATTCCGGAAGAAAGAATCTTTGTCACAGGCAATACCGTGATTGACGCCATGGCTTACACAGTGCGGCCGGATTATCATTTTACGGTTGAGAGCCTCAACCAACTCGGTAAAGAACGGCGTCTGATTACAGTGGAAGCGCATCGCAGAGAGAATTTAGGCGAACCGATGCAGCACATCGCCAATGCACTGCGCCGCATTGTGCTGGCGCATGAAGACGTTGAATTGTGTTTTCCGGTACATCTGAACCCGGCAGTCAGGGAAGTTATCTTTCCTATTTTGCAGGATTTGCCAAGAGTTCATCTGGTGGAACCGCTGGATGTCGATGATATGCATAACCTGATGGCGCGCAGCTATCTGATCCTGACCGACTCCGGCGGAATTCAGGAAGAAGCACCTGCTTTAAGTAAACCTGTTCTGGTGCTGCGTGATGTGACAGAACGGCCGGAAGCGATTGCGGCAGGAACGGTGATCTTAGTCGGGACCAACGAAAACCGGATTGTAGAACAAGCGAATGCCTTGTTGGATGATCCGGAGCTGTATCAGAAAATGAAACGGGCAGTCAATCCGTATGGAGACGGTCAGGCTTGCCGCAGAATCGTGGAGGCAATTCTCTATACCTTCTGTCACCGGGATGATCCCCCGGAAGCGTTTATCGCAAAGCTGAGCAAAGAGGAAGATTAACTTTTAAGTTTTCGCAGCTTTTGCACGGCACAGCGGATCAGGCTCATCGTTTGCTTTGCTCAAAAAGAAAAGCATCCCTCCTTTTGTTTGATTCAAAACAAAGGGAGGGATTTTCTGTCTGCAAACGCGAGAATCAACAAGTTTCAGCAACAGCCAAAAAAAGAAAGGGTTTTCTGTTTCAGGCACGAATTTTAGTAATGTTACAAACAGATTACAGAACAGACCGCTGGCAGGCAATCGAAGATCCGCTGCGAAAGCAGCTTTGATACGAAAACATTAGCATATGAATGAATCAATAAATTAGGGGTGGAGCAATGGCTTACTTAAAAATAGATGGCAGCAGAAAATTGAAGGGAAGATTAAAGTACACGGCGCCAAAAATGCGGTTTTACCGATCATGGCGGCTACTTTGCTCTCTGCAGAACCTTGCCTTTTACATAGTGTTCCTTCTACTTTGGAAGACGTCTTGATGATGAAACAGATCCTGGAAGCAGTAGGTGCCAAAATTCAGCATGAACAGGATACGATGTCGATCGATTTTTCCACCGTCAGTAATTGGGAAGCACCTTACGAATTGGTTTCCAAGATGCGTGCTTCTTTTGTTGTGCTCGGTCCGATGTTGGCAAGAATCGGGCAGGCTAAAATCCCCATGCCGGGTGGCTGCGCTATCGGCACCCGACCGGTGGATTTGCACCTGAAAGGGATGCAGGCGCTGGGTGCGGAAATCAGTTTGTCAAACGGGTATGTACATGCCAAAGCGGCACGGTTAAGAGGCAATCATATCTACTTGGATTTTCCCAGTGTCGGCGCTACTCAAAATATCATGATGGCTGCAACGCTGGCAGAAGGCAGCACCGTCATTGAAAACGCTGCTGCCGAACCGGAAATCAGTGATTTGGCGACCTTCCTCAATTCCTGCGGTGCTCATATCCACGGCGCCGGTACCAATGTGATCCGCGTGGAAGGGGTGCAGCAGCTGCATGGCTGTCAGCATGAGGTGATACCCGACCGGATTGAAGCGGGTACTTTCCTGATTGCGGCAGCCATCACCGGCGGTGATGTTTTTGTAGAGGGGGCTGTCTCCAATCACATGAAGCCGGTCTTAGCCAAACTGCGGGAAGTCGGCTGCCAGATTCAGGACCAGCGGGACGGGATTCGGATTCAAGGACCGGAGAAGCTATTATCCACCCATGTCACTACACTGCCGCATCCCGGTTTCCCCACCGATATGCAGGCGCAGATGATGGCGATGTTAACTTTGGCGGCAGGAAACAGCATGATCACGGAAACTGTGTTCGAAAATCGTTTTCAGCATACGGAAGAATTAATCCGGATGGGTGCCAACATCCGTATCGACGGCCGCACCGCATTTCTGCAGGGGGTTCGGCAATTAACCGGCGCTCAGGTGCAGGCGACCGATTTACGGGCAGGCGCGGCTCTGGTTTTAGCCGGTATGGCTGCGGAGGGAGAAACACGGGTGCATCAGATTTACCATATCGACCGAGGTTATGTTAAACTGGAAGAAAAACTGCGTGGGATCGGCGCTGCCATTCAGAGAGTAGAAAGCTAGAACTTCTATTTTTCGCTCCGGCAAAAGACCAATCTCCATCATGTCGATAGAGAAGAGAAAGCCAAATCGGATCCGGTATCATGCGCCGGATCCGATTTGGCTTTTTTGCTGTGATTTACTTTACGATCTGCAGGGTCTCATCGACTGCATCGATCAGCACCGTGCTGCCCGGCAGCAAGTCGCCTTGCAGGATATGGCGTCCAATCAGCGTCTCTAAATTACGCTGCAGGTAGCGGCGCAGCGGACGGGCACCATAGAGAGGATCATAGGCAGCCTCAATTACAAAAGCTTTGGCTTTCGGAGTTAAGGTGCAGCTCAGTTGCTGCTTGCTCAGGCGTTGGTTCAATTCCGCGATCAGTAAATCGATGATTTGGCTGATATCCGCTTTGCTCAGCGGTTTGTAGAAGACAATTTCGTCCAGACGATTGAGGAATTCCGGTCGGAAGGTTGTTTTTAGCAAACTCTCTACCAAGTCTTTGGCTTCTGTTGTGATTTCGCCGTTGACATCGATCCCTTCCAACAGATAGGAAGAACCAAGATTGGAGGTGAGAATCAGTATGGTGTTCTTGAAATCAACCGTCCGGCCTTGTGAATCGGTGATCCGACCATCATCCAGGACTTGCAGCAGAATATTGAAAACATCGGGATGGGCTTTTTCGATTTCATCAAACAAAACGACAGAATAAGGCGCGCGGCGCACCGCTTCGGTCAATTGTCCGCCTTCTTCGTAACCGACATAACCCGGAGGTGCTCCGATCAAGCGTGAAACAGAGAACTTTTCCATATATTCACTCATATCGATGCGGATCAAATTGCGTTCACTGTCAAAAAGTGTGGCTGCTACCGCTTTGGCTAATTCTGTTTTACCAACGCCGGTCGGTCCCAAAAAGAGGAAAGAACCAATGGGGCGATTAGGATCCTGCAGGCCGGAACGGGAACGAATAATTGCCTCGCTGACTTTCGTAACGGCTTCATCCTGGCCAATCACGCGTTGGTGCAGAATCTGATCCAAATGCAGGATTTTTTCCCGCTCGCCTTCCAATAATTTAGCGACCGGAATACGGGTCCAGCGTTCGACGATACGGGCGATTTCTTCTTCGGTTACTTTGTCACGCAGCAGCGTGGTTTTGCGGCCGACTTGAGCAGCCTGCTCTTCTTCTGCCAATTGCTTTTTCAAAGCGGGAATTTTACCGTATTTCAATTCAGCGGCTTTGTTCAAGTCGTAATTGCTTTCTGCCTGTTCCATTTGGGCCTGTAAAGTTTCCAACTCGGCACGTAGTTTCTGCACTTTGCCGATGCTTTGTTTTTCATTTTCCCATTGCGCCTTCATGGCATTGAATTGATCGCGCATACCGGCAAGTTCCTTTTGAATTTCTTTTAAGTGTTCCAGCGAAAGCGGATCATTTTCTTTCTTTAAAGCGGCTTCTTCAATCTCATGCTGAATGATCTTGCGTTGGATCACATCCAGTTCGGTTGGCATGGAATCAATTTCCGTGCGGATCATCGCACAGGCTTCATCAATTAAGTCTAGTGCTTTATCGGGCAGGAAGCGATCGGTAATGTAGCGCTGCGAGAGAGTAGCCGCTGCGATAATGGCCTGATCCTGGATTTTAACGCCATGGAAGACTTCGTAGCGCTCTTTCAAACCGCGTAAAATACTGATCGTATCTTCCACGCTGGGTTCCAAAACCATTACCGGTTGGAAGCGACGCTCTAAGGCGGCATCCTTTTCAATGTACTGACGATATTCGTTGAGAGTCGTCGCACCAATGCAATGCAGTTCACCGCGTGCCAGCATAGGTTTCAGCATATTGCCGGCATCCATGGCGCCTTCTGTTTTACCGGCGCCGACAATGGTATGCAGTTCATCGATGAACAGAATGACTTTGCCTTCGCTTTGCTTAATTTCGTTTAAGACCGCTTTCAAACGTTCTTCAAAGTCTCCACGGAATTTTGCACCGGCAATTAGAGAACCGATATCCAGGGAGAAGATGGTTTTTTCCTTCAGGCTGGTTGGTACATCACCGCGGACAATCCGCTGCGCCAATCCTTCCGCAATGGCCGTTTTCCCAACACCGGGTTCACCGATCAGGACTGGATTGTTCTTGGTTTTACGGGAAAGAATGCGGATGACATTACGGATTTCATCATCCCGGCCGATGATGGGATCTAGTTTTTTATTGCGGGCTTGCTCCACCAGATCGGTGCCGTATTTCTTTAGGGCGTCATAGGTATTTTCCGGGGTATCAGTGGTGACCCTGGTATTGCCGCGCACCGTGGCCAGGGCTTTGAGAAAACCGGCTTCCGAAATAGCCTGGGCCGCAAACAACCGGCTCAGCTGATTCCCCGGCTGCTGCAGCATACCGAGAAAAAGATGTTCCACGGAAACAAAATCATCATGCATTTTTTGCGCTGTTTTTTCTGCCGCATTGAGAATTTGATCGACCGCCGGTGAAACGTAGATTTTATCCGCTTCCCGACCCGACCCGGTCACTGCCGGATAGCCTTTCACCAATTTCTCGGTTTCTTCTGTTAATTTTTCTGGTGAAATCTGCATTTTGCGTAAAATTTCCGGGATGAGACCGCTTTCCTGCTGCAGTAAAGCCAGCAAGAGGTGAGGCGCTTCCAATTGCTGATTCTGATTTGAAATCGTTAAAGATTGAGCAGCTTCCAGTGCCTCCAGTGATTTTTGAGTAAGTTTTTGTGTATTCATCGCTCGATCTCCTTTTTTTGTCTCTGCCGAGTATTTCGGCGGGAATGGTAGGGGAGAGATATTTGACCTTCTCTGACCTTCAACCCTATTATAATCCTTTTTCAGGATTTTTCAAGTCTGATATAGCAAAGAAAGAGGTCGGAATTTATTTGAATGCATGAGATTTTACAGAATCTGCATTCGTTTCGGATTGGAACAAAGAAAAGGTTTGCTTTCGCATATCGGTCGATTCGAATTCCTGCGCAGCACTCTGTTCAAATAAAAAAAACTGTGCTATAATCAGACAAAATAAAAAAACAGCTGGAGTGTGACAATATGAGCCTTATTTTGACTGACACCGGGTTCTTAACCATGCCATTGAAATCCAAAGGAAAAGTCCGCGATATTTATGAAGCGGCAGATCAGCTTTTGCTGATTGCCACCGATCGTGTTTCTGCTTTTGATGTGGTTCTGCCCAATGGGATTGCGCATAAGGGTCAGGTTTTGACACAATTGTCGCGTTTTTGGTTCGAGAAATTAGCTCACATCGTGCCCAATCATCTGATCACGACCGATGTCGCCAAATTGCCCATTCCCGCCTGTTGTTTTCCGAAAGAACTGAACGGTCGGGTGATGTTGGTTAAGAAAGCGGAAGTGATTCCGGTTGAGTGCGTGGTGCGCGGTTATCTGTCCGGCTCCGGCTGGAAAGAATACCGTGATCATGGCACTTTAGGTGGATTGAAGCTGGCGGCAGGTTATGTGGAATCGGATCGTTTGCCCAAACCCGCCTTCACACCTGCGGCCAAAAATAATGTCGGACATGACGAAAACATCAGCTTCGAACGGATGACTGAATTGGTCGGGTTTCAATTGGCGACTAAACTACGCAACGTGTCGTTGGCTCTATATCAGGAAGCGGCCGACTACGCTCTGCAGCACGGTTTGATCCTGGCAGATACGAAGTTTGAATTTGGCATTTATCGCGATGAAGTCATCTTAATTGATGAGTGCTGTACTCCGGATAGTTCTCGTTTTTGGTTAGCGGCTGAATATGCTCCGGGCCAGGCACAACAAAGTTTAGATAAGCAATTCATCCGAGACTGGTTGGAAACTTCCGGTTGGAATAAAGAACCGCCGGCACCCCAACTGCCCGATTGGGTGATCAAAGGGACAGTGGAACGCTACCTGAACGCTTATCAGGTGCTGACCGGGGAGAGCTTGCTGCAGTATCTGGACGAAGAAGAATAAATCACAGTTGTAGGGCTGTTTCTGCAGTCTTGAAAGGACCATGAAAAATGCGAGTGCTGATCGATGCGGACGGCTGCCCGGTGATAGATGAAACCATTGCACTGGCGAATCAGTATGGCTGGACCTGTCTGATCCTCTGTGATACCTCTCATTTTTTTGAAAGACCGGGAGCAGAGACATTGACTTTTGATAAAGGCGCCGACAGTGTGGATTTCGCATTGGTTAATCTGGCGCAGCCGGGAGATCTGGTGGTGACCCAGGATTACGGCCTGGCTGCGATGTGTCTGGCCAAAAGAGCGGTGGCCATCAATCAAAACGGGCAGCAGTATACCGCAGCGAATATTGATGCCTTATTATTGGCGCGCCATACCGCCAGAGTGATTCGCAGCACAGGCAAGCATCTGAAGGGACCCGCAAAACGCAGTGAGGCACAAAATCGCGCTTTTGTGCTTGCTTTGAGCAGATTATTGAAGCAGGAAAATTGAGAAAACTGACAACAAAAAAGCACTTGTCTTGGCCTGGTTTTTTAAAAAAACCGTCTGCAAGACAAGTGCTTTTTTTAGGACTGCTGACCGCTGATTTGCTCGATGGCAGCCAGCGTATAAATCAGCTCTTCTTTGGTGGTGAAATGGCCGAGACTGAAGCGAACGGTCCCATTGGGATAAGTCGCGATTGTTTGATGCGCCAGCGGTGCGCAATGCAGCCCGGCACGAGTGGCAATGCCGAATTCTTCGGCCAAGCGATAACTGAAAGCAGCGCAGTCGAGCTGCTTTAGGGCGACGGACACCGTCGGTGTCTGCAGGGTGGCATCGGCGGGACCGTAAATTAGCAGCCCCGGAATTTGGCGCAGTCCATCCAGAAAGAAAGCAAACAAGTCCGTTTCCTGCTGCAGCAGAGCCTTTGGTGTTTGCTGCAGCACCCACTCTACGGCTGCTGCCAAACCGACGATGCCCGGCATATTGAAAGTACCTGCTTCGAAGCGGTCCGGTAAAAAATCGGGCTGATAGATTTCATGCGAGCGGCTGCCGGTTCCGCCCTGGATTAAGGAGTTCATGCGAGTGGCTGCTTCCGGACTGACAACAAAGCCACCGCTGCCCTGTGGTCCCATCAGACTTTTATGCCCGGTAAAGGTTAGCGCAGCAGGAGAGAGCGCAGAAAAATCCAAATCATATAATCCTGCGGTCTGAGCAGTATCCAAAATAAAATCAAGCTGATGGCGCCGGGCTATTTCCGCAGCTTCCGCGATTGGCAGCAACGTGCCGGTTAAGTTGGCGGCGTGGGTCAGAACCAACATGGTAGTATTGGGTTGTATGGCCGCTTCCAGACGATCGGGATCCAGGCGGCCTTGTTGGTCGCATTGGACCGCTGTATAGCTGATCAGGTGATCACGCTGTAAATGTGCCAATGGTCGGATGACGGCATTGTGTTCCATCGAGCTGGTCAGCACATGGTCGCCTTTTCTCAATAATCCTTTGATACATACATTCAAAGCTTCCGTAATTCCGGTCGTGAAGATAACCTGTTCGGAATTTTGAACCTGAAACAATTGGGCAATCAAAGAACGTGCCCGCAGTAAAAGGCGGCTGGCTTCTAGGGCGCCGGCATAACCACCCCGACCGGGGCTATACATTTGGTTTTTTTGCCAATAGGCGCTCATGGCATCGATCACAGCCTGCGGTTTGCGATAGGAAGTCGCCGCATAATCAAGATAAACTTCTTTCATGAGTGTAACCTCTGTTTACTATACTATTTTCTCAGGCATCGCTAAGGGGTTGTCTTGCACATAACGGATCAGTCTGGCGGCACAAGGGGAGATATACTGACTTTGATTGTGAATCAAATAAAAGCTGCGCTGTAAATCGTCGTCCGTCAGATCGAAAGCAAGCAGATCCTCGTGCGGTTCATAACTCAGTTTGGAAACGACCGAGACACCTAAGCCGTTGCGTACACACTGCAGCACCCCTTCGCCGCTGTTAATTTCCGCAATAGTGTGGATTTTGGAGAAGGGAATTTTTCGCTGCTTCAGCGCCTGGGCAAATAGATGTCGGGTGGCGGAACCGTCGGCGCGCAGGATGAAATTGAAATCAAGGGTTTCCGCCAGACTAAGCGGATTGGGCAGCGCCTGATAGGTCGCTGAATTTGGGGTGATCAGGATCATATCATCGGTATAGACCTTATGATAAACAATCGAATCCTGAGCAGAGCGCTCGCCGACAAAAGCCAGATCAAAGTCATTACTGACGAGACCCGCTAAAGCGTCCGCCGTATTTTCTACCGCAATTTCAAAACTAACCTTAGGGTAGATCCGATTAAATCCCTGCAGGAAACGGGGCAGCAGATAAATACCGGGGATAAAGCTGGCGATGATGCGGATACAACCGCTGTTTTCTTCCGCTGTGCCGGCGACATCTTCGATCGCCAGCTGGTGCAGATGGATCAGATCCAAAGCATAGCGGTAGAGTTTGCTGCCGCTTTCCGTGAGCAAGGCTTTTCTGCCCTGACGGATAAACAATTGCGTATTGAGTTCGCGCTCCAATTGGTCAATACTGGTACTCACAGCCGGCTGTGATAAATACATTTTTTTGGCGGCATTGGAGAAGTTACCGCAGCGAACGACATTAACGAAGATTTCGGCTTGATGGATGTTCATGGGAACCCCTTTCTGAGAGGTAAGTGGCGCAACAGTGAGAAATGATGGTTATGAGTGATTACCCTTTAGTATTTCAAATTATCTCAGTAAAGTCAAGCAGATTCTGCCTGACTGTTATCTCTCTTTTTTATTGATTCTGGAACAATGTATCAATAATATTGATAGGAAAAATCAACTCTGCCTACAGCAGGAAATACTCCGGCCAATCGCTAATTAAAAAGAGAAAGGGGAGATCTCACCGTGCAGCAGCAACCGTTTTGTTGTTTAACATTTCATAATATCCATCTTGCCATGCGGTTTGAACAAGTAATGCAGGCGGCAGGAAGCGTGGTTAAGCTGATTCCGGTTCCCAGAAGCATCAGCGCATCCTGCGGTTTGGCGGGTAAGTTTGCACCGGAAATTCTGGAGCAGGTGCGCCAGCTTTGCCGTGAAAATTACATAGAATATGAAAGCGTTTATTTATTGGATGGGGAGACCGTGACGGAGCTGGTTTAAATCCGCTGGAGGTGAACGGTTCTCTTATTGTCTATTATACCAGAGAAACCGGAAAAACAGTATGCAGCAAGCATAAAACAAGGAGGCGTTTATTTTGAAACTGACTGTGATTGGTATGTGGGGAGGTTTCCCCAAAGCCGGTGGTGCTTCCTCCGGTTATCTGCTGGAAAGCAAGGGCTCGAAATTGCTCCTGGATTGCGGCAGCGGCGTCCTGAGCAGACTGCTGGAACTCATGGATCTGACCGAACTGGATGGTGTGGTGATTTCACATTATCACGCAGACCATTGCTGTGACTTGACAGTGCTGGCTCAGGCTTACTATGTGATGGGTTTGCGCGGAGCGAAAATCAAACCCTTACCGGTTTTTGGTCATGCCAATGCAGCAGAATTTCAGAGCCTGACCTATCGCGGCGGCAGTGTGACGCAAGGCGTGGCCTATCAGCCGGGGGAAGCATTTCAAGTAGGCGCTTTCACGATCACGCCGGTGCGTACGGTGCATCCGCTGGAATGTTACGGTTTCCGTATCAGTGCGGAAGGCAAGTCGATGTTTTTTACTGCCGATGGTGCTTACGGCCCGCATTTACTGGCCGCGGCGGCTGGGGTGGATCTGCTTTTGTGCGAGTCAAACTTCGCACATGCCGACTTGGCCTACGCCGAAAATTTGCATATGACCGCTGTTCAGGCCGGCAATTTGGCTGCCGAAGTTGGTGCAAAGCGTCTTCTGTTGACACACTTGCCGCCGCTGAATAACAATGATCAACTCCTGCTCGAGGCGAAAAGCCGTTATCATGGTCCAGCCGAGCTCGCTTACTGCGGGCAAACGCTGGAATTCTAACCGGATCAGGTTTGCTGCCATCCCATCTGGGTTTTGCTTTAACAAAAAAAGACCGTTGCCCTGTCTGCTAAGTCTCTGTTACCAGAGTCCTGCAGCACGGGAAGCGGTCTTTTTTGATTTTTAGTGTAAATCGTACCAATTATCGCCGCTGCTGAGTTCAACCTTGATCGGAACGATCAGCTGCATGGCATTTTCCATGGTTTCCCGCATGATCCGTTTCAGGGCTGCTTCTTCTTCCGGCGGTGTTTCACAGACGAGCTCATCATGTACCTGCAGTAAAATACGGCCTTGCAGCTTTTCTTTTTCGATCGCCTGCTGTAGGTGAAGCATTGCCACTTTGATCAGATCGGCAGCGCTGCCTTGAATCGGCGTATTGAGGGCTGCCCGTTCGCCAAAGCTGCGCAAATTGTAATTACGATCCTGCAGTTCCGGCAAATAGCGTCGGCGCTGGAAAAGCGTTGTCACATAGCCGTTCTGTTTGGCCTCGGCAATCAATTGGTCCTGGTAGTGGTGGATAGCCGGAAATTCTTCAAAAAAGCGATCGATGTAGACTTTTGCTTCGGCTCTCCTGATGTGCAGCTGCGTAGCCAGACCATAATCGGAGATGCCGTAGACAATTCCGAAATTCACGGCTTTGGCTCGATTGCGCTGCAGGGAGCTGACCTGTTCAAAGGGGGTATTGAATACTTCGGTGGCAGTGCGGCGATGGATATCCTGATCCTGCCGATAGGCATCAATGAAGGCTTCATCCTGAGAAAGGTGAGCCAGGATGCGCAATTCAATTTGCGAATAGTCGGCGGAGACGAGGCGCCAGCCTTTTTGAGTAGGGAAAAAGGCCTTGCGGATGATGCGCCCTTCCTCGGAACGGGTGGGGATATTTTGCAGATTGGGATCGCTGCTGGACAAACGGCCGGTTGCGGTCACCGCTTGGTTGTAGGTGGTATGCAGGCATTGATCGGCAGCGGAAACCAGTGGCATCATACCTTGCAGATAGGTTCCCTGCAGTTTGCTGAGCGTGCGGTAGGTAAGGAGCAAAGCGATGATCTCATGCTGATCAACCAATAGTTCCAGCGCTTCCGCGTCAGTGGAAAAACCGGATTTTGTTTTTTTACCGCCCGCTAGGCCCAGTTTTTCAAAAAGAATCTGACCCAGTTGTTTGGGCGAATTGAGGTTAAACTGCTGTCCTGCCAGTTGCCAGATCTGCTCCTGCAGATGATCCATTTGGCTTTGGTAGTCGCGGTTCAATTCCTGCAGAACCTCAATGTGCACGCCGATCCCTCTGGTTTCCATATGGTAAAGCAAATCGGCCAGCGGCAGCTCAATATCGCGGTAAAGTGCGGTGAGGCTGCGTTCCTTTAAAACCTGCTCCAGCCAGGGCAGCAAACGCTGCAGCTGTTGCAGCTCTGTCGTCAGCGGGGAATCGCTCTGCGCGCAAGGATGATCCGGAAAAGCGGCAGCAGCGACGCTATCCAGGCTTAGTTTTTGACCCGGATTGATCAGATAAGCCTGCAGCATGGCATCCTCAGCCAGAGGGAAGCTGCGCTGCAGCAGATGAGAAAGTTGCTTTTTATCCCAGACGGTGAAGCGCTGTTCTGTCAATAAATCGCTGATTCTCGTCAGAGCCGCATCCTCGTCGGCTTGATAGAGATAGCTCTCTCCCTGCTCCGTCAGGAAAGCGAGACTCAAATAGGATCCTGCCAATAACCCCGGTTCTTCTTTGGCCGAGAGAGCGATGAGTTTCTGCTTTTGCAGCAGGGAGATGATCGTTTGACTGTCGGCCGGCTTAGATTTGAGCAGCGGCAGCGGATTTTCCGTCGGTTCAAGTAAGCTGATCTGCATTTCCGCTGGCGGCAATTTTGCCAGCAGAGAACGCAAGTCATATATTGTAAAGAAAGTGCGCAAGGCCGCCAGATTGGCGGGTTGGCGTTTCCATGCTTCCAGTGGTTGCTCCAGCTCGACGGCACAGTCGATTTTAGCCAAACGATAGCTCAGGAGTGCCTGATCACGATAGAGCAGCAGGTTTTCCCGGACTTTTTTTTCTTTCATTTCGGCCGCATGTTCGAGCACCGCTGCCAGACTGCCATAGGTTTGGATTAAGCGCAGTGCTGTTTTTTCGCCAATGGCAGGTACGCCGGGGATATTATCGGAGGCGTCTCCCATCAGTGCCTTGACATCAATCAATTGCTGGGGCTTGAGGCCATATTGCTGTTCGACACGCGTGGCATCCACGATCTCTAAATCACTGACGCCGCGTTTTTGCGTATATAAGACCGAGGTATCCGCCGTGATCAGCTGATAAGCATCCCGATCACCGGTAACCAGCAATGTCTTGATCCCGGCTGCGTTGAAACGGCAGGAAAGGCAGCCCAGTAAATCGTCCGCTTCAAAACCGGCTTTCTCCAGCCAGGCAATTTGCCAGGCATCCAAAAGGTCATGCAGCAGAGACAGCTGACCGATCAGCTCTGGTGGCGATTTTTGGCGGGTGCCTTTGTATTCGGCATACTCCAGATGGCGAAAGGTAGGCTCATGGCGGTCAAAGGCAACCAGCAGATAATCCGGTTGATACTCCTGTTCGATTTTTTGCAGCATCATAGCAAAGCCATGCACGGCATTGGTGTAGATACCCTGATTGTTGCTCAAGAGCGGCAAAGCATAAAAGGCACGATTGGCCATGCTGTTGCCGTCAATGATCATCGCGGTAAGGCTTGACATCATCCACTCTCCCTTTTTTTTCTTATACTGCCTGCGGCAGACCATCTTTGCACTCAAAGCTCATTCGGTGATTCCGGCTGTCGGTGGGCGGAACGCCTCATCCACAACCGATTCATATAAAGTCTGTAAATAAGCGAGGGAAAAACGGCTGTCATAGCCTAAGATGCCATGCTGCGCCGCCAAGGCTTTTGTGTAGTCCTGCAGCAAATAGACTTTGGTTGCCCAAAATCGCGTTTCAAAATGGGTAACCAGCGGAATCAGCAGCGGCGACTGTACCGAAGTTCCGTTTTCATCCTTGACGAAGGTAACCTGAGCCATGCCGCCCAGCATGTTCTCCGCCTCAATTTGATTGGAAATTAAATTGCCCAAAGAATAGAAGACAGGCATGCTTTTACCGTCGGCCCGGGTCAGCAGGCTGACCGGCTGGATGACATGCGGATGGTGGCCGAGCACCAGATCCACGTTATGATCGGCCAGTTTTTGCGCCAAGGCTCGCTGAGCATCGCTGCCGGCCAGATCGCCTTCATTGCCCCAGTGCAGCGAGACGATGACAAAGTCTGCCATGGTTTTTGCCTGTTCCACTTCGGCAAACATCGTTGCTTCATCGTCCAGCATCGCAATTTGATAACCTTGCCAGTCTGACACGGATAAGCCGTTCAGACCGTAATCGTATCCTAAAAAGGCAAAACTAAGACCCTTGCGCTGGATGATTTGGATATTGCTCTCCGTAGCCTGCCGGTAAACCCCAACCGTCTTGACGCCCAGACTATGCCAAAGATCCAAAGTTTCAATCAAAGCATTCAGACCGGAATCAAGAGAATGGTTGCTGGCCTGATTGACCACATCAACGCCGATTGCCGCCATCTGCTGCGCCAGTTCTCTCGGTGAATTGAAGAGGGGATAAGAAGAGATGACGTATTTTTCACCGGCCGTGGTGATCTCCTGATTCAGAAAGGTGAGATCAGGCGCTGCCAGGGCTGCAGCCACCGGAGCATAACAACTGCTGAAATCATAATGGTCTTTCCCCATGGCGTAGGCATATTCATAGATTGGATAATGGATTAAATTATCGCCGACCGCACGCAGGGTAACTGAAATCGGCTCAGGTTCAATCACGACCGGGTCACTCGCTTCGGGCTTTGTCAGAGCATCACAGGCGGTCAGGCTCAGGCACAGCAGCAAGAGAAATAGCAGGATTTTCTTCATTGACAAAACCTCAATTCTTTCCGCAGCCGGCAGTATATTTCCGTGAGGCTGACAGCGAGGCGGAGGATTGCCGGTTTCTTTCATTCTTTCATAGTACGTATCTTACCAGAGAACAGGAGAAAATACCAGCAGATTCTCACTGTCAGGCGGGAATATCTCAAACCGCCGCAGCAAGAAACACAGCAAAACAACAACCAAGCAGACAAAAATGCGCTCTTCGGTGAAAGTTTTCTTCGCATTGCCCTTGCCAAAGTGTGCATTAGGCATTAAAATAGGAGAACAAGAGGCAAGAGAAAGAAGTGAAAGCAAAATGCATACAGATTGGATCAGAGATTTAAACAAAAAGCAGGGCGAGGAAGTCTGCATCAATGGCTGGCTGCACCGCGTGCGTAAATTAGGGAAATTGGCATTCCTGCTGATTCAGGATAAAACCGGTGTGATCCAGGGTGTGGTCACGGGAAAACCAGACTGGCTGGCTGAGCTCGGCAACGAACAGGCTGTCATCGTCACCGGTACAGTTTCTGCTTCCGATAAGCAGCCGCTCGGAGTCGAATTACAGATCAGCCACGTTGAAGTAGTGGGTAAGGTGCTGGATGAGCTGCCCTTTGAATTGAATCAGGAAGAAATCAGCGCCGGCTTGGAGCATGTCTTGGATCATCGCGTCTTAAGTCTGCGTCATACCAAGACAGCGGCGATTTTTAAAGTTCAGGACAGCGTGGTCAAGGCATTCCGTGATTTTCTGCATCAGGAGAATTTTACGGAGATTCACACACCAAAAATCGTGGCGACCGGCACCGAAGGCGGCAGCGAACTCTTTGAGATCAAATATTTCGAACAAAAAGCCTACTTAGCGCAATCGCCTCAATTCTATAAACAAATGGCAATGGGCGCCGGTTTGCAGCGGGTTTTTGAAGTAGCTCCGGTTTTCCGGGCAGAATCGAGCAATACTTCCCGCCATTTAAGCGAATTTATCAGTCTCGATCTGGAGATGGGCTTTATTTCCGGTTTACAGGATGTACTGCAATTGGAAGAACGTATGATGGAATACCTGTTTGCCTATTTAGCGGAGTACAATGCGGCAGAATTGGCGATGTTCAAAGTAACCTTACCAAAAGTCGGTCAGATTCCCCGCTTGCGGGTGAAAGAGATCGCGGCGATTCTGGAAAAGGAATACGGCAAATCATTGGCCACGCTTGACCTGGATAATGAAGCGGAACGCCTGATCGGCGAATATATTCTGAAAGAGACCGGTTCGGAATTCCTTTTCGCCACTCATTATGGCCGGGACAGCCGCGCCATGTATACCCAACCTTCTTTGGATGATGCGGATGTGACCGAGAGCTTTGATATGCTGTTCCGTGGCATGGAAATGAATTCCGGCGCCCAGCGTATCCATGATTATGAGACGCTGGTCAACAGCATCCGCCTGAAGGGACTCAATCCGCAGGATTTCCAAACTTATTTAGAAATCTTCCGCAACGGTATGCCGCCGCACGGCGGCTATGCCATTGGGGCGGAGCGTTTGGTCATGAAAATTTTAGGCTTACAGAATATCCGCGAAGCGGTGCTCTTCCCGCGGGACCGCAACCGCCTGACACCTTAAAAAGCAATCTCAATTCCAATTTTTTAAAGCCGCTCTCGCTTGATCAGCAGAGCGGCGTTTTTTTAAAGCAGATTCAATTAATTTTCATAGGCTGCCCGGAACAAAGGAAATAACCTTTCGCATATGGAAATATAACAAGGTGATTCAGTGAATTTTTAAGGAGGTCAAACTTATGCAAAAGAGAACATTTGGCAAGCTTGATTTTCAGCCCTCCCTTTTGGGATTTGGCTGCATGCGTCTGCCCGTGACCGGTCCCGATAAGGTGATTGATGAAGCAGAAGCGATTCAGATGATCCGCTTCGCCATCGATCAGGGTGTGAATTATGTGGATACGGCTTATAATTATCACAACAGTCAATCGGAAATTGTCTTGGGGAAAGCCTTGCAGGATGGTTATCGCGCCAAGGTAAAGCTCGCTACCAAGAATCCGTCTTTCAAACTGACGCAAACCCACGAGTGGCTGGAGTTCTTGGATGAACAGCTGGCCAAACTGCAAACAGATCATATCGATTTTTACTTACAGCATGGCTTGAATGCAGAACGCTTTGAAACTTTCAAGAAAGTCAATGCTTTCGAAGAAGCCAAAAAAGCCAAGGCAATGGGAAAAATCAAATACTTCGGCTTCAGTTTCCATGATAAACTCGAAATTTTTAAGGAAATTGTTGATGCCTATCCTTGGGATTTTTGCCAAATCCAACTGAATTATCTGGATACCGATTTCCAGGCCGGCATCGAAGGCCTGCGTTATGCCGCTGCCAAAGGGCTGGGCGTTGTGGTGATGGAACCGCTGCGCGGCGGCAGACTGGCTGCGAATTTGCCGGCCGACATTCAGGCAATGTTTGACGCCTATCCGATCAAAAAATCTCCGGCGGAATGGGCGCTCAACTGGGTTGCCAATCAGCCGGATGTTTCTCTGCTGCTTTCCGGTATGAGCACCATGGAACAAGTCAAAGACAATCTCCGCATCTGCAGCACGGATGCCAGCAGAGTGAATGGTCTGCAGCCGGCAGAACTGCAATTCCTGCAGGAAATTGCCGCCGCCTGGAAGGCGAAAGTGCGGGTTGGCTGCACCGGTTGCCGTTATTGTATGCCTTGTCCGCAGGGAGTCAATATTCCGAGGCTCTTCTCGCTTTATAATAATGCCGCCATGTTCGATAGCTGGGATGCGGCGATCGCGCTCTATCAGGATGCGATCGAACAGGGTATGGACGTTTCACACTGTGTACAGTGCGGCGCCTGTGTCAGCGCTTGTCCGCAGCAGGTCCCGGTGATTGAAAAATTACAAGAGCTGCATCGGATTTTCAGCAAGCCAAAACAGTAATTCATTCACTCCAGATACGGCTGAGAAAATTGAAAACATAAGGGGAGGGGATTACAATGCAATTTTCCAAAAAACCAATCGGAGATCTGGTCGGCTTTGAATTGGAGATCTTCCAATTTGGTCAGGGTGATGGTCCGAAGCTGATGGTGACCGCCGGTATTCATGGCGGAGAAGTCAGCGGCACGCATGCCGCCAATCAGCTGATCCAATACCTGACAGAACATGAATCTGAACTGAAAGGTCAGGTCAAGGTGCTGCCAGTCTGCAATCAGGGTGGTTTCCGCCGCATGGAAAGAACAAATCCTTACGATGATCTGGATATGAATCGGATTTTCCCCGGCAAACTGGCCGCTTCTCCTACTTTGGTTACCGCCAATCTGATTTATCAGGAAGCTGCCTGGCCGGATGCGATTGTTGATTTGCATTGCTGCGGCATTTATGGCAGTAATTATATCCTTTCGATTTGGCACGAATCGGAAAAGGGTAAGAATCTGGCCGGCATGCTGGATATTCCGGTGGTGATCCAGTCCGGCGGTACCGAAGGTCAATTGTTTGTGGAAGCCAGCCGCAAGCTGGGTAAGGCTGCGGTGATCATCGAATTGGCCGGTGGCCAGCCGACCGGCAGTGTCGATTTGGCAGCTGCCGAAGAAGCTTATCTTGCATTGGTCAAACTAATTAAGCAATTGGGCATGCTGCCGGGACCGGTTGAGAAACCGGAACCTGTCTTCTGCGGTAAATTGGAAGGCAAATCTGCCGACTGTAATGGCTTTTTCCTGCCTGCCGTCAACAAAGGCAGTTGGATTAGCCAAGGGCAGCTGATTGGTCATTTGAACGGGAAAGCAATCAATGCCGAAGCGGATTGCCGCATTCTGCGAGTTGGCCCTGCCCGTTACTTGTTCTGTGGTGATTCACTCTATACATTTGCCCGCAAAGCGGAATGCAATCAGTAAGAGAGGAGCCTGATGAGCGATGAGCGATTCTGTCTATACCAGTGAACGATTGTCCGAGGGAGTCTTTTGTATCACGCAAGGTCATGTGCGGATGTTTTTGATTGAAGGCAAAGAACAAGCACTGCTGTTTGACACCGGTAATCCCGGTGGAGAACTGGCGGCTTATCTTGCCAAGTTAAGTCAAAAACCTTTAACCGTCGTCCTCAGCCATGCCCATGGCGATCATACCGGCGCTGTGGATCAATTCCCTTTTGTTTATCTGCATCCAGCCGATTTCAGTATGCTGCCGGCCAATATCGGCGGGCATTTCCTGCCGCTGGTCAAAAGCCAATGCTTTGATTTGGGCGACAGACGGCTCGAAAGCATTGAAATACCCGGTCATACCCCGGGCAGCATCGCTTTGCTCGACCGAGCCGCCGGGATTCTCTTCTCCGGTGATACGCTGCAGGTCGGACCGATTTATATGTTTGGAGCTTCTGCTTCCTTTGAACAGCTGCTCGCTTCTCTGGACAAATTGGAGGCATTAGCGCCGTATTACACTGTTGTTTATCCCTGCCATAACAAGCTGCCGGTCGGACCGGAACTGATTGGGCATTTACGCACCGCCGCCCAAAAAATGCTGGCCGGTCAACTGATCGGTCAGGAAATTGAGCTGAGGCCGGGGCGCAGGATGTGGCTCTATGCGGATCAGGATGTTTCCTTCTACGGACCGCCGATGCAGTCATAAAAATAGCAATAAAAATCCCTTGCCGATTTTTCAAAAAAGTCGGCAAGGGATTTTTTTATTGCTTGACGGCCAGCAGCCATAAAGTAGAAAGAGCGGAACTCTTTGTTAATTCGGCTTTGGCTGAGAGGCAAAAACCGCAGTCGTTCAGCAGCGACGAATAGGCAGAGACGGTTAAAGTGCTGCCAGGAAGTTCGGCCTTGGTTTGGGGATCTGCACTGCCATCCGTTGCTTGCCCGACGAGCAAAGGCACAGCCAAGAGCAGAGGAGCCTGCCTTTTTAATTGACGGTTGATTTTCTGTAAAACCCAAGCCTGTTGCTCTGCTTCTGTTTCCTGCAGGCTGTTGATCAGCAGAATCCCGTCAAAATAAGCATCGGGAAAGGGAAAAACCGTAAAATCCGTCAACAGGAAAGCAGCCTGCGGCAGCTTAGCGGCGGCATAACTGATTTGAGCGGAGGAATAATCGATACCCAGGTAGCGCCAGCCGCCTTGCAGCAAGGCACGGCCAAAAACCAAAGCGTTGCCGCAGCCATAATCACCGATCAATGCGTTGGGCGGCAGCGTTTGACAAAAAGAACGGAACAGCTGGGCTGCTGGTTTGGCAAGCTGACCGGCGTTTCCTCTGCTGCTGTCATAATCTCTGCTATTATAGAATGCTTTGGCTTGCTCGCCGCAATGGTTTTGTATTTCGTTGATGGGAATCACCTTCTTCAAGAACGATACTACCTTCATTATAACGAGAGGTGACGGACATAGCAAGAAAAAGAGAAGGAAAATAACTTGCATAAGCAGAAAGAAAAGAACAGAAGAGAGTGAACGCCAGAGGAAAGCCCCAAAGCGGCTCTTTGGCAAAACAGGAGGAGAAAAAAGCAAATGTTTTTGGCAAAAATCAATAAGGAACAATTCCTGGCTGCTGTGAAAACAATTGACACACTGATTTTACCGATCGGTTCTCTGGAAGCGCATGGTTGCCATTGTCCGCTGAGCACCGATATTATCGTTCCGGAGAAAATAGCGGCGATGCTGGACGAACAGTATGGCGACCGAATTTTTATCGCTCCGGCGGTTGCATATGGTTACTCTCCGTCACTGATTTATTTCCCGGGTACCGTCAGCGTTTCCGGTGAAACACTGGCTAATTACGTCACGGAGATAGTGACCTGTTGGACAAATGTCGGGATCAAAAACGTGATTTTGCTGAACGGTCACGGCGGCAATGTGCCTTCCCTGACCTTGGCAGCCAATCGAATCGCCAAAACCGGCGCCAAAGTGATGTTGGTTAATTGGTGGCTGCATTTTTCCAAAGAAATTCTCACGGTCTGCGATGGCCAGGGCCATGCCGGTGAAGATGAAACCTCTGTGGTTTTAGCACTGGATCCGACCTTGGTGGACATGAGCAAGGCAAAAGTCTATGAGAAAAAACTGATGATTACGATGATGGCCGACGATATCGTCAAATATTCTTATCCCGATGCCATGAACGGTGATGCCACCAAGGCGACAGCCGCCAAGGGAGAGGCGATCTACCAAATGGTAGTCAGACGCCTTGGCACGCTGTTGGAGCGTCTCTGGCAGGATCGAATCATAGATTAAGGCAAGTTTTAGCGAACAAAGCATGCGCTGAAAGTGAGTGAATGGATTGCACAACCAAAGTGAAACTGCGAATCAAACAGAGCTGAATCAAACGATTCACCTGTCCGGCAGTAAATACAGTCTGGAATTAGGCGGCAATCGCGGCGCAGTCCTAATCGGAGACGCCTTGCATGGCTTCTGGCATCCGCATGCTTTGACCTACATCCAAAACCAAAATTGGCAATTGATGCAGGATGAACTTTGCGAACAAATTGGCAATGGAGCAGCGATGCTGGCCATTGGCTGGCGTGACCAAGCAGAGATCTCGGCGCTGCAGATGCAAGCTTACCTGGAATTTATCCTGGCAACCGTCGCTGTTTATCCGCTGCTCCTGGATTTCCCTCGGATAGCAGAGCTCGAAACAGCACTCGAAAAGATACCGGGCAAAGCCTTGATCTTGGCACCTTCTTTGGAAAGCCCGGATTTTCAAGCCTTCTGCCGGCTGGCATTTCTTAATCAAAAACCGCTGCTGCTGAATTTACGGCGTGAAAAACGAATTCCAGTCAGTGTGGAACAACGCATGCAGCTGGCGGATGAGACGGTAACCATGGCGCTGCAGGCCGGCTTAAGGCAGGATCAGCTCGCCTTTTTACTGCCATTGCCTTCTGTGACCAACAATGTATTGCCACTGCAGGAAGCACTGGCTGCTATTTTACCCTTGAGAGAGAGATATCGAGTACCGGTGATGGTCAGACCGGTGGTCAGTTTTGTCACGTTATCGAAAGCCTGGCTGCAGTCGGCTGTCTCTGTTTGGGCCCTGGAACGGGGCGCCGATGCCATCATTGTCAATCCGAATTATCGCGAAATCGGTAATATCACGCGGGAAATGGCGAATTTATTAGGCCGACCACTGCAAAAAATGCCTTTGGAGATGAAAAGATGGAGAAAATAGAACTGCCAACCGCAGAAATTGAATCGTCCAAAGAAACCAATCCGCAAAGATGGGAAGCATGGAAGCGAATTCTGGCGGTAGCGTTTTGTACAGCGATCCTGGGAGAGATGAAACTGACGCCATCCCAGCTGGGTGGTTCACAGGAATTCGGCTTAGGCATCATCGCTTTTAGTTTTGCCTTACTTTTTTGGCAGGATCTGGATATTCTCAACACCGGTTTCTTTACGGGCATGACTGTGATTCTGATCAAGGCAGTTCAGCTGTTCCCGGTGGCAGTCAATACAGATCTAGTGGAAATGGCGCTGAAGCTGAACTGGCCGGTACTCTGTTACTATTTGACCAACGCTTCTATTCTGATTGGCGCAGATGTTCGGCACAATGTGGAGAAGCCGGCTTACATTGCCACTTGGCTGTTCTTGGCTGATTTTTTGGCTACTTTTATCGAATTGGTTGTCCGTGGTGAGCAGGAAGCGCTCAATGCCGGTTTTCCCACGGTCGTGCAAATGGTCTATGCCGCTGTATTCCGTACTGCGATTACCGTCGCATTTTTCTATATCATTCGTCGCCGGCAAATGGAAGAACGCGCGATTCAGGATAAGGTGAAATATGAAGATTTGCTCATGCTGCTCAATGGTCTGCATGCAGAAGCGTTTTTCTTACGCAAATCGGCGGGAGATATTGAAAAGACAATGGGAAAAGCTTATGCGCTCTATCGCGTCCTGCAGGATAAGCAAAAAGAATATGAGCGGGGCGATAAATTAACCCTGGAGGCTTTGGATATCGCCAAGGATATTCATGAAATCAAAAAAGACTACCAGCGGATTGTCGCCGGACTCGATAAACTGATCAGCGAAGAAAACCTGGGCGCCGATATGTCTTTGGAAGAAATCGTGGAAATTATCTGTTCTACCAACGATTCCTATGCCAAACGGCTCGGCAAAGACATCGTACTGACCAGTCAGCTGAATTATCATTTTCGCACGGCGCAATATCACTCGATTATCTCAATTTTAAATAACCTGGTTTCCAATGCGATTGAAGCCAATGAAATTGCGCCGGGACATATTCAAATCGCTTCTTCACTGATTGGTTGGCATATCTTCATCACGGTGACGGATGACGGACCCGGTATTGAAGAAATGGATCAACAGATCATCTTTGCTCCGGGTTATACCACGAAATTTTCCGGTGACGGCATGCAGTCAACCGGCATCGGCTTAACCCATGTGCAGTCTATTTCCAGAAGTCTGGGGGGAGAAATCTCCGTCACCTCCAAAAAGGGCTTGACTGTATTTACCCTGATGGTACCCAGAAACGCCATTGAAATCGTCTTGAACAGCGAGCAGGTGGCAGCCGCCGAAGCATTGAAAAAGAAAGCGGAAGAGGAGAAAAGTAAGGGTCTGCAGGGCGGCAGTCTGCAAACTTTTTCTAAGGATTATCAGATGACGCGCCGTGCAGCGGATGTGAAGAAAGCGAAGCCCGGCGAAATCGAACACAAGCAATAAAGACTCGGATCAGAGAAAATAGAAAACTGCTCAAAAAGGGAAACATCCCGATTTTTGAGCAGTTTTTTAACAATAAAGCTAGATGACGAAGCCGCCATTGGGGCTGATGACCTGGCCGGTGATGAATTTTGCTTTTTCCGAAGTCAGGAAAAAAACCAATTCAGCCACATCGGAGGGGGTACCGATTTTTGCCAAAGGAGTTTCATCCAGGAGGGTTTGTCTGGCTGCAGCATCCAGATGAGCATTCATCGCCGTCTCAATCAGGCCAGGAGCCACACAATTCACGCGAATACCACTGGGGCCTACTTCTTTGGCTAAAGCTTTGCTGAAGCCAATTAAAGCCGCTTTGGCTGCGGAATAAGCAACTTCGCAGGAGGCGCCGCACAGCCCCCAGATGGAAGAGATATTGATGATTTGTCCCGCCTGCTGTCGGATCATGGCCGGCAGCACCGAGCGGCAGCAAAGGAAGGCTGCGGTGAGATTGACTGCCATCAGCTGGTTCCATTCTGTCAGCGACATCTCCTGTAATAAACCGAGATAAGAAATACCTGCATTATTGACCAAGACATTCACCGCACCGCTGACTTCTTCTGTCTGCTGAAACAGCGCCAACACTTGTTCTTCTTTGGTTAAATCGGCAGGCAAGGCCCAGATGCGGGGATGGAGCAGACGAAGCTCTGCTGCCAAGGCTTGAGCGGCCAAACGTTGACTGTGATATTGCAGGATGACCGAATCACCATTTTGAGCAAACACGCGGGCTATGGCACCGCCAATCCCACCGGAGGCTCCGGTAACGAGGATCGTTCTAGGCATGGCATCACCTCAAAAAGAAGAGCGAGCCGCATCTTACGAATACGCTCGCTCTTTTTCGCAATTAATCTCTGGCTTGCTGCTGTACTTCAATGAGCAAAGCTTCCAAGAACTTTTTCACGTTGATCTTACCATGATACGGTGATTCCTGACGGAGATAACGCATTTCATTGCGAACTTCCGAGAAATCGAATAAGCGATTGGCATAGGTGTTGAATAATTGATGACCGTAGTCTTCAATTCCCAGGGCCGCAACATTGTGTAAAGCGGCACCGACAGCGCGGCGGACGCGTTGTTCGATGGCTTTTTCATCATAAGACGGACCTTTTTCCTGTGTCTTCTCATACTGTTCCCGTACGGATTTGTAAACGGACTGCAGATGATGCAATTGAATCAAGCCTTCGCCCGGTTCATAGTCTTCCAACAAGAAGAGAATAATGGTGATAATATCACGGCAGCCCGCTTCGCCTAAGACACCTAAATCTGATAAGATGCGCAGCAATACCTTGCGGGCGCGGTCGATATCAAAGGTGGAGCTTTTTGCGGCAACTTGGTTCTGCGCGTTCGGATCGCCGCTGGGTTCCAGGTTGGTTACGGAACTGCGAATGGTCGCAATCGCTTCCTGCAGCTGCATTTTTTCTAAAACGGATTTGATCACAGAAACGATTTCAACTTTGTTCAAAGGTTTATGAACAAAGAATTCAATCCCGCTGGCATAAGCCTGACCGATCAGGGTTTGTTCGGAAACTTGGGAAATCATAATAAACTGACCTTTGTAATTCTTCTCGTGCAAATGCTGAATGGTTTGGACGCCATCCTGATTGGGAAGCAATAAGTCAATTAAAACAACATCCGGATCTAAATTCGCTACTTCGATTTCAGCTTTCTCGCCGTCGTCAGCCTGACCGATTACACGGCCAAGTTCATCACCTTCAATAATCTTATGAAGGATACGACGAATGCTTGGATCATCATCTACGAGATAAAAAGTTCTTTTCATTTCATTCTTCACCTTTCTTGATTTTTTTGATTTTGTCGGTTACTATCATATGAGTTAGTATAACATAACTCATTGGAGAAATAAAGACATAAGTGGACAATATTTTGGGGTATTATGTAGCCTTAGTCAAATTCTGCCGCAGTGGAAAATACGCCTGCTGCCATTGGTTGGTTGATATGATTTTTGGGTCTTAACTCTTTCTGTTTTTCTATGAAGCAGGTAGAAACACAGAATAGATCAGGAAAAAATCACAATATCTTGAATTTCGATATGTGCCTATTCTATCACGGTCCAAATGGAAAATCAATCCTTTTCTACATGTATGCAAGAAGAAGTTTATGATAGAAAATAAAGTGAGTAGAGGAAAAGTATCTTATTTTATCATTGCCACTCTACAACAGACAAAGTGGTTTTCAATTCCATCATGAAGCAACAAGGAAAAAGCAGCAGTAATCCGGAACTTAAGAAGAGAAGAAAGTCGGTTTGCCTGTGCATCGGATGGTCGGTTTGCTGAACCTGCAGGGTGATTTTCCTTCTCTGCAAAGCAGGAACAGCAGTCTGTGGCAAGCAAATTTCAAGCTGTCAGCCGACAAGGAAGAGATAAAAGAAATTGAATTTTGCTCAGGTTAAAAGAGTTCCGCTGGATTTTAGTGAGAAAGTTGTTTCAAGCAAAGGAGACACCGATGAAAATACTGATTATTGCCGAAAAACCAGCGATGGCGGCTGATATTGCCAAAGCCTTGGGAGGATTCCAAAAAAAGGCGGGCTATTTTGAAAAAGAAGATACCTGGCTGACCTGGTCTGTCGGACATTTGGTAGAATTGGTTCCTCCGGAAGTCTATACTCCTGCCTGGAAGCGTTGGCGTGCCGAAACCTTACCAATGCTCCCGGAGAGCTTCCAATTGCAGCCCTCCAACAGCAGGGAAGCGCAGTATAAAAAAATCATGCAATTGCTCGGAGATCCGACGGTGGATCTCTTAGTCAACGCCTGTGACGCCGGCCGCGAGGGAGAATTGATTTTTCGTTATCTCATCACGATGGCGGGCTGCCGCACGCCGATGAAACGGCTGTGGATTTCTTCCCTGACCACCTCTGCCATCCGCCAGGGTTTTACAGAGGTGGAGCGGCAAGCCAGTAATGAAAAGCGCTACTTCGATTTATACCAGGCAGCGCGCTGCCGTTCCGAAGCGGATTGGCTGGTGGGGATGAACGCTTCCCGCGCCGTGACAATTGGTCAGCGCCAGCGTGGTCTGCGTGAGGTGTTTTCCATCGGACGCGTGCAAACGCCAACACTGGCCATTATGGTCAACCGGGAAGATGAGATCGCGCAATTCCAACAAGAAAAATACTGGCAGCTAACGGCCTGGTTTCAGGCGGAAAGCAGCAAATATCAAGGCCAATGGTTTTCCGCGAAAGAAAACCGTTTTCATGACCTGGCTGCCGCTCAACGCATTGCCGATCTCATTAAAGATCAAGCAGGTGTCGTACTCAGTTTTGAAGTCAATCAAAAGAAAGAACCCGCTCCCATGCTCTATGATCTAACGGCGCTGCAGCGTGAGATGAATCGGCGTTATAGTTATGCTGCCTCAAAAACCTTGAAAATTGCACAGACCCTCTATGAAAGGCATAAACTGATCACTTATCCCAGAACAGATTCCCGCTATTTGACACCCGATTTGATTCCCAGTTTTGCTCATCGGCTCAGCGCGATCAGCGGTGGCTTATATGATCAAAGCCTCGCCAAACTGGAACATCAAAAACTGCCGATCAGCGGAAGATACGTTAATCAGGCGAAAGTCCGCGATCATCACGCTTTGATTCCGACCGAAACGAAAGTCAACTGGGCAGCCTTGACTGCGGATGAGAAAAAAGTCTTATCCGCCATACAGCAAAGCTTTATTACCATGTTTTTCCCGGATGCTGTTTGGCAGGAGAAAGAAGCTGTCACACAAGTGGAAGGGGAGACCTTTCGCAGCAAAAGCCGGAGTTTACTCGTCCTGGGCTGGCGCAGTGTAGCGGATTCCGAAAAATCCATCGAGAAAAAAGAAGATGATTTGGCAGATTTACAACCGCAGGAAATCGTCCATGTGATTTCCTCTACGATCACAGAAGGGATCACGCAGCCACCGAAGCGTTATACGGAAGGAACCCTGCTGGGTGAGATGGAGCATGCCGGCAAACAATTGGAATCGGAGGCTTATCAGGAAGCGATGAAAGATCACGGCCTCGGCACTCCCGCCACCCGCGCCGCCATTATCGATCGTTTAAAAGAAATGCGTTACATCGAAGCGGTGGAAAAGCAATTAAGACCGACCGGTAAAGGGATGGCTTTGATTCACCATCTGCCGGTGGCTGCCCTGCGTTCCGCCGACATGACCGGAGAATGGGAATATAAACTGCTGCAAATTCAGGAAGGCAATTATCAGCCGGTCACTTTTATGGCGGAAATGCAGCAATTTGTCACCGCTGCGGTGGACGAATGCTTAAGAGCAGAACTGATGAATGCGGAGCAGGAAGTGCATATTCTGCAATTAGCAGAGGAAAAAGCAGAGCAAACAGAAGAGGCAGCAGGAAGCAAGGCTGCCGCAGGGAAAAAAGTGGTGCGCACGCAAGCGGAAGGCAGCCTCAAGACAGCCAAAGAATCTTTGCTGCAGCTGCAATGTCCCCTCTGTCAAGGTAAAGTCCTGGAAAACAGCAAAGCATACTACTGTCAGAATTGGAAAGGTCAGCCGCCCTGCGGTTTTACACTTTGGAAAACAGTGGCCGGTAAACAGCTGACTGCCAAACAAATTGAGAAATTGCTGAGCAAAGGGGAAACCGGAATTCTGCGCGGATTCATCTCGGCGAAGAAAAAGAAATTCTCCGCCAACCTGCGTTTGGAGAACGGTAAAGTTGTTTTTGATTTTGCTCAAGCCGTGCCAAAACCCAAAACAAGCAAAAGTGCAGCGAATCCAGCAGACAAATAGACCAACAGCGGTGCGTCGGTTCTTGTAAACAGATGATTCCAAGCAAATAAAATGGGAGCAGCAGGTTTTTTTCGCGGCAAAATCCTCTTTTATCCTGCATAATAATATATGGACAAGCCAAGCAAAGTATGATAGTATTGAACCCGTCAAAAGCCGAGAATCATCGCATCTCGCTTTTGCAATTAATGCCGAAGTGGTGGAACTGGCAGACGCGCTACGTTCAGGGCGTAGTGAGCAATAGCTCATGCGGGTTCAAATCCCGCCTTCGGCACCATACGTCGGGATGGCGGAACTGGCAGACGCGTACGTTTGAGGGGCGTATGGTTAACACCGTGTGGGTTCAAGTCCCACTCTCGACACCAGATGGGGCTCTGGCAAATACCAGAGCCCATTTCCTTAATTATGAGTGCATAAATATACATGATAATTTATACTTATGGAGGCGAATATCGTGGCGGAACGATTACTGGATATTAGAAACTTAAGTACTTATTTTTACACCAGTGAAGGTGAAGTAAAAGCGGTCGATGGAGTGAGTTTTCAAATCAATGAAGGAGAAACTCTGGCTGTGGTGGGAGAATCCGGCTGTGGCAAGTCTGTTACCAGCTTATCCGTCATGCGTTTGATCCCCTGGCCGCCGGGAAAAATTGTAGGCGGCGAAATTCTTTTCAACGATCAGGATATTCTGAAGATGTCGGATGAAGAAATGCAAAAGATCCGCGGCAATGAAATCTCCATGATTTTTCAGGAACCGATGACTTCCTTAAACCCGGTCTATTCGGTTGGTTTTCAGATTTCGGAAGCCTTGGAATTGCATCAGCATCTGAGCAAAGCGCAGGCTTGGGAAAAGTCGATCGAGATGCTGCGCCTGGTGGGTATTCCGCTGCCGGAGAAACGTGTCGCCGAATTCCCGCATCAGCTTTCCGGCGGTATGCGCCAACGGGTGATGATTGCTATGGCTTTAGCCTGCAACCCCCGCCTGCTGATTGCGGATGAACCGACAACTGCTTTGGATGTGACGATTCAGGCGCAGATTCTGGACCTGCTGCGTAAATTAAAATCCGAATTGGGTATGGCCATTCTGCTGATTACTCATGACTTAGGTGTAGTGGCAGAAATGGCGGAACGTGTTGTCGTGATGTATGCCGGTAAAGTAGTGGAGGAAGCCGATGTAGTCAGCATCTTCCATCATCCGCTGCATCCCTATACGGAAGGCCTGCTGGAATCCATTCCCAAATTGCATGGCAAAAGCAATGAGAAATTACATGTCATAGAGGGGATCGTGCCAAATCCGGCTCATATGCCGCAAGGCTGCCGTTTTAGTCCGCGCTGCCCCAAAGCCAGTGAACAGTGTTATCGTGAAGAACCGCCTTTGCAGGAAGTGGGCAACAGACGGCTTGCCTGCTGGAATGTGAAACTATCATAAGGAGAGAGCCCAATGTCAAATGAAATTTTACTGGATGTACGTCATCTCAAGACTTATTTCCCCATCAAGAATGGGTTGTTTTCCAAAGTAACCGGTTCGATCAAAGCGGTGGATGATGTCAGTTTCCAGATCCGTAAGGGAGAAACGCTGGGGTTAGTGGGAGAATCCGGCTGCGGTAAAACGACGACCGGAAAATCAATCCTGCGGCTGAACGAATATGCTACGGGAGAAGTTTTCTTTGAAGGTCAGGATATCATGAAGCTGAATCGCGACGATATGCGAAAAATGCGCCGTGAGATGCAGCTGATTTATCAGGACCCTTATTCTTCACTGAATCCGCGCATGAACATTGGGGATATCATCGCAGAACCATTGGAGATCCACAATATATGCAAAGGCGCTGAACGCGACAAAAGAGTCAAGGAACTGCTGAGTGTCGTCGGTCTTTCGCCTTATCATGCCAAACGCTATCCGCATGAATTTTCCGGCGGCCAGCGTCAGAGAATCGGTATCGCCAGAGCTTTGGCTTTAAATCCGAAACTAATTGTCTGTGATGAACCAGTCTCTGCCTTGGATGTCTCCATCCAATCGCAGATTCTCAATCTTCTAGACGAATTGCAGGACGAATTTGGCTTAACTTATCTATTCATTGCGCACGGCCTTGCAGTGGTAAAACACATTTCCGATCGGGTAGGCGTCATGTATTTGGGGAAAATGGTGGAAATTTGCAGCAGTGAGGAATTGTACGGCAATCCGCTGCATCCCTATACCGAGGCTCTGATGTCCGCCATCCCCATCCCCGATCCCAGTATGGAGCGTCACCGCATTCTGCTGGAAGGTGATGTGCCCAGTCCGATCAATCCGCCCAGCGGCTGCCGTTTTCATACACGCTGCAGAAAAGCATTTGCGAAATGCCATGAAGTCGAACCCGAATTGATCGATGTAGGCAACAATCACCAGGTGGCCTGTCATTTATGCACAGCCTGCCAGACAGCGTCAGCGGAATAATGATCACGGAGAGAAAACCTCTCTCCGTGATTTTCTTGTCGTTAAGAATAAGCAAGAGATATGAATAATTTAAGGATTTATTATAATTGAAAAGGATAATAGTAAAGCATCAAGAACTAAAAACACTGGAAAAGGTTCTGTCTGTGCGGTTCGTTTGACAGACAACAGCCTTTTCTAAAAAAATGAACTCAAACGATTTGAAGTTCATGGATGGCGGTGGATGATAATGAATAAATTCCGACGATTGATTTTATTGACGGTACTTTCACTTCTCTTAACTGTACCACAAACTGCGTTGGCCGAAACGGCTTACACAGCCAATTGCAAAGCAGCAATTTTACTGGATGAGGAATCGGGTCAAATTCTATTTGAACAAAATGCCAATGAGCAGTTAGCTCCCGCCAGTATTACGAAAGTGATGACCATGTATGTCACCATGGAAGCGCTGTTAAACGGGAAGATTGCTTTGACCGATGTGGTGACTGTCAGCAAAGAAGCCTGGGAAATCGGCGAGTCTTCGATGTTTCTCAATGTCGGCGACAAAGTGACCGTCGAGCAATTGCTGCAAGGTTTATGTGTTGTTTCCGGCAACGATGCGGCGATTTGTCTGGCAGAGCATGTTGGCGGCAGTCTGTCAGGTTTTGTTGCGATGATGAATGCTCAGGCAAAAGAACTGGGTATGAACCATTCCCACTTTGCCAATCCTCATGGCTTGGATGCGAAAGATCATTACATGTCGGCGGCGGATATTGCTACGCTTTGCAGTCAGCTATATAAAAACCATCCCCAAGCCGTGAAATATTACTCCCAAAGCGAACTAACCTATGGCGATATTACGCAACCCAATCGAAATCCGATGCTGGGCAAATATCCTGGTGTAGACGGGGTCAAAACCGGTTTTACCGATAATGCCGGTTATTCTATCGCGGTCAGCTCTCTGCGCAATGACTGGCGTCTGATCGCTGTGATTATGGGCGCTGAAAGCGAAGAAACAAGGATAGCCGAAGCAGGCAATTTATTAGATTATGGATTTAACAATTTCGATCGTTTTGTAGCCGGCAAAAAGGGCAGTGTTGTGACGAATGTGACGGTAAAGCGCGGCCGAGTGAACAGTGTGGATTTACTATTGGCGGAAGATGCAGCCTGCATCATTACCAAAGGAGATCAGGAAAACGTAGTCGTTACGAATCGAATTGAAGATATTTCAGCTCCTTTTACGCAAGGGCAAACCTTAGCTGCCATGGATATTTCCTACAAAGGAGTTCATCAAAGAACGGTGAACTTAATAGCAGCGAACGAAGTGGGAAAAGCAAATATTTTTAAAGTGATCTGGCAGGGAATTTATGGATTTTTCAGCGGATTGATTCATATTGGATAAAAAGTTGTGGATTTTCAAAAAAGAATGTGCTATAATGTTGACATTGCGCCCGTAGCTCAGTGGATAGACCGCCAGGCTCCGGACTTGGAAGCGAGGGTTCGATTCCCCCCGGGCGCACCAAACTAACCATAAGCGGATTGATCGAACGATCAATCCGCTGCTTTTTTAATTTTTGCAGCGGACTTATTTGCTAGAAAGATGGGCTTTTGCCGGAACCAAGCCGTCCTCTTCTGCTGATGTCGATGACTGCGGTAAAAATTGGTGATTTGTTCTAAAAGAACAGCGTGCTTTACCGAACCGTTGATTCCCTCACATCCCTGTAAAATAACACTTGCTCAAGACTGGCAGATGCGATATACTGGAAATTGGGAGGTGTCTTAGGATGGATATCTATGACCGGATTTTAAAGATCTTATTAATCATCGCTGGTGTGATTTTTATCTTGACCGGAATCGTTTTGATGGTTGGGGTAGGCATGTTCATACCCGGATTTTTGGATGAATTGTTCGTACTCGGTTTGTTTTTATTGGTCGGCAGCTGGCTGGTCGCCTATCGCGACGCCTCCGGCAAAGAAAACTTTATCGTCAGAGAAATACGAAAAATCGCACTTGGCATCTTCTGTCAGGAAGTCGTCGGACAAGTTGTGGAGATACGCGATTATGATGCCTCTTTTATTTTAAAAGATCAAAGGAACTCTTATCGCTTTCCCATGAGCGTGATCAAAGAAAAAGATCGCTGCTATTTGGATGATTGGCTGAGCGGCGGACCGGAAGTACGGCTGAAAGTATATATCAATTTTATCACCCGACAGGTGACTTACTATGAAGTGCTGGCTTTTTAAATGACTGAAAAAGCAACGGCTGCTTGCGCCTTAAAAGATTTCATGCTATACTTTTCTCTGCACTTCTATCAGGGAGCAGTAACTTTTTTATCGGAAACCCAATGCATGACCAGGCTGTCTTTTGAGTTGACAAGAGGCAGCCATTTTCTATAGGAAGGCGGAATTCGGATGCGTTATTCTCTGGCTGTTTTTGTTGCGAAGCTGGCCGCAGGCACGATTCGCAGTCTGAAACTGGGGGGAGGTACTTCTTTTCCCGGTAAATTGGCCAATCGAATTGATCCTACCTGTTTGTCGGAACTAAACCGACGCTTGCCGTTGGGCAGTATTGTGATTACGGGTACCAACGGTAAGACAACGACCGCAGCCATGATCAGCGCTGTGCTGGAAGAGAACAAGATCAAAGTGGTTCATAACAAAACAGGCGCCAATCTGCTGCCCGGCATTACGGCATCGTTTTTAAAATCTACCGATTTGTTCGGTCATCTGCATCAGGACTGCGCCGTGATTGAGGCAGATGAAGCGGCTTTTCCGCTCTTGTGTCAGGCGATCACGCCAAAAATTGTCATTGTAACGAATTTTTTCCGTGATCAATTGGATCGTTTTGGCGAACTGGATAAAACGGTTTCTTTCATACGGCGCGGCTTGACCGCACTGCCGGCAGGAACAACCGTATTGTTAAATGGTGACGACCCCATTGTAGTGGGTTTAGCCAGTGTGCCAGGCTTAGATTATCATTATTTTGGCATTGAGGATGAGAAATTTGGGCGTCAAAGCATGGAGCAGACTGCAGAAGGCAAATATTGTCCACGCTGCGGTGCTATGCTGACCTATGAGCGTTATTATTACGCCCATCTGGGTATTTACCGCTGTCCTGCCTGCAGCTTTCAACGTCCGCCGCTGGATTTATTTGCCACAAAGATTCGGCTGAAGGGTTTGCTGGGCAGTACGTTTTGCATACAAAACTCAAGCAGCCGTGCCATACAGATCGAATTCCAATTACCGGGCCTTTATAACGTCTACAACGCGTTGGCGGCGTGGTCCGCGGTAGAAAGGATGCAGATACCGCCGGAGCGGCTTGCAGCAGGGATTGCCGCCTTTCGGCACGCTTTTGGCCGAATGGAACGGTTGGAAGTAGACGGTCGTACTGTGATCATGGCACTGGTGAAAAATCCAACCGGCTGCAATGAGGTGATCCGCACGTTCCTGCAGCAAGAAGGGCAGCTGCATCTCTTATTGGCGCTGAATGATAATTACGCAGATGGAACCGATGTCTCTTGGATCTGGGACGTGGATTATGAACAATTGCAAACAGCAGCCGACCGGCTCGCCAGTTTGACGTTCAGCGGCAGCCGTGCTTTTGATCTGGCGCTGCGGATCAAGTATGCCGGCCTCAGTTTGCGGAAGGAACAGGTGATTCCCGAACTGGCAGCCGCACTGGCCGCGGCGGTGCAGCAGACGCCGGTAGGTGAGATGTTGCTGATCATGCCGAATTATACCTCTATGCTGGGCCTGCGCTCGATTCTGGCGGATCAAGGCTATCTACAGCAATATTGGGAGGAGTAATCATGAATTTTAAAATTGCACATCTGTATCCCAATCAAATGAATCTTTACGGGGATAAAGGCAATGTGATCGCTCTGGCCCACCGTGCCGAATGGCATGGTTTGCAGCCGGAGGTGATTACGCTGGCGCCGGGGGAGACCTTCGCTCCCGATGACTTTGACCTGCTCTTCATTGGCGGAGGACAGGATCGGGAACAAAGACTGATTTGCCAGGATTTTCAGGAAATCAAAAAAGACTGTTTGATTGCTGCGGTCGAAGACAATATGGTGATCTTGGCCATCTGCGGCGGTTATCAATTGCTGGGTAAATACTATCAAGTGGATGAGAACCAAATCATACCGGGAATCGGAATTCTCGATGTCTGGACGGTTGCCGGCAGCAAACGCCTGATTGGCAATGTGTTGGTTGAGAGCAATACACCGGGCGGCAGGCTCGTTGGCTTTGAAAACCACAGCGGCTTGACCTACCTCGGACCAACAGCGAAACCCCTGGGGAAAGTGATGGCAGGCTATGGCAACAACGGGGAGGATGGCTTGGAAGGCTGCATCTATCGCAACGTTTTTGGTTCCTATCTGCATGGTTCTCTGCTGCCCAAAAACCCTGCCCTGGCAGATTATCTACTGCAATTAGCTCTGCAGCGGCGCGGAATTGATTGGAAATTTAAGACATTAAACGACGAAATTGAACTGTCAGCCCATCAAGTTGCGGAGAAAATCGCCAAACAGGCGAAAAAAAATCCGGGAGTTTGATGAAAAAGTGAAAAAAGCTATTGACGAACCGAAATTCTTAGGATATAATACTTTCTGCTTGGACGAAATCCAATAAGAAACGGAACTGTGGTGTAGCGGCCTAACATGCCTGCCTGTCACGCAGGAGATCGACGGTTCAAATCCGTTCAGTTCCGCCAAGCTATGGCACGGTAGCTCAGTTGGTAGAGCAGCGGACTGAAAATCCGCGTGTCGCCAGTCCGATTCTGGCCTGTGCCACCATTTCGCGCGGAAATAGCTCAATTGGTAGAGCGCCACCTTGCCAAGGTGGAGGTTGCGGGTCCGAGTCCCGTTTTCCGCTCCAATTTCTCTTGGTATGGCGGCATCGCCAAGTGGTAAGGCAAAGGTCTGCAAAACCTTTATTCCCCAGTCCGAATCTGGGTGCCGCCTCCATATTATTATGCCGGGATGGCGGAATTGGCAGACGCAAGGGACTTAAAATCCCTCGATCCAAAAGATCATACCGGTTCAACCCCGGTTCTCGGCACCATTCTTGCGGAAATAGCTCAATTGGTAGAGCGCCACCTTGCCAAGGTGGAGGTTGCGGGTCCGAGTCCCGTTTTCCGCTCCAAACAATGGGGGCGTAGCTCAGCTGGTATGAGCGCTACCTTGACACGGTAGAGGTCACGTGTTCGAACCACGTCGTCCCCACCATTGTTGATTCCGGAGCTGTCCTGAACAGCTCTTTCTTTTATCGCTTCGGGGCGTAGCGCAGCTTGGTAGCGCGTTTGGTTCGGGACCAAAAGGCCGGAGGTTCGAATCCTCTCGCCCCGACCACTGGAAAATGATACGATTTTGGTTTTGGCAGGGCGGTTTCGCTTTGCAGTGCGCTGAATTCGTAGAAGAAAAGAGCGACTAAGATACAAGTGTATCTTGGTCGCTTTTCTTATGTACCTATTTTAATTTTTATGATGAGATGATATGAATTGATAAAATGAAGGGATCATCTCTTGCAAACTGGTTGTCAATAGAGTAAAATTAATCTAATGAGATTTCTTCTGAAGTTATTCATGGATGTTGGTGATCTGCCTGTCATGATAAATGCAAATATCCTCAGGATATTTACAGATACAAGAAGCGAAAGGAGTATGATCATGAGCGACCACAAGAAACTTACAAACGAAGTCGGTGCCCCTGTTGCAGACAATGAAAACTCTATCACTGCCGGTCCCCGCGGTCCTGTTGTCATGCAGGATGTGTGGCTGATGGAAAAAATGGCTCACTTCAACCGCGAGGTCATCCCCGAACGCCGTATGCATGCCAAAGGCTGGGGTGCTTACGGCAAGCTTACCATAACCCATGATATCTCGCGGTATACTAAGGCGAAAGTTCTTCAACCCGGAGCACAAACAGAGTTATTTCTTCGTTTCTCCACTGTTGCGGGTGAACGCGGTGCTGCCGATGCAGAACGTGACATCCGCGGCGTTGCCATCAAGTTTTATACCGAAGAAGGCAACTGGGATTTGGTTGGCAACAACACTCCGACCTTCTTTATCCGCGATGTGCATAATTTCTCCGATTTAAACCGCGCCGTCAAACGCGATCCGCGTACTGGCCGCCGCTCCGCTCAGAACAACTGGGATTTCTGGACGCTGTTGCCTGAATGCTTCCATCAGATTACAATCGTCATGAGTGATCGGGGTATTCCTGCCTCCTTCCGCAACATGCACTTGTTTGGTGAACACACCTTTTCTTTCTATAACGAGAAAAATGAGCGCGTCTGGTGTAAATTCCACTTCAAAACCCAACAGGGTATCAGGAATCTTTCCAATGAAGAAGCCGCGAAGATCAACGGCATGGACCGCGAATATCATGGTAAGGATCTTTATGATTCCATCGAACGTGGTGATTTCCCCAAATGGACGATGTATGTTCAGATTATGAGCGAAGAACAAGCAAAAAATCACTATGAGAATCCTTTTGACATTACGAAGGTTTGGCGTCATGCCGAATACCCCCTCATTGAGGTCGGAGTGTTGGAACTCAATCGGAATCCCGAAAACTTCTTCGCAGAGGTAGAACAGGCAGCTTTTACTCCTGCTCACGTAGTCCCTGGCATTGGTTTTAGCCCGGATCGCTTCTTGCAGGGCAGACTGTTCTCCTATGGTGATGCGCAGCGCTATCGTCTTGGCGTCAATCACAATCTCATTCCGGTGAATCGTGCCAAAGTCGAGGTTAATGAATACCATCGCGATGGTGCCATGCGCGTGGATGGCAATTATGGCAGCACGCCGGCTTATAGCCCGAACAGTTACGGTGCTTGGACTGCTCAACCCGAAGTGATGGAACCACCGCTGGATTTGGAGGGAGCTATCTACCGTTATGACCCAAAAGATGACCCAACAGACGACTGTTTTCGCGCAGGTGGTAATTTGTGGCGTGTATTGACTGAAGAAAAGAAGCAGTTATTGATTGAAAATACTGCGGCTGATATCGCATCCGTGACGGAGAATATTAAGTACCGTCATGCGGTTCACTGCTATCTCGCCGACCAGGAATACGGCAAGCGCTTTACAAAAGCGGTTGGGCTTTGCCTGGATAAGGTAAAGATGCTGTCTAAACTAGACAATCATGGCTTAATCCAGGCAACCCTACCTGATTCTATGTAAATTCGAAAGCCATTAGGGAGAATTTTCAATTACAGAGGATCGAAACGCCAAGTTGAATTTTTGTCAGCGAATTGCAGGGGAAGTCAATTGAACTGAGTTGAGAACAAGAGAGCTGCTGCATCGAACGATACAACAGCTCTCGGTTTTTCAGATATACTTTTTCTTTTTAAAGATCCAGAGACAGAGCAGAACCGTCAGCACACTGATCAGAATCACCGAAGGATAACCGTATTGCCAGTGCAGTTCCGGCATATGTACAAAATTCATACCATACCAGCCGACGATAAAGGTCAGCGGGGTGAAAATCGAAGTGATAATGGTGAAAACAGTCATAATATTGTTCTGCCGCAGTTCGATGGTGGAGCGATAGACTTCCCGGATCTGCATAGAATATTCCCGGATGCTCTGGGTATTGTTCTTCAGCCGCTCGGTGCGTTCCGCAAACAAACGGAAGAGATACAAGCGGTTGACCTGAAAACAGTTATTTTCGTTGTTGTGAAAGGCATGGGCAATTTCGATAATCTGGGTGTAACAATTCAATAAGGTGAGCAATTCTTTATGGCAGATGATCATTTTCTCGTTGAAGTTTTCCAGATTGCCGGCCAAGATGGCATCTTCCAGATCTGAGATGCGTTCCTCCAGGTCTTCTAAAACATCGATGTCATCACCGGTCAGATCGTCGAAAAAATCAAACAGGAAGCGTTCAGGAGAAGCCTGCCGCCAATTTTTCGATTCGACCATACATTGCAGCAGAGGCAGCACGGTGTTTTTATTATCAACAAAGACGATCCTGCCGGGTTTGATATAATAGATGAATTTTTTATCATCTTCTGTGTCAGACAGATTCGGCATGAGAAAGGTACCGAGATAATAATCAAAATGAGATTCGACTTTGGTCAAGCGGATGCTGTCAAAATCAACCTCACGCGGTTCTGCAAAACCACATGCTGTTTTGTAAAGAGAAAATTCCCGGGAATCCATCAACAAGATATATTTTTCTGGCCAGACAGACAGATCGGCTGTCTCCATCGGGATGAGGTAGTTTTCACCATATCCGTATAACTGCATGCCTCTTCACTACTTTCCGGCTTTTTTTTGAGTATACCACAGAAGAAAATAGAAACACAAGAGAAAAAGACAAAAAGCTGCCGATTTTGCGTAGGGTAGATTGTCAAACGCTGCGGATAAGCCAACAGGACAATTGTTTTACAACTGAGAAGAAATTGTATGTCTCCTAAACAATCCAGCAGAGATCGTTTTTTTGGCGGAACTGGATTTTTCTCTGTGGCTCCTCTTGATTTTCAGATTGACTCATGCTATACTATCTCCCGTTGCAAGGCTTGCCAGACTCCTCGGCAGATATGCTACTGTGGCTCAGTTGGTAGAGCGGCGCACTCGTAATGCGCAGGTCGCCGGTCCGAATCCGGCCAGTAGCTCCAAATAAAAAACGGATTGATTGGCTGCAATCAATCCGTTTTTTCTATCGGTTCCGTTGTCAGTAATGCAGAGAGAGTCAGCAGGGCATTTTGACTTGCGGCAAGGAAAATACTGGTAATGCTGCTCGAAATATGATATAATAAAGTAACCTTTTCTATGGGGAGGAAGAGCTAATTGCAAAAAAAGAAAGTGATTGTTCTGCCTTATGATCCAAACTGGCCCAACGAATTCGAAAAAATCAAATCGGAACTAGCAGCTGCCTTGCCGCTGCCCAATCTGCGGATCGAACATGTCGGTAGCACATCGGTGCCGGGTTTAGCGGCAAAACCGGTGATTGATCTCGACTTGATTATCGAAGACGATCTGTTTCGCGAAATCAAACAAAGACTGCTGGCGGCCGGCTATACCCATGAAGGAGATCTTGGCATACCAGGCCGGGAAGCATTTAAATACAGCGGAAAGCCGCGTCTGATGAAGCATCATCTCTACGTTTGTGGCAAGAGCAGTCAAGAATGGCAAAGGCACCTTGCTTTTCGGGATTGGCTGAAGAACCACGCGGACGATCGGGACTGGTATGCGCGAACAAAACTGGAAGCGGCTTCGCTTTATCCGGAAGATATTGACGCTTATATTTTATATAAGACGCCCTGCATTTTTACAATCTACCAAAAATGTGGTCTGCTGACCAAGTGAAAATGCAGCACGATTTAAAATCAAGGGAGGTTTAGAGCAAAATGGAAGAAAGACTGGCTGAAAAGCTGGAAGCATTATGCCGGGATTGGCAGATTTCCGGTGAAGTTTGTCTGACCTATCAAAATGAAATAGTCTATAACCAGGTCTTTGGTATGGCTGATCGGGAAAATCAGATTCCCTTTGCTTTTGAGACCAACTGCTATCTTGCTTCGGTAACCAAACAGTTTACGGCAGTCTGTATCATGTTGCTTTATGAGCAGAAAGCCGTAAAATTGAATGATACCTTGGCACCGTATATCCCGGAATACAGTCACGCCGCGGAAATCACCATCCGGCAGCTGCTCAATATGACGAGCGGAATTGTCGATTATCAAAATGACCTGCTGATGGATCGCGTCATCGCCGAAAAGAGCAGTACATCTTTATCGGAAAGGGATTTCTTCGTTTATCGGGAACGCTTTCTGGCAGCTCCGCCGCAGTGTGCCTTTGCGGATATTCTGCAAATGGTCAATGATCTGCCACTGAAGGCCGTGCCGGGTAAGGATGTGCAGTACTGCAATACCAATTATGTTTTTTTAAGTGAAATCGTCGCCCGGGTCAGCGGTATGCCGATCCAAGAGTTTATGGACAAGCACATTTTTCAGCCGTTAGCGATGTCGCATACAGTGTTTGGCGCCAGTCGCTCAGAAGCCGCCAGCTATCTGAAATTCCAGGGAGAACGCTTGCCGCTTGGCCGCTCGACTTTTGCCAGCGGAGACGGCGCCATTTGTTCGACAGCGGAAGATCTGTCGCTTTGGCTGCGAGCCATCTTGCGCAAAGAATTACTGCAAAAAGCCAGCTGGAAACAAATATTCAAGATGTTCAAAGGCGAATATGGTTTCGGCTGGCGGCAAATCGGCCCTTGGTATCATCATGGCGGCGTAGATCTTGGTTATCGCAGCTATGTCTTGCTCAATTTTGAAAAACAGCTTTCGATTGCCGTTGTGCTCAACGAGGAACCGGAAGAAAGAAGCGAAGAGGAAGAAGTTACCTTTATTAAAAAGCTGCGCCAAGTGGTTTACGCCTACTACAGTTATCCCGAAAAATTGCGTTTGGCTCGCTTTTGCGAGGCGAATCTGCGGGAATGCCTGGAGCTGAAGGTAAGCCGGGAGCAAAGGCAATTCGTAGCGCCGAATACTCGTTCGATTGCCCAGGCTTACGCCGACAAGAAATTAGCCAGACCGTTTGTTTTAATGGACGGTAAAAACAGCGTTGGTTTTGTTATGTTTGCCATTGTTAAAAAGCAAGGAATTTATTATATCTGGCGCTTCATGATCGATCGCCACTACCAAGGCAAAGGCTATGGCAAAGCAGCCATGCGGCTCTGTCTTGATTATCTGAAAAAAGCAGGCGCTCAGCGGGTGATCTTATCGGTAGAACTGGAAAATGAAGTTGCGCAGAAGTTATACCGCAGTTACGGTTTTTTGCCGACCGGCGGACGCAGCGACGGTGAAATCGAAATGGCGATGCAATGGCCTGACACTGCAGCAACAGCAGCAAGACCGCTGTAAACCGGCGATGCAAATCGCAGAGAAAGAGGAAGAATGGAAAAACAACAAAAAAGAATAGCCAAAAAAGTGCGTTTGGTTTCCCTCACACCGGAGAATCTCAAGCAATGTCTTGCCCTGGAAGTAAACCCGGAACAAGAGTATTATGTAGCCTCCAATCAGCAATCTCTGGCAAAAGCTTCGGTGCATAAAACCGCCAGACCTTTTCTGATTATGGATGGTGAAACCGCTGTGGGTTTTGTGATGTTCAATGTAAAAAAAGAGAAAGACTATTATGAGATTTGGCGCTTCATGATTGATCAGGCCTACCAGGGCTGCGGCTATGGCAAGGCTGCCATGCGTCTCTGTATGGGTTATCTGAAGGCTGCCGGCGGCAATCGAGCTGTTCTGACTTGCATCGGTGATAATGAACCGGCTAAGTCGTTATACCGCAGCTATGGCTTTGTGCCAATCGCGCAAGGCGGCGATGAGATCGATATGGCCGCCGATCTCATTTGAGTCAACAGTACATAAAAAACCCCGGTACTAAACCGGGGATTTTTATTTTCAAAACTGGATTTAATTAGAGCGCTCTTTGCACTTTGCCGGAACGGATACAACGGGTACAAACTTGCATACGTTTAGGAGTTCCTCCTACGATCGCATGCACAGTTTGCAGGTTTGGCGCAATCGTTTTATGATTCCGATTACCACGTTTACTGACATTATTGCCCGTGGTCATGCCCTTACCGCAAATTTCACATACTCGTGCCATGGTTCCACCTCCTTTGGTGTTGCCAAGTGTTGAACAGACCTAGTTTAACATAGATTGAAGGAGTTGACAAGCTGTGCTTAGAATAATTTTAAATAATTCTCTTTTCATTTTATGAAATACAGTGTAGAATAGGGTTGAGCCATTCTATTGGGCAGCCTTGTTCAAAAAGCAAGTGGCAGCAGATCCATTACAATGAAATTCATACAGTCAATTACTGAACATATGCATAGTAGAAACGGAGGAGATTCATTTGGCAGAAGAGCTAACGAAAGATTTCCTGGATGCTGACGATATGTGCAGGATGTTTTTTGCCGCGGCCAATCAATTATTGAAGCAACGGGATCAAATCAACGCATTGAATGTTTTCCCGGTTCCGGATGGAGATACCGGTACGAATATGTATCTTACGCTCAAATCATCGGTCGACGAGCTGTCAGCGATGGATCATTTTACTGTGGGTAAAGTGACAAGCGCGGTCAGTATGGGTGCCTTGATGGGAGCGCGGGGAAATTCAGGCGTTATCTTATCTCAACTGTTTCGTGGCTTCGGCCGTCAGATGGACAACAAAGAAAAAATCACCACCGGGGAATATGCCAAAGCGATGCAGGAAGGGGTCAACGCCGCTTATAAAGCAGTGATGCGTCCGACCGAAGGGACAATTCTCACCGTTGCCAAAGAAGCAGCTAAGGAAGCGTTGGCCAATGCGCGCAGTCATAAAGACTTTGTTTCTTTTTTTGAATTGATCGTGAAAAAATCAGAAGAAGCGCTGCAGAAAACGCCTTCTCAGCTGCCTGTTTTAAAGCAGGCTGGGGTGGTTGATGCCGGTGGCGCGGGTTTACTGGCAATCTATCAGGGTTTCCTGCAGGGAATTACCGGTAAAGGAGGGGAGATTGAATTGCCTGTTGAAGAAAAGCCGCAATCCTCATCTCCAACCGCCGTTGCCCAGAGTGTCTTGCAGAATTCAGCGGAGATTGAGTTCGGTTACTGTACCGAAATGATCATTCTCGGCGAGAAGATGGATCAGGATCGCTTGCTTCAGGAGTTGACTCCTTTGGGTGATTCTCTGATGGTGGTTGGAGATCCGAAAATCTTAAAAGTGCATGTACACACCAATCATCCGGGCAAAGCGCTTGAATTCGCTTTGGCGATGGGCAACTTAAGCCGAGTGAAAGTAGAGAACATGCGGGAACAGCACCATCATCTGCTGCTGCAGAATGAAGAGCAGGCAGCGGCTGACATAGCGCCTGCCGCGGTGATAGAAACAAAACCGGTCGGCGTTGTTGCGGTGGCAGCCGGCTCTGGTCTGGTTGATATTTTCCACAGTCTTGGCGTGGATTTTGTGGTAGAAGGCGGCCAAACCATGAACCCCAGCACCGAGGATATTGTCAAAGCCATTGAGCAAGTGCCGGCTGGACAGGTCTTTGTGCTGCCCAATAACAAAAATATTATTCTCGCTGCCGAACAGGCAGTGGGGCTGACCGAAAAGAAAGTTTATGTCATTCCCACCAAGTCTGTCCCGCAGGGCATTGCATCTTTGCTGGCCTTCAGTCCGGAATCGACTGATTATGCGGCGATGCAGCAAGCGATGCTGCAGGCAGCCAAGCACATCCGCACGGGGCAAGTCACACACGCGGTGCGCAATTCCACGGTACAGGGACAAGTGATTACCGAGGGCGATTATCTGGCACTCTGTGAGGGCGATATTGTTGGCTCGAGTTCTGATATGGAAATTGTGCTCAAACTGCTGCTGAAATCCCTACTGCGGGATCATCCGGAGATCATCACGATCTATTACGGTGAAGAGGTTAGTCAGGCGGAGGCGGAAGCGCTGCAAAAGCAGCTGCAGGCAGATTATCCTGATCTGGAAGTAGAATTGTACTTCGGCGGTCAGCCGGTTTACTATTATATCCTATCTGCCGAATAGAAGTTTTTATGCAAGGAGGCCGTGATGGATGCGGCCTCTTTTTTAATGTTACGGTGCAAGGAGATGAAGCAGTGGCAAGGGAATTGAAAACAACAGACCCGATTTCTCTCCGGCAATTATCCGGCCTGGGCCCGCGCCGCTTGGCTGCCCTGCAGACGGTCGACTGCCATGATTTGCTGGATTTGCTGAATCGATTTCCGAAAACCTATCGGCGGCAGGAAAAAATACCTGCATTTCCCCCTCAGCCGCTGCCGGAACAGGATATTTTGCTCGATGTGCAAGTTCTCGGTGTGGGCGTCATTTTGCGCAAAAAGCAATTGAATATGGTTCGTCTCCCCGTGATGGACGCGGCGGGAAACCATCTGATCGCCATCTGGTTCAACCAGCCCTACCGCAGGAATCAATTTGCTGCCGGTGAGCAGATCTGGCTCTTGGGCAAAGCGGAGCAAAAAGGCAATTTACGCAGCATCTTAGTCAAACAAACGGGTAAGGGTCCGGGCAGCGGTGGGCTGCAGGCGGTCTATGCGCTGCCGGAAGGCATTACGCAGAAACTCTACCGCAGTTGGCTGCAGCAAGCCCTGGCAGCTTTTACAGCTCTCTGGACGGAACCTTGGCCACCGGAGTGGGATGAATTTTTACCCTGCAGCAGTAAGACTGCTTATCAGCAGGTGCATTTCCCGCAAAGCGAAGCGGAACTGCAGGCAGCGCAGCAGCGTTTATTGTTTGATGAAATGCTGATGCTGCAGTTGCTGCAGGTTGAGCCCAAAACCGAGTGCGGTTATGGCCAACCGACTCCGGACAAACGCATGGCGGCTTGGTGGCAGAGCTTGCCATACCAGCTGACTCAGGCGCAGCAGCGTGTTATCGCAGAGATCCAACAGGATATGCAGCGCCCGGCTCCGATGCGCCGTTTTGTGCAGGGTGATGTTGGCAGCGGTAAGACGGTCGTCGCCGCCGCTGCTCTGCTGCAGGCAGTCGCGAACGGTCATCAGGCGGTCCTGATGGCTCCCACCGAATTGTTGGCCAGGCAGCATGCCAGAACCTTGCGGCAGCTTTTGCCGCCGGAAATCGATTTATTCCTGTTGACCGGTAAAAGCAGCACGGGCGATCGTCGTCTGGCGATGGCAGCGGCTGCGGCAGGGCAGGCAGGCGTTTGGGTTGGCACCCACGCTCTCTTTGCCGAAACACTAAACTTTCAGGATTTGAGTTTGGTCGTGATTGACGAACAGCATCGCTTTGGGGTGCTGCAGCGCCAGCAGCTGCTGGCGCATCGCCTGCCGGTGCCCGATTGTTTATCCTTATCCGCTACACCAATCCCGCGCAGCCTGGCCATGCTGCTCTATGGCGATTCTTCCTTAAGTATTTTGGATGAGCAGCCGCCGGGGCGCGTGCCGATCAAAACAGTCTGGCTGAAAGAGCAGGCCAGAGTGGAAAAACTGGTCGATTTTTGTTTAACGGAAATGCAGCAGGGGCGTTCGGTCTATTGGGTTTGTCCGAGCATTGAGACAGACGATGAATCGGAAGCGGCGATGCCTTCTATTGAGGAGCGAGCTAAGCTGCTGAACCAGCGCTGGCCTGCAGAATATTGGGCTGTTTTACATGGCAGTATGAAACCGGCTGAACGTTTCGAGGTGATGAATCGCTTTGCCGACGGAAGCTTAAAAGGGCTCTTGGCGACGACGGTGATTGAAGTTGGTGTCGATCAGCCGACTGCTTCGGTGATGGTAGTGGAAGGGGCCGATCGTTTTGGTTTGGCCCAACTGCATCAGCTGCGTGGCCGGGTCGGGCGCGGCCAGGATCAGGCTTACTGTGCTTTATTGAGCGCACCTAAGTTGTCCAGCTTTGCCGAAAAACGTTTGCAAGCGCTTTGTGACAGCCAGGATGGCTTCTATTTGGCTCAAATGGATCTCGAACTGCGCGGACCCGGTGAAATTCTGGGCACCGATCAAAGCGGTTTCACTGATTATTTGATCTTTCGCTGGCAGATCGACGAGGCCATTCTGCAGCTGGTCAAAGACTGCGCCGCGAAAATCAGCGGCCAGGCAGGGTTGCTGCGTCAGGAGCAGTGGCAATGGATTCGTCAATGCGTGACGAAGCGCAATTTACCGTCTTCGTAAAAACCATCGTAAAAGAAAATCAGTGAGGTGAAGGTTATGCGGATTATTGCAGGTACTGCCAGAGGCAGACGTTTAAAAACTCCCAACGATGAATTAACCCGGCCGACCTCGGACCGGCTGAAGGAATCTTTATTCAGCATCCTGACTCCCTATTTGGGTGAGGCTCAGGTGTTGGATGTCTTTTCCGGCAGCGGTGCCTTTGGTTTGGAATCGATCAGCCGGGGCGCGGCTTATGCGACCATGATTGAGCTGCGGCCGGAAGCAGCTAAAGTCATTCGTGATAACATCGCGGTCTGTGGCTTTGAAAAACAGACGCAGCTGATCGAGGGAGATGCGCTGACCTGGCTGAAAATGCTGCGTTTACCGGCGGCGATCGATCTCATTTTCATGGATCCGCCTTATCAATTAGAAATGGCGGAAGAAGCAGTGAGAGTGATGGGCGATGCCAAGTGGCTGCAGCCCACGACGCTGCTGATCATCGAACACCATCAAAAAGATGCGCTGCCACAGCAGTTTCCTGTTTGGCAGCGCTATCGTCAGCTCCGGCAAGGGGAGAGTGTCATTTCGTTTTATCGCTATACAGAGGCAAGAGAAGCGGAGGAATTGCAGTGAAATGGCTGCGGGAAAATAAAGCTTATCTGATCATTTTAGCGGTTTTACTGACGCTGGAGATCGCTTTCTTCTACTATCCCCTGGATTACATTGTCTATTATGATGGTTTGGCTACCGATTTGGCGCCGTATATCACAGTCTCTGCCGGTGATCCCGATGATACCGGTAGCTTTTATATGCTGAGTGTCTATACTACGCAGGCCAACGGCGCAATTTGGCTGCGGGCTCAGTTTGATCATAATTTGGATTTAAAAGCCAAAGACACCGTGATTCCCGCGGGCATGACAACAGAAGAATACGATGATCAAATGCTGAAGAACATGTCGGAAAGCCAAAAAAAGGCGGTCCTGGTCGCTTTGCCAAAAGCAGGCAGAACCGTCAGCGTTCATGGCGGCGGAGTACAGATTGCCGATTTTACACCCACCTGCACCCTCAAGGATCTGCTGCAGATCGGTGATATCATTACCGGTTTCAATGGGAAAAGGATCATCCTGAATGAGGATCTGCAGCGCGCCTTATTGCAGGTGCAGGTCAATGACAGCGTGGAGCTGCAATTACTGCGGGATGGCAACAGCCTGACTATGCCGGTCACGGTAGGGCAGGATGCCAGCGGGGCGGCAAAACTGGGCATTTACCTCAGCCAAGTCGCCTGGGATTTGAGCTATGACGGTGAAATCAGCTTTTCCGACCAGAACATCGGCGGCGGTTCGGCCGGCATGATGATGACACTGGAAATCATCAATCGCTGTCTGCCGGAAGATCTGACACGAGGGCATCAAATCGCCGGTACAGGCACGATCCGCCTGGACGGCAGCATCGGCCCTATCGAAGGTGTCAAGCAAAAACTGCATGCCGCCGAAAAAGCGGGTGCCGAGTATTTTCTGGTACCGCAGGAAAACTACGAGGCGGCACGCGGCTTTGCCACCAAGATTACCGTGATCCAAGTGCAAACACTGGACGATGCGCTGCAATTCCTGGCCGGTCTGAGCCCGGCTCCCTAAAAATGCTGCTTTATTAAACAGCTACCGGCTGCTGACGCTCCCAATGCAGTTGGCTGCGCGCCTGTTCATCGGCAAGACCGAGCCGCCAGAGATCCGCTGCCAGCAAATCATAAGCGAGCATGGCGGCGGCTGGTGCTGATAATTCACGCATTTGCTTCTGCGGCTGCGTGATCAGCGGAATGCTTGAGTGGCTGCGCCATTGACTCAAGAGAGTCTGGCCGCTGCGGTTGTAGCCCAAGACAGCGGCATACTGCGCAGGACCCTGGTAGAGCGGCTCGGCTGTTTTATCAATCTGCAGTAGAAGATGACAAAGACTGCGCTGCAAACGGCTGTAGGGATAACGTTTGGTTTTCACCTGCAGCAAGAAATCTGCTAGGCTGTCGGCATTGCGGTTGGCGTAGAAACGATTCTCCAGGCCTTCGCTGAGTTCCGGCAGCTGAGCGAGTTTTGCCGGAGAAGCGGTGCGCAGCAGCAGCAAGATGGCCTGTTCAAAAGCCTGCAGCGCATAGATGACCCGCCCGGCAGTCAGTTCCTGCTCCAGGACTGCATAACTGTCAGAGGGAAGATACTCCTTTAAACAATCAAAACCACCTTCCGCCATTGTTTTGCGGATGGCAGTGGCGCTGGCCATCGGCTGCAGGCTGCTGTCCAAAAAACCTGCGCCTTGCCGTTGAATTGGCAAAGGAAGCAATGTGCTGTGCTGTTCTTCGATCGCCTGCAGATAACTGAGCGCCAGGGTATTATTGGGCTGCTGCATTAAAGGCGCTAAGCCGGCATATTGTGGCAGGGAGGCGATGGCCAGCATCTGGGTCTTGGCATGGTTATTGCCGAGAGACTGCAGCTGTTTTGCGGCTGCGGCAGTGGCGTCTGCGCGGAGCGCTGCGCTTAAGTGCAGCAAATCAGCCGGATTTGCCGCTTCACAGCCAAAACTCAAGTGCGTGATGCCGGGTAATTGACTGAGCAGTGAGACACCGCCGCCGGCAAAGCGATCGGCATTGGCACTGGAATAGACGACCGGCAGCTGCAAAACCAGGTCGGCCCCCTGCTGCAGAGCCGCTTTGGCGCGCTGCCAGGGCTGAATCAGGGCGGGGATGCCGCGCTGGGTAAAAAAGCCGCTCATCACAACAATTACTGCTTCCGCTTCTGCGGCAGCCCTGGCTTGCTGCAAATGATAAGCGTGTCCCGCATGAAACGGGTTATATTCCGCGATAATACCCACGATTGCCAAATTAGGCACCTCCTCAGTTTTATTTTCATTGTATCAAAGCTTTCCGATCAGATCAAGCAATATTCTGCAAAGATTTGCCTCGGTGCATCTTGACAAAATCGTCAGAAAAGGATACAATACTTTGCAGACTATTTTGAGGTGATTCCATGATCATATCCGTTTCTGAGTTAAAAAGATTGGTCGGAGACCAAAAATCTGCACACTGGCAGGAAGAGATTGCGCATTTTGATCTGAGTGATCTGGATATGCATTTATTGCAGCCGGTGGATGCTTCGATACTCGTGACCAATGCGGGAGATCGTTTTTTGATCACCGGTCAGGCTGTCGCGCAGTTGCAGCTGACTTGCTGCCGCTGTCTCGTGGAGTTTCAGCAGGTACTGACATTTGATCTGGCGGAACAATATTTATTTGTTCCGATGGCGGATGTGGAAGAAGATGACTCTGAAGAGGACGAAAACTCGAAAGAAGATCGCTTTTTACCGGTGCTGGCAGCAGATCAAATTGATGTCAGCCGTTTATTGATTGAAACATTCTTCAGTCAGCTTCCCATGAAGCCATTGTGCAAGGAAGAATGCCTGGGCTTATGTGATCAATGCGGTGCCAATCTCAATGAAGGTCCCTGTGATTGTCATCAGAATACCACAGATCCTCGTCTGGCTGTTCTAAGTCAATGGCTAAAGAAGAATGTAAAGTGATTCAAAACCTGCCTGTCAATCAGGCGGTGATGATAACACCGAAGAAGGAGGTGTGAAGAATGGGTGCTGTTCCAAAAAGCAAAACATCCAAGGCCCGTCGTGACAGTCGTCGTGCCAACAGTTTCCGTCTAGGCGTTCCCGGATTAGCAGAATGCCCCCAATGCCACAAACCAAAACTATCCCATCGTGTATGTCCCAGTTGCGGATATTACAACGGTAAGGAAGTTGTTGCCGTGCAGGAATAAGTGAATAGGTCATTCGTGAATCACGCATGAGGGAAGCCTTTGAATACGTAAGCAGTACGTTTCCGGAGGCTTCTTTTCTTGCTTTTTAGCAGATATTTTAGTATACTATAATTTAAGGATGTGAGCAAATGAAACGAATTTCACTGGATTGTATGGGCGGGGATCATGCCCCGAAAGCGATTGTGCAGGGTGCTGTGTTAGCAGCGGCTGAATTCGGTTTGGATTTGCTGCTGGTCGGAGATGAACATGCGATCGGCAAAGAGCTTTCCGTACTGCATACAAAGGGCTTGAAAATTGAAATTGTACCAACCACGCAGGTGATTGGTTTTGAAGACGCGCCGGCATTGGCGGTGCGTCGGATGAAGGATTCTTCCATGGTGGTAGCGCACCGCTTGGTGAAAGAGGGTAAAGCGGAAGCCGTTTTTTCCGCCGGCAATACCGGCGCCATCATGGCCTGCGGCTTGTTTATTTTAGGCCGCATGGAAGGCGTGGAACGGCCTGCTTTGGCTCCGATGCTGCCGACCGTGGATCACAAGGCTGTTTTGTTGTTGGACTCCGGCGCCAATGCCGAAGCAAAGGCGGAGCATCTGCTGCAATTCGGTTTACTGGGCAGTAAATATATGCAGCTTGCCCGTCAAGTGGAAAACCCCAGAGTCGGGCTGATCAACATCGGTACGGAAGAGGAAAAAGGCAGTCCGCTCTATCAGGAAGCATATCAGCTGCTGAAAAAAGCTAAGATCAATTTTATCGGCAATCTGGAAGCCAGAGAACTTTTTTCCGGAGCAGTTGATGTGGCCGTCTGCGACGGCTTTACCGGCAACGTGATTTTGAAGCTGACAGAAGGATTAGCCGGGACATTTTCCGAAATGATAAAACAGGAACTCTATGCGGATCTGCGTGGCAAGTTGGGTGGTATGCTGATTAAACCAGCGATGCACCGTTTTAAAAATCGTCTGGATTACAGCGAATACGGAGCCGCTCCCCTGCTTGGGGTGAATGGAATCTGCCTGAAGGGTCACGGTTCTTCCGAGACAAGAGCGATTTACTCCGCACTGCGCGCCGCCAGCGAATTTATTGAGAGCAATATCATTGAAGAGTTCCGCCAGATCATGGCTCAGAACGAGTCAGAATAATTACAGAAAAGTGAGGCAGCTAATATGGATGTATTTGAAAAATTAAAAGCGATCATTGTGGAAAAATTGAAAGTTGCACCGGAGAAAGTGACGCTTGCCTCCGACTTCAAAGTGGATTTTCAGGCTGATTCCATCGATTTGTTCGAGTTGGTGATGACCATGGAGGATTCCTTCGGAGTCGAACTGGATGACGATGCCGTCGTGCAGATCAAGACAGTCGGAGATGCCGTTTCCTTCTTAAAAGCAAAAATGTAAAACAAACGCGAAGAGGTTGTCTGATAACCGGGCAGCCTCTTTTTGACGAAGGAGCAACAAGGTATGGAAGAGACCGCATTACAGCAGGTGTTAGGCTTGCCGGTCAAGGCAGCACCGCTGCTGACCAGAGCCTTATGGCATAATTCAGCGATCTATGAGGCTGGGTTGACACCGCTGCAAGGCAATGAACGATTGGAGTTTTTGGGCGATGCCGTGGTGGAGTTGGTGGTTTCCCGCTGGCTCTATGAAACCTATCCGGAAAGCGCCGAGGGAGAAATGACCGCGCTGCGGGCGGCTTTGGTCTGCGAGGAAAGCCTGTCGGCTTGTGCCCGCCGTCTCGGTCTCGGTCAATGGATCAAACTGGGACGCGGGGAACGCGAAGACGGCGGAGCGGAAAAGCCGGCGATTCTGGGTGATTTAATGGAAGCAGTGCTGGGCGCTGTCCTATTGGAATATGGTTTCGAGCAGGCAGACGGTATCATTCGCCGCGAATTGCTGCAAAATATCAATCCGTTCTGTTATCGCGACAGCCTGACCCATTCCTGGAAAAATCGCCTGCAGGAATTGACCCAAGGCAAAGGCATTTTATTGAAAATCATCTATACGACCGAAAAAACCGGGCCGGATCATGCTCCTCTCTTTTTATCCCATGTCTTCTTGGGAGAGGAATTATGCGGGGAAGGCGAAGGAAAAAGCAAAAAAGAATCGGAGCAGGCGGCGGCGCGTATTGCGCTGGCACGGCTGCAGCGTCAGTTGAATCAAGACGAAAACGCAGGCAGGGGAGTGGATTAGCTTGTACCTGAAAGCAATTGAATTGGTGGGGTTTAAATCTTTTGCAGAGCGTGTTCGTCTCGATTTTGCCGACGGTTTGACAACCATCGTCGGTGCCAATGGCAGCGGTAAAAGCAATATCATCGATGCGGTCTTGTGGGTGATGGGTGAGCAGAATTCCCGTAATTTACGCGGGGCGAAGATGGAAGAAATCATTTTTTCCGGCAGTGAAAAGCGCAAAGCAGTCGGCATGGCGGAGGTCACCCTGGTGATCGATAATCAAACCCGTCTGCTGCCCATTGACTATGAAGAAGTGGCAGTCAAGCGGCGATTGTTTCGCGATGGTACCAGTGAATACTATATCAACAGCCAACATTGCCGCCTGAGAGACGTGGTGGAGTTATTCATGGATACCGGCGTCGGCAAAGATTCTTTTTCCATCATCAGCCAGGGTCAGGTGGATGAGATCATCACCGATAAACCGGCCGAACGGCGCGTGATCATCGAAGAAGTAGCCGGGATTTCCAAATTCAAATACCGCAAAAAAGAAGCAGTACAGAAAATGGAGCGTCTGCAGGAACGGCTGCAGCGGGTGGATGATATCATCGCCGAATTGGATACACAGCTGGCACCCTTACGGCTGCAGGCAGTCAAAGCGGAGCAATATCTGCAGATCAAAAAGAAGCTGAATAAAGCGGAGCTGGCTTTTTATGCCGCTGAATTTGAAAAAAACGAAACGGAGCTCACAGCCGCCGAGCAGTTGTATCAGAAAACTCAGGATCATTATACAACTGCGCAGGCAAAACTGGCAGTGGAATTGGCAATTCTGGAAAAGCTAAAATTAGAGCAGATTCAGGCAGATTCTGCGATCGACGAGCAAAACAGAAAGAGCAATGCGCTGGGTTTGAGCGCAGAACGGCTGCGCGGTGAGGAAAAAACACTCAACGAACGGCTGCAGAATTTGCAGCAGGCACGACAGCAGTTAAAAGAAACCGAGGAAAGCAATCGACTGCGCCGGGCGGAATTCGGTAAACTGAGCGAGCAAATGGAGACTGAGATTGCCGCTTGCCGGTCAGAACAGCAGCGCTTGGAGCAGAGTTTGAGCGCTGCCAGTGAGCAATTACTGCAATTGGCGCAGCAGCAGCAGCAGCGACGGCAGCAGCGGGAGAACATCGGACGACAGATCAACCAGGCGGAGCAGAGTATCTTACGCCTGCAGCTGCAAGCAGAAAGCCTGCGTTTGGAGACGGAATCACTGCAGCAGCGTCTGCAGGGTTGGGACAGCGAGCAAAAGCAGCTGGCCGGTAATCAACTGGCAGCCGAAGCAGCCTATCAGCAATGGCAGACCCAAACCGATACGCTGCAGCAGCAATTGCAGCAAAGCCAAACGCTCAGCAGCCGCTTGCAGACCGAAGCGGCGGCGGCTGCGGCTGCTTATCAGCAAAGCGAACAACAGCTGAAACTGCAGCAGGAGCAAATTCGGCTGAAAGGCGCTCGTTTTCACACTCTGACAGATCTGGCGGATCAGATGGACGGTTATCAGCGCGGCGTCAAAGCGGTGCTTTCGGCGAAGAAAAACCACGCAGCATCCATGCACGGCGTCGTGGACTCTGTCGCCAATTTATTCAGCGTGGATAAAAAATACGAAACCGCCCTGGAAGTTGCTTTGGGCGGTGCTTTACAGAATCTTGTGGTGAAAAACCCGCAGGCGGCAGAAAACGCCATCGATTGGCTGAAACAGCAAAAAAACGGCAGAGCAACCTTTTTACCGCTGACGGTGGTGCAGGGACAGCGGGACGCCAGTCTGTGGCAGCGCATCTCCGGCAAACCCGGTGTGCTGGCGCTGGCCACGGATTTGGTGCAATGTGAACCGTCCTATCGAAAAATCGCCGATCATTTGCTGGGCAATGTGATCGTGACAGACAGTCTGGCAGCCGCCAACCGGTTAGCGGCAGAATTAGCCTACCGCCATCGGATTGTTACCCTGGAGGGAGAAATCCTCTATCCGGGCGGCGCCGTCACCGGCGGCAGCCTTTATCAGCGCGGTGTTGGTTTGCTGGGACGCGAACGCGAAATCAAACAATTAGAAGAAGAACTGGCTCAGGAAAAAACGGCTGCTCTGCAGCTGCAGACGGAGCTGACCCTGCTGCATCAAACGATGCTGAAAAGCGCGGCAGAGGCAGAAAAACAGCAGCTGGAAACAGTACAGCTGCAGCAAACGGAAAGCCAGCAAAAAGAAAATAAAGCAGCGCTGCAATGGAAACTGGCCCAAATTGCGGAGAAGCGGCAGACCTTCAGCAAAGAAGAAGAGCAGGCACGGGCAAAAATCGACTGTTTAGCGCAGGAAAGACAGCAAATTGCACAGCAAATGCATGTCGAGACGGCAGCAAAAGACGAATTGTCGGTCCGGTTTACTTTGGCGGATGCAGAGGAGGACGAGCAAAAACGTCTGCAGCAGGAAGAGGAGCGCAGTCAGCTCAAACTCCGTTTGGCGGTCAGCCAACAGCGCCTGAACGAACTGCAAAGGCAGCAAAACGAACAGCAGCAGCAAACGGCAGAGCTGCAAGCAGAACAGGAAGAACTTGCTGTCCGCCTGACGGCGCTGACGGCGCGGGAAAGCGAAACTGCAGCTGAGATCAGCGCAATTCGCAGCGATTTGCAGGATACGCTGCGCCAACAGCAGACGGCCGAGCAGCATTTAACGGAGGTCAAGCGCAATCGCCTCAAGTTCAGCGAATCCTTTCAGGAACAGGATGCGCGCATCGAACAGGCGCGTCGGACCGAAGACGCAGCCCGGGAAGCTTCCTATCACAGCAATTTACGTCTCTCCCGCAGCCAAAATGACCGCGCTTACTTAGCAGAAAAACTGATGGCGGAGTATCAAATGCTGCCGACGCAATTAACGGAAATCGACCGCAGTGATTTGCCTGCCGCCGGAGAAGCCCTAACCAAAGAATGCAGTCGGCTGCGTGCCGCTCTCCGGGAGATGGGTGTGGTTAATCTCGGCGCCATCGAAGAAAAACTGCGGCTGGAAGAACGCCGCGGTTATTTAGACGAGCAGGGAGCGGATATCCGCGAATCCTGTCAGGGCATTTGGAAAGTCATTGCTAAAATCGACAAAGATATGCGGGAACGCTTTGAAGAAGCTTTCCGGCAAGTGGATCAGAAATTCCGGCTGGTCTTTGCGGAATTGTTCGGCGGCGGTCAGGCCCATTTGAGTCTGACGGAACCGGAGGATCTGCTGACGACCGGTTTGGAAATTATCGCGCAGCTGCCCGGCAAAAAAGCGGGCAACTTAAGTCTGCTGTCCGGCGGTGAGCATGCGCTGACCGCGGTGGCCCTGTTGATTGCCATCCTCCAGGTCAAGAAACCGCCCTTCTGTCTGCTGGACGAGATCGAATCGTCACTGGATGAAGGAAATGTCAAGAAGGTCGCGAAAGTATTACAAACATGCGCCGAGGATACGCAGATTATCTCTATTTCTCATCGCAAAGGCATGATGGAGGAATCGGATGCGTTAATCGGAGTGACGATGCAGACTCCCGGCATCTCATCGATTATTTCGGTGCGCTTTCACGATCGGGAAGAATAAGGAGTGGTTCGAGAATGGGCTTTTTTGAAAAATTAAAGCAAAGCCTGGCGAAGACCCAGGAAGCTTTTGTCGGTAAGATCGATCAGGTTTTTTCCCGCTTTCAAAAAGTGGACGAAGCGTTATTTGACGAACTGGAAGAAATCATGATTTCCGCCGATCTGGGTGTCAGCACGACGGAATTTTTACTGAACAATGTGCGCAAACGGGTTAAGAAGGAGCATATTGAAGAAGCGGCGGATGTGAAACGCCTTTTACAGGAAGAAATGTCGGCAATCCTGAACAGCGAGATTCTGCCGCTGAATATCGAGCCCGGCAGAATGAACATCATCCTGGTGGTTGGCGTCAATGGCGTTGGCAAGACGACGCTGGTGGGAAAATTGGCCAATCGTTATCATCAGCAGGGCTTAAAAGTCTTAGTGGCTGCCGCCGATACCTTCCGTGCCGCCGCCATTGATCAATTGGCGATTTGGTGTGAGCGCGCCGATGTGGAACTCATCCGGCATCAGCCGGGGGCGGATCCTGCGGCGGTCGTCTTTGATACGATCAATGCCGGCAGAGCCCGGCACAGCGATTTGATTCTGATTGATACGGCAGGACGTCTGCATAATAAATCGCATCTGATGGAAGAGATGAATAAAATCTACCGCATCATTCAGCGGGAAATACCGGATGCGCCGCACGAGACACTGCTCGTACTGGATGCCACCACCGGTCAGAATGCGGTGCTGCAGGCCAAGGCATTCAGCGAAGTGGCCAAAGTCACCGCTTTGGCGCTGACCAAACTGGATGGTACCGCCAAAGGCGGCATTGTGATCGCCATTGCAGAACAGCTGCATCTGCCGGTCAAGTTGGTTGGTTTGGGCGAAGGCATCGAGGACTTGCGCGATTTTGATCCCTCGGTTTTTGTGCAGGCGCTGTTTGACCGCAGCAAAACCGAGACCGAAAGCGAAGCACCGGCTGAAAAAAAGACAGGTCTGCAATTTTTCGAGAAAGAGTGAAGTAAATTATGAGGCAAAGTTATCGCTGTCCGCCGCAAATTGAAACAAACCGTCTCGGTCATCTGGAAACCCGTGGTATGGAGCTGAGCGCTCTGGCTGCCCGTTTTGGTACACCGCTCTATGTGATGGATGAAGCGCTGATCCGTCAGCACTGCCGTGACTATTGGCGCGGTTTGGATGACTATGCCAACGGTCAGATTGTCTACGCCGGTAAAGCGCTGCTGAATCAGGCCATCTGCCGGATCATCGAACAGGAGCGGCTGTATCTGGATGTGGTCAGCGGCGGCGAACTCTATACCGCCCTCAGTGCCGGCTTCCCGGCGGAGAAGATGCTTTTCCATGGCAACAATAAAACCAAAGCAGAATTGCAATTGGCGCTGCAGTCCGGTATCGGCCGTATCGTTGTCGATAATCTGAACGAACTGCAGCTGCTGCAGCAATTGACAAAAGATTTGGCTTGTGAAGCTAACTTGATGCTGCGCATCACCCCCGGTGTGGAAGCGCATACGCATGAGTACATCCGCACTGCGCAGACCGATTCCAAATTCGGTCTGGGGATTTCCGATCTGCAGCTGCAGGACGCCATCCAGACCATCCTACAAACGCCGCGTCTGCATCTGCAAGGCATCCATTGCCATATCGGTTCCCAGATCATGGAGGAAGAACCGTACAGCCTGGCTGTGGAGCTGATGTTTGGTTTACTGGAACAAATCCGCAGCCGCTATCAGCTGACGCTGCCGGAATTGAATCTGGGCGGCGGCATCGGCATCCGCTATACAAGCGAAGACCAGCCGTTGCAGCCAACAGCGGTGGTGCAGCATATTGCAAAACAGGTCCGCCTGCAGGCGGAAAAGCACAATTTTCCTTTGCCGAAACTGTTTGTCGAACCGGGCCGTGCCATTGTTGGTGAAGCGGGGATTTCCCTCTATACCATCGGCGGCATCAAAGAGGTACCAGGCATTCGACGCTATGTTTCGGTGGACGGCGGCATGTCCGATAATATCCGTCCTGCTTTGTACCAGGCCGTCTACGAGGCAGTGGTGGTGGATAAGGCAAACGAACCCTTGCTGCAGCAGGCTCATTTGGCAGGCAAGCACTGCGAGACGGGCGATATTCTGATCAAGGATCTTTGGCTGCCGGCAGTGGCGGTGGGAGATGTGATTGCTGTTTTTGCTACCGGCGCATACAACTACTCCATGGCCAGCAATTACAATCGGGTCACCCGCCCGGCAATGGTTTTAATCAGCCCAGCCGGAGCGGATTTGATGGAAGAACGCGAAACGTATCAGGATTTGATCCGACTGGATCGGATGCCGGCTCATCTGAAATAAACTGGAAATTTACAAAAAGAAAGAAGTAGAAGTATGTTTGGTTTGGATTCGGATTTCCTCTTTTACATTCCGGGATTACTGCTTGCTTTGACGGTGCATGAATTTGCGCACAGTTGGATTTCTTATCGTTTGGGAGACCCGACGCCGAAATTGCAGGGCAGATTGTCTTTTAATCCTTTGAATCACATCGACCCCATCGGCTTCATTATGATGGTGGTGTTTCGCTTTGGTTGGTGCAAACCGGTGGAAGTCAACCCGTTTTATTATAAAAACAGACGGCAGGGGATGCTGATGGTGGCTTTGGCCGGACCGGCAGCCAATTTTCTGACTGCTTTGCTCGTCGCCCTGCTCTATGGTTTACTGACCATCATCCTGCCCACTTCCATTCTGTTCAACTCCTATTTGATCAAGGTATTGCTGGGCATCCTGATGTATAACGTCAACCTCGGCTTATTTAATTTAATTCCGATTCCGCCGCTGGATGGCTCGAAAGTGCTGGAAGGTTTACTGCCGGTTAAAGAGTCGTTTGCTTATATGAATTTCATGAATCGCTACGGCATTCTGATTTTATTGGCTCTGATGATCACCGGCGCTTATCGCTATCTGATCAGTCCGCTGGCCAATCTGTTCTTGAATGCGTTGCTTGCCATTGTGCAAATGTTTCTCTAGCGTGGTTCGAGGTGTCTATGAGTTTTAAAACTTCCATCCCCGGGTTCGAGGGAGAAGCTGCCGGCGCGGTCGAATATCTGCGGCAGGATAAAGAAAAGGTGCTGGATCTGCAAATTAATGCCTGGATCGATGATTTTATGGCTTATTTGGAGCCAAAAGGTTTCGATTCCGAAGAGGCATCTGCTTTTATTGTACTGGCGGCCATTTTAATGGAATGGAAAATGCAGCTGCTGCTGCCAAAACCGCTGGAAGCAGTGGAACCGGAAGAACCCTACGACAGAGAAGCGCATCTGGAAGAATATCGCCTGATTCAGGCAACCGCCAAACAATTGTCACGTTTGGCAGAACAGCGCGAATTATGGGTGGCAAGACCCGCGGATGAGATTCAGATCGGTATCGACCCGGTGGATCGTCTGCGGCATACCGGTTTATTTGACTTGCTGACCGCTTTTCAGCGCGTACTGCAGGCGGGCGAAGAAACGCTGGATGTCGATGAAGTAATTGAAGCGGAAGAATACGAATTGGAACATCAGATGACCTACATCTTATCTCGCGTGCAGCAGAACCGGGGCCGCATTTTGTTTGAACAATTGTTCCGTCCGGGCAGCCGCCGCAATTTGCTGGTAGCCACTTTCCTGGCTTTGCTGGAATTGGTCCGGCTGCAGCAGCTGAAGATCGAGCAAATCACATCTTATGGTGAACTATGGATTGGAGAGGGTTAGAAGTGACGCAAGATAATCAGGACCTTTCCCTGACCCTGGTCAATTTACCGGCGGAGCAGGAAAACGGCATGGTGGAAGCTTTGCTGTTTGTTAGTGGCGAACCGGTTCCCTCCGAGCGTTTGGCGGAATTATTGGGTAAAACGGTGGAAGAAACCGACCTGCAGCTGCAGGAAATGGCTGCGCTCTGGACAAATGATGCCAAGCGCGGCTGCACGTTGCTGCCGGTTGCCAACGGCTGGCAGATGGTGACCAAACCGGATTATGCCAAACGGCTGCGCTATTTTCTGCAGTCGTTGAACAAACCGCGAAAATTGTCGCCAACCACCTTGGAAACACTGGCGATTGTGGCGGGCAAGCAGCCAATTACCCGCCAGGAAGTGGAATTGATCCGCGGCGTCAGCGCCGATTATGCCATCAACCAATTGTTGTCTCTGGGCTTGATCGACGAAGTCGGGAAAAAGCCGGGAGCCGGCAGAGCGAATCTATATGCCACGACTGATTTGTTTTTGAGCCATTTTGGTCTGCGCTCTTTGGATGATTTACCGGAAAAATTGGAATTCTTAGGAAAAGGAGTCTAAAGAATGCCTTTTATTACATTTGAGGGAATCGATGCCAGCGGTAAAACAACGCAAATTACCCGTCTGGCAGAAACATTGAAAAAATGGGGTGCCGAGGTTGTGGTCACCTGTGAGCCGCGCGGCACCGAGGTTGGCGTCGTGATTGGTAATTTGGTGCTGGACCGCAAAGATCTGGACATTCTGCCCGCCACGGAGGTTTTTCTATTTGCCGCGGATCGCTGCCAGCATGTGCGCCAGGTACTAAATCCGGCGCTGCAGCAAGGTCAATTTGTGCTGTCCGATCGCTTTGTTGATTCCAGCATCGCTTTTCAGGGAGCAGCCGGCTTGGAATTGGATTTTATCCGCGCCGTCAATCAGCTGGCGGTCAATGATTTAAAGCCGGATCTCACCTTTTGGCTGGATCTGCCGGCAGAAGAGACAATGAAACGAATTGCCAGGCGTGGCGAAGGCGATCGTTTGGAAAGCAAAGGCTTCGTTTACGAAGACAAGGTTAGAGCGCTCTATCAGCTGCTTGCAGATCAGGAGCCGCAGCGTTTTGTGAAAATTGACAGCACCGCCGCACCGGCGGAGATGGCAAAAACGATTGCAGCGATCGTTCGGCAGCGCTTTTCGCTCTGATCGACGGTAATTTCTGCTTATTCTGACAATAAAAAAGGATATCTCTGCCTGAGGCGACATTTACCCGGAACGGTTGAAAAAATAGCTCTTGGCGAAGATGCGGGTTCATGTAGGAACATGAAACATAGGCCTTTCTGTTTGACTTATGCACCGGGAAATATTATACTATCTAATTGTAATGAAATGGAAATAATAAGTCTGCTATGGAGAGTGATACCTTGTTAAGAAATGATATTAGAAATGTTGCCATTATTGCCCACGTTGATCACGGCAAAACTACTCTGGTCGACGCCATGCTGCGGCAAAGTGGTATTTTCCGCGCGAATGAAGCAGTACAGGAACGCGTCATGGACTCCAATGATTTGGAGCGCGAACGCGGTATTACCATATTATCCAAAAACACCGCTGTCATGTACCGCGGCGTCAAGATCAATATTGTGGATACCCCCGGCCATGCCGATTTCGGCGGTGAAGTGGAACGGATCTTAGGCATGGTGGACGGCGTCATCCTGGTGGTGGATGCCTTTGAAGGTTCCATGCCGCAAACCCGCTATGTTCTGAAGAAAGCTTTGGAACATGGTTTAAAAGCTGTGGTCGTGATCAATAAAATCGACCGCAAAGACGCCCGACCTGTTGAAGTTGTGGATGAAATCCTCGATCTTTTCCTCTCTTTGGATGCGGAAGAAGATCAATTGGATTTCCCGGTAGTTTATTGTTCAGCCCGTGCCGGCGTGGCCGGGGTTCAGCTGAATGACATGCAGGATAATATTCAGCCGATTTTTGAAATGATTGTCAACACCATTCCCGCTCCCGACGGCGACGCGGAAGGTCCTCTGCAAATGGGGATCAGCACGCTGGACTATGATGATTATGTTGGCCGCATGGCGGTTGGCAAGATTATGCGCGGCACCGCCAGAGTCAATCAACAAGTAGTGGTCTGCCGTCCGGATGGCAGCATGAACCGCGGTAAGATCAGCAAACTCTATACTTTTGCCGGATTAAAGCGCAAAGAAGAAACCGAAGTCTCGGCAGGAGAATTGGTTTCCATTGTAGGTTTGGAAGACATCAACATCGGTGAAACCATCTGTGATCCGGATTTTCCGGAATCACTGCCGATGATGCCGGTGGATGAGCCGACCCTGTCGATGAACTTTATCGTCAATAACAGTCCTTTCGCCGGTCGGGAAGGCACTTATGTCACCACCCGGCATCTGCGCGACCGCTTAATGCGGGAGTTGGAGAAAAATGTTTCTCTGCGGGTGCGGGAAACCGATTCACCCGATTCTTATGAAGTCTGCGGCCGCGGCGAACTGCATCTTTCCATTTTGATTGAAACCATGCGCCGCGAAGGTTACGAAATGCAGATTTCCAAACCGCGTGTCATCACCAAAATCATCGACGGCGTTTTAGCCGAACCGATTGAGTACCTGGTGCTGGATTTGCCGGAAGAAACCATGGGACCCGTCATGGAATTGCTCGGCCCACGTAAAGCCGAAATGAAGAATATGCATCACCTCTCGGAAGGTCAGCTGCGCTTGGAATTTACCGTACCGGCGCGCGGTTTGATTGGCTTCCGTTCCGACTACCTGACACTGACCAAAGGCTATGGCATCATGAATCATGTTTTCCACAGCTTTGAAGCCTATAAGGGCGATGTCGGCAAACGCAGCCGCGGTGTTTTAGTTGCCTGGGAAGACGGCGAAACCACCGGTTATGCCCTGCATGCCCTGCAAGACAGAGGAATTATGTTCCTCGAACCGGGAATTGAAGTCTATCGCGGTGAAATTGTGGGTGAGAATACCAGAGAAGACGATATCGACGTCAATGTCTGCAAGAAAAAACATGTTTCCAATATGCGTTCTTCCGCCACGGACGAATCGATGCATATGGAACCGGCTAAAAAAATGACCTTAGAGCAGGCGATGGAATATATTGAAGAGGATGAACTGGTGGAGGTCACTCCCAAGAACATCCGCTTACGCAAAAAGATTCTTGACCCAACCGCCCGTTACCGCGTCTCACAGGGCCATTCCGCTTCCAGAATCAAAGAATAATCGGAACTCAAAAAGTGTGTCCCCTGATTGTTTCAACGGGTGGACACGCTTTTCTTTTGCCCCTGACAGGATTTTGCCGGCTGCGAAGCGAATTTTAAATCAACGAGCTGTAAGACAACGGAAGGGATGGGATCGGATGGAACTGGCTCATTTATTAAATCCGGAACAGATAAAAGCAGTCGAGCAGACCGAGGGACCGCTGCTGATCATCGCCGGTGCAGGCAGCGGCAAAACCAGAGTATTGACCTATCGGGTTGCTTACCTGCTGGACAAGGGCGTCGATCCGGCACGCATCCTGGCCATTACCTTTACCAATAAAGCCACGCAGGAGATGAAAGAGCGTATCCTCGCGATGGTTGGCGAGCAAGGTTCGCGGATCTGGATCAGCACCTTCCATGCCATGTGTGTACGCATCCTGCGCCAGGATATTGAGAACCTGGGTTATCAACGCAATTTTACGATTCTGGATCAGGACGACAGCTTAAAGGTGATCAAACGCCTGCTGAAAGAGCGCAATCTGGATGAAGAGAAATACAAACCCGCCATCGTCGCGGACGCGATTGATAAAATCAAGAATAAAATGGGCACCGGCGCCGAGCTGGCGCGTACGGCCAAGGACCTGTTCGAACGCAATCTGGCCGGCATCCTGCAGTCTTATGAGCAGTACACCATGCTGCACAACACCCTGGATTTTAACGATCTGCTCAATGTGACGGTGCGTTTATTGCAAACCTGTCCGGAAGTACTGGAGCGTTACCAAAATCGCTTCCAATATATCATGGTTGATGAATACCAGGATACCAACTTTACCCAGTATCGTTTGGTCAACCTGCTGGCCGGGGAAAAAGGCAATCTCTGTGTGGTCGGCGATGAGGACCAGGGCATCTATTCCTGGCGCGGCGCCGATATTTCCAACATCCTCAACTTTGAGCGGGATTATCCCGGCGCCATGGTGATTAAGCTGGAACAGAATTATCGTTCCACGCAGAATATTCTGGACGCGGCGCACGATGTGATTCAGAACAACACGCAGCGCAAAGAGAAAAAACTTTGGACAGATAAGCAGAGCAAAGAGAAAGTCACCCTGCTGGAAACCGAAAATGAAACGGACGAAGCCCGCACCGTGATCAGCATGATCGATCGGCTGAAACGGGAACAGGGTTATCAGAATCAGGATTTTGCCATTCTTTATCGCACCCATGCCCAATCGCGTAAATTTGAGGATGTCTGCAACGAAAATGCGCTGCCTTATATTCTGATTGGCGGCCTGAAATTTTTCAGCCGCAAAGAAGTAAAAGATATCATCGCTTACCTGCATGTGATGGTCAATCCTTACGATGATGTCGCGCTCAAACGCATTATCAACGTGCCGCGCCGTGGGATTGGCGAGACCAGTTTCAGCCATATCGACGCGTTTGCCCGCGAAATGGGCATTCCCTATTACGCTGCTTTGGAAGAAGCCGATGCCATTCCGGAACTGCAGGCACGGGTGGCCAAAAAGCTGCGTGAATTTGTACAGCAGCTGGATAACTACCGCAAGATGTCCGCCTATTTATCGGTCAGCGAAATGGTGAAAACGGTGATTGAAAGCAGCGGTTATCTGCAGGAACTGCAGGCCAACCCCGATCCGGACAGCGAAGACAGGGTGCAGAATCTGATGGAATTTGTCAACGTGGCGGTAGAATACGAAAAGAAACCGGACATGGATCTCAGTCTGGAAGGCTTTTTGACCAACGCTTCGCTCAACTCCGATAATGAAGCGGAGGGCAGCAATCCGGTCGATCGCCAGCTGACGCTGATGTCTTTGCACGCAGCCAAAGGTTTGGAATTCCCGGTGGTCTTTCTGACCGGCCTGGAAGAGGGGATTTTTCCTTTTTCGCGCGCCATTTATGACGACAGCGCCATGGAAGAAGAGCGCCGCCTCTGCTATGTGGGTATGACCCGAGCCAAAGATCTCTTGTTTCTCTCCTATGCCAGCCAGCGCCAGACCTATGGGACGACGAACTATAATCCCCGCTCCCGTTTTATTGGTGAAATTTCGGAGGACCTGCTGCAGGAACCCAAAGCAACGCGCAGCAAGAAAGCAGCGGCGGCAGAGCGGGAACCGGTGATTCCGCTTTCCTGGAGCAAAGTCACAGAGTGGAAGCAAGAGAAGGCGGCAGCCGCGGCAGAACAGGAAAAACTGCCTGCAGCGAACACCGAGAAGAAAACTGCGCAGCCTGCAGTGCAGAGTTCAGTCATACCCACAAAAACAATCCTCAACTTTGCGGCTGGCGAAACGGTCAAACATAAAGTCTGGGGCAACGGCCAGGTGCTGGAAAGCAAGGGATCGGGAGACAGCCAGGAACTCCTGGTGGAATTTCCCAATGTGGGTGTGAAACGTTTAATTGTGAAATATGCAGCGCTGGAAAGGGTGGAATCATGACAGTAGATGGTGTTTTGCTAAAAATGCGCCAATTGCAGCAATTACTGCAGCATTATGATGAGGCTTATTACCTACTGGATGCACCGCTGGTTAGCGACGCAGAATACGATGTAGTCTTTCGGCAGCTGCAGGCGCTGGAAGCGGAGTATCCTTTGCTGATGGCACCCGATTCGCCCACGCAAAAAGTGCGCGGCAGCGTGGTGGCAAAGTTTGCCAGCCATCCGCATCGCGTCTTAAAACAAGGGTTGGAGAACGTCTTTGGCACGGAAGAACTGCGCGGCTGGTTAGCTAAAATCACAGCCGAATATGGTGCGATCACCTTTGTGGTCGAACCGAAAATTGACGGTCTGACCTTGGTGCTTAGCTACGAAAAAGGCAAGCTGCTGGTGGGAGCCACCCGCGGCGACGGGGTGAGCGGCGAGGATATTACACATAACGTCAGGATGATTCGCTCGGTACCCAAACAGCTGACAGAGAGCATCGATCTGGAAGTGCGCGGTGAAGCCTATCTGCCGCGCGAATCGTTTGAGAATCTCAATGCTCAGCGCGAATTGAACGGAGAACCGCTCTTTGCCAATCCGCGCAATGCGGCAGCCGGTTCACTGCGGCAATTGGATGCCGAGGTGACGGCCTGCCGCAATCTGAATAGCTTTTTTTACAGTTTGGAATGGCAGAGCGGTACTCCGTTTACAACGCATGAAGAAACACTGCAGTATCTGCAGCGGCTGGGCTTTCGGGTCAATCCGCTGCGCCTGATCAGCAGTGATCCGGCGGAAATTTTGGCTTACTGCCTGACCTGGCAGGACAAACGCCGCAGTTTGGATTACGATATCGACGGTTTGGTAATTAAAATCAACGACCTGGCCATCCGGCAGGAACTGGGACAGACAGCCAAATCGCCCCGTTGGTCGGTCGCCTATAAATTCCCCATGGAAGAAGTGGAAACCACCCTGCTGGCGATCGAGCTGACGCTGGGCCGCACCGGTGTAGTGACACCGACGGCGGTGCTGGAGCCGGTCCGGGTAGCCGGTACCACCGTGGGACGCGCTTCTTTGCACAATGAGGATCTGATTCGCGAGAAAGACTTAATGCTTGGCGACAAGGTCTTGGTGCGCAAAGCGGGTGAGATTATTCCGGAAGTGATTTCCGTACTGACCGAAAAGCGGACCGGTAAAGAAGTGCCGTTTCAGATGCCGGAAAATTGTCCGGTCTGCGGTCATAAACTCTACCGTGACCTGGGTGAAGCTGCCTGGCGCTGCCCGAATCTTGCCTGCCCGGCTCAAGTTTTAGAGAATATCGTGCATTTCGGCAGCCGTGCTGCGATGGATATTGAGGGGCTGGGACCGCAGAACGTGCAGCTGCTGCTGCAGCAGCAATTGATTGCCGATGTAGCCGACCTTTATTTTATGCAGAAAGAGAACCTGCTGGAACTGCCTCGTTTTGCTGAAAAATCGGCGGAGAACCTGCTCAACGCCATATCGCAAAGCAAAAACAGGGGTTTGGAACGTTTGATTTTTGCTTTGGGGATTCGGCATGTTGGTCAAAAGACCGCCGTTGTTTTAGCCAGACGCTTTCAGAGCATGACCGCCTTTGCGCAGGCAACGGCCGAACAGCTGCAGCAGGTGGAAGATGTCGGTCCGGCCATTGCCTTGAGCATTATCAATTATTTCTCGCAAAGCGAAACGGCAGAGCGCTTGCAGCGTCTGCGCCAAGCCGGCCTGAAAATGACAGCGGAACAAGAGCAGGATGTGTCGGGAGAAGCACCGCTGGCGGGGCTGAAGTTTGTGGTGACCGGCACACTTTCCGCCTACAGCAGGCAGGAAATAATCGACTTCATAGAGAAACAGGGAGGGAAAGCAGTGGATTCGGTCAGTAAGAAGACCGATTACGTGCTGGCAGGGGAGAATCCCGGCTCCAAAGTGGAAAAAGCCAGAAGCCTGGCTGTGCCTGTACTCACAGAAGCAGAGTTCAAACAATTGTTAGCGGAAAGGTTGGAGAAAAAATGAAGAAGAAACTGTTAGGCCAGACCGGTATTGAAGTAACCCAAATGTGTCTCGGTATTTTACCGATGGGTCCCGTACAGCGCAATATTCCGATTGCGGAGGGCAGCCGGATCATTCGTTCCGCCGTGGAACAGGGTGTTAACTTCCTGGATACCGCCGAAATGTATCATACCCACGATTATATTGAGCAGGCGCTGCGCGGTTTTCAAGGCAATGTGGTGATTGCCACCAAATCTGCGGCGACCACTTATGCGGCCATGCAGAAGAGCGTGGAAGCGGCCCGCAAAGAATTGAACCGCGACTGCATCGACATCTTTGACATTCATGCCGCCCGCGCCAACCACACCGTGTTTGACGACCGCGCCGGCGCTATTGAGTGTTTGGTGGATATGAAGGCCAAAGGCTACATCAAAGCCGTGGGAATTTCCACACATGCCGTTGATGTTTGCCAAATTGCGGCCAGCCGACCGGAATTCGATGTAGTTTTCCCCATCATCAATAAAATCGGCATGGGTATTTTGGAAGGCGATCTGAACGGCATGATCGCTGCTATCAAAGCCTGTTATAAAGCCGGTAAAGGTCTTTATGCCATGAAATCACTGGCCGGTGGTCATCTGATTGGCGACTTGGTGGGTGCGATTAACTATGTCCGCGAGATGGAAGAGTTCGCCAGTGTGGCGGTTGGCGTGGTCAATGAAAAAGAACTGCAGATGGATCTGAAGATTTTCAACGATCAGCCGATTCCGGTGGAAGATCTACCTTCTCCCGAAGTCAATAAGCGCATGATTGTTTTGGGTAATTGCGTTGGCTGCGGCAATTGCGAACGTACCTGCCCCAGCATGGCCATTCATGTGGTCAACGGCAAAGCCGTGATTGACGACAGCAAATGCCTGCTCTGCGGTTACTGCCGTCCGGGCTGCCCGCAATTTGCGCTGCGTTTGGTTTAATCCTGCTGCAAAGCAGCTTCATCGCTGTAAGAGGGCCATCTCGTTTTCAGAGATGACCCTTTTTTACAGGAACTGCAATCGATATCAGCGGTATTGCACAATGAAGGTATCGATTGCAGTCTCTGTAAAAACTCGGAAAAAATCAACGGAGGGAACCGTTATGAAGAATCATTTTGCCGAAATACAGGAATTAATACCGGAAATCCGCCTGCTGCAAAACGCATGTCTGGCAAATTTCACCAGCTTTCAATTTGGCGGTCCGGCCGATTTGCTGGCGGAACCAAGCACAGCGACGGAGATTGTGCGCTTGGTGCAATATGCAAACCAAAACGGCTTACCGTATCTGGTGATTGGCAAAGGCAGCAATCTGATTGTGCGGGACGGCGGCATCCGCGGTTTGGTGATAGTCTTGGCCGACCGCTACAGTAGGATAGAATTGCTGACGCAAACCACAATCCGAGCGGAAGCGGGCGCGCGGCTGATTGCTTTGGCGCGCTTTGCTTACGAACAGAGTTTGAGCGGTTTAGAATTTGCCTGCGGCATCCCCGGCAGCTTGGGCGGTGCGGTGGCGATGGATGCCGGTGCCTATGGCGGCGAGATGAAGCAAGTGGTGCAGCAAGTGACGGCGTTGGATCGAACAGGACAAATCATCCAACTCAGCAATCGGGAAATGAACTTTTCTTACCGGCATTCCACCGCGCTGGAGCAGCAGCTGATTGTTCTGAACGCCGAACTGGAGTTGACAGTAAAAGATCCGGCAGAGATCAAGGCGCAGATGGATGATTTGAGCGCCAAACGGCGCAGCAAACAACCGCTGCAGTATCCCAGTGCCGGCAGTGTTTTCAAGCGTCCGCCGGGGAATTTCGCCGGACCGCTGATTGAACAGGCCGGGCTGAAAGGCTATCGCATTGGTGACGCCCAAGTTTCCGAACTGCATGCGGGGTTCATCATCAACCTTGGCCATGCTACGGCCAGCGACGTTTTACAATTGATTCAGCACATTCAAGAGACAGTCTACCGGCAGTCCGGCATCCGGCTGGAACCGGAAATACAAATCATTGGCGAGGAGATCTAAATGGCAAAACAAAAAAACAGCTGGAGTCTGCCGGGCAATAAACAAACGGCCGCAGCCGGCAGCATGAGCTTCAGTGTGCATCAGCAGATAGAAATCACGGCCGATAACATTGGCATCAACGGGGAAGGGGTTGCCCGTTACCAAAACCTGGCTGTCTTCTGCGACGGCTTGCTGCCGGGAGAAACCGCCAAAGCCGAAATCAGCGAGATCCATAAAACTTTTCTCCGGGCGAACCTTTTGGAAATCTTGCTCAGCTCGCCGCAGCGGCAGCAGCCACCTTGCCAATACTATGCGCAGTGCGGCGGCTGTCAGCTGCAGCATTGGCAGTATGAAGCGCAAACAGCCTGGAAAGAACTGCAGGTGAAAGAACAACTGCGGCGTTTGGCTAAAATTGAACCCGAACTGCAGCCGATTTTGGCAGCAGAACAGCCCTATGCCTACCGCAATAAGATTCAGATGCCAGCGGGTCTGCAGGACGGCAAAAAAGTGATTGGTTTATACGAAAATAACAGTCATCGCATTGTCGACATCAAACGCTGTTTGCTGCAGTCTCCTTTGGGCAACAAAGTGCTGCAAATTGTACGGGAAGAAATTTTTCAGAGCAAGATATCCTTTTATAACGAAACTGCCAACAGCGGTTTGTTGCGCCATATCATGATTCGCACCAACCGTGAAGACACGCTTGCTCTGCTGACACTCGTGATCAACGGACTGACCATTCCGGATGAAAAGCAAATGATTGAAAATTTAGTGCAGCAGATTCCGGAACTGGGCGGCATTGTCTTAAACTACAACACAGAAAAAGGCAATACCGTACTGGGCGAAAAGAGCAGATTGCTCTGGGGCTTTGATACGCTGGAAGATCAGATTGGCGAGGCGACTTTTCTTGTTTCGGATCGCTCCTTTTTCCAGGTCAATCGCTTTCAAACCGAACGGCTCTATCAAATTGTGGCCGCCTATGCTAAAAAAGCAGACGCGGTTCGCTTGCTGGATGCTTACTGCGGCATCGGTTCCATCGGCTTATTCTTAGCCAAATGGCAAGGAAACGCAGAAATTAAGCCAAGTAATCTAGATTTAAAGCAGATTATCGGGGTGGAAATTGCTGCGGTGGCAGTTAAAGACGCGGAGAAAAACGCCCTGCAAAACCGGGTCAGCAATGCCAGCTACTATACCGGCAAATGTGAGGAAGTCTTACCGAAATTGGCGCAGCAGGGGATAACATTCGATTGCGCCGTTTTCGATCCACCCCGTCAGGGCTGCCAGCCGGAATTCCTGCAGGCAATTGCCAAAGCCAAAATCAATAACCTGATCTATGTCAGCTGTAACCCAAATACTTTGGCGCGCGACGTGGCGCTCCTGCGTGAACTGGGCTATGAAGTGATCACCGGCCAGGCAGTGGACATGTTCCCGATGACAACACATGTTGAGTGTGTGGTGTTAATGGAGCGCCGGGATTAATTCATGCATGCATCGCATGCAAATCATGGCGAAGCCACTTCATGACGCGAAGCGTCAATTAATGCGCGCCTCGCGCGCAAATCATTATCTTAGTAATTGGGTAACTCCAGCATATGGAGAAGATCTATGTGAAAAGAAGGAGTGTTTTTAATGCAATACTTGGTCACCGGCTATGACTACACTGACAAAGATGCTATTAACCGCAGGCTGTCGGTTCGAGAGGCGCATATGGCTGGAGTAGAGGCTGCGGTTGCTACCGGGCAGTTTTTATACGGGTTGGCACTTTTGAATGAGGCTGAAAAAATGATTGGTTCGATCCTGGTTGTGAACTATTCCACTCGGGAGGAACTGGATGCTTGGCTTGCCATAGAGCCTTATGTGACGGGTAAGGTGTGGGAGCGTATCGAAGTGGTTCCATGCCGTGTGGCCCCGATTTTCATGAAGTGATTCAAATGCATCCCCTCTTGAAAAAATAAATAATTCAAGCATGATTATATCATTTTTGTCTACTATAGCCATGTGGTGTGTATGTTTATTCAACAGAAAAGAAGGGTAAATAGATGTTATTCATGATGATTGTAAAAGCATCTACTAATTCAGAGGGCATTAACCTCCCTCAGCGGAAACTTGAAGCCATGATGGATCAATATAATCAAGATTTAGTGAATGCAGGTATTCGAGTAATGGCGAAAGGACTTCATCCCAGTTCTGAAGGAATTCGTTTTTCTCATGTTAAATCGGGTGAAGAGCCAATCGTAAGCTATGGTCCGTTTGAACCGACGAAAGATGTTGTGGCAGGTTTCTTCTTGATTGATGTTAAAACGAAAGAAGAAGCTATTGAATGGGCTCGAAAAGTTCCGGACCCCATGGGTAATGGTGAAGGGCAAATCGAATTAAGACAAGTGTGGGAATAGATAGAAATTGACAATAGTATTCGCCTTAAAATGCGGGTTTACAATAACAGAATAAATTTACGAAATTTCAAAACTTAAAAATACAAGGAGAAAAATGCAATTTAAAGAACTAAACATTATTCCATCAATCCTCAAGGCTCTGGAAAACGAAAACTACATAATGCCTACGCCAATACAAGAACAGGCAATCACACCCATTCTGAATGGCAGAGATCTGCTCGGATGTGCACAAACAGGCACAGGGAAAACAGCAGCATTTGCTGTTCCTATCTTGCAGCTTCTGAGCGCTAAGACTGAAATAAAAACTACCTCTCGGAAAATTCGAGCTTTAATCTTGACTCCGACAAGAGAGCTTGCTCTTCAGATATTTGAAAGCTTTCGCACCTACGGACAATATACAGGCTTGCGCTACGGTGTCTTATTTGGCGGCGTTTCTCAAAAACCGCAAGAACATATGCTGCAAAATGGAGTTGATATCTTGGTGGCAACTCCCGGCAGACTTGACGATTTGTTTAATCAGAGATTGGTTGATTTAAGATCTGTCAGCATCTTCGTGCTGGATGAAGCGGACCATATGCTGGATATGGGTTTTATCCATGACGTTAAAAAAATCATCGCGAGAATTCCTGCAAAAAGGCAGACGCTGCTCTTTTCTGCCACAATACCGCTTGAAATTTTGAAAATGGCGAACTCTATCTTAGTCAACCCTGTCAAAATAGCCGTGACACCGGAATCCCCTGCCGTTGAGATGATTCAGCAGTCTCTTTATTTTGTTGATAAGAAAAACAAAATGGATTTACTACTGCATATTTTGCAGGATAAATCGGTTACTTCTGCCTTGGTGTTTTCCCGGACAAAGCATGGAGCAAACAAGATTGTGCAAGAATTAACCTATGCTCATATTAAAGCGGATGCAATTCACGGCAACAAGTCTCAAAATGCGCGTCAATTAGCACTGGATAATTTTAAAAGTAAATTGACGCGTGTGTTGGTGGCAACCGACATTGCAGCACGTGGAATTGATATCGATGAGCTCTCCCATGTAATTAATTATGAACTGCCCAATATTCCGGAGACATATATCCATCGCATCGGGCGAACCGGCAGAGCAGGGCTTGGCGGTGTAGCACTTTCTTTTTGTGATATCGAAGAGAAGCCCTTCCTCGCGGCGATTGAAAAATTAACCGGTAAGAATATCACTGTGGTGACGGATCACCCGTATCCCATGCTGATTACAACGGCCCCTCCCAAGGCTGCTAAGCCCAGGTATATACCACGGGAAACGGGAGTTGCTGCGCATCCAATGCGCGCAAGAATTTCAAACGGAGTGAAAACCGAACAGAAACATACTGAAATAAAAGCGGACCAGGGTAAAAAAGGCATCGACCCTACAAAAAAGAAATTTCATAATTACTATAAAGGTTAAGTTTTGTTATTTATAACGATCTAAGCTACGATATTACGATTACAACTCCGGTGGAGATGTTCGCGAGGAGAAGCATTTTTTGTGTGCCATGCAAACCGAGCCATTATATTCGTGAAGCAAGTACTATCAGATTTTTAGACATTTCAAGGGAGAATGAAAACCCTAGAGAGAAACGATATAATGGAATTTTAGAGAAGGAGGCAGTAGTTATGATGGATTTGGAACAGTATCAACTGATTCTTGAGTCTTCACCAAATATGATATGGAGGGCTAATCTAAGTACAGAATGTGATTACTTTAATAAAACATGGCTTAGATTCACCGGACGCACGATGGAAGAGGAGTATGGATTTGGATGGGCTAAAGGTGTGCATCCGGACGATTATGACAAATGTGTAAAAATTTATCTTGATAATTTTAAACTTCAGCATCCATTTGAAATGGATTATCGTCTGAAAAGATATGATGGTCAATACAGATGGATTAATGATCTCGGGGTCCCTTTTTATGATAAGAATAATAATTTTATTGGCTTCATCGGCAGCTGCATGGATGTTACAGAGAAAATTGAAGGTCAACTACTCAAGGAGATGGCACAAAATGACAGCTTGTGCCAAACATATAACCGGCAGTATTCTCTCCAATTACTATCAGAGGTTTTCAACGAAGCGCTCAAAGCCGGGTTGCCACTTTGCGTTTTATTGATGGATATAGACGGATTTAAAATCATTAATGATAATTATGGACATAGTTCTGGAGATATAGTTCTCGCAAAAGTTGCAGCCATAGCAAAAAGCGAGATGCGTGAATTTGATATTCTTGGGCGTTATGGTGGAGATGAATTTGTAATTGGGTTGGTTCATACGAATTTTGAAGCAGCACTTATGCTCGCTGAACGTATCAGGACTGCAATTGCAGATGCTGAGATAGCTGTTCTTAATATAGCACCCATTAAGGTTAGTGTAAGCATCGGAGTGAGGTGTCTTCAGAGTGAAATGACTCTTGATGAACTCATCAACAATGCTGATAAAAAGTTATATGAGGCAAAATCAAAAGGTAAGAATACAGTCAAGGGATAATATGTTCCAGGGGGACGGGGGTGTTGGCACAGAGTTTCGGTAGCCTCGTTATGCTGAAAATCGAAAACACCGTCAGTATCAAACCTACAATTTGGTTAAACATGTCTCAGCAAGAAGATTAGGAACATTTAAACGTGCGCGTCTTCGATCAGGCTCGGCGTTTTTTAGCCAACCTCTGATCTATATCAGCTGCAGCCAGAGCATAAAGGTGTGCGACGTTGCCTTCTGCATGAGCCAGGTTAAAGTGGTCACCAACCATGCAGTGGTATGTTCTTATGACGACACATGCGGAGTAAGCCGTATTGATGTCAAGGGTGCAGCGATAATTGGCATTCGTAAAATAGATAATAAGGGTGCGGTAACAGATGGATAGATATTTTGAGATAAAGAAACGCTTATTAAGTATTTGTATTAGCGATGACAACGTTTGTGCAGTAATTGCCATTGGTTCGTCTGTCAGAAATTATTCAAGGCAGATGAGTATTCCGATATGGATTTGATTCTTGCGTGTAAAAACCCAGATGAATGGCTTTTTGGCGAACAGTCTGCTAAACTCGGAAAGATCAAAATATCGTTTGTCGAACCAACACTCGGTGGAGGGTTGGAGCGAAGAATATTATTTGACGGTTCACTTGATGTTGACCTAATTGTATTTACTCCCGAACAGCTTGAAACAGCAATAATAAACGGAGTTGCCTCCGAAGTTATGAACCGAGGATATTCCGTGCTATATGACAATATTGGTATTACTGAAATCATTGATGACAATGTTGAGATATGTGTTCCTCATGCTGTTATGACCGAAAACGAGTTTATTAATATGGTAGGTGATTTCTGGTTTCATACCATATGGTCATCGAAGAAAATACTTCGTGGGGAGTTATGGGCAGCAAAAATGTGCATTGACTCATATTTAAAGAACTATCTTCTGAAAATTATCGAACTATACGAAACTTCTTCTAAACAAAGCGATGTATGGCACAACGGTAGATTTCTTGAAAAATGGGCAGGAGAAGAAATAATTGAAGCGCTTGGTGCGTGTTTTGCTCACTATGAAAAAGAAGATATTGTTTCAGCACTTATAAACACGGCAATGCTTTTTGGTAAAATTGCTCGCAATGCAGCAGAACTATGCTGTTACGTTTATCCAGCTGAGTCTGAAGATTATGCCTGCTCGCTTTTGGAAGAGTATTTTCATCATACTGTAAATATCGTCTAGCAATGTTCCAGGGGGACGGGGGTGTTGGCACAGATTTTCGGTAGCCTGGTTATGCCGAAAATCGAAAACACCGTCAGCATCAAACCCGCAATTTGGCTAAATATGTCTTAGCAAGAAGATCAGGAACATTTAAACATGCAAGCAGAGTAAAAAAGCACGCGACGATGCACCTTTGCGTGGGCTTGGTTAAAATAGTCACCGGCCAGGTAGTGGGTATGTTCCCCATGAAGATATATGTGGAGTATGTAAAATTAATGTCGACGGTAGATAACATAAAAAAAGGAATTTGCAGTCTTTAGCAAGAACAAGAACAAAGCAATATTTCGATACTGGTAAGATCGTAACCTGTTCAGTAGTGTTCTAATGGAATCTTCTTGTACTACAGATTAGTAATGGAGGTGAAATTGAGCAGCGGTATATCGGTATTGATAAGCACAAAAACAAAGGGGGAGCAAAATGTCCAATAAAGACGAATTTAACAAAAACCAACAAATTGCTGTGGATTTTTTAAAGAGCAGTGAGACCAAGGAAAAATTAGCAGAAATCAATGATGCAATTTGGTCTTATGCGGAATTAGGATTAGAGGAATTTAATACCGCAAACCTACTCGTAAATTATCTGGAAAAAGAAGGATTCAAAGTTGAAAAAGGAATCGCCGGAATGCCAACAGCCTTCCTTGCTTCTTTTTCTAACGGCCCTGGGCCAACAATTGGCATATTGGGTGAGCTGGATGCACTGCCAATGCTGTCTCAAGAAGCAGGCAACCCTGCGCACGCACCCATGACAGAAATAAAAGGTGCCATAGCACCGGGCCATGGTTGTACCCACAATACAATGGGTACTGCGGCTGCCGGTACGGTGGTAGCAGTTAAGAAAGCGATGGAAGCCGGCGGATTTACAGGAACGATTAAAATGTTTGGCAGCCCCGCTGAAGAAACAGTCATCAGCCGTCCTTTCATGGTTTATGCCGGATTATTTGATGATGTAGATGTTGTCATCGATAACCATGGCGGAGATGGCTTTGGCACCTCTTTTGGAGTAGGCAGCAATACCAATTGGTCCTTCTCCGTTACCTTCCGCGGAAAAACAGCCCACTCTGCCGGAGCCCCTTGGGTTGGAAGATCTGCCCTAGACGCAGCTCAAATCATGAACATCAGTACCGAATACCTGCGTGAACATTTACACTACACCTCCAGATTGCATTATGTCATGACCGAAGGTGGAGAAGGCCCGAACGTCGTTCCGGATAGATCAACCACCTGGTATTATGTAAGAAATTCCGATAAATTAATCAAATCCGATTTCGAAAGAGTGCTAAACTGTGCAAAAGCGGCTGCCCTTGCCACAGATACTCAAATGGAAATTACCCCCTATACTGCAATCCATCAATGCTATAGAAATGAAACTTTAGCCAATATGGTTCAGGAAAATATTAAAAGGGTGGGAATGCCTGCCTGGACTGAGCAAGAGCAAGTATTCATCAAAGAATTACAAAAAGGTGTAGGCGCAGAAGAAAAAGGCTTGCCTGATGATTCGGCAATTGAGGATAAACCCAAAGGAGAAGCCGCGGTATTTGTGGGCGGTGGCTCTTCCGACATTGGTGAAGTTTCTTTAGTTGTGCCTTTGACATCTCTGCGTTTCCCAACTTCTGCCCCGGGAGCCATTGGCCATCACTGGACGACAACTGCAGTAACCGGTTCCACGGTTGCTCATAAAGGTGTGATCGCGGGAGCCCAAGTCATGGCGATCAGTGCCATTGAACTTTTGACCAATCCTGATAAAGTAGCTGAGATCAAAAAAGATTTCAGAAAGATGCAGGAAGAGCATTTCTATAACTACAAGAATGACGGCAAGGCTTTAATACTGGATGAGAACGGTAAGGCACAATTTGAATCTTACCTGCCCTATCTATTTGGTAAAGCAGGAAAATACGAATATGATCCTAAAAACGGAAAATTCTTTGTTGCGGAAGGCAAAGAAGTTGCTCCGCCTGTAGGATTCTTAAGTGAACAAATGTCTAAATATCGCCGTCAAATGGCGAAACATTACCAGACACCGGCGTGGTATGATGGACCCGAGATGATAAAGGAATAGTTTTTGGTTAATCAGAAGACCTAAAAAAAATAGCAGATTGCGAAGCAAACAGATAAAAAGACTTTTCCTCTCGAGGGAAGAGTCTTTTTTATTGTGAGCGTAGCCAATTTATGACGCGAAGCGCCAAGTCATTCATCATCGGAGGACTGAGATGATAGATGGTATGGCATCAGATAATTTATTATGTGTTGGTCAAACATATAACGATGCATTGAAAGAAAAACTGAATGACCTAGTGGTAGTCGCAAAATTCGCGACAACCCAGGGGCAAAACTTATCAAGAAGATAATTATGCTCTGGATATGATTATCTCTGTAATGATTTCCGAGTCAAGACCGGGAGAAAAGGAAATGATGATAAGCGTTATATGAATTGTTTGATGTAGAATAGCAAATTTGATTTTTATCTTACCAAGCACAGATTTACGAAGCAAAAAAAGAAGAAGTGGTGGAGAGGCTAAAACGAGCCTTTTTACCGCTTCTCATTATTTTGGATTATTCTGGAATTGACAAGGGATTACTAACTTTATTATAAGTGAGTTAATTTTAAAAATAAACCCGTAAATTACGCGAGTCTTCATAATGTTACAATTTTGTTAACAATACAGAACAATAAAATTTAAAGAATCGTAATGACGGTAAATTTAGATGAAAAAGAAAAATAGTTCGCGAAATAAAGCAAAAGCACAGAGAGCACATAAGATTTAATATGCATAAATGTCGTAATATGTTGTAATGGAATGATCGTTTTGAATTACAACTAGGTTTTAATACTTATTGTTTCCTAAGGTTGAAAGGGGAAATCCTTAGTTTGTTGAAATATTTGAATGAAAATATTGTATTTCCCAAAGCGGTTGTACGTCGTGGTTATGAATAAAATTGAACTTTAGGGAACAACTGGATTTTGGAAATGTATTGGAGCCATGAGCTTGAAGCCATGGAGGCAGAGTATTGGCTCACACTGTATAACACTGAAATCTAGATTAAAATTAATCAACCGCATAATTCGATTAAATAGGCTTCTTACAAGAATGTCAGGAAAAACAATTCATCTTTCATATTGTTAGGTAATATTCCGCGAAATCTCATCGGTCGCAGTCAAAGGTGCGGAAAAGTTTTGTAGAAACAAGTAATCAATGCTGTTTTTAAGCCACCAAGACAATGTCTAGCTCAAATTCCTGTAGATAACCGCTAAAGCCGGAATCGAAACATTAGTACGCTTGCAATAAAAATACAATGCATATGGCATTATATTAGTCTATCCTCAAACCAACGCTGTTAGTAGAATCGATATCAAATACACCTCCGACAACAATGTTAAGCTTGATATTTCATTCGTTGATCTTAGAAATGTGGACAATAGTATTGCTAAGTTGTCGGCGGAGGTGTGGAGTTGATATCAAAAATAATCGATAAAACCGCTTACGAAGTTATTCGGAGGTTATCACAATGTCTTTGAAGATTGATCAGCAAATAAAAATTATCGATAAAGCAATTTGCCGACACATCAGCCATTTCAAGGTTTCTGGCAGAGGTGCGGCCTCTCAAGACATTTTAAAGGAATTAAGAGATTTTGTTGAGCATATAATGCTGAAAGTCTATGCTCAAGGTGGTGATATAAAGGATGATTGGGAGATCATTTGTGAAGCTATTAAATATGTTAAACCGCTATCAAAATGGAAAAGCCTCACACGCTTCCACGATCTTTTGCAGATCTCTGTTTCGCATTATACACCCGATGAGGAAAGCTCAGAGCGGTTGATGTTGAAATATTATATGCATTTGCTGAAAATAAAGGACATTATACACGATAGGTTTTCGCTTGACGTGCTTACTAACCTTGATAAATTCCCATTGAATACTGATACCACCCTGCAAGAGTATTACAGTAAAATTGCCAAAAAGGTAGATGCCTATCCATTCCAGAGAAATCTGATTGCTGACAAATACTACATCAGGAAGATTAAGCCTTTCTTTGTTAGTGGAAAAGTATACTACGAAGTTACATTTACACCTGCAAACGATTATGCGAGCAAATTTGAAAGAGTAATTGCTTTCACAAGTTTGGAGGTAACTGATTTCTACGCTATAAGATTTGCCTTTATCAACAGTAGCATTGACATTCTTGGCAAAACAATGCCTATTCTCATTATAACAGGCTGGGAAGTGGCTATCCGTGATTGTGAGTTTTATAACTTCACAAGACTTATCAGGGGTAACAAAGCAGAAACTGGTTATCTAGAGCAAAAAGGCATAACAAGGTTTTTAACCTCAACTGGTTTTAGTCTAGTAGAACTCATCGAATTTTCCGATGATGATTTCTTAAAGGTTAAAGCGGCCGCAACACAAAGAACTAAGGTAGCTATTTTCTTTCAAGACTTGGAACGGTGCCGAGAGATAATTAAGACGAATGCGCTAGGGAGTAATCTCTTGCGGTATTTGTTATATCATATGAACAACAAGGTAATGAAAGCGCAATACAATTCTGAGGCCAACACTTTATTGTCCGGGCTTTTTGTCCAGTATGGCAGCATTCCTTTCGATCGTATACCGTTTAATTTCAATCCGCGAGAATGTAAGCCGCGATTGCATGATTTGTTTGCTTGCATACCTATCAGCGGGCGTGAACACGAACTGCTTGCACGGTTTGTGAGAAATAATACTGAAATAAACGGGCAGCTTTTTACCCCAATCAGTGAGGCAAAAATGCGCTTCGGAGATGATATTGAATCATTAGTTACTGCATATTATAACGCTTTATATTACAAACATCGCCAAAATAGCAAACTGGTAATTGAAAATGGCCACATATTCATTAATGAATACAAGAATGATGTCCGTTACATCATCGATGAATTTGCAAAGTTGGCAAAAAATGGTATTCTGAATTATTCCGAAGCGGTAAGAGTGTGGTTGAACGAGCCAAACAATGGTGTTGACTGTGAACAGAAAAAAATCGCACTTACCCAAATGTTCGAAAATTCGAGGGTTGCTCTGGTTTACGGTTCGGCTGGAACAGGTAAATCTACATTGATAAACCATATTGCACAGTTCTTTGACAAAAAGAAAAAGCTTTTTTTAGCACATACTAACCCTGCAGTTGAGAACCTTAAACGGCGAGTAAAATCTTCGGAATGCACCTTCTCAACGATAACAAAATTTCTAAAACCGAGCCGCAACATTCTGGATTACGACATTATTGTTGTTGATGAGTGCAGTACCGTCAGCAACAGCAATATGAGGGGGATTCTCGAAAGCTTGTTCACAAAGGTGGTTACAGACGGATATAAACTCTTGGTCTTGGTCGGGGATACATACCAGATAGATTCCATTGAGTTCGGAAATTGGTTTGATATTGCCAGAAAATTTGTCCCTGATGCTTCGGTTTGCGAATTGACGATACCATGGCGTAGTAGAGAAATGGGTTTATTGCAACTTTGGGAAAGAGTCAGGGGGATGGATGGTAAGGGACTTGATGCTGTTCTTGAGTCCTTAACCCATCAAGGTTATACTGCGAATTTGGATGATTCGATTTTTTCTGCTTCCAAAGTTGACGAGATAATCCTATGTCTCAATTACGATGGGCTTTACGGTATTAACAACATCAACTGTTTCTTGCAAGAGAATAATCCAAGCACCGCGATAACTTGGGGTATTTTGCAGTATAAAGTCAACGACCCAATTCTGTTTAATGATTCAGATCGCTTCAGTCCCGTGATTTATAACAATATGAAGGGACGGATTAAGGGTATCGAAATTCTCGATAAAAGCGCTGTCACAGAACGCATACAGTTTGACATAGAATTGGACGTGGTATTGATGAGTACTGACACCTTTGGACAATCCTTTCAGTTGCAACCTAATGCACCTAGCGGGAACTCTGTTATTCGTTTTGTAGTAACTAAAAGAAAAAGTGCGGATGAGGATAATCCCAGAAGTCGTTCTTCAAAAGAAGATATTGTACCTTTCCAAATTGCTTATGCCGTGTCTATTCATAAAGCACAGGGCTTAGAATATGATTCGGTTAAAATTGTCATCACAGATGAGATTGATGAATTGATAACACACAATATTTTCTACACAGCAATTACCCGTACGAGAAACAAGCTAAAAATCTACTGGACACCAGAAGTGGAAAAGAAAGTGCTTGAAAGCATAAAGCCTAAGGATATTAGTAGAGATGTATCCCTACTGCGGAACTATCTGTGAGATATTAAGAGGTTAGGATTTTAACTCAATCATTTATGTGCTCTTTCCGGGAACAGGTTGAGTTATATTACTACAACTTGGACGTTTTAACGCACCAGTGTGCCCATAAAATCACGTTCAATCTATTACATTGCACGGAAAATCAGTATAAACATACCAAACATCGTCTGCACCCCCACTGGTCAACATTTAGATTAGCATATACAACGAATTGAAGAAAACTATTTTCATTATGCTATTCTTATCATAATTCAGCAAGAATTGCCAGCATAATGAGGTTGTGTTCAAGAAATATACAAGCTGATAGATATGTTTAAAAATAATCCGGAGATAAATGCAAAATATACTGTATTTTGCATTATCAGTATAATTTACTCTTTTGTGAGGTGAAAATATGCCCGACTATGATTTCCAAAATTTACTTGAACCAATGGAGTTTCAAGATTTAGTTTGTGATATTGTCCAACTGCGAGACAGTATTTTTTTAGAAACTTATAGGGAAGGCAGAGATTCGGGTATTGACGGTTCATATACTGACAATACCAAAAAGATAATTGTTCAGGCTAAACGTTATCAACAGGATTTTAAAAAACTATACTATGATTTGCAGCATATTGAGTTACCTAAAGTAATAAAATTGAAACCTGATCGATATATCCTGGGCGTTTCATTGGATTTTGAACCTGAGCAAAAAGAGAAAATCGTAAGTCTTTTTGAGGGGTATATTACTAATACTCGTGATATTCTAAGTAGAAAGGATATAAATCGTCTTCTACGGGAACCAGCATATAAACGAATCGTGCTTGCATATACGAAACTCTGGATACCCAATCTTCCTGTATTTGAAAAAACACTAAAAGAATCTGTTAATCGGGCTATCTACAAAGAGTCAGCAGAGGAACTTAAAGAAGCTCTTAGAACATCGAAGGTATTCGTCCAAACGAGAATTTATCGCAAGGCATTACATGCGTGGTCCAGGAATAATGTAATTATAATCTCAGGGGAGCCTGGTGTAGGAAAGACAACAATGGCCTACCTTCTGGCATTGGCGTATTTACAACCAGATAATTTGGAAGGGTTTATTTGGGCGAACTCACTTAACGATGTATATACTTTGTGGGAAGAAGAGCAAAAACAAGTTATAATATTGGATGATTTTTGGGGAAGTGTCTTTAATGATGACTATACACGAAGAAATGATGAAAATCGATTGGATAAACTAATAAAACGTATTATAGAGCTGAATGGAAAAAAGCGTTTAGTTCTCACGACGAGAGAATATATTCTTCAACAAGGTTTATTTAGACATCCTGCACTAAAAGAAACATTGGATCGATTTGCGCTAATTTGTACAATGGACGATTATGGAGAAGATGAGAAGGCTAGTATTTTGTTTCGCCATCTCTATGCATCAAATCTTGAATATGAATATGTTGCTTACTTGTTTCGTAATTGTGATTGGATTATAAAACATGACAATTATAACCCCCGGGTATTAGCTATTTTTCTGGACAAGGGGCTCGATAAAGAATATTCTCCGCAGGAATATCTTAAGAAATTACGCAACTATTTTGATAGCCCTGGTTCTTTCTGGAAATCAATCTTTATTGATTTATCTCGAGAAGCGCAGATTGTAGCGATCCTATTGTTAATTTCGTCGACACCTATGAGTTTTTCAGATATGAATCGCTGTTATGAAAAATATATGCATTGTAATCCTTATCAAACAACAGTAAAAAACTTAAGTAACATTCTGATAGAACTTGAAAAAACGCTGATTAAATCATTTAGTAATTTAGGAAAAGAAGAAATTCTATTAAAATTCAGCTTTCCAGCTGTACAGGATTTTCTATATCAATACATTGAAGAAAATAGTGAGCAATGTATTCCGCTGATTTTACAATGCTGTACTTTCTATAACCAATTGCAATTTCTTTTTGAGCATCAATCATCGAAATGCAGTAACAGTGTTTTGAATCTTATAGTGGAGCAATGCATTTTACATTATCAAGATTATGGTGATAGTTACCTCGATAACGATGGCAGTTGGAATTGGGATATCGATATATTTGAGAGATATAGGCATGGATATCTTGACAGGTTTTTCCATTTGGTTAACTGTTGCGTACCTGATAGGCATCCTATGCTTTTTCGTTTTTTAGATACAGAAATAAAGGAATATTGCTTAACAATGGGCGATGGGGATATGGTGGACCAATATACAGATCTTCATAATTTACCAGACATCATTGTTCGATGTATAAAAAAAGGAATGAGTTTCAATGGCAAAGATATTATCAGCAAGTATTATGAAGAAGCTTTCAGCGCTTTACATTACCTAGCAATGGAAGAATTTCGAGAAGTGTTTCCAGAAGAGTATGGTGTATTCTATGAAACATATTATCCACAGGTAAAAAAAAGTATAAGAAGTATTATCCTTTCTGAGTTAGATTTCCTTGAAGAGTATTCGATGGACTTCGAAATGGATATATTGATTGATTCCATACCAGAAATTCTTGAAAAATTCGATTTGCGTTATACAAAGGGATTCGGTCAGAAAATACTAGACTTATGCGGCAGAAAACCGATCGTTTTTTTTGATAAAAAAGCATATAAGTATGAAAATCCATCTGATGATGAAGTTGAACAAGAAGAACGGGAAATCGGCGCTGTTAAAGAAGATGCTGAGAACTGGCTTTTTGGGCAAAACGAAACATATTTGGATGATGATCAGATTACTGAAATAATCGCTAAAAGTAACCTTAATTCGGAACTGAAAACAGAATTAGTAAGAGTAGTTGATACTAGTATTCCACATTACATCTATGATTTTCTGCAGATAAAAAAATCCAGTAAAGTACTGATTACAGCATTATACGATCCAGAGAATAATATTCTCAAATCGGAAAGCAGCCTTTATTTAATAGCATTATGGCAAATGAGCCATGGTGATCAAGAATTAATGAAAAGACTTATAAGTTTTTGTTCTGAAAACTTTACCTTGTTCATGTATCGAGAAGAACCCGTGCTGCGCACAAATCAATTTTTATCAAGTGATGTATATACACGTTATTTGAAATGTGATGCTGAATTTTGTAAAGTTATTAATGAAAATTTCATTGCACGAGATGAACAATGGATACGATTTCTTAATATACCCATATTCATTTTCTGTTATGTCTTTACTATGATTATGGGGCGTGAAGATAGAGAAACAGAAGAATATTATCGGAATATATGGGGTGAAAAATTTAACAAACTTAAGCAAATATTATGGTGTGATCAGAAGAATTATTACAATGTTTATTTTGCTGATATCGGGATATACAATTTTAAAAGGTATGAGTGGGAAGGGTGCATGTATAGGGTTTTTGAAGAGTTGCACCCAAATCATTTTAACCGGTTCTATGTAGAACCTATGTTGAAGAGTTATCTGGATGAACTAGGTAATGGGAATGATGATAGTAAAGTACTAAAACATATATCACTTTGTAGAGTTGAGATTGAATATACTTATGAAGGTATTCTTGGAACTACGAGTTACCAGGTTCATGATGGTTTGTCCATGATTGAACATTTATCAATTGCCGAAGATTGGAATGTATTCTCAAATTCGATAAAGATGAGCAGATTAAAAAAACTTCAAAAAGATGAAACAGTTTGCCGAGAAGCTAATGGTAAATGGAGTATACTATTATATAAAATTGAGGATGTTATACTGTTAAAAGAACTTGGGATTTATAATAGTGTATTAAAGTTTATAAATGATGTTAAAAGTACATACTCGAATTTTTTGGAAGCAAACTATTCGCAAATAAAAAAGTTCAAATAATAAGAGCTAAGAGGACAGGGTGTTTGCAAGATTGGGGATTATATCGATATTTATGACATGACTAGAGCGGTGGAAGATGGAACAACGGTTAAGATCTATTATGAAAGCAGAATTGCGAAACTGGAACTGCCGGAGGAACTGAAACCCAAAGTAGATAAAGAATACGATGAGATCACCGAATATCAGGAATACAGCCAAAAAGAAAAATTGAAGAGCAAATGGGCCAGGCTGGAAGCAATTGTAGGTGCGCGCGAACGAATCAAGCAGATTGCCAAGGACATTGTTGAGCATTTTGAAAAACGAGATCAGGCACAGGAATATGAAGGCGGCAAAGCGATGATTGTTGCCATGAGCCGAAGGATTGCAATTGATCTCTACAAGGAAATTGTGGTATTGCGTCCAAACTGGCACAGTGATGATTTGCAGGCAGGGAAAATTAAAGTCGTCATGACAGGAGCATCTTCCGATCCGGCTGAATGGCAGAAGTTTATTGGCACAAAGGCAAGCCGCGAAGCATTGGCAAAACGGATGAAAGACAAAAATGAGGAGTTGAAACTTGTCATTGTGCGAGACATGTGGCTGACCGGTTTTGATGTACCTACTCTGCATACCATGTATCTGGATAAACCGATGCAAGGGCATAATCTGATGCAGGCGATTGCCAGAGTCAACCGCGTATTCAAAGACAAACAAGGCGGCTTGATTGTTGACTATATCGGTATTGCTGAGAAATTGAAAGAAGCACTTGCGCAATATACTGAAAATGATAAGAAAACAGCCGGTATTGATACGGAAGTCGCAGCAGAGGTTCTGCTTGAAAAATATGATCTGGTCAAAGAATTGCTGTATGGGCATGATTATAGCAAATTCTTCACGGGTAAACCGAGTGAGAAAATGTATGCAATTGTGGAAACCATGGATTATATAATCGGTCTTCGTGATCATAGAAAGAACGACTACATTCAGCTGGTAACCGAAATGACCAGAGCCTATTCTCTCTGTGCAACAACGGAAGTGGCAGAAAGCCTGAATGTTGAGGTTGGTTTCCATAAAGCGGTGAAGGCAAGCCTGATTAAAATAGCCAGTGATGACAGCAAGAAAAAAACAACTTCACAACTTGACAGCGAATTGAACCAGTTGATTTCAAGATCGATTTCTTCGAATGAAGTAATTGACATCTTGGGTTCGGTTGGACTTTCCAAGCCGAATATCGCCATCCTTTCGGATGAGTTCCTGGAAGAAGTAAAAGGGATGAAGCAGAAGAACCTTGCGGTTGAACTCCTGAACAGATTACTGAAAGGCAGTATCAAGACTTTTTCCAGACGCAATCTTGTGCAGTCAAAAAAATCCTCGGAGCTATTGGAAAATGCGCTCAGAAAATATCAGAACCGCGCCATTGAGACAACGCAAGTGATCATGGAGCTCATTGAACTGGCGAAACAAATTAGTAAAGCAGCAAAGCGCGGAGAGAGTTCAAGCTTAACACCGGATGAATTGGCCTTTTATGATGCCCTGGCGGATAATCAATCCGCAAAAGAAATTATGGGTGAAGAGATCTTGAAGCAGATTGCGCGCGATCTGACACGGTCCATAAAAAATAATATTAGTGTGGACTGGGCAATTCGTGATAGTGTTCAGGCAAAGATGAAAATGACGATTAAACGTATGTTAAAGAAATATGGCTATCCGCCCGATAAGACGGCGAAAGCGATTGACACTGTAATGGAACAGACCAAATTAATGTGCCAAAACGAGGACAGGTAACCAATACGGGGTTGAGTAAATGAACTCAACCCCGTTAACCGGAACGAGAAAGAAACGAGATACGTTTATTTATCATTTTACGGAATTGATTATAAGTAGAAGACAGAGGAAGAAATATGAGAATTGTTTCATGGAATTGCAACGGAAAATTTCGAGAGAAGTATAAGACCATAAAGGAGTTGGATGCGGATGTTTATGTGATTCAGGAATGCGAAGACCCAGCGTTCAGCAAACAAAGTGAATATAGAGAATTTGCTTCAAATTCGCTTTGGGTAGGTGCTGCTCCCAATAAGGGATTGGGGATATTTGCGAAAGAATATGTTGACTTAAGAAATAATAACTAGGATGCCTCTAAGCTAAGAAATTTTCTCTCAGTCAATATCAATGGTAAATTTGATCTATTAGGTGTTTGGGCAATGAGCCCTTATATTGAAGTGCACTATGATTATCAGACAATCAACATAGATAAATTACGAGAAAATTCTGTAATCATCGGGGATTTCAACAGCAATGTCATTTGGGATAAAAAGAATAATGAACGGAATCATTCATCATTAAATAGGAAATTCAATGATATCGGTCTTCATAGCGCGTATCACTGTGTGAACAATGAACCGCAAGGTCAAGAAAGTGCAGCAACATTTTATCTTTATCGTAAAATAGAAAAGCCATATCATATCGATTATTGCTATATAGGCAGAGACAATTTGAGGCGCTTTGCGATAGGAGATTATGAGAAATGGATCAAGTACAGTGACCACATGCCGCTGCTTGTTGAAACAGCCAAGATTTGAACAAAGATGCTAGCTGTGGTAGGTTTATTTGTCAGGTAGGTTCTTTCGTTGCCGGCAAATGTCATAATCCGCATCAACGGAGGCGTGCCAAGAGTCTGCAATAAGATTAGAGGAGGATACACCATGCCATGGGAAGACCGTAGTGTAAACCTAGCACAGCCGCAGAGAATTTCCGCTTTGCTTTGCGCATTCAAGAGGTGGACGAGAACGAGGTTAGCCTCACAGCCTATTTTCATCCCGAAGTCTATATGCCCGAATTATGCGCCTTGATTTCTTCATAGAAGAGGAATGCATTGCCATTGTTGCGCAAATGGAAGACGAATTTAAGGTTTTTATGGAGCTGATCGCAGAAAGAACGCCGGAACTCTTTGGGCGTGATGACAGAAGCATGCGACCCGGTAAAATATATGAGAAAAATCATGGCACATATGATTAACAAAATATTATTAAATACCTGTGCCACCATAAGCCTAGGCGCTAGAGTGATAGACCAAGTCAAATAAGCCAAATAATGCTAAGATTACTTGTACGTAAGTATTTTTTATGGAATTGTTTAAGGGGTGTTTTGATATTAAAACAGTAGTCAATTATTTTTCGGATCATGATTTTTCCAGGGATTTTTCTATGATAATAACCGGACTTTCTGATGATTTTTCCTGATACTTTTTGTTTATATTAAGCAGCCACCGATAGTCAGTTTTTATGAATTAATATCGTCGTAACTTTCTGACACCAAAAGGTGTCACAGGGAGCAGCTTTAAAAATAGCTTGTTGAGGAACATATTAATAATAAGATTTACTCACGGGATTGGAAGGAGCTTAAATGATTACAAAAATCAAAGCAATTAGTAATTTTGCAGTTTTCGACAATTTTGCCTGGGATACCAGCGTCCTTGATAAAAACGGACAACCTCTGGTGTTTAGTAAACTCAATATTTTATATGGCCGTAACTATTCTGGAAAGACAACTTTATCTAGGATTTTTAGAGCATTGGAAACGCACCTACTACCTGAAAAATATGATAGTCCGCAGTTTGAGGTTGTAACTGAAAACGGTCAAAGTATAAAGCAAGATAATCTTGCTTCGATTAATTTAAGCGTTCGTGTTTTTAACGAGGATTTTATCCGTGCAAACCTGCGTTTTCTTATTGACCCTGATAGTGAAATTGCGCCTTTTGCAATACTCGGTGCTGACAATGCTGAAACTGAAAAAGCTATTAAAGATTTAGAAGTTGAGATTGGTTCTGATATAGATACGCATGAAACCGGATTATACAAAAAGCTGAAAGAATTAAAAGCGGCAGCACAAAAGGCGCAGAAAGACTATTCTACTGATTTTAATAGTTTGGAATCCAAGTTATCTGATAAAGCGACGAATAAGCGTACGGGAATAAAGTACAATGTCAACAGATATGGTGACCAGAACTATAACATTGCAAAAATAAAACAAGAAATCGCCGTGGTGACTGCTTCAACATATACTCATCTTTCTGCCGATAAAAAGGTCGAATACGAGAGCACAATTTTAGAGCAAGAAAAATCGGACATTCAATCTTTAAGCATTCCATCGCTATTATTAAATAGTTATTGTCAAAGAGCATCTGTATTACTTTCGCAACAAATCGGAGCATCAAATAAAATTCCAGAATTATTGCTAAATGTAGCATTAAACGATTGGGTAAAACAAGGCGCAAATATCCTTAAGGGACAAAAAATATGTGCTTTTTGTGGTAGTCCGATTACCGATGAGCGATGGGTAGTTATTCATGCGCACTTTGATGAAGAATCAAAGAAGCTCGAAAGCGAAATAGATGATCTTGTTTCACAGATAAATTTGGAAAAGGCACTATTGCACAAACCTTTACAAATTGATAAAAGCACGTTTTATACAAAATATTGCCAAAAAATAGATGATTATTTAAAAACATGGGAGGAGGCGGTTCAACAATATTGTCAATCGCTTGATAAAATCTTTGAACGACTACAAGATCGTAAATCTCAGATTACTGTTCCGATCCAGTTTATATTTCCAGAAGATAATTCAGCAATACTGAGAAAAGCAATTAATGAATTTAATGCAATTATTAAGGAGAACAATGAGTTCTCAAGTAAATTGGCTTCAGCAAAAACAGTAGCTTACAAAGCGTTAAGATTGCAAGAAGTTGCTGATTATTGTGCCACAATTGAATATGAAAAAATAATTAAACAAATATCCATTTTGGAAAGCAAGCATGACAAAGCCAACGAGACTGCCAGTACGGAAGAAGAGACGCTTAGTATTAAAAAGCAGAAATTGCAGGAAAAACGCCGTCAACTGAATGATGAAGAAGAAGGTGCACGGCGTGTTAATAAATATCTTAACGACTATTTCGGACATAATTTCGTTACATTAGAGGCCGAAAAAGTAACCGAAGGTGAAAAGCGTATTAAGTTTAAGATTATGCGTAACGGGAAACCAGCGTACAATCTGAGTGGCGGAGAATGCAGTCTTATTTCGTTCTGCTATTTCATGGCAAAACTTGATGATATAAACACGCAAGGAACTAAGCCAATAATTTGGATTGATGACCCAATTTCGAGTTTAGATGGAAATCATATTTACTTTATGTATAGCTTGATAGTTGCACGAATTGCGAAAACGGGAAACTTTGAACAATTATTCATTTCAACGCATAACCTTGATTTCTTGAAATATTTGAAACGACTAAATTCGTATCAACCTAATACAAAAAATGAAATGAAGGCTTTATCTAAGCAGTACTTTCTCATTGAACGAGAAGGTAAACTCTCAAAGCTTCTCAAAATGCCGAATTATCTTGCGAGGAATGCCACCGAGTTTAATTACTTATTTTCAATCATCTACAAATGCTCAAAATGCGAAAATGTTACAGATGATAATTATGATATGCTATATGGTTTTGGAAATAGCGCAAGAAAATTCTTGGAAATGTTGTTGTACTTTCAATTCCCTGATGATTCAGAGGAACTGTTGCCGAAGCTGAAACGCTTTTTTAAAGACGAAGAAATACCCCCTATCCTTATGGATAGAATGTTTAATGAAGATTCTCATGGTTCATCGCCAGAGCGATCATTAAAAGTGGATGTTGACCCTGAGACAATACCAGTTGCGAAGAAAGTCATTGAAAAACTTCAAGAAAATAAGGCTCAATTCAATGCTTTACTAAATAGCATTGGAGAAACACCATCGCCATAACTATATAAGCGAATGCGCTGTTACCTCAGAGATTGATGAAAATGTCCTTTTACTTTTTACTGAGATGGTGTAGATTACATCTTTAGAACTCCGCACCCTCGGTTAGCTCAAACTGCTCCAGTATACTCAGAGTTTTATTTTGATTAGCTATAAGAATGAAGTCAATATTCATATGCTTCTTAAGAAGGGATCTCAACTGAAAACATGTAGAATTTTCCAATAAAATGCGGTATACTGCGAATAATTGATAATAAGCAATAGTACCTTAGGTCATTCAAACATGAGAAGATAAGAGATGGGCGTAGCCAAATGTTATGCCTATTGGTAAGACGACTAAACACTAAATTATGACACGGTTAAATTTCAAAGGAGGCTCTAAAAAAAGTGAATAGCAGCATGAATATTCAAAAACCTAATGATATAGATCCCCTGAAAAAAAACGAACGTGATCGGTCTAATTTCGTCCGAGAATTGGTACAATCCCAACTCAATAAACCAGTTCAAGCGTTCGCCACGCACATAGTGCCACCACCTAAACGTATTGTACAATTCTGGGATGACCTTGATCGATTGCCCCTGGATGTTAAGGAGTGTATGGCTTCATGGAAAATACTCGAACAATCGGGATTCGAACTCCAGGTTTTTGATGAAAACTCAACGAGGGAATTTATACGAGTTCATTTGGGTTCAAGATATGAAAAAGCTTTTGACAAGTGCTATCACCCCTCTATGAAGTCAGATTATTTCCGTTACAGCTACATTTATATAATGGGTGGCTTTTATATTGACGCAGACGACATATATCATGGCGAGAGAATAGATAACCTCTTCATTGATGGAAGGTTGAAACTTCAACCGTTCTGCTACGACATTGTAACTGCCCAAATGGTTCCACCTTCAGTTTTTGTCAGTATAGGGGAAGTCAACCTTAACTGGATTCATTATTTCAATACCACGCCTATGATAGCAGGTCCCAATCACCCTATTATAGAGCGTGCACTACGGAACGCGACGGAAGCCCTTGAACAGGAATTATACGGAGAATTGCCTGAAGTCCAAGCAACCACAGGCCCAGGTAATCTCACAAGGTCTATATTTGAGGTAGTCAGCGAGGGATGTTGCTCTGAGGAAACGATAATGGTTGTGCACGATTGGGAGAAAATTTCTACGAGTAAATGGCCACTCAGTTATCGAAATGATAAGAGAAACTGGAGACTGTCAAATCAGCAAACCTATCAAGTGTCACGGGATACGGAGGAGGAGAAATGAACCTAACGCCCCCATCGAAAGCAATAACCACAAGTATTTTCCGATTCTGGTTGACTCTTCGACGGTTACTACCTAATCGGAAGTGTAAAACATTTTCTGTCCAAAGTTCGAGTAAATTCCCTGCAATTGATAAAATCTATGTCATCAACCTTGATCGTGAACAGGCGCGCTGGTCTAGAATGAAGCAAGAGCTTAAGTACATTTTGGACTCATCGGGAGCTGAAATACTAAAACTCACTGAGCGCTATAGTGCGGTCGATGCCAAACAATTCTCCTATGAGCGAGAGAAGGATGACGAAATTGATCCGTATTATACGCTTAGTGATCAACTTTTTGTAGAACCCCAACCCTTAGCTATCCCAACCCATCTCGAGTTAAACACCCCAATTCGGATGAGTCGACCGGAGATTGCAGTCGCTCAGTCACATATCAATGTCTGGAAAAAGATTGCAACAGGTAATAATGAGCAAGTACTTATTCTAGAAGACGATACATGGTTTCATTCTAGTTTTGCTAAACAAATGGATCAGGCATGGACGGAAATTGTAGAAGAAAATAATGTGAAAGACGAATTCGATGTTCTTTATGTATCGTATCTTGAAGTAAAACACGGTGCTCCCAAAAGTTTCCTATCGAATAATCTATTCCGACCAGTGCGTGGACTCTGGCATATGTCCGGATATGTTCTATCACGAAAAGGTGCAGAAAAGCTTCTTCGCCTGCTTCCTTGTCGTGGTCCTATCGACCTTTGGATAAATCATCATTTCGAAGATTTAGATGTATTTGCAACAAAAAACTCACTTATAAGCCAACGACGTGATATAACATCATCAAATTCATATTCTATCCTCCCTGCACTCACTAAAATTGGTGCAATTAATAGTGAAGGCGCATCCTTATTCAATATTCGCCCAATTGAGTATCCTGTGTTTGCCTTTGGTCCGGAAGGTTCCGGTCAAACATCGCTTGCGATGGCATTGTCTATGCTAGGATACAGATGCTGCAGTGATTTTGATAATTTACCCGCTTCTGAGATGGAACGGCTTCTTGCAGGAAAAAAAGATCGGGTTTTTAACGCGTACGTAAACATCGGATCTTTGAGGGCAAAGGTCAAGATACTCAAAAGTTGTTACCCCAAAGCCAAATTCATTATTACCGCTATGAACGATACTACTGTAGATCACGCAGTCCATAGTCTTGAGGAGGATTTGAATGGTGCCGATATCGTTGTACTTCACTTAAATGAACTAAATAAGTGGAATGTCATTTGCCAACATCTTAGGAGTGCTCCGCCTACATGTTGTTTCCCGGTACTTAAGGACCTGAGTCAAAGACCAATTCTTGCTGAAATTACCAAACTAGATCATGTTAATGAATTAAAAATACCAAGACATGATAATTCACCATGGTTAGTTAAATCTCGGAGTTGGTGGAAAGGTATTAGTGTTGTCCAACAAAAAGATGAGCAGAGAGAAAATGAAATGTTAGTTAAGATCTCCGACCGTTTAGAACATCTTGACACTCACCGCTGGCTATTGAGGAGTGATACTTTTACGGACAATTTAGCGTTATTTTGTCCGACTAACGTTGAGTTCTGTCCAGGAATCGGGGCATTATTTTCAATTAAAAAGGAATCACTTGGCGTTCGAGACTATTCCGCTGCATCTCTGTGCAGTCAAGATCAATATTTGTTCGGTAAATTCGAAGCATCCATTCAAGCCTCAAATGTGCCTGGCGTTGTAACTGGAATGTTTTTGCATCGTAATTCACCGAGACAAGAAATAGATATCGAGATTGCGGGTAATCACACAAATCGCATTTTAGTCAATGTTTTCTATAACCCAGGTGACGAAGGAGCGAATTTTGATTATGGTTATAGAGGTTCGCCAACCTATATAGAGCTTGGGTTTGACGCATCTAAAGAATGTCATCGTTTTACAATTGAATGGAGTCCATGCGAGGTTCTATGGTTAGTTGACGATAAGATAGTTCATAGACGTGGGATTTGGGATCCGACACCAATTCCGAATCTTCCAATGAAATTCCATATCAACAGTTGGCTAACTCGTTCGATTCAACTTGCTGGACGAATTAACGACAGACGGCTTCCTACAATGGCAATACTAGGTGGCATCACTTTGGAGGCAAATTTCGTTGTTGGTTCTTCCAGACCTGATGAACAATAAATACAAGATAGATAGAGAATATCAATTCAAGCGAGGTGGAATAATGAAAATATTGTCATTCAATCCGGGTCATGACGGAGCATTTGCTTATATTGAGGATGCACATTTAATTACTTCCATTGAAGCCGAAAAACACTCTCGTTATCGTTACTCACCGCTGTCTATTCCAGATATGTTTAGCATTCTTGGCGAACTCAAAGAAGTTCCTGATGTGGTTTGTAGAAGTGGCTGGTGGCCGAGTGATGCGAATCAGTCTGAGCAGCGTCTTAATGCTGGATATCATGGTGTCAGTTACAGTGACATAATCGTTGGAGAACAACGGCTTTTAGGGAAGACTCCTAGATACTTCTCATCTTCTCACGAACGTTCACATCTTCTCTGTGCATTTGGCATGTCGAATTTACCCAAAGGCACACCTTGTTATGCATTGCTTTGGGAAGGGGTAATCGGATCTTTTTACAAAATAGACGCTACGTTAAATTTGATTAAGCTTGCCGATGTCATGCCCGAACCTGGTCATCGTTATGCCCTTCTCTACGGTCTAGCAGATCCAACTTTTGACAAAAGAGTTGCTGAATTCTCAAGATTTTCTGATGCTGGAAAACTCATGGCTTTGGCTTCATTTTCTAAGCGGTCCAAGCCGTCGGATGAAGAGGAGAAAATAATCGCGTTTCTAATGCAGGACTGCCTGCACCTTAAGCCCAAGGAGTGTGAAATCCTAAAACATAGCAAACACTACAATGTAGGACTTGATGATCAAGAGTTTCGAAACTTCGCAGGTATCGTCAGTAATAGAATATTCGATCGCTTTTATCAATATGCAGAGTCAAATATGACGAGAGGTATGCCGTTGTTGATTTCAGGAGGATGTGGATTAAACTGTGACTGGAACACTATGTGGAGGGAAACTAATTTTTTTTCAGAGGTGTTTGTACCACCAGTTGCCAATGATTCAGGATCGGCTATCGGAACAGCAATTGATGCCCAATTCTATTTTACAGGAAATCCAAAGATAGATTGGAGTGTCTATTCTGGTCAAGAATTTATTACCAATGACGCGTTCGATATATCTTTGTTTGATACATACGAAACGAATTACGCGATGATTGCTGACATGTTGGCTAACAATTTAATCATCAGCTGGGTTAATGGAAAATATGAAATAGGACCTCGTGCTTTGGGGAATCGTTCGATTCTTGCTTCCCCATTTCATGAAAAAACGAGAGTGCGACTAAATGAGATTAAACAGCGCGAACAGTTTCGACCAATAGCGCCTGTTTGCCTGGAGGAAGATGCCAAAAGATGGTTTGGCTGTAATCAGCCAAGTCCATTTATGCTATACACTCAGCTCGTTTCTACGGATGCACTAGCTGCGGTAACCCATATCAATGGGACAGCACGCATTCAAACAGTGTCCTCGGCAAGTAACAACCACCTGTATAAACTACTTGTAGCATTCAAAGCGCGTACCGGTTACGGCGTTTTGTGTAATACCTCCCTGAATTTTAAGGGACGAGGATTTATAAACAGTATAGGGGATCTGTCTGCTTATACGATAGAGCGAAATTTAGATGGTTTTGTAATTGAAGGCAAAGCCTATTTGTTGAAATCATCTCCTAATTACCAAGCGTACTTGAGCATACAAAGTCTATAGCTGGGTAGATACGAATAATGTTGATATCCATACTGAAGATATTTTGAATAAATCGATTTTCCGCCAAGGGGGGTAGCAGAGTAACACGACCTCTTTTTTACTGCTACAAGCCGCATGGAGACTGCCGTGTTGATGTGTGCATAAGTGATTTTTTATGCAGTAAGGAGAAACAAATGGAACAAATTTTTATGAGCTTTCTAAACACGGTTCCCGAACACTTAAGACCTTTCGTGAGCGAAATCGACGCTTATCTGCTAGACAAAAACTGCAAAAGAAGCATTAAGCCCGCGGCAAAAGGATACCTGGTTTCCTATGCGTTGCCGGTTTCAAAGAAAACGCTGCTCAATTTTGTATTTAGGAAAGGCTGTGTCAAGGCAAGAATTTATGCGACGCATGTAACAGAATATGAAGAACTGGTCAGTGGATTTCCCGAAGCAACAAAGAAAGAGATAGCGGCCGCCCTTGAATGCAAAAAGCTGACCGGACTGACCTGCAGCCCGACCTGCCCTGCCGGATATCAATTTGTGATGGACGGTGTGGAATACAAGAAATGCCGCAGTATGGCTTTTCTTCCCATACTGAATGAGGAAAATAACCCTTTCATAAGAAAAATGATCGAAGCAGAAGTTTGTTGTTCAATGACGGACAGATAAACCTTAATTTGGATTATGCCGAGGTGCAGAGAATGGTTATTTACAGAGAGTTGACAGAGTGTGATATCCTTGATGCTGCCATGTTGAAAGCATCATGCTGGGATGAAGAAACTGCAGGCACATCAAGCGAAAAACCTGATATTGTTAAAGAGCATACTTCATTTGTTAAGTGGATGAAGACAGCGGATGAAAATGCTGATGTCCGTTTGTTATATGGTGCTTTTGATGACGAAAAGATGGTTGGCACAGTTTTTGCCAGCTTTGTCGAGTCTAAAGATGCTCCCGAACACGGATTTGAGTTGAATGGACTCTGGGTGGATCAGGGGTATCGCCGTCGGGGGATAGCATTGACTTTGCTGAAAAAAGTATGCGAAGAGTTTAGAAAACTAGGAGCAAAGAAAATGATTGTCTACAATTATCACATTGCTCCGTCAAACAGTTTTTACCTTAAATTTGGGTGTAATGTCATCTCTACGGAATATCAAACAAAAGATAGGCTGCAAACCGATATCATCGAAGGAAATATTGAAGATCTGATCACGAGATTATCCGTGTCGCTTCAGAAAGTGGTCTCGAGATAATTGTTCCATCGAAAACAATGCGATAAGTCCAATTCGCCTGGCCATCAGTATGTTCCAAGGGGACGGGGTGCTGGCACAGACTCACAAATTATCGATTTATTCTCCGGATAAGGTTTCGTCTTACTTGCAGTAAAACTTTGATCTGATAAGCAAAAACATAAATTTTTTGACAAACCCAAGAATGCAGATCATTGGTTTATTGCAGCATTGCACATTCTAAATATCATGGACAAATTAGATGTCATCGAAAGCTTTTCACCTCCGGGTAGTCAACTGTATTTTATCAAGAAGAAATCCCTGAAATTATCAAGATAAATTCCCGAAAAGAATCAAAGGTAATCCCGGGAAGAATCATAGAGGTTATTTTGTAGTTTGGCGCATCAAAGCATGAATTATTCGGTAGCTTTGGCCCTTAAAAATCAGATGATGACCATTGTGACCAAACGGTCAGTCATGGCAGCGGCCATCCACTCATCAGTGAAAATACCACCCCATTTGGAAAATTCGATGACCGTTGTGAGAATCAAGCTCTTCTTCTCGTAGTTGTGCTTTTCCCATGAGTGCCAGTTCTTCCATCTCTCCATTTAGTTATACATCGATTGATTTGGATTAGCAAAAGCGCAAACTATTTTACAATACCTTCTTGCTTATGCAAAGAAGATTGTCAGTTCAAACCTGCTTACCTAAAAGCCTGTAATATTTGCTGTCAAATTACGGCCAAAAATTCCTGTCAGTTTGCGGCCAAAGCACTTGGCAGCAACGAAATGGTCTGGACGCATTCAAGATTGGAAGCATATTCTCTTACAATTATCGATTTATTTTCCGTATAAGATTTCATCCCACTTGCAGTAATGCTTGTTCTGGTAAGCAAAAGCACAAAACTCTTGACAGACCCAATGCGGCAGCTTTCAGAACAAAAAAATAAACAAGTGGAAGTTTGATTTGGAGGATTTATGGGAAAGAACATTTTCAAAAAAAGAATAATATTGTACTTAGCTCTTATTTATTCCTTTCTTTTTATCGGGTGGTTGTCAATATTGGCATTTTCAAATGCGTATATAATAGTATGGGGACTTTTTAGTATATTTCCAATTATAGCAACTATTATTACCAAGAAGATTACCAAAGATCAATTCCCATGGCTTCTAAAACCAAATTTTAAGAAAAATCGGAAAATCTATTTGTTTTCAGCGTTTGCTCCGGGACTTGCCATATTCATTGGAGCAATGGCGTTTTATTTGTTATTTCCAAATGATCTGGATTTCAGTGGCAGGTATATAGTTGAAAATTATTCACAGTATGGAGCTCCTGCTGCTCTGCATCTCACGATTGGGAATATAGTTACTATTGGCATTGGCGCAATAATAATTTCACCTTTCATTCTGCCAGTACACATTTTTGCTTTAGGAGAAGAAATCGGTTGGAGGGGATATTTATTACCACTTCTTCTGCAAATCACAAGTACAAAAAAAGCAGTTTTACTTCATGGATTCCTTTGGGGGATTGCTCATGCTGCATTGATATACTTTGGTTTTAATTATTCTATGGATTACTGGGGAGCTCCTTATTCTGGCATGATTATGATGATATTTGTATGCGTGGTGTTAGGTATTTGGCTTGCTTATGTTACCATAAAATCAGGAAGCATTATTCCAGCGACCATACTACATGGAGCATCAAATGTTATTGGTGAGTTACCTATAATGGTATCCTTATTAAGTGTGAGCCGATTACTAGGCCCTAATCCAACAGGGATTATTGGTTTGAGTGGTTTGATATTGGGAGCAGTGCTTTTATTACAGAGAATGCCAAAAAATAATGATAAATTCGGAATGCCATAAATCAAGATAGCAACGTTGAGTGAAATTGATACTTACTCTCTAGAATGGGCATTCCGGTTTTCAGCGAAAATCCGATAAACCGCTCTGGTTTCAACCCTCGCTGATGCAAAACGAAGCCAAGCTGTGGTAAAAGTTCTTTCCTTACAATTTTTGTATGCATACGATGGACGAGTGCAACGAGATTCTTACAGTGAAAGGCTTTGACAAACTAGTCGGTAGAAACAAAGGGGGTTTGATATTATGACGCAAGAGGAATTTTCTGAGAAATTCCTGTCACATCTGAATAAACAGCAAAAAGAAGCGATCCAGGCAGTCGATGGTGCAGTACTTCTGCTTGCTGTTCCCGGGAGCGGAAAAACGACAGTGCTGGTGACCCGGCTTGGTTATATGGTCTACTGCCGTGATATTGCCCCGCGTAGCATTTTGACAATGACATACACTGTAGCCGCCACCAAGGAAATGCAGCAGCGTTTTTCCTCTATGTTCGGCAGTGAATACGCCGAGATTTTAGAGTTTCGCACCATCAACGGCTTGTCCGCAAAAATCATAAATTACTACAGCCGGAACTACGGAAAAGGGAGCCCTTTTGAATTGCTCGATAATGGTGGCGAATTGGCACGAATGGTAGGACGGATTTATCAAGAAATTAATGACGAGTACGCTACCGAGAGTACAATCAAAGATATCCGTTCTAGCATCACCTACATCAAAAATATGATGCTCACAAAAGAAGGAATAGATTCTCTCGATGTAGGCATTCTGCAGATGCCGCAGATATACAATCAATACTGTTCGGAACTTAAGCAGAGAAGACTCATGGATTACGATGACCAGATGTCGTATGCGCTTAACATTCTCAAATCAGTCCCTGCAGTCCTTGAGCACTTTCAAGAAAAGTATCGCTACATCTGCGTTGATGAAGCTCAGGACACATCAAAAATACAGCATACCATTATCCACCTGTTAGCACAAAAATACAGCAACATCTTTATGGTCGGTGATGAGGATCAGAGTATTTACGGTTTCCGTGCTGCCTACCCTGATGCACTAATGAGCTTCAGCAAGAACTACCCCAAGGCAAAGGTGCTGCTGATAGAGTATAACTATCGCTCTACAAAAGAAATCGTGACTGTGGCGAATGCGTTTGTGTTAAAAAATAAATTTCGCTATAAAAAAGTCATCAAACCAACCCGTGGCAACGGACTCCCAATACAGGTAATCCAGGCCGCTGATCGTTCAACGCAGTATAAATATCTTTTTACTGTTGCACAGACCTGTGAAACCGAAACCGCTGTCTTGTTCCGCAATAATGACAGCGCCTTACCGCTCATTGATATGCTTGAGCGCAACAGCATTCCTTACAATTACAGACAACTTGATGGAGTCTTCTTCTCCAATCGTATCGTTGTCGATATAACAGACATTATAAACTTTGCATATAACCCGCATGATGCAGATGCCTTCATGCGTGTATACTATAAATTCGGCAAGTATTTGAACAAAATAGCGGCTATCTATGCTTGTGAACAGAGCAAACGCTCTGGAAAGCCGATTCTTGACGAACTGATCAATTTTCCGGAACTGAGCAGCTTTGCCAAGGAAGGTGTAATCAGTCTTCTGGCACTTCTGCCGATGATAACAAAAAGCAACGGTATTAAAGCCGTCCAGCTGATATGGAATACGTCAGGTTATGGCCAGTATGTAACTGCCAATAAGCTAGATGCAGGAAAGTTTGCAACCCTATGTATGCTCGGTGAAAACGAGGCAAGCCCACGCGACCTACTTCGTAGACTAAAAGAGCTGCGAGACATCATCCAAAATCATAAAAACAGCAACTCCAATCAATTCATACTGTCCACGATTCACTCAAGCAAAGGGCTGGAGTATGATCGAGTGTTTCTGCTCGATATCTTTGACGGAATATTGCCGTCAAAGGCTGACCCGGACGTGGCATCCCAAGAGGAGATCAAACAATACGAGGAAGATCGCAGGCTCTATTATGTAGGTATGACCCGTGCCAGGAATGAGTTGTATCTCTTCAACTGCCGCAATACCAATTCTGCTTTTACGAGCGAAGTGCTGCGCTCTCTCCCAAGGGTAATCAAAGCCGCAGGCAGCGCTAGTTCTATATCTAAACGAAGCTTTGGTGATAAAACCTATACACACAAAGATGAAGCCGCTCCCAAACGAAAGTCCACGAACTTGCAGGGACACATAGAGGAAAAAGAGAAAGCGCGCCAAACTCAAGAACTAGAAAGTTTGCTGTTGAAGATGACCGCTGGCGGGGCTGTAACGCATAGAGTATTCGGCAAAGGTGTGATTACGGAAAATGACGGAACTTATGTTACCATCCGTTTTAGATCAGTTGGAGAAAAGAAATTCAACCTGATAATGGCAGTGCAGCATGGAGTAATTGAGATATAAATTTACTGACCATGTTGCGGGCATACGCCAAGCGGCAGTAATGAAAACCGGATGTCAAGGTGACCGATATGCGGCACAGATAGGCCATCAGATTCTGTTCTCTGAGCGGAACGCTTCGCTGACCGAGAACAACATAGGGCATTGATTCGTGGAGCAGTACACAGCTTATATGGACGTTACCCCAAAACACACGCGACAATCAAAATAAATAACATGCTTGATTTTCACCACTTAAAGCATTATAATTGCTTTAGGTGGTGAAAATATGATAAAGACGATAGCGATGTTAATGGCTGAACTGAAAGAGTATGTGAATCCAACAGCTAAGATCCGGCGGCTCGTGGATGAAGGGAAATTGATTCCCGTTGTCAGAGGTTTGTACGAAACAGATGGGAGCATACCAGGATACTATCTTGCTCCAATTATTTACGGACCTTCATATTTGTCTTTTGAATTTGCATTGGCATACTACTCGCTTATTCCAGAAGCGGTATACAGTTTTACATCAGCAACTTTTGAAAAGAAAAAAGCAAAGCAATATACAACACCCTATGGTACATTTACTTATCGTGATGTTCCAAGCGAAGCATATCCTGCTGGTATTGTTCTGCATTCTGAGAACGGGTATGGGTTTCAAATTGCGACTCCTGAGAAAGCCATCTGCGATGAACTCTACAAAATTTCTCCTCTAAAGAACAGTGGCGATTTGGAACGCCTTTTATTCGAAGACCTAAGAATTGACAAGGAAGAATTCTATCATCTGAAACTATCGGATTTACTTGAAATAGCGGCTCTTTATCACACGCAGAATCACAAGCTGCTGCAGGCTTATCTCAGAAGGGGAATAAAAAATGGATCAAATTATTGAGCAAATGTTGACGCAATAGATGTTCCAGGGGGACGGGGGTGTTGGCACGGAGTTGGATAATCCAGTTTTACTGAGATCCCAAAACGCTTTATGTATCATATGCGCAACTTGATCAGATAAGTTACTTTTCAGCTGTAATCCGAACACCCTGATGCGCGAGGCTGCCTTTCTGCGTGAGCTGGGCTCTGAAGTGGTCATTGGTCAGGCAGTGGATAGGTTCCCCATGACAATGCACATGGAGACTGCCGTGTTGATGTGTGCATAAGTGAATTTTTATGCATTAAGGAGAAACAAATGGAACAGATTTTTATGAGCTTTCTAGACACGGTTCCCGAACACTTAAGACCATTCGTGAGCGAAATCGACGCTTATCTGCTAGACAAAAACTGCAAAAGAAGCATTAAGCCCGCGGCAAAAGGATACCTGGTTTCCTATGCGTTGCCGGTTTCAAAGAAAACGCTGCTCAATTTCGTATTTAGGAAAGGCTGCGTGAAGGCAAGGATTTATGCGGCACATGTAACAGAATATGAGGACCTCGTCAGTGGATTTCCCGAAGCAACAAAGAAAGAGATAGCGGCCGCCCTTGAATGCAAAAAGTTGACCGGACTTACCTGCAGCCCGACCTGCCCTGCTGGATATACATTTGTAATGGACGGTGTGGAATACAAGAAATGTCGCAGTATGGCTTTTCTTCCCATACTGAATGAGGAAAATAACCCTTTCATAAGAAAAATGATCGAAGCAGAAGTTTGTTGTTCAATGACGGATAGATAAACCTTAATTTGGATTATGCCGAGGTGCAGAGAATGGTTATTTACAGAGAGTTGACAGAGTGTGATATCCTTGATGCTGCCAGGTTGAAAGCATCATGCTGGGATGAAGAAACTGCAGGCACATCAAGCGAAAAACCTGATATTGTTAAAGAGCATACTTCATTTGTTAAGTGGATGAAGACAGCGGATGAAAATGCTGATGTCCGTTTGTTATATGGTGCTTTTGATGACGAAAAGATGGTTGGCACAGTTTTTGCCAGCTTTGTCGAGTCTAAAGATGCTCCCGAACACGGATTTGAGTTGAATGGACTCTGGGTGGATCAGGGGTATCGCCGTCGGGGGATAGCATTGACTTTGCTGAAAAAAGTATGCGAAGAGTTTAGAAAACTAGGAGCAAAGAAAATGATTGTCTACAATTATCACATTGCTCCGTCAAACAGTTTTTACCTTAAATTTGGGTGTAATGTCATCTCTACGGAATATCAAACAAAAGATAGGCTGCAAACCGATATCATCGAAGGAAATATTGAAGATCTGATCACGAGATTATCCGTGTCGCTTCAGAGAGTGGTCTTGAGATAATTGTTCCATCGAAAACAATGCGATAAGTCCAATTCGCCTGGCCATCAGTATGTTCCAAGGGGACGGGGTGCTGGCACAGACTTGCTGTCACCCACTCAACTCAATTATCTGTATAGAGTATCTCGTACAATTCCCATATTTCTCGTAATATTATCCTTCATGCGAATCTCTTCCACACGAGTGGCCTCAGCCAGACTCAAATCCAGAGCTTTTTGCCATGCGCACATCAATGAACGTGAGGCATTAACAATGGCTCCCATGCCATCGGCTAGCGGACTTTGAACCTATTTGTAACGGTTTGGCAGTGAAACGCGGCAGGCCGTCGGATTCTATCCAGAGCAGATCTGGGGCTGCGCTGTCGTAAAGCAGCGTGACTTTACGGTGTTCTCATTAACGCTAGATACCAAAATTGGCTCCGGGTATCAATTTGATAGAATCGTGCCATCCAGTAAATATTATCATATCCATATCGATCACTCGACCTATAGTAGTGGACATGTTTCCGCGAACGAACGAAAGTGAAAATACCATCATGACATCAAGTTGAGTCTCTCGTTCCAAGTGGAGTGTGGGGAGTATGTCTCGTTAAATTGCAAAAGGTTTATTACCTCGTGCATTAATCCATTTTTTCGAATTACGAATCGGGTTCAATTTAAGGTTATTGGTAGTATCCACTTAGTAAGTGTGGGGGAGGTTAATGTTGTGAAGCAAAACTATGAGTTACATGAAATAATTAAGCGGAATATTGATAATTCATTTGGCATAAAGAATGAATTTGTCGAATTATATAACAGAGAAACTAAATCGGAATTAGAAGTAAGCAAATTAAGTAGTAACGACAAAGAGAAACTGTATGATTTCTTCAATAGTATTTTTGCAGAAGATATAGAGGCTATGATGTTACAAACGTATAAAAAAGAGTTAAAGCAAACCTCAAATATATTTTTGGGCTTAGCTGAGAAATATAATTATTTATCACAATATCATTGCCCTTTATGTGGAAATTCTTTACCCGTTCATATATTGATACTTAGAATTAAAACTCAATCAAAGCAAGCATTAACGAAGGATAAACGCAAGAACTTTGAAGCAGCTATTAAAAAGTGGTGTGCTGGAAGATCTAATATCGAAAAGTTTAGAAGGCAAGAAGCGAAAATTTGTATTTTTATATTGTTTGCTTTGAGTAAAACATCCCGCAACAAAGATTTGGATAATATGACAAAAGCATTGGTAGATGGACTAAAAGGTAATTTGTTCTATGATGATATAAATATCGACCATCTAAATATAATGAAAGTATTTCATTCTGATACAGAGGACTTTATATTTATAAATATACGAGAATCTAACCTGAATTCACACGAAGATGTCGTTTTTGATATTTTGAAACATAAGTTTGCATGTGGAGAATTTATCGACATTTAGCCCAAAAGTCTACTATCAAGAACAGATCAGTGGACAGCTTTTGAGAATTTTGCTCTAATCTACAAATACTATTCTTTCGCTATTGTCGGTGTGTAAATTCACTTCGCTCGGGCAAATTGATTAGACTGTCACATATCTTAGCTGTCACCAGAAGACTAATGTTGAGAGTATAGACCTGATGACGAAATATAATCAGAAAATTAGAAAAAACAGACCGAAAAATAGGAGCGTAAAATAGTATGCACTTTTACTAATCCAAATCAATAGATGTATAATTGAATGGAGAAATAAAAGAAATTGCTCTTATAGGAAAATATAACTACAAGAATTTATCAAAGAGAACAACTTGAGAACCACAGAAGATGTTCAGAATACTCTCAAAGGAATGTTCAAGAGCACACTGGAAGAAATGCTAGAAGCAGAACTCAGTGACAGCCTTGACTATGACAAAAATGACTGCAAAAAAGACCAACAATCATCTAAATGCAAACTCTGGTTAAAATATGCAAGATCTTAGATTGTAATGTTGGAGATATTGTAGACTTTATCAAAGAAGAGGGGGGTATCCCATGAAAAAATCGATTGAAGAAGATATTAAACATCGATGTATCAAGTCAGCCATTGAGGAGGTTGTTTGGGTCAAGGTTCAAGACCTGAAGGAATATTTTTCACGGATGGGTAATTACTTGTTAGGGGCAATAGTGTTAGAAGAGGAAAACGCAAGAAAGCAGATTATCTTCTAACACATAAGAATGAACTGATACTAATACTCGCGCGGTTCAAGCCTATGCTGTTAAGCTGTTAGATTTCGCGGTAGTTGGTCATTTATTTGATCCCGGTTTATAGACTACACTGGGCTCCGATCTGACTGCACTAACTTTCCGATCCAGCTGCACAGTTTCAGCCGACGTAATCAACTACCAAGCTCCTGCAAAAGTTTATCAACCAGTTCTATTGAAAAAGAGCGCCTGATCCACCACCGACCTTGACGATGCTAGTATAAATGTTTCGGCTTTCTTGCGGGCGAGACGGGGTTATGATTTACCAATATCTGGTCCATTAAGAAATATTTTTTGTGTATCTTGCAAACCGAGCTTTTATAGAAACTAGAGATATTGAACTGGGTTCAGGGCAGCAAATTTACAAGTCATGATTACACCAGCTTTCTAAAAGCAAACCAGATTCAGATTAGCACAGATGGAAAAGGCCGCTGGGTGGACAATATTTTAATAGAACGATGGTTTCGCACGCTGAAGTATGAAGAGGTTTATCTGAAGAAGAAAGAACGAAAAGAAGTAACGTCGTTACGGACAATGACGGTATTCATCGTAGCAGTAAGAAATATAGTTCGAAGACAGATAAGAAATCATTATTTGATGAGGTGAAGTCATGATTGAAACAGAAAGATTGGTTCTGCGTCCTTTTCTTGAGAGCGATGCGGCAGATGTATTGGAATATTTGAGAGAACCAACGGTAAACTGCTTTGCCAGTATGAAACTGAACTCACTTGAGGAAGCCATAGCAAAAATGAAAAATCGAGTCAGTGAAACTGAATACTATTTCGCCATCGTTCTGAAAGAGACGAGAAAGGTCATCGGAGAGATAGATGCCTATCCCGAGCGTAGCGAACCTCACGTTACAAGCTCGCGGTTGGATACCTTCAGCCCATGCTGGATGCTGAACGGAGATTATCAAGGCAAAGGCTATGCACATGAAGCAGCTCACGCTTTTTTTGATTATCTGTTCCGTGAGAAAGGTGCAAGGCGCATCTACGCCTTTACCGAGGATTATAATTTGTCGAGCCAGCACCTTTGTGAAAAACTCGGTATGCGCCGGGAAGGATTATTTATGGAATTCGTATCCTTCGTCAATAACCCAGACGGCTCACCTCACTATGAAAACACTATGCAGTATGCCATTCTGAAAAAAGAATGGTGTGGGTAAGTTTCCGTTTGCTAAGTATAAAAAGCAAATAACCTATTTACGTGAGACAATAGATTAGATGTCAAGAAATGGATTGTTCATTAAAATACCTTTAAAATCAAGCTGGCGTTTAATCAGGATGAAATCAATCAACTATATATTCATAATGACTATCAAAGAAAAGGATTGGGCACAAAATTTCTTGAGATTGCTAAAAGCAATTCTAATGGTAGGTCGTTCCTCTATACTTTCGAAATTAATCGTAAAGCACAACTGTTTTACGAAATGAATGAATTCAAAATCCTTAGCAGAGACAATGCTAAAGAAGAGAATCTGAATGATATCAAATACGAATGGGCTGAAAACGGTGAAAATTAGGAAGTGGATATTTTCTCTATAGAATACACATGTTGAATCCATAAAGCAGCTTTCGGTGTCAGTTTCAACAATACATTGCACCTTACGGTGAAATGCATTATTATAATGGAAGAGGAGTTTGCGTTATCACGAACTCATTTCAGAAAATTTAAACCAAAAAGGAAGTAATACAAAATGGCAAACAAGAATATTAGAAAAGAAACAAAAAAACCTAAGAAATCGGCAAAGGCACCGAGTGTATCATCAACACCACAACCAATTATGGTTCAACCTGAATTAATCAAAAAGGTAAAAAAGCCTCAATGATTTTCTCTGATTGCTAAAGAATTGGACATTTGGGAAAATGTCGCAATGGCAAATACTGCTTATTTTTTAAGGGAGATTTTATTATGACAACAAAAATCGCAGAAAAAAAAGAAGCCTCCCTCGGCCTGAAAAAAAGCCTGGGTGTCTTCGAAGCTGTTGCTATGGTTATAGGAATGGTTATCGGTTCCGGTATATTCTTCAAACCCTCTATCGTTTATCAGAATGCGGGTTCCTTTGGAATGGGAATACTCGCATGGATCGTCGGAGGCATTATCACCATGGCTGCTGGACTCACCGTGGCTGAAATTGCTTCCGCAATACCGAAAACTGGAGGTCTTTTTGCTTATCTTCGGGAGCTCTATGGGGAAAAGCTGGCTTTCCTTTTAGGATGGGTGCAGACGATTATTTATGTACCTGGGTCTACTGCCGCTCTTGCTGTGGTTTTTGCTACCCAAGCAACTTATTTTATCCCTATGAGTCCCACTACACAAAAGGCATTAGCCATATTCATGATTTTCACGATTGTGGTAATTAACTGCATCTCTGCAAAATTTGGTGGTATTGTTCAATCGGTTTCAACCATTGGGAAACTGATTCCTATTTCTATCATCATTGGGTTTGGATTTATCTTTGGCAAAAACCCTGCTTTTGCGCCACCAACTGCCATTATTCATGGGGCCGGTTTTGGAGCCGCTATACTTGGAACTCTTTGGGCCTATGATGGATGGATTTCTGTGGGAAATATGGCCGGTGAACTTAAAAATCCTCAAAAAGATCTTCCACGATCAATAATCGTTGGACTTTCAGTGGTTATCGCCACCTATGTATTAGTAAACATCGCAGTAATCAAGGTGCTTCCGATAGGGGCTATCATCTCCTCTCCTAAAGCGACTTCAGATGCAGCCGTCATCTTATTTGGTAACTTTGGAGCTACATTGATTTCTGCTGGGATATTAATCTCTATTTACGGGGCATTAAATGGCTACCTCATGACTGGTGCCAGAATACCTTATGCTATGGGAACGGATAAAATCTTACCCATGAGTGCTCAGTTTGCAAAGGTAAACAAAGCCCAAAGTCCATATTTCGCCTTGATTTTTGAATTTGCCCTTGCATGCATTTATGCGCTGTCAGGTTCATTTAATACCCTTACCGATCTGGTGGTCTTTGTCCTTTGGATTTTCTTTGTATTAGCCGTGGCAGGAGTATTTATTCTGAGAAGACGCAAAGATCTGGTTGCTACCTATAAAGTCCCACTGTACCCATTGGTGCCTATTATTGGTATCGTTGGTGGCTTATATATCATCATTAATACGATCATGACCAGTACCATAAATTCTCTTGTGGGAATCGGAATTACGTTGGTGGGGCTTCCGGTTTATTACTTCATGGAAAAGAAAAAAACAAAAATCAACTAAGAACAAAGAGTGGGAATAGAGTAAAAGCAACCGTATACAAGTATAAGTGCATTGAAAACGAGCAGACATTCACAATTGAACCTGATGTCACGGTTTTGGTGGGTATGAATGAGTCGGGGAAAACTAGCCTGCTTGAAGCATTAGCTACAGCTGAAAATCACAGGCGATAAGTATATCCCTGTATTCACAGGCGTAAATAATGCTGCAAGCTTTGATGCAGCAATTACTGACTTAAAAACTACTGGCGAGAGTGCGGAATGTCTCGAAACACTCAAGAAACTCAAACCATATTTCATAAATGAGAATAACTGGGCTAGTCCAATTCAGGATTATGTCTGGCGGGTTCATATTAAACCTAATATTCCTAAATTCATGTATTATGATGATTATTATATGCTCCCATCCAGGATATCAATTGACAAGATTAACAAAAAGCAGCTTTTAGATAATTCAGAGAAAACTGCTCGAGCTTTATTGGAATTGGCAGACATGTTCCAGGGGGACGGGGGTGTTGGCACAGACTTGCTGTCACCCACTCAACTCAATTATCTGTATAGAGCATCTCGTACAATTCCCATATTTCCCGTAATATCATCCTTCATGTGAATCGCTTCCACACGGGTAGCTTCAGCCAGACTCAAATCCGGAGCTTTTTGCCATGCGCACATCAATGAACGTGAGGCATTCACAATGGCTCCCATACCATTTTTGTCGAATGCTCCGGCAATGCTCTTGCCACCTCCGCCTTGTGCGCCATAACCGGGAACCAGAAAGAACAATTTCGGGAATTTTTGACGTAATTCTATCAACTGTTCGGGATAGGTAGCACCTACTACCACGCCAACACCATTATAACCATAATTGCCCGGCAAGGTTGCCCCCCATTGTTCACAAAGAGCAGCCATAATATTATAGACAGTCTCCCCGTTAATTTTCAAATCCTGCAGTTCGCCTGAAGATGGATTTGATGTTTTTGCAAGTACAAAAATACCTTTGTCCTCTCTTTGACAGACCTTGATTAAAGGATTAATACCATCTGTGCCCAAATACCCGTTCACAGTCAGAGCATCAGCACCGAAAGGAGCAAAGGATGTGTCTTCTACCTCGGTAGACCCCAACCATCCTTCAGCATATGCTTCCATGGTAGATCCAATATCTCCACGTTTCGCATCAACGATTACAAACATTCCTTTGGATTGCGCATAAGTAATTGTCTCCGTCAACGCACGGACACCTGGCCAACCATACAATTCATAAAATGCGGCTTGCGGCTTTACGGCAGGTATTATGTCGTATACCGCATCAATTAGTGCCTTATTAAAACGCAAAATCGCATCAGCAGCCCCCTCGAGTGTTTTACCATGCACACGATAGGCTTCCTCTTTTAAATTTGCAGGGATGTACTCAATTCTGGGGTCAAGACCGAGTACAGTGGGATTTTGAGTAGCCATTATTCTTGAAATTAAACGGTCAAACGACATATAAATCTCTCCTTTTGGGTTCGTTTTGATTTTTATGAATGAATTCCAATCTGTGTGAATATGGGATCACTGATAAGTTGCACGCTGTTTTTAACAGATGTATAAGATATCAAGCGCCAATGTTTGTATTCTACTATCGATTCCCATAATATTCAATACTGATTTTCTGATTTTATAATAACCTAACACTTCAGACATCAGAATTAGCCTATCGTTTCATCGGGTGTTGATACAGAGTTGAAAAATCTAGTTATGCTGAAAACTAAAAACGCTCTCACAACCGTATGCACAACTCAATCCAATTAGCTTCTTTTCAGTTGCGATCCAAATAGACAGTGCGTGTCATTGCGCTCCTGCGTGAATTGGACTATATAGTGGCCATTAGTTAGGTATTGGTCATGCTCTCTATAGAATACACATGTTGAACCCATAATGTCCTTAGGCGTCGGTTTCAACAATGCATTGCGCATTTCGGTAACATGCCTTATAATAGTAGAACACGCATTGTGTCATCACGAATCATTTCAAGAAATCTAAAATCGAAAAGGAAGTAATACAAAATGGCAAACAAAAATATTAGAAAAGAAGCAAAAAAACCGAAGAAATCGGCAAAAGCGCCTAGTGTATCATCAGCACCGCAACCCATTATGGTTCAACCTGAGTTAATCAAAAAAGTAAAAAAACCTCAATAATATTCTCTGATTGCTACAACGGCAGGGCAATTAGAATTTAAAGGGGAGTTAAGAATATGTCGATTAATCAACAGAGAACAGATTTAATCAAGTTAATTCTTGAAGATGAAACCATCGCAGCCGAAGAAGATGAAATTTTGCACATGCTGCTAATGGAGCAAGTTTCTAAAGATCCTGTAGCTGTTAATAAAGAGAATGTCACATTTGGTCAAAAAGCAGCAGACAATCTTGCTAAATTTGCAGGCAGCTGGGTTTTCATCATAATATTTTTTGCGATATTGGCTTCCTGGATTATATTGAACACAGTAATATTAACAAAAGCGTATGATATTTACCCGTTTATACTGCTTAATTTAATTTTATCATGTCTCGCTGCAATTCAGGCACCCATTATAATGATGAGCCAGAATCGTCAAGAAGAAAAAGACAGATTAAGAGGCATAAATGATTATAAAGTAAACCTAAAAACGGAGATTATGATTGAGGATATTCACGAGAAATTAGATTCAATTATAGAAAACCAACAAGAACTTTTCGAAAGAATCAATTCTTTAGAGAATAAATAACATGCTTGATTTACACCACCTAGAGCATTATAATTGCTTTAGGTGGTGTAAATATAACGTTCCAGGGGGACGGGGGTGTTGGCACAGATTTGGGTAACCAAGTTATACTGTGATATAAAAACACCTTCAGAATCAGACCGGAAATTTGGCTTGAGTATGTCTAAGCAAGATAAAGATATGATTTGATAAATATTCTAGGGATGCTAAGAGTGGGAGTGACAATATGAAAATAGATGCAGGCAGAAAATTATATTCATTGAGAGAGATATATATGATCGTATATAACGGGATACGTTCTGCCCCGTACATGTCAAAGGCAAAGCGAAATAACGAACTTAATTCTGAATTCATTGAAAGAATAATGCTTGCCGTTACCGAAGTAAACGGCTGTGAGTTATGTTCATACGCACATACAAAAATGGCTTTAGAGGCTGGAATGAGCAGCGAAGAGATTCAACATATGCTTTTAGGGGTTATGACAGAAGTTCCATCAAACGAGCTGCAGGCTATCATGTTTGCGCAGCATTATGCAGACAGCAGAGGAAAACCATCCAAGGAAACATGGGATCGCATCATCGAAAGCTATGGCTTGACTAAATCGTATGGTATACTTGGCGCAATTCGGATCATTATGATTGGAAACGTTTATGGAATTCCATGGGGTTCATTTTTTAATCGATTCAAAGGCAAACCGGATAAAAGAAGTTCAATGCTGTATGAAGCTTTAATAATAATTCCGGGAAGTATCCTCATCCCTTTCGCTATTTTGCACGCCATTATAGCTTCATTGCTGCGATTCAAGATAATTGATTTTTCATAACGAGCATCTGAGAAGCTAATTTCTGAAGTAGGCCTATCACACGATTGTTTTTATATTTTAGTGGAAACAAAGGAAGGAGGAATTTAAATGGCAAAATTAGTCTGTTCCGTTTGTGGCTACATTTATGATGAGTCAAAGGGTATTCCAGCAGCGGGCATAGCTCCCGGTACAACATGGGAAAATATCACTAACAACTGGGTTTGCCCACTTTGCGGTGCTCCTAAATCTGCATTTGAAAAACAGGATGAATCTGCAGCATCTCCGGAAAAAATAACGATGTCTGTGACGGAGTCGCCTGCTGATCTGAAGGAGATGTCTGCATTGGAGATCAGTGCGCTATGCACGAATCTGGCGCGCGGCTGTGAAAAACAATATCAGCTGGATGAAGCAGCTCTCTTTCGGGAATTAGCCGGATATTTCAGAACAGCATCAGCGCCTGCAAAGGATCCAGATCATGGCAAGCTCATGGCTCTCATTGAAAAAGATCTTAAGGAAGGTTTCCCAAGCGCTCATACTGTGGCGTCGGAGGCAAATGATCGAGGTGCACTCCGTGCTCTGGTCTGGAGCGAGAAGGTTACGCGCCTTTTGAAATCCCTTTTAACTCAATATCAGATAAAAGGCGAATCCATGTATGAAAATACGGACGTATATGTCTGTACGATCTGCGGATTTATCTTTGTAGGGAACAACCTGCCGGACATATGCCCTGTATGCAAAGTGCCTAATTGGAAGTTCGAAAAGATTGAAGGGAAGCAGTAAAATGGCTGATAAATATGCGGTAAGAAATATACGTTTGTGTACAAAAGACTGCTTATGCCTATATGTCTGCCCCACCGGTGCGACAGATACAGAGAATAGTATCATTGATATTGCGAAGTGTATCGGGTGCGGCGACTGTGCAGACGCCTGCCCGGCCGGTGCGATTTCTATGGTGCCAAAGGTATATCCAAAGCAACAGGACAAAACTGAGCCGGTTATGAATGCACTCAAAACATTGATGCACAGCAAATCGGAACAAGAGAGTATAGCTGCTGGATTGCCTGGGAAATTGGCTCTCGCAATTGAAAAATCCAATCACATCATGGCGGAGGACATTATCCGTGAAGCGGGATATATGCTGCCGCAAAGCGAAAATACTCAGAAATTTTTAGAAGCACTGCTTGATCAAGATCATCCACAAGAATTTCCTAAAGAGGCTGTGAAGAAATTATTAGAAGCTTTCAATAAAATAGAGTAGCATGTTCCAAGGGGACTGGGGAGCCGGGTAAGTTGAATTAGAATTTGCAGAGGTGTTTTGTAATTGATTGAAATCAGAAGGATTGCTGAAACTACTAAAAATGATATTAATATTCCGAATGAACCTTTTACCTTGTGGGGAAAAATGATACCAACCTACGATGGCAATAAATGGGCGTACACAACCGAGAAATTTGATGAGAATAAAACCAGTGAGATGGTATTTCCCGATGAAAACTACGATTTTGATCTACTAAAAAAAGAGTGCTTCTTTGTTGGAGCCTATAATGAGTGCGGAAAGTGTGTAGGACTTGCGATTTACAGGCGGGATTTGCTTAAATATTTATATCTTGATGATTTAAAAGTATGTAAGGAGTATCGAAGCCGCGGAATCGGTATGCGATTGCTGGATGAGGGTAAGAAAATTGCTGCCGAAAATGGTTATCAAGGCATTTTTACAATCGGTCAAGACAACAATCTTTCAGCATGTCTATTCTATATAAAATCCGGATTTGCAATAGGTGGATTTAATACACACCTCTATCGAGGAACCAAGCAAGCCAACAAGAGTAATGTTTATTTTTACATCGATGTCTAAATTTTACACTGCTTCAGTATAGCGATGAATTCCAGTTTGCTGTTGTGTTTTCATACTGGCACTGCCGGAGAAGGTAAAGTGAGTAATCTATTTAAGTAAGAAGCGTTTATATTGTGTGAGGAGGATTTATATGAAAGCAATTGTGGAGATGCTAAATAAGAACTATCCCTTTGAGATAGACCGCATTGAATTACTGCGTGATATGGGGAGTACGTCTTACACCGCATTTTCCGGCAGCAATAAATACTTCTTGCGCGCAATTAAGCCTGCGCTTCTTGACACAGCGGTTATCGGTACCAACATTCAAGTGTTTTTGCAAAAGCAAGGCTTTCCGGTGCCGCCGATTATCTTTACAAATGATGACTTACATTATGTAAAAGATGAAAACGGACTGTTCATTCTATATGAGTTTATTGAGGGTAACGACTGCAATCCGGAGCAGGACGCGGAAGCCATCGGAGCGCTGGTGGGCAGGCTTCACAAAGAAATGAAAATCTATACCGGTGAGCTTGTTCAACGGGACAAGCATTTTTACATTGGAAGATATATTGAAATTCTGCGGAAAAAAGGATATCCCAGAATAGATGAATACTCAAAATATGGTGATGATCTTTGGGACGAAATCAAGGAATTGCCACGAGGATATTGCCATGGCGATCTGTATGAGGGTAATATACGAAAAGGATCTGACGGTAAGTTATATATACATGATTTTGATACCTCCTGCGAAGGTTTTCCGATGTATGACCCAACTTTGATCTGTGATATGACCAAATATTTTGATTTTGATGAGAGCAATTTTGATCGGTCAAACAAAGTGTTTTCCAGGTTTCTATCAGAATACAAAAAATACATTCCCCTTAGTCAAGCGGAAATAGATGCCTTTCATGCCTTGATTGCCATACAACATTTCTCTACCCAAGCTACGGTGATGGAGATATTTGGCATTGATTGTATTGTCGCTACAGATATGGACAATCAACTTGAGTGGCTGTACCGGTGGCGCCAACAATGTGCCAGGGGAACGGGGGTATTGGCACAGAGTTGAAAAGTCTCGGTTTATGCTGAGATTCGCAACATCATCAGTATCTGGATTGCATCCCGATCAAACATGTTTCTTTTCAGCTGCAACCCGAATCCGCTGTCAATCGGCACCGTACTTCTGCGCGGATTGGGTTATCAAGTGTCACTGGCCAACCGATTGATCTGGTTCCATGATGACGCAGGTTGTAACAGTGAATAAGGAAATATGGATTAGAATCCTGAAAAACTATAATCTGGTGCATCCGGAGGATGTGAAACCGGCTTATCCGAAAAAAAGAAAAAGCGATGAAAGAGGCACCTGAGCATTTTAGAACGATTTATAAAAATATAATAATCAATATAGGATATGGCTTTATTGAATTTTCAATAAGGTTTAATTCCGTAATAGAATATAATTAATCTAGTTTTGGTAAATAGCCTAATTTTCTGTGCTGATGCGAGAGAATATATGATATTTCTTTCTATGCAACGTGCTGGATATAGCAGAGATTTTATATAGATCAGAAGGAGTCTTAAGTGATAGAACTACTCAAAACAAAAAAAGCTATTTTCTTTGATGTGGGATATACGCTTGATTATCCCGCTTCGGGCGATTGGATGTTTACAAATAAATTCTACGAACTGGCGGGCGAGAAGTATTATAAGTACGGCGAAGCTGAAATACAAAACGCGAGGAACAGAAGCTTTGAATATCTCGAAAAAAACCATCTTGTGAGGAGTCTTGAAGAGGAATATAATCAGTTTGCATATTTCTATGGCGAGATATCTCGAATTCTCGACCTTGGACTTACAGAAATTGAGATAAGAGAGATTGCTCACGATCGTACTTACAATATGAAAAATTACATATTCTATCCAAATGTTGCTGAAATATTGGAAACACTTAGTAAAACGCATAAGCTCGGTGTTATTTCAGATACTTGGCCGAGTATAGAGCAGCAGCTTCAATCGATTGGTATTCTTGACTATTTTTCAGTAAGCACTTATAGCTGTTTCGTCGGAGCTTTCAAACCCGATAAACGCATGTACCTAGATGCCCTTGGGAAAATGGGATTTCCCGCTGAGGATACAGTATTTATTGACGACAGTCGACAAAATCTAGAGAGTGCCGCGGCGTTCGGTATAACGCCTATACTAATCGCTGCAAACCCTGCTTCAGACATTGATGTACCTTTTTTGAAAATTCATTCTCTTAAAGAGCTTTTGTAATTAAAGAAATCCCTTCCGAATCGATCAAAGGTTCAGGAAAAGCAAGGCGAGAAAGCCAAAAAGAATTATGAGATCACTTATTTATCTTCATAACCAGTGTCATACGCGACGTGGATTTATGAGGGTGTTAGGTGTACTATGGAGTAAATGGGAGAAAATGAAAATGAGAAATGTTGTATCTTTGGAGAATTTGACAAGGAGATTTGGTCAATCTGTAATATATATAACAATAAATAGAACTAATGATTTATAGATACGAATATGTATATGTCATTTATTAATTCAAACATTTATCTCATGGGTTTTTAACCCAATTCCTGAATTCCTGCATTATCAAACTGTTATAGTTGATAATGGATTTTTAAAAAAAGGTGAAACAAAAAGATGGAAAGCATAGAGTGGAAAAAACAGAAGCACCACATACTGAAAGGTGAGACAATTGAACTTGTTCCAGTGCAAAAGAAGATATGGGTTTTATCTGTATTGAAGAAACTGATACAAAATTATGGCAATATGAAGAATATATAGAAACCGACAAAAAATGCATTCTGAAAAAGTTTACTGATAGAATTGATCAAGATAATGTTTTTGATTTTATTGTTAAACTCAATGTAGATGGTCAAGCAATAGGAATAGTATATATATGGAAATATAGTTTGAACCGAAAGAGTTGGGAAATTGGATATGCTATATTACCTGAATATCAAGGTAATGGATATTGTTTAGAAAGTGTAAAGCGATTATTATCATTTGCTTTTGATGAATTGGATGCCCATAAAGTGGTAGGTATGTGCCATAGTGATAATATTAAATCGGCTTCAGTAATGCAAAAAGCAGGAATGTCAAAACAAGGAATATTTAGAGAAGAATATTTATGTCAAGGCAAGTGGGTAGACCAATTCTATTTTAGTATTTTAGAACGAGAATATGATAATAATCGAATTTAGTTTTTAATCTACAGGATCCGTCAAAAGTTTTGCGCTTTTTCTAGCTGTTATTACGAAACCGAGTCGTTTTCATACAAACAGTGCTGCGATCCTGTCATACTGCTTAATTCCGCATTTCAAATTACATTAACGCCTTTGCAACGGGATTTGCTGCTGGACGGAGAATGGAAGAAACCGATTATACAGGTTTGGAACAGGATACCGGGTTTTCCTTTGATGATTACGCGCCGCGTAGAGCGAAGTGGTTTCCGCAGCCGCTTTGCGTGAAAGAGAGGAAGTTATGAAGAAACTCGTTTTTATCGAAGGGGTATCAGGTGTAGGCAAATCCACCACGGTAATGAAGCTTTGTGATGCTTTGAATGGCCACGGCTTTCGGTCTGTCTGTCATTTGGAAGGCGATACGGATAATCCTGTGGATTTCTTTCACTGTGCTTATTTGACAAAAATAGAGTTTTCTCAGTTGTTGCAGAATTATCCGAGCGATACATGCGTGCTGAAGAATAACAGCATTTCAGAAGCCGATTATGTGCTTGTCCGTTATGGTAACCGCAACACAACCTATTTCACCCCACCGCTTTTCGATGTATTAAAAATGTATGAGGGGTTTTATAAACCCATAAAGCTGATTGCCATTGAACAATATACAAAAGTTTTTACTGACAGTTGGCGACGATTTTTACGGCAAGATCAAGGTAACACAGACTTTGTGATTGTTGACGGCAGCTTTCTCTATCATCGTGCCAATGATCTGATACAGAATTACAATGCTACTGATGAAATGATTGCTGCACACCTGAAAACATTGCTTTCGGCGATGTTGCCATACACTCCGCTTCTCTTCTACCTTTCTTCAAATGATGTCGGTGCGCAGCTGATTCGAGCGCGAGAAAGCCGCGGACAAGCTACGGCAACCAAAGCTCAAATTGCTTTTGAGACAGTGAGAAAAAACCGGCAAACTCAAGTATTGAAATTGCTGCCTATACATGCACATATCATCGACATCTCAGACGGTTGGGAAAACGCGATTAATGATATGCTGGGTATTATCTTGTGCCAAGGGGACGGGGGTGTTGGCACAACTGGATAAGCTAGGCTTAAATTGAGATTCGTGTCATCTGCAGAATCCGGATTGCAACTCGTGACGCGAAGTGTCTAGGTATCCATCATAACCTTGTATAGGCCGGGTAATGATGATGATAAACTTGAATTTATGGGAGATGTGTTATGAGCAGTTATATTATGGACCTGAGAAAGAGGATAGGACATCAGACAATTATCATGTGTGGAGCAAGCATCATTATTGTTGATCAAAATGGGCAAATGCTTCTGGGAAAAAGAACCGACAATCATCAATGGGGATACTTTGGCGGTTCCGTAGAAATTGATGAAAAGGTTGAAGAGTGTGCGAAGCGTGAACTTTATGAGGAAACAGGGTTAACAGCGGATTCGCTGGAGTATTTTATGGTTAACTCAGGCCCTGAAGCACATTATCGATATCCAAATGGTGATGAGGTTGCCAATGTTGAAATTGTGTATATATGTAGGAATTATCATGGTGAACTGAAGCAACAGGATGAAGAAATAGAGAAATTAAAGTTTTTTGCAATAACTGAAATAAAAATTGACGAAATATCTCCGCCAATTCGACCGGTTATAAGAAAGTATATTGAAACATACAAATAGCAGTATCTTTTCAAAAGTAGGCGCGAAGCGGCTGATGGTTTTTCTTTGACGAGAACCTGATATACTTTCATAATATACAGTAAAATGTATTTGAAGTGGAATAGGGCACTACCTGCTATGGAGACGGTTTGCGTGACCGCCAAGCGATAGAATAGATAGTTGGAGGCTGAACAATGCCAAGAGGAATCGTGATTTTTGGTTCTGCCGGTTCGGGAAAGACAACACTCGGCAAGATGGCAGCCCAAGCGCTGTCTTTTCCGTATTTCGATCTTGACGACTATATCTGGAGAAAAGATACTGCCGAGCCTTATACGGTTATGTATTCGCGTGAGGAGAAAGCCAGTCGGCTGATGGAAGCTATCTCAAGAGACGAACATTTTGTCATGGCTGGATCGATGGATAGTTTTCATGCTCCGTTCGACCCACTGTTTGAGCTTGCGGTTCACTTAACAGCCGATCAGGATATCCGCCTTGCTCGTGTCAATCAGCGGGCACAGGAACAATTCGGTGATAGGATTCTTGAAGGAGGAGATCTCTTTCAAAATCATCTGCGTTTTCTAGACAGTGTAGCCCGCTACGATACGGACGGTTCGCCGAATCTGAAAACCCATACCGAGTGGGCAAATACGCTTGTATGCGAGGTCCTTCGGCTGAACGGTGCAAGCCAGCTCACAAAAAACTGTGACATCATTGTCAAGGCGTATCATCGGATAGTGAATTCTAAGATATAAACAAAGATAAATAATAACAGGCCAAAGGAGTATGAATGATAGAGATTTTTGCAATAACGCAGGAGCATAGATTATGGAAAGATACGATTGAATTTGCGGATCATTGTTCTTGGAAGGCCGGAGCCTTTTTGGCAGCGAAGATGAGAGAAAATGCGTTTTGTGCCTGGGAAAGAGTCTTTATCTCTTGCGTCGATGGGAAAATAGTTGGTTTTTCTACATTGGCTGCAAAGGATGAGCTTCCGGAAGGCTTTGAATTTACCCCCTTTATTGGATTTATATTTGTTGATGAGAAGTATCGTGGCCACAGATTATCAAAATTAATGATTGATACCGCTGCTGAATATGCTGATGAATTAGGATATGAAAAAGTATATCTTATGAGCGGTGAAATTGGCTTGTACGAAAAATATGGCTTTGTAAAATTGGGAGATTATGAGACGATCTATGGTTCGGTTGACCAACTCTTTGTAAAATCAATCTGAGCCAAGGGGACGGGGGTATTGGCACAGATTGTCTCATACTGAGATTCAAAGAATAGATTAGCTTTTCAGGTTAGAGATCAGATTGAATGTAACTGCAATATGCAAGAGGAGATAAGATGAGCTATCAAATACTTCTTTTCGATTTAGATGATACATTATTGGATTTTGAGGCGAATGAAACGGATTCGTTAAATCAATTGTTTCTGCAAAACGGTTCTGTCTTTTCGGAAGAGCTGTTCCAACTCTATCATTCTGTTAACAAACAATTATGGGCTGCGTATGAAAACGGAACTATTGCCCTAGAAGACGTACTAAACTCCAGGTTTTCTAAAACCATGTCACTATTAGGGAAAGATGTAAATGGCATAGAATGGGAAAGTCAATATCGGGAGCTGCTGGGAAATGGCTGTCAGCTGATCGATGGAGCCTTTGAGATATGCCAGAGCTTATCCACAAGCCATAGATTGTTTATCGTCACGAACGGTGTAACCAAAACACAAATAAAACGATTGAAGCACTCGGGTTTATATGGGTTTTTTGAGGATATTTTTACTTCACAGAACATTGGATTCCAAAAGCCTTCAAAAGAATATTTTGAATATGTTAAGAGTCATATTCAGAATTTTTGTCTCGAAAAGGCACTCTTGATTGGAGATTCGCTGAATAGCGATATCAAAGGCGGGCTTCTGGCGGGAATGGACACCTGTTGGCTGAACAGAAAGGCACAAAAATGCTCCGCGGATATTCACAGTACTTACACGATCACAAGCTTAGCGGAACTATATCCCATCTGTGCGTGTACCAGGGGGACGGGGTGTTGGCACAAAGTTGGATAATCTAGCTTTGTTTTGGGAACCAAAAAAACACCTTCAGTATCCAACCTGCAATTTGACCGAATATATCTCAGCAAAAGAATCAGCAACATTTGACCGCGCTCGTTTTTCGTCACTGCTGCACTAATTTTCCAATCCAACTGCACGGTTTCAGCCGATGTAATCAAAACAGGAAGTTGTAGGGAGGATTATTTAGATTTGATGAGGTGAACAAAATGAAAACTATAACAATTTGTGGTAGTATGAAATTTGCAGAGAAAATGAAACAGATAGCTTGGAGACTGGAGGTTGAAAAGGGGTTCAATGTACTTCAATGTATCTATAATGAGCAGAATGAGCCTATAACTGACGAGGCACAGAAGCGTCTTGCTGCAGCACATTATAGAAAAATCGATATTTGTGATGCCATCTATATTGTTGATATTGATGGTTATATTGGCACATCGGTTACTGATGAAATTTTATATGCAAAAGAGAACGGAAAAGAACTTATTTTTCACAGCAGACAGTCTTAAATAACTTCATGTAATGGGCATAACACGAAGTTCACAAATGCCAAATTGAAGATGAGGGATAGTTTCGATACAAAGGAAGGAAAAATTTTTTTGCTTCAACCTTTGCAGAAAATCCTGAATCAATAGCAGAATTGATCAATCTACGCTTTAAGACCTATGTTCCAGGGGGACGGGGGTGTTGGCACAGAGTTAGATATAGTCTAGGTTATGCTGAGAGCCGAAAACACCTTCAGTATCCTATGCGAAACTCGATCAAAAAAGTTGCTTTTCAGCAGCAACCAAAATAGTAAGACGCGGCAAAGCGATTTAGGTGTGAGTGTTTCGTGAGTGGTCGGGTTCGCGAGTGGCCAATTTAGTTTTTTTACCGGGGTTGAGAGAACAGATTAGTTATTGTCGCGTATTTGTTTCTAACCAAGAAATCTTAAAGCACCATAAGTCGATGAAAGAGGGCAGGCGATCATGGATTATCAGAAGCTATTGGAATACAGCGATAATTGGTTGAAATATGCGATCCGGCTCAATTTACAATTTGAGCCTAAGGATAATCTGGTCGAACTCAGAGATGCAGCATTAGCGGATAGCCGCATCCAATACTATCTTAATAGTATTCAGGCCTTTCATACAACGCTGGTAACAAATCATAAAAATCCAGATCTACCAATTCAAAAACTGCTGTTTTTACTTGACTTGGGATTCGGTGTTGACGTTCCGGAAATCAAAGCGGCTGTTGACGAAATTCTAAAACATCGGGATGAGCACGGTATTTATCAATCCATGACCAATGTGCCAAAGCATTATGGCGGTAGAGGCGAAGATGTATTTAGTTGGTGCCTGTGTGATGCTCCTTTGCTATTGCTAGCTTTATTAAAGGCGGGCATGGATTATCAAGAATACATCAAACCCGGTGTTGATTACCTGGTATTAATAAATCGTGAGAACGGGTTTCCTTGTACAGTCTCCCCGGAACTAGGCAGATTTCGTGGTCCCGGGAAAAAAGACGACTGCTGTTCCTATGCAACACTGATAATGGCTGATTTATTATCAAATATACCGGAGTATCAGGACTCCCAAGTTGTGGCTTCCTCAGTAAATTCGCTGCTTGATTTATGGGAAAATAGTATGGGACAACATCCCTATATGTTCTATATGGGAACAGACTTCCGAAAGCTGAAGGCACCGTCCTGTTGGTATGATATTGTAAGCGTAGCTGGAGTTTTAAGTAAACACCAGTTTGCAAGACGCGACTCACGTTTTATGGAAATGATAGCAATCATAAAAGACAAACAAGATAAAAGCGGCTTTTTCACGCCGGAATCGGCCTACCTGAAAATGAAAGATTGGGATTTTGGACAAAAGAAAACGCCGTCCCCATATTTGACCTATTTATGTCTTCGCATTTTCAAACGTTTAGAGCATTAATGTTCCAGGGGGACGGGGGTGTTGGCACAGAGTTGAATAATTTTTGGTTCTGCCGGTTCGGGGAAGACTACACTTGGCAAGATGGTAGCCACAGCGATGTCTTTTCCGTATTTCGATCTTGACGACTATATCTGGAGAAAAGATACTGCCGAACCCTATACTGTGATGTTTTCACGTGAAGAGAAAGCCAATCGGTTAATGGAAGCGATCTCAGGAGAGGAGCATTTTGTTATGGCTGGATCGATGGATAGCTTCCATTCTCCGTTTGATCCGCTGTTTTGGCTTTCTTGCAGGCGAGACAAGGTTATGTATATGCTAATCTAAATGTTGACCAGTTTAGCACCGAATGCTAAACGAAAAGTTGACCACCTTGAGCCCCTTTCCTGTTATGATGTATTTGCGAGAAACATCAAGCAGGAGGAAAGGAAAATGTACAAGATGGTCGATAAAGAGTATATCAGAAAACTGTATTACATGGAAGACTGGCCCATCAGGAAAATCAGTCGTCAGCTTCAGATATCACGTCAAGCCATCCGAAAAATGATAGAGGATACGGAAAAGCCAAAGTATGAAATTAAGAAAGAGCGGCCGGCACCGGTCATGGATCAGTATTTGGAAATATTGCGGAAATGGATTGAAGAAGACGAGAAAGCTCCGAAAAAACAAAGGCATACTGCGATACGAATGTATGAACGCTTAAGGGATGAACATAATTTTACCGGTGGCAGTTCAACCGTGAGACAGAGCGTTGCCAAATTGAAAAACAAAGTACCGGAAGTATTTATACCTTTGACGGCAGCACCGGGTGAACAGGTTCAGGTAGACTTCGGGCATGCACAAGTGGTGCTGGCCGGTCATGAACAGAAAGTAAATATCTTTTGCATGCGTTTGAAGCACAGTTCGGTACCCTTTGTTGTAGCTTTTCCAACAGAACGGCTGGAAGCCTTTTTGGAAGGACACGTTCAAGGTTTTGCTTACTTCGGTGGTGTGCCAAGAGAAGGTCTCTACGATAATGCGAAGACGCAGGTCGTGAAGATCTTAGAGGGGCCTTACCGCCAAGAACACGAGGATTTCTCAAGTTTACGCTCTCACTATTTGTTTAACAGTCTTTTTTGCCGACCGAGAAAAGGTAATGAGAAAGGAGCGGTAGAGGGTCTGGTGAAGCAAGTACGCAGCCAAGCAATGGTTCCCGTGCCGGAATGCGAAAATTTGGAAGAACTTAACGCTTTATTACTGAATTGGTGTAAGAAAGAAAAATCAAGAAACCAAGAAAAGTGGTTAGCTGAACAGGCGCAATTACGTCCTTTGCCAGTAGAACCATACTCGGCAGCAAAAATAGTGGCTGCGAAGGTGAGTTCTTACTCACTGGTGACCATTGACCGAAACCGTTACTCCGTTCCCACAGAGTTTGTAGGAGAAAACTTATTTGTTAAAGCTTATGTGAATCGCATAGAAGTTCTGCACCGTAACCATGTTATTGCGACTCACGATCGCTGCTACGGTAGGAACCATACTTCTTTACAATTAGAGCATTATCTCAATGCCTTAGAGAAAAAACCACACGCGGTAACACATGCTACGGTGGTTCGCCAATTGCCTTTACCTTTTCAGCAGGTCAAAGAGAACATGGAGCAAGCGCACGGAACCGGCTACAAAGATTTTTTACGAGTTCTTTTGTTAACACACGAGTATCCGTTGAATGAAATAGGTGCTGCGATTACCGACCTTGGGGCTTCTCGAGCCTGCGAAGAGACCCTGAGACACTATTTACAAAGTAAACGAAACCCATTAGAAGAACAGCGAGACCCACAAAGACAACTCCTCACCAATGGGATTCCCCTGATCACCATACAAGATACTCAACGCTATGATTTGTTGTTGCAGGGGGTGAGAGCATGAGTCTTGATATAACCGAGGCTCAAATTGAGCTCTCTTGTAAACTTCTTCGCTTACCAGGCTTGAAACAACAGTTTCGCGCTCTGGTTCGCGAAGCAAACGAAAGGAACCTGAATTGTAGTCAATTCTTGAAACTGTGCTTAGAACAAGAAATTCACGATCGCCAGGTAAAGAAACAGCAAATTCTGCTTCGTCAGGCTAAATTCCCGGCAAAGAAGACCTTGGCGGATTTCGATTTTACGAAAATCCCGCAACTGCCAAAGAACAAAATATTAAAGCTTGCCGATTCCGAATATGTTAAGCGTAAAGAAAATATTATTTGTATTGGCAGAGCTGGAACGGGAAAAAGTCATATTAGCATTGCCTTGGGAATGGAAGCTTTACAAAAGGGTTTTCGAGTTCGGTTCATTTCAGTGATGCAGCTTTTGCAGGAAATTCAATTGGCTGAAGCGGAATTCCGCTTACCCCGCTACTTAAAAGCATGGAACCGAGTCGATCTTGTTATTCTTGATGAACTTGGTTATCTCCCACTTGGGGAACAGGGTAAACTACTATTTCATTTTATCTCTCAACGTTACGAAACAGGAAGCTTGATAATAACCTCTAACTTAGAGTTTTCCCGCTGGGTTGAAGTCTTGCATGACCCAGCATTAACTTCTGCCTTGCTAGACAGACTGACTCACCATTCTAATATTATCCTTTTCGATGGAGAATCGTATCGCTTTCGCGAAAGCCTGGCTCGCCAGGCGGTGGATTTGAATTAGTTTTCACTAAGTTTTTATCTTATTTTTTTACGCCAAGGTGGTCAACTTTTCGAATAGCAAGGTGGTCAACTTTTCGATTGACAAATACAAGGTTAGGATTAACCAATATCTGGTTCATTAAAAAATACTATTTGTGTCATGCAAACCGAGCCAATATACAGTAACATTAGCAATTATCTCGAGATGAAGGCTGAATCGACATTGACAATTCCGATTTTTTAAAGTAAATTATGCTGGAAGACAAATTTTACTTTCTGTATTAGAAAAAGAAAAACGGAGGGAATCATCATGATCAAACTACCAGAGACTGTTCTTAAAGCTTGGGAAAATCGAGAGAATGCTATTGTTTTAACTACCGTAGATGAGCAAGGACTACCGAATGCCATCTATGCAACCTGTGTCTCACTGTTTAATGACAGCACATTTGTCATTGCAGACAATTTCTTTGACAAAACTCGTAAGAATATTTTGGCAAAGAGTGCGGGATCGCTTCTTTTTATTACAAAAGATGGTAAATCGTACCAGGTAAAAGGCACACTCACCTATCATAAGGAAGGTGAAATCTTCGATAATATGAAGCAATGGAATCCTACAAGATTACCGGGTCACGCAGCTGCGGCATTAAATATTACAGAAGTTTATTCAGGCTCTACTAAGCTTGCCTAACTAAATGGATTAAACTTCATAGAGATAGGCTTACGAAGTTTGCAAATGACCTCGGAAGCCTATTATTATATTGTTCCAAGGGGACGGGGGTGTTGGCACAGCAGCAGACCCGCAATTCAATCAAATATGTCTCAGCAAGAAGCTTAGCAACATTAGGTAGCAATGAGATTAGAATTAGGAGTTGATGAAATGAATAAAAGATTTGTTGGCATGTGCATGCTGTTTTTTGCATTTAGTATAGCATTTATGAACCCGGTTTTTGCTGCAAATGGATCAATCGACGTCATAACAACACTCCCAACTTTTAATGTTACTCTGAATGGTGTAGAAATTAACAACCATGCTAACCTGTATCCTTTACTGGTATATAAGGACATTACTTATTTCCCATTGACATATAGTGACAGTAGATTTTTGGGCTTGGAATCCAACTGGAAGGGAATCCAAGAAGGTCTATCGATTGATTCGACAGATATTACTGCTGCGTATGATCTTCATCAAACAGAGGATAACTATGACAGTGGCTATCTGGCAACAATGCCATCCTTCCCAGTTATGATAAACGGGAAGTTAATTGATAACAGTAGGGAAGAATATCCGATATTGTTATTTCGGAATATAACATATTTTCCAATCACCTGGCGGTTCGCGGTTGATGAATTTGATTGGGATTATAGTTTTGATTTGAATAACGGTCTGTCGATCGAATCGAATAACATTCATTTGCTCCAAAGCTCAGTTCCCAATGACAGAGCGGAAGACTCAGAAGTAATGGCAATAGCAGGTGGGTATCTCTATTATGTCGGCGCAAATGGATGGATCATGCAATCCAAGATTCTTCCTGTCAGTACTATTGAACTTTTCCATGGTATGAACGAAGCAACAATAGGCAAAGCAGTCTATCAACTCCCTTTTAACAGTCTAGGTGATGGTAAATCATATGTTTTACCCCGGTTATATTCAGAAAATGGAGAGGCTTATCTATCGTTTTATAATGGCGGAGCGACCATGGGAACGGATTATCTCTTTCACCTGAACGGTGATGGAGCCACACTGATCAATCATTCCAGAAACGTTAATAAATCTTTTGGAGATAAAGAATTCCTTTGGTGGGTAGGATCTGCACCGGCTGCAGGAAATTTGTACATGAAAACCTCAAGTACGGTTAATACTGCGGACCCAACTTATCCCGGCTGGGAAAAAATAGGATCCCCAGATTACCTGTATGGCTGGAACTGGAGTATTGACGATTCGGTTGGCATTCCGGGCGTGAGTGAGGGTGGGTCCGGATCGAGCGACTGCTATCTGATTGGCGATAATTTATATATTCTTGCATTTGATACGCGGGCAGCTGCTGAATATATCAAAAACGGCGGTAGCAAACCGACAACCGGACTGTATCAGGTGAATATTAAGACGAATGAAACGAAAAGAATTAGCGAACAGGAAGTGACAGGATTTACTGTTGATGGTGATTCTATTTACTATCATAATCGATATGTCGAGCTCTTCCGGTATCAAATATCGGAAAAGAAGGAATATCCATTACCGACAAAACTTGAGAGAGGTAACAATTTCATTGAGCGCTTTGAAGTTCTGGGAGGTCAGATCTATTTTGAAAGCGGAGTGGATCACGGACTCTATCATCCTGCTTATGAGACGATCGGATGGAGTGTGCGCGAATTGAAACTGACCGGTTCCAATCAGGACTATGTAGCTTGTACGCTCTCGGGGAGTCCAGAGTTTCCCGACAGGATTGTTTTGTTTGATCGCACAGGAAAAAAGGTCTTCAGATCATCGGATGAATCGCGCGCACTAACAGTTGAAGGTGACTATATTTACTATTTCAATCAAAGCACCAACACAATCTGCATAGGAGACTTAAAGTGAGCCAGGGGGGCGGGGATGGCAAAGCAATTTCTGGTTAGCTTTAGTGAAGTAGGTTTTCACTTGATGCAGCAGACGTGAAGACGATGTATTCTAAACATGCGGGTGGAATGAGTGAGCTGAACTCTGCGTGGCTATGCCATAGTGTTGATTTTAGATAGAGATTGATTAGAATTTAATGAGGTAAGAAAATGAATGCATTAATTATCAATTGCAGCCCCGTACGAACGGGGGCCACTGCTGAAATTGTCAGGATTGCTGCTGAAATCTTGAATGAGAAATATTGTACAAAAGCGGTTTGTATAGATGATTACGATATTCGTTTTTGCACAGGATGTAGAAGTTGTCATACAACGGCTGAGTGTATCCAGCATGATGATGTAGCGCAAGTGATGGAGGAATTTGAATGGGCTGACGTTATTGTATCAGTAGCTCCTTCGTATTGGGCAGACATACCGGGGCAATTTAAAGCATTCATTGACAGATGCACTCCGTGGTGCGACACGCACCAACCTCATGCATCGATCAGTAGTGGAAAAAAAGGCTATACAATTGCATTGAGAACCGGTCCAAGTATGAGAGAATGCAATCGAGTAATAGAAAGCATTGAGCACTTCTACGGCCATTTGGCAATTGCGTGCTGCAATAAGCTTGGTTTATGTTCTATCGAGTGTAAAGACATGGTAGAACCAAGAAGGAATGAAATTATTGAATTTTGCAGAGGAATCTAACTCGGCAAAGTATGATGACTTATTTTCAAAAGGCAGCAAAATAAAGAAAGTGCTTATCTTGCGCCTCCTGAAACTGCGCTCACCGATGGCACCGATTTTCAGGCTGAAATTGTCCGCCATGTTGTCTCAACTCTTCAAAAAGCATGAAAAAGGGGCTGTAGCAAAACAGCCTAAAAAAACAGAGCCAAGTGGCTGCGAAAAGCAGACACAAGGCTCTGTTTTTTTGGTATAATTGAATCGTGAAAAAACCACTACACCGTGTCCATTATGGCACGAAAAAAAGAAATGTGCAACTAAAACTTGACGAATTTTTTGCTGAGAAAATAATTCCTGCAGATGACAGTGTGCGGCTCTTAGACGAAATAATGGAGGAGATGGATGAGACCCCGCTTTGGAGAGCATATCAACGCACAGGCCGTCGCCCGGCAACAAATCCCGTTACCATGCTGAAGCTAATGGTATATGCCAGTATGCAAGGCATTTTTTCCAGCCGCGCCATCGCCATGGCATGTAAGCGAGATATCAATTTCATCTGGCTGCTCAATGGAAAAAAAGCACCTAACCACAGCGAAATCGCGCGTTTTCGAAGTAAACGGCTGACAAAATGCGGTGAGGAGCTTTTCTACCAATTGGTGAAAAAGCTGGCAAACTTGAGTGAAATCAAGTTTGAGCATCTGTTTGTAGACGGGACAAAACTCGAAGCGAATGCGAACAAGTATAGCTTTGTCTGGAAAAAAAGCACGACGAAATATGAAAGCAGGCTACTTGACAAACTGTCGAAGTGGCTGCCTGAGCTGTCTGCAAAATACGGTATTCTGGCAGAAACGTCGGAAGATTTGCTGCAGATCCTCGAGCGCCGGATAACCGCACCGTTTGTCTACGGCAAGGGCAAGCGAAAAAGCGAGTTGCAAAGGGATATCGAGCAGCTTCGGGAACTGCTCGGCCGGAAAGAAAAGTATGCCGGATATCAAACGACCTTCCAAGGGCGGAATAGCTTCTCTAAAATTGATCCGGATGCGACTTTCATGCATATGAAAGACGATCATATGCGTAACGCGCAATTGAAACCGGGTTATAACATCCAACTTGGAGTGGAAGGTGAATATATTACAGGTGTCCAGGTTTCCAGTGAGCGCAGCGATCAGCTTACACTCATACCCTTGCTGGAAAATATGGAATCACATCTGGGGACAAGTTACGAAGATGTCACAGCGGATGCGGGTTATGAGAGCGAGGAAAATTACACCTTTTTTGAAAATAAAACCACACAGTGTTACATTAAGCCTCAAAATTATGAGCGGTCTAAAACGAAGAAATACAAGAGCAACATGGCGCTGAGGGAAAACATGGCCTATGACAAGACACTGGATGAATACACCTGTCAGGCTGAAAAGAAGCTCAGAGCAGTTTATACAGGCAAACGTAAGAGCAAGTCTGGTTTTGAAAGTGAGATCACCTACTACGCATGTGAGGATTGCGGAACGTGTCCCTATAAAAAGAAATGCACCCGATCGAAGGGAAACAGGAAACTGCAGGTCTCCAAGAAATTCATTGAGCAGCGTCAACAGTCACTGGAGCGGATCACCAGTGCCAAGGGGATCTTGCTGCGGATGAATCGTTCCATTCAGTCAGAAGGAGCCTTCGGCGTGATCAAGCAGGATTACGGCTTCCGTCAGTTCCTGCTCCGCGGCAATAAAAAGGTTTTGGCAGAGATTCTTTTGGTGGCAATGGGCTACAACATCAACAAATTACACAACAAGATTCAACAAAATCGCACCGGCAGACAATTGTTTAAAAAACTTACGGCTTAACAATAGTAAAAATCAGAATATTTCCTGTATTTGGGTGAGATTTTATCTGACCTTTATATTTCTGTCTGCTGTTTTTCGTATTAGCTTGTTTTTCGTTTGTGAAAAATGATACTGGAGCATCAAAAAGAGACTGTAGCAATTTTTCATTTTGCTACAGCCCCTTAAAAGACGTTTATGGTCATCCTAATGATAACTATTCGCTGGTTTCGCATTCGCTTTGCATTTTCTTTAACGCATTATTGAATTCACTGGCAATTCTATTTTCGTTGATCCACATCACAAGATTTACGGTTAAATCTATTATGAAGATAGCAACACCAAGCGCTATCGTCATAGAGATATCGTTAAGCAGTCCAATGAAATAGAGAACTGACAGAATGATAGCTTCAAGCAAGATGAAGTGAAGAAGGTTTCTTATCGCTGCCTGCTTCAAAGACATCTCTCGTTTTGAGTATTTCACTAGTGTGGGAAGTGAAGCAGTCGCACCGAAGATTAATGGTGAAAAAAACGCTTCATAACCAAACCGAGTGTTGGGTTCGTAGAGCAAGCCAATCAGAGCCATAGCCAGGCAAATGCATGTAACCGATATAAAAAAGCTTATCATAACCTTTTTTATAAAAAAAGTTTTAAAGTCCATTTTATTTACCTCCCATGACTGCGCGTTTTATTTCCGGCACATACTGCCTTGATATGATGATCTCTTCACCGTTTTTCATGTGAGCCGTAAATCGCCCGTTTAAAGCCGGGCTGATGCCCTCAAGCTTCATCAGGTTGAGAACAAAGGATTTAGAGCAGCGGACAAAATGTTTATCCGCATAAGCATTCTCAAGCTCATACAGACGGATTTTGAGTTCATACGACCTGCTCTTTGTATAGGCAAACACCCGCTCGTCCACCGCCTCAAAATAGAAAACCTCGGAGAGATTAAACTGATAGATACGCTCGTCAACGTTTCCCGTTAATATTGTCCCCTTGGTGAGAGCATACGAGCGTATACTCTCGATATCGGGTGTTACCTCAACGCATTCTATAATCAGACACTCATCGGCTTTTTCGCTGATTTGCTTGATACGTACTTTCATGATTAATATTCCTTTGCGATTTTTACTTCTCCCGCGTTTTTTAAATAGCAGTTGAAAAATTCCAGCACAACTTTGTTCATTGTTTCAATACAATACCTTGCGTCAATCGTACCCACACCAAGCATTTTGGACAGTGTTGGAGAGAACAAGGGCAAATCGGTAAAGTTCAGATGCCCCGCATCTTGAAACACTGTCTCATAGGCACAGAGAGCATTCTGAGTCGCATGAAAGTTCTCATAGGCATCTCCAACAGATTCCTTTGCATTTGTGTAATGATCCTCTGCATAGATGTTAAGCAGTGGCACCTGATAGGGCGTATCATTCAAAACAGCAGAGTTGTTTTCATATGCAATCTCTTCGCCCAGCATCGTTCCGTCCAGGACGATTACCGCATCTATATCATCCCGTGTTCTGCCAATTTGCGCAGACGAAGCACCACCAAGAGAATGTCCCATCAATCCGATTTCTTCTGTGTTTATGATAGAAAATAACTCATCGGTATTACCTTTTCCGCAATCAGCTAGAATTGTATTAATAACGAAATTTTCATCATCTGTACGAATCTTCATCCATTCACTGGTGGTAATATAAATTTCTTCTTCGTGACTTGTATCACGATCATTACTGATTTCAATTGCTGTATTGAGAAAATCAGTGTTTACTATTGAAAGTTTACCGCTTGTGTCCATTGTATAGAACGCCTGATAGGTATGACCGATGCTTGCGACAACATATCCGTTTGAGGCAAGTTCCTCAAATGTAGAGTAATTACTGCCGCTGAAGCCAAACGCACCATGGGAAAAAACAACAAGCGGATAGGTCTGATCAGCGTTTTTGGGATACCAGAATTCAACCGTTAAAGCTCTGTTTTCACCAGATTTCGAGAATTCATCCATCCGGTTGGTATCAATCCAGGTATATTTTGCCATCGCTACTTCATATTCACCTGTAGTTTTCGGCTGCTGATATTGCGGGCATAGAATAGCAAGGAACAGAGCAAAGCTAAAGATGAAACAGTTCCTTACGAAACGAAAAATGTTTTTCCTCAGCCCATATTCCATTGCTCTTTTTCTGACGAGTATCACCGTGCCAACAAGCGCCTGTATCACCAGTACGAGTAATAACATCGTGTAGCGGAAGCTCCAATCATAAATGCCTGTGATCAGCAACAAACAGAACAGCACCAGTAGGCCGATACTGATAATTGCTTTCTCTTCTCTGTGATTGTTTCTTGTGACGATTGACCATGCTAAAAAAAATGTCTCCAACGCGAGTAATAACACCAGTGTAAGAATTCCCATCATTTCACCCTCCAATTGATTTCTAACGCAACCATAACTGAAATCCACTTTGATATCAATCAATTTTGGATGAAATGCGTTCTGGAAGGATGAGTTACGTTGAAGTGCTGGAGCTAAGTCAAAGAGGCCGCAAATGCTAAGATTGCCTGACCGAGCATTGTTTGGTATCATAGTTTAAAAGAGAAAAGGAAAGACACCCCTCAACAAGGAACTCAATCTGTAACCAGCAGCAGAGCCCAAGCGGTGTCCTACCAAAGCATGCTGATTGTATCAGACTTTACCTTTGAGCGCAAGAAGGGGCACAGAAAAATCTCACTAATGTTCCAGGGGGACGGGGGTGTTGGCACATTTTGACTGCACAGATTTTGTTCTGGTCCGGCAGCCCTTTGAGACGGCCACGATTAGATCTAAAATTGAAGCAGATCAAAAGCGTTCCCCTAGATTGTTCATTAAGCTATTGTAATCTCTGCTTTTGTGTGTAATGTCTTTGCGCATGGATAGATCAAGAAAATTTCATCATTCCCCTGGGTAACTTCATCCGGAATATACAATAATTAATACATAAAATTGAAAGTAAGTGGTTTCTTAGTGGACGTAAATTTGGAAAATTCTATTTTTGTTGAGGGCTTGCAGGGGAGCGGAAAAAGTACTCTTATCAACCGATTGGCTGAAAAGTACCCCAGCAGCAAGGTGTACCATGAAGGTGATTACGCACTGACGGAACTGGCGTGGTGTGCTTATGTCGATGAAAATACTTATCGGCAAATTCTCAGGAAGTACCCAACGCTGCAGGAGAAAATTGAAGAGAATACAACGCGGGAAGAAGATTTCTGCGTTGTTACTTATACAAAAATCAGGACAGACATCGTGGGGTTTCATCAAGATCTGGAGCAGTACGAAATTTATAATGGCAATCTATCCGAAGAAGCCTTTCAGAAAGTGGTTTTGTCCCGCTACGAACAATGGAATGGAGAAGGGGAAATTTTCGAATGCGCTCTATTCCAAAACATCATAGAAAATATGATCTTGTATCTTCAGATGGAGGATGAGAAAATTCTGGAGTTTTATCGAAGACTATATCAAGTTATTGGTAAGAAAAAACTGACGATACTGTATCTTGACGCAGAGGATATTCGCACAAGTATTGAAGTGATAAAGAAAGAACGCTGCGACGAGAATGGAGTAGAATTGTGGTTCCAAATGATGGTTGAATATATAGAAGCCTCACCATATGGGAAGAAATGTGGGCTTGGTGGAATGGAAGGACTGCTAGCCCATCTGGAAAAAAGAAAAGCATTGGAACATCGAATTATATCGGAAGTATTTAACAAGGAAACGCAAATAGTAAAATCAAAGAAGTATGAAATCTGAATTTATCGATGTGTTCCCGGCAATTATTCGCCTTCTCAAAGCATATTGAAGGAAGTAGGAGCAACTAAACCAGAATTTGAAAAAATCAGCAGTTTTGGTAGAGTGATATTCTGGTCTGCTCCATTAAAAACATTCTCAAGGACACGCTGGTCTAAAATTGTTGGTGAATCTGTTTACAGTGAAATTACTATCAGAAACGCAAATACCGTGAAAAACTTGGTGAAGTTGTGTCAGCAGCAGATGATTTGATGTTTGAAGCAGAAGTGATTCATGCAATTCTGATCATTGGAGGAAAAATATATGGAAAGAAAAATTAATCAACAGGTCAAAGGTTATCTAACAAAGGACGGAGCCGGCGTGAGTTTGGTCAGGGTATTGGGAAACGCTACGGTTCATGAATACGATCCGATTTTAATGCTTGATTCCTTTGACAGCACAAATCCGGCTGATTACACAGCGGGATTTCCTATGACAGAAAAGAATTGTCCTGTCAGCAAGGATAAGGGGCTTTTTATCGTAGGGGGGAACTGAGCATGATTGAAACAGTAAGGTGCCAGGTCAGGAAATTCACCGAAAATGATGTGGACGCCCTAGCCAGAATATTAGCAAATTCAAATGTTATGAAGTACATTGAGCCTTCTTATTCCTTAGAGCAGACACGCCAATTTTTGTGCACTGCGGGCTTGTCAGCCACCCCTCTTGTTTATGCGCTTGACCTCAAGGAAACCGGGCAACTGATCGGGCAGGTAATCTTTCATCCGTACCGCGAGGACTCCTATGAGATTGGTTGGATTCTGGACGAATGCTGTTGGGGACAAGGATTGGCAGATGAGATTACTAAGGCGTTGATTGCATATGCCAAAGACGAAGGTATTGCACAACTAATGATGGAATGCGCCCCGAATCAGAGTATTTCAATGCACATAGCTATAAAGAATGGGTTTTGTCTCGTTTCACAAGATGGTCTGAATGTTTATAAGCTTGAGTTAAGGTAAGAGTCCGGAGCCGAAATATGCTGCGAATTTTGTCAAGATTTAACGAGCTGAGGTGTGAAAGCAATGAGAAAGTATACAAAAACCGATAAATACGATGCTAATTGGATCAGAGAAAACTGGATGGGACCGAATCCGCTCTGGCTTTTGGAAGAACTGTGTGAACACTTGGAATTGAAGCCCGGGATGAAAGTCCTTGATATGGGTTGTGGCAAGGGTTTGACTTCCGTATTTCTGGCCAAAGAATTTGGTGTAACCGTCTTTGCCAACGATTTATGGATTGCTGCAACAGACAATCTCAAGCGCTTTCAGGCAGCCGGTGTAGACGAAAGGGTGTTTCCCATCCATGCAGAAGCGCATGCTCTGCCTTATGCCGAGGGATTTTTTGATGCGGCAATCTCAATCGACAGCTACCAATACTATGGAGCGGACGAAATGTATTTTCCCTGTACTTACTCAAAATTAGTCAAGTCGGGTGGCCAATTTGGCATTGTGGTACCGGGCCTGACGAGAGAATTTGAGCAAGGATATCCCAATACACTGAAAGAGCATTGGGAAGGGGATATGTTCAGTTTCCACAGCAAAAATTGGTGGCAGCAGCTTTGGGTAAAGACCGGTGTGGTTGATATCAACGCTTGCTATGATCTGGAAGCAGCAAAAGAGATTTGGCGGCCATGGGCTGAATGGGCCAAGCTAAACCTGGGCTTTAAAGATGTGGAGTTCTTGAATGCCGATCTCAATAGTGATTTGGCATTCATTGTGATGAGTGCAGTGAAAAAATAGAGTGTCTTCAAAAAATCAAAATCACCCTCCTAATTCATATCGGCTGCAACACAAATACAATGACACCTGCGTTGCGTTCCTGCATGCGCTTGGCAGTGGCTTAATTACAGTAGTGGATTGGATTTTGTCAGCCGATGGATCGGATGAAAGCGAGAAAGGGAAGCTGCAGATGGAAAGTGAGTTTATTAATCTAGCATCGGAGAATATTGCTGACGAGCATTTGTGCTGCATTATCCGTAGTAAAAAGCCTCATCCCGGTATAGAAGCAAAAAGAGTTTGGCTTTCTGAAAGAATCAAAGAAGGTCATGTCTTTCGTAAGTTGAAGGCCAAAGCTACGGTATTTATTGAATATGCACCATTAGAAACGGCCTGGGTTCCGATCGTCGGGGATAATTACTGCTACATTTATTGCCTGTGGGTTTGCGCTGAATATAAAGGCAAAGGCTACGGAACGGCATTAATGGATTACTGTATCCGGGATGCGAAAGAAAACGGCAAATCCGGAATTTGTATGCTGGCAGCAAAGAAACAAAAAAACTGGCTTTCCGATCAGGGCTTTGCTAAAAAATACGGATTCCAGGTTGTTGATTCTACGGCAGACGGTTATGAGCTGTTGGCTCTCTCTTTTGCTGGGACAACGCCGCAATTTACGGAAAAAGTAAGAAAACAGCAAATTGTGGATCAACAGCTGACGATTTATTACAGCATGCAATGTCCGTTTATCCTGCAGAGGATTGCCGGAATAAAACAATACAGCAAAACCAACAATCTCCCGGTTACCCTAATTCAGGTCAATTCGCTTCAGCAAGCAAAAGCACTTCCTTGTGTTTTCAATAATTGGGCAGCATTTTATAAAGGACAATTTGTCACTGTGAATCTGCTGGATGCTGGTTCAATAGAGAAAATCCTGAAAAAGTGAGAAGCTATGTGTGCCAAGGGACGGGGTATTGGCACATTTATCGGGATGCTAATAGAATGAACCAAATTGCAGGGTAAATCCGATGAAGTCATATCAACAGCTCCGATGAATCCACAATACTCTTGTCTGATTCGCTAAGAGAGAGCATACACACTTAGGTGTGTATTTTGGCTTCGGCTGTTTGAACTATGGGAGGAGAAAGTATGAAGTGGAATGAGTTATTTACAATAAACCAGACTCCATCAATTGAAGAGATTAGAGCTTATCTTGGCGAAGCGAAGCAGAATTGGGATGAATTGGCTCTATATATTGAGGAAACATATCATGCGAAATATCAATTGGACTTCAGCAAAGACACTTTACAACCGGGATGGAATCTGAAATACAAGAAAAGTGGGAAAGCTCTTTGCACTCTTTATCCGATGGAAGGTTATTTTATTGCGCTGGTTGTTGTCGGACCAAAACAAGAAGAAGAAGTAAGAATAGGAATGGAAACAGGATTATTTACAGCCTATCTAGAAGGGCTCTATGCCAAATCAGCCTATTCCACCTTGGGGAGATGGTTGATGATTGAGGTGAAAGACAATACTGTTCTGAATGATATACGTCACTTATTGAGCATCAGGATCAAGCCGAGACGGCAAGAAAAATAGAAAGTGCTGTGAAATAGAGCGTTTTATAGGAACGATCCGCAGTTTTTTTGCTGAGCAGGTACCGTTTGACGAAGAAGAGAAATTGAAAGATTAGCCGAAACTGATATTAAGAAAGTTAGAGGGTTAAAATATCGGCAGCCTTCAATAGTTTTCTTTTTTGGCAAGCCAATAAAAAAGATTTATTATTGAACGGAGAGATGATAGTACGGAGCATATAAATTACAGTGTGCGGATCATGGTGCTAAAAAATACAATAGCAGCGGGACGCCGTCATACCGTTGGTATTAAATCCGATGGTACAGTGGTTGCTGTCGGCAACAATGACTATGGCCAATGCAATGTAAGCGGCTGGTATGGTATCCAACTGCCCGGCGAATAAAATGCTAAATTTAATTTAAGAAATCTGAAATCTGCTTGAGTAAAAAAGAAAAATGCTTGCACTGATAATTGAAATAGAAATCTGCAAATGAGACGGCCGTGAGGTGAAATGGCATGGGGAACGATTCGGGAGATGAATTGTCAGACGCGTTGCAAGTTGTATTGTCTACCATTCAGAAATGTGAAAAGATACAGCCAAAATTCGCGGAGGGGACTTCCCAACATACGCTGCTTAAGAACAGAATCAAGGCGATGTATATCTCAAAGGCGCTCATCCTGGGGGAAATTGAGATTGAGCGATATTCGAAAGAAGAGTTGCTCAATGCTCTGAAGCTGGTAGCATCTGTGATCAGCAAGTGTGAAACAGGTCAGAAAAAGCATGCGAAAGAAGCACCTCAATATAAACGCTTTCAGAAGATCATTGACGCGATGAACATTTCCAAAACGTTGATTACAGCTGAAATTAGTAAAAGAGGTTAATCTTGAGCCAAGGGGACGGGGGTGTTGGCACATCTTTTCTTCTGCAACAAAAAAAGATAGCAGGCATAGTCTTTTATGTCTGCTATCTTTATGTTATGATGGATGAAAGCACAATCAGTTTCAGCGCCTTTTTTGTCAATACTCTGTGGCTATTTTGAGATTTCCTCCCAAGCTTTCATGTATTCCTCTTTGTTTTTATAAACAGGGACAAAGTCCTTTATGATTGCTTCCGCCAAGGCCGCACCGTCGTATAGCAGGTCTATGATTGTCATAGCCATGATTTTGGTGGGCGCTATGTAAAACATTTCCGGGTCCTCAACCTGATAATCGCTGGAATGCCCTACACCCTTTGCACCGCCGATATAGGGATGGATGGCAGGCATCAGGTGCATGATATCCCCGAAATCGCTGCTTCCAGTAGTGTGTCCGTTGTTGATGATCTTGTTTTCACCTACAACCTCCACAGCATTGGCATAGAATAATTCGTTCATTTCTTTATTATTCATGCGCGGCATATAGCCTGGGATCTCTTTGATTTCTATTTCGGCGCCTATGGCATCAGCGCCGGCTCTGAAAGCCCGGTTTACTTTTTTTGATGCATCGATAACGCCTTCCATGGTTCTGCCCCTGACATATGTTTCGATGCGAACATCAGCAGGAACTACGTTCACAAGGTCACCACCTTTCGTAATAATGGGATGCACTCGTATCGTATCCTTCTCCTGAAAAGTTTCTCTCTGCATCGCAACAGCCTGGAGGCCAAGCGTTGCGGCATTCAGCGCATTGATACCAAGATGAGGCGCCGCTCCCGCATGCGCTTCTTTTCCGATATATTTTACATATTTGACGATAAAACCAGTGCTCGTTTCAGCTATTTCTATTTTTTTACTGGTATTGCCGTGGCACATCATGGCCATATCGATGTCATCAAAGCAGCCCAGCCGGATCATTTCTTGTTTTCCACCAATAAATCGGATGACTCCTTTTTCTATCAAACCGTTGCGATATTCTATTTCAACAGCTTCTTCAGCAGGAGTGGCCATCAATACAATCTCTCCGTCAAGCTGATCAATCACTCCACTGTATTTCAAGGCCATACCTGTGCCAAGCATGGCAGCGATTTGCATGAAATGACCGCAGGAATGTGACGCGCCGGTGATTGGATCCGCTTGTGGATGATTCGGACAAACGACTGCATCGAGCTCACCCATGACTGCAATTTTAATTTTCGAGTTTCTCCCTTTGAGCCTTGCTATGGAACCGGTCAGCGCTACCTTGTTTTGATACTCGAGACCCATTTGCTCAAATATGCTTTCAACAAAAGCGGATGTTTTGTACTCTTTATAGCCCAGTTCTGGAGCGATTCGGATGGTTTCCCCGATCTTGATGATTTCCTCACGACGCTGGTCGATGACCTTACACACAGCATCTTTCATAGCCTTCTTATCCATAATTCTCCTCCTTATTAATTGTGGGATGAGTCTAGTCAAGAAAATTATAGCACACCGCTCACCTGGAATACAAGTTGATTGCGTAGTTGAATCGGTGCCGTTTGCTATAAACTATGCTGGATTTTGCAAATGGATGATCATCGTGTAGTCCAAAAACGAGCATTTGAAAAAGTTAATAAAGGATTTTTAGAATTCGAGTTGAAATTTATGATTTTGGCAGGGGATTGTTTACAAATTGCATTGGGTAAGTAATGTCTGACCTGCTCTTACCAAAACAAGAAAGCCATACAGTTTACTGTAGGAAACACGGAGAAGAGTGATGAATTTGAAAACACAACAGAAGGACACGGTTAAGGGAACAAGTATGCTAAAAGGACTTCTTTTGTTCTTTGTTCCTTTGGGTTTATATTCTACTATTATGATGAGTTCACACAGTGTGATGAATTTTGGGGTCTCACAAGCAGCAAATGCCGAAATAGGCTTAGCTACTTTTGCCGTGACGATGAATATCATGAATATGTTTGCCTCTCCCTGCTTCACATCAAGGCAGCTGCTGGTTGCTTTGGCACACGATAAAAAATCGTTACTGTTGACGAAAAACATGATGCTGCAAATAGCTGCCTTTTCGTTAGTGATGTTGGCTGCCTTAGCCTTGACCCCGATCGGTGATTTTGTTTTTGTCCGATTATTCAACACTCCTGTAAATTTGATGAGTGATGTGAAGACTGCCGCAGTTTTTGCGCTTGCTTTACCCTTTATCTATACTTTACGTTCATACGCTCAGGGAATCCTGATTGTGGATAAGAAAACACAATACTTGACTTATACCGTAATCATTCGAATTGCTTTTATGATTTTTCTTGCCTTCGTATTGCCTAATATCAATTCTTTGAGCGGAGCAACAATTGGTATGATGATATGGACCGCAGGAATGGCTCTGGAATCGGTTATTAACTTTTTGTTTGCCATCAAAAGTTATCGCAATTTACCCGATGATTCTAATTTGGATCTGGGTAAGCAGGACCTTTCTTATAAACAGGCTTTTAGCTTTATTTGGCCGCTGCTCGTCACATCGTTTATCTGGACTTTAGGAACTCCCATGATTAACTCTGGGCTAGGTCATACGAGTAATCCGGAACTGTCTTTAGCAACATATCAAGTGTCTCGAAATTATGTTTGGATTATTATGGGTTTTCTGGAAAGCAATCTGCGTCAGGTCCCTTTGATTTTTGGCACGAGCGAAGAGAAAATTGCTTATCTCAGGAAGTTTACTTTTTGGTTTGGTGTCATTCTAACAATTGCTGTTGCTGTTTTGGCGCTAACCCCCATAGGCAATTGGGGCTTGCTTCATATCATAGGAGTCAGCGAGAATATTGCCAATGCCAGCAGACCTGTTTTGATCGTTTTGATTGCGCTGCCTTTTACCATGGCTTGGGCAGAATACTATTCGGGATTATTGATGAGACAAAATAACACAAAATCATTAAGTGTTGGCAAATTCATCAATCTTGGACTTACGATTTCTTCAGTAATAGGCTTTTCCATTCTCATGCCGCAATTGGGTGCTACGGTAGCAGCGCTTGGTTTAATTATTGGCAACACTGCTGAAATGTTCTATTTCAGATATGTTTATCAGAGATCATTGCATCGCATGGTGCGTTGACCGCAGCGTCGATACCTAGGCAATCACACAGAAGACAATAGGTACATCGAAAATTGAAGGCATTCGGCAAAGAAAAGACAGATGTGCTGTTGAACTAAATCTTGTTACTAAGAGCTGCTGCAGCCAAAGTATAGGGCGAGAGCTGGTTGCTCTTAAGCTATACTGAGTAGAGCAATAATTGGCATATCAATTCAAATTATGAGGATAAAACATGAATATTGAGGTTGAAAAAATGAACAAAACGATTCTGATCCGCAATGAAAAAGAAGCAGATTATCAGAGAGTAGAAGAAATTACAAGGACTGCTTTTTGGAATTTATATGTTCCGGGGTGCTATGAACACTATTTAGTTCATGTTATGCGATCCCATCAGGACTTTCTGCCGCAACTAGACCTGGTGATTGAAGCGGATAATCAAATCATCGGAAATATTATGTACACAAAAGCTAAACTGGTAGATCAATCCGGAGAAGAAAAAGAAATTCTGACATTCGGTCCGGTTTGTATTTTGCCGGAATATCAAAGATTAGGTTATGGGAAAGTGCTGATGGAGTATTCTTTTCAACAAGCGGCTGCACTTGGCTATGATGTGATCGTGATATTCGGAAACCCTTATAATTATGTAAGCCGCGGCTTTGTGAGCTGTAAGAAGTACAATATCTACCATGAGAATGGCACATGCCCTATGGCCATGATGGTAAAAGAACTGAAGCCAGAAGCTTTAGACGGAAGAAAATGGATTTACTATGAAAGTCCTGTGATGAATATAGACGAACAGGAAGCCGAGCGCTTTGATGAGAGTCTGCCAAAAATGGAGAAGAAATACCAGCCAAGCCAGGAAGAATATTATATTTACAGTCATTCTATTGTACGCTAAACCAGGGAGACTGGGGTGTTGGTCTCTTGAAATGTTCAGATTCATCTTATGACCAAAATAGAAGTTTCGGGATATTTCATAATTTTTGCGAAAACAAGAGCAAGATAGCGTCAACATCGTGCGGCTAAAATAATATGAGATGCGAAAGGAGAGTGTCACTGCATGACAAACGAGCGCGTTTTTAAGATGGCGTTTTCCAGCGTTTACCCATTGCTCTTGCAAAAGGTGGAGCGCAAAGGGCGCAGTAAAGCGGACCTTGATGCTGTGATCTTTTGGCTGACTGGGTATGATGAAGCCGGCTTGCAAGCGCAAATTGAGAAGAATACTGATTATACAGCCTTCTTTGGCGAAGCTCCGCAAATCAACCCTAACGTTCATAAAATCACGGGAGTCGTCTGTGGTATTCGTGTAGAGGAAATCGAAGACCCGTTAATGCAGAAAGTCCGTTGGCTTGACAAACTGGTTGACGAGTTGGCAAAAGGAAAGCTCTTAGCGAAGATTTTGAGAAACTGAGGTGGAAGGGCAGCGATATCAGAAAGAAGATAAAATTGGAATTTTCACAATATATTGTATTGCTGCTTGATGAAGGTGAGACGGGTATTAATCTGTCACAGCTGATGTTTTTAGTAAAGAAGAGGTAAAAGACGATGAGTACTCAGTTCGATCCCCAAAACAAGCTGATTCAACAATGTCTTCAGGGAATAAACAGGGAAGAGAACGGCAAACCAGACGAGGCTAGCCTCTTGTTTCTGCAGGCTTGGCATGCAGCAGCAGACGATTTTGAAAAATTCATCGCTGCCTATTTTGTTGCACGACACCAAAAAAGTAATTCAGATAAATTGAAATGGCTGGAAACATCTTTGCAGTTTGCACTAAAAACAAAGGATGACACAGTGAAGAGCGCTTTGCCAACGTTATATTTGAACATTGCCCAATGCTATAATGCGTTAGGCGATTCCAACAAGGCAAAAACGAATGATGCTCTGGCAAATTCGTATCAAGGTATTCCTTTCGACAAAGGTCCTTTTTATCATGGCACAAAAGCGGATTTGCAGGTTGGCGATCTATTAACAGCAAAGCGGACTTCGAACTATCAACCCGAGCTCAAAATGAATCACGTTTATTTTACTGCCCTTCTGAATGGTGCTGGATTAGCAGCATCCTTAGCAAAAGGGGAGGGAATTGAACGTGTTTATCTGGTAGAACCCACCGGAAGTTATGAAAATGACCCCAATGTAACAGATAAGAAATTTCCGGGTAATCTGACGCGCTCTTATCGCTCACAGGAACCGTTGAAAATTGTGGGTGAAGTAACCGCCTTTCGGCAGCTGACGCCCGAGGAACTTCGCTTATGGCGTGAAAAATTGGCCAATACCAAAGGCAAAATTATCAATTGAGCCAAGGGGACGGGGGTGTTGGCACATTTTAATTTGATGATTTATTGAAACTGAAACTGAAACTGCAAAATTGCTTTACCTTATCCTAAGCGGCCGCCAAGAAAATACCAGAAAGGTGCGGCTTATTTATTGTATCCGCAAGACTGCAGTATCTATTTCTATTTTTCTATGTTGCAATCGTTTCGTATTACAATACTCTGTCAGAAAAATGCCGTTATAATTGAAAGGAGGAGTTGCTATCACGAAAACAATTCATGAACCCTGGTTCAAGCTGAAAAGCAGACTGAATTATGAAGATTATGATGCAATTCATACACTTCAGCTGCAATGCTGCCAGGAAGATCAAATTACGTTAAAGCTGGAGCTCGATTATAAACTCAGCGATGCTCTCAATAGCACTGATCCAGCCAGCATACGCGACATCGATGAATTTATGTACTTTGATGGTAAACAATTGATCGGTTATCTTGGTATCTGCGGCTTCGGAGATCTGTCGGGACCTCTCGAAATCACCGGCATGGTAGATCCGCAATATAGGCGTCTGCGCGTTTTTACAAGATTGCATGAATTGGTCCTTGCGGAATGCAAGCGGCGGAATGCGCGCAGCTTGCTTGCATTATGCGATAAAAACTCTCTTGCAGGGCAGGAGTTTCTGAAAAAAAAGGGAGCGAAATATAAATATTCAGAATTTGAAATGTATTTGAGCGATGAATCCTTTCAGAGAATTGATCAGCAGCGGCTGGCTGTCAACCTAAGAAAAGCAAGTAATGCCGATGCTTGTGAGATTGCTCGGCAAAACAGAATTTACTTTGCTGACCGACCCGAAAAAGGAAATGAGGATGTTGCCAACACGAGAATTCTTTTTCCGGAAGAGGAGGAACGGCGGGGCATGACTATTTATCTGGCGGAAAAGGATGATCAGATGATTGGGAAAGTCCACTTGCAGCTCATAAACGGGGCTGGAGGGATTTACGGATTGGGCGTATTACCAGAGTGCCGCGGCCGGGGATTTGGGCGGGCAATTCTACTCAATGCCATAGAGAAATTGAAAAACGCAAAAGCGACGACGATTATGCTGCAGGTTGCAGCCGAGAATGCAACAGCCCTCAATTTGTATAAATCCTGCGGTTTCCAGGAAAAATCGGTCATGGACTATTACGAATTGTCATGAATCCCATAGAGTCGGTCTGCGGCATCAAAGTTGCTCATGCGGTTTACATTCACAGCCAGGAATTTACACACTGATTCGGATTTGACTGAGGAGATAAAATTGAAGTTTACAATGGTTAACCCGTTTAGGGATATTTTTATGGATTGCAAAACGGAGCTATTGTATAACAAAACGTTGGGAATCAGCTATCAAGTGCTAGTGCCCAACGTTCTTAAAAAGAAACCAAATCTATTATTTATTTGAGCTTATCGACCTGTTTTTGAAAAGACAACAAATGACTATCGGAACCGTTCTTTAAGGCCGTAAAGACTTTCAAGACGTTATCAGGCAAGTCATATGTCAAGAAATACTCATACATTGCAATGTTGCTTATTTCAGCCTGGACACCGGTTTCAGCGGCTTTGAGCAAACTGCTCGGGACAATAATATGATCAGCAGAAGTATCGGCAGGAAAATCAAGCCCGGAGGCCAGAAAAACTGCTTTTAAAGACGCAAGATGGGATTCCTCGGCACTGATGATATTAGTATAAGGACTCTGGCTGCCAAACTTGCTTACGATAGCCAAATACTCAGCATGTGCTACGTATTCATCTTGAACGGCATACATCAGCATCTCGTTGACGGTCAAATTCTCATTACTGAGTGCGCCTTGAGAACCATATCCTTCTAGGGTTAGTGCTTGATCCGAAACAGGTAGAGCAGCTGAACCGATTTTGACATTTGAATCTACAGGTTGGGTAATTGCCGGAGATTGAGTAGTGGTAATTTGAACAGGTAGGATGGTTGCTTTTGTTGGTTCACTAACTGCATTGCAGGCAGATAGCAAAAACATGCTGCTGATGATGAGAATGAGAGTCAGTGTTGCCAAAGTCATGTGCCGATGTTTCCCTTTTCGTAAATTGTTAATTGTTTGCATAATTTTCACTCCTTTTATCTTTAGGCTTAATATAGCTTGAAAACATGACGGAAATATGTTTTTAGCAAGCTAAAATTGTAACGAAATGCCGTGTCCCAAGGGGACGGGGGTGTTGGCACACTCCATAGACTATGCCGGCAAGAATAAAATGAAAGAGGGAGAAATTTCCATGGTTATCGTATACGAATCAAAAACAGGTTTTACGAAAAAGTATGCCGAGATGCTCTCTGCCAAAACTGGATTTCAGCTACAGCGAGTAAATGAGCTTTCCAAGGTGAATCAAGAGGAAGAAATCATTTTTCTTGGTTGGATGAAAGTCGGAAAAATACAGGGGCTTGATGCATTACGAAAATATAACGTCAAAGCCGTTTGCGGATCGGGAACCGGCCGAACCGCAGAACCCGATGCTGAAACAGTGATCGCAAGAAACAAGTTGGAGGGCATACCTTTTTTCTATCTGCGCGGCGGATGTTTGCCCCTGAAAGAGATGAAGGGCATGGATAAAATTATGTTGTCCATGTTTGTTAAGATGATGAAAGGCCAAAAAGAGAAAGATGAGAAACAAGAAGAGGCCATTTCTATAATCGAAAATGGTTTTAACGGCGTAAAAGAAGAAAACCTTCAGCCTGTTCTGGAATGGCTGCATACAAAATAACGGAGGGCTATTATGAAAAATATCGTGATTACCGGCAGTACACGCGGCATTGGCTTTTCGATGGCGATTGAGTTTTTGAAAGTCGGTTGTCATGTTACGCTGTCCGGCCGAGGTGAAGCGCTCACAGAAGCTGCTACTACTAAATTATCACCCTTTGAGGGGAAATACATCTATGTCCCATGCAACGTCCAGGAAAGAGCGAGTCAGCTAAAACTCTGGGAGGCTTCTTTTGAAAAATGGGGCGGGATCGATATCTGGATCAATAATGCGGGGCAAAACACTCCGCATGTGTTTGCTTGGGAAACAGGTGAAACCTACACCGAAAACATTATTAAAACCAATCTGATCGGCATGATCTACGGTTCACAGGTTGCGGCAGCGGGAATGCTCAAGCAGGGGCATGGCGCAATTTACAGTATGGAAGGACTTGGCTCCAACAATATGATTCAGGTAAAAACAATATTGTATGGTACTACCAAACATGCACTTACCTACTTCATGAAAGGGCTTGCCAAAGAATTACAGGGCAGCAATGTCATAGCGGGCCGGTTATCACCCGGCATGATGCTGACTGATTTCATCACCAAAACCCCGGACGGTGAAGAATCGGAGGTTATCTCGGATCAGACTTTTAGAAACCTATTCAACATATTGGCAGATAAGCCGGAAACAGTCGCTGCATTTTTCATCCCAAGAATGCTCAGCAACACTAAAAACGATACCAATATCGTTTGGCTAACCAATAGAAAAGCGGCATGGCGTTTTATGACGGCGAGTTTCCGTAAAGACAGATTGATTTAGTGCCAAGGGGACGGGGGTGTTGGCACATAAATATAGAGTGACAGCACCGCCAGTTACAATTGCAACTGCGTTTATCGAAAAATCAATTACGGTAGGTTAGATCGACAAAAAACTGCTTGACACGATTTGCGTTTTGAAGTATGATGAGTATAACAAAACATACTTCAATCGAGGAGGCTGCGAGATGAACGAGCCAAAAGGAAAACATGCATGGACGGTCACGGTCGGAACGAAAGGGCAGTTTGTCATACCTAAGGAAGCACGCGAGCTTTTTGGCATTGAGCCTGGTGATACGCTGATTTTACTGGCTGATGAAGAACGAGGAATTGCTATCCCTCCCAAGGAATCGTTCAATGAATATTATGGAAGGATCTTTGGTGTTGAAAAAAATGAGTAAAATTGTATTTTTCTGTATTCCAGCTCATGGTCATACAAACCCGACGCTTGGTGTTGTCCGTGAACTTATCTCCCGCAACAATGAAGTTTTCTATTATTCCTATGAGAGCATGCGAAGTAAAATTGAAGCGACAGGCGCACATTTTATTCCCTGCGACGCCTATGATCCGCAGATCCATTTAAAGCAGGAAGATGCTGTCCGCCTGGGCCATGACCTTGCTTTTTCAACAAATCTCATAGTGGATATCACGCTTGCTTTGGACGATGCAATCATTGAGGATATGAGAAGCCTCCAGCCGGATCTTATTATTGCAGATTCTATGGCTTTTTGGGGAAAGCTGATCGCAAAGAAATTAAATATTCCCTTTGTATCTTCCACAACAACCTTTGCTTTTAATCGCTATTCTGCCAAAGTCATGAAGCAAGGCGGTATGAACATCCTTTCCATGCTATTGGCTTTACCAAAAGTGAATCGTAGTTTGAACAAACTGCGCGCCAAAGGCTATCTCATCAAGAATGTGCTTGACATTGTCGCCAATGATAACGCCACCAATACCATCGTTTATACTACGCGGGAATTTCAGCCCTGCGCGGAGACGTTTTCTGGTAGTTATCATTTTGTCGGACCAATTTTGCGTGAACCAAAAATACAGCTGGAAAAAATCGCGAAACCGACGGTCTACATTTCTCTTGGCACGGTAGAGAATAATAAGCAAAGCTTTTATCGTGATTGTCTGAAGGCTCTGGCTGGTGAAGAGTACCGCGTTATTATCTCAGCCGGTGAAAACACCGATCTTGCCGCCTTGGGGCAGATCCCGAAAAATTGCATTGTTCAGCCCTCGGTAGATCAATCTGCTGTTTTGGCTGTTACCGATGTTTTCTTGACGCATTGCGGTATGAATAGTGTCAGCGAAGCGCTTTACTACGGTATTCCTTTGGTTCTTTATCCTTCCACACCGGAGCAGCAAGGAGTCGCGAATCGGGTGCAGGAGCTCGGAGCCGGTTGCTTCCTGAAAGGCACCTCAACCAAAGAGATTCAGGAGATCATTAAAAATGTGCTAAACAACGCAGCCATGCGAGGCCGGGCCAAAGCTATTGCAGATGGTTTTCACCGCTGCGGTGGTGCAAAAGCAGCGGTTGATTTTCTTGAAACATTGCTCTAGTTGTGCCAAGGGGACGGGGGTGTTGGCACAATTAGACAAGACCGCTCGTTTGGGCGGCCTTTTAATGTACAAGGATAAATCTTAAGACAGTGATGATTTAATAGCATATATAGGAAGAATGAGTTATAATAAAGAAAAAGATGATGGGAAATAGAAAGCAACAAAACCTCTACGATAAAGCGAATCTATAATCGCGCAATGCGATTCGGGGAGATTTATGAAAAAACGGATGCTTGCAGCAGCGGTAGCTATCCTACTCGTTTTATGGATAGTGTTTCTGATCTATTCAAAAAGTGACCCAGCAGAGCTGCTGAATCCTGACGGAAAGACAATCGCTGAAAGGTTTGATACTCCAAGCGATTATGAAAGAACAACGGAGACCGCAGAATCATATCAACAGTATCTCCGAACTCTGCCGGTAAAGACGCAGGGCACGCAAGTGAAGTATTACAACGGGGAGACAAAACGAAAAGAGGTCTATGAAGCAGTGCTCGATGTTGATGTGGCAAGCGGGATCTTCAACAATGTGCCGATGCAGCCATCCGATTAAGAGCCGAATATTTGTATGGTTTACAGCAGTATACAAGAATTCACTTCAATTTCACCAACGGTTTCGAGGCGGATTATGCTAAATGGATGGAAGGCTACAGAATCTCAGTCACAGACGACGAGGCGGTATGGTACAAAGATACTGGTTATTCTGCCGAATATGCTGTATTCAGGGAATACCTGGACATGGTCTTCGCATATGCCGGTACGCTTTCTCTGCTTCAGGAAATGCAGCAGATACCGCTTTCGGATATGAGGATTGGTGATGTCTTTCTGGACAAGGGTCATGCAATTATCATTGTCGATATGGCGGTCAATCAGGTATCGGGAAGTAAATTATTCATGCTGGCACAAAGTTATATGCCTGCTCAGGATATCCAGATACTTAAAAACCCTCAAAATAAGGATTTAAGTCCATGGTATCCCTTAGATTTTAATAATACACTGGTAACGCCAGAATGGACTTTCACGGCAAACGATCTGAGAAGATTCGAATAGGTAAAGCTCCTATATATAGGCACTTGAATGACTGTTATGCGAAAATCCTCTATCCCCCTTTCAGGAGAATAGAGGATTCTTTGTGCTGTGGAGCATGACTAAATCATAATCAAAAATTCAAAAACATATGTTGACGATGTAAAGATTGCATTGTATAATGTAGACAGTGTAAAGATCACCCGACAGGAGGAAAATAATGACCGAAAAATCATATCACCACAAAAATTTGAGAAACGAACTAATAGAAAGAGGCATCGAACTTGTAAGTCAAGAGGGTGAAAAATACCTTTCACTTCGCAAGGTTGCATTGGCTTGCGGAGTCAGTCATGCTGCACCCTACAGCCATTTTGCAAATAAAGAAGGGCTTTTACTTGCAATGCAAGATTATATCATGGAACAATTTTCGGATTTATTAGAAAACACAATAAAGTCCTACCCGGACAATCCAAATTTGCTGACACATTTGGGGAAAGCCTATGTGATGTTTTTCTACAGGAATCCACATTACTATCCGTTTTTATTTTCACGTCAAAATATCAAGATTGATTTCTCATTGGATGCTGATAAGACAAGTAATAATCGCCCCTTCGAACTTTTCAAGGCTACTGCAGCCGGAATATTGCACAGCAGCGGTCTTCCTAAACAAAAGACGCAGGATCGCATCATAGCCATGTTGGCTTTGGTGCATGGTCTTGCAGCGTTTACCACGATGCAAACAGTTCATTATGACGAAGATTGGGAAATTAAGATTGAAGACATTCTAAATGCATTTTCAAATTAGTAGGAGGGAACAAGATGAAGTCCGGGGAAGCCAAGGGATTAAAAATAGCTGAGGGATCTAAAAATTACATCATACAATATGTAATCTATACCTATGGATTATTTATTTTATTAATGCTTACATTAGGTGGTGCTGCTTCCGTATTTTTGCATGGAACACCATTGGTTATGAGGTGGCTGACTGCGATCGTCGCATGGACTCCCACTTATATATTCCTGCTCATGTTTCGGAAGCTTTATCCAAATAGCAGCGTAAAAGATTTCTATAAAAAGGCTTTTAGCAAGAAAATAGATATACCCTTATTAGTGACAACGTCTCTGCTTCAGTTGCTCATTTATACTGCAACTATTTCTATGGTGTCCATGCAAAAAGGTACTGCCATAATCAGTTTGCTGGATTTTTCATTTTCAACTTTGTTATCTGGACTTTTCTTTACGCTGATACAAGGCCCGGGAGGCGAAGAGACGGGTTGGAGAGGATATCTACAACCTGCTGTTGAAGAAAAAGTAGGCGTAGTGAAAGGCTCCTTCATCGTCGGCCTGATCTGGTCATTTTGGCATGCTCCAATATGGTTGTTAGGTACTGGTTACAGCGGAGCAGTGCTTATAAAATACATCATCGTTTTCGTTATTTGCATGACCTCTGTCGGGTTTATCATGGGAATTTGCTATCATCATTGCAGAAACTTATTTGTCCCGTTTTGGATTCATTTCCTGCTTAACTTCCTTGGAGAAACATTCACAGGTTCTCGGATTGATTTAGTCACCTGGTATGCTGTATTCTATTTTGTTTCAGCCTTGGGATTCTTTTTGTGGCACCAAAGAACACTGAAAATTGAAAAAATAGACATGCGACAAGTAAGTTGGAGAGACGGGTGTAGTTCATGAGATTAGCGCTGCTTTGAGTGCTTCTACTCTTGACACGCCTGCAACCCCAGAGTATCAAGCATTATTTCAGAATATCGCCTTTCCGATTCTTTGGAGTGGAACTTTCTGGCGATCCTTCTCGCCTATAGGATTAAGGAGATGATGATAATGAGAAGAAGCAGTTTTAAAGCAAGAGTACGCAGATCGGGTTATCTAATTCTATTCATCTTGCTTGCGATGGTCCTGACCGGAACCTCGCTTGCCAGCGACGCTGAGGTGGATGCAGCCCGTTCCACTCATACGTTTTTCCATACGGGAAGCCCTCTTCTTTTAGATGGGGATCATGTTTTGTCCTTAGACTCCTCCAACCCTGACGTAGCGGCAACCGTCATCAACAGCAGAACAATGCTTCCCTTAAGAGCATTTGCCGAGCATTTTGGTGCTGTGGTGTCTTATGATGCAGCCTCGCATGTTGCGATCATTGAGCATGCCGGTTCCCGTTACTTATTTCCAATCGGCGAACAAAGTTATAGCATTGAGACCGGAGATCAAGTAAAGCAAAGGTCGATGGACACTGGTTCCATGATCCTGAACGATCGCACCATGATCCCTCTGCGTGTTTTATGTGAAGAAGTGTTCCAACAGAAGGTTTCTTATTTTAACAGAGTGATTGCTGTTGGAGACACCGAAATTGATCTTACCTCGCAGGATGCATTGGTCCAAGCAGTACAAAGCAAAATTGGTGTCGCCTTGAAAGCCCAAAATTTGGAGGAAGTAAAGGCATCTATTTCCGGCCAGAGCTTCTACCGATTTACACAAGACGCCATGCTGGCAGAGGGTACTACGGTTGCTCCTGCTGCGGAAGTAAAATCCGAAGCAGCCACCGCTGATTTCTCCAGCACGAATACACAGGTTGAAGGCATTGATGAGGCGGATCTTGTCAAGACCGATGGGGTTAATCTTTATATTGTGGCGCAATCTGCCATTCGCATTGTCTCGGCGAAGCAAGGACAATTAAGCGAATTAAGCGTGCTGCGCATCGACGAGAAGAAAACCGTGCAGGAAATCTTTGTTGACGGCAACCGTTTGGTTGTGATTGGCACTCGAAGCGAGTATGAGACTGCTGATCCCATTCCAGAGGGAATGGACGTCAAAATGATGATGCCACGTTACCTGCCAAGAAAAACGTTTACCTTTGCCGACATTTATGATATTTCCAATCCACAAACTCCGGTTTTGCTGAAAAGTCATGAAGTAGAAGGCAGTTATCAGACCAGCAGAAAGAACGGGGAGTACGTTTACCTGGTTTCCAACACCTATCTTTATGGAGAAGTCTATCTGCCAACGGTGAAGGATACCGCAACCGGATCCATTGCCAAAGCAATTGCTCTGGATGATGTGATGATCCTACCGCGTTATCCGGCGCAAGGTTTCGTGACAATTTCCTCTATCGATATCAGAACGGATACCAAAGCAGAAATTGAAGTCATTGCCGCCTCAGGGACAATTACCTATATGAATGACCATGCTCTCTACCTTGCAGCTTCGGATTATAATGGTAAAACATCCATTACCAAATTCTCCATCAATGGGCTCAAGGTTGGTTATGCCGGTTCCGGAGAAGTGCCGGGCTATTTGATCAACCAATTTGCCATGGATGAATACCAAGATCACCTCAGAGTTGCCGTCACGGCTTGGGGTGTGGACAATAGTCTGTATATTCTGGATGCTTCCATGAACATTAGCGGCTCGGTGACCGGGCTTGCCAAAGGCGAAACCATCTATTCGGTGCGTTTTCTTGGGAGTAAAGGTTATATCGTTACCTTCCGCACCATGGATCCTCTTTTCGTCTTTGATCTTTCCGATCCCAGCAATCCCAGCGTAACCGGCGAGCTCAAAATTCCTGGTTTCAGCAACTATCTCCATCCGATTGATGAAAACCATCTCTTGGGAATCGGCATGGAGGTCAAGGAGATTTATCAAAAAGATCAATACGGAAACGAAATTGTCATCGGTACGAAACAAGGAGGAATCAAAATTTCCTTGTTCGATGTATCCGACATGGGAAGACCGGTTGAAGTATCACAGTACGTGCTCGGTGATGCTGGTAGTTATGCGGATGCTTTGAATAACCACAAAGCCATTCTCTTTGATCCACGCAGCAGTTTGGTAGGCTTTGATGCGACCGTGACGTCTGCTGCCAACCTCTATCAGCAAGATCAAGGCGCAGCCATCCTCAGTTATGCCGACAATCGGATCGCGCTGAAGGGATTTTTACCATCTCAACAATCAGTGAACTATGGCAGTGACATTCCCGATGCCAGACGTATCGTTTACATTGGCGACGAACTTTATTACATCCAGGGTAGTAAAATCACCTCTTTTGATGTTACTACTCTCAGCGAAATCGACATGCTGATCCTCTACTAAAAGAATCACCGCAAGGAAAACAGCGTGAAAGCAGTGTCAAGCACAAGCCGCAGCGAAATAGTATACTACGGCTAGTGCTCAGACAAACCGCTCTATAGAAATGGTCAGCCCTGTTACTGCAGACACGACGCAATAACAGGGCTCTCTAATGTACCAGGGGGACGGGGGTGTTGGCACAGCTGACTGGTCTCGTATAGTAATAAGACATTGGTACTGGTAGTCTGGATGCTGAGTAAACTATGCTTTACATCGGATAAAAACTGGACTTCCTGATGGAGTTGTACGATAATTCAATTTTTAATTTAAGCACTAATCTCGAAAAATGAGAAACTTGGCTTACGGTTCCAAATGATACAAGCGAAAGACGTCAACCCTCCAACGTGCTTGTCTTTAATCATGCTTGACTTTTCTAATCTAGTTTGCTATACTTTGTATAACGATCGTTATACGAGGAGCATCTGATGAATGAAGTCAAACAAAAAATCATCCACGAAGCAGTAATACTATTCAATAAGAATGGCTATCATGGTACGTCTATGCGTGATATCATGCAATCGGTTGGGTGTACGCAACCAACACTGTATTACTATTTCAATAACAAGCGTGCTTTGCTGAAAGAATCCGTGTTAGGTGAATTTCAAAGAATGATGAACCAGGTTATCGGGGATGTTGATATTTCTCTGCCTATAAAGGACATTTATGTCAGGGCAGTTATCAAACGTAAACATTTTTCGGATTATGAAAAACAGCTTTACAGTATTGCTGTAAAAGGTTGGTATCATTTGCTTGGCGATGAAGAGATCGAAGCTCCGCTATGTGCTTGGGTTCGTGAAAATATTGAAAAACGTAAAGATTTTCTGGCAAATTATATCGATGATCCAGTTAGGTTGGAATCCTTTACCGCTTTATTGATGCATGTTTTTCTAAATCTAACGGAACAGATTATCCTGAGAGACATCGATATTTCGGACGATGAAATTAACAGGCGTTTTACGATGCTCTTTGAGCTGATTTAATTTCGCGGTGAGTCGCTTAATTAGAACTATTTAAGGAGGAAATATTATGGCAAATTTAATTGTTGAAGTCAAAAAAACAGATAATAAGGTTCATTTTGAAGTTGTTTCCAAGATCAATTCGAGCAGGGCAATTCCCTTCGACTATGCACCTCCGCTTGGAAATGGGCAAGGTTTTTCTGGCCTGGAGATTTTGCTCATGAGCTTTGCGGGATGTGTCAGTACTACCGTCGTTTTCCTCTTAGGAAGATCCGGCAAGCATATCACATCCTATACAGCATCTGTAGAAGGAATTCGTAATGAGCACCCACTATCGCTGAAAGAGATCCAATTCCATATTTGCATTGAATCGGAAGACATTAAGAGAACAGACATGGAAAATGCAATCAAACAGGCAGAGACCATTTCTCCAGTATGGTTGGCTGTAAAGAATAACATAACGGTTGTTATAACTTCTGAGCTATTGTAACTTCAATTTATCACAAAATCAATTTAATATCGGGATGCTTTTGAACCGGTCAGCTTCAGATACTGCCAGGAAGAGCAGACTAAAACTGATTGGGAAGGAAGCAAGTTGTTTATATAAAATTACAAGCCCTGTTACTGCAGATCGATAGGATGCAGTAGCAGGGCTTAGATTATGCATGAAGATTCAATTCCAGATACTCGTCATACGACATTTTTCTGTCGATGATGCCATCTGGCGTGATTTCAATGATGCGGTTGGCGATGGTTTGCACAAATTCATGATCGTGGGAGGCAAAGAGGAGGGTACCGGAAAAGTTAATCAAGCCATCGTTGAGTGAGGTGATCGATTCCAGATCCAGGTGATTGGTCGGCTCATCCAAGATGAGAACATTGGCATTGCTGAGCATCATCTTACATAACATACAACGGACTTTTTCACCGCCGGAGAGAACACATGCTTCTTTTTGAGATTCTTCGCCGGAAAATAACATTCTGCCCAAATAACCTCTGATGAAGCTTTCTGCCTGTTCCACGGAAAACTGACGCATCCAATCCACAAGATTGAGCGAAACATTTTGAAAGAACTCGGTATTGTCCTTTGGGAAGTAAGCTTGAGAAGTCGTAACCCCCCATTTGAATTCGCCGCTGTCTGCTGTCAGCTCATTCATTAGGATTTTAAACAGTGTCGTCTTTGCCTGTTCATTTGTCCCTACCAAGGCGACCTTATCGCCTTTATCCAGCTTAAAGCTGATCTGATTCAAAAACGTTTGTCCGTCTAGCGTTTTCGTCAGATTTTCTACGGTTAAAAGTTCGTTGCCGGCTTCTCTTTCGGGTTTGAAACCTACATAAGGATATTTTCTGGAGGAAGGCTTGATATCTTCAATCGTTAGTTTCTCCAGTTGCTTTTTTCGGGAGGTAGCTTGTTTTGATTTGGAGGCATTGGCGCTGAAACGGTCAATAAAGTCCTGCAAATCTTTGCGCTTTTCTTCCACTTTTTTGTTTTGATCACGCTGCATTTGCAGCGCTAACTGGCTGGAGTGATACCAAAAATCATAATTGCCATTGTAAATTTGGATTTTGCCATAGTCAACATCCGCAATGTGTGTACATACTCTATTGAGAAAATGTCGATCATGTGAAACCACAATGACAGTGCTTTCAAAATTGGAGAGGAAATTTTCTAACCAGGTGATCGCTTTCAGGTCCAGATGGTTTGTTGGTTCATCCAGCAGCAAGATGTCTGGCTGACCAAATAAAGCCTGAGCCAATAAAACCTTAACTTTTTCATCGCCATTCAATTCTTTCATCAGCTTGTGATGCAAAACTTCCACTAAACCCAGTCCTGTTAGAAGTGAGGCAGCTTCCGCTTCTGCTTCCCAGCCGTGCAGCTCATCGAACTCAAATTCCAATTCCGCAGCTTTGATGCCATCTTCATCGGTAAATTCTGCTTTCCCGTAGAGCACATCTTTTTCTTGCATCAGCTGAAAAAGTCTTACATGTCCCATGATGACCGTTTGCATGACTTCGAACTCATCAAATTCAAAATGATCCTGTTTCAGAACAGCTAAGCGCTCGCCGGGGGTTATGAGGATTTCGCCCTGGTTTGGCTCAATTTCTCCTGTCAATATTTTGAGAAATGTAGATTTTCCGGCTCCGTTGGCGCCAATTAAGCCGTAGCAGTTGCCGGGTGTAAATTTAATACTCACATTATCGAACAATTTGCGGCCGCCATATCTTAAACTCACATTGCTTGTACTAATCACTGATCCATCCACCTTATAGTTAATAGTTTCAATTTTTAACTGAACTTTTATATTATATCACATCTTCAGCAATAAATCTAGCTGTGCCAACACCCCCGTCCCCTTGGCACACAGCAGAGCAAACTCTTAAAACAATGCGAGTTTCGGTTCAATTCTGTTCTTGACCTATTAGGTAAATATTGATATAATCTTCTTGACCTAATAGGTCAAAAAGAAGCAGCGTGTAGAAAGGAGCGGCAATGATGCCGACGAAATTATTGGATTTAGAGCCTCAAAGGCGGGATGCAATCCTGAACGCGGCCTTAAAGGAGTTTGTCACGAACGGATTCGATCATGCGTCAACAAATATCATAGCAAAAGCAACCGGCATGTCAAAAGCATTGATGTTCCATTATGTCAATAATAAAAAAGATCTTTTTCTCTTCACCTACGACTATTTTACTGAGCTCATGGACAGAGAATATTTCGACTTAATAG
>CAXXTX010000001.1:0-23056 GCA_963666425.2 Bacillota bacterium
TTAAGGTAAAATATTCTGGCCATTGCTTTTTCTGAAAAGCCATGCTAACATCTTAGCATAAAGAAAACAAATTCCTACTCATATCGAAATTCTTAATAGAGAAAGGGTGTATGAAAATGCCGGAAGAAACCAAATTCACTTCAGAACAGCCCGGGTTGCAGCGGGATAGCTTGCAGCCGCAGCCGCTCTTGCCGAACCAAACGGCGCCCTGTCCGCGCACGCTGATCTTCAACGGTTCTCCCCGCAAAAATGGCAACACAGTCTACTTAATTGAAAAACTGAAAGAACAATTGAATGGTGAGGTGCATGTTGTCAACGCCTATGGCAGCAAGATCAGTCCCTGCATCGACTGCCGTTATTGCTGGAGTCATACAGGCTGTTCCATCCAGGATGAGATGCAGGAAATTTATCGCGAAATTGAAAGCTGCGACAATGTGATAATCGCCTCTGCCATCCAATTTTCTGAATTATCCGGGGCTTTGCTGGCACTTACCTCCCGTTTACAGACCTATTATGCCAACCGGAGAATCCGCAAGATCAAACCGCAGATCAAACCGAAACGCGGCGGCATCATCCTGTGCGGTGGCGGCGACGGCAAGGCCGACACGGCGCGCGATACCGCCAGGATTCTTCTGCACGAAATGAATGCAAAATTGGTCGGCGAAGCAGTTTCTCTCGATACAGATCACCTCGCAGCGGCTCAGGATGAAAAAGCGCTGCAAGCGGTAGCGGATCTGGCGGAGAAACTGAATGACGGAGTGAGAGCATGATCATCGTAAAAATAATTCTCAGTCTGCTTTGTGCTGCTTTGGTGGTTTACCGCATCAGCCACACTCAAAATCAACCAGCAGCGGAGAATTTGCTCTTTCATAATCGCCCCAAACGCGCGGTTCTGCCGGATAGCGGTACCGCCTTATACACCATTCATCGCAGCCGCGGTTTGCAGTTGGTGGAGTGGAAGGGAGGCTTTTTCGATCTGGATTTGTGTGTCTATTTTTCCAAGGATCGAAAATCCGTCCTGGATTTAGGTTATGACATCTCCGGCATCAAGTCGGGAGGAAAAAACAGTTTCCGTGAACAACCCTTCCGCTCCTTTGCGGAATATGAGCGTTTTAAAAAAGAACATCAATTGGTGACCCAGATCATTGCGAAAGAGAATTAAAAAAACAGACCTTCTCTCTAAGAGAGAAGGTCTGTTTTTTAAGATTCAATCGCAGCTTTTTCTTGCAGCACGGCAGCAATCCGCTGCGGATCAAATTTGGGATGCCGCCGATCGGTATAGAGTCCGTTTTTTTCTTGCTCCACGTCGGTCAGCTGCGTATAACAGAGTGCGCAGAAATTCGGGTTTTGCAGGATGGAACGCGTCAGTCGGCTGAAACGGTCTAAAAACTCCTCTTCGCTGTGCGGCCGCTCGCCGTAACCCCAGCCGTCCGCTGCCGCAGGGCACCACCAGATGCCGCCATATTCACTCATAAAAGTGGGCCGATCCGGTTCGCCGTTGACCATGGCTACCGTTTCGCCAAGCATCAGCTTATCATAGCGGGCTTGAAAAACAGCGGGGTTTTGTTCATAATCATGGGTATCGACGAGATCGCTCAACCCCCTGACATGGGTCCAACCGGAAGTATCAATCACCGGTCTGGTTTGATCATAAGCGTGTGTGAGAGCAACCGCCATATGCACTAAAGCTTGGTTCTGATCTTCTTGCGTTTCATTGCAGGGACACCATCCCACCAGAGCCGGATGATTGTAATCGCGTTCCAGAATTTGCAGCCACTCCGGCAGAAAGCTCTGCCAGGCTTCGGCCTGAGCTAAATCGAGCCCCCAATCGCCGTATTCTCCCCAAACCAAATAACCGAGACGATCACAATGATACAGAAAGCGCGGCTCAAAAACCTTCTGATGCAGACGCGCGCCCTGAAAGCCCATCGCCTGCGAGAGCAGGATGTCCCTTTTCAATTCTTCATCGTCGGCGGCAGTATAAATGCCATCGGGATAGAAACCCTGGTCCAGCACCAGACGTTGGAATAAAACTTGGCCGTTCAGCAGCAGTTTCCCTTGCTGATAAACAATATCCCGCATGCCAAAGTAGCTTTCTACGCTGTCCTCGCCGAGTGTCAGGCGCAGATCATATAAATTCGCCTGACCGGGAGCCCATAGCTGCAGTTCATGCAACCGTAAACAGAGCACAGCTTTCTTGCCGGAAACGACTGCTTCGGCACTGCCTACGGTTCTACCGGCAAAAAACGCTTCCGCTTTGCAGGTCATACCATGAGCGTTGGCACAAACCGCTTCGATTAGCAGAGACTGTTCAGCAAGCAGCGGGGTATAGCGGGTGGTAACAATCGCAGCGTCAGGCAGGTTTTCCAACCAAACCGTCTGCCAGATGCCAGTTGTTCTGGTGTAATAACAACCGTACGAATTATAGCTGCGGCTCTGCTTGCCACTTGGCTGCTGCCGGCTGCGCAAATCGTCTTCGGCGCAGACGGTGATGCGGTTTTCTCCCGGAACCAGCCAGTCAGTCAGATCAAAAGAAAAAGAGACGAAGCCGCCGCTGTGACTGCCGACCGCATGGCCGTTGAGCCAAACTTCCGTGCGGTAATCACAGGCGCCAAAATGCAGCAGTGTGCGGCGGTGACTGAGCAGCCAATCCTGCTCAATTGTGACCGTGCGCAAATACCAGACGCAGGGCATAAAATCTGTGCAGCCGATGCCGGAGAGTTTGCTTTCCGGGCAAAAGGGGACCAGAATTTCTTGCCGGAGATGTTCTGCTTCGGGTAATCCGCGCGCTCGTCCGCTTTTCCCGGGATCCATTTCAAAGTTCCAGGTACCATTAAGGTTTTGCCAAATCGGTCGTACCAGCTGCGGCCGTGGGTATTCCTGACGAGGATTATTCAATTGAGTCAGCCTCCTAAACGCATTTTTTTAATTCTAGTGGAAATTGCAAAAAAAATCAAGAGAAAGCTTGTCAAAATTCTATTAATTTGTTAGAATGAGTCGAATAGCAGCAGAGTGAGGCGAAATGAAATGCCAACAGAATATTTTATGCAAAGCGAACGCATCAGCTTCCGATACTGGCACCGGGAAGATCTGTCATTGGCGCGCAGCTTATGGGGTGACGCCGCTGTGACGCATTGGATTTGCGCCAGCGGCCTTTTCAGCGAAGCGGAGATCAGCGCCAGACTGGCAAAAGAAATTGAAAATCAGCAAAATCATCAGATGCAGTATTGGCCGATCTTTCTTTTGGCAACGGGAGAATTCTTAGGCTGCTGCGGCTTACGCCCTTATGATCAGGAGCAGGGAATCCTGGAAATTGGGGTGCATTTAGTCCGCACGCAATGGGGAAAAGGTTTGGCAACCGAAGCGGCGCGGCGCGTCATGATTTATGCCGCAGAAGTACTGCAGGCCAAAGCGCTTTTTGCCGGTCACCACCCCAACAACAGCGGTTCCAAAAAAGTCCTGCAAGGGTTGGGCTTTTGCTACCTGAAAGACGAATATTATGCACCTACCGGCTTGCTGCATCCATCCTATCTTTATTGGCTGGCAAAGCATTCTTGACAGTCGAGACTGCCAATGATAAAATAGAATAAATTGACGATAGGAGATGTAAGGATGCGCAGCTAATCTTGCTCTAATCAGACAAAGAAATAAAACGGCAGCAGAGCCGTTGATTCTTTGTGTCAAAAGCAAGAGAGCAGAATCAGCCTTACATCAGCAGGGAAGCCGAATTTGCAAAAAGAATGCTCGGCGCCGCTTCCTGACCTTGTACCAGACTGCAAGAAGCTGCTTTCTTGCAGTCTTTTTACGATATGAGGTGAAAATAATGTCCTTGATTGCCATACAAAATTTAACCTTTGCCTATGAAGGCAGCTATGATACGATCTTTAAGCAGGTCAATCTGCAATTGGACAGCAATTGGAAACTGGGCTTTGTCGGCCGCAATGGCAGGGGGAAAACGACCTTTCTGCGCTTGCTTTTAGGCGATTATGCTTATCAGGGAACAATTTCGGCCGCTGTAGATTTCCAGTATTTTCCCTTTGCGGTTCCCGATCAGGAAAAAAACACGCAGCAAATCATGACAGAGATCTGCGGGGAAGCGCAAGTTTGGCAAATCAATCGGGAAATTTCCCTCTTGGATCTGACAGACGACGTTTTGCTGCGGCCTTTTTCCACCTTAAGCGAAGGAGAAAAGACAAAAATATTGCTGGCAGCACTCTTTTTACGGCAGGATTCCTTCTTATTGATTGATGAGCCGACCAATCATCTCGATCTGAAAGCACGGCAGATCGTCAGCGATTATTTACAGCGCAAAGCCGGTTTTATTCTGGTTTCGCATGACCGCAGCTTTTTGGACCATTGTGTCGATCATATCCTGGCGATCAATCAAGCCAATATTGAAATCCAACGCGGCAATTTCTCCTCCTGGTGGCTGAATAAAAACCGGCAGGATCAATTTGAATGGGACGAAAATGAGAAACAGAAAAAGGAAATCGGGCGTTTGCAGGAATTGGCCAAAGCAACTGCCGTCTGGTCCCAGCAAATAGAGAACACAAAGATAGGGCAAGGTCCGGTCGACCGCGGCTACATCGGGCATCAGGCAGCAAAAATGATGAAGCGCAGCAAGAACACAGAAAAGCGCGTGCAGCGCAGCATCGAAGAAAAAGCGAAGCTGCTGAAAAATCGGGAAACGGCCGAAAAGCTTGCCATCCATCCCCTGCGTTATCATGCAGATACCTTGCTGGAACTGCGGGATGTCAGCGTCAGCTACGATCAGCGCATCGTCTGTCAGAACATCCGCCTGGCAGTGCACCGCGGCGACCGCATCGCTTTGACGGGTAAAAACGGCTGTGGTAAAACCAGCCTGCTCAAACTGATTTTGGGTAAAGATATCCCCTATCAAGGCGTCATTTACCGCGGCAGCCAGCTGAAAATCTCCTATGTGCCGCAGGATACGTCTTTTTTGCATGGCGATTTAAAAGCTTTTGCCGAGCAAAACGGTATTGATGAAAGCTTGTTCAAAACGATCTTACGCAAGCTGGATTTTTCCCGCCTGCAATTTGAAAAACCGATGCAGACTTATAGCATGGGACAGAAGAAAAAAGTGGTGATCGCGGCCAGCCTCTGTGAAAAAGCGCACCTTTATCTCTGGGATGAACCGCTGAATTATATTGATCTGCTGTCGCGCATGCAGATTGAAGAGATTATTTTACAGGATGCGCCTACGATTGTCTTTGTGGAACATGATGCTGCTTTCGTGCAGCGAATTGCAACGCAGATCATCACCCTGCAGCGCTAAAAAGCTACTTGCGCGGCAAATCAGCGCATGATAAGATGGCAGAAGAAATTGTCCGATTGCCGCAAGGCAGGGGGGAAAGGAGGGAACGCGATGATACAGGACGAAGCGACTGAACTCGCTCAGCTGGTCTTGGCAGCTCAGCGCAAAGACGAAGCGGCTTTTGAGCAATTGGTTCATCTCTACGAAAAAAAAGTCTATCAATTGGCTTATCGGATGGCGGCCAATCCGGATGATGCTTTGGAAATGACGCAGGAGATTTTCCTGAAACTCTACCGTTCCCTCGACAGTTTTAAAGGAGAATCCACGTTCAATACCTGGTTCTACCGCCTGGCTACCAACGCCTGCCTTGATTTTTTGCGAAAACGGCAGCGGGTGGAGAAGGTCGTAGCTTTTAGTTTGAATCAGAAAGATGTTTTTGAAAAAGAGACGGAGCCAAGCGATGCTTCCCCGCTGCCACAGGAGCTTTTGGAACGCTCCGATCTGCAGTCTTTGGTGCAGGAAGCCTTAAAGTTACTCAACCCGGATCAGAAAATCATCCTGATCCTCTGCGATATCGAAAACAGAAGTTACGAAGAAATTGCAGAGCTGCTGCAATGCCAATTGGGCACGGTCAAATCCCGTATTTTCCGTGCCCGCAGCGCGCTGCGGCAGATCGTTCTCAGCCGGGCGGAACTTTTTCAAGGGTATTTGCGTCATACTGATCAGAAAGGAGGTTCTGAATGATGAATTGTCAGGATTGCAGAGCAGAATTATCTGCCGTTTTATCCCTGCCGGAAGAACAATGGCCCCCGGAACTCAGACAGCATTTAGCGGAATGCGCCGCTTGCCGTCAGGAAATTCTTTGGCTGCAGAAAGTTCAAGCTGCAATCAGAGCGGATCATCCGACGGAACTTCCACCAAATCTGCATAGCAGTATTATGGCGGCTATCGCAGCCGAAAAAATGACGGCTGTTGCGGCAGCGAACAAGACAGGCGACAGCGCCAAAACGAAAGCGCTTCAGGCAAAAAGCGGGAAGCGGCACTGGCGGTTTTGGACTACCGCCGCGATCGCGGCAATCGCCGCGGTTGCGATGCTGATCCAAACTTCGGGTCTTTTGGTTCGGCCGGAGCAAACGACGGCTGAGGTTGGCATCACGGATACAGCAAAACAATATGACGCGGCGGCGGATACAAACGAAAGCGCGGAGCAGACAGCAAAAACAGAGCAGGAAGCGAATAGCACTGAGATACAAAGAGCCATTCCGTCTCTGCCGGGAGTGCCAACAGCCTGTGAACCGCCTAGTGACAGCGAGACAGCACCCGTGAAGGAAGCGACAGGCGGCAGTAAAATGTTGGCTAAACCTCCCGAAGCAAACCTCACCGATCCAACTGTGACTAACGACACACTGCTGCCGGAAGCAAGCGTTGCTGCCACGGACAGTGCGGCGGCACCAAACAGTACGGCTGACCCGGATGGCTTGTCAGAACCGACTGCGCTCTATGGTTTAGCGGCAGCACCGCCAACCGCTTTGGTGCAGCCAGAGCCACGCAGCGTGCAAATTGAACTGGATCAGACGCTGCAGGAAGCAATTTTAACGGCGGCGGAGCACAGTCCCTTAGCTTATGAACTCATAGCGGCCACCGCAGAAGGATCTCTGACAGAATTAAAAATAGAAGGAACCGGGGAGGAACTCGTCGAACTCTTGCAAGGAATCGTGATTCCTGCCGATTCTACGGTTTCTTTACCTGTCTTCAGTTTACAGCCAACGGGAGATTCGGAGAAAACCACCGACCAAAACGAGGTCAGTGTCTATCCGATCGGTTCTCGCTGTGTAGCATTGCAGGCAGGAACGGTTTATCAATTGAGTTTTGAGTTTCAAGTTAAATAATGCGTAACAGAAAGGCAGGAGAAATTACTCCCTGCCTTTTTACGTGAGATCGTTTTCCAAAGGGAACGATCAGGAGGAGGAAAAAATGACAAAAGACAAAACAACGGAGCGGCAATTTGTGGATTCTCCGGAATACTTAGCCAAAAAAGAATATTTCAAACAATTCATTACTGTCTACGGTAAAAAAACAGTGCATGATCTCCTGGCATTCCATGCCGATGTGAAAGTGGAACGGGTTTTGGTCGCCAAAGACAGCCGTTCCGAAGCGATTCGTGAAATTGTGCAGCTGGCAAACCAACGCAAAATCACGGTTAAAGAAATGGACCGCGAGCAACTTTCCCGGATTTCCAAAAACAAAGATGAAGATCAGGGTGTTGTTGCGGATGTAATTGGCAAAATCGATAACAATTGGTCAGCCTGGCTGGCTACAGCGCCTGCCAATGCCCGTTTGATTGCCCTGGATGGCATCACTACCCCGGCGAATTTGGGTATGACCATCCGTTCTGCGGTGGCCTCCGGTTTGGATGGCCTGCTGATTCCGGAAGCGGGTATGCCCAGCATCAATCAGCCCTTCGTAATCAAAGCAGCGGCTGCAACCGTTTTCCAGGCGAATATTTACCGCCACCCCACCTTGTTGGAAGCGCTGCAGCAGGCTGTCACAGCCGGTTTTACCATCTACGGTTTATCCGGTGATGCCAAAGGCAAAAACCTTTTCGGCACGAAGTTTGCCGAAAAAGCGATTTTTGTCTTGGGTAACGAAAGCGTCGGTATTTCTCCGGAAGTACGAGAGATTTGTCAGCAATTTATCACCATCCCCATGGCGGAAAAAGTGGAATCACTCAATGTTTCCGCTGCGGCGACCCTGGTGAGCTACGCTGTTTCCAATGCTGATTTTATGAAAAAGCAGCAGTAATTATATCGAAGCCAAAAAAAGAATAACCTTGCTTAAGTCCGACTCAAAGTTCCACAGATGCAGATGACAGAAATGCGAATCAATCAGGAAAAGGAGAGATTATGATGCCGGTCACAAAACAAACCATCGATGGCAATACAGCGGCTGCCCATGTAGCTTACGCCTTTAGTGATGTTGCGGCGCTCTATCCGATTACCCCTTCCACCACTATGGGGGAAGTCTGCGATGAGTGGGCTGCTGCCGGCCGCAAGAACTTATTCGGCCAAACCCTGAAAATCACCGAAATGCAGTCGGAAGCCGGTGCTGCCGGAGCAGTGCACGGTGCTTTGAGTGCCGGTGCTCTGACTACCACTTTTACCGCTTCGCAAGGCTTACTCCTGATGATCCCCAATATGTATAAAATTGCCGGTGAATTGCTGCCGACAGTCTTCCATGTTTCGGCGCGCGCCATTGCTACCCATGCCTTATCGATCTTTGGTGATCATCAGGATGTGATGGCCACCCGTCAGACCGGCTTTGTCATGTTGGCTTCCGCTTCCGTGCAGGAAGTGATGGACCTGGCTTTGGTGGCGCACCTTGCCACATTAAAAGCTCACCTGCCGTTCCTGCATTTCTTTGACGGTTTTCGCACTTCGCATGAAATACAAAAAATTGAACTGATCGATTATCAGGAAATGGCTAAACTGATCGACTGGGATGAAGTCAAAGCCTTCCGCGCCCGAGCGCTCAACCCGGAGCACCCGGTGCAGCATGGCACCGCTCAAAATGCCGATATTTATTTCCAAAGCCGCGAAGCGGCAAACTCCTACTATCAGGCGGTTCCGGCGATTGTAACGGAAATGATGCAGAAAGTCGGCGAACTGACCGGCCGGCATTATCAGCCTTTTGATTATGTCGGTGCTGTGGATGCCAGCGAAATCATCGTCGCCATGGGGTCTGCCTGCGAAGCCATTGAAGAAACGGTCAACTATTTGACTGCGCAGGGACAGAAAATCGGTTTGATCAAAGTCCGCTTATACCGCCCCTTCTCCAGCCAGGATTTCCTGCGCGTGCTGCCAAAAACCGTACAAAAAATAGCCGTTCTGGACCGCACGAAAGAACCCGGCTCGCTGGGAGAACCGCTTTACCTCGATGTCTGCGCCGTCTTTGCCAATCGACCGGAGCATCCTCTGATCATCGGAGGGCGTTACGGTTTGGGATCCAAAGATTTTACGCCGTCCATGATACATGCGGTATATCAAAATCTGCACCGTGCGCAGCCAAAGACCGGCTTTACGGTGGGGATTCAGGATGATCTGACCCACACCAGCCTGCCGCTCTCAGAGAAAATCGACACCGCTCCAGCCGGCGCCTACAGCTGCCTGTTTTACGGGCTTGGTTCCGACGGCACAGTGGGAGCCAACAAGAATTCCATCAAAATTATCGGTGATCATACCGATCTCTATGCGCAAGGTTACTTTGTTTACGATTCCAAGAAATCGGGCGGCATTACCGTCTCTCATCTGCGTTTTGGCAAAACACCGATCCAATCGCCCTATCTAATTGGAGCAGCCGACCTGATTGCCTGCCATAACCCTTCCTTTGTGGATAAATATGATATGGCTGCCGATCTCAAAACAGGCGGCATCTTTTTGCTCAACTCGCCCTGGACAGCCGCAGAAATGGCAGAGAAACTACCCGCTCACCTGAAACGGACACTGGCTGAAAAACAAGCTCGCTTCTATACGGTCGATGCCTTAAAAATCGCCCGCGAAGTTGGCATGGGCAATCGCATCAACGTCGTGATGCAATCCTGCTTCTTCCACATCGCAAACGTCATCCCGGCAGTGCAAGCCATTGATTACATCAAGCAGGCTGTGGTCAAGACCTATGGTAATAAAGGTGAAAAAGTGGTGGCGATGAACTTTGCCGCCATCGACCATTCCATTGCGGGATTGCAGGAAATTCCCGTACCGGCTGCCTGGCGCGATCTGCCGGAACCAGCTAAAATCAAAGAGGATCTGCCTCTGTTTATCAGCCAGATCGCTCAACCGATGGCTGCCCTGCAAGGGGATCAACTGCCGGTCAGCATTTTCCCGGCGGACGGCAGCTATCCGGTAGGGACAACCGCTTATGAAAAGCGCGGTATCGCGGTGGATATCCCTGTTTGGCAGGTGGAGAAATGCATTCAATGCAACCAATGCTCTTTTGTCTGCCCACATGCAGCCATCCGCCCCTATTTGGCAGATGCAGCCGATTTGAGTCAAAAACCTGCCGGCCTGATGAGCAAAGCGGCCATCGGCAAAGAAGCGGCCGACAAACAATTCATCATTCAGGTGTCGCCTCTGGATTGCACCGGCTGCGGCAACTGCGTAGAGGTTTGCCCCGCCAAAGGCAAAGCGCTGCTGCTGCAAAATCTGGAGACCGTGAAGGAAGCCGAAATTGCGAAGTACGAATTCGTAGAAAAGCTGCCCAGAACAGAGAATCAATTTAATGCGGCAACCGTCAAAGGCAGTCAGTTCAATCTGCCGCTCTTCCAATTCTCCGGCGCCTGTGCCGGCTGCGGCGAAACGCCTTATATCAAAGTAGTGACTCAATTATTCGGCGACCGCATGGTGATTGCCAACGCCACCGGCTGCTCTTCCATTTACGGCGGCAGCGCGCCGTCCAATCCCTATTGCAGCAACCAAAAAGGGCAGGGCCCGGCCTGGGGCAATTCCCTCTTTGAAGATAATGCGGAATACGGCTTTGGCATGGCGGTTGCCTATATCCAGCGCCGCGATCAATTAGCAGAATTGGTAACGCGGATCCTGACGACACCGATCATTGGCGATGTAAAAACAGCCCTGGAAAATTGGCTGCAGCATCGCATGGATGCCAAACTCTCTAGGGCTTACGGCGAGCAATTAAAAGCATTGCTGCCGGAGGCGATGGTCAAAGTCCCTGCGGCCGAGCAAAAAGCCTTTGCGGAAATTCTGGAGCGCAGCGATTTATTCGTCAAACCGTCCATTTGGATCTTCGGCGGTGATGGCTGGGCTTACGATATCGGCTATGGCGGTTTGGATCATGTTCTGGCGCAGAATCTCGATGTCAATGTGCTGGTGCTCGATACGGAAGTCTATTCCAACACAGGAGGTCAGGCCTCCAAAGCAACCCCAACCGGCTCGATGGCCAAATTTGCCGCCACCGGCAAGAAAAACAAGAAAAAAGATCTCGGTATGATGGCAATGTCCTATGGCTACGTCTATGTCGCTTCCGTCAATATGGGTGCCAACCAAAGCCAATTTGTCAAGGCGCTGGCAGAAGCGGAAAGTTACGACGGTCCCTCTCTGCTGATTTGCTATTCCCCCTGCATCAATCATGGCATCAATATGAGCGAATCGCAGTTAGAAGCCAAGAAAGCCACCTTAGCCGGCTATTGGCCGCTTTATCGTTACAATCCGGAACGGACAGCAGCCAATGAAAACCCCTTCCAAATTGATTATCAGGCAGCGCAAGACGATTTCAAAACATTTTTGATGCGAGAAGTCCGTTATTCGGCGCTGGCGAAACAATTCCCGCAGGAAGCGGAGCGTCTCTTTGCCAAGGCGGAAACCGAAGCCAACGAGCGTTTTGCCATGCATACCAACATGGCAAAGCAACCGGATTAATGGTTTTGCTGCCGAGGTAATCGCAGTCATCAGCTCTGAAAGGTCGGAACAAATCTGTTCCGGCCTTTTTGCCGCTTCATCGAATAAGAAACTTTAATTCGCAAACATTTTAATTTTTTTCTGGCAGATGGGAGGAAATTTCCTTCTCATCCAGAATTGAAAAAGGATCACTTGATTCACAAAGTGAGAAAAATCAAGGATGACAGAGAGAAAAAGATCATATTGCGGGGAGGCTTTTTATTTTGGCTATTTTGAGCGCAAAAGACCGTACTTTTCATTCCGTTGATGATATCTGCACCCATCTGGGAGATGACTACGCACAATATCTGGGTTCCATTGTGCCGCCGATCTTTCAGAACTCCTTATTTGTCAAACCAACTCCGTATAACGGTGTACCGGATACGGGTTATGCTTATACGCGGGTCAGCAATCCCACCATTGAGATTGCCGAAAAGAAAATCGCTGCTCTGGAAGGCGCGGAAGGTGCGCTCTGTTTCAGCTCCGGGATGGCGGCCATCTCATCTGCTATCATGCATTTTGTCAGAAAAGACAGCCATGTCGTCTATGTCGCTTCCAGCTACGGTCCTACCCGCAGCTTTATCACCGGTTACTTGGCGAATCGCATCGGACTGACTTACACTGCAGTCAGAGGCAGTGACGTGGAGGACATTGAACAGGCAATTCAGCCGAACACCGCCCTGATTTACCTGGAAAGCCCCTCCAGCAGCGTTTTCCGCATGCAGGATCTGGCTGCTGTCGCCAAAATTGCCAAAGCGCATCAGATCGGAACGGTGATCGACAATACTTACGCTACGCCGCTGCATCAGCATCCCTTGCAATACGGCATCGACATCTCCTGCCATACCGCTTCCAAATATATGGGCGGTCACAGTGATATTGTCGCCGGCGCTCTGGCTGCTAATGCCGAAATCATTGAAAGCATTCAACATAACGAACGCGAACTCTACGGCTCCAACATGGATCCACATCAGGCGTGGCTCCTGATCCGCGGTTTGCGGACGCTGCCGGTGCGTTTGGCGCAGCACGGCAAAAGTGGCTTGAAAGTGGCACAATTTCTGGAACAACACCCCAAAGTGAAACAAGTGTTTTATCCAGGGTCTGCCAGTTACGAACAACAAGACTTATTTAACCAATATCTCAGCGGCACAAACGGCTTGATCAGCATCGTACCCCACGGCAGCACCGAACAGATTCAGGAATTCATCTATTCCTGCAAACTGTTCCAATATGGCGTCAGCTGGGGCGGCTTTGAAAGCTTGATTCACGGCAACACGGTTGGCTTGAGCGAAGAACAAGCCGCCAAAGTAGATTGCCCGGCGAATCTGGTCCGCATTCATGTCGGTCTGGAGGATGTAGACAGCTTAATTGCTGATTTAGATCAGGCACTGGCAAAAATAGAAATGTAGGTAGTTATGAAAAAATTTATCGGTAATAAAGCCTTTTATAAGATGGTCCTGCTGCTGGTTGTTCCCATGATCATTCAGCAGGGAATCACCAGTATTGTCAATTTACTGGATAATGTCATGGTGGGTCGGCTCGGCACAGAAGCGATTTCTGCCGTGGCAATCTGCAGTCAGTTTTTCTTCGTCTTAAATGTTACAATTTTCGGTGGACTTTCCGGCGCCTCTATTTTCTCGGCTCAATTCTTTGGCCGCAAGGATTACGAAGGCGTCATGCACACGTTTCGTTATAAAATTCTCTTTGGTATTGCCATTTGTTTTGCGGCGATTTTGGTCTTCAATATTTGGGACACGCAATTGATTCATCTCTTCCTGAATGAGACAGCGGGGGACGCGGCGGATCTGGCGTTAACCATGACTTTAGCCAGGCAATATCTCAAGATCATGCTTTGGGGTATCGTGCCATTTGTGATTTCGCAATGTTTTTCTTCCACCTTACGTGAAAGCGGCAACACCGTCATTGCCATGACCGGCAGCATCCTGGCTGTTTTGACCAACTTGGTCGGCAACTACCTGCTCATTTTTGGCAGCTTCGGTTTCCCGCGTTTGGGCGTAGAGGGAGCCGCCATAGCCACCGTAATATCCCGTTTGGTAGAAGCAGGTTTCATTGTTGGGGCGACCTGGCTGCAGCGAGACAATTTCTACTTTGTGCGTAAAGCCTTCCAAAGCGCCTACATCCCGGCGAAAATCCTCAAAGGCATTGCCATCAAAGGTTCTCCCTTACTGCTCAACGAATTTGTCTGGTCGATCGCGACTGCCTCACTCACCGCTAACTATGCCTTCCGCGGTATCACAGTGGTAGCCGCGCTGAATATTTCATCCACGATTTCTCAACTATTTGCCATCTTTTTTATGGCGATGGGCAATGCGGTTGGCGTTTTGGTCGGGCAGCAGTTGGGAGCCGGTGATTTCGCTAAAGCCAAAGATACCGATCATAAATTGATTTTCCTCAATGTCGGCACTTCCGTGGTGCTGGGTTGTCTATTAGCCCTGTTTTCTTCCTATATTCCGCTGATTTATAATACAGAAGCTGCGGTTCGCCAAATGGCATCCAGCTTCCTGATTGTGTCGGCCATGGCCTTCCCGCTGCACGCCTTTAACCACAGTGTTTACTTTACACTGCGCTCCGGCGGCAAAACGATCATCACCTTTTTCTTTGACAGTGTTTTCACCTGTATCGTCAGCGTCCCTTTGGCCTTTTTTCTTTCACGCTATACCTTACTGCCGATTGTGACTGTTTACCTGATCGTGAACATGGCCGACGGTATCAAATCGGTCATCGGTTTTATCATGCTGAGAACCGACAGCTGGGTGAGAAGCATTGTCGCGTAAGGGATAAGGTGTAGCTTTATCGTTTTGCGGTGTTACTTCAACCTACACGCAAGGTAGGGAACGGTCTTGACCGTTCCGCGTGCCCAGTCCTGGCGTAGCTTCATTGTTTTGTGGTGTTACTTCAACCAACTCGCAAGGTAGGGAACGGTCTTGACCGTTCCGCGTGCCCCGTTTTGGCGTAGCTTCATTACATTGCGATGTTATTTCAACCTACACGCAACATTGCGGTGTGACTTCAACCAACTCGCAAGGTAGGGAACGGTCTTGACCGTTCCGCGAGCCCCGTCCTGGTGTAGCTTCATTACATTGCGGTGTTAATTCAACCTACACGCAACATTGCGGTGTTACTTCAACCAACTCGCAAGGTAGGGAACGGTCTTGACCGTTCCGCGTGCCCCGTCCTGGCGTAGCTTCATTACATTGCGGTGTTACTTTAACCAACTCGCAAGGTAGGGAACGGTCTTGACCGTTCCGCGTGCCTCGTCCTGGCGTAACTTCATTGTTCTGCGCTATGCAATCATTATTCCATCGCATGGCGCTGAAAATGTGATGGATGCCCCGGCGTAGCTTCATTACATTGCGGTGTTACTTCAACCAACTCGCAAGGTAGGGAACGGTCTTGACCGTTCCGCGTACCCCGTTTTGGCGTAGCTTCATTGTTCTGCGTTATGCAATCATTATTTCATTGCTCCAACCTGCAATTGCGTTATGCAATCATTATTCCATCGCTTGGTGCTGAAAATGTGATGGATGTCCTGGTGTAGCTTCATTACATTGCGGTGTTACTTCAACCAACTCGCAAGGTAGGGAACGGTCTTGACCGTTCCGCGTGCTCCGTCCTGGCGTAACTCTATCGTTCTGCGGTGTTAACTGAACTGTGCGGAACGGTCAAGACCGTTCCCTACATTTGCTCCAACCTGCAATTGCGCTATGCAATCATTATTTCGTTGCTTGGTGCTGAAAATGTGACGGATGTTCTGGCGTCATTCCATCGTTATGCGCTATGCAATCATTATTCCATCGCTCCAACCTGCAATTGCGCTATGCAATCATTATTTCATCGCTTGATACTGAAAATGTGATGGATGTCCTGACGTAACTTCATTATATTGCGGTGTTACATCAACCAACTCGCAAGGTAGGGAACGGTCTTGACCGTTCCGCGTACCCCGTCCTGGCGTAACTCTATCGTTTTGCAGTGTTAATTGAACTGTGCGGAACGGTCAAGACCGTTCCCTACATTTGCTCCAACCTGCAATTGCGTTATGCAATCATTATTTCATTGCTCCAACCTGCAATTGCGTTATGCAATCATTATTCCATCGCTTGGTGCTGAAAATGTGATGGATGTCCAAGCGTAGCTTCATTGTTCAGCGGTGTTACTTCAACCAACTCGCAAGGTAGGGAATGGTCTTGACCGTTCCGCGTGCCCCGTCCCGGCGTAGCTTCATTGTTTTGCGCTATGCAATCATTATTCCATCGCATGGCGCTGAAAATGTGATGGATGCCCCGGCGTAACTCTATCGTTTTGCGGTGTTAACTGGACTGTGCGGAACGGTCAAGACCGTACCCTACATTTGCTCCAACCTATTTCGTGCTATGCAATCATTATTTCATTGCTCCAACCTGCAATTGCGTTATGCAATCATTATTCCATCGCTTGGTGCTGAAAATGTGGTGGATGTTATGGCGTAGCTTCATTACATTGCGGTGTTACTTCAACCAACTCGCAAGGTAGGGAACGGTCTTGACCGTTCCGCGTACCCCGTCCCGGCGTAGCTTCATTGTTCTGCGTTATGCAATCATTATTCCATCGCTCCAACCTGCAATTGCGCTATGCAATCATTATTTCATCGCTTGATACTGAAAATGTGATGGATGTCCTGACGTAACTTCATTATATTGCGGTGTTACATCAACCAACTCGCAAGGTAGGGAACGGTCTTGACCGTTCCGCGTACCCTTCCGCGTACCCCGTCTCCGCCACTCCGCCGCCCCATTGCTGCGCCCCAAAAACGGCAATTGAAAGAATCTTGCAAATTCGGGTAGAACACTCAAAATATCAAATAATAGAACTTGACAAAGTCTCTTGCGTCAAGGTATTATATCTTGTCTCTTATTTTTATCACGACATCATAATTCTTTTTCTCACAGCAAAGGCGGTCAGTTTTTGAGTGCATGGAGCGATCCTAACAACTCAGCCAATTCAGGATGGACGGGAGGGGTGCTGCTTCTTCAGTCCATCTTTTTTTATGAATCGATATCGAATTATCGGTATAATTGTATCGTTTTTATTAGTCTGACTGGCTTTGTCGAATTTTTTGTGTAACCGATCCTCGAGGAGGATCCTGAATTTCATTTTCTTTAATCCTTCAAATGGAGCAGGAAAGGTGGTGAGGTATCTATGAAAGAAATACTCCGTCAGGTGAAAAATGCCGAGCAGGAAGCAGCAACCACGGTGGAAAAAGCCAAAACAGAGGCTGAAGAACTGATCTATCACGCCAAAACAGAATCAGCACTCAAATTGGAAAAAACCATTGAGCAAGCGCGCAGCGAAGCAGAGCATTTGTTATCTGAACGTAAGACTCTCGTAGAAGAGAAATTACAGTCGATCAGTCTGGAAAACCAGGAAACAAGACGTCAGATCGTCTCCGGTGCGGAGCAGCATATTCCCGAAGCAATTGCATTGATTAAGGAAAGGATGGTGAAGCGCGTTGGCAATCGCTGAGATGAAAAAAGTCCGCCTCGTCGCTCACCAGGCTTGGCAAAAAAAACTGATTACTTCCTTGCAGGAGTGGGGATTTGTCCAATTAGTGGATGTCAAGCAGCAACTGAAAGACAGTGAGTTCGCCGTAGAAGTTGATTCCGGCGACCTTGATCTTGATCTCAGCGCCGCTGCCGAAGCGCAGGCAAGAATCAAAGCAGCGTTGGAATATCTCAAACGTTTTAACAAAAAATCCGAAGGTCTGATCGTCAGTTTTATGAACCTGAAAAAACAGATCAGTCAAGATGAAATGGCTGATATTATTCAGAATTATGACGGTTTGGCAGTCGCTTCCCGCTTCAGTCAATATGAAAAACGTCTGGCTGAAATCGCCAATCTCTTGAGCCGTTTAGCAGGTGAACGCAGTCAGCTGACACCCTGGCTGAAACTTGATCTGGCTCCGGCTCAGCTGAATCAACTGAAAGAGGCCGAAGCATTGCTGGGCAGTATTCAAATCGCGCAGTATCAGGCTTTGCTCAGCAAATTAGCAACTGCGACCGATCAGCAGGTACATGTTGAGCTGATCGACCAAAACAACAAAGATTGTCTGATGGTTGTACTGGCGATTCGCCAGGATGAGCGAGTCAAACAGGCACTGCGGGAAACGAATTTTTCAGCAGTCATGCTGCCACGGCCTGAGAAAACACCCAGTGATGCCCTAACGGAAATCGAAAACGAAACACAGCTGCTGCAAAAAGAGCGCGAAGAAATTATGGCAACCAGCACTGCAATGCTGGCAGACCAGCTGAAGCTGGAAGCGTTAAGCGATTATTACGGTCAGCGAGTCCAGAAATATCAGGTGAAAAAGCTGATCGTCTCCACTGAGACCGTTATTTTGCTGGAAGGTTGGCTGCAGGAGAAATATCGAGAGGAATTCCTGCAGAAGATGCAGGAGCACTATCCTGAGGTGGTTGTTTTTATCACCGAACCGGAAGAGACCGATAATCCACCGATCGTGCTCAAGAATAACGCTGCCTCCACACCTTTCGAGTTCGTCATGAACATGTATGGTTGGCCGAATTATCGTGAGCAGGATCCCACCGCCGTCTTGGCGCCTTTCTTCGCCTTATTCTTTGCCATTGCTCTGGCCGACGCCGGTTATGGTTTATTATTATTGATCTTAGGTTTCTATTTCATGCGGAAATACGATCTCGACGCCGGCGGCAAGAAATTTTTCCGTTTGTTTATGACCTGCGGTGCCTTAACAATCGTGGTTGGTTTGTGTCTGAACGGCTTTTTCGGTAATTTATTGGACTTGCTGCCGTCACTCGCTTTCCTGCGCCGCATCAAAGATTCAATCGTGCTGATCGATCCCATGTCCAATCCCATTGGCATGATGGTCCTCTGTGTTGCTTTGGGCGTTGTCCAAGTTTGGACCGGCTACCTGATGAAATCGATCGGTGCCTGGCGCCGGGGCGATAAAATCGGTGCTCTGCTCGATGGCGGACCCTGGATGGTCTGGATCGCAGCCTTAACCTTCTTTGTTCTCACTGCCACCGTACCCGCCCTTAGCGGTTTAGCTGCTGTTGGCAAATACGGAGCCATTGCCGGTGCTTTGGGCATCGTGCTGACCCAAGGCCGCGGTTCCAGCAACATTTTCGGTAAACTGGGCGGCGGACTCTATGCGCTCTATAATACCATCGGACCCTTGAGCGATACCTTATCCTATACTCGTTTGCTGGCTTTGGGTTTATCGGGCGGCGTCATTGCCATGGTCGTCAATACCTTTGCGGTCATGCTGAAAGACATCCCCTTTGTTGGCTGGATCCTGATGCTGGCCCTGTTAGTGGGCGGTCATCTCTTTAATATCGTTCTTTCCTTGCTTGGTTGTTTTGTCCATTCTGCTCGTTTGCAGTATGTGGAATTCTTCACCAAGTTTTTCGAAGGCGGCGGAACCCCGTTCCGTCCTTTCAGACGGGAAACCAAATATACCGTCATCAAAGAGTAAGTTTTTACAGCGAAAGAAGCTGTTGATACTTAGAGGTCTCAAAACAAAAAAAATACGTTTGGAGGAATTTTTCATGACAGTTGTATCATGGTTTTGGCGTCAACGCCGGTTGGTGCCTCGCAATTTTTGGTGCCGCTATGGCTGTTTTAGTCGCAGGTATTGGTTCCAGTATTGGTGTTGGTATTTCCGGACAAGTGGCTGCCGGTATTATGACCGAAGATCCCGAAAAATTCGGTAAATTATTGCTGTTGCAGGCGTTGCCGGGCACACAGGGTATTTATGGCTTCTTGGTTGCTTTCTGGGTTATCTTAAAAATCGGTTTCCTGGGCGGCAATGTTTCCTTGCTCAGCGTTGATACCGGCTGGCAGATCTTCTGCGCCTGTATCCCGGTTGCCTTTGGTGGTTTGATTTCCGCTATCTGGCAGGGCCGCGTTTCTGTTGCCGCTATGAACGTGGTAGCAAAACATCCCGAAGCATCCGGCCAGGCTTTGATTCTTCCCGCTTTGGTAGAAACCTATGCTATCCTTGGCTTACTTGCCAGTATTCTTCTGGTCAACGGTATTGCTGTTTAACAGGATCAAATAAAGTAAAGGGCAAATCCGTTGCTGCAATGACAGCACGGTTTACCTGAAGGGGTTGGTCAGATGTCCTTAGAAAGTATTTTAAGCAAAATCATCCTCGACGGTCAGACAGAAGGCTCCCGACTGATTTCCGAAGCCCAGATGCGCGCAGCAGCAATCCGGCAGCAGGGACAGGATGAAGCAGAAATCCGTCGTCAGCAAATCCTACAGCAAGCAAATCTCGAGGCGGACGAATACGAGTTGCCTCTTCTTTCCATCGCCAAATTGGAAGCCCGCAAAAGCAGGCTTTTAGCGCAGCAGGAAGTAATTCAAGGGTCCTTTGACCGAGCACTGGTAGAACTGCGTGCCTTACCTCAAGAGGAGAGTCAGGAATTACTGAAACAACTCTTATTGGAAGCAGCCGTCACCGGTAACGAAGAAATTGTGGTGGAAGAGCAGGATCGTAAGCTCTATAACCTGACATTTTTAGCCAAGGTGAACCTGGCGCTGATGATGAGCGGCCGTAAAGCCGGCTTAAAGCTGTCGGAACAAACCGGCAGTACCGGCGGTGGTTTTATCCTGAAAGCGGAAGACATTGAAATCAACGCCACTTATCCGGCTTTGATCAAAGAGATCCGCGACGAATTGGAACCGCAAGTGGTCAAAATTCTCTTTGGTCAAAACGAATAAAGAAATGAAAATGCTGTCATCAGACCGGCTGCAATTGCGATTGCGATTGCGGTTTGGCTGCTGACGAAGGAGTTGATGGCATGGCTGTGTCACAGGACTCTAAGTTTGCGTATGCTGTTGGACGAATCCGGGTGCTGGAAATGAAGCTCCTGGATCAGGCCAAAATGCAGCGAATGCTGGAAGCCAAAACCCCGGAAGAAGCCTTTCATGTTTTGGCAGAAACTGAATACGCAGACCTGGTGGCGATGGCCAAGAATCCGCATCAGTTTGAATTGGTCACTACGGGTGAAATTCGCAGAGTTTACGAACTGATTCGTAAAATGCTGCCCAATGAACCGCTGACCGATTTATTTTGTGTCAAATATGACATTCACAATCTCAAAGTTTTATTAAAAGCCGCGTATCAGGCAAAAAACTTCGATCATCTTCTGATGGACGTTGGTTTGGTCCCGGTTGAATTGATGAAATATGTCGCCCAAGGCGAAACAGTCCCGGGGGTGCCGGAGCGTTATCTTAAGGCAGCAGCCGAAGCGCGTCTTGCCTTTGCTGCCAGTAATGATCCCAAGGTGATTGATACGATCCTGGACCGGGAACTCTATAGTTCCTTAACCAGCATTGCCAAAAAGAATCACTACGATTTCTACGCTAAAATCATCACCGATCAGATCGATCTTTCTAACCTGCGCAGCATGATCCGCGCCAAACGGATGGGCAGAGACAAAGATTACCTCAACGAATCGCTCTTGCCCGGCGGTGCAATTCCCATGGCCAAGTATCTGGAATTGGTCGATGCGGAATGGGATCAGATCATCACAGGCTTTGCCAATACGGCGCATGCCGCCTTGGTCAAGGAAGGCATTGTCGATTTTCTCGCCGTGGGTCAGCTGACCCTGCTGGAAAAACTGATCGACGATAAAATCATGCAGCAGGTCAAGCAGGCCAAAGTCTTGTCGCTCGGACCGGAGCCGGTCATCGGCTACCTGATGGCGAAAGAGACGGAAGTCCGCAACATCCGCATCATCATGGTGGGGAAACTCAATGATGTCGCGACCGCTGTCATCCGCGAAAGGCTGCGTGATAGTTATGTATAAAATCGGCTTAATCGGTGATCGGGATACGATCATGGGATTCAGGGCTTTGGGTCTTGAAACCTACGAAGTCATCACCCGTGAAGACACCACTGCAGCATTGCAGAGCGTCATGAAAGAAGACTATGCTCTGATTTTCATGACCGAAAGAACCTACGCCCTGGTTCCTGATCTTTTGCGCGAATTCCGCGAGAGAAGTCTGCCCGTTATCAACATCATACCCGATAACCGCGGCAATCTGGGTCTCGGGATGAAGAGAATGCGCAGCATGGTAGAGAAGGCCGTCGGTGCGGACATTCTGTTCAAGGAAGAGGGAAAATAGATGGCAAATATTGCTCAGTCGCAAGGAACAATTATCAAAGTATCCGGCCCTCTCGTCGTCGCCAAAGGCATGCAGGATGCCAAAATGTACGACGTGGTCAAGGTCGGCAAACAACAGCTGGTTGGCGAAATCATTGAAATGCGCAACGACCAGGCTTCCATTCAGGTTTACGAAGAAACATCCGGCCTCGGCCCCGGTGAAGTTGTGGTTTCCACCGGCGAACCGCTTTCCGTGGAACTGGCTCCCGGTCTGATGCGCTCTATTTATGATGGGATTCAGCGTCCGCTGGATAAAATCCGCGCCGTTGCGGGCGACTTCATTCCGCGCGGCGTGCAGGTCAACAGCATCGACCGCGAAAAGATCTGGCAGTTTGTACCGCTTGCCACTGTTGGCAGCGAAGTAAAAGCCGGTCAGACGTTGGGTACCGTGCAGGAAACTGTTTTGGTATCGCATAAAATCATGGTCCCGCCCGGTGTATCCGGCACTCTGACCTGGTTACATGCCGGTGATGCCACCGTCGTGGAACCAATTGCCCGCATCCAAACAGCGCAGGGTGAAAAAGAAATCGCCATGCTGCAGCTTTGGCCGGTGCGCCGTCCGCGGCCGTATCAACAAAAACTTACCCCCACAGAACCGCTGACCAGCGGCCAGCGTGTTATTGATATGTTTTTCCCGGTCGCCAAGGGTGGCACCGCCTGTGTTCCGGGTCCTTTCGGCTCCGGTAAGACTGTAGTGCAGCATCAGCTGGCCAAATGGGCGGAAGCCCAGATCATCGTCTATGTTGGCTGCGGTGAACGCGGCAATGAAATGACCGATGTTCTGCTGGAATTCCCCGAACTAAAAGATCCCACCTCCGGCGAACCCTTGATGGAACGTACCGTTTTAATTGCCAATACCTCCAACATGCCTGTGGCAGCGCGTGAGGCTTCCATCTATACCGGTATCACGATTGCCGAATACTACCGCGATATGGGTTACTCCATCGCCTTAATGGCCGACTCCACTTCCCGTTGGGCAGAAGCCCTGCGTGAAATGTCCGGTCGTTTGGAAGAAATGCCCGGCGAAGAAGGTTACCCGGCTTATCTGGGTTCCCGTCTGGCCGAATTCTACGAACGCGCCGGTAAAGTCGTCACCTTAGGCGGCAGCGAAGGTTCCTTATCCGCCA
>CAXXTX010000002.1:0-9715 GCA_963666425.2 Bacillota bacterium
ATATGGCCCAGTTGACCGGGGCAATGGCAAATCTTTCACAGGTACCGTTTGTTCCAAGTATCCATCGCGACGCGATCGTTCAGACAATTCAAGACGCCGTCACGATCCCAGGCAGCCGGCCGCGCATGTTGGTCGTTTTCTCCAACTTCACCAGGGACTGCCGCCTACCCTCGGCCAAGCCGGCCCAATACAGTTGGGACAATGTGGAGGGACTGGCGAAATATTACGACATCGCATTATTCCCGGTCGTAGTTAGTCCGAGATGGCTTCTAGCTTTTTCCGGCCTTGGAGAAGACACCGGAGGAAGAACCTTCCCTGGCTACGCCGTGGAGGACAACATTCTTCAGGAAGTGTTCAAGTTTTTCAAGACTCAGAAGAAAAGCGAATACGTAGCCGGGTTCTACCCTGGCGCTTCTCCAGCGGCCGATGGGGAACTACATAAGATTCAGGTACGGCTCAAGGGTGATCTCGGAGAGATCTCCGGCGGAGTCCGGGCGGCGACTTACTACCAGGGGCGCGGCGGGCAGAGGTAAAGCCCGCGCTGGACCCCAGCCACCACCACCAAATGCCGCACAGTGCTGGTAGGGCGGATCCCCCGGTCTCGCCATGTGCGGGGCTCAGAAAACGTACAGACAGAAGACGCAGCGGAGGCCGTTGGGGGCGTCCACCCCACCGCGGCCCGCCACGAAAGTGAAGCCGCCCCGAGCGTCCGGCGCGAAGTCTCACTCGCCCGCCGCGGGCGCGGGAGTTATCTTCAATCCCAACGAATACGGCCCCGGCGCGGCTTGCGAGATGTCGATGCTCAGATCCTTGCCGTCCTGCTTCCACGCGCTCGGCGCGGGTGCTCCCAGCACCTGGACTTTAGCGCCCTCCGCCGCCTGGATGCCGGGGATCGTGACGCTCTGTCCTTGCGGGCGGTCCAGGAAGTAGGCGTAAAGCGAGTCGCCTTTGTGCGTGAATCGCACTTCCGCGCCGCTGCCTTTGGGCGGCGAAGCGCGCACCCAGGGCCGCGTGTCGAAGATGCCTTCGCCGTTGACGGCTAGCCAGTCGCCCAGTTTCTCCAGCCGGTCGAGCTGAATCGCGGAGATCGTCCCGTCGGGCTTCGGGCCGATATTGAGCAGGAGATTGCCGTTCTTGCTGACGATATCGACCAGCAACGCGACCAGCTTGTCGGGCGCGATCACCTGCTCGGGACCTTCCACCTGGTTGTACCCGAAGCTGAACCCCAGGCCGCGGCACGATTCCCATTTCTTCTCGGTGATCTTGTCGTACTTGGCGTATTCCGGCGTGGTGAAGTCGGCGAACGGAGCGCTGAAGCGATTGTTGACCACGCCCTCGGGCAACGCGTTGTAGTGCTTGGCGAACAACTCCCGAACTTCGCCCAACTTGGGGTAGCCGATGTCGTTCCACAACACCGCAGGCTGATAGCGGTCCATCAATTCGCGCCAATGCGCATCGGCGTAGTGCGCGTATTCCTCCGTCTGAGGAATCCGTGCCATCAGGTCGCCCAGGCTCTTGATCGGCTCGCTGGTGAACGTCCAATCCAGGCCGCCCGAGTAGTAGAGGCCCATCTTCAGGCCCTGACCGCGGACCGCGGCGGTGAGTTCGCCCGCGATGTCTCTCGAAGCCGCCGTGGTTCCCGCACGCTTCGGATTCTTCACCCGGCTGGGCCACAACGTAAATCCATCGTGATGCTTCGTGGTCAGCACGGCATAGCGTGCGCCAACCTTGCGGAACAATTTCGCCCACGACTCCGGATCCCACTTCTTGACGGCCTGATTGAACTTCGGAATGAAGTCGTAGTAGTCGAAATCCTTGCCGTACGTCTCCAGGTGATGCTTATACGTTGGTGAATCCGTAATCCGCAGCGTGTTCAGATACCATTCGGCGTAGGCATTGTCGGTGAACCACTTGGCCATGGGCACCTTGCCGAGTTCACCGGACGGCGGCGCCCAGGCCGGTACGGAGTACAGGCCCCAGTGGATGAAGATCCCCAGCTTCGCGTCCTGAAACCAGTCCGGAAGCGGATGCTTCTTCAACGAATCCCATGTGGGCTCATAGGCCCCGGCATTGCGGCCGAGCAGCGCTCCGCCGAAAGAACCGGCGGCGGCTCCGAGCGCCATGCGATGGAACGTCCTTCTGTTCATCTTTGCTCCTGTCCTGCTCTGATCCAGCTCTGCGCATCGGTGTCCAAGGCCTGGGCCCCTGGACCGTGCTGGAGCGTCTTGCGCCGTCGTCTGCCGGGCGCGGGACTCGCCTTGTTTTTCGTCCAAAGGCTCTAGCGTTACCGATTACTCTGCCCTATTATGCTCGCTTTTGACCGAGTTTGAACCGTCCGTTGCCAGATCTTGAGCAGAATCCTTCACGGACAGGGGTGCGGTGCGCGCCGGCTGGGATATCCGCTGCCCAGACTGTCCGGCTCCCGCGGCCGGCGGCGGTGAATGTACGGCCTGCGCTTCCTGGTATTCTGGGCAGTCGGAAGGCCAAGGCGCAGATGGACCACACCACTCAAAAGAGATTCTTTTTTCCCGGCAGCGGCGAATTCGTTGTCCGCGATCACTTCGCGGTCGGCTTCGACCCGGTGAATATTTCGTATTTAGGCGCCAATTTCCGGAAGGTCTTTCTCGATCTCGTGGTTGCTCCCCAACCGGCGGGCCTTTATTCGGCGATGAACCTCACCGAACGCCGGACGGGTCCGCAGATCGTCGAGCAGTTCGGCGCCGATCACATGGCCGCGCTGCCCGTCGCCTGGCACCTGCTCACGCTACAGCAGTCGCACGAGCCCGGCGCGCTGTTCACCAACGGCCTGACCAATATTCTGATCCCACCCGGATCGGGCTACTCCGTCGGCGTCTTCTGGTTCCGCGGCGCCTGGAGCATTCGCGCGTATCCCTTCGAGTCGGAGAAGCCGCGCGGCTGGTTCGCCGGCAATCAGGTCATAGTGCGCATCGAATAGGCGCGTTGCGGGGCGGCGCGCTAGCGCCCGCTCAAGTTAGTCTGCGGGGCGTGGAGGCCCCGCGCGGCGCTGGAGCGCCGCCCCACTTACCGCAGCAGCTCCGGCTGGTTCTGATGCACTTTCAGGATCAGTTCGCCGAATAGCGTGTTGGCCCAGGCGAACCACGGACGCGTGTACTTCGCCGCATCGTCCTTGAAGAACGACTCGTGCATGAAGCCCGTCCCGGCGTGCGTCGCTTTCAGCGTCTTCAGGCACGCGGCAATCTCTTCCTTCGATTCACTGGTGAGAGCCTGAACGGTGATCGCCAGCGGCCAGATCATGCCCAGGCCCGAGTGTGGTCCGCCTCCGCCAGAGGCCGCTCTGCCCCGGAAGTAATACGGGTTGTCCAGGCTCAATACGAACGCGCGCGTGTTGCGGTAGACCGGTTCGGACGTCTCGCACGACCCCAGATACGGCATCGCCAGCAAGCTGGGAATATTCGAATCGTCCATGAACAGGTGGTTGCCGTAGCCGTCCGCTTCATAGGCGTAGACTTGCCCGTGTCTTGGATGGCGTGCCGTCGCCTGCTGGGCCAGCGCCGTGCGCACCTGATCGGCCAGCGCGCGGCAGTCGCGCGCGAAGGCCTTGTCGGGCAGCTCCAGCTCGAAGATCTCGGCCAGTTGCTGGAGCGATGTGACCGCGAAGAAGTTCGACGGAATCAGGTAGGGAAAGATGCAGGCGTCGTCGGACGGGCGGAAGCCGGAGTGGATCAGTCCGCAGGGCCGCGTCGGATTGCCGTAGCCGCTCAAGGGCAGGGAATCGGAAGGCACTTCGGTCAGGCGCTGGAACGAATACGGCCCGGGCCCGTGAAAGCGCTGCTGCTCGCGAAACGTCTTCACCGTGAGCGCGGCGGCTTCCTGCCAGCTTTGATCGAAGCAACTCGCGTCGCCGGTGGTCTTCCAATAGCTGTGCGCGAGCCGGACCGGATAGCACAGCGAATCGATCTCCCATTTGCGCTCGTGCAGCTCGGGCTTCATCCGCGTACGGTCTTTGTCCCACTCGCTGCCCGTCGGTCCGAAGTTGAAGGCGTTGGCGTATGGATCGATCAGCACGCAGCGCGCCTGGCGGCGGATTACGCCGGCCAGCAGCGTCTTGAGCTTCGCGTCGTCTTTGGCGAGAGGCAGGTAGGGCCACACCTGCGCGGAAGAATCGCGCAGCCACATGGCGTTGATGTCGCCGGTGATGACGAACGTGTCCGGCTTGCCGTCGAGCGTGCCCGCCTGGACCGTGGTGTCGAGCGTATTCGGAAAGCAGTTCTCGAACAACCAGCCCATCTCGGGGTCCCCGATGGACTTCTTCACCTCGGCGATCTTCGCCTCCACCGCTTCGCTGACGAACTTGCGCTTCTCCGGCGCCGGACGCCGGCTCGTGAACGCTTCTTGCGCGGCCAGCGATAGCGGCAGCGCGGCGGCGGCTTGCAGGAACTCTCTTCGCGTGGACATGGCTGTTCTCAATTCTCTCCAACTATTGGCCGTTGTGGCCTACGAACGCGGCTCGGTCTCCGGGTTGGACATGCCCAGCCACTCGAAGCACAGCGGGTTGCGGACACCCACGCGTGCCAGCGCGCGGCCGACTGTCGCGTTGATCAGATCGTCGAGCGTTTTTGGCCGCGTGTAGAACGCCGGGACCGGCGGCATGATGACGGCTCCGTTCTCCGCGGCCTGCTGCATCAGCCGCAAATGCCCGGCGTGCAGTGGCGTCTCGCGCACCAGCAGCACCACGCGACGGCCTTCCTTGAGCTGCACGTCGGCGGCGCGCGCCACCAACTCGGCCGAGTATGAGTTGGCGATGGCCGAGAGCGTTTTGATCGAGCATGGCGCCACCAGCATGCCCAGCGTTTCGAACGAGCCGCTGGCGATGGACGCTCCGATGTTCGCGCTGGAGTGAACCACCTGGGCCAGCGCCTCCACGTCGCGAGCTTTCCAATCGGTCTCCTGCGCGATGGTCGCGCGCGCGGCCGGAGTGAGGATCAGATGCGTCTCGAGCGTGGGGTCTTTCGCCAGAGTCTCTAGGGCGCGAATTCCATAGATGACTCCGGAAGCGCCTGTGACGGCGACGATCAGGCGCTGCGGTGTAGTGCGCTGGTCCATGCTCATTTCAGATTGACGCAAGTGCGAGGCCTGGCGTGGATTTCTTCTTGTTCCTGAGCGCCGCCTAAACCCCAAAACCGCTCATTTGAGCGGTTCCGCCTGTAAGCGATTGAATCAAAAGGGGCGAATTTTGGCAGACCGCTCATTTGAGCGGTTTTGGATTTGCGACCGTTCGCCGTTGACCCGTTGCGGCAACGTCAATTTGCCATTATCCGCCAAACACATACAATGAAAGATTGGAGTTTGCGAGAGAGTTGGCTCCCACGAAACCGGCCCGACTATTAACTGAAGAACGCCGTCGATTGGTCCTCGATCTTTTGGAACAGGACGGGCGGCTCACCGTTGGCGATCTGGTGCAGCGCTTCGGAGTCTCATCCGTAACGGTGCGAACCGATCTCGATGCCCTCGCCGAAGCGGGTGCGCTGGTCCGTTCCCATGGTGGAGCGGTCCGGCGATTGGACCCCGTTCAGGACTATCCCATCAGTTTCAAGGACACCATTCGCCATTCTGAGAAGGTCCGCATCGGACGGGCGGCGGCGCAACTGATCGGACCCGGCCAGACGGCGATTCTCGACTCGGGGACCACCACCCTACAGGTCGCGCGGCACCTTAAACAGCAGGGCCTCAAGGGCGTGACGGTGGTCACCAACGCGTTGAACATCGCCAGCGAGCTGGCCGACGTCTCCGATCTGTCGCTGATCATGGTCGGCGGCATCCTGCGCCAGCTCTCGAACTCCTTCGTCGGACCGCAAGCCGAGCGGATGCTCTCCCAACTGCACGCAGACCACTGCTTCCTGGGCGTGGACGGACTCGATCCGGAGCTGGGTCCAACGACTCCCGACCCGCTGGAAGCGCAGCTCAACAGCCTGATGCTTCAGGTCTCCACGCGCGTGACCGTCGTCGCCGATTCCAGCAAGATCGGCAAGCGCAGTCTGTCGGCCATCGGGAGCATTGGTTTGGTGCAGCGTCTGATCACGGACGACCACATCGCGCCCGAGACCGCCGACGCCTTCCGCGCCAAGGGACTGGAAGTCATCACGGTCTGAGCCCTCACTCCGCCATCAGGTACATCGCGCCCACGGCGGTCACCATGCCGGCCACCAGGATACCGTTCGGCACGACGTGGTAAAAGAGCAGTGACAGGATGATGGTCAGCACCGGCGCCAGCGAAGTCATCGGCACTACGATGATGGCTTTGCCGTAGCGCAGGGCGTAGACCAGACACAGCGCGCCGATCGAGTTCAACACCTGGATCAATGCCGCGAGGTACGGTCCGCGAAAGCCCCACTCCACGGGCTTGGAGAAGTCGGTCATCCAGACGGCCGCCGGAATCAGAAGCACCGCGGTGGCGGCCATGTAGAAGAAGATGCTCTCGGCGCGCATGGTGCCGTTGGAGAACTTCATCACGTAGGCCTGCACGCCCCAGAAGCCGAACACCAGCAGCGCCAGCGGCAGCCACAGCGCCGCCGAAGCCGAGGCGGTCGAGGGCGGCTGCCAGCTCAACAGCGCCAGCGCCGGAAGGGACAAAGCAATGCCGGCCCAGGCCCGCTTGCTCGCGCGCTCCTTCAGCAACAGCAGCGACAGAAAAACGGTCACCATCGGGTACAGCGAGACCAGGGGAAAGACCAGATACGCCGGGCCCGCTCGCAGCGCTTCGAACAGCACGAGTTGGCCGCCCGCGCCGAGCAATCCGACGCTCGAACCCAGCAGCACCGAACGCAAGTCGTGTTCGAGCTTCCAGCCGGTGAGCTTCAGCGCCACCAGCGCACACGGAATCATGGTCAGAGCCCAGACGCTGTAGCCCAGGGTTGCCGGGAAACCGGCCTTCTCGGGCAACTCGATAAACGCACCCCAAACACCCCAAAACAGGGTGGTAACGGCGGCAAATGCTAACCAAGGCCTGTTGTTCATCAGCAATAGCTTATCATTGCTTTCGTTTTTATCGTCGATTAATTGTGCCGCGCTGTGGCGCACGCTTTAGCGTGCAGTGGCGGCTTTCAGCCGCCATCGGACAGGATCGCGGCAGGAATGCCGCGACAGCACGCTGAAGCGTGCGCCACAGAACCCGATCGCGGCAGGAATGCCGCGACAGCACGCTGAAGCGTGCGCCACAGGGCAGTCGGTACAAACCCTTAGGCGACGATGACTTCGATGCCCTTCTTGCGCGCCGCATCGAGGAAATCCGGCGCGGCGTGCGAATCCGTAATCAGACGATGGACCGTTTCGATGCTGCCGATCCTGGATACGCTGCGCCGCCCTAACTTGCTGAAATCGGCGACGATCGTGGTTTCCTTCGCGGCATGGATCATACCTTCGTTCAGGTGCGCTTCCAGCACGTCGGGCGTCGAAGCCCCGATGTCCAGGCTGAAGCCGTCCACGGCCAGGAACAGCCGGTCGGCATGCAGTTCGGCGAGCATCTCCTCGGCCTGCGGACCGACAAACGAGGACGAGATCTGCCGTAGCAGGCCACCCAGCATGATCAACATCAGTCCGGGGCAGTCGGCCAGCTCGGTAGCGATGTTGAGCGCGTTGGTGATCACCGTCAACCCCTGGAGTTTCATGCTCTTGAGGTGGCGGGCGATTTCCAGCGTGGTGGTTCCGTTGTCGAGGATGATGGTCTCATTGGGCCCAACCAGGTTGGCCGCGGCGCGCCCGATCCTCGACTTTTCCGCCTGGTGTAGAGCCGCTTTGAAGCTGACCGGATACTCCTTGGTCGGCTCCTGGGGGCACAGCGCGCCGCCGTGTGATCGAACGACACTGCCTGTCGCGGACAGCGCGTCCAGATCGGTGCGCGCGGTTACGGCCGAGACATCGAAGCGCCGGACGATATCCATCACCGTAATTCGGCCGCTTTCCGACACCAATTCCTGAATCTTGCGGCGTCGTTCTTCCACTAGCAGCCGTTGTGTGCTTGTCATATCTGTCGAATACTTTCTGACATAGAATAGCCCCATTCCGTTACAAATCGCACAAGTTTCTCGTGACTTGCGCACGAGAAGACGCGTTGGGCTGCCGTGCCCCGGGCAGGCGGCTGGCCCATTTCGCCGGTGGGCTCTTTTAAAATGAAAAGGCGCGCAAGTCCCGGGCCGCTTCGCGGTTTGGCCTCGAAATCCCAGCCAGCGGGCGGGCGCGTCGAATTCCGCCAGCTCACCCGAGGAAGTTCCCACTGATAGGAGTGCCCATGTCCACACGCCCGACCGCTGAAAAAGCTGAAGCGGATCCGCGCTCTTTCGAACCCGGCGGGGGTGATTGCGGCGGTGGCAATGGACCAGCGCGCATCCCTGGTGAAGACCATCGCGGCGGCGCGCGGCATCGAGCGCAAGGACGTGCCGCCGGCGATGATGAGCGAGTTCAAGGCCTCGGTCAGCCGGGCCCTGTCGCCGCATGCGAGCGCGATTCTGCTCGATCCCGAATACGGATTGCCCGCCGCGGCGGCGCGCGAGGCGCGCTGCGGATTGCTGCTGGCCTACGAGTTTTTCCGGCTACGACACCACCCGGCCGGGCCGCCTGCCCTTGCTGCTCGAAAACGTCTCGGTAAAGCGGATCAAGGAGTGGGGCGCGGATGCGTGCAAGCTGCTGATCTACTATTCGCCCTTCGACTCGGCGGCGGTGAACGACATCAAGCACGCCCTGATCGAGCGTGTCGGCTCGGAGTGCGCCGGCGAGGACATTCCGTACTTCCTGGAACTGCTGAGCTACGACCCCGAGGGGCCGCGACGTGAAGTCGCTCGAATACGCCCGGTTGAAACCGGACGTGGCGGTGGGCACAATTCAGGAATTCTGCAAGCCGCGCTACGGCGTTGACGTTCTGAAAGTGGAGGTGCCGGTCGTTTCGCGCTTCATCGAAGGCAGCCGGGCGTACTGCGGCGAGAAAGCCTATTCCTACGCCGAGGCGTTGCGCCATTTGAAAGAAGCCTCCGACGCCTCGACGCTACCGTTCATCTACCTCAGCGCCGGCGTGGACAACGACGTGTTCACGGAGCAGTTGAACATGGCGGCGGAAGCCGGCTCGGACTATAGCGGCGTGCTGTGCGGGCGGGCGACCTGGAAGGGCGGCCTGCCCGTCTACACGCAGCATGGCGCGGCGGCGCTGGAGCAGTGGTTGAGCGGCGAGGGCGTCGACAACATTGGCAATGTCAATGCCGCCATCCGGAGCGCCCAGCCGTGGTGGCGGAAATTCGGCCTGAGCGCCGGCGAGGCCTCCGGGCTCTGAGTCAGACCAGTTGCAGGGCGGTGAGCGCGGGCGTGCTGCAGCCTGGCCGAAGTGGATGCTTTCACGTCGGGGCGGGAAGCCCTGCCCGGTCATCTCCACGCACACTTTTTCGATTTGAGGGGCGAGGGAGCCCTTGCTGACGTAGCGTGCGATGCGCGCCTGGGCCGTCAACTCGCCGCGGATCTGGTCGATGGCCCGATAGATCTCGCGAGGACTCTTTTTAGCCTGCACTAAGGCCCCGACCTTCTCGCGCAATTGCTGGAAGAAGAGCTGCTGGTCCGCCAGCACGCTCCCGGCTCCGCGCGGCCCGTGGCCCGGACATACGACCTTCGCGCCCAGCTTCTTTGCGGCTTCCAGCGTTCCAATCCACTTTTCCACGTTGCCGTCGGCCAGAAAGTTGTGCGGTCCGTTCACGCA
>CAXXTX010000003.1:0-31952 GCA_963666425.2 Bacillota bacterium
ACTTCCTTTTTGGTTTAAATTTTTTGAAATGAGTTCGTGATAACGCAAACTCCTCTTCCATTATAATAATGCATTTCACCGTAAGGTGCAATGTATTGTTGAAACTGACACCGAAAGCTGCTTTATGGATTCAACATGTGTATTCTATAGAGAAAATATCCACTTCCTAATTTTCACCGTTTTCAGCCCATTCGTATTTGATATCATTCAGATTCTCTTCTTTAGCATTGTCTCTGCTAAGGATTTTGAATTCATTCATTTCGTAAAACAGTTGTGCTTTACGATTAATTCCGAAAGTATAGAGGAACAACCTACCATTAGAATTGCTTTTAGCAATCTCAAGAAATTTTGTGCCCAATCCTTTTCTTTGATAGTCATTATGAATATATAGTTGATTGATTTCATCCTGAATAAACGCCAGCTTGATTTTAAAGGCATTTTAATGAACAATCCATTTCTTGACATCTAATCTATTGTCTCACGTAAATAGGTTATTTGCTTTTTATACTTAGCAAACGGAAACTTACCCACGCCATTCTTTTTTCAGAATGGCATACTGCATAGTGTTTTCATAGTGAGGTGAGCCGTCTGGGTTATTGACGAAGGATACGAATTCCATAAATAATCCTTCCCGGCGCATACCGAGTTTTTCACAAAGGTGCTGGCTCGACAAATTATAATCCTCGGTAAAGGCGTAGATGCGCCTTGCACCTTTCTCACGGAACAGATAATCAAAAAAAGCGTGAGCTGCTTCATGTGCATAGCCTTTACCTTGATAATCTTTGTTCAGCATCCAGCATGGGCTGAAGGTATCCAACCGCGAGCTTGTAACGTGAGGTTCGCCACGCTCGGGATAGGCATCTATCTCTCCGATGACCTTTCCCGTCTCTTTCAGAACGATGGCGAAATAGTATTCAGTTTCACTGACTCGATTTTTCATTTTTGCTATGGCTTCCTCAAGTGAGTTCAGTTTCATACTGGCAAAGCAGTTTACCGTTGGTTCTCTCAAATATTCCAATACATCTGTCGCATCGCTCTCAAGAAAAGGACGCAGAACCAATCTTTCTGTTTCAATCATGACTTCACCTCATCAAATAATGATTTCTTATCTGTCTTCGAACTATATTTCTTACTCTGTGCCAACACCCCCGTCCCCCTGGAACATCGCTGTAAGTAAGCCATTCGATAAAGCGATTTGCCTGTTTACTTGGGGATTTTTTTGGTGAGTTCAATGATGTCCTTATTGTCAAATGAATCTGTCAGATATTTTTTTCCGCCAGCTGCTGTCAATTTCAGTTGGTTAGCAGAACTAACCAACTCGTTACTTTCTTTTAAAGCTTCGCCTTTAAATACTTCCAATAATTTCTGTTATTATTGTAATCATTCTCGTCACGCAAAACACGTATGATATCCAACGCATAAAACCACCACTTGGATTTTCTATTATCCCAAGAGGTTTTATGCTTACCAATCTACAACACTAAAAGCACATAAGTCAATTAATAGATTAAGTATTTTTAGTAGCTTCTTTAAGGCCCTCTGTTATTTCGGTAAAAAAATCTGCATTCCAAACATCAAGCACACTAGGATTCTTAATAAAGGGTAGGACATCCAGCTTTGCCTGCACATAATCGATGTTTATGAAACGCTTTTGAAGCATTTCTTTCACATCTTCTATCGTGATTTGCTTTTCTGCAGGAATATAACCGGATTGTACAAGTCGGGCAGTAAGATGAGCCAGATTCACTGCTGTCCCTCTAGAAAGATAGAATACATAGTCATATAGATCTCTACCCTTAACGCGATTTTTCCATGCTCTGCAGATGACCGCATGAATTTTTCCGGCAAAAAGTGAGGGCATATCATACAGCGTGATTTCATAGGGAATGGGAAGTAACCTGTACTTGGTTTCAAAGGTGGCGCGATCGGGTGGATTTGTATCAATTTCAAACTTAACTTTAATAAGCTCGTTTGAGCCGATAGAACGGGCAAGCAACTCATCTGCATAAAATAGTAGCATATGTTCTTTTGTATTCCCTTTCAGGAATGCTGACTTGATACCGGAATCAACGGTTTTCTCTTTTATTTCCATCTTAAAGTTGAGCCCGTAGGAGCGAATTTCTTTTTCCAATATCGGTAGATATTCGGACAAATCAAAGGAAGGTTCGGGTGCTTTCAATGAGAAATCTAAGTCTTCAGAGAATCGGTCAAGCCCATAAAAGATACGAAGTGCCGTTCCACCGTAAAATGCAGCAGTCTTGAAAAAACCAGCTCTGCTTAATCCGCAAAGAATGATTTCCTGTACTACTTCTTTAATACCGTTTTTTTTATCATATACAGTCTGTGTCTCATATTGCTTCAGCATTTGCTCAATAATTTGATCCATTTTTCATTCCCCTTCTGAGATAAGCCTGCAGCAGCTTGTGATTCTGCGTGTGATAAAGAGCCGCTATTTCAAGTAAATCCGACAGTTTCAGATGATAGAATTCTTCCTTGTCAATTCTTAGATCTTCGAATAAAAGATGTTCAAGTTCACCACTGTTCTTTAGAGGAGAGATTTTGTAAAGTTCATCACAGATTGCTTTCTCAGGAGTCGCAATTTGAAACCCATAGCCGTTCTCAGAATGCAGAACAATACCAGCAGGATATGCTTCGCTTGGAACATCACGATAAGTAAATGTACCATAGGGTGTTGTATATTGCTTTGCTTTTTTCTTTTCAAAAGTTGCTGATGTAAAACTGTATACCGCTTCTGGAATAAGCGAGTAGTATGCCAATGCAAATTCAAAAGACAAATATGAAGGTCCGTAAATAATTGGAGCAAGATAGTATCCTGGTATACTCCCATCTGTTTCGTACAAACCTCTGACAACGGAAATCAATTTCCCTTCATCCACGAGCCGCCGGATCTTTGCTGTTGGATTTACATACTCTTTCAGTTCAGCCATTAACATCGCTATCGTCTTTATCATATTTTCACCACCTAAAGCAATTATAATGCTTTATGTGGTGAAAATCAAGCATGTTATTAATTTTGATTGTCGCGTATATTTTGGGGGTAACGTCCATATAAGCTGTGTAGTGTTCCGCGAATCAATGCCCTATTTTGTTCTCGGTCAGCGTAACGTTCCGCTCAGAGAACAGAATCTGATGGCCTATCTGTGCCGCATATCGGTCACCTTGACATCCGGTTTTCATTACTGCCGCTTGGCGTATGCCCGCAACACGGTCCGTGAATTTATATCTCAATTACTCCATGCTGCACTGCCATTATCAGGTCGAATTTCTTTTCTCCAACTGTGCTAAAACGAATGGTAACATAGGTTCCGTCATTTTCCGTAATCACACCTTTGCCGAATATCTTATGTGTCACGGTCCCGCCAGCGGTCATTTTCAACAGCAAACTTTCTAATTCTTGAGTTTGGCGTGCTTTCTCTTTTTCCTCCATGTGTCCCTGCAATTTCGTGGACTTGCGTTTAGGCGCGGCTTCATCTTTGTGTGTATAGGTTCTATCACCTAAGCTTCGTTTAGGTATAGAACTAACGCTACCTGCGGCTTTGATTACTCTTGGGAGAGAACGTAGCACTTCGCTCGTAAAAGCAGAATTGGTATTGCGACAGTTGAACAGGTACAACTCATGCCTTGCGCGGGTCATACCTACATAATAGAGCCTGCGATCTTCCTCGTATTGTTTGATCTCAACCTGAGATGAAGCATCTGGGTCAGCTTTTGACGGCAGTATGCCATCAAAGATATCGAGCAGAAACACTCGATCATATTCCAATCCTTTGCTTGAGTGAATCGTGGACAGTATGAATTGATTGGAGCTGCTGTTTTTATGATTTTGGATGATGTCTCGCAATTCAGTTAATCTACGGAGTAAATCGCGTGGGCTTGCCTCGTTTTCCCCCGATCATACATAGGGTTGCAAACTTTCCTGCATCTAGCTTATTGGCAGTTACATACTGGCCATAACCTGATGTATTCCATATCAGCTGGATGGCTTTTATACCGTTACTTTTTGTGATCGTCGGCAGAAGTGCCAGGAGACTGATTGCACCTTCCTTGGCAAAGCTGCTCAATTCCGGAAAATCGATCAGTTCGTCAAGAATCGGCTTGCCAGAACGTCTGCTCTGTTCACAAGCATAGATAGCCGCTATTTTGTTCAAGTACTTGCCGAATTTATAGTATACACGCATGAAGGCATCTGCGTCATGTGGGTTATATGCGAAGTTTATAATGTCTGTTATATCGACAACGATACGATTGGAGAAGAAGACTCCATCAAGTTGTCTGCAATTGTACGGAATGCTGTTGCGCTCTAGCATATCAATGAGCGGTAAGGCGCTGTCATTATTGCGGAACAAGACGGCGGTTTCAGTTTCACAGGTCTGTGCAACAGTAAAAAGATATTTATACTGCATTGAACGATCAGCGGCCTGGATTACCTGTATGGGGAGTCCGTTGCCACGGACCGGTATAATGACTTTTTTATAGCGAAATTTATTTTTTAACACAAACGCATTCGCCACAGTCACGATTTCTTTTGTAGAGCGATAGTTATACTCTATCAGCAGCACCTTTGCCTTGGGGTAGTTCTTGCTGAAGTTCATTAGTGCATCAGGGTAGGCAGCACGGAAACCGTAAATACTCTGATCCTCATCACCGACCATAAAGATGTTGCTGTATTTTTGTGCTAACAGGTGGATAATGGTATGCTGTATTTTTGATGTGTCCTGAGCTTCATCAACGCAGATGTAGCGATACTTTTCTTGAAAGTGCTCAAGGACTGCAGGGACTGATTTGAGAATGTTAAGCGCATACGACATCTGGTCATCGTAATCCATGAGTCTTCTCTGCTTAAGTTCCGTACAGTATTGATTGTAAATCTTCGGCATTTGCAGAATGCCTACATCGATCAAATCTATTTCTTCTTTTGTAAGCATCATATTTTTGATGTAGGTGATGCTAGAACGGATATCCTTGATTATACTCTCTGTGGCGTACTCGTCATTGATTTCCTGATAAATCCGTCCTACCATTCGTGCCAATTCGCCACCATTATCGAGCAATTCAAAAGGGCTCCCTTTTCCGTAGTTCCGGCTGTAGTAATTAATGATTTTTGCGGACAAGCCGTTGATGGTGCGGAACTCTAAAGCAGAGGCGTATTCACTGCCGAACATAGAGGAAAAACGCTGCTGCATTTCCTTGGTGGCGGCTACAGTGTATGTCATTGTCAAAATGCTACGCGGGGCAATATCACGGCAGTAGACCATATAACCAAGCCGGGTCACAAGCACTGTCGTTTTTCCACTTCCGGGAACAGCAAGCAGAAGTACTGCACCATCGACTGCCTGGATCGCTTCTTTTTGCTGTTTATTCAGATGTGACAGGAATTTCTCGGAAAACTCCTCTTGCGTCATAATGTCAAACCCCCTTAGTATGTTCCTGTTAGAATGATAAAGCCTCTCACTGTAAGACTCTCGCTGCACTCGTTCATCGTATGCATACAAAAATTATAAGGAAAGAACTTTTACAACAGCTGGGCTTCGTTCTGCGTCAGTGAGGGTTGAAACCAGAGCGCTTTATCGGATTTTCGCTGAAAACCGGAATGCCCATTCTAGAGAGTAAGTATCAATTTCATTCAACGTTGCTATCTTGATTTATGGCATTCCAAATTTATCATTATTTTTGGGCATTCTCTGTAATAGAAGCACTGCTCCCAATATCAAACCGCTCAAACCAATAATCCCTGTTGGATTAGGGCCTAGTAATCGGCTCACACTTAATAAGGATACCATTATAGGTAACTCACCAATAACATTTGACGCTCCATGTAGTATGGTCGCCGGAATAATGCTTCCTGATTTTATGGTGACATAAGCAAGCCAAATACCTAACACCACACATACAAATATCATCATAATCATGCCAGAATAAGGAGCTCCCCAGTAATCCATAGAATAATTAAAACCAAAGTATATCAGTGCAGCATGAGCAATCCCCCAAAGGAATCCATGAAGTAAAACTGCTTTTTTTGTACTTGTGATTTGTAGAAGAAGTGGTAACAAATATCCTCTCCAACCGATTTCTTCTCCTAAAGCAAAAATGTGTACCGGCAGAATGAAAGGTGAAATTATAATTGCTCCAATACCAATAGTAACTATATTCCCAATCGTAAGATGCAGAGCGGCAGGAGCTCCATACTGTGAATAGTTTTCAACTATATACCTGCCACTGAAATCCAGATCATTTGGAAATAACAAAAAAAACGCCACTGCTCCAATGAATATGGCAAGTCCCGGAGCAAACGCTGAAAACAAATAGATTTTCCGATTTTTCTTAAAATTTGGTTTTAAAAGCCATGGGGCTTTATCTTTGGTAATCTTCCTGGTAATTATAGTTGCTATAATTGGAAATATACTAAAAAGTCCCCATACTATTATGTACGCATTTGAAAATGCCAATATTGACAACCACCCGATAAAAAGAAAGGAATAAATAAGAGCTAAGTACAATATTATTCTTTTTTTAAAATGTTCTTTTCCATAAATCCTCCAAATCAAATTTCCACTTATTATTTTTTTGTTCTGAAAGCTGCCGCATTGGGTCTGTCAAGAGTTTTGTGCTTTTGCTTACCAGAACAAGCATTACTGCAAGTGGGATGAAATCTTATACGGAAAATAAATCGATAATTGTAAGAGAATATGCTTCCAATCTTGAATGCGTCCAGACCATTTCGTTGCTGCCAAGTGCTTTGGCCGCAAACTGACAGGAATTTTTGGCTGTAATTTGACAGCAAATATTACAGGCTTTTAGGTAAGCAGGTTTGAACTGACAATCTTCTTTGCATAAGCAAGAAGGTATTGTAAAATAGTTTGCGCTTTTGCTAATCCAAATCAATCGATGTATAACTAAATGGAGAGATGGAAGAACTGGCACTCATGGGAAAAGCACAACTACGAGAAGAAGAGCTTGATTCTCACAACGGTCATCGAATTTTCCAAATGGGGTGGTATTTTCACTGATGAGTGGATGGCCGCTGCCATGACTGACCGTTTGGTCACAATGGTCATCATTTGATTTTTGAGGGCCAAAGCTACCGAATAATTTATGCTTTGATGCGCCAAACTACTAAATAACCTCTATGATTCTTCCCGGGATTACCTTTGATTCTTTTCGGGAATTTATCTTGATAATTTCAGGGATTTCTTCTTGATAAAACACACTACCGAATAATTCATGCTTTGATGCGCCAAACTACTAAATAACCTCTATGATTCTTCCCGGGATTACCTTTGATTCTTTTCGGGAATTTATCTTGATAATTTCAGGGATTTCTTCTTGATAAAATACAGTTGACTACCCGGAGGTGAAAAGCTTTCGATGACATCTAATTTGTCCATGATATTTAGAATGTGCAATGCTGCAATAAACCAATGATCTGCATTCTTGGGTTTGTCAAAAAATTTATGTTTTTGCTTATCAGAACAAAGTTTTACTGCAAGTAAGACGAAACCTTATCCGGAGAATAAATCGACAATTTGTGAGTCTGTGCCAGCACCCCGTCCCCTTGGAACATACTGATGGCCAGGCGAATTGGACTTATCGCATTGTTTTCGATGGAACAATTATCTCGAGACCACTTTCTGAAGCGACGCGGATAATCTCGTGATCAGATCCTCAACATTTCCTTCGAAGATATCGGTTTGCAGCCTATCTTTTGTTTGATATTCCGTAGAGATGACATTACACCCAAATTTAAGGTAAAAACTGTTTGACGGAGCAATGTGATAATTGTAGACAATCATTTTCTTTGCTCCTAGTTTTCTAAACTCTTCGCATACTTTTTTCAGCAAAGTCAATGCTATCCCCCGACGGCGATACCCCTGATCCACCCAGAGTCCATTCAACTCAAATCCGTGTTCAGGAGCATCTTTAGACTCGACAAAGCTGGCAAAAACTGTGCCAACCATCTTTTCGTCATCAAAAGCACCATATAACAAACGGACATCAGCATTTTCATCCGCTGTCTTCATCCACTTAACAAATGAAGTATGCTCTTTAACAATATCAGGTTTTTCGCTTGATGTGCCTGCAGTTTCTTCATCCCAGCATGATGCTTTCAACCTGGCAACATCAAGGATATCACACTCTGTCAACTCTCTGTAAATAACCATTCTCTGCACCTCGGCATAATCCAAATTAAGGTTTATCTGTCCGTCATTGAACAACAAACTTCTGCTTCGATCATTTTTCTTATGAAAGGGTTATTTTCCTCATTCAGTATGGGAAGAAAAGCCATACTGCGGCATTTCTTGTATTCCACGCCGTCCATCACAAATTGATATCCGGCGGGGCAGGTCGGGCTACAGGTAAGTCCGATCAGCTTTTTGCATTCAAGTGCGGCCGCTATCTCTTTCTTTGTTGCATCGGGAAATCCACTGACCAGGTCCTCATATTCTTTTACATGCGCCGCATAAATCCTTGCCTTCACGCAGCCTTTCCTAAATACAAAATTGAGCAGCGTTTTCTTTGAAACCGGCAACGCATAGGAAACCAGGTATCCTTTTGCCGCGGTCTTAATGCTTCTTTTGCAGTCTTTGTCTAGCAGATAAGCGTCGATTTCGCTCACGAAAGGTCTTAAGTGTTCGGGAACCGTGTTTAGAAAGCTCATAAAAATTTGTTCCATTTGTTTCTCCTTACTGCATAAAAATTCACTTATGCACACATCAACACGGCCTATCCAACTCTGTGCCTACGCTCCTGTTCCCCTGGAACATAATCATAAGAAACATACCCACCACCTAATCAGTAACCACTTTATACCTAGTTCACGTAGAGGTTAATACACCTTCCCCTTGAGCAAGCTAAACCAAGTAACTAATCTTTTTTTTGAGATAAAAAGCACCCCGAACATAATATTCTAATAAAATCGATCTCGTCCTAAAATCAACCTCATAATAGATGCCTAATTTATACCTGCATACATGTTTGGGGAATGTTTTCCCATCAAATGACCAAACGTCATCAAAGCTATCCTTTGTAAGTGCGATAATTCTCTCCCTGTCTTTATCTTTCTCACGCTGAGGACGATTTGTTTTTTTCATTTCAATTGCAATCAAATTATCTTGACTTATATTATGCCCTCGACTATGTACAATCAAATCACAATTGATTGTGATTATTTCAGAGACAGAATTTATCATTGTTTTAGATATAGTTTTCAATTTACCTCCTTTATTCCGGTTATACTCTATATCGACGAAATAGTCACTATACTGTGATTTTTTTATGCTTTCTTGTATGTGAACCATAAGCGATCCACATAGTGTTCTTTCCGACACTTCCATCTGGAAAAGATCAATGTCTTTTTCTAACATTTCATTATTTGCTTGTTCAAAAATTGCCATTAAGTCTTGCATAATTTTAGTTGCCTTTCAATATACATATTTAATTCTTCACTCCGCAATCCCGTTCAGTAAAAAACCAATGATATTTTAATGGAAAATCCCATCCATATCTGCATAACTTTCCGGTATATCCTTCTGAATGATGTTTTGTTTAGAAAAAATCTCTTGTCAGCTTCAGAGGATCTTTTTCACTTACCATCTTTTCTTCATTATTCATATCATATGCAGATTGAATACATAAACGCTTGTCACCGGAATTAACCACAAAGTCAATCTCTTTTTGAACATTGCGGTTATTTCTTCGATCTCTGACGACACCAGTATCCACAGAGTATCCTTTAACAAGCAATTCATTATAAATAGTATTTTCCATGACAGGAGCCAGATCGAATTGCTTAAAATTCAAGCGGGCGCTGCGTAGTCCGAGGTTTGCATAGCAATATTTGTTAGGATACTCAAAATATCGCTTTCTAAATCCGGGACCATATCTGGTCAAATAGTAGTCCTACTGAGGTTGATGGATGGAAGCACTATCATTCGCAAAGAAATTTTTTAATTTTTAAAGCGCCATAATAGTTTATTTGTATAATATATCTTTGGCTTCTTTCAAATCAATACGAGCCTTATGTCCGTGTTTCTCTAATAAATATAGCAAATTTGCCCCATTCATTAGAGTAATTGGTTTTCCTTGCGCGAAACTATACGCATCATTTCCATAATTAGACGTTGTCACAAGGATGCCTTTTGTAGCTCCCTCATTCATCACAGTTCCATATAAATCTCTTACAGCGGAAACACCCACAACATTTGTATATCTTTTTGCTTGTATAACTATTTTTCCACCACGTATCGGATCAGGATCAAAAGCGACAGCGTCAACACCTCCATCACGGCTCGCTTGTGTAATCTTCACTTCTCCACCATTCGTGTTAAATTCTTGCTCGAATATTTCTCGAATAAGGTTTTCAAAATCTTGCCAATCAATAGCAGCTAAATTAATCCCTTCATCTAGGCTGTCCGAAACGGCATATCCTTCAACAAATCTTTTATCCTCCCGCTTCATCAACACAACCGGCGCTATAGGTATAACATTAGCAAATGTTGCAGCAGAAACTCCTTTAGAACTTTTAAACCAAGACTTTGGGTCAACAGCTTCTAGGTTTATTTCTTCAAAAGCATTCCTTGCGATGTTTACAGATAAAATATACGGCTCGATACTTTTGCCAGTAGCTTTGTCGATTGTGCTAATTTTCCCATTCAGAACCACAGAGTCAATTATAAAATATGGCTTGCTTAAGGTGAAAATATTATTTAAGACTTGTAGCACGATTTGATACATTACATTATCATATTTTGTTTTCATATATGATTCAGAATAGTAAGTCTCTTTAAATTCTTTTTTTGACTTAGTATAAGTGACGCTCTTCAATTTTGGTATATCATCGATAACTGGTAAGAATAAGTCAACAATGAGGATTTTTCTTTCTGCATCATATTCTACTTCAACGGTTTTTTCATAACTGAAGGGTAATTCTACTCTTTCCAGCGTCAGCATAAAATAACGTTCAACCTCTTCGGTATTACCAGATTTGTATTTCTCAAAAAATGAATCTATATTTTTATTCACATCTGCCTGAATCCGTAGATACTCATTTCGTCTTGCATCCCATTGCTCAATCAAAACTTTACTCTTTTGTGTTTCTCTATTATATATTTCTTCAGCAACAGATTTTGCAGTCATCCACGCATTGGTATCTTTATTAAATTCTGCTAGGTAATTCTCATTGAATTCAGCCAATTTCTTTTTAGATAGCAATGTAAAAAAAGAAGGTTTGCGATTATATTTAGGATCAGATAGTTGCGGTTTTTCCGGAATTTTCATAAGTGTTGGATTTTGCGGTCGAGGTTCGGGGAATTTGGCAAGATTTTTTAGCTTATTCATATCAAGAGGAAGAGGGTGAAGAGCACTAGTTAATATCCTATCTAGAGAATTCTGAGTACTTTCGGCTTGCAGTGTTGCTTCAAGAGCATATGTTAAGGAGTCACCTTCATTTTTAATCTTGGCTTCTCTCTCGGTTATTCTTGCCCATTGCTCATCCCATTGCGACTTCTGCGAATCGATTTTTTGACTTAATTCATACTGAGTTGTAGCTTTAACAACACGGTATTTATTTAGCCCTTTATGATAAACTTCTTGCTGATAGATATTCCTCGTTGCCATATTGTCTCACATCTTTCTTAGTTATTTCGCCTACGATTTTTCTCGGATCGATTATCATATTGCTGCCAAGTAGCTTTTACCGCTAACCGACAGGATCTTTTTCAACCATGCTTTGACATCAAACATGACCGCTTAGGATAAACTGGCTGGTGTTGTAAACCTGCTCTCAAAAGCCATAAAGTTAAATTATTCCAGCTTCAATCGCAAGGTGAATTATATGCAATTTTACTTATTCATTATCTATAATCTTACCTTCTCTTAATAATCCTCTTCGTTTTTCTTCCAACTGTTGTTTTGTTAAAAACGGTTCTAGTCTTACATCTTGATAGAATGAGAAATGATTATATAGTAGCTCAATAGGAGCATAGGCGATCCATCCGCGCGAATCTGTGATTTTTGATTTAAGCAAAACATTAGATTTCACATCAATATTAGATCTATCTTCCATTTATGCTACCTCATTTCTACGCCAAAACAAATGTGATGAATCTGCTCTTTTTTTCTCAAACGCTTATTTAAACCATAACCTGCTATATGAAGCACGATATTCTCATCTATCATGAAAGATACTTCGATGTCATCTGGTGAATTTGTTCGAATATCATTTTGTATTGGTATGTTGATTATTGCTAAATTCTTGTCCTTTATATTACTTGAACAACCTTCCGTAATAATTAATTTTGCTTCGCTGTCTCTATTGTCAACGCAAGTAAAAACTTCCTTCTTTTCCGGCATTCGCTCTCTAACAAGTGGCATGTTTTGTTCAAATATTACCCAACTAGATTGATCTGATAACTCAACCATGAGATTTTTTGATAAATATGGGGACCAATTCATTTCATTGACCACTGCAGCTCCCTGAGCTATAACCAAATCTGGATTTTGAGGAGTACAAAACACGCGAACCAAATTTATCTTCTACTGCCCTTTTTACTAAAGGAATATTGGAAGAGCCTCCCGTCATTAACACAAGAGATATTTGATCATTAGATATTCCAGCTTGTTTAATAGCAATATTAATTTTGTTTATGGCAGCATCGACATGATGCTGAATACTCTTCTCAAAATCATTCCGGTTGATTACATCAGTATAATCGTAATATTTGCGATTGGCATCATCGTAAAAAATTTCGTCTATTTGAATATTTTCTTGGAATTTTGCGGATAAAGCAATCTTGCATTCTTCAGCAAACATTCGTAATGCATCGTTTCTTTCACCCAACTTACTCTGTAAAAAATCAATTGGGAATTTATCCGAGTGCTTCTCGATAAAACGATTACTAAATAGATTCATTAGTTCTTCATCGAATTTATCGCCTGCTATCCCAGTCAATTCACTAGTGCTTAACTCCCATAAGCGGTTTTGCTCAATTTTAACTATTGTAATATCAAGTGTCCCACCACCCCAATCAAAAACGAGAACATGCGAATTACGTGATGTTAATGTTTTTTTCATTTCTGGATCAGTATGCATAAATCCAATTAGTGCGGCAAATGGTTCATGAATAAAAGTATCAATAGAGATTCCGGCTAAATTGAAAGCTTTTCTTAATTCTTCACGTTGTTTTCCATTAAAATTAATAGGGATAGTTACAACCGCTTGGTTATAGTTGGTATTTCTGCTATCCGCCTTTTCAGTTTCCGCTGTTTTCTTTATATGTTTAATGATATCTGCTACGATTTCATATGGTTGAACAAGGCGACCCAATACCGAAATCTTCTTTCCCGAACCTAATTTTGATTTAATAGAAGTCTCAATGTGATGCCCAGGCATATTACTGAATGCGTTTACTTTCTCTTTAGCTGTTTTGCCAACTATCACATGTTTATCATGATACCAAACAACCGACGGCGTAGGTTTATCGGGAGTACCGGTAGATGTAAAACAAGAGAACTGACCTGACTCCTTATCAAAAGCGACTAAGGATGAATTTGTTGTACCGAAATCAATGCCGATTTTTGCCATGAGTTAATCCTCCCGATCCACCATTTTTTTAAGATTTGCTATTCTTCTCTCTAATCTTTCTTTTTCTGGTGATTCTATATGATTAAGAATCATGCTGAGTCCGTCAATCTCTAATCTTAATGTTCGATAAAATTCATCTTTGAATTGAGTTTGAAAGACACGATTTTCATTTGATGACCGTTGGATTTCGGATTGAATTCTATATTCTAAATCTTCTACTTTCTTCTTGCTATTTTCTAAAATCAGTTTTGATTCACTTAACTCAATCTTGAGCTGCATCTTTTCGCTTACTAAACACTGTTGCGTCTCTCTCAACATATTGTTTGTTTCCTGTAACCTATCATATTTCGTTTTATAATCGTTCAAATGCGATATTAATTGCTCTTCCTTTTTTTCTGCTAGATTATGAAGATAAGATAGATTAAGCAAGCCAGGTAACCGATTTTTAGCCAAAATGGCATCGCTGAAAAAGCTTTGGGTTTATTTTCTCATAGAGGGGAAAGAGAATTCTCTTTCAATTATCTTGATGACCGATAATTCGTAGGTCTGTAACAACAAAGGCATTTGCTTTTGTTTGATATAGATCAAACATAATATAGTTCTAAAAAAAGAACTCTTGTTCGGAGTTATATATACTATGCCGGTTAACATCTGTTGTTAAAAAATCAAGCAGTTTATCCTGGCTTTCTAGTTCATCCAACGTATCAAGGATAAATAGAATGTCATTATTTAGGGTTTTCAAGTAAGATCGGTTTTCTTCTCGGATAAGCGTATTTAGTAAACTAAGTAGAGTATTCTTTTTTTTTGCGATCCATTAAGTTTGTTTTTGAAACATTCATGATAATCATCAAATAAAGCTTAAAACGCTCTTCTTGTAATTTTTCAAGAAAAAAATCTATATATTCTTGCGCCGATTCAGCAAATGCATCCAATTTCAGAACCAATTTCAAAGTCTTGTAGTATTTTTTAACATCAGGTTTTTTCTTGCCCTTTCAACTCAATTAATGCCTGATCTATTGAAAGAAGTTTTATGGTTTTTTTCATTTCACTTCACACCCTGACTTTATTATAAATCTAATTTTTACTTGCTTTAAGTAATAGCGGTACCCCTGCTCATCTTCATTTAACTTTGGCCATCCCCGCTTTTAGTAATAAGATTTTGTCCCTTAATACTTTATTCAAGTCTCGATTCTGCATAGAACTGTTCAATAGAGCCTAAATAATGATTCACTGCATTATATTCTTTTTGTCATAAAACTTATTATCGCTTTCGTATTTTGATATTCGCTTTCTTCAACGTAAATCTCAAAAATCTTATCGCTTTGTTCTTCCTTGATTGTTTTATTACTAATTTCTTTTCCTGATAGAAAAGCACATACTAAAGAGAATTCGCTTTCAGTATTATCTTTAGCATAATTCACTCAAACCATCAATCCAAAGATATCTCAGGGAGATTAACTTAACTAAAAGCCTAGAGCGTGCATCATTTTCTATGAAAGGCAATAATCTATTATACGCACTATAATAAATATTGATCACAATCGCCTAGATCTGTATTAATACAAGCAAAAAAATAATTGAAATAGTGCATCAATGTATTCTCTCTCCGGTAATTCCAACCTGAAATCTTTCTTGAATTTATTTACTTCTAAAATGTTCGGTCTTTGATTTATATATGCAGCTTTATTCATTGAGTGTATAATTTCACTCACTTTCGGGGATATTGATCTAATTTTTCTTCGATAGATTTTTCTAATCTCATTATCTATCTCAAATTCAATTATATCCATATCCTGAGTAATGTAAGAGGTGAGATCTTTGGTATCCATTTTTCGTTTTTATATCGTAAACCCGATCATTGAAGATGAAAGTTGTATTTTTATTTTTAGGGTAAAATCCAAAGCTATTTATATTCATTTCTATAAATTCGCCAGGTATTGAATACCTCGTTATTAAGATAAACTTTTATGGGACTATCATTATGCTCCTTCCTCATGTGATCGAACAACTTTTCATCGCTATCAAAACGTTCTTCACAATAAATGCAGCTTCTTAGAAGTGGTAACTGTTTAGTCTGAAATATGTATGGTTTAATCTTCTCCCAATTAATCCACCTTTGATCAATGAGATCTTCTGTATATTTGGCATAACCCATTTAAATCTATTCCCCCCCTATCGAAACTGGAAGTCCGCGTAGAATTACCTTTTCGAATTATTCATTTTCTAATCGGCTGCAAGCCTTTCATGAAATGAGAAACTCGCTTCATGAAATAAAACAAGCATATAATGAGCCTGATCAGAGGAGTATTTTACATCATTGCTTACTTATGAAAATTGATTACACCGGATAAGGTGAATTTGGGAAAACCCGCTTTGGTGGGTAGACCAAATAGAAGTATTAATTTTTATTAAATTTAAACTAATAATACCGAGGGAAATCATCAGAAAGTCCGTTTATTATCATCAAGAAAATACTAGAAAAATCATAATGAAAAAGATAATTGACTACTATTTAAAATCAAAACCCAACTAAATACATCCCATAAAAATACTTACGTACAAATAATCTTAGCATTTTATGTCTTATTTGATTTGGTCTATCACTTTAGCACGAGGCTTATGACGACACAGGTAAGTAACATTTTATTGATCAATGGAGTTTGTCCTTAGGTCTTGCAATAGGTAGATCTTCTAGAATATCATTATTATTATCAACTCCAAAATACCCAGGCATTAGTTCTGCCATCTGCGCCCAAAAGAAATTGAATTCTTCTTCCATCTTGGCAATAATGGCAACGCATTCATCTTCTGTGAAGAAGTCAAGCTGCATAATGCGGGCATAGACTTCGGGATGAAAATAGGCTGTAAGTTTGACTTCGGTGTCATTGACGCTTTGAATTTGAGCCTAGAGGCGAAGCAGAAATTCTCTTTGGGTGATTGGGGTGTGACTTTGCGGTCATTCCAAGACATGATAGAACATCCTCCTTAAATTTTATTGCAGACGCTTGGCACGTCTCCATTTATATAAATCACGGCATTTGCCAGTAACAAAAGAACCTGCCAGGTAAAGGAACCTAATACATCATCCTCCAACAGAAACAAACTTCTGTGACATAAACACCGCTTATCCAATTGCATTTACACACAGGAAATTTTCAAAATTTCTCGAATTTAATTTTGGCTTAGTTTCTCATGAATTTTTCAATATTCTGTATAGCGCTTCGTTTTTCAGCTTCTCTCAATGACCAGAGGGGTATTCCTTATTCAAATATGTTAGCATCTTTGTTTAAATCTTGGTTGTTTCTACAAGAAGCGGCATGTGGTCACTGTACTTGATCCATTTTTCATAGTCTCCAATTGCAAATCGCTCCAAATTATCTCGACCTAAATAGCAATAATCGATATGGTATGGTTTCTCTTTCTTCCGGTAAAGATAAAATGTTGCTGTATTCTCTTGACCTTGCGGTTCATTGTTCACACAGTGATACGCGCTATGAAGACCGATATCATTGAATTTCCTATTTAATGATGAATGATTCCGTTCATTATGCTTTTTTATCCCAAATGACATTGCTGTTGAAATCCCCGATGATTACAGAATTTTCTCGTAATTTATCTATGTTGATTGTCTGATAATCATAGTGCACTTCAATATAAGGGCTCATTGCCCAAACACCTAATAGATCAAATTTACCGTTGATATTGACTGAGAGAAAATTTCTTAGCTTAGAGGCATCCCAGTTATTATTTCTTAAGTCAACATATTCTTTGGCAAATATCCCCAATCCCTTATTAGGAGTTGCACCTACCCAAAGCGAATTTGATGCAAATTCTTCATATTCACTTTGCCTACTGCACTTTGGGTTTTCGCATTCCTGAATCACATAAACATCCGCATCCAACTCCTTTATGGGTCTTATACTTCTCTCGAAATTTTCCGTTGCAATTCCATGAAACAATTCTCATATGACTTCCTCTGTCTTCTACTTATAATCGAATTCCGTAAAATGATAAATAAACGTATCTCTTTTCTTTCTCGTTCCGGTTAACGGGGTTGAGTTCATTTACTCAACCCCGTATTGGTTACCCGTCCTCGTTTTGGCACATTAATTTGGTCTGTTCCATTACAGTGTCAATCGCTTTCGCTGTCTTGTCTGGTGGATAGCCATACTTCTTCAACATGCGTTTAATCGTCATTTTCATTTTTGCCTGAACACTATCACGAATTGCCCAGTCCACACTAATATTATTTTTTATAGACCGTGTCAGATCGCGCGCAATTTGCTTCAAGATCTCTTCACCCATGATTTCTTTGGCGGATTCATTATCTGCCAGAGCATCATAAAAGGCCAATTCATCCGGTGTTAAGCCTGAACTCTCCCCGCGCTTTGCTGCTGTACTAATCTGTTTCGCCAGTTCGATGAGCTCCATGATCACTTGCGTTGTCTCAATGGCTCGGTTCTGATATTTTCTGAGTGCATTTTCCAATAGCTCCGAGAATTTTTTCGATTGCACAAGATTACGTCTGGAAAAAGTCTTGATACTGCCTTTCAGTAATCTGTTCAGGAGCTCAACCGCAAGGTTCTTCTGCTTCATTCCTTTTACTTCTTCCAGGAACTCTTCTGAAAGGATAGCGATATTCGGCTTGGAAAGTCCAACCGAACCCAAGATATCAATTACTTCATTCGAAGAAATCGATCTTGAAATCAACTGGTTCAATTCGCTGTCAAGTTGTGAAGTTGTTTTTTTCTTGCTGTCATCACTGACTATTTTAATCAGGCTTGCCTTCACCGCTTTATGGAAACCAACCTCAACATTCAGGCTTTCTGCCACTTCCGTTGTTGCACAGAGAGAATAGGCCCTGGTCATTTCGGTCACCAGCTGAATGTAGTCATTCTTTCTATGATATCACGAAGGCCGATAATATAATCCATGGTTTCCACAATTGCATGCATTTTCTCACTCAGTTTACCTGTAAAAAATTTGCTATAATCATGCCCATACAGCAATTCTTTGACCAGATCATATTTTTCAAGCAGAACCTCTGCTGCAACTTCCGTATCAATACCGGCTGTTTTCTTATCATTTTCAGTATATTGCGCAAGTGCTTCTTTCAATTTCTCAGCAATACCGATATAGTCAACAATCAAGCCGCCTTGTTTATCTTTGAATACGCGGTTGACTCTGGCAATCGCCTGCATCAGATTATGCCCTTGCATCGGTTTATCCAGATACATGGTATGCAGGGTAGGTACATCAAAGCCGGTCAGCCACATGTCCCGCACAATGACAAGTTTCAACTCATCATTTTTGTCTTTCATCCGTTTTGCCAATGCTTCGCGGCTTGCCTTTGTGCCAATAAACTTCTGCCATTCAGCCGGATCGGAAGATGCTCCTGTCATGACGATTTTTATTTTCCCTGCCTGCAAATCATCACTATGCCAATCTGGCCTTAATACCACAATTTCTTTGTAAAGATCAATTGCAATCCTTCGGCTCATGGCAACAATCATCGCTTTGCCGCCTTCATATTCCTGTGCCTGATCTCGTTTTTCAAAATGCTCAACAATGTCCTTGGCAATCTGCTTGATTCGTTCGCGCGCGCCTACAATTGCTTCCAGCCTGGCCCATTTGCTCTTCAGTTTTTCTTTTTGGCTGTATTCCTGATATTCGGTGATCTCATCGTATTCTATGTCTACTTTTGGTTTCAGTTCCTCCGGCAGCTCCAGTTTCGCAATTCTGCTTTCATAATAGATCTTAACCGTTGTTCCATCTTCCACCGCTCTGGTCATGTCATAGATATCGATATAATCCCCAAAGATAGCGCGAGTGTTTTTATCCGTTAACTCTACCGGTGTTCCGGTAAACCCGATATACGATGCATTTGGTAAACTGTCTCGCATATATTTGGCATAACCATACTTCAGATCAGCTCTATCGTCGCCCTTTACAACATCAGCACCGAATCCATACTGACTGCGATGAGCTTCATCTGCGATGACGATCACGTTATTGCGATCCGTTAGAACCATTGATTCATAATATACCGGTCCCGTTTCTGCGGCTCTATTCAGCTGCACCTCTTCACCAACTTCATTCGCGAAGGGAACGAATTTTTGTATTGTAGTGAAAATAATTCCCCCACTGGTTCGATTGTTCAGTAATTCCCTGAGATGCGTCCGATCAGTAGCTTGAACTGGCGTACTTCTTAAAATATCTTTGCTCTTTTGGAAAGTACCGTACAGTTGATCGTCCAAGTCATTTCGATCGGTAATCACCACTATGGTTGGATTTTCCAGCTCTTCGTTGACCACCAATTTTCCGGCATAGAAAACCATGGATAAACTCTTACCGCTGCCTTGCGTGTGCCAAATAACGCCAATTCTTCTGTCACCGGATTTCTGGATGGCGCGCTCTGTGCTTTCGATTGCTTTGTTCACGGCATGATACTGGTGATACCCGGCTAAAATTTTGATGATTTCCTTGCCGTCACTTTGGAATAAGACAAAATATCTGATGATATCTAAGAAGCGGTCTTTCTGAAACATTCCTTTAATCAGAACTTCCAACTGCGGAATCGATATTGGCGCCACATCATCTCCGTCAATTGTCCGCCAGGCCATAAACCTGTCTTCATCAGAAGTCAGCGTGCCGGCTTTGGCGTTGATTCCGTCACTGGTTACCAAGAAGGAGTTATAGGTAAATATAGAGGGAATTGTCATTTTATAGGTTTGTAGTTGGTTATAAGCATCTGAAATATCCACATTTTCATTGCTGGCACTTTTTAATTCAAGGACAACAAGTGGAATTCCATTGACAAACGCCACCACATCCGGACGCTTTATCACACCCTGCTCAATAATCGTAAACTGGTTGGCCACCATGAATTCATTATTCAGCGGCTTTTCAAAATCGAAAACAAATACCTTTTCCGTTCGGTAACTGGCATCCGCTTGTTTCACCTGAACATCAATGCCATCTGTGATCATATTCTGGAAGGCTTTGTTATTCATGATCAGGCTTGGGCTTTGCGGAATATTTATTTGCCTGAAGGCTTCCTCAAGAGCTTCATTAGGCATCTTCGGATTGATTCTAACCAGCGCTTCTTTCAGGCGATCATTTAGAATTACATCGCTAAAGTCTTCACGTTCCGGGTACTCTCCATCCGGCGCAATATCAGACCCGAAAACGATCTCATAGCCTAACTCCTCGAACCATTCCAGAGTAGCTTCTTCTAGGTGGGATTCACAGAAATTTTTAGGCAATTATTGCACCTCCTCTAGTGGCACTCGGATTTCACCGGACATGAGTTTTGGGAGCAGGGTGTCACGGAGAATCTCAAGAGTTTTGGATTCATTAATGTTAGTAAAAATCATATTATAAATTGTCCTTAACGTTTCATTGCATTCACGTAAGATAGGATCCGGAGGAATAATCACATGCAATGCGTATACTGTATTTCTATTTAAACCAGGGACCGCGCTATCTTCGTTATACTGTTCTAATTTTAACCCTTTTAATAGTTGGTACATCAGCAAAAGTGGGAACTTACAATCTTTTTGAGAAGAATAATAAGCTGTATCGATACAATATGAAGGTTCCATTGAAAAAAATACGGTTCCTATAGATCCTTTCCTTCCAAGAATAATAGAAGGCTCATTTAATAAGGCTTCATTATGAAAACCAGTGATCCCAGCTGAGCTGTAAACCTTAACCTTTCCATCAACTCGTTTATTTGCGGGTAGACCCTTACCATAATTTAGTTTTATGATCTCTCCCAACGTACCAATTCTCCATCCCTGAGGAATCCTACCCAACTCGCTGTCTTCAAACTCACCATCCTGGAACGGTTCAAAATCCACAAACCAGTTTTTAAAGATTGCTTGTGCCATTTCCTCAAGGTTTTCGTTCATGCGGTTATTGAGTTTGATTTTGTCATCTATACAGGAAAGAATGGCTGCAATGGCCTTTTGTTCATGAATTGGTGGTAAAAGCACTTCTAGATCTTCTAATTCATCTTGTTGCACCCTTTGTCTGCCAGATGATCCAACCATTGACTTTATTGCAACCTCTCGAAACTTCTGGCTTATTGCTAAATAATAAATAAAGTCTTTATTCGTGACTCCCTTTTTTTCTCTCAATACAATATATTCGGTAGAGCCAAAACCCGTCTCATTCTCGTCAAAAATCGTAACTTGTGCTGTTTTGCCATTCTCCAAACAAGGTGTAATACGAGCTACGATTGTATCTCCATTTTTAAATTTTGATCCTCCGTTGAATTCAGCAACTTCATAACTATCTATATACTTAATAAATGGTTTTAATTTCTCCATTGCTACTTTTTTCGCCAATTGATTTTTAGCAATACTTTCGCGAGGATTAAATATAATAGCGTCGCCAAGCTTTACTATTTTCCATTCTTTAAAAATCATACCCAATCGCCCCCAGTCTCTTTTTTAACTCATCCTCAAGAGCATGGGATTTCACAAACATCTCCGCAAGTTCTGCGGTAAGTCTTATCATTTTTTCATCAAAAGGTTCCCCGTCATCTACCACTTCTTCTAATCCAACATATCTGCCCGGCGTTAAGATATACTCATGCGCTCTTACTTCTTCCAAATCAACAGATTTACAGAATCCCTGAATATCCTGATATTCCTTTTTCCCGTCACGCCAATTATGGTAGGTATCAAATATCTGTTTAATTTCATCATCGGTCATTTCTCTGTGTTTGCGGGTTTCCATATATCCCATCTTGCGAGCATCGATGAAAAGAATTTTATCTTTCCTGTTTTCTTTCTTCTTGGAAATAAACCAGAGGCAAACCGGTATGGTAACATTGTAGAACAAATTTGGCGGCATCGTAATAATGCAGTCGACAAGCCCTGCTTCGATGATGTTCTTTCTGATCTCCGCTTCCGCTTTGGTGGAAGTACTCATTGATCCATTCGCCATAACAAACCCGGCAATTCCAGAGGGAGATAACTTACTGATCATATGTTCTATCCAGGCATAATTCGCGTTATTCGCCGGCGGTATGCCATACTTCCATCTTGCGTCTTCCTGAATTAAGGTATAATCACTCACATTGAATGGCGGATTGGCCAGCACAAAGTCAGCCCGCAGATTTTTATGCAAATCGTTGCCAAAGGTGTCGGCGTCACGTTCACCTAAATTGCCGTCAATACCTCTGATTGCCAGGTTCATTTTGCATAGTCTCCAGGTAGTCGCTGTAAACTCCTGTCCAAAGATATGAATGTCGTCCTTCCGACCGCGGTGTTCTTCTACGAATCTCTGCGACTGTACAAACATTCCGCCTGAACCGCAGCAGGGATCGTAGATTCTGCCCTTAAACGGTTCAATCATGCCCACCAGCAATTTAACAATTGTTGGCGGGGTATAGAATTCACCTTCACTGGAACCAAACTTACCCAGGAAATATTCATATACCCGGCCAAGAATATCCTGCGCTTTCGATTCTTTGCTGCCTAAATTAAAGGAAAACAAGTCAATCAATTCACCGAGTTTGGTTTTATCGAGTTCTTGTCTAGCGTAGTTTTTCGGCAACACGCCTTTCAGATTGCTATTTTCTTTCTCGATAGCAATCATTGCATCATCGATAATTTGACCAATCGTACTCTGCTTAGCATTTTTCTTTATAGAGTCCCACCTTGCGGTTGGCGGTACGAAGAAAACATTGTCTTCTAAATATGCATCTCTGTCTTCTTCAAAACTTTCCCCATCAGCAACCAATTCATTATATTTTTCTTCAAAACTGTCTGAAATGTATTTTAAAAATATCAATCCCAGAATCACTGCCTTGTAATCAGATGCCTGAATATTCCCTCTCAGCTTATCCGCCATTTCCCATAATTTATCTTCAAATCCCAAGCTCACTGACATATTTTGTTCCTCCTATATGAATTCATTGTAAATTTTCCCTTTGATGTCTGACCATATTGTCTCGGCTTTATGAATGGTTTCTTTATAGATTTTGAATTCCTCATGATACTGCCGTATCAAATCAAGCTGCTGTTCCATTGGGAGCAAAGGAATTTCCATTTCCATCATATCAGCATGGTTGATATTCATGATTGTAGTACCGCGCTGAAAACTTTTAATCATAGCTAAACCAACCGGACTTTCTAGAAAGATCTTAATAAACTCGCCTCTGACTTTCTCTTTTGGTCTGATTACAATGAAATTCGCTGAAGCAATGATCAACTTCTCTTGAGCTTCAAAAACTGCTGCCTTGATTGCAGTCCCTCGCGATGACAAAACAACATCTCCGGTAACCAACTCATAGCGTTTTACTTTACGCTCTTCTTCATTAATCGTATCCATGTCTTGATAAGAAATTTCTCCATTTTCGATGTTAGAAATGTTAAGCACCGCGATATTCCCCAATGTGGTGTCGTTCTTCAGTATCGATTTACCTCTAAAGACTTCCGCTACTTCTTTTAACTTCACTTTTTGCAGTTCTGATTTCTTAAACATATGAATGTATTCATTGTCTTCTGCCAGAAGCAATTCAATCCGCCAATCCTCATGAGATAAAAAATATTTTGTTAAGATAGACTTCTTATCTTTTGTTTCAATGTCAGTCTTTACGAGTTCAAAGCTACCAATTTCTATTTTTGGCTTGCGCTCTGTGGAGATAGAAACCAAATATGTTTTTATTGCGGTCGCCGGTCGGAAAGTCCCTTCCGGTAAGATGAAGATATTCTCTACGTTAAAATGTTCAGTAATATACGAGCGTAATTTCTCGTATCCAAACCCAGCGAAAGTCAACTTTGCCGGTACAATAATATCCAGAGTTGCTTTTGAATTTAGATGATGCAGCAGATTTTCTAAGGCGATACCATCGCTGTCATTGGTTAAAAATTCTCTGCTCAGCTCTTCAGGCTTATTTCCAAAACCCGGCAGTGCAAAAATATAGTCAAAACTCTGCTCTTTCAAGCACTCTGTATAGATGGATTCAAATTGAATCCAAATGTTTTCATTTTCACCAAATTCCATCTGCAGAAGCAGATACATTGGTTTATATTGTGTTGTTAATGTGATTTCTGTTTCTGGCAAGAGATCAATCATTTCTCTGAGACCTGTCAAATGTTTCTCAGCTTCCGTGATCAGAATACTCCGCGGTTGGAGCTTCTTAATTCTTTTACTGATGTATCGGCTCAAATAGACAGGTGAAATAACAATACCCATTCGATCATTCTTATATATTTCCAAAGTGAAATCTATGAGATCAATATCTTTTAATGCCTCATAGATACTGATAAAATCCGCTCTGTCCGCAGGAAAGAAACCCAATTCATCTTCTGTGGTTCGCTTCATGAATTGAAAAAACCTTTCTTGATCTGACAGGATTTCGGTATTTCCTTTTATTTTATTTAACGTCATCTTAACGCGCAACATTTCCCTAAGCAACTGCTCTCTGGATGTAATCTGCCTTTGATACAAAACGTTCAATGCCAATTCGATATTTGTATTCACACTAGCCCTCCTCTCTTTACCATTTCATCACCGCCATTATACTGATAATTATTTAGTATGTCAATACTAAATAATTAATTTTTAAAAAATAAAGGTCCTTGGAAATGGCTTATGACAAGCTATTTCCAAGGACCTTTCACTACATTGTCTCTGCGGCTGCTACATCTATCTTTTATTTACTTGCTTCGCAATCCGCTATTTTTTTTAGGTCTTCTGATTAACCAAAAACTATTCCTTGATCATCTCGGGTCCATCATACCACGCCGGTGTCTGGTAATGTTTCGCCATTTGACGGCGATACTTAGACATTTGTTCACTCAAGAATCCTACGGGCGGCGCAACTTCTTTGCCTTCAGCAACAAAGAATTTTCCGTTTTTGGGATCATATTCGTATTTTCCTGCTTTCCCAAATAGATAGGGCAGGTAAGATTCAAATTGGGCTTTTCCGTTCTCATCCAAGATTAAAGCCTTACCATCATTCTTGTAGTTATAGAAATGCTCTTCCTGCATCTTTTTGAAATCTTTTTTGATCTCAGCTACTTTATCAGGATTGGTCAAGAGTTCAATGGCACTGATCGCCATGACTTGGGCTCCCGCAATCACACCTTTATGAGCAACCGTGGAACCGGTTACTGCAGTTGTCGTCCAGTGATGGCCAATGGCTCCCGGGGCAGAAGTTGGGAAACGCAGAGATGTCAAAGGCACAACTAAAGAAACTTCACCAATGTCGGAAGAGCCACCGCCCACAAATACCGCGGCTTCTCCTTTGGGTTTATCCTCAATTGCCGAATCGTCGGGCAGGCCTTTTTCTTCTGCGCCTACACCTTTTTGTAATTCTTTGATGAATACTTGCTCTTGCTCAGTCCAGGCAGGCATTCCCACTCTTTTAATATTTTCCTGAACCATATTGGCTAAAGTTTCGTTTCTATAGCATTGATGGATTGCAGTATAGGGGGTAATTTCCATTTGAGTATCTGTGGCAAGAGCGGCCGCTTTTGCACAGTTTAGCACTCTTTCGAAATCGGATTTAATGAGTTTATCGGAATTTCTTACATAATACCAGGTGGTTGATCTATCCGGAACGACGTTCGGGCCTTCTCCGCCTTCGGTCATGACATAATGCAATCTGGAGGTGTAGTGTAAATGTTCACGCAGGTATTCGGTGCTGATGTTCATGATTTGAGCTGCGTCTAGGGCAGATCTTCCAACCCAAGGGGCTCCGGCAGAGTGGGCTGTTTTTCCGCGGAAGGTAACGGAGAAGGACCAATTGGTATTGCTGCCTACTCCAAAAGAGGTGCCAAAGCCATCTCCACCATGGTTATCGATAACAACATCAACATCATCAAATAATCCGGCATAAACCATGAAAGGACGGCTGATGACTGTTTCTTCAGCGGGGCTGCCAAACATTTTAATCGTTCCTGTAAATCCGCCGGCTTCCATTGCTTTCTTAACTGCCACCACCGTACCGGCAGCCGCAGTACCCATTGTGTTGTGGGTACAACCATGGCCCGGCGCTATGGCACCTTTTATTTCCGTCATGGGTGCGTGCGCAGGGTTTCCTGCCTCTTGAGACAGCATTGGCAGTGCATCCAACTCACCCAGTATGCCAATTGTTGGCCCAGGACCATTAGAAAAAGAAGCAAGGAAGGCTGTTGGCATTCCGGCGATTCCTTTTTCAACTTTGAATCCTTCTTTTTCCAGATAATTTACGAGTAGGTTTGCGGTATTAAATTCCTCTAATCCTAGTTCCGCATAAGACCAAATTGCATCATTGATTTCTGCTAATTTTTTCTTGGTCTCACTGCTCTTTAAAAAATCCACAGCAATTTGTTGGTTTTTGTTAAATACGTCTTTATTGGACATTTTGCTCCCCCTTTGTTTTTGTGCTTATCAATACCGATATACCGCTGCTCAATTTCACCTCCATTACTAATCTGTAGTACAAGAAGATTCCATTAGAACACTACTGAACAGGTTACGATCTTACCAGTATCGAAATATTGCTTTGTTCTTGTTCTTGCTAAAGACTGCAAATTCCTTTTTTTATGTTATCTACCATCGACATTAATTTTACAGGACTCCACATATATCGTCATGGGGAACATACCCACAGTCTGGCCGATGACCATTTAACCTGGCTCACGCAGAGGCTCATCGTCGCGTGCTTTTGTACTCTGGCTGCAGCTGATAGAGATCAGAGGTTGACTAAAAAAGCTTCTAATCTCTTAGAAGCTTTTTTAGTCAAATAAACGCCGAGCCTGACCGAAGACGCGCACGTTTAAATGCTCCTGATCACCTTGCTGAGACATATTTAGCCAAATTGCAGGTTTGATACTGAAGGTATTTTCGATTTTCGGCATAACCAGGCTACCGAAAATCTGTGCCAACACCCCCGTCCCCCTGGAACATTGCTAGACGATATTTATAGTATGATGAAAATACTCTTCCAAAAGCAAGCAGGCATAATCTTCAGACTCAGCTGGATAAACGTAACAGCATATTTCTGCTGCATTGCGAGCAATTTTACCAAAAAGCATTGCCCGTGTTTATAAGTGCTGAAACAATATCTTCTTTTTCATAGTGAGCAAAACACGCCCCAAGCGCTTCAATAATCTCTTCTCCTGCCCATTTTTCAAGAAATCTGCCGTTGTGCCATACATCGCTTTGTTTAGAAGAAGTTTCGTATAGTTCGATGATTTTCAGAAGATAGTTCTTTAAATATGAGTCAATACACATTTTTGCTGCCCATAACTCCCCACGAAGTATTTTCTTCGATGACCATATGGTATGAAACCAGAAATCACCTACCATATTAATAAACTCGTTTTCGGTCATAACAGCATGAGGAACACATATCTCAACATTGTCATCAATGATTTCAGTAATACCTATATTGTCATATAGCACGGAATATCCTCGGTTCATAACTTCGGAGGCAACTCCGTTTATTATTGCTGTTTCAAGCTGTTCGGGAGTAAATACAATTAGGTCAACATCAAGTGAACCGTCAAACAATATTCTTCGCTCCAACCCTCCACCGAGTGTTGGTTCGACAAACGATATTTTTATCTTTCCGAGTTTAGCAGACTGTTCGCCAAAAAGCCATTCATCTGGTTTTTTACACGCAAGTATCAAATCCAAATCGGAATACTCATCTGCCTTGGAATAATTTCTGACAGACGAACCAATAGCAATTACTGCACAAACGTTGTCATCGCTTATGCAAATACTTAATAATCGTTTCTTTATCTCAAAATATCTATCCATCTGTTACCGCGCCCTTATTATCTATTTTACGAATGCCAATTATCGCTGCACCCTTGACATCAATACGGCTTACTCCACATGTGTCGTCATGGGAACATACCCACTGCCTGGCCGGTGACCACTTTAACCTGGCTCATGCAGAAGGCAACGTCGCACACTTTCATGCTCTGGCTGCAGCTGATATAGATCAGAGGTTGGCAAAAAAACGCCGAGCCTGATCGAAGACGCGCACGTTTAAATGTTCCTAATCTTCTTGCTGAGACATATTTAGCCAAATTATAGGTTTGATACTGACGGTGTTTTCGATTTTCAGCATAACGAAGCTACCGAAACTCTGTGCCAACACCCCCGTCCCCTTGGAACATATTATCCCTTGACTGTATTCTTACCTTTTGATTTTGCCTCATATAACTTTTTATCAGCATTGTTGATGAGTTCATCAAGAGTCATTTCACTCTGAAGACACCTCACTCCGATGCTTACACTAACCTTAATGGGTGCTATATTAAGAACAGCTATCTCGGTATCTGCAATTGCAGTCCTGATACGTTCAGCGAGCATAAGTGCTGCTTCAAAATTCGTATGAACCAACCCAATTACAAATTCATCTCCACCATAACGCCCAAGAATATCTAATTCACGCATCTCGCTTTTTGCTATGGCTGCAACTTTTGCGAGAACTATATCTCCAGAACTATGTCCATAATTATCATTAATGATTTTAAATCCGTCTATATCCATCAATAAAACGCAAAGTGGCAACCCGGCTTTGTGCGCTTCGTTGAAAACCTCTGATAGTAATTGGAGAGAATACTGCCGGTTATATGTTTGGCACAAGCTGTCATTTTGTGCCATCTCCTTGAGTAGTTGACCTTCAATTTTCTCTGTAACATCCATGCAGCTACCGATGAAGCCAATAAAATTATTATTCTTATCATAAAAAGGGACCCCGAGATCATTAATCCATCTGTATTGACCATCATATCTTTTCAGACGATAATCCATTTCAAATGGATGCTGAAGTTTAAAATTATCAAGATAAATTTTTACACATTTATCATAATCGTCCGGATGCACACCTTTAGCCCATCCAAATCCATACTCCTCTTCCATCGTGCGTCCGGTGAATCTAAGCCATGTTTTATTAAAGTAATCACATTCTGTACTTAGATTAGCCCTCCATATCATATTTGGTGAAGACTCAAGAATCAGTTGATACTGTTCCAAATCCATCATAACTACTGCCTCCTTCTCTAAAATTCCATTATATCGTTTCTCTCTAGGGTTTTCATTCACCCTTGAAATGTCTAAAAATCTGATAGTACTTGCTTCACGAATATAATGGCTCGGTTTGCAAGGCACACAAAAAATGCTTCTCCTCGCGAACATCTCCACCGGAGTTGTAATCGTAATATCGTAGCCTAGATCGTTATAAATAACAAAACTTAACCTTTATAGTAATTATGAAATTTCTTTTTTGTAGGGTCAATGCCTTTTTTACCCTGGTCCGCTTTTATTTCAGTATGTTTCTGTTCGGTTTTCACTCCGTTTGAAATTCTTGCGCGCATTGGATGCGCAGCAACTCCCGTTTCCCGTGGTATATACCTGGGCTTAGCAGCCTTGGGAGGGGCCGTTGTAATCAGCATGGGATACGGGTGATCCGTCACCACAGTGATATTCTTACCGGTTAATTTTTCAATCGCCGCGAGGAAGGGCTTCTCTTCGATATCACAAAAAGAAAGTGCTACACCGCCAAGCCCTGCTCTGCCGGTTCGCCCGATGCGATGGATATATGTCTCCGGAATATTGGGCAGTTCATAATTAATTACATGGGAGAGCTCGTCGATATCAATTCCACGGGCTGCAATGTCGGTTGCCACCAACACACGCGTCAATTTACTTTTAAAGTTATCCAATGCTAATTGACGCGCATTTTGAGACTTGTTGCCGTGAATTGCATCCGCTTTTATATGAGCATAAGTTAATTCTTGCACAATCTTGTTTGCTCCATGCTTTGTACGGGAAAACACCAAGGCAGAAGTAACCGATTTATCCTGTAAAATATGCAGTAATAAATCCATTTTGTTTTTCTTATCAACAAAATAAAGAGACTGCTGAATCATCTCAACGGCAGGGGATTCTGGTGTCACGGCTATTTTAACAGGGTTGACCAGGATCGAGTTCGCCATTTTCAAAATTTCAAGTGGTATTGTGGCAGAAAAGAGCAGCGTCTGCCTTTTTGCAGGTATTCTCGCGATGATTTTTTTAACATCATGGATAAACCCCATATCCAGCATATGGTCCGCTTCATCCAGCACAAAGATGCTGACAGATTTTAAATCAACCAATCTCTGATTAAACAAATCGTCAAGCCTGCCGGGAGTTGCCACCAAGATATCAATTCCATTTTGCAGCATATGCTCCTGCGGTTTTTGAGAAACACCACCAAATAAGACACCATAGCGTAAGCCTGTATATTGTCCGTAGGTGCGAAAGCTTTCAAAAATTTGAAGAGCAAGCTCTCTTGTCGGAGTCAAGATTAAAGCTCGAATTTTCCGAGAGGTAGTTTTTATTTCAGTCTTAGCGCTCAGAAGCTGCAAAATAGGAACAGCAAATGCTGCTGTTTTCCCTGTGCCTGTTTGTGCGCATCCAAGCAGATCTCTGCCATTCAGAATGGGCGTGATTGCCTGTTCTTGTATTGGCGTAGGCATTATGTAGTTTTCGTTTTCCAGAGCCTTGAGGATTGATGGAATAATGTTTAGTTCTTTAAATTGCATTTTTCTCCTTGTATTTTTAAGTTTTGAAATTTCGTAAATTTGTTTTGTTATTGTAAACCCGCATTTTAAGGCGAATACTATTGTCAATTTCTATCTATTCCCACACTTGTCTTAATTCGATTTGCCCTTCACCATTACCCATGGGGTCCGGAACTTTTCGAGCCCATTCAATAGCTTCTTCTTTCGTTTTAACATCAATCAAGAAGAAACCTGCCACAACATCTTTCGTCGGTTCAAACGGACCATAGCTTACGATTGGCTCTTCACCCGATTTAACATGAGAAAAACGAATTCCTTCAGAACTGGGATGAAGTCCTTTCGCCATTACTCGAATACCTGCATTCACTAAATCTTGATTATATTGATCCATCATGGCTTCAAGTTTCCGCTGAGGGAGGTTAATGCCCTCTGAATTAGTAGATGCTTTTACAATCATCATGAATAACATCTATTTACCCTTCTTTTCTGTTGAATAAACATACACACCACATGGCTATAGTAGACAAAAATGATACAATCTAGCTTGAATTATTCACTTTTTCATGGGGTGATGCATTTGAATCACTTCATGAAAATCGGGGCAACACGGCATGGAACCACTTCAATACGCTCCCACACCTTACCCGTCACATAAGGCTCTATGGCAAGCCAAGCATCCAATTCCTCCCGAGTGGAATAGTCCACAACCAGGATGGAACCGATCATTTTTTCAGTCTCATTCAAAAGTGCCAACCCGTATAAAAACTGCCCGGTAGCAACCGCAGCCTCTACTCCTGCCATATGCGCCTCTCGCACCGACAGCCTGC
>CAXXTX010000004.1:0-3108 GCA_963666425.2 Bacillota bacterium
TATTATTATTAACTTTGGAGACCTTCATCAAAAGACTATGATCTACCTCTTTGATTTTTTCCTCTTTTACCAATATTATCTTGAAGATCATCAGCAATTGCATGTAGAGCTACCAGTCTCATCTCTGCTTCTTTTTCTGGAAGTCCTTGACTTATTAATCGCTTTGTATCTTCAATCATTTTATTGAGAGCATATTTTGGCTTACTCATAAGCTTATTATTTTTTAAGTCCTGTTTATATTATTCCCAGACATTGTTTTTTATTTACTTATACTTCTACTTGTCAGACTATGCCATTTCTACAAACATAGCTTGTTCTGGAGAAAAATTAGCAAGGTAGTGTGCTGCTACTCCTTGTTACTATTTTAGTAAAAATTACATTTTTTTGACGCGGATTGGTAAAATGACAAACTAGATCATTATCAACTTGGTAACTCCTCAATCTTGGATTATTGACATAATCATGATTTTGTGCTCCTAATCCCTCTCCTGGATTAAAAGATACAGTTATTGCATCTCTGTATTTGCTGGCTAGTTGCTGAGCTATAGTCCCTCCAGCACTATGCCCCACAAATACGTCCTGGTAATTTTTATATTTTGAATTAGTATGTATCTATTAAAGTGTTCTCTCTGCTTATTCAAGTCTATAATTTTAAGCTCTATCTAAAAACCCAATTTTTACACAATTGGCAATATCTCTTGGGTTTTTGAAATTTGTATTACGTGGGACTGTAAAAACTACTTTTCTACTATGATCAACAAAAAAAGCAACATCATGCGTAGCGTTCAAAACTTACACATGCTTAAGCCGATTATTGATTCCCTTAGATTCCTGTAATAGTTATTTAGCAGACTTAAAGGGATTGTTTGTATGATATTCATCAAGTTAAGCAACAATGGGATTAAGATCAGCTGCGAGTTTGTCACATCTTTTAAAGTTAGTTTCCTAATGTTATACTTATTTACTATCTGTTGAACTTGTTCTCTAGCTCTTTTATGATTACGTGACATAGTTGTCTCTTGAAAAATAGATGGTAAAATAAAAATTCAATGCAAAGTTTCTTATTAAGATTATTATTATTATGTTGTTGTTTTTTTGTTTTTTTTTACACAAATAATAATTATTAATTTATTAGAAAAAAATAAATATAAAAAATGTATCGAAGTTAATTATAATAAATTTGTTATATCAAATAAAATTTTGTATTTCGAAAAAATACAAAGAATGGATTTAAAATATCTTCCAATTTCTAATGATTAAATAAATTAATAAATTTATATATATATAAATTTATATAAATATGTATATAAATATATTGATTAAGAAAAATTCGAAATCACTTATCTTATAAATATAAAATATATCAAAATCTAATATGTAAAACAGTCGCATACTAAGTTAAAATTATAGTACAACTTTACTTGAGGTGATTAACTTTTTTTACTAACAATGAAGAAAGTTCCAAGTCTATTATTTAAGAAGCCAAATAAATTTTATCTAAAGGATAACTTGATTTTACTAATCTTTCTGATTAGTTTGAAGATTTTGAGGTAGCAGTGAATAGTTCTGAAAATTCCATTAAGTAGTAGATTGCTGACTTCTTTAAAAAAAAATAATTAAATTGGGAAGATATATAAGAATAGTATTAACTCAACAAAGGACTTGAATAGTCCAAGGAAAATTTTGTGAAAAAATTAAGTTCAAAACAAACCAGAGTAATAATCTAATAATAAACTGAAAATGCCTGAATAGTTGCAAATACAAGGCAAAAATAATATTAATATCTTACCTTAAAAAAAAAATGAGGAATAAAAAATAGAGGCTGATTTGAATAAAGAAAATTTAGGTGATGGAGAGACAGCAAGAAATTGAGAGAAAGAAAAAAGAAAAAAAATTTACCAATATATATAATTACCTGAAAAAGCATATAAAAGAGGAAGATCTAAATGAATACGATAACAATTTTAAGAGTTAAGGCTTAGATGATTTTGACCAATTGGCAAAATTTAATGAAAAGTAGATGATTGGAATGGGGGTTAAGATGGGTCATCTACCTTATTTTCTGTCTGCAAAGAAAAAGCTGATATAGCATCAAGAAAAAAAAAATCTTAAACTTTAATGCGAACAGTACAAATATCCTCCCAAATTCTTTTTAGATCCTAAAAGTCATCTGTACATAGTGTCACAGTAAACAAGTCATTCAAATTACCAATAAACTTCCCTTGATTTTAAAAGAAACTTGTTCAGGGCTGATTAACCTAGAAATAGTTGTAAGACTTTGCTTTTTAAGTCTTTTTTGCAGGGAAAATATCTTACTCTTTGGACCACCCGGTACAGCAAAAACTCTTGTTGCTGAAAGGATTTGTAGGAAATGCACAAAGTCATCTAAACAATCTTACTTTTACTACCTTCTAAACAAGTTTACAACCCCAGAAGAAATATTTGGTCCGATCTCAATTGCTTAGCTCTAGCAAGATAAACTGTGCAGATAAACCAAGGATTACTTGCCTGATTGCAAGTTTGGGTTTCTAGATGAAATTTTCAAGGCTAGCACAGCAATTCTTAATACTCTTCTGAAAATATTGAATGAAAGAAAGTTCTAAAATGGACCCTACCAATACCCGATTCCTTTGTTTCTGGTGATTGGTGCAAGCAACGAGGAACCAACAGCTGATCTAGGAGCACTTTATGATAGGTTTTTGTTTAGGTATTGGACTGATCCACTTTAGCAGAAAGACCGAGCTCTGTACATTTAAAGCATATGCAATAACTAGATAAATAATGACTTAGATTATGATTTTAAGTCTTTCCCTGAAATAAATTGGAATTCTTGTGCACTTTTGTTTGAGTTAAGCATCAAAAAATCTACCATATCTCCTGTTCTTCAAGGATTTTTAAATGACCTCATAGAAAAATTAAAAAAAAATGAAAACATGGCATTTGAAATTTCAGACAGAAGAATTTACAAGGCAGTATAAGTTCTCAAAGTTATGGCCTATACAAATAGTAGAGGATATGTTAATATCTCTGACCTCAAGATATTGGAATATATTTTTGTTAACAGTAAAGAGCAGAAAGAAATATTCAATTCAGAGTTTAAAGCTTTAT
>CAXXTX010000005.1:0-10219 GCA_963666425.2 Bacillota bacterium
AATTCTTTGGCTCTTAAAGCGGCAGGAATTGCAAAAGGCAGCCCTCAACCCGAAAGAGGAACTATTGTCTGCCGGGAAGATGGTGAACCGAACGGTTATCTGATCAATGGTGCGCAAAACGCGGTGCGGGCCTGCATTCCCCGCAATGCCGGGACTGCCGATAAGCAGGCTGAAATCATGGCCGCCATCGAGCGGGCCAGCCAAGAGTACCTGAAATACGGTATTACCCTCCTTGATGGATCCGGGTGTCGGTCCGGAGGAAATGAAGGCCTATCAAAAAATGCGCAATGCCGGCAAATTGCCGCAGCGTGTCGCCATGATGCCGGCCTGGTATGGACTCTATGCCACACAAGGCAAAGATCTGCAGAATTTGGTGCCGACCTTGGGCGTATTTGAGGGATTTGGCGATGATCATCTGCGCCTGGCTGCTTTGAAAATGGCGATCGACGGCGGTGTCGGCTCCAAGACAGCCATGATGAACGAGCCTTGGATCGACGGCAGCGAGACGAAAATTCCGCTGCGTCTGGATATCAGCCGTTTAGAGGAATATTTCCGCATCGGTCATCGGGCAGGTTGGTCGATTGGCATTCATTGCTGCGGCGATTTGGCTCAGGATATTTCCTGCCGCAGCTTTGATCACATTATGGCCGAGGGACAGCGCGCCACAGGCTCGTCGGCACCATATCATTCATGGCTATCTGCCGACGGAAGAAGCTTTGGAAATTATGCGGCGCCGTGACATCGGCGTTTCCGTGCAGCCCGGCTTTATCTATGTAGAAGGAGATATTTATTTCCATAATTTAGAAGCAGAACGGGTCAATCGCTTTATCCCGCTGCGCACCTATCTGGATAACGGCATTCGTGTTTTCGCCAACTCCGATATGACGTCCGCCCATTATAATCCGTTTCTGGGCATGCGGGCAGCAGTGACACGGCGCACCTCCCGCGGGGTGCAGTTGGGGCAGCGAAGAATGTATCGGCGTGATGGAAATGCTGGAATTGTTCATCAAGAACGGCGCTTATTATTTGGGCTTGGAGCAGAAAATAGGCAGCCTGGAACCCGGTAAATTGGCAGGACTTTGCGGTTTTGAGTGATGATATTTTGCAGATTGTTCCGGAGAAAATTGCTGACTTAAAAGGTCCTGCTGACCGTGATTGACGGGAAAGTAGTTTACAAAGCACCGTAGTTTTTGTGCCCTATCCTGAAAAATAAGGTAAATTTTTAATATATCAGGCCGGGATGGATTCGATTCCGGCCTGATCTTCATTTATCACAATTTAGACTGGGAGGTTCTTTTCTTGAATAGCTTAATGAAACCCCTGAATGAGCAATATACAGAATATCTGCGGGATGAATCGCGGACGGTCGGTCAGGCGGACAGTATTTCTTTTCCGGTCAGTGAAGCGGAAATCATCTCTATTTTAGCGGATCTCAACCAGAGCGCGACCCCCGCTGACCATCCAGGGAGCGCGCACGGGTCTGGCTGCCGCCGCTGTGCCTTTGCAGGGACATGTGATGAATCTGAGTCGGATGAATCAGGTGGTTGGCTGCCGCCGGGATGAATCGGGTCGGTTTTATTTTACCGTCCAACCGGGTTTGGTTTTATCGGAATTCAAAAAAATGATCGACAAAAAGCAATTTGCCAGCTCCGGCTGGGATGCGGCGGCCATGCAGGCGTATGAAGCCTTTTGCCAAGCTCCGCGGCAATTCTTTGCACCGGATCCAACCGAAGCATCGGCTACGATTGGTGGTATGACAGCCTGCAATGCCTCCGGTGCCCGTACCTTCCTCTACGGTCCGATCCGTCATCACATCAGCGCAATCCGTATGCTGCTGAGCGACGGCCGCATGATCGCCTTACGCCGCGGCGAAGTGTTTGCCAGGGGACGTCGTTTATCCCTGCCGCTGACGAATCAGGAGACTCTGGAACTGAATCTGCCCACTTACCGGATGCCGCCAACCAAGAGCGCCTCCGGTTATTATATTGAAGATAATATGGACGCGATCGATCTCCTGATCGGTTCAGACGGAACTTTAGGTGTGATCACGGCAATTGAGCTGGCGCTGATGGAACATCCCAAACCTGATTTGGGGTGTCAGCTGTTTTTTTGCGCATGAAGATTTGGCGGTTCAATTTACCATTCGGCTGCGCAGCCAAGTGCAGCATCTGGCGGCCATGGAAGCTTTTGACGCGGATGCGCTGGAGTTGCTGCGGCAACAAAAACGCCAGAGCAGCGCCTTCGCCCGCCTGCCGGATTTGCCGGAATCCTATCGCTACTGCATTTACACGGAATTGCATTGTCAGGATGCAGATGAAGCTTTCGCGCAGCTGCACCAGATCGGAACAGTCCTGCAGCAATCTGGCGGCAATAAAGCGGATACCTGGGTTGCCAGAACGGAAGCGGATCTGACCCAATTACAGTTCTTCCGTCATGCCGTTCCGGAAAGCGCCAATATGCTGATCGACCGCCGCAAACAAAATTATCCGATGATCACCAAGTTAGGCACGGATATGTCGGTGCCTGATGATCAATTGGCTGCGGTGGTGGCGCTTTATCGCCAGGGGTTACAGGAAAATCAGCTGCAGTCGGCGGTTTGGGGTCACATCGGCAACAATCACCTGCATGTGAATATTCTGCCTCGCAATGAAGAAGATTTTTGGAAAGGCAAAGCCTTGTATCAGCAATGGGCAGCCGAAGTCTGCCAAAATGGGCGGCGCGATAGCGGCGGAACATGGGGTAGGCAAACTAAAAACCAGGATGCTGCTGACCATGTACGGAGCAGAGCATATTGCCGAGATGGCAGCCCTGAAAAAAATCTTTGACCCCTAAGAATTTATTGGGCAATGGTAATTTATTCGAGGCAGAAGGAGGTAAAAGGGTATGAAAATCGTCGTTTGTATCAAACAAGTACCTTCTTCCAATGAAGTGCGGCTCGATCCGGTCACGAAAACAATTCTGCGCGACGGCAATCAGTCGGTGATCAATCCCTTCGATGCTTATGCGCTGGAACAAGCCATTGAGATCAAAGAACAGCTGGGCGGTGAAATCAGCGTGATCAGCATGGGCTATTCCGGCAACGGAACGCTTGCTGCGGGATGCAATGAGCCGCGGTGCCGATCGGGCCTTGCTCTTATCCGACCGTGCTTTTGCCGGTGCCGATACCTTGGCCACTTCTTATGCTTTGAGTCTGGGCGTCCGACAATTGGGCGATTTTGATTTTGATCCTCTGCGGACGCATGGCCATCGATGGCGATACGGCACAGATCGGACCGGAATTGGCGGAACACCTGGCGATTCCACACCTGACCAATGTGGAGAAAATCATCGAGATCAAACCGCAGGAAATGACGGTGCGCCGCAGCCTGGACGGTCAGCGTCAATTGCTGCAGATCAGGCTGCCGGCTTTGGCTGACCATTGCCAAGGATATCAATCAACCGCGGCTGCCCAATATCAGTGGAGTGGAATTTGGTGAAACCGCTCCGTTCCAATCGCTGGATGCGGCGGCTTTGCAGGCAGATGTCAGCCGCTGCGGCTTAAACGGCTCACCCACTCAGGTGGTGCGCACCGGTGTACCGCAGCGAGACAATGCGTGCGTCTTCTTTGCGGGCGACTTCACAGAACAGGTGCAGGCTTTGGCTGCGCGGATCAGGGAGGAACTGAAATAGATGACTGGATTGAGGATTGATCGGGATCTCTGTATTGGCTGCGGCTTATGCTGCAAGAGCTGCGCCGCCGCGGCGCTGACGCTGCAGAATCGCAAAGCAGTGTTAGGAGAAGGTTGTACTTTGTGCGGTATCTGTCTGCAGAGCTGTCCCAAAAACGCGCTCAGCATCGTAAAAGAAGAAAGTCTGGTATTTGATTTAACGGCATATCAAGATATCTGGGTGGTCTGCGAGCGCAGCCAATCAGGCGAATTGCTGCCGGTCAGTTTTGAATTGTTGGGCAAAGCCAGCGAGCTTGCCAAACTGCGCGGCTGCCGTTTGGGTGCTGTTCTGTTGGGGCAAGACGACATGGCAAGCCAGGCCAGGCAATTGATCGCAGCAGGCGCCGATTTGGTTTATCTTTGCCAGGATCAGCGGTTCGCTGAACAACTGGAACCTGCTTTCTATACGATGATATGTGATTTGATAAGAGAATATCGGCCGGAAGTGGTCCTTTTTGGGGCAACAGATTTTGGACGTTCGGTGGCTCCCCGCGTCGCAGCCAGGCAACGCACCGGCTTAACGGCCGACTGCACCGTCTTGGAAATCGACCCGGTCAGCGGCCTTCTGCAGCAAACCAGACCGGCCTTTGGCGGCAATTTACTGGCGACGATTATCTGTCCGAACCATAGACCGCAGATGGCAACGGTCCGTCCCGGTATTCTGGCATTGCCGTGTTTGGATTTTTCAGCGTTCGGGAGAAGTAATTGTCTGTTCCGCCCCGCAAGCTTTGCCGCAAACGCTGCAGCTGCTGCAAACGGAACCGGCCGCAGCCGCTGCTTCCATTGCCGAAGCGGAAATCATGGTGGTAGCCGGACGCGGGATCGGTAACGCGAAAAACATGAAATTGATCTACGAACTGGCAGAGCTGCTGGGCGCGGCGGTCGGTGTTTCCAGACCGCTCGTGGATGCGGGTTGGGCGGAGTATGCGCATCAGGTAGGGCAAACGGGTTTCACCGTGGCGCCAAAGCTGATGCTGAGTTTTGGTGTTTCCGGCGCGATTCAGCACTTAGCGGGGATCAGCCGCAGCGAATGCATCATTGCCGTGAACAACGATCCGCAGGCGCCGATTTTTGCAATCAGCCATTATGGCCTGATCGCGGATTGCACCGAAGTGCTGCAAGAATTGCTTCGTGCTTTAAAAAAATGAAAGTTCAAATTCACCGTTGACAATCCGATTTTTTCATGCTATCTTGGGCATGTGATAGCATAAAGCATCGAGGAGTGATGGCAATCCGGCACACTTGATATTACAGAATCGGTAATATGGGTGCGAACGTGGAACAGAGAATGAAAATCATAACTACAGAAAGAACATCGACTGTTGCACGAAACGGTCTGGTTTTCTTCTGCCTGGTTTGGTTTTGATTTTGCTTTCCACAGGTAATCTTGATTAAAAACGCAAGCTGTGGGAAGTTTCCCATGGCTTTTTTTATGCTGTCACCCCAGGGAGAAAAATCGCACTGCGCATCGAAAGAAAATCATAAAAAATGAAGATCTTGTAATAAAGGAAAGGATTGTGTTAAAATGGAACTAAAACAAGTAATCGAGACGCGCAGATCGGCGCGGAAGTTTCAAGATAAGCCGGTGCCAAAAGAAGTACTGGCGGAGATGCTGGAAGCGGCAAGGTTGTCGCCTTCCGGCGGTAACAGTCAGTCTTATTGGTTTGGAGTCATTCAGGATCCGGAAACAAAAGTAAAACTGGCCCAGGCGGCAGGAGAGCAAACCTGGATTGGCACTGCGCCGCTGGTATTCGCCTGCTGCGCCGACTTAAGTTGGGATCTGGCGGAGCAACCGGAAGACGATTTTGCCTGGCAGGTCAATCAACTTCGCTTCAATCAGGACTTCCTGAAATATCTCTGCACTTATCCTGATCGCAAAGCCCGCACGACGCTGTTTCAAAACGCCACCCCGCTGATACCGGCCGAGCATATTTTCCTGACGGCGGTGGCAAATGGTTTATCTGCCTGTTTTATTGGTTATCTGGATGTGGAAGCGGCGAATCGCATCTTAGGGCTGCCGGATACGATCAGCTGTTTGTTCCTGCTGCCGGTTGGTTATGCGGATGAACCACCCAAAGCAAAACAGACCAAAGCACTCGAAGAAATTGTTTTCTATGATTGCTGGAGGAGTGCAGCGAAGGTTTGATAGCGGGAGAAAGAACATACCATTGTCCTTGAAATTAGTTTGGACAAGCGAAAAAGGAGAAACGACATGGAATTTAAAATCGCTTTACTGGCTGTCCGGGATGTGGAAGTATCCAAGAAATTTTACGGCGAATTGTTTGAGCAGAAAGTGGTACTAGATTTAGGTAAAAATGTGACTTTCAGCGGTGGTTTTGGCATACAGCAGGATTTCGCCGAATTGACCAATATCCCGGCTAACTCTGTCATTCAGAAAAGTCATAATATGGAGCTCTATTTTGAAGTAGCCGATTTCGATGCCTTTCTACGGCGTTTAAAAATCAGACGATGAAATTGTTTTTGTGCATTCGGAGAAGAAATATCCCTGGCAGCAGCGCGTGGTGCGCATCTATGACCCCGATTTTCATATGATCGAAATCGGTGAATCCATGATGGTGATTGCCCAGCGTTATCTGGGGGAAGGTTATACCATCGAAAAAACAGCCGCCGCCATTCAGCATCCGATCGCCTTGGGTCAAACTCTGGGCTGACGCGATGCCAAGACAAGGCAGCGATGACGAGGTAACGCTTAATGTATGAAGCCATACTGGCCAGTTTAAAAGAAAAACCGCTGCCCTATACCCCCGCAGAAGGGAATATTTGGACGGAACCTTATCTGCATCAGCAAATGCTGCAGGCACATCTGGCGCCGGCGGTCGACGCGGCCTCCAGGAATCTCATGTTTATGCGTCGGTCTGCGCAATGGATTGCCACAATTGTCGGCGAGGCGGCAGGCAAGCAGCTGCTCGATCTTGGCTGCGGGACCCGGTTTATATGCCGAATTATTTGATGATCTGGGTTTTGTGGTTACCGCTGTTGATTTTTCAGAAGGTTCCATTGCCTATGCAAAAAAATCCGCTGCCGCTGCCGGCAGGAAGATTGATTATCTTTGCTGTGATTATCGGCAGCTGCCATTTGAGAATCAATTCGATCTGGTCAGCCTGATCTACTGTGATTATGCGGCTTTAAATCCAATAGATCGCGCCTTGGTCTGCCGCGAGGTTTGGCGGGCTTTGAAACCGGGCGGTCTATTCGTGCTTGATGTCTTTACAGAATTGCAGAAGGAAGGATTCCAGGAAAGCACGCAGGTATCCTATGCAGACAAAGGCTTCTGGCGGGATGAACCCTATGTTTTGCTCCAGCGTGAATTTGCTTATAAAGCGCTCCATGCTTATCTGACGCAATATTTGGTGATTACAGCCGCTGACAGCCGACTCTATCATGTTTGGGATTGTTTGTTCGATCGGGATACCCTTGGTGCGGAGCTGCACGAAAATGGCTTTGTCGCTTTTCGCTTCTATGATGATGTGGCTGGCGCTGTTTTTACAGGCAGCAGCCGCACGCTCTGCGTGATCGCGGCAAAACCATTGTAAATCTGCTGAATGACCGGATACACTCGGGTGCAAGGCGAGGTGAAAAGATGCTAGATGGCACGATCAATTTGAAAGATGAGGAAATCTATTTGCAGCTGCAGGCTGCCGTCGAGGCAGAGGAATTAACAGGGAACCTGCCGACTTACTATTTTAAGATACGGCGCCGCAGTGATGATGTAGAACTGGGACGCTGCGATCTGCGGATTGGTACAAATTGCAAGACCGCAATCGATGGAAACTTGAGTTTTACCATCTATCCGGCCTGGCGGAGACATCATTATGCCGGAAAAGCCTGTTTGCTGTTGCTGCAGTTGGCGCTTCAACATCAGATGGAAAGCCTGATCATCACCTGCCGGCCGGAAAATACCGCCTCGCGGAAAACCTGTCTGCGGCTCGGTGCCCAATTGCAGGAGATTTTTACTTTACCCGCCGGACACGATCTGCGCCGCAACGGGCAGCCAGATGTGCCGTTACAAACTTTTGCTGCAGGATAAGCAGGATACAAGATCATCAAACGAGAGGGGATAGGCGAATGAGTGACATCGTGAAAAAAGTCCAACAATATTATGATGAACATGTTGAAGCGGAGTGGAACCGTCTGGAGAGGCATCCATTCGAATTTGCGCTGACCATTCGGATGTTGGATCAATACATCAAACCGGGTGAGAGTGTACTTGATATCGGCGGAGGTCCCGGCCGTTATGCGCTTTATTATGCAAAAAAAAGGCTGTCAGGTAACGCTGGTTGATCTTTCGGCGGAAAATGTGAAGTTTGCACAGCAATTAGCAGCAGCTCAAAGCTTGAATCTCACAGCCTTAGCCGGAGATGCCAGATACGCCGACCGCTTGCTGCAGGGGCAGTTTCGATCATGTCTTGTTGATGGGACCGCTCTATCACTTGCCGCAGAAAGAGGATCGCATCCAAGCTGTCGAGGCAGCGCTGCGCTGTCTGAAGCCAGGCGGTAAGCTCTATGTATCATTTATCCAGCTGTATTCCGGAATTGTTGATTTCCTGAAATTTACACCGGAGTTAATCCTCAAACCGGAAGAAGAGTATTATCTTGATTGTGTCAGACAAAATCTGCCTTATACAGGCAATGCCTTTACGGAGGCTTATTTTTACACCATTGCCGAAATTGCGCCTTTTATGGCGCAGTTTCCACTGCAGCAATTGCATTTCTTTGCACAGGAGGGCATTCTTGCCGCCAATGAACTCACATTAAAAGATCTGCCGGAGGCAGTCATTCGCAAATGGTTGGAACTGGCGCATCAACTCTGCGAACGTGAAGAATTCCTGGGTATGGCGGAGCATCTGATGTATATTGGTCAGAAAAATCAGTAATGACGAGCAGCCAAAACAAGAGGGTTCAGTCTGCAGTCCGATCATGATTGAAAAAATCAGGATAAGTGCTTGACCCCATACTGTGGTTGCGCGTATAATAAAGGTCAGGAAGCAAATCAATGGGTAAAGGGGATCGCAGCATGAAGTATAATTTTGATGAAGTGATTGAACGGCGCGGGACTTATTCGATGAAGTGGGACATGATGCCAATGATGTCCGCGATGATGAAGGGGAAATTTACCTTCGATGAAAATACCATTCCTCTACAGGTAGCGGATATGGATTTACCGACCGCCCAGCCGATTGTGGATGCGATGCATCGGGTGGCTGATTTCCGTATTTATGGTTATACTTCCGATTTGGCTGCTCCTGCCTATCGCGCAGCGGTTGTGCATTGGTTTAAAACCAGACACAATTGGGAGATCAATCCGGACCATATCCTCTACGCCAACGGCACGGTGGAAGCACTCAACGGCGCCATCAAAGCGTTCAGCAAGGAAGGCGACGGTATTATTCTTTGTCGTCCGGTTTACGGCCATTTTACCAGTGCCATTGAAGAGGACTGTCAGCGTAAGGTGGTCAGCAGCCAACTGATCAATCAGAACGGCTATTACAGTATGGATTTTGCGGATATTGAAGCAAAATGCGCCGATCCCAAGAATAAGTGTTTTGTGCTTTGCTCACCGCACAACCCGGTCGGCCGCGTTTGGCAGCCGGAGGAATTGCGCACGCTGGCGGCAATCTGCAAAAAACACCAAGTGATTCTCATCTCCGATGAGGTACACTGCGATATCCTGCGCAAAGGCGTCCGACACTACCCTCTGGCTGCCGTTGTTGAAGATTTAAGCAATATCGTTGTGCTCAATGCCGTGAATAAAACCTTTAATCTGGCTGGTTTATCCTGTTCCAATGCGGTCATTGCCGATGATACCCTGCGGGCAGCCTATAAAAAAGCCATGGGTATGCGTATGCCCACCCCCTTTGCGGTGGCAGCTTTAATCGCAGCCTATACCGAGGGGGAGGAATGGCTCGATCAAGTCAATGCATATATCGATGGCAATATCGATGCGGTGCAAGCATTCTTACAAGAGAGAATGCCCAAAGTGAAGCTATGGCGCCCGGAGGGGACCTATTGCTTGTGGCTTGATTTCAGCGGCTATGGTCTCAGCCATGCGGAAATAGAAGACAGGATCTACGGCAAAGCCAATGTCATGCTGCAAAGCGGTCTGGTACACGATCCGGAGTTTGGCGCCGGTTTTGAACGGGTTTGTCTGCCGGCAGCACGCAGTGTCGTTATGGAAGCCTTTGAACGGATAGCCCAACAATTTGCCGATAACTAAACGGCAGTGACTGTCCTTGCGCGGTGTAATCCGCAAAGAAAAGAGCAAACGATGAGAAGCAGAAATCTCTTGCCGGCAGCCATCAAAAACAGATCGGCTGCGGCAGGAGGTTTTTTTCTGGTTTAAAGCACAGCAAAACAGAGAAAAGGTAGAACCGCACAACAGTGCAAGCGGCATTTTGGGTTGACAGATATTAACATCTCTGTTATACTAGAAAGTAACAAAAGAGCGTTTTGCGGATTATAAGTGTAATTTGCGAAATGCTTTTTTTGTGTAA
>CAXXTX010000006.1:0-23472 GCA_963666425.2 Bacillota bacterium
AGGACGGCCAGCATCGCCACCAGCACGGGCACCATCAGCAGCCCCCATGTCGGCGTGGCACCGTACCAAACCATCATGCCGAGCAGCACCACCACGCCCACCCCCAGATTCACCAGCGCCCCCCCTACGACCGATGCCGGCATGAACAGCCGGGGCATGTAGATCTTGTTCAACAGCGCCGCTTGCCCCGCGAGGCTGGCGGCTCCGCTCCCCACAGCCGTTGAGAAGAACGTCCAGACCCAGATTCCCACGTACACGGCCAGCGGATATGGCACTCCCTCGAAATCGATCCTGGCCATCGCCTGGAACAGGAATGTGAACACGACGGCCGTGAACAGCGGTTGGAGCAGTGCCCAAGCCACTCCCAGGACGGTCTGCTTGTACTTGACCTTCACATCCCGCCAGATCAGGAAATACAGCAGTTCCCGCTGGTGCCAAAGCTCGGCCCAGTTCACGGCGATCCATCCGCGCCGGGGCTCGATAATCACCTCGGGCAAATCCTCGCCGCCCGCCGCGGGCAGCGCCACCTCAGCCATCACCACGTCCGTCATGTCAACGACCCTTCATGCTGCCTGCAGCCGCCAACTCGCCCAACACCGCCTCCATCCGATCGGCGGCCGCCTTCCATGTGTATTGCCTGGCCGTTTCCCGGCCCCCCGCCACCAGGCGCTGCCTCAGCCCATCGTCGCCCAGCACGCGCTCGATCTCCCGCATGAACCCTTCCGCGTCCCCCACCGGCACCACCAGACCATTAACTTCGTGCTCGATGCGGTCCTGTCCGCCGAGCGTCGCGGTGCTGATCACCGCGCAGCCGCACGCCATTGCCTCCAGGATAGGAAGCGCAAAACCCTCGTTGTGGCTTGTCACCAGCCAGATCAAGCAGCGGTTGTACAACTCCCGCGCCTCCGCCACGGACGGCGCCCTCCAGTAAAGGCCGCGCGGAACTGCCGCCGGCCTCGCCTCCGCCCCGAACACGTACTGCCGCATGTCCGGCCATCGTTGACGGATCTGCTTGAGCAGGTCGACGGTGAACTGCGGTGCCTTGGCCGAGTGGCTCCCGTAGATCGTCCCGATGCCCGTGCGAGGCCGTTCTTCCACGAAGTATTGTTCCGCGTCGATCGCATTGGGGACGACGCCCAGGATGGGCCCGCCACCGTATCCAACGATCCGCGGAATCAGCGACTGGGTCACCGCGATCGTCGGCATCTCGCCCGACCAGACCCTCTTCATCCATTCCTGTTCATGCTCCTGGAATCCGTGGCAAAACCGCAATTTCACCACGTCCGCAGCCAGCGATCGAACACCCTCCACCGTGAAACTTCCGACGGCGATGACAACCTCGCCCTCCGCGAACTCCATTTTGTCGAGGTCGTGGTAAGCCTCAACCCCTCCGGCAAACTGCTGGACCCAGTCGCCATTGGCACGGCCGCAAAGCCGTGATGCCCACCGCCCCACTTTGTCCAGTGGATGACGCACAGCCTCCCGCCAGTTCGTCGTTTCCGAAGGGAACGGATGCGCGATGCGCACCTGATATCCACCGGCCAGCAGTTCATTGGCCAGACCCACCGTGACCCGGCAGCCCCCGGACAGGTTCCTGCCCGGCAGCACAAAAGTGAATTTGCCTCTTGCTGTCATCCCTCGATTTGTCCGGCCGGCTCTCACTCAGCGTCGCCGGCGCCCCAACGCCATCCCTAGACCGGCCGCCACCAGCAGCATTGACGCGGGTTCCGGTACCGCGCTCGTCTCGCCCGAATCAAGCAGGCCCATTGCGGCCACAGAAGCCGCCGCTCTGGCCCCGCCAAAGTCCACGGCCGCGCCGGACGGCCGGGCCAGCATCGCCACCTCGGACGGCAGTATCACATGCCCGGGCTCCTGTGCCGGCGCCAACGGAGCGCCCTTCTGGCGGCCGCTGGCCAGCACCTGGCCCAGCACGTTGAACTTGAATTTCTTCGTGTCCGGATCGTCGCTGGCAATCGTGACCAGGCCTGACTGCTTGCCGGCCTGTTTCGTGATCATTCTCAGTTTGAACGTATCTGTGTCACCCGGCAGCAACTCGGGGCTGAGCTGGCCCAGCAGCTTGAAGCCAGCCGGCACGGTCATGCTGGTCAGCGACATTGAATCAAAGCCGTCATTGTGAATGTTGAAAATCTGGACCGGCCCCGTCGCCCCCTGCCGAACCGACGTGAACTTCACCGGCGGCTTCTGCCCGCTCTGCAGGTTCTTTTCCTTCGTCCCCACCTTATTCGCCACCCGGATATTGGGCACATCCTTGGGCGCCGCGGCATAACCGTCCACCGGACCTAGTTCCAGGCGCAGGTCATCGAATGAAAAGCCTCCGGAGTCCTGGAAGCCGTTCGAGTGTAGCTGCACGCCCACTGCCTTGACATTGTTGAACTCATGCGGCTCAAAATCCGCCGTCTGCTCATCGAAGTTGATCGCAAAAGGTGCCTTGGGTTTGTATAGCGCCCACCTGGTCGCTGAGGCGTCCAAGTCCGTGTACAGACCATACCCACTGGGGTCGTAGCCCTCAAACGTCGTTTCGGAGATGTAGAAGTTCTGCCCATCCATCACAACGAAGCGGCCGGGGGCCATCCCATACCAGCCACGCGTGATCGCCACGGAGAGATGCGCGCGGGAATCAAGAACGATCTGACGCTGGTTGTACCCGTTCTTGAAGTCGTTTCGCTTCCAGAGAAAAATGGAGTCGAAGGCCGCGGGGCCTACGTCTATTGGTCGCAGCGCCATGTCGCTGTAGTTCAGTTCCGCATGCGTGTAGTCGCCGCCGCGAAGAAAGCGGCCGTCTGGCGCAACATGGTACGGCACCGCGCCATCGTCGATCGGCATGTACATTTGGCCCCACGTCGGACTGAGCGTATTGAGGTTGAAACTGACGAGTCCGCCATAGAAACGCCCACCGCTCTTGTCGGGCAGGTAGTATTCGTTGAACGTGTTAAGAGGCGTCTTAAGACTGAACGTCAAGTAGCGAATGCTGTCGTTCGCCTGTCCATTGCCATCTGCGTCTACACCAGCAAGAATGTGATAGTCGTCGCTTCGTAGGTCACCGTTGATGCCAGGCGTCGGAATGGGCACATTATAATACCGGTCAAAAAAGCGCGTCGCCGTCTGTGGCGTCGACGCCGACCACGGAATGTAATCGGCTCGCAGCCGCTCGGCGCCGAGTGCAACGGCAACGAGCGCAACCCCAGCTAGAATTCGTCTCTGGTGCATGACATGCCTCCTGACGCCTGCCGCGCTCTCCAGTGCCAGATCGGACAACCGGCGTCTGCCTCCATCATACGCGCCCCACGCCACCGGCGACAACAGAACTCTCCGCCGCGCCCGACTTCTCCCAGGCCGCCCGGTAAAGTGTCGGCACAGACAGGTCGCCATCGCGCTGCGTCTTCTTGGCCAGAAACACCGCCGATTCTCCAAAAACCCGCCGGCCGCCCACGATGCGTATCGGCAGCCACAGCGGGGAGAAGATGACCCACCGTAAGGACGACGCAAACCCGGCCGCTGTTGTGCTTTCGATCACGGAAAACCCCAATTCCTGCATCGTGAGTCGCATCATGTCCACAGTCATCGGCGAGACGTGTCGCAGCGTCCGATAAGTGTTCTCTCCAAAGCCCCAAAGCTCACCGGTCAGCAGGAACTTGATGCGCCCCTCCCAGTACGCGATATTCGGCAGCGAAAGTGCCAGATACCCGTCCTCAGCCAGCAGTCCGTGAGCCTGCTCCAGAAAATGTCGCGGCGAATCCAAGTGCTCGATCACCTCGGTCAGGCAGATCAGCTTGAACCTTCTCGTGAATCCGGCGGCAAACTCGCCATTCAGATCGACCCTCGTAAAGGGCACATTCGGCAGCGAGAACTCCGTGCCATCCAGGTCCGCCGCATGCAGGTCCTGCCACCCCTGGTCGCGCAACCGCAACAGCAACGCGCCCGTGCTCGCCCCCAGATCCAGCACGCCGCTTCTGTGCGGCACGTGTTTCCCAATCAGTCGCACAGCCGCCTGGTGCGTGCCCGGCGCGCAACCATTGGACAAACCCTTGTACGATTCCGCTGGGCGCCGCATCCACCTGCTGTTCAACAACCGCGCCAGCCCCATCACATGGACTCCTTCCGTCCGAACAGATGCAAAACCTGGCGAGTGGTGTCTAGGCTCCGCCCCTGTCAACTGCGCCGCCGGGGCGAACAGTCGATTGGCCGTGCGCAACTTGACCGATCAGTCGCGTCATCCGCTTGAAGAACTCTACTCCAGCCGTTCAAGCAGCGCGCCGTCGATCTCCAGACTCACCGACCGGCCGAGGATATCCACGCTCAAGATCAGGCGGTCCGTTCCCGTCCGATCTTCAATAATGCCTTGGAGGCCACGAAATGGCCCCGACCGTATCTCAACTCTAACGCCCTTTTTCAAGTAAGGGTAGGGAATCAAGGGTGCTTGCCGCGTTAACGCAAGATGCAGATTCCTCAACTCCCAGTCCAGGGCCTCCTGGGCGGCCACTCGAATTACGTTTGCGATCCGCTTGGTTCTATCGGCCTGATAGGCCTGCTCGATTGATCCGCGCAAGAAAACGTAGCCGGGAAACAGCGGTGCACTCACCCGAGCCTTGCGCCTCCCGTAATATCGGACCTGATCCACCAGCGGCAGGAAATGTGCTATGCCCATCGCCGCCAGATCCGCAGCGACGATCTTCTCCTGGCGGCTCCTGGTGTGCAGCACGTGCCATTCGCCCACAATCGCATCCGGAAACGGCACGGCGGCGTCGTCCGTCCCACTCATCCCCGCGAATCCCGACGCTGTACCGCTCATGCGATCTCTCCTTCCTTCACGTACAACATCGTGCCGATGCCGGCAAGTTCTGAGCACAATATCGCCTCAGCGGCGCGAAGCAATCCAGCGCCGCCATCAACTCCTGCCCAGCGGGCGGGCGTCGTCCACAAGCAACATCAGGATGATAACTCATCGAGATTCCCACGATCTAGAACGCCGCATCATGAGGATCCCAGCGCGACCGAGACCGGTCCAAGGCGCAGCATGTTAAGATAGGCAACCAATGCGGTTTCGATCTGGCATGCAGCCTAATCGATATTATCGCACCCATTGCCCTCCCGCCAGCGGGTGGTGTTCCCGTAAGACTCATACAGACAATATGATACGCGTTTCCTACCATCGACAGCCCGTCCACAGCACTCCGACAAAAAAACGGCTTGCCCCACCCCGATCATCGGGTATACTAGCAGCGTCCTCGCATTGGAGCGGGAAGATATTGTGCGTTTGGGTTTGCGGGTCATGTCATTGCCCGTGGGTGCGAGTGGTGAGAGTGGGATGGCTGGCAACCTAGTGGGCCATCTCCGAACGGTAACGTCAGTTTGTGGGTGTCCTGTCTGGATACACCTCAGTTTGAAGGAGGTCGGGTATGAATGCGACGAAAATGGTTTTGGCTGCGGCCGTTGCAGCGTTTGGATTTGCAGGCGCGGCCAATGCGTTGACAGTGAACGGAGTCGTGGATGACATCCTGACGGGCAAGTATCGGGCCGTTGGAGCAGTCCCGTTTGCGACTCCGTACCTCGGTCCCATTGTAGCGAAGTACATTAACTACGATGTGGGAAGGCTTTACGGCCCTGCCGATGGCACGTACGGTCGCGCGGTTCCAGCCAACGCAGGCGAATCAAATGCACTGGCTATTGGCCAGATGGATTTGGTGGCTAATGCTACACCGGCGGATTACAAGTTGGGTGCCTTCGGTGGCGCTGCCTATGCCAGTGAGGATAGCTGGGGTATTGATAGAATCACAGAGATCTACGATGAGACTCAGAGCGTGCTGCTCTGGAGCGCGGTTCTGGCGCCGTACGAAATGACAGGCATGTTTTGGGGCGAAACGGACACCTACTTGGACGTGTCGGGTACTGGAACGGTTCAGAAGATCCATGGAGTCGGCTTCGAGACTAGCCTTTATGTCGATGATACGCCCGACTTCTCCCAGTTGGGCGGGCCGGTTGCCCGCACGGGGTTAGACAGCTATCCGACGGCTACTGATGGTCTCTTGTTCTGGTCGATGAATGGCCTTGCTGGTGCCGCCGACACTACCTTCCCGCTCGATGAGTTCCTGACGACCTTTAACCCAGGCGTTGGCCCAGGAACTCCCAACGTGGGCGATGGTAAAGTCCATGGTACATTCGGTCCGAATGCTTCTGGCGTCGGTGGTGCCAACGGCACATTTGATGTGCCTACTGGACCCGATTGGAGCCTCCGTTTTACCGGCATCAGCCCGCCTACGGCGGCAGTGTCGGCAGGGCTGGTCAACTGGACAGTTCAGAGCAATGACCCGCTCGTAACGACGGCGATCCCCACCCCTGCGGCTATCTATGGTGGCCTGCTCGGGCTGGGCATGTTGGTGGGCCGCAAGACTTGGCGAATGGCTCGCGCATAACCGCCCTGCGAGCTTGAAATCTTGTTATCTCTTGCAGAGGCGGCCCGAATGGCCGCCTCTGCTCTTTCCTGCTCGCCGTCAGCCGCCTTGCTTCGCGAGAAGCGCACGGATCAGCCGCCTCGCCGGTCAGAGATATGGCGATCCGCCAACGAACCACGACTACATGTATTGGAATTTCCGCTGATAGCTCAGTTCCAGGCGCGGCCACTGCTCGTACGGGACGCACGTAACCGCTGCCTCAACGCCGGCAGTCAGATGGATCGCTGCGGCCAGACCCTGCACCACGACGAATGAGCCACCGGCATTGGGCTTCATCTGCAGGTCCACGTGCAGCCGCGCCCCATGGGTCCGCATCCGAAAGCTTGCCGTCGTGGCCGCCGCTACACCCGGATCACTGTAGATCGCTTCCTTGACGTGCTCGGGAAATACCTTCGCGGTCGCCACCGTCAAGCTCTGGCCGCGGCCCCACATGCACAGGAACGGGCTTGGCAACTCGCTCTTGCCTACCTCGCCCCGTAGGCCCACGTGTTCCATGACCTCGTTGGCCGTCATCACCTGCGCCCAGTCCCCGGTCGCATAACGGATCAGCGGGATCCGCCGACCGGGATCCAGCGAGGTTACCACCAGTCGAGGCTTCCCATCTTCGGCCATTGGCGTCTCGATGAAGTAGTCCATCGGCGACCACTGCACAAAGGTCGGCAGAAATGGCGACTCGCCGAACATCTGCCGTCGAAACTGCTCATCTCTGTGGGCCAGCCGGCGCACCCGCCGGCAGAAGGGGGTTTCCTGCCCAAGGCTCAGCCCCACCTCCGAAATCCCCAAGCTCACCATCACGTCGCCTCGTTCGGGATGTGCTGTGTCATGGCCCAGGATTCCGCCGGCATAAGTGCGGAACGCCTCCGGCATCACTTCCGCGCCTGTGATCAGATGGACTCGCCGGTTCGGCCAGCCGATGCCGGCGGCCTCACCTTCCTCCAGTACCTTCTTCAGAAACGGGTGCTCCGCGATGATGATGATCTGCTCGCACGCTGGCCCCAGTTTCCGCGCCGCCGCCAGGATCGCATCCGACCGCAGCCCCGTATCGATGGTCAGTGCCACGCTGGCCGGCACTCGCACCCCCATCGGCAACCCGTTAATGAGCAACGTGCGATGCTTGTCGGCATGAAAGAAGAATCCCAGCATCTGATCGATCCGTCCGCGCAGCCGCTCGGCGTCCCGCGCGCTTTCCAAACCAAATGAAAAGTCACCCGAATACCCAGAACTCGTGTAGGCCCCCGTTGCGTCCCCCAACTGACCATCCAGGCACAAGTCGGCCAGTTCGTGATCAACGAAGAGGGCCCGCTTGTTCACCAGCGGCACTCTCCGGCTGAAGTCCTCGATGGTAGTAACTGAATCCGCCCTGACTCCGCGTTGGCCCAAGATACGCTGATAGGCCGAAACACGCTGGGCAGCTTGATGGAAGGCGCGAAGTGCTGCCTGCTCGCAAAGACGCCGGACCTCGGTCGAAGATGCCTGCATAGACATCGTACGGGTCTCCTTTCCGCGCAGCCCCGACGCTTCGGAGGCGTCCGGCCCATATCCACCGGCCACTATAGCATCTGGTCGGCCTCATTCCAGCCGCATGCGGCCGACTCGGTTTCTGGACTTCTGGCAACCCGCCGGATGTCGTGCTAGAATGGCGATTCCGAATGGGCCGAAAGGCGAGGCATCACCTTGGTCCGACAGCGAGCACGGGCGGGACAGCGGCCCTCCGCTCTGTGCCCAGCGAGGAGGCACCCATGCCACAGACACCACAGTTCCTGGATGTTTCCCAGTACAGGGGCGTGACCATCGCGCAGTTGCTGGAAGAGCGTCTGCTTGAGCCACCCACCATCGCGGATACTTCCACAGCCTTGCGTGCACTGGTCGACAACCAAGGCACCCCCCTGATACTCCTGGACTTCTCCAGGGTGACGCGCTTCAGCTCGGCTGCCCTCGGCATGGTGGTCGAGTTGCACCAGCATGTTCGCAACCGTGGTGGCCACCTGTGCCTGGCCAACATCACGCCCCAGATTGGAGAAGTCTTCAGGATCACTCGCCTGGATGAAGTGCTCAACATGGCCGCCTCGAACCCCGAAGGTGTAGCACTCCTCAAGCGGCTGGCTGAGGCAGACAGCCGGCCGTAGATTGATCGCAGCGACGCGATGGAAATCAGAGAGCAAAGCTCATCGAAATCGTAAGGGTCTGCGAGTGACCCAGTTCGGGGGAAAGTTCCGGGAAGAAGTCATGCTGATAGGCCAAGTCGATGGACATCCACTTGGCTGGTGAGACGGCCGCGCCGCACGACCATGAGAAGTGACCCGTCGTATCAACCAGAGAGCCCGCGCGGATGAAGATCCCCCGAAACAACTGGTGGTCCACGCCCGCTGAAAAGCGATGAAAATCGGCGTGGCCGGCGTCGGTGTCGGAGATCAGCACCATCTGGTAATCCGCAAAGATGGTCGAGTCGGGGGCATATTCATAACTGAGGCCCGGCCGAAGGATGAACTGCTCAGTTGTGGACTCCCCCGAGACTTGTTGAAAAGCGGAGCCGGCGAATACCAGTTGGCGATTGTCATTGAGACTGGCACCGTAGTCAGCAACGATGCCGGTGCGGAGCTTGGGATTGAGCTGATAGAGCACCCCCGCGCGGAAGTCGATGCCCTCGCTGTCCGTGTGCGCCAAGTCCAGCCCGCTCTGGGCGAAGTTGACTGCGGAGTCCGTGTAGTTGAGGTTAAGGCCAATAGCGATGTCAGGCGAGACGCGGATGCCCCATTGAAGTTGGGTAACGTCAGCCTCGAAGTCGAACTCCGGGCCAAGGGCAATCGATGCCTCATTGGACCACACCTGCGCGGCGGCGGCGAGAAAAGTCCCGGATCGCGGCGACTCCCACGTCAAGGCCTCGCTTGCAATGTAGATGCGGCTGCCCTCGTCGAAGGCGATGGCCGAGAACTGCGGAGTGAGGCCGAGCTTCCACTGGCTGGACGCCAGTAGGAACCCCGTGGACGCCGGGTTGACAGAAGTAGCCCACTTGCTGCCGGCTGATGTGTTGGCCACAGCAGCGACGTCAGCGTAGCCCGCGAACCGTGTAAGTGCGGCCGGCAATCGCAGAGCAAAGTCGGCGTCGTACGAGTCGGCTGCCGCGGATTGAGATAGTATGCCTGAAGCGATGACACAGATGAAGACGGCGGACCTTGTGAACATGCGCACTCCCTTCTGATCCGAAGATGCTACAAGTATGCTACCCGCACTGCAATCGGGCGCTGCGGGTCTGGATCAGGTCTGTCGCCTCTCCGTCGCCAGTCGCCGGAGGCGGCGCCACTTTGCTTGACAGCCGGCAGCCTCGGCGATTACCGTTAATGCAACGGGAATCCAAGGTGTGCCTCTGTTGTCCAATCTGATTGGCTGCCGCGACGATGTTGTTGTGGCCGCCCCGAACGACTCTGAGGATGCAACGAAGCTCGCCTTTCAGGTCAACGGGTGACTTCCATGTGGATCGCTCTCCTGGCCGTTGTGGACGCAACCGACGCAACTGGGCTCATTCCGTTTCGTGCAGTTCCCTTTAATCTGTACTCGATTCCAGACTTGGCAGGCTTTCTGATTAGCGCGGCCGTGGCGATTGTATTCTACCTCCGTCACTTCTTCTTGGGACGGCGAAGACTCGACTTCGTATTTGCGACTTGCGTCGCAGGCTCGGCAGGGACATGTCTTGCGATCTTTCTGGCTGACAACGTAGTCCCGGCAAACGTGCTGTCGAGTCGAGTGCCCCATGCTGCGGAGCTGACCCTGTCGTACGCGCGCGCAACAACGCTTCTCGCACTTGCCTCTCTTACAGGCTTCGTGCATTTCACTGAGTGGTATTGGCGTGGCCGGGGCCCATCGTCATGGTTAGTAAACACGACCTACGCCGTCTGCATTGCCTTGTCGCCTCTCATCTGGTCGAACCTGTTTTTTCTGCGCAAGACGGAACCGGCCAGCCAGTATGGTTCATGGAGTTCCACGGCACCCTGGTGGCCCGACGGTGGCCCGCTGCTCCTTTGTTTTCTCGTGGAGTCATTGCTGTTTGCGGTGTATTGCCTGTGGCTGCTTTTCAAGAAGGGCGAGCCCCGCCGCGAGAGCGCGTCGCCCAGCCGCTCACGCGCAATCCCTTGGGCCCTGTTTGTGCTCGTCTGTGGGGGCATCATCGACATCTCGCTCAACAGCGGCGGGTGGACAGGGATCGCGGTGTTCCCTTTTTCGACTGTCGCTTCAAACCTCATGATCGCGACGGGCTTAACATTGGAGCGACGAGTGATTGACGGGCAACAGCATCAGATGCAAAGAGAGCTATCGCTTGCGGCGAGCATTCAGGAGCGTCTTCTGAGCCGAGCCCGTCCGGCGATTGCCGGATTCGAGATCTGCGCCTGGAGCAAGCCGGCATCAAAGGTCGGCGGCGATACGTACGATATCTTTCCCTTGCCGGATGGACGATCGATGATCATGTTGGCCGACGCCAGCGGCCACGGGTTGGCGGCTGCCTTGGTAATCGCCGAGACAAGAGCGTATATCCGCGCAGTGGCAGTCCATGAGACTGACCCGTCAGGGATCCTGACTCATGTGCAGGAACTGCTCGCGCCAACACTCTCGGGCGCCCAACTCGTGACATGCTTCGTCGGATTGCTCGATCCGGCCACCGGCGAGTTGACCTACGCGGCGGCCGGCCAGGGGCCAATCCTCTTCGTTGACGGCGCGACGGGCACCGTTGAGCGTGAGGATGCAGATCGTGTGCCTCTGCTCAATTTCGTCCCAGACCCTCAGGGAGAAACTCGCATCCGGCAGTTGCGCGCGGGTGAAATTCTGTTCGTCCCCAGCGACGGCTTTTGGGAGGCCCGGAACCACCGTGGGGAGCAGTTCGGCATCGCGCGCCTCACGTGCTTTCTCGAGACAGTGCGCACGGAAGGGGCCGGCATTGTCGGCGAGCGTGCCCAAGCGGAACTCGGACGTTTTCTCCTGAAACTTGACGCGACCGATGATGTGACCGTCATCGTTGTGCGCCGGATGCCCCAACCTGCCGCATCAACAGAGGCTGTCGCGCGCCAGTTGAGCACGTCGCCTTCACTGAAGTAATTGAATTGGGTGTAACCGGTAGCCCTCGCTGCCTCGCGGGGCACTGATCCGTGCTTTCTCTGGGGGTTTTCGCGTTGCCGCGCGTCGACAAAATCGCCTCCTTGGGCAAAATCATCGGTCGTCTTGTCAAACTTCCGATGGTTTTACGGCAAGGAGGCTCAACCATGTTCCCCACCGCACACCCCGAATGCAACGTCGAATCGGCGTTGAAGCAACTGATCGCACTGGGTCAGTAGCTTACCGCGGCCGCGGCGGCCGGGACCGCGGAACACCAGGTCGAACGACACCTGTTCAGGCAAATGCTCGCGATGGGAGCTACGCTGCTGGGCGAGTTCTTCAAATCGGTCGGGCCCGGGGATCTGGGCCCGACGGTGGAACTGAAAAACGGCGACGTGCTCAGGCGGTTGCCGGAGCAGCCCCCGCGGCGGCTGGTCACGGTGTTCGGCGCGTTTTCCATCCCGCGGTCCGTCTATGGCTCTCGGCCCGGGCAGAAGATCGAGTTGGTTCCGACGGATCAGCGATTGCAGCTTCCCGAGGGCGAGATGTCATATCTGCTGCAGGACTGGAACCAGATGATGAGCGTGGAACAGCCCTTCGGCACGGTGGCCAAGTCGCTGCAGACGATCCTGGGGCTGAAGCAGTCGGTCGACACGCTGGAACAGGGCAACCAGCAGATGGCCGGGACGGCCGCTGCTTTTCGAGCCGCACAACCGCCTCCGGGCCCCCAGGCCGAGGGGGAATTGCTGGTCGTCAGCGAGGACAACAAGGGGATTCCGATGGTCCGTCCGGTGGAGGCCACGCCGGTCGGCGCCCATCTGAAGAAGGGTGAGAAGGCCAACAAGAAGCAGATGGCGTGCATCGGCGTGGTCTACACGGTGGACCGGCAGGTTCGCACGCCCGAGGAACTGGTGGCGGCGTTGTTCCGCGACCCGGGAAACAAGCGTGAAAGCCCGACCGAAGCATGCCAGAAGCGCTATTGGGCGGAACTGACGCGCGAGGTGGCCGGCGAGGGGGTGCGTGCTCAGGACGAGGTCTTCAAACACCTGCGTGAGGAGGTGAAGCAGCGGCGGAAGGAGGGCCAGATCCTGGTGCATCTGAGCGATGGCCAGGCGTCGCTGGAGGAGGACCGCGGGAAGTATCTGCCGCGGGACCGGAAAACGGTGGACATCCTGGACCTGTTGCACGTGAACCCGCGTCTGTGGGAGGCGGCCCACCTGTTCCACGCCGAAGGCAGCGACGAGGCGACCGCGTTCGTCCGCAGGCAAATGCTCCTGGTGCTCAAGGGCAAGGCGAAGCAGGTCATCGACGACCTGCGGCAGGCCGGGGCAAAGCTGCAGGGGGCCAGGGCCACGCGGCTGAGGAAGCTATGCAAGTTCCTGGAGAAGAACCTGCACCGGATGCGCTATGGCAGGTACCTGCGTGCGGGGTATCCGATCGCCACGGGCGTGATCGAGGGGGCGTGCCGGCACGTGATCAAGGACCGGATGGAACGAGCGGGGATGCGTTGGAAGATCCCGGGAGCGGAGGCGATGCTGGAACTGCGGACGATCCACACGAACGGCGACTGGGACGCATTCCAGAAATACAGGATCGACTCCGAGACCAAGCGTCTGTACCTTCACCCGGAAATCACCCACCCGGAGATCACCGCTTGGGCCGCGTGAGGCGTTGAGGCAGCGCGCGAGCGGTTACACCCGTTTTGATATCAGGCCGATTCGCGTCGTGCAGGAAGCCATGCCATCTTCCGTGGAGATGGCATGAGGACGAGCGTGGAATGCTTCCCCTGTTTCCTGCGTCAGGCATTTGAGGCGATCCGGCAGGTATCGGAGGATCAGGCGCTTCAGGAACAACTCCTCAGGCAGGTGTGCTATGAGGCTGCCTCCATGGACCTGCGCACCTCGCCGCCCGCCATGGGGCGGTGGATTCATCAGCGGGTTCGAGCGCTGACAGGCAATGATGATCCGTATGCCGCTATCAAGGAACGGTTCAATCGGCACGCGATGAACCTCTATCCGAATCTCAGAGTACAGGTGGAGAACTCGCCCGATCCCTTTGCCATGGCGGTGCGGCTGGCGATTGCCGGCAACCGCATCGACTTTGGCATCAACGGCGGCACGACGGAGCAGGAGGTGGCCCGAGTGCTTCAACAGGCCGTAGCCTGCCCCATTGCCGGTTCGATCGATGCCCTGCGGCGGGCCGTCCAGCAGGCCAGGCGGATTCTGTACCTGGCAGACAATGCCGGCGAGATCGTCTTCGATCGCCTCTTGCTTGAGCGGTTGCCCCGGCAGAAAGTGACGTTGGCGGTCCGTGGCCGGCCGATCATCAACGACGCGCTGCGCGAAGATGCCGTGGCGGCAGGGCTGGAAGGCCTCGTGGAGATCATCGACAACGGGTGTGATGCCCCCGGCACCACCCTGGACGAATGCTCGCCGGCTTTCCGGGAGTATTTCGCCGCCGCCGATCTGATCATTGCCAAGGGCCAGGGCAATTACGAGACGCTGGATGAGTTCGCGAGCAAGCGAATCTTCTTCCTGCTGATGGTGAAATGCCCGAGGGTCTCCGAAGCCCTAGGCCAGCCGGTGGGGACCTTCGTCGTGCACTGCGCCCGGCAATGAAAGGCGGCAGAGCAGGAGAATAGGCGATGGCACATTGCGAAACGTGCATATTGCGGCGGTATTCCGAGAGGAAGCCGCGGTCAATCCTGTCCAGGCTCTGGCGCTGGCACACCCGCTGGTGCCCCGGATGGAAAGCCTATCAGCGGCAGTTGGCACAGCAGGCAACGCCGCCACGCGAACAGGATCTGCATCAGTAGCACGGGAGGCTGCGGTGAATCACCAGTACTCGGTGGCCATCATCGGGCTCGGCGCATTTTCGCTGGTGCATGCCCGCGCATACTCGATGATACCGCAAGTCAAAGTAGTGGCGGCCCGCGATATCGATCCTGAACGCCAGAAGTCGTGGGCGGAGCAGGTGTGCCAGTTCATGCCCGTCGATCGCATGCGCTTCTATGACAGCGCCGAGCGGTTGCTGGATGAGCAACGGCCGGACCTGGTCTCCATCGTGACTAAACACGATCAGCATGCCCCGCTGACAATCTTGTGCGCCCGGGCGGGAGTCAAAGGGATCCTGTGCGAGAAGCCCATCTCCACAGACCTGGCCAGCGCCGATGCCGTCATCAAAGCTTGTTCGGCATCGGGGGCCAGGCTGGCCATCGGGCATCAGCGCCGCTTCGATCCGGAATGGCAGGCGGGGTTGGATCTGATTCGTGCGGGTACGATCGGCAAGGTGTTGTTTACCGTCAGCCGCTGGCCGGACAATAAGAAGGTTCGCCAGTATCGAGTGGCGGAGTTGGGCGGCGGAGCCCTGATGTGGCTTTCGGTACACTCAGTTGATTTGCTCCCGGAACACTCGATCGTGTTCTACGGCGAAAAAGGCACGGTGCATGTCTGCGATGGCTATGGCACGCGCTACCGCACCGCATCTCAGCCACGGTGGCAGGAGGTGCCGCTGGATCCGTTGCTGCTGCCTTGGCCGCAGCGATCACTCAACTCCTGCGTGGCGGAGATTCGCGACCTCATCCAGTGCGTCGAGACCGGCGGCCAGCCACGCTGCTCCGGCGAGGATGGACGGGCCGCCCTGGAAATCATCATGGCCATTTACGAGTCCGAGCGCACGGGCGGACCCGTTCAGCTTCCGCTGATCAACCGGCAATCCCCGCTGGCCCAGATGAACCGTGAAGGCGGATTTTGGATGATGACTTGGCAGTCCAAGCCAACTTGAACAGCACGACGGGCTTGATCGCGATGACCCGTTTTCGATGGGGCTGGAAGCATCGGCGTTCGATTTGCCTTGGAGTCGTCCATACGATTTGTCTGTCTGCCTGGCCTGTGCGCGCTGCGCGCCGCAAATCCGCCGCCGGGAACCGGCCCTCGCCCGCGAGCAGCATCTCGCGTCAGACCTGGGTGGAACCGGAGGATCGTCACGATGCAAACCGTTCCGAAGGAATCCAGCCCGAAGATTTCTGGCTCGACGCCATCAACCGCGAAGGAACCCGACATCGCGTCCTCGCCCGTTCCGGACACGCTCGCGGCGCTTCACGTGAACCCCGATACGGGTCTGACGCGCGCCGACGTGGACGTCCGCCGGAAGGAGCACGGCTACAACGAGGTGGCCGAGCAGAAAGGGCACCCGGTCCTCAAGTTCCTCAGCAAGTTCTGGGGTCTGTCGGCGTGGATGCTCGAACTGATCATGCTTTTATCGCTGGTGCTGCGGAAATACTCCGATCTGATCGTGGTGGGCACGCTGTTGCTGGTCAATGCCGTGTTGAGCTTCATGCAGGAGCGCCGGGCAGCCGGCGTCGTCGAGACACTGCGGCGGCGGCTGCAGGTCAGCACGCGCGTCTTGCGCGATGCGAGCTGGCAGGTCATTCCCGCCCACGAACTGGTCCCCGGCGACATCGTCCGGGTGCGCCAGGGTGACATCATTCCCGCAGATGTGAAGCTCCTGACCGGAACGATGAGCGTTGACCAATCGGCCCTCACCGGTGAGTCAAAGGACGCCGACAAGGGGCCCGGCGGCGTGCTCTCCTCTGGGTCGGTCGTCCGACGAGGCGAGGGCAACGGCGTGGTGATGCTGACGGGGGCGAAGACCTACTTCGGCCGCACCACGCAACTGGTGCAGGCGGCGCGGCCCAAGCTCCACATTGAAGCAGTGGTTGCCAAGGTCGTCCGCTGGCTGTTTGTCATCGTCGGCGCGCTGTTGGGCGTGGTGGTGGTGATGTCACTGATTCGTGGGGCACCGCTCCTTGAGATGGTTTCGCTCATGCTCGTTCTATTGATGAGCGCGGTGCCGGTTGCTCTCCCCGTTATGTTCACGGTAAGTATGGCCGTCGGGTCGAAGGAACTGGCCAAGCGCGGCGTGCTGGTCACGCGACTGAGCGCCTCGGAAGATGCCGCCACGATGGACGTCCTCTGCGTGGACAAGACGGGGACAATCACGATGAACCAACTGGCCATTACTGGCGTGATCCCACTGGACCACTCGACGGAATCCGACGTGCTGTTCGCCGGAGCGATGGCGTCTCAAGAGGCCAACCAGGATCCAATCGACCTGGCGTTTCTGGCCGCGGCGAAAGCGCGACATCTCTTGGAAGGACTGCCTGCAGTCACGCCAGTCTCCTTCAAGCCGTTCGATGCGCAGAATCGGCGGACGGAGGCCGTGGTCGAACAGAACGGGCAGCGGCTGCGGGTCATGAAAGGGGCCGTGCGGACGGTCGCTGAAGCGTGCGGGCTCCACCCGCCGGCCATTGAGGCGCTGGAAGCTCGCGTCAGCGAATCGGCCCTGAAAGGGTATCGGACGCTGGCGGTAGGGCGCGGCCCCGAAACGGGCACCCCTGCATTGCTCGGGTTGGTGACGTTGTACGACCCGCCCCGGCCGGACGCCAGACAACTCATCGACACGCTTCGCGACCTGGGCGTGAGCGTGAAGATGCTCACCGGCGACGCCTTGGCGGTCGCCTCCGAAATCGCTCAGGGAGTTGGGCTGGCCAGTATCCGTCGGGTTGCGGACCTGAAGGCTGCCAGCGCTCAGCCGAGCAACGCGGCGGTCGATCTCCTGGCGGACGCCGATGGTTTCGCCGAGGTGTACCCGGAAGACAAGTACATCGTTGTGCAGCACTTGCAGGCGGCGGGTCACGTCACCGGCATGACGGGCGACGGGGTCAATGATGCTCCCGCTCTACGCCAGGCCGAGGTGGGGATCGCGGTCAGCAACGCCACGGACGTCGCCAAGGGCGCTGCCAGCGTCGTTCTGACCGAACCGGGGCTCACCAACATCGTGGCGTTGGTCGAGCAGGGGCGGACCATCTACCAGCGGGTCCTGACCTGGATCATCAACAAGATCAGCCGGACGATCCTGAAGGCTGCCTTCGTGGCCATCGCGTTCGTGGCAACCGGCAAGTTCGTCGTCTCCGCCTTTGCCATGCTGTTGCTGGTTTTCATGACCGACTTCGCCAAGATCGCCCTGGCCACCGACCACGTTCGACCCTCCAGGAAGCCCGAGACGTGGAACATCGGGGGCTTCATCACGGTGTCCGTGGTGCTGGGCGTCGCGATGGTCCTGGAAACCCTGTTCCTCTTGTGGATCGCCTGGTCGCGATTCGGCCTGGTGGGCAACGATAATGCTCTCTACACCTTCAGCTTCCTGACGCTGCTCTACTTTGCGGTGTTTTCCATCGTGTCCGCGCGGGAGCGTCGCGTGTTCTGGGCGACAATGCCAGGCAGGAGCCTCGTGGCCGCCCTGGCGCTCAACGCGTTGGCGGGCACGGCGCTGACGCTCGTGGGCCTGCCCGACCTGATGCCCTTGCCTTGGTGGCAGACGCTGGCCATTCTTGGCTACGCCCTGGTCGCGTGCCTCGGCGTCAACGACGCCGTTAAGGTCGCGATGATCAAGTGGCGCGTCCCGGCAGCAGTGGCGTCGGAGGCGGATTGAAGACCCCCAAGCCCGCCAACGCACGAGCGTCGCATCAAGGGAACCCATGAGAGTCGCTGGCGGTATTGGCGCGCGATCCGATGCCATCGGGGTCCAGCAGGAGTCTCACGACCTTCATTGCATACCTCGCCGACATCCCCTCGCAGCGCTCACATCAACAGGTTGAAAACGTAGCCCACGATCAGGATACCCACAGCCACCACGCTTACGAAGATGGCGATCAAGCGGGGCTTGAGCACCCTACATGAATGCGAGCACGGTGCCCAGCGCAGCGCCCTTTTCGAGCGGGGCTTTGATGATGGGGATGATCCCGGCGGCGTTGGAGTACATCGGGACGCCGATCAGCACCGACAGGGGTACGCTCCACCACGCTCCTTTGCCCATGAGCGAGGCCATGGCGTTCGTCGGCACGTAGCCGTGGATGCCCGCGCCAACCGCGATGCCGATCATGATATAAAGCCACACCTTGCTCACAATATCGCGGACGGATTGGATGGCCAGGCGGATGCGGGCGGGAAAGTCGAGCGACTCTTCCGCGACGCCGTCGACCCGCGGGTTCTTCGTGGATGATCTGCAGGCCGGTCCCGGCGAGAGGCGAGCCCAGCTTCCGCGTGACCTCGGTGCCAAAGACACTTGTCAGAGGATTAAGCAGGCGAAGGACAAGGGGCGGGCGCGCGTCGTCGGGGACGAACTTGTCGAAGATGACGGCTCGGCCGCCCGGACGTAGCACGCGGGCCACTTCCTTGAGACACTTCGCCGGATCGGGGATCACGGCGACGATCAGATGCAGGATGGCAGCATCGAACGAACCATCAGGGAACTCCAGTGCTTGTCCATCCATCACCCGCGCATCGACGCTCAACCCCAAGCGCTCGGCCCTGGTTCGCAGCCGCGCGATCATCGCAGGTGTTAGGTCGGTGGCCACAATGGTTGCCCCAACTCGCAAGAAGGCGAGACCCAATCCAGTGCCGGCACCGACCAGCAGCACACGCTCTTGTGGCCCAAGATCCAGAAGTTCGATGGAACGCCGCCGTTTTCGGTTGAAGAGCGGAGTTACCACCCAGTCGTAAATCGGTGCCCATAGGGTGTAGCTGATGCGCTTCCACGTGTTGGTATTTGCGATCATCACACCCTCAACTGATCAGATCCGGCGCCAGGCCGTCCACTGCCCACGGGCAGTCTATGATGGGATTCGATGGGCAACCAGGAGGAATATGTCGTAGAGCCGGCCGTTCTTCCCAAGGTGGTGAACGACCTGCCAGCGGCAGTCTGCGTGGCCAAGAGACCGGGTCATCGTGTTGGCGAGAGACTCGGGCGCAAAACCATTGTGGGGGACCTTCCTCGGCTCGTGGAAGGACCCGTCTTCCAAGCACAGGTCAGCCATAACCAGCCATCCACATTCGGACAGCATGCCTCCGAGTTGCGAAAGCAGCAGGCTCACATCGTCCACGTGATGCAAGGCCATGGCGGTGACGATGAGATCGAAGTCCTCCCCGAGCGTTGGATCGCGCGTCAGGTCGAGCAGCAGTGGCGTCATCCGGGCGTCCGGATAGAGGGTCAGTTTTCCGACGCACCTGCTCGATCATCCCCGGAGAGGCATCGGCGGCGATGACCTCGCGCACAGCCGGAGCCAAAAGGAACCCTAGGGCTCCCGTTCCACAGCCGTATTCAAGCACGTGCCAATCGCTGCGGAGAGGCACTGTGTCGCCAATGCTCTTGGCGATGGCCTCCGTCATGGCACGCCGGCGCGGATTGTCATCCCACGTTATCGCGGCCTCATCGAAGTGACTCGGATTCTGCTGCCGTTTGTCTGCCGGAGATGTCATTTATGCCTTTCGGCCGAGAGCGTAGTCCGCTGCGTGGCGGAAAGCGAGTGTGGATGTCCAGGCACTCCTGCCCCCTCCCAACTCATTTGATACTGACCTTTTCCCACGTTCTCTACGGTGATCCCGGCGTCGTCGAGACCCGTTCGGACTCGGCCGCCGATGCTCAGGTTCTCGATCAGCAGCTCCTTGATCTTCCGCTGCGGATCGCCCTGGATAATCGACGGCTTCTCGTGGGCGAAGCTGACGTTGACCAACTCCAGGCGATCCATGCGAGCGCCGCCAAACTCTCCCACGCGAATCAGGCACCCCTTCGGGTCGGCCTCGAAGCTGCAGTCAACCAGACGGATCCTCCCGTACGTGGGGGCCTTGCTGCGGAAGCCCCGGCCGTGGATGTACAGGCCGTGGTCTCGGTAACCCAGGAAGTCGCAGCTCTCGAAGGTGATGTCGCCCAGGTTGTGCTCGGTGAAGAACCCCAGGCGGATGCCGTGGGCGACCGGATTCCACGCCACCAGCCCGCGGATGACGTAGTCCTTCTGGTCGCGCGTGTCACCCTCCCAGTAGTGTCCTGAGGCGAAGCTGTCGTCGGTGCAGTAGGCGAAGCAGTTCTCGATGAGCAGCGTCTGGCAGGCCGAGAAGTTGTACCCGTCGGTCCAGATCGGGTTGCACTCCGGCGGCGAAAGGGCCTTGCAGTACCGCAGCGTGACGCGGTCCGACATGCTGCCCCAATAGTTCCAATTGCGGGCGTTGCGGACGGTGATCCCTTCCACCGTGATGTCGCTGGACCGAATGATCTTGACGGGTTGGTCTCCGCGGCCCTCGGTATCCACCTTGTTGATCACGAACGATTCGTACGCGCCGTTGTCGATTACGCCCCGGCCGGCGACGACGATGTTCTGGCAGTCCACAAGCTCAAGTCCTTTGCTTGGCTGGCGGGTGTCGCGTGTGACGGGGACGCTGCGGATCAGGCACCCCGGCGCCAGGTAGAGCCGGCAGTTGCTCACCTTGTTGAAGATCAGCCCGTCCACCAGATAGCAGCCGGGCCCGACGTACAGCGTCTTATTCGCGCCGTTGACGGCGGCGATGGCCTGGTCGAACCCCTTGGTGACGTTTGTCTGTCCCGTCGCGTCGCTGACGAACCGGGAGGCGTCGATCACGTTCGCGTCGGTGGGCCCGGGCGCATCGCGCTCCGGTGGGTCGATGAGGATGGCCAGGTGCGGGAGCTTGTTGACGGCCAGGAGCAGGTAACGCGGCTCACCGGGGTCCACCACAAATTGGAGCGTATTCCCCTCGGTCTTGGCGGCAATCTTTCGGCGCAACGGGCTGATGGTGAAGGTGGCGACTGGCTCGGAGACGTTGACGATGACCTTGGCCTCGCCATCGCACGAGAGGTGCGCATAGTGCAGACCGTGGAATTCAGCTACGAATACCGTTGTCCCGTTAACCTCAGCCTTATACGCCTGGCTGGCCCGGTCCCCGGAGCTCTGATACGGGGCCACCGCCATCGACTGCGCTGAACCGCGGCCTGCGCCCGCCAGCAGCAAACATCCAAGCAGGGCCATCGCCTGTGCTCTGATCATGTCTCGCTCCTCAGTGGCCCGTGGGCGACGCGGGGTCTGTCGTCGCCGGCTGGCGGGCGAGGGTGGAATGCGTGTCCTGGCCGGTGCGCTGCCGCCACTCGTCCAGGGACATCGGCGTGGTGCCGTCGAAGTCAAGGAAGGGCTTGGCCTCGGTGGGGTGGCGCCAGGTGTTGTTATCGCTGTGGAGCGTTTGGGCAAAGTCTTTCCAATACTGCGGCCAGAAGGGATGAAGCAGCGGCTGGGCGGGAGAGCGGCGGCTGTCCTTCAGCCCGATCCAGCCGCTGGTGGCGGCGATGGCCGCCGCCTGCCACGCCGGTCGATCCTCCGAGGTGATAGTGCAGCCGGTGATGGTCCAGTTTTTCGACTGGCATTTCCAGGTCCCGGCCTCAGGGCGCTCCCAGTCGCCGACTGTCCGCGTGTCGATGAAGACGCCGATCTGTGCGGCGTTGCCCATGAGGGTGCAATCCTGGAGCGTGCCGTTCGAGGTGCTGTGGATCATCACGCCCATCTCGCCATTGCGTCGGAGGAGGCAATGGCTCAGGCGCACCGGTCCCTTGCTGGCTTCGAAGTCCACCCCCGCCCGTTGGTTCTCGGCCAGCAGGCAGTCCTCCAGCGTCACGCGCTGGGAGTCCCAGTCAAACCACAACCCGTGCGACTCGTTGCTCAGGGCCTTGCAGCGCCGCAGGAGCATGTCGTGCGGATTCGCCAGTTTCATCCCCGCCGACGACCAGTTGTTAAAGCCGGCGCTGTTGCCCCGCCAGTTGTTGAAGGACCATTCGCAGTCCTCGAACAGGGCGTTCTTCATGTTGCTCCCGCTGGCGCCGTTGCCACCGTTGTGATTCATCACGGTCCGGCGGAAGGTGAAATCGTGTACGCTCGTCCAGCCGATGCGGATGCCCGTCCAGCCGTTCCACTCAAAGAGACAGTCTTCGACCAGGACATCGTTGCAGTACCAGAGTTCGGCCGCCGCGTCGTCCATCCCCGTAGCGGCGCGGTCGAAGACCAGACCCCGCAGCACCAGGTGGTCGATCTTGTCGGCCGACAGAAGTTTGCCGCGCATTCCCACTTCCACGGTCGCCTGGGCCATATCCGTGCCTGCGGGCGGGATGAGGTAGATTTTCTTCTCGCTCTCAGCGACGTAGAAGCTCCCCTCCTTGAGTTGGCGCGGGTCGAGAGTCTGCCGGAGGCATTGGCCGTTGACGAACACGATCTCCCGCCGCAGGGCCAAGGGGCCGACCTCGATGTTGTAACCCTTCCACGGGTTGTCCGCGGGTGCCCAGGGACGCGGCCAGGCGTGAACGAAGACGGGGCCGTTGTAGGCGCTGGGCGCGGTCGCTGGGGCCGTCGTCGAAGCGGCAGGTGCCGTCGTCGGGGGGACGGTTCCCTTCTCCCAGCCGGTCCACACATCGGAGCCGCGGAGGATGGTCTTGCCCTTCTCCCGAGCCTCCAGAACGATGGGGGCGGTGGCGGGACGAGGATTGGCCTTGACTTCCTCCAGTGTCCGCATGTCGCGCAGCTCCACACTCTCACGGTAGATCCCCGGCACGATGATGACCTTCGTGCCCAGGCCTTTGGCCTGGTTGTCCACGGCCAGTTTGGCGGCCGCGGCGATGGTCTTGAGCGGCCGCTCAACTGAGCCGTCATTGCGGTCGGATGCACCGGGGTGCGTAGGGTCAACGTACAGCGTGCGGGGAAGAGTCTGCAACGTCTCAACGATGACGGCGCCGGTGACGCCCGGCGGGGCGGGGCTGCTGGCCGGGCCGGCCACGAGGGTCCCGGCCGGGCGCGCGGAAAGCCCGGCCATGAGCATCGTGATCATCAACGCCACTTGAAGCTGCGCAAATGACATGCTCATATCGGCTCCTACGTGACGGCGCCCATCGACCCGGGAACATCGACCGGCGCCCGTGCTTCAACTCACGGGACGCTCCCCGGCCATCGGACAAACCATTCGTTCACCATTGGCCGGCTGGAGGCGGCCGTCATACTCGACACGTTTGACATTGCTCTCGAAGGACCGGAGAG
>CAXXTX010000007.1:0-23567 GCA_963666425.2 Bacillota bacterium
CTGGATATCAAGATCCACTTTTATGGTAGCAAACAAAATCAAATCAAAAGAGTTCAGACAAAGTTCGAGTACACTCTCTTTCATCACCGAGAACGTAGGCAAACCTGTGATACTATCTTTTGTCTTGGCCCGGAATAAAACTTCGCTGCGCGTTGTTTCAACGGTAATATCACGAATCATCCCGCTGTAACCACCCCAAAAGTGAGGGTAGCAAAAGTATTCCAGATAAATCTCTTTGCCGGTCAGCGGTGTTACAAAGAGGGTTCTTTCGACTTTTTGATTGATCACCTGAATCTTCCGATCAGCAGATGCCGACATGATTTGCTGAAATTCCTCCAGCGGCATCACTTCATATTTCAGCTCTAGGTCTTCACAACATTTTCTGGAAAAGGTAATCGTCTTCTCTTGTTGGTTGATGCGAAAGACAAAGACATGATTAAATTTAGAAAAAAATTCCTCCAAGTAGCGTGTTAGAAAAACTGATTTCAGGAAATTGCGCTGATAAAAAGCCGCCGTCACTAACAGCAGCGTCAGTAAAAACACCCCACCGGCAACGGCCAGAGTAAGCAGAACTTCGGCGTTATATTGATCCAAATAAGAGTAGATATAAATTTCCGAAAAATTGACCGGGGTAATCGTAAAAAAAAGCAACCCGGCTCTATATTCTTTTTTCAGCTTGGAATATTGCAGTAAAAAAGCAATTGCCAACATGGATAGCGCAAACAAGGGTGAAAAAGAAGAAAAATAAACGCTGAGCAGATAAAACGGTGTGAATGCCAGCAGCACTTTGACATTAAAACCAATCACCAGGAAAATCAGCAGCAGGAATTTTAAATTCAGTATAGGAATGTCTTGCACGCTGAAATAGAAATAATTAAACAGAAAGCTGGCGCATCCCAAAAAACTACCGGTGATGAGATCCTGCCAATTTGGAGCATAAGCAAGATAATTATGCAGTATCTGCGCTAGGATAAACAAGACGGTCAAAGCACCGAGGCCGCTGATGATGTAAAGTATAAAGTCAAATGTCTGCATGATTTACTCCTTCGCGTTGACAGATATTCCAGTCATTTTGCGGTATCCAGTCAGCTTATCTTCCTTGCATCTGGCGAAACCAAACGCAGCAGATTTTTGATGGATTTTCATGAAAACCAGAACTAAACTTACTCTTTATTTTACTATATATACTGCACAAATACAAGAAATATCGGGAAATATTCCTGCTCCCGCGTATTTGGACAGGTTCGTTCTCTTCTCAGCAATCGAAAAGCAACCAAAAAGGACATTGCTTTTCCAAAGCATATTTGGTATCATAGGTTTAAAGCATGAAGCAAAGCTAGCAGAGACGAGGGGAAAAAAGATGGAGAACCAGGAACAACCGCATCAACGCCGTGTTCGCTATACGGGTACACATCCAAAATCTTATCAGGAGAAATATAAAGAATTGCAGCCGGAACGCTATGTAGATACCATTGAAGAGTTGCTGCAAAAAGGTAAAACACCGGCTGGGATGCATCGTCCGATCTGCGTGCAAGAGATTTTACAATTCCTGCAGGTAACTCCGGGACAAATCGGACTGGACGCTACCTTGGGTTACGGCGGTCATACCACAGAGATTTTAAAATGCCTGCAAGCAAAGGGACATTTATATGCTATTGATGTGGATCCCATCGAACTGCCGCGCACCCAGGCACGCCTGGAGAATTTAGGCTACGGTTCCGACCTTTTGACAACGAGACAAATGAATTTCTCCGACGTTGACCAAATTGCCGGAGAAGTAGGTCCCTTCCATTTTATCTTGGCGGATTTAGGCGTTTCATCCATGCAGATTGACAATCCGGCAAGAGGTTTCTCCTTTAAACGCGAAGGGCCTTTGGATTTGCGGCTCAATCCGCAAAAAGGAAAATCCGCCGCGGAACGCTTGCGAACCATCACACAAGACGAACTGCAGGGACTGCTGCTGGAAAATTCCGATGAACCGAACGCTGCCCTGATCGCCCGCGCAATCATTGCCACCAGAAAAAGCGGCAGCGTGATTGCCACTACCAGCCAATTGCAGCAGATCATCAGTGACGCTCTGAAATTCATCCCGGGAAAAAACAAGGAAGATGAAATCAAGAAAGCCTGTCAGCGCTGTTTTCAGGCCTTGCGCATCGATGTCAATCACGAATTGGAAGTGCTCTATCAATTCTTAGAAAAACTCCCCGCCGCTTTGGCACCGGGTGGCCGGGTGGCAATTCTATCCTTTCACTCGGGTGAAGACCGTCTCGTGAAGAAGTCGTTTCAGCACTTTTTCCGGGAAGGGATCTATCGCGAAATCGCTCCGGACCCCATTCGGCCGTCAGCCGAGGAATGCAATAGCAACAGCCGCGCCCGTTCCGCCAAATTGCGTTGGGCAATCAAAGCCTGATCCGCGCTCCCGGAGCCCTGCAGCGGTAAAAGCGTACCCTGCAGCTTGGTTTGAAGCTTCCTGCGGATCCCACGGTGCGATGGACCTTCTTGGTGCTCAACTAACCCCTTCCCGTTGCCGGTGAATTCGGAACTTTCTCGCTTTAGAACCTGCGCTCATCGGGCGTACATTAAAAAAGTCCAATGGAATTTTCGTTCCGCTGGACTTTTTCTTATGAAGTTAGACCTATTTTCTCTGTGCTTTTGTGAGCGCACAGTTCCGTCACTTGAAGCGATTTTTAGCGCCGCATCTCCATGGCATAAAAGCAGCCGAAACCGGGTTCGACCTTGATCTGTCGGCTTTGGCTGATCAGCTGACCGCGCAGATAGGTAGCATCAATCCGACCGCGAAACTCTCTGCCATCAAAAGGAGTGTGTTTGTTGAGATAATGCATCCGCTCTGCCTGGCAGAGCCAATTTTGTCTTAAATCAATCAGATTGAAATCCGCGTCGAAACCGATTTCCAAAGCGCCTTTACGGCCATAAAGGCCAAAACGGCGAGCTGGATTTTCAGACATCATCCGCACGACTGCGGGAAGCGGCAAATGGCGCTGTATGACACCTTCATCCAAAATGACCGGCAACATCGTCTCCAGACCGGTAACCCCTTCCGCGGCAGATGTGAAACGTTCCATAGCAACTACTTTTTGCTCGAAGGGATGCGGTGAATGATCGGAGACAATCATATCCACCTGACCTTCCAGAACACAGCGCCAGAGTTCCTGCCGCATGGCATCGCTGCGCGGTGGCGGATCGCATTTGGCGACTCCGCCCAGCCGGAAAAGATCGTCCTCTGTCAAGCCCAAATACTGCGGGCAAGTTTCCACCGTGATATCTAAACCCGCAGTTTGAGCGGCATGCACGGCACGAACCCCTTCCGGTACACTGCAATGAGCAATGTGTCCCTTGGCTCCGGGAGCCTGGCGCAGCAGATAAATATAGCGCAGAACCGCCTCGGTCTCACTGTAGGGCGGATGACTATCGATAAACGCCTGCGCATCCCGTTGACCGCTGGCATTGAATTGGTCGACCAAAACCTGAATCAGCGTATCGTTTTCCGCATGAGCACAGCTTAAGCCACCAAACTCCGCCAGACGGCGCATGCCGGCTAAGAGAATGCCGTCGTTGGTGCTGGGATAATTCGAGCAACGGCACATAAAGCTCTTAAACGCGCCGCCGCCCAATTGGGCAATTGCTGCCATCTCATCTAAAGCGCCGGGAACCAAACCTCCCCAAAGGCCAAAATCGACCAGAAAATCCGCCTCCGCTGCCGCTTTTTTGGCCAAAAAAGCCTGCGGTGTCACAGTAATCGGCACAGAGAGAGGCTGTTCCAGCACCGTCGTCACACCGCCGGCGGCCGCGGCAGCGGAAACGCAAGCGTATGTTTCCCGCTCCGGCGTGCCATAACCGCCATGCACATGCGGATCGATCACACCGGGCATAACAAAGCGATTGGCTGCATCCAAAGTTTCTTTGGCAGGAAAATTGCTGCCGGGTGCCGTGACAGCGACAATTTTACCATCCTGTACATAGAGTTCGCCACTAAAAACCCGCTGGCTATTGACAATTTGCGCATTCATCACCTTTAAGTCAAACATACTTCTCCTCCATGTTCCAAGGGGACGGGGGTGTTGGCACAACTTTGTGCCAGGGGGACGGGGGTGTTGGCTCACGACTCTTCGACTACTCTCCTCGATATCCCAGTAATTCTGGCTATTTGTCTGATAGAAAAATTACTTTTGGCTTTAATATTTCTAAGGATTCCGTCTCTGCTTGCTTTTGCAAAACCTTGAATTTCATCGATGTTATTCAAATGAGCAATTTTACACATTGCTTCTCTTGCTTCTAAATCGTTGAATTTGTTACTGGCAAGGTATTCTAAACAATTATCTTGATTGAGCTCATTATGATAAGCAAGAAACTGATCTTTGGCCATCATACTGAACGCAAGGCTGACATCAACTATTTTTTGCTTCGAAAAATAGTCATTATAGCTGCTCCATTGATAATCGGAAACGTCTGCAACAATTCCCGCTTTCACCGGATTCTGATGAATGTAACGGATCACAGTCAATAAGTAGTGCATATTTTCAATGGCCTCACTTTTAAAGCGATCCTGATACAAATGACCACATCTCTGATACTTTAAATTATACCAATGCACATAGCTTGCGCATATCTTGCGCATTGAGATGCCTAAATTATCATCCTTCATTAATAGATGAATATGGTTGCTCATTAAGCAATATCCAAGAAGTTCAAATTCGCATTGCTCTTGATACAAAGCAAGTGTTTGCATAAACCTATCTTTGTCTTCGTCATCTTCAAAAATATCTTGATGATTAATACCACGAATCATAATATGATAGATCCCACTTTTACTTTTCTTTCTTGCTGTTCTTGGCATTTTTATTCACCTCAATTGCTGAGCCAGAAAAACGGGGATTAAAAACACACTCTGTTGATATACACATATTTTAACTGTTTTTATTATCTTTTACTCCGTTTAAAAACAGTATACTCTATCATATTTCTTGTGTCAATATCCTTGTTTCCTGATTCTTAAATCTTGTGCCAACACCCCCGTCCCCCTGGAACAATAGGAATCCAGAGTTCTATTTTGTTAGGATGCAAACCATAAATTTCTATGGTATCCTGCGGTTCCAACTCATACCCTGAGCCCGGCAGCCACACGCCGTAAAACAGGCGATATGTTTCATTCAGTGGCCGCTTCTTTTCATCATGTACTATTTTAGCGTAGATAGCTGCTGGTATTTTTCTAATGACCAGATCTTCAGCCTTCTGATTATTGCCTACAATTTCCACAGCAAACAAATACTTAAAATCATCATAATTGGTGATATTTGGAGCATATTCGCATATACCATACACAACATCAGTATTCGCAGCTGCTATATCTTTTTTTCGTTCCAGAAACTCAGCCCAATACTCCCCAATCGCAGATGAACCGGGTTTTACGATCCTTTCCAAACCCATCACCGAAAATTCAGTTCTCACAGCGATTTGCAGTTCAAAATCAAGTAAACGATTCGCTTTCTTTTGCCATTCTCTGATAAGATCGATCTTGTCAAACAAAACTGCATTCTTTCGCTGCTTTCTGAATCGACCTGGTGAAATTCCATATTCCCGGATAAATGCTCTGGTAAATACCTCCTGCGACTCAAAACCAAAATCACATCCGATGTCGATGATCCTTTTTTCTGTCGTGCAAATTTCATATGCCGCATTGCTGATTCTTCTTTTTCGAATATATTCACCAATCGACATGCCAACCATGGCATCGAAAATTCTATAAAAATGCGTTTTTGAATAATAGGTTCGGCAGATTACTTCATCACAATCAATAACATCCTGTAAATGCTCTTCGATATAGTTGATAGAATCTTGCATTCGCTCATAATAATTCATATCTGCCTCTCATAAACCTATTTTTTATGAACGACTTAGATGATCCCAGAACCCATCGGGTGCTTCCTCGTCCAATAACTCAGCAGTAAATGTTTCTATCTGATTGGATGAAGTAAATTGGAACTTCCTCCATTGATTGATACTGGGAGTACCAAAACAAATATCTGCTTCTGCCTTGGTTGCATTGAAAATAATCGACCAAATTGTTCCCATTCCATTTCCATAGTAGTGACACCCGAGACCATATGGCATAGGGTCGGAAAGGATTTTCTTAAGATCGTTGAATCCGCGTTTACTCGCTGCATCCCGAAACCATTCTTTTAAAAATTCATAGCGAATCATGGAATGACGCGGTGTATATAATTTCATTTTGCTAATCGTTTCAGAGTTATAATGATTTGTCGCAAACAAATATTCTTCTTTGGCATCGCTTCCGGCCAGGATAATTTCATGAGTAGAAGCAGCGGCTTCAATTAAAGCCGCGTTTCCCTTTTTATCAATCACCATGATGTTCCTAAAGTCAGCAAACTTGATTTTCTGAAACAAGCTCACCGCTTCCTGAACCGTTTTACACTCATTCAGCAACGCTCTTACCACAACGGGAAACACAAATCCATCTTCAGAGTAATTTGGATGAATCGCGCCAGCAGAGGTGGTTACACATAACCCCTCCTCGTTCATCCCGTCAAAGCGGCCAAAAACCTGACAGCCAAACCCAATCTGTCGATATTGTCCCTGAATAGAAGATTCTATCAGAATCGGTTCCTCGCTTAAGCCGAAGTCGTAATTGCGAACCAGATAGCAATTACCATCATCGCTCACAGAGGGTGTTAACGCTATTTGACTGCAATTACCCTGATTTAACTGTAGATACGCATAATATAACGTCATATCCTCAGCCTTTGCACCAACAGCATCGGCAAATCCACAGATTTCCTCGTTAATCCCCGGACAAAACCGATCATACTGCTCTCTTGTTTTCTGAAATTGCCCATAGGTAAGCCGATTTCCTCCCATGAACGGCGTTGTCAGCTTTTTAATCAATGCTTGATCTCGTTTTAAAAATCTGCCGAGCTGTTGTCCTGCCTCATAAGGACTTCCTTCAATAACGCAGTGCCTAAATACCATTTTTCTGCTTTCCATTTATGAACCTCCCGTGCTATTTTCAGTGTATTTATCAATAACTGACAGTATAGCAAATTGATAAATGGAAAGTTTGATGTTTTTTAACATGCGAGCTCAAAAAAGTTGGAGTAAATTTCTAGTTAAAGGGACGGAGGGTAGCAAGATCCTCTGATTAAGCACATGTTTACTTTTAGTATACTGCTTTTCTCTATTGAAAAGCAGTATACTCTCTCCTATTTTCCATGTCAATCTTCCATTTTTTGGGATTTAATCTTGTGCCAACACCCCCGTCCCCCTGGCACATTTATTTTGTGAGCCTTCCAGTATAAGTGAAGCTGTCATCCGAGTTAATCTGAATTGAGTTGCTGGCAATTTCCGCTTCATCCTTATATGCTTTCAGCAATAGGGTGCATTTGCGAGCCATTGGTTCGTGATTTTCTGCCTGCATCGGCGTCCAATAAACCGTTTCGCCGGACTTTATTTCTAATTCCTTTCCTTGCGCCAGCACCCGCCCATCCGGTGTCGTCCAGAGCAGCAGTTCTCCCTCACTCACTGTCAACAAAATGTAATCCGCTTGTGTGTATAATATTTTCAATGGAAAACCGGGCACACTGCTCATCGTCACTTGATATTTCCCGAGAGGAAACTCGACAGCGCGCTCGACAGAATAACTGCTGCCGTCGGCGGCATAGGCGGTAATCATGAATCCATTGGCTGTTCGATTTCCTAAATTTTGCAGCAATGGGATGCCGAAGATCATCACTGCTGCCAAGGCGCAGGTAACCGCAAGGGCAGATATTGCTTTCTTAAATGGGAAAAGCTGCTTTCGGCTGCCTTGTTTGGCATGCCGGATGATTTCTTTTTTCTGTTCATCCCCCAGTTTTATTTCATTCATGCCGTTAATGTATTGATTCATTTGCTGCACCTCCGTTTATTTCCATTTTGAGCAATTCTCTAGCCCTTCTCAACTGAGTGCGAACCGTTGCCTCGTTCCTGTTTAACAATTGCGCTATTTCTGCAGTACTGTAGTTCTCAAAATAGTGTAAATAAATCACACTTCGATACTTGATGGGGAGAGCCAAAACCAGAGCGACTACTTCCCTGTTCTCTTTCTCTTGGATCGGTAAAACTGTTGTTTTCTCATCCATTGGCAAGAAGAAATTCCTCCAACCACCTCTCAAGACATCTTTGCAGGCGTTGATTGTCACCCGAATTATCCAAGCTTTTTCGTGTTCCAAATCTGTAAATACTCTGTTCTGTTCAAAAATCTTCATGAAGACATTTTGACAGACATCCTGTGCATCAGGCAGATTTCTCAGATAGGTTAAAGCAAGGCGCAATACCATATCAGAATACCTTTGAACTAAATCTGAAATGTAATCGTCCGTACGCGACGATTCAATTTCCATTCTGATCACGCTCCTCTCACCCATAACACGATTCAAAACAAGAAAATGTTTCACCCGGTAAATTTAATTTTTTTATCTTTGTTACTTCAGCTTATCATCTATATTTTGCTTTTCAACCTGTTTTTCCCTGCAATCTGCACATTTTCTTGTGCCAAGGGGACGTGCCAAGGGGACGGGGGTGTTGGCACATGCTTGACAAACGAGCGGGCTGTCTTTATAATATGCCCCATAGGGGTATATGGCATCTTATTCATATTTGGAAAGGCGGCGCTCTCTAATGGGATTTATGAGAAAATTACGGGAAGAAGAATCGTTTCGCACGCTGTGTTTGACAATTTTATCGGGAATCTTTCTCTTGGCAAGCTTTTTTGGCTGGCTTTCGGATCTGCCTTTTGATCCGGCCTGGATCGCCATTCTGATCAGCGGAATTCCAATTGTATTTGGCGCTGTGCGGGGATTGGTCAAAGAATTTGATGTGACGGCCGATGTGCTGGTTGCAATTGCTCTGATTGCCGCTGTTTGGATTGGAGAATACTTTGCTGCTGGCGAAGTTGCTTTCATTATGCAATTAGGCAAGGTCCCTTGAAGACGTCACTGCCGGAAAATCACATCAAAGCCTGCAGGCGCTGATCAATCTGACTCCGCAGAAAGCCTGTATCCGCACCGCAGAAGGTGAAAAAATCATTCTGGCCTCCGCAGTAAAAAGCGGCGACCTCATTTTAATCCGTCCCGGTGAATCCATCCCGGTGGACGGCAAGATTATTCACGGTAATACCGCCATCAATCAATCGGTGATGACCGGGGAATCCGTGCCGGTTGACCGCACAATCGGCGACGAAGTCTACCAAGGAACGATCAACCAGCAAGGTGCGATTGAAATTGAAGCCACTCAGGTTGGCGAGGATTCTTCACTGAAAAAGATGATTCATTTAGTAGAGGAAGCGGAAGAAAACAAAGCACCCATTGTGCGTATCGCGGATAAATGGGCACGCATTCTTGTCCCGGTTGCTCTGGGCTGCTCTCTGCTGATTTGGCTGCTCACCAAAGATATTTATCGCGCCGTGACGGCGCTCGTTGTCTTCTGTCCCTGTTCCCTGATCCTTGCCACTCCCACGGCAATGATGGCTGCCATCGGTAATGCAACCAAAAATGGCATTCTAATCAAGTCCGGCGCAGCGGTGGAAGCCGTGGCAAAACTCGATACGCTGGTGATGGATAAAACCGGCACCTTAACCTACGGTAAACTGCAAGTGGAAGAGCTTCAGATTCTTGACCCGAAGCTGGAGCGCAATCGTTTTCTCGCTCTGATCGCCAGTGCGGAGAAATTCTCCGAGCATCCCTTGGCAAAAGCCATCCTAAACTATGCACAAAGTCAGGGTATCGTGGCAAAAGATCCCGGCAGTTTTGAAATGCAAGCAGGCAAAGGCGTTACCGCAATGGTAGATGGGCACAGAATTTCACTTGGCGAAAAAATCATTGGCTCAGAACAGATCCAAAATCATCCTGTGGCAGCCCGGATGATTGAACAAATGCAAAAACAGGGTAAAACTGTTTTACCCGTTCTCTGTGATGGAATAATCATCGGTATCATCTCCATCGCCGATACGCTCCGCAAAGAAGCGAAAAGCACCCTTGCCGAACTGAAACGCAGCGGCATTACGCGCATTGTTATGCTGACCGGCGATCATCAGGCTGTGGCCAACTTCATTGGAACTGCAGCTGGTGTCACCGATCTCTTTGCTTCCCAGTTACCGGAAGATAAAGTAAATTCCATTCGGCGCCTAACGCAGTAGGGGTATTCGGTCGGCATGGTCGGTGACGGCATTAATGATGCTCCTGCGCTTGCCACCGCCTCTGTCGGCATTGTCATGGGAGCCATCGGTTCCGATGTAGCCTTGGAAGCTGCCGATATCGCCCTGATGGGCGACGACATCAGCAAACTGCCCTTTTTGATTCGGATCTGCCCGCAAAACAAAAAGCCGGATCGTTTTCAACATCGTGATTTCCATGATTCTCAACTTTGGGCGCCATCATTCTGGCAGGCTTTGGCTGGCTGACTCCTGTCACTGCGGCATTGGTTCATAATTTTGGCTCGGTCTTCGTCGTCGTAAATTCCGCCTTACTGCTCACTTATCGGGAACCGGCTGCGCTCACTTCACCAATACCCGCCGAGTAAACCCCGATTCGTCCCCGCAATCAGCAAAAAATGAGGAGGTCATGTTATGTCCGTACATCCCCATCACGATACCGAGAAACTCTGCCAACGGCTCAACCGAGTCGAAGGGCAGTTGGGCGGGATTCGCAAGATGCTTGAAAATGATAAACCCTGCGATGAAATAATCATCCAATTGAATGCCGCTAAAGCAGCTTTACAGAAGATCAGTCAGATTATTTTGGAAGATCATCTCGATCATTGTGTGATTGACGCGCTCCGCGATGGCAAAAGTGAAGTTCAGATTGATAGTTTAAAACGTGCGCTCAGCCAATATACCAAAATGGTCTAGTAAAAGCTTGTGCCAACACCCCCGTCCCCTTGGCACACAAAAGGGGCTGTAGCAAAACAGCCTAAAAAAACAGAGCCAAGTGGCTGCAAAAAGCAGACACAAGGCTCTGTTTTTTTGGTATAATCGAGTTGTGAAAAAACCACTACACCGTGTCCATTATGGCACGAAAAAAAGAAATGTGCAACTAAAACTTGACGAATTTTTTGCCGAGAAAATAATTCCTGCAGATGACAGTGTGCGGCTCTTAGACGAAATAATGGAGGAGATGGATGAGACCCCGCTTTGGAGAGCATATCAACGCACAGGTCGTCGCCCGGCAACAAATCCCGTTACCATGCTGAAACTAATGGTATATGCCAGTATGCAAGGCATTTTTTCCAGCCGCGCCATCGCCATGGCATGTAAGCGAGATATCAATTTCATCTGGCTGCTCAATGGGAAAAAAGCACCTAACCACAGCGAAATCGCGCGTTTTCGAAGTAAACGGCTGACAAAATGCGGTGAGGAGCTTTTCTATCAATTGGTGAAAAAGCTGGCAAACTTGAGTGAAATCAAGTTTGAGCATCTGTTTGTAGACGGGACAAAACTCGAAGCGAATGCGAACAAGTATAGCTTTGTCTGGAAAAAAAGCACGACGAAATATGAAAGCAGGCTACTTGACAAACTGTCGAAGTGGCTGCCTGAGCTGTCTGCAAAATACGGTATTCTGGCAGAAACGTCGGAAGATTTGCTGCAGATCCTCGAGCGCCGGATAACCGCACCGTTTGTCTACGGCAAGGGCAAGCGAAAAAGCGAGCTGCAAAGGGATATCGAGCAGCTTCGGGAGCTGCTCGGCCGGAAAGAAAAGTATGCCGGATATCAAACGACCTTCCAAGGGCGGAATAGCTTCTCTAAAATTGATCCGGATGCGACCTTCATGCATATGAAAGACGATCATATGCGTAACGCGCAATTGAAACCGGGTTATAACATCCAACTTGGAGTGGAAGGTGAATATATTACAGGTGTCCAGGTTTCCAGTGAGCGCAGCGATCAGCTTACACTCATACCCTTGCTGGAAAATATGGAATCACATCTTAAGACAAGTTACGAAGATGTCACAGCGGATGCGGGTTATGAGAGCGAGGAAAATTACACCTTTTTTGAAAATAAAACCACACAGTGTTACATTAAGCCTCAAAATTATGAGCGGTCTAAAACGAAGAAATACAAAAGCAACATGGCGCTGAGAGAAAACATGGCCTATGACAGGACACTGGATGAATACACCTGTCAGGCTGAAAAGAAGCTCAGAGCAGTTTATACAGGCAAACGTAAGAGCAAGTCTGGTTTTGAAAGTGAGATCACCTACTACGCATGTGAGGATTGCGGAACGTGTCCCTATAAAAAGAAATGCACCCGATCGAAGGGAAACAGGAAACTTCAGGTCTCCAAGAAATTCATTGAGCAGCGTCAACAGTCACTGGAGCGGATCACCAGTGCCAAGGGGATCTTGCTGCGGATGAATCGTTCCATTCAGTCAGAAGGAGCCTTCGGCGTGATCAAGCAGGATTACGGCTTCCGTCAGTTCCTGCTCCGCGGCAATAAAAAGGTTTTGGCAGAGATTCTTTTGGTGGCAATGGGCTACAACATCAACAAATTACACAACAAGATTCAACAAAATCGCACCGGCAGACAATTGTTTAAAAAACTTACGGCTTAACAATAGTAAAAATCAGAATATTTCCTGTATTTGGGTGAGATTTTGTCTGACCTTTATATTATTGTCTGCTATTTTTAGTATTAGCTTGCTATTAGTTTGTGGAAAACGATACTGGAGCATCAAAAAGAGACTGTAGCAATTTTTCATTTTGCTACAGCCCCTTTTTAAATTTCAAGTGACCACTCGATGCGTTTCACTTCTGGCATGCTTTTTGGCAATTCGGGCAAAAATAGATGCTGCCGCCTAAATAAGCTTCTTTTCTCAGCACCCCACCACAGAGTGGACAGGGTTGAGTAAGGCGATTCTTTGACATTTTTGTATGATAGCCGCCAGGCTGACCAAAAATATTCCGTTCCGTATCCCTGCCGCCACGCTCTGTCATCTCCTTCAGTGTGGTTTTGACAGATTGATAAAGTCTGTGTAAATCTGCTTCTGTTAAGTTCTGCAACTTGCATTTTGGGTGGATTGCTGCCTGCCAAAGAATATCCTGCAGCACGCCGTTGCCGAGGCCTGGAATACGTTGTTCCGTTGCAAGAAAAGCCTTAGCAGAAAGCGATTTTTTCGCCGGTATCAGCTGTTGGAAATAATTCCAGTCGAATTCTTCCCGCAGCGGAGAAATCGCTGCTCGGGAACCCAAATAATACGAATTGGCATAACTGCCTTCTGTAAATGCCATGATACCGCCATACATTTGTACCGTGACATACAAAGCGCTGCCATTATCAAATACCAACTCAAGCTGATGTTTGGCAGGGGGTTTTTCATTAGCCGTAATATAATGCAGGATAGCACCGTCGTTCACCACCAAACGCAGTTGACCCAACTGCAGTTCCACCATACCGCCGAAGGAAACTGCCCTGTCCAATGTCAATCCAAGCAATAAGGTGGGATAAGCTTCTGCATCACCATGAAAAAAAGCGAATTTGTGAGGAGACTGATTCACCGTCACCCTGGTCACCGTTCTCCCGGTCAATACTGCATTGATTTGTTGAGCGGCTGTCACCGCTTCCGGTAATTCGTACATCGTGCAAACCTCCCTTTCTTCTGTTTACCAAACGATCCTGCGATATTGTTCGGCATCGGTATCCCCTTCGGTGCTGAATACCAGCACACGCGATGTTTCATCGAGACCCAAACGGCTGCGCCAGACAGCATTGCGCGGATGCAGTAAGAGCTGCATGGCGAAAGCAAAGCCGGCGGCACCGCTTTCCCCCGAGATCACCTGACGATCGCCTCTGAGGGGATTACCCAGAATTCGCATCCCTTCGGCGGCTGCCGCATCGGTAATGGAGGTAAACCAATCCGCTTCCGCCTGTAAAATCGGCCAGGCCAGCGGATTCGGTTCCCCACAAGCCAGTCCTGCCATGATTGTTTTCAGATCGCCGTCAACGAAATGCAAGATGCCGTCGTCCGCTTTGACCGTCCGGTAGAGACAATCGGCTGCGTCTGCTTCCACAACAATACAGATCGGCTGTGCTTTGCCGCAGACTTGTCGGAAAAAACCAATCACCGCCGCCGCCAAAGAGCCGACACCCGCCTGAATAAAAATATGAGTAGGCAAACACCCGTTTAGCTGCTGCAACGCCTCCAATGCCATTGTTGTATAACCCTGCATAATCCAGCAAGGAATCTGTTCATAACCTGGCCAGGCGGTGTCCTGCACCACCACCCAGCCGTTTTCGTCCGCCTTCCGCTTTGCCAGCCGAACCGCCTGATCATAATTCAGTTCAGTGATTTCCGCCCTGGCTCCTGTTTCGCGTATTCGCTGCAAACGTTCCGGTGAACTGCCCTTCGGCAAATAAACAACTGCCGCCTGACCCAATTGAGCTGCCGTCCAAGCAACGCCACGGCCATGATTGCCATCGGTCGCAGTAACAAAAGTGATCTTTCCCAATTGCCTCTGCACAGATTCAGAAGTAAGTTTTTCATAACACAGATCTTGTGGCTGCCAGTGCAGACGTTCTGCCAGATAGCTTCCGATCGCAAAACTACCGCCCAAAACTTTAAAGGCATTCAAACCAAAGCGATAAGATTCATCTTTCAGCCAAATGTCCGAAACACCGCAATGCTTTGCCAACGAAGACAGACACAGCAGTGGAGTTGGCTGGTAGTGAGGAAAACTATTATGAAAATGCTGCGCTGTGGCAGCTGCTTCTAAATTTAGCCATGCGGGCAGCTCCTGCCTGCTGTTTCTTTGCTGATTCGCTATACATCGAAATTTTCTCATCGAATCCCCCCTAATTGCTCATTTCTTACCGATTAAAAATCCCAAAAACTTGGTTTGACTGCATCAAATCATTTTTAAAATTCGTTCTGGCTGCCGCCAATCCCTTTCCGTTAATTGGAAATCTATCCTATTTTTGAGTTTGCTGTAATTCTGGATTTCTGTAGCATGTTATGTTATACTTTGAAAAAGCCACTCAAGATCAGTATTGAACAGCAACTTTATCAGCCGATGACTGAAATGAAAGCAGGTATTTTCCAATGCATGAATTGACTCAACTAATCTATGATGATATGAAACCAGCTTTGGGTGTTACCGAGCCGGGTGCCATCGCCTTTGCCACCGCTTTAGCCCGCAACTATACGCACGGTAAGATTGAGAAAATCGAGCTCAGTCTCAACTCCGGCATCTATAAGAATGCTTTCACTTGCGGTATCCCCAATACCAGTGAGGTGGGCAATCTTTATGCGGCAGCCTTGGGAGCTGCTGTGAACCAACCCGAGAAAGGCTTGCAGCTCTTAGGTGAAATCACCGCAGCCGACCGCCAAACAGCCGATCAACTGCTCTTAGAAAAACGCGTCAGCGCCACAGTCAGCAGCATCAGTCCCGAAATCTATATTTCTGCGACGGTGATTACCGTCAATGACCGCTGCCGCGTGATCATCCGCGATAAACATACCAATGTCTGTGCAATTCTAGTCAACGATCAGATGATACAAGCCGAAGCTTATCCAAACACCTTGCTTCCCCAACCGATTCCAGAAAACACTCCATCGCAAAGCTCTGCTCTTCTTGCCGATCAGGAACTCCCTTTGCCACAAAGTGCTGCTCTTCCTGCCGATCAGGAAGATGTTTTAATCCATCGTTACAGCCTGAAAGAACTGCTTTCCTATATTGAAACAGTAAAACCCGAAGAAATTGCCTTCATTGAAAATGCTTATCACATGAATGAAGAACTGTTTTTAGCAGGTTTGCATTCTGAGCGCACAACCTTCAGCCCACTACTGTTCCATCAGAACAACGATAAAGTCTTTTCAGACGATGAATTAGCTACCGCACAATTGCTATGCAACGCAGCCATCGAAGCCAGAGTAATCGGACTGGAAAAACCGGCTATGAGCATTACCGGCAGCGGCGCCCATGGCATCATCGCCACCATGCCGCTTTATGCTGTCCAAAAAATCAATCACTACTCCCAGGAGAATTTATACCGTGCTACGGCTTTGAGTTATCTGATCACCATGTATATCAAGGAATATTCCGGACGACTGTCCGCTTTCTGCGGCTGTGGTATTGCTGCCGGCACCGGAATGGCTTGTGCCGTCGCGTGGCTGAAAGGTGCAACCGATACTCAAATGGAAAAAGTCATCTGCAACATGGCATGCGGTATTACCGGAATGATCTGTGACGGAGGTAATCAGGGCTGCACCATGAAAGGGATCGTAGCGGTCGATGCCGCCTTTCGCGCAGTTGAATTTGCTCTGCAGGATGTTTCCGTTGCACCACAGCATGGCATCAATGGTTTGACACCGGAAGATACCATGCGCAATATGGGTTTGATCGCTTCCCCCGGCATGATCGCAACCGAAAAGACAATCATCGAAATCATGGAAAGTAAAATAAAATAAAATTCTACCCATCCTCTTCACTCCACATCAGCTCACCGCTCAGAGTACCGACGTATCCTCCCCCTCATCCTGTTCACTCCACATCAGCCTCCCCGCTCAGAACGCCGACGATGTCCTCCTCGACGCTCCTTGCCAATCACCATCAGTTTACCATCCCGAACTCCGGCGGTATCCCGCAGGCGGCCTATGCGCTCGCGCATGAGACGCCGGAAGGATGCTACCGGAGTTTGTGTGCAAACTCGAAACTCATATCAACACCTCTACGTTCTTTCGCGTAGAAGCAAAGGAAGGTACTTTGCCCTGCCTACAGAACGCCGGCGGTGTCCTGTAGGCGACCTATGCGCTCGCGCATGAGACGCCGGAAGGATACTGCCGGTGTTTGTTTGCAAACTCGATACTCATATCAACACCTCTACGTTCTTTCGCGTACAAGCAAAGGAAGGTACTTTGCCCTGCCTACAGAACGTCGGCGGTGTCCTGCAGGCGGCCTATGCGCTCGCGCATGAGACACCGGAAGGATACCACCGGTGTTTGTTTGCAAACTCGAAACTCATATCAACACCTCTACATTCTTTCGCGTACAAGCAAAGGAAGGTACTTTGCCCTGCCTACAGAACGCCGGCGGTGTCCTGTAGGCGGCCTATGCGCTCGCGCATGAGACGCCGGAAGGATACTGCCGGTGTTTGTCTACACACTCCAAAAAGTATGATCCCCGTCCCCAGCTCTCATGCTCCTCAATCTCCATCAGCCTGCCGCTCAGAACGCCGGCGGTGTCCTGTAGGCGGCCTATGCGCTCGCGCATGAGACGCCGGAAGAATACCGCCGGTGTTCGTTTACAAGCCTGGAATTCATATATCCCCATCTCCCTGTTTTCTCCCTCGCGTACATAACAAAAGAAAGCATTCAAGCTTACGCATGAATGCTTTCTTTTGTTGTTTGCCCGGCAGTTACCTACTCTCCCGGAAGGTTGCCCTTCGAGTACCATCGGCGTGGGAAGGCTTAACGGCCGTGTTCGGGATGGGAACGGGTGGATCCCTTCCGCTATCGCCACCGGACTATCTCAAGAATGTGGTCTCCCACACCCTGAAAATTGCATAGAGAAGTCAGTATTTGTCTTTCATTCGTCTAGATTCATTACTCTGCCGTCATCTTGTATTTCTTTTTGCGTCGGGCTTACAACCTCACTTGCTTTTCGCAAAGCCGTTTGGTCAAGCCCTCGACCCATTAGTATCAGTCCGCTTAAAACATTACTGTTCTTCCACTCCTGACCTATCTACCCGGTAGTCTTCCGGGGGTCTTACCAGATTATTTCTGTGGGAGATCTTATCTTGAGGCTGGTTTCACGCTTAGATGCTTTCAGCGTTTATCCATTCCAAACTCGGCTACTGAGCTCTACTCCTGGCGGAATAACTCATACACCGGCGGTTTGTCCATCCCGGTCCTCTCGTACTAAGGACAGATCCTCTCAAATCTCCTGCGCCCACGACGGATATGGACCGAACTGTCTCACGACGTTCTGAACCCAGCTCACGTACCACTTTAATCGGCGAACAGCCGAACCCTTGGGACCTGCTTCAGCCCCAGGTTGTGATGAGCCGACATCGAGGTGCCAAACCTCCCCGTCGATGTGGACTCTTGGGGGAGATAAGCCTGTTATCCCCGAGGTAGCTTTTATCCGTTGAGCGATGGCCCTTCCACTCAGGACCACCGGATCACTATGCCCGACTTTCGTCCCTGCTCGACTTGTTTGTCTCGCAGTGAAGCTTCCTTCTGCCATTGCACTCTTCGCGCGATTCCCATCCGCGCTGAGGAAACCTTTGGGCGCCTCCGTTACTCTTTGGGAGGCGACCGCCCCAGTCAAACTGTCCACCAGACACGGTCCTATCGCCAGTTTCATGGCGATTAGTTAGAATTCCGATAAACAAAGGGTGGTATCCCACTGTTGTCTCCGGCAGACCTGACGATCCGCCTTCTCCGACTCCCACCTATGCTGTTCATTCTTCACCAGAATCCAATGTCAAGTTACAGTAAAGCTCTACGGGGTCTTTATGTCCAGTCGCGGGTAACCTGCATCTTCACAGGTATTTCAATTTCACCGAGTCCCTCGTTGAGACAGTGCCCAAATCGTTACGCCATTCGTGCGGGTCGGAACTTACCCGACAAGGAATTTCGCTACCTTAGGACCGTTATAGTTACGGCCGCCGTTTACTGGGGCTTCGGTTCTAACCTTCGCAATTACTCACTAAGCTATCCCCTTAACCTTCCAGCACCGGGCAGGCGTCAGCCCGTATACTTCATCTCTCGATTTCGCACAGACCTGTGTTTTTGTTAAACAGTCGCTTGGGCCTCTTATCTGCGACCAGGATTGCTCCTGGCACTCCTTCTCCCGAAGTTACGGAGTTATTTTGCCGAGTTCCTTAACGAGGGTTCTCTCGCGCGCCTTAGGATTCTCTCCTCATCTACCTGTGTCGGTTTGCGGTACAGGCACTTTGAGTCTCCCTAGAGGATTTTCTTGTCAGTGTAATTCGCATCGCTTCGCTACTTAATTTCGCTCCCCATCGTATCTCATCCTTAGTCCGGGGGATTTGCCTCCCAGACCAAACTCGATACTTAGACGTGTTTCTTCCGATCACACGCTCGACTGAACTTCCTGCGTCTCCCCTTCGGTCAAATGACTTTCAGTGGTACGGGAATTTCCACCCGTTGTCCATCACCTACGCCTTTCGGCCTCGGCTTAGGTCCTGACTTACCCTGAGCGGACGAACCTTCCTCAGGAAACCTTAGATTTTCGGCGGGCAGGATTCTCACCTGCCTTTTCGTTACTCATGCCAGCATTCTCTCTTCTCATTCGTCCACATGTCCTTACGGTCATGCTTCACCCTCTATGAGATTGCTCCCCTACCAGAGTAGTTTTTAAAAAAACTACAATCCTTAGCTTCGGTAATAAACTTAGCCCCGATCATTTTCGGCGCGGAACCACTCGACCAGTGAGCTATTACGCACTCTTTGAAGGATGGCTGCTTCTGAGCCAACTTCCTGGTTGTCTGAGCGATTCTACATCCTTATCCACTTAGTTTATTTTGGGGACCTTAGCTGTAGGTCTGGGCTTTTTCCCTTTTGACAATGTAGCTTAGCCCACACTGTCTGACTCCCGTTTGACGTTTGCCGGTATTCAGAGTTTAACTGGGTTCGGTAATCTGGTAAGACCCCTAGTCCAATTAGTGCTTTACCTCCGGCAAATCTTTTAACGAGGCTAGCCCTAAAGCTATTTCGGGGAGAACCAGCTATCTCTGCGTTCGATTGGCATTTCACCCCTATGCACAGCTCATCCCATGTTTTTTCAACAACAATGTGGTTCGAACCTCCACGTATTTTTACATACGCTTCACTCTGTCCATGCATAGATCACTGCAGTTTCGGGTCTACGTTGTCATACTCTTTCGCCCTATTCAGACTCGCTTTCGCTTCGGCTCCGCACCTGAAGTGCTTAACCTTGCTTGACACCGTAACTCGCTGGCTCATTCTTCAATAGGCACGCCGTTGCACTTCTTATGGTGCTTCGACTGCTTGTAGACACACGGTTTTAGGTTCTATTTCACTCCTCTTCCGAGGTTCTTTTCACCTTTCCCTCACGGTACTTGTTCTCTATCGGTCACCGGTTAGTATTTAGTCTTATGAGGTGGTCCTCATGGATTCCCACAGGATTTCTCGTGTCCTGCAGTACTTGGGTGGCAATTCAGAGTCATTTCGTTTTCGATTACGCGGCTGTCACGCTCTATGGCCAGGCCTTCCTTCCTGTTCTTCTAACTCCATGTTTTCTTACTCTGTGGTCTTCCAGTAATTCAGACCCCAATTACTCCCGCAACCCCAACTAAGCAACGGTTACTGCCTTGACACTTAGTTGGTTTAGACTCTACCCCGTTCGCTCGCCGCTACTTGGGATATCACTTTTGTTTTCTCTTCCTCAGGGTACTAAGATGTTTCAGTTCCCCTGGTCTGACCTCGCAACACTATTGATTCATGTTACGATATAGCGATATGACTCGCTATGGGTTACCCCATTCGGAGATCCGTGGTTTGGCGTCTGTTTGCGACTACCCACGGCTTATCGCAGCTCACTGCGTCCTTCATCGTCTTCCGGTGCCCGGGCAGCCCCCGTGTGCCCTTGTTCGCTTGACCTTTTCTCTACTTTGCGCGAAAGTTTTATTCCCACCATGTCGCCATGCCGGGTTTTATTCTTTCAGTGAAGTTGTTCCCTTCACTTTTTAATTTACTTCCTACGACTTTTCATAAATCCTTCGTTTGTTTTACTTACTGTTTTAAAAGATTTGCTATCTTTCTTCTCTATGCAATTTTCAAGGTGCAAGTTTTTGAGGCAGGTTTTTCAAGCTTTTTGTTGTTGAAATCCCTGAGAACTAAACAGCGATTGACTGACTGACGAAGCGGATCCGGTATCGATCTTAGAAGTTACCTTCTTTATGAAAGTGCTCCCTAGAAAGGAGGTGATCCAGCCGCACCTTCCGATACGGCTACCTTGTTACGACTTCACCCCAATTACTGGCCCCACCTTCGGCGACTGGCTCCTTTGCAGGTTACCCCATCGACTTCGGGTGTTGTCAACTTTCGTGGTGTGACGGGCGGTGTGTACAAGGCCCGGGAACGTATTCACCGCGGCATGCTGATCCGCGATTACTAGCAATTCCGACTTCATGCAGGCGGGTTGCAGCCTGCAATCTGAACTGAGAGGTGTTTTTAGGGTTCCGCTTGCCATCGCTGGTTTGCTTCCCGTTGTTCCACCCCATTGTAGCACGTGTGTAGCCCAGGTCATATAGGGCATGATGATTTGACGTCATCCCCACCTTCCTCCGTATTATCTACGGCAGTCACAATAGAGTGCCCAACTTAACTTGCTGGCAACTATTATCAAGGGTTGCGCTCGTTGCGGGACTTAACCCAACATCTCACGACACGAGCTGACGACAACCATGCACCACCTGTTTTATCTTTCCACCGAAGCGGCACTCCAACATCTCTGCCGGATTAGATAAATGTCAAGACCTGGTAAGGTTCTTCGGGTTGCGTCGAATTAAACCACATGCTCCACTGCTTGTGCGGGCCCCCGTCAATTCCTTTGAGTTTCAATCTTGCGACCGTACTCCCCAGGCGGGATACTTATTGCGTTCGCTGCGGCACGGAAGGGGTCGATACCTCCTCCACACCTAGTATCCATCGTTTACAGCTAGGACTACCGGGGTATCTAATCCCGTTTGCTCCCCTAGCTTTCGCATCTCAACGTCAGTTGCAGTCCAGCAAGTCGCCTTCGCCACTGGTGTTCCTCCCAATATCTACGCATTTCACTGCTACACTGGGAATTCCACTTGCCTCTCCTGCACTCAAGCTCAGCAGTTCCAAGCGCAGTTTAGAGGTTAAGCCCCTAAATTTCACACTTGGCTTGCTATGCCGTCTACATGCGCTTTACGCCCAGTTATTCCGGACAACGCTTGCCACCTACGTATTACCGCGGCTGCTGGCACGTAGTTTGCCGTGGCTTCCTCCACAGGTACCGTCATTATCGTCCCTGTTGACAGAGCTTTACAATCCGAAGATCTTCTTCACTCACGCGGCGTTGCTCCGTCAGGCTTTCGCCCATTGCGGAATATTCCCTACTGCTGCCTCCCGTAGGAGTCTGGACCGTTCTCAGTTCCAGTGTGGCCGTTCACCCCTCTCAGGTCGGCTACCTATCGTCGCCTTGGTAGGCCATTACCCTTACCAACTAGCTAATAGGCCGCGGGCCCATCCTTAAGCGGATTTCTCCTTTTGCAATGAAATCATGCGATCTCTCTGCGTTACGCGGTATTAGCGTTCCTTTCGAAACGTTATCCCCCTCTTAAGGCCAGGTTGCCCACGTGTTACTCACCCGTCCGCCGCTGCTGTATTGCTACAACCGCTCGACTTGCATGTATGAGGCACGCCGCCAGCGTTCGTCCTGAGCCAGGATCAAACTCTCCAATATTTTCTATTGCAGAGCTAATCTAGCTCTTATTTACGAAATTTTCGTCTTTCGACTACTGGCTTCTTTTTTGCATATCTTGCGATATGACTTTTTTGTAACCCCTTCGATTTCTTGTCACGCACATGACAAGTCCTCTCTTCGGTCACTCGTTTTTGAATTGACCGGTTCTTGTTATCTTCGTCTTTTTTCTTTCGCTGTTTAGTTCTCAAGGATCTGTGTGCCCTGATGAGACTTTCAATTTACGTTTGTCTCAAGAGTGCTTTTTAATAATACCTGTTTTCAAACCCTTTGTCAAGCATGTTTTTCTATTTATTCTGTGGGATTTTGCTTGCCTAGCAAAGCTACAGGAAAGCAACGACCACAATTTTCGTAAATGTAAGAAAAATCAGGATAAGAAACTATAAATTCACAGCTTCAATTCCGGAAAATGTTGGTTATCCACGAGTTCACGATATTTTTTTACGATATTTTGCAGATCCAGCCACACATCTTTCTTTAAATTCTCATTGCGCAGCAGTGCAGCCGGATGATAAGTAGCAATCAGCCAGGTTCCCTGCTTCTCAATCCATTGACCTCTGCTCTTGGTGATACCTGCCTGTGGATCCAACAGCGCATGCAAAGCAACAGCACCCAAGAGGACAACGATTTTTGGACGGATGCGTTTAAACTGTTCTCTTAAAATAGGCAGACAAAGCTGATATTCTTCCGGCAGGGGATTACGGTTCTGCGGCGGACGGCATTTGACGACATTGGTGATATAAACATTCTCCCGCCGGGAAAAGCCACCGGATGCCAGGATGCGATCGAGCAACTGCCCGGCCTTGCCAACAAAGGGCTCGCCAAGCCGATCTTCCTCGGCGCCCGGACCTTCACCGATCCACATGATTTTGGCGTTGCTTTTACCAACTCCAAAAACAACCTGCTGACAACCGGCCCGCAAAGGACAATTGCTGCAAGTCAGCACAATTTGCTCCAAAGCTTGCAGATCATCGGCTTGTTTGATTTGATTGTAGAAAATTTTTTCTTCCATCGTTCAACCTCACGAAATAGAATTTTTCTGCCGATTGCGGAAATTTTGGAGATTA
>CAXXTX010000008.1:0-6152 GCA_963666425.2 Bacillota bacterium
AGATTGCCAGCGACTGTCATGTTCCGTTTGAACGATACTTTTCGCATACCATTGGGGTACAGCAAGCGAATCGTCGGAATTCTTTGCTTCACAGCCTGATAGATCAGTAAGCCGTCATAATCCCAGTCACAGGAATAAAAAATGGGCAACGTGACCTCGCCAATGTAGTTAAGGTATTGTTAAGAAATAAATAGTACATTTGTATTAAAAATATATACAAATGATGAGTGACATTAATTTACAAAAGAAGTTCATGGCAATTTTACCACACCTGAATGAACAAACAGCTCGTTTATACCTGGGAAGTGAAGCACAGAGTTTGGGGCGGGGCGGAAAACAACGGGTAGCAAGATTGGCAGGGGTGAGCCGTGTTCGTATTGACAAGGGGATTTTCGAATTAACATTAGGCCAGGAAGAAGAAAGAGCAGAAGCGACCAAAAAAATCAGGAAGCCAGGAGGAGGCCGTAAGCAGCATAAAGAAACGCAGCGAGGGCTTTTAGAAGCATTGGAAAGCCATTGTTAATCCGTACACAAGAGGCGACCCGATGAAAGGCGCTTTTGTGGACAAGCAAGAGTTTTAAGGAATATAGAGAAAGCGCTAAAGGAGAACGGCTACACTGTGAGCTATGTAACTATTGGCGAGTTATTGAAATCGCTTGGTTATAGTTTGCAGGCAAACAGGAAGACACATGAAGGCGGAGATGTTCCCGACAGAAATGAACAGTTTGAATACATCAATGAAACAGCTTTGTCTTTTATGTCTGACAATGAGCCTGTGATCTCGGTGGACTGCAAAAAAGAAAGAATTGATAGGGAATTTTAAAAACACAGGCACAGATTGGTTTTTTACAAGGAAGCGCACCAGAAGTAAACGTGTATGATTTTATGGATAAAGAATTGGGCAAAGCTGTTCCTTATGGAGTAATATGATTTGGCTCAAAATCAGGGTTGGGTAAGTGTTGGCATAAGCAAAGACACGGCAGAATTTTGCAGTAAACACAGTGAAGACATGGTGGCAACAAATGGGCAGAGAGCAATATCCGGAAGCAAAAAAAAATACTAATAACAGCCGATGGCGGAGGCAGTAATGGCTCAAGGAACAGATTGTGGAAAAAAGAATTGCAAGCATTTGCCACAGAATCAGGATTGGCAATAAGTGTTTGTCATTTTCCGCCGGGTACCAGCAAATGGAATAAAATAGAACACAGGTTATTCTCGTATATAACCAAAAACTGGCGGGCAAGACCACTGGAGAGTTTAGAAGTGGTAGTAAACCTGATAGCAAGACAAACTACAGAAAAGGGATTGCATGTAAAAGCAAAAGCAGATGAAAATCAATATGAAAAAGGCATCAAAGTGTTGGATGAAGAATTGAAAAATATTAAACTGACAAAAAGTGCTTTCAGAGGTGATTGGAACTACACAATAAACCCTTAAATGTATCAATTATATTTTAACAATCCCTTAGTAAGAGGTATTTATTCCAATAGAAAAAAAATTGTCAGTGCTCTCAACCGCTAAATTTACATAAACATTCCATTGTAAAATAGGCCCCATTTCGCTCCCGAGCCGTGCCCCCTGTCGCCGTACAGCACCTTTGCTTCGCTAAGCAAAGAAGCTTTCCGGCTCAAAGTTGCGTTGCTCCCTGCCTTATTTTCCGCTTCGCTCCAAAAAGTCAGGCAGCAACTTTGTTTTTTACGGGGGCACTTACGCGCTTAATCGCTTCAGGGGCTGTATGATAAGTCAATTATGTAAAAATTAGCTTTGTCTCTGCTCCTAATGATGATTTATCTTCCCGAAAAGATCCGTCGTCTTCCAAAATAAAGATTGTAATCCTAAGATTAAACTTTCCTCCAATACCCCGCCACCCTTTCAGCGGTGCAGGAAAAACATGCCATTTTAGGATGTTCAATGCGCTTGCAGCCTGTTCTCCTCTCTTGCTCATGCCGCTCTTCGTTCCGTTCATTTCGTTCGTGCCTCTCTTCATTCAATACTCTCAATCGCTGCTTCGCTCGTTCATCTCACAAGCTTCGGCGCCGTCCGGCAATAGTGCTGCTTAGCCGGTTCAACAAAGATCTTGCTCGGGTAGATGTCCCGAAAAGGTCTGTATTAACCGCATGCGATTACAATTCTTCACCACCTTTGCATCCAGTATAATGTATCTGCCATATCGTTGGCAGCACTTCCGGGTCATCTCCCAATTTATTTATTACTCCACTGGCTATCAGTACACTTGCCTTATGATGTTATGCATTCCAATGGCCTGTTTTTCCTGCGTGGTTGCTTACCCCCTGGATATTGCTTCACAACATGGGTCCTGCCATCAACTCAAACAATAAAAAGTAAAGCAAAGCTAAGGCGGGCAGGAGGTTTGCTCTTTGAATGGACAGTCAAGGTCAAGCCCTTCGGGTTTTGCTATTTTTTTTGATACCGTCTTTATTGACCTTTTGGCATCAAATAAAACAGCAAAAACTTTGACTCATTACTGCCCGCCTTTCCAACTGCTTTCTTTTTCTTTTTTTCGGTTTTTCTTTCTCTTTTGGAAATTAATTGTCTATTCCACCGTGAAAAGATTGTTGGCTGTTTTGGATTGTCCATAACCTTGCAATTTTTCATATACACGATTTGTGAAGTTAGGATTATCAAAGTTGAAAGGTTCTATTGGGTGATCGTATGAAGACACATTAACCACTCTGTCGCCAATTGCATTTTTTAACGCTGGCCAAAGTTTTGCCGTTAGTTGAAAATGCCCAGGTGATTGGTGGAAAGCTGCGACTCATAGCCCCGCTTATTATCACGTTGCATCGTACCCACATAATACCCGCATTATTAATAAGGATATGAAGGGTATTATTTGTAGTAAGATTTTTTTTTGCAAAAGCATTTATAGATTCGGGTCCATAAGATCCATTCCTTCGATTGTTACGTTACTAACACCTTTTAAATTATTTGCCGCTTTATGGATATCACGAGGCGGTATAATTACTTTTGCGCCGACAGCAACAAAAGCTTACACTGCCTCCAAACCTATCCCTCCATAGCTGCCGGTGACATAACCAAAGTCGATATTTTCGAGTTATCCAAAATTTAGCAGAAGCTTTACGATTATGTTTTTGTCTTCACCATTCGTGCAGGTTGATGTTCATACGAATCAATCTCACCTCCATTTATGAAATGGATTTGACCAGAATGAATAACTATGCGAACTTGTATGGCTGGGATAATCCCAGGTGGGTTTTTTCGGAAATTCCGGTTGAATTATCTCATCCTTGTCGTAGTGATCCATGTATTGATCTTTTTTAGAGATAAAGGGATCGAGCCAATCCGCTTTTTCTTTAGCCCATTTAATTTCTGCTGCAATTTCTTCGTCCATCACACCTCTCTTATTTATAAATTCTTCATAAGTGCTTATGTAATTGCCGCAGAATATTTGTTTTTTGCAGACGCTCTGCCATGGTAAACAAGGATTTAAACTCCTTTAGTTTCCGCTCTTCTTTTTTCTTCAAATTGTTTACGCTCAAGCTCTTCTTTTTCACGTATTATACGCCGGCATTCAGCTTCAATACGTTTCTTCTTTCATTTTTTCAGACCTAATCTCCAAATTCGCAATTATTGAAATTATTTTATCTTCAATTTTTATCTTCATCATTAAAATTTAATGTAGTCTTCTGTTTGAATATTTTTTCCTGTAAAGTTTGAATGCGATCTTTTTCGACCCATTTTACCAGTTCATCTTCAAAGAAATAGACCTTCTTTCTTTTTAAATAATGGGGGATAGAGCAATTTCGGACCAATTTATTCATACCGTTTTTTTGTCTGATCCAAAAATTCTTCCGGCATCTTCAATGCCGATAGGCCGGTGCTTGTCAACTCCAAGCCCCAGTTGAGACTCAATGTGCTCAAGCAGGATGCGCATCTCAGCAATCTCATTAATGAGGTAATTGACCGCCCTGGGGACATTCTGCAATGTGAGCTCTTCTTTTTCATCTGTCTTGTTCATGATTTTATAAATTAAGATATCTTGCCATAAGAGATTATTAATAGTACAAAATATAGATAAAATCGATGAATAGTCAGTCCCTTTCTGATATAAACGTACCGGTTATGAGTCTTGAAAAATATAGTGTAATAGTGAAATTTACACACATAATGGAGATATACTCGATTATATGTGTAAAAATTACTATATTTGAACCCGATTATTAACAGATGAGATTTATGAATGTCCTGGAGCAATTTGGAATTGTACCAATCGATTTTGCTACGTTAGAAACGGTATTAAGAGAATACAGGTATCCCAGAAATAAGGTTTCCCAAAATGGAGAAAAGCGGGGAATTGATTCGCCTCAAAAAGGGGGTATTTGTAGTATCGCCCAATATTACCCGCATGACAATTTCCAGGGAGCTAATCGCAAAACCATCTATATGGTCCGTCTTATATTTCATTTGAGAATGCGCTTTCTTTTTATAAACTTATTCCGGAAAAGGGTACATACCACCCGTTCAATGACTCTTAAGCGAGCCAGAAAATTTTCTACTCCTCTTGGTAACTTTGATTATATTTCAGCACCAAAGGACTACTTTCAGATCGGAATACGACAGGAGATTGTCTCTGATAAGTATGCGTACCTGATTGCTTCACCTGAAAAGACAATCTGTGATATGATTATTGCAACTCCCGGACTTCGGTTTGCAATCCGTGAAGGCGATGCAAATTTATCTTGAAGAGGATTTGAGAATAGATTTTTCAGCCATTGCAACTTTTGATACCCAAATAATCAGGCAGTGTATTGATGCAGGTAGAAAAAAAGACAGAACTCACACAATTGTATAAAACTATTGAAAAGATGAACATATTTGACCAGATGTTATCCCGTTATGAGGTACAAACCAATGACGATTATATCAACGCCCAACATGAAGTGATGCAGCAAATCGCTCTTGCCGGATTATACAGAGGCGGTTTTTTTCAATAAAGCTGCTTTTTACGGAGGAACCTGCCTTCGAATTTTTTTATGGACTGGAGCGATTTTCTGAAGACATGGATTTCTCCCTGCTACAACAAGACGCAGATTTTAAGCTTGAAGATTATTTTGAAGCCATTAAAACTGAATTTAACGCACTGGGGCAGGGAGGTTGTGATCAATAAGAAGGAAAAGAAAAACCAGACAAATGTTGAATCCGCGTTTTTAAAAGACGATACTGCCATCTACAATATGCAGTTCAGAACAGAGCGGAATATTAAAATCAAGATAGAAGTCGATATCAATCCACCCTCGGGATTTACTACAGAGCACAAATTTTTTATTGCTCCCATTCTCTTTTATGGTCCATTGCTATACCTTGCCAGACCTGTATGCAGGGGAAGATGCATGCTTTGCTTTTCAGAAGTTGGAAAAACAGGGTAAAGGGACGGGGACTGGTACGATTTAGAGTGGTATGTCAGAAACAATACGGCATTAAATTTCGAACATCTGTGCCAAAGAACCAGCCAGCTTGGATCGCTCCCTGAGGAGGAATTAACACGGGACAATTTTATACAACTGCTCAGGGATAAGATTTCAAAGACCAACATGGAACTGGTAAAAGTGGATGTCAGGCCGTTTATTAAAAATCCGGGAGAGATGGATATTTGGTCAACTGAGTATTTTATGCATGTGGCTGATATGATTCGATTTGAAAAACAGGACTTGAACAGAAAATGACTTCTTTATGGGATAAACTCTACGATATCCAACTGTTCCCCAATTATGTAGGGCAATGGAATAAACATACTAATTGGAAACATCTTGGAAATAAATAACCTAAGCGTTTATCTGTAAAAAGGGACGGATTCCGTTCCTTTCGCAAACAATATTTTAAAGATGTAATTTGAATATTTAAGCCGCCAGTACATCACTCAAAAGCTTTAAATCCTCCAGAAGATGGTTCGAGTTTTGTACAATAAGGGTCACAAGAATTTTATAAAGCCTTCAAATCATCTGATTTTGAGGACTTTTTTGTGTTTGATTAAGAAATCACACAATTAATCATAAACCGTAATTTATTGGTATATAATCGATTACTGGTTCGAGTACAATTAGGTTTTCGTTTTAAACAAGCCTTTCCTCCAATGCATCTTTCCATAAAAACAAAGCCCTTACGTTCATCGG
>CAXXTX010000009.1:0-9428 GCA_963666425.2 Bacillota bacterium
CCAAGACCGGCTGAAGCCGGGACTCCCGAACGAAGAGCGGCTTCGCGCCCCGCCCCGTCCCCAATTCCGGAAGAAGCCCAAGGCGCGGTAGACAGAGTGACACAGACATTCGTGTCTGTGGGCGTAGCGGCGCCCCGCATGACTGAAGGGAAAAAGGAAGAATGTCTCCCGCAAAGCCGCCAAGAGCGCGAAGAAGAAGCGGGAATCACGGCCTCCCTCGTTAGCGCCAATTACAGCGTCTGCCAAAATCGATTCGCGCTGGATCCCCCTCACCCCCGCCCCTCTCCCTGCAGGGAGACGGAGAAAGAGCTAGGGTTCAATTTTGGCAAGGGCCCCGGTGCGGATTAGTGGTTGGCATCCTCTTCGTGCCTTTGTGTCTTTGTGTTTCCATTCCTCTGAAGCGGCTCTTCCGCTCGTGGCCATCCGTCCTCAAGACCCGCCTCGGAATTGCTCTTTTTCGTTGACGGAACCCCCCCAATTCCCTATCCTTGCTCGTTGAGACCGATGCGGGTGTAACTCAGTTGGTAGAGTTCTAGCCTTCCAAGCTAGTTGTCGCGGGTTCGAACCCCGTCGCCCGCTCCACTCTCTTCGACGTCGAACTCTCGATTCTTCTTGCAGTAGCGCCAGTTTTATTTGCATCCGCGATTCACCGCGCCAGAGAGCATGCGCGGGGGAGAAAATCCCATTGAACGCCCCAACAAAGCGCCTCACGCTCTGCTTGCTGCCGACAGGCCTCGTGTCGTTTGCCGCGTCGACCGTGTACCTTTGCCTTGTCCCCTGGGCCCGGCGCGCCGACGCCATCTTCCCGCAAGACAGCCGCTTCGATGGCGGAGCCGCGCTCGTCGCCCCCCTGTGGATCCTGGGCGCTTTCTACGCCCTCCGAACGCTGAGAACCTGGTCGCAAAGCCCCCACCTCGGGGCTTCGCCGACAGCCACCGCCCCCGTCGTCCTCCTCCTCCTCGCCCCCCTGCGTCGCCGCGCTCTTCTGGTCGTGGCACCTGATCGTCACCGGAATATTCAACTGGCTCCTCTTCGCCTTCATGCTCCTCCTGATGCTCTGCAACCCCATCGGCGCCTTGCATCGCCGTCGTGGCCATCTTCGCGGTCTTCCGGATTCGCGAATGGCGCGCCTCAAAGGCGCCCAACCCCATCGCCGAGCCCCAGGAAAGCCAGAACGACCGCCAGGACTCGGCCAATGAATAGAACGGGCCGCCGAGCCTTGACCTTCACGGAACGCCACGCAAGTCTTGCATAAAAAAGGGCGCCTTGGTGCAGAACCAAGGCGCCGAGCTTTCAGTGCTACTTTCTCTTGGATGACTGAGAGAAACGCTTGCGGCTCTTTAGCCGGTTTCTCCGCATGTTCTCCAAGAGAACATGCTTCGGCCGCAGCCGTTGCGGCCATTCGTATGTTCCTCATACGACCCTTTCCCTGCCGAAAAAAACCTTGACCTCAGAGCCGAGAATTCTGGATACTGTTACTAGTGAAGCACTGGTAACAGAATCTCGGCAATGCCGGTCATTCGGCCAGATGTTGAAATATTCGCTCATAGGCAGTTCGAGCTGCTTGTGAGCGAATTTCGTTGGTGACTGAATAACCAACGATGCAGTAATTGTAGCAGGCAACTCAGAAATAGTCAAAGACGAAGTAGGAATACAGCGGCGATCTTATGGCCTGCAGAACGCTGACTCCATGAGACTTACGTGCTCGTTGCGGAGGAGTAATAAAAAATGTGATTTCGCTTTTTCTTCGCCACTCAGGCGCAGACTGCTTTCTTCCCCCTGCTCATTTCCCTTGCTTTCCCGTGATGCCGGTTATAGACTGCGTTTGGCTTTAATTGCGTTTTTAGTAATAAACCGGAACGTTCACACACGGCTCCAATCTGCTTACCTCTCTCAATACGGGAATACGCACAATGCTTGGACACTCCCGCGCCGCCTTCACCCTCATCGAACTCCTCATCGTCGTCGCCATCATCGCCATCCTCGCCGCTATCGCCGTACCCAACTTCCTCGAAGCCCAGACCCGCTCGAAAGTTTCGCGCGTCAAGGCCGACTTCCGCGCCCTCGCCACCGCCCTCGGAAGCCTATCGCGCCGACACCGACTTTTACCCTCAGGCGGAAATAAACGGGACCTTGAGGTGGCTCTACCAGATCACCACCCCCATCGCCTACCTCACCAACAAGAACCTGAAAGACCCCTTCACACCGGAGAGGCAGTGGTTCACCAAGATCTATCAGATCCCCACCTACCGTTACTACGGCTTTAACACCGAAGGGGTGCTCAATACCTACAGCGACTCCGACAAACTGCGCGGCGGCACGCTCTACAGCGGGCGGGGCGCCGATGAGGAGGCGCTGATTCGCTGGTACATGCTCTTCAGCCACGGCCCCGACCGCGTGCGCAACGAGTTGCGGATTGGTTCTGTGACGGGGACGTACATTCTTCAAGACAACATCCGTGATCTTCGGCGCTTCGTGAATTTCGTCTACGACCCCACCAACGGCTCAGTGAGCAAAGGCGAGATTTTTCGGTCGGGGGGCGAAGCGAGCGGCGCGACATATCCGGTGGCGCGGTTCACGGGAGTCGGGGTGAAATAGGGATATTGGGACGGGCGCTTGGGGCTTGGTTCCTCGCGCGCTTTCAGCGCTTACAGCATCTGTGGCTGGTTTCCTGGGCCTTCGACCCAGGCTGGGTCGTAGCGGGCTTTCAGCCCGAAGACGCGGCATGTGCGACGTGTCCATCAGCACGGGATGCGTGACAGGGCGGCGGGCGCTTGGGACCTATGGTACCTCGCGCGCTTTCAGCGCTTACAGTATCTGTGGCTGGTTTCCTGGGCCTTCGACCCAGGTTGGGTCCTAGCGGGCTTTCAGCCCGAGCGCTTGCAGCCCGAAGACGCAGCATGTGCGACGTGTCCATCAGCACGGAGACTCATCCGAAGGAAAGGAACCGCATTTGCGGAATTCCTTCTTGGTTTGGGGAAAAGACTTGCATGCTCATTCTGTGGTTGCCTATATTGGCAGAAAGATAAGGCGCGCCAATCTGCTGCCGGGGAGGCCAAAGAATGCCAAGTTGCGAAGCTCGCTGCTCCAGACTCATTTGCACTGCCCTGCTTTTCGCTGCTCTGCTCACGAACGCCTTTGCGCAGTTTGAGCAAACCCAGGTTTCCCAACCCGGGTCCCGCATCGGTCGCGCTTGGGCTGGGCTCTTCAGTGGCGATAGACGGCGACACCATGATCGCGGCGGCGCTCGGGGGGGAGATTGATGGAGAGGTGAGACTGGGAAAGGCGCAGATCCACGTTCGGGATCAGGGCGGCATCTGGAATGTTCAGGCTAACCTTATCTGGCCTCAGGGAACAGCACCGGCGGCCTTTGGCCCTTCGGTCGCTATCGCCGGAGACCTCGCCCTCATCGGAGTCTCGTCCCGGGTTTTCGTTCTACGCGCGAAATGGTTCTGGATGGGCTTTGCGACAGACGATCTCCCCGCCGCCGAACGCGCCGCGCGATTTTGGCGCTTCGGTGGCGATTTCGAGCCATACGATCCTTGTCGGCGCTGCCGACGGGAGCGGCCGCGCCTTCGTCTACGTCCTCACACCGATTCGACCTTCGCGCTGGAGGCGACACTCGAGGCCAGCTCATATGGCGGCGAGTTCGGCTGCTCAGTCGCGCTTCAGGGCGATACCGCCGTTGTGGGGGCGAACCTGGACCTGCAGGAGGACTCCTTGACGACGCGCTCGGGGGCGGCATACGTCCTTCGAACGGGTCGGCACGGCTTGGACTCGGAAGTCGAAAACTGAAACCCAACGACCCCAAGAATCTGGGGAGATTTGGATCCACGGTTTCGATCTCGGGGAGCAGAATCGCCGTCGCCGCGGCCTCGAATTGCGCTTACCTCTACGCGCGCGACGGAGCAACCTGGGAGCAGGAAGCCCGAATCGCGGCCTCAAACACAGTCCCCACCATCGCGTTCGGCCAGAGAGCAAGCATCTGGGGGGATTTCCTGGCCATTGGGGCGCCCAGTGACAACGATAAGGGCAATTACTCCGGATCGGTCCACCTCTTTCACAGAAGCAGCGCGGGCTGGGCGCGACAGGCAAAGGCGCTGCCCTCCGACGGGGCTGCGGGTGACTTCTTCGGCGTCGCCGTCTGCCTGTCGAGCGGCACGCTTGTTGTCGGGGCCCCGGGCGACGACCTCCCCGAAAGAGGTATCAGGTTCGGCCTATGTCTTTGGACTGACTGGCGAGGACTGGAGTGAGCCAAAGCAAAGTCGCGGCTGTGGACGGCGCGATCCAGAACCGCTTTGGGTACTCGGTCGCGGTTTCGGGTAACAGGATGATAGTGGGGGGTCCGGACGAGGATACTTCGGGCTCGGCGAACTCGGGCGCGGCATTACGTCTTCAAGCGCAGCGGTCAGCAATGGCCGTTGGAGAGGACGATCCTTGCGGCAGATCGGCAACACGACGATGGCTTTGGCTGCTCGGTAGGAATATCGGGGGACCGGGCCGTGGTCGGGGCCTATCGGAAGGCATCCTCGCGGGGAGCCGTGTATGTCTTCCGCTGCGCATCCGGCCTTTTGGGCGCAAGAGGCCAAGCTCGTCTCCGACGCTCCCTCGAACATCACATGTGAGTTCGGCCGGTCGGTTGCCATACAGAACGACACGATTGTCGTTGGGGAGCCTCGGTTTGGTGAGATCTTCGGGGATCCGGACTACGGCCAATACTACTATGAGACTAGATGTGGACGGCGCTGTCGTGTTTGCCCCGCAGCGGCTCGGGTTGGGCGCAGCAAGCCAGTCTCGAACACGCCTCAGATTCCAGCGAATACATGAACCCCCAGCTCGGGTGCTCTGTGGCGATATCGGGGGATACGGTGGCTCTTGGAACATACCCTGTCGGTTCCGGGCGCTATGTCGGCTTTTCCACGGGGCCGGGATGGGCGCGCATTTTCGTGCGATCCGGCGCGGCCTGGCACGAGCAGGCGAAACTGGCTGTACACGAGAGCGATGAAACCGACCTCTTCGGCTCCTGCGTCTCGGATTCGGGCGAGACCCGCGCTGATCGGCGCTTCGGGCGCCAACGACGGAGCCGGGAGAGTCTATGTCTTCCGGAGAAACGGAAGCGCGTGGGGAGAAGGCCGACGAGTTGGCGGCCTCCGACGCGGCATCGGACGACGGCTTTGGATCCGCCGTCTCGCTCTCCGAGGGATTCGCAGCCATTGGAGCTCCCGGCGATGACGAGGGTGAGACGACGAACGCAGGCTCGATCTATATCTACTCGGCGAACGGACCGAACTGGAGTCTTCTGACGAAGATGACCGCGTCGGATCCGGCAAAAGACATGGGGCTTGGGTTTGCTGTCGCCGCGGATGGTCCTTTTTTCGTTGCGGGCGCCCCATCCACGCCCTTCCCGGCACAGAACTCAGGCGCGGCTTATGTCCTTTCGTATGGGCCTTCTCGCGCAACTGGATGGGCGCTTTACCGATAGACGGATCCGGTTTCGCCGCAAGTCACTATCCCGCCCGATCCTCACTGGCAGCATTGTAGATTTTGCAGAGCCGCTTGGCTCAATTCGCTCGACATCTCCTGTGCGGGCTCCATTGTGTGCGTCGAGCGCCCCGGTTGGAGTATTCTACTTGACCTCCTTGGGGATCGATAGCATGGCATGGGCACCCTATGAAACATAACAGAATACTACCACTTGGTTTGCTACTGGCGGCGTTGCTCATTGGATCGGCTCGCGGCCAGGAGACGAACGATCCTATCGAAAAGGCCGATTGGGCAAAAGAAGCAGATCCATCGACAAGGAAGCCCTGGCCTATCTTCCGGAAGGTCCGCCTCCGCTGCAGGGCTCCCTTCGCCATGCCGTCGTTGTGGTCGATGCCGTGACGAGCAAGCCAGTCGCGCGCTATGTCATTCACGCGACGGAGACCTGGAGCGAAAGGTTCCACAGCGCGAGAAGGATAAGCCTTTTCGACCTAAGCAAACGGGCGCAAGCGGCCATAAGCATCCTCGGGCGCCGATTGGGGAATTTATGAACGGTTTTGGAGCGAATCGCGCTCACCTTCCGCCAGTTCGGATGCTACTGCCAAAAGCGTCTGGAGGAGTCTACGCGGCTTCTGGATTGACGGCGCGCTGGGCCCCGTAGTATCGTGTGGCGCATGGATGCCGCGACAAAACCGGGCCAGGTTATCTTCCTCAACGGAACCTCCAGTTCCGGCAAGACAACGCTCGCGCGCGCGTTGCAGGAAGCGCTTCCCCGCGGCCTATCTTCATCTGTCCGTCGACCAATTTGTCAGTCAGCTGCCGGAGGCCGCTCCCTGAACGACCAGGCGGCGCTCGCCCCCGTTGTTCACCGCCTCTCCTCGAGGGCTTCCACGCCTCATGCCGCCGCCGTTGCTTTGGCGGGCAACAACATCATCGTCGACCACGTGCTGCAGGACACGTCGTGGGTGGCCTCGTGCGTCAGGGCGTTTCGCGGAATAGAGACGCTCTTCATCGCTGTGCGGTGCCCGCTCGACGAGCTCGAACGCCGCGAGAACGAGCGCGGGGATCGGATCAAGGGCTTGGCCCGGAGCCAGTACGATGGAATCCACTCTTGCGGCATATACGATCTTGAACTGGGACACGTCTCTCGCGTCGCCGGAGGAATGCGCGGCGCTGGCGCTCGGCTGCCTGGGCTCCCGCGCGCGGCCGACGGCCTTTGAGAAACTCCGAGAGCGCTTTGGGCAACTGCCTCAGACACAATGAAGGCAATCCTCTTCCGCCGCCATCGTCTGCGCCGCTTGCGTTGAATCAGAAAAGAAGCTAACGCGAGAGACGCGAGAGGCGCGAGCGTCTGGCGTCTATCCGATCCGTCTCTCGATTACGCGGCTCATCAGGACCGAGGTCTCATCTGGGCAGCTTCTCGATTGCGGCGAGCAAGCTCACAATGCAAAGAGCCGCCTCGGTCAGGACGGCGCTGTAGTGGCCGCAAATATCGCTGCCGTTCTCGAGCAGCGTCTCGATCACGACTTTGGTCTGCGCCTCATCGAGGCTCGCCTCGGCGGGCAGGACCACCGTGTGGCGATACTCTTTGAAGAGGAAGGGCTTGTACCTGTCGAACGCAGCCCGCACGCGGCGCGCTTCGTCGTCGGTCAAGCCTTCCTCGGAGAGCAGACTGGCGATTGCGTCGTCGAGGAACTCAAGGTCCCGATTTCCGGAACCCGACCCGAAAGATCTTGCCCGTCGACCCGGTCCGTTCCTGTTGGGCCTCGGCCGGTTTGACTTCTCCGCACGCGGGCGTCATCTCGGGGGCAGCGTCTGCGGGACGGGATGCCCTTTTTCCCTCTTCAGCTTGGTCCTCCACGAACTTGCCTCCTCGCAAGAGAATTTGGGGAAACTGTCAGACAATCGGGACAGATAAATCCTGTCAATCCTGCCTGCTGCAGGTCCAAAACACGACCGCGTTCACGGCTTTCTCAAAACCCGCGGGCACAAACTCCGCGTCGAGCTGCCAGGTCTTGATCGCCTTGACCGGATGGACCAGCATGACCACATTCAGCGTCAGATTGTCGCGCACCGCATAGAGCGTGAAGAGTTCGAGGACAAGGATGATCGCGACAATCCGCCAAGGCCGAAGCTTGTAGGCAAGGCAAAAGCCGAACGCCATGGGACGCTATGTCGGAGAGCGAATTGATGACGCTGTCGCCCGTGTAATCAAGAGCCGCGGTAACCGACCGGTAACGGCCAATCACGAAGGGCGAGTTCTCGGCGATCTCCCAGAGGCCCTCGATCAGCACGGCAAGCAGCAGTCTGCTCTTTGCCGGCAGCCTGCGCGCCGCGACCCCAGAGGATTCCGTAGAAAATCATGCCGTGAATGATTGTGCGAGAACGTGTACCAGTCCGACAGATGCTGCGAGTTGCCCGACCCGTAAGTGTTCCCGTACCACAGCAGAACTTCGCCCGATTTGCAGATCAGCAACCGCCCCATCCCAAGTTCCACACTGGCGACGGCCACTGCGAAGCCTGCTATCACGAAAAGATGAATCCGCCAAGAGCCCAGGCAGAGTTGCCAGAACGTTCTCATCTTCTCGCGCGTAATCCGGTTAGTCATGTCGGTCCTGTCTCCTGAATTTCCCACCTGCGGCGCTTCTCTCCCGCTGTTTCTACCTTGCGTTCCCGGCGCTCCTTGCGCCCTTGCGCGAGCATTTCTCAATCCCAAAGACAATCCCCGCCGCCGCCACAAGGAAGATGAAAGGCCACACATAGCCCAGAAACCACCAGTTCGAAACGTCGGTAAGATAGCAGTGCGCCGCCGTTTGAAACAGCGGAAAACTCAAGAGCAACCCCGGAAGCATTCCGAACGAGCGGCGCGCCGCAAGTGTCGCCAGAAAGACCGCGCCGAGAAGGAATAGGCGTAAAGGGGGCGAACCAGAATCCAAAGCAGCGGCGTCTCGAGCCGGCGCGAGACGACCCCTCCCGTCTCCGCCAAGTGAGCAGGACTCCAGAGGCTGCGAATGGGCGGGACCACGTAGCTGGCGTACCGAACGGGATATTCCAGAATGCGCCTCTCGGCGATGCGCAAGCGGATCTTGTCCATTCCTATCCGCGTCCACTGCGAGTCTGGAATCGTGCGACCCAACTGCGCCTCCGTCCAGTCGCGCCCTTCCGGGACCGCCCCGGGCCGGCCACGGTCCACCGTGCGCGCCAAAAGGTTATAGCCCCCGCGCCAGGTGTGATAGAACTCGCCGAAAAGGGTTTCATTGCGCATGCACCAAGCCCCGTTGATCAGGAGGATCGGCACGACAAAGAGCGCGGACGCGAGGAGAAGGCGGCGCGGGTTGCGGAAGTTGGCCGCCGCGATAAAAGCCAGCCCGATAGGCCAATACAGGAAATAGAGGAACCGCGTCAGGGCGCACAAGCCGAATGCGATGCCGGCAAGCCCGAACCAGTGAACGCGCTTGCGGCTTTCCAGGCCGCGCAGCAGAAACCACGTCCCCGCCAGAAGAAACGTGCTGACCGGCAGGATTGGAGCGCTCATGAGCGCCACGACGGGGCCCGTGATAACCGTATTGAGGTAGAGCGCAATCAGGGCTACGAAGCGGTTTCGGCTCAGACGCAGCGCCAGCAAGAGGAGAAACAGGTTGTTGAGCGGAAACAGAAACAACGCGTTGAAGCGCGTGATGCTCGAATACTCGAAACCGAACAGGTGAAAGCCCATGGCCATGAGGTACGAGAAGACCGGCTCGCGGTCCAGAGTCGGAACAGCGGGCACCGGCCTCAGCCTGGCCAGATCCTCAATAGTCGCTCCCTCAAACGCGTGAACCTTGTGGCCCAGCACGCCGCCTTCTGCGTATGGGTAGCCCTTGATCCAATGGGGATTGGGCGCGCCGAAAAAGAGCGGAACGCCTGTGTGCCAATACAAGTTGACCCCTGCGCCATCGGAGTAGGCA
>CAXXTX010000010.1:0-2797 GCA_963666425.2 Bacillota bacterium
TTTGGACAACTCCTGAAGATATTGTAAAATGGAATTTTGCTTCTGAGGACTGGCATACTCCAAAAGCGTTCAATGAATTAAGAGAAGGAGGGACCTTCAACTACAGAATGGAAGCCAAAGACGGTAGTTTTGGTTTTGATTTTTATGGGGTATACGATATTATTGTCAAAAATAAAAAGATATGTTATACCCTTGGAGATTCAAGAAAAAGTTGAGATATCTTTTGAAGAAAAAAATAGCAAAACAGAGATTATCGAGATCTTCGAAGCCGAAGGTACTAATCCGGTTGAAATGCAAAAGTTCGGTTGGCAGGCTATACTTAATCACTTTAAAAAATATGCAGAATCAATACCCCGACTTTTGTAATTGGATATGGAAATAAATAAAATATCTTTACAGAATAACATCTTTAAATCGATCGGGGCTGTTGATAAAGTTCCTTTTAACCGCTGAGTTCGCAAAGTAGTCGCAGAGGACGCAAAGTTAAAACATTGTATTTCTATTCTTTGCGAGCCCTGCCTGCCGGCAGGCAGGTTTGCGTAAATCCTTAGCGGTCTTTGCGGTTAATGGATTTCGACTTTTTCGACAGCCCCTGAAGACAGAGATGGAAATAACCACTGCAAAGAATTTAATTATGAAAGCATTTAAGCTACTGGCCGTAATACTTATAGGTTTTTATGCTCTGTATGCAACTCCCGTATTTGCTCAAGGTGGAGATCAGATTGTAAAAACCGGAAACGATGCAGACCGGAGTTTGCCAAAGTTCCCCGAAACAACTCCTCAGCTATATAACGAATATCTGGTCAGCGTTCCGGATATTAAGGTGGAGACTGTAGTTGGTCAACTTCCCCCGATTACCACGCTTTGTAAAGGGTGTTTATATAAATAAAACTGAAGGGGCCCGATGTAAGAGTCCTGTGGCCTGCCCCGGTAGATAATAAACAGGTACTTAATCCTGGCTCTTATACTGTAACAGGCAGGGTTTCCGGAACTGACATACGGCCAAATGCACTTGTAATAGTTAAGGATGCTAAAGAGCCTTCCACTCCTGTTCGCTCACTTGAAATATTTAAACTCGATCAGGTTGTTTTAAACACAGACCTTCATAACAACAAAACAAAATTTATTGAGAATCGTGATAAATTTATGGCTGGTCTGGCAAATACTAATCCTGACAATTTTTCTATATATGTTTCGTAATGCCTTTGGACAGGAACAGCCAGTGGGAGCAGAACCAATGGGGGGATGGGATAGTCAGCAAACAAAATTGCGTGGACATGCTACAGGGCATTATCTCAGCGCTATCGCTCAGGCGTACGCCAGCTCCGGTTATGATCCTGTGCTACGCAATATTTTTGCTGTTAAGATGGAATATATGGTGAATACACTGTATGGATTATCACAAATGTCGGGAAAGCCAAAAACTTTTGAAGGAGATTATGTGTCAGATCCAATAGCCGTGCCACCAGGAATTGACAAATCAGGCTACAATTCAGATTTGAGTGCAGCAGGTATCCGTACGGATTATTGGAACTGGGGCAAAGGATTTATAAGTGCCTATCCTCCGGACCAGTTTATTATGCTGGAAAAGGGTGCGACCTACGGTGGGTCTACTGCTCAGATATGGGCACCATACTATACTCTTCATAAAAATCTGGCCGGGTTATTGGATATTTTACGAAATCAGTGGCAATGAAAAGGCACTGGAAATTGTAAAAGGTATGGGAGACTGGGTATATGCACGTCTAAGTAAGTTGCCAAAGGAGACACTTATCAGCATGTGGAACAGATATATTGCAGGAGAGTATGGGGGAATGAACGAAGTTCTGGCAAGGCTATATCGGATAACTAACGAGCCTCGTTACCTGGAAGCTGCACATTTATTTGATAACATCAGGGTGTTTTTCGGCGATGTTGGGCATTCTCACGGACTTGCTAAAAATGTAGATCTGTTTCGTGGTTTACATGCCAACCAGCATATTCCTCAGATTATCGGAGCACTTGAAACTTATAGTGTTTCAGGCGCACCTGAATATTATAATATAGCTGATAATTTCTGGAATATGGCCACAAACGATTATATGTACAGTATCGGAGGAGTAGCAGGAGCACTTAACCCTAATAATGCGGAATGCTTTACCTCCCAGCCGGCAACACTTTATGAAAACGGTTTTCGCAACAGGTGGCTAGAATGAAACCTGTGCCACCTATAATATGCTCAAACTGACAAGAGACCTGTTCCTTTTTAATCAGAGTGCAGAGTTAATGGATTATTACGAACGTGCGCTTTATAATCACATTTCTTGCTTCTGTTGCAGAAAATTCACCTGCAAATACTTATCATGTGCCGTTGAGGGCTGGTTCTGTAAAACAGTTTGGGAATGCTAATATGAAAAGGATTTTCTTGTTGTAATGGTACTGCTCTTGAGAGTAATACAAAACTGCAGAACTCAATTTATTTTAGAAGTGCAGACAACGAGGCTTTGTATGTGAACCTTTACATACCATCAACATTAAAATGGACAGAAAAGAACGTTACTGTAATACAAACAACTGCTTATCCAAAAGAAGACAATACGAGATTAACAATTAAGGGTAACGGCAAGTTTGACCTGAATGTAAGGGGTGCCTCATTGGGCAACCAAAGGATTTTTTTGTGAAGATAAATGGTAAGACCAAAAAAGTTAAAGCTGTGTCAGGCAGCTATCTTACTTTAAGCCGTAACTGGAAAGACGGGGATATAGTTGAGTTACGCATGCCGTTTCATTTTTATTTAGAGCCTGTAATGGATCAGCAG
>CAXXTX010000011.1:0-8325 GCA_963666425.2 Bacillota bacterium
CCGGAACGTGCGGAACAGGCACCGGACCTGCTACCGGGGATTCACCGCGACCATGGCAACGCGGCGCGGCTGATCTCAATGTGTGGGGCAGACCTTCGGTATTGCCACGCGTTCAAGAAGTGGCTCTGTTACGACGGCAAGCGGTGGCGCCCAGATGAGTGCGGACACGCGCGGGATCTTGCCAAGCTCACGATGGTAGAGTTTCTTCGGCAAGCGGTGGCCGCCGAACTCGAACCCTGCCCAGAAATTTGCGAAAGAGTCGCTCGACTCCAAGCGCATCACCCAATGCGCTGCTGGAAGCGCAGAGCGGGCTGTCCGTAAGCCCGGCGGACCTGGACACTCACCCATACCTACTGAACTTCGAGAATGGCACGGTGGACTTGCGAACCGGTGTTTTGAGCCTGCATGACAGGCACCAGTTCATCACCAAGATGGTGCGGTACAACTACCGCCCGGCGGCGACCTGCCCCACGTTCCTGCGTTTCCTGAGCCGCATCATGGGCATTTCTGCGGACCGGCTTATCGCATATCTGCAAAAAGCCATTGGGTATTCTTTAACCGGAATCACCTGCGAGAAGGCGGTATTCCTGCTGCATGGTCCCGGCGACAACGGCAAGACCACATTACTGGCGCTGTTCCTGCACGTGCTCACGGAATACGCGGTTTTGCTGCAAATCGATTCGCTGATGGTGCGCCAAGAGAGCAATAACACCCAGGCCGACTTGGCCGACCTCCGCGGCGCGCGCTTCGTCATGACATCGGAGACCGAAGAGGGCCAACGCCTGGCTGAAGGAAAGTTGAAGCGCATCACTCAGGGTATGGGCCGTATCAAGGCCGTGCGCAAGTACGAAAACCCTATTGAGTTTGATGAGTCCCACAAACTTTGGATCGATGCGAACCACCTGCCCACTGTCCGCGGAACGGACAACGCCATCTGGAATCGGCTGCATCCGATTCCCGTTTTCCGTGACTATCCCAAAGGCTGAACAAGATCGAGACTTGCGGGCCAAACTGCTGACGGAAGCCGAAGGGCATACTCGCATGGGCGGTGGCGGGTGCCGGCCGGTGGTACCGCGAAGGTTTGGGAAAACCGCCCGAAGTGGAGCAAGCCGGCGCTTCATGGCGGGCGGAATCAGACCAGACCGCCCGCTTTCTGGAGGCGTGCTGCCTAATTGGGGAATTCGCTACCGTCCGGGCGCGGGTGCTCTACCAGACGTATCGAACCTGGGCCGAAGAGGTTGGCGAGCGCGCGCGCAGTCGGAAAATGTTTTCTCCAAACGCTTGGCAGACCAGGGGTTTAGCTCTCGCCACACCATGAAAGGGAGCACATACGCCGGCATCGGATTGCTTACTGAGGGATGACGCATGACGGCACATGACAGCAAATCTTCAAAAAATACTTCACCCGCGCGTATAAGGAGAGTTTTGAAGAAATGCCGTCATGCCCGTCATGCCCGTCATGCGAGACCGAAAGATGACCATGAAACAGAGCACCACGGAGCGATACGACGCCGGCAACTTGGCCGCGGCCACGATCATTGCGGCAGACCCGGCGCGGTATCCCGCGGACGGTTTGATGGCGCTGTGGGCGGACCGGATCCTATCCAGGGCGGCGACACCAGCAGACGCCGAAGCCGGACCGCTCTTCGCGGCAGCCGGCAACACGGCAGCATGATTGAGATCGTTCGCGCGGAGAAACGGGCAGGGGATTTTTCAGGAATAGTACCGAAAATCCGAAGAAGTGGACCCACATGGTCCACAGAGCCAGCGCCGAACTCGCCGGCTCGCCCTCTTCCACTTTTCGCGCGGCGGTATCAAAGACCGGAAGGGCAGGAATATCACCCATTGAAAGACTCGCAGGGCGCCATCGAGAGCACCCAACTTTAACTGCGGACCGTGTGGGCTCACAAACGCGAAAACGACCGTCCCGAGAGCATTTATGGAGGGCAGAACATGAACACGCCGAAAGCACCTGACCATTTCACGAAGAAAACCAAGGGACTGTGGGCGGCCATTCACGCGCAGTACGAACTCGAACCCGAAGCCGCGGAATTGCTGCGCGTGGCGCTCGAAAACCTGGACCTGGCCGACAAGGCCCGCGAATTGTTGCGCGCCGAAGGTCTGGTGATAGACGGCAGGAAACACCCGGCCAGCGATGCGGTGAAACTCCATGACGGAATGTTTTTGCGGGCGATTCGCCAACTGGGACTCGATGTTGTGGCAGCTGGCAAGCCGGCGGGGAGGTAATCATGCCACGAGTGCGACGCCGCGGGCACCTACTCCGCGGCGAACTGACAACACAGCAAACATTTTCGCTGATACTCGGCGGTCAAGACGGTTTCGCGGACGCGGCGGAATATGAAGAGGCTTTTTGGGAACATCACGGCGAAATTATGGCGGCCACTAATGTATTGACGCGGCCGGCGGCGTTTTGGCTGTTCCAGTTCACGGGAAAGCGCAAGCCCGGTGAACGCGACTGGGAATGTCTCGAGCGCTGCGGGCTATTGACTGCCGAAGAGGAACGACTTGTCGAGAAGTGGAAGTTACATCCGCGCTAGGAGAAGAAACGAATGGAAACGAAAAATTGCAGCCTTCAGGTGAAGACGATAACCGAGGCCGGCGAGTTTGAGGGACTGGCGGCCGTTTATGATGCTGTTGACGATGGCGGCGATGCGATCTCTCACGGCGCATTCAGCAAAACGCTTTCAGAGGGCAGCGCGGATCTACCCCTACTGTGGCAGCACGACCAGGCTTCGCCCATCGGGCGCGTGCACCTGAGCGACACGCCGCGCGGGCTCGCGGCAAAAGGCCGGCTGGTGCTCAGCGTTCCGAAGGCGCGCGAAGTCTACACGCTGATGCAAGACCTGGGCGTCGTCAAGGGTTTGAGCATTGGCTACAAGACCATCAAAGAAGAAATGGTCGGCGCGGTGCGCAGGCTAAAAGAGATCCGTTTGTACGAATTGTCCATTGTCACGCTGCCGATGCAAGCCGCGGCGCAAGTCACCAGCGTGAAACAACAGGCCGACAACAACGAAGCGCTGGAACAGTTTCGCAACGCGGCGCGCGACATCAAAGAATTTCACCGTCGGATGGTAGACGGCGACTAAGTAACCCGTGTTTCAAACGGTAGCGAGCCGGAGAGTTCACGCCACTCGCGCAGACAACCCATTTCAACCCGCAAGCCGGCCGAAGGTGGGCCACTCGAGGCGAAGTGCAATTTCATAAAACAGGAGAAATTATCATGCCAATTGATCACGAATTGAAAGCCGCCCTTGACGCAATCACGGGCGAAACCAAAAACGCATTCACAGACATGCGGGCGAAGTACGACGCCATCCGCGCCCAGATGCTGGGAATTCAGGCTCAGGCCGACGCCCTGGACGCGAAGTCGCGCGTTAGCCCCATCGCCGATGAAGCGGGCGGTCTGGACGCCATTGTGCGGGCCATTTCCGAAGATGCCGGCTTCAAGTCACTCGCACAAACCGGCCACGGCCGCGCGGTCATTCAGACCAAGAATTTGCTCGGCATCGAAACGAAAACTGTTTCCTCTGGCGAACTCGTCGCCGCGCAGGCTATCGGCGGCATCGGGGACAGCGGGCGGCCGATCTACGGGCTAGTCCGCCGACTCATGCCGAGTCATCCCATCACAAGCAACGCGGCGCAATTCGTCCGTGAAACCGCCTTCACCAATGCCGCCAGCCCGCAGGTGGAAACGTTCGCCAAAGGCGAATCGAGTTTCGACTTTGAGCCGGCGACGGCCACAGTCAAGACGATTGCTCACTGGGCGGGCATAAGCCGGCAACTCATGGACGATCTTGTCGAATTTGGCCGCTACATCAAGGGAAGTTTGGTGTTCGGGCTGGAGAAGCAGGTCGAACTTCAGTTGCTTGCCGGCGATGGCGTCGGCGAGAACTTGGACGGACTCATCCACCAGGCGACGGCGTTCGATCCTTCACTGCTAAATCTGATTGGCCACGATGGCTACAACGCGGCCGATATTTTGCGCGCGGCCATCTTACAACTCACCGAGGCCGGGTTCGGTGCCACGGGGTTCGTGGTTTCGCCGCGCGATTGGTTCGCCATCGAGACCTTGAAAAACGGCACCCAGAATTACTTGGTTGGCGACCCGCGGCGGCAACTCTCGGAAGTACTATGGTCACGCCCCATCGTGCCGAGTCCGGGCATGGCCGGCGGGGAGTTCCTTGCGGGCGATTTCGCTAACGGGGCGCACATTCGGATGCGGCAAGAATCGACTCTTGACGTTTCGGACTCGCACGCGGATTTTTTCACGCGGAACCTGTTGGCCCTTCGCGCTGAAACGCGGCTCGCCTTGGTAGTCTCAAAACCCGGTGCGTTCGTCTACGGATCGCTAACCGCGAGCCCGGCCTAAGACCCAGTTAGCGCCGCAACATGCCGACGCTATGGGCGGCGGGCTTCGGTCGGGCTGGTTACCTGGCCCGCGGCTTTCGATGCGTCGGGGTTCCATTGCTCCAAAAACCGGCCCGCAAAGCGGGACTAGTTCCCCCGCAGTATGGGCCGGTTCTTTCGGGCGCTTGCATAGAACCCAAGCGCCTTTTTCTCTGTGTACCAAGATGTACCAATGGGGCGTCATTCTGGGAATTGTGGGGCATCTGGCAATACGTATAATGTGTAACTTACGTGTTCTCAGTGCCGTGGTAGGGACCAAGTCCGTCCCTGGCCACCACCCTTCCGCTGATGTGCCTTTGGCTCCTGGACGGCCGACGAGCGCAATTTCTTTGCAACGATTTTGGTCAGAGGGACGGCTGTAAATGCGGCCGTCCCGTCTTCCCGCGTGTTGAAACTGGCGCTCGTTTTCACGGGCGAGCGTAGCCTCCTGTGGGCGTGGGGTTGTTCGGCCTCACGCCCCCGGTTTTCTGCGTGCGAATCGCGCCCGAGGAGCAACTTTACCGATATGCCTACTTTAATGCAGGAACTCCTGATTGGTAGTAATGTTGGGATGTGCGCACCGAACGCGACCCGGCTGCTCTGGCTCCTTGCAGTCGGAACTCTCTTCCATTCGGCACCCGGCGCGGCGCAACCGGGCAGCGGTGTTCTTGAGTTTGTGAAGAAGATCGGAGTCGGATTCCGGCCAGACGTTTATGGCTGGATGAGCTTCGTATCGTTCAGCCCTGACGGAAAGATGGTGGCGTCCAACGGACCGGCATCGCCGGAAGATGTTTCAGGGGACCTGAAGCTGTGGAGTTTCCCTGATGGCCATCTGATCAAGCGATTCACAGTCAAGCAAGCCGCCATATCTCCGGATTGGAATTACTATTCAACCTCCGCCGGCGTCACCGAAATGGCAACTGGAAGAGCAGTGCTCTCTTCCCGCAAGAACTCGTTCGCGGGCTATACTTTCAGCCCAGACAGCCGCTACGTTGTTGAGACTGGGACAAGCCGGGATCACTCCATTCGCGTTCTCGAGCTTCCCAGCGGCAGGCTCGTGAAGGCGTTCGGCAAGTCTTCCGTATCCGATGTCGCGATAAGTCCAGACGGCCAGATGTTGGCGGCTGGCTACTGGGATCTCGTGATGCTCTGGAGCCTTTCCAGTGGCGAGCGGAATGGGCGTACTGAGGGGCTTCAAGCGGTATGTGGCCGGCTTGAGTTTTAGCCCGGATGGCAAACTCCTGGCCGCCGGCACAGATGTAGGAGCGATCCAAGTCTGGGAGGTTGGCAGCCGGAGCAGGATTCTATCGCTCGACCTCGAAGGTGTTGTGTCAGGGTTAGCTTTTAGCCCCGATGGCGGATTGGTCGCAGTAGGTACTTACGGAACAGGCACCGTTTGGCTGATCGACGTAAAGAACAGGAAGATCGTTGATCATAAGAGGGTGTCCGACATGGGCTGCGGGTCTGTGGCGTTTAGCCCCGACGGCCGATTCCTGATCACGCCGTCAACCGGTGGCCTGATCACGTATCCGTATGACCGAGGTGGAACCATCCGAGTCTTCAAAGTCAACAAACAGTGATAGTTGCGCGCGTATCCGAGAATGAGGGTCGGTAAACGGCCTTACCGGAAAGTACCCGCGCCGCAGCGCCGATAGCCGCCGCCGTCGCCGGGAGCGTCTCGGGTGCCCGGCGTGGCTCGTCGCTGGTGGCAGTACGCCGACCGGCATCGTAGTTGTCATCGACGCGTCCGGCGGCGGGCTCTCCCGATTAGGTAGTGCGACAATTTCGCCATAAACTGAACGTGGTCGCTCCATTCATGGTGGAGCGCCTCCTGGCGGGGCGCGAGGTTAGAGAACGGGCCTCGCGCCGCCGCTTCCGCATCATGACCAGCCGGAGCGCAGCCCCTGCGATTGGTCGCGAACACCTGAAGCAAAGCGACACGCCGACCAAAGATCGCCGGTGCGATTTCCAAATCGTGACGCATGGCGGCTGGCGGTATGCTTTCCGACCGGCGCGTATGCGACGATGATCGCGGGGCGCAGACCGGCACGCGGCCCGTTAAGCAGTACCTCCCGGCATCTCGTTTCCCCTCGGGTCCAAGAACAGGTTCTCAAAGGGGATCGAGAGAAATTGTCGAATGCTGTGGGTAGCCGTCCCTGGCCACCACCCTCCCGCTGATGTGCCTTTGGCTCTGGACGGCCGACGAGCGCAATTTCTTTGCAACGATTTTGGTCAGAGGGACGGCTGTAAATGCGTCTGTCCCCAATTTCGCTACTCAATTTCGCTACTTGGCTGAGGGCTGGCAGCGCAGCGAGAACTCAATGGTCGCATTAATCGACGGAGAACTGACAGAATCACCTGCGAAGCGCCATCTTCGCGCCGCATCAACTGCGGCGGGTCTGAGTAGGCTGGGGCCGGAGACCGCAGACACATCTCGTACCTCACCGGTTGCCGAGTCGGTTACCAATTGAAGGGCGACAGTTCCTTCGACTCGCGCCATCAGCGCCAGTCTGGGATACACGACTGGCTCATAGTGACTGAAACGGTATTCCTGTGAATTGACCAGCCGTGGAACGGGCTGCGCGTTCACTTCGGACTTAGCGACTGGTCCTCGGTAGTCCCGCAGTATGGATCGAAAGCTGAAATCTCCTCCAAAAGCTCCGGCGAAAGCGATGTCAAACCGGCCTGACACCAACTCGGGGACTAACAGTTCCCCGGCTCGCTGAAGAGCAAGGTCGTCCTCCTCGGTCCTGTCCAGAAAAGGGTCGTCTGTGAATATCGGCCGAGTGACGTCGGACAAGATGTCCCACAGGCGCGCGATTCCAGGATTATCGCTCTTCAGCTTCTTGAAGTTTACGCTTTCCAGATTTGGAACTGCGAATACAACGAAAGAGCCACTGCACGCTGCGGCGACGCTAAAGCTCATGGTTTCAAGAAAGCCACCTACTTGTCTATATTTGTTGAGCTTCGTGCGGAGAGTCTTGGGGTCAACCCGCACACGGATTGTTGTGCTCCACCAGTTGGGCCGGGGAGCGATGGGCTACCGTGAATTCCATCGCTTGCACCGTGTGGCCGGTCAAACAGAACGAGTCGATTGGCGCAACACGGATATAGCGCACCAACGTATCGGGACCGGCAGGTCTTACGTCCAGCACCCGATAATAGAGAAATCCCCCGTAGTCCGAGAAGAATTGCGAGACGATATAGAACCGGGATGGACCGGGGCGTTCGGCTGCGTGCAGCGATAGACCAACTGCCAGTAAGGGCAACAGACGAGACCACATGACCGTTACAGTGTAATGCTATGGCGTTTTCTTGTCGATGGTCGCATCCAGCGGCGCATTTGGAAGTCACAGGGACAAAGACGTTATCAGCCCCTCAAACCACCTGACCGAATTGTGTCCCCTCCCACTGATCTGCCCGCACGGCGCGGATGGTTCTGCCGGGATCACGCGCCATGGGGAACTCCACGAGTCTTGATGGACTGGGTATTCACCGGCCAAAACCAGCGGACGGGACGGAAGGTAACCTCTGGGGCGTCGTGGATACTGCGGGGTGCTCATCTGGGGGGCGACAACGACCGGTCCCCGTGTTCCCCACTCCCCATTTCGTCCGTTCCCATTTCGCTGGGAGCGATCGGTCCCGGGACCTGCTGGCGAAACCCCTGGAACTGGAGGACCTCGGGCGTCGGTTTCGTCACGCTGACGGGGGCTCTATTCGGGAGCGATAATAAGCGACAGGAGACTCGCGATGCATCGTGGCATTTCCTTGTGCATTGCCGCCGCCCTGCTGGTGGGCGGAATCGCTTCGGGTCAACCGCCGCCAAGAAACACGGCAGCATTCGAGGTGGCCTCGATTAAACCTAGCCCGCCGGAGCGTCCTCATTTCCCGTACCAACTCGGTCCGATCACCGTCTCA
>CAXXTX010000012.1:0-22820 GCA_963666425.2 Bacillota bacterium
GCTCCATGTAGCCTACGGCGCCCAGGCCCAGCAGCAGCATGAAACCAAAACCTGTCAGCAAGGCATTGAAGCCAAAACCGGTGTCTTTCAAAGGGCGCAAAACAAATTTCATGACCAAGGTCTTTCTTCAAATGCCGCTGTAACGAACGCCAGTGTTCAAGTTGAGGTCTTCCCGGATTTGCCGTGACGGGTAGCTGGCCACACGTTTGGCAATGTCGCTCTCAGGGTTGTTCAGGTCACCAAACAGAATGGCTCCGTGCTCTGCTTCGGCACACGCGGTGACACAGGCGGGCATTTCACCGCGATCCACCTTGTGCACACACAGGGTGCAGCCTTCCACCGTGCCCATACCCCGTGGCACATCGGCCTTTTGGTCATGCAGGGGCTCATGGACAAACGAGCGAGCCTTGTAAGGGCAGGCCATCACGCAGTAGCGGCAACCAATACATATGTGCTTGTCCACCAGCACAATACCGTCGGCCCGTTTGAATGAGGCTCCGGTGGGGCACACATCCACACAGGGGGGCTCGGCACAATGCTGGCACATCATCGGCAGCGACTGGGTCTTGCCGGTGCGAATTTCCTTGATCTCGATCTTGCGAATCCACTGCGAATCGGTGGGTAGCTTGCCACCTGACAGGCCGTTTTCGGTGTTGCAGGCGGTGACACAGGCGGTACATCCGCTGGCGCATTTGCTGCTGTCAATCAACATGCCCCAGCGCACCTGTTTGCTAGCACCGGTTGCGGCAGTGAGTGGCGCGGCCTGGGCAATTTCAATCAGGCGAACGCCAGGAGCCAGCATCACACCCGCCAAACCAGCCGCAGCAACGCCCAAAAAGCCACGCCGACTTGGCACAAGGGCACTCCGTGTGTTTTGATCATGACTCATGGCTTGGCCTTTTCCTGAACCAGCATCTGCTGCATTTGTGCAATCTGGGCTTGACCCACGCCCGCAGGCTGTTGCGCCAAGCCGGATGGCACCTCTTTCACCGCCGGTTTGTTGGCATGGCACTCAAAACAATCGATCTTGACGGCCGCATACGTATGGCAGCTCTGGCAAAAATCACCGGCCGACGCATTGACACTTTGGGTGCTCTGGCTGGCATGACATGACACACAGGCTTTAAGCGAGTATTTGCCTGTGCGAACACCGCCACGCAAGGTGTCGTCGCGCTGGTGTTTCAGCAGCTTCATGTGGTTACGCCGCATGAAAGCCGCGTCTTCCACACACTGCCCTCCCCTGGCTTTTTCAATCAGGGGTTGCAGTCCTTGGGGCTTACCAGTCGATGCCGCAGAACCCTGCGCCGCAGCGCTCAGGCTGACCGTCAAAACAAGCCCGACACAGGCTGCCTGCCACCATCGAGCGCATGTCATCCCAAGCATGGGTCAGTCCCCCAAGCCCATCTGGATGTAGCCGGTTGGGCAGACATCCGCGCAAATGTGGCAGCCAATACATTTGCTGTAGTCGGTGTCCACATAACGCCCGGTGGTGGCTTTGGCCTTGGGCACTTTGAACACCGCCGTTTGCGGGCAATACACCACGCAGTTGTCACACTCAAAACACTGACCACAACTCATGCAGCGTTTGGCCTCTGCCTGGGCCTGGGCCTCCAGCAAGGGTTGCAAACGCTCATCAAAATTGTTCAGTGCCTCTTGTGCCGTCAAGGACACAATGCCGCGTTTATTGCGCGGTGCAAAGGGGAAATGGCCCAAAAACAGTTCTTTGTGGGAGATCACATAGCGGTCTGAGCGATTGTCATAGTTGTGAATGGCGGCCGTGCTCTTGTCCGTACCACGGGTGGGCTCATGCACCTCGGTGAACGTCAAACCTTTCTCCAGCATCTTGCGCTTGAGGTCAAACGCATGCACATCAATCTTGGGGCGTTTTTCCAGTGCCTCGCTGTGCAGAAAGCGGTCAATACCATCGGCCGCAATGGCCCCATGGCCAATGGCGGTGGTCAGCAAATGGGGGCGAACCACATCACCACCGACAAAGAAACCGGCTTGCCCTTGCACCTGGTAATTCTTGTCAGAGTTGATGGCACCTTTGCCGTTGTTGAATTCTTCAAGACCGGTGAAGTCTACGGTTTGGCCAATGGCGGAGACGATCAGATCGGCCGGAATGTCCTCTTCAGTGCCTTCAACGTTTTTGATCTCCAGGCGGCCCCCCACCATCTTGGCTTCGCAGCGCATGATGCGCAAGGCCACAGCACGACCATCTTCACCCTGGATCACGGCCACCGGAACCATACTGCCCCGGATGGTGATGCCTTCAGACAAAGCGTGCTCGACCTCATGTTTGGAGGCTTGCATTTTGTCAATGGCAAAAACCGTGGTCAAAGTGACCTCTGCACCTTGCCGCACCGAAGCCTCAGCCACGTCATGCGCCACATGGCCGGCAATCGCATGCTCAGGACGATCTGACTCGTTGACCTTGTCGATATGCCCCAGACGACGTGCCACCGTGGCCACGTCAATCGAGGTGTCGCCGCCGCCAATCACCACCACCCGTTTACCCACATGGCGCAGACGGCCATCGTTGAACGCTTTCAGGAATGATGTGGCGGTGACGCAGTTCGGCGCATCAGCCCCCTCCACCGCCAAGGCGCGGCCCGCCTGGGCCCCCAAGCCCAAAAACACGGCATCAAAATCCTCACGAATCTGCGCCATGGTGATGTCGGTGCCAATGCGGCAATTCATGCGGGCCACCACACCCAGATCCAGAATACGCGCAATTTCAGCGTCCAGCACATCCCGTGGTGTGCGGAAACCGGGAATACCGTAGCGCATCATGCCGCCCAATTCGGCCCGCTCGTCAAAAATGGTGACCGAGTGACCTTTCAAGGCGAGTTGGTACGCGGCAGACATACCGGCGGGACCACCACCAATCACGGCCACGGTTTTGCCGGTAAGCTGTTCCGGTTTCTTGAACGCCAGCTTGTTCTTGATGGCGTAGTCACCCAGAAAGTGCTCCACCGAGTTGATGCCGACAAAGTCTTCCACCTGGTTGCGGTTGCAGCCCGATTCACACGGTGCGGGGCAGACCCGGCCCATCACGGAAGGAAATGGGTTGGCTTCGGTCAGGCGGCGAAAGGCATATTCTTGCCAGACCATGCCTGCGGGTGGTTTTTCAATACCGCGAACAATGTTCAGGTAGCCGCGAATATCTTCACCGGCCGGGCAACTGCCTTGGCATGGCGGCGTGCTTTGAATGTAGGTCGGGCATTTGTGAGAGTGCCCGGCATCAAATATTTGCGCCTGCCAGGTTTTGACTTTGGATTCACCGTCTTTAAAACGACGAAACGTGAGGGGTTTGACTTCGATGGCTTCGGGGGTCGCAGACATGTTGGAATCTCCTGGTTTTTTGTGCTTTAAGGGCTGAAAGACGGGGCTACTTGTCGCCCAGACGAATGGCCTTGCTGACCAATTGGTGGACACCGCCCACCATGCTCATGTTGAATCCGTAATACGGCAGAACCTTGGTGAACTGGGCTTTGCAGATGGCACAAATCGTGGCCATGAAATTCACACCGTGGTCGTCCACCACATGTTTGAGGGACTCCATCCGGGGCAACGCACCCTTGACACGTAATTCCATCAAGTCATCGGTCAACAGGCCACCACCACCACCGCAGCAAAAGGTGCTTTCGTGAATAGTTTCCTGGGCCATGTCATGAAAATGGTTGGCCACCGAGGTGATGATGCGCCGGGGAATGACAAACTGCCCACCCGGCATGTTGCCCATGCGTGAACCCCGCGCCACATTGCATGAGTCATGGAAAGTGATGATGCGGTGGTCGTTGGCCTCTTTGTCAAACTGCAGTGCACCGCGTTGAATCAGGTCATCGGTCAGCTCACAAATGTGCTGGGGCACCGGGTAGCGCGGGTCCAGGTAATCAAACGGTCCAATCAAGGTATTCCAGAAGCTGTAGGCCACCCGCCAGGCGTGCCCACACTCACCCACCACAATGCGCTTGACACCCAGCTCCAGCGCGGCCTCTTTGACCCGCATGGAAATGTTGCGCATTTGCTCATAATTGCCAATGAACATGCCAAAGTTGCCGGCCTCGGAGGCATGGGAGCTCAGCGTCCAACTGATGCCAGCGGCGTGAAACACCTTGGCATAACCGATCAGGCTCTCCACATGCGGTTCCGAGAAAAAGTCTGCTGAAGGGGTGATCAGCAGCACTTCAGCGCCCTTCACGTCGATCGGGAACTTGACATCCACACCGGTGTCGTCCTTGACATCTTCTTCAAGACCTTCAAGGGTGTTGAGCAAGGCCGGGCCGGGTAGCCCCAAGTTGTTGCCGATGCGGTGCACCTTGCCAATGATTTCATTGGAATATTTTTGCCCCTGCCCAACCGAGTCCATGATCTCGCGGGCGGCCATGGTGACTTCTGCGGTGTCAATGCCATACGGGCAAAACACCGAGCAGCGGCGGCACTCGGAACACTGGTTGAAGTAGCTGTACCACTCGTCCAGCACCTCACGGGTGAGGTCAACCGCGCCGACCAGTTTGGGGAAATATTTACCGGCAAAAGTGAAATACCGGCGGTAGATTTTGCGCATCAAATCCTGGCGCGCCACCGGCATGTTTTTGGGATCAGCCGAGCCCAAAAAGTAATGACATTTGTCTGAGCAGGCCCCGCAATGGACACAGGCATCCATGTAAACCTGAAGCGAGCGGTATTTGCCCAGCATTTCGCCCATCTTGGCGATCACTTTGTCTTGCCAGTCTTCCACCAAACCCTCAGGAAAACCCAAGGCTTTCTGGATGGGCCCGGCAGCCGGGAACGACTTGATATGCGACATGGCCCCGACTTGCACCAGGGGAATGACCGGATAACTCTTCAGTTTGGGGGTTTCAAATGCAGCGGTGGCCATGATCGAGGATGTTGTTTAGGCTTTTTTATCCAGAGCGGCGGCCCAAGCCGAAACGTGGCGAACTTCGCGGGCGTTATCCACTTGATTGCGGGTCGGGCTGAAAAACAGGCCGGGTGCATGCAAGAGCTTGCTGATTGGAAAAATAATCATGAGAACCGCCACCAGGCCCAAGTGCACCAGTAGCACTGGGTCTGCAGGCAAAGGCTGCACATTCAGACGCATCAGCCCCAGCACAAAGGCCTTGAGCGCCACGATGTCGGTGTGGGCCACATAACGCATGGCCAGACCACTCAGGCCAATGGCCAGCAGCAGCACCAGCATCAGGTGATCAGAGGGTGTAGAGATGTAGCGCACTCGATCCACCAGCCAGCGCCGTGCCCACAAGCCACCCAACGCGGCCACCATGGCAAAACCGGCGTAGAGGCCAAAGGGTTGAACCAGCACCACTGGCAACCAAACCGGATCCTGAAAGTAGCGCAGATGGCGCAACACCACCAGCAGCAGCGCCACATGGAACAGCCAGCCAAAAATCCAGGTCCATTTGCTGGACTTGAACAGGCTCTCGAAAAATACCACTTCACGCGCCATGCGCCAGCGCACTCCGCCCACGGTGGTGGGGGCCGGTGTGGTGGGAATTTTCAAAGGCGCGGGTGTTTGTGCATAGATCCGAATTTTGCGAGCCACCCCAACAACGAAGATGATGGTGGCAAGGTAGAGCAACACCGCATAAACAATTGTCAACATGGACATGGTCTGGCCCGCAAGTTCGTGGATGTCAATTCAGGGATGCAGAAATTGCCAATGTCCCGTTTATGGCGAGCGCTGGAGGGATGCAGTGCTAGGCGTAAAGCGCGACGTGTGGCGAGCCACACTAGCGATTTGCAACGACGCAATGCGCCCGCCAGTGCCGCCAGAAATGGGATATTTGGCATTTCTGCATCCCTAAGCTCAGATACAGCCTGTGGGCTTAGGCAAGCCTGCAATCTTGCAAGCTTGTTTGGCCGGGCCATAGGGGAACAGGTCGTACAGGTACTTGCTGTTGCCTTTTTCTTCGCCAAATTTCTTGCCAATGGCCTTGGTCAAGACACGCACAGCGGGTGCGATCTGGAACTCGTTGTAGTACTCACGCAGGAAGTTGATCACTTCCCAGTGGTTGTCTGACAACGGTACTTTTTCTTCTTCAGCCAGGTGAACCGCTGCGTCAGTGGTCCATTCAGCCAGGTTGATCAAATAACCTTCTTCGTCAGTTTCATAGGTCTTGCCGTTGATTTCAAAGCTCATCTTGTGCTCCAGTTTGTAAATTGTTAAAAGGGGATGGCTTAGAGCCAGGAATGGGAGGTGTCGTATTTCTCGACCAGGTCAACAAATCCGCCGTAGTCCACCAGGTTGACACCCGGCATCAATTTGGCAGACATGCCGCGTGCGTCCAGGTCGGGTTGCAGCACAAACACGCTCAAATTGGCGCAAGCTTGTGTCATGCGCTCCTGTGCGGCGCTGCCCTGTGTGGCGGCATAAATACCGTCTTCGATCAACAACAAGGCATGCCCTGGCTGGGCCATGCGCAAGCAGGTATCGAGCGTGTTTTTTTCAAAGGGTGATTTGTTAATGATGTGCAGCATGTTCGTCTTTCTCTTTAAACCTAGATTCCTTAGTTGGACACGCCCGAGTGGGCTGTCAGGAGCGTGTCTGGGTAGGCGCGACGACGCTGAAGGCTCCTGCCTTCGAGGAGGAGCAACGCCCCCAGGCGCGTTCCTGGCGGCTCAATCGGGTGTGTAGCGTCGTCACCCAAAAAGTGAAGTGGATCAACGCTGGAAAAGTCAATGTTCATAGGCACTTACTGATACAAATGAGCGGTCAACTGAGGAATCTAGGTTAGAAGCTCAGGATCACGTCCTGTTGCGCCATCAGTTCACCCATTTGCTTGGCATCGAGCACTTCCACCGGCACGAGCAGATCACTGGTACTCAAACCACGTTGATCCAGAGAGTCCTGATCGACGTAGAGTTTTTCAACGTCATAACCGTCCAAGGCCCGATAGCTTGGCGAAAAGTTTTTGATGCCAATGCCTTTGGTTTGCTGACCCTTGGCAAGCTCATACACACCATCGTCGATAAACACCAGGCTCACGTCCTGGTCAAAGGTGGCGGTGATCAACACCACTTCCAGGCTTTCAAGGGCGTAGATGGTGCCGTAAGGGGCCTTGCGGTTGACAAACATGAATTTCTTCACTTTGGGGCCGCTGGCTGCAGTTGTTGCTTGTTCACTCATGGTGTGTTCTTCTCAAGGGGTTAATCACCAAAGGTCACCAGGCGGTCGGCCTTGATGCCACTGTCCACCAACTGGCCCAGACCCGAAATGCGAAACCCGGGAGCCAAGACTTCTTCTTTGATGCCCCGGCGCAAGGCCGCAGCCACACACACCACCAGATCAACCTTGTGCTCAGCAGCCAGGCTAGACCAGCGGTTCACCACATGGCGGTCATCTTGCGGTGGCTCGGTGAGCCGGGTCGCGTTGTTGACCCCATCGTGGTAGAAAAACACACGTTGAATGGTGTGGCCTTTGCTCAGTGCCGCCACCACAAACTGGTAAGCGCTGTCTGACGCCTGGTGCGTGTAAGGGCCTTCATTGACGAGTACGCCAAATTTCATGGTAAATCTGTGCTCCTGATTTTTGCGGGACAGAGCTTGAGCTCTGTCCTCAACGGTTTGTCGGATGTGGGTCGTTCTTAGAAACGAATGTGGGTCGAGGCGTTCAGGCTGGCACGAGAACCACGCCAGTCATCAATCAGGTACTTGGTGAAGGGCAAGTCGCATTTTTCAAAGAATGCGGGCCAGCCAATACGGTCAATCCAGTCGGCCATGCGTTCCCACGAACGGGCATCGGCCTTGTAGGTGGTCAAAATCTTCTTGACCATGGCCGAGACCTCTGGCCAACGTGGCGCGTTATTGGGCAAGCCCGAAGCCACCATCTTCATGAAAGTCGGTTTGCCACGCGCATTGGAGTTCTTGCCACCCACCCAGATCGCCAGCTTGCTGTTTTCCGGGTCGTTGATCTGCATTGGGGGGCAGGGTGGGTAGCAAGCGCCGCAGCACATACATTTGGATTCGTCAATTTCAAGTGACGGTTTGCCATTGACCATGGCCGGGCGAATCGCCGCCACCGGGCAACGCGCCACCACGGTGGGGCGTTCACACATGTTGGCTACCAAGTCGTGGTTGATCTTGGGGGGTTTGGTGTGTTGAACAATGATGGCAATGTCAGCTTGGCCACCGCAATTGATTTCGCAGCAGGAGGTGGACAAGTGAACCCGGTTGGGCATTTCTTCCTTGATGAATTCCTCATGTAACTCATCCATCAATGCCTTGACTGCGCCAGAGGCATCTGTACCCGGAATATCGCAGTGCAACCAGCCCTGGGTGTGGGCAATGGCAGATACCGAGTTACCGGTGCCACCGACTGGAAAGCCATTGGTGGTGAGCGCCTCGATCAAGGGCTCCACACGGGCCGGGTCAGACACCATGTACTCGATGTTGGAGCGGATGGTGAAGCGCACATGGCCGTCGGCATAGGTGTCGGCAATGTCGCACAGCTTGCGGATGGTGAACAAATCCATTTGACGCTGCGTGCCGGCACGCACGGTCCAGATTTGGTCGCCGCTGTGGGCCACGTGGTGCAACACACCGGGGCGTGGCCGGTCATGGTATTTCCAGTTGCCGTAGTTACGGGCCATCAATGGGTGCAGGTATTGCTTGTTGTCGGGTACGCCGCTCTCAATGGGGGTGCGCATAGTTGCCATGGTGATCTTTCTTAGTCAGTTATCAAGGACAAGCTGGTTTCAGGCAGCGGCTTTACGGGCGTTGATCTTGGCGACCTCGTCATCCCAGCCATCGGTGCGAACGTAGGGGTTGGTGCGAGGTGTCGTCACCATGTTGGCATCAATCTCCAGGCCAATACCTTCAAGGAAATTGATCAGACCAATACGTTCGATCATTTCGCCGGTGCGCTCATGCTCCAGTGCGTTCTCGGCAAAGAAGTCAATCGACTTCTGCGCAATCTCAACCAGAGCCTCGTAGTCTTCTTCGGTTTTCAGGGGCAAGAACGGCACCACCACCGTGCCCATCAGGTCACCAATTTTGAGGGTACGTTTGCCGCCCATCAGAATGGTGGCACCTTTGTCAACGCCAGTACCCAGAGCGCCCGTCATAACGTTGATGCAGTGCATACAACGCACGCAGTTGCCATTGTCAATTTCCAGTGAGTTCGTGTCGCTGACCGCCACTGACGAAATTTTGGCCCCCTGGCAGACATCTTTGCTTTCCTTGAGCATGATGGCTTTGGTCGGGCAGCGGCTGACCACGTCATTGACCAGCTCGGTCATGCCATGTTTGTCGAACCATTTGCGAGCCAGCGCTTCATCGGTACGGATGTTGTCGCGCCAGGTGCCAATCACTGCCATGTCGGCGCGTTGAATGGAGTTCATGCAGTCATTCGGGCAACCCGAAAACTTGAACTTGAACTTGTAAGGCAAGGCCGGGCGGTGCATATCATCCAGAAAGGTGTTGAGCACTTGACGATGCGCACGGGCTTCGTCATAACAGGACTGCTCACACCGGGCAGCCCCCACACACGACATGCTGGTCCGCACGGCCGGGCCGGCCCCCCCCAGATCAAACCCCAACTCGTTCAACTCATCAAACGCCCCTTGCACATTGGCAGTGCTGGCCCCCTGGAACATGATGTCACCCGACTGGCCGTGAAAAGCGATCAGGCCTGAGCCATGTTTTTCCCAGATGTCACACATTTTGCGTAGCACATCGGTGTTGTAGTGCATGCCTGCGGGCGGCTGAATCCGCAAGGTGTGAAACTCCTTGGAAGCCGGAAACATCTCGGCCACTTCGGAGAAACGTGGAATCACCCCGCCCCCGTAGCCAAACACACCAACCGTGCCGCCCTTCCAATACCCTTTGCGGGTTTTGTAGGAGTGCTCCAGCTGACCCATCAGGTCAGTCATGTACTCACTGTCTTTGGCCAGGCGTTTCAGGCCTGTCACAAAACTGGGCCACGGACCGCTTTCAAGCTGGTCGAGCATGGGGGTGTCATGTTGCTTCTTGCTCATCGAGTGTCTCCTGTCATGGGGCGCAGGGCTTGCGCTGATCGGTCGAACCGGGCGTTTTGGTCAATCACACTGGGCAGTGCACATTGATCAAATCTGGGCTAAATCGTAGGAGCCAGCGCCACAGTTCACCATCCCCCTCGTTGGGTATTTAGGGCTACCCATTTGGGCTATACCGCCCCACCCGTCCCGGTAATAGACGATCAGCCCCTCTATTGCGCCCAATAGAGGCCTAGGCAATTTGCTTGGCATTGAGCCTGACAAATGTTGACTGATCTCACCCAACAACCCATGAACACCCTCACGCCCCTTGCCAAACTGACCATTCCCATCGGTGGGCAAGTCATTGAATTGCAGCAACTCGACTACGAGGCCGGTGGCATGAGCCTGCTGCGCACCCGCATTCGTGAAAAAAGCCGCTTCACCGTGTTTGACATTGACCCGCAATCGGCCCAGCTCTGGGGCGAAGCCTTGCTGCGCTGGGCGCAAGCACAACCCGCAGCCATGCCGGATGCAGAGGTGTCTTCATGAGCTTGAACCCAGTGCTTGAGAGCACATCGGTCGATGTGGTTTTCCCTCTGGAAGGGGCGTTTCTGCCGCGTGATCACGCCCAAGTGCTAAAAGATGCGCTGTGCCACCAATGGCCGTTTCTTGAACAGGAAAGCCAGGTTGGCATTCACGCCGTGAAACTCGTCAGCGGCTGCGATGAACCCGCCCTGCTGTCACGTCGCACCAAGCTGTTGCTGCGCGTCCCCACCCTGCTGGCCGCTGAATTGCTGACCACACAAGGCGTTGATTTGCGCGTAGATGGCCAAACCCTGCGCCTGGGCCAGCCCCATACCCGCGAATTGCAGCCCCATGCCACCTTGTATGCCTACCAGGTGGCCGCCAGCAGCGCCGATGAAGTGGCCTTCATGGCGGATGTGACACGCGAGCTGGCGAGCCTGGAGATTGCGGGTGAACGGGTCTGCGGCAAACACCAGCACATGACACTGAGCGGCGCTGTGGTGAACACCTTCAGCCTGATGCTGCATGGCTTGCGGCCAGAACAATCCTTGCGCGTGCAAGAACACGGCATTGGCCCACACCGGCTTCTCGGGTGTGGGCTGTTTATTCCTCACAAATCCGCAGCAGCGGTATGAATTTTCAACTGACAAAAGGAGACAAAACATGGGTTACAGCATCAATGGCACCGAAGTTGAGGCCGACGAGCAAGGTTTTCTAATGGAGCCACTGTATGACGATGAAGCCGTGCGGGTGATTGCGCAGGCCGAAAACATCAGCCTGACCGATGCCCACTGGGAAGTGGTGAACTACCTGCGTGAAGAATACCGCGAGCACGGCCACACCCCCAACTTTCGTAACATGCTAAAGGGTTTTGCCGAAATTCACCCCGGTGTGGACAGCAAATACCTGTACGACTTGTTCCCCATTGGCCCAGCCAAACAAGGCCCCAAAGTGGCCGCCTTGCCGCAGCCCTTGGGCAAAGGTGGTTACTAACCCAAGGACCATATGGCCAACATCAGAATCAAAAGCCAGTGGTTTCGTGATGGCCCGGCCAAAACGCCACAGCAAAACGCCAGCGCCATGGCCTTCATCACCTGGCGTGTGGCACAAAACACGCTCAAACAAATGCGCAGCGCCAGTTTTGACATTGAGATCGGGCCACAGTACTTTGCCTTCACCCGCGAAGTCTTGGTGTTTTTGATTCAGGTGATTGACCGCATGGCCAATGAACGTATGGATGCCGACTTGCGTGCTGAGTTCATGACGGCACTGGTATTGCGCGTGGCAGAAGTCCTGCAAGACAACGAAGACGGCCTGCTCGGCCCCACTCCAGCCGGACAAGCCAGCTCCCGTGATCAATTCATTGACCTGTTCAACGAATTGGCCGACCACTATGCAGACTTTGGCTTCAACACCGATGGCCCGGATTTTGCCTTTGTGCGCTACCTGGGCCATCGCATTGAAGCCCTGATGCCGCAAAAAGACCAGCGCTGGGTGGTAGATCAAATCATGGCCAGCGAAGTGCCCGATGCCTTTGGCATGATCAAGCGCGGCCTGCAAGGTGTGTTGTCCACCGAGCCACGGCCGCAACGCGCAGCCCGTGCGGTGGCCTCGGGTGATTAGCCATGACCCAGCCCTTTGACCTCACCCAAGCGTCAGCCTACCAGCGCTGGCGCGATGCCAAGCTGGCCAAACTGCCGCGCCAGGCCAGCGACCTGATCGTCGATGTGGTCGACCCCAGATCGCTCCAAAAAGAAGAGCTGCTTGCGCTTATCAAACGGTGCTCAGAGGCCAATATGGCCATTTATCGCAGCCCGATCAAAGACGAAGACAAGGCGATTCCCCCTGCGCTTGGGTCAGCAATTGGGCCTGCACCGGCTTGACGGCAACTGGCTGGCCGATGAAGACGGCGTGTCACCGATTGCGGTGGCCGCCCCGGTGGGTGATCGCCCGGCCTTTATTCCCTACACCAACCGCCCGATCAAGTGGCATACCGACGGCTATTACCAGCCCCCAGAGCGCCTGATCCGCGCCATGGTTTTGCATTGTGTGCGCCCGGCCAGCAGCGGTGGCGATACCGCGCTGATCGATCATGAGATGGCCTACATGGCCCTGCGTGATGCCAACCCTGAATGGGTTCGCGCCCTGATGGCCACGGATGCCATGACCATTCCCGAGCGGCTGGACGACGATGGCATCGCCCGCCCGGCACAGACCGGCCCGGTGTTTGTGGTCGATGCCCAAAGTGGTGAATTACACATGCGCTACACCGCACGCACCCGCAGCATCGTCTGGAAAAACAATACCGCCACCCAGGAAGCCATCGCCTTTTTGACCGAGTTTCTGGCCAGCGACAGCCCCTGGGTGTGGCGTTTGCGCCTGCAAGCCGGTATGGGGCTGGTGTGCAACAACGTGCTGCACGACCGCAGCGGTTTTGTCGATGACCCGCTGCACCCCCGGCTGTTGTACCGGGCTCGCTACCTGGATCGCATCAGCTCTGCGGAAATTTATAACAAATCAGCCTCTAGCGCTTTATTAACATGCGCAAGCAGCTATTAAATAGATAGTAACACCATGACCCACAAAGTCAGCATCTGGCGCGCCGCACAACTTCTGGGGATTGCCCGTGGGGTGTTGCAACATCAGGTGCGAGAAGGCACGCTGGTGCTGGAAGACGGCTGGGTGTCCACCGATGTGCTGGCGCAGCTCTACCCGCATGCCCAACTGGAGGAGTCCGGCATGCTGGAGCGGGTGAGCCAGATTCGCGACGAAGCGTTTGGCAAACGGGTGCGCGAGCGCCTGTTGCCCAGCCAGGAGGTGTTGGCGCAGCGCATGTTTGCCCAAAGCCAGGAGCTGGCCGACTTGCGCCGCCATTTGCAGCGCTATCACACCCTGGTGATTGAGTTGCAGCAAAAAATCCGCCAACAATGCCAGCAGCAACCCAGTGCCGTGGCCTGGCTTGAACTGGAACAACAAATCACCCAGGGCTTGGCCCAGGCCCTGGCGACCGAGCCGGTCGGCATGCTGGAGGTGATGGACGATATGCTCAAAATCATGACCGCCCATGTCACGGTACGCCCCAGCGGGCACGAATTCTCGGTCGAAGGCCACGCCAATCTGTTGCAAGCCGGTTTGCATTCCGGGCTCAAGCTCAACTACGGCTGTGGCAACGGCAGTTGTGGCATGTGCAAGGTGCGGGTGATTGACGGCAAGGTGGCCCCCACCCAGCATTCAGACTACATTTTTTCAGAGGCCGAAAAAGCCCAGGGCTACACCCTGATGTGCTGCAACACTGCCGCCAGCAGCAGCCTCAGTCTGGAGCTGCTCGAAGCCAGTGGCCCACAAGACATTGCGCAACAGCTCATTGTGAGCACGGTGCGTGCCATCACCCCCCTGGCCCCGGACACCTTGCTGCTGCACTTGCAAACCCCACGCACCCACCGCTTGCGCTTTCTGGCCGGCCAGTCGGTGCAGCTTGGCCTATCCTTGCCGGGGCAAGGTGACATGTCGGCCATCTACCCGGTGGCCAGTTGCCCCTGTGATGACCGGAACCTGCTGTTTTTTGTGACACGTAACCCGGCTGATGCCTTGGCCAGCCAACTGTTTGCGGGTCATGTCAAACACGGCACCAGCCTCACGGTGACCGGCCCCAGCGGTGAATTTGTGTTGTCCGCAGGTCACCGGCCGTTGGTTTTTGCGGCTTGTGATGAAGGTTTTGGACCCATCAAAAGCCTGATCGAATACGCCTTGTCACTGGATGCTGCGCCATCACTGTCCCTGTTTTGGCTGGCCACCCGCAACGACGGTCACTTTTACGGCAACCAATGCCGTGCCTGGTCTGACGCATTGGATCAGTTCGAGTTTGAGTTGGTCACCCAACCCGATGCTGCCATGGGAGCCTGGCAAATTGCTCAAGCCATGCGGGCAGATTTGTTTGACATTGACTGCGACTTTTACCTGGCCGGGCCGATGAACTTCATCCAGACTTTGCATGATGAATTACGCACCTCGGGCGTGGCCGAATCACAAATTTTTACCCAACTGCTTTGATGCCGTTGCGCTTACCCACTTTTTTGGCAATGCAAACACCTGCAGCACACACCACAACATTACCCACCGGGGCAGAAATCCATTCGCAGCCGGTTGCCAACAACATGGCCCTGCCCGATTGCGCCGGTGGCGAGTCTTTTGCCCTGATGGTGCAAGGCCAAAGCATGGTGCCTGAGTTTCAGGAAGGTGAGATCATTCTGATCGAACCCGAAGGCCTGGCCAAAGAGGGCGCGTATGTGCTGGCCTGGCACCAGGACGAATGGACGTTCAGGCAACTTTTGCGCAACACTGAGGGCTGGTTGCTGCACGCCCTGAACCCGGCGTTTGAGGATGAAAAGCTGGCTGATTTATCGGCCATCAAAGGGGTCATCATCCAGAAAGCCTTGCCGGGCAGACGACGCGCTTCCAAGTTTTATGTCTGAAGCCACCCCGACCATCCCCCGCAACACCCGCCTCCAACACCATGCCTTATTACATTTACCGCGTCAAACCCTTTGGTCAACTTGAACAGCTCAGTGTCTTTGACAATTTCCCCGATGCCTCCAGACAAGCCAAAGTGCTGCGCCAGCAGCTTGACCTGCCAGCCACCGACAAGGTGAAAGTGATTTTTGCAGACGATGCTTTTCAAGCAGAAGACCTGCTCTGCCAGGTGCGCGTGGCGGGGCCCAAGGGTGATGACTGAATCCAATGCCCAAACATCATTCAGTATGAAGATGTGGAAACACCTCGTCGCCCTTGTGCTGCTGGTCGCTGCCCACACAACCCAGGCCGTCGAGCCGATCTTCAAAACCGTGAAAGTCACCGACCGGGTGTATGCCCTGGTGGGGGAATTGACCCAGCGCTCCCCGCGTAATCTGGGCAACAACATGACCTGCGGCTTCATCCTTGCCGATGACGGCGTGGTGGTGGTTGATTCAGGTGGCTCGGCAGAAGGGGCCAAGGCGATTGTTCAGGCCGTTCGCGCGGTCACAGACCAGCCGGTGCGCTGGGTCATCAATACCGGTGGACAAGATCACCGCTGGTTTGGCAATGATTATTTTCAGCGTGTGATCGGGGCCAAGGTGATTGCGTCCGAGCCCGGCGTGCTGGACATGAAAGCCCGTGGGCTCCAGCAATTGGAAGCCGCCCGTACCAACCTGGCCACACATTTTGCGGGCACCGTGCTGGCCTACCCGGATGTCACGTTCAGCAAACGCCACAAACTGGCCGTACGTGGCATCCACATTGAGTTGATGGAATCCGGCGGCGCACACACCCAAGGCGACCTGTTGGTGTGGTTGCCCCAAGAAAAACTGGTGTTCTCGGGTGACATGGTGTTCACTGACCGCCTGCTGGGCATCATGCCCGGTACGGGCTTGAAATGGATCACCGCCCTGACCTATCTGCGTGATGAATTACACCCCGCAACCGTCATCCCCGGGCACGGCAACGTAGCCACACTGGAAAAAGCCATGAAAGACAGCCTGGGTTACCTGACCCTGCTGCGCGATGGTGCTGCACGGGCATTTCAAAATGGGGCCTTTGACCCGGTAGAGGCTTCACAGCAGATTGACCAATCACCCTATGCGTACCTGGAGAACTTTAGCGATACCCAGTTTCGCAGCAACAACGCCATTCACATGGCCGAAGAAGTGTTTGCGGGCATGCGCTGAAGCGTTGGATTGGCAAGCACTGCGCATGAAGGCCCCATTGCCGTGGCATGCGCCTTGCTTATCAGCCCACGCGCACTGCCCCACGCCATGCTCAAATTTGAAAGACCCGTCATGCACACCAAAGACCATTGGGAAAACGTTTACAGCCACAAACCCGCTACCGATGTCAGCTGGTTTCAGGCTCACGCAGAACAATCCCTGCGCCTGATTCGCAACACCGGCGTGCCGGAATCAGCCGCCATCATTGATGTGGGCGGTGGTGCCTCAACCCTGGTGGATGATCTTTTGCAGCACGCCTTCACCAATCTGACGGTGCTGGATCTTTCAGCGGCAGCACTGGAAACTGCCCGTGCACGACTCGGTGCACAAGCCCGCCAAGTGCAATGGCGGGTGGGCGACATTACCAAGGCCAGCTTGCCCCAGCATGCTTTTGATGTCTGGCATGACCGCGCCGTGTTCCACTTTCTGACCGATCCCCAAGACCGCCAAGCCTATGTGGACTGCGTGCTGCGCAGCGTCAAACCCGGTGGCCACGTCATCATGGCCACATTTGCCAGCGATGGCCCGCTGCAATGCAGCGGTTTGCCGGTGATGCGCTACGAGCCCGAAGCCTTGCACGCCGAATTTGGCGCGCCTTTTGTCTTGCTCAGCCATGAGCGCGAAGACCACCACACCCCTTTTGGCACGGTGCAAAAGTTTGTCTACTGCTATTGCAGAAAGCAGCTCTCGTGAGTTTTCTCTGATTCAGAAAAAACTATTTTTGATAGCTGCTAGCGCTTATTCAATATGGGCTAGAGGCCAATTTCATCAAGATGATTGGGGGCAGACACCCATTTCGCTGCCGCGCAAATCTTCCTGATCGGGGCCGAATTCACCTGGGTGTATGCGAACACGTTGGGGCCGAGAAAACTGCCCAGCGATGCCGACCGCCAAAGGCTGGCTGACTGCCTGGCTGGCGATGGCATGGCTTGACGTTGCGCTGCTGGGTGCAGTTTGCATACAAATTGACCTCTAGCCCTTTATTGACCTGCGCAAGTAGCTATATATTTTGAATAACTTAACGTTTTTTCATACAGGCTTGAGTATGGGTTGATTTTTTTATACGTTTTTGGCTTGTAGCCCTTGTCTGCATTGCGCAGACAGCTATTGATTGAATAGTTGTTCAGCCCACTATCTACCCGCCTCTTTCCACCCGTACCGGGGAGGAATGAGGTGCCAACACTCAATCTCAGGTGCACCCAGTACAAATCAACCTTCTCGGTGCTGAGACTAAAGTGCCTGTACCGGATACGCTGGCGCAGCTGATCCAGCAGGCGGGTTGATTGCAAGGATGGTGTGCCGGGTTTCAGGGGAAATTTAGACCTGGTTACGTATCCACCGTATTGGCCTGCAAGCTAGACTACAAGCCACTTTCAGGAGAATTTCATGACCAGATTAATAAGCAGCGGCCAGAATATTTTGCAAGTCTTGCCGTGGTCATTACGTTAGCGGCCACCATGTCATACAGCGCCGACTACGCCACATTGCTTGGCCTGTTTATTGACCTCGTTCAATCACAAGCAGGAAGCGCTATCGCCCCGGACGATGAGTGGTGGAATGATGCGCAAACACTATCTATCAAGCTGTTTCGCCATTTAGTCTCCATGCAAACTTTGGCTGTCGGTGCGACGGTTGAGCACAACAACGATCAAATCGTATTTTTCATAGACCATGCATCAGTCAAAGTAGTCGCCCGAGCAGCACTCGAAACATATCTTGTGTTCTTTTACATCTACGGCAGCAGTGACCATGAGCTGGCCAAGTTCAGGCACAAGACCTGGCATCTTGGTGGCCTTGCGGATCGTCAGCAGTCCCATGCATCAAGAGATGAGCACATGGAAAAGCTGGCAGAGGAAAGGCAACAAATCGAAAACCTAAGATCTGAAATTAAGGCTGCGCCTCAATTTCAAGCCTACTCTTCAAGGCAGCAAACAAAACTGTTGGAAGGCGAATGGAAGATCGGCATCAGCTGGACTGATCTCGGCATAGAAGCAGGTTTCCATGAAAAATACTTCAAAAACATATACAGCTACCTTTGTGGCTACTCACATTCGAGCTACATCAGCGCACTCCAAGTTGGCCAAGCTAATTCAGTGGATACACAGAAAGTTCTCACGCAGGCAATACTAGGAATTGGTGTCGTCATCATGGCTCACTACACATTCGCTTACTCTCGTGTCTTCAAGCAGGCCGAAGCGGTTCTTTCATCAAATCCTGAGGTTCGGCGCATTGCCGAAAAGTGGCATCTTGGCCCGAATGACATGGCATCGATCTATGACCGCTAATCGGGTAGCCGGGAGTCTCTAACTCCCAGCCCTCACACCACCCACCGTGCGGGTCCGCAGTGGGCGGAACAACCAAGTCGGCACGCTCGACGAAGTTTTTTCTCTTCTTCTTTGCCGTATAGCCCTGTGCCTTGCACCACAGGTCCTTCACACTGAGCAAACCTTGCTCCTTTAACCAGCCTTGCAGGCCGCACCCACGCCTCAGGCGTGGCCTCTTCGCGCTGTCCAACAGTGCGCAGGCACTGTTGGAGCCGCAGCGCTCAGCGTTGGAAATGGCTCGGTTGATCACCGGGGTTCTGGACATCTGCCAGTAGCTGTTGCTACTGACACCGTGCTGAATCGCGGACTTCAGGTCAACTCCCAAAGCCAGCAGATTCTTGATCTTGGGTAACGCGACCAGCGCCACTGTTTCCAGTAGCAGATGCGCATGCGCCGTCTGATCCACTCATCCAGTTCAAGAACCGGGCGGTAGTACTGGCTGATGCCAAAGTACGCCGTCCAGTCCCGAAGGTATTGCCCCACTTCTTCAGTCAGCCAAGTCGCGCAGAACCCAGCACTTTGAAGTGGTGGTGCGTTTGCAAAATGGCAGCGCCCAAACCGTGAGCTTTGCCGCCGATCCCGGCTTCAAGGTGGGTGACAAGGTGCGGATCAACGCCGGCGTGAGCACCCATGCCCTTGAATGGCTACTGATCGTGATCTCGGTGGCCGGGTTGGTGTTTGGGCAGGATGCGGCGCGGGGCGAGATCGAATGGCAATTGCGCACCCTGATGGGCGAGTCAGGGGCCAGCGCAGCACAGGCCTTGCTTGCCATTGTGAATCAATAAATTGACCTCTAGCCCTTTGTTGACCTGCGTAAGTAGCTATATTTTGAATAGCTTTATGCGGTATTTCAAATCTGGCTGTTGTGGTCATTGGCGCGGGCCTGTTCGACTTTCTCGCTGTCAAATGGGACTGCGCTGTCACAAACCTGCAAGTCAGGGCTTAAACACAGCCTGTGGGTTTGGGCAGACCACCATACTTGGTGATCGGCTTCATCGGGCCGGTCATCCACAGCTTGAACACGGCGTTTTGATCTTCTTCGATGTATTTGGCAAATTTACGGATCGGCGGCACGCTGCCGAATTCTTCGTAATAGGCCCGCGCTTTCAGAATTTGTGCCCACTTGAGATCATCCAGTTCAAAGCTGTCAGCCTGCGCCATGGCACGGCCAATGTCGTCCGTCCAGGCGGCCATATCGGTCAGATAACCATCACCATCACGCTCGGGAAGATTCATACATCAGTCTCTTTCTTGGTTGCTGATCAGGTTAAGGCCTACTCGGCCATGGTCGATGCGCTCAGATGGGTTTGATCCGCATGCTGCGCCACCAGTTGATCCAGAAACCGGCGCAAAAAGCCTTCGGTTTGCATGCTGTGAAAACGGTCGGTCACCATGCCATGGCTGTAGGCGATCACGGTTGGAAAACCTTTGGCCTGATGTCGGCCGGCAATGCGCATGTTTTCATCGGCATCCACTTTGGCCAGGATGAACTGACCAGAGTATTCCATGGCCAATCGTTCCAGCAAGGGGGTCAAAACCCGGCACGGGCCACACCATTCGGCACCGATATCCAGCACAACCGGCACGCTGTGCGAACGCTGAATGACACGTTCCTCAAAATCCGCCTCTTCGACATTGATGATCGACTTCATGGCCTTCACGCACGCCAGTTTTGGTAGTGCATGGTGGCCACAGACCCCGCCATGATGCTGGCCAGTACCAGGAATGAGCCCACCGCCAGCGTCGAGACACCCGACAAGCCTTGCCCAACGGTGCAGCCCAATGCGGTGACACCACCAAAGCCCATCAGCACAGCACCCAACAGTTGGGTGCGCAAATCCTCGACCGAGGCAAAACCTTCCCAGCGAAATTGGCGCGAGCTGAGGGCATATACCCATGAACCCAGCACCACACCCATGGCGCTGGCAATGCCAAAGCTGATCAATAAGGATTTGTCCGTCCACAGCATCAACAACTCCAGACTGAATGCGGTGGGGGCTACAAAACTGAACGACTCCAGCGTGCGGGTATTGGTGGCAAAGTAAACCATCTCCATCGTGTCAGGGTTTTCGCCGTAGCCGATGTGACCGGTGAGGTACCAAGCGGCCACCACCAGCGCCCCCAACACGATACCCCCCACCAGCTGATTGGTGTTGCTGCGGAAGCGCTTGTCTTTCAATGCAAAGACCAGCAAGGCCAGACTCAGCACCGACACACTGGCCAGCACGGCCACTTTGTCAGCCAGACCCGTGAGCTTGGCCAAAATCAGCGGCAGGGTTTGCCCCGTGAGCCCCCAGCGGGACAAATCCAGCGTCACAGGATCCAGAAAACTGGCACGCCACTGGCCGAACAAGCCCTTGAGCGTCATGTAGGCAGAAATGGCCACAAACACCAGCACCACCAGCGAGCGCAAGCTGCCGCCCCCCACGCGCACCAGATTTTTGTTGACGCAGCCCCCGGCAATCGTCATGCCGACCCCAAACAAACCGCCCCCGATCAACAAGGACAGCCAGGGCAAACTGGGTCGCACATAGATCGACTTGGACAGATCAATCAACCCCTGCACATGAAGCACCTGAGTGCCCACCATGGCCACGGCCATAGCCAACAGCCACATTCGCAAGCGCCCCCAATGTTCCATGTTGACCACATCAGAAATCGCCCCCATGGTGCAAAAATTGGTTTTGTTGGCCACTACACCAAACACGAAGGCCAACACAAAGCCTCCCCAAACAACCCAGGCAGACGGATTCATGGTTTCAGTCATGTCACAACTCCAAGTGTCCTTAGGGCTTAATTGCCGGAAGCGCCAGAACTTGCCAAACGCACCAATGTGTTCCGAATAGCCTCCGGCGCATTGATGATGCCCATGAATTGCCCCATACCCAAAGCCGGCCAGGCCAGTGCAATGCGGTACCGCGCATAAAGAGCGTAAACCTTGTGATCCACAATAAACAGCTCATAAGGCAACGCAGCCGGAAAATCTGTACCAATCTTGTTGACCCACCAGGCTTCACCGTCGTTGCCACTGTTCATGGCCACACCAAACACCGCCATTTTCTGAGCCGGCATGACCACTTCGTAGACCCGCTGGGTATCCCCCACACCTTTGGCCAGGTTGCCTTGAACCGCTTTCAGTGCTTCATCAAAATTGGCAAAACTGCCAATCTCGCTGTTGGCTGAATCAAAGCGCTCCATGCCAAACATATAGCGGTAGTCGGTCAGTTGTCCCTGGGGTACATCACCCCCAAAACCAGTCCCCTCGCCCAAGGCTTTGCTCAAACGCAGCTGGACAGATTTGACCGCTTCCTGAGCACCAGAAAATTGGTTGCGCAAATAAGCCCGATACCAGTAGTCCGGTGTCATGTAAGAAACACTGCCATCCGCGGAAATACCCACACGCAGGCCCGCCGCAACAATGCTGCTACTGGTTCCAGTGGTACGAATCAATTCCAGCAAAGCGGGGTCAGAAACCACCACACTGGCCTGACCCGCAATGCCTTTGGGCATGTGATGCCCCAGCACCGTAAAGCCCTCGGCTTGCAATTTTTTCTCAACCTGAGCCAACTGGGTTGGCAAATCAGCACCGGATAACTTGCCGGCGTGTGTGTAAGGTGCCAGAGCCAGGCTGAGTTGCGCCGCACACAGCAGGGCGCAACCCATGAGCCATTGTTTCATCATGGCTCAGATGAACAGGCAAACATCAGACTCACCCGCGAACTTCATGAAGGTGGCGGCCCCGCCGTACTCCACATCCTTGATGAATTCGCTGGTTTCAAACTCAAACAGATCCACCGTCATCTGGCAGGCGACAAATTTGACATCAGACTCCAGGCAGATGTCACGCAACTCTTGCAGTGATGCCACCCCCTTGGACTTCATCTTGTTTTTCATCATCATGGTCGCCATGGACTCCATGCCGGGCAGCATTTGCACCATGACCGGCATCGGCACCGGCATGGGCATGGCCGGATTGGCCAGTGGACTGATCTTGATGTCGTCAAGGCTTTTGCGCAGCAGTTGCAGCCCGTAAAAGGTGAAAAATATTTGGACATCCCAGCCCAACGCCGCTGCGGTGGAGGCCAAAATGAATGGCGGATACGCCATATCCAAGGTGCCTTTGGTGGCGATCAGTGCCATTTTTTTGCTTGCCATGCGAGCGCTCCGGGTGTGTGGTTAAGTGTGGTCAAACTGGAAATCAGGCTTTCTTGAGAAAGAACACAAACTTGCTGTTTTCACTACCCTGCTCC
>CAXXTX010000013.1:0-21972 GCA_963666425.2 Bacillota bacterium
TGAACGGATTGCCGATCCATGCTGCGGTTCAGGCAGAACACTAATGGCAGCAGCAAAGATCAACCGGAATGCGTGGTTTTATGGAGCCGACATCGACCGGACCTGCGCCATGATGTGTTTGGTCAATATGTGCCTAAATGGAATGTTTGGCGAAGTTGCCCTGCATGGATACCCTTACCAACCATTTCTTCTCCGGCTGGCAGGTGAATCCGCACCCGATAACAGGATCGCCTTACATTGTTCCAATTTCCGAAGACCAGAGTTATATGGTGCTGCAACTTCCGAAACACAAACAGGGACAGCCGAAGATCAAACAACCAGAGATGCCAGTTTTCGATCCTGTTGACTTACCAGTTCCTTCATATCAAAAGCCGGTTCAGCAACTGTTGTTTGATTTTTAAAGCCCTTCGGGGCTTTTTTACTCCCGAAGAACTTTTAATTGCATTTAGCCTGAAAATAAGGCTCTAAGAATTTACATTTTTCTTCCCTTTGATTTTCCCGGTTTTTCAGGTTCCTGTTTGCTCTCCTCGGACTGTTTCTTTTCCTGTTTTTCAGCTTGCTTTTCGGTCGGTTGTGTTTGATCTTTTTTCAGAGGTTCATCAACCTTTTTCGTGGCTTCATTGGTTTTACCTTCCGTATTAACTTCCACTTGTGTTTTGCTAGCATTGTCGGGAGTGACTTCTTTAGCTTTCGACTTATCGCGGTTCCATTTAAAGAAAGCCAGTTTCGAATTTTCGTTATCAACTTTAACGTAAGCGTTAAAATCCTGTCCCTGCCCATCCTTCATTCCACTGATATAAACAGTTTGCCCTTCCTGCAATTTGTTTCGCTGTTTCTCCGACAATTCAACCCCAAGCAATGTTTTTGGAATATTGACTTCTCCGTTTTGCTGACGTCCTTGTTTTTGCTCATTCTGTTGGGTTTGTCCGGGTTGCTGGTCAAAACGGAATTCAACTCCTTTTTTATCAGCACTGATCTGAACGTGCGACGAAAATTCCTTTCCACTTTTTGCTGTCATCCCTTCCAGATAAACCGATTTGCCTTCCGCCAACTCTTGTTTCTGTTTATCATCGAGCGTAACCCCTTTGATGGTCTCAGGGATTTTTAGTTTGTCTGCACGCAATGCAACCAATTCGTTGGTCAGCTTATCCAGGGAAATGAATACAGGTGTTTTTTCCCCTTGCTTGAATTCTGCATTGACAATCCGGCCAAGATTTCCAGTTGTTTGCAGGTTTTTCTTGTCTTCGTCGGTAAACTTGACACCAAAATATGGCCGATCTAATTCAGGTTCTTTGCGAATAGCGTGAATAGCCAAAGTCAGCTTGCCATCTGGCATTTCCCTGAAGGATAACCGGGCATCGGTTCGAAGTGTAGTGTCATCGAATTTGGCGGTAATGGGAATCAAGACAGGCGATTTCTGCCAGTTCAGCATCGCATTCAGGCTTTTTGTCTTTTCCAGCATTTCGCGGTTTACCCCAATGCGTTCCAATTGAGACCAGTCAATCCGGCTCTCGTCAATGGTGTGGGTAGATTGCTTTTGTCCTGGTGTCGGAGGTTCAACCTTGTGCGTATCGATGGTTGCTTTATTGGCGGGGGCATCCGGCTTTTTAAATGCCTCCTGCAATTTTTATAGCCATTTCACTAACTTTCTCACCCGGAACTTTAAAGAATTGAAAGTGGGTTGGGTCTTTATATTGCCTCTGAAAATTCGACATGAAATTATCCAGCGCATTGCCGGATTTATCGATTCTCAGGAACTGTGGGCCTCATTTTCCGGTTTGGGTTCAACAGACTTTGGCATCCCGTCTTTTTCAAGCCCCGAAACGACTTTCAATTTATCACTGTCTTTTTCTTTGACAAGCAGAAACGTCCTGGTTATTCAATTTTTCTTCCATAATACTTTTGATTTAAGTTGTTACATCACGATTAATGCAACTCAAATATAAAGGGATGGACCACTGATGGTAAGTGTTTTTGTAATTATGAGGAAGGGGTTGGCCTCTGTTTGTCCGAACTTGGCTATGTTTCTTTGCCTGATGCATGTGTTTTCTATCGTAAGAAAAATAAATCTCATATTTTGTTTGCGATATTCACCGAAATATGTGTATTATTGCAAATGATATATGACTAAAAATAATTCATATAAGGTAAAAGATTGGGTGAACGATCTGCAAAAAACGTGGAAGATTGACGTTTTTCCAGGCAGGAAGTAGCGCAACAATTTCCATCACAAACTGAAGTTGCAGTCAGAAATATGCTCAATCGGTTTGGTGAATAAAGGTGATATTGTTTCTGTATGGAAAGGCTTTTACGTTATTGTCCCCCTTAAATACGCCAGCACGAAATATTGTTTCCACCTGAATTGTACGTAGATGATTTAATGCAGCATCTGGATCGTTTTGTATTATGTTGGATTGCTCAATGCTGCGGCTTTCTACGGAGCAGCAACATCAGCAACCGCAGGTGTTTTCGGTACTAAACTTGTTCCCCAGCGTTAAGGGACACCAATAAAAAGGGTATTCGGATTGCCTTTGCTGTCAAAAAAGAAAATTCAACAGTCTTTACTCAGACCATTCAAAACGGAAACAGGATATGTACAGGTTTTCTACACCCGAATTAACAGCAGCAGACCTGATAACCTATCAAAAAGAAGTTGGTGGTTTAAACCGCGTTTTCAACCGTTTTGAATGAACTGGCAGAGTCATTAAATTTCGACAACTTAAAGAGCGATTTCTTTGAAAATGTACCTGTGTCAACCATCCAGCGGCTTGGTTTCCTATTGGAGGAATGTATTGGAACAGCCTGAATTATCAAAATTGTTTGTTCCTGAAAGCGAAAGAAAATAAATGTATGTTTCAGAAAATTCCGCTTAAAAAGCGGAAAGCCAACAATATATTGCGATATCAACGCAACATGGAAAGTAGTTGTTAACGAAGAAATAGAGATAGACGAATGATACCCGAATCAGCAATATTGGAGTGGTCAAATGCCATTCCGTGGAAGAGTAATGCACAGATAGAACAAGATTTGATTATTTGCCGAGCGTTGGTTGAATTGTTCAATGACGAGTACTTGGCTTCGCACCTGGCTTTCAGGGGCGGAACAGCATTACATAAATTATACCTGCACCCCCCAACCTCGATATTCTGAAGATATCGATTTAGTTCAAATTAAGGCAGAACCCATCAAAGACACGATTGTCCGGATAAGTGAAGTGCTTTCGTGGCTGGGGAAGCCTGTTGTAAAGCAAAAGGCCAATAACAATACCCTAGTATTTCGTTTTGGAATCGGAAATGCCGCCAGTACTTCCCATCAGGTTGAAAGTGGAAACGAATTGTCGGGAAACACTTTAATGTTTTAGGTTTGATCAAACAGCAGTTCACAGTGCGTACACGATGGTATTCTGGAACTTCCGATATAACAACATACTACCTTGAAGAGTTGTTGGGAACGAAAACTCCGTTGCTTTATACCAACGCCGCAAAGGACGCGACCTTTTCGATTTATATAAAGCCTTATCAACAAAAGAAATGGGACACGGGGAAAATTATCGAATGTTATCGCAGGTACATGGATTTTGTGGTAGATAAGCCGCCCACGCAAAAGGAATTTCTGTTGAATATGGAAGCTAAAATTGTAGATGAAGAATTTTTAGGCGATACCAATTTACTGCTGCGGCCGGAAGAAACTTATAATCCGCAAGTGGCCTACGAATTAGTGAAAAATCAATTGATTGAGAAATTATAGGACACAAACTCTATATTCTTTTAAGGGAGTCTCCAGACGGAATGCTCCCATTTCTAAAGTCATGCTTTCTGAATACAAAGGAATTATCTTCTATACGCGAAAATATTGATCTAAAAGCAGAAATATTCTTTCATACTCGAAAATTTTGCAAGGTTTTACAAGGGGAAATAATCTTTTACTCAATCATTGCAGCTATTGTAGCTTTTTTAAAGTTCAGAAATGAACTTTTCATATTATTTTCGTTGATATGTCAATCGTATTGGTCCATTGTCATACGCAACATTTTTCAGATAATGTCCATTGTGAAAAAACTAAGCTTTTCTGGGGAATAATGGTTTTGTCATTACCATGAATTATAGGGATTATAAACCAATTGGATTTCATCTGATTGGTCGAATAATTTTGAAATCGCACCACCTCCAATCAGCCAGATATCTTTTCCTGACAGCTGCTTTAGCCCTGGAAACAGTTTCAGAAAATATCATCAGTTACAAACCGGATATTATCTTTCTGATTTTCGTTCAAAAACTGTGAAATAACATACGTGACTTTGTCTTTGTATGGCCAGATGACATCGAGAGATAAAATGTCGTTGTACAAGAGTTCATCCATGATAATTATATCAGTGGAATTGAAAAACTCTTTGTACCCGTAGTCATTTTTTGAAGGATTGGGAAATTCAGCGAACCACTTAATATCATCATCCCAGGGGCAGGCAATATAACCGTCGATTGATGCAATGATATAGAACTTTACTTTTTTCATATTCCCCAGACATTTATTCGTTCAACAATCCATTTTTGTTGTCCGCCAAGGCCTCATGAAAAAGCGTGGAACTCACACTGATCCGTCACGAGGTACTGGTTACCTAAAGAAGAAAACAGGCAAGCCCACGCCATACTTTCGTATAGCATGAACATTGCGCGTCAGTCTCTCTTCTTTTTGAAAATTACCAGTTTTCGTGACGAGACGTTCAGCGAACGTTATGTCTATATATTAGCGGTACTTAGACCGCGATAATTCTTATTGTTATTTGCAAAGATAATGATGTTTCCGAAGGTTAGAGGTAGTTGTCTTAATTCATTATAGATTTGTAAAAATCAGGTGCAAGGTGCAAGCACATCTATATATAGATGCTTGCACCTTGCACCTGAGATAAAAAACTGATGTTCAATCTGTTTGTTTGTCAAAAATAAATTGTAAATTTGAACCTGAGATCGATGCAGACACGCGATTGTCAAAGGCAGACAGAATTAGAATAGCACAGTGTCCAGATCGTACCCCTTATAGGGAATAAAAATGGTAATATGTTGATATTGAAATAAGTATCCTTGGAGGTTAAATCCCCAACTGGGTCACTTTTAAAAACTTTAAAGCTCTGTAATAGAAATAATTACAGAGCTTTAGTTTTATTAGGGAACACTGTGGGGGACAGACGAACTTAAAACTAACACTAAGCCGTTGTTAAATTAATTATCTAATAATTCCATTTCTTCTTGCTTCAAATAAATAGTTAAACTCGGTTGTTTTGTTTGGCTTACTTACCACATTATCAATAAGTTTTCCTAAAACTAGAACAGAACTAATCCCAATACCGATTTTAGGATCAATTGCAGTTGTGATTATTCCGGCTTGAATAAGTGAGGCGAACAATTTAGGGTTTTCGATTCCAAATAAGGAATCAAAAGAAGTAAGAATAGTTTTTATTTTATTTTTTGAATACAGTTTACCTAAATCATGCAATTCAACTTCTATTGTTTCTTTTAATGATAATAAAGCTTCTTTCACATCCGCAGAATCTCTACACATTTTTAACTTATCTTGAGTTTTAGCATAGAAAGCTCTAAATTTTAATAAGTCTTGTTTATGAGTATTTTTAAATTTAATTATATCCGAAATTTCTACTGTGATATCAGGGATCGGAAGACAATTTTTAAATATTAGGTTAAAAGCCATATCTGATTGTATTCCATTAACAAAAGATATTTCACTAAATCGTTTGTAATTTGTTGATGGTATCACTAAATCGGTTTCCACTACGTCAGCAACAAATTTTGCTAAAACTGACATATAATAAATTGCCACATTTTCTGGAAGATATATTTTACCGTCTTTTTGACCTTTCATTATACCTCTATGTTCTAATTCTAATATAATTCTTTGGGATAGTTTACTTGTAAAAAGAGAATCAACTGATTTTTTTCGAATCGCAGCTGAACTAGCAGTAAAAATCCAGAGATTATTCTCAAGCTCATTTAAAAATTTTTCTGCAAACAATTCATATTTAACATGATTTTGCCAAATCACATCTTCAATATAAATAGGACTATATTCCCCTTCGCCAAATAGATATTTTAATGATTCTGGTAATTGTGATTCATTTTTGAATGGTAAAATTGATGAGACTTTATCACTATAAAGCACTGCTTCCCTTAACCAACTTTCATTCGGAAATTCAATGGTAGGGTAATACAAAAAAATTCTTTCCATAGTTGATAATAATTTAAATTTGTACGTTTAATTTATTTATACTTTCTGACTACATTTTTAATCTTTGAAAATATAGTCAATTAGTATATTTGTCTAAATCATTAAATCTTCTCCACTAATTTTATTCATTTCATAATCCTTATTATACTTCGGCACTTTATAATATTTCTTTATTCCTTGATCCAATTCATTATCAAAGCCCAATCCATTATGATATTCAGCATCAAATATATCTCCCATGCCATTAAAAGTTACAAATAAATCATCAACATGTGCATATTTTTTAAAATTCAAAATATCATTTATAAAATAACCACACATATCCAATTCATCGCTACAAACTAAATGTTCATGATAAGGTTCTCTATATCTCAAATATTCTATAAATTGACTGGCAGCCTTGTCTTTTTTTATTTTTTTTAAAATAAGAACAAATGCTTCCAAATCGTCAATGCATACGGACCATGGGTATACCGATTCTTCATCCTTTTTTAATAGACTTTCAAGATTTGTTTGAATTCCTCCGTACTTAAATTGAGTTACGATGATTGAAAAATAATCGTTTATGTGGGAAGGCGTTATCTCATGAAGAGTTTTTTTTGTTTTATGATCATAAATTTTAAATGAAACACCTTCTGCAATTTTATTTTCTACTCTTTTACATTGGTCATATCCATTCTGAATAGATTTTTTGAAATCTGTCTTAATTTTATCATAAGCTTTTATGGGATCTCGCATTGGTGGAAAATCCGCTCTAAATTGACCCCTTCGCGCCAATTTAAAATGACCCCCTCCGCCAGGGCAAAATGACCCCCATTGGCCGAAGTAAGTTGACCCCCTAAAAAAGGAAAAGAAAAGCCTTATCGGATTGGATATAAAAGTTACTTTTTGTTTGAGTCAAAAAACAAAAAACTTTCATCATTATGTCCAATAATCCGATTAGTATGCAAAAGCTAAGACAAGTCATTCGTTTGTATGGTCAGGGCAAAGGCACCAAGTCCATCAACAGTATGTTGGGCGTTTCGCGCAACACGATTAAGAAGTATTTACAGGTTTACCACAGTTCGGGTATCAATTATGAGTCCTTTCTGGCCATGAGCGACGAAGAACTCTCCGCCGTTTTTCTGGTATCCCGGCCTAATGTACCCAAGACCGAACGCCAGCAAGAGTTGGAGTTGCTCCTTCCGGGGATATGTAAGCAACTCAAGCGAAAAGGCGTTACCCGGGAACAACTGCACCGGGAGTATCTTGAAAAGCACCCCGGGGGTTTTGGCCGTTCGCGTTTCAACAATTACATTTACATGTACCTGGGTCAATCCCATCCGGTGATGCACATCGAACACAAAGCCGGAGAAAAGATGTTCATCGACTTCGCCGGTAAAAAACTCTCCATCGTGGACAAAGATGGAGTAATCGTTTTCGTTGAAGTGTTCGTGGCTATCCTGGGATGCAGCCAGCTTACTTACGTAGAAGCGGTTGCTACCCAAAAGAAAGAGGATCTGATCAAGGCCTGCGAAAACGCTTTGCATTACTATGAAGGGGTTCCACAAGTCATTGTTCCGGATAACCTGAGGTCTGCCGTTACCAGGGGGAGTAAATACGAAGCGGTCATCAACCCCGAGTTTGCCTGCTTTGCCGAACACTATGCCACCACCGTTCTGCCGGCAAGAGTTTATAAGCCACGGGACAAATCCCTGGTTGAAGGCGCTGTAAAGCTGATTTACCGAAGTATTTACACAAAGCTGGAAGAACGTACATTCCACGACCTGGAAAGCCTCAATGCAGCCCTGCGTGTGGCATTGGAGATACACAACAATACACCCTTCTCCAAAAGGGACTACGGACGCAGGGAACAGTTTGAGGATATTGAACGCTCTGCCCTGGGCAAGCTCAACCCGTTCCGTTACGAACTCAAGGAGCAGGCCATTGTGACAGTAATGAAAAACGGTTATGTGCGCCTGTCGAAGGATGTCCACTATTACAGCGTGCCTTACAACTATATCGGCAAGAAGGTAAAAATCCTTTATACCACAAAGGAAGTTGAAGTCTATTACCGTTACGAGCTGATTGCCAGACATCCCCGTTTGCAAAGGCGTTACCAATACTCCACACAGGCTGACCACCTGGCATCGCAACACCAGTTTCTGACCGAATGGAGTCCCGACAAGTTCCTTTCCCAAGCCCGGGAGATACATGAAGATGTGGAACACTATATCGGGCGTGTGTACTGGAAGTGAAACCTTACCCGGAACAGGCCTACAAGTCCTGTCAGGGAATCCTGAGTTTTGCCCGCAGGGTTGGAACCGACCGCCTGATAGATGCCTGCCGGTGGGCTGACAACTTCGGACAATACAGCTACCTTACCATCGAAGAGATTCTGCGCAAACGGCTGGACCGCTTAGAACCGGGCGAGGACTCCCCGCATATCCCAACCCATGAAAACATCAGGGGGAAAGAGTATTATCAATAACTATTTATAAACGTTTTAATACAAGAAAAATGAACAAAGAAACATTGGACAAAATGCGACAGATGCGCTTATTGGGCATGTATGAGGCATTCAAAACCAGCCTGGAATCTTCCATCAAGGAAACACTCACTCCAGATCAGTTGGTATCACTTCTGATTACCAGCGAATGGGACGACCGCCGCAACCGCAACATCGACCGGGCGTTGAAAATGGCAAACTTCCGTTATAAGGCATCGATGGAAGAGTTGGACTACACCGTGGAACGTGGATTGGACAAAAACCAGTTCCATCGCCTGGCAAGCCTTGATTTTGTCAGGGAGCATAAAGATCTGTTTATTACAGGCTCCACCGGAACAGGGAAAAGTTACCTGGCTACTGCCCTGGGGTATCAGGCCTGCCAGATGGGTTACAGGGTCTTGTATGCTTCCACGGCCAAACTCATGGGACAACTTAAGCTGGCAAAGGCTAAAGGTACAATACTGGCCGAACTTAAAAAGATTGAACGGCAGGACCTGTTGATACTTGATGATTTTGGATTGCAACCCTTCGATTCGCAGTCAAGGGTTGTATTACTGGATATTATAGAAGACAGGTATGAAAAACGTTCGACCATCATTACTTCTCAGATACCGGTCAAAGAGTGGTATGACATTATCGGTGAAAAAACCATTGCCGATGCCATACTGGACCGAATAGTCCATCAATCGTTAAGAGTGGAATTGTTCGGGGAATCTCTCAGAAGAAGAAAAGGCAAAACAGAATCCATATATTTGTAAAAATTTTGATGTAAAATAATGACAAAAATGATGACTGTTTTATATCCTAATTTGACTACGCTTTTTTATCCTTTTTGACCAACCAACTTCAAGGGGTCAGTTTGCTTCGGCGAAAGGGGATCAGTTTAATCGGTATATCCATTCAGTTTCCGGTCATGGTTTATCTGGCCCGACGGATCGCATTTGGACGATCTGGAACAGCCAGGCCCCGGAAAAAACGATGACTTTGCTTGTTTTACGCATTAATTGCCGGTATCTTATTGATATTTCCTGCCTTTGCTTATTTTGTTTAAAGTGTTCAAGTTCAGGCAGGATAAACAGCAATAAATCACAGTTTTATTAAAATAACGAGTTTAAAAGCTTGACCTATGAAAGACAAAAAGAATAAAATTGCCGGGGATCGCACAAGCGGAAAAGGCAAAGCATGAAGATGATAAGAATGAGTTATCGTCAGAAGAGGTTTCAAAAATGAAAATAGCCGTCAAAAACCTATCAGGAACCGGAGCGATCTTATTTTTCTTCGCCGTGTATGCTGTCAGAAATGGAGGATACTGAGGATACTTTTAACTTCTAAAAGTTAGGTCCGATCTATTAATATTGTTATACTGCGTCAGACTTTCTTTAGAGGAACTTTTCTAAGAAATCAATCAGAAATAACCATAATCGTGTTTATCGACATAGTAATTTCCATTTGCTTCCGGTTGAAATATCACGTCGGTGATTTTGATGTGGTTCTCATTTTTCCAAGTCTTGTACACTACTTCACCTCCGACTTTTTCGGAGAAAATAGCTGTCCCCAAAGCAGAAAAAATAGAAATCTTGCTTTCCTTTATATTTTCAAATTCAGGAAATACAAGTTTTATGGTAAATGTGGTATTTGTATTGCAACGTTGAAGCTCTACAAAAGAGTTCATTGTAACAATATCTCGCGGCACATCCTGAGGATTTACCTTATATGCTGACGAGATTTTCCTTTTTAATAATTGTATCTCATCAAATCTGGTTGTGTGCCGACTTTCAACAGCTCGAATGCATTTCCTCAGCAACTCGGAATCTAAAGTTGAGATAATCATCTTATTTGATCTTTGATTATTACACATTTGCATTATACAAATCCGCTGGCCTAACTGGAGATTCCAATCAGCCAGCGGATGGTTAAATCTTCAGGCAAGCTAATAGCTTTGGATCAGTTCAATTGTAATTTTTTACGCTTCGACATTTTTAGCTCTTCTTTCTTTGTTCTTTTCTCCAGCCGCTTCTCTTTAAGATTCTTACTGGGCTCTTTTAAGCCATTTCCTTTTTTTGCCATAGTTTTCATTTTAGAGTTAGACAAGAATATGACGACAACAAACGATTCGAAAGCTAAACATCAAAAACCCCATTTGCTTCGGGTTGATAAATAATGCTTTTAATTCTAATTCTTTTTTCGCCCAAAGGGGCATCAAACTTTATGATGCTTCCAACCCTGTAACCCAATAGCGCGCTACCTAAAAGTGAGAGAATGGAAATATTTCCCTTTCTAAAATCGGCATCTTTTGGATATACAAGCTTTATGGTCATTACTTTCCCGTTATCTAAATCAATTACCTCAACTTGAGAGTTCATAGTTACAAAGTCAGGTTCAATTTCTTTCGGATTTACCCTTTCCGCCCGGGCAATTTCCTCGCATAAAATGGTTAGATTACTGAGCTCTTCATTTTTAGCTTTCTTAATCGAACCAATCAGATTGCCTAATCTAACATAGTCGTAATCAGTAATAATAATGTTCCTTTTCATATCTATTTGCTTTAATTTTTTTCTGAATTGAATAACTATTTTTTCTGTGATCTCTTTAATGTGAAATAATTTTTTCTATTCTGAGTTGTTTTACTTTTTCTCCATCCAAGTAAGTTACAATATCTTGTTCTTGATGTCCCAAACAAACTAATCCCAGCAAGCTATAAATTGAATAATCATCGTTCGATTTCACTTCTCCGGGATATACTATCCGGATTCGTTGTTCTATGAGTTCTGAATTGGTTATCAATACAGTCGAATTCATCCTGACAAAATTTTCAGGAATTTGATTTGATGCAAATTTGACACTAAAGGTCAAAGCCAGAAAAAGATAATGTAATCGCTTTGGATAAACCTCATCTTTTCCAACATCAGTCTTTATCATATCCATTAGCCTAAAGTAATCAGAATAGGTTACCGACTTATTTTGAGTTTCTTTAACCCCAAATTCTTTAAATATTAATAGTTTTAACATATCTTCAATTTTAAAGAGAATTGTTGGTCTGATTTCTAAATTCGTAAAATTAAAATCGCATCCGATGTTAATATATCGTATCCGATACAAACATAGTAAATGTTTTTATACTTTTACACAAAAAATATAATGATGGGAAATAAGTATGCTGTTCTAAAACAGTTGATTGACCTTTATGAAAGTTTTGAACTGGAGAATAATCAATTAGATGTTCTGAATTTTGCCGAGTGGATTGTAAGTAAATCTCACGAAGAACCTGAACTTCAGGAGAAAATAGCAGATAAAAAAATATCAGCTCGTAATCCGGGAGCTTCAGTCCCTTTTAAAAATCATTTTGATGATAAAATCCGGTTTCTGGAAGCTGCTGCCGGAATTGCCCGGTATCATGAATCTTACATACGGAAAGCGCTGAAAGATATGGTAATCAATTCTCGTTTGGAATTTCTATTCCTACAGGCAGTTGATATGTTGGAAAGAGCAAAGAAAACCGATCTGATCAATATTTATCATCTGGAATATACGACTGGTATGGATACAATCAGGCGTTTGATTAATAACGGTTTACTATTCGAGATACAGGATGAAACAGACAAAAGAATTAAACTGCTTATAATGTCTGATCAGGGAAGAGTTGTTTATGAGCAAGCCCAAAAGCGAATAAGTGATGAAAGCACTATGTTCTTTACTGCAATAAGTGATAATAAATGGAAGAAAGTTTTGCCAGTTTTGGAAGAAATTGATGATTTCCATAACGAAGTTTTCCAAAAGCATAACGCAAAACCTTTTGCCGAATTGTCTAATTTAATGGATTCGCTCAAGCATTTGTATAAATAAAACCTTAAAATGGGAATCACATTTCGAAATATCAGCAGGCCGAACAATCCGAAACCCGGTTAATTGTTATTCCGTTTTTCACGTACATGATTCACTTAATTCTGCCAACGGTTTTTTTTCTGTGTTTGATTCAATCTATCTTGAAAAACTTTTTAAAATCCGAAATAAAATGAATTTAATCATAGCTAAGAAAATCATATCAGCCAATGTGGCGAATCTTGAAATTAGGACTTCGACCGTTTTAAGCGACATCAGGCCGGGTCGATATATTTCGATTATCATAGAAAAAGATAAACCTGGCATTCCCGCAGCAGTTCTGAAATTCAATCAGGAAAATGGCACAATTACAGTATTAGTTTTTGTTGCAGATAAATACACCCAACAATTAGCTGAATTGAATTTCGGAAGCGAAATTTTCAGGATCAATGGCCCTTTTGGTTATCCCATGCTAATTGAAAATTTTGGTACGGTTTTATGTGTTAGCGACGGACCCGGTGCAGTTATGCTTTTACCTGCTTTAGCTTCACTTCGATCGGCAGGAAATCGAATCATTACCATTCTTACGGCTCGAACTTTGGATGACATCTTGCTCGAAAACGAGCTTCGGGCTATCTCGGACGAAGTAATTGTAATTACCGAAAGCGAAGATAGTGGAAGAAAAGTCGCTGTTTGTAAGATAATTACACAAATCCTTAGAGGCAACAAAGTCGATCATGCATTAGTAATCGGTTCGGCTACCACGATCAAGAATACATGTGTACATGCCCGCAAATACAACATTCCGATCCAGGCAATTCTATATTTGAACAAAACTGTGCAAAGCACAGGTCATGGTATTTATAAGGTAAGTGTTTCTAGCACAGACAATGCAGTTTGTGTGGATGGGTTCGACTTTAACGCATGGTATCCAAATCTGGAAGAAATGGTCAAAAGGTTTGGATGCGAGGAGGATATTCCTTGCAATACAACTGGCAACAACGTAAAAATTCTCGTTTAAACAGCATAGTGAATTTACCTTAAAAGGCGCTGGATCGGTCAAATTGAAATTTTGGCTGTTTTCGCGCCTTTTGTAATAAATTAAATCAATTATGTGTTAATTTCGAAAAGCTTCTGAACTTTAACCCAAAAGTTCAGTAAATTCAGATTTAATCGGAAAATATGTCTAAAAATTCAGATCCGTTTCTGCCAGGAAGTAAGATTCTTCATCTGAAGGATCTTACTTTCCGGATGATTGAAATTCTTGATAAGGAAGAGGATTTAAAACAAGCATTACAAAAAGTTTGTGACGCTATTGCCGGGAATTCCATCCCCTATAATTCTATTTCGGTATGCATTTCGTTTGATGGTCAAATCTTTAAAAACCAATCATTCGAGGAAACTTTGGTAACGGTAAAACGCGATTTTGAATTGCCAGATCGTAAAAAGGGAATTGTCGAACTGTATCTTTCCCATCAAATTATTTCTGGTACGTCTGGATGGGTTATTGAAGTAGCCGAATCGACACTGCAAATGATAACCACTTTGCTCATTGGAATTATCTCAAAAATCCAACTTGGAACATTGGCCTTTAATATGGGGGAGCGCCAAAAAGAGTTAAAAGGTATAAACCGGACTTCGGAGATCCTTAAGAGTGGAAAAACGCTCGAAGATTCGTTGCAGGAAATCTGTTCTATTTTGCCTGAATCGTGGCAATTCCCGGAAGAAACTGTTGCCCGGATCAGTTACGATAAAAATGTCTTTCTGAGTCCTCATTTCAGGGAAACAACATGGAGAATGGTTCAGGGTTTTGACGCGCCCGGAAGAAAAGAAGGAACGATTGAGATTTTTTACCTGAAGCAGTTCCCTGATGCCGATGAAGGTCCTTTCTTAAAAGAAGAACGGGAATTGCTCGTTAATCTGGCAAACCTGATTGCAGGATTGGCAACCCATGAGGTATTCAACAAGCTTCAGCACGAGAACGTGGAACGTTTAAAAGAACTAAAGGCCATCAACCAAACAACCCTTATTATTGACGAAGGCAAATCGGTAGATGAAACTTTGATGGAAATATGTGCCATTCTACCTAAGTCGTGGCAATATCCAAAATATACGGTGGCACGCATCCGGTTTGAAGGGAAATATTATATGAGTCCCAATTTTACAGAAACAGCCTGGTTGCAAACCGAGAGTTTTGTGACCATCGACAATAAAAAAGGCTCGATTGAGATTTTTTACCTGAAACAATTTCCGAAAGAAGACGAAGGGCCTTTTTTGCATGAAGAGCGCAATCTGCTGACGAATATTGCCAGGCTGATCAGTGGATACCTGAATAATTATAAGGGCCGCGAAATCATTCACCGGAAAGGGATTCCAGCTCAAGTTATTTATCCTTCCGATGAATTCCGAAACTCGCTGATCAAAGACAAAAAGCCGCTTCAGCTATACTTTAACCAGCAAGCTATCGATAAGTACGTTTATCTCGACATGATGAAGTACAAAATCAAGCATATCCTTTTTGTAGCCACTTTGTACGATGCTTTTACCCTTGAAAGCGAAGACTCGTTTTTTGAGAAATTTATGGGGGAAGCTTATCAATACAGCCTGTTTTCAGTTCCACGAATAACAGGGGTATCTACTGCCGAAGAAGCGCTCAGTTTGCTCGAAACTACTAATTTTGATCTGGTTATCCTAATGGCAGGAATGGATCGTAAAGCACCCATTCTTTTAAGTGAGCAGATTAAAATCAGGAATGAGGCGCTTCCCATCTATTTGCTCCTGAATAAAAAAAGCGACCTCAAATACTTTGAGGAGTTGGTGCCTACAATTAGGTCGGTTGATAAATTGTTCGTATGGAATGGCGATTCGCTAATTCTTTTTGCCATCGTAAAGTCAACCGAAGACAAAGTGAATGTTGAAAACGATACTAAGATTGGTTTGGTTCGTGTCATTTTGTTGATCGAAGATTCGCCACTTTATTATTCCAAATACCTTCAGTTTTTGTACGACATTGTTTTTGGGCAAGTACAACAATTGTTGCCCGAATTTGAGAAGAACGAGCTCGATAAGATTTCGAAAATGAGGTCGAGACCCAAAATACTGTTGGCCAGGAATTATGAAGAAGCAATTGCCATTTTTAATAAATACAAAGACTTTTTACTCTGTGTAATTTCGGATGTAGAATTCGACCGTGGTGGAAAACTGGACAAGCACGCTGGGGTGAGTTTTATTAAATACGTCAAATCGCACATTTCAAAGCTTCCTATCATTTTGCAATCGTCAGAAATACGCAATGAACAGGTGGCCAGGGATCTTGAAGTAACTTTTATCAATAAAAATTCGGAAACATTACTGAACGATCTCAAACATTACCTAACCCGATATTTGGGGTTCGGGAATTTTGTGTTCCGGGATAAAGAGGGGAATAAAATAGGAGTGGCCAAATCGTTGCGCGAGTTCGAAACCCTGCTTCAGGAAGTTCCCGACGAGTCGCTTTTCCTTCATGCATCTGAAAATCAATTGTCAATATGGCTAATGTCGCGTGGTGAAATTCAACTTGCACGAATGCTTAACCCTGTATCGGCCAATACGTTCAAAGACATGGACGAGATGCGGAAGTTTTTTCTGGATAGCATTAAACATTATAGGGAAGATAAAAAGAAGGGGAAAATCCTGAGTTTTGATGAAACATCAAGTCTTGACGAAAAAAATATCGTGTCTTTCTCCGGAGGTTCGCTCGGAGGAAAGGGGCGTGGCCTGGCATTTATCAACACGCTGATTTACAATCTCAATTTTCCGACACTCGCCAACCGGATAAATATTCTTGCCCCAATTACGGTGGTGATCGGTACGAATGAATTTCAGCATTTCATCACGAAAAATAAGTTGTTCGATAAAATTTTAGATCCTGATATTTCGTATGCCGAATTGCGGCGCCATTTTGTGGATGCTCATTTATCGATTTCGCTCCTGAAAAAATTACGGGTTTTTGTCTCGCAAATCGACAAACCGATTGCCGTACGGTCATCCAGCTTGTCAGAAGATTCGATCACCCAGCCATTTGCAGGAGTTTTCGATACCTATATCATTCCGAATTACACTGTCAATAAAAAGATAATCCTTGAACGGCTTTCAACGGCAATCAAACTGGTTTATGCTTCCACTTTTTCAGAGAAAGCCCGGAACTATTTCTCGATTATCCATCACAAAATTGAAGAAGAAAAGATGGCAGTCGTGCTTCAGGAGTTGGTTGGGAATCAATACGGCGACTTTTATTATCCGCATATCAGCGGGGTTGCTCAGTCGTACAATTATTATCCGGTAGCCAATATGAAACCGGAAGAAGGTTTTGCCGTTGCAGCAGTTGGCCTGGGAACCTATGTGGTGGATGGGTGGAAATCGTTCCGTTTTTCGCCCAAATATCCCAAAGTTTGCATTCACAGCATTAAAGATTTACTGAATAACTCACAGGTACAGTTTTACGCGCTCGACTGCCGGGATAAGAATTTTGATTTTCTGGAAAATGGTGAACTGGCCGCTCTAAAACTAATGGATATCAGCGAGGCCGAGAAACATGGAACGCTGAATCACTGTGTTTCGGTGTACAATCCGAATAACGACCGTATTGAACCTGGCTTGAGCGCTTATGGCCCACGAATCGTAAATTTTGCCGATATTCTGCTGTACAACTATATCCCGCTGGCCGAAACCATCAGTATTTTGCTGAACACCATTAAAGAAGCTTTTGGTTCTCCAGTCGAGATTGAATATGCTGTTGACCTTGAACGTACAAAGAACGGTTTGCCAACGTTTTATCTGCTTCAGATTAAACCATTGATAGGCAATCAGATTTTACGAAATATTGTGATCGATCAGTTGGATCAATCACAAATGGTTTTATATACACGGTCGAGCTTGGGTAATGGCGAAATAAAGGATATCCGGGATGTAATTTATGTGGATAACACTACATTCAGCAAACTGAAAACGGTTGAAATGGCAGCCGAAATTGAACAATTGAATAACCAGATGATCAAAAATAAACGACACTATGTTTTGATCGGACCTGGCCGTTGGGGAAGTCAGGATCGGTTTGTTGGAATTCCGGTAAACTGGTCACAAATATCGAATGCCAAAGTCATCGTGGAAGTAAGCCTCGGTAATTTTCCGCTGGAATCATCATTAGGGTCGCACTTTTTCCACAATGTAACCTCAATGAATATTGGATACTTTTCGGTTTTGCATTCCTCGCCTACCGATTTCGTGCGATGGGAAATGTTGAAGAAACTGAAAGTAATAAGTGATACCAAATATTTCAAACACGTTCGTTTTAAAAATCCGCTGACCATTTTAATGGACGGAAAGTTAAAGACCTCAGCAATAATTATTAATCATGATTGACATTGCCATCTTTGATGAACATAGACTGGTACTGGAAGGTGTTTCTGGTCTCTTATCCGGAATTACCGACTTTCGGGTTGTTCTTTCCTGCGATAACCGCGAGGTGCTGGTCGAAAAATTGAAATCAATACAAATTCATGTATTGATACTGAATATGCACGACATTTCGGTCCGAAACCTAAACCTCATAGTACAATTAAATATCAGCAGCCCGAAATTAAAAATCCTGATTGTCTCGGTTATTGATAATGAAGAAATTGTGCTGAAGACCATCAAAGCCGGAGCCAAAGGTTTTCTCGGAAAAGACTCGGATCGGAATAGTTTGATGGAAGCAATTTACACACTGCGTAACGGACATGATTATTACAGCAAATCAATTACACATTTGCTGCTGAACCGCTATATTTCTGGTCTTAAAGCAGACGAACTGAGCCAAAGCGCCGACCTTGCCAATTTAAGCTCGCGCCAAGTCGAGATCCTCAAACTTTGGGGCGAAAGCCAAACCAACCAGGAAATTGCCGACCGCTTTTTTATCAGTGTTCGTACGGTTGAATCGCATAAGAACCACATCATGCAAAAACTCAACTTAAAAAGTACCGTTGATTTGGTGAAGTTTGCGATTAAAAACAATATAATAGAAATATGACCGGCAACTGAAATATATCGATTGCCAGAAATTTGCTTCAATTGATTTCCCCGTTGTGATTCAATCGGTACTTCGCATTTTCTCCCCTACGTAAAACACGGAATTCAACCAGAACTTATCGCAGTTAAGTTTATGGATATTATTTTTAGGCATTGAAGGCTTTGGATGCTAATCGTGCCACCTTCAAAATTCTGGTACAAATCAAAAAAATCATATCTAGAAAATTTATTATGGCAGACATTTTAAACGTAAGAGTTAACGAGTTTATGGCAAAAGTAATTGCCAAAAACCCTGGAGAATCAGAATTCCATCAGGCAGTAAAAGAAGTGGTCGAATCATTGATGCCTTTCATCGATGAAAACCCAAAATACAATCATGCAAAAATTCTGGAACGCATGGTAGAACCTGAACGGGTAATGATGTTCCGCGTTCCTTGGGTAGATGACAATGGCGAAATTCAGGTAAACAGAGGTTTCCGCATCCCAAATGAACAGTGCGATTGGCCCATATAAAGGCGGTCTGCGCTTTCATCCAACTGTAAATCTTGGTATCTTGAAATTTTTAGCGTTCGAGCAGGTATTTAAAAATAGCCTGACAACACTTCCAATGGGCGGTGGAAAAGGTGGATCTGATTTCGATCCGAAAGGAAAATCGGATAACGAAGTCATGCGTTTTTGCCAAAGTTTCATGACCGAACTTCAACGCTTTATTGGCGCTGATACCGATGTTCCTGCCGGTGATATTGGTGTTGGTGGTCGCGAAATCGGCTTTTTGTATGGACAATATAAACGCATCAGGAACGAATTTACCGGCGTATTGACTGGTAAAGCGATTGAATGGGGTGGAAGCTTGATCCGTCCGGAAGCAACCGGTTATGGCGCAGTTTATTTTGCCGACCAAATGTTGAAAACCCGCGGACAGGACTTGAATGGTAAAATTGCAACAGTTTCGGGTTCTGGAAACGTGTCCGCAATATGCCGTTGAAAAAACTGATTCATATGGGTTCAAAAGTGGTTACCATGTCCGATTCATTAGGATTTGTGTATGATCCTGCCGGGTTTGATGAAGAAAAGCTGGCTTTTGTCTTGGAATTGAAAAATATCCGCCGTGGACGTATCAAGGAATATGCTGACAAATACAATGTGCAGTATTTCGAAGGTCAGACTCCATGGAATATTAAGTGCGATGTAGCTTTCCCTTGTGCAACACAGAACGAAATTAACGAAGACGATGCCAATATGCTGATAAAGAATGGCTGTTATGTTGTTTCGGAAGGCGCTAACATGCCATCGACTCCTGAAGCTGTTGAAGTATATCTTAAAGCAAAGATCCTTTATGGACCGGGCAAAGCAGCCAATGCAGGTGGTGTATCCACATCTGGGCTTGAAATGTCGCAAAACTCGATGCGTTTACCTTGGTCGCGCGAAGAAGTCGACGCACGTTTGCACCAGATCATGATCAACATTCACGAAACCTGTGTAAAATACGGAACCGAGAAAGATGGGTTTATCAACTACGTAAAAGGAGCCAATATTGGCGGATTCATCAAAGTTGCTGATGCCATGATGGTTCAGGGAGTTGTATAAATCATTTGATATTACTGACTCGTCTTAAAAAATCTGTATCGATTTTTTAGGACGAGTCATCAGCCAAACCGTTTAAATGCATGTTGCAGGGATTCCCCTGAAACCCAGTACTAACGATACCAATCTGTCCTTTCTGATATCGCTTTCGTTCATGCCTATTGCGTAAAGCATTGCCTGAGCTGGCGGAAGGGCTGTCATCCTGCGTAATTTTTTCGCTGTACTTATTTAGTTTTTTGTCCATACCTTAAAATTTTGTGTGGGCTGTGCCAGATTGTGTATTAGGAAATAACGAATCAAACCTCGGTTTTGTTTGTGGAGTCGAATAATCATCCGTTGAAGCCATGCATGCCCTTCTTGAACATGTTTGTGGTCAAGAAGGGCATAACGAATGATAAAATGCAATCCTCCAGAAGTAGCCGGATTTTCCTGGAAACTAACATTAAATGCAGAAATCAGGAAGAAGTTTTATACCACACAACCAAATTGATTGACAGACGTTTTAAACTACGATTAAAGGAATAACGAACGCTGCCAATTTCTGAAATAGGCGTAAAATTCTTTCGGTAATTTCAGTGTGGTGCCGCTGGGGAATCGATGAAGTGATGGTGCGTTCTGAGTACAGAATATTTAAATTTTTATAAAAAAGATATTGTTGTCTTTTTATAAAAACAGCTTGTCATGAAAAAAATAGCAATTAATGGTTTTGGCAGAATTGAAAGATTTTTGTTGAAAGTGATTCTGGAAACTCCCGGATTGGCGGGTGTAGCAATGAATGAACTGATGAGCATTGAAAACGCAGGGGAAATAATGGTAAATAGTTTAACAGACGCAATATGAATTATTAAAATACTATAGGATGAAAGCAAGATTAAACTACTCAGAAGTAGCCCCCAACGCGATCAAAGGTATGCTTGAACTTGAAAAAATATGTACATGGTTCAGGGCTCGAACGCCCGCTTTACGAGTTGGTAAAAACCAGGGCTTCACAAATCAACGGATGCGCCTACTGCATTGACATGCACACAAAGGATGCCCGCAAGGCCGGTGAAACCGAACAACGTTTATATGCCTTAAATGCCTGGCGCGAAACACCTTTTTATACTGAACGGGAACGCGCTGCATTGGAATGGACAGAAGCTCTGACACTTATTTCAGAAAATGATGTACCTGAGTTGTTGTACAAAGCTACCCGTGAATATTTTAATGAAGCGGAAATTGTAGCCTTAACCATGGCCATTATTGCCATCAACGGGTGGAACCGGTTGGCTATAAGTTTTCGTACGGTTCCCGGATCGTATGAAGCGCGATAATACTGCCAGGTGAAATGGGAAAAATTAAAATCAAACGGATTTACGATGAACCTGAAGAAGGTGATGGTTATCGTATCCTGGTTGACAGGCTTTGGCCACGCGGCGTTTCTAAAAAGGATGCAAAACTTGACGAGTGGAACAAGGAGATTGTCCCATCACCGGAACTTCGTAAGTGGTTTGACCATAAGGAAGAACGTTTTCAAGAATTTGGACGCCTATATCGTGAAGAATTAATGGCAAACCCAAAAGAATTAGACCGATTGAAGTCACTTGCTAAAATTGAAGTCGTTACATTGCTGTTCGGAGCCAAAGACCCGGAAATCACATGCAGTTTTGCTAAAAGAGTTATTGATTAAATGATCAGGAATAGTGGTATATTATGAAACAAATAGACTTTCCCTTTTTGATACTGGTGGTTCCTTTCTTCCTGATTTCTCACTTCTGCTTAATTTGGCATATTACTGAAAAATGATTGGTAAAAAGCTC
>CAXXTX010000014.1:0-2405 GCA_963666425.2 Bacillota bacterium
AACGATGTTTTGATTAAGAAACTGGGTTACTATGTGAGAAACATTTGCAAAAAATATTCTTCTTCAGACTATAGCAAAGAAAACCTTGACAAGATGATCCAATTAATAGACCAATGTTCCATACCATATATTTGGGGGATCATATAAAATGCACAGAAGAACTTTGTCAGAAAGAGAAGAATAGAACATAATTTGATCAAAATAGGATCAGCGAAAAGTTTATCAAAGACATTCAAAACTGCTTTAGGAATGTGAAACTAAACATCCATAAAGTTGCTGATACCACAACCAATCTGTCTGAATGCTATCACTGAGCAAGAAAGACCATGGAAAATTCAGAAACTGCATTCAGGGAGGTAGTTTTGAAATTAGATCCTATTGTGCTGCACAGATATTTAATGATTAATACTCTTGGATTTTGTCTTTTTCAAACAATGAAAATTAATGTATGAATACCATAATTATATAACATTTTTAATCAATTCATTGAGTACATATTAATTTTATTGTAAATTTTTTGAAAAAAAAAAAATTATATAAAAAATTGTTATCAAATCAAAGGAACTATATTTTAAAATTGATATAACTTCTGAACTACATATAAAATCAATCAAAAATTCTTTCTAATTTGTAGTGATTAGTTTCTCCAAAAAATTTTTTTCTTTCTACCCCACCCCCTCTTTCCCCCTCCTTAACATTCTTTACTCAATATGAATTATAAAATAATAGTTTATATTAAACTTAAATATCCATTTATACAAATATTAAAAAGAGAATGTTTATATTAACTACTATCAAAGAGAAAATCATTACCATATGTTGAGTTGAAGTTTCTCTAAACAGTGTAAATCTTTCAGATTTTCAATTAATAATTTCAGAGCTTGCTTGATTTTATCATTGTCTAGTATTCTAATTTATAAATTGTATTATGGTAATAAATTGTATATTTATTGCCAAAAAAGTATTATCGTATTGCTTTTTAAGATTATTAGAATTAAGAGAGTATGAAAAATATTTTGATAATTTAACTTTCAACTATAAAAATCAAAAAAAATTTCCTCTTTCATAGGATAAATGAACAATTAAGAAAAAATAATAATGAAATTCTATAATCAATGTAAATAGTAATGTAATATTCATTTTTTTGTTAAATAGTCAATTACTAAAGATTCTAATACTATTACACATGATTTAATGTTTTAACAGCTACTAAGTTTGTCTATCATTTTTTCAATTTGTTCTTCCTAAATTTCTTTCCTAAAAAAGGATTTGTTTGTTTGTTTAATTCATACAATTAATTAATGTAAAAGTTCGTAGAATATCAAATACGTGAATTTGAAGTAAAGTCTATTATTTTCGAAAACATTTTAATCGTCTTCCTTATCATCCTTCTATTAGCTCTTATTTGATGGTATTTTGTCTAAAATTCTTTGAATTGGAATAGTAGTTGGAAAGTTGTACAATGAATAGTTTGCCATTTTTGTTGAACTCAATAGTATTTAGAACTTTAATTGGAAAAATATTTATTTATTTATTTTTATTTATGAATTTATTTAAATTAAAATATTTATCAATATTAATTATTTTATTTATTATTGTTAATAGTATTATCATAATTATCTGTATAAATATAAATATATTAAAATAATGATTCTGAAATTCAAAGAATAAAGCTTTGTTTATTTATAAAGAAAGAAAAACAATTATTATATTATTTGATTTGATTTATTTCTGTAATTGATATATATATGAATTTCTTTTTCAAATTAAACCAAAAAAATCACTTATATAGAAAATCCACTTATATTAATTTATATAAGTAGTAACTTTTGGTAGGATTGTTCTTTTTTCTAAAATTAAAAATCACAAAAGAAAAACCTATCCTCTATGATTCAAAAATAAGAAATTAATTAAAGACTATTTAAATTACTTTAATGATCAACTTTATTCTTATTTATTCAGATTGATATAGTAAAAACAGAAAAAATAATCTTATTACCAATTATTTATGAATCTTACATCTTTTCTTTTTTCTTTCTTTTGCTATAAAAAAATGGAATACAAGTTTGTTAGGAAAATTTAAGTAATAAAATTTCTTTTTTTTTTTGTAATTAGAAAGAGTAAAAAATAATAATAATAGAAAGGACATATTTTTTATTCTATTTTTTATTTCATTGATACTTTTATTTATTTCACTGAATTCTATTTGCAACTTCAGAATTGTTCTAACTCAAAACAATTTTTTTCTAAAGTAGAATTTTTAATTACAAACTAAACTTCTTTTTCTTTTGGAAATTTCATTTTATACTTCTACTCAATAACCCTTGATATATTTTTTTCTTTTTTTTATTTGAATCCATTAATTAAAAAAAAATGTCTATAATTACTTTATCTTCAAAATGTGA
>CAXXTX010000015.1:0-31380 GCA_963666425.2 Bacillota bacterium
TCCGCAGGGTATCTTTCGAGCATGTCTGCAATGAGCTCAATCCTTTCATAGATATTTTTCTATGTCATAGAGATTTTTCTATATTCAGTATAAGCAACATATCTATGATTGTCAATCTATCGAAAAATGAATTTTCAATGAATTACAGCAAAAAAAGCAAGCCGGTCTTGAGTGAATCATCCACACTGACCGGCTTGCCCTTGTTTTTCTCATGTAAATAGTTGCTACCCTCTGAAAAAACGAAGATAGAGATAAGCTGCCGTCTGCAGCAAAGCCAGCAGCGGGATGCCAATGACGAAATTCCGATGCTGCGTCTTATGGCGGAGCCATCTCATCGCCAGCAAACTGCCAATTGCGCCGCCAAAAAAGGCAGCCAGCCAAAGATTCTTTTCAGGTACGCGCCGTCTCTTACCGCCTGCAATCATTTTATCGTAAAGAAACAGTAAAAAAGCCCATAAATTCAGCAGCAAAAATGCGTAGTTTGCAGTATCAGTCCATTTCATTTTTCATTACTCCTCAAAAAAAATCTGTTCATCCGGTGGAAATAATCCCTCTCCCCCATCACATCCTATGCTATTCGCTTTATAGAAAGAAAAATCCTACCAGTCGCTGCAAATCAAGAGATTGCTTGCTTCTTTTTCTGAAACTGATGACAAATTTTTTTGATTGTGCTATGATAAGAAAAAAGGAGGAGATCAAAATGGCACTTGTCTCGACCAGAGAAATGTTCCGCAAAGCGTATGAAGGAAAATATGCGGTTGGTGCATTCAACGTCAACAATATGGAAATCATCCAAGGGATCGTCGAAGCTGCAAAGCAGGAACGCTCTCCCTTGATTTTACAGGTTTCCGCCGGAGCCAGAAAATACGCAAAGCATATTTATCTGATGAAATTGGTGGAAGCGGCCATGCTCGACAGCGGTTTGGATATTGCCCTGCATCTGGATCATGGTGAGGATTTTGCGATCTGCAAAGCCTGCGTTGATGGTGGTTTCAGTTCTGTCATGATCGATGGTTCTAAATATGATTTTGAGAAAAACATTGCCGTAACCAAAGAAGTTGTGGATTACGCCCACAGTAAAGGCATTGTGGTGGAAGGCGAATTGGGTAAATTGGCCGGCATCGAAGATGAGATCAAAGTCAGCGGTAAAGACGCCAGTTTCACCGATCCCGACCAGGCAGTGGAATTTTTGCAAAGAACCGGGGTTGACTCCTTAGCTATTTCCATCGGCACCAGCCATGGCGCTTATAAATTTAAAGGCACCCCGAAGCTTGATTTTCAGCGTTTAGAAAAAATTGCGGCGATGATGCCAGGATATCCGATTGTCCTGCATGGCGCCTCAACCGTGCTGCCGGAATTCGTCGCCATGTGCAATCAATACGGTGGTGATATCCAGGGCGCTCAAGGAGTACCGGAAGAAATGCTGCGGCAAGCTGCCGGCATGGGTATTTGCAAGATCAACATCGATACCGATCTTCGCCTGGCGATGACTGCTTCTATCCGCAGTCATTTCATCAACCATCCCGCCGATTTTGATCCGCGCCAATACTTAACACCGGCCAGAAACGCAATTCAAGCCATGGTAGCGCATAAAATGCGTGATGTGTTAGGCAGCAGCAATCGAATTTAACTAAAAGCAATTGTGAAAAGCGTTATTGGTATTTGTAGAGCGATGATCAGGATATTCACATTACCATTGAAGCGTTAAGTGCAAACCACGCCGAAACGGTAAGTGCAAATCACGCCGAAACGGTAATTCCATATCGTAACGATTCATGTCGAAATAGCAAATATCCACATCGGAGCAGTAGTAGGGAACGGTCTTGACCGTTCCCTACATTTTCGCGATAAATTTATCAACACTGCATATCATTATTGCAACGTTGAAATATTAAGTGCAAACTAAACCGCGATGGAATTCTCACATCGGAATGGTGAATTGTTACGGCGGAACGGTCAAGACCGTTCCCTACATTTTTGCCATAAATTTATCAACACTGCATTTCATTATTGCAACGTTGAAATATTAAATGCAAACCACGCTGTAATACAATAATCAATCCAACATTATCGCATCATTGAAGTGTTAAGTACAAACCACGCCGAAACGGTAATTCCATACCGTAACGATTCACATTGTAATGATTATCATTCATATTGGAACAGTTGTAGGGAACGGTCTTGACCGTTCCGCAACATAGCGATCAACACTGCATTTCATTATTGCAACGTTGAAGTGTTAAGTGCAAACCACGCTGTAATACAATAATCAATCCAACATTATCGCATCATTGAAGTGTTAAGTGCAAATCACGCCGAAACGGTAATTCCATATCGTAACGATTCACATTGTAATGATCAACATTCACATTGGAACAGTTGTAGGGAACGGTCTTGACCGTTCCGCAATATAGCGATCAAGACAACCTAATATTCTTGCAACGTTGAAATATTCAGTGCAAACTAAACCGCGATGGAATTTTCACATTGGAATGGTGAATTGTTACGGCGGAACGGTCAAGACCGTTCCCTACATTTTCGCCATAAATTTATCAACACTGCATTTCATTCTTGCAACGTTGAAATATTATATGCAAACCACGCTGTAATACAATAATCAATCCAACATTATCGCATCATTGAAGTGTTAAGTACAAACCACGCCGAAACGGTAATTCCATATCGTAACGATTCACATTGTAATGATCAACATTCACATTGGAACAGTTGTAGGGAACGGTCTTGACCGTTCCGCAACATAGTGATCAACACTGCATTTCATTCTTGCAACGTTGAAGTGTTAAGTGCAAACTAAACCGCGATGGAATTCTCACATCGGAATGGTGAATTGTTACGGCGGAACGGTCAAGACCGTTCCCTACATTTTCGCGATAAATTTATCAACACAGCATATCATTATTGTAACGTTGAAGTTTTATATACAAATCAAACCGCGATGGTACAAATGCGACCTAATTTGCATCAGCCAAATCAAAAGGCAGTACTTCCACACGAAGTACCGCCTTTTTTAGCTATTTTATTGATCGAACGGGAATCAGAGTGCCATGCAGCTATTTTCTAGACTGAACAGGAATCAAGGTGCGATGCAGCTATTTTCTAAACTGAACAGGAATCAAGGTGCCATGCAGCTGTTTTCTAAACTGAACAGGAATCAAGGTGCCATGCAGCTATTTTCTAAACTGAACAGGAATCAAGGTGCGATGCAGCTATTTTCTAGACTGAACAGGAATCAAGGTGCCATGCAGCGGCATTGTACAACCATAACGGTAAGCGATGGTGGTTCCCAAATCAGCAAAGGAACTCCGGGTCTCGAGGGCTCCCGGCAAGATATTGGGACCGTAAAGCAGCAGCGGCACATATTCCCTGCTGTGATCCGTACCGACGCTGGTTGGGTCACAGCCATGATCTGCTGTGATGATCAACCAGTCATCCGCCTGCAGATTTTGCAGCAAACGGGGTAAAAACCGGTCGAATTCTTCCAGCGCACCGGCATAGCCGCTGGGATTATTGCGGTGACCGTAAAGCGAATCGAACTCCACCAGATTGGTGAAAATCAAACAGTCTTCCCTTTTCTCCAACAGCAGCTTTTCGGTTATTTGCATGCCATCCAGATTATCTTTTGTTTTATAGGAAGCGGTGACACCCTCATTACAAAACACGTCGGCAATTTTACCAACCGCATAAACCGGAATACCGCGTTCCTGCAGCAAGGTCAGCAGATGATTGCCACCCGGATTAATCGGGTAATCGTGCCGCTCGGCCGTGCGAAAATAAGCCCCCGACGAACCGATAAAAGGTCTGGCGATGATCCGCGCGACCTCATAGCTGCCGCGGCAGAGTTGGCGAGCAATTTCACACCATGCGTAAAGCTGTGCCAAGGGCACCGTCTCTAGATGAACCGCAATTTGCATCACACTGTCCGCTGAGGTATAGACAATCGGATAACCGGTTTTCTGATGCTCCGGACCCAATTGTTCGATAATGTCCGTGCCGGATGCGGCGATATTGCCCAAAGTTTTTCGGCCGATGGCCGCTTCCAGGCGCTCTATCAACTCCACCGGAAAGCCGCCGGGATAAACCGCAAAAGGCTGCACCAGCCTTAGGCCTGCCATCTCCCAATGTCCGGTGATGGTATCCTTCCCGGGCGAAACCTCCGCCATTTTACCGTAAGCGGCGCTGGGTGACGCCACTGTTGCTCCTCCGGCGAGCGGCAAAATATTGCCTAAGCCCAGATCGCGCAGTTGAGGGATCTTTAGCCCCTCCACCGCATCTGCCACATGCGCCAGCGTATTGGCGTTTTGATCGCCATAGATGGCTGCATCCGGCAAAGCGCCGCAGCCCACACTATCCAAGACAATGATGATGGTTCTCATGCAATCATCCCTTCGTTCCCTGCTATTTTTCTTTCTCTTATCATACTCCCTGCGCTGCGAATTTTCAAGCCGCTTCTTTAATCTTGGCATTTTTATAGAAAAACCCCACTGCCAAAACAAGCAGTGAGGTTTTTACTTATTTTCTACACGATTTGATCTAGGCAGCGCCAACTTCCAGTTTTTTTGGTTGACCGGAACTTAATTCTGACGTTGCGGCTACTTTTCATCATAGCAGCGAGGTTTTCGTTCCTCTGCAGACTATTTGATATAGGCAGCGCCGGCTTCCAACCCTTTTTGATTGACCGGAATTAAATTCTGACGCTGCGGCGGCAGTTTATGGCTCATCGCAGTCAGAATAGACTCTTGAGTTACCGCCCCGGTAGCACCTAAGAAGGCTCCCAGCATCACCATGTTGGAAACTCTGCCATTACCGATTTGTTCCGCCAGTTCATTGGCTGGGATGCGGTATTGTTTGATATCGCTGCGGGGAGAGACCTGTTCAATTAAAGAACTGTTGACGAAGAGCATGCCGCCCGGTTTGACCAAGGGAGCGAATTTTTCAAAAGCCTGAATATTCATCACGATTGCAGCACTGGGGTTGAGCACAATCGGACTGCCGATTTCTTCATCAGAAATGACGACGGAGCAATTGGCTGTGCCGCCGCGCATTTCCGGTCCATAGGAAGGCAGCCAGGTCACTTGTTTCTTTTCCTGTAAACCGGCTTCGGTCATCAGCTGACCCATCAGCATCACACCTTGGCCGCCAAATCCGGCAATGATAATTTCATGTGTCATTTACTTTACCTCCTCTGGAACTTTAAAGTCTTTCAGGGGGTAGTAAGGAATCATATTGTCTTCCAACCATTTTAAGGCTTCAATCGGATTGAGACCCCAATTGGTCGGGCAGGTGGATAAAACTTCAACCAGCGAGAAGCCAAGGCCCTTTTGCTGGGTTAAGAACGCTTGTTTGATCGCTTTTTTGGCTTTGATCACGTTGGCAGGCGTATTGACCGCCACACGGCTGATCATGGCAGAGCTATCCAGGGTGGCAAGCATTTCAGCAACACGGATGGGCTTGCCGGCCAGCTCTTCTTTTCTGCCGTAAGGAGACGTGGTTGTTTTTTGTCCCAGCAGACTGGTAGGAGCCATTTGGCCGCCGGTCATACCGTAAATGGCATTGTTGACGAAAATCACGGTGATATTTTCGCCGCGATGTGCCGCCTGCACAATTTCGGCTGTGCCGATGGAAGCCAAATCGCCGTCGCCCTGATAAGAGAAGATCATGCGGTCCGGCAGAGCGCGCTTTAAACCGGTCGCTACGGCCGGTGCTCTGCCATGGGCAGCCTGCACCATATCACAGTTGAAATAGTTATAAGCAAACACTGCGCAGCCAACCGGAGCAATGCCAATCGTCTGGCCGGCAATGTCCAATTCGTCCATGACTTCGGCAATCAAACGGTGAATGATGCCATGGGTGCAGCCGGGGCAATAATGTGTCGTGACATCAACCAAGGCTTTTGGTCTTTGATAAACAATTGCCATTTTATTTTCCTCCTTCGATCAGCTTATAAAGTTCTGCTAAAATCGTATTGGGTTCCGGCGCCATACCGCCCATACGGCCGTAGAAAGCCACCGGCTGCCGGCCGTTGACGGCTAAGCGCACATCTTCGACCATTTGGCCTGCGCTCATCTCTACGGTGAGGAATCCTTTGGCATGACCGATCACTTTTTCAAACGCTTCGTCTGGGAAGGGGAATAAGCTGATCGGGCGAATCAGACCAACCGCATGACCTTGTTTTCTGGCCATGTTCATCACGTTGCGCATGATACGTGCGGTGGTGCCGTAGCCAACCAGGAAGTATTCGGCATCTTCATTGATGATTTCATAGCGCACTTCATTCTTGGCAATCAGGGCGAATTTCTCCTGCAGATGCAGGTTGTGTCTTTCGCAGTCTTCCGCTTGAATAAAGAGAGAGTTGATAATATTCGGTTTGCGCTTGCCTTCTGTGCCTACCACTGCCCAGGGTTTTTCTACCTTATTGCTTACTGTCGGTTCAATCGTGACCGGTTCCATCATTTGGCCGAGCATACCGTCGCCTAAAATCATCACCGGATTGCGGTATTTGTCTGCCAGATCAAAGGCCTGCATGGTCAAATTGACCATTTCCTGGATGGAGGCAGGCGCTAAAACCAGCAATTTATAATCACCATGGCCGCCGCCTTTGGTTGCCTGGAAATAATCGCCCTGGGAGGGTTGGATACTGCCCAAACCGGGACCGCCGCGCATCATATTCACGATCACGCAGGGTAATTCAGAGCCAACACAATAAGAGATGCCTTCCTGCTTCAGGCTGATGCCGGGGCTGGAAGAAGAGGTCATGCAGCGCACGCCTGTGCTTGCCGCACCATAGACCATATTGATTGCTGCTACTTCGCTTTCGGCTTGCACAAAGGCGCCGCCGATGGTCGGTAATTTTCTCGCCATATATTCTGGAATTTCATTTTGCGGTGTAATGGGATAACCAAAAAAATAACGGCAACCGGCAACAATGGCAGACTCCGCCAAGGCTTCATTGCCTTTCATTAAAATTCTCTCAGCCATTTGGTTTCCTCCTTCTTTTCTCTTTTCTATTTTTCTACTTGTATCGCACAATCCGGACACATTCTGGCGCACATCGCACAGGCGATGCATTGCTCCGGATCACTGACTGTGACGGGATAATATCCCTTGATATTCATTTGTTTACCCATGACCAGGATCTTTTTTGGGCAGGCAGTGGTACAAAGACCACACCCTTTACAACGGTCTTCAAAAATCGTCACCTTGTTAGCCATAATTCCTCCTCCTACTCTCTCTGCTTCTTATATTCGTTCCCACGGCGGGAGCATTTGTCGATCCACTAAAAATAGCGGTTCGGCAATATGTGGCGCCACCACGTCACCAAAAGCACGATCCACCGCCGCAAAGGCAATGGGTAAACCGCAGCGCTCTGCTACCTGCTGCACAATTTTGTAACCTTCCAAGATAACCTCAGCCGTTGTTTCCATACTCAAATTCGTATTGGCAACAATGGCCGTGATGGGGATACGCGAACGCCATTCGATGCGTTCCTTCATATTGATGATCTCCTCCACCGTTTGCGAAAAAGGCCGGCGTGTATTGACCACAAACAAGATCTCATGATCCGTGGCGCGGAACTGGTCGCGGTACTGCCCCAAGGCAGTTGCTCCTGCGTCGTCGCCGCCCACATCCATAATCACCTTTAATTTTTCGTTTTGAAAAACCGTGTAGATCACCGGTGAAATGGCAGGCAGATCCGCATCGGCCATTTCTCCTTGCGGCAGAATCACCCGAATATCACGGCTGATCAATTTAGCGCGGAACTCTCTTGCCCGAAAATAAGGCTTGACAATGTCCAAATCAACGATGGCAATTTGGTCATAAGCCGGAGCGATTTGCTGCACGGCATTCAAAGCCAATTCCGTTTTGCCGCTGCCATAGGGTCCCACAAAAACGGTGACACGATGATCAAACATAGATCTTCACCTCATCTTGTCCCTGTAAAACGCGCAAAGCGCCTTCCGCCAACGCTAGCAATTCATCTTCACCAGGATAAATCTTCACCGGTGCCAGAAAACGGACCTTATTCTGGATGTAATCCGTCAGGATTTTACTATAAGCTAAGCCACCGGTCAGCAGGATGGCGTCGATTTTGCCGTCGAGCACAACCGCAGCCGCGCCGATTTCCTTGGCAATCTGATAGGCCATGGCTTCAAACACTTCTTTAGCCTTCGCATCACCGGCGTTGATACGAGCCATGATCTCGCGTCCGTCGTTGCTGCCCAGATAAGCGATCAAACCGCCCTGGCCAACAAAATGCTTGCGTAGCTGCGCTTCGGTGTATTTGCCGCTGTAGGCAAGACGAATCACGCCTTCCACCGGCAAAGACCCAGCCCGCTCGGGTGAGAAAGGTCCATCACCATCGAGCGCATTATTGGTATCAATGGCTTTGCCATGTGCATGTGCCGTCACAGAAATACCGCCGCCCAGATGGACCACGATAAAATTCGTCTCAGTATAAGCTTTGCCCAGTGATTTTGCCGCCCGGTAAGCGACTGCTTTTTGATTCAAAGCATGAAAAACACTGCGCCGTGTCAATTCCGGCATGCCGGTATAGCGGGCAATCGGCTGCAGTTCATCCACCACAACGGGATCAACAATATAAGCCGGGACACCGGCTTCGGCCGCAAAGGTATCCGCCAGCAGGCCGCCCAGATTGGAAGCATGCTGACCGGCATAACCAATGCGCAGATCCTCTTTCATCACCTCGTTGACCAGGTAAGTTCCACCGGCAATCGGCTTCATCATACCACCGCGGCCAACAATCGCCACGAATTGCTGCAAATCGAACCCATGTTGCGCGAGACACACCTTGACCGCCTGATAGCGGAATTCGTACTGATCGATAATCAGCGGGTACGGCTGCAGCTGCTCCGCCGTATGACGCAGCGTTTCTTCTGCCAGCAGCGTCCGTTCGCGAAAGATACCGATTTTGGTCGAAGTAGAACCGGGATTGATCGCCAGGATTAAGTTTTTTTCCATCAGGTGCGCCTACTGCTCTTTCGCTAAATAAGAAGCGACCGCAATCGAACGGTATTTCGCTTCCGGAGTATCGGAGCGGGAGGTCAGGACAATTGGTTTTCTGGCACCGACAATGATCCCGGCCACTTTTGTATTGCCAAAATAGACTAAAGATTTGTACATGACGTTGCCGACTTCAATAAACGGCACTAAAATAATATCCGCCTGCCCTGCCACCGGATCGCTGATCCCCTTATGCTGTGCCGCGGCTGCTACCAAAGCAGCGTCGAAAGCCAGCGGCCCGCTGACCATGGCATCGCCAAATTCACCCGCCAGCGCCAGTTCATGCAGCTTTTCCGCATCGACTGTGGCAGGCATTTTGGGATTGACATGTTCAAAGGCGGTTAAAGGTACCGCTTTGGGTTGACTGATGCCGAACCCGCGCGCCACAGAGAAGGCGTTCTTCAGCATATCCACTTTTTGTTCCAGAGTAGGTGCAATCACCATACCGCCGTCGGTCATAAAAATCAACCGGTCCAGCCCTGGAATCTCCATCACCGCCACATGGCAGAGCAAGTGATCTGTCCTTAAGCCAATTTGTTTGTCCAAGACCGCACGCAATAAATTAGCGGTGTCGACAATGCCCTTCATCAGCATGTGCGCTTTACCGCTGGAAACCAATTCCACCGCTTTGCGGGCCGCGTCGATGTTATCCACCGCATCAACAATTTCCATGCTTTGCAGGTTAAAACCATGCGTTGCGGCGATCTGCAGGATTTCTTCCTTTTTGCCAACCAGGGTAGCATCCACCAGACCCGATTGAACGGCATGACAAACGGCCTCCAGCACATCTTCATCATGGGCTGCCGCAACCGCAATATGACGCTTGGGCAACTGACTGATCTGCTCGAGTAATTCATCAAATGATTTGATCAAATTTCCCATCTCTCCTTATTTTTTCTCTCTATAGGTTCTATGATATTAATAAGTGCGAAGGATTTCCTCGCCCTTCAATACCCGAAAAACACCCTCGGCCAGAGCACGCATCTCGTCCTCGCCCGGGTAACGATAAACCGCTGCGATCCAATTGACCAATTCCTCGATACCGCAGCAGAGCTGATCGCTGTGCGCCATACCGCCGGTGAGCAGAATCGCGTCCACTTTCCCTTTCAGGGTGACCGCCATGGCGCCAATTTCCTTACCAATCTGATAAACCATGGCCATATAGACTTCCGCAGCGCGGCGATCGCCGGCTGCAATCCGCTGTTCCACCACACGCAGATCGCCGGTTCCCAAATAAGCGATCAGGCCGGCTTTGCCGTTGATCTTTTTAATCATTTCATTCTCAGTATACTGACCGCTGTAACATAAACGGACCAGCGAATAAACCGGCAGGGTACCGGCGCGTTCGGCCGAAAAAGGACCGTTTTGATTGGCATTGTTGACATCAATCACCCGGCCGCCTGTAATGGGAGCAATGGAAAAACCGCCGCCCAGATGCGCCACAATCAGGTTCAGCGTTTCGTATTTTTGTTTTTGCAATTGGGCATGACGCAGGGCAATGGCTCGGATATTCAGCGCATGCAGCATGCTGACACGCGGTAATTCCGGTAAGCCGCTGAATCGCGCGACCGGATCAAATTCATCAACCGAAACCGGATCGACAATAAAGGCCTGCACCGCATGCAAAGCCGCTAAGCGTTCTGCCAATAAACCGCCTAAATTGGATGCATGAATGCCGTAAACACCGGATATTAAGTCCTGCCGCATTGCTTGATTGACCGAATAGACACCGCTGTGCAAAGGCTTCAGCATACCACCGCGTCCAACCACTGCTGTTAAAGTTTCCCCAACGGGTAGAACCAGCGGCAGCCATGCTTTAATCAGCTCCAGCCGGAACTCCAATTGATCGATGGTTTGGGCAAAGCCCGCCAGTTCCTCCGCTGTATGGTAAAAAGTCTGATCCGCTGCTTTGACATAATCGCAATAGAGCGCAACTTTTGTTGAAGTGGAACCCGGATTGATCACAAGTACAATCTGCAATCTTGCTCTCCCCTTCTTCTCATTTCTGCACACGACGTATCAGTTCGTCAATTACTGGAATTTCTCCTTCTCATGCAGCGAATATTTAGCTACACGAAGCAAAAATCCACGTTTCACCTTGTCTTCTTCAGCTATGAATTACCAAACTGACTTGCACACCCGGGAAAAACCCGCAAGGGTAGTAAACTTGTCTAAAATTATTCTGCACATAGAGCCCGTTGCCTGAGCGCAGATAAAAAACACCATTCATGCGTTCTAAGGCCTTCACCACCTGGGTCAAACCCAAACCACGGCCGGCTTCATTGGTACCGGAGACACCCTGCTGCAAAGCATAGCGGATCACCGCTTCATCCGACCAATCCCGCACCGGATGATGAATGGAAAGGCTGCCGCGCAGACCAATCCCCAAATCGGCAATGGCAAAATGGATGCTGCGGCCGCCTGTTTGCTTGCTGCGATAACTTTGCGCGGCGACGATGCCAAAATCACCGCTGTGCTGCGGCACATTTTGGCAGACTTCCGACAGCAGCGTACAAATCTGCAGCTGATCGCGGCTGAGAGATTTTTCACCGTTTTGCAGCATGCGCTGCATATTTTTCATCATCATCATTACTAAGCCCGCCACATCTTCTTCCTGTTTCATCACGGTAATGGGAATCAGCCAGGGTTCTTCCCCGCTTTGTGGCAAAAAATGCAGGCGCTGGCTGGGAATCAGCGTGGCATACTTTTCGGCTTCACTTAAAAATCCGCTGCGCTGCAAATAGGATAAGACTTGATCGTTTTGCGGCAGATATAAGCCGACCCGCTCCACCACCATGGCGAGATAGCGCAGATAAGACAAGGTTAGAACCAAGCCAAAAGGATCAATGAATTCCAAATCGCGCAGCGAGAGCACATTGTTGCTGCCATCTTGCGGCTGTAAACGCGCCAGGGCTCTGGCCGTTGTTTCGCCAGTCAACGTAAAAGGAAGATTGAGAAAATTCATGCTTTCTCAATCCTCCTTCCCTTTTTAAATCCAGACCGTCAAATTTCTAATCTTTATTTTGTTTTTAGGGTTTGCCATAAGAGATAAGCGGCATTTTTTACGGTTCTCATTTTGATCTGACTGCGTGAACCGCTTAAATTCAATTGCTTGCTCATGGTAGTGCTGCCGGACGCAACCGCCAGCCAAACCAAGCCAACCGGTTTCTCGGCCGTCCCGCCGCCCGGCCCGGCTACACCGCTGACCGCAATGGCATAATCCGTTCCGCTGATCGCTCTGGCCTGTTCCGCCATCTCGCGCACCGTTTCTTCGCTGACCGCGCCAAAGGTCGTCAGGGTTTCCGGCTTGACTCGCAGCTGCTGCATTTTGCTTTCATTACTGTAAGTGACCCAACCTTGCCGGAAATAACCGGAACTACCGGGAATATCGGTAAACGAACTGGCTAAAAGACCGCCGCTGCAGGATTCTGCCGTCGCTAAGGTTTCCCCACGCGCCAACAACAGATTGGCTGCGGCGAAGAAGATCGTATCTTCATCTGTACCGTAAATATGTTCTCCCACACGTTTGGCAATTTCGGCAGTGAGCGCGTCAAATTTCAGATCCGCTACCTCACGATTGGCGGCTCTGGTGGTCAGACGCATTTTGGTTTCTCCCATGCCGGCATAGAGCGCCATGGTAGGATCGACCTGGCTGCGCATCAGGTCGAGCACTTCCGTCTCCAATTGCGATTCGCCGATTCCAAAGAATTTGAGATTGCGGGAGAATAAATGCTGTTCCAAATTATACAGTTCTTTCAGCAGCGGTACAACTTGGTTCTCGAACATCGCGTCCATTTCCCAAGGCGGTCCGGGCAGCAAAAAAAGCCATTTATCCTGGTAAGGTACGGCATAACCGCAGGCTGTGCCATTGGGATTCTCCAACAGCATCGATCCCAGTGGTTTCAGTGCCTGTTTGCGGTTATTCTCTGTCATTTTGCCATGACGGGATTGAAAACGGTTGATCAACCAATTCAACTGACCTTCATCCAGGACCAATTCGCGGCCGGTTGCTTCCGCCACCGCTTCCCGGGTCAGGTCGTCATCGGTGGGGCCGAGACCGCCGGTTAAAATCAAAATATCAGCCCGCGACATCGATTCGCGGATGCAGGCCGTCAAGCGCGCCGCATTGTCACCCACGGTAATCTGACGATAAACATTGATGCCAAAATCCGCCAAACGCTGCGCCAACCAGGCGGCATTGGTATTGACGATTTGGCCTAAGAGAATTTCTGTGCCGACGGATATTAATTCCGCATTCATGCGATGCCATCTCCTTTAATTGCTTCTGCCACTAAATCATAGCCTTGAATTGCGATTGCTCTCGCCTTGACAAAGCTCCCCACCACACCGTTGCCCTGATAAATCACCAGGCCATCGATATCGGGTGCTTGTCCGCGAAAACGTCCCAGCCAACACTGTTCGGACACTTCTTTCTCCAAGAGGACCTCAATCTCCTTGCCCAGCCAACGCTGCAATTTATCCTGCACCACACTTTGCTGCGCTTCCATCAGCAAATTGCGCCGCCGCTGTTTTTCTGCTTCTTCCACTTGCATTGGCATAGCAACCGCGCCGGTACCGTCTTCGGCCGAATAAGTGAAGACACCGACATGATCAAATTTCGTCTGTAAAATAAATTGACGCAGTGCTTCGGCATCCTCTGCGGTTTCCCCCGGGAAACCGGCGATATAACTGGTGCGTAAAACCAAATTCGGCATCGCCTGGCGCAATTTGGCAATCAGGGCGAGAATTTCCGCTTTGCTGCCGGTCCGATGCATGGCTTGCAGAATGCTGTCCTGGCAATGCTGCAGCGGCAGGTCGATGTACTGACACATCTTGGGATTGCTTGCCATCAATTCTATAAAATCGTCGGTAAAATGTGTCGGGTAGAAATAAAGAATTCTCAGCCAGTGCAGTTCTGCTATTTGCACCAGTTCGCGGCAGAGACGGCCGAGAGCATATTCGCCGTAAAGGTCTTGGCCATAGAGCGTGCAGTCCTGCGCAATCAGACAAATCTCGCGCACGCCGTTCGCCACCAGTTCGCGGCATTCCGCCAGAATATCTTCCACCGTGCGGCTGCGGTAATGACCGCGGATCATTGGGATGGCACAATAGCTGCAGCGGTTATTGCAGCCGTCGGCAATTTTAACATAAGCGATCGCCGGCATCGTTGCCTGCATACGCGGCATGGTATGATCAAACAAATAATTCTCAGGCTCGCTGACCGCCAGCACCTGCTGTTTTTGGGCGCGAATCTGCTCCAAGATCTTCAACACGGAGGGGAAATCACCCACACCGATTAAAGCGTCCACTTCCGGCAGTTCCGCTGCCAATTCCTTGGCATAGCGCTGCACCAGACAGCCAGTCACCAAGAGATATTTTAACGCTCCGGTTTTTTTCAGTTCAGCCATTTCCAGAATCTGATCGATCGATTCCTGTTTAGCCGATTCGATAAAACCGCAGGTATTGACGACCACTACTTCGGATTCTTCCGGCTGCGCATAAGTATAACCGGCGTTCGCCAAAACACCCATCATCATTTCGCTGTCGACCAGGTTTTTGGTGCAGCCCAAAGAGATCATCGAGAATTTCATTTTCTAGCCCCCAGATTTGGTTTTTTATAGCCGCTGCGCCGTGTTTTTTTAGGCTGCACGTTGCCCGTAGGACGGATCAGACTGTTTTTATCATAACCGATTAAGTCTTCTCTGCCTGCCTGATGTAAGGCTTTCAAGACTTCGTCACGATTGTCCGGACGGCGGTATTGCAGCAATGCGCGCTGCAGTTTGCGTTTTTCTGCTGTTTTGACCACGGTTACGGCTTCCCCGGTCATCGGGTTCAAGCCGGTGTAATACATGGCGGTGGAAACACTGCCCGGAGTTGGGATGAAATCCTGTACCTGCTCCGGCTGAAAGCCGAGATCATGTACGTATTCTGCGAGTGTTACGGCGTCCTGCAGGGAGCAGCCGGGATGAGATGTCATGAAATAAGGCACCAAAAACTGATCTCTGCCCAATTCCCGATTGACTTCTTCGTACATTTTGCGGAAGCGATTGAAGACGCTGACACCGGGTTTGCCCATAGTCTGCATCACCGAATCGGCCACATGCTCCGGCGCCACTTTTAATTGTCCGCTGATATGGTACTGACAGAGTTCCTTCAAATAGGCTCTGCCCTTGGGATCCGCCAGCAAGTAATCATAACGTACGCCGGAACGGACGAAAACTTTCTTTACCTTGGGAATCACGCGTGCCTCCCGCAGCAGGGCAAAATAATCGCTGTGGTCGGCATCCAAATTGGGACAAGGTTCGGGGAACAAACATTGACGATTACTGCAGGTTCCCACCGTCAATTGTTTTTGACAGGAAGGAATGCGGAAATTGGCGCTGGGTCCCCCAATATCGTGAATATAACCTTTAAAGCGATGGGAGTTGGTCATCAGCCGAATCTCACGCAAAATACTCTCATGGCTGCGGGCTTGGATGATTCTGCCCTGATGGCTGGTGATAGCACAAAAATTGCAGCCGCCAAAGCAGCCGCGATGACTGGTGATGCTGAATTCCACTTCATGCAGCGCCGGAACGCCGCCCAAAGCATCGTAGCTGGGATGCCAGGCTCGTTCATAAGGCAGATCGTAGACCGCATCCAATTCGGCGGTGGAAAGCGGTTTCGCCGGGGGATTGACGATCAGCCAATTGGTTTTCTGTTTTTGCGCCAGCTTCTTCCCGGAAAAAGGATTTTGTTCCAGTTCGCTGAGGCGAAATGCTGTGGCGTAACTTCTTCTGTCATTGACAACCTGTTCATAGGAAGGAAGCTCGACGGTATTCTCTTCCGGGCTGAACTCATCCTGCAGATAGGCGCTGCCGGCAATTTCGTGCAGTTTGGTCAGGGGTACGCCTCTTCGCGCATATCTTGCAATTTCCTTCGTCTGTTTCTCACCCATGCCGTAAATCAGCAGATCGGCCTTGCTGTCCGCTAAAATAGATTGCATCACTTTATCGTCCCAGTAATCGTAATGCGCCATTTTACGTAAGCTCGCTTCGATGCCGCCGAGTACGATCGGTACATCGCCATATAAGCGCCGAATGATCTGACAATAAACCGTCACCGCCCGATTCGGTCTTTTACCCCCGATTCCACCGGCCGCATAATCGTCTTCGCTGCGCCGCTTTTTATTGGCCGTATAATTATTCAGCATCGAATCTAAATTGCCGCTGGAAACCAAAAAGCCCAAACGCGGCCTGCCGAGCTGCGTAAATTGTTTATCGTCTTTCCAGTTGGGTTGGGCAATCATACCCACCCGGAACCCTTCCGCTTCCAACATGCGGCTGATAATTGCGCTGCCAAAGCTGGGATGATCAACATAAGCGTCACCGCAGACCATAATAAAATCACATTCATCCCATTCTCTTGCCTGCATTTCGGCTGCAGTCATCGGTAAAAAAGCCATTGTTTACTCCTTATTGTCTGTTGATATCGTTATTCACTGAATTTGTTCTCCAATTGTTCTTTCGACATCGTCACTTCCCGCGGCTTGCTGCCCTGCGCCGGACCGACCACGCCGTACTCTTCCAATTGATCCATCAGGCGGCCTGCCCGACTGTGACCCACTTTTAATCTGCGCTGCAAATAAGAAACCGAACCCTGCCCGGATTCGATCACGATGCGGGCGGCCTGCAGGAAGAAATCATCCAGATCGCCCGTATCGGTTTCTTCGTTTTCCAATTCTTCCGGCGTCAGGATAGCCTCGTTAAAGACGGGTGCACCCTGCATTTTGACATGTGCAATCACCGCATCCAATTCTTTTTCGGAAATATAGGCACCCTGAATGCGGATCGGTTTGGGAATACCCATCGGCTGAAACAGCATATCGCCGCGGCCCAGCAATTTCTCGGCGCCGTTCATGTCCAGAATGATACGGGAATCGGTGCCGGAAGAAACCGCAAAAGCAATACGGGAAGGAATATTGGCCTTGATTGTGCCGGTGATTACATCGGCGGAAGGCCGCTGCGTGCCCATCACCAAATGAATACCGCAGGCCCGCGCCAATTGAGCAATGCGGATAATCGATTCCTCCACATCTTCTTTGGCCACGATCATCAGATCCGCCAATTCATCGATAAAAACGATCCAATAGGGCAAAGCTTCGCGCTCACCGCTTAAATTGACTCGCTCATTGAATTGACCAATGCTTTTGACACCCAGTACGGCAAACAATTCGTAACGCCGATCCATTTCTTTGGTCACGGAACGCAGCACGCCAGCCGCTTTTTTAGGATCGGTCACTACCGGTGACAACAAATGCGGAATGCCGTTATAATTGATCATTTCCACCACCTTGGGATCGATCATGATCATTTTTACTTGCTGTGGAGAAAAGCGATACAATAAACTGGTAATAATACAATTCATGCAGACGCTTTTACCGGAACCGGTAGCACCGGCGATTAAAAGATGCGGCATCTTAGTCAAGTCAGTCACAATTGTCCTGCCGGCGATATCTTTGCCCAGCGCCACGATCACCCCTTTATCGGAATTCTGGAATTCAGGGGAAGATAAGACATCGCGGATGGCTACAATGGCGACCTCTTTGTTCGGCACTTCAATGCCGATGGCAGGTTTGCCGGGAATCGGCGCTTCAATCCGCACCCCGGTTGCTGCCAAGCTCAGCGCTATATCGTCGGCTAAATTCGCCACTTTATTGACGCGGATCCCCGGCGCCAACTGCAGCTCATAGCGGGTGATTGCCGGGCCGCAGCTAACATGCACCACTTTGGCTTTGACGCCAAAAACGGCCAGCGTCTGTTCCAATTGATCGGTTTTCTCTTCCAACTCCGCCATGCGGTTCTTCGGCATCGCCAAACCGGCGGCAAGCAATTCCAAGGGCGGTTTGATATAGACAGCTATTTTATGCTGCGGCATCACACTTGTTTCCACATCATCTTTGGCAGTGCTTTTTCCGGTGACAGTCAACGGATTTTCTTTGCGCTGCGGTGAGTTCATCGCTTTACCGCTGGGCATCCGCTCCGGAACAGCGGCAACAGGACTGCCAGCGGTTGGCGATGCCGCATCCATGGCGATACTCTCCACGGTGAAGCGAGGCTTTGGCGGCTGCATCGCGGGTTCTTCTGCGTCTAAATTCAGCTGCGCTGTGTTTTGCTGATAAATCAACTCCGAATCCGGAGTCAATTGCATCACTTCGTTAGCCGGCGAAACAGATAAGCCTGACTGCTGTATCTTCTCTCCCGCAATCCGAATGGAACTCAGCCGTTTCTCCGGTGAAATTTCTGCGGCAGCCTCTGCCGGCTGCCGATTGGCCGCTATACTCAGTTGCGGCTGTTTCGCTTCTGCGGGTTGGACAGCACTTTGAGTCTGTTGATTTTTGTTAAAAACAGGCAGGCTGATTTTGGGTCTGGCCTGGAATAAGCGCTTGATTTGCCGCCCAAACAGCGTCAGGAAATAGGACGGTGCCAGGTGACTGATGAGACAAACCGCCACAAAAACCAGTAAAAGCAAGACCAACACGCTGCCGGCGGTGCCAACAATCTGTAAAATAGCGTTCAGCAAGGAAGAGCCTAGAATTCCACCCGCCCGGCGAAAGGTCTCTTCCGCCATAATATCTTGCCGCTGAAACCAAAACCCTAAGGCGACCGACATCATCACAACAAAATTCAAAATGACAATACCAATCAGCAATCCGGCGCGGATGCCACTAGGACGCGCCAATAAAACAGCCAGACAAACATATAATAAGGTAGCAATCGGCAGGATAGCTGCGCTGCCAAACATATAACGGAAAAAATCGGCCAACACACTGCCGATACTGCCTGTTTTATCGTAAAACAAACTGATGCCGATGTAAATTAAAACAAAGGAGCCCACCAAAGGCAGCAGCCATTTTGCGGAACGCAAAAAACCTTCGCTGAAAAAAGGTTTTGGTGCCGGCTTTCTTCTGCGGCGTTTTTTGGTCTCGGTCAAATCAATCACCTCTGTCAATTTTCTAATGCATAAGCTGATTATACCACAAGCGATAAGAACTATACAAGAAAAAAGCTACCGCTAACGGCAGCTTTCATTTCTTAGTTAAATAACTTAAATATCCAGAATAACCGGCAGCACCATCGGTCTGCGCCTGGTTTTCTCAAACAGCATTTTCGATACGGCATCCTTGACGAGACCGCGGAAAAGTGCCGGATCGTAATTCTTCATATCCGTTGCCCGCACAAAATCGGCCAGTTTTGATGTCACATCATCAATCAACGCTTCCGATTCTTTGGTATAAACAAAACCGCGGGTAATCAGTTCGGGTAAGCCCACCAATTGTTTGCTGCGCCGTTTCAGGGCCAGAGCCACAATCACCACGCCATCCTGCGCTAACAATTTCCGGTCTTTCAGCACCACATTGCCGATGTCTCCCACACCCAAACCGTCCACCAACACTTTTTCAGCCGGCACCCGATCGGTAATGGCGGCGCCCAGGTCGCTGAATTCTAAGACTTCACCGTTGGTCAGAATGAAAATATTCTCATCCAGCCAGCCCAACTGCTCAGCCAGATATTTATGCTGCATCATATGGCGCATCTCGCCGTGAATGGGGATAAAATACTTGGGATTGGTCAGCGACAGCACCAGCTTCAGCTCGTCCTGTCCGGCATGCGAACTGATATGATTGCGCGAAATTAGATCATAAACCTGCTCTGCTCCCTGACGATAGAGCATATCGATGGTGCGAATGAAAGTTTTCTCAGTGCCGGCATGATACGAACCGGTCAGAATGACCGTGTCCTCTTTTTCCAATGGAAAGCGCTGACCGCTCTCACCGCTTAAGGGGCTCAGATAAGGCTCGCCCGGAATGGAAGCCAGTAAAACGATGCCGGGTTTGCTTTTGACATTGCCGCGGTGATTCTTATTCTGTGCCGAAGCCACATTACGGCGGCTGTAGGTCAGACAACCGGCGCTCTCCGCCCGCTCCATCACATTCAGCAGTTGCTCGGTTGGAATGGAGACGCGGCGGCCGGTTTCTTCAGCGATGGTCAGCACCTGCTGCACACGCACCAAATCGGTGATATAGAGATGGATGATCACGCGCCCCGCCGCATGACGAATCATGCCGGAGAGCTGGTCGCCAATTGCTTTTTCCGAAAGCGTGCTGCCCATGTATTCCGCGTTGACAGAATCGGAAAGCAGAACCAAAACCCCTTCGCGGCCTAAGGTGCCAAAACGATCCAGATCGGTGCGTTTGCCATCCACCGGCGTATAATCAACTTTAAAATCACCGGTATGAATAATCCAACCCATCTCGGTTTTAATCGCCACGCCACAGGCATCGCCGATATCGTGATTGACATGAATCAATTCACAGAGCATCTGTCCCAACATAAACGGTTTGCCGGCTTCGATGGTATTCATCTGCACCGGTTCGAAATAATCATATTCGTTGAGATAAAAACGCGCCATTGCTAAAGTCAGCTTGGTGCCGTAAACCGGCAAATTGAGCTGCTCCAGCAGATACGGCAAAGCGCCGATATGATCCTCATGACCATGTGTTAAGATCAAACCCTTGATCTTATCCTGGTTTTCCAGGAGAATACTGACATCCGGGATGACAACATCAATTCCCAGCATACCATCTTCCGGCATAGCGGAGCCGGAATCGATGATCACCCAATCGTCTCCCACACAGACGATCATCATATTCTTACCCAACTCACCCAAGCCGCCCAACGGGATTAATTTAATACTTTGACCAATAGACATTTTTACTTCCATCCTTTATCTGATTTCTTATACTAAAATCGAATGTTTGTTTCGATTTTCAGGTCATCTGCAACACGACAATCTAAAAAAGTACGCGATATAGATTACTTCCACAACAGTGCTGCCCTTTCCTTCTTTCTCCCTGTAGCACATTGCAACACAAAAAAGCAGCCGACGAAATTGATTATTTTCATCGGCTGCGCTTTTTAAAAATTACGGGCGGCTTGTTTTTATAAATCGATGGTATCGATAAACTTTACCTTGGCATACAGATGAATATCCTTGACGATTTGCAGCAGAATCGCCACCGTGCCGGCTGCGTCATTCAGATCCATTACTTCAATGGGGGAATGAGAATAGCGGCGCGGAATGGTTAAGGCGCCGGTGACAATGCCGTGGCCGGCTAAATGAATGGCTGCGGCATCGGTATTACCGCCAATGAACACCGTCTGTTGATAAGGCACACCGGCTTTTTCGCAGCACTGAATCAGGATATGCTTCATGATGGGATTTAAGAGCATACCGCGGGCACCACTGCCGCTTAAGACCTGAATGGCAGGACCTTTGCCGATGGCAACCGGCAGTTCTTTGATATAATTCACATCCGGGGTATCACCGGCCGGCATGGTATCCAAAGCGATGGCAAAATCGGGCATCAGCCGATTGCTGACCATGGTCGCACCGCGCAGGCCCACTTCTTCCTGCACTGTGATCACGCCGTACAAGGTTCCGGCGAAATCGGTGGTTTGCAGCTGTTCAAATAAAACCAACATGGCAGCACAGCCGATCCGATCGTCCAGGGCTTTACCGCAGACCCGGTCGGTATTCGTGAAACTATGAAAATAAGGCCATTGATAAATGGGATCGCCGATTTTAATCCCCATTTCAGCCACTTCCGCGTCGCTGTTGGCGCCAATATCGATATAGAGATCGCGGTGCTTGATGACTTCGCTCTTCTCTTTCTCACTCATCAAATGACCGGCTTTGACTCCAACGACGCCAAAATGGCCGTTGATACCAATCTGTCTGCCCAGTAAAAGGGAATCCACGGTGCCGCCGATTTTTTCAAAACGAATGAAGCCGCTTTTTTCCACGCTCTTGACGATGGCGCCGATTTCGTCACTATGCGCCGTAATCATCAGGCTCGGACCAGCTTTTTTGCCTTTTTTGACCGCAATCAGATTGCCAAAGGCATCCACTTCCACGGAATCGGCCAACGGCAGGAATTTTTCATACAAGGCTTTGACAACTCTTTGCTCCTGGCCGGAAACACCGGGAATCAGCATTAGGTTATTCAGATAACTACGTAGTTTCTCTTTCATTGACATGCCCTCCTTAAAGGATTTTTTACTTCAGAACTCGAAATAAATGACAACACAACAGAAAGGAGTTTTCAACATGAAGATTCTCTCATACCATCCCATGACCAAAGCCCAGACCGACAAATTAAAAAGTTTAGGGGATATCGATCTGACTATTCTTTCGGCAGGCGAAGATCCGATTCCTCTATTGAAAAATACGGAAATTTGTTTCTCGGAATCGCGCTTTACCGCCGCTTCGCTGCAGGCTGCCCCCCATTTGAAATGGCTGCAGGTCTCCAGCGCCGGGGTCAACAATGTTCCGCTGGAGGAACTGGAACAACGTAAGATTCTCTTGACCAACGTACGTGGCATGCACGGCGACTGCATCTCCGAATATGTCTTGGCCATGATGTTTGCCTTGAACCGTAAATTACCCTATGTGCTGGAAAACCAACGGGCCAGCAAATGGCAGAAGTTTGGTCAGTCGATGCTGAAAGACAAAACACTCGGCATCATTGGCCTGGGTGGCATTGGGCAGGTGCTGGCCGACAAAGCCGCCGCTTTGGGTATGCATGTGATTGGCTTGCGCAACAGCAACAAAGCAGCCGAACATGTGGAACGTGTTTATCACAATGACCATTTGACTGACTTTATGGCCGCTTCCGATTATGTGGCCGTTTGCTGCCCCTTAACCCCCGAAACCACCGGCTTAGTCAGCGCAGCAGCCATCGCCGCCATGAAGCCCACCGCTTCCCTGATCAACATTGCCCGCGGTCCGGTAGTGGACGAAGAAGCCTTAATTGCCGCGCTGCAGCAGAAGCGCATTGCTTCCGCCGCTCTGGATGTCTTCCAGGTGGAACCGCTGCCGGTCTCGAGCCCCTTATGGCAGCTGGACAATGTGATTTTGACCCCGCATGTGGCCGGTGACATGGAAGATTACACCGAACGCGCCGCCGCGATTTTTGTAGAAAATGTGGAGCATTATCTAAAAAAAGAGCCCCTGCGTGGCCTGGTGGATTACAAGTTGGGGTATTAAGGGCGAATTAGAACGCGTCAGAGCGGGTTGAGGCGCATGACTAACTCTTTTAATGATATAGTCCTTGCACCAGGTAGATTGGGGAAAATCTCGCTATGTCTGAATTAAGGTAAATTTCGTACTATGAATAAGCAAAAATCTTGCACCGTATATGAAAGTGGCTGCAGCAATGGAAAATTGCTGCAGCCTCTTTTCTAACTGTTCCTCACTCTGCACTTATCAATGAATCACAAAAGCGCAAGGTAGGGAACGGTCTTGACCGTTCCGCACTTCACCCTTATCAATTAAATCGTTCTTATCATTCCACACCTACGCGCATCTGCATAACATTCTCAACCGTTCCGCACTTAATTCTTTTCAACTAATTCGTCCTTTTAATTAATCAAAATAACGCAAGGTAGGGAACGGTCTTGACCGTTCCGCACTTCACCCTTATCAATTAAATCGTTTTTATCATTCCACACCTATGCGCATCTGCATATCATTCTCAATTGTTCCGCACTTAATTCTTTTCAATTAATTCGTCCTGTTAATTGATCAAAATAACGCAAGGTAGGGAACGGTCTTGACCGTTCCGCGTTCTCCAACTTAACGTGCCATTCTTTCTTACGGAGTTAACCTAACTATGCGCAACTGCATAACATTCTCAACCATTCCGTACTTCACTCTTATCAATTAATTCGTCCTGTTAATTGATCAAAATAACGCAAGGTAGGGAACGGTCTTGACCGTTCCGCGTTCTCCGACTTAACGTGCCATTCTTTCGTACGGAGTTAACCTACCTACGCGCAACTGCATAACATTCTCAATCGTTCCGTACTTCACTCTTACTAATTGATTCAACCTATTCAATCCTTACCAATGCGCAAGGTAGGGAACGGTCTTGACCGTTCCGCGTTCTCCGACTTAACGTGCCATTCTTTCTTACGGAGTTAACCTAACTACGCGCATCTGCATAACATTCTCAACCGTTCCGTACTTCACTCTTATCAATTAATTCGTCCTGTTAATTAATCAAAATAACGCAATGTAGGGAACGGTCTTGACCGTTCCGCGTTCCTCGTTACTCGTCCCTAAACTAACCGATCGCAACAACCGGCTCACCGATATTGATCGCAAGCGAACTGATAACATACAACACGGTCGCATCTTGCGAAGCAAAATACTCTCCGAGAACGTTCGCAAAATAATCCCGAATCTCCCCTAGCTTTTGCCCCTTAACAACCAAATCACCCGGTTTCACGGTTGGATACCAACAACCGGTTTGTTCTGCGTTAGAACCAATCATCTTTGGCAGGATCACGGTGGAACCTAAATTTTCCGGTTTACCCGGCAGTACTCCTAAGTACTTGAGGACATTTTTGACTCCCCGAAGATACATCCCAACTTCTTCTTCGTTCCATAAGCCACACTGCCCGATTTCCGCTAAAAAGCCCGGAATTCCCGAAGCAGCAGCAGATCCAAAGGATCCGGTGACCGACATGGAGCCGACAAGAAACTTGATTCCCATCGCGGCCGATGCTTCTTCTGATGTTTTTTGAACATCAGGCTTTCCTGCAAGCGAATAAATCACAAAAGGTACCAGTGCTTCATGAATATCTCCGCCATGTAAATCCATATAAAAATCGGCTTGGGAGAAGAGTTCTGTCGTGATGGTATAGGCGATTCGTTCCGTAAAAGTACCTGTGGCATTTCCGGGAAACATTCTGTTAAGGTTTTTTCCATCATCTGGGCCAATATATTGTGTTTTAGCTAAAAAAGCCCTGACATTAACAGGATGCACGATGGCGATTTTACCGCTGATTTCTTCCGGGTTCAATTGTGATGCGAGCCGGATGGCCGTTTCTACACCCGGATATTCGCCGCCATGGGTTCCCCCGGTAATCACCACTGTTTTCCCCGGTTTTGCACCATTGATTAAGGTAATTGGCATCTCTACTTCACTGTCATAGACTTTTAAGAAACTCTGTATTTTCTTGCCCTGCTCTACTGAAAGATTTGCTACTTTAAATAAATCACTCATTTTACGCATGCCTCCCATTCCTTATTTTGAAAAAATCCTGAGTATTTCACATGAAATACCATAGTCCAAACCGAGAATCGAGGGATTTGGTAGAGATCAATACAACTTTTCTTTCGGCAGGCGAAGATATGATTCCTTTATGAATAGAGAGGAAATCGTTCCACTGAATTTTATTTTTGAGTACTCTGGAGCAGTTTAACCCTATGTGATTCTCATTTTACCAGATCGATGGCTTCGCCACACCATTAAATCCACGCTTTACCGTGGCTTCGCTGCAGGTTACGCCGAAATTGAAATGGCTGCAGTTCTCCTGCGCTGGTGTCAAAAATGTTCCGTTAGAACAATTGGAGTAGCGCCGATTGCTCCGCCACACTGGAATATTCATAATTGGTCAGAGCTATCGATTTTTTTAAATACTCACCTGAAGTGCATAAGTTGATCTATTCTACAAGCACGGTTGAAAGTTAGCATCGTCAGCTGCGAAAAGTGACAAAAGTGAAAAGCAGATTTCCTAATGATGAAGCGTTGCAGAAAATGCTTTACCTTGCTACTCAGGATGTTCTCAGGAAGTGGTCTAGGCGCATTCAAAACTGGGGCCAGATTCTCTTACAATTGTCGATTTATTTTTCCGGATAAGGTTTCATCCTATTTGCAGTAATGTTTGTTCTGGTAAGCAAAAGCACAAAACTCTTGACAGACCCCAACAAAACCCAATATACCACTCGGGCTGCTCCTAAGCATTGCCCTATCTAGTTTAGGAGTAAACGCATTATTATGATGCCACCAGGAGAAATCGTTGTCACTCAATTAGAATGGAATTCTCTCCCGTTAGGCTGGTGCTGTTTCACCGAGAGCGCGGAGTTAATCTGCCGTTTCAATGGAGTTGTACGTACGTGCCCGTGGTGTTTAGGTCTCGTAATTTACACTGTGGCCAGATTCTCTTACAATTGTCGATTTATTTCCCGGATAAGGTTTCATCCTATTTGCAGTAATGTCTGTTCTGGTAAGCAAAAGCACAAAACTCTTGACAGACCCTATTCTTACCTCTTCAGATCTCTAAACTAGCTTTCATTTTTCATTTAAGGTTTAACCTTTGTTTTTGAGGTAATAGAGTTACTTCTTTTATCAAATGTCTTGTCAATATATGTATTTGGCTCAACTTTAAAATCATCCCATTTCACCAATACACAATACCTATCTTCTTCGGTCCAACAGCAGCCACTATCTTTTGGAATATAATAATTATAACTAAATTCTTTAACCACGGTATCATCATTTATATTCACATAATTATGAACTCCTCCGCAAGAGCTACATGTGTATTCACCTTTATATATTTTTTCATACATGGATGGTAAAACAACTCCTAGAATTCCATTTTTTGTGTTATTCTTCCCATTATAAAGAGAGGCTTGCAACTCGCGTTTTATATAAGTTTGGTCTTCTAACCAATTATTTTCAGAACTACAATTTCCAATTAAATGGATAGTTACGGTTGAATCTGAAAGGTAATCTTCTCTTATCTTTCTCATGATATAATCTTCATCGTCTGAATCAATTGCCTCATTTAATGATTTATCAATCATATCAATACTCAAATCGCTTTGTATCTCTTCTTTATAGGAGATATCTTCTGTCTTAAACGAAATGAAACATTTGTGAGCCATAATTTCTAATCCCCCTTCATTTTTTATATTATATTCTTAAGCTCATCTATTGTATCTATATATGTTTGTTTCTCCCATCCAGCTCTACAGCTCTCATAAAATTTGACCTGATACTTGTTACAATTCTCGTTATCTCCTAAGCAGAAATAACAAACTGAAAGAGTAGCATACATCCAATAATTAACCTCATCATCTCTTAAATTACTTTCAATAATTTCGATGATTTCTTTTTGCACATTCTTACTTTCAAATTTCAAATAATTTATCTCATCATTAGTCAAATCTTTCTGTTTTGTTTTCAATAATAAACAATTAGCAAGATTTTCTCCGTTATAAAAATCATTTAGAATAATATAACCTTTTTTGTAATAATAAATCGCTTCATTTAAATAATCAAAGTTGTTATTCAATCTATACAGCCTCTTATATATCGCTCCTGTGATACCTAACGTCTCTATATCAAGAGAATTTTTAGGTTCTAACTTTTTGATAATATTAAGTGCTCCTTCTAGAGCGAGAGTTTCGTTAGGAATTTTAGATTTATATGTACAAAAAGCCAACTGTTGCACTACATAATCATTATTTGGCAATAAATCTACAAGTTTTCTCCATATCAATATAGCTAATTCAAATTGGTCATGACTTTTTAGACTTTCAGCTTGTTCAACTAAACCTGCAATGTTTTCGCTTTTTCCTTTAGCCTCACTTACTATTTTATCGTATTCGTCATCAGCAAGAGATGGTGGAGATATATGCGGCAAGAAAGTATATAACGGGCTATCTGATTCTTTCTTTTCACTAGTAAGAACAAACATCTTAAGTTGTTCTCTTATAAGGCGAGCTTCTTCATCATCAAAATCCTCTCCTATTTCTTTATATACGAGGAAACGTGAATGATTTAAATCAAAAGGGATTCTGCACTGTTTTTCTGCCATAATAATTGTAGAGTAGGGTTTTAGAGCATGCCTCACTCCTAGTTCATATATTGCATTTGGATTTAATGTTGTAATATCCGCAATGACTAAATCGGATTTCATTAATAAGGTATACATGCTAACATCAATTATTGAAGAACCTGCTATTTCGTCTGCTCTTATCAATTCATAATCCTTCATATCTTTTTCAAACAACTCTTAATAACTTTTTTATAAATCTTATCTAGGTCCACTTCTTTTGAGTTTTCATAGTCCATTTTTTTCCCAAAACCCATTACTACAAAACAAATCTTTTGACTCATTGAAATCCTCCTTATTATTTCAAAATATGAAAGGTTCTATTTCATATTAAGCTTAAATTTGAATTCTTCTTTATACTTCTTCTCTTTCTAGTGAAAGAAATATCCAATTGTCAATCGTTTCAGATTAAGGTTGTTAGGTATGAAAATCATCATATCACATCATATCATATCATATCATTGCGTTTCTAACTTAGTTTCACTCAACCCCTCGTCATGAGATTCTTTAGCCACATAGTCAAGACTCATTTCAGGTAATTCTGCTGTGTCTGGTATAGGATAAATTGCATTTAGTGCATACCCAATTGGATAACCCATATTATCATGTCCTACAATCCGACTTGGACCCCCTAGCGAAAAACCTGAATCCGATTTAAAATTCACCTTAGATTTACTAACTATAACTCCGATTAAATAATCATTATTAAACTCTGGAATAATAGAATATCTGAAAACAGTCCCTGGAATTTCAAAATTATAATGCTTAACTGCAAGATAGTATTTACCGTTCGAAATTCGAAGGTAAGGTCCTACATCTTTCCTGGAAAAAAGATAACCTTCAATAAGATATGAATCATGTGTAGTAGCAATAGATTTCCGGCTATAGTACTCGTGAAACTTTAGAGGACTTTCATCCTTTTTTTTATTAGACCACGCCTTAAAATTGTTTAACCCCATAAATTAATCGCAAATGTTGGTCCAGTTGATATTGGTTTATTCAGTGGGGGAATAAATATTCCAAGTCCTTTAGGTTCACCTGTTTCAGGATCTATACCTGAGCAAATTGAACCTTGAATATCCGAGGAAAATTGGCAGAATCCACCATGATGGATGCTAAGCTTCGGTCTCTGAGATGCATAAAACTCTTGAATTAATGAATCTCTTGGTATTCTTATGATTTCTGGGTATCTATAAGTGATCGGTGTTTTCATTAATATTCCTTTTCCCATATTATGGTATGGAACAACTACTGAAAAACCACCATCTGATAAAAAAAATTATTGTCGTTACCTTAACACCTTTTTCTTTTTCGAAGAGAACTATAGGATATTTCATCCAGATCACCTTTTTTCAAAAAACTCAAGCCAATCAAAAATACTTCTCAAAAAACTTCTGAGTTTTTCGATTACACACTGCTTTTTTCTTTGACCGGTCTCCGGAGAAGCGTGAAACCAGCGGTAGGATTTTATCAATACTTGTGCCCGTTGTTTTCAGAGCGCCATCGCGGAAAGAACCCGATAAGAATCTGCGGGTTTCCTCCGGTTTCAGCTTTTCGTTTTGAATGAGTGCAGCTAAGTCACTCTCTTTTTGCACTTCCACAAAAGTATACCAATCGTCATCCACATTGGTGGAGGTATTGACCTGCTTAATAAAGCCTTCAATTAATTCCTTCTTGCTGCGAAGTGCCATGCTGGAACCGATGGCTCTGTCAATTGTGGTAAGGATATTTTTATCCGTACAATGGGATTCATGGTACTTTGATACCAGCAGCAGGATATAATCAATGTTGACTTCCACCTGCTTGATCAGTTCAATTTCAAATACAATGTCTTCGTTGATGTTTGCTTTGTCGGTGGCTTTTCCACCCGTGATTTCGTAAATGCTTTGGTAATCCTAGAAATTCCGCTCAAAAAGGATTTCATTACTGGCATAATCGTCAAAGGCAAACAGGACATTCTTCAGCCGCAGAATCGCGCCAAAAAGCCGGATGAAACCCTTCCTTCAACTGAGTCAGCACCAAGGAGGTGATATCAAAGCGTGGATCGGGATAAGCACATTCATAAATGTCAATTTCCCATCTCATTCCTCCCTATTTATTAAAATTTGCACAGTAGAAACTTTTCTGCCACAACTAGAATCTCCTTGGTTTATTATTCTTTTTTTTGAAACACATCGAGAGGAATAGCTAATTGCTTTTTGAGAAAACCATTTCAGTTCGAAACCATCTCAATCCAGAAAATCCTCTTTTATGATTGCATAATGGCTGCTTCGCTTGTTTATCTCCTTGTCTGATTTGGTATCTTTCCCTTAAAATTGATAATATCGTTCTTTTTATTTTAAATCCTTTCTTGGTAATAAGATTCCTTCCTTTTTTAATTTATTATTAGAACGTAGGGAACACTGCTCAATCAATCTGAAATATCAAAAAAGGTGCTTGGTTCGTTACATCATGCAACGAACCAAGCACCTTTTTACAATTTGCAAATATCATTACCGTGCTATATATGGATCCACAGGGACGGCGGTATTGGCTCATCCGATTCCTGCATTCTTTCGCATGACGTTTAAGTTTCGTTCTTTGACGAAATCGTTAAGACAGAATGTTTGGTGCCACAACCCCCGTCCCTTTGGCCTCGATTAGATTTCGGGCAAAATTCTGCGCATTTTCGATGTCTTCTGCGTTCGGATGCCCTTTTGCAATTCCACCGAAAAATTTAAGAAGGCCAAAGGTATCAAATCCCTTACAGTAAAACTCCCGATTACTTTTGCCTTTTTTCTTTTCCAGCATACTGGTCATACTGTCGTTATACTTGATACTCCCCCCATCCACTGGTCGAAAATACAAAACATTCTTGTTTTCCCAATTAACACTATCTATTATTTCTGCTATATCCTTTTAATTTTTCCTCCATAGATTCCAGAACCGATCCGATTGTATCATACTTGCTGATTTTCCCTTTTTTGAAGTCTTTGGATTTCACGGTATCTGCCCAAGCACTTTCGCCATAGCAAGTGCAACCTTTTCTGTATTGCTGTGATGAAACGATGTATAAATCATTAATGTTTTCATAAGTACTCTCCTCGTATCATTATCTTATATTTTATGTTGCCAAATTCCACATCAAATTATGATTACCTTCATTTACACCTAAAATCACACGGTAGGGAGCAATGATTTATCGTTTTGCCCAATGTACCAAGGGGACGGGGGGTGTTGGCACCCACTTGTGCCAACACCCCCGTCCCCTTGGTACACTTTTGTATTATTTGATCACACCGAGAGCGAGTTTCCATTCCAGGATTCTGATGACCGATTCATCGATTCTGCTCTCAGAGATGGTTCCCTGCTCAACGGCAGCCAGAACAGCGGGGATCTGTTGTTCAAAGTTTGTGGCAATCAAGAGATCATTGCCCGCCTGAATCGCCAAGACCGCAGCCTCACTGACTCCTGTGTATTCCTTAATGGCATCCATACTTAAATCATCAGTCATCACAACCCCGGTAAAGCCAAGTCCTTTTCTCAAAATTTCATGGATCGCGGCAGAAAGAGAGGCTGGATGTTCCTGATCCACACTCGTGATAATATTATGACTGACCATGATACTGCC
>CAXXTX010000016.1:0-61992 GCA_963666425.2 Bacillota bacterium
ACCAAAATAAGCTTGATTTCCTGAAGCGCCAAACCAAACACTGCCGGCAGCAAACTGATAATTCGTCCCATTGACAACTGCGGTTTCCAAAACGGGAGTCACAATGGTGCCGCCATCTTTAAATACTACATTTTCCAGGTAATACAAGGGAACCCCGGTGGCATAACCGGTTTCGAAGGGATAAAAATCGTAAAGCTTAACTTCTTTTTGTTTGGTATTCACCTGAGACGCATCATAAGTTAAGCGCAGCCTGATCTCATCCCCTACTTTTAAGGGATAAAAACCCCTTGCATCAGCTGCAATGCCGGCGCCGTTGACACTGATGATTTCCTTGGTGATCAGCGGTTTATTGATCACTGCAGAAGCCGTGGCATTAGTCTCCTGCGCCGGATAACTTCCCACTAACGTCACCGTGTCGGAGGAAGACGTATTAATTAGCTTATCATTGGCATAAATCGGTACTCCGGCCAACGCCCCCCGTGTCCATTGAGTCATCACCTCGGCGCGGAATTGAAGCACTGCGGAAGCTTCTTTTAATAAGCTATCTAACGTCCAGTTCAAGACTTCACTGCCGGGACTGCCGGTATGAGAATAAGCGGTAACATTCGATGCCACAGCGGTGATGGCGTAATCGGCACCGCCATAAACAGCCTGCGCTTCCAAAAAGTCCAGACCGTCTCCCATTTCATCCAGAATATTGAGATCAATTAAATCATGGTACTGGGCGGCTCGAACCTGCAAGCTATATTCCAGAACACTGCCGTAACCAAGTGGGCTGCCGGAGATCAAGCTTTTTGTCTTGGTCAGAATATAATCTTTTGCTACCGCATTGCGGTCCAAATTAACAAGGTTAATTGGAATGGCTATACCGTTTTTATCGGTTGAGCCTTGATAGGATGTGCGGTAAGTTAAGTTGGTACCATCAGAAATTCTTACACCGGTGTTTACAACACTATTATCGGTGAGATTTTCGAAAATCGCCGAATCGTAACTGATTTGAAACTCGGCGTCCGGATCCAGCTGTAAACTCCAGGTCAACGCACTATCACCGCTGGCAGCTTGATAATAATCTTCGGTTTGCGCAAGAATTGTTCCCGAACCGGAATTGAATCCTGACGTTAAGTTGGTTATTTCCGCACCGTTCGGAACCAAATGGCTCAAGTCAATTACGCTACTGAACTGCTGATTATTTTTTATTGTGATTACATAAGGAAAGGTATTAAAGTTATCTGCTGCTGTTGCGTCTTCTCCCGCGCCTTTTAACTGTTTCCCAGGAGACGTAGCAGTGACAGAAACGGGCAGGACAGAAACTGAAAACGTATCCTGATTATAAATTTCATCAAAATAATATGGGCTGCGGCTTGCCGAACTGGCAACTGTTGCCCCTATCTGATTAAAACCGGTCGATTCAAGCGCAGCTGGATGATCGATATCCACCTGATAATAATCGAGCACTTTCAGAGGAATTGCAAATACAAAGCTCTGGCCCGGAGCTAAATCGGTGATATCATTCCAGACGATTTTCTGCTTGACTGCTCCCGCTACGGTTAATGATTCTTGAGAGATCGGAGAGGGATCTACAGGCAACTGCAGCTGCAAACCATTATCCAACCAGAGTTCAAGATTGACATTGTATAACCAGTTAGTGGGATCGTTATTCTGAATTGTAACATTCACAGAGCTGGAACTGCCTAACAAAATCGATTGGTTCCCTACTGCGACGGTAATGTCCGCATCGACAACCCCATCGGTGACATTTGCTAAAACCTGATAGTTACAAAAGCAGAGTGTAATAATTAAAATCAAAGAGATAATTTTTCTGCCAATTTTAGAAATGATCAAATTGTAAACTCCTTCCGCTAAGTTAATTTTTTCGATTAAAAACCGTGTTAAAGCAAGTACTCCTTTCTTTTTTTGTGCATAGTTTTTGCTTTTTTTGACTGTTTGCATACTTTAACTGACTGCTTGCATACTTATTCCGACTTCTTTAGATATTATTATATAGTTTTATACATGTGAATCGTTTACTTTTAAGCTATGGCGTTTCAAAAAAGCAGTCAGCCAAAGAGGGGATTCTAGTTTATATTCAAGATGACTGTCCTGTTTCCCTCCCTAAATTAGGATACATTTTCACGACTTTTTTCATATATTTCTATTTTTATTTTTATAAACGCGTGTCGCTTCCATACGATATAATTATCGATAACTCTCCCCATTAATTACGTTTGCATCTTATCATCACATTTCCCCGTTCGTCGCCCTCTACTCATTAATTACGTTTGCATCTTATCATCACATTTCCCCGTCCGTCGCCCTCTACTCATAAATTGCATTGGCGTATTAGCAACACATTGTCCAAATGTAGGGAACGGTCTTGACCGTTCCGCCGTTCTCCGTCCCTCGTCTCTCCGCCCAACAATTACATTAACATCTTATCATCACATTTCCCCGTCCGTCGCCCTCTACTCATAAATTGCATTGGCGTATTAGCAACACATTGTCCAAATGTAGGGAACGGTCTTGACCGTTCCGCCGTTCTCCGTCCCCTCATCTCCTCTCGTTCCTTCTATCTCCGCCGTCCCTTCGTCCCATCGCCGTTCCTTAACACAATATATACACCACAAAGCACTGTATCCTCGCCGGAATCATCTTCCCGCTGAATGCAGTGCTTTTCTTATGCCATTTGACAATATTTAAATGTCCTAATCAATCTGTGCCAACACCCCCGTCCCCCTGGAACATCTTATCCTTACCATTTTCCCCCTTCGCTGCCCTCTACTCATAAATTGCATTGGCGTATTAACAACACATTGTCCAAATGTAGGGAACGGTCTTGACCGTTCCGCCGTCCCTTCGTCTCTTCGTCTCTTCGTCTCTTCGTCCCATCGCCGTTCCTTAACACAATATGTACACCACAAAGCACTGTATCCTCGCAGGAATCATCTTCCCGCTGAATACAGTGCTTTTCACATGCCACTTGACAATATTTAAAACCCATATCAATCTGTGCCAACACCCCCGTCCCCCTGGAACATTGAAGTCTGCTCGGCACGGAAAAAGCCATGCTCAATTTTCTCCTCACCGTCTTGCGACAGCGTTTCAATGCTGGAAAGCGGACGGCTCTTGATGACAGCTTTGATCAGGATGTCAAAACAAGCGGTAATGTCGCACTTGCTAATGTCGGACAGGCAAATGAGTTGAACATGAAAATGACGTGCAATTTCAAACATCGGTTTCAAAAGATGAGCTGAAGTGATTGGCCCAAAGGGATTATCCAGAATCAAGACACTGCTCAAACTCTTGTCACTCATCACAGTGGATGTATTGCGCGAATAGCTCATCAACGCCAAAATGACTGCAAAATAAATCACGAATTTTTCCCCACCGGAGTTATTGATCTGTGTTTCCTCCCAGCTGCGGTATTTGCAGTTTTGCGGATTGGAATCAATTTTATAGACCTGCATCGCGATATTTTCTCTGCCGATATAACGATTCAAAAGATTCCGGCTGCCAACCACGCGGTTCGCCGCCTTGTCCAATTCGAATTCTGACGGTTCGCCGGAAAGCAGAGCAATGATATCACTGACACCGCGGTTGATTTCGTTTTGAACGGAAGCAAATGCCACGTTTTCATCCACGGCATCCGGCAAATCAAACCTCAACATCAGCTGCCGAGTGCGGTTATCAAATAATTGGACTTTGGAGCTTTCGGAAAGCTGACGAAGCTGTTCGTAAATCTGTTTCCCTTGGATCACACATTGGTGCACGAGATCTGCATGACTGCTATCAATATCTTTCAGATCGGCTGTAATCTGAGCAATTTTCTTTTTGGTTGTATCAAGGCTGGATTTTACCTGTTCGAGGATCGTATAGTAACGATCGCCTTGTCCATTATCAGAGCGCACGAGTTCAAAAATGCTATGAATTGCATATTGAAATCGCTCATTGCCAACAGCATAGCTGGCTTCCAAGCGGCGCAGTGTTTCCATAAATTGCTGCTCTGCCTCTTGAAATGCTTTTTTACTCTGTTTGACTTTTTCACTGATCCCTCTCTTTTGCACCATCAGGTTCGCTTCCAACACAATTTCCGTTATCTTATTCGTCTGCGGATAGTCCTTGCTCTCAGTCTGCAGCATCTCTAAGCAATTGCGTGTCGTATTCAGCTGGCGTTCCGTTGCTTTTCTCTCTGCTTCCAATCCCTGTTTGCCTGCCATTTTTTCCTGCAAACGCTCCAGAAAGCGTGAACCGATTTGTTCCTTAGCGAGCGGCTCCTCCGCCAATTCTCTTACGGCTGACAAACTTTGTTTAAACCTTGCCTCAGCCGTCGCACACTGCTTGACATCCTCTCGAATCTTGATCTCGATTTCATCCTTTAACCGTTTCAGTTGTATCTTGGCAGCGCTGAGTTCCTGTTCCAACTGCTGCGAATAAGCAACACCCTGATACAGGGCAGCCTCGCAATGACGCTTATCCACTTCCGCCTGGGCATTTTTCTTTTCCTGCAGTTTTCCTTCCAGTTTTACCTGCAGTACAGCCAGAGAATCATTTTGATTCTTGATTAAAATATGGTATTGAGCCATCAGATCCCGCCAGGAACCCTGTAAAAGTTCCGCTTGCGGAGCGTCCTTCACCTCGCTCCATACTGATGTCAGCTCAGCCAAGCGAGCCTCCAAGCTTTTCAGCAAATTCTCTGCCTGCTCCCGCCGGGAACGCCCTTGTTCGCATTCGTTCTCCAACTTCTTTGCAGAGATTTTATCCGCTTCCGCTTCGGCCAATGCCTGATAATATTGCCGATAGCTGCTTTCAGTCAGCTCGATTTTTACTTTTAAAGCCTGCAGCGCCTCAAACCAATTGCGATAGCGGCGCAGATCTTCTGTAATTTTCTTTTCGAATTCGCGGCTGGCGGCCTGCCGCTCTTTTAATTGGACCTGCTCATTCTCTAATCGTTCTCTGTGCTTTTTTTGCATGCTCAGCTCATTTTCAGTCAGTCGCAGCTGCTCTTCCTGCGTGGCCAACCAAGTAGCTTCATAATTGAACGCCGCTACGACGTCCAAGGCAAGCTGAAGCGCGCTCAAGCGCTCTCGACCTTGATCCATATCCGCAATACACTTCTGCTTTTTTGCTTCCAATTTTTCCAGGTAATGCTCTTTGTCACTAAAGTACTCTTCAGAATAAAATGCCAGCGCAACCCGCTTTTCAGACTGGATGGCAAGCAGTTTTTCCATTTGCTCGTAACTGAACAGCGGTACCATCGCCGGCAGCCAGTCCGCAGGTTCCGCCTGCAAAAGAGTGTCCAGCGCTTTCGCATCCAGCAAGAGGCCATAAGCTGCTTCCGGATAATTCTGCAGAATCTCCAGACAGTGTTCTTTCGTCAGATTGCCATTGCTCACCGCACTGAGCAGATATTGCTCACAAGTCTGATAATTCACACCGGTGCCACTCATATAATCGATCACCGCTTTGGGCACATGCACTGTTCCACTTTTTACCGCCGCCAATTCTTCTTCTGCAATCATCACTGCTCTTTGCAGCTTGGCTTCAGTGGCATGAGACAAATTGATTTCTGCCTGCAAATAGTCTGAAAAAAGCGTTGTAAAACGATTGGCAAAACTCAGATTGTATTGTTCTGAAATACGCAGAATACTCTGCTCTGCCGCTTTGTATTGGCCGATTAACCGCGCTATCTGCTCCTTGGCAGCGATGACCTGGCGCTGTTTCTCTTCACACTCCCCTATTTTCAGAGGGATTTTCTCCAGTCGCTCTTCTATTTGTTTTTGCAGTTCACTGTTTTCTTGTTCTTCTGTCTGCAACTTTTCTTGCTCGATCAGCTTCGCTGTTGTGCTGGCATTCAGCGCTTCCGGATCATAGCTTCCATCCAGGCGCCGGTCAACTTTCACCTGCAAATCGGCAGCCAATCTTTCCAGTTCCTCTTCGGCAGATTCCAATTTTCCATTCAACCGAGATGCCGCTTTATCGCTTGTTTCGGCCGCTGCTTTGGCGGTTTGCACGGCTTTCAAGAGCTGCTCGTGTTGCCTCCTCAAAGCCGCAGCTTCTTCCGCAAGCTCACTTTGCTCTTGCCGGCAGTGTGGCAGCTCAGCTGCGATAGCGCAAGAACTGGAATAACGCAAGCCAGCCAGTTGCTGCCCGGCTTCGCTGTCGCTTTCTTTTTGTTCTATTTCGCTGCGCAGCGCACTCAATTCATTCTCCAGTTTGCGCATCCGCTCTGCATACATCGCACATTCCTGAATCAAAAGGCTTTGCTCCGTGCTCGCCAACTCATTTTTCAGTTGATTCTCTTTCGAATGCAATTCCGCCAGAGCAGCAGACAAATCATCAAAAATCGCTTTGGTTTTGTAAAAATCTGCCGAAGCACGCTCCAACTTGATCTGTAAAACTTCCGTCTCCACAGCGGCAAGCTGGCTGCTGATTTCTTCTATCTTTATTTCCAGCGTTTTCATTTCTGTGCTCAAAGCTGCCAAAAAACCAAATAAGCAATGGATGCTTTGCTCATACTGATCGTTCAGAGTCCAGAGTGTTTCCACCGTCGTCTGCTCGCGTTTCATCTCTTCTACGAAACGTGTTGCCGTATCTCGGAGCAGGATTTTCTCTTTTTGTTCGCTGAATTGTTTTGCATAATTGCGAAACATGCGGCGCAGGGAATGGTCTTCTGCCTGATTTTCGGCAGCATTCAGCTTGGCCTCTATGGTGGGGAGAAATAGTTTGTCAATAATCGTCGCTGCCCGCTTGAATTCGCCAAAGAATTTACTCATGCCGCCTTCTTCAGCATTGATCCGACCAATTGTGTTTTTCCATTCGCTCTGATAAATGCCATATTCCGTCAGCCTGTTTCGCCAAGGCGCCGTGTCATCCGAAGAGAAATACTCCAGAGCGCCGGTGCTTCTTTTGGCCAGCAAGCGGATAAAATCAAAACTTTCCGCTGTGAAATGATGATCTTCTTTTCGAGCCAACGGCATGCTGATGATATTATATTGTGTACGGTAATTACTATAATTGCTGAGAAAAGTATAATATTTTACCTGCACCCCACGCGTGTTGTCTTCGTCAGCTGAGGAAGTCTCACCGGCAGCCAGAGCAATTCCGGTCAGCAGCTTTTCCGAACTGTTATCTTTGTTCCATTCCAAAAGGATAAAACAATGATCGGTTGATTTCGTAAAAAAGCTTTCGATTTTCCGGCCGGCAACCTGCGCTTTGGGAAGAATCGGCTGCATCATCAATTGGACCAGCACCGATTTTCCGCCGCCATTGGCTAAATTAATCAGGGTATTCAGCGCTTTGTTGGAGTTAGCGTTACAAAAATCAAATAACTCATCCGAAATCAAACGTTTGCCGTCGTTGAAAGAAAAATTAACAATTCGCACCCGATTAATCTGAGGCATGCTCGGCTCCCTTCTGCATCCAGGCATGAATTTCCGTCACCCGTTTTTTCATCAAAAAGAAGGGCATCAGGTCACGCATTTTTCTGGTGGGAAAAATCCTATCTTCATCCTGTGTGAATAATTCGTCTGTTTTAAACTTAAGCAGAATTTTATTGAGCAACCCGTTTTTGGTATCGATTTTATTGGAGTCCGCTTCTCCTTCCAGCTTACCCAGCCAAGAAGAGGCCAGCGCCTTGAAATTCTCACTGTAATCTGTCTGCTGGTTTTCACCCTCCAGCAAGTTGGCTTCTGTTTGTTGGCAATGTTCCGTGAACCGTTCTAAAAAGGCTTCTCTGCTAATAAACTCCCGCTGTTGCGGATCATTTCCTTCACCGCCGAAAAATTCAAAAATCAAATAAATCGCCAGATAGTTCAGCAGATATAAATCGCGTATTCTGACATCATTTGTCGCCTTAATGTCTTTGCGATAATCAATATTGTCCTTGAGAAATAACTCATTATCCTGGCTGGGAATCAGGTAAGCCCGGCTGCCCGTTTTCATAATCTCAAAACGAAGCACTTCTTGGAATTCATTCAGCTCATCTATCACGTCTGCTTCTTCGGCATAACTCCAAATCATCGGATCATCCGAGCGATCAATCCAACCCTTTTTTCAAAAAAGCCTGATACACCTCTAATGTCTTGCGATTCATTTGATTACCTCAATTTCAAAATCAGTCAGCGTAATAGTCCTGCTTTCTTCGCCTCTTTGCACCAAAAAGCTGCATTCCTGTTCCAGTTTACTAAACACGATCTTCTTCATCCGATGGTCTTCCGCCGGTGTTCTTGTTAAACACCAGGCTAATTCAAATTCACCCAGTGGTTCCACTACGATTTCGTTGGCAGCCTCCCAACCGGCAATGTCCAATTCCTGCATGGCATACATCGAAAGCAGCACCTGCGGTAGCGCATTCTCGCTGCAGAAGCTCATTATTTCCAAAATGCTGAGCGAGGCGATATATTCACTAACGGTAAAGCGTGTTTTTATCACTGGCATAATGAAAGAAGTGGCGACAAATCAGACTAAACCGACGATTACGCTCTTCCCGACGGATTTCTTCGTGATTTTCTCCCTCGCTCAAATCAAAGCCTTCCTCCGCCTCCGCCTCTTTCAATTTCCGCTGCGGAGCGTAGAAATTTTCGATGCTGAAATAATCGTTGAAGAGCGGTTTGGTAAGAGGAAACAAAAGATATTTCGCTGCATCCCCCAACGCATCACCTAAATGGCGAAGTGGCTCCATCAATTCCTCTTGCATATTGAACCGCTTGTAATTCAGCATGACATAACTTTCGTCCAGCAGCTGGCTATAAGAATCCGCCAGAGAAGATTTTTTATTGATTAATACTCTTTGTTCACTGACTGTCAGTGCAATATTGCGCAAAATCTCATCCAGCTGGAATTTATGCTTTTGCGTTTCTTCCACATTCACACCGGTTTCGATGGCCTCCATCAATTTTGCCGATTGCTCTCTGGCGTTTTTCTGGATAATCTCCAATTCCAGATATTCGTTGTCCAAAAGGCTGCGCACGCGCTGAATGATTGCTTCGTATTCATCCACCGTAATTTTAGCCAAGCTTTCACGACAACGAAACAAAAAATCGTCCATACTGGTCTTCATATTGCGGATACGATTGACCAGCTCGCGGCTCTGATCCAGCGCTTTTTCGTAATTGTTGCGCTTCATATACTCTGTCATCCGAAAACGAGTCACGGAATAATCCAATTCGCTTTCAATTTCTTTGGAGCGATAAAGGAAATCGAAGGCGTCATCCGTCAAATGATAGCTGCCTTTTTCTTCGTTGAGCAGCCGGATCGTCATATTCGCAAAACTTTCGCTGCGGCTGTAAAATGTGCGATATTCCGCCAGTACCCCACCGTTTTGCAGAATTTCAATCACAATATGTTTAGCCAATAGCTCTGCATCCACGCTAGAGTCGGGCAGAATTTCTGTAATTTCCTGAATAAACCTCGCTATGTCGCTCATCGTGCATTTCTTCTCGTCGCTCAGGGTGCGATCCATGATAAAGACCAGTACTGCCAAGACCAGATTGTCCAGGATCATGCGGTCTGGAATCATGACTCGGATGGACTCCGGATATTTGTATTCAAGCAGACTCTTGACAATATTGATGAATTTCATACGTTTCTCAAAATCGGCAAGCAAATCCGCCGTCTCTCTCCTGAATGCCATCTTCTTACCTCATGCTTTCCAACAGCACCGCATAAGAAACGACCTCTTGCGGCACCCTCTTGTTTTGCTCCAAATATGTGGTCAGTTCCTGCTGCGCTTGTTCAGAAAACAAGGTGAAGATTTCGGTATAATCCATTTTTTTGCTCGCGGTGATCTTGACTATTTGGGACAACCCGATTGCGGACACGCAGCAGCATCTGCTCATACCCTGCAGTAAAAAGGCGAATGTTCACTTCTGAGTTCGCACGCACCACACGTAAATAAATGTTCAGACCTTCGCGATCGATGTCACCCCAATAAAGAAAATCGACCGCGGCTCCTTTATAAAACTGGGCATAGGAAGTAACAGCGCCCGGTTCGGAGACGCGGTTGCCACAGCCGAAAACAACACCGTCCCAGCGCCACGCCGAACAGTGTGGCTGCATGGTCCTCAAACATCCTGCGCCGAAGATTAAACCAGATATCCTTATTCTCACAGATCAGCAGCGTCATTTTCTCTTTTCTGATTGGAATGTAATCCGGAAAGCAGTAGTCCGGCGTATCGTAAAACTGTAAGGTATCGCTCGTGATGCCAAGACGAGCTAAAAAATCAATAAAATCTCGCTCGTCCAGCGTCTTCTCTTCTCCAAAAATCTGAAACGCACGTTCCTTTTTGGAAATTGGAATCGTCTCAGCGTTTGCGTTAAAAAAAAAGCGGTTCAATCGCAGCAAATTCGCCTGATGCTTCTGGTATTCCTGTGGTTTTCTGCGCAAATAACCATTACTTTGCAGCTTAGGGTGCAAGGCATCTATGGCAGCAAACTCATTGCTGTAATCGGATTGCTCCGTTAAAATTCGATACTTCAAATAGACCGGAAAGCTTAAATTCCCGTTGGTCCCTGAAGAAAAGATCGGCAGAAGTACGCCGTCATTTTCACAAGCTTTGATCGAGCGATATAGTTCTTCATCCGAACAAAAAGCCATCATTTGTTTGATCTCGTCTTTGCTGATGGTTTTCTTGTTCCTGTTTTTCAACTCATGACTTAAATTCATCCATACCCCTCCAAATGAAACTGCAATGTCAAAGAATTAGCACGCGGATATATCTTTGGTATTCGGATTCTTTACATCAGTATACCATGCTTTTATGAAGAATTCTATGACATTTAGGCAAAGTGTGATCTTGTATGGAATGCCCAAAACTATTCCGCTGCTTCTTTGTCTCTTCGCCTATTCGCTTCTCGTCCCCTCGTCTCTTTCCCTAGCAATTACATTAACATCTTATCCTTAACATTTGCTCGTCCGTCGCCTCTACTCACAAATTGCATTGGCGTCTTATCCTTAACATTTCCCCTTCGTCGCCCTCTACTCATAAATTGCATTGGCGTATTAGCAACACATTGTCCAAATGTAGGGAACGGTCTTGACCGTTCCGCCGTTCTCCGTCCCTCGTCTCTCCGCCCAACAATTACATTAACATCTTATCCTTAACATTTCCCCGTCCGTCGCCCTCTACTCATAAATTGCATTGGCGTATTAGCAACACATTGCGCAAATGTAGGGAACGGTCTTGACCGTTCCGCCGTTCTCCGTCCGTCGCCTCTACCCCCAACAATTACATTAACATCTTATCCTTAACATTTCCCCGTCCGTCGCCCTCTACTCATAAATTGCATTGGCGTATTAGCAACACATTGTCCAAATGTAGCCAGCTATCAAACGTCAAGTGGCAAAACGAAAATTATATTCTGGGAACATAAGGCTTTTTATCCCTTAAAACAGCGAAAACAATGTTGCATAATTTATGTGTAACAGCTCCAATTGCCGTCATATAATCTTTTCCTTCGTCGCGTTTCTTCTGGTAAAAAGCAGACATGACCGGATCTTTTTGCGCGGCAACCGTTGCGGCATTCCAGAGCGCTCTGCGCAGATAAGGTGAGCCTCGCTTCGACATCGTGTTGTGCGTTGAAGTGAAATTACCGGATTGTTTAATCGAAGGGTCAATACCGGCAAATGCCGCCAGTTTCTTCGGATTTTCGAAATTATCAATATTGCCGATTTCCGAGTAGATCACCGCAGCCGAGGTGACTCCAACACCAATAATGGTATCCAGATAGCATTCACATTGGGAATAGATCTGCTCAATCTTTTTTTCAATTGCGTCAATCTGTTCTTCAATGAATTGAATCAGATCCACGGTTTGGTGTAATTCAAAGCATAGAGCAGCATTTGCTCTATTCACCCCAACTGTGTGTTTGCAGGCGCTGCGGATCTCCAGCGCTTTTTCCTCACCGAAACTGCCGCGGGAATGCTTCGCTAAAAAATCAGCCAACCGCTTTGTGCCGAGCTTCAGAATGGCATCCGGTGACGGATACTTGCTGAGCAACTCCAGCGAAGTTTTACCGAAAATATCTGAAAAAAGCTTGTGATATTCCGGAAAAAGATGATCCAGCACGCCAATTACATGGTTTTTGTGCTTTGCAATCTCATCAACCAGAGAACAGCGGAAACGGCATAACTCGCGTAAATTCTGGACATCCTCCGTTTGTACCGCTACGTCGGAATAACGTCCCATGCGGATCACATCCGCGATATAACCGCAATCCACCGTATCCGTCTTGGTTTTACGGACAGACATGCGCCGTATGGCGTCGGTGAGCAGGGGATTGACCACATGCAATTCAATTCCTAAATCGAGTAAAACACAATAAAAATTCAGCCAGTAATGACCGGTGGCTTCCATGCCGACGCAAATTGCATCTTGCTTTTGGTAAAGAGCGACCTTCTGCAAAAACAATTGAAAGCCCTCTTCGGAATTTTCAAATGCAAACGAGGGAGCCAGCGCTTGACCACTGGCGTCCACCGCGATCGCCTGGTGACGGAATTTACCGATGTCTACGCCAAAAGTAATCATTTACAGCAACTCCTCAAACTGGAATGCGGCAAAGGATGATCTCTCTGACGCTGACAGCTGCAACCTCGCGTGAAATACAAGGATTTTACCCTATCCAGCCAATACGCAGATTTCTGTCAGATCAGAGGCAACACTCTACATCACAGGAACGATTCCCAGGGAACAGTACGTTGACCTCTGCCTGACAAAATTATACCACAAAGGGCAAACCCCTTGGATACCTAAAGAGTGGCTTTGGCTCGCTTCCTGTACCCTGTAAATGAGTTACCTTGGCACTACTAGTATATACGAGGGAACGGTCTTGACCGTTCCGCCGTTCTCCGTCTCCTTCGTTCCTCGTCCCCTTCGTCTTCTTCGTCGTCTCTCCGCCCAACAATTACATTAACATCTTATCCTTAACATTTCCCCGTCCGTCGCCCTCTACTCATAAATTGCATTGGCGTATTAGCAACACATTGTCCAAATGTAGTGAACGGTCTTGACCGTTCCGCCGTTCTCCGTCTCCTTCGTTCCTCGTCCCCTTCGTCTTCTTCGTCGTCTCTCCGCCCAACAATTACATTAACATCTTATCCTTAACATTTCCCCCTCCGTCGCCCTCTACTCATAAATTGCATTGGCGTATTAGCAACACATTGCGCAAATGTAGGGAACGGTCTTGACCGTTCCGCCGTTCTCCGTCTCCTTCGTTCCTCGTCCCCTTCGTCTTCTTCGTCGCCTCTACCCCCAACAATTACATTAACATCTTATCCTTAACATTTCCCCGTCCGTCGCCCTCTACTCATAAATTGCATTGGCGTATTAGCAACACATTGTCCAAATGTAGGGAACGGTCTTGACCGTTCCGCCGTTCTCCGTCCCTCGTCTCTCCGCCCAACATTTACATTAACATCTTATCCTTAACATTTCCCCGTTCGTCGCCCTCTACTCATAAATTGCATTGTTGCGTATTAGCAACACATTGTCCAAATGTAGGGAACTGTCTTGACCGTTCCGCCGTTCTCCGTCCTTTCGTCCCCTCTCATTCCTTCTTTCTCCTCCATCTCATCGCCGTTTCTTTTCTCCCTCCCTTAACACAATATGTACATCACAAAGCACTGTGTCCTCGCTGGAATCATATTCCCGCTGAATACAGTGCTTTTCACATGCCACTCGACAATATTTAAAACCCACAGCAATCTGTGCCAACACCCCCGTCCCCCTGGAACACAAAGCACTGCTCAACAATTACATTAACATCTTATTTTTAGCATTGCGCAAATGTAGGGAACGGTCTTGACCGTTCCGCCGTCCCTCGCTTCCGCCGCTCTCTGTATCCTCGCCAGAATCATCTTCCCGCTGAATACAGTGCTTTCTATATGCCACACGGCAATGTTTTTATCCAATTTAATCTGTGCCAACACCCCCGTCCCCCTGGAACATCACGTCCCCCTGGCACATAAGTTATATCTTATACAACAGTATATTTTACGTTGACCAAAAGATATATCTGTTGTAAAATAACCACAGCAAGAATACGGAGGTGTTCCGAATGATTAAACGGGAACGATATCTCAGTCAATTACGCGGCTTTATAAACCAGACAGAGATAGTTAAAATCATTACAGGCATACGCCGAAGCGGTAAGTCTGTGATGCTGCAGCTAATTCAACAGGAACTCATTGAAAAAGGCGTTCCAGAGAGCAACATCTTCTCTTATAACTTTGAGGATAGGAGATTACATCAATACAAAGATGCCGACGTTTTGCACGATCACCTAAAAGAAGAAATTGACCATTGCAAAGGCCGCGCCTATTTGTTCCTTGACGAAGTTCAGGAAGTTGAAAATTGGGAAAGCTGTGTCAATTCTCTGCGTGTAAATTCCGATGTAGACATCTATATTACAGGTTCCAATGCCAAGATGCTTGCCGGAGAATATGCCACACTACTGGCAGGGCGATACATAGAAATTCAAATCTATCCGTTTTCCTTTCAGGAATATTGCATTGCAATACACGAAAAACAGCCCAAACTATCTACGGAAGCCTGCTTTAGGAAGTATTTCATTACCGGCGGTATGCCCTTTCTGATTGCCCTTGACGCAGAAGAAAACACTGCCAAACAATATTTGAATGACATTTTTGCATCTGTTGTGATTAAAGATATTATGAAACGAAACAACTTTCGGGAAGTTGACCTTTTGGAACGAATTATCCTGTATGTGATGGCCAACATAGGAAAGACATTTTCAGCTACCAGCATCTCCAAATTTCTAAAAAATGACCAGCGCAAGGCTGCCCCCGAAACCGTGATCAACTATTTGAAAGCTTGTGAGGAAGCCTATCTATTCCATCGTGTTGGTAGACTTGATCTTGTGGGAAAGAAAATCCTGCAGGTCAATGAGAAATACTATATCTGTGATCACGGTATTCGCGAAGCTGTCTATGGCAATAACCAGCGAGACATTGAGCTAGTGCTCGAAAATATGGTCTACTTAGAATTGCTGCGTCATGGTTATAAGGTAACCGTAGGCCGCGTAGGCGAAAAAGAGATTGATTTTGTTGCTGATAAAGCTGGTCAGCGTATTTATGTGCAGGTTAGCTATCTACTTGCCAGTGAAGACACGATTCAGCGTGAATTTGGAGTGTATCTTGATGTTTCGGATAACTTTCCAAAATATGTGGTTTCCATGGATGAATTCAATTTAAGCCGAGAAGGAATTGAGCATAAAAACATCCGCGACTTTCTGCTCATGGAGAATTTATAAGACAATACCGCACAGAAATATTAAAAACACGGTTTCCAATTACACCCGTGTTTTATATGCAATTCGTTTCAGCACCGCCGGGCGAGTCAATGCATCGCCCCTACCCAAACCCTTCTGCGTGTTTCCTCTCCCTACAGTTTCACAAACCACTCAAAACATATATTTTGTGAACCACATTGCACAAACTTGACACTTTTCACAACTTAGGATATAATGGATGCACAAAGGAGGTGTTTCAATGGAGAAACTTATCCCACGGCCGACCTATTTGGAGCAGCTTAAAAACTTTAAAGATAAGCAGTTGATCAAGGTTGTCACCGGTATACGGCGTTGTGGAAAATCCACCTTGTTTGATCTCTATTGCAACTACCTGAAGGAGCAAGGCATCCTTTCGGAACAGATCATCCGCATCAATCTGGAAGATCCGGATAATCATGATCTAGACGGTTATTTAAAATTGTACAATTTGATCAAAGAGCAACTAATCGCTGAAAAGATGAATTACATCTTTATTGATGAAGTGCAAAATGTTCCGGAGTTTCAAAAAGCAATTGATGGCTTGTTTATCAAGAAAAACTGCGATGTCTATATCACAGGATCCAATGCCTATCTGCTTTCGGGCGAACTTGCGACTCTTCTTTCCGGAAGATATGTTGAAATTAAAATGCTTCCCTTATCTTTTTCTGAATTTATTGAAGGAATTGACGACAGCTCTGATCTGATCCTGAAATATCAACGCTATATTCAAAACGGTTCTTTTCCTTATCTACTGAAACTGGAAAGAAAGCAAGATATCCAAGCCTATTTGGAAGGAATTTATAACACGATTGTTTTGAAGGATATCGCCGCCAGAAAACATATCTCAGACATTAACATGCTGGACAGTGTCATCCGATATATGTTTGATAACATCGGCAACCTCTGTTCTTCAACTCAAATTGCCAATACCATGACATCAAAAGGCCGTAAAATCTCCGTCCATACAGTGGAAAGCTATCTTTCTGCTTTGATGGAAAGTTTTGTGCTTTATAAGATTGGGCGGTATGATATCAAGGGTAAGCAATATCTTGCTACAGGAGCAAAGTATTATCTTGCCGACATCGGACTTCTCTATTATCTGCTTGGCACGAAAAAAGCCGACAGAGGGCATATACTCGAAAACGTTGTTTTTCTTGAACTGCTACGCCGCGGCTATGAAGTGCATATCGGCAAGCTTGGTCAAACCGAGGTAGACTTTCTGGCGATTAACAGCACCGGAAAAGAATATTACCAAGTTGCTTATACAGTATCTGATGAAAATGGAGATATTCTTGCAAGAGAGCTGGCTCCCCTGGACGCGATTAAAGATCACAATCCGAAATATCTGCTGACAATGGATTTTGAGCCGCTCACCTCCCATAACGGGATCAAACAGATCAATGTTTTAGAATGGTTACTAAAAGTATAGAATAACAAAGAGAAAATGCTGTAGTAAACCCCACTGTGGGGAACCCCACTGTAGGGAGCGACTATTAGTCGCTCCGCAAACGCTCCGCATCGTCCCAGCTATTACCCCACACATCCATTCTAACCATCGTCACGCTTGCGGAATGACCAATGGTCATTCCCTACTGCACTATATCTTCGCCGGAATCATTTTTCCGAGGGATATGGTGCTTTTTAATGCCTCTTGATAACTTCTAAATGTCACCATCAATCTGTGCCAACACCCCCGTCCCCTTGGAACACATCTGGATGTTCCGGATAACTTTCCGAAATATGTGGTTTCCCTGGATGAATTCAATTTAAGCCGTGAAGGAATTGAGCATAAAAACATCCGCGACTTTCTGCTCATGGAAAATCTATAAGTCAATAACACGCAGAAATATATAAAACACGGTTTCCAATTACACCCGTGTTTCATATGAAATTCGTTTCGGTTCCACGGGCGAGTCAATGCCTCGCCCCAACACCCCCGTCCCCATGGAACATAATCTTCTGGAACACTTAAAACTTCTTGTTTTCTTTCATAAAATCCATGATATTGATGTGCTTGATACCGCTTCGAGACTGAATCAGCTTATCCATCGTCGCAACATATTTGGGATAGTTGTCACCCTTGATTGCTTCAAGGCTCTTATATTCTCTGTCTTCCGTTTCTTTGCTGGCAAGAATGGTATAGGCAACCTGAACATAGGAATAGTTTAAATCTTTGTCACGCAGGATAAAGTCGCATTCAAGTTTTCCAATTCTGCCAACGCTTATTTTGTAATCGTGACTTGTTGCATAGTTAAAAACAACGTTTTCGAGTGCCGGACTGTAATTGATTCGGTTGTCCGTATTCAAAGCATAATAGAACGAAAAATCCGAAAGATAATATTTCTTCTCACCCTTCAGAGATTTTCTTGATTTCATATCAAATCTGTCGCACGGCATTAGAATCTTTGCACTTACCAATGCATCTAAATAACGATCTAAAGTTTCACGCTTAATGTTCGTACCGTTTTTCTTCAAATCGTTCACAATATTCTGAATACTTGTAGTCGATCCAAAATTGTTGATAAGATATTTCATAACTAGATCAAAAACGGTTCTGTTTCGGATGGTAATTCTCTTTTGAATATCTTTCTTGTATATCTCGTCAATCAAGCCTTGCACATATGCTCTCTTGTCACTGATGGAATCAAGCTTAACAGCATATGGGAATCCTCCTTCATAAATATACGCATTCAACAGTTCTTGCATATCGGTCGGTACACTTTTAGAGAAAAATAGTTTCATGCCGACAAATTCATCCGGTGTCAGAGGCAGAATATTAAACTCTAAATATCTGCCTGTAAGCTTTGTAGCGAGTTCGCCGCTTAGCAAATAAGAATTAGAACCGGTCAAAAAGATAGAGACATTTCCTTCCTCTCTCCAAGAATTTATAATAGATTCAAATTCATTTACATTCTGCACTTCGTCAACAAACAAATATTGTATCTTATCCGAATGATACTTTTCTTCAATCAACTTATCCAGTTGCTCCGGTTCGGTAATTCGCATATATGGGCGTTTATCTAGATTAAAGTATAAAATATCATCTTGAGAAACCCCACTTGAAAGCAATTCACCTATAATCATTTGCATGATGGAGGATTTACCGCAACGGCGTACACCTGTTAATACCTTTATAATCTCGCACTCGTGATAAAAGCCACGCAGTTTTGATAAATATTTTTCTCTTGGATAAAGTTCACCAAGATTGTTGTTTTTCACAATAGACACCTCTGTTCATTCTAAAAAGCAATAATAGAATTCCCGTGAGACTCTACTATAATAGAACAAATTTTTGCGAATGTCAAGTTATAGGGGGTATTTTTTGAGATATATTGATTTTCTTCCCCCTATAACACCAGATTTGGATTGTAGCTGCTTATCCTTATGGATCTGTGCCAACACCCCCGTCCCCTTGGAACACTAGTCTGTAGGGAGCGACTATTAGTCGCTCCGCAACTCGCTCCGCAAATCGCTCCGCGACATCCCATCTATCGTCCCGCTCATCGTCACGTTTGCGTAATGACCAATGGTCATTACATACGGCGAAAGCTCCCCAAAACATGTAATGGCGAGATAGTATCTCGCTCGCAAGCGTTCCGTCGTTTACCCGCAAGCGCTTTATGTTACGCTGTCACCATCGACAAACGTTTGGCCTTGCGGGCGATCAATGCCTTTTCAGATCCGACCGAACTGATATCTTATTTGCTTCGTTATCGCAAATATCTTCCATTTTTATGAGAACTGCTCTTGATATTATTTGGATAAATGAATATAATAAATACAGAAAAAAGAAGTTCTTAGCGTGAAGTATATTTCAACAACACAAGCTGCACAAAAATGGAACCTATCGGCTCACATAGTGGCAATCCTTTGTGCAGCGAGCTGCATTGTCAGTGTGCTTCGTGTGAATAGAAACTGGATAATACCAGGAGATGCCGAAAAGCCTGGTGCCGCACGAGTTAAAAGCGGCAAATATCTAAACAAACTGGAGGTGACGCCGATTGAATACCAATGAAATACGGACTCTCATAAACGGCGGGGAAAATATACCTGTTGAGTTTAAAAAATCAACAAATGAAATAACAAAGGATGTATATGAAACTGTGTGCTCATTTTCCAACCGCGAAGGAGGGCATATCTTTCTTGGCGTCAAAAATAGCGGCGAGATATTAGGAATAGAACGAAACGATATTGACCACATTAAGAATGAATTTGTAACTACCGTTAATAACACAAATAAATTTTACCCGCCATTGTATCTGACACCCGAGGAAATTGAGTTCGACGGACGAGTTGTTCTCCATATCTATGTTCCAAGCGGTACACAGGTCTGCCGTTGCGGTGGAAAAATCTATGACCGCAACCATGAAGCCGATATCGACATAACAAACAATTCCAATGCAGTTTATCAGCTTTATGCTCGGAAACAGGACAGTTATTACATCAATAAGGTGACAGGCTTTGACATGTCTGATCTTCGTGCCGACCTTATTGGCCGTGCAAGAAAAATGAGCCGCATACGCAATGACAGCCATCCTTGGCAGACTATGAGCGACGAAGAAATTCTTCGAAGTGCGGGTCTGATACTGAAAGATACCGAAACACAGCGTGAAGGTATCACCCTTGCTGCAATTCTCCTATTTGGAAGAGATATTGCAATATTGTCTGCGTTGCCGCAGCATAAAACTGACGCAATATTCCGTGTGGAAAATCTAGACCGATACGATGACAGGGATGTTATTATAACAAACCTGTTTGAAACTTATGACAGGCTTATTGAATTCGGAAAAAAGCATCTTAGCGATCCCTTCATGCTTGAGGGTATTTACAGTGTCAACGTAAGAGATAAGATCCTGCGTGGAATTTTTTCCAATAGCCTTGCTCACCGTGATTATTCGTCCGCATATGTTGCAAAATTTGTTATTGAACGTGAGAGGATGTATACAGAAAACGCCAACCGCTCCCACGGTTCCGGTATCCTCGACATAAAGAGCTTTGAGCCTTTTCCTAAAAACCCTGCAATCTCGAAAGTATTCCGCGAAGTGTCCCTTGCCGACGAACTTGGCTCCGGAATGCGAAACACCTACAAATATACGCAGATGTATTCAGGTGCAGCACCGCAATTCATCGAGGGCGATGTATTCCGCACAATTATCCCGTTAAAAGCTGTAGCAACCGGGAAAGCCGGACCACTCGACAACCAACAAGTAAACCAACAAGTAAACCAACAAGTTGCCCTACAAGATAAAATATTACTGTTTTGTCCTTTTCCAAAAACTCGTAAGGAAATCACAGAGTTTTGCGGATACAAAGATACTCGTAATTTTGCTGCACGATATTTAAATCCACTGCTCGAAAGCGGAAAGCTTCAAATGACCATTCCCGATAAGCCCAATAGCCGAAATCAAAAATATGTCAAATCGAACTAAGTACATCTCTTTCATAGTTTCAAGCTCAGAACTTATGTGAAAAATTAGGTTCGTCGGTACATAATTGATTGATGCCCAATGTAGGGAACACGCGGCAGGGTTGTAGGGAATGGTCTTGACCATTCCGCACGTTCCCAAACACAAGCCGCTCCGTGTATATATGTAAATTGATGTTGGTGAACTTTCGTTACTGTTCGGCTCAGCAACTCGGGCGAGTCAATGCCTCGCCCCTACACCGGGGAAAGTTTTTGCCGCATTAATACGCATCTCCGCTGCGCATCCGTAGTACCCTTTAAGTCACAATATCGCTGCACATCCTATTTCAGAAACCTACTCATCCATCTCCCTATGTTCTGTATTTTGCTCATCAACAAAAATCTTCCTCAACATACACCATCCCGTTCCGACCTTCCACCTTCCGGTTCGGGCCAGCCTTATACAATTTACACGAAATCGGTCCATAACAAAAAGTCTCAAACCTGTATTTCTTCCGGCCTCTCGGGTTCCAATTATCAATAATGATCTCAACAGGCATTCTACAACCCCACATACAACTATTACACTTACTATCATATGTCCTGGCTGCCAGTCTGCGGTGTCCTCTTTCTCTGAATGCTTCCAGTTCCGGCGGCACCAGTTCCAAGGGTGGTGAGGTGTTACCGATGGTATTACTTCGGCTGATGAGTTTAAGCTTGGAGACCTTATAGAAATCAACCGGCTCCGTGTTTGGATCGGCTGTAAGCGTCAAATAACACCCACTCCCCAACAATTACATTAACATCTTATCCTTAACATTTCCCCGTTCGTCGTTCCTCTCCCCAACAATTACATTGACATCTTATCCTTACCATTGCCCAAATGTAGGGAACGGTCTTGACCGTTCCGCCGTCCCCTCGTCTCCACCTCCGTCGTTCCTCTCCCCATCAATTACATTGACATCTTATCCTTAACATTGCCCAAATGTAGGGAACGGTCTTGACCGTTCCGTCGTTCCGCCGTTCTCCTTCGTTCCTCGTCCCCTCCGTCGCCCTCTGCCCAACAATTACATTGACATCTTATCCTTACCATTGCCCAAATGTAGGGAACGGTCTTGACCGTTCCGCCGTCCCCTCGTCTCCACCTCCGTCGTCCCTTCCGTCCCCTCCGTCGCCCTCTGCCCAACAATTACATTGACATCTTATCCTTACCATTGCCCAAATGTAGGGAACGGTCTTGACCGTTCCGCCGTCCCCTCGTCTCCACCTCCGTCGTCCCTTCCGTCCCCTCCATCTCATCGCCGTTTCTTTTCTCCCTCCCTTAACACAATATGTACATCACAAAGCACTGTGTCCTCGCAGGAATCATCTTCCCGCTGAATACAGTGCTTTTTGCATGCCACTCGACAATATTTAAAACCCATATCAAGCTGTGCCAACACCCCCGTCCCCCTGGAACATCAAGCTGTGCCAACACCCCCGTCCCCCTGGAATATCAAGCTGTGCCAACACCCCCGTCCCCCTGGAACATTTCTCTGCCATGGCATTGACCGCATTCATCAGCTGCAGGAAATTAGTTTCGGTGTCGATATTCTCTTCCCTATGCGCGCTGAGTAAAATATACTGGCCTGCTGTTAAATCCAGTGTTTCCAATACCTTGGAAACCTGGATTTTTTCTATATTTGCTGTTAACACTTCTGCCATGGGAGAACCAACCACATAGGTCCTCTCCTTGGGAGTGAATAAAATTAAATTCCCCAGTTGTCTTGCTTGTAATTTTGGTATATAATCAAAACATTACCAAGTATAAATAATAGAAATAGATATTTATGTGAGTAGATTATTTTTAACTTATAAAAATTACAGTATAGAAAAATAATATGGAGGTGAATACAACACATGGATATTTGGTTTAAGTGGAATATGTTTTACACTTCATTTCTTCCACTTTGGGCCTCTATTGTAGTCAGTGATGTATGGAGTATATGCCATAAAATGAATAATATACTTCCAACCTCAACAGTTCAAACTGCTTCGAGAATTTTCACTGTTTGGAACATTGCGAAAATAGAAGTTATCACATTCTTGGTCTTAGTTCTTTATTCATTCTTTAGTATTATTTATCTCTGTTGTTTTATTTCCAATAAAAGAAAAAATCCATCATTGCCAACAGGAAAAATAGTCGAAGCGAAGCGCGCTAACAAACTATCTACTGAATTTTTGTTAGCCTACATATTACCTATGATTGCTTTTGATTTTAGTTCAGCACATGATGTTGTATTATTTCTGATATATTTTACGGTGCTATCATTTCTTTGCATAAGAAACAACAATATATATACTAATTTTCTATTTGAAATCAAGGGATACCGAATGTACGAATGTGATATCGAGTGTCCAGTATTGACTGAAAATAAACTTTATAAAAATAGCTTAATTATAAGCAAAAATAAAACGCTTGCAAATTCAATACCACGTAAAATTGGTTATTTTGATTTTGATAATTATATCTATATTGATCTTGAGGGGGAGTAAAATATGAGCATAGGTGTCTTAAAATCCGCAATTGCTGTTGCTAGTTCTGAGCAGTATAATTGGTCATTACATTTCTTTAAAGTCGATCGCCGAGCAAAACTAAATCCTTATTTGGTTTTTAATATTGAATTTCGAAATACATCGGCCTTATCATCATATTGCACAAAGCTTTGCACGATGGTATCTAAGTTCCAAGTAGATACACTAGAGGATGTACAAACATATAATGGTATAAACAGTAAGGTATCCTGTGATAAACTCAGCACAGAAAATGAATTGATTGCAGATCAATGGAATTTTTTCTTTACTTCTGTTGCTAATGCAACACATGACAAGATTACCGGAAAATACCAAGGCTATATTATTACTGGACGACCTAAGCAGGAAGATGAAAGTCATCAACCTATTGTGTTTGTTAAAGCAGGTAATCCTGTTATCGATCTGAATAGGAATAAATCTATTGATTTTACTTATTCACAAGATGATAAATTAGAGAGTATTTCTGAGGAGGTGTGTCGTCTTTACTTTTTTGTTGATTTTATTGTTATAGGAAAAATGTTATATACCTTTTCATATAAATTTGAGGAAATATTCAATTTAGTAAAAACTATGCAGAAATTGAAAACGTCTACAGTTGACAAGATTATTGAAACTGGAGCTTTTATTAATGGGGAACATGTAAAAAAATTAATGAATAGCTATAAATCCGCACGTACTTTCTTATCATTAAATGAAACTAGATTGAATAATCTTGCTATTGCCGATAAAAGAAGGGAAATTGCAAAGTTACTTAAATTGAGTATTAACTCTTCAAATGCAATTCAACTTGATACCGATGATCAAGCAAGCCATATGATTAAATATCTTTGCTACAAAATATTCCAAGACAAAGAAACAGATAATATTATTGAAGTAACTTCCGTAGTAAATGATAATGTAAAAGTTGGTGCATAATTAACATATCATATGGTAGTGTAAAATAGTTTGTGCTTTTGCCAATCCAAATCAATAGATGTATAATTGAATGGAGAGGTGAAAGAAATGGCACTCATGGAAAAAGCACAACTAAGAGAATTCATCAAAGAGAACAACTTGAAAACCACAGAAGATATTCAGAACGCTCTGAAAGAAATGTTCAAGAGCACACTTGTATTTGTCAATCGAAAAGTTGACCACCTTGCTATTCGAAAAGTTGACCACCTTGCTATTCGAAAAGTTGACCACCTTGCTATTCGAAAAGTTGACCACCTTGGCGTAAAAAAATAAGATAAAAACTTAGTGAAAACTAATTCAAATCCACCGCCTGGCGAGCCAGGCTTTCGCGAAAGCGATACGATTCTCCATCGAAAAGAATAATATTAGAATGGTGAGTCAGTCTGTCTAGCAAGGCAGAAGTTAATGCTGGGTCATGCAAGACTTCAACCCAGCGGGAAAACTCTAAGTTAGAGGTTATTATCAAGCTTCCTGTTTCGTAACGTTGAGAGATAAAATGAAATAGTAGTTTACCCTGTTCCCCAAGTGGGAGATAACCAAGTTCATCAAGAATAACAAGATCGACTCGGTTCCATGCTTTTAAGTAGCGGGGTAAGCGGAATTCCGCTTCAGCCAATTGAATTTCCTGCAAAAGCTGCATCACTGAAATGAACCGAACTCGAAAACCCTTTTGTAAAGCTTCCATTCCCAAGGCAATGCTAATATGACTTTTTCCCGTTCCAGCTCTGCCAATACAAATAATATTTTCTTTACGCTTAACATATTCGGAATCGGCAAGCTTTAATATTTTGTTCTTTGGCAGTTGCGGGATTTTCGTAAAATCGAAATCCGCCAAGGTCTTCTCTGCCGGGAATTTAGCCTGACGAAGCAGAATTTGCTGTTTCTTTACCTGGCGATCGTGAATTTCTTGTTCTAAGCACAGTTTCAAGAATTGACTACAATTCAGGTTCCTTTCGTTTGCTTCGCGAACCAGAGCGCGAAACTGTTGTTTCAAGCCTGGTAAGCGAAGAAGTTTACAAGAGAGCTCAATTTGAGCCTCGGTTATATCAAGACTCATGCTCTCACCCCCTGCAACAACAAATCATAGCGTTGAGTATCTTGTATGGTGATCAGGGGAATCCCATTGGTGAGGAGTTGTCTTTGTGGGTCTCGCTGTTCTTCTAATGGGTTTCGTTTACTTTGTAAATAGTGTCTCAGGGTCTCTTCGCAGGCTCGAGAAGCCCCAAGGTCGGTAATCGCAGCACCTATTTCATTCAACGGATACTCGTGTGTTAACAAAAGAACTCGTAAAAAATCTTTGTAGCCGGTTCCGTGCGCTTGCTCCATGTTCTCTTTGACCTGCTGAAAAGGTAAAGGCAATTGGCGAACCACCGTAGCATGTGTTACCGCGTGTGGTTTTTTCTCTAAGGCATTGAGATAATGCTCTAATTGTAAAGAAGTATGGTTCCTACCGTAGCAGCGATCGTGAGTCGCAATAACATGGTTACGGTGCAGAACTTCTATGCGATTCACATAAGCTTTAACAAATAAGTTTTCTCCTACAAACTCTGTGGGAACGGAGTAACGGTTTCGGTCAATGGTCACCAGTGAGTAAGAACTCACCTTCGCAGCCACTATTTTTGCTGCCGAGTATGGTTCTACTGGCAAAGGACGTAATTGCGCCTGTTCAGCTAACCACTTTTCTTGGTTTCTTGATTTTTCTTTCTTACACCAATTCAGTAATAAAGCGTTAAGTTCTTCCAAATTTTCGCATTCCGGCACGGGAACCATTGCTTGGCTGCGTACTTGCTTCACCAGACCCTCTACCGCTCCTTTCTCATTACCTTTTCTCGGTCGGCAAAAAAGACTGTTAAACAAATAGTGAGAGCGTAAACTTGAGAAATCCTCGTGTTCTTGGCGGTAAGGCCCCTCTAAGATCTTCACGACCTGCGTCTTCGCATTATCGTAGAGACCTTCTCTTGGCACACCACCGAAGTAAGCAAAACCTTGAACGTGTCCTTCCAAAAAGGCTTCCAGCCGTTCTGTTGGAAAAGCTACAACAAAGGGTACCGAACTGTGCTTCAAACGCATGCAAAAGATATTTACTTTCTGTTCATGACCGGCCAGCACCACTTGTGCATGCCCGAAGTCTACCTGAACCTGTTCACCCGGTGCTGCCGTTAAAGGTATAAATACTTCCGGTACTTTGTTTTTCAATTTGGCAACGCTCTGTCTCACGGTTGAACTGCCACCGGTAAAATTATGTTCATCCCTTAAGCGTTCATACATTCGTATCGCAGTATGCCTTTGTTTTTTCGGAGCTTTCTCGTCTTCTTCAATCCATTGCCGCAATATTTCCAAATACTGATCCATGACCGGTGCCGGCCGCTCTTTCTTAATTTCATACTTTGGCTTTTCCGTATCCTCTATCATTTTTCGGATGGCTTGACGTGATATCTGAAGCTGACGACTGATTTTCCTGATGGGCCAGTCTTCCATGTAATACAGTTTTCTGATATACTCTTTATCGACCATCTTGTACATTTTCCTTTCCTCCTGCTTGATGTTTCTCGCAAATACATCATAACAGGAAAGGGGCTCAAGGTGGTCAACTTTTCGTTTAGCATTCGGTGCTAAACTGGTCAACATTTAGATTAGCATATACACACACTGGAAGAAATGTTGGAAGTAGAACTCGGTGATAGTCTCGGTTATGACAAAAATGACAGCCAAAAGAAAATGACCAGCAATCGCCGCAACAGTAATTCTAAAAAGACCGTTCGGAGTGAATATGGAGACATGGAAATCGATATTCCTCGCGATCGCGAAGGGGAATTCGAACCAGTGATCATTCCAAAGTATCAAAAGAATGTCAATGGAATTGAAGAACAAATCCTGGCATTATATGCGAAAGGAATCTCAACGCGCGATATCCAGGATCACTTGAATCAGCTCTATGGAATAGAGGTATCGCCAACTTTAATTTCTAATGTAACCAACAAAATCATGCCCATGATTAAGGAATGGCAAGCGAGACCGCTGCAAAATATCTATGCCATCGTATTTCTCGATGCAATTCACTACAAAGTGCGCCAGGAAGGCCATATTGTCAATAAAGCAGCCTATATGTGCATTGGCGTGGACTTGGAAGGCAATAAAGATGTCTTAGGTATGTGGATTGGCGAAACAGAATCCTCAAAATTCTGGTTGAGTGTACTCAATGATTTAAGAAACCGCGGTGTTCAAGATATTTTTAATCTTTAGTGTGGATAATTTATCCGGGTTTACAGAAGCTATTGCTGCTTGTTATCCGGATGCTGAAATTCAAAAATGCATTGTGCATCAGATCCGTAATTCAATCAAGTATGTTTCTTACAAGGATGTCAAGAAGATAACCGCTGCCTTGAAGCCAATTTACACAGCCCCTAGCGAAGGCGCCGGCTCGGCCGCGCTGGATGCCTTTGAACAGATCTGGGGGTCAAAATACCCCTTAATCGTGCAGTCCTGGCGGAAGAATTGGTCAGAGTTATCGACCTTTTTCAAATACTCTCCTGAGTTGCGTAAGCTGATTTATACGACAAACATGATTGAAAGCTATCATCGTCAGCTGCGAAAAGTGACAAAAGGGAAAAGCATATTCCCGAATGACGAAGCATTGCAGAAAATGCTTTACCTTGCTACTCAGGATGTTCTCAGGAAGTGGTCTGGGCGCATTCAAAACTGGGGCCAGATTCTCTTACAATTGTCGATTTATTTTCCGGATAAGGTTTCATCCTATTTGCAGTAATGTTTGTTCTGGTAAGCAAAAGCACAAAACTCTTGACAGACCCTATCATATATTTGATGATGCAGTCATTTGTTCGTTTCTATTTATGGGAGTAAGCCATGTCGCTTACTCCCATTTTTTTATCATCTCTTACAGCTCCGCCTTGTACCACTCAATCGCTGCCTGCAAACCACGTTCGAAGTTCCAATCGGGATCATACCCAAGCATCTTTCTCGCTTTACTAATATCCGCGTTGCTATGTTTGATATCGCCTTTACGATCCGGCCCGAAGATCGGCTGAATCTCTTTTCCTAAAGCTTTACACAGCACGTTGTAAATATCAATTAAATACTCTCTGCCACCATAAGCAATATTATAGGCCATTCCCGCAGCTTCATGGGGCGCTTTACATGCTTTCAGATTTGCTTCAATCACATTCTCGATATAGGTGAAGTCTCTGCTTTGTTTTCCATCCCCATTGATCAGTGGTTGTTCATCGTTCATCAACTGTTTGATAAACTTTGGGATTACCGCTGCATATGCGCCATCGGGATCTTGTCTCTTGCCAAATACATTGAAGTAGCGTAACCCATAAGTATCAAGCTGATACAATTTGGTATAAAGTTTCCCATACTCTTCATCAACTCTTTTGGTCAAGGCATAGGGAGAAAGTAAATTACCTTCTATCCCCTCTTGCTTTGGTAAATTCGGCTCATCACCATAAACAGAAGAACTGGAAGCATAGACAAACTTCTTTACACCGTTTTGTCTAGCTGCTTCCATCATATTCAGCGTTCCTCTGATATTGATTTCTTCATAAAGCAAGGGCATTTCAATACTTCTGGGTACACTCCCCCATGCCGCTTGGTTTAGAACATAATCTGCCCCTTTACAGGCAGCCATACAGATATTCAGATCGCGTATATCTCCCTCAATAAAGGTATAGCGCGGATTTGATGTAAACAAATCAATGTTGCTTCGTTTGCCAGTCGACAAATTATCCAGACAACGCACTTGATATCCGGCATTTAGCAGCGCTTCACATAAATTAGAACCGATAAAACCGGCACCACCTGTGATTAAGAACACCGAATTTTGATCAAACCGAATCGACTCGTAACTCATTGTAATTCCACCTTTATAGCCGCCAGTATTGGTAGCCTGCTTCTTCATATTCTTTACGATTCAAAATTCCTTTGATATCAATCAGTACCTTGTTTTGGTTTGGTATCTTTTTATACATGCCAGCTATTTCTTGCATCGATAAATTTAAAAAGTCATCATGGCTAACTGCAATGATAATAGCATCCATCTCAACAATGTCACTCATCGGGCAAAACACCACACCATATTCTCTGCTTGCTTCCTCAACAGAAGCCTGTGGATCGGTAATTTTAGCATTGATGCCGTATTCTTTTAATTCATTGACAATATCGATCACCCTGGTATTGCGTGTATCCGGACAATTCTCTTTAAAGGTAAAACCTAAGATTGCCACTCTGGCATCTTTTACCGGAACATTTGCTCTAATTAAGCTTTTGATTGTATTTTCAACAACATATTTACCCATATCATCGTTGATACGCCGGCCGGCAAGAATGACTTGGGAATGGTAACCCAATTGTTCTGCTTTATAAGTAAGGTAATAGGGATCCACGCCAATGCAATGCCCCCCCACCAACCCTGGTGTAAAGTTTAGAAAATTCCACTTGGTACCAGCTGCTTTTAAAACTGCTTTGGTATCGATTCCCATCTTGTTAAAGATAATAGAAAGTTCATTCATAAAAGCAATATTGATATCTCTTTGAGAGTTTTCAATGACTTTCGCAGCTTCTGCAACTTTAATTGATTCTGCCCTGTATACACCTGCATCCACGACCAATTCATACACCTTGGCAATCGTATCCAGAGATTCTTCATCCATGCCTGATACGATCTTCGTGATTGTATTTAAACGGTGTTTCTTATCTCCCGGATTAATGCGTTCTGGTGAATATCCAATTTTAAAATCCACACCGCATTTCAAGCCAGATTCTTTTTCTAAAATTGGAACACAAATATCTTCAGTAACACCCGGATAAACTGTGGATTCAAAAACCACAATAGAACCGGGTGTTAAATTTCTTCCTAAAGTATGGCTGGCAGATTCGACCGGTCTCAAATCCGGCGTGCGGTCTTTATTGACCGGTGTTGGTACAGCAACAATATGGAACTTCGCTTCACGCAATCTTGTTTCATCGGCAGTAAATTCAACAGTTGTTTTCTTTACTGCATCATCGCCTACTTCTTTTGTTGGATCAATACCAATCTTATAAAGTTCGACCTTTTCTTGATTGAGATCAAACCCGATAACATTTACTTTCTTAGCAAAAGCGATAGCAATAGGTAATCCTACATAACCTAGACCGACCAAAGAGATTTTTTCTAGCTTTGTTGTAACCAATTCATTAAGGTTGACCATAGGTCTATTCATACACTTTTCCTCCCAAACTGTGCTTTCTCTTTATTGAACAACTATTGAAATCCTTGTGAATTATCAAATCTTTCAGTATTTCCTCCAAACCATACGATCGACAATGCCCGTGTAACTCTGAATAATCTTAACAACCTTGCTGCTCACATTCAAATCGGTATAATCCGGCACGGGGATGCCGAAATCACCGTTCTGATTCATCTCCACTGCCGTATCCACCGCCTGCAATACCTGTTCTGTGGTTATACCGGCTAAAATGAAATTGCCTTTATCCATCGCTTCCGGGCGTTCGGTGGAAGTGCGGATACATACTGCGGGGAACGGTTTGCCAATGGCATTGAAGAAGCTCGCTTCTTCCGGCAGGGTGCCGCTATCGGAAACCACACAAAACGCATTCATCTGCAAATGGTTGTAGTCTGAAAAGCCAAATGGTTTTAAGCTGCGCACATTGGCATGGAACTGAAATTTTCGCTGCTCAATAAACTTTGCCGCCCGCGGATGGCAGCTGTAAATCACCGGCATCTGATATTTCTCTGCCATGGCATTGACCGCATTCATCAGCTGCAAGAAATTGGTTTCGATATCAATATTCTCTTCTCTGTGCGCGCTGAGTAATATATACCGACCTGCTGTTAGATCCAGTGTTTCCAATACCTTGGAAGCCTGGATCTTTTCTATATTTGCCGTTAACACTTCTGCCATGGGAGAGCCAACCACGTAGGTTCTTTCCTTAGGCACACCTGCCGCATTCAAATAGCGTCTGGCGTGTTCCGAGTAGCATAAATTAACATCGGAAGTAACATCCACAATGCGCCGGTTGGTTTCTTCCGGCAGGCATTCATCAAAGCAGCGGTTGCCTGCTTCCATATGGAAAATAGGAATATGCAGCCGTTTGGCGCCAATTACCGCCAGGCAGGAATTGGTATCGCCCAGTACCAGCACGGCATCCGGTTTGAGCTTGGCCATCAGCCGATAAGAAGCGGCGATAATGTTGCCGATTGTCTCCCCCAAATCCGCTCCGACCGCATTGAGATAATAATCCGGCGCACGCAGCTGCAAGTCTTCAAAAAAGACCTGATTCAATTCATAATCGTAATTCTGCCCGGTATGCACCAGGATCTGCTCAAAATAGCGGTCGCATGCCTTGATACAAGCGGACAAACGAATGATTTCCGGCCTGGTCCCCACAATTGTCATCAGTTTCAACTTTGCCATCGGCGCTCACCTGCCTTTGCTATACTTTTAAGAAATAAGTATCCGGCTTATCCGGATTGAAGGCTTCGTTCGCCCACATAAAAGTGACTAGATCGGTTTCACCCACATTGGTAATATTATGCGTATAACCGGTTGGGATATCTACCACTTCTAATTTCTCTCCGCTCACCGCATAGGAAATTACTTCGTTGCTGTAGATCTGACGGAATTGGATCAAACCCTTGCCGCTGACCACTAGGAATTTCTCGTTTTTGGTGTGATGCCAATGATTCCCCTTGGTGATCCCCGGCTTTGCCACATTCACCGAAAACTGACCGCGATCCAAGGTGCGGATGATTTCCGTGAAGGATCCGCGTTCGTCTACATTCATTTTCAGCGGATAACTGAACTGATCGGTAGGTAAATAGCTGAGGTACGTGCTGTAGAGCTTCTTTTCAAACGCGTTGGCCAGGTTTGGCACACTCAAAGCAACCCTGCTCGCTTTGAAACCGTAAATGAGATCAACGATCTCACCCAGAGTGATTGTATAAGTAACCGGCACGATGCAAAGATCATCGGCACGGTGTTCATTCCCTTTTAAGGCGCGCATCAACTCTTCTACCAGATCATCGATGTAAACCAAATTCAGAACCGCACTGCGGTCATTGACCTGAATCGGTAAACCATGCGCAATGTTATGGCAGAAAGTTGCGACCGCGCTGTTATAATTCGGTCTGCACCATTTTCCAAACACATTCGGAAAACGGTAAATTAAAACCTTCGCTCCCGTTTCGGCTGCATAAGCAGAGAGCAGGTCCTCCCCTGCTTTTTTGCTTTCCCCATAAGGGTTCGGCAAAGCAGCCTGAATGGAGGAAGCAAGCACAACCGGGCAAGTGTTGCCGTATTTCTTTAAAGCAGCCAATAAAACCGAAGTAAAACCAAAATTCCCGGCTAAAAACTCAGCCGGGTCTTTTGGACGGTTAACTCCGGCCAAATGGAAGACAAATTCAGCTTCCCGGCAATATTCATCCAGTAAAGTGGGATCTGTCTCGATATCGTACGCTAAAATATCCGTATAGTTCTGATTTTTCAATTCGGCAATTAAATTCTTGCCAATAAAGCCATTGGAGCCGGTAACCAGGATTTTCATGCTTTCTGCCAACCCTTCAGTTCATTCTGTACATATTCTAAGTTTAGCAGTTTTGCTTTGATCTGCTCCACATTCAAACGTACTGTATTGTTGGAGTTGTAATCTTCCTGCAGCGTATTTAGCGGGGTACCTTCCACAAAATACTTATCGTAATTTAAATCTCGCTTATCGGCCGGCACACGGAAAAAATCGCCCATATCCTGCGCAACCAGGAATTCTTCCTTGGTAAGCAAGGTTTCATACTGCTTTTCGCCATGGCGCGTGCCGATAATTTTAATCTCATTATCTGCATGGAATAATTCCTTGACCGCCTGCGCTAAATCGGCAATGGTGGAAGCCGGCGCCTTCTGCACCATAATATCTCCCGCTTTGGCGTGTTGGAAAGCGAAGACAACCAATTCAACCGCTTCTTCTAAGCTCATTAAAAAGCGAGTCATATTTGGGTCAGTTATGGTCAAAGGTTGACCGCTTTTGATTTGATCAATAAACAAAGGAATAACAGATCCCCGCGAAGCCATGACATTGCCGTAACGTGTTCCGCAAATTAGAGTCTCCACCGGATCCACCGTTTTCGATTTTGCTACAAAGACCTTTTCCATCATCGCTTTGGAAATCCCCATGGCGTTGATAGGATAAGCTGCCTTATCTGTGGAAAGGCAGATCACTTTCTTTACGCCACATTCAATAGCGGCAGTCAGCACATTATCCGTTCCCAGGACGTTGGTTTTCACCGCTTCTAAAGGGAAAAATTCGCAAGAAGGTACCTGTTTTAAAGCCGCTGCATGAAAAATATAATCTACCCCATGCATAGCATTTTTGATGCTGGCTAAATCGCGCACATCTCCAATATAGAATTTTAATTTGTCATTTTTATAGAGTTTGCGCATATCATCTTGTTTTTTTTCATCGCGAGAAAAGATGCGAATTTCTTGGATTTCGCTATTGAGGAAGCGCTGCATAACGGCATTGCCAAAGGAACCTGTGCCCCCGGTTATTAATAAGATTTTATTTTTAAACATTTGTTACTCCATTTTTAATCTGTCAAAATTTTGCGTTTTGCTTAACAAAACAAACGCTATTGTAAATGGAATGGAACCTTATCCTAGGAATAAATTGATAATCACCTGTATATGCTAATCTAAATGTTAACCCCCGATGGTCACCTTTTCGATTGACAAATACACCCTATTTTCTAATTGCCTCGAAAATATCTTTCACACTTTTAAAAGTTAGCGTCGGTTTGATATTTCCATTTTCTATATCTTCTATTGTGGCTTCACCAGTCAGGACACATATGCTTATAACCCCGGCATTCAATCCTGTGGCTATGTCCGTGTATAGTCTGTCACCGATGACGCAAGTTTCTTCTTTGCTCGTTCCAAACTTTGTCATAGCAATATCGACCATGACAGGATCGGGTTTACCTATATAGATAGGTGTTTTACCTGTGCAATTTTTTATCATACCACAGATAGAACCACAATCCGGGATATATCCAAAGCTAACTGGGCATCGAAGATCTGGGTTCGTAGCATAATAAGGTAAATCTCTGCTCAATAGCTTACATGTCTTGTGCAGTTTTCCACTCGTCAGTTCAGTATCAAAACCCACCAGAATCAGATTAATATCATCTTCAATATTTTCTGTAACGTTAATACCTGATTCAGCAAGTTCTCTTATCAACGATTTTGTACCCTGGCAGTATACCTTTGCATTTGGAAATCTTTCTTTTAGTAAAAGAACCGAAGCCTGTGCTGATGTGAAAAAGTTTTCCTTATCAGCCACTAACCCTAGACGGTTAATCTTTGAAACATAGTCGGTTACTGATTTTGATGAGTTGTTGGTGATAAACACATATCGCCCACCATTTGTTTTAATCTGTGCCATTAAAGCAAGGGTTCCGTCAAAGAGTCTTTCTTCTTCATAAATAGTTCCATCCATATCAAAGAGGAAAAGCCTTTTATTCTTCAAATCTGCAGCATCAACACCAAAGTAGTCTGTCACTTTTCTTGTTCCCATTAACATACAAAAAGTTCCTCAGCTGCTATTAAATCTTCATAATTGTCAATCTCAAACCATCTGCCTACCAAGGGGCAAGCGTGAAAATTATTCTCTAGTAGTATATCATTTAAAGCGACCTCGCTCCATTTCTTCAATTCTTTCTTATCAACAATGTACTCTGCGCATTTGTCAAAAAAATCTTTGCCACCCTCTGCTGAAAACTTATATACATCGATGGAAGATCCGAGCGCATCCTCCGGTCTAATTGCCTTTGAGATTTCTACCAGTTTTCCGTTTTTCTCGACAACCTTCATAGATTCTTTAATATATCTGCCGATATCAGTCACAATAGCATCTTGATAATCACATGCAAGAAGTGCTTTGATGACAGAAGCATCAAAAAATACATCAGCATTCATCATCAAAAAAGAGTCCCCGCCAACTACCGTTCTGCCAAGATATGCAGAATACATATTGTTGGTTGTAACGTAATCAACACTCTCAATAATACTTATTTCTGGATACTTCTCGTGTACTGCCTTCTCCAGAATGTCAGCTTTATAACCTGATATGATTGTGATATCCATAACACCATTCTCATGCAAATTTTCGATTTGTTTCATTAAAATGGGTTTTCCATTTACCGGAACGAGCGGTTTGGGACAAGTGTCCGTAAACGGAGCTAATCTTGAACCAAAACCTGCTGCTAAAATCAATGCCTTCATTTTTACAATTCCTCCACTAGTTCTTGGTATAGCTTTTTGAGCCTATTAGTATTTAAATCAAGTTCATGCAGATATGTATAGCGATTATTTCTCATCGCTGTTGCATTCTGTATACAATAAACAAAAGTATCCTCATCTATTTCAAGACGAGCTGGATTGATATCAACTTCAAATTTCTTCAGATAGCATAAAACTTCCATATAGTCTTCACCTAATAGTTTCAACACGGCAATTGCTCCAAGCGCCACTTGAAAACCATGCAAGTTTTGCTTTACACTATAATAGTCCAATGCATGAGAAAATAGATGCTCAGAGCCACTAACCGGCCTGCTACTTCCAGCATAGTCCATAGCAATACCTGACAACACTAAAGAGTTTGCAAGAACATCGATAAACTCTGGGCAGATAGAATCAAACCGTGTCTTCATTAATACATCTAGAGAAGTCTTTGACATCATGTAAGCATATCCATTCATAACATCCTTACCTCTTGAAATGGCAAAATCCCAGTCTTTTAACGCCATATAGTTTGATATAGTATCTCCTATACCAGCCTTAATGAGTTGCAGCGGACATGTGGCAATAAGTTTCGTGTCAAGAATCAGCATTGATGGCATTGCACAGCCAAGACTTTTTGGCTTGTTGTCTTGTCTCTTTAAAACGGCTATAGGTGAAGCAATTCCGTCATGGGCCAATGTCGTTGGTATAGAAAGAAAAGGTTTCTTTGAAATAAACGCAGCATACTTGCAAACATCCAAAACTCTTCCACCACCCATACCTACAATACAATCTATATCTGTAGCAATAACACGCTCAGCTATGGACATAACATAAGCAATTGTATTATTATCTACGTTCTCTTCTTTAATTCTGCCAACCTGCTCAATCTGCGGACGTACAATATAGCCGTACAGTTTATCAACGGCAGGATCTGAAATATAAAGTATTTTGCCAGTTATACTACTTTCTTTCAGTGTCTCTGTGACCTCACTTATTTTACCGGAGCCAATCTTCAGAATGTTACTAATCAATGTTAAGCCCCCTTTGCTTTACACTTTGCAAAACAATCAACCTATTTAATACCAAATACTAATTAATAGCTTCTCTTTTATCCTTCATTTTTCCTCATGCAAAAAATAATTTTTTAACCCGACTACTAAGGTTCATCTCTTCATCTCATCGTTATACTTACTTTTCATTTTTTTACGATAGCAGATTCATCATGTTCTTGCGCTCTTTTTTATCAAGTTTTCCTAGACCTGTTATAATAGCCCATAACCTTATTAACAATACACAAAGCTCTGTTATACAAGTAAGAATACAAATACTATAGACATTTAATAAACCAGCTAAATTTAGTGATACTAATCCTATTACTTGTATAATAGCAGCTAATATATTCGATAGATTAGCATATTTAGCTAAACCTAATGGTGTTAATGTTGGAAATCCCAATAAATAGTTCGGTAAACCCAATACAATTAGAGGTAATAGTAACTTTAAAATCAAAGCAGCATTTTTAAATTCTTTTCCAAATAGCAATATACATATTGGTTCCGCTAAAATACCAATAAAAATGCAACCTAATAGAATTATCGGAACGCTAAATAGTAAGATTTTCTTTATTAACTTATAGTCTTTATTCTTTATCATATACGGGTACAAGCTATCAGTTATTGGTGAAAAGCCGCTTCGTGCAGTCTTGACTAAATTATTCGCAGATGTAAAATAACCGACGATATTTCCTGACGGATATATAAGACCTAAAATAAAAGTATTTGTTGCATCATATACAGAGGTCGCTATTCTCGAATAAAAAAAGTAGCTTGATTTTTTAAAAGTCTTAAGTATATCGATTGGCTTAACTAGTACAATTTTAACTCTCAGTTTCCTAAATACATGATTATAAACAAATATAACTGCGCCTGTTGCTCCTATGATATTTAATACTGGAACATAATAATACTGTGATCTGTCTTTTAGTAATGCAAAAATCATTATCGTAAAGAAAAATTTCACTGCTAAAGTCCTGTACGTAATGATTTTCATATTTTCTAAACCTCTATAAAGGTAATCAGGCAACATTGAATTTATCGCACTATATAAGAAAAACAAGATAAATAGTAATATATCTTCTTTTATTTTTGGAATAAATTCACTTAAAACTAATAGAAAAATAAAAGATAATATAATTAAGATTAGTTTGATAATTATTACCGAAGACATAATTGCGGATAATCTGTTGGTATTATCTCGATTATCTGCTACATCAGCTGTAGCAGATAGAATAAAGCCGAAATCAAATATCAATTGGAAGTATGTTGTCAACGCTATTGCAAAACCTAATTTACCATAATTTTCTGGGCCCAAAATTCTAGTTTGATATGGAATAGTAATAAAACTGAAAAAATAATTCGAAATTGTCAATATATACAATAGTATTGTATTGTTTAATAAAGTAGACTTTTTTTCCCTAATATCTACTTTACCACTTTCAATATTTTCATTCATTTGAAATGATCTGCTTAATCTTATTGGCAACTTGATAAGATGCATCTCCTTTCTCATAAAGACCTACTTTTGATTCAAAATCATGTATTTTTTTCAAATAGATTTCTTCATCGAATTGCTTAATTGCATCAAATAATTCCTCATTATTTAGAGATAGCGAAAAAGGCAATCTGTCTATTTCAAAATAGAAGTTACGTTCTGCCACATATTCTTCAATATCAGGTGCATACAAAAATACCGGTTTATATGTAAAAGAAAACTCGAACATTGTACTAGAGTAGTCTGTAACTAATACATCACTCACTGCTAATAATTCATACATATCATCATAATGTGTTGCATTTATTATTCGAGAATTATATTCCAAAAACTTATCTTCATTTGATATATTAGGATGTAATCTTACTAATACAATCCAATCCCCCCCCCATTTTGCTTTGACAACATCAATTAATTCATTAAAATTTACAGAATAAATATCTGAATTTGCGTCATTTCGAAAAGTTGGTGCGTACATAAGTATATGTGTTTCTCTATTTATTTTAAAGTAGTCTTTAATCTTTTCTAGGGAGTTTTCATTTCGATTATACAAAATATCACATCTTGGCGATCCATATTTCAAAATCTCACCTTCATACCAAAATGCAGTTTTATACATATTCGTGCTGAATTCACTATTTGATATGAAATAGTCCGCCATCATTGAATCTCTAATTGCATCATTTCTATAATTAGTGCTCAGTTTTTCTTCAATATCCCTCTCAATTCGCTTCAATGCTATAGAACCATGCCAAGTCTGTATGTAAACTTGATTTCCCCTTTTGGGGGGGCTATACATCTTTCTACAATTATCAATCCATATTTTACTTGTCGATAATTCGAAAAGGCTTTTGAGAGAACCATATTTTACAACTCTAACACCTTTCGGAAAGTTAACTTCATGCTGATTATGAGTTTTATATAACCAAACAATGTCACAATTTACTCCTCGGCTCAATAGGTTTTCTGTGATATATTTCCCATTATCTCCATATCCCTTACCGTAGAAATTACTCACTACTATTTTGTTGGATTTAACTGGAAATAGCAGAAGGAAATAATTATAATTCCCATATTTACATCCTCTAAGGAAAGTCATAATTTTCTGTAATAAGATGTTTTTTGAAAATGTCCTGATATTCATTCCTTTACCCTCATTAATTGATTTTTATTTCTTACTAAGTTTAGATAACATGATTAACGTTAATGGGTACGATAACATATATATAAACGGTTCTTTATATTCGATTATCAATAATAATATTAAAGTAAACACAAGATATCTTCTTTTAGAAATCTCAACTGTCTTAATTTGTTCGAATATATACTTTATAAAAGTAACATACGATATGAAAGCAAACACTAAACCAATTGAAGCATATCGCTTTATATAACCACTATCGCTCCAAAAATATAGACCTGACGAACTAAAACCTCTGTTGATTCCTGTTCCGATAAGAGTTTGAAATGAAATACCAGGAATTAACTTAAAGTCATTGACTAAAGCCCTAATTGTACTATTATCACGAAGAATCTCAAATAGTCTATTATATGTATATGTTAATAAATCCGAGTTGACTATTTCTAAGCTCTTGATATAGTTTGCGATCACTAGTATGAAAACAAATATTAGAGGAATCCTTAGAAATCTACTTATTGATCGGGTTTCGAAATTGAACAATTTACTCAAAATCAAATATAATACTATTAAAATTGCAACATAAAATCCAGTCCGTCCAACTAGCGCTGTAGCAATAAGTATTAAAACAAGACTTATGAATCGCCTAATTCTAAATTGGTAAAATATCAGAAGGAAGGCAACGCAAATTACGCCAGAACAAAGATAGACACTGCCTCCCGCACCAGCAACACCAAGTCCAATAATCCTAAAATCATAACGGCTCATATCAAATGTTTGTATTGCCTCAAGCCAATTCCTTACACTTGGAAAAAGGAAAGACAATAACACAATAATTGATTGTATATCAACTGCAACTTCAATGCAGGTACAAAACTCTTCTGCATTATCGAAAAAACTTACAAAAATAAAAGGCAAAATAGCACAGCTAATAAGAAAATTAAACGTTGGATTCAAATCCGTAGTTGAACCTAAAGGTACGGAAAAGAGTATTACGAGCAATCCGGTATATATTAGCTGAAATAGATTGAACCCTATCCAATTTACATCACTTTTCAAAATGCTAAAAGGCTTTGTTAAATGTTTCACTATGAATGACAAAACTATCAATATTAAACAGATAATTCTTGGTGTAAGATAACTTGGCAAAGTAACAATATGAATACTAAAAAAAATGAAATATACTAATGAAATTTTTATTGCATACTTAAATCTATTCATTTCAACCTCTTTGTTTTGTTAGAATATTTTCTTTAAGCCAAATTTCCTACCAATTTCAAGAATTGTTGAATGTTTTATTTTCTTATGATAGCCATATATTTGAATTTTATACAGTTTAAAACTAGCATATAACATGTTAAAATCATACTTGGAAGTTTTAAAACACCTAGTTATGAAAGCTAGAAATAGCATTGGCTTATAAATGGTTGGGTACAACGCACATTTTATAGTTAACATGCTAGCATTAGCTTTAATATATATATCATAGAGACTTTGTGAACCAGGCATCCATTTATTGATTAATGGCTTATGAACTATGTAGACACTATCATTCAATGCATTTATATAACCTTTGTTTAAAGCTATGATACTCAGATATAGATCCTCATAAGCATATCTTATTGTTGGTAAATAGAACAAATCACCTATACTATTACGAATGAAATATGAATTTCCATGGAAAGCATGAACTTCTGGGTTATTTATCGAATAATATCTACTTTTATGTGATTCTCTCCAGAAATTTAATGTTTCATCAAAGACACGAGTAGTAAGTGTTGCAACTTTATTATTTTCATCCATGAACCTAATTGAACTACTGAAGAAGTTATTTTTGCTTTCTTCCGAAATGATCGCATCATCATCCATATAAAACGAATATTCTCCTAATGAGTTCCTCTTACCAATATTACGCCCTTCGGAAATGCCAACATTCTCAGTATTTTTAATGTATTTAATTATATTGATTGATTTTCTTGCCAGATTCGATATCATCAAGCCTGTATTATCAATAGAAACCGTTATCAACAATAATAAACTCTGTATCTTCCGGCAAATCACTATTAATACAACTCTCAATAGCATTTTCTAATTGACTCGCTCTATTCATAGTAACAAAAACGATAGAAAGGTTTAATTTTCCCCATTATTATCTCCTTAATAGTAATATATCTACATTAATTTGCATATGAAAAAATATTGAAATCTTCATGTGAATTGGAATTTAGCATAAGTATTATCAATAAATCTCATTGCGAAGTAAATTTGATTTCGTTCAAAAAAAGAATGAGACCTGCATGTTACTTTAGAGTAAATAGACCCTAAGTTTTAGCCTTCAACAAGTCCAACCCGATCTCCTGTTTCTAAATATTATACCATATCTCGAAATATGGATTCTCTATTTATTTTCTATTATTTTTCCAACATTTCTAAATGTTTCATTAAATTTTTTTCATCAAAACGCATTCTAAGAATTTCTGCAGGTACTCCTCCAACAATACTAAAAGGTAACACATTATGAGTGACAACTGCTCCAGCTGCTACAACCGCCCCTCGTCCAATAGTCACACCTTTCAATATAATCGCATTTGCACCAATCCAATTATCACCTTCAAGAATAATATCTCTATCATTTTCGATTAATTTTTCCTTGTTTGTGACACTATCCATATACCTGCCAACAATATCAATTCTATGACCACCAGTGATCATTGTCACATTTGGGCCCGTCATAACATGATCCCTGATATAAATCTTTGCTCTCGTACACATTAATGTATTATCAGGTCCAAGACTAATATTGCTTCCCATTATTACATTTGCATAACCATACACGCGCAATCTTCTACCGAAATATACATCTTTACCGCACACACCCATACTGATCTTTTTAAAATAGGATACGAATAACCTATTCCATACTCTTGGTACTATTTCGAAAAAGTCATAGATTCTCATAACTCTTCCTCCTCATCGTGAGTATAAAGGCCGAAACAATCCATTAGGATACAAACATTTTCTAAAGCATAAGCTACCAAACCAAAACTTTACCGTTACTCCAAAGAATTCATTCCGTTGAGTATAAGTTACACTCCTCTTCGCTATACAATTTAAAATAGACATCAGATTCGCTCATAATATTACTCAACTGTTGTGTTTTACCAAGAATTACAATAAATAACAATCTTAAGTTGCACTAAGAATTTTTCACAAGCAAAGACAGCCAATGAGAAATTATTCTTTGACATGAAGTATTTGAACTGCTAACTTAATGTGATCCGCTAAAACAAACGTTCAGTAATAATCCCCGCTATCTGTATAAACTATAGAATTCTCTCACATAGAGTTGAGGAAATTTTTATATTCTTTATAACCCCTGAGTTATCAATATCCGCTGAATATCCTTTCTCACATGTCATGGCTTTGTACTGCAATCATACTTCTAGATATATATATTTTAGTGTCCATATATATACGAGTGGATATTTTCTGTATCTGTAAATTATGCCTTAAGAACTCCACGTGCACGGTCAAATAGCTCCACCATCATGGGACTGAGCTCCATTTAATTTAAGTATCCTTTCTATTGATCTTATTATTAACAGGATAAAATCTATGCATGAACGAATGGTTTATAGAGTTTCGACGATATTGATTCGTAAAAGTTGACTACCGGGGGTGTTGCCCCCGAACCCCTAAGGTTTAACGCTTAGGTTTTACCAGGAGAGTGATACAGTGATTCTGATGTTTTCTCGTTTAAACGCAAAAAAAGAGTGACACCGTCATGGCATCACTCTCCCGCAAAACCTCATATACCACTCAGGTCGCACCTCAGCGGTGCCCTATCCTGTATATGAGTTAACGCATTATTATGATGCCACTCGATTTTATTTTTTATAAAGTATCTAGAATGGAGTTCTCTTCCGTTAGGCTGGTATTACTTCACTGAAAGCCTGGTATTAATATGCCGTTTCACTGGAGTTTTTAGTCCGTGCGCGTGGTGTTTAGGGTTCGTAATTTACAGTATCCTTGTCTTGATTCAAGGTTTTATTCCCACTTCCAGTTGGAACCAATTATAGCACTAGATAATTTGAGTCATAAGACTAATCGTTTTTTCCTCTATTCAGAAATATCAGTAACCAAGAGCAATTTGTGGATATTCCGGTGTTGCGAATCCCAAAACTGCACGGTTTCAACTGACGTAACCTGTACTGTAAATTTTAACCAAACAAAAGGGAATGAGAAAACACTATTTTCCACAATAGATCCATAAGAAACCCATTATGAATTTCATATCTTCTTCCCTAATAGTTCATCATAGATCTTGATTATTTTTTCCATTACAGAGTTTATATTATAAAAGCTCTTAACTTTACTAGTATTCCAAGCGGACATTCTTTCTCTTAATTCTTCGGATTTCAAAAGTGTAATTGCGGTTACAATATCATGAATATTTGCTACTTGCACAAGAACACCACCTGATTTTTCAATCATGTCCTCGTTAGCACCAACAGGTGTAGTGATTATTGGTAACCCTGCTGCCATTGCTTCAAGCAAAGCATTTGAAAAGCCTTCTGTATATGTAGGAAATAAAAAAATATCTGCACTTCTCAAATGATTTATCACTTCATCATTTCCAACTGGCCCCATAAAAATTACATTCTCAGACTGTTGTGAAGGTTCTATTTCTAGTAATACCTTCCCGATTAAAGTGAATTTGATTTCCGGGAAATATTTCGCTACTTCGAGAATCTCTTTCACACCTTTTTCTTTATCTACATTTCCAATAAAAACAATATTCTGCACATTTGCATTGATTATTTTTGGTTCATTAATAATATCTGCGGCTTCTATAAAGTTCGGTAAAATAATACTTCTTTTCCATGAAATACTATCTAAATATTTGCTAGAAGATTTATTTAAGACTAAGTTGACATCTGCCAATTCTGATAATTTTACTAAAACCAATTTTTGCAGAATTCTCGCTCCGATTTGATCCCTGATGTTGCATCGATAATGAACAACTAACTGCAAACCATTCAATTTAACAATAATTCCGCACAAATAATCTCTTATTATGCCATATTTACCGCAAGATGTATTCAAATGAACTATATTAGGTTTAAAAAAACGTATTCTTGTCCTTAAATTATTAAGGATTCTGATGGTTCTAAAAATTTCATCAAATATATCTCTTTTTTCATTATTTCCACCAATGCGCCTACCACTTAATGCTATATTTACAACTTCTACACACAGTTCACGAGTTTTAGCCCATTTTAGATAACGGATCGTCCATGAAGCAATACCACCTGTTGGTGGTGGTATTGGTGATATAAGCAAAATTCTTTTGTGTTTATAATTCATATATTATCCCCTATATATTCATCAAAAACTTGTACTCCACAAGATTATTGATTTTTATTATTTTCTATATTACCACCAATAGCTTGCAATCAAAATAGTGTTTCATATTATCACTGATTATTTCGCTGTAATAAAATACCCTGCTCGATCCGCACTTTTCAGAACTGGCTTGTTAGGCACTTCCATTATGCCACTGTATCTGTAAAGAATTTCTGGTTCATCTCTCTTAATTCGCTCAAATTCGATCAAATCAGTTTCATCTAATATATATCGTATTTCAGCTTTTTTCGGTTTACTGGTTTGGGTAAAATCTGGTGCTTGTCCACATCCAATTGAGATAACCATTCCCATATAATCATAACCTGTTGAAATAGGTACAAGATCAGATCCTATACAGTCACCACCCATACGTGTAGCAATTTCCATAAATCGTATTTCTCCGTTTTTAGTTATTCTAAATTCCGGATGTATAGCACCATATTTTATACCCAGTGCATCAAAAGCACGAAACAAGGTTATTCGAATTTTGCCAAGCATTTCTTCGCTTAGAGTTGCAGGTTGAAGATGACCGCGTTCAACAAAATGTGGCGCTCCAGTCGTTTGTTTTTTTGTTACAACTAACAAATGATGTTCACCATTATAAGTAATACTCTCTCCACTGTATTCATCGCCATCAATAAATTCTTCTATAATAACTCTTTTTTCATCAGACCAACTACGCGCATATTGTATAGCGTGAACCATTTCATTGGATGACTCAATTTTCATAACGCCTCTGCTAGAGCTGAGATCAATAGGTTTTACAATTAGTGGGAGGGTAAAATCCTTAATCATTTCAGTGCAAAAATCATCATCTACTAATATAAATCTTGGTCCACTAATACCCGCATCTCGCATTGCACATCTCATTAAGTACTTATTAGTAGATAGGATTTCAGTATTCAAGCTATTAACAGGGATATTTAATCTCCTTAAAATATAATTCATAGAATGCATTGCCAATTCAGAAGCAATTGTTGTAGCTCCACAAATGCGAACTTCTTGGCATTTCTTCCAGAGTCGTTCATAATCCATTATGTCTATATCATGATAAAAATCAGCAGTTGTTTCACCAATCGCTCCAGTCTTCCATCCAAAGACATGAGTCTCATATCCGAGCTCTTTTGCACGAATTATCAATGGGTTTTGGTATTCATTTGTTCCAAGAATGGCTATGGGTTTTTTCATTCAATATTACTCTCCCTTAGGTTATCTTTTTCATATGAGATAATCACACTGCTAATTCTATGCATGTCATCTTCATCATATCTTTGATCACAAGGAAAGCATAGAATTTCGTCATATATTTGTGTTGCAATATGGTCTATTTTATCTCTAATTCCTTCTGGGCAAGCCCAAATCACAGTAGCATAAATATCACGTTCTGCCAAATATTTCTGGAATTTACTTCTCTGTGCTTTCACATATACAGGAAATTGAAAAGGTACAACATTAATTGGTAAAGAGGTGAAAACCCGTTCTATGCTCCAGCAAATTGCTGTTTCTCGTACTAAAACCTCAAAATTACGTTTTCTCTTCATTTCTATTTCTTCAATATTAGTTGATGCATATATACCTCTCGATTCTTCTGACATTACATAAGGGATTTTCCGGGAATCAAGTATTTGCTCCGCGAATGCAAATCTTTTCCGAAAATTCTCTTTATTACCTTCATTATGGTAAATATAGTCTGATTTCAACAACATTGCATTGATTTTCTCATTTATTAATTCGGTATCTACTTGAAGAGGATCGCAAATAACTTGCTGTAGAGTATCAAGAATCATTGCACCATCTGGAATGGGAAGCCATTTTCTAATACTGGCAATTATATACCGGCACTTAGTAATTGGAAACTCTGAAAATAGATTTTGTGTAACATCTTCAATTACGGAAATACCTTCAGATTGCCATTGGTTAATGCACTTATGTATATCTGCAAGAGTATTGAATCCAAAATAACTATGCAGCATGATAATATTTGGTTTTACTTCTTCAACTAATTGCTCCATTTGGGTTTGATTTACTGTTAAGTTCCGAGTAACAGGATAAGGAAACACTGTATAACCCGCTTCTGTAAACGGCTCGATAATTACATGGCAAGTAAAAGCGGGTACTAGAACACGTTTATTCGTATTACAATCTATTTTACCTAGAATTATACGAAGCGCACTCCGGCCGGTAGAAAGATATCTATAGTCATAGTATCTGAATCTTCTATGTATTTCTGGATAGGTTTTTGATTTTATAATCTCATCTTTTGAAATCCAATAGTCGCTTCCGATCTCTTTTTGCATATTATTCTCCTATTTCTGGTTTCTCCATTTTTTCCGGCCTTTGAACACTACGTACAATGTTCAATAATTCCTCATCATTAACGCTTGGTATGCCAACATCTTCTTTTTTTAGAACTTTATAAACGGTTTTAATTAGAATTGCCATATCGTTCATAAATGTTATGTTCTGTACATACTTTATGTCCAATGCAAAACGCTCATTCCAGTTTAATAAGGCTCTTCCATTAATCTGAGAAAGTCCAGTAATGCCACCTCTGACTGAATGACGAAAACTCTCTTCCACTGTATAGTATGGTAAATAATAAGGATAAAGTGGTCTAGGCCCAATCAAACTCATTTCACCTTTTAATACATTGAATAATTCTGGTAGTTCATCCAAACTTGAATTTCTAAGTAAATCTCCAAACTTTGTAAAGCGCTCCGTATCCGGAAGGAGCTCCCCATTTTTATCTCTTTGATCTGTCATAGTACGAAATTTGATAATATCAAATGATTTTTCATTCATTCCTGTGCGCCTTTGCTTATAAAGAATTGGTTTACCCAATTTGATTCTTATCAAAATGCATATGATAAGAAGTACAGGTGATAAAATTATCAGAGCAATACAGGAGATTACTATATCCAATATCCTTTTTGCATATTTAGCATATACTCTACGATTTATGTCCAATTGTTTATTTTCAGCATTATATATCATGTATTCGCCCACCTCTTTCTAGTAATAGTAATCGAGTTAATAATTAAAAGTATCATTATAGAAAATGCTTCATTATAATTTGGTAACAGTTTTTGGATGTATAATGTAAACATAAAAACTGGTATGCTCTTTCTCCCATTTTCGGGAGTTTTACCTTTTCTTCCACTATTCTATCGAATAAGTTTTTTGCTTCATTTGCATCATTACTTTCACAACTGTAGCCAAGTCCTTCATTTTCAATGATTTTCCCAACATCAGTATTTCTATCAGTGCATGCAACTATCGGTAATGAATATTCCATATATGATAATATGCGTGAAGGAAAATTTGGAATAGTAAATCTATAATCTAAAAATACTAAACCTACATCACACGCTTGTATTAATTGATCATAATCTTTTTTCTCTAGACCGCGAATTAATCGAATATTTGTTGGTTCATTAATTTTAATATAGTTCTCAAGTTTATAATATTCTGTGCCTTTACCGCATATAACAATGTATCTGTCCCCTAGGTTTTGGTTTTTCTTGAGAACCTCTATTATAAACTCTACACCCTGAGGTTTACCCAAATTACCACCGTAGATAAAAATCAATTTATCTAATGGCAGATTATACTCCTTTTTCAATTGAGGTTTACTTATTGATTCACGACTAATAATTGAGATACTATTAGGGCATACTTCAATGGTTTTTCCTCTTAATTCTGGATTATGTTTTCTGATATATTCAATATTTGCTTCTGACATACAACCAATATAATCTGATACCTTATATAATGTTCTCTCTATATACCGAAAATAATAATATATTGGATTTTTTTTAGTCAACAAATTCAAATCAAGCGCGTTTTGTGGGAAAATATCTTTAAGAAGTAAATATGTAATAGCATTATCACGCTTTTTTATAAATTCAACTACTTTTACAAAAGTAATAGGTGGTGTTGAATACATAACCAGGTCAAATTTAACATCTGATAAGTACTTATTTAATGCTCGCAATATAACGTTTTGCACAGTAATCGTTGTGATGCCTTTTTGAACTAAGTTCACATTGAAAATATTCCCGATTCTCACTCTTAATAATTTGCTATTCCCTTCATCTATCAAAGCTGTTTTCAGGTTGTTTTTCTTTTCACTTGTAGAGATAAGATAAACATTGTGTTTTTGTGCTTTGAATTCTCTTAATAAATCTGTATAAATGTTACTCTCATTAATAGATTTATAATCACTCAAGCTTAAAAATAATATATTCATAATTTACCCCTATAGCTAGGAAAAAAAGAAATCGCATTATTATTCTCATCAAAGACTATTTCTTCTGACTTCCTAATCTCAACCAATTCTCTGTAAATCTTTTCATTAAACACTCTTTGACCTATATAAAACTCTTGATCGCTATTTTTGCTAAATGCTTTTTTAAACTTGTAAAGAGTATCAGGCTGAGATCCAACCCCTCCACCTAGATGTAACTTTTTATACCCATTTTCACAAGCCCATAACGCTGCTTCATAAAGGAGCAGGTTTGTAGGAGCTAATTGTAAATACTTCTCACGTGTAGCAGATAGATGATAATGCATATTTTGATTGCAAAACATAAAGATTGCAATTGAAGCTATTTCTCCATTGATTTTCGTATAAAACCACATAGAATTATATTTCATATCATTCAATATGCTTAAGTAGAACTCATTACTAAAATAATAATATTCGTCAGCATTGTTTTTATCCATTGTTTGGTTATACATATCAATAAATACCTTGATAATACTGATATCTCTACTCCAATAGGTCTCAATTCCGGATTTTTGAGCTTTTCTTATCATGTTTCTATTTTTACTAGTAATATCTGAATATATCCTTTTCTGACTAGATGTATCGATACAAACAGTATTCCCCTTATAAATTATTGTATATAGTACTTGTAAACCTTGCCAATTTTTCAAAAGGGGGTGAAAACGAACAAATTCACAAATATAATTATTATGATAGCAAAACTCACTATACACCTTGCTTAGGTTCTCAATATCATCTCCATCAACTAAAAAGCCACCATAACCATATGGTGTAGTAAGATCGAAGTACATATTCTCTTTGATAATATCTTTGAAGTGAATGCTTTTTGCTATATCACGTTTCATTACAACATTAATAGCTTTCGTTGTATTGTTTTCAAAATAAATAAGAATCGGTTCGCCATCTCCATTTATCTTAAACGCTTTGACATACTCGTTAAGATAATATACATCATAATTATCAAATGTCTTAACGATATTATTCCATTTTTCAGTTTCACAAAATTTGATTTCTGTAATATTCATAATAGCTCCCTTAACTTAACATATTCTACTGTTTCACTCAATATTAGGTCATACCAGCTTTCATTTTTAATTTGTTATCATCGTTTAAATATGCAAAAAAAACACTTTTCCGTTTTGGTTCTGATTGGTACACATATTCGATCATTGAATATGTTTATTGGAATCGGCATGATACCTTTTATTTGGTGGTTTTTTTTAAGAGGAAGTGCCAGTATGGGAGTTAAACTAATAATTACCGAACAGTTCCATTCACCTTGATGCAATTCAATTTAACTTATAACAGGTGTATCGCAAGAATTCATACTACTTTAACGTCTTTACTGATATTGTGATAATTAACACTTGTTATTGTTTTATGCATCAAACAAAACCTTCTGCGACCATAATATATGTAACAGTAGGCTTAAAGTTTAATGAATCATAAACTTATCAATAATACCAAATCGTTTTTAAAACGTATTTACCATATTATGACATATAAGAATCAGTGCTCTCGGTTTTAGCTAATTTATCGGAAACATGTCGTAAATTACACCGTTTACGGATCCGTCAAGAATTTTGTGCTTTTGCTTACTAGAACAAACATTTCTGTAAATAGGATGAAACCTTATCCAGGAAATAAATCGATAATTGTAAGAGAATCTAGCCCCAGTTTTGAATACGCTCAGACCACTTTCTGAGGAAATCCTGTGTGGCAAGGTAAAGCATTTTATGTTAAGCTTCGTCATTAGGAAATATGTTTTTCACTTTTGTCACTTTTCGTAGCTGACGATGATAGCTTTCAATCATGTTTGTCGTATAAATCAGCTTACGCAACTCAGGAGAGTATTTGAAAAAGGTCGATCACTCCGGCCAATTCTTCCGCCAAGACTGCACGATTAAGGGGTATTTTGAACCCCAGATCTGTTCAAAGGCATCCAGTTCGGCCGCACCGGCGCATTCACTGGGGGCTGTGTAATTTGGCTTCAAGGCTGCGGTTATTTTCTTGGCATCCTTATAAGAAACATACTTGATTAAATTACGGATCTGGTGGACAATGCATTTTTGAATTTCGGCATCCGGATAACAGGCAGCGATGGCTTCGGTGAATCCGGCCAAATTATCCACACTAAAGATTAGGATATCCTGAACACCACGGTTTCTTAAATCATTGAGTACACTCAACCAGAATTTTGAGGATTCTGTTTCGCCAATCCACATACCTAAGACATCTTTATTGCCTTCCAAGTCCACACCAATGCACATATAGGCTGCTTTATTGACAATATGACCTTCCTGGCGCACTTTGTATTGAATTGCATCGAGAAATACGATGGCATAGGTATTCTGTAGCGGTCTCGCTTGCCATTCCTTAATCAAGGGCATAATTTTGTTGGTTACATTATAAATAAAAGCTGGCGATACCTTTATTCCATAGAGCTGATTCAAGTGATCCTGGATATCACGCGTTGAGATTCCTTTCGCATATAATGCCAGGATTTGTTCTTCAATTCCATTGACACTTTTTTGATACTTGGGTACGATTACTGGTTCGAATTCCCCTTCGCGATCGCGAGGAATATCGATTTCCATGTCTCCATATTCACTCCGAACGGTCTTTTTAGAATTACCGTTGCAGCGATTGCTGGTCTGTTTCTTTTGGCTGTCATTTTTGTCATAGCTGAGGCTGTCACTGAGTTCTGCTTCCAACATTTATTCCAATGTGCTCTTGACCATTTCTTTCAGAGCGTTCTGAATGTCTTCTGTGGTTCTCAAGTTGTTCTCTTTAATGAATTCTCGTAGTTGTGCTTTTTCCATGAGTGCCATATCTTTCACCTCTCCATTCAATTATACATCTATTGGTTTGGATTGGTAAAAGCACATACTATTTTACACTACCCCGTTTTTTAACCATGTGAAGAGTCATTACACTAAAGAGGCAATGCTTTATACTATGGACTGCTCTTCTTTCATCGAACTTGTTTTCTTTTTTTGTCGTAATTTTGCAGATTCATCATCTAATACACCATTTATTGAGCTTTCGAGATCAAATTTACTTAAACAAATCTGAAATAATCTGGCATACTTTATATAAATCTTCATCATCCATCTTCGTATCGCTCGGTAGACAAACGCCATTTTTAAATATCTTTTCAGAAATACCTTCACCAATAAAATCATATTTCTCAAAGAAAGGCTGTAATTGCATAGGTTTCCAAATTGGCCTTGTTTCAATATTCTCTTTTTCTAAAATCAACATAATATCAAGTGGCTTTACTTTCCCACTTAAAGTAATACAAGTTAACCAGCAATTAGGAAGATTCCAATCATTGATAGGCATAAAGTGAATTCCATCCAACCCACTTAATTCTTTTTTGTAAAAATCAAAAATATATCTCTTCTTTGCAATGCGTTGATCCAGCACTTTAAGTTGACCTCTACCGATACCAGCAACAATATTGCTCATCCGGTAATTGTACCCTAGCTCGCTATGTTGGTAATGTCTTGCCTTGTCTCGGCTTTGCGTAGACCAGAATCTTACTTTTGCTATTCTTTCTTCGTTATCAGAAACCAACATCCCACCACCTGAAGTAGTGATGATTTTGTTTCCGTTAAAAGAAAAGATGCCATAGTTGCCAAAGGTACCCGTATATTTCCCCTTATAGGTAGTACCTAAGGATTCTGCTGCATCTTCGATTAATGGGACATCGTGTTTTTTGCATAACTCCATGATTGGGTCCAAATCGGCTGAAAGGCCATACAAATGTACAACAATTACCGCTTTTACATTTGGATATTTCTCAAAAGCTTCTTCCAACAACTTGGGGTCCATATTCCAGGATTTTTCATCGCTATCGATGAAAACTGGAATCGCATTTTGATAGATCACCGGATTGATGGTGGCAGAAAAAGTTAAACTGGGGCAAAACACGATATCTCCTGCTCCAACTCCTGCTGCTATGAGTGCCATATGAATTGCTGCTGTACCTGAAATTAAAGCTGCCGCATGTTTTGAGCCAACATAGGCAGCTAGTTCATTTTCAAATCCCGTTACATTTGCTCCCAAAGGCGCAATCCAGTTTGTGTCGAAAGCTTCTTTTACATAAGCTTGCTCATAACCTTCTTCACTCATGTGAGGTGATGATAAATAAATCCGCTCTGCCATAACATCACTTCTCCTTAATTAAAATTAGTTCTATAAAAATATCTGAACTTCTATTTTCGTCATGATTGATATGGTTTCCTGCATAAAAATCACGAAAACAACAACATGTCAATTTTCTTGCGTTTCTAGAATCTAACCTCTTTCGCTCATTTCCGGTGCTTCCGCAGCTGAGAGGTTTACTTCATCCGCATTGTGGTAAGTTGAAACAACCTGCATCATGGCGGAACGTATGGTTGCATTGCCGCCTTCTTCCAGCGCTTTTGCTAATATTTCCAGTTTTTCTTCCAGAATAGCTCTGGTAATTGGTTCGTCACGCTCGATAAAGATGAGTTCGTTTTCGGTTTTATTCAGATCCTTTTTTCTCATCAGCAGCTCTTCGTAAAGTTTTTCACCGGGGCGCAAACCAATTTCCACAATCTTAATATCTTCGTAAGGCTTTAAACCAGAAAGCCGAATCAGGTTCTCGGCAAGGTCCAAGATGCGCACCGGGTTACCCATATCGAGCACGTAAATCTCGGATTTGGCTGCCATCGCCCCGGTCTGCAGCACCAACTGTGAGGCTTCGGGTATAGTCATAAAGTAGCGGATGATGCGGTTATCAGTGATGGTCACCGGTCCGCCACTTTCAATTTGCTTTTTGAATAATGGGATTACGGAACCGTTGGAACCTAGCACATTGCCAAAACGCACCGCCACAAAATCGGTCTTGCTGTCTTTGCGGCTTTGGATGATTTTCTCACACATGCGCTTGGAGGCACCCATAATATTGGTTGGGTTAACTGCTTTGTCGGTGGAAATGAGGATGAATTTCTGCACTGCATATTTCTCGGCCAGGTTCGCTAAAACGTAAGTACCAAAGACGTTGTTCTTCACCGCTTCGCTGCAACTTTGCTCCATCAGCGGCACATGTTTATGCGCTGCGGCGTGGAAAACGATTTCCGGCCGGTAGATAGCGAATAGTTCATCCATCTTAATTTCGTCTCGCACAGAGGCAATTTCCACCGCCAAATTCAATTTGGAACCGTAAGTGCGGATCAATTCCTGCTGAATATCGTAGGCGTTATTTTCGTAAATATCAATAATGACGAGCTGCTTGGGCTGCAATTTAGCGATTTGTCGGCAGAGTTCGCTGCCAATGGAACCGCCGCCGCCGGTGACCAGAATCTTCTTGTTGCGGTAAAACTCCTTGGCCTCCGGGCTGTTAACGGTATGCGTGTTGCGGAAGAGCAGGTCCTCGATGTGCACATCGCGCAAGGTCAGTTTATGTTCGGAAAGACCGTCTTCCAATAAGGGATAGTCATACATTTTTACTGGGCAGTCGGTGACAGAGTATTTTTTGTAGATCTCTTTTTTTTGTTCGGGCGGCAGATCCGGCAGGGCGATGATAAATTGCTGAATCTGATATTTGGTAATCATTTCATTTAGATCAGCAGAAATGGGAATTACCCGAATGCCTTTGATCAGGCTGCCAATCTTGAGAGGATCGCTATCGATAAAACAGACAGGGTGATATTTCTTTTTACGATCGTTGATCAATTCGGTAATTAGTAAGGAACCCACCGCACCGGCGCCAACGATGGCGATATTGAGCTTTTCAATGCCGGTTTGTTCCGCGGTTTCTTTTTGGCGCAGATAACCGCGCAGGATTTGGTAGAGGAATCGGGCAGAAAGGGTGGCCAGTGTTGCTACTGAGATTAAGGCAACGCTGCGGACAAAGGTGATCCGGGTGGATAGGACGTTACTGAGCAACAGATAAGCAATGCCGGCAGCCAGGTCGGAAATGACCAATTGGAAATATTCGCTGGCTTGGGCATAACGCCAGACATTGGAATAGATGTGGAAGAGGAAGCGGCAGACGCTAACCAAGAAGAGGATGAGCAGGGCATGGGTAATACGCTCGGTCGTAGAGAGCTTGGTGACTTCGCTGGGGTAGTAGCCCAGCATGAGTAAGCTCGAGACGAGAAAGCAGGTGAGGTCAACGAAGATGAGGGTAATTTTGTGGCGGGTTTTGCTGTTCATTATGTAGTCTCCCTAGTTTAGTGGAGGTAAAAATATTAGAGGGGTACGAGGACGGGGGGATGATAGTGGGAAATGATACGGGAAGAAGATGAAGGGTGAGATGGGACGATCGTTGGAAATAAGATGAGTAGAATTTGAAGGGTGATGAGGAAGATCGTTGGAAATAAGATGAGAAGAAGTTGAAGGGTGAGAGGGGGACGCAGGACGGGGAACGAAGGAACGCGGAATGGTCAAGACCATTCCCTACATTGCGAGATCGTTGGAAATAATACAAGAAAAAAAGGAATGGCGAGATGGGGACGATCGTTGGAAATAAGATGAGTAGAAGTTGAATGGCGAGATGGGGACGATCGTTGGAAATAAGATGAGTAGAATGAGATAAATGAATAAAGACGAGGGAACAGAGGACGGGAGGACGGGGAACGGGAGGACGGGGAACGGGGTGACGCGGAATGGTCAAGACCATTCCCTACATTGCGTGATAGTGAGAAATAAGATGAGTAGAATGAGATAAATGAATAAAGACGAGGGAACGGAGGACGGGGGACGGGGGACGGGGTGACGCGGAATGGTCAAGACCATTCCCTACATTGCGGGATCGTTGGAAATGATACAGGAAGAAAGTGAAAGGTGAGATGGGATGACGAGACAGAGGAACGAGGACGGAAAGAGAGAAATAAGACAAGTAGAATTTTAAAGGAGAAATGGGGGCAATGGAGAGAAATGAATAGTCATTTTTCTGCATATTTCCATGTTTGGATTTCTATTCCAACCGGCTACATATTGCAGCCAATTGCCTTCTTTTTTACGAAAGCATTGGTCTGTTTAATCAAAATCGCGAAGTCGAACTTCTACCTATTTCTACTTACATTTTATTCATAAACCATTCGCTTGAAATCCGGAGAACTCCTTTATTTCAATTTAAAGATAATAGATTCTTTTTGTTTGTTGGTTTATGGTAAGGAAAAGCATGTTATTCCTGTTGTTTTAACATTTATTGTAATGTTAATTTTTGTAAGGACGCGGAATGGTCAAGACCATTCCCTACATTGCGAGATCGTTGGAAATAATACAAGAAAATATGTGCAATTGCAAAACAGTCGAGAATGTTCGATACAGTTAGATGGTTTCGGTGCATCAACCCCGCGAATCACGCAGAATTGGTCTTCTTCTTGATTACAATATAATAATACGTTAATATAATGTGTTTTATTCCGTTAGGTAATAATTGACATTTTCTATCTATTAATTTAAGATATTTCAAGGTGTTAATTCCAAATTAGTTGAAAGGGGTGTTTCGTTTGGTGATCGACTTTCAGTCTGTAAGAAAACAAATTGTGGCGCTTCTTCCCTGCTATTTACCGGAGGGGGGCAATGGCTGCCGCGTCTTGCTGCGCAACGGCCAGGAGCTTCTCTTTAGAAATCGCATTGCAAAAGTATGGAACGACTACCTCATGCTTTGGGGTTTGGCTGACGATGCCCTGGAGCATGCTTATGCCCATGGTAAATTAACTCCGGTACCGCTGACCAATCAGCATACCTTTCTTTGTTTGCGCGTGCGCAAGGCGTTGGTGCAGGGCGACAGCGTTTATGGTTATATCGAGCACGAAAGCCTCGATTACCCTATCGGCTCCGCGCGGGAAGCGCTGCACGAAATCACCTGCTGCGGACACCATATTGAAATCATCACCAGCATCGGCCATCTGCAGATGCAGCGTCAAAAAGCAATTGCGGTGCAGCAAGCCTGGCAGGAATATCATAACAGACCGTCGCAGAAAATGACCGAGTCGCTGCTGATGCGGGATCTGCTGATTATGAAGTATAAATTGCTCAGCTTCATTCTGAATAGTGAACAGCCGGAGCAGCGCTTGACAGAGATCAACGATGATTATGCCATTTTGCAAAACAGAACGGCCGCTTTCCTGCTGGAGGAACCGATTCAGCCTTTGAGAAAATAAACAGCCGAATTGGCTGAGAACATATAAAACAGCAAGACAGGTCCTGAAGAGAACAAATCTTCGGGGCCTGTCTTGCTATATGGGGCGACGTGTTCGGGTGCCCTTTAGAGGAAGTTGCTTGTTTTATTCGTTGACTTTATGGCCAGTGAGTGTGCCAAGGTTGCTGAAACCGCTCTCGCCCATAACGAAAATACTGCAGTTGTTAATCAGGATACCACTGCTGCTGTTGAGGAAAGCGCCGCCGCTGATTCGCAGGAAGAAGCCATCGATGATTATAGTGGCTTCATTGCTAAAGCTGCCGCTAATCACATCCAGCATGCCGCCATGCGTGTTGACATTACCGGCTTTGAGAAAGATCGAACCATGGTTAATCACTTCGCCGCTGAAAAGACGCAGCTGACCGCCAATGGGGCCGTTGTCGCTGAGATCCGGCAGTGAACTGGCCGCCAAGTTGATGGCGCCGTTGTTGATTAGCTTACCGTTGTTCTGCACCGCCAACACGGAATAGTTGATGAAATCCGGGCGGATGCTGTCGGCACCCAGGATGTTTAGCGTGCCGTTGTTGGTGAGTGTACTTTCCACATAAAAATCGTTGCCGCGGTTGACGGTAACGGTTACCCCAGCCGGAATGGTGAGTTCACCGCTGATGATCACGGGTGTGCCGATAGAATCGACGGTGATCAGGTTAAAACTGCCGGATGCCAGCACCGTTTTCAGGGTGTCGTAAGAGGAAACGGAAATGGTGCTGGGAGTCGGTTCGGCCACAATGGCTATGGCATTGGCGTAGGCATCATTGCTGAAAATGTTATCGGCAATTAGCTTTTTAGCGAGGTTCAGGCTGCCGGTTTTTAAATCTGCCTGCAGAGCCGCCCAGGAAATCAGGCTGACATCCGAGCGTAAAAAGTTTGTTGTATCCACACCGCTGGGCAAGATGCCCACCGCTGCGGCCAGTGTGTTCGGTTCGTTCCAGACAAAATCGCCTTCCGTATCGCTGTAGTTGAGGGCGCGCAGCATAAAGGTGAGATACATATCGGCATCGGCATTGCCTTTGCCAAATTCCGTGGCGGAAATACCCATGGTCAGACCCTTGCTGTAAGCGTAACCAACATAATTGTCGGCCCAGGCATCCACATCGGTAAAGGGATGTGTCCAGGTTCCGTTGAGCGCTTCCGTTTCTTTACCCAGGGTGCGGATCAGCATAATCATGGCTTCGGTGCGGGTGGGCGCTCGGTTGAGAGCAAAATCGGTATCCGATACTCCCTGAAATAAGCCGAGGGTTTTCAGCGCCTGCGCTTTGGTTTCAGCTTCCGCGCTGTTGGCGGCATAGGCCGGTGTCAGCAGGCACATGCTCAAAACCAGCACAATAAGGAAGCTGATGAGACTCTTTGCTGTGATTTTCATTGTTTGTTTCCCTTGCCTTTCCTGATATTTCGTTTGCAACAGCTCTATTTTACAGAAAGGGGGGTAAACAAAAGGTGAGCTGGCAGCCCACCTTTTCAAGACAATTTGCTGTTTTATTCTGTTTTTGCCGCAAAGAGGCGGTCGGCGTTGGCCAGGAGAACGGCAGTCTCGCCTTTGCTAATGTCTTCCGGACGGCCGACACCGCTCAGCATGCCGCTCTTTTCGGCAAATTGCAGGGCAACCCGCACACCGGGGTAAACGCCGTTGTCGTCTTTGAGACTGGTGTAATCGGTTACCTTTTCCGGCCAATAGATTTTCACCGCAACATAGGCCATCACGTCGCGCGGTAAATATTGCTCGTCGCCCATGCCCCAGGGCAGGAAATTGTGCTCGCTCTCGTGCGGCAAGCCTTCTTCCGGCAGGGCGTAGACATAGTCGCGGCCGTAGCCGTAGAGTTCGGTTAAGATAGTTTTCACAAAGCCGATGTCGGCGTAGGCAGCGGAATCGTCAAACAGCTTGGTGTTGAATTTTTGCTGCAGGTAGGTGATCGCATCGCTCACGCGTTCTGCATCGGTGGCGACGGTGGGGATGATTCCCTCGGCGAAGGGGTTGTAGGTGGCGGCGCGATACCAGCGTAAGCCAGCCCAAACAGAGAGCGCAACAGCTGCCAGCAGGCAGACGCTCAGCAGGATTTTACGTCGCAGCTGCGCCGCCGGGTTTGCTTCTTGCAGCGCTTTTTTCAGCGCCGCTGCGTTGCGGAAGCGTTCCTGCGGCGCAAAGGCGGTGCATTTGTTAATGATCTTGGCCAGCGGTGGGTAAACGACGCACTTGTTGTTGGCCTTCTCGCTGCCGGTAAAGAGAAAACGCAGCAGGATGCCGAAGGAATAGATATCGGCGCGGCCATCCGTCTGCGAGAAGCCGTATTGCTCCGGCGGGGCATATTCGCGGGTGCCGAAGAATTGCGTATCTGTTTCGGCTTGGCGGTGGTAGACGCGGGCAATGTCAAAGTCAATCAGCACAAGGCTGCCATCCGGACGGATGATGATGTTCTGCGGTTTGATATCGCGGTGAATCACGGGGTTTTCCTGGCCGTGCAGGTAGATCAGGATATCGCAGAGTTGCAGACAGAGCGCCAGCTTGGTGGTTTGGTCGGGCGATTGCTCTGCTAAGTAGCGGTCGAGCGATTTGCCTTCGATATACTCGCGGACAATGCAGACTCCCCTGTCGTTCTCGAATTCATCCGTAAAAGCCGGCAGACCACTGTGATGCAGCCCTTTCAGGATGCTGCTCTCATGCACCAGGGAGTAGAGCTGCTTATCGTAAAATTTCGCCACATAGAGCTTGCCGGTTTGCCTTTGCCGCACCAGAAAGGTTTCGGTACCGTGGCCGTTAGCCAAACACTCCAGCTGATCGTATTGCGCTAAAAACGCAGCGGGATAGGCTGTTTGATCAAGAGAATTGAGAATTTCATTCACCGCTGTTTGCAGATTGTTCATTTGCTTTCACCGCTTCCAATTAGGGGTAATTCCATTTCGTGTAGGGTTAAGTTAGTTGGTTGTGCAGAATGCTGTTGGTAGGTTGTGCAGAACGACGTTGGTAGGTTGTTCAAAGCGACATTGGCGGGTTGTGCAGAACGACGTTGGTAGGTTGTTCAAAGCGACGTTGGTGGAGTGATCACGCCGCTGGTGGAGTGATCATTTGCTTTCGCCGTTGCCAATCAGAGGCAATTCCATTTCGTGTAGGACAAAGTTGGTTGGTTGTTCAAAACGTCGTTGGCAGGGTATTCATTTGCTTTCGCCATTGCCAATCAGAGGTAATTCCATTTCGTGTAAGGCATCGCTGGTAGGTTGTTCAAAACGCCGTTCGTAGGTTGCTCAAAACGACGTTGATGGAGTGATCATTTACTTTCGCCATTGCCAATCAGAGGTAATTCCATTTCGTGTAAAATGCTTTGGGTTTCCACAATAGTCATGCCATGATGCAGGCAGTAAAGGATGGCGGCATCACGTTTGATGCGTGGATAAAGCAGGCTCATACCGGCGCAGCGCAGCAGTTCCTGTGCCGTTTCCACATTAGCGGCAAAGCCAAAGGCCAACTGCAGCACAGTATCGCGGGAGGGATTGCGCGTACCTTTGAAGAGCTGATGACCAAAGGAGCGTTCGATGTTCGCCCGTTTGATGATGCGCTCCGGCACCAAGCCTTGTTCGCGGCAGAGCGATGTGATTTTTTCACTGAAGGCAGGCAGCTGCATTTCCTCGGCATTTTTTTTCATGAATTGCTCCAGATTCGAGGTTTTAAACAGGCGCTTAAAAAGCATGCTGGTTTTACCTTGGTTTGCCGATTCACTCATGCTGCTCACTTCTTTCTTTGCCTTTGACGGTACTGCGCGGGGTGTGGTGACGGAGGATGAAGGACTGAGGATGGAGTGTGGAGGATGGGGACGGAGGACGAGGTACGGGGAGGTGACGGTGTAAATGTTTTGGGACAAAATACATTGGGAAACCACCAATTTACATCGGACTAAACGATAAATCACATTGGGAAACCACCAATTTACATTGGACTCTAAACGATTAATCACATTGGGTAAATGTAGGGAATGGTCTTGACCATTCCGCAACGTATCGCATAAGTCCGCAAAGATATATAAAAACGCTAAAATACGTTGGGCAAACCACCAATTTACATTTGCAAAACGATAAATCACATTGGGTAAATGTAGGGAATGGTCTTGACCATTCCGCAACGTATCGCATAAGTCCGCAAAGATATATAAAAACGTCAAAGCATCCTGCATGGTTACCCGGACTTGGAACGTGAGTATCCGAGCTTGGAACGGGGTTACGCGGAATGGTCAAGACCATTCCCTACCTTGCACAATGTTTCATAACAAACCTGCAATGTATTTATAAAACGCCAAAATACATTGGACAAGACGATTAATCACGTTGAACAAACCACCAATTTATATTGGCAAAAACGATAAATCACATTTGGACAAAACGCTAAATCACGTTGAGCAAAACGATTAATCAAATTGGGTAAACCATCAATTTACATTGGCAAAACGATAAATCACGTTGGGTAAACCACCAATTTACATTGGGCAAAACGATTAATCACGTTGGACAAACCAACAATTTACATTGGCAAAACGATTAATCACATTGGGAAACCACCAATTTACATTGCGAAACGATAAAACACATTGGATAAACCACCAAACCACATCGGACTAAACGATTAATCACATTGGGTAAATGTAGGGAATGGTCTTGACCATTCCGCAACGTATCGCATAAGTCCGCAATGGTATATAAAACGTCAAAGCACATTGCATGGTTACCCGGACTTGAAACGTGGGTATCCGAGCATGAAACATGGGAACCCATGCTTGGGACGGGGTTACGCGGAATGGTCAAGACCATTCCCTACCTTGCACAATGTTCATAACAAACCTGCAATGTATTTATGAAACGCTAAAATACATTGGACAAGACGATTAATCACGTTGAACAAACCACCAATTTACATTGGCAAAAACGATAAATCACATTTGG
>CAXXTX010000017.1:0-12832 GCA_963666425.2 Bacillota bacterium
CTAACAGCAGTCTTGGTCCTTTTTTTGGTAATGGGCTTGGCTGTTTTGATAAAAATGCAGGGAGGAAAGCTAAAAGTTCCGACTGAGACTGCAAGTACTAAAATTAACACAGAGAGTCTTGGCAGGCCAGGCGTTCAGTTTGACGCTTATCCAAAAGATTTCCCCAAAGATTTGATGTTTACCCCGGGCCAGTTTGAACAGTCCTCAAGGGGCAAAAATTCTGATGGCCAGGAAGTTATTTCTATAATTTATCCGTTTGGCGAGCTTAAGGCCTCGGCAGAGATGTTTAAAACCCTCTTAGTTCAGGCCAAGTGGCAGGTGGAACAAAAAACCAAAGATAGCGGCGAAATTGTGCTGACTGCGACCAAAGAGAAAATGAAAGCGGAGATTACTGTGAGGATGGTTGAGGTTGATACTTCCAAGGTACGAATTTTATATTATTTACCCAAATAAGCAAACCCATTAATTGTAAGAAATATGAAAAAAAATCTTCAAAAAATTGCGATGCTTATGGTGTTTGCCGCTGTGGTCTTGGTTTCAGCTAATCAAGCACCTGAGGCAAAGGCCAACTCTTCCAATTCTGGCTGGCAAATCAATACCAACCTGACATGGACAACAGATCCGGGCGTGGGAAATTATGTGGCCGGCAACAGCGCCACCATTACTGCCGGACAGTCGGTTTATGTTAGGGATAATACAAGTTTTTCAACGAATGCAGGTAATTGGCCTTGCCGAGGAGATGTTGATGGGGTGGGTTGCAATAACAGTACAGTTGTCAGGTGGTATATTGATTCTTGCCCCACGAATGGTAATTGCCTTTGGTGGAACTACCGCGAATCTAATCCTTGGTATTTTCCTTGGTGGGTTGTGTTGGTAAATGCTCCTAATCCGGGCTATACCGGGCCTAATGCGCCATATGTACAGATTTCTACAGCAGCCAATACCCCTGGGGGTACATATACTATCCATCTTATTTCTGAAGAAAATCCTGTAACATGGGGGGATCCGTTAATGGCACCGTCCACCCAAACTTTCACTCTAACCGTCAATCCGTCTGCTACTAATGGTGTGTGCGGTTCGGCGAATAATAAAACTTATCAACCTCAGGAAGCAGGGTACGGCTCTGACACTCAATGTTCGAGTGGTTCTACTTCTAACGCCAGTTTTCCAGCCATGGGTGCAACCGTAACTTGGACCTGTAGCGGTACAGGAGGCGGGAGTGCTAGTGGAGCCTGTAGAGCAAGCCGGCAAGCGCCGGCTCAGTGTGTAAATATTACTGCCCCGGATACGGTGACGGTTGGCCAGAACTTTTCGGCTGCAGTGACCATGAAAAATACAAACAATGTAACTTGGTACAACAGCACGGAAGCGGCTTTTAAAAATTCCGTTGCCTGGTATTTTCCCAATGACCCATATCGTTTGGGATCATGGAGTTTAAACGACAATACCCGATGGGGTTTGACTCGGGTGGATATGCCCATGAGCAGCATCGGTATTAGCGGAAGATATTTGAGAGTGAGAACGCCAAGCAGTAATTCTTGGGTTTCTTGGCGGGAAATTACTTTGTACGATGCGGCCGGAAACCGGGTGACTCCGGTGAATGCTACTGTGAGTTCGGATTGGCAGGGTGCTAATTATGCCAAAGGCCCTGGTGGGGCTTATGACGGTCAAGGCTGGACCACTTGGAATTCCGGACAGTATAACGGCACCATAACGCTTGATTATGGCCGGGTAGTGGACTTTGCTTCATTGTGGATTTTGCCTGAGCAGACGCCCAACCCGCCGAATACAATTTATAATTTTGAAGTGTCCAATGATAATGTAAATTATACTCCGATTGCGGCCATTAATGCCCAGACCCAGCGCAGCGATGTCTGGCATATTGTTAATTCCTATGCCAAGAATAACAACAATGTAACTTTTAATTTTAATGCCACGGCACCAACCACTCCCGGTACCTATGCGTTTGACTGGAATATTGTGCACGACGGAGTGGAGTGGGGTTTCCGGATGCCTCAGCATGCAAAAAGAATATCAATGTTGTTGCCAATACCCCAACTTGCGGTACGGACAATGGAAAAACTTTAGGTGCAACTCCGACCAATCTTTGTGGAACGGGAACCGCGTCAGCCGTAACGCATAATGCGACTAGTCCTGGCGGCTGGACATGGCAGTGTACAAATGGCGGAGCTCCGGTATCATGTTCATCCAATGAATACTGTGCTAACTTTATTAACCCCCCAGCTTCAGCGGGCACTTGCACCAATGTCAGCACCACAGGCTATACCGCAGGCTGGACTCCTGCCTCCGGTACTTATGCTGTGCAAAAATTCCGCGCTGGACCGAATCTCGGGGATGTCAGCAGCGGTTGTGGGGGTGGTACATGCGTTGCTGCTCTAGATTTACCAAACAACCAAGCTAATTATCCAATATCAGGTTTACCGACAAATACCACTGCGATCACATATCACAACCGTGTTGTGCCTTACTGTACCAACCCAGACGCTTCAACCGGAGAGAATATAAACTACAAGAGTTATGTTTGGACATGTGCTACTTTGCCCGTGTGTACGCCGTTGACCTACAGGCCAGCTACTTCCGGAGTTTCATTGGCCAATACCGGGCCTTCCGGTTCTAGCTTAACCCTTTCACCTTCGCAGACATTTTATTTGTATACGGATTTTGGCGCTATAACCGATTCGATTATTTTACCCAGCGCTCCTTCGTCGTGTGCCTGGGAAGGCTGGAACGGCACTGCTGCCAGGTTTAGATGTACAGCTCCGGTCACAGGCGGCAGTTTTACCTATAATTCCGGCACGGCCAATTATGCTCCGCCTGGAGGCAGTAATATCTGTGCGGGCGGGCCGAACGCAACTGCCACTATTACAGTCAATGTCCCTGTCAACGGCGTCTGCGGTACCGCACATGGGAAAAATTATCCCAGCACCACTTCGGCTTATGCCCCGGATACTCAGTGTGCCAGCGGCACTTCCTCTAATACTGCTTTCCCGGCTATCAATGGTAGCACTTCCTGGGTATGTGCTGGTTCCAATGGCGGCTCTAATAGCCCTGCATGCAGTGCGAGCCGTCAGGCCCCGGTTTGCACCAACCTGTCCTTCAAACCTGCCACTTCCGGTTACTCCACTAACCCCAATGGCCCGGCTGCATCAACTTTGAGTATTGCTCCGAGCACGCCTTTCTATATCTTTGTGGATTATGGCCAAGCCTGGATTGATGCCATTCAAGTTCCCAATGTCTCAGGCGCTACCAACTGTGTTTATCAAACCTATATTGGCAATGCTGCCCGCTTTGCCTGTACCTCTGCAGCCACTCCTGGCAATTACACTTACACCACGCTGACCACTGCTGGCACAGCTGCTAATATCTGTGCCACTCCTTCAGTTTCGATTGGGGTGGTTACGGTTACCAATCCGGTAGTTGTCGGTACTTGCGGCCCAGCGAATGGTACGCCGATTTCTTCTGCTCCTTCAGCTGGCTTGTGCACCACAGGCACAGCCACGGCAGTTACCGGTTCCGGTCCTTGGACTTGGAATTGCAATGGCTCAGGCGGCGGCGGGAATGCTTCTTGTAGCGCGCCTACTTCAGTCTGTTCTAATTTGTCTTACCGTCCGGGCACTTCCGGTTTCTCCACCAATTCCGCAGGGCCAGCCCAGTCTAGTCTTTCTTTGCCCATGTCCACCCCGTTTTACGCCTTTGTAGATTATGGCTTGTCTGGCACCAATGCCATTCAACCGCCTCAGGCGGCTGGCGCTCCAAACTGTAATTTCCAGGCCTATGTAGGCAGTGTGGCCCGCTTTGCCTGCAATCCACCTGGCTCTTCCGGGACTTACACTTACACTACCGGCACCAACAATTATCCTTTGCCTAACTCCAATATCTGCGCTACTGGCCCGACTACCATCGGAACTGTGACTTGGGCTCCTGCAGCGGTCAACGGTTCCTGTGGCACAGCCAACAATGTCGCTGTCTCTTCCTCTCCTTCTTCTAACCTCTGCTCTGCTGGCACACCCACGGCAGTCACCGGTTCCGGCCCTTGGAACTGGAACTGTAATGGTTCCAATGGGGGCTCTAATGCTTCCTGTAATGCTCCAGTCCTGATTCCTCCCACCAACGGCGTCTGTGGTTCCTCTAATGGTTCAGCTTTCTCTTCAGCGCCCTCCACTAACCTCTGCTCTGCTGGCACACCCACGGCAGTCACCGGTTCCGGCCCTTGGAACTGGAACTGTAATGGTTCCAATGGGGGCTCTAATGCTTCCTGTACAGCCCAAAAGCTCAATCCTCCCACTGGCGGCGGGGGGTACTCCTGGTACCTGCAATCACATTATCATCAACTGGACCGATGCTTCCCAGGGTGAACAAGGCTTTAAGATTTACCGCAGCTCAGTTAACAATTCAGCTTCAGCTGTCTTAATCACCCCTGGTCCCACCTTTGTTCAGTCTACCTCCGTCAATACTACTGGCACTGCCTATACCTATACGGATAATTCCCCACAGCCCGGCTTAAACTACTACTGGGTGACCTCCTATGCTGGGGCTGTAGAATCCAACAAAGACTTTGGTGCTACCGGTTCAGTCAACAACCTGACCTGTGAAGCTAACCTGGATGGTTCTAACAAAGACCTCTTCTCGGTTAATGGAGTTAACTCCACAGTCTTAGACCCCACAGCCACCATGAACACCTGTTCAGGCAATGAATACCCCAAGAATGTCAGCTACAAAGCAGGGGATGAGATATCCTTTAATATCAACCTCTGTAACAGTGCTCCCACAGGCGGTAATGCGGCTACCAGCATCATTGTGGAAGATACTTTGATTAACATGGAACCAGCCTTAGGCAAGACCGCCTCCGTGACTGATCCGGCTTCCTGGAAAGCCAGCATTAACAGCGGCCTCTCCATTGGTCCGATTACCGTAGTCTCCGGCTCAGTGCCCAACAACCTAAAGCTCAGGATTACCATCCTAGGCAGCCTGTCAGCCAACAACGCAGCTACCTTAAAGCTTTCTGCCAAGGTTGCCTTCCCTGACAACTTCTCCGGCACCTCTTCCCGATTCCAGAATAGTGCGAGTATCCAATACATAAAAGACAGCCTGGGGAATCCAGGTTCGGTGGTAACCAAAGCCACGCCTCTTCTTCTCTTTGTCAGTTCGAACGGGCCGACCAAAATCGAAGCCGCGCCTTAAAAGTTAAAAAACACCCGGGCAGCCCCGGGTGTTTTTTTGTTGCACGGATTTTGGAATTAGGCTACCATGCAAAAGAAGTAATAAATTTTTATGACGCAAATCTGGTTATATACATTCGTTAGTTTATTGGCAGTCAGTTTGATTTCTTTTGTCGGCGCACTAACTTTAACCCTGGGCCATGAAAGACTCAAAAAAGCGCTCTTGTACTTGGTGAGTTTTTCCGCAGGCGCGCTTTTGGGTGATGTGTTTTTGCATTTGCTTCCGGAAATGAATGGCCGGGGCTTTGGCGCCCGCGAAGGTTTTTATATACTAGCGGGAATTTTTGCTTTTTTTGTTTTTGAAAAATATATTCATTGGCACCATTCCCACATGGAGCACAACGAAGAAATTCATGCAGTGGTGTATTTGGCTATTGTGGGCGATGCGCTTCACAATTTTATTGACGGGCTGGTAATTGCAGGAAGTTTTATCATCAGCCCGTCTTTGGGTTTTGCCACCGCCCTGGCAGTTGTTTTTCACGAGATTCCCCACGAACTGGGAAATTTTGCCGTGCTGGTGCATGGCGGCTGGACTGCCAAAAAAGCCTTGTTGTATAATTTTCTATCTTCCTTTGCCGCCTTTTTTGGAGGCATTTTGGTTTTGCTTTTTTCCAGCCAGCTGCAAAGCGCTCCCACATTGCTACTTTCAATCGGGGCAAGTAATTTTATTTATGTAGCTCTCTCCGATCTGATTCCGGAGCTAAACAAGGAAAAAGACAAAAAGAAATCATTCTTTTTGCTTATCGCCTTCATTTTGGGGATTGCTATGATGTCCTTGCTTTTACTTCGGGAATAGTGTATAATTAATATATCATCTTAGTTCGTGTTCGTCGTTTCCTTAGGTGGAAACTGGCAGCAAAAAAGTATTAGGCTTCGTGTCGGATTCATCTAACAATGAAGTTTAATGTGTGGACTGTTTAAATATTCTTTAAGAGTGTAAGATGAGCTCTTAAGAGAGAGCCAATAAAAATGGCAAAGAAATTGTTCGTTGGCGGATTGCCTTGGGCGACCACCAGCGATGAGCTGAAAGATCTTTTCAGCCAGCATGGTACCATCACCTCTGCGGTTGTGGTAACCGATAAGATGACCGGCCGCTCACGCGGTTTTGGTTTCGTCGAATTCGAAAACGAAGCAGAAGCCAGTGCAGCCGAAGCTGCTCTTAACAACACCGATTTCCAGGGTCGCACCTTGGTGGTCAAAGAAGCTCGTCCGATGGAAGATCGCCCAAAGCGTTCTTTTGGCGGCGGCGGACATGGCGGCGGTTACGGTGGTGGCAATGGCGGCGGCCGTGGCGGTTACGGCGGCGGACACAGGGACAATTACTAATTTTTCCTGTTTAACTCCCCCTTCAATGGGGGAGTTTTTTTATGCTTGAAATATTTTTCAATTTATGCTATAATTAGAATAGATAAAAAAGTGCAAACGAAACAAAAATAAAAACAATTAAGCCATTAAGTAGCCGCTTTAAACCAGCGGGGACTATTCTTGGCGGAAAAAAATATATGGCTAAAATCGAAACCTTAGGCAGTCTTGCCCAGGAGGCGGAAAACAAGAAGATGAAGGCTGAGGGCGCGGCTGCGGATAAAGCGGCCAGAATTGAAGACAGAAAAAACGCCAACAAGGACCAGGTTATTACTTTGGACTTGGAAGGCCGGAATCAGGGTTTTAGGGAAAGCAAGAATGCCTTGCCTGCTTTAAGGGAAAAAATGGGGGGGCTTAAGGAAAAAATTGCCAGCATTGGCAGTTGGTTAAAAAATAAATTTAAAAATCGAGACAAGGGCGAAATGCTTAGGGTTGTACCTGAAGAATCGACCACGGAAAATCGTTATCGGGAAGTGGTACAAAAATTGGAACAGAAACAGCAAAGGGTGGAGGCTGGAGCCGGGGAGATTGAAGCTCAGCAGCAAGCTATTGCCGAGCTTACCGCACAGCAAGAAAGTGTTATAGAGCTGGGCGATGAGTGGGCCAGCCAGCATGACTCTTCAGAAAGCGAGGGGTATGCCGAGATCGAAGCTAAGCATAATTCCTACAAAGAATTGGCGCAATTGGTGGATACTTATAAACCGCTGACTTCTAACAATGCTGAATTGTCTCGGGCGCTTAAGTCCGGATCAGTCAGCGTGGAGCAGGCTCAGCAGGCCAGGGAAGCGGTTAAAAAAATTAAGCTGTATGCCAAAGGTAATAAAGTGGCCATGGGCCAGCTGGATAAAGCGGATAAGTTTTTGGAAAGCCTTGCACCTAACCCCGTGGTTAATAATGTAAAGGAAATGCCCAAGCCCGGTGCTCGGCCGGAAGTATCTCAGGACTTAGATAAAGCCGCCTAAAAATATATGGAAGATTTCAAACAAAAATTTGAAGACGCAATTCTGAAACTAAATATTAGCGAAGAAAAAAAACAGGAGTTTTTGGAAAAGCTGCGCACTGAGGGAGTGAGTATTGGTTTAGTGGAAAGCCTAAAGCAGGCTGTGTCGGATAAAATTAGGCTATTGGAAATTGATACTCAAAATAAAGTTGATGCTCTCCAGGCAGAAGTGGAGCAAGCCACGAAAGATTTGTCAGATGAGGTGGGGCAGATTCAAAGTTCGGCTAATGAGGAGCTGAAACGCATGGAAGCCGAAGCCAGCCAAAAACAGGTAGATGATTTGCGCAGCAAGATTAGCGCCATGTAATCAAAATGGAAATTAAGCCGCCTTTGTAGGCGGCTTAATTATTTGTTAAAATAGTTATATGCATAAAAGACATAAATACGATATTGTAGTGCTCTTGGCTTTTTTGGGTTTTGGAGTCAGTGTGTACCTAATGGCTTCCGAGCTTTTTGGTTTTGCCGTACCATGCACCATTACCCACGGCTGCAATGAAGTGCTAAAGAGCAAGTACGCAAATCTTTTTCATATTCCGTTGCCTGTGTGGGGGATGGTGTTTTATTTCGGCGTGGCCGGAGCCGCGCTTTTAGCCAATCATTACACCGCATGGAAAAAACTGCTTACAAGCCTCCTTTCCGTAGGCGCTTTGGCTGCTTTGATTTTTCTATATATTCAGTTCTTTGTCTTGGGAAAAATTTGCCAGTATTGCCTGACAACCGACGTCTTGGCCGTTGCCTTGCTCCTGCTGGATTTGAATATTGAACACAGGGTGTAAAGGCAGTGTGTTATAATAAAGAGGGAAAAAATCTAACTTGAAAACAAAATGAAATTTACTGAAATGGTTACATATTTTTGGCTGGCTTTGGGCATTCTAGTGGTCGGCAGTGTGTATTTGATTGTTGAAGGTTACAGGGTGCAGAAGATTTTCGCCGATTCCGTAGTCGGCCGGCTGGTAAAAATTTTGGTTGCCGTCTTTATTATTGAAATGTATTCTCTGGGGGTTACGGCTTTTGCTTTCGTGTATTTTAATCCTAAGAATGCCATTATTCTTTTGCCAGTTAGTATTCTCTGGCTGGTTTCTCTCGGTATTGCCATTTACGGAGTCAGGACTGCAAAAAAAGAAATGTTAAAACTTATTCGTTAAAAAATTAATAAATAAAAACAAACATGCCAAATCCAATGAGTCAGACCCAGACCCCGGGCACCTACAGCCCCCGCTGGTTTATCTGGACAATTGTGTTTCTGGTGGTAGCGGGTGTCGCGCTGGTGAGTTATGTGGTGCTAAGCGATCCAGCTAATGAATACCAGAACGATTTTCCGATGCATCGCGCTGCAAAAAAATAGCTGACAGTATAAAAATTTTCAATCTTGAAAAGCTTTGCAAAAAAGTTTTGAGGGGTTGATTTTTTTTATGAAGTGTGATATAATATATATAAGCAAGTGAAATTGCGGACCAGCGCCAAAATAGCGTAAGTCCAAGAAACCAAAATACAACAAAAGTAAGTTCGCCGGAAAAAAGACTCTAAAAGGGTTTATTTCCGGTCAAAACAAAAACACAAATGCAGGATGTTTTTATCGAGCCAGCTACAATGGGCGTGGCGCGCGAATTGAAAGATTTTTGGCGCGGTTTTTTTTGCGCACATCGGCGAGCACTTCATCCCTCACCATAAGAATAATTACCACCCCCATATTTTTAGCCATCGGATGACGGCATTGTTGTCCGTTTTATTGGTCTCCGCTAAATTGTTTATGGTTGCGGCAATTTCATTAGGTCCGGTTTTGCCTGCTTTTTCTTCGGATTTGACGCCGACAAATATTGTTAGTTTAACCAACGAATCACGCCAGGCTTTTAAGTTGAAAAGTTTAAGCCAGAACGAGAAACTGGCTCAGGCTGCTCAGGCCAAAGCTGACGACATGCTGAAAAATCAATATTTCGCCCACAACTCTCCGCAGGGCAAAGCGCCTTGGGATTTTATCCGCGCTTCCGGGTATGAGTATCTGGTGGCGGGTGAAAATTTGGCAGTAAATTTTACGGACGCTGAGAGCGTGGAGCAGGCTTGGATGAATTCGCCCTCGCATAAAGCTAATCTGCTAAATAAAAACTACGAGGAAATTGGCATCGGGATTTCCAAAGGTGAATTTCAGGGCAGGCAAGCAACTTTTGTGGTGCAGATGTTTGGCGATCCTTCGGATCAAAAAATAGTGCTCAGTGAAGCGCCAACTCAAGTGCTAGCCAAGAGAGTCCCAAAACCCGCAGAGATCTATAAAGTTAAAGGCTTGGATGTGGTTGAGGCTTCGGTTCAGCCTGATGGCGAACTCATGAAGATCAGCGCTAAGATCCAAGGCGATGCAGTAAAGGTTTTAGCCAGATACGGCGAAAGGGCAGTTATGCTTGATCCGGCAAAAAATAATCTATGGTCAGGCTATGTTGCCATGGGTAAGCTGTCAGAGAACGGATCGCAATTGGAAATTGTTGCCGTGGATATTTTTGGGCAAAGCAAGAACTATCGAGTTGCCAATTTTAGCCAAGGCGTGCAGGCGAATTATAATGTTCTCGGAGCAACGCAAAGCCAGATGCAAGTTAAAGTTTTTGGAGTAAATTTTACTCCGGCTCAGACTGAAAATAAATTTTTCCTTTGGTTTGCAGTGCTCATGTTGTCGAGCCTGGTGATTGCGATTGCGGTCAGGCACCGGATTCAGCATACGAGCTTGGTAATGAACGGCTCAATGGTGGTAGTTTTGGCCATGCTGCTTTGGATGGCCGGATAATCTAACGGTTTTTGTATGTGAAATCCCGCACTAAGCGGGATTTTTTTTGCTCTTGAAAAGACAGCTATAAATTAGTATAGTAAAGCTATTCTTAAATTCAAACTTATGCCCAAAAAAATTGAACCGGCCCTGACTTTTGACGATGTGCTGCTTGTTCCCCAATACAGCGAAATTTTACCTGCGGAAGTGAAAGTCGAGACTCAGTTCACCAAGAACATCAAACTCAACATTCCCTTGTCTTCCAGCGCCATGGATACGGTGACAGAAAGCCGACTGGCTATTGCCCTCGCGCAGCTGGGGCGGGGTGGGGATTATTCATAAAAACATGAGTATTCAGCAGCAAGCCGCGGAAGTCTCCCGGGTGAAAAGATATGAGAGCGGAGTGGTTAATCATCCAGTTACGGTTTTTCCGGACGATACTTTGGGCAAGGTGTTTGAGATAATGCAGAAGATGGGGATTGGGAGTTTTCCTGTAGTAAATAGGTCTGGCAAGCTGGTGGGGATTTTGACTCATCGGGATTTGCGTTTTGAAAGCCGCAAGAATATCAAAGTACAGGCGTTAATGACCAAGAAGAATTTGGTAACCGCAGCGGAAGGCACTACTTTGGAAAAGGCCAAGAGTATTTTGCAAAAACACCGCGTGGAAAAATTGCCCTTGATAGACAAGCAAGGCAGATTAAAAGGTATGATAACCGTCAAGGATATCCAAAAAAATATCAATTTCCCTTTAGCTTCGGAAGATGAAAAAGGCCGGCTTTTGGCCGGGGCCGCAGTCGGGGCAACGGGTGATTTTTTTGAACGGGCTCAGGCATTGGATGAGGCTGGCGCAGATGTACTGGTGGTGGATACTGCGCATGGCAACAGCAAGCGGGTTATTGAAGCGGTGAAAAAAATTAAAAAAGCTTTCCCCGACCTGCAGCTTGTGGCCGGCAATGTGGCAGCAGGCGACGGGGCAGAGGCTTTGGCCAAGGCCGGCGCCGATGCCGTAAAAGTTGGCGTTGGTCCGGGCAGTATTTGTACCACCCGGATTGTATCCGGGTTTGGCGTGCCCCAGCTTTCTGCTGTTATGGAGTGTGTCGAAGCTTTAAAGAATTATAAAGTGCCGATTATCGCGGACGGGGGAATCAAGTTTTCCGGTGATATGGTGAAGGCTCTGGCCGCAGGCGCAAACAGCGTGATGATTGGCAGCTTGTTTGCCGGCACGGAAGAAGCGCCGGGCGAAACAATTTTATACCAGGGCCGGCAGTTTAAAGCCTACCGCGGCATGGGTTCTTTAGGTGCCATGCAAAAAGGCAGCAAGGACAGGTATGGCCAGGAAAACGAAGGCAACCTAAATAAGCTGGGTACCGGAAGGCATTGAGGGCCGGGTTGCCTACAAGGGGCCATTGGAGCAGTTGGTTAACCAATTGGTGGGTGGACTCAAATCCGGCATGGGTTATTGCGGCGGGCGAAAAATTTGAAAGAGCTTCAGGAAAAGGCCAAGTTTGTTTCCATTTCTTCAGCTGGCCTAAAAGAAAGCCATGTACATGATGTTCAGATAACCAAAGAGGCTCCGAATTATCATTTGGAATAAAGATGTTTTTAAATTACCCCCATTCAATGGTGGTCGGGGGTTTATCGGACAGTCGGTAAACTACCGCGCCCACTTCCCGGATTTCGTTGGTAAGCCTGCGGGAAACATGGCTTAAGAATTCATATGGCAACTCAGCTGCGCGCGCGGTAAAGCCATTTACTGACCAGACTGCCCAAAGTGCAACTACATAGCCTTCGGCCGCATCATCGCCTTTGGTGCAGGTGGTGACTGAATTGGTGACCACAGCTCCGGCTTGCCAGACATTTTCATACAAAGACCAGTTGCGGAGCTCTTCAATATAAATTTGATCCGCTTTTCTGGCTGCTGCCAGTTTTTCTTTGGTAATTTGGCCTTCGATTCTGACTATTAGTCCGGGTCCAGGAAAAGGGTGGCGGATCAGCAGTTTTTCCGGTACGCCTGCGGCGCGGCCAATGTTTCGTCCGGTATCTTTTACAGAGTCAGCCAAAGGCTGAAGTTCGGGCAAGGAAAAGCCTAAGTTTACATTGTGGTGGATTTTTATTTGGGCTTTGCGCGCCCCGCTGTCATAGCCCCCGCCGGACTCAGAGATGTCAGTATATAAAGTGCCTTGGGCAATAAAATCAGCGTTAAAAGCAGCGGCTTCTGATTCTAGGATTTCTTTGTAAATGCCGCGCATAGCGATGCGTTTGTCTTTCATGGAAACTTGGTTTTGTAGCACCTGTAAAAACTGTTCAGTGGCATCGAAGATTTTGACTTCTAGCCATTCCGCTTTGCCAAAATATTCCAAAACAAAAGCTTCGTCATCAGGCCGGTCTATGCCTTTTATATAAATGCCCAAAATTTTCGTGTCAGGAGATTTGGCATTTTTTAGCAAATAAGCCACTGTCGAAGAATCTGTGCCTCCAGAC